>NZ_JACCCC010000001.1:0-2400000 GCF_013408795.1 Spinactinospora alkalitolerans
TGCACGTCAGGTGGGTGTGGCCGAGGTTGGCCAGCACGTAAACCGATCGGTTTGGGCCCGCCGTGTTCGGGGTTCTTGTGGCGTCTTTTCGGATTGCTCAGGATTTGCCCTCGACAGCGGGACTCGGGCGTTTGTACTGTTCCTGGTGCGGCACACAGGGGCCCATCGCCGAGGTGCGCAGCAGCCCCACCCCCTCCGGGGCGTAGCAGAGCATCCGGCCCCCACAAGACCGCCCCATCCCCGTACCTCTCCTCGGGGGGCGGGGTGGTCTGCGTTACGGGCGGTGCGGGCGCTCCAGCAGTGATTGCGCGAGCCGGATCGGCCAGCCGAGGTCGGCCACCACCCAGGTGACGAGGCGGCGGTGCGCGGGCTGCTGCGACAGGCGGACGGCGCCGCGCTCGCGCAGGACGGCGCGCCGGCGGCACTGCGGGCAGCCGCACGGGTCCGCGCCGCGCAGCGCCCGCCGGTAGAACAGCCACATGTAGACGGCGCCGACGAGGATGTAGGCGGCGGCGCCCGCGAGTACAAGCCACAGGTAGAACACGATCGTCTCCATCGGAGATGGGCGTGTAGAAGAAGTGCGGCCCGGCCCCTGAGAGGAGAGGGCCGGGCCGCTGGGGATGCGCGCTCCCTGGAGAGGCGGTAGGGAGCACGCTGGGGAGGGTGGCCGTGGGCGCCCCCGATCACCTCCGTCCACGGCCACCAACACTGCGCCAGGGGGGCTGGGGGTAGGGGTCCCCGGCGCGGCGGGTCTTCAGGGAACAGGCACCCGGCGGGGCACCTGCTCGCCGCGCGGCCGCGGTCGGCGGGACCGTCACCCCAGCAGCAGCGTCAGGGCGTCGATGCTGTCGCGCTCGTGCAGTCCGTCGCCATCGGTCGCGTACCAGCGACCGGAGTGCTCGCCGTACCAGACGATCACGTCCGGGTGCTGGGCCTGGAGCCGCGCGGCGGCGGCGTGGGCGTCGGCGTGCTCAGGGGTGCGTCCGCCACCTGGCGGTGGTCACTGCGGCACCTCCGGGCCCTGCTGCTCTTCGCGGTAGGTCCACATGAGCGTGCGGGCGGTGCGGATCGCGGTCTCAGCCGCGGCCAGCCACTCCTCCTGCCGGTCGTGGTCGTCGGCCCCAGGCCACAGCTCCACGGTCATCCCCGTGCCGAGGATGATGGTGATCTCGCGGGGCCGGGTGTCGGTGATGTCCACCTCGCGCGGGTCCGGGTGGATGAGCGTCAATCTGGTGGTATCGCAGGGCTGCTCGACAACATGCAGTAGAAGGACACCATGACATCGCCCAACATTTCCCATCACCTCACCTTCCGCAAGAGCTCCTACTCCAGCTCCCGTGGCCAGAACTGTGTCGAGGTGGCCGACACCTCGGCGGGATCGGCGATGCGGGACTCCCAGCACCCGGAGAACGGTCACCTGTTCTTCACACCGGCCGAGTGGTCCGCGTTCATCAACGCGGCCCGCGGAGGCGACTTCCAGTAGCCCAGGCAGCAAGAAGGCCCTCGGTATCGCCGGGGGCCTCTCGCATGCATTACCCAATGCATTTCCCGCACCAATGGGAGCGCTGGCGACGGGGCATCGGCCATACCGGGCCCTACCCGGTGATCTCCACGCCCTCCATGGTCCAGGTGTCGCCCTGGTCGCTGGTGGAGATCGTGCACACGTAGTCGGTGGCGGTGCCGTCGACGTCGACCGACCCGGCGATCTCGTAGGTCCGAGGCGACTCCGCGGAGGTGACCTCCACGTCCGGCGAGTCGTCGAACTGGGCGGACTCGCCGAGGTCCAGCTCCTCGCGGACCGAATCCTCGCACATAACGCCGGCGGCTGTGGCGTCGTCTTCGGCGGTGCGTTCGCCACCGCATGCGGAGGCGAGCAGCAGCAGGGGAAGGGCGGCCAGGGCGGAGACGGTGCGATGCTTCATGGGTGCTCCGGTCGGTGGGGATTGATCGGGATGCTAGCCTGCGGCGGCCGCGCCGACTAGGAAACCGACTCAACCGGCAGGGCCGGGGTGGCGAGTTCGATGCCAATGGCCACCACACCGAGCGCCTCGCGTTCGGGCGGGTAGATTTCACGGATGTTGCGGAGCTGGTCCTCCCGGGTCGCGGTCGGGTTGACCGAGGAGAGCGGCTCGTGGTCGAACATCTCCTCGAAGTCGGTGTAGCGGGCGATCCGGGTGATGCGGGTCAGGACCTCCTCGTCGCGGCACCGGAACCGCAGCAGGTCCCCGACCTTGAGCCGCTGGCGGCTGCTGTCGTTGACCCGGATCTCCGTGGTCTTGGTCCCGGCCTTGATCAGGTCGAAGTACCGCTTGTAGATGCCCATCTCATGGGCGCGGGGCCGCTGTTCGAGGTCGGCGGGTCGGTTGGTCATGAGGCGTCCGAGTTCCTTGACGGTGAAGCTGCGGAAGAAGTGTTTCGGATCGGTCAACAGCTCGCCGACGAGCCACAGGAGCACGTCGACGTAGTGGTCGGTGCCGCCCGGCCACGTGGTGGTGTCGAGCATCCAGGGTTCCACGTCGGCGGGCAGCGCGCCCTTGCCGCGCTCGCGCAGCAGCGACTTGGACAGCTTCGCCCCGGTGTGGGCGAGCACCTGCGGGGTGAAGATCCTCAGCGGCATCTGGTGGCCGGGCGTGCCGATGACGCCGAGCGCGCCGTCGACGAGCTGGCAGCCGAACGCCCAGTCGCCGCCTTTGAGCATCACGTGCATGGTCTCGGTGTCGCGGCCCAGAAGCCGTTCCTTGACGAGGTTGCGGTACAGGGTCGCCAGGTCGAGGTAGGCGTCGGTCTCCGGGTCGACGTCGACCTCGTAGGCGCCGTGGTCGAAGCACCGGGCGGTGAACCGGGCCCCCTCCTCGCCCAAGCCCACCAGCTTGGTGCGTTCGGCGCGCTTCTCCGCCCACCCGCACTCGGGGCAGGGGAGCCGGGTGTGGACCACACCGTGGGAGGGAGCCATCCACCAGCGGATCTCCTCCAGGCGCTCCAGGGTACGCAGGAACTCCGCGCGGAAGCCCGGGGCGGCCTGCTGGTCGGTGTAGGTCTCCAGCGTGTAGTCGGTGCTGGCGGCCTCCGACAGGGAATCGAAGAAGGCCCGGTAGTAGGTGCCGATCAGGTCGCCGATCCCGGCCTTACCGAGCGCGTGGAAGTAGGTCTGCTGGTAGGCGTGGTGGGTCTCGGGGTCCAGGACCACGTCGTGCGGCGCGTTGTCGAGGGCGCCGAATCGGACCGAGGTCTCCACGGAGAACTCGCGGCGGGCGACCTGGGCGAGCAGGAACGCGGTCGTCTGCACCAGGTTGGTGCCCAAGTGCGGGGCGCCGTTGATCTGGGTGCCGACCACGAACTCGATCCGCTTGGGTCGGGTGGCCTGGATGCGGGGGCGCAGGATGTCGACCGAGCGCAGCAGGGCGTTGGCCAGGACGCTGTTGGGCGAGATCAGCAGGGGGGTGGATGCCGACACGGTGTCACCTCTTGGGCTTGGGTATGCGCAGGTTGTTCAGGATGAAGTCGAGGCGGTTCGAGGCGGAGTTGGCGGGGACGAACACGGGGTCGTACCCGGCGTCGTAGTAGCCCTGGACGATCAGCTCGTGCACGCGGCGGATCTCGCGGTCCTTGGCCCACACGATGTCGTCGGGGTCCTCGAAGGTGTCGAGTGGATCGAGGACGAACACCGCGTCGTAGCGGTAGACGCGGTTGGCCTCTTCGAGCTGGGGTGTGGGGGACAGGCCGAAGAACCGCTCCCAGCCGTAGGAGTCGGGGATGCCCCGGTTGTAGAAGCGGATGCCGGACTTCTGGGCCTCGAACTCGGCGACGAACGCCTCCAGCACCTCGGCGGAGTATTCGCGCCGGTCCTCGGCGCGCAGGTGGCGTCCCAGCCGCTCGCGGTGCTTGCGGTAGATGGCCCGGCCCGGCTCGGACTCCATGCAGGGGATGCCGGCGCCGAGGATTTCGGCGATCACGTCGTCCTTGCCCGCTGACGGGCCGCCGGTGATCACGTAGCGGCGCGGGTCCTCCTCTGCCGCCTTGGCGATGGCGGCGGCGAGCGGGTCGGTGTTTGCAGGTGTGGTCATCAGTGGTCCTTGTTCTCGTTGCGGTGGTCCAGCCACGGGCGGGACCAGGTGTTGCCCAACTCGACTTCGGCGCGCATGACGGCGACGAACGCGGCCCGGTCGGGGTGGTCGGCCCCGGCGCGGGTGAGCTTGGTGATGTGCTCGTCCTTCAGGGGAGGCACCCATCCGGCCAGGGCCACCACATCATCGACGGAGAGGTCCCCCAGTGCTCCGAAGGAGCCGGGCGGGTAAGAGCCGCGGTAGCGTTCGGCTTCGGCCCTGAGCAGCCCGTAGCGCCACGCCGCGGTGACGGCCTGGCGGCTGATCTCTTGGAAGCCTTCGCCCATGCTCGCCATCCGGTCCAGGGCCAGCAGCTCGGAGCGCAGCGCATAGATCGCCGCCCACACTCGGGCGAGCTGCTCTTCGTGCTCGGTCAGCTCCCAGGCGAAGACGTCACGGGGAAGCTGCGGCGGAGCGCCTGCGGGAGTGAGCCGGGGTGCCGCCACGCGGGTGGTGCCGAACTGCTCCGCGTCCTGCTGGAGCATCCACGCCAGCCGGTCGACGAGTCGGGGCTCGACACGCTTGCGGAAGTGGTGCACCTCGTGGCCGGCGGCCGCGGCAGCGGCGGCGCGGCGGGCAGTGAGGGTGGTGCCCGGTCTCCCCGGAGGAAGACCGAACAGGGCCCGCGCGGCTTCGGCGTATCGGGCGTCGTCGAAGCGGGCGAGGGCCGCCCGCAGCACGCCGTCCAGGGCGGTGGCGAGAGAGGCGGGGTCGGCAGGGTCAGCGGCCCGGACGATGACCCCGCGCAGATCGAGGAGCCGGGGCTCGACATGGTCGGGAACGACGGGCAGGCCCTTGCGTAGCAGGGGGAGGAGGCCCGAGACGATCGTCTCGTCCACCCCGTCGGGGGGTCGGTCGGTGTCGTTCATGGAACGAGTCAAACACGATGCCCAGAAAATGCCCAGTGTCTTTGCCCAGAGAATGCCCAGTGACATGATGCGGCCAAGGAGCCGGCACGGCGGCTGATCGGATCATCGAGTCGCACCCCACGCACGTGGGGATGAACCGGCCGAATAGCAGAGCCGAACTCCGCCCCCGCGCCGCACTCCACGCACGTGGGGATGAACCGGCATCTCGGGAGTAGCCGAGTCCCTCCATCCGCCGACCCCCACGCATGTGGGGATGTTTGGTGGGCGGGCGATGTGGTGTGGTCAGGCTCCGACGGTTCCGTCGATGCCCTCTCGTAGGAAGTCGGCGTGGCCGTTGTGGCGGGCGTACTCGTGGATCAGGTGCAGCATCACCAGCCGCAGCGACACGTCCTCACCCCATTTGGGCTGGTGGCCGGCCACGTCGAGGGACTCCGCCCCCTGCTCGATCCGGCGCGCGTGCACGACCTCCCTCTGCCAGGCGTCGAACGCCTCCGACCGCGTGGCCGCATTCGCGTCGTAGGCCACTTGGAAGTCGCCCTCCTGCGACCACACGAGCGGGACGTCCTCCCCGTTGATCACCCGGCGGAACCACGTGCGTTCCACCTCGGCCATGTGCCGCACCAGGCCGAGCAGCGAGAGCGTCGAAGGCGGCATCGACCGGCGGCGCAGGTCCTCGTCGGAGAGGCCGTCGCACTTCATGGCGAGCGTCGCGCGGTGGTAGTCGAGGAAGGCGCGCAGCATCTCGCGCTCGCCCGCGGTCAGAGGCGGGCCGATTCGTTCGGTGGGCACTGCTGATTCCCTTCGACGGCGACGCGCGGCCCTGAATCCGCTTCCCTGCAGCGGGTCGCACACTCCATGGACGGCCGCGACGCCGGCTGAGGGTATCGGGTGACCGCGCATCCTGTGGCGTGGACCTGCCGGGTGCGGGCACACCGGGTGATCGTGCGGACTCGGCGGCTACCGTCGTTCCTTCTCCGTTCCGCAGGCGCGGTTGGCCGTCGTGGCGTCGGGTAGGTCCGGCTCGTGTTCTGGCGTGAGACCAACCGGAGCGTGCTGCGCGCGTGGTGGCGGGCCGTGCTCATCGGCCTCGTGGCGGGTGTCGTGATCGGCGCCGCGGCGCTGCTGGTCGTGGACCGGTGGCAGGACGCGGGCCAGGCGGGCCTCGTCGGGGCCGTCGTGGCATTCTTCGTCCGGTTCCTGGCCAAGCCGGTGGACGAGCGGCGCGAATAGCGGTGGCCGGGTCCGATCTCCGCGGACGGCGGCGTCCCCCCCGCCGGTCATCGCGTGCTCCTCAGGGAGTGGAGACGCCGACGAGCATGACGGTCCTCCCGCCTCGCGGGCGGATTCCGCCGACTCCGGACGCGCGTGGCGCCGTTCGGTTGACCGGGGTTCCGGTCCTGGCCAGATGTCTCCCGATTGCGGACACAATCTCCGACAGGGGGCTAGCGTCCCATGCACGCCGCCGCGCTGGTTCTGCCCGCCGGTGCGGCGCTGGCCGACGGCGCCCCGTCCGCCACCGCGACCCCCGCCGACTGCGGCGGCGTCGAGCTGGCGTTCACCAACCCGACCGACTGGGCGTGGACGTTCGACTACCGGGTCGACGGCGAGGAGCCCTCGGCGCCGGTCGAGCCGGAGCTCGACGGGCTCACCATCGAGGAGGGGCCGCTGGCCGGACAGCCGTTCGGGCCGCTGTACCAGACGGTTGACGTGCCCGCCGGCGGCTCGGAGACGGTGCCGGTGGAGTTCGAGGACGGCTCGGGCGGGCACACGGTGGAGTACCGACTCGTCCGGGGCCCGGAGCAGCACATGTTCCTGGACTGGCAGTCGGTGACCGTGTCGGCGTGCGAGGCGGAGGAGGAGCCGCCGGGCGACGGCGACGACGGCCAGGACGGGGAGCAGCCCGGCGGCGGCGATGGTGGTGGCGATGGCGACTTCCAGGACTTGGACTGCTCCGACTTCGCCACGCAGGAGGAGGCGCAGGCCGTGCTGGAGCAGGACGCCTCGGACCCGCACGACCTCGACCGCGACGGTGACGGCGTCGCCTGCGAGACCCTGCCCGGCGGCGGTACCGGTGACGGTGACGGTGACGGCGACTCGGACGGCGACGGCGACGACAAGCCGACCCCGGCCGACGGTGGTCAGGACGACGGTGACACCGACGCGGCCGGCGGTTCGCTGCCGGTGACCGGTGCCGCGCTGGGCGGCCTGGTGACCGCGGCCGCGGTGGCGGTCGGCGGCGGCGGCGCCGCGATGTACTTCTCGCGCAGGCGCAAGGCCGCCGCAGGCTCGGACGAGTAGCCCTCGGGCACGCACGACGCCGCCCCGCACCTGGGACTTCGGGTGCGGGGCGGCGCTCTCGCGCGTGTGGGGGCGCATCCGGCCACCGCACACGCGGCGGCGGGGACCACCGGGACCGCGGTCCGCGCGTCGCCGTCCACAGGGTGTGGGCGGAGTCGCCGGAGAGCGGTCAGCCGGTGGAGCGGTGGACGGTGACCGACTCCAGGACGACGTCCTCGGTGGGGCGGTCGGCGCCGTCGGTCGGAATCGCGGAGATGGCGGCGACCACGTCGTGGCCGGCCTGATCGGCGACCTCGCCGAAAATGGTGTGCCTGCCGTCCAGCCAGGGCGTCGGCGCCGAGGTGATGAAGAACTGCGAGCCGTTGGTGTCGGGACCGGAGTTGGCCATGGCCAGTCGGCCCGGCTCGTCGAACGCCAGGTCGGGGTCGATCTCGTCGGCGAAGGTGTAGCCGGGGCCGCCCGTGCCGGTGCCCTCGGGATCCCCGCCCTGGATCATGAAGTCCGGAATGACCCGGTGGAACACCGTCCCGTCGTAGAACTCGTCCTTGCCGGTCCGCGGATTGGCGGCCTTGTCGCCTTCGGCGAGCTGCGCGAAGTTGGCCACCGTCTCGGGCGCCCGCTCGGGGAACAGCGTGACCTCGATCTCGCCCTCGCTGGTGTGCAGCGTCGCGCCCGTGACCGCGGCGGCCGAGCCGTCGCCGGAGTCCTGCGCCGCGCCGTCGGCCCCGCAGGCCGCTGACGCCAGAAGGGCGGTGCCGAGGAGAGCGGCTGCTGCGGTCCTGGCGAAACGGTTCATCGGGCGCTTCTTTCGGCTGTTCGTCGGGCGTTCGGGCTCCACAGGTTAGCGTCTGGTGCTCCGGCCGTCCCGCGGCGCCGACCCCTCCCGCACCGGATGCGGGCCGCGTCCGGCTGCGCGGCCTTTTTCGGGATTTTCCTGAGCATGATCGTCCACAGCGCCGCCCAATGCCCTACGATTTCCAGAGCAGTGCCGGGCAGGGCTTCCGGCAGGGCTGCGGACGCGGTCGGGAACGTCCGCCACCGACGCCGGCGGCGCCGCCCCCGCCCATCGGACCGGGCGATGCGGAGCTCTCGCCGGTCGGTCGCGAAGGGCGCGAGCGAACCCCCAAGGATGATGCGATGACGCGGAGGGGCGTCGGCGCGTCGTCCGATCGCACCCTCTTGAGCAGACACCGACACCCATCGACGTAGCCGCACGGAGTGCAGGAGTGCCTCGCAGTCGGCGATGCGTCTGATCGATTCGAATGGCATACAGCTTGGTAGCGAACCGATCCAGAGTAGTTGATCGACATGGATGACGACTCGGTCATGGATACCTCTTCTCCGCGCCGCGTGCGGGGAAGGCACGCCCGCCGCTCCGTGCCGTGGCTGCCGATCCTGGCCGGCGCCATTGTCGCCGTGGGACTGGCCGGAGCGGGCCTCACCTGGTTCGCGTCGGGATCCGACCCCCAGGTCAGAGCCTCCGATACCCGTTCGGAGCCGCTGGACGCGCCGACCGGGTTCCCCGGCGGATCGCCCGCTCCGTCGGAACCGGCCGCCGAGGCCGACGGCGGCGGCGAGCGCCCTTCGGAGGGCACGACCGTGTCGACGCAGGTGGAGCCGCAGACGGCGAGCCCGTCCCCGTCGGCCCACGAGGAGAGCGCGCCCGCGACGCAACCACCGGCGTCGGCCCGCGATTCCTCCGGTTCGGGGGAGTCGACGGACGGGTCGTCCGGCGGCGGTTCGCAGCCGGAGAGCGGCGGGGGCGGAGGGGAAGCCGGGTACCGGCACGCTCAGCCCGATCCCGATCCGACACCGACCCCGGCCGACCCGGACGACGACGATGACGACGGGTCGTCGTGGTGGCTGTGGTGAGCGGACGCCCGGCCGGCGCGGCCACCTCTCCCGGTGGAACGCGTAGCCGCCGTGGTGGAGGTCGCCGTCGGCGGTGAACCCGGTGTCGCCGAGGTACTCGACGCGGTCGCCGTCGATGGTGTGGCCGCCCGCGTAGGCGCTCCTGCGGCTGCCGCGCGCCTCGTCGTAGCGGTCGCCGGGGAGCAGTTCATGGCGGACGCGGCCGTCGGCTGTGACCCACATGCCGATGCGGGGGGTCCCGTTCGCTCATGGTCGCGACGCCGGACGGGCGGGTCCGGCCGTGCCTGGCCCCGCTGCTCCAGGGAAGCCCGCTCCGGGGAGGGCGAGCGGGCGGGGCCGCGGGCCGCTACCGCCCTTCGTCCCCCTCCCCGGTGGGATCGCCGACGAGTTCGGCCTCGTCGGCGAGCACCAGCATCACCATCCCGTCCGGCGCCTCCACGCGCAGGTAGGCGCCTCCGAGGCCGGCCGGGGTGTGCCCCACGACCGTGTGGACCGACGCCCCGTGCCGGCCGCGCACGCGCGCGCCCCTGGGGAACGTCCGCCGCGTCGCGGCGTGCCGGATCCGCTGCTCCACATCGGCCAGGCGGTTCTGCAGCCTGCGGATGGCGTCGGGGCTCAGCTCCCGCCCCTCGTCGTCGAGCACGCCGTCGGAGGTGATGGTGAACGTCGTCACCGGACCACCTCCGGTGCGGCGCCGCGCCCCCCGGCACCGGTGGAGCACTCGCGCATCGGTTCGGTGCCGTCAAGTGCCAGGTCGCACGTGCGGAGGAGTCCGGTGCCCATCGCTACGCCACCCCCTCTGCAATGAGATACGGGCGGACACGGGGCGGCGGTTCAGCCGGTCGCCTCGATTCCGGCCCTTTCGTCAGCCGGATGCGCCCGCGCCGCAGTACCGCTGCTCCTCGCCGATGATCCGGTAGGGGCAGTCGGCGTACTCCAGCAGCCGCAGCACCGCCTCACGGTTGCGCGAGGTCTCCCTGGTGATGACCTCGTCCGGCGGGTAGAAGCCGCCCCCGGCGGAACCGGCGGGATACATCTCGAAGGTGTAGGAGAAGATCCCCTGGTCGCCCCACAACCAGTCGTTGATCGACCCGTCGGTGACGTAGAGGTCGCTGGACTGCTGCGGCGTGTAGCCGTTGGACCGCGCCATGAGCCGGCCGAGTTCGGCGTGGGCGTCGTAGTCGTCCCGCGTCATGCCCGGTGCGGTCTCGTCGTAGGTGTAGCCGTACGGCCAGAGGATCAGCTCGCCGTAGGTGTGGAAGTCGATCGCGGCCGTGATCTGCTGCTCGCCGCCGACGACCCGGCTGCGCACGAAGTCGGACACGGCGCGCACCTCGGGCGCCGACGCGGCGGAGGGCCCGCGGTAGGTGCTGCTGAACGGGTTGCCCGACGAGCCGCCGCAGCAGCCCCAGTTGTAGGCCCAGTTGCGGTTCAGGTCCGTTCCCACCGCGCCGTTCCAAGGGGTGGGCTGCCGGTTCTTGCGCCAACCCCGGTAGGAGCCGGTGGCGATGTCGTACTCGCCGCCGTCGGGGTTCAGATCGGGCAGGACCCAGATCTCGCGCTCCCGCACCAGTTCCGTGATCCGCGGGTCGGAGCCGTAGCCGTCGGTGAGCAGGTCGAGCAGGTAGACCGCCATCTCGACGGTCAGGTGCTCCCTGGCGTGCTGGTGGTGCGTGAAGAGCACCTCGGGTTCGTCCTCGTCCGCCGCCGCGTTGTCGCTGATCTTGACCGCCATGAGGTCCCGGCCCTGGTGCGACGAGCCGACGCTGGTCCTTCTCGCGATCGAGGGGTGGTCGGCCACGACCTGGTCGACGGCCGCCGTGAGTTCCGCGTAGTTGTGATAGTCGGAGTCGGCGGGAGGAAAGTCCAGGGCCCTCGGCTCGGTCTCGGGCTCCGGCCCGGCGAGCGCGGTCACCCGGAAGCCGAGCCGTTCGACCGCGTCGGCCTCCTCCGATGTGGCGGTGATGACGAGCGAACCGTCCGCGACCTCGTCGATGGCCGCCCCGGTGCCGGCCACCCGGGTGCGCTCCTGCCGGGTTTCGGGCCCTTCGACCCGGTACTGGAGGTGGGACCGTTCCGCCGTCCCGGGCTCTGCGGCGGCGCCGCCGGCCATGACGGTCGTGAGGAACACCGCCGCCAGGGCGAGCCCGCTGATCAGCCTGCGTCCTTTCACGTTGCCTCCAAGGGAGTGGGGGGTGAGGCGTCGGACCGCACCCACTCATTTGAGAGGTACACGCATAGTAGTGTCAATATGACGGATTGCTAGTTTCATGTCCCGGCATGTCCGCGTTTCGGACATGCGGCAGGCGATGAGCGGGTTCGTGAGGGTTCGTGGCCGGTTGCGGCCAGATCCGGTCGACGGCCGTTCCCGGGAGCACGTATCGGCACGGACCGGCGGCGGGCCGGATGCGGGGCACCGCCGCGCCTCCCGGGGCTCCCGTGACTCGGGGTCCTCCTCCGCGGCGGTCGGGGCGGGGCGGCGGCCCCCGGTTCTCAGGCGACGAGCTCCCAGCCGACGAGTGTCCCGGTGAGCCGGTCGGCGAGCTCGGCCAGCGCCTCGGGAGTGGGGACCACCCCGTCGGAGAGCAGCCGCGCGCGGGAGTAGACCACCCGGCCGTCGCTCTGGTGGGCGCGGGCCACGGCCGCCCACCCGTCCGGACACACGATGATCACGGCGTCCTCCGGCGCGTACATCAGCGCCAGCAGGTGTTGCGGGAGTACCTCGGGGGTGGGCATGCGGCGGCCTTTCATGGTCGCGGTGGAGGACCATTGTCCCGCGCGGTGCTGACATGCGGGGGCGTGCGCGCCCTCACACCCGGAACCCCTCAGGGGGCGCGCCTCCGGCCTCCGCGGAGACCGTACCGCCCCCCTCGTCCAGGCCGAACAGCGCCGGCCCCGGTCCCAGCCCGGTCACCTCGATCCCCCCGGTCCGGTGCCGCAGCCAGTCGGCGCGCTCCATGAGCAGGCGCTGCTCGCGCACCGGGCGGCCGCGGACCGCGATGCGCTCGGCGCCGTCACGTCGGTAGCCGAGCCTGCGCGAGACCTCGAGGGAGGCGGCGTTGTCGCTCATGGCCGCGCTGCGCGCCGACTCCGCGCCCAGGCCGGCGAAGGCCAGGTGCAGCGCGCCGGCGCGCATCTCGGTGCCGATTCCGCGCCTCTGGAAGGAGCGTCCCAGCCACGACCCCGTGCTCACCTCCCGGACGACCGCGAAGTCCCGCGCCGCCAGGTCCTGCGTCCCCACCACCCGGCCGTCCAGGAAGACGGTCAGCGGCAGGGTCCAGTCCTGCGGCGTCCACTCCGCCAGCCGCCGCCAGTGGTACTGCATGACGGCGCGCGCCCGCTCCTCCGGCGGGGCGTCCGTCCAGGGCACGATGAACGGCATCACCTCGGGGTCGTGCACCCCCTCGGCCGCGAGCTCGGCCAGGGCGTCCAGTTCCTCCGGTTGCGGCAGCCGCAGTTCGAGGCGGGGCGTGGCGACCTTCAGGTCGTACAGGGGCCAATGGCGCATTCCCATGCCGGGATTGTGCGGCAGGGGCCGGTGATCGGCCAGTGGTTTTCCCGCGGACGGGCCGGACCGCGCCCCGGCCCGTCCGCGGCTCAGCTCGGCTTGATGTTGTGGTTGAGGTGGAAGACGTTGTGCGGGTCGTACTGGGCCTTCACGGCGGCGAGGCGCTTGTAGTTCTCGATGCCGTACCCCGCGATGACCCGCTCCTCGCCCTCGTTGCCGATGAAGTTCAGGTAGACGGCGCCGATCGCCCAGGGCCGCATGTCGACGCCGATGTCGTGCACCCACCGCTTTCCGCGCTCGTCGTCGGCCGGGTCCTCCCACATGCCGAGCGGGTGGACCGCCCACGGCGCCCGCCGCCACGGGATCGGATAGTCCGCTCGCACCCGCCCCACCGCGCCACCCTGGCGCCACAGCGCGTGCAGGCTCGGCGAGGGGGAGATCATCTTCTCCCCCTGGGAGCAGAAGAGGTCCACGGCCTGGTCGGGGAGGGAGCCGAGGTACTCCGCGGACCAGTAGTTGCGGTAGCCGGGGTCGTCGTCCAGCATGCTCTGCAGCTGAGAGTAGGGCAGTTCGGCGATCATCCGGCCGTCGGGGTTCAGCTCCAGCACCGGATCGGCCAGTTGGCGCAGCCCGTCCAGGTCGCCGGTGTAGGTGACCAGGACCGCGCACACGCGCGTGCCGACCAGGTGCTCCGGGACGAACGCCTCGGGCGGCGCTGTGAGGTAGAAGAATCCTCCGCCGACCTCGTCCGGGGCCGAGTCCATGAAGTCGCGGTAGGCGTGCGCGACCTCGGGGCCCGCCTCGGACCTCCACAGCAGCAGGGCCGCCGAGAACGAGGGGAGCGGGTGCAGCCTGAAGGTGAACGAGGTGACCACGCCGAAGTTGCCGCCCCCGCCGTGCAGCGCCCAGAACAGCTCCGGGTTCTCCTCGGCGCTGGCGCGGACGGTGTCGCCCTCCGCCGTCACCAGTTCGGCCGACAGCAGGTTGTCGCAGGCCAGTCCGAATTTGCGCTCCAGCCAGCCCGATCCGCCGCCGAGGGTGAAGCCGCCGATCCCGGTCGTGGACACCCGCCCGCCGGTCGTCACCAGACCGTGGGGCTCGGTCGCGCGGTCGAGCGCGCTCATGGTGGCGCCGCCGGCCACGCGGACCGTGCGCTCATCGGGATCGACCACCACCTCGTTCATCCGCCGCAGGTCGACGACGATGCCGCCGTCGGTGAGGGCGGTTCCGGCCACACTGTGCCCGCCGCAGCGGACCGCCGTCTCCAACCCGAGTTCGCGCCCGAAGCGGATCGCCCTGGCGACGTCCTCGACGCTCTCGCACTGGGCGATGACGCCCGGCCGCCGGTCGATCATCGTGTTGAAGACGGCCCGCGCCTCGTCGTAGGCGGGGTCGCCGGGCAGGATGACGCCGCCCGCGAAGCCGACGTGGAGGTCGGCGAGCGCCGTGGTGCCGGGGCCGTCGGGCGCCGTGGTGGATGTTCCGATGTCGCTCTTGCTCTGTGTCATGGGATCCTCCTCGATCCTCGGCCGGGGACGGCGGGCGGTCGCGTGGACCGCGGCACACCGCATACGACCTCGATGAGGAGCTCCGCCACCGCTGTGGCCGACCCGCGCCCGGATTAGGAATTCTAGATATGGGCCGGGGAGACGCGTAATTCTTCATGTCAATTGAATACGGGAAGTTTGGTCCTGCTATGCCGAGTAAGAGCCGAGTCGCAGGGGGCGCGGAAGCAACCGCCGTTCCGCGGCAGCGGAGCGTGATCGGACTCATCGATTCGGTTGACATAGGTGAACGTCCGAATAATCTCCGGGTGGAGAATTCGGGACGAATTCATTGAGCCTTTATCGGTAACAGTCGGTTGCGTTGAGTGATCTCGCATCGTGCGGTTGCTCTCGTAGTGGAGCAGGATGCGGGCGGCGGCGGTGATCGCGCCGATCCGCCAGGGGTCGGGACCGACCCGGCGTAGGGTCTTAAACGCATGATGAGCAGGGCGTCCGCGCGTTCGCCGATGCCTCGGATGCCGCGGATCAGCTTGTTGTAGGTCTGCCGGTCATCGGTCGGCTCGGCGCTCTTGGCCTTCTTGATCGGTACGCACACGATGTCGGCGGCGCCCTCGTAGCCCAGGTCCGCCAGGCCGGTGGGATCGCCCGCGACTTCGGCGAGCACGTCGATCCCCTCGTGCGGGTACCGGTAGACCGTCTTGACGCATTCGGCCGGGTCGAGGCCGAGGTCAGAGGCCCAGCGCACACCGGACAGGATCAGGTTGCCGGGCTCCCGGTGGCGCTGCTTATGTGAAGGCGGTGACGCCCTCGTATTCGCCTTGGCGTGCTTGGCCGGTCACCTCGTATTCGAGGAGCAGCAGGCCGTTCGGCGTGGCCTCGTGGTGGAGCAGGCGGAGACCGGACGGGGTGCCTGCGCCGGTCAGTAGCCGTCGGCCGGTCCGGAGGACGGCGGGGGCGACCACGAGGCGGAGCGTGTCGATCAGGCCCGCCGACAGCAGTGAGTCGCCGAGGCGGGCGCTGCCGTGGATCTGGAGTTCCCGGCCTGGCCGCGCCTTGAGTTCGGTGACCGCGTGGATCGGGTCGCCCTTGAGGACGATCGTTGGGTTCCAGGTCCCTTCGGTGAGGGTGTTCGTCACGACGTACTTCGGCAGGGTGTTCATCCGCTCGGCGAACGGGTCGGCCGGATCGGTGATCTTCGGCCAGTCGCGTGCGAACGCCTCGTAGGTCCGCCGTCCGAGCAGCAGGCCGCCGGCGAGGTCGAGCCAGTCGGAGGCGCGCTGGACGAACGTCCCGTCCATGTGGGGAACGAGCCAGCCGCCGCGAGCGAATCCGTCGCTGGTGTCCTCCTCCGGCGAGCCGGGTCCCTGGCTGACCCCGTCGAGCGTGACGAACTCGGTGAGGGTGATCTTCATCGCGGGGCCATGCTCTCGGTGAGCGCGGCCAACTGGCCGGCGACCGAACCCCAGCCCTCGGCGAAGCCGAGCTTCTCGTGATGAGCGCGGGCCTCCGGGTCGCCGTGCCGGACGACCATCCGGTAGTCCGTGCCGTCCGGGTGATCGTCCAATGTGATCGTGGCGGTCATCGCGACCGGGGCGGGATTCGCGGGGCGCCATGTGCTGTCGATCGCGTTGGTGAACACGATCCGCTCGAGTTCGTCGACGGCGAGGAAGCACGCGTCCAGGTGCGGGACGAACTCGGTCCCGTCGTCGCTCAGCCGCGTCACGAACGCCCCGCCGGGCCGCAGGTCCAGGCGATCCACCCGGCAGCGGGACGGGGCCGGGACCCACCACTGCTCAAGCCGGGACGGGTCGGTCCAGGCGCTCCACACGGTTGCGCGCGGGGCGCGGATGATCCGCTCCAGGCCAAGGTCGAGGTCGGGATTCACTGCCTGTTCTCCTCCGGGTCGGTGACGAACTGTTCGAGGCGGTCGGTGCGCTCCTCCCAGATCCGGCGCTGCTCCGCGAGCCAGTCGTCGACGAGGGCGAGCCGCTCGCGGTTGAGCACGCAGGTGCGCACCCGGCCGGACTTGACCGTGCGGATGAGCCCGTTCGATTCGAGCGTCCGCACGTGCTTCATGAACGAGGGGAGGGTCATCGGGAACTCGCGGGCGAGGTCGCCGACGCTCGTGGGCCCGTGGCCGAGGCGCCGGACGACGGCGCGCCGGGTCGGGTCGGCGAGGGCGACGAACACCCCGTCGAGCTGCACCGAATACTGTGCCATGTGGCTAAGTATGGCGGCTCCGCAATAGTTAGCGCAAGGGCTAAGTGTCGAGCCGCACAGGCGAACACAGACCGTCACCGACCATTACAGAGAAAGGCTCATTCGGTGGCCGGTGTGGAACCGGGAGTCGCCGGCCCGGATTTCTCCGGCCGGTCGGAACGGGGGAGGTGTCGCGGACCGCCCGTGCGCGCAGGGGCGCGCGGCGCACGCCTGAACGGCCGGAATCCGTGCCGGGGCCGCGGACTCCTCGACGACGGCGGACCGCGTGCAGCCGGCGAGCACCGCAACCGCGAGCAAGGGTCCCCACTGATGACCGATACGCATCCTCTTCCTCCGTGGACGTCGAGTGCGGAGAGCACTGTGGCGCCTCGCGCGCCGAAAGTCGGCCAACGGTCCGCTGATCGGATGGTGGTTCCAAGGGGGCGTCCGGTGACGGTGTCCGAGGACGCCCTCGGGGTTATCACCGGGGCGCGCCCGGGTAGGTGACGTCGCCATGAGCCTGTCCACCCAGCTTCTGGTGCCCCTCAGTGTCCTGATCGCGATCCTGGGACTCATCGCCATCGTCCTGCTCGTACGGAAGCGCTGAAGCGCGGGGCCGACCCGTCGGCGTCGGTTTCACGGGGAACGTCATCGGGGGTCCTCCGGAGGCTCGGCACCGGCCCCGCCGCCGGGAGGATCCTCGGGGCTGCGGTTCTGTGGCGGGTCCGGCGGCGGGGACGCGGGATGAGGGTCGGTCGCCGGCCGACGGCCGGGACAGCCGGCGGCGGGACGGGTGGCGCACGGTCGCGGCTCGCGCAGCGCCGCCCGGAGCGGTCGACGCAGTCGGCAGCGGGGGGCGGTGCCGCCGGGAACGGGAGAGGGCATCGGGGTCACCTCCATGAGGGTCGGGAGTTCGTCCGGCGCCGGCCTCGGTACCTGGGCGGGAACCGCGGCCAGCCGACGGTGAGCCGCAGGGCCAGCGTCAAGGCAGCGAGGACCAGCGCCCACGCCGCCGCGGTTCCCAGCAGCCGCCCGCCCGGGCCCGCGGCCGGAGGCGCGTAGCCGTACCGCACTCCCGGGGACGCCTGCTCGGACGGTGGCGATACCGCCGGCCCCGCGGACGCGGTGTGCGGCGCGGTGGAACCCGTGGGCGAGGAGGGTGACGGTGTGGGCGGGGGACGGGAGGCGCCCACACCGTCACCGGGGGAGGCGGACGGAGACGGGTCGCCGCCGTCCGCTGGGCCGTCCTCATCAGGTCCGTCGTCGGGCGGGTCGAGCGAACGGGTGAGCACGGTCGGCGGGCGCCCCGGAAGGGGCGGGGAACCCGAGGGGTCGAGAGGGATGGCGGGGAGCGGGTCCGAGGGCGGGACGAGGTCGACGGGACCGGACGGGAGCACCGGCCGCGGCGGCAGCGGTGGTGCGTTCGGGATCGGATCGAATCGGGGCCGGGACGTCTCGACGGGCGGCTCACCGCCCCGGCCGCCGCCGACGGTGGTCTGAGGGCCTGGAATGGGCGCGGTGAAGGCGCACAGAAGAGTGATTCCGGTGGCGACCACCGCGATGTGGGCGGCGCGGCTGTACGGCGGAGGTGCGGCCACGGGCTCTCCAACCTGGATCGGGACGCTGGGAGGCGTTACGGCGCGGTCGGGGCGAGTGGACCGGCGCGGGCGTCGGCGGCCATGGTGCCGGGCCACATCCGGGCCGGAACCCGCACGCGGACGTCCATCGTGAGTCCGGAGACCTCGCAGGACGTCAGCCGGGCGCCGTTGGCCTCGGCGGCCTTCACCGCGGTGGCGCAGGCCCGCTCCGAGCCCCGGGCGGCCTGCCGGGCCCCGGCCAGGGCGGCGAGGTCGGCGGCCGCAGCGGCGCGGTGGCGATCGGTGCGCACGCTCGCCACCAGTACCGACGTGAAGGCGCAGAACCAGATCAGGGCGCACAGCACGAGCACCCACACCGTGCCGGATCCGGTCTCGCGATGGCGGGGCGCCGGGAGGCGGCGCACGGGCGGGAAGGTGGAACGCATCAGCGGCTCCTCACCGTTCGGGTTCGATCGGGGTGGCGGCCTCGCCGCCGACCCGGAGCGGAGTGGACGGTCCCGGACCGAGCGGCACCGGTGCGCTGACCCGGACGCGGGCGAGGCCGACGTCCTCGGAGAGCCGTACGTCGGCGTTGACCGGGCCGAGCCGGGAGACCAGGTCGCGCACCACCCGGTGGTCCTCGCCGCGGGCGAGTGCGCGGGCCCCGATACGGGCGGCATCGACGCACGCGAGGTGCGTCGCCGCCGCTTGGACCGCCGCGAGCGCGATCCCCAGGATGAGCGCCAGGCCCGGGAGCGCGACGGCGATCTCCGCGGTGACCGTGCCCCGGTCGCCGACGCCGCCCCTACGGGGAGCGGGACAGCCCGTACTGCAGCGGCGGCGCACCTCAGCCCCCGATCTGGAGGGCGTCGGTGACCATCCGGGTGAGGGTGTCGCGGACTTCGGAGCTGGTCAGGATCACATAGAGGATCGCGGCGAACGCGCACGCCGAAACCGTTCCCAGGGCGTATTCGGCCGTCGACATCCCGCGGTCGCGGGTGCGGGGGGTGGGGAAGGCGAACCTGCTGAGGGCGGCGAAGGCGGTGAACATGGAACCTCCTACGGGCGTGGTCGGGTCCGGGCCGGGCGAGACGGCAAGGGAGCGTCCCGCCTGAAACCAGATTGCTCCGGGAAAGACAAGAGGGGAAAGCCGAATTTCTCTTCTGTGGATAACTCCGGGAAATCCACCGATGTGCTGAGGGCATCCGGTTCGCTCGGACAGCGACCAAAGGTTCATTGCGCGGCCTCGACCATCGGTCGTGAATTCGGGTTTTGACCTCAACTCAAATGGGTTTTTAAGGCCCGCCCCAGGAGGGAGGGCGCGCGGGAGGATCGCCCGGTCACCGCGGATCCCTCCCCGGGGCGAGGTTCAAGCCCCCGATGGCCAAGGGCCGCGGGCATGGTTCCCCGGTCACCGCGAGGCTCCGGCCCGGGGGTGAGCTTCACGACCTCCGATGGCCGAGGCCGAAGCTCAAGGTCAACGGGGGACTTCTCGCGGGGCTCACGGCAGGGCCAGGCCGGAGACGAGGTCGGCGGCCAGGGGGACCACGCCGATGAGGGCGAAGGCCGGCAGGAAGCACAGGCCCAGTGGGATGACCACCAGCACGCCGAGCCGCTGGGAGAGCGCGAGCGTGCGTGCGCCCGCGGCGCGGCGGCAGTCGGTGGAGTGGCGTTCCAGGACATCGGCGACGGGGGCGCCGGTGCGGGCGGCGCGCGCGAGTGTGCGGCCCAGAGCGGCCAGCTCGGCGGGTTCGCGCAGCTCCTGCCATGCGGCGGCCGGGTCGGCGCCGAGCCGGAGCCGCTCGGCCACGCCGTTCAGCTCGGTCCCGAGCGGCCCGCGCACGGCCCCGGCGACGGCGTCCAGAGCGTCGGTCATGGTGGAGCCCGACCGCACCCCCGCGGCCAGGAGATCCACCGCGATCGGCAGTCCGACGACCACGCGCGCCCGCCGTTCCCGGACGGCACCGGAGTCGGCGCGGTTCAGCCGCCACCAGATCGCGCCGCCCGCTCCAGCACCGAGGAGTACGCCGACGGGGAACCCGAGGATCAGCGTGAGCGTGCACAGCGGCGCGCACGCCACCAGCCCGCGCACGACCGGCCCCGGGCGTCGCGGGGGCCGCGCCGGAGTCGGCCGCGGTTCCGGGCGCAGCGCGGCGAGCCGCCGCTCGGCCGGTGAACGGCCGTCTCCCGTCAGCAGCCAGCCGGCCGTCGCCGCCGCGGCGACGGCCATCAGTTGCAGCAGGTCCATGGGTCTGCGGCTCCCGGTGCGAGGAAGGAGGGCGAGGGGGCGGATGAACCGGGGCTCACCGCGGCTCCAGGGCGATCAGGACCCGGCGGACCATGCGGTGGGTCCACCACAGCCCCAGGGCGTTGAGGGAGAGGCCGGCGAGGAGGCACAGCAGACCCGCCGGGGTGGTGAAGAGGAAGGCCAGCGGGTTGCCGCCCAGCGCGGTCGTCATCAGCAGGCCGGCCGCGGGCAGGGCGGCCAGCAGGAGTGCGGTCGTGCGGGGGCCGGCGAGGTTGGCGGCGAGTTCCCGGTGCCGGGCCTCTTCGTGGGCGAGGCTCTCGGCCAGGCGTTCCACGACGTCGGCCAGGCCGCCTCCCGTACCCGAAGCGACCTGCCAGCAGGCGGCGAGGTAGCCCAGGCCCGCTGCGCCCGGACGGGCCGCCGCGCCGCGCAGCGCGGGACCGGGGTCGAAGCCGCCGCGGGCGGCCGCCACCGCGCCCGCGAGTTCGGCGGCGACCGCGGGGTCGAGCTCCTCCACCGCCGATCCCAGCGCGTCGGCGGGCGTCCGGCCGCCGCGCAGCTCCGCCGCCATGACGCGGCAGAGCTCGACGACGGCGCTCCGCCACCGGGCCCGGCCGCGTCCCGACGCGGCGTCGATCCGGGCGCGGGTCGATGTCCACAGGCCGGGGAGGGGGCGGCGCGTCGCGGGGGCGCGCGGGCGCAGCGCTCGCAGCCGCGCCTCGGGGACGGAGGGCAGCGCGCGAACCGCGGCGAGGCCCGCGGCGCCGAGCGCCGCCAGCCACCCGGCGTGGCCGGTGAGCAGGGCGAGCCATGCGGACGCCGTGGACATCGGGCTCAGCGCTCCCCGGGGCCGGCGTCGCGCCACCACGGTCCCAGGCGTTCGGTGAGTTCGGGGAATCCCGGCTGCTCGGCGCCGCCGCGACCGTCGCGGAACGTGATCGCCGGGACCGCCCTGACCAGTCCCGAGGCATCGCGGCGCAGCACGCAGACCTCGGCCACCCGGCGCGGACCGCCGGGATCGCGGGCCAGGTGCACGACCAGCGCGCGCGTGGCGGCGAGCTGGCTGTGCACCGCCTCCCTGCTCAGCCCGGCGGCGCAGCCCAGCGCCTCGATGCGCGCGGGGACGTCGACGGCCGCGTTGGCGTGGACGGTACCTGAGCCGCCTTCGTGCCCCGTGTTCAGGGCGGCGAGCAGGTCGACGACTTCAGCGCCCCGGACCTCTCCCACCACCAGGCGGTCGGGGCGCATGCGCAGCGCCTGCCGCACCAATTGGTGCATGCTGACGCCGCCGGTGCCCTCGATGTTGGGCGGGCGCGCCTGCAGCCGGACCACGTGCGGGTGCTCGGGCCGCAGCTCCGCGGAGTCCTCCACCAGCACCAGCCGCTCGTGCCGACCGACCAGGGAGAGCAGCGCCGACAGCAGCGTCGTCTTCCCGCTGCCGGTCCCGCCGCAGATCAGGTAGGCCGACCTGGACGCGACCAGCGCGCGCAGCAGTCGCGCGCCGTTCGGGGGCAGGCTGCCGGAGGCCACCAGCTCGCCGAGCGAGAACACCCGCCGGCGCGGCAGCCGCAGCGACAGGCAGACGCCCTCGGGAGCGATGGGCGGCAGCACCGCGTGCAGCCGGGCGCCGGAGGGGAGCCGCGCATCGACCCAGGGGGCCGCGGCGTCGAGTCGGCGACCGGCCTGGGCGGCGAGGCGCTGGGCCAGTCGGCGGACCGCGTCGTCGTCGGCGAAGCGGATTCCGTCGGCGCGCCGAAGACCGGAGTCGCCTTCGACCCACACCTGGCCGGGGCCGTTGACCAGGATGTCGGTGATGCCGGGGTCGGCCAGGAGCGGCTCCAGCGGACCGGCCCCGGCGAGGTCGGCGCGCAGCAGCCGGACGATCGCCAGGACCTCGGCGTCGCCGAGTACCCCGCCTTCGGCGCGCACCGCCGAGGCCACCCTCGCCGGAGTGGGCTCCGCGGACTCGCGGACCAGTCGGGTGCGCACGGCGTCGAGCAGGGCGGGCGCCGGAGCGGAATGCGCGGGCGGTGGAAGAGGGGACACGGGCACCTCGATCCGGTGAAGCGCGGCGGACGGCACCGGGCCGCCCGATGCGGCCGGTGGTTTCAGGGCATTCGGCTGCCGGTGGTTCGGGGAGGACGGGCCCTGCTGTGCGGCCTTGTCCGCTGCCGGGTAGCGGGTGGTCTGCACCGAAAAGCGGCAGCGAGGGCGGCGGTGGGTCCGGCCAGGCGCGGATGCCCTCCCGCCGCGCCTCCTTTGGCGCCGGTCTTGACCTTGGGTTTCAACCTCGCCCCCAGGGGGTCGTGAAGGCCCGCCCCAGGAGGGATGGCGTGCGGGTGGGCGATTCTCTCGCGTGGCCGAAGGCCCGTGGACGGAAATCGCCCAACCACCGCGGATCCCTCCTGTGGTTGAGGTTTCGCGACCCCCTGGGGTTGGGGGTGGCGTGCAACGTCGCCCGGTCACCGCGGGCTTGCGTCCTTCGGCTGAGGCTTCACGACCCCCGATGGCCGAGGCCGAAACTCACGTTGAAGTCATGGGCCCTTGAAACGTCTGAATAGCCTCCGCAAGGTCAAGATCGACGAGAAGAGGGCGGGAGAGGATCCGCGCCGAGCACACCACCCAACTTCCGCGAGCCTCACCAGGCTCAGGTCAGGATCGGCGGGGAGGCGGGCGCGCGGAGTCGGTGCGCAGGCGGGCGACGAACGCGTCGCCGAACGCCGCGAGCGGGGATCTGGGGCGGGCGGCGGGGGGTTCTCCCCGTTCGAGGGCGCGGTCGATGCCGGGTTCGTCGGCGAGTTCACCGGCCAGGGGAAGGCCGAGGGAGAGCGCGACGGCGTCGGCGGGCAGTCCTGCGGGAGAGGCCCCGCGGACGACCAGGCGGAGATCGGCCACGTGGTCGCGCAGCATCGGGGCGATCCGCGAGGCCGACATCACCGCGTGCACGTCGGCCGGCACGGCCAGCAGCGCCACGGTGGTGCGGCGCAGCACCTCGTGCGCCGTGGCGTCGAGCGTTCGGGGGAGGTCGGCGACCACCAGATCGGTTCCCCGGACCGCCGAGGCGAGCACCGCGCGCATCGCGGGTGCGGGAATCCGCGCCGCCGGACCGCGCGCCCAGGTCAGGAGGGTCAGGCCGCGCACCGTCGGAAGGGCGCCGTGCAGCGACGGCCAGCTCATCCGGCCCTGGCGGGCCGTGAGCTCGCCCCAGCGCGTACCGGTCACGTGCTCCTCGCCGATGAGGAGGTCCAGGCCGCTGCCGAGCGGATCGGCGTCGACCAGCAGGGTGCGCAGCCGGGCCCGCTCCCCGGCAAGGGCCAGCGCGACGGCGAGCAGGCTCGCGCCGGCCCCGCCCCGCCCGCCGACCACCGCCACGACGCGGGCCCGCTCCAGCCCGCCCTCGGTGGCCTCGGCGAACAGATCCACCAGCCGCGTCTCCCGCTCGGGAACCGCGAGCACCTCGCGCGCCCCGATGCGCAGCGCAGCGTTCCATATCCGCTCGTCGGCACCGGAGGTGCGGCCACCGGTGGGCGCGCCGGCGGAGCCGGATCCGGCCACCACGACGTTGGGGTGCCGGTCGGGCTCCAGATCGGCCAGTGCAGCGACGAGGTCGGCGCCGACGACGACGAGCGGTGCGCGCGGCCACTCCCGGCTCGCGTGCGCCGCGGCGTGCGCGACCGTGACCTCGACGTCGGCCGCGGCGGCGAGGCGCAGCAGGTCGTCGAGCAGGTCGGGGTCGTCGGTGACGAGCAGGGGCCGCGCCGGGGCTTCGGGGGCTCCGGCGGGTGAGGAGCGGTCTCCCCGGGGCGCCGGGCGGACCGGCCTCGCCCGGGTGCGCGGCCGGCGGGGTCCACTGGGGCGTTCGTCCATCGCGAGCCTTCCGGTCGGTGGAGCTGACACCTCCACGGTCGGTCAACCGGGTCCGGATGGGAAAGGCGGATTTCGCGCCTGTGGACAAAGATGGCGACGGCCCCCGCCGGGGGGAGAGCGGGGGCCGTCTTCACGGTCCGGCTCCGGGGGGGTAGAGCCGGCTCCGTTATCCAGGTGAGGTCATTGGGGGGCGCGCCGACCGGCGCGCGTTCGGGCGCCGTCATGGTCACACATCAGGCGGGCGTCCGTCATGCGCATGGGATGCGGCGATCGGTCGGAGCGCGTTCGCCGCCGGTCGCGCGTCGTTGTGCGGTCGGGGCCGGAGGGACGATGGTGGGGACTCTCTTCGCGGCGCGCGTTCACGCGTCCGTGAGCAAGTAACAAGGATAATACGCAACGTTACCACGCTGATTTGCGAACTCGGGTGAAAAAGCCCCCGACGAGGCTCTTTCCAAGCGTTGCGAACCGGCGTAGAAAGGAAGAAGAAGGTGGGCTCGACCCACTGGACACGGCAGCCGGGTACCCACGCGTCACCAAGCCGCGGGAGGCTCGTCCAGATCAGGTCCACCCTGGTCGGACAACATATGTTGCACGCTTGCTAGCCCGGTGTGACGTGTCCGCGGCGCCCCGATCCGGCCCCGGTGCCGGGCGGGGCGTCGTCGGCGTCTACCGGCGTCTTTCTCCGCCCGTCCCTCCGGGAACGGGGCCGTCACCCCCGCTTGAGCGCCTCGCACGTCGCCAGCGAGTCGCGCGCCCCGGCGGCCACCGCGCGGGCGCAGTAGACGATCCACTCCGCCATTCCGTCGGCCTTCCCGCTGAGGTAACCGCGCAGCGCGGGACCGTACTCCTCCCTGAGTTCCGCGTGCCCCAGCTCCGAGGGCACCAGCGACTTCGGGTCCAGGCCCCGCTCGATCAGGGTCAGCCGCTCGGCGGCCCTGGCGATGATGCCGTCGCCCCAGCCGAACGGGCGCAGCGCCACCAGTTCGCCGTGCACGATCGCGCTCACCACCAGCGCGGGGACGGCGGCGCGCGCGGACAGCAGCGCGTTCAGGGCGTCGATCCGCTCCGACACCAGCGCCGCGCCCGGCGCCGGGCCGATGCCGAGCGGGTCCTCGGCGGTCTCGCCGTCCAGCCGCGGCCGACCGATGGAGTCGGTCGGCACGGCGTCGGCCGCGGCCAGCACGTGCAGCCGGGCCAGCACCTGCCGGGGGGCCTTCGGCCAGGTCTCGACCAGACCGCCGAGCTCGCCCGACACCCGAAGGGCGCCCTTGACGCGGGGGTCGTCGCTTTCGCCGGAGCGCACCTGCTCCAGGGAGGCGTCCGCGCCCTCCAGCACAGCGGAGGCGCGCGCCCCGCGCAGCGCCGCCTCCATGGAGACATCGGCGCTGCGTCGGCGCAGCACCCGGTGGCCGAGAAGTCGGTCGACGATGGCGCGCGTCTCCTGAACGGCCTCGTCGACCCCGGGAAGTTCCGCGATCCGCAGCAGCGGGTCGGCTGATCCAGCACTCACGCTTACGAAGCCTACGTCCGGGTAACACCTGACCTGCGCGCCGACCCACTTGTGACCGCTGCCGCCCGCTTGATGGAGTGGTGTCGACCACATGGTTTATTAGGGGAATCCTCGAAAGAGTAAGGAGCACCACAGTGGCTGAGACTCCACAGGAGCCGGGACACGAGACGCTGTCCAACCTTCTTCAGGAGTCGCGGAGGTTCCCGCCGCCCGCGGATCTGGCCGCCGACGCGAACGTGCGGGCCGACGCCTACGAGACCGCGGCCGCCGACCGGCTCGGGTTCTGGGAGGAGCAGGCGGGCCGGCTGCAGTGGGAGCGCCCCTGGGACAACGTTTTGGAGTGGGAGCCCCCATTCGCCAAGTGGTTCACCGGCGGCACGCTCAACGCGGCCGTGAACTGCGTCGACCGCCACGTCGAGGCCGGCAGCGGTGACAAGGTCGCCTACCACTGGGAGGGCGAGCCCGGTGACACCCGCACCATCACCTACGCACAGCTCAAGGACATGGTCTGCCAGGCGGCCAACGCCCTGCTGGAACTCGGCGTGACCAAGGGCGACCGCGTGGCCATCTACATGCCGATGATCCCGGAGACCGTGGTCGCCATGCTGGCGTGCGCCCGCATCGGCGCCCCCCACATGGTGGTCTTCGGCGGCTTCTCGGTCGACGCGCTGGGCAGCCGGATCGACGACAGCGACGCCAAGGTCGTGATCACCGCCGACGGCGGCTACCGCAGGGGCAAGCCCAGCGCCCTCAAGGCCAGCGTGGACGCCGCGGTGCAGGACCGGCCGGGCGTGCGGCACGTCCTCGTCGTCCGCCGCACCGGCCAGGACGTGGAGTGGACCGAGGGCCGCGACGTCTGGTGGCACGACGCCGTCGAACGCCAGAGCACCTCCCACGAGGCCGAGGCGCACGACGCCGAGCACCCGCTCTACATCATGTACACCAGCGGGACCACGGCCAAGCCGAAGGGCATCCTGCACACGACGGGCGGCTACCTCGCCCAGGTCTCCTACACCCACTGGGCCGTCTTCGACCTCAAGCCCGAGACGGACGTCTTCTGGACCGCGGCCGACATCGGCTGGGTCACCGGCCACTCCTACATCGTCTACGGGCCGCTCTCCAACGGCGCCACGTCGGTCATGTACGAGGGCACCCCCGACACCCCGCACAAGGGCCGCTTCTGGGAGATCGTGCAGAAGTACGGCGTCACCATCGCCTACATGGCGCCGACGGCGATCCGCACGTTCATGAAGTGGGGCGAGGACGTCCCCGCCCAGTACGACCTGTCCAGCCTGCGGGTGCTCGGGTCGGTCGGCGAGCCGATCAACCCCGAGGCCTACACCTGGTACCGCAAGAACATCGGCGGCGACCGCACACCGGTCGTCGACACCTGGTGGCAGACCGAGACCGGGGCGATCATGGTGTCGCCGCTGCCCGGCGTCACCGAGGGCAAGCCGGGCGCCGCGATGCGGCCGATCCCGGGCATCACCGCCGACGTGGTGGACGACCAGGCCCGGTCGGTGCCCGACGGCGGCGGCGGCTTCATCGTCGTCCGAGACCCGTGGCCGGCCATGCTGCGCGGCATCTGGGGCGACCCGGAGCGCTACAAGGAGACCTACTGGTCGCGCTTCGAGGGCCTGTACTTCCCGGGTGACGGCGCCAAGCGCGACGCCGACGGCGACATCTGGCTGCTCGGCCGGGTCGACGACGTGATGCTGGTGTCCGGGCACAACATCTCCACCACCGAGGTGGAGTCCGCCCTGGTCTCGCACCCCAAGGTCGCCGAGGCCGCGGTCACGGGCGCCACCGACCCGGTCACCGGCCAGGCCATCGTGGCCTTCGTGATCCTGCGCGGTGAGGTGGGCGAGGGCGGCGAGGGCCTGGTCAAGGAGTTGCGCGACCACGTCGGCACCTCGCTCGGCCCGATCGCCAAGCCGCGCCAGATCATGGTGGTCCCCGAGCTGCCGAAGACGCGCTCCGGCAAGATCATGCGCCGGCTGCTGCGCGACGTCGCGGAGAACCGCAGCCTCGGTGACGTCTCGACGCTCACCGACTCGTCGGTGATGGACATCATCGCCGAGAAGCTCCCCGGAGCCAAGAGCGAGGAGTGACCGGCGCGCGCACCCGATCGGCGCGCCCCCGGCCCCGCGGGACCGGGGGCGCGCCGCTGCCGGAGGCGTTAGGGGCCCGGGGCGGGTGATATGTGGAAGGATGCCAAGGACGTTCGTCCGAATGAAGGGAGCCACCTCGATGCCCGAGACCAAGTCGGGTGGCCGGGAACCGGTGGACCGCGAAGGGGCGGAGCACTCGCTCGGCGAACTCGTCTCCGAGGCCGGCGGCAATCTCTCCCAGTTGGTGCGCCTGGAGATCGAACTCGCCAAGCTGGAGATCGCCCGGGACGCCCGCCAGGTCGCCAAGGGGTCAGGCCTGTTCGTCGTCGCGGCGGTCCTGGGGCACCTCGTCCTCGTCCTCGCGTCGATCACCATCGGGCTGGGGCTCTGGGAGCTGGGGCTGGCCCCGTGGCTGGCCTTCCTGATCGTCACCGTGTTCTACCTGCTGGTCGCCGGAGGCCTGGTCTTCGCGGGAACGCGCTACCTCAAGCGGCTCAAGGGCCTGCCCCGCACCGGTGAGACCATGTCCAAGACCATGGCGGTGCTGCGGCGCGAACGCCCGGCCGACGCCTAGGGCCGAAATGCGCGGAAACCTCGGGGCGGGCCATGCCTGAGGAATCGGTCGTGCTGGTCGACGGGCCGTGGACGCACCGGACGGTGAGCGCCGCCGGGACCCGGTTCCACGTGGCCGAGGCGGGGGACGGGCCGCTGGTGCTGCTGCTGCACGGGTTCCCGCAGTTCTGGTGGACCTGGCACCACCAGCTCACCGCCCTCGCCGAGTCGGGTTACCGGGCCGTGGCCGTCGACCTGCGGGGCTACGGCGCCAGCGACAAGACGCCGCGCGGCTACGACCTCGTCACCCTGGCCTCCGATGCCGCCGGACTGGTCCGCGCGCTGGGCGAGGCCAACGCCGCCGTGGTCGGGCACGCCACCGGCGGCATGCTCGGCTGGACGATGGGCGCCTACTTTCCCAAGTCGGTGCGCCGCCTCGCCGTGCTGTCCATGCCGCACCCCCTGCGGCTGCGCGGCTCCATGCTCGCCTCCGGCCAGGGCTGGGCCGGTCGGCACTTCCTCGGCTTCCAGCTGCCGGTGCTGCCCGAGCGCCGGCTCGTGGCCAACGACGCCGAGCTCGTCGCCAGGATGCTGCGGGCGTGGTCGCGGCCCGACTGGCCGGACCCCGCCACCGAGCGGCTGTGCCGCGACGCCTTCCAGATCCCCGGCGTGGCGCACTGCTCGCTGGAGTACCACCGCTGGCTCTTCCGCTCGCAGGCGCGCCCCGACGGGCAGCGCTACATGCGCCGGATGCGCCGTCCCATCGGCGTGCCGACGCTGCACGTCCACGGCGCGCTCGACCCCTTCCTGCTGCCGATGACGGCGCGCGGCTCGGGCCGCTACGTCGACGCCCCCTACCGCTGGCGGCTGATCGACGGGGCCGGGCACTTCCCGCACCAGGAGCAGCCGGACCGGGTCAGCTCGCTGCTGACCGACTGGCTCGACGACAGCGAACCGGACTCCTGAGCGCACCCCCGCTCCGCACCCCGTGCGGCCTGCGGGGGCAGACTTGGGAAGGGGCCGGGGCCGGGCCGTTGAAGGGTGCCGCGCCGGAAGCGCTCCGGCCGGCCCCGAAGGCGGCGCCGCGGGCGCGCGGCGACGGCGACGAATGGAGAGGGCGAGCGCGAGATGAGTGCATTCCGGGACCGCAACCCCGAGGGGCGTGCCCAGAACCAGCGGCCGCGGGACCGCTACGGCCGCCCCCTGCCCCACGGAGTGCCCGGGGTCCCCCGCGTGCCGGACGACGCCGTGTTCACGCCGCAGGAGGGGCTGGCCGAGGCGCAGCGGCTGCTCGGCGACGGCTACGCCTTCCACGCCCACGAGGTGCTGGAGGCGGTCTGGAAGGCCGCGGATGAGGACGAGCGCGAGCTGTGGCGCGGGCTGGCCCAGATCGCGGTCGGACTGACGCACGCCCAGCGGGGCAATCGGACCGGCGCGGCCCGCCTGCTGCGGCGGGGCGCGGACCGGGTGGAGGCCTACGGCGCCGACGCGCCCCACGGGGTCGACGCGCTCGGAGCGGCCGCCCACGGCCGGGCCGTCGCCGACCGGATCGAGGCCGACGCCGCGGCGGAGGTGGATCCCGCCGCGCTGCGGCTGACCCGGTCGGGGAGCGCGTAGGCGCGCGTGGCGTAGTCCGCAATCGGGGCGGACCGGTGGCCGGAGCGGTTCCGCCCCAGCTCTGCTGTGTACACGGGGATCCTCCCGCCGCCCGGGCCCGCGCGTTTTCGCCGCCCGGCGCCTCCTCCCCGCCCCGCAGTGCTGTGACGCATGTGACGTACGTCATCTTCTGGGCTTTATGTGCGCTTTATGGCTAATGACCCGTTCCGTTTATTTATCGCATCGAATGTAATACCTTGCCTGCTCTAAACGGAGTTGTCGCGCTTTAGAGATCACCAAGTGATCACATATCCCAGGTGTGGCGTGGAAGTTGGCCCGCGGCCCTCTCTTTTTGAGACGGTGATGCGTAGAATCCCGGCACACCGTGGACGTTGGGTGCAACGGATGCGGTGGGCTGTATCCGTAACTGGTGGCACCCGCAAGACCCTGCTGTGCGTGCCGTCGGGCCACCCTTCTGGGTCCACTCCGGACGACGGTGCGCGACCGTGCGGGGCCGCAACGTGCCCGTCTCAAGGAGGACGGATTGACTGGGCTCAACCTCGCCGCCGAAAGCGGCCAGGCGCTCACCCTGGACGGCTTGAACTTCACGCTGGTCATCGTGGTTCTGGCGGTGGCGCTGCTCGCGCTCGCCGTCGCGGGGGCCCTGGTGCGCGAGGTTCTGGCCGCGGACCAGGGCACCGAGCGAATGCAAAACATCGCACGTGCCGTTCAGGAAGGCGCGGCGGCGTACCTCAAACGCCAATTCCGCACCCTGATCGTCTTCGTCATCGCGATTCCTCTGCTGCTCCTGCTGCTTCCGGCCGATTCCGAGGCCGTTCGCTACGGCCGCTCCCTGTTCTTCGCCCTGGGCGCGATCTTCTCCGCGCTGACCGGGTTCGTCGGAATGTGGCTGGCCGTCCGCGGAAACGTGCGGGTGGCCGCCGCGGCCCGGGAGGCGGGGGAGCACGCGGCCATGCGGATCGCGTTCCGCACCGGCGGCGTGGCCGGGATGTTCACCGTCGGCCTCGGCCTGCTGGGCGCGGCCATCGTGGTGCTCGCCTACCGCGGCGACGCCCCGATCGTGCTTGAGGGCTTCGGCTTCGGCGCCGCGCTGCTCGCCATGTTCATGCGCGTCGGCGGCGGCATCTTCACCAAGGCCGCCGACGTGGGCGCCGACCTGGTCGGCAAGGTCGAGCAGGGCATCCCCGAGGACGATCCCCGCAACGCCGCGACCATCGCCGACAACGTGGGCGACAACGTCGGCGACTGCGCCGGCATGGCGGCCGACCTGTTCGAGTCCTACGCCGTGGTGCTGGTCGCCTCGCTGATCCTCGGCCGGGTCGCCTTCGGCGTGGAAGGCCTTGTCTTCCCGCTGCTGGTCCCCATGATCGGCGTCATCACGGCGATCATCGGCATCTTCGTCGTCGCGCCGAGGGCTCGCGACAAGAACGCCATGGCCGCCATCAACCGCGGCTTCTTCATCTCGGCGGTCATCTCCGCCGTGCTCGTGGTCGGCACCGCCTTCGTCTACCTGCCGACCGGCTTCGCCGACCTCAGCGGCGTCAGCGACGAGATCGCCGGCCTCGACGGCAACCCCCGCTACATCGCGATCGGCGCGGTGCTGATCGGGCTGGTGCTCGCCGCCGCCATCCAACTGCTGACCGGCTACTTCACCGAGACCAACCGCCGTCCGGTCAAGGACATCGGCGAGAGCTCCGAGACCGGCGCCGCGACGGTGATCCTCTCGGGCATCTCGGTCGGGCTGGAGTCCGCCGTGTACTCGGCGCTGCTCATCGCCGGCGCGGTCTACGGCGCGTTCCTGCTCGGCGCCGGAAACATCACGATCAGCCTCTTCGCGGTCGCGCTGGCCGGCACCGGCCTGCTCACCACGGTCGGCGTGATCGTCGCCATGGACACCTTCGGCCCGGTCTCGGACAACGCCCAGGGCATCGCCGAGATGTCCGGTGACGTCGAGGGCCCGGGCGCCGATGTTCTGACCAGCCTGGACGCCGTCGGCAACACGACCAAGGCGATCACCAAGGGAATCGCGATCGCGACGGCCGTGCTCGCCGCCACCGCCCTGTTCGGCGCGTTCCGGACCTCGGTGGAGGGCGCGCTGGGCGACCGGGCCGACACGTTCAGCCTCTCCATCGACCAGCCCAACGTCCTCGTCGGCGTGATCATCGGCGCCTCGGTGGTGTTCCTGTTCTCCGGCCTGGCCATCATGGCGGTCGGCCGCGCCGCCGGCCGGGTGGTGCAGGAGGTCAGGGAGCAGTTCCGCACCCGGCCCGGGATCATGGACGGCACCGAGAAGCCCGAGTACGGCCGGGTCGTCGACATCTGCACCCGCGACTCGCTGCGGGAGCTGATCACCCCCGGTCTGCTCGCCGTGCTCACCCCGATCGCGGTGGGCTTCGCCCTCGGCTACGCATCGCTCGGCGCGTTCCTCGGCGGCGCGATCGCGGCCGGCGCGCTGATGGCGGTGTTCCTCGCCAACTCCGGCGGCGCATGGGACAACGCCAAGAAGCTGGTCGAGGACGGCCACCACGGCGGCAAGGGCTCGGAGGCGCACGAGGCGACCGTCATCGGCGACACCGTGGGCGACCCGTTCAAGGACACCGCGGGCCCGGCGATCAACCCGCTGCTCAAGGTGATGAACCTGGTCGCGCTGATCATCGCGCCGAGCGTGGTGATCTACGCCGAGAGCGCCGTGCTGCGCGTGGGCGTCACGGCGGTCGCGCTGGTGGTCATCGTGGGCGCGATCGTCTGGTCCAAGCGGCGCTCCGACTCCGGCGAGACGCCCAGGAGCGCTCCGGCCGCGCCGGAGGACCGGCCCGTGCTGGAGACTCAGCGGGCCGAGCCGGCCCAGGCCGCCGCCAACGGGAAGTCGCCGGAGAACGGCGGCAAGGAGCAGGCCCCGCTGAGCGAGGGCCGCAAGGACTGAGGAGAGGCGGCCGTCCGGCCGCCTCCGACCGACAGCGGCGCCCTGCTCCCCGGGAGCAGGGCGCCGCCTGCGTCCCCGCCGCGGGGCGTGGGAGACTTGGCTCCATGTCCGGTATGAAGGGTCTCGGCGTCATCGTCGGGACCATGTTCGTGTTCATCGCCGTACTCGCGATCCTGGCCACGGTGCTGGCGCCATGAGCGGGCGGCTGATCATCCTGCGGCACGCCCAGGCCGACCCCGGCATCGGGACCTCCGACGCCGATCGCGAACTCACGGGCAAGGGACGCGTCCAGGCCGCCGCGGTCGGCAGGCTGCTGGCCGGGGAGGGGCTCGTTCCGGACCACGTCATCTGCTCCACCGCCCGCCGCACCAGGCAGACCTGGGAGCTGGTGGCAGCGGGACTGCCGGGCGAGCCGACGGTGGACTTCGAACCGGCGGCCTACTCCGCGGGCCTCGACGCCATGTTCGAGCTGATCGGGTTGGTCGGCGCCGACGTCGGCACGCTCATGGTCGTCGGACACAATCCGACCGCGGCCCAGCTCGCCGCGGCCTTCATCGGCGGCGTCGTCGCGTTTCCGCCGGCGAGCATCGCGGTGGCCGACCTCGACGTGGAGTGGCTCTACGCCGCCCCCGGCACCGGGACCGGCCGGATCCTGACCTAGACCTCGTCCTTCCGGTCGGCGGCCTCGATCTCTTCGCGGGAGACGCCGAGCAGGAACACGATGGTGTCCAGGTAGGGCACGCTCACCGAGGTGTCGGCCTGCTCGCGGACCAGCGGTTTGGCGTTGAACGCCACGCCGAGGCCTGCCGTCTGGAGCATGTCCAGGTCGTTGGCTCCGTCGCCGATGGCCACGGTCTGGGTGAGCGGCACCCCCGCCTCGGCGGCGAAGCGCTCCAGCGCGGTGGCCTTGCCCTTGCGGTCGATGATCGGCCCGACCAGGCCGCCGGTGAGCCTGCCGTCGACGATCTCCAGCGTGTTCGCCGCGGAGTGGTCGATGCCGAGCCGCTCCACGAGCGCATCGGTGACCTGGGAGAATCCGCCGCTGACGATGGCGCACTCGTAGCCGAGCCGCTTGAGCGTGCGCACCAGGGTCCGGGCGCCCGGGGTCAGCACCAGCTTCTCCCTGACGTCGTCGAGTGCGCTCGCGTCGAGGCCCTTGAGCAGCGCGACGCGGCGCCGCAGGGACTCCTCGAAGTCCAGTTCGCCGCGCATGGCCTCCGCTGTGACCCGCGCGACCTCCTCGGCGCATCCGGCGTGCTCGGCCAGCAGCTCGATGACCTCGCCCTGGATCAGGGTGGAGTCGACGTCCATCACGACCAGGTGCTTGCCCCGCCGGTGCAGGCCGCTGGGCTGGACGGCGACGTCGATCGACTGGGTGGCGGCCTCCATGGCCAGGTCCGCGCGGAGCTGCTCGGTGTCGGCGCCGGAGACCACGAGCTCGATCGAGGTCACCGGGTAGCTCGCGAGCCGTTCGATGCGGTCGATGTTGGCCCCGGCGCGCGCCACGCACGAGGCGATCGCGCCGAGCGCGCCCGGACGCAGTGGATTCGCGAGGATCGTGACGTGCAGCTTCCCGGTTCCGGCGGCGCTCACGCGGCCGTTGCCGTCGGAGCACTCCACCTGCATGCCGAGGTCGACGACGGTCTTCTCGATCGCGCTGCGGACCTCTTCGAACACGCGGTCGCGGCTGACGCCGGGCGCGACCCGGTCGTCGACCGACAGCAGTGCGCCGAGGACGAGGCGACCGCCGATGACGACCTGTTCGAGGTCGGCGAGGGTGACGGGGAAGACCGACAGGGTGCTCAGCAACCGCGCGCTCACGCCGGGACGGTCGCGTCCGGTCACCGTTACCAGGAGCGTGGAATTCGGAAGAATCATGACGTGCTCTAAGGTACTCGGCCCGTCTCCGGTGCCGCGTGCCGAGGTCGGTCAACGAACCGCCGCGCCCCCCAATGTTCACCTGGCGCTCATGTGCGGTCGGCGGAGCGTGAGCTGCTCCGCGTCCGCCGATCCGATGAGTGGGTTTTCTCCTGCAGTCACGTACTTTATAGCCGCTAAAGTACGTGAGTGGTTCGAAAGGACGGGTGTGGTGAGCGAAGAAGAGCGACGGCGGGCGCGGAAGGCGCCGGCGGAGGCCGACCGGCTGCGAGCGCGGGCGCGGCGGGCGAGCCGGTGGTTCTCCGGTCCGTTCTTCGCCGCGGCCGTCACCGGACGGCGCTCATGAGTCATCTGCGCCACGAACTGGACCCGGTGATCCACTCCCCGGTGCGGTTCTCGATCGTGGCGACGCTCTCGGCGGTGGAACGCGCCGAGTTCCGGTTCATCCGCGACACGGTCGAGGTCAGCGACTCGGCGCTGTCCCAGCACCTGACGACGTTGGAGAAGGCCGGATACGCGGCCATCCGCAAGGGGCAGATCGGGCGGCGCACCACCACGTGGGTCTCGCTCACCTCCGCCGGCCACGACGCCTTCAGACAGCACGTCGCGGTCCTCAACCGGATCGCCGCGCAGCCGCCTGGCGGGAGTGAACCGCCCCGGTGAACCGTAAGGACCGATGGCGCGGCAGAGCGGGCTGAACCGGACCGCGGTGTCGCGGATCCGGCGGGGCACCTGCACCTCGGTCACAGAGCTGGAGCCGGCGCTGCAGTCCTGGATCGCCGACTACAACGAGGATCCACGTCCGCTCGTGTGGACCAAGAGCGCCGAGGAGATCTTCGCGGCCATCACCGCATACCTTCACCGAATCAGCGACTCGGAACACTAGCCCGGGGACGCCTCGGTCTTCTCGCTCAGCTTGCGGGCCGCGATCAGGACGGGGTCCCAGACCGGGGAGAACGGCGGGGCGTAGCCGAGGTCCATGCCGGAGACCTCCTCGACGGACATGTCGTTCCACAGCGCCGTGGCGAGCACGTCCACGCGCTTGCCCGCGTTCTCCCTCCCGACGATCTGGCCGCCCAGCAGCCGGCCGGTCCGGCGTTCGGCGAGGAGCTTGAGGCACATGGTCGTGGCACCCGGGTAGTAGCCGGCGCGGGTGGTGGACTCCACCGTGACGGTCTCGAACTCGAACCCGGCCCGCTGCGCCTCCTTCTCGTTGAGGCCCGTGCGCGACACCTCCAGGCCGCAGATCTTGGTGATCGCGGTGCCGACGACACCGGCGAAGTGGGCGTAGCCGCCGCCGATGTTGGTGCCGGCGACCCGCCCCTGCTTGTTGGCGTGGGTGCCGAGCGCGATCGCGACGGGCGCGCGCGAGACGCGGTGGAACGTCTCCACGCAGTCCCCCGCGGCCCACACGTCGGACGCGGAGGTGCGCATCCGCCGGTCCACCGCGATGCCGCCGGTCGGCCCGATCCGCAGTCCCGCCCTGCGGGCCAGGTCGCTGTCGGGGCGCACGCCCATGCCGAGGACCACGATGTCGGCCTCGTGGACCGCCTGCTCGGTCACCACCGCACTGACCCGGCCGCCCGCCGTCTCGAAGCCGGTCACCTTCGCGCCGGGGTGGAATTCCACCCCCATCGCGCACACGGCCTCGCGCACCAGCCGGCCCATGTCGGGGTCGAGCGTGCCCATCGGTTCCGGGGCCGCCTCGACCAGGTCCACCCGCATGCCGCGCTCCAGGAACGCCTCGGCCATCTCCAGGCCGATGTAGCCGCCCCCCACCACGACGGCGCGGCGCGGCCGCCGCTCGTCGACGTACTCGCGCACCCGGATGCCGTCGGCCAGGGTCTGCACGCCGAAGATCCCTTCGGCGTCGGAGCCGGGCCAGTCGGGGCGGATCGGCACCGCCCCGGTGGCGATCATGAGCCGGTCGAAGCGCTCTTCGCGCTCCGCCCCCTGCGCGTCCACCGTGCGGACGACGCGGCGGTCCAGGTCGACGTCGGTCGCCTCGGTCCCGGTGCGCACGTCGATCGCGTGGTCGCGGATGAAGGTGGCGGGGTCGCGGGCGATCAGCTCGTCCGCGCTCGGCACGGTCCCCCCGACCAGGTAGGGGATGCCGCACGCCGAGTAGGAGGTGTGGTCGCCGCGTTCCAGCGCGACGATCTCCAGGTCGTCGGGCCCGCACCGGCGGCGCGCCTGCGAGGCCGCGCTCATCCCCCCGGCGTCGCCCCCGATGACGACCAGTCGTGTCCGGTCGTTAACCCGTCGCTCCATGTGGCCTCCCTTGGTGGACGCTTGCGCGTCAGCCCGTGCGCGTTCCATGGGATCATCCCCATGGTGGGCCGGGCATTCGCCCCTGGTTTTGGTTAACGTGGTGGATAATCACGCGTGTCTTCTCCGCCGCGGACGGCCACGGCGCCCCCTATCGCCGTCCGGGCCCGGCGACGTGCGCCGTCCCAGCGGGATCCGTGTGCGACAAGCTTCTCTAGGAGGGCGACTTACGTGACTGAACCGGCACCGGTCCATGCCAGTGGGGTCGATCACGAACGACTCACGTCCCAGCTCCGGTTCATCCTCGAAACCGACAAGCTCAAGCGGATTCTGCGCCGCAACCTGCTCGTCGACGGCTCCCGCAGGGAGAACGACGCCGAGCACTCCTGGCACCTGGCCCTGATCGCCCGGGTGTTCGCCGAGCACGCGCCGCCCGGCACCGACATCGACCATGTGGTCCAGCTCCTGCTGGTGCACGACATCGTCGAGATCGACGCGGGTGACACCTTCGTCTACGACTCGCTGATGTCGCGGTCCCAGGCCGAGCGCGAGCGCGCCGCGGCCGACCGCCTCTACGCGCTGCTGCCCAAGGACCAGGCCGACCACATGCGGGGGCTGTGGGAGGAGTTCGAGGCCAGGGAGACCGCTGAGGCCCGCTTCGCCAAGGCCGTCGACCGGCTCGCCCCCATGCTCGCCAACTGGCACACCGACGGCGGCACGTGGGTGCAGTACGGGGTATCCAAGGCGCAGGTGATGGAGAAGGTCCGGATCATCTCCGAGGGCTCCGACGCGCTGGGCTCCTACGCCACCGCCCTGATCGACGACGCCGAGCGGCGGGGGTACTTCACCCGGTCCAAGGCCTCCGGCCGGGGGGCGCCGACGACTCCGCGGTGATCGGGCCGGCGGCCGTCAGGTGACCGCGTCGGCGACCAGCTGCGCGGCGGCGGTCAACCCGACGACCACGATGAGGATCCGCAGCGCGAGCGGCTTGAGTCTGCGGCCGAAGCGCGCGCCGATGTAGCCGCCGATGACCGAGCCGCCCGCGATGAGGCCGACCACCGGCCACGCGGGGTCGGCGAAGACGATGTAGAAGGCCGCGGCGGTCGCGTTGACGATGAAGGCCAGCACGTTCTTCAGGGCGTTGATGCGCTGCAGCTCCTCGTCCAGGGAGGCGCCCATCAGGCTGATCAGGACGATGCCCTGGGCCGCGGCGAAGTAGCCGCCGTAGACGCCGGCGCCGTAGACGCCGAACGGCAGCAGCGGGCCGCCGTTGGGCCGCGCAGGGCGCCTCCTGCGCATCCAGGCGTTGATCTTGGGCTGCGCCACGATCAGCACGCAGGCCAGTGCGATGAGGACCGGGACGACGGTCTCGAACACGTCCTCGGGCAGGTTGAGCAGGAGCGTGCCGCCGGTGACCGCGCCGAGGAGCGACATGCCGCCGAAGCGCAGCAGCCGGGTCCGCTGCCCCTTCAGCTCCCTGCGGTAGCCGATCGCGCCCGTGAGCGATCCGGGCGCCAGGCCGATGCTGTTGGAGATCGTGGCCGTCACGGGCGGGTATCCGAGCGCCAGCAGGACCGGGAACGTGAACAGCGTCCCGGACCCGACGACCGCGTTGATGCCGCCCGCGCCCATGCCCGCCACCAGAATGGCGAGCGCCTCCCACCAAGTCATCCGTAACCTTTGCTTTCGGGGACAGGTCAGCCCGCCCGGCGATGCATACAGTCTACGAACACGGTGCTGGTGGGATTCACATGGCCTACTGTTTCACGCCGCGACCGCGGGCCGGCGGTCGCCCGCCGCGGGCCCCGGCCGCTGCGGACCCTGGATCGTTGATGGGGAGGGGGCGGGGATCGCCTCCAGGCCCTGCCGGACCACTGCGAGCCTGGTGGGGCTGTTGTCAGGCGCGCAGCCTCCGGCGACGCGGAAGGGCGCGGGACTCCCGCCGCTCAAGGCCCCGGCCGCCCGTGGCGGGCGACCGGCACGGGCGGATACGGCGTGACCTTTCACACCGCCGGCGCCGGCGCGCTGACGGCGGCCTTCCCACGTCATGCGGTGGCCGACGAACCCCTGTGGCACACCTCCGATTCCCACCGACGACCTAGTCGTCGAGCACGGGCGGCCTGCCGTAGCCGCGTCCCTCCAGGTCCACGACGGGTTCCGGATCGTCGCCGGGCGCCTCCGGCCGCTCGCCGGGGTCGGCGCCGCGGCCGTCGGGCGCCCCGCCGTCGCGGACCGCCTCGAAGAAGCCGCCGATGCCCTCCAGCGCCTTGCCCATCTCCGAGGGCACGATCCACACCTTGTTGGCGTCGCCCCGGGCGATCTCCGGCAGCTTCTGCAGGTACTGGTAGGCCAGCAGCTCCTGGCTGACCTTGCCCGAGTGCAGAGCCTTGAAGACCATGGCGATGGCGTCGGCCTCGCCGCGGGCGCGCAGCGTCATCGCCTCGGCATCGGCCTTGGCCCGCACGGTCTCGGCCTCGGCCGAACCGCGGGCGCGCAGCACCGCCGACGACTTCTCACCCTCGGCCCGCAGGATGGCCGACTGCTTCTCGCCCTCGGCCTGCAGGATCTGCGCGCGCTTGTCCCGGTCGGCGCGCATCTGCTTCTCCATGGCCTCCTGGATGGACTCCGACGGGTCGATCGCCTTCAGCTCCACCCGGCTGACCTTGATGCCCCACTCAGCGGTGGCCTCGTCCAGCACCGAGCGCAGCTCCCGGTTGATCTGGTCGCGCGAGGTCAGCGTCTGCTCCAGGTCCATGCCGCCGATGACGTTGCGCAGCGTCGCCGAGGAGAGCTGCTCCACAGCGGTGATGAAGTTGGCGACCTTGTAGGTGGCGTCGTAGACGTTGGTCACCCGGTAGTAGACCACCGTGTCGACGTTGACCGACAGGTTGTCCTGGGTGATGGCGGCCTGCGGCGGGAAGCTGACGACCTGGTCCCGCATGTCGATGCGCTCGCGGATGTTGTCGACGAACGGGACGACGATGTTGAAGCCCGACTTCAGCGTGCGGTGGTAGCGGCCGAAGCGCTCGACGACGTCCTGCTCGGCCTGCGGAACGATGCGCACGCTGCGCACGCCGATGACGAGCAGGATCGCCACGAAGATCACGACGATGATTACGGCGGTCAGCACGGGCGGCTCCGGCTCTCCTGTCAGTGGGTGGGGCCGTCCCCACCGGGGGCGTCACAGGACCGTGGACCTCCGCCCCGGAAGGCGACGGACGACCACGCGGTGATCATAAAACCCCGCGGATCACGCCGTTTGCGGAATCGCCCCTGACCTCGGGGCAAACATCGCGGTCCTGGCCGGATGCGGACAATGCCCGAAATTCCGGCCAGCCGGATCGCGGGTTTCTCGAAGAACCGGTACAGGTCGGGCCGGAGGGGGTCAGACGGCCCGCGCGTACCAGCGGTCGTCGTCGCGCTCCACCTTCAGCGGCAGACCGAACGTCTCGCTGAGGAGGTCGGCGGTCATGACGCGCTCCAGCGGGCCGGCCCCGATCACGCGCCCCTCCCGCATCAGCAGCCCGTGGGTGAAGCCCGGCGGGATCTCCTCCACGTGGTGGGTGACGAGAACGAGAGCGGGGGAATCCGCGTCGGTGGCCAGCGCGCTGAGCCGGCCCACCAGGTCCTCCCTGCCGCCCAGGTCCAGGCCTGCCGCGGGCTCGTCGAGCAGCAGCAGCTCGGGGTCGGCCATGACCGAGCGCGCGATCTGCACGCGCTTGCGCTCTCCCTCCGACAGCGTGCCGAACCTGCGCTCGGCCAGGTGCGCGGCCCCCCACTGGGCCAGCAGCGCCCGCGCCCGGTCGTGGTCGGGGGCCCCGTACTCCTCCCGCCACCGGCCGAGGAACCCGTAGGAGGCGCTGATCACGAGATCGGCGACCTTCTCGGAGTCGGGCACCTGGTTGATCACCGCGGCGCTGGCGAACCCGATGAGCGGCCGCAGCTCGAAGACGTCGACGGCGCCGAGCCGCTCATCGAGGATCTCCACCGTCCCCCTGGTGGGGAAGAGCTGCGCGGCGGCGATCCGCAGCAGCGTGGTCTTGCCCGCCCCGTTGGGGCCGACGATGACCCAGCGGTCCTCGGCCTCGACGGCCCAGTCCACGTCGCGCAGCAGCTCCGCGGACCCGCGGCGCACTCCCACGCCGTCCATGCGCAGCACATGCCCGTTCATCCTTCTCCTTCGTGTCGCCCGGATGCGAACCTACTGGATACGCACCTGATGGTCTGATGGCCGATCTACGCTTGAACCGATGCTTCGAGAACTGTCATCCGCACCACTCGTCGCGTGGGGCAACGCGTGGTTGTCCGGCCGGGTCGGGCTGGACGACGCCGTCGGCGCGGTGGAACGGCGCACCGGGCCCCACGTCATCGGCGCCGTCACAGGGGGCGACCTGCCCTTCGAGGCCGGAGCGCCGCTGCGCACGGCGCTCGCCCGGCTGCGTTCCCTGGGCCTGAGCGCGTTCAGGCTGTGCCTGCCGGTGCCCGGCGACCCGCTGGGGCTGGTGGGAGCGGCGGAACTCAACATGGCGGCGATCGAGGCTCGGGAGGCTGTGCTGGTGCGGCTGGACGACCGGCAGGTGGGGCTCGTCCCCAGCGAGGACCGGCGTGGCTCATCCTACGTGGGAGTCTCCTGGATGCCCCACCCCGCCGCCGACGCGACGCCGGAGCCGGTGCCGCTGGCCGACGCCGAGCACCGGCTCAATCTCGCGATCCGGGAGTCGACGGCCCTGTTCGGCCAGGTCAACGACATCGCGTCGTGGGGGCCCGAGGTCACCCGGGCCCTGGCCGACCTGCGCGACGTCGGCCGTGCGCCCACCGACGGCCTGGCGCCCGGATACCCCCAGCGGGCACACCGGGTCGCGGCGCTGGCCGACCGGCTGGCCGTCGTGGTGCGGCTCGCCGGCGGCGACGAGGGGCGCGGGCTGACAGCCGGCCAGATGGAGGCGCGCAGGGAGGCCCTGCGCCTGCTCGACCGCGCCGTGCGGCGCGCCAGGGTGGCGGCCTACTGCGCGGTCGTCGAGGAGTGAGCCGAGGGCGCGGAAGCAGGCCGGGGACCGGCGTCAGGGTCGCGCGCCGGCCAAGTCAGGGACACACCAGGGTCGTCTCCGGATCCGGCGGCGGCCGGCCCGGATCGATACTCGTGGGTATGACGCGAATCGTGAATCAGGACCCGCTCCCGCAGGCCGGCGCCATGCGCGCGTCGGACGCCGATCGCGACCTGGTCGCGCGGCGGTTGAGCGACGCGCTGGCCGAGGGCCGGCTCACCCGGGAGGAGCACGAGGAGCGCCTCGACTCGGCCTACCGCGCCAAGACGATCGGCGAACTCGCGCCCCTCACCCGCGACCTCCCCGGCGCCGACCGCCCGGTGCCCTCCGCCCCGGCGGACGGCTCCGGCTCCTCGGCCTCCGACCTGGAGCTGATCGCTTCGGGCGTGGGCTCCGAGAACATCGTCGCCGTGTTCGGCGCGGCCGAGCGCAAGGGCCGCTGGCTGGTGGAACCGCGCACCAACGTCTCCGCCATGTTCGGCGGGGTGGAGCTGGACCTGCGCGAGGCCATACTGTCGCAGCGCGAGGTGACCGTCCAGTGCGCGCTCGTCTTCGGCTGCCTGGACCTCGTCGTGCCGCCCGGGGTGCGCGTGGTGAACGAGGCGTCGGGGATCTTCGGCGGGGTCAGCCTCAAGCACGCCGATGCCTCGCTGCCCCCTGAGGCGCCCACCGTCCGCGTCACCGGGGTGTGCGTCTTCGGCGGCGTGGAGGCCAAGACGCGCGAGGTCGGGGCGGAGAAGTAGCCTGGACCGCCGCGATGCGCTATTCCGCATTCCTTCAGGAGGGAACCCCGGCTATGGAGCCCGATCACATCCGCGCCTCGGACGCCGACCGCGATCGCGTCGCGGAGCGGCTCCGCGAGGCGCTGGCCGAGGGCCGGCTCACCCGGGAGGAGCACGAGGAGCGCCTCGAATCGCTCTACCGCGCCAAGACGATCGGCGAACTCGCGCCCCTCACCCGCGACCTCCCCGCGACCGCCGGCCGCGCCCCGGAGCCCCAGGAGGACCCGGTCGGCATGACGGTCACCTCCGACGAGGCGCGCAGGCTCGCCGCGGGCAGCCAGGGCAGGGAGAACATCGTCGCGGTGTTCGGCGGCGCCGAACGCGCCGGCCGCTGGCTGGTGGAGCCGCGCACCAACGTCTCCACCATGTTCGGCGGCATCGACCTGGACTTCCGCGAGGCGGTGCTCACCCAGCGCGAGGTGATCGTGCAGTGCGCCGTGATCTTCGGCGGCCTGCAGATCACCGTCCCGTACGGCGTCCGGGTGGTCAACGCCACGACCGCGATCTTCGGCGGCACCAGCACGCACGGGACCGACTCGGTCACCGACCCCAACGCCCCGACCATCCGGCTGACCGGCACCTGCCTGTTCGGCGGCATCGACGTCCGGGCCAAGGGCCCCAAGAAGGGCGGGAAGCGCGGCTACTGAGCTTTGCCGCGTGGCCTCGGCTTTCGGTGAATATGCGGCTCAGGTCTGCTGTGGCGGCCTTGTACCCCGGGCCCTCCTCCGGCGGTCTTGGCCTTGTCGGGATTATCGCAACGTTTTCAGGCCCCGCAGAGTCAAGATCGGCGAGGAGACCGCCGCCCTCGTCGCCGCTTCTCTTGACGGCGGCCCCTCACCCGGCCGGCCACACGGCCGCACGGCAGCATGAAGCGGTTCGCCGGTAAGGTCCATTCGGGCCACCCCCGCGGCCGGCTCGCGGAGCGAAGCCGGGCCGCGTCTCTCCCCGGCCTGCTACGCGCCGCGCTGGAGGCACGCTCGCGGCGCTGTCGTCACTCGCAGGGGAACCGACGGCGACTTCGCTCCTCCGCCTTGCCATCGCACGCCCGCGACGGCCCTGAACAGGGAGACACGTCCTAGCCGAGTCGCAGGGTGGCCTGGGTCGCCGAGGTCATGTGCAGGTGGAACCACTCGCTCAGGGCGCGGTCGGCCAGCACGTTGCCGGGCGCCGGCGGGCCGGGCTCCAGTCCGGGCTCCGGGCCCATCGTGTGGGCGAGGTCCGGGATGACGATGTGGCGCAGCGCCTGCGGGTGGTAGCGCGGGGCCAGCGCGTCGTGCAGGGCCTGGCCGTGGTCGGGCCGGATCACCTCGTCGTGCCGGCCGGTGATGACGAGCAGCGGCGGCTGCGGCGTGCGCGCGGCCAGGTCGTCGGCGCGGCCGGTGAAGTCCAGCCAGGCGGCCACGTCACGGGACTCCTCGGTCCAGTGGTAGGCCACGCCGAGCCGCCGCTCACGGGCCGTGAGCACCTGGGTGGGGTCGACGATCGGGTTGACCACGCCGACGGCGCTGATCGGCATCCGGCTCTCGGCCAGCGCGAGCAGCGCGGCCGCGCCGCCGGCCCCGACACCCATCAGCCCGACCGGGCCGTCGTGCACGGGGAACCGCTCGCGCAGCTCGGTCACTGCGCGGGACAGCTCGGCCGCGGCCTGCTCGACGACCGGGCCGTACAACTGGATCAGGTAGTCGGTCTGGCCGAGCCGGTTGATCTCGGCCACGCCGCCGTCGGGCAGGCGGGCACCGAACAGCGGGAGCCCGAAGTAGAACTTCCACGCCTGCAAGGAGGCGAGCGGCAGGGTCCCCGCGAGCGCGGCCTCGCTGCGCGGCGGTTCGAACGCGTGCAGCGCTACGATCATCGGCGCCGGCTCACTGGTGTCGGGCGGCGGCACCGCGATGTAGGGAACTCCGGCGGCCGTGCCGGTCAACGGTTCTGCGAGTGTACTGTCAGCTACCACTGAGGGTCCTCCCCCTGTTCAAACGCTTCGGGCCGGGGTGCCCCTCCTGCGTGGCAGCCGGCCGCTCCGCTCGTGAACCTCGTTGTGCGTAGCGGGCAAGGAATGAGGAATGTCGTCTTCACGTCCGGGCCTGCGGGGACGCCGAAGCGCATCGGCGTCCGGTCGCACGCGGTGTCTGCGGCGCCATCTTCACTTCCCCCATGGCGCGCGGGCACCGGTGTGCGGAGCCGGGCACGGTGCTCTCCCACCGTGGAATCCGCCCCGCGGTCTCCATACTGCCAGCGGCGATGCTGGATTCCGGACGGTAGGGCGAAATAACCCTATCGTCCTCTTTGGGAAAGTCGCGGTCGGTTCCCCCTTTCTATTCCGACCCGAAGTGTCGGCCGAGATAGCTGCGCAGCATCAGTTTCACCTCGGCGATGAGGGTGGCGTCGCCGTCGGGGTCGTGCCGGAACGCGAGCTTGAGCACGGCGTCGGCGGCCTCGACGGCCACCACGACCGCGCGGTCCAGCCGCTCGTCGTCCTTGGCCCCGGCGATCGAGGTCAGCAGCTCCCGCAGCCGGGTGGCGATCACCCGGTTGTTGTCGGTGTCGGCGTCGAGCAGCCGGACGTCGACGACGTCGCCGAAGTGCAGGCTGCGGAAGCCGGGGACGTTGCGGTGCATGTCGATGTACTCGTCGACGACCGCGTCGGCGGCCTCGGTCCAGTGCGCGAACGTCATCTCGGCCAGCCGGTCGGTCACCCGGACGCTGAACAGGTCCAGGTAGCGCAGGCCGAGCGCCTGGGTGATGGCCCTCTTGTCGGGGAAGAACTGGTAGACCGACCCGATCGCCACGCCGGCGCGCTCGGCGATCCGGGTGGTCGACAACTGGGTGTAGCCGGACTCGTCGAGGAGTTCGGCGCAGGCGTCGAGCATCCGCTGCACCCGGGCCATGCTGCGCTGCTGCGCCGGCAGGCGGCGCAGCGGAGCGTGTGCCAGAGCGGGGTCGGACGGGTCGACCCGTCTCTTGCAGGTGCTCTCCGCGGGCTCGCCCGACCCGATGTCGGATCCGGATTCGTGACGCTGCCTGGGCGTGGTCGGCGCGGAGCTGCGGGAAGTGGTCGTCACGTCTCTATGATGCCTTTCCGAACGCGAATGGTTCCCGCACTATCGCGGTTCGGGGATCGCGCCCCATGTGGCGAACGCCGATTTGGCCACTTCCGGACCCTTCGTTCCCCGGACTCCTCCGTCCGGGACCGCTCCGCCGTGTGGGGCCCGAGGGTGGCTCGCGGCCCTCGGGCCATTCCCCGCAGGCTCCGTCTCCGTCGGTGCGCGGTCCTTCCCCGCGATCGCCGGCCGGAGAGCCGGGCCGGTGCGCGCATGCGATCACCGTCATCACCGCCCCGGGTCCGCGGCGGGGGGTGGCCGGATCCGGCCCGCGGCTCCATCGGTTCCCGGCCGCACGGTCGTGCACTCTCCACCGGCTCTCCGCGCCCTCTGGATTGGCAAACGCTTTCTTGGAGAGTGCGAAATGATGGGATGAAGCGGCAACGGCCACTCGCACCATCTCGGGAGACGACAGGTATGACCGACACCACCAGCACCATTACCGACACCAGCGAGGCCGGGCTCGACCGGGTGATGGCCGCGGCGGAGGCGGCGGCCCCTGTGTTCGGCGGGCTGCGGCCGGCCGAACGGGCGGCGATGCTGCGCCGCGCGGCCGCCGAGCTCGACGCCGCGGCCGACGAACTCGTGCCCATCGCCATGGCCGAGAGCCACCTGCCCGAGGCGCGCTGCCGGGGCGAGCTCGCCCGCACCACCTTCCAGTTGCGGCTGTTCGCCGAGACGGTCGAAGAGGGCTCCTACCTCGAAGCCGCCATCGACACCGCCGACCCGGACTGGGGCATGGGGCCGCGTCCCGACGTCCGCAGGATGCTCGTCCCGCTCGGGCCGGTGGTGGTCTTCGGCGCCAGCAACTTTCCCTTCGCCTTCAGCACGGCGGGGGGAGACACCGCCTCCGCGCTCGCGGCCGGCTGCCCGGTCGTGGTCAAGGCGCACCCGGGCCACCCCCGCCTCGCCCGGCGCACCGGCGAGGTCGTCGCCAAGGCCCTCGGCGACGCCGGCGCGCCGGAAGGCGTGTTCGCCGTGGTCTTCGGGCAGGAGACCGGTCGGCGGGCGGTCCTGCACCCGCGAACCGCCGCGGTCGGGTTCACCGGCTCGATCCCGGGCGGCCGGGCGCTGCACGACCTCGCCGCGTCCCGCCCCAGGCCGATCCCGTTCTACGGCGAACTCGGCAGCCTGAACCCCGTGTTCGTCACCCGCGCGGCCCTCGCGGCGCGCGGCGACGCCGTCCTCTCCGGCTACGCCGACTCGTTCACGCTGGGATCCGGCCAGTTCTGCACCAAGCCGGGCGTGCTCCTGGTGCCCGAGGGCACCGGGTTGGAGGCGCTGGCGGCCGACGTCGCGGGGCGCGCGGCCTCCCGGCTGCTCAACGAGCGGGTGACCGAGGGGTTCGAGACCGGACTCGCGGAGCTGACCGGGCACCGGGTGACCGAGGTGCTGGTGCGCGGCGCGGCGGCGGAGGGCGACTGGACCCCCACGCTGCTGCGCACCGACGCCGCCTCACTGCTGGAGCACCGCGACGTGCTGCTGGAGGAGTGTTTCGGCCCGACCTCGCTGGTGGTCACCTACACCGACGAGGAGCAGCTGGTGGAGGTGGCCGGCGCGCTGGAGGGGCAGCTCACGGCGACCGTTCAGGCCGAGGACGGCGACGCGGTCGCCGCGCGGCTGCTCGCCGTGCTGACCGAGAAGGCCGGCCGTGTGCTGTGGAACGGCTGGCCCACCGGCGTCTCGGTGACGCACGCGATGACCCACGGCGGCCCCTACCCCGCGACCACATCGGTGCTGCACACCTCGGTGGGCACCACGGCGATCCGGCGCTTCCTGCGTCCGGTGACCTACCAGTCGGTCCCGCAGCCGCTGCTGCCCGAGGCGCTGCGCGACGACAATCCGCTGGGCCTGCCGCGCCGGGTGAACGGGGCACCCGAGGCCGGGTGACCGCCCTGCGCGCCGCCGGGGCGCCGGTCGCGGCGCCCCGGCGGCGCGACCGGCGCGTCCCGCGGCCGCGTGGCCAGGACCGGTGCGCCGCAAAGAGCGTGTCGCGACATTGCTGACATTTCGCCGTCAAAAGGATGGTCGAAGCCTTGGAAGGCGTCCGGGGCTTCAGTAGCGTCACCGCATGAACAGCGCGACGCCCTCCGAGCCCGCCGTCGAGGCGCTCATCCGGGACCTGCCCAAGGTGGAGCTTCACGTTCATCTGGAAGGTTCGATGCAGCCCGCCACACTGCTGGAGCTGGCGGTGAAACACGGCGTGGCCGACCTCCCCGGCTCGCTGGAGGAGATCAACGACTACTACGCCTTCCGCGACTTCCCGCACTTCATCGACGTCTACATCAACTCGGTGCGGACCCTGCGCGACGAGGAGGACTTCGCGCTGCTGGCCGCCGACGTGGCCGCCCGCCTGGCGGCGCAGAACGTCCGCTACGCCGAGCTGCACGTCAGCCTGTACAACCACCTGATGCGCGGGATCCCGGCCGGCGTCGTGTTCGCCGGGCTGGAGCACGCCAGGCGCGAGGCCGAGCGCGAGCACGGGGTCAGGCTGCGCTGGATCCCCGACTTCCCCGGTGACTTCGGGGTCGAAGTGGGCGAGAAGACGCTGGACGCGGTGCTCAAGGACGGTCCCGACAGTGTCGTGGGCTTCGGTGTCGGGGGCATCGAGGTGGACCGCGACCCCTTCGCCGGCATCTACGCGCGCGCCAGGGCCGCCGGCCTGCACAGCCTCCCGCACGCGGGGGAGAACGGCGGGCCCGAGCGCGTCTGGTCGGCGATCAACGTGCTGCGCGCCGAGCGGATCGGGCACGGGATCGACAGCATGAGGGACCCGCGGCTGGTGGGGCACCTGCGCGAGACGCAGCTCCCGCTGGACGTCTCGCCAACCTCCAACCTGCGCACCCGCGCGGTCGAGAGGATCGAGGACCACCCGCTGCCGCGCATGCTGGAGGAGGGCCTGATGGTCACGCTGAACTCCGACGACCCGCCCATGTTCGGCACCGACCTGCTCAACGAGTACCGCACCGCGCAACGGCTCGGCCTCACCGGCGCGGACCTGGCCGCGCTCGCCCGCAACGGGGTCGCGGCGTCCTTCCTCGACACCGCGGACAAGCAGGCGCTGACCACGGAGATCGACGCCGTCCTGGCGGCGTGGCGGCAGGCGTGACCGGATGAGGGCCCGGTGTCCTCGGTCGCCGGGGGGAGGCTCCGGCCATAGGGGTTCGCGGTGAACGGGCGGTGCCGCCGTGTGGCCGTAGGCCCGTGTTCGCGTGGTGCCCGGCTCCGCGCGAGCACACCGGGTGCGACGTTCGCCTCAAGGGGCCTTCGGCCACGCGAGAGAACCGCACCCGCACGGGACCCCTCCCGGGGCCGAGCTCCACCCCCTGGGGCCAAGGGGGAACGGGATCGCTCAGTGGCCGTACCGGGCGGGCTCGCCCGACCAGGGGGCGGGGGTGCCCTTGGACTCGAAGAAGTCGCCGCCCTTGCGGCGGGTGTCGTCGGTGCCCCAGGAGGCCGGGTCCTGAGCGGTGACCCTGCGCATCGGCGGAATGTGCTTGCGGCAGTGGATGTAGGCCTCCTCGACCCGGGCGACCACCCACATCTGCGCACGCTGGCCGGGGAGGGCCGGCTCGGGCAGGCCGGGGGTGTGCCGCCGCAGCTCGACGTCGTCGAGGATCGTGGCGCAGCCGTTCACGTGCAGCCCGATGCGGTCGCGTTCGAAGTCCAGGAACATCAGGCCGACGTGCGGGTTCTCGGCGATGTTGCCGACGCTGGCCAGGACCCCGTTGCCCCGGTACTCGGGGTAGGCCAGCGTCCGGTCGTCGATGACGTGCACGAACCCGGGCGGCCCGGTGCGCAGGCTGGAATCGCACTCGCCGCGGGCGTCGGAGGTCGCGACGAAGACCATCTCCTGGCGGGCGACGAACTCCCGCATCCGGGCGTTCAACCGGTCGAGGACCTGGTCGCGGTAGAACCGCTGTGCCCGGTCCTCCGTCCCGAACAGTTCCTGCATGCGGTGTTCGCCGGCCGATCCCGGCAGGGCCGCGGGCTGCTCCTCGCCCGGGGCGAGCAGGTCAAAGCGGTGATCGCTGGACTCGGGCACGGCTCCCCTTCCTACGCGCGTCAGGATTGCGCCCGATTGTGCCAGGTTTGGGGAACGTGATGGCGCGAACGCCGGAAAAAGGGGCTTGTGGCCCTTGAGACCGCAGAGGCGGCGATATGACCCTATCGCCCCTCGGAGGATCCGCCCCCGGGCTCGGCACCGAGGTCGGGCGTGCAGGTGGCGCGGTGCCCCTCCCAGGTGTCGCGGGCCTGGCCGGCGGCTTCGCCCTCGTACATGACGGGGACGCCGCCCTGGATCCGGCCGGGCAGCCATTCGTCCTCCAGCACCTCGCCGCCCTGCATCGTCAGCTCGAGCACGCCGGTCTCGGCGGTGGGGCCGTCGAAGTTGTAGAAGGCGAAGTTGCCCAGGCCGTAGTGGACGTAGGCGTCGCCCATGTAGCCCCCGGGGCTGAGCACGTGCGCGTGGCCGCCCACGACGGCGTCGGCGCCGGCGTCGATGAGCTGCCGGGCGAGGTCGGGGGCGTGCGGGAGCGGGCAGTGGTCGCCCTCCAGTCCCCAGTGCAGGTAGACGATGACGCTGTCGGCCTGCTCCTCGGCCTCGGACACCGCCCGCAGCATGCGGTCCAGCATCTCGCCCTTGGTCGAGGCCATGCCCGGCTTGTCCTCGCCCGCGGTCCACTCGGCGATGAGGTGGTCGTCCAAGACGTCGGTGGCGCCGAGGATCGCGACCTCGTTGCCGTTGGCCTCGACGATGTGCGGGGCATAGGCCTCGTCGGCGTCGCGCCCGGCGCCCACCAGCGGGAAGCCGGCCTCTTCGGCGTTGTCGAGGGTGTCGGCCAGACCGTCCCGGCCGAAGTCCATGCCGTGGTTGTTGGCGACCGTGGCGACGTCGACCCCCGCCGACCGCAGCGCCTGGAGCGCAGTCGGGGGCGCGCGGAAGACGAACTGCTTGCCCGGCGCCTGGGTGCCGCCCTCGGTGACGGCGGTCTCCAGGTTCACCATCGCGATGTCGGCCTCGCCGAGGACCGAGGAGACCGGGCCGAGCGCGGTCTCGGGGTCGGAGTCCAGCCGCGAGCGCAGGACCGTCTCGAAGTGCACGTCTCCGCCGAAGGCGATCGTGAACGGCTCCGCGGGCGCCTCACTCGGCGTGGCCGGTCCCTCGTCGGCCGGCGTGGCGTCCGCGTTGGGCTCCAGGTCGGAGGAGGAGTCGGTGGGGGCTGTGCCGCACGCCGTGGCCAAGGCCGCGATGGCGAACAGCGCGCCGAGCCGGCGCGCACCATCGGTGCGGGGGGACGAGGAGAGCACGGGGGACTCCAGGGGTGCGGGAACAAAAGGGGTGGTCCTGCACATCTGGGACGTCGGGTCCCGATCCCCCGTTTGCGGTTTTGCGCCCAATGAGTCCCATTCGTTACGGGAGCCCGGCCCCGTCCGCCCGGGCGCGCCGAGTCGCCCGGGCCGGGCCGCGGGGACGGGCGGCGCCCGTCGGGCCGGAGAGCAGCAGGCGCGCCATCCGCCGGACACTTAACTTGACTTCATCGTTTTCTTGAATAGTTCAAGTTAGTGTCCTATGCTGCTGATCATGGACGACGCCGCACACCTTCGCGAAGTCGGGCTGCGGGTCACCGCTGCGCGGCTGGCGATCCTCGAGTCCGTCCGGGTGGGCGACCACCTGGACGCCGAGCACGTCGCGCGCTCCGTCCGGACCAAGGTCGGGCACGTGTCGACCCAGGCGGTCTACGACGGTCTGCACGCGCTGGCGGGAGCCGGACTGATCCGCCGCATCGAGCCCGCCGGTTCGCCGGCGCGCTATGAGGCCCGCGTCGGAGACAACCACCACCACCTGGTCTGTCGCACCTGCGGCAAGGTGACCGACGTCGACTGCGTGGTCGGCCGGGCCCCGTGCCTGGAGCCGTCGCGCACGCACGGCTACACCGTCGACGAGGCCGAAGTGGTGTTCTGGGGCGTCTGTCCGAGTTGCCAGAAGAAGTAGAGCGAGGACCGGTCATGCCGGGGGTCCCGCGTGTCCGGGAGGCGGGCGCGCCCCGGTCCTCCCGCCCCCGCGCCCGGATGTCCACCGGTCGGACCGCTGCGCGGCCGCCGCGGCCGACCGCCCTCCCAATTCCTCATCCCGAAAGGTGCGAGCAGAGTGAGTGAACGGGTTCCCTACAGCACGGACGACGCCGGCATCCCGGCTCCGAGCGACGGTTTCTCCCAGTCGGTCGGCCCGAACGGTCCGCTGCTGCTGCAGGACCACTTCCTGATCCAGAAGATGGCCCACTTCAACCGCGAGCGCGTGCCCGAGCGCGTGGTGCACGCCAAGGGCGGTGGCGCCTTCGGTGAGATGGAGATCACCGAGGACGTCAGCCAGTACACCAAGGCGGATCTGTTCCAGAAGGGCAAGAAGACCCCTCTGCTGCTCCGCTTCTCGACCGTCGCCGGCGAGCTGGGCAGCGCCGACAGCGCCCGCGACCCGCGCGGTTTCGCCCTGAAGTTCTACACCGAGCAGGGCAACTACGACCTCGTCGGCAACAACACGCCGATCTTCTTCATCCGGGACCCCTCGAAGTTCTCCGACTTCATCCACTCCCAGAAGCGTCGCGCCGACAACCAGCTGCGCGACAACAACATGCAGTGGGACTTCTGGACCCTGAACCCCGAGTCGGCCCACCAGGTCTCGTTCCTGATGACCGACCGCGGCACCCCCAGGACCTGGCGGCACCAGCACGGCTTCGGCAGCCACACCTTCCTCTGGTACAACGCCAACGGCGAGAAGTTCTGGGTGAAGTACCACTTCAAGACCGAGCAGGGCATCGAGAACCTCACCGCGGGCGAGGCCAAGGCGCTGGAGGCCGAGGACCCCGACGTCCACCGCCGCGACCTGTGGAACTCCATCAAGAACGGCGACTTCCCGTCCTGGACCGTCAACATCCAGGTCATGCCGTTCGAGGACGCCGCCGACTACCGGTTCAACCCGTTCGACCTCACCAAGGTGTGGCCGCACGAGGACTACCCGGAGATCACCATCGGCCGGTTCACGCTGAACCGCAATCCGGAGAACTACTTCGCCGAGATCGAGCAGGCGGCGTTCGAGCCCTCGAACCTGGTGCCGGGCATCGCCATGAGCCCGGACAAGATGCTGCAGGGCCGGCTGTTCTCCTACCCCGACACCCACCGCTACCGCATCGGCGCCAACTACCTGCAGCTGCCGGTGAACCGCCCGAAGTCGCCGGTCAACAGCTACAACCGCGACGGCGCGATGGCGTTCTACAACGGCGGCGACCCGGTGTACGCGCCGAACACCGCGGGCGGCCCGGTCGCCGACCCCGAGCTGTTCAAGGGGGAGGGCTACCACGTCGCCGGTGAGATGGTGCGCTCCGCCTACCAGCTCCACAAGGAGGACGACGACTTCGGCCAGCCGCGTGCGCTGTGGGAGAAGGTCCTCTCCGACTCCGAGCGCGCCAACATGGTGGACAACATCGTCGGCCACGCCTCGGCCCCCGAGGTCACCGACGACATGAAGAAGCGCGTCGTCGAGTACTGGACCAACGTCCACCCCGACCTCGGCGGCGGCGTCGCCAAGGGCCTGGGCGTCCAGAGCTAGTCCCGGCCGCGCGTCCGGCCGACCGGCCGGACCGGTGGCGAGCCCCGGTCGGGGGATCCTCGGATCCCCCGACCGGGGCTTTCGTGCGTTCGGAACCGGCTCGGGGCCATCTTGGGTGATATGTCCTTTATGGGCGACTTGGGTCATAGGCCCTTTATGTTGGCCTTATGGCAGTACTGAATGGCCGTCCGGCCGGATGGTTGCACAAAGTAGCGATTTACGACGTGCGCTTTAGGTTCAGTCCGAATTTACGAAGATGCCTAGTAGAGTTCCTACCGTTCGACCGGGGTGAGGAGCGGTACCCTCGGTTGTGCCTGTTGGGGGTATAGGAAGGGGCGTCCGACCGTCGTAATCGGCGGCTTCCCCGATTTTGCGGGAATTACATCCAAAATTGCCTCCCGTGGCCGAAAGACTGCTAACGTAGCGGTCTGTCAGCAAGTCGAAGCACTCTGTCGCTTGCGCTCCGGGTGGCCTGTGCCGTGAATCGGCTCGGCCCCCTCCTGCCGTTGACGCAAGGCGGAAATCCCCCGGCGTCTCATATTCGGGCCCGCGGTTCACTGACCCCGCTCTTAGTGACGCTAAGGCCTCAAACGGTTACCTTTGGTAACGCAGTCAGCGAAAGGTCCTGCCTGAACATGCGTAAGAAGCTCTACACCTCCGCTTCCGTCGCCCTGCTCTCCACGGGGCTGGTCGGCGGCTTCGCCCCCTACGCCTTCGCCGACCAGGAGACGGACGGTTCCGGTGGCGTGGCCAGCGGCAACCAGGTCAACGTCCCGGTCGACATCGAGGCCGAGCTGTGCGGCAACTCCCTGGCCGTCCTGGGCATCTCCAAGGCCGAGTGCACCGAGATCTCGAAGGTCCTCTACGCCTCCAGCGATGAGGGGCGCAGCAGCCAGGAGACCGACGGTTCCGGTGGCGTGGCCAGCGGCAACCAGATCAACATCCCCGTTGACGCCGCGGTGGACGTCTGCGGCAACTCCGCGGCCGTCGGCGGCATCTCCAAGGCCGAGTGCACCGAGATCGTCAAGAAGGTGGCCGACTCGGAGGAGAACAGCCAGGAGACCGACGGTTCCGGTGGCGTGGCCAGCGGCAACCAGATCAACATCCCCGTTGACGTCGCGGTGGACGTCTGCGGCAACTCCATCGCCGTGCTCGGCGTCTCCAAGGCCGAGTGCACGACGGTCGTCAACGCCGTCAGGGACTCCTCCGGCAACGGGGACGGCGACGGGGCCGAGCAGGAGACGGACGGTTCCGGTGGCGTGGCCAGCGGCAACCAGGTCAACATCCCGGTCGACGCCGCGGTGGACGTCTGCGGCAACGCCGTTTCGGTGCTCGGCGTGGCCGAGGCCGAGTGCATGCAGCAGATCTCCGAGGAGGACAGCGGGGACGGCGACGACGGCAAGGACGAGGACGAGGGCGACAAGGACGAGGACGAGAACGGCGGCAAGGACGAGGACGAGGGCGGCAAGGACGAGGACGAGAACGGCGGCAAGGACGAGGACGAGGGCAACGGCGGCGACTCCGGCGACGACCAGGGCTCCGAGGACACCCCTCCGGCCGCCGATGACTCCAAGCCCGCCGGCGGCCTGCCCGTGACTGGCGCGGCGCTGGGCGGCCTCGTCGCCGCGGCCGTCGCCGCCCTGGGTGGTGGCGGTGCCGCCATGTACTTCTCCCGCAAGAAGAAGGCCGCGGCCGCCGCCGAGTCCGCCGAGTCCGTCGAGGACTGATCCGGCCCGCGTACGCGTGACGATCGACGTCGGCCCCCGGCAGCGCGCCGGGGGCCGACCGCGTTCTCCGGGCCGGGACCGCGGGGTCCACGGGGCCGGCCCGGGGCGTCGGCCCGGGGCGATGACGAGTGGGCGCGACCATCTCGTAGCCTCGAAGATGTGCTTCGGGTCCTGTTCTCACCTCGGATGCTGGCGTTCCACGCGCTGGTGGTCCTGGTCGTGCCCTCCTTCATCGCGCTGGGCTTCTGGCAGTACGGGAGATGGGAGGACAAGGCCGCCGCGGTGGCGCTGCAGGAGGCCAACCTCAGCAGCGACGCGGTGCCCGTCCAGGAGCTGACCTCGGTGGGCGGCGACGTGGACAGCGAGGACCGCTGGAGGACGGTCACCGCCACCGGCACCTACGACAGCGAGCACGAGCTGCTGGTCCGCAACCGGGACGGCTCGAGGGGCGTGGGCCTCTACGTGATCACCCCGCTGGTGACCGGCGACGGCACGGCCGTGCTGGTCAACCGGGGCTGGGTGGAGCAGCCGCCGACCTCGACCCAGCAGCCGGAGGTTCCGCCCGCACCCGCTGGCGAGGCCGCGGTGACCGGCCGGCTCCAGTACAGCGAGACCCCTGAGAACACCGGGATCCGCGAACGCGACGGCCTGCCCGAAGGGCAGATCATGATCATCGACGTCGACGAGATCGCGGCGGGCCTGCCCTATCCGGTCCACGGCGGCTTCGTCGAGTTGACCGAGCAGGACCCGCCCACCGACCCCGCGCCCGAGGCGGTTCCCGCCCCCGAGACCGACACCGGGATGAACCTCTCCTACGCCGTGCAGTGGTGGGTGTTCACGGTCATCGCGATCGTCGGCTGGTTCTTCCTGATCCGCCGCGAGCTCCGGGACGCCGCCCAGGGCGGTCGGCCGGACGGTGGCGGACCGGGCGGCGACGGCTCGGGCGGCGGGGACTCCGCCCCTTCCGGCCCGGATCCCCGGCCCGAAGCGCGCGTCTGACCGATGTCCGACGGTCGCGTTCGCACAGGGGGCCGGCTGCCGCGGTGCGCAAGCCGCCGGCGGCACAGCGGTCCGGACCTTGAAAGTCCCGCATCGCCCCGCGAACACAGCGGTCGAAGCTCGATGAGCACTCCAGCGGTGCCAGGATGGGCCCCATGACCGACGACCTGATGCACGCCGACGTCGCGCAGATCGCGCGGCGGCCGGCCGGGGCCGAGGAGAGCGCGCGGGCCAGCCGGGTCTGGTGGGAGCGCGAGGCAGACGACTACCAGGCCGAACACGGCGGGTTCCTGGGCGACACCGGATTCGTGTGGGGGCCCGAGGGGCTGGACGAGGCGGCGGCGCACCTACTCGGCGACCCGGCGGAGCTGGTCGGCGCGCGGGTCCTCGAGGTGGGCTGCGGCGCCGGACAGTGCGGCCGCTGGCTGCGGGCCCGGGGCGTGGCGGAGGTCGTGGGGATCGACGTCTCGGCGCGCCAGCTCCAGCACTCGCTGCGGATCGACGACGCGACCGGGCGGGCGCTGGCCGTGGCCCAGGCCGACGCCCAGCGTCTGCCCTTCGCCGACGGCTCCTTCGACCTGGTCTGCTCCGCCTACGGCGCGTTCCCGTTCGTGCCCGACGCCCCCGCCGCGCTGCGCGAGGCGGCGCGGGTGCTGCGCCCGGGCGGCCGGCTGGTGTTCTCGGTGACCCACCCGATCCGCTGGTGCTTCCCCGACGACCCGACCGAGGGCGGCCTCACCGCGCGCGACTCCTACTTCGACCGCCGGGCCTACGTGGAGGAGGACGCCCGGGGGCGGGCCGTCTACGTGGAGCACCACCACACGATCGGCGACTGGGTGGCCGCGATCGTCGGCGCGGGGCTGCGCCTGACCGGCCTGGTGGAGCCGGAGTGGCCCGAGGACAACGAGCAGGTGTGGGGCGGCTGGAGCCCGCTGCGGGGCCGGATCCTCCCGGGAACCGCGGTCTTCCTGAGCGAGAGGAACGAGGGGGCCGCGGCGTGAAGCTCAAGCTCGACCTGCACGACGTCTACAACCGCGGTACCGACATCGACCGCGCGCTGCGCGACATCATGGACGAGGCCGTCCGGACCAAGGCCAAGACCGTCGAGATCATCCCCGGCAAGGGCTCCGGCCAGTTGAAGAAGCGGGTGCTGCGTTTCCTGGAGCAGAAGGAGGTCAAGCGCCTCTACCACCGCGTGGAGAAGGACTCCAAGAACTTCGGCAGGCTGTTCGTGCACTTCAAACACTGACCCGGGCGGTGCCAGGCGAGGAGGCCAACCATGTCACCCGAGGACGGCGGGCAGGAGCGCGTCACGGCCGCTGTTCCGGGCGAGCTCGCCGAGGCCGGTGCGGAACTCATCGATCACGAGGACGGGCGCATCGCTTGGGAACGCCTGAACGAGATCCGCGCCGGGCTTGTCCGAACTGTTCCGGTCGCGGAGGTCGCCAGGGACTTGGGGCTGTGACCGGCGGCCGAGGTCCTGATGTGCGGCTTGTCGGCCGCCGGGCGACGCAGAAGAGGCGAGCCGGAATAATGCTCTCGCGGATCCGGACCCTCCTGCGCTCTGAGTGGTCACTTTCCGTAGTGGTACCGGCAGGCCGCGACGCGGATCTCGTCTTCGGCAACCTTGTAGACCAGACGGTGCTCGTCGGTGATCCGGCGGGACCAATAGCCCTGAAAACCATGCCTGAGGGGCTCCGGCTTCCCGATCCCCTCATTGCCGTTGCGGGTGATGTCTTTGATCAAGGTGTTGATGCGCTTGAGGATCTTCCGGTCTTGACCCTGCCACCAGACATAGTCCTCCCAGGCGCTCTCCGCCCAGACGAGCTTCATTCGGTCAGATTCCGTTCGATTCCGCGGTCGGCCTCCAGTTCCTCGATCGCCGTGACCAGGCGCCGAGCGTTCTCCGGGCTTCGAAGGAGGTAGGCGGTCTCTCGCAGGGACTCGTACTCCGAGAGGGCGATCATCACCACGGGCTCCCGGCCCGACCGAGTGATGACGACCTCCTCGTGGTCGTCCACCACGGTGTCGAGGGTCGCCGCGTAGTTGGCGCGTGATTCGGAGTAGGTCATCGTCTTCATACGTCCTCCCTCCTGTGGATTCACGTTAATCCCGTACGTACTTGATTGTACAAGATTTTGTACGTACAGAGTGTGACCTTAGAGAGTGGCCGACCATTCCTCCGGCTTGCGCAGGTGGTGGATCCAGGCCGGGGGGATGTTGGGGAGGATGCGCTCGGTGCCGACGCCGTAGCGGTTCACCCACTCGTCGACGACCCAACTCGACCGCGCCTGGCGCAGGTAGTCCTCGCGCGGGGCGATGACCGCCTTGACCTGCTTGGTGTAGAGGTAGCCGAAGAAGGACAGGTGGCCGCCCGGGCGCAGCACCGTGAAGTAGTACTCCATGATCGCCCGGACCTCGTCTGCGGTGAAGTTGGCGAACGGCAGCCCGGAGATGATGACGTCGTAGCGCCGGTCGGTGCCCAGGTCGGTGACCAGCGCCTCGTGCACCGTCGTGCGGTCGGCGACCCCCGACAGATCCGGGTCGGTCTTGAGCAGGGTGTGCAGGTACTCGACGAACTGCGCGTTGGGTTCCACCATGTCGAGGGTGTCGCCCTCGCGCATGTGCGCGGCGATCGCGCGGGACACCGGCCCGGTTCCGGACCCGGCCTCCAGGATCGTGATGGGAGCGGCCGGATCCGTCCGGTCGTCGACGAACCGGTTCAGGGCATGGGCCAGCGCGGGGCCGCTGGGGGCCACCGCGCCGGTGGCGCGGAAGGTCTGGAAGGCCTGGCGGATGAACAGTCCGGCGTCGCGCAGCCGGCGGTCGGGGCGCAGGGGTTCGGAAGAACTCTGTGTCGCTGCCATGCCTGCACGCTACTGCCTGGCGGTTAAGGCGGCGGTCAGCCGACCGGACGTGTCAGGCCGAGCGCGCTGCGCAGCGCGGCGACGACCGGCTCCTCGGCCTGCCGGCACACCGGCAGCAGCGCGCCCAGGCCGAACATGCCGTGGAACCCGCCGTTGACCCGCGTGGTGGTCGCGGGGACGCCCGCGGCGGCCAGGGCGCGGGCGTAGTCCTCGCCCTCGTCGCGCAGCGGATCGAAGTCGGCGGTCACCACCAGGGCCGGGGGCAGCCCCGCCAGGTCGGCGGCGCGGATGGGCGAGGCGCGGAAGTCGGACCCCTCGCCGGGCTCGTTCAGGTACTGCTCGGCGAACCAGCGCATGCCCTCGGAGGTCAGGAAGTAGCCCTCGCCGTTGGAGACGCGCGAACCGTAGGGGGTGTCCCCGGCCACCGGGTAGCCCGAGAGGTCGGTGACGGGGTAGACCAGCGCCTGGAAGGCGATCTCGGGCCCGCCCCCGTCGCGGGTCATCAGGGCGACGGCCGCCGCGAGGCCGCCGCCGGCGCTGTCACCGGCCACGGCCAGCCGGGCGGGGTCGGCGCCCAGTTCGGCCGCGTTGTCGGCGACCCAGCGCGTGGCGGCGAACGCGTCGTCGACCGCGGCGGGGAAGCGGTGCTCGGGGGCGAGCCGGTAGTCCACCGCGACCACCGTCGCGCCGGTCTCGGCGGCGAGCAGCCGGGCGATGTGGTCGTGGGTCTCGAGGTCGCCGACGACGTAGCCGCCGCCGTGGAAGTAGACCACGCACGGCAGGGCCGGCCCTGCCGGAGCCGGGTGGTAGTGCCGCACCGGGACCTCGCCGGCCGGGCCGGGGACGGCGAGGTCGCGCACCAGCGCGATGTCCGGGGCATCGATGGGGACGCGTTCGGCGCGCGCGGCCCGCAGCCGGGCGACGTCCACGTCCGCGTCACCGGCCTGGGGCCCGCTCGACGTCAGCGAGTCGATGAAGCGACGGGTCGATGGGTGCAGCGTCATGGACCGCTTACCTCCGGAGGGGACGACCGAGAATCGAGCAGCGTTCGGTTCGGACCATAGCCGCTCCTCCCCGCCCCCGCCAGGAACGGGCGGACCGGTGCGCGCGGACGGCCGGCGGGTAGCATTCGGCGGTATGAGCGACCAGCCCGCGCGCACCCGCACAGCCCTGATCACCGGAGCCTCCAGCGGAATCGGCGAGGAGTACGCCCGCCAGCTCGCCCGGCGCGGATTCGCGCTGGTCCTCGTGGCCCGCAGGGCCGAGCTGATCGACGGGCTCGCCGCCGAGCTGAGCGAGCGGCACGGCGTGGCCGTGGAGCCGCTGGTCGCCGACCTCACCGACGACGCCGATTTGGCGACGGTCGAGGAGCGCCTGCGCGTCGCCGACGGCGGCGGGCTCACCCCGATCGACCTGCTGGTGAACAACGCGGGCCGCGGTGGCGGCGGTTCGTTCGCCCGGCAGGACACCGACGCCATCGACGACACGATCGAGCTGAACGTGCGCGCGCTGGTGCGGCTCACCCGCGCGGTGCTGCCCGCCCAGATCGAGCGCAGGAAGCAGGGGACCGCCGCCGACCACCCGATGGGCGTGCTCAACGTGGCGTCGATGGCCGGGCTGATGCCGGCCGCGCCGGGCGGTGCGATCTACGCGGCGACGAAGGCGTTCGTGGTCTCCTTCACCGAGAGTGTGGCCGCCGAGGTGCGGCGGCACGGCCTGCGCGTCAGCGCGGTGCTGCCCGGCTACGTGCGGACCGAGATGACCAGTGAACTGCAGGAGAGCGGGATGCCCGGCATCGCGTTCGTCGCCAAGGACCGCGTCGTCACCGACTCCCTGCGCGCGTGGGCCGCGGGCGCGCCCAGCGTCATCCCCGGGGCCCGGTACAAGGCCGCGGGCGGTCTGCTCCGGGTCGTTCCGCGCGGCCTCTTCCGCGGCCTCGCGGGCCGGAGGGGCTGACTGATGTTCGACGTTCGCGTTCGTGCAGGGGGCCGGCTGCCGCAGTGCGCGTAGCGTCGGCGGCACAGCAGGTCCGGATCCTGGAGATTGCGCCTCACCCTGTGAACGCAGCGGTCGGAGTCCGATGCGGCCTTCGCGAGGGAAGCGGCGAAACGTCACCGACCTCTCCCCGGCTGTTTCCCCGGCAGGTCACGAACGGGTCCGGCGGACACCTAGGCTAGGAGGGCACGTCATCGAGGAAAGTGATCATGAAGACCTTCGAAGAGCTGTTCGCCGAGCTGTCCGAGAAGGCCAGCACCCGCCCCGAGGGCTCCGGGACGGTCGCGGCCCTTGACGCGGGCGTGCACGCCATCGGCAAGAAGGTCGTCGAGGAGGCCGCCGAGGTCTGGATGGCCGCCGAGTACGAGTCGGACGAGCGCACCGCCGAGGAGATCTCGCAGCTCCTCTACCACCTCCAGGTGCTGATGCTGGCGCGCGGTCTGCGCACGGAGGACGTCTACAAGCATCTGTAGGTCGGTTCCGGGCCAGCCGTCCGAACCGGCCGTGCCGTCGACGTCCGTACAGACACGCTCGCAGTCGATGAGTAGAGGAAACACCTCCCATGCCTGATCAGCTCCGCATCGCCGTGCCCAACAAGGGCCAGCTCTCCGAACCCGCCGGCGCCATGCTGCACGAGGCCGGCTACCGCCAGCGCAAGGACTCCCGCGACCTCGTCCTCGTGGACCCCGAGAACGGGACCGAGTTCTTCTTCCTGCGCCCCCGCGACATCGCCGTCTACGTCGGCGAGGGGATCCTGCAGGCCGGCATCACCGGCCGCGACATGCTGCTCGACTCCGGCGCCGCGGTCGAGGAGGTCCTGCCGCTGGGCTTCGGCGGCTCCACGTTCCGCTTCGCCGCCCGCGGCGGCGCCGGGATGAAGGTCGAGGACCTCGCGGGCAAGCGCATCGCCACCTCCTTCGCCGGCCTGCTCAAGGGCTACCTGGCCGAGCGCGGCGTCGATGCCAGGGTCATCCACCTCGACGGCGCGGTGGAGAGCGCGATCCAGTTGGGCGTGGCCGACGCCGTCGCCGACGTCGTCTCCACGGGAACCACGCTGCGCAACGCCGGACTGGAGATCTTCGGCGACCCGATCCTGGAGTCCGAGGCCGTCGTCATCCGGCAGGAGGGCGCCGGGGACGACCCCAAGATCGAGCAGCTGCTGCGCCGGCTGCGCGGGGTCCTCGTCGCGCGCGACTACGTGATGATGGACTACGACGTGCACGCCGAGCGCCTGGACGACGCCGTCGCGCTCACCCCCGGCATGGAGGGACCCACGGTCTCGCCGCTGCACAGGGAGGGCTGGGTGGCCGTGCGCGCCATGGTTCCGCGCCGCACCGCGCAGGCGATCATGGACGACCTGTGGGAGATCGGCGCTCGCGCCATCCTGGTCACCGACATCTACGCCTGCCGCCTGTAGCTGCGGCTTTCGCAACCGCCGAGGTCCGCCGTAGGAATGCGTCCCACCCAGCCGCCGCCCGGTACCGAGCCCGTCGTCGTCGCGCGCGCCGCGGGGGTGGCGGGCGGCGAGCTGGTCCTGCGGCGGGCCGGCCGGCACTTCGAGATCATCAGCAACGGGGTGTTCCTCATGGACACCCGCGACGGCGCCTCCGAGCGCGAGATGGTCCGCGCGGCCCTGGCGGCGCTGCCCGAGGAGCGCATCGGCGTCCGGGTGCTGATCGGCGGGCTCGGCGTCGGCTTCTCCGCCCGCGAAGCCCTGGACCACGCCCGCGTCGGGCACGTCCGCGTCATCGAGTTGGAACCGCGGGTCATCGAGTGGCACGGCGACCACCTGGCGCCGGTGGCCGGGCACCTCCTGGAGGACCCGCGCTGCGAGGTGGTGTGCGCCGACTTCGTGCGCTGGCTGGAGGGGACCGCCGAGACCTTCGACGCCGTCTGCCTCGACATCGACAACGGGCCCGGGTGGACCGTGGTCGAGAGCAACGGGAGGCTTTACGAGTCCGCGGCGCTGGACCGGCTGGCGCAGACCGTCCGCCCCGACGGCGCGCTGGCCTTCTGGAGCGCCATGCCCGCTCCGGACTTCGCCGGCCTGCTGCGGCGGCGGTTCGGCGCGGTCGAGGAGATCGAGGTCCCGGCCCGCCACGGCGGCCCCGATGTGCTCTACCTGACCCGGCCGGGCTCGCTGTAGGGCCGTGCGGCCCCGAGACGCAGCGAGGGGCCGCGCCCGTCGGCGCGGCCCCCTGGGTCTTTTCGCCCCGGTCGGGGTCAGGCCTGCGACTGACCGCCGTCGGCCTGCTGCTTCTCGATCTCCTTGCGGACCTCGTCCATGTCGAGATCGCGGGCCTGCTTGATCAGGTCCTCCAGCGCCTCTTCAGGAAGCGCGCCCGGCTGCGCGTAGATCACCGTCTTGTCGCGCACCACCATCAGGGTGGGGATCGACTGGATGTCGAAGCTCGCGGCGAGTTCCTGCTGGGCCTCGGTGTCGACCTTGGCGAAGGTGAGGTCGTCGTGCGCCTCCGACGCCTTCTCGAAGACCGGACCGAACATCTTGCACGGACCGCACCACGACGCCCAGAAGTCGATCAGCACGAACTCGTTCTCGGTCAGCGTCTCGTTGAAGTTGTCCTTGGTGAGTTCGATGGTTGCCACGGTCTCTCCTGCGAGCGGTGTCGATTGCCTTGCTTCCTCCTAGAGCGGTCCTGCCCGCTGATTTGTTCCGCAAGCGCGCGCGGGCCGGGCAAAAGCGCGCCGCGACCCCCGCAATCCCGACAAAACGCCTGATGAATACCGACTTGGGAGGAAAAGCCGATCCCGACTACGCTCGAAGATCCGGTGGGTGGACGCGGCTGAGAAGGGAGGACGCGGTGAGCTCGGTGCCGTCCTCGGCGTCGGACCAGGACCGGGAAACCGGTGGCGGCAGCGAACCGGACTACCGGTTCACGCTCGCCAACGAGCGCACCTTCCTGGCCTGGATCCGCACCGCCCTCGCGCTGGTGGCCGGCGCGGTCGCCGTGCTGCACCTCGTGCCGCTGGACTGGGGCGACGGCAGCCGGCTCACCGTCGGCCTCGCCCTCACCGCGCTCGCCGTCATCATCACGGTCTACGCGCCGCTGCGCTGGATCAGGGTCCAGCGCGCGATGCGCCGCGGTCGGCCGCTGCCCATGAGTGCGCTGCCGCTGATCACCACGGTCGGGGTCACGCTGGTCTGCGTCGCCGTGCTCGTCGGGAACTACTGGCCGTGAGCCGGCGCCCCGCACGCGATCCGGGCCTGCAGGCCGAGCGCACCCTGCTGTCCTGGCAGCGCACGCTCATCGTGCTGATCGTGGTGGTGCTGCTGTACATGCGCGACCCGTTCTCCGACGGCGCCGCGGCCGCGGACGCGGCGGTGGACCCGCTGCACCGGCTCGTGCCGGCCCTGGGCACCGCGGCGCTGGCCGGCATGCTCATGGCGCACCTGCGCCGCAGGTGGCGCGGCACCGACCACGGCCGGCACGACGACGCCACCGGCAGCCCGCCGGCTCCGGTCGCCCGACCCTGGGCGATGGTCCTGCTGAGCGCGTCCGTGGCGGTGCTGGGCATCGCCGTCGCGGCGACCGCGGTGCTGGGTTAGTCCCCGTTCCGGCACCGGGACGGGAGCCGAGGGGCGGGACCGTCCGCGCCGACCGGTCCCGCCGCTCCGTCAGGCCACCACGACCTGCGGTGACGGGGACTCCGCCCGCTTGTGCTCGATGATCGAGCCGATGATGTCGTCCAGCCTGCGCTGCGGCTTGTAGCCGATGAGGCCGCCGGCGAGGGCGGTGTCGGGCATGCGGCGCTGCATGTCCTCGTACCCCTCGCCGTAGGCGTCCTCGTAGGAGACGTACTCGATCCGGCTGGAGGAGCCGGTCAGCTCGACCACCCGCTCGGCCAGACCCCGGATGGTCACCTCCTCCAGGCCGCCCAGGTTGACCGCCCGGTTGTAGGCGGCCGGCGTCTCCATCAGCTTCACGACGGCCGGAATGATGTCGAACACCGACCCGAAGCAGCGGCGCTGCGTGCCGTCGCCGTACACCGTGATCGGCTCGCCGGCCAGCGCCTGGCCGACGAACCGCGGCACCACCATGCCGTAGCGCCCGGTCTGGCGGGGGCCGACGATGTTGAAGAACCGCGTGATGACGCAGGGCAGACCGGTCTCCTCGCCGTAGACGTAGGCGACGAGCTCGTCCAGCCCCTTGGCGGCGGCATAGGACCAGCGGCTCTTCAGCGGCGAACCCAGGATGCGGTCGGCGTCCTCGGTCAGCCCGTCGGTGTCGTTCTTGCCGTACACCTCACTGGTGGAGGCGACCAGGAACCGCGCACCGCGCGCAGCCGCGGCCTCGACCACGTTCTCCGTGCCGTGCAGGTTGGTCCTCAGGGACTGCAGCGGCTTGTCCACAATGGTGTGCACGCCCACGGCCGCGGCCAGGTGAAACACCGTGTCGCACTCGCTGATCACGTCCCTGACCAGGGTCTTGTCCAGGATCGACCCTTTGACCAGTTCGAAGTCGGGGTTGCCGCTGAGCTGTTCGAGGTTCGTCTCGGATCCGGTGGACAGGTCGTCCAGGACGAGCACCTCGTGCCCGTGGGCGATCAGATGGTCGCACAAATGGGAACCTATGAAGCCGGCACCGCCGGTCACAACGGCCTTCAACGTCGCTTCCCCCTCCAAGGGTGCTGGTGAGCATCGTTGTCGCGATTGCCGACTGGCAACCGGATCGGCGGCCTGACGGTCAGGCCAGCCAGCGCAGCGCGTGGTAGCCCTCGGCGAAGGCGACCCCGCCCTGCATCCCGCGCAGTGCGGCGAGGCTGCGCAGGGTGAGCTCGGATCGGGTGTGCGGGTGCTCGTGGATCTGGGTCCCGTACAGTCGCATCGCGCTGATCTTGTCGTCGACGTGGCCCTCGTCCAGTTCGACGAGGAAGTTGGGGGACGCGGCGGCCTCGTAGCGCCACTGGTCGGCCGCCTCCTCGTAGGCGAGCACCAGGCGTGGATGGTGGCGGAGCCGGTTGTCGGACGGCCGCAGGGCCGTGTGCACCGCCTCCGCCGTGGCCTGGTGGTCCTGGTTGTAGCTGGTGCGGTGCGGAGCGATCACCACGGTGGGCTCCAGCTCCGCGATGGACAGCGGACTGTGGCGTTCGATCATGTTGGACAGCTCGAAGCGGGCGAGGCGGTCGAGCTTCAGGTGGAACTCGTCCCCGGGGAAGGCGATCTGCCAGTCGTTCCAGCGGAAGAAGTCGGCCACCTCCTTGATCTCGCCGTAGCGTTCCTGAACGGTCGACTGCCCCTTGGGGGAGAGGTCCGCGGTGTCGCCCACGGTGATGAACTGGACGTAGACCTCCGCGCCGGCGGCCTTCGCCTTGCTCATCAGGCCTCCGCAGCCCAATGTCTCGTCGTCCGGGTGGGGCGCGAAGATGAGCACCCGCTCGTGGGCCCAATCGATCGTCATGCCACGTCCTAATGGGAAAGTGCCAGTAGAGAACGGCGCGTGGTGATATCTGACAGACGTCCACGCGGTGGTGATGGTTGCCACACTGTGCGGGGTGCGCTAACCACCGGCGTCGGGGGTGCGCGCTGCGCGCACCCGTTCCATCCCTTCCGGGCCGACGTTCAACAGCAGGTCCAGAGCGGCCATCCGCGGCAGGAAGTCCTGTCCCTTGCGGGATCGCTGCGGGTACTCCGGGTGCTGGAAGTTCTGCCATTCGACCTCGACGCCGTAGCGCCGGAAGGTCTCCGGGTCGACGTATCCGCGGGCGCCGTCACCGGACAGCATCGTGGTCGCGCCGGCCTTGGCGGCGAGCTGGGCCAGCAGCTCGCTCTTCTGACCGGGGAACTCCCCGAGATCACTGGAGCGGACCACCGGGGTGGAGACCCCGAAGGCGTCCAGGGCGAAGCGCACGGTGGCCATGGCGAGGTCGGCCAGGCTCTCCCACTCGGCCTCGTAGACGCGGATAATTTCCGGCCCGAACTCGCCCCAGAATGGTGCTCCGCGATAACAGTGATCGGCGAGCGTGCGGCGGTGTTTTTCGCGCCAGGGCTGGGAGTTGTTGATCAGCTTGTCCATAATCCGCTCGTCGCGGCTCTGCTGGATAACCGGAACGGTCAAGAGCACCGGGCCATTCTTCGAGGCCACGTAGTTGCGGTTCTGCCACCCCTTGCGCTCGTACTGCACGTGGTCGAGGACGACGAAGAGATCACACCGGTCGACCTTGTCAATGAGGCCCAGCCAGGGCAGGTAGTGCGGCTGGTGCATGGCTATGCGCACTGTGGTTCCTCTCCGAGGCGCTCTGTGTACGCTCCGTGTTCATTGCCGCTGGCGGTCTTCCACGGCGTGGTTCATCTTCCCCCGCAACGCGCCGTGTTCCTTTGTAAGTCGCAAAACTTCGTCAAATATCATTAAAAGTGAGGAAAGTCGGTAGAGGTGCCCCGCCGGCACGGTGAGACCTCTTCAGGTATTGCATCAATGCGGCACACTGGTCGCAAGCCCGTGCATACGATTTGCGTGGCCTACATAGGACGCGGTGGCCGGTCAACTTCCCCCTTGGGTGCAACGTCAACATAATGACGTCGATGGCGTCTTTGTCGGTTACCGCCTGTCCGAAACCCGTAACCTCCCGGAGGCTCTTCAGTGCGCACCGCACGCTTCATCGGAAGTTGGCTCGCCGGCCTGATCGCCTTGGCGCTGGCCGTCCTACTCTTCGTCCAGTGGATCCAGTTCGCGCTGGGAGCCGCCGGAACCGGCACCCCGGCACCGCTGTTCCTCTGGATCGCCTTCGGGGTCAACCTGCTGGTGTGGTCGTTCGTCGGCCTCCTCAGACTGGGTGACGACTCCGTGCGGGCACTGCTGCGCAGCCGGGCGGCGCCGCGGCGCGAACGGGCCGGGGCGGCGGGACGGCCCGGCGGAGGCGACGCCGCGGCGGTCGGGGCCGACCGCGTGCTGGTGCGCTCGCGGACGGCGGTCGGACGCGGCGGGACCGCCGGATCGGCGGGGGAGGGACCGGTACCGGCCGCGGACCCGGCGCCGGGTGCCGGATCCGGCCGGGTCTCCGGGGACGCGGCCGGATCCGAATCGATGACGCTCGCGGTGATCATCCCGGCGCACAACGAGGAGCCGGTCATCGACGGCGCCATCACCTCGGCGCTGCGGCTGTTCAACCGGTGGGACATCTACGTGGTGTCGGACAGCTCGCACGACGCCACGGCCGACATCGCGGCCGAGACGGGCGTCAACGTCCTGGAGCTGCTGACCAACCGGGGCAAGGCCGGCGCCATCGAGGCGGTCATCTCCGAGTTCGACCTCACCGAGAACTACGACGCCGTGGTCATCCTGGACGCCGACACCGAACTCGACGAGAAGTACGTCGAGGGCGTGAAGCGGCAGTTCAGCGACCCCGGCGTGGCCGCGGTGGCCGGGTTCGTGGTGGCGGAGTGGAAACCCAAGGAGCGCACCGTCGTCGGCCGGCTCGTCTCGGCCTACCGCGACCGGCTCTACTGGCTGCTGCAGTACCTCATCCGGTTCGGCCAGACGTGGCGGTTCACCAGCACCACGTTCATCGTCCCCGGCTTCGCCAGCGCCTACCGCACCAGCGTGCTCAAGCAGATCGACATCAACCCCAAGGGGCTGGTGATCGAGGACTTCAACATGACCTTCGACGTGCACCACAAGCGCCTCGGCCGGATCTCGATGAAGCCCAACACCAAGGCCTACTGCCAGGACCCCTTCACCCTGCGCGACTACGTCAGCCAGGTGCGGCGCTGGACGCTGGGCTTCTGGCAGACGGTGCGGCGGCACGGCGTGTGGCCGAGCCTCTTCTGGTTCGCGCTGTTCTTCTACATCCTGGAGGTCCTGCTCGTCGCGATGCTGCTGCTGATCACCGCGGCCCTGGGCGTGTTCACGCTGCTCCCGGTGCTCACCGACGACGCGGTCCTGACGTTCGGCTGGTACACCACCGGATTCGATGCGGTGTCGGCCGTGCTGCCGCTGACCGTGATCGCCGTCGGCCTGTTCGTGCCCGACTACATCCTGACCTGCATCATGGCGATGGTCCGCCGCCGGCCCGGCTACCTGGTCTACGGGCTGTTCTTCCTGCCGATGCGCATCATCGACTCCTATCTCACGCTGCGCACCATCCCGCAGGCGTGGACGACCCAGTCCGACGGCCGCTGGAAGAGCCCGGACCGCGCGGCCGGGTCGCTGTGACGCGCCCCGGACAACCGCTGCTCAATACTGCACTTAGGCTCAGAGGGCAAGAGGCTCTTTCGGCGGTGCCCGCATCGGAACCGCCGAAAGACGTGCGTCGTCCGATCACCGAGGTGCCCCCGTTGGAAAAGAAGCGTCTCCCGTTCACGCTGTACCGCGTACTGGCCTATGTGACGGGTGTCTGGCTGCTGCTCCTGGTTCTCGTCGCGATGCCGATGAAGTACCTCGTCGACCCCGAGACCTGGCTCATGCCGGCGATCGCCATCCCGCACGGCTACATCTACATGGCCTACGTGCTGGTCGTGCTCTGGCTGTCCCTGGACCGCAGGTGGCCGGCGCTCAAGACGGTGGGCGTCATGCTCGCCGGCACGATCCCGCTCCTGGGCTTCTTCATCGAGCACCGGATCGCCCGGCAGGAGAAGGCGGCGACGGCGGCCGAGGCCGGTCAGTCGGCGCCCGCTCCCACCGCGGAGGGCTGAGTCCCCTCCGGGGTCCCGGAGCGCCGGTCGACGAGTTCGCGGCGCACGAGGGAGATCCAGAACGCGGCCGCGGCGACGGCGAACACCGCCCACTGGGCCGCGTAGCTCAGGTTCTTGAAGTTCCAGCTGATCTCCTGCGGCGGCTCCGGCGGCGGGAGCTCGCGCGGCTGCACCGCCGAACCGGCCTCCTCGGAGGCGGGGTCCTGCTCCGCGAGGTTGATGTAGCCCTCGTAGAGGCGGTAGGGCCACTCGTTGACCAGCAGCGCGGGTGCGATCCGCGCGATCTGCCCCTCGGGCACCGACATCGCCGAGTACCCCTTGGACGCCTCGTCCTGGGGCTGCATCAGCCAGCCGGTGACCGCGACCTCGCCCTCGGGCAGCGCGGGCAGCGCCGACGGTCCGGCATCGGGGCCGCCCGCGTCCTCGGGGATCCAGCCCCGGTTGACGACCACCGCGACGTCGGACTCGGTCACCAGCGGTGCGATGACGGAGTAGCCCTCCTCGCCCTCGGGCGACAGGGAGGGCGCCAGCAGTTGGGCTTCGGCGTCGTACTCGCCCGTGGCCCGCACGGCCTCGTTCGCCTTGTCCTGCGGCATGTAGCCGCCGGGTTCGAGCGTCGCGCCGATGTCGGTGGCGTTCGCGAGGTCCTCGACCGGGTTGGTGACGACCTCCCGGCCGGGTTCCTTCGCGCGCTCGTACTGCCAGGCGCCCAGGGTCAGGCAGCCGAGCACGGCGAGGAGGGCGAGCAGGTGGATGCCCAGCCAGCGGGGTCGCAGCAGCGGAGAACGCACGTGCCCAGGCTATGTCCGGTACCTGAGGATCGATCCGTGACCCCCGTTTGGCGGACAACGTGCGCACTTGGCCGGGAGTAGGTCTATGAGTGGCGATTACTTTAAGTAATTTGCTGTGACGCAGGGTTGTTTCGGCAGGTGGGTGTGGGTAATCTATGTACCAGCGAGGGAGAGATGGAGCGGAATCCACCCGATCCCCCGCTTCGCGAGCTTTCAGAGGCCGCGACTCCAGGGGGGAGGAGTCGTCGGCCGTTCCCAAGGCGAGGGCCGCTTCCGTGATTTTGAGGGGGGACACGGAAGCGGCCCTCGCGTTTTCGCGTGCGGGGGTGCCCGACCCGGCCGAAGAAGCGGCCCCGCCCGCCTGGCCACCGACCATCCCGTACCGCGTGACCGACGGAGACTCGGGAGCGGCGGGGCGCCGCCCTTGATCGTCTCGAACTCGCTCGCCGTTCGCCGCATCTACTCCGGTGATGAGTGCGCCGCGGGCCCGTGCCGGAAACGTCTCCTGGTGCGGCGTGCGGGGGTGTGGTTGTCTGACCGTGAGGACCGTGCCGCGAAGCGGTACACGGCCGCGCGGCCCGCCCGCCGCCGTGATCGAGCCCCTCGCCGCGGACCGCGGGTCCGCGGAGCCGGCCCGGTGCTCGCGGCGTGGAGGGAGAACGCGCATGACCGCTCCTTTGCGGCCCGAGGACCCCGCCCGGGTCGGTGAGTACGAGCTGATCGCGCGGATCGGCAAGGGCGGGCAGGGCGTCGTCTACCTCGGCCGCGCGCCGGGCGGCGAGCAGGTCGCGGTCAAGGTGATGAGCGCCTCCTGGGCCTCCGACCACAGGCTCCGCAGCCGGTTCGGCAAAGAGGTGGAGGCCGCCGGCCGGGTGGCGGCCTTCTGCACCGCGACGGTGCTCGACGCGGCCCCCGGCGCCGACCCTCCCTACATCGTCAGCGAGTACATCGACGGCCCGTCGCTGCGCGAGGCCGTGCTGAGGGAGGGGCCGCGCCGCGGCACCGCCCTGGACCGGCTGGTCATCGCCACGGCGACCGCCCTGGTCGCCATCCACCAGGCGGGCGTCGTGCACCGCGACTTCAAACCGGCCAACGTGCTGCTCGGCCCCGACGGCCCCAGGGTGATCGATTTCGGGATCGCCCGGACCACGGACGCCACCATCACCCAGACGGGCTCCATCGTGGGGACCCCCGCCTACATGGCCCCCGAGCAGGTCAGGGGACGCGAGGTCACCGCGGCCGCCGACGTCTTCGCCTGGGCCGGCGTCATGGCGTTCGCCGCCGGCGGCACCTCTCCGTTCCAGGGGGAGACGCTCGCCGCCGTCATCGACCGCGTGCTGCACGACCCGCCCCATCTGGACGAGGTGCCGGACCGGCTGCGCCCCCTGCTGGAGGCGTGCCTGGACAAGGACCCCGCGCGCAGGCCCAGCGCGGTACAGGTGCTCGGCATGCTGGTCGGGCACGATCCCGCCGCCGTGGCGGGGCTGCCGGTCACGGCCGTGCTCACGGACGGCTACACCGCGGCCACCAGCGAGCAGACCCGGATCGCGCCGACGGTGGCGCTGCCCGTCCCCGCGGCGGCCGGGGACGGCGACGGCCGGTCGGACGACGCGGGACCCGGCGGCGCCGGACGGATCCCGGAGGAGCCCGGTCCCGCCGGACCGACCGGACCGGGGAGGAGGAGGCCGGTCCTGCCCGGCGGCATCGGCGGTCCGCCAGGCGGACCCGGTGGTTCCGGTGGCCTTCCCGGCCCCGGGGGCCCGCCCGGCGGGGGCGTCGGCCGCCGCGCACTGCCGTGGGTGCTGGCCGCGGTGCTCGTGGTCATCGGCGGCGCGGCCGGGTGGGTCCTGTTCGACCGCATCGACCGGCCCCCCGTCGACCAGGGGATCGAACCGGTGCGCGAGGCCGCCACCACCTCGTCCGAGCCGAGTCCGAGCGCGTCGGCGCCGGAGCCGATCCCCGCCGGGCAGGACGACGCCTACGTGCCCTCCCCGGAGCCCCACGTCCCGACCGAGCCGCAGCAGACCCGGCAGCCGTCGCCCGACCCCGGCGGCCACCACGAGGAGGACATCGGGGACCGTCACCACACCGATGAGCCCTCCACGGGAACCACCGCCCCCGACCCGGCCCACGGCGACGATCCCGACCCCGACAGCGGCCCCGACACCGGCCGCTGACGGCCGCCAGCACCGGGGAGCCGGAGCACCGGCGGGTCGGTCCGGCGGCCCCGGCGCTACGGTGGTCGCGGCTGCGTTCTCGCCGAGGCCCACGGTGCTCCGGCGCCTCTCCGACGCGGGAGGCGGCCCGGGAGGACCTGCCGATCCACCGGGTTGCGGGTACGCTTTTGACCTGCTCTCCCAGGAGGTCGCGCATGGCCGTGGTTCCCCTTCAGTACCGGTTCGACGGGCCCAGTCGCGCGCCGGTGGTGCTGCTGCTCCCCGACCTCGGCGCGAAGTGGTCGATGTGGGAGCCGCAGATGCCCGAGCTGACCCGCGGGATGCGGGTGCTGCGGGTGAACCACCGCGGGCACGGCCGGTCCCCCGCTCCCGACGGCGCCTACACGGTCGCCGAGCTGGGCGGGGACGTCCTCGCCCTGCTCGACGAGTGCGAACTGGAGCGCTTCTCCGTCGTCGGCTCCGGCCTGGGCGGGATGGTGGCGCTGTGGCTGGCCGCGGTCGAGTCCGGCCGGGCGCACCGGCTGGCGCTGCTGTCCACCACGACCTGGGCCCCGCCGGCGCAGCGCTGGCGCGGCCGCGGCACGCGGGCGCGCACGGGGGGAGCGGTCGCGGTCTCGGACGAGGTCACCCGCTCCTGGTTCACCCCGGGCTTCGCCGAACGGCGCCCCGACATCGTCTCCCGGGTCGTGGAGGAGTTCGAGGCGACCGGCCGCGCGGGCTACGCCGGGTGCTGCGAGGCCATCGCGGCCCTCGACCAGCGCGTGATGCCGGCCAGGGTCCGGGCGCCGGCGGTGGTGATCTCGGCCGCGCACGACCCGGAGACCCCGCCCGGCCACGGCCGCCGCCTCGCCAACGCGCTGCCCGGCTCCCGGTTCGAGGTGGTCAGCGGCGCGGCGCACCTGGTCAACATCGAACGCGCCGACCGGGTCAACGAGCTGCTGATGGAACACATCGCGCCCTGACCGGCGTTGTGCCGGCGGGCGGTAGGATCGCCCGTGGCGGTGGGGCCCGCCGCCTCGCCCACGGCGGGGAAACCGCGGCGAAGGCGCCGCCAACGGTCCCTATCAGTTCGAGTCATCGCTGATAGGAGACGAAACCATGCGCGAGCGCGACACCGCGCCCGTCGACCCCGACGTCGACCTGCACGTCCCGCGGCAGCGCCGGGAACTCGATGCCTCCCCGTGGCCGGTGCTCGGCGCGGTCTCGGCCGGCGGCGCGATCGGCGCCCTCGCCCGGTACGGCCTGGACGCGGCGCTGCCGCACGGCCCCGGCGGCTTCACCTGGTCCACCTTCACCGCCAACGTCGCGGGCTGCCTGCTCATCGGCGTGCTCATGGTGCTGATCACCGAGGTGTGGACCGGCCGCCCTCTGCTGCGCCCCTTCCTCGGCGCCGGCTGCCTCGGCGGGTTCACCACCTTCGGCACCGCGATCGTCGACGTGCAGCGGATGGTCGGCTCCGGAGCGGCCGCGACCGGTTTGGTACACCTGGCGGGCACGCTGCTGGCCGCGCTGGTCGCGGTCTGGGCCGGGGCTGGGTTGACGTCCCTGGCCGTGCGCCGAGCGCGGGCCGGGCGGGCGGTGCCGGCGGGTTCCGGTCCGGACGGCGACCGGGCGGGGGAGCGGCGGTGACGGCCCTCGCGATCGCGCTCGGCGCGGCCGTCGGCGCCCCCGCGCGCTACCTCATCGACCGCTTCGTGCAGGCCCGGCACGGTTCGGCGTTCCCGTGGGGGACGCTGGCCGTGAACATCACCGGCTGCCTGCTGCTCGGCGCCCTCACCGCGCTCGCCCCGTCGGCTCCGGTGGCCGCGCTGCTGGGAACGGGGTTCCTCGGCGCGCTGACCACCTATTCCACGTTCGGCTACGAGACGGTGCGGCTGGCCCAGGAGGGCGCCGGCCCTCTGGCGCTGCTGAACGCCGCGACGAGCCTGCTCGCGGGCCTCGGCGCGGCCTACTGCGGGGCGGTCCTGGTCCAGGCCCTCACGGGATGAGGATCTGCAGCGGGCAGTTGATCTCGATCAGGTAGCCGTCCGGGTCGCGGAAGTGGGCGGCGCGGATACCCCACGCCGTCCAGTCTCTGACCTCCGAGACCTGGCGCGCACCGGCCGCGGCCAGCTCGGCGGCCTTGGTGTCGACGTCGTCGACCTCGAAGATCACCGCGCAGCGGTCCTGCCCCGGCAGCGACATGTCGGCCTCGTCGGTGTTGAGCGCCTCGGCCATCACCTCGCGCTGGTTCAGCGCCAGCCGGGTCGGCGAGCCCACGTCGAACTCGGCGTAGCGGGTGTCCTCCGCGCCCCAGAGGACGGGGAGCCCCAGCACGTCGCGGTAGAAGCGGAAGCATGCCTCGTAGTCGTTGACCAGGAGCCGGATGTAGCTGCAGCGCATGGTGGTCTCCCTGCGTCGGCCGACGGTGGTCCTCCCATCTTGGCCGAAGACCGCGCCGTTCGGCGATGTTTCACACCACAGGGGTGACGGTAGTACTCGCTTTCCGTTATGTAGTACATATGCTATCAATGGAAGTAGACGATAGATGGAAGGGCGGAGACCTATGACGACGGAGAACGAGGCGGCCGCCGAGCCGCGCTCCGCCGCCCCGAGCCGGGACGAGGCCGTCCTGGAGGTGCGCGACCTGCGGATGCGCTACGGCACGGTGGACGTGCTCAAGGGGGTGGACTTCACCGCCCATCGGGGCGAGGTGCTGGTTCTGCTCGGCCCCAACGGAGCGGGCAAGACCACCACGATCGAGATCCTCGAAGGCTTCCGGATGCGCTCGGCCGGCGAGGTCGGCGTCCTCGGCGTCGATCCGGCGCACGGCGACGAGCGGTGGCGGGCCCGGCTGGGCGTGGTGCTGCAGTCCTGGCGCGACCACGCCAAGTGGAAGGTGCGCGAGCTGCTCGCGCACATGGCCGGGTACTACCGGCCCTACTCCACGCCGGACCGGACGCGGCCGCGCGACGTCGGCGAGCTGATCGATGCGGTCGGCCTCGCCGAGCACGCCGACAAGAGGATCGGCTCGCTCTCCGGCGGGCAGCGGCGCCGCCTCGACGTGGCCATCGGCATCGTGGGCCGGCCCGAACTGCTGTTCCTGGACGAGCCCACCGCCGGATTCGACCCCGAGGCGCGCCGGGACTTCCACGACCTGGTGCACCGCCTCGCCGATCAGGACGACACCACCATCCTGCTCACGACGCACGACCTCGACGAGGCCGAGAAGCTGGCCGACCGGATCCTGATCCTGGCCGGCGGCCGGATCGTCGCCGACGGCAGCGCCGAGCAGCTCGCCAAGCAGGTCGAGAGCGACGCGGAGGTGCGCTGGAGCAGGGGCGGCGAGCGCTACGTCCACTCCACGGCCGACGCCACCAGGTTCGTGCGCGAGCTCTTCGCCCAGCACGGCGAGGACGTCGCCGACCTGGAGGTGCGCCGCGCCACGCTGGAGGACACCTACATGGCCATGGTGCACCGGCACGAGCACGGCGGCGCCGGCGCGGTCACCGAGTTCGAGGAGGCCAAGCGATGAACCCCACGCTCTTCGGCGCCCGCGCCGGGTTCGCCCGGGGCTGGACCGAGTTCCGCCAGACCCTGACCAGCCCGCAGGACCTCGCCTCTTACCTGCTCAACAGCGTCATCTTCGTGGTGGTTCTGCTGTTCCTCCGGGGCGACACGGTCGAGGGGACCTCGATCTCCGTCGCCACGACGGCGATGCCGGGCGTGCTCGCCATGCTGCTGGTGTTCGGCGGTGTCCTGTCGCTGGCCCAGTTGCTCACGACGGAGCGCGAGGACGGCACGCTGCTGCGGGCCAAGGCCATGCCCAACGGCACGGTGGGCTATCTGGTCGGCAAGATCGTCACGGTGTCGCTGATGTCGGTGGCCAGCGTGGTCATCGTGCTGGTCCCCTCGTTGTTCCTGTTCGACGGGCTGGCGGTCAACGGTGTGACCGGCGCGCTCACCCTGGTGTGGGTGGCGGTCCTGGGCCTGCTCGCGACGCTGCCGGTGGGGGCCGTCATCGGCTCGCTGTTCACCAGCCCCCGCACCTCGGTCATGGTCACGATGTTCCCGCTGATGGCCATGATCGTCGGCTCGGGCATCTTCTTCCCGATGACCGTGCTGCCGGAGTGGGCGCAGTGGATCGCGCAGGTCTTCCCGCTGTACTGGCTGGGTCTGGGCATGCGTTCGGCGTTCCTGCCCGATGCGGCGCTCGCCGTGGAGATCGGGGAGTCGTGGCGGCACCTGGAGACCGCCGGGGTGCTGGGCGCGTGGGCGGTCGTCGGCCTGGTCGTCGCGCCGATCGTGCTGCGCCGGATGGCCCGCAGGGAGTCCGGTGCCAGCATGGCCGAGCGGCGGCAGAAGGCCATGCAGCGTGTCGGCTGACAGCAGGGAGGAATGACGTGGGCACCGCGGGCGAGACCATCTACAACCGCATCGCCGTGCTCCGTGCGGAACGCGGCATCTCGCGCCGGCAACTGGCCGAGGCGCTCGGGGTCCACTACCAGACGGTGGGCTACCTGGAGCGCGGCGAGTACAGCCCGAGCCTGCATCTCGCATTGCGGATGGCGGACTATTTCGAAGTACCGGTGGAGGTGGTCTTCTCGACCACCCCGTTCCCCCGGATCGGGAGCACGGAGAAGTCGGCGTGACGGTGGACGGAGCGGACGGCATGGCGGTGGACGGAGCGGCCGGGGGACGGCCCGGCAGGTGGAGCGCGGCGCTGGATCGGGCCGCGGACAACGAGAAGGCGCGGCGCCGCTGGGCGGCGCGCGGCCGCCGACGGGTGCTCGTGGCGGTCACCGCCGCCTGCATGGCGCTGACGGTCGGCGGGCTCGCGCTCGGCCCGCCCGTCGGGATGGCCGTGTTCGTGGCGGCGGGGCTGCCGATGTGCTACCTCGCCTCCCAGGTCAACCTGGCGACGCGGCTGGTCACCGAGCGCAGCGAGGCCGGGCTGGACGAGCGCGAGATCTCCCAGCGCCGCCGCGCCGGAACGGTCTCCCACCGGGTGACCACGGTCGTGCTGCTGGTCCTGTGGTTCGTCGGCATGGCGCTGTGGGCCCAGGGCGGGGCCGTCCCGATCGAGGCGGCCGTCCCGGTTCTGGGCGCGCTGGTCTTCCTGCACGCCTCCTTCCCCGCGGCCTACCTCGCCTGGACCCTCCCCGACGACCCCCTGGACGACGACGAGGCCTGACTGGTGTTCGACGATCGGGTTCGCGCAGGGGGCCGGCTGTCGCAGTGCGCGTAGCGCCGGCGGCACAGCGGGTCCGGGCCTGAACGTTCCGCCTCGCCCCGCGAACGCGGCAGTCGGAGCTCGACGAGGCGGAGCGCCACGGGGCCGGCCGGGTCAGATGATGTCCGGGCCGGCCCAGGCGTAGCCGGCGCGGTGGCGGACCTCGGCGAGCTCGTCCTCCGACAGCACCCGGGGCGCGCCGAGCGCCCTGGCGCGGATGAAGATCCCGCACAGCCACTCCAGCAGCCGCATGTGCTCCGACGCCTGTTCCAGGTCGGAGCCGATCGCCACCCCGCCGTGGTTGGCCAGCAGTGCGGCCGACTTGCCCTTCAGCGCCTTGCACACCTGGTCGGCCAGCTCGGCGGTGCCGTAGGTGGCGTAGGGGGTGACCGGGATCGCGCCGCCGAGGTGCGCGGCGCTGTGGTGGATCGGCGGGAGTTCGGCCAGGCACGCGGAGACGACGGCGGCGTTCTCGGAGTGCGCGTGCACCACGGCACCGGCGTCGGTGTCGCGGTAGGCGGCCATGTGCATCGTCGTCTCGGCCGCCGGTTCGCGGCGGCCCTCCAGCAGGCGGCCGTCCACGGCGAGCACCGGGCAGTCGCCGGGCCGCACGCGGTCCAGCGCGACACCGGCGGGGGTGACGACCACGAGGTCGCCGGCGCGGACGCTGACCGTTCCGGCCTCACCCGCGGTGAGTCCGCTGTCGACGAGCCTGCGGGCGGTCAGGCAGACGTCCCTGCGTTCCTGCTCCAGCAGCATGGTTCCTCACGGTCACGTGTATCGGGGGCGGGAGGCGCCGCGCACGTGAGGCGGCGTCCGGACGGCATGCGGTTAGGCATGCCTAATCCAGGTTAAACACGACGGCGCCGCTTTCGTCCATAGGGGGGATGACATGACCAATTATTACGCAGAGTGAATAAAATGGATGGTGTTGCGTGATGCGCATCACCGTCACCTGCTCGCAATGCGCCGGTTTTCCCAGGTCATTGGCTTATTTTTGGTCTATATCGGAAGGGTAAAGAAGATAAAAGGGCCGTTTGTGGCCATTTTTCCTGGGCACATCGGTCCCGTGATGCAACCCTACGTAACGCTCCCTGAGAAGCAGTACCTGTCCAAACCGGGCTCGGGCGCCGCTGCGAGCCTGTACGTCGACGGCTCGTGGCGGGCCGCCGACGACGGCGGAGTGCGCGAGGTCCTCAACCCCTCCGACGCCTCCGTGCTGACACTCGTCAGCGAGGCCGGCCCCTCCGACGTCGCCGCCGCCATCGCGGCCGCGCGCGCGGCGTTCGACGGGGGGCGCTGGCGGCGCGTCCCGGCGGCCGAACGCGGGGAGATCCTGCATCGCATCGCCGAACTGCTGCAGCGCGACCGCGACGAGATCGCGCTCATGGAGTCGCTGGACACCGGCAAGACCATCGAAGAGGGCGGCATCGACGTCGACGACGTCACCGCGGTGTTCCGCTACTACGCCGGCCTGGCCGACAAGGACGCCGGCCGGGTCGTCTCCGCCCCCGAAGGGGTGTTCAGCCGGGTCGTCTACGAGCCCGTCGGCGTGTGCGCGATGATCACGCCCTGGAACTACCCGCTGCTGCAGCTCGCCTGGAAGGTGGCTCCGGCGATCGCCGCCGGCGGCACCATGGTGATCAAGCCCAGCGAGATCACGCCGGTGACGACCGCGAAGCTGGTCGAGCTGACCACCGAGGCCGGCGTCCCCGCGGGAGTGGTCAATCTGGTGCTCGGCTCGGGCGCGGTGGTCGGCTCCGCCATGGTCGAGAGCCCCGACGTCGACCTCGTGTCGTTCACCGGCGGCCTGGTCACGGGCAGGCAGATCATGGCCGCCGCGGCGCAGACCGTCAAGAAGGTCGCGCTGGAGCTGGGCGGCAAGAATCCCAACATCGTCTTCGACGACGTCGACCTCGACACCGCCGTCGACTACGCGCTGAGCGCGGCGTTCTTCCACTCCGGCCAGGTCTGCTCGGCCGGCGCCAGGCTCATCGTGCACGAGTCCATCCACGACGAGTTCACCGCGGAGCTCGCCCGCCGCGCCGAGCGCATCGAGGTCGGCTGCGGGCAGGCCGAGGGCATCCGGTGCGGAGCGCTGGTCTCGGCCGAGCACCGCGCCAAGGTCGAGGCCGCCGTGGCCAGGGGCGTCGAGGAGGGCGCCAGGGTCATCGCCGGCGGCAGGCGCCCCGACGATCCCGAACTCGGCGACGGCTACTTCTACCGGCCCACGGTGTTCGTCGACTGCGACCGCGGAATGGACGTCGTGCAGCAGGAGATCTTCGGCCCGGTCGTCACCGTCGAGAAGTTCCGCACCGAGGCCGAGGCGATCGAGCTCGGCAACGACACCGACTACGGGCTGTCCGGCGCGGTGTGGACCAACGACACCGGCCGGGGCGAGCGTGTGGCGGCGGCGCTGCGGCACGGCACCGTCTGGATCAACGACTTCGGCCCCTACATTCCCGGAGCGGAGTGGGGCGGCTTCAAGCGCTCCGGCATCGGCCGCGAACTCGGCCAGGCCGGCCTCGACGAGTACCGCGAGGCCAAGCACATCTACCGCAACCTCGACCCCGCGCCCCAGCGCTGGTTCGGGTAGCCGACCCTTTTCGGACGGGCGGGGCGCCCGGCGCCCCGCCCGTCCGGCCGCAGCCACACGGCCACGCGCGCGTGGCCCCGTTCGTCTTCCGCGACCTCGGCGCGCGGCCCCTTCGCGCGGGCCCGCGCGAAGGGGCCGCGGCGGTCCTTCGCAAAGGAGCCCTACGTGTCCGCAAGCGAATCAACGTTCGACTACGTCATCGTCGGCGGGGGGACGGCGGGTTCGGTGATCGCCAACCGGCTCACCGAGGACCCCAACACCACCGTGTGCGTCATCGAGGGCGGCCCCTCCGACGTGGGCCTGGAGCGGGTGCTCAGACTGAGGGACTGGCTCGACCTGCTCGGCAGCGACCTCGACTACGACTACCCGACGGTCGAGCAGCCCCGCGGAAACTCCCACATCCGGCACTCCAGGGCCCGCGTCCTCGGCGGCTGCTCCTCGCACAACACGCTGATCAGCTTCCGCCCGTTCCCGCAGGACCTCGACGACTGGGTGGCGGCCGGCGCCACCGGTTGGGACAACACCACGATGCAGTCCTACGGCGACCGCATCAAGTGCAACATCATCCCGGTGGCGGACAAGGACCGCAACGACATCGTCAAGGACTGGATCACCGCGTCGTCGAAGGCGACGGGCGTCCCGGTCGTCGAGGACTTCAACGCCCCGATCTCCCACGGCGACGGCTTCCGCGACGGCGTCGGCTTCCTGTCCATCGCCTACGACCCCTACACCGGGTACCGCTCCTCGGCGTCGGTCGCCTACCTGCACCCGATCATGGGCCAGCGCACGAACCTCACCCTGATGCTGGAGACCTGGGCCGGCGGGCTGGTCCTCGACGGCGACCGGGTCACCGGCGTCGAGGTCACGCTCCCCTCCGGGGACAGGCAGGTGGTCGGCGCCGAACGCGAGGTGATCCTGTGCGCCGGGGCCATCGACACCCCGCGGCTGCTGCTGCACTCCGGCATCGGACCGGCGGACGACCTGCGCGACGTGGGCATCGACGTCCGCCACGACCTGCCGGGCGTCGGCGAGAACCTGCTCGACCACCCGGAGTCGATCATCATGTGGGAGACCGACGAGCTGCCGCAGAACACGGTGATGGCCTCCGACGGGGGCCTGTTCATCCGGCGCGACACCGGTGATCCGCGCCCGGACCTGATGTTCCACATCTACCAGGTCCCGTTCGCCGACAACACGGAGCGGCTCGGCTACGAGCGGCCCGAGCACGCGATCTGCATGACGCCCAACGTGCCGCGGTCGTGCTCGCGCGGCAAGCTCTGGCTGACCAGCGCCGACCCGTCGGTCAAACCCGCTCTGGACTTCCGCTACTTCACCGACCCCGACGACCACGACGCGAGGACCATCGTCGACGGCCTGAAGATCGCGCGGGAGATCGCCAAGACCGAGCCGTTCAAGTCCTGGCTCAAGCGCGAGGTCGCGCCGGGCCCCGACGTCGTCTCCGACGAGGCGCTCTCGGAGTACGGCCGCCGCGCGGCGCACACCGTCTACCACCCGGCCGGCACCTGCAGGATGGGCGCCGCCGACGACCCGACGGCCGTCGTCGCCCCCGATCTGAAGGTGCGCGGCCTGTCCGGCGTGCGCATCGCCGACGCCTCGGTGTTCCCGACCATGCCGACGCCCAACCCGATGGTCACCGTCCTGATGGTCGGCGAACGCGCGGCCGACCTGATCCGCGCCGACCGATAGGCCTCGCCCGACGACGGCCGCCCCTCCCCTCGGGGCGGCCGCTCACTGATGTCCGACGGTCGCGTTCGCAGAGGGGTTGGCTGTCGCAGTGCGCGCAGCGCCGGCGGCACAGCGGGTCCGGGCACCGGTGACCCCGCCTCACCCCGCGCACGCAGCGGTCAGAGTCCGATCAGAGGAAGGCGAACTCATGACCCCCCCGACAACCGAATCCGCCGACCGATCCCCCGAGTCCCCCGCCGGCGATCCGAAGATCTCCGTCCGCAACCTGTGGAAGGCCTTCGGCGGAAACGCCGACTCGATCATCGGCATCGAGAACGAGCGGCTCGACCGCGATGCCGTCCGCGAGCGGACCGGCTGCACCGTGGCGGTGCGCGACGTCTCCTTCGACGTGCACCCCGGCGAGATCTTCGTCGTGATGGGCCTGTCCGGCTCGGGCAAGTCCACGCTGGTGCGCTGCATGGCGCGGCTCATCGAACCCACGGGCGGCACCGTGGTCTGGACGGCGACGACATCGGCGCGGCCCTGGAGCTCATCGACAACTGGACGTGGACCAACGCCGACCAGAACGCAGTGGCCCAGTCGATCGCCGACGAAGGGTGCCCAGGGAGGACGCCGCGCGGCAGTGGGTCGAGGAGAACCCCGACATCTGGTGTCCGTGCCTTCCCGAGCAGGCGAAACAGCGCCTCCGCCGCGGCCCTGCACGGCGGTGGGCCGTGGTGGGGTCGCACCCCCGCCGCGGCCCACCGCCGCCTTCGCGGGGTGCCATATCCTTCGAGGAGCCGGGCCGGGCCGCACCGCCCTCCCGGTGGTCCACGGCCCCCACCGGGCCTTTAAGGAGCCGCATGTGGCCGAGATCGAGATCCAGCCGGTGACCCCGCCCTCCGCGCAGGAGCGCTACGGCGACATCGTCACCGCGCTCAGCGAGCTGACCAGGGTGCTCTCCGTCGAGGAGTCGATGCCCGAGACGCTCCAGCGCATCCTGGAGTTGGCCATGCGGCTCATCCCCGGATGCCACGCCGCCAGCGTGACCGTGCTCGACGCCGAGGGCCGGCCCGCCACCGCCGCCTCGACCAGCGCCGAGAACCAGGAGCTCGACCAGAGGCAGTACGCCCTGGGCGACGGCCCCTGCCTGGACGCGGCGCGCCGGCACGGCATCAACCGCTGCCGCATGGGCGAGGCCGAGCAGACCTGGCCGGAGTTCACCGCGATCGCCACGTCGATGGGGCTGCGCAGCTACCTCTCGGCCGGGATGGTCGCCGACGACCGCCCGGTCGGCGCGCTGAACCTGTCCAGCAGGGACGTCGACGGCTTCGACGCCCTCGACGAGACGTTCATCGCGATGTTCAGCGTGCCCGCGGCGGCCGTCATCGCCGGCCGCGACCGCTATGAGCGCACGCGCGGGCTCGCCGTGCAGTTGGAGCGGGCGCTCGATTCGCGCGCCACCATCGACCGGGCCGTCGGCATCATCATGGCCCAGTCCAACTGCGACGCTGAGCAGGCGTTCGAGCGGCTGCGCCGGTCCTCCAACAACCAGAACGTCAAACTGCGCGACCTGGCCGGGCGCATCGTGTCACAGGTGAGCGCCAAGGGACGCGGTCTCGTCACCTAGTTCGTCCCCGGCTCGCCGTCTGGGAGCGTTCGGCGGAGGATTTTCGGATCCGCCGTGCCCGGACGGTCCTGACCTGCGGGGCAAGCGGTGCCCCTCCGGCCGCCTGTGAAGTGGCTCTCAGGAAACTCCCAGTTTCCGACATCTCCGTTAGACTCTGATGTGCACCGGGGTCCGGCAGCGGGCCCTCGCGCGGAAGCGTCTGACACTGGCCTCCGCGCAGCTCGGTAATTCGGTGCACCGCTGGTCCTTCTCAGGAGTCAGCCAATGCCTGTCATGCACGCAGGTGTCAGCACGACGGCTCCGCCCCGCCAGGACGAGGGGCGCGGCGCCACAACACGACGCAAATCCACCGCGCAGGCCCGGCGCGACGCCGAGGTGGCGGAGCTGTTCGCCCGCCTCCGGAGACTCTCCCCGGAGCAGCCCGCCCATGCCGAACTGCGCTCCCGCATCGCCGAGCACTACATCGGCCTGGCCCGCCACCTGGCCGGGCGCTACGGCAACCGGGGCGAGCCGCTGGAGGACCTGGAGCAGGCCGCACTGCTCGGTCTGGTCAAGGCCATCAACGGGTTCGACCCCGACATGGGCCACGACTTCGTCGCCTACGCGATGCCGATGATGTCCGGCGAGATCAAACGGCACTTCCGGGACAAGACGTGGGCCGTCCGGGTGCCGCGCCGCTACCAGGAGCGCCGCGGTGAGCTCAACCAGGCGGTCCGCCGGCTCACCCAGGACCTCGGCCGCTCGCCCACGATGCGGGAACTGGCCGAGGCCATGGACATGCCCCGGGACGACCTGTCGGAGCTGCTGGCGGCCTCGGCGGCCTACAGCGCGCTGTCCCTGGACTCGCCAGCGGGCGAGGACGAGGAGGGCGGCATCAACCTCGGCGACACCCTCGGCGCGGTCGACGGCACGCTGGAGCTGGTCGTCGACCGCGAATCGCTGCCGCCCCTGCTGAACGCGCTGCCGGAGCGCGAGCGCAGGATCGTGATCCTGCGCTTCTTCGGCAACAAGACCCAGAGTCAGATCGCCGCCGAGATCGGGATCTCCCAGATGCACGTCTCCCGGCTGCTGTCGGGAGCCCTGGCCCGGCTGCGTGAGGGGCTCCTGGTCGAGGAATGAGGCGTCAGGAGGCGGGCCGGCGTTCGTGGTGCAGACGCCGGCCCACCCAGTACGCGTTGGTCCCGGCGGCGGCGCAACCCGCCACCAGGAGCACGGTCAGCGGCGCCGAATGCGCCCAGAGGGCCGCGAGGAGCGCGCCGGTCAGCAGCACCAGCACGCCGAAGACCGCCAGGACCAGCCGGAAGCGCAGCGCGCTGGCGGGGCGCTCGATGCTCCCCAGGGGTCCCTTGAGTCGCCCACCGCGCATGCCGACCGCTCTCCTCGCCCGGTCCGTCCGGATGCGGCCAGGCTACTCCTCGGTGGCGAAGCGCAGCAGCGCCCCCGTCCCGTCCTCGGCGTCGCCCTCGCCGGGCAGCGTGCCGAACGACGCATCGGTGGCGTAGGCGGCCCGCAGCAGCAGCGCGCTCGCGGACGCCCGGACCGCGTTGCCGGGGTCGGTCAGCCGGTCCCGTTCGGCGGAGACCTCCATGGGATCGTCCGCCGAACCCCACAGCTCCTGGTCGTCGAGCCGTACGGGGTGCAGCAGCAGCGTGTCCACCTGGGCCGAGCGCAGCGCCTCGGCCGTGGCCGCGAGCCCCTGGACGGCCAGGTCCCGGCCGAGGCTCTGGGTGAACTCCGAGGTCTTCTCCGCGCGTACGGCCGCAACGGTCTCCGACAGGCGCTCCTCCAGCGAGTCGCGCAGGCTGGCCAGGGCGGTGTAGTCGGAGCGGCCCCCGCTGGGCAGCTCCACCAGGATGCCGAGGACGCGCTCGCTGAGGTGCTCCTTGAGCTTGCCGATGGCGCGCTCGTCGCCTCCGACGAAGACCGCCTCGGCCGAGACGTCGGAGGCGGCCGCCTCCACGTCCTCGGCCACCTGGGCGGCGTTCTTCGTCCAGGTCTCCTCCGTGTTGCGCTCGTAGTGCTTCTGGGACCAGCCGCCCGCGCTCACCTTCTGGACGTGCAGAGTGCTCCCGCTGAACGAGCGCTCCTCGACCGGCCCGCCGTACGTCGGGTAGGCGTGGACGTCGGCGCCCACGCGGTCCGTGGCGACGACGACGTAGGGAAGCCCGTTGTCGCGGTCGGCCACGAGGTCGAGCGGATCGGGCAGCGCCATCCAGGAGGCGTGGTCGCGCCGGGGCGGCCGGGACAGCGTGTGGGCGGCGAGCACCCGGCCCTCGGCGGCGAAGAGCGCCTCGCCCTGAGGGCCGGGGACGCCCTTGACGCCGCCGTAGACGCCGTCGAGCGCCTTCAGCGTGGCCTCGTCCGCGCCGGCTTCGGCGAGCTCGTCGCGCAACCCCCGCCAGCGCAGATCGATCTCCCTGTTGGCTCCCTGCACGGCCCACGTGGTGTCGAGGTAGACCGACGCGATCGGCCCGGAAACGGCGTACAGCGGTTCAAGAAGTCCAAGTTCCATGATGGCCGGTCCGCACCCCGCGGGCGCGGTCCTTCCTCACCTCCGCGTGGTCTCGTCGTCGGGCCTTCGCCCGCCCGCTGCCCGAGACGATCACCCGCATGCCACCGGTAAGAGATTCCTTACCGGGAAGTGACCTTCGGTGTCGGTTCGCGTCCGGCGAGCCCCGCTGACGTGGCCGTTTGCTACCGAAAGGTCCGGGTAGCCGAAGGAGACAGCCAACACCGCCAATCACCAAGGGGGCACGTCGCCATGGAACGCGGCAGCGACAAGCACGGCCCGCGACTCGACGAGCAGATACAGCACGAGATCGACGGCGTGCTGAAAGGCGGAAAGCCCACGCGGGTGTACGAGGGGCGGGAGCCGGAACCCACCATCAGCGATGAGATGGACGCCGCCACCGACCGGACCGGCAAGGTGGCCGAGGACCTGGAGCGCCGGGAGGAAGAGGAGCGCCGGGAGGAAGAGGAGGAGCAGGGCTGACCGTCGGCGCTCCGTGCAGGCAGCGTCTTCTTGGGCCCGGGCCCGGGCCGGCGTTCAACGACATCGTCAGCGCTTCGCGCTGGCGGTGTTCTCTTAGAACTCCTAACAGAATGATCTCGGAAGCCGGTGCTGCTGCTCGATGTCGGGCTGCCGCCGCGGAACGCCGCCGAGTATGCCGAGTCGGCGGTGCAGCCCGGCGCCGGGCCCTCTCCCCGGCTCGACGATCCCGCGTGGTTCACGCGGACACGGGCGGCCTTTCTCGGCTGACCGCGTCGAGCAGCAGCTTCGCGGCCACCGCCGCCCCGTCGGTGCGGATCGTGCCGACGCCGCGGCGCGGCCACCGCCGACTCCGGTTCGGCGAGGCGGTCATCCGGCAGCAAGTCCGGGGCCTCGGCTGTGCGCTCGCAGCTCTCCACCAGCCACTCCAGCGTCTCCCCCTTTCGGGCCGCAACTGCGCGCTCAGCCGACGGCAGCGCCGAACCACTTGGGCAGCCGGCTGAAAGGTCTTCTTGATCGGTCAGAAACAGGCTGGAGGGCTGTCCTTCAGTGAAGACCGTGGCCGCAGGCTTCCGTACAGCACTGGTGACCTGGAGGGCTGCCGTCAGCGCTCGCGCCTGACAGCAGTCTCACCAGGCCCGCAGTGGTTCAGCGGGACCTGGAGAGCAAGCACCGACCATCCCATTGCGGCCACCACCTGGAACCAGCCGCTGGAACAACGTGCACAACGTCAAGGTCGGCGCGGGGCTACTCCTCGTCGAAGACGGCGGGCAGGGTGCTCTCGTAGGTGGTGCGCAGGGCGGTGAGGTCGATGTCGAAGCCGCCATCGGGGTGGCGCACGGCCAGGGCGGTGCCGCCGATGGTGCCGATCTCGGCCGCCGGAACGCCGTGCCGCCGGCACAGCTCGGTGAACGCGTTCTCGGCGTCGGGGCGCACAGCGACGACCGCGCGGGCGGCCGACTCGCTGAACAGCCCGACGAACGGGTCGCCGGAGAGGTCCACCGTGCAGCCGACGCCGCCGCGCAGGCAGGATTCGGCCAGCGCCGTCACCAGGCCGCCGTCGGACAGGTCGTGGGCGGCGGTCAGCACGCCGTAGCCCGCGGCGTCGGCCAGCACCTCGCCCAGCGCGGCCTCGGCCGCCAGGTCCACCCGCGGCGGCAGGCCGCCCAGGTGGCCGTGCACGACGTCGGCCCACGCCGAACCGCCCAGCTCCTCGCGGGTCTCACCCAGCAGGAAGATCTTCGCGCCGTCGGCGTCGTGGCCGAAGGCGCTGGTGAGCCGCTCGTTGACGTCGTCGATCACGCCCAGCACGCCGATCACCGGCGTCGGGTTGATCGCCGTGGTGCCCGTCTGGTTGTAGAAGCTGACGTTGCCGCCGGTCACCGGGGTGCCGAGCTGCTGGCAGGCGTCGGCGAGCCCGCGGGTGGACTCCGCGAACTGCCACATCACGGCCGGGTCCTCCGGCGAGCCGAAGTTCAGGCAGTTGGTCACCGCGAGCGGCCGGGCGCCGGTGGCGGCCACGTTGCGGTAGGCCTCGGCGTAGGCGAGCTGCGTGCCGACGTAGGGGTCGAGCCTGGTGTAGCGGCCGTTGCCGTCGGTGGCCAGCGCGACGCCGCGGTCGCCGCCGTCGCCGATCCGGATCATCCCGCCGTCGTGCGGGGCGGCCAGCACGGTGTTGCCCAGCACGTAGCGGTCGTACTGGCCGGTCACCCAGCTCGGGTCGGCGATGCCGGGGGAGCCGAGCACCCGCAGCACCTGCTCGCGCAGCTCGGCATCGGTCGCGGGCCGCTCCAGCCGGGCCGCGTCGTTGGCCTGCAGGGCGTCCTGCTCCTCGGGCCGGGCGTAGGGGCGCTCGTAGACCGGGCCCTCGTCGGAGGCGGTGCGCGGCGGCATGTCCACCACGGTCTCGCCGTGCCAGGTCATGACCAGCCGGCCGCCGCGCTCGGCCTCCTCCGGGGTGACGTCGGTGACCTCGCCGATCACGGTCGCGAGGATGTCCCACTTGGCGCAGACCGCCATGAAGGCGTCGAGCCGCTCCGGCGACACGATCGCCATCATGCGCTCCTGCGACTCGCTCATGAGGATCTCCTCGGGAGTGAGCCGCGAGTCGCGCAGCGGGACGCGGTCCAGCTCGACGCGCATGCCGCCGGTGCCGCCCGCGGCGAGCTCGGTCGTGGCGCAGGAGACGCCGGCCGCGCCGAGGTCCTGGATGCCCACCACGAGGTCCTGCTCGAACAGCTCCAGGCTGCACTCGATCAGCAGCTTCTCCATGAACGGGTCGCCCACCTGGACACTGGGCCGCTTGGCCTGGCTCTCGTCGTCGAACGTCGCGCTGGCCAGCACGGACGCGCCGCCGATGCCGTCGGGGCCGGTGGTCGAGCCGAACAGCACCACCTTGTTGCCCGGGCCGGGGGCCTGGGCGAGCTTGATGTCGTCGTGCTTCATCACGCCGACGCACAGGGCGTTGACCAGCGGATTGCCGGAGTAGCCCGCGCCGAAGCCGATCTCGCCGCCGATGTTGGGCAGCCCCAGGCAGTTGCCGTAGAAGGAGATGCCCGAGACCACGCCCGGCAGCACCCTGCGGGTGTCGGGGGCGTCGGCCGGGCCGAAGCGCAGGGCGTCCATGACCGCGACGGGGCGGGCGCCCATGGTGAGGATGTCGCGGACGATGCCGCCGACGCCGGTGGCCGCGCCCTGGTGCGGTTCGACGTAGGACGGGTGGTTGTGCGACTCGATCTTGAAGGTGACCGCGCGGCCGTCGCCCACGTCGACCACGCCGGCGTTCTCGCCCATGCCGACGAGCAGCGTGTCGCTCTCGGGCGCCTTCTCGCCGAACTGGCGCAGGTGCACCTTGGAGCTCTTGTAGGAGCAGTGCTCGCTCCACATCACCGAGTAGATGGCCAGCTCGGCGGAGGTGGGCCGGCGCCCCAGGATCTCGCGGACGCGCGCGTACTCGTCGTCCTTCATGCCGAATTCGGCGAACGGCTGCGGGGCCTGCGGGGTGGCCCCGGCCTTGGTGACGGTGTCGAGCTGTGCTTCGGACATGGAGAGCTTTTCCGTTCGGGCTGTGCGGTGAGCGGGCTGTGCGGATCTAGAGAGGTCTGAGCCATGAGGTCGCGGGCGGGGGAACGCGGTCGGGCGACGGGCATGTGCGTGCCGCCGGCGCTACGCGCGCTGCGACAGCCGCCCCCTCTGATCCGCACACCTCTCTTCAGGATGCCGGTGTCGGCGCGGTGGAGTGCGCGAGGACCAGGCCGGCCGTCGACTCCTCGGTGTAGGGCTGGGTGCTGCCCTGGACCATGACGGAGCCGTCGGCCAGCGCGGACTCGGCGAGCGGAACCTCGTCGGGGTCGTCCTCGCCCTGCGGCAGCAGCCGCCCCCACCCCTGGTCCAGCAGGTGTCCGTAGACGGCCTCGATGGCCCCTTCGGCGTCGAGGTCCTCGGCGGTGACGGCGACGGGCCGGTAGCATTCGGCGGCGTTGCACTGCTCGCCGAGGTCGGTGTACTCCACGCCGTCGGGCGGCTGCCCCAGCGACGCCATGTCGGGGGCCGGGGGCGGCGGCTCCGCCTGTTCGCCGGCCGGGGGAGTCGGCGCGCTCATCGCGTTGAACAGGCCGACGGCCATGGTGGCCACCAGGCCGATGGTGACCACGCCGACCAGGACGAACATCGTCGTCCGGGAACGCAGCAGCGCCATCATCGGGAAACGTCCCCCTGCGGTTCGGGCGTCGGGAGCGGCACGGTCAGCCGGCCGCGGCCGCGGCCCCCACCGGGGAGCCTTCGGCCAGGTGGGCGAGGAGCGAGGTGAAGAAGCCGAGCCCGTCGACGGAGGGGCCGGTCAGCGCCTCCACCGCGTGCTCGGGGTGCGGCATGAGGCCCACGACGTTGCCGTGCTCGTTGGCGACGCCGGCGATCTCGCGCTGTGCGCCGTTGGGCGCGGCGTCGATGTAGCGGGCCACGACGCGGCCGGACCGCTCCAGCTCGTCCAGGGTCTCGGGGGCGGCGACGTAGCTGCCCTCCCCGCTCTTCAGCGGGATGAGGATCTCCTGGCCGGGGCTGTAGTCGCCGGTCCAGACGGTGTCGGCGGCCTCGACGCGCAGCAGTTGGTCGCGGCAGATGAAGTGCCGCGATGAGTTGCGGGTGAGCGCGCCGGGCAGCAGGTGGCTCTCGCACAGGATCTGGAAGCCGTTGCAGATGCCCAGGACCGGCAGGTCCCCGGACCGCGCGGCGGGCACCAGCTCCGCCATGAGCGGGGCGAACCGGGCGATGGCCCCGCAGCGCAGGTAGTCGCCGTAGGAGAAGCCGCCCGGCAGGACGACCGCGTCCACGCCCCGGAGGTCGGCCTCGCCGTGCCAGAGGGAGACGGGTTCGGCGCCGGCGATGCGCAGTGCGCGCGCGGCGTCCCTGTCGTCAAGGGATCCGGGGAAGGTGACGATGCCCACACGGGCAGTCATGAGCACTCTCCGAAGGTCGTGAGGTGGGAGCAGGTGCGAGCCGTCCCGAACGGCTCAACCGTTCACGAGGTTACCTGCTGACCTCGTTCCATGGTGCGGAGAGTGTCCAAGGTCGCGCCGGGCGCGCCGACGCGTCAGCACAGCGCGGCCGCCCTGCGGCCGATCCGCGAGGGGACCCGGGCCTCGTCGCGCAGCCGCTTGTGCAGCCGGACCACGGTGCCGCCGCCCGCGGAGCGGTCGAACGTCACCCGGTCCATGAGTCCCCGCATCAGCAGAATGCCCCTGCCCGACTCCGCTTCGAGGTCTGGCAGGGGCACCGATGCCGGATCGAAATCGGGTCCCGTGTTCACGATTTCCATGACACAGGACTCATGTCTGATTCGGGTCAGCACCTCGTAGGAGGGCGCGGGATCGCCGTGGTCGACGACATTGGCGCAGGCTTCGGACGCGGCCGTCAGAATGTCGTCCAGGCACTCGCCCCCGACGCCGTTCGCCCGAAGGGCCTCGCCCATGAATTCGCGCACTACGGGAACGGTGTACGCCTCCCGAGGTAGTGCGATCGAGAATCTCACGTCCATCGGTTGCCCCCACAGCCGTTCGGCACAATAGAGAGGGTTCCCCGGGTGCTTTTGCCGAAACCGGAGGTTCACCGACCGGACGGGCGCTATTCGACGCGTAGTTCGAAGTCCTCGATGACCGGATTGGCCAGAAGGGTCTCGGCGAGCCGGCGGACGTCGGCCAGCTTCGCCTCGTCGGCCTCGCCCTCGATCTCCACCTCGAAGCGCTTGCCCTGGCGGACCTGGGTCACGCCGGGGAACCCGAGGCGGCCGCAGGCCCCCGCGATGGCCTGCCCCTGGGGGTCCAGGATCTCCGGCTTGAGCATGACGTCAACCACGACGCGGGCCACGGGGTCCTCCACTGTTGTGCCTGGTGTGCCGCACTTCACCACCGACGGACGGTGCCCTCCCGCGCAAGGGGAGGAGCAGGAAGAAGCGTACGGCACCGCGGGCGGCCCGATGACGCCGGTCGGCCCGGTCCCCGCCCCGGTGCGGCCGGTGCGGCCGGGACGCGGACCGGTGCGATCCGGACGATCCGCACCACCCCCCGAGCGTCCGGGAACCCCGCCCCTTACCCGATCCGGGCGCCCGCGACACCGCGAACCGGCCCCTCCGTGACGCTTATCACGCGTTTCGATGTCATCACGGAAGGGCAGCGGATGCGTCTACCCAAGTGGTAGTCATCCACGGTCGTCCTTAGGGGGAGATTTGGCGACCATCGAACTCGAACGAACCACCGACGCGGCTGAAACCGCCGGAACCGAGCAGACCCCGGAAACCGCCGAGGCGCCGGACTTCGTGACGGCCGTCACGCCGTACGCGGACCAGCTCTACCCGGCGGCCCTGCGGATGACCAGGAACTCGGCCGACGCCGAGGACCTGGTGCAGGAGACCTTCACCAAGGCCTTCGCCAATTTCCACCAATTCCGCGCCGGAACGAATCTCCGGGCGTGGCTCTACCGGATTCTCACCAACACCTTTATCAACGGGTACCGCAAGAAGCAGCGCGAGCCCCGCCAGGAGACCACCGACGAGATCAAGGACTGGCAGCTCGCCGCCGCCGACGCCCACGCGTCGACCGGTTCCCGCTCCGCCGAGTCGGAGGTGCTCGACCGCCTGCCCGACTCCGCCATCCGCCAGGCACTGGCCGAACTGCCGGACGACTTCCGGCTCGTCGTCTACCTGATCGACGTCGAGGGCTACTCCTACAAGGAGGTCGCCGCGCGCATGGACACGCCGCTGGGCACCGTCATGTCGCGGCTGCACCGGGCCCGCCGCCAACTGCGCACGCGGCTCGCCGACCACGCCCGCGGGCGCGGGATGCAGACGGCGGCCTAGGCGCTCCCGGCGTCTTTCGCCCCGGGGCCGGCCCGGCCCGGAGGCACTCCTTATCTGATCACTCTCCGTCACCACTTTCCGAGTGCGGAGTGACCGTATCCCTCGCCTATCCCTCGCGTTCCCTCTCGTCCCCCTCCCGCTCCTTCTCCTCTCCTCTTCCTCCTGGGCTTCCCCGCGCCTTCCTGCGCCGTTGCCGCCGGTTGCTCGGTGTTCCGAATTTTTCTTCGGACGCCCTTGCAAATGCTAGGTAGTCCTGGTAGTTGCACATTTGTCGTTCTACGGGATCATGAACCGACCGGCCAAAAGGTGTCGTTGGGGCCTTGCGCCGCCACTGGTGAGTTCTGTCACGATGGCGGTAGGGCCGCCTGCTCCCACCCGTTACCCCGGGTGAGCGGGCGGAGAGCCGGCCGACCAGCGGTACCCCGTGCAATCGGCCCCGAGACCCGAGGAGCGACAGGTGTCCGACACCGCGCATGAGGACCCGGAGCTTATCCAGCTCCTGACCCCCGAAGGGGAGCTCAGAGAGCACCCCGACTACCCGCTCGACCTCAGCCACGAGGAGATGCGCGGCCTCTACCGCGATCTCGTGCTCGTCCGCCGCATCGACACCGAGGCGGTCGCGCTGCAGCGCGTGGGCGAGCTCGGCCTGTGGGCCTCGCTACTGGGCCAGGAGGCGGCGCAGGTCGGCTCCGGCCGGGCGCTGCGGTCCAACGACATGGCCTTCCCGTCCTACCGCGACCACGGCGTCGCCTGGTGCCGCGGCGTCGACCACAAGGCGCTGCTCGCGCTGTACCGCGGCGTGACCAACGGCGGCTGGGACCCCGCCGAGCACGGCTTCCACCTCTACACGATCGTCATCGGCACCCAGGCGCTGCACGCCACCGGCTACGCCATGGGCATCCAGCGCGACGGAGCGGTCGGCGAGGACGGCAGCGCCGTCATCACCTACTTCGGCGACGGCGCCACCAGCCAGGGCGACACCAACGAGGCGTTCAACTACGCCGCGGTCAACAACGCCCCGGTCGTCTTCTTCTGCCAGAACAACCAGTGGGCCATCTCCGAGCCCCTGGAACGGCAGTCGCGCGTCCCCATCTACCGCCGCGCCGCCGGATTCGGCTTCCCCGGGGTCCGGCTGGACGGCAACGACGTCTTCGCCTCCCTGGCCGTCACCCGCAGCGCGCTGCAGCACGCGCGCGAGGGGCAGGGCCCCACGCTGATCGAGGCGTTCACCTACCGCATGGGCGCCCACACCACCAACGACGACCCCACGCGCTACCGGGTCTCGGCCGAACTGGAGGAGTGGCGGCTCAAGGACCCCATCGCCCGCCTGCACGCCTTCCTCACCCGCGAGGGGATCGCCGACGAGGCCTTCCTCAAGGGCGTCGAGGCCGAGGCCGAGGAGCTCGGCGAGAGCGTCCGCCGCGACTGCCGCGAGCTCCCCGAGCCCGACCCGCTGGACATCTTCCACGAGGTGTACGCGGAGCCGCACGTCCACATCGACCGCCAGCGCGCGGAGTTCGCCGACTACCTCGCCTCCTTCGAGGACGCCGGCGCCGAAGGAGGCCGGTAGACCATGGGCAGCAACCTCACCATCGGCAAGGCGATCAACGCCGGCCTGCGCCGCGCCATGGAGACCGACCCCAAGGTCCTGGTCATGGGCGAGGACGTCGGCAAGCTCGGCGGCGTCTTCCGCGTCACCGACGGCCTGCACAAGGACTTCGGCGCCGACCGGGTCATCGACACCCCGCTCGCCGAGTCCGGCATCATCGGCACCGCCATCGGCCTCGCGCTGCGCGGGTACCGCCCGGTGTGCGAGATCCAGTTCGACGGGTTCTTCTTCCCTGCCACGAACCAGACCTTCACCCAGCTCGCCAAGATGCGCGCACGCTCGGGCGGCAGCGTCAAACTGCCTGTCGTGCTGCGGATCCCCTACGGCGGCGGCATCGGCGCGGTCGAGCACCACAGCGAGTCGCCCGAGGCCTACTTCGCCCACACCGCCGGCCTGCGCGTCGTCACGGTCGCCAACGCCGTGGACGCCTACTGGATGATCCAGCAGGCGATCACCTCCGACGACCCCGTGGTGTTCTTCGAGCCCAAGCGCCGCTACTACGAGAAGGCCGACGTCGACACCGCCGCGGCCGTCGACTCGGCGACCCCCATGGGCGCCGCCCGCGTGGCGCGTCCCGGGGCCGACGCGACGCTGCTCGCCTACGGGCCCATGGTCAAGACCGCCCTGCAGGCGGCGGAGGCCGACACCGACCACTCGATCGAGGTGGTCGACCTGCGCTCGCTCTCCCCGGTCGACTACGACACGGTGTGCGCCTCGGTGCGGCGCACCGGCCGCCTGGTCATCGCGCACGAGGCCCCTCTGAGCCACGGGATCGGCGCGGAGGTCGCCGCACGCGTCACCGAGGAGTGCTTCTACCACCTGGAGGCCCCGGTGGTCCGGGTCGGCGGGTTCGACACCCCCTACCCCCCGTCCCGGTTGGAGGAGCACTACCTGCCCGATCTCGATCGGGTCCTCGACGGCGTCGACCGCGCGTTCGCGTTCTAGAAGGGGCCAGGTGAATCCGCGAATGACCCAGCAGCAAGGCGTCCAGCAGTTCCGGCTCCCCGATGTCGGCGAGGGCCTGGTCGAGGCAGAGGTCCTGAGCTGGACCGTCCAGCCGGGCGACGAGGTCAAGGTCAACCAGATCATCTGCGAGATCGAGACCGCCAAGGCGGCCGTGGAACTGCCCTGCCCCTTCAGCGGCACCGTTCGGGAGCTGATGGTCGAGGCGGGGACCACCGTCGACGTGGGCACGCCCATCATCGCCATCGACACCGGCGGCGGGGCCGCCGAGCCCGAGGGCGCCGGTGCGCAGGGCACCGGAGCCGAGGACGAGGCCAGGGAGAAGCCCCTGGTCGGCTACGGGGAGAAGGCCGGGGCCACCCGGCGCAGGGCCCGCAGGCGCCAGTCTCCGGCACCCGCCGCGTCGGTCCCGGCGCAGCCGCCGACCCCCGCGGCCGCTCCGCAGCCGGCCCCGGAGCCGCAGCCGGTCCCGCAGCCCCAGCAGGCGACCGAGGTCCCGGCCAGGCAGGCCCGGTCGGCCCCGCTGAACGGCGAGGGCGTGGCCGTGCTGGCCAAGCCGCCCGTGCGCAAGCTCGCCAAGGACCTCGGGGTCGACCTGCGCGCGGTCGCGCCCACCGGCCCCGGCGGAGTCGTGACCCGCGACGACGTGCAGCGGCACAGCCGCGGGGCGCTGCCCGAGACCGAGATGGTCCCGCCGGTCCCCGAGCCGGGCGCCGAGCCCGCGCCCGAGCCGCAGCGGGCGGCGCAGGCCGACCGCTCCGCCAGGGAGGAGCGCATCCCGGTCAAGGGCGTGCGCAAGCACACCGCGGCGGCGATGGTCGGCAGCGCGTTCACCGCGCCGCACGTCACCGAGTTCCTGCAGGTCGACGTCACCGAGATGATGGCGACCGCGCGCAGGCTCAAGGAGCGCCCGGAGTTCGCCGACGCCAAGGTCTCGCCGCTGCTGATGGTGGCCAAGGCGCTGCTCACCGCCGTGCGCCGGTACCCCGAGATCAACGCCTCCTGGGACGAGGAGGCGCAGGAGATCGTGGTCAAGCGCTACGTCAACCTCGGCATCGCCGCGGCGACCGAGCGCGGCCTGGTGGTCCCCAACATCAAGGACGCCGACGCCAAGCCGCTGCCCGAGCTCGCCGCGGCGCTGCAGTCGCTCACCGAGACCGCCCGCGCGGGTAAGACCGCGCCCGCCGACATGAGCGGCGGCACCATCACGATCACCAACGTCGGGGTGTTCGGGGTGGACGCCGGGACGCCGATCCTCAACCCGGGCGAGGCGGCGATCCTGGCGTTCGGCCAGGTCCGCGACATGCCCTGGGTGCACGAGGGCGAGCTCGCCGTGCGCAAGGTGACGACGCTGTCGCTGTCGTTCGACCACCGGATGGTCGACGGCGAACTGGGCTCCAAGGTGCTGCGCGACATCGGCGCGTGGCTGGCCGACCCGGAGACCACGGCCCTGATCTGGGGCTGACCGGCCGAGGCGGCGCCGTCCCGCGGAGGGGATCCGCGGGACGGCGCCGTTCTGTTGCGGCCGGAGCGTTCGGGGAAGCGGGGATGCGGCGATCCGCCCGGCCCGCGAGGAGATCCCCCCGCACGCGGGACCGCTCGGCGGACCCGAGGGCGTCCCGGTGCACCACCCGGCTCGGCCTCGGTAGCCGTACGAGGAAGGGGCGCCCGGAGCCCGGCATCGCCCCTTCCATCGATGTCGGCGCCATCGGGTCCGGCGGGACGCCGCGCGGGCGGTGGGTCGGATCACCGTGCGGTGAGCGGGGGTTGACCTCAACCCTGGTTGAGGTCGCATGCTCGACCGCGGGGACCGAGTCGATCGTGAAGAGGGATCATGCGTGCGGTGTGGTCGAAGGCCTTCGGCGGGCCGGACGTGCTCGTCGCGGGGGAGGCGCCGGAACCGGTGGCCAGTCCGGGGCAGGTGCTGATCGAGGTGGCGTTCGCCAACATCACCTTCGTGGAGACGCAGTTCCGGGCGGGCGGCGCCGGGCCGTTCACGGCCGAGCCGCCGACGGTTCCGGGCAACGGCGTCGGCGGTGCGGTCGCGTCGGTCGGCGCCGGCGTCGACGAGGGGCTGGTCGGCAGGCGGGTGGTGAGCAGCACCGGCGGCTCGGGCGGCTACGCCGAGCGCGCCGCCGTGGACGCCGCCGGACTCGTCGAGGTGCCGGACGGTGTGGACCTCGAGGGCGCGGTGGCGCTGTTGGCCGACGGACGCACGGCGATGATGCTGACCCGGGCGGCCGGCTGCGGCCGGTGATCGGGCAGCGGTTCCCGCTCGACCGGGCCGCCGACGCGCACGCGGCCGTCGAGGCGCGGAGCACCGTCGGCAAGACCCTGCTGGAGGTGCGGTGACGGCCTTCTCCTGAGTTCTTCGTTGGATAGCCGACCAGCGGGTCTAGCCTGAGGCCATGGGATCTCCGGTGACGGCGCTTCAGCGCTGGTACGCGCTGCTGCCCGCACGGGTGGTCCGGCTGCTGCCCCTGATCGGCGCGGCGGCCGTGCTGCTGACCGTGTGGGCCGGGGATCTGGCGGACCTCCTCGACGCGCCGCCCTCCGCAGGGGAGCCGGATCCGATGCCCCGGTGGGCGCGGGCGCTGCCGCTCGTCTCGGGCGCGGTCGCGGCGGCGGCGGCCCTGTCGGCGCTGGCGCCGCGCGCCGGCCGCGGGTGGACCGCCGCGGTCGGCATCGGGACGTGCGTCCTCGTGTCGGGGACCACGGTCGTGCTGTGGACGCTGCCCAAGGGCGGCTTCGGCTTCTCCTTCAGCGTGGCGGAGGGGGCGGCGCTGCTGCTCGTCGCCAATCTGGTCGCCTACCGCTGCGGGCCGGTCCCCGTCGCCGTTGCGGCCGTGCTCGCTCCGCTGGCCGTGGTCACCAACGACTGGCGCATGCCCAGCGAGTGGTGGTACCGGCCCGAACCGCTGGAGCAGGTCGAGCAGGTGGCCTCGCTCGCCTTCGTCTTCATCGGCCCCGGCTGCTACCTGCGATGGCGGGCCGCGCAAGGGCGCGCACAGGCCGAACAGGTCCGCAGGGAGGAACGGCTGAAGATCTCGCGCGAACTCCACGACGTGGTGGCCCACCAGGTCACCGGCATGGTGGTGCAGGTGCAGACGCTGCGCTACTTCGCCGAGACCGAGCCGGAACGGGTCGCCACCGCGCTGCCGGCGATCGAAGAGGCCGGAGCCACCGCGCTGACATCCATGCGGCGCATGGTGCGCATCCTGCGCGAGGCCGACGGCGGCGCGTCCGAGGCACCGGACCCCGCCGCGGGGCTGCTCGCGCTGGAGCGGCCGGGCCACATCGGGCGGCCCAGGGTCGAGGTGCGCCTGCCGGACGACCTCGCGGGGACGGGCGCCGAGGTGGGCGCGGCCCTGGTCAGGATCGCCCAGGAAGGGGTCACCAACGCGCTCCGGCACGCCCACGGGGCGACCCTGGTGACCATCGAGGTGGCCCGTGCGTCGGGAACGGTCGTCCTCGACGTGCGCGACAACGGGCAGCGCCGCGGCGTCTTCCGGAGCGAAGGGGCGGGCTACGGGCTCATCGGAGTCGAGGAGCGTGCCCGGCTGCTCGGCGGCTCGTGCACCTCCGGCCAGATGCGCGAAGGCCCCGGCTGGCGGCTGTCCGCCGAACTCCCGCTGGCCGAATCCGACGCCGGGGGACCCGGCAGCGGGGACCGCGCGGTGCCGGTGCCGCAGGCGGAGGAAGAAGGAGGGCTCCGACGATGACGATCCGGGTGCTGCTGGCCGAGGAGGCCAGGACACATGCACACTTAGTGCGTGACCTGGGTAAACGGTTCATAGGATCACAACATGGACAGCAGCACGGGGCCGCGAGAGGTTGACCTCTACGTCCGTAAGAGCAAGCTTGTGCGCGGATACCGGCAGGAACTGAGCACGGACGCGCAAGAGGAACAGGGCCGACGTTGGGCAGCCCGTGAGGGCTACACGGTGCGCAAGGTTTGGAAGGACATTGCGTCCGGCTTCAAGGACGTTGAGCGGGCCGACTTCGACCGCGCGCTAGCCGCACTCGCGAACGGGGAAGTTCCCGCCCTGTGGGCGTACGCCATCGACCGGTTCAGCCGCAAGGGAGCGGCAGACCTGTTGCAGGTGATCGGTAAGGCTCGCGTTGTGTTCGACATGGACGGGCTTGACTCCAACGAAGCGCGTGACCGCCGGTGGATCATCAACCGGGCCGAGGAAGCGCGGGAGTACTCCGAGAACCTCTCGCGCCGCGTCAAGGACACCAAGGACCGGCAGCGCGACGCGGGCCGGTGGGTGGCCGCCCGTCCCCCGTGGGGATACGTCGTGTCGCGTGACCGCGTGCTGTCCCCGGACGAGACTCCGGCCGCTCCGGGGATGCCGTCCCGTGCCGACGTGGTCCGGGAGATGTTCCGCCGTGTGGCTGTAGAGGGAGCGTCCACGCGGGACCTTGTCCGTTGGCTGGACGGGGCCGGAGTGCCGTCCCCCGGTGGGGCCCGGTGGCAGTACAGCGCCGTACACGGCATGCTCAAGCATCCTGCGTACGCCGGTTGGCAAGTCCAGGTCACGGACAAGGGCCGTAGGGCCATTCACCGCGACGCGTCCGGTAAGCGCGTCCGTCTGCGCGACGCGGAGAACAACCCCGTGCCCGGACTGGTCACCGACGCCATGCAGCGCGACGCGCTAGCCGCGTTCCAAGGGCTCAAGGTGGGTCGACCTGTTCCCGCGAACGACGGCAAGCGAAACACGCGCGCTAAGCATCTGGTGACGGGCCTTGCCCGTTGCGGCGGCTGTGGCCGCTCCATGCCGTTCCAAGGACGGTCATACGCGTGTCAGGCCACGCTAGGGGGCCGCTCGTGTGGCGCGCGGGCATCGGTGCGCGCGGACAAGTTGGAGGAGTACGTGTTTCGCGCGTGGGTGGCACGGCTCACCAACGCGGAACCGGGTGACCCGCTGTTGCACGTCGTGTCACAGCGCTGGACGGCCCTTGTGAAGCCGGAGGAGACGGAAGAGGAGGCCGCCGCGCGTGCCTCGCTCCGGGCCGCTGAGAAGGACCTAGAGCGGCTGCTACAGGACCGGCAGAGCGGCGTTTATGACGGTCCCGCGCGGCGCTATTTCGGTCCGATGCTGCAAGAGGCGACGGACGCGGTAGAGGCCGCTAAGGCAGAACTGTCCCGCTGGGAGTCGTCCCCATCCCTGGACTTGCCGTTCCTGAGCGGCGACGACGCAACGATCTACGAAGCGTGGAACGCCGCTGAACTCCCGATGAAGCGGGATCTACTCCGGCTTGCGATCAACTGCGTGACCGTGGTCAAGGCACCGCGGCAAGGCATTCGGTTCAACGGTGACGAACGCGTGCGTATCGAGTGGGCCGACCACGACACGGCCGACGCCTAGCCAACCCCGTCCGCCCTCCGGGCCCCGGTGTCCCTTCGCGGGATGCCGGAGCCCGTCCTCGTGGGCCCCGGCGTGCCGGCGAACGGACACGCGTGGCTACCGCGCCACCACGGCGAGTGTGTGCGCGGCCCTCCGCACCTCTCGCGGCCGGAGCGCCCGCCCTGCGCATCTGCCCCATGGGGCAATTTTTGCCCCATGACTGAACTGGGAAAACAGGGGGTTTGGGGCAAATCGTCATCTACTTTTGAAAGTCTCCTTATATATATAGAAGGTTTTGTCTAAGGGGAAGAAATTTGCCCCACCCTACGGCGGGGCCGGAGCCCTAGCCCGCGAGGGAACGGGAGCGCGATAGGCGCATGCGGTTACCTAGGCGTTACGGGTCATGTGCGCGGCCACCCTCGCGCCCCTCGCGGCGGGAGCGCCCGCCGTGCGGATCTGCCGTGAGCGGCAAAAATGAGGGGTCCCCAGTTCCCGGGCTAAACTGCGACGATGCTGTGAGAGCGGCAAATCTGGTCTCTCAAGACTTTCCTATCTAGTAAGGGAGGTTTTGTCAGAGAGGTAAAAATCTGCCGCTTCCCACGGCGGGGACCGGAGCCGCTTTCTCCGACGGCCCGCGGGTCGGTTCTGCCCGCGTTGTGGGCCCTCCGGGGCCGCGGGCCGGACTCCGCGGCCAGGGGCCGCACCGTTCGCGGCTCTGCGGCCGTCTCGCGGGCGCGTGGGGGATGCTCCGGCCTTCTCTCGCGAACCGTCCCCGGAGGGGCGAGGGGGGTGCTATGCGGCTGCACGGCCACAAGGTAGCCGTGAGAGGGCGAGTGAGGGCACTCTGGTAGTCGGCTAAGGTTCGCCGATTCTGGGCTCTCTGTGTTGATCATGTGGCTTCTGTGCTGTCGACGCGGCCGCTCTCGCGCCTTCACGCGCCGCCGCTGGCCTCCCTGCCCACGACGCGGGACGGCGACGGGGTCGTCCGCTGACCGCGATGGGTGACGCCCGGGGGCCGATTCGTGCCTTCCTGCGCCTTGCTTACCCCGCCGTCCGCCGTGCTTGCGCCCGGAGCAGCCGCGTATAAGCCCCCGAAGGACAAGCCGTGAGGGGCTTATACGCGGCTGCTCCGGGCGCTGGCGCACGGCGTCCGGCGGGGCGGCGCGTTCGCCCTGGTCAACGACTTGAAGGGAGTACCTATGCAGCACCCCACGTGGCTCCGCGCCCCCGCGTCCTACATGTGGAACTTTGATGGCGACATGGTTCAGGCGCACAGCGTGTGGAAGCACGCGGTGCGGCTGTACTGCAAGCAGCACAACGTGTCCGCAGGCGACGTGTTCGCGGACGGCCCGGAGGGGCCGGGAGGACTGCCCGGTCGCTACCCCGCGCACTCCCCGGACCCATGGCGAGAGCACCCGCTTGACTCGGATTGGGAATGGCCTGACCCCGAGCTGCACGCGGAAGCGCTCCGCCTTGCGAAGCTCGAGACCGAACGGCGGATCGCGCGGGTCGGCTACGACCTGGCGGGCGAGTTCCGGGCCGAGAAGCGGCAGACGACCAAGGGCGCACGCAGGCGGCTCGCCCCCGGTGCGCCGCGGCCGCGGCCATCTGGCACCGGACGCAAGCGCGTGCCTTTGCAGCGCGCCTCCTAATCGCGACACGCCCGGGAGTCCGAGTGCCACCCTGCCTGATTTGGGCGAACACCTGGACGCCATTCACGTAACAAGGACGCGTGGTGACGCGTTCTCCCTCGTGGGGTGACGGTGGTCCCCGGGAGGTAGTCGGAGACGGCTGCCCCCGGGTGCGCTTCACTCCCGCGCAGGACGGCCCGGCATGGCCGTGACACCGATGATGATCTTCCCGCTTGCGCGGGACGGGGGCCGCTGGCCCGGTAGAACGATGGGTGATGCCGCACCCTCGTTTCCCGGATCAGCGGCCCCCTTTTCTCATTTCCCGCGACTCGCGGACAGACCCCGCCAGGTTCTTCCCTTCCCTGGTGGCCGCGCACCCCGGTCGAGCAGCCGCGTCGGGCCGCTCCCGGGGGTGCGCACTAGCAGATACACGCCGATCACCCTCGGAGGACCCATGGAAAAGCTCATTGAGCAGACCGTCACCGATCTGCCGCTGACGGATAAGCGCATCGCGCGCAGCGTGGCCCGCCGCGAAGCGGCCCACGGGCCGCACAAGATGCGCGCGGAGCTGATCACCAACACCGTCGCGGTTGAAGGCGTCGACGGCGACGCGGCGGGTGTGATCCGCCGTGAGATTCCCGTCCTGTACGGCGTCATCGGGGGTGCGCGATGAGCGATGAGACGACCCCTCGCGAGGAAGCGACGGCCGACGTTTCCGCGGGCGAGATGGCCGACGGCCCCCAGGACGCCAGCAAGGCGCGGCGGGAAGCGCAGGGACTACGGACACGGCTCCGGGAGGCTGAAGCGGCCCTAGAGGCCGCACAGAGCCGTCTAGAGGCTATGCAGCGCGCGGAGGTGACGCGGCTCGCTGGCGAGCACCTGGCGGACGGGGCCGACTTGTTCGTCGGTGGCGATGTCGAGATGGCGTCGCTGCTTGCCGACGACGGCACTGTCAACGCCGAAGCGGTCGCCGAAGCCGCTAAGCGCGTGGTGGAGCAGCGGCCGCACTGGGCAGCCCCGACGCGCTACGACGGCCCGATGACGCGCACCCACAAGCCGAGGGAGTTCGGACACCTGAAGTCCAGCCGCGATCCCAACAATGAAGGGGGCGGGCGCACCTGGACGGAAGCGTTCCGCCAGGTGCGTTGACCCCCGCGAACCAAGACTTCCGGCCGTCGTTGCGCCTGCCCTGGTGCGGCGGCGACGGCCGACCCCGGACCCTGGCGGTCCACCCAATTCCGATGCCCGGAGCAGAGGAGTCCTTTTGACCAATAACAACACCTAAAGGAGATCCATCATGGATAGCGCGGTAAACGCCGCTCTGCTCAAGCCGGAGCAGGTCAACGCCCTTGTTGTTCAGCCCTTCGTAGACGCGGCGACGGCCACGCAGATTGGCAACGTCGTTCGCGTCGACGCCCCCGAATTTCGCATTCCCGTCCTGACCGACGACGTCGACGGGGCGTGGACCGCCGAGGGCGCAGATATTCCGCTGAGCAACATGGCGACTGAGGAAGTCGTCGTGATTCCCCGCAAGGTAGCCGCCCTTGCTCGCGTCACGAACGAGCTGGTCATGGATAGCGAGGTTGACTCACTTAACGCTGTGGGTGCGTCGATGGTGCGCGATCTGGCCCGCAAGGTTGACGCGGCCCTGTTCACCGAGGTCACCGGCGCGCCGGCGGGGCTTGCGCAGGCGCACACCTCGGGGACGCTGTCCGTCATCACCGGTACCGAGCTGATCAACACCGACCTGTTCGAGCAAGCGGTAAGCGTCGCGGCCACCGAGGGCGCGACCACCACCGCGTTTGTGACGTCGCCCGCTACCGCCCTGCGACTGGCGGAGCTCAAGGCCGGTGACGGCTCCAACGTCCCACTGTTGGGCGCGGACGCGACGATGGCCGCGCGCAAGCAGGTTGCTGGTGTGCCGCTGCACGTGAACCGCTACGTGCCTCAGGACGTGATTTATGCGATCCCGCAGGAGCTGCTGTACATCGTGCTCCGCCAGGGTACGACGGTCGCACTGAGCCGCGACGTGTACTTCGGCTCCGACTCCGTTGGAGTCCGCGCGATCATGCGTGTCGGTTTCGGGATTCCACACCCGAAGGCAGTTGTCCGCATCGAGCTGCCCGCCGAGGTTGCCGCGTAGCCACGCGAGTAAGGCGCGGAGCTGACCGCGTAGACGCGGAGCCAAGCGAGCGGAGCGGTAGAGCTACTGACTAGCGGTAGCCCTGCCGCTCCGCTCCGATGTTTATGCAGGCCAGGGGGGTGACCCGCGGACCCCCTTCGAAATGCCACCGGGTGGCATACCGTGGCAGATTCCGTGAGACCTGAATAATTCCGCCGACCCGCTGACCAGCAACGATGAAACGCGCCCCTGAGAGGAGGCGAACCGTGGACGAAGCCCCCAAACACCTCGGCGTATCGGGCCGCGCCCTTTACCGCGACGTGTGCGAGGACTGGGAACTCAACGCGGCTGAACACGGACTCCTCGTGCGGCTCTGTGAGACGGCCGACGTCCTAGACCGACTCGTCGCGGAGATGCACAACGCTCCGGTGACGACGCTTGACGGCCGCGTGAGCCCGGTAATTACGGAGTTCCGCCAGATGGCGCAGGCTTACGCACGCATTGCCGCCGCGTTGAGGCTCCCGGAGGGCGCAGACGAAACGCGGCCGCAAAGGCGCGGCATGCGAGGTACGTACGGTGTCCGCAAGGCGGTGGCCGGGTGAAGCGCACACGGCCGCCCTCCCGCGAACTGCCCACGTGGGGCGCGGACGTGAACGCGGCCTATTGGGACCCGGACCCGACCCGCGCCTATCGCGTGTGGTGTGCGGCTCTGGGTTGCTGGGAGTCCGATATCGGGATCGATCAGTACCACGCGATCAAGGCCGGGGAGTCGACGCCGTTCGCAGAACGGAAACCGCCGTCGGCCGCGTTCATCCGACGCGCGCGGAGAAAGGCCGATCTATGAGAGCGCGTAAACGCCAGGAGCCCATCCCGTACTACGTCCGCACGCTACACCCGGCATTTCAATACGACCCCGACGATATTGTGACCCGCTACTTCGGGGCCCTCGCAGCACGCGAAATCTGGCAGGAACGAACGGGAATCGACCCGAGTGACGACGCGGGCGAGCCGCTCCCCGAATCAGAAGACCCGCCAGCGGAATTGGTAGCGGCCGCCGCGGAACGCGCGAAAAGGCGCGCGGCGGAGCTTGCCGAGTTGAAGGCTACGGGCGCGTGCCGCTGACCTTGCCGCCGTGTCGTTCCGGCCCCGCGAATTACCGCCCGGCATTCCGCGAATTACTACCAAGAGGAGAAACCGCCATGTCCGACTTTACGCCGTTTCAGTGTGCCGCTTGCGCTGCGCAGGCCCTCACCGAAATTGCCGGGGGCGACCCGGAGGAAGCCGTTCGGGGCGGATACTCTCCGGACGACCCCCGCGCGAACACGCTCGTTCTGTGCAGCGCACTCCTTGACGAACTCACCGACGCCGCGCACTCCGCGATTGCAGAGGATGGTAGGGACGCGTTCCACGACGCCATGTCGGACCGCGACCAGGTGATCATCGTTCACGCTGACGCGCTCCGCGACGGGGAGTATGCGGCCGCCGTGTGGATGCACATTGCGACGCGCGACGCGGAGGGGGTAGCTGTGTGAAGACGTGTACTAAGTGCGGGGCCGCGAAGCCCGAGAGCGAATACAAGCGGTGCGGGAGGCGCGCGGACGGCACGCAAAGGCACCGGTCGGACTGCAAGGCGTGTACCCGTGAATACGACCGTGCGCACCACGCCACACCAGAGCGGCAAGCCTACCTGCGCGCGTACCGGGCAACACCGGACTATCGGGAGCGGGAAGCCGCGCGGAAGCGGTCACCGGAGTACCGCGCGGTCCACGCTTCCGTCATGGCCCGTCGCCGCGCCCGTCTGGCCGGGCTGCCCGATGACGGGTCCGGCATCCGCGAATGGCTGGAGCGTCACGAAGACGAGGATCGTTGGCAGTGCCATCTCTGCTTCGGGTCCTTCCAGCCCGGAGATGAAATCCAGTGGGACCACCTGGATCCGATCGCGGGCGGCGAGGCGGGGACGGCGGTAGAGAACGTGCGGGCGGCACACGGCGCGTGCAATATCAGCAGGCGGAACACGCCGCTGGACGTCTGGTATGCCCGCGTAGGAACGCCTGAGGAGGCGGCTGCATGACCGGACGGACGATCAGTGTGACCCGCTCTCGCGGCGGATTCCCGGTGACGATGCGGCACGTCGCGTGCTCTAGCACGTGTGCCGCCGCCGTGGCCGCCCGCGTGGCCCCGGCGGTCTACACGGACCTGCGGCCGGACGACCGGGGCGCGGGCATGCGGGCGGTTCAGTCGCCTCCGCGAACCGTGATCGAGCCACTTGAGCGCGGGGGTAGCTGCGCTGAGTGCTCCCGCGACGTGCCTCCGCCTCCGCGTAGGCCGTATCAGACCACGCTCGAGCTGCTAGGCGCGTGAACGAGGGGGCCGGGCCGCGTGCTCCGGCCCCCTTCTTTGCGCCCCGCGACTTGCGCCGTACCGCTCAAGCCGCAGTCGGCCCGCGCGCGCACGTACTACGCCACTGACCGCGCGCTGTCAACCCCGCGTTCGCGGAAGGACGAACACGCCTTTGCCGTGGACCGCGCGGACAAGTCCCAGGTCTGCGAGATGGTTCGTGGCTTTGACGGCCGTCCCGCGGGCGACGCCGAACTCTTGCCTGAGCTGGTTCAACGAGGGGACCGGCCGCCCCGCGGCGTAGCGCCCGGACTCGATGCGTGCCGCAAGGATCGCGGCCAGTTGCAGCCACACGGGATGCATGCCCTCGTGGTCTATCTCGGAGTCGGGGCCGTACCCGGTCGGCATATCCATAGGACCAGCGTGCATTAGCAGGGGTAACGGCGGACTTTTGAGGAAGTGCGCGGTAGTCCAAGGATCAGTGCGTACACCGCGGACTAGTGGGGTACAGTTCGGACCACAACAACAGAGCGGCCCCGCGGCGGTGCGAACGCCCGGGGCCCGGACAAGCGATTGGAGCGCTTGCCAATGAGCATCCTAGTTGCCGTGCTGTGCGCGATTGCGCGACTCGTTCGCCCCGCGCGCGGCTCGCACGCGGCCCGTACCACGCCCCGCAACGCCCCTCGCGTCCGCCCTTACGCCACCGCCCCGCTTCCCGCGGTTCGGCCCGCATGGAGCCCCTACGCGGCCCCGCTGACCTACACACCCGCCGCTCCTGCCCGCGACGTCCAGCCGCAGGCAGCGATGGTCCGCGCGTACTACACCGCGCACGAAGCGCGGGAGCGTGCGGAGCGCACGCGCCGCGGCGTGGCCGTCCTGGTGGACCTGGCGGGGGTGGCCTGATGACCAACACCGGAGGTGCGTTCCTTGTGAGCCCGTCCATTGACGCTTGCGACCACGAAGACGGCCGCCCGACGGTCTACGTGGTGCTCGCCACCGACGGCACCCCGTTGGGGACCGTCGCGATGGGGGCCGACGCGTCCGCCTGGTACCCCACCGCGTACGGCCGTGAGGGCGACGATCACGGGCCGCTGAGTTCCTTTGATGCCGCGGTCGCGTGGATTCTCATGAGGCATGTGGTCGTCCTGGACGCGCCGGCTGAGCCCGCGATGGGAGCCGCGGAATGAGCGAGAACCGCACGTACCGCCTTATTCCCGATCCGGAGATGCTGAACGAGACGGCCCCGGACGGCTCCGCGTGCCACTTCCTCGTTCTCGACGCGGACGGCCGTGAGTTGGGCACCGTGTCCCGCGGAGTCGGGGGCCGCTGGCTAACGCACGTCCACGACCAAGGCCACGGGCCGGACGCGCGGTCGCTGGTCTCAGCCGCCGCGTATGTGGCCGCGTGGGCCACCGCCACGGCGGACGACGCGGAGACGGCCGCCGCGGCCCCGGAGGACGACGCGGAGACGGACGCTGTGGACGACGCGGACGATGGCCCTACCGCCGTGATCCTCCGAGGCTACGGTTTCAACCGGTTGGGTCCGGACGGCCCGTGGCATCGCGCGGACGGACCACCGGAGGTGTGAGACGCCCCGCTACGGCGGGGATGGGGGGAGAGGGCCCCGGGGCGACGGCTCCGGGGCCCTTTGTATGCCTGCCGCTTACGCTGTTGCCGTGTCTGAGCCTTACGAAAACCGGTCGCCTGTAAGATGTGTAAGAGTCCTTCTCGCCGAGGATCAGCCTCTGGTGCGCGCGGGCTTCCAGAGCATCCTGGACGCCCAGCCGGACATGGAGGTGGTCGCCGAGGCCGGTGACGGCCTGCAGGCGGTGGAGCTGGCCCGCAGGCACCGTCCCGACGTGTGCCTGCTCGACATCCGGATGCCCGGCATCGACGGCCTGGAGGCCACCCGGCGCCTGGCCGGGCGCGGCGTCGCCGATCCGATGCGCGTGGTCGTGGTGACGACCTTCGACCTGGACGAGTACGTCCACGCGGCCCTGGAGGGCGGGGCCGCCGGGTTCCTCCTCAAGGACGTCGGCCCGGCCCTGCTGCTCGAAGCGGTGCGCGCCGCCGCGCGCGGCGACGCGCTGGTCTCGCCCAGCGTCACCGTGCGGCTGCTGCGTCACTTCACCGCGAAGGCCTCCGGCCCGCGTCCGGCGCGGGAGCAGGGCGCGGCCGTCCTGACCGAACGGGAGACCGACGCGGTGCGCGCCCTGGCGCTGGGCCTGACCAACGTCGAGATCGCCGAACGGCTGCACGTCTCCCTGAGCACGGTCAAGGGCCATCTGGCGAGCGTGCAGGCCAAGGTGGGCGCGCGCAACCGGGTCGACATCGCCACCTGGGCCTATCGCAACGGGCTCATGGAGTGGTGATGCGCCGCCTGCTCCGGCGGTCCTGACGTGGATCCCTCGCCGATCTCGACCTTATCGGGCCTGAAAACGCTGCGATGACCCCCACAGGGTCGAGACCGCCGCGGAAGGGGCCGCGGCTTCAGGCCGCGGTGAGGTCCAGCGAGTGGTGGCGGCCGCGCTGGGCGGAGCGGCGGTGCGGGATGGGGCGCAGCAGCGCCGCGGCACCGGCGGGGTCGCTCGCCGGATGGGTGACGGTCTCGCCGAAGAGGTCGTTCCAGATGAACTTGCCGCCGCGGCACCAGACGCTGATTCCGCGACGCACCGAGATGACCGCCATGTCGGAGGTGCCGGCCTGGTACATCGGGCGGGCCGCCACCGCGGCCAGCTCGCTGCACAGTGCCTCGATCGCCCGATCGGCGCGGAAGGCGTGGCGGGGCGGGCGCTTCACCCGTGCCGCTTCCGCCGACTTCACCCGGAAGGCCCGGGGATTGTTCAGGCGTGAGTGGCGCAGCTCGTTCAAAGACGTCTCCTCATGTGGTTCGGTTCCGCGATCGTTGCGGTGGCTCTACTCAGGTGCGGCGCGCTCGCCGCCGCCCGATCGCGGGCCCGTACTGCTCAGCCGCCTCGCCGTGGGGGGGTGAGTGCCCCGACGGTGGTCGGGACATGCTGCGGCCTGCGAATTCTCCATGAAGATGAGAACGGCAACGAAGGGGTCTCGTTACCTCGCAGTTATGCTTGCGAATCCGGATAGTAGCAGGAATTCACCCCTAGGGGGCGGCCCCGGCAAATATTGGCCATCTCACACTCCAAGTCAGGGTAAAACTTGGGGAGCAGGGGTGTTTGGCCTGGTCAGAGCGTTATCCACAGGCCGGTGGCCGGGGCTCGCGGGAGCGGCGCGGCTCAGGGTTGGATGAAGACCAGGGGGCGCCCCCGGTCCGGGGGAGGCCCCTGCTTCCGCTGCGGCGCGGGCGGTCCCGCGCGCCTACCCAGCGGTCCGGGATTCATTCGTGCTGCTCATGTGGCCCATGCCGCACCCGGCTGTCGTGTACCGAACGCCGGCTCCGGGTAAGCGGCGCGCCGTCGCTGCGGCGCTCCGCCGCTTCTTCTTTTCCGGTCCCCGCCGACGGCGGGATTCCCGGGAGACCGGTCCGCGGCTGTGCCGGAGGGCGGGTCGAACGGTGGTGGGTGCGAAGGAGCGGGCGGGGTGGGCCGGGCCCGTGCTGCCTCACTGATTCCCGGCGATCGGGTTCGCACGGGGACTGCCGCAGTGCGTGCAGCCGGCGGCACAACGGACCGAGACCCGGAAGTCCCACCTCGCCCTGCGAGCACGGCGGTCAAAGCTCGATCAGGGCGGCGACTACGGTACGTGACCCCCGTGCCATCGTGCGGGGCCCGGCATTGAACGACCCATGGAGATGAAAGTCACAGGGAGGGCTCATTGCCCACCGGGATTCGGCAATTCCGGTTGACGTGCGCCCACTCGATTCTAAATGCTTCTGCTCCATGTCGAGAGAGGTCGTAAGGCCTTGAGCTTGATCATTATGGATGGACGCCAAATACTCCTCGACATAAATCTGGTTCTGCCATGTCCGTAAATAACTAAGGTAAGTCAAACGTAGCTTGAGTTTTATGATCAGTATGATCAACATGATCCTGCAGGTCTGTTTGGGGACGGAACAGTCGCTGGTGCACCACTTATGACCGTCCGAGCTGACAACACGTCGTGAGGAGATGCATGGTCGGCTTGTTCACCACGGAGCGTCACGAGCGTCTACGGAAAGAGGTTCGGGCTTTCGCGGAAGCCGAAGTACTCCCTCGGGTGGCGGACATGGAGGAATCCCGGTCCGTACAACACGAGCTGTCCCGGCTGATCGCCCAACAAGGCTGGATCGGTGCCACGGTCGACCGCCAGTACGGCGGAATGGGGCTGGGGCATCTGGCAAAGACCATCATCATCGAAGAGTTGTCACGGGTCAGCGGAGCCATGGGGGCCGTCGTACAGGCGTCCCAGCTGGGCGTGGCAAAGATCATGCACTACGGCACCGGAAAACAGAAGAAGGACTGGCTGCCGGCCATATCCGACGGAAGCTGCATGCCCACGATCGCCGTGACCGAGTACGAGTCCGGCGGTCACGTTCTCGGCATGACGGCGAGCGCGGTGCGCGACGGGGACGGCTACATCCTCAACGGCCGGAAGGTGTACGTCGGCAACAGCCACGTCGGCGACCTGCACGGCGTCGTCGTCCGCACCGGAACCGGTTCCAAGGGGCTGTCGGCGTTCCTGGTGGAGTCGGATCGCCCGGGCCTCTCCCTGGGCCCGCACCGCTCCGCCATGGGCCTACACGGCTTCAGCTTCGGCGAACTCGTCTTCGACAACTGCCGTGTTCCCGCGGCGAACATGCTCGGCGACGAAGGGGACGGCCTGGCCGTCGCCTACTCTTCGAGCGTCCTGTACGGCAGGGCCAATCTCGCCGCCGTCTCCCTGGGGATCCATCAGGCACTGCTGGAGGAGACCAGCGCGTTCTCCGCCAATCAGTACCGGTACGGCAAACCGCTGTCCGAACTTCCCTCGATCAAGATGAAGCTGGGACAGATGCAGTCCCGGCTGATGACCGCACGGCTGACCGCCTATCACGCGGTGCACATGTTGGATCAGGGCCTCCCCTGCGACGCTGAGCTGATGAACTCCAAGCTCATCAACGTTGAGAGCGCCCTGGACTCGGCGCGCAACGCGATGGAGGTGCACGCCGCATGCGGGCTCTACACCGATCGGCCGATCGAACGGTTCCTGCGTGACGCGCACCATATCTTCGCTCCGGCCGGCACCTCCGATGTGCAGTTGCTCCGACTGGGCGAAGTGGCGCTGGGAACGGACCGGGGGCAGTGGTCGCAGCGATTCGCTGTTCCCGTGGAAGCGGGAGAGACATCCTGACCGGCGTCCGCTCCTGAGCTGATGGGGCTGCGGCGGGACGCGGACCGGCGACGATGGTGCCGTCATCGGTCGCCGACCGCCGCAGCCTCACAGCGCCTTTGAGGATCGATTTCGCGTTTTGCCTCGGCGGTTCCGTCCGAAGGAGGGCCGGACCGTCGGGGCCGCTCCGCCACCGGAGCCTCAAGGGGGCGGGTCCGGAGGGACGCGGACCTATTCCCCCTCGGCCCCGCGCCGGTGGATCCGGGAGACCAGTTCCGCGGCCCTCTCCTTGATGAGTTCCAGTCCGGGACGGCCCCAGGGGCGCGGCTCGCGGTCCACGACGCAGATCGTCCCGAGAGCCGTGCCCGTGCGGTCGATCAGCGGTGCCCCCAGATACGAGCGGATACCGATCTTGTCGACCACGGGGTTACCGGCGAACCGCGGGTAGTCGCAGACGTCGTCCAGTACCAGCGGCAGGCGCCGGACCACCACGTGCGGGCAGTAGCCGTGGTCACGGGGCATCTCCCGATCCGGCTCCTCGGTCGGGGCGGACGCCACCGCCAGCGCGGAGTCGGTCTGGGTGCGGGGGGCGACGTAGAGGCCGGCGAAGTACTGGCGCTCGTCACTGATGAAGTTGACCATCGCGAACGGGGCGCCGGTGGCCTGGGCGAGCTCGTACGCGAATTCGTCGAATTCCTTGTCGGGGAAGTCCCGCAGACCGAGCTCGTGCATCCGCGCCGCGCGCAGGGACGTCTCGTGGTCCGTGGGGGTCAGCAGGTGGCCTACGGTTTCGATGGGTTCGTTGGACACGGCGGGGCTCCATAATCTGGCGGGTGCTTCGAGCGGGTCAGGCCGAGTGGGAGGGCACTGCGGCGGTGAGCAGGTGCTGGACCAACGTGACCAGCACAGAGGTCGCGGAGTTGCTGTCGCGGGCGTCGCACAGCACGACCGGTACGTGGGGCGCGAGCTTGAGGGCCGCCCTCACTTCCTCGGGTTCGTAGTGGAAGGCTCCGTCGAACTCGTTGACGGCGACGGTGAACTTGATGCCGCGATGCTCGAAGAAGTCGATGGCGTCGAAGCATCCCTCCAGGCGGCGGGAGTCGGCCAGTACGACCGCGCCCAGCGCCCCGTTGGACAACTCGTTCCATACGAACCAGAAACGCTCTTGTCCGGGGGTTCCGAACAGGTAGAGCACATGACGGGAGTCGATGGTGATGCGGCCGAAGTCGAAGGCCACGGTGGTGGTGGACTTGTTCTCCACCCCCGCCAGGCTGTCGGTGCCGGCACTGGCCGCTGTGATGAGCTCTTCCGTGCTCAGGGGCTCGATCTCGCTCGCCGAGCCGATGAAGGTCGTCTTCCCGACTCCGAAACCGCCCGCGACGAGAAGCTTGACCGCAGTGGGGAACGGCTCAGAGTCGCTGTTGTAGGCCATGGAGTAGCGCCTCCAGTACGAATCGGTCGGTGGGATCGGTCGCTGAGCCGGGGGCCCGCGTGGTGACTGCGCCGCAGTCGACCAGATCGGAAAGGAGGACTTTGGCGACCACCGCGGGCAGTCGCAGGCGCGCCGCGATCTCCGCCACCGAAGTGGAGTCGTGGCACAGTTCGAGGACCTGTGCGTGCTCCGGATCCAGCTGGGGCGGAGCCACCCGACCGGTGTCCCTCACCAGGGACAGCAGGTCCAGCTTGTTGGTGGGGCTGGTGCGCCCGTTGCTCACCGTGTACGGGCGCACCAGGCGTCCGGCGCTCTCGTCGAGCCACAGTTCTTCTTCTGACACCGCCATATTTACCGGGCGGGCGTCGCAAGGAAGGGGCGGACACTCTTGATCAACTGGGACATCTCGTAACCGAGGACGCCCGCGTCGGCTTCCCGATCCGCCAGAACGGCCAGGACCGAACCGAAGCCGGCCGAGGAGATGAACAGCAGGGTGTCGTCGAGCTCCACCACCACCTGCCGGATCACGTCACTGTTGCCGAACTTCATTCCTGCGCCGCGCGCGAGTGAGAAGAGCCCGGAGGCGATCGCGGCCAACTGCTCTCCGCCGTCGACGTCCATTCCGTAGACGGCCTTCGCCAGCCCGTCGGAGGACAGCAGGACGGTGCTGCGGGTATGTGGAACCCGTTCGGCCAGGTTGCCCAGCAGCCAAACGAGGTCCGAATCTTGGTTCGAGGGAACAGGGCTCACCATTGTGGATGAACTCTCCTTCGGGAGGGACAAGCGGTGCTTGGTCAGCTGGTGCTGTCGGTACGGTCCGAGGAAGTGCCTTCGGTCTCCTCCTCGGCGCTGCTGAAGCCCTTCTGGAAGGCGGCCATCAGGCCCGGGGAGTGATCAGCGCCCGCACCGTCGTGTTTGGGCGTGTCGCGCAGTTGGGGTGCCAGGTGCGCTTGCACGCGGCGCTCCGGTAGCGGCGGACGCTCACTGCGGTTCGCCGGAGGGGAGGAGGTCCGATCAGCGGCCGGGGGGGATTGTGCGGGTTCTCGGCCGAGCCCTTGCGCGCCCGGTCGGGTACCGAGGGCCCGTTGGGGCGGCGCCGCCCGCGGAGCGTCCGGCGCGGTGGTCGCCGGCCCGCCGGAACGGCCGTTCTCCGTGTTCCGCCCGTTCACCGCCGGATCCGACCTCGAGCCGGTGTGGAGCCCGGACGCGTATGACGGGGGCTGCGTCGAAAACGCTTCGGCGGCGGGACGGGCGGCGGCCACCGAGGTGGGTTCCGGGCGCGTCGACTGCTTCTGCGATCGGAGTCCGCGGTCCTGGGACAGAGGATCGACCAGCCTTTTCGGCAACACGACGACGGTCTGGGTCCCCCCGTAGACATTCGTCTGAAGCTGGACCCTTACACCGTGCTTGCGGGCGAGGGTCGACACCACGAACAGTCCGATGCGCCCGTCGCGCAGCAGTTCGCCGATGTTGATCCGGCCGGGGTCGGCGAGCAGGCCGTTGATCCGGCGTTGTTCATCGGGCTGGACGCCCAGACCGCGGTCCTCGATCTCGATGGCCGTGCCGGCGGTGACGTTCTCGACGTGGATCAGCACCTGGGTGCGGGGAGGGGAGAACTTGGTGGCGTTCTCGATGAGCTCGGCGATCAGGTGGACGACGTCGACGACGGCGCTGCCGTCCAGGGTGCCGGTGACCGGGGGGACCACCTTGACCCGCGAGTAGTGCTCGACCTCGGCGACCGCCGAGCGCAGCACCTCGTACAGGCCCACCGGTCTGCTCCACTGGCGCCGCGACGCGGCACCACCGAGCACCGCGAGGCTCTCGGACTGGCGGCGCATGCGGGTGGCGAGGTGGTCGATGGTGAACAGGCCCTTGAGGAGGTCGGGGTCCTCGACCTGCGCCTCCAGTTCGTCGAGCAGACCGATCTCCCGGTGGACCAGCGACTGCATCCGCCGGGCGACGTTCACGAACACCTCGACCTGCTGATCGCTCTCGCCGCCGGGCCTCGAGCCGGCCATCCGCAGAACGGCGTCCTGTGCGGCGTGCCGCTCTTTCTGCAGATCCGCCTCGAGGAGCCGGAAGGGGTCATCGTCCTCGATCGACGGAGGGACCGCGTCGCGTGGCGCGAAGCGCTCGCCGCTCTCCGTCCTTTCGACCAGCCGCCGCAGGTCCTCCCGACCATCGGCGCACGAGGACCGCAGGGCGTCGATCCGCTCGTGGATCCGGTCCGTGGCGCGTCCCGCCCCATAGAAGGCGGCGGCCAGGACGAGCGCGGCCCCCACCGCGACCACGGCCGATACGGCACCGGTCACTGCGGCGGAGGGTGCGGCGACGAGTACGGCCGCCATCGCCGCCAAGGCCAGGAGCGCCATAGCGGCTGCGGGAAGTACGCAGACCCACAGGTGGAGGGTGCGTATACCACTCGAAGCGCGTGTATCCCGAGCGGGACGTCCGTCGCGTCGCCGGACGGGGGGTTCAACGGTGGTGAACGGGGGGAACTCAGACATCAGCGTCCTCGGTACGTGAGGGCCGGTCGGTGGTGCTGATCATATTAGCGGTTTCATGATCATTAAGCCCCTTTTTCCTTTCGTTGAGGCTGGTCAAGGGGGCGTGCGGGCTCGTGGCGCCTCCCTCTGCGCAGAGAAGTCCCTGGTGAGCGCGCTTCCGGCCAGGAGCGCGGGCAGACCAGGGATTTCGAGGATTCTTCCACCGTTCGTATCGGCGTCATCACGTTGGGCTTCAAGTGTCCGCCGGTTTCGTCACCGACCGTGACCGTTCCGCCGGGCGGACCCGCGGCCGCGCCTCCGAAACGCCCCGCCGCCGGGCGGGGAGGAGGGTGCCCGCGCACGCATCGGCGCGGGGCCTTATCATAGATACAACATGTATTTAAAAGATTCGGCGACGGATCGCACCTACCGGTTCGCCAAAGACGCCATCCTCAGCCGCCGCTACGCCGGGGGCGAGCTCGTCAGCGAGGGCGACATCGCCGCCGATGTGGGGGTCTCCCGCACGCCGGTGCGCGAGGCGCTGCTGCGCCTGGAGGCTGAAGGGCTCGTCCGGCTCTACCCCAAGCGCGGCGCGCTGATCGTCCCCGTGTCGCAGCAGGAGATCAACGACGTCATCGAGACCAGGCGGCTCGTCGAGGGCTTCACCGCCGAGCGGGCGGCCGGGGCCGGTGAGTCCGCCCGGCTCGACCTCGCCGCGGCCCTCACCGGCCACCTGGAGGAGATGCGCGCCGGCCTCGAATCCGATCGGCACGCCTTCATCCTGGCCGACCGGGAGTTCCACCGCGCCATCGTCACCGCGAGCGGCAACGAGATCCTGATCAACCTGTACGGGTCGCTGCGCGACCGCCAGCTCCGGATGATGGAGGAGGGCGCCCGCACCGTCGAACGGATGCGGCGCAACATCGAGGAGCACTCCGCGATCCTGGCCGCCGTGCGCGCGGGGGACCCGGCGGCCGCGCGCGAGGCCGTGCGGGCGCACATGGACTCCGCCGCGACCCTGCTGGGGTCCAACCGATGAGCCTGGGGACGAACCGCCGCCGCCGGGCCTCCTCCACCGCCCCGCCGGCCGCAGGGGACGCCGGAGGCATCGTGGCGACCGCACCCGCCGAGCCGCCGGGCGGCGCCCGCGCGTGGCTGGTGTGGGGCACGGCGGTGTCGGCCTACTTCCTGGCCATGTTCCACCGCAACGGCATGGGGGTCGCCGCGCTGGAGGCCCAGGAGCGCTTCGCGGTCGGCCCGGCGCTGCTGTCGGTGCTGCCGATGCTGCAGTTGCTGGTCTACGTCGTGCTGCAGGTGCCCACGGGGCTGCTGGCCGACCGCGTCGGGCCGCGCAGGATGCTGCTCATGGGACTGGCGGCGATGGCGCTGGGCGTGCTGCTCTTCGCCGTCGCGCCCAACGTCCAGGCGGCGGTCCTCGGCAGAGTGCTCATCGGCGTCGGCGACGCCGTGACCTTCCTCAACGTCATCCGGCTGGGCGCGCTGTGGTTCCCGCGCTCCCGGTACGCGCTGGTCAGCGCGCTCACCGGGACGATGGGCGGCCTCGGCCAGATCACCAGCGTCGCCCCCCTCTCGGCGGCGCTGCGCGGCGTGGGCTGGACCCCGTCCTTCCTCGGCGCCGGTGCGGTGACCCTGGTGATGGCACTGCTGGTCGCGCTGCTGGTGCGGGACCGCCCCGACGGGGCGGTCGGCGCCCACGGCGGTATCCCGATGTCGGTGCGGGCGAGTGTCACCGAGGCCCTGAGGGCCCGCGGGCCGCGAGTCGGCATGGCCCACCACGCGGCCGTCATGGCGCCCTACACGACGCTGACGGTGCTGTGGGGATATCCGTTCCTGGTGGAGGGGCTGGGCTTCACGCCGGCGGTGGCGAGCCTGCTGCTGACCGGGCTCGGCATCGGTACCCTGTGGCTGTCGCCGGTGCTGGGGGCCGTCGTGGGGCGCGCCCCGCGCGTTCGGCGGCCGTTCGCGATCACGCTGGGGACGCTGCTGAGCGCCGGGTGGCTGGCGATCGCGGTCTGGCCGGGCGGCCCGCCGCCCACGCCCGTCGTCGTGGCGGTCCTCGCGGTGAGCGCGGCGGGGTCGGTCATCGCGCCGGCGCTGTCGTTCGACTTCGCCCGCGACGGCGTGCCCGCCCACCGCACCGGGGTCGCCTCCGGCCTGGTGAACATGAGCGGCTTCACCACGACGGTGATCGCCACGCTGAGCGCGGGGCTGATCCTGGAGATCCGGCCCGAACCGCACGACGGGGCGGCGTTCCAGACGGCCTTCCTGCCGCTGGCGGTGATGACCGCGCTCGCCACGGCCGTCCTCGCCGTCCTGCTGCGGCGCTATCCGAAGCGGGGCTGAGGCCGGGGCCGGGACGGGTTCACAACTGGCGGCCGCCGCCGGGCAGGCGCTCCTCGTTGTCCCGGTTGCCGCGCATGGCGGCCAGGATCAGCGTCAGCACGACGACGGCGGCCCCGGCGATCATCAGGATGATGCCGATGGCGGCCAGGTCGATCCCCTGCACGTCGGCGGTGATGCCGAACCTCAGCACGGCACCGACGACGACCAGGAAAATGCCGAGCCCGATGCCCATCTGCCACCTCCGGGACGCGATGCGGGACAACCTGTGTGCACCAACCTACATTGGTCTGCCCTACCCCCTGCAGGCCGCACACATTACCCAAAACCGGGTTTCCGTTGAAGAAGCAGCGGGGGCGGGGCGGCCGAAACCGCCCCGCCCCCGCACCCGTTACGGGCCCCGGACGACCGCTGCCCGCAGCCGCTCGCATCGGCGTCAGAACGCGGACTCGGGAACCTCCATGAGGTCCAGCGTGGTCCGCTCCGTGATCTCGCGCTCGGCGGCCAGGCGCGGCAGGACCTGGTCGGCGAAGAAGCGGGCTGCCGCGATCTTGCCGGTGTAGAAGTCCTTGTCGGCCTCGCTCGCGCCGTCGATCCGGGCCAGCGCCACCTCGGCCTGCCGCTGCAGCAGCCAGGCGAGCACGAGGTCGCCCAGCGCCAGCAGCAGCCGGGTGCCGTTCAGGCCCACCTTGTACAGCTCGTCGGTCTCCTCGGCGGAGCGCATGGCGTCGCCGACCATGACCTCGACCATCGCCTGGACGTCGGTCGCGGCCTTGGCCAGCGCGGCGCGCTCGACCTTCAGCCGGCCGTTGCCGGCCTCGCTGTCGGCGAACTCCTGGATCTCGCCCATCAGCGCGCCCAGCGCCTGGCCGCCGTTCTTCACGATCTTGCGGAAGAACAGGTCCAGGCCCTGGATCGCCGTGGTGCCCTCGTAGAGGGTGTCGATCTTGGCGTCCCGGATGTACTGCTCGATCGGGTAGTCCTGCAGGTAGCCGGAGCCGCCGAGGGTCTGCAGGGATTCGGAGAGCAGCGCGTAGGAGCGCTCCGAGCCCACGCCCTTGACCAGCGGCAGCAGCAGGTCGTTGAGCGCGACCGTCGCGGAGGCGTCGGTGCCGGCGGCCTCGGCGATCTGCACCGTGTCCTGCTGGACGGCGGTGTAGACGACCAGGGCGCGCAGCGCCTCGGCGTAGGCCTTCTGGGTCATCAGGCTGCGCCGGACATCGGGGTGGTGGGTGATCGTGACCCGCGGCGCGCTCTTGTCGGACTGCCGGGTCAGGTCGGCGCCCTGCCTGCGCTCCTTGGCGTACTCCAGCGCGTTGAGGTAGCCGGTGGACAGCGTCGCGATCGCCTTCGTGCCGACCATCATCCGGGCGTACTCGATGACCAGGAACATCTGCCGGATGCCGTCGTGCCTGTCGCCGACCAGGTAGCCGACGGCCGGGTGCTCGGCGCCGAACGTCAGCTCGCACGTGGTGGAGGCCTTCAGGCCCATCTTGTGCTCGACGTTGGTCACGTAGGCGCCGTTGCGCTCCCCCAGTGAGCCGTCCTCGTCGACCAGGTACTTCGGCACCAGGAACAGCGACAGGCCCTTGGTGCCGGGGCCGTGGCCCTCGGGGCGGGCCAGCACGAGGTGGAAGATGTTCTCGGACATGTCGTGCTCGGCCGAGGTGATGAAGCGCTTGACGCCCTCGATGTGCCAGGTGCCGTCGTCCTGCTGCACGGCCCTGGTCCGGCCGGCGCCGACGTCGGAGCCCGCGTCGGGCTCGGTGAGCACCATCGTGGCGCCCCAGCCGCGCTCGATCGCCATGGCGGCGAACTTCTTCTGCGCCTCGTTGCCCTCCTTGAAGAGGACAGTGGAGAAGCCGGGACCGGCGGAGTACATGTGCACCGCGGGGTTGGCGCCCAGGATCAGCTCGGCCGCGGCCCACACCAGGGAACGGGGGGCGTTGCTGCCGCCGAGTTCGGGCGGGAGGTCCAGCCGGAACCACTCGGCGTCCATGTAGGCCTGGTAGGAGCGCTTGAAGCTCTCGGGCATCCGTACCGTGTTGGTCTCGGGATCGAAGACCGGCGGGTTGCGGTCGGCGTCTTCGAACGACTCGGCCACGACCCCGGTGGCGAGCCGGTTGACCTCGTCAAGAATGGTGCGAGCCGTGTCCTCGTCCAGCTCCTCGAACGGGCCGGTTCCCAGCACGTCCTGGCGCTTGAAGACCTCAAAAAGGTTGAACTCGAGGTCACGGAGGTTGCTTTTGTAATGCGTCATGGCGCGCTCCGCTGTGTCCTGGCCGCTGTGTCTGCACACGCGATCTACTGACTAGTAACAAATAGATGTTACTACCCGGTAGTAGGTCTTTGCCAGTGGCCCGGCCGCTTCCGGTTCAGGACCCGATGGCCATGATCCGGGCGATGGCGTCGAGCAGCGCGCTGACCTCGGGGAGAGGGCCCTCGCCCAGATCGAACCGGCGGCCGTCGCGGGTCCAGCGCGCCAGCCGGGTGCGCCGGTGGGTGCGCGGGCCGCGGATCGTGCGGTCGGCCTCCAGCAGGAAGAAGTCGGGGTCGGAGGGGCCGAGGAACGGGTCGGTCACGCGCGTTCCGCACACCAGGTAGGCCTCGCCCGCGCGCATCGGCTGGGGCAGCACCACGACCACCGCCTCCAGCGAGCCGCGCTCGGTGTGCAGCACGGACAGCCCGACGGGCGGCAGCCGCTCCTCCTCGGGGAGGTCGAGGGCCGCCCGCTGCCAGGCGCCGCGCAGGCCCTCGCCGAGGGCGCCCTCGCGCGCGAGGGTGAAGAGGCGGTGCCCCAACTGGAATGTGATCGCGCGCAGCACCACGCCGGTGAACTCGTCGTGGTGCCGGCGCGGAGCGTCGTCGTCTCGGCCCAGAGCGTGCCCGAACCGCATGCGTGCGCCTCCAATACCGACGTTTGGCCGCCCGGCATCGCCGAGATTGTCATGAACCCGCCGGGACCCGGCGCGAACGACCGGGACCGCGCCCGATCTGTAACGTGATCTTCTCGCGTTCGTCGGCTTCCGGATGGCAGAACGCGGGTATCCGGATTCGGCGGGCACCGGTCGACCGAGGAGTCGTGAGGAGGACCGATGGCGCGGCCCGGGGCGTCCTCCGCCCACCAGTTGCGCGCGCCGTCCCGCTGGAGCACCGCGGTGGTGGGCCGGCGGGTGGCGCAGGGGCTCCTCGACGCCGTCCTGTCGTCCCTGCTGCCGCTGCTCAGCCTGTCGCTCTTCCTCGTCGCACCACTGGGCGCCGGAGGCGCCGGCGAAGGGCTGTTCGCCGCGGTCTCCCTGCTCGTGCTGCTGCTCGCCATCACGGCCCACGCCTGGTACTGGGTGGCGCGGCCGATCTCGCGCCGCGGCCAGACCACGGGCATGCGGATGACGGGCATCCGCGTGGTCTCCGCGGACGGCATGCCGGTGACGCGCGGCGCGCTGCTGGTGCGGTGGCTGGTGCTGCCGGTGGATCTGCCGCTCATCGGGCTGCTGAGCATGCTGCTGAGCGCGCGGCACCAGCGGTTGGGGGACCGCCTCGCCGACACGGTCGTCATCCGCGACCGATGAGGATCTCAGGGGTCCTGGGATCTCAGGAATCTCAAGGATTCCAGGGATGCCAGGGATGCGCGCGCCGATTCGGAAATCGGGAGCGCGGATAAAACGGTGCCAAGACACCAAATCACCTGAATGGTCACGAATTGGGACGCCGGTCCCCGTGTTGACGTAATGATCCGCAACCGACTTGAATCGACGCATCGATCAGGCGCGATTCTCGGTGCGGAGGCCGTTTTCATGGACGGGCAGAGGCTGACGGTGCTGTTCCTACCGGAGAGCGCCTACGGACCGACGAACAACTGCATCGGGATCGGCGACGCCCTGCGCTGCCGCGGGCACCGCGTGGTCTTCGCCGCGGAGGCGTCGTGGAAGGGGCGGCTGGCGGCGCTGGGCTTCGAGGAGGAGCTCGTCGACCTCGCCCCGCCGCCCGCCGACGGGCGGCAGGAGGAGCCGGGGCAGTTCTGGAAGGACTACATCGCCGAAACCTCCCCCGAGTTCCGCAGGCCGACGTTCGACCAGCTCACCACCGTCACCGCCGACATCTACGCCACGCTCACCGAGGGCGCGCGCTACGCCGAGCCCCGGCTCAGGCGGATCATCGCCGAGGTGCGCCCCGACGTGATCGTCGAGGACAACGTGGTGCTGTTCCCGGCCCTGGCCACCGCGGGCGTGCCGCTGGTGCGGATCGCCTCGTGCAATCCGCTGGAGGTCCCCGGCATCGACGTGCCGCCGATCTTCTCCGGCTACCCCTCCAACGACCGCACCCAGTGGCGGCGCTTCCGGGTGGAGTTCGAGCGGACCCACCGCAGGCTGTGGAGCCGGTTCAACCAGTGGGTGCAGACGCAGGGCGCCGGGCCGCTGCCCTATCTGCGCTTCATGCCCGAGGCCGACGTCAACCTCTACCTCTACCCCGAGGTCGCCGACTACGTGGACCGCAGGGAGATGAACCCCAACTGGGTCCGCCTGGAGTCCTCGGTCCGGCGCACCGACGAGCCCTTCGAGGTGCCCGACAAGATCGCGCGGGGCGAGGGGTCGCTGATCTACTTCAGCCTCGGCTCGCTGGGCTCGGCCGACGTGGAGCTCATGCAGCGGCTCATCGACATGCTGGAGCACACCGTGCACCGCTACATCGTCTCCATGGGGCCCCGGCACGAGGAGCTGCGGCTGCCCGCCAACATGTGGGGCGAGGAGTTCCTGCCGCAGACCACGATCCTGCCGCTGGTGGACCTGGTGATCACGCACGGCGGCAACAACACCGTCACCGAGTCCTTCCACTTCGGCAAGCCCATGGTGGTGCTGCCGCTGTTCTGGGACCAGTACGACAACGCCCAGCGCATCCAGGAGCTCGGGTTCGGCGCGCGGCTGGACACCTACCGGGTCACCTTCCGCGAGCTGCACGAGGCGATGGAGCGCCTCCTCGGCAACGCCTGGATGCGCCAGCACCTGCGCGAGATCGGCGCGGAGATCAGGGAGCGCAACGGGCTGGACCTCGCGGCGGACGAGATCGAGCGGATCGGCCGGGTCGGGTGAGGGGCGGGAGGCACGGCCGGTTCCGGTCCCGGAGGACAGAGTGGTGTATCCCATGTGGGCAATTGCACGTAAGAAATCCATCTGACCTGCTATTCAACGGAATCAGGCGCTTTGGGGGTCAACGACCGTCAAATTCTTCCGCCGAAGGCACTGTTGCCGAAGAATTAAAACTGGTACTCACATAGGGGTATGGCTCCCGTGCGCCCAGTGGAATCGCCCGATAGGTCCCATAGGGTGCTAAACGGCTATCCGGTATCAAAAGCGACAGGTGGTGCTCTGGCTGATGGCAGATCGGGAACTGACGGTGCTGTTCATGCCCGAAAGCGCCTACGGTCCGACCAACAACTGCATCGGGATCGGCGACGTCCTGCGCCGGCGCGGGCACCGCGTGGTCTTCGCCGCGGAGGCGTCGTGGAAGGGGCGGCTGGCGCCACTGGGCTTCGAAGAGGCCCTCGTCGACCTCGCGCCACCGCCGGAGGAGGGCGGCGCCGAGCAGGACGCGGGGCAGTTCTGGAAGGACTACATCGCCGAGATCTCCCCGCAGTTCCGCAAGACCACGTCGGAGCAGTTGGAGACGGTGGTCAAGCCCATCTACGAGGAGCTGATCTCCGGGGTCCGCTACGCGGAGCCGCAGCTCAGGCGGATCATCGCCGAGGTGCGCCCCGACGTGGTCGTCGAGGACAACGTGGTGCTGTTCCCGGCCCTGGCCACCGCGGACGCGCCGTTCGTGCGCATGCTCTCCTGCAACCCGCTGGAGATGCCCGGCCCTGACGTGCCGCCGCCCTTCTCGGGCCTGGCCACGGGGGAGCGCCGCGCCGCCACCGCGTTCCACGCCGAGTTCGAACGCACCCACGGGGCGATGTGGGCCGACTTCAACGCCTACGTCCAGGAGCAGGGCGCACCCGCGCTGCCGCACATGCGGTTCATGCCCGAGGGCGACCTCAACCTCTACCTCTATCCCGAAGTGGCCGACTACACCGACCGCCGCCCGCTCGGCGACGGCTGGCACCGGCTGGACTCCTCGGTGCGCCGCACCGGCGGACCCGCGGAGCTGCCGGACCACATCGCCAAGGGCGAGGGGTCGCTGATCTACTTCAGCCTCGGCTCGCTGGGCTCGGCCGACGTCGACCTGATGCGCAGGGTGATCGACGTCCTCGGCGGGACCAGCCACCGCTACATCGTCTCCAAGGGCCCCCGCCACGACGAGATCGAGCTGCCCCCGAACATGTGGGGCGAGGAGTTCCTGTCCCAGACCGAGATCCTGCCGCTGGTGGACCTGGTGATCACGCACGGCGGCAACAACACCGTCACCGAGTCCTTCCACTTCGGCAAGCCGATGATCGTCCTGCCGCTGTTCTGGGACCAGTACGACAACGCCCAGCGCGTCCAGGAGCTGGGGTTCGGGCTGCGCATGGACGCCTACGGCTTCCGGCCCGACGAGCTGCGCGCCGGCGTGGAGAGCCTGCTCGGCAACGTCGGACTCCGCCGCCACCTGGACGAGATCGGCGCCGCGATCCGCGAACGCGAAGGCGTGGTGCGGGCCGCCGACCTCATCCAATCAGCGGCCCGCTGACCGCCGTACCGCGTCCGGGGTGCGGCCGCACCCCGGACGGTCAGGTGGGGGTCGGGACGGTGGCGGGGGTGACGCTCAGGGCGTCCTTGGTCTCGTCGAGGTCGACGACGACCGTGTCGCCCTCCTTGAGGTCGCCCGCGAGCAGCGCCTTGGCGAGCGGGTCGCCGATGGAGGCCTGCACCAGGCGGCGCAGCGGGCGGGCGCCGTAGACCGGGTCGTAGCCGGTGAGCGCGAGCCACTCGCGGGCGGCCGGGGTGACGTCCAGATGCAGCCTGCGGTCGGCCAGGCGCCGGCCCAGCCGGTCGATCTGCAGGTCGACGATCCGGGTCAGTTCGGTCGTGGACAGCGCGTCGAACATGATCACGTCGTCCAGCCGGTTCAGGAACTCCGGCTTGAACGTGTTGCGCACCACCGTCATAACCTTGTCCTGCCGGCCCTTCTCCTCCAGCGCCGGGTCCACCAGGAACTGCGAGCCCAGGTTGGAGGTGAGGATCAGCAGCGTGTTGCGGAAGTCCACCTGCCGGCCCTGGCCGTCGGTGAGGCGGCCGTCGTCGAGCACCTGCAGCAGGGTGTCGAAGACCTCGATGTGCGCCTTCTCCACCTCGTCCAGCAGCACGACGGTGTAGGGGCGGCGGCGCACCGCCTCGGTGAGCTGACCGCCCTCCTCATAGCCGACGTAGCCGGGGGGCGCTCCGACCAGGCGGGACACGGAGTGCTTCTCGGAGTACTCGCTCATGTCGATGCGCACGATCGCCCGCTCGTCGTCGAACAGGAACTCCGCCAGCGCCTTGGCCAGCTCGGTCTTGCCGACGCCCGTGGGGCCGAGGAACAGGAACGACCCCGTGGGCCGGTCCGGGTCGGAGATGCCGGCGCGGGCGCGGCGCACCGCGTCGGAGACCGCGCGCACGGCCTTGCCCTGCCCGATCAGCCGCCTGCCGAGCTCGTCCTCCATGCGCAGCAGCTTGGTGGTCTCGCCCTCCATGAGGCGGCCCACCGGGATGCCGGTCCACGACGACACGACGTCGGCGACGTCGTCCGCGCCGACCTCGTCCTTGACCATGGTGGCCTCGGCCTCGGCCTCCTCCTCGGCCGAGGACGCCTCCTCCACCTGCTTCTCGAGCTGCGGGATCTCGCCGTACATCAGCCGGGACGCGGCCTCGAAGTCGCCGTCGCGCTGGGCGCGCTCGGCCTGGCCGCGCAGGTCGTCCAGGCGCTCCTTGAGCTCGCCGACCCTGTTCAGCCCGGCCTTCTCCTGCTCCCAGCGGGCGACCAGCCCGTTGAGCTGCTCCTGCCGGTCGGCGAGGTCGGCGCGCAGCCGCTCCAGGCGCTGCCGGCTGGCGGGGTCGGACTCCTTGTCGAGCGCCATCTCCTCCATCTTCAGCCGGTCGACGGCGCGCTGGAGCTCGTCGATCTCCACGGGCCGGGAGTCGATCTCCATCCGCAGCCGGGACGCGGCCTCGTCGATCAGGTCGATGGCCTTGTCGGGCAGGAACCGCGCGGTGATGTAGCGGTCGGACAGCGTCGCGGCCGCGACCAGGGCGGAGTCGGCGATCTGCACCTTGTGGTGGGCCTCGTAGCGCCCCTTCAGCCCGCGCAGGATCGCGATCGTGTCGGCCGCCGACGGCTCGTCCACCATGACCTGCTGGAACCGCCGCTCCAGCGCGGCGTCCTTCTCGATGCGCTCGCGGTACTCGTCCAGCGTCGTCGCGCCGACCATGCGCAGCTCGCCGCGGGCCAGCATCGGCTTGAGCATGTTGCCCGCGTCCATGGCGCCCTCGGCCGCGCCGGCGCCGACCATCGTGTGCAGTTCGTCGATGAACGTGACGACCTGGCCGTCGCTCTCCTTGATCTCGGTCAGGACGGCCTTGAGGCGCTCCTCGAACTCGCCCCGGTATTTCGCGCCGGCCACCATCGCCGACAGGTCCAGCGAGACGAGCCGCTTGCCGCGCAGCGACTCGGGCACGTCACCGGCCACGATGCGCTGCGCCAGGCCCTCGACCACCGCCGTCTTGCCGACGCCGGGCTCGCCGATGAGCACCGGGTTGTTCTTGGTCCGCCGCGACAGCACCTGCACGACCCTGCGGATCTCGGAGTCGCGGCCGATGACCGGGTCGAGCGCGCCGGAGCGGGCCTGCTCGGTCAGGTCGACGCCGTACTTCTCCAGCGCCTGGAACGTCTCCTCCGGGTTCTCCGAGGTGACCCTGCCGTGCCCGCGCACCCGCTCGAACGCCTCCAGCAGCGCCTCGGGCGCGGCCCCGGCGCCCTTCAGCAGCTCGGCGGCCCCGCCGCCGTCGGCGGCCAGCCCGACCAGCAGGTGCTCGGTCGAGACGAACTCGTCCTCCATCTGCTTGGCGCGCTGCGCCGCGGTGTTCAGCGAGATGATCAACTGCCGTGAGCTGGCCGGAGCGCTCACCGTGGCGCCGGCGGCCTTGGGCAGGCCCGCGATGGCCTCCTCGATCTGACGGTTCAGTTCGTCGGGATTGACCCCGACCTCCTTGAGCAGGGGCCGGATGATCCCCTCGCCCTGGTTGACGAGGGCGGCCAGCAGGTGGACCGGCTCGACCTGCGGGCTGCCGTCGGTGGTCGCGCGCCGGAGCGCGACCGACAGCGCCTCCTGGCTCTTCTTGGTGAGTTTGTAGTCCATGCCTCGCCGCCCCCTCTGACCGAGTCGTCGCCTCCCCTTCCGCACGGCCTCGCCGGCCGCGAACCGGCGGGAACGCGGCCCGTGAGGTCGGGACCGGTGCTACTGCTCCGGCGGATGGGGAGGTGTCGTGTTGAAGATCGTGACGCGGGTGCGCCGCACCGGGAGCAGTTCGCCGCCGCCGGAGCGCCCCGAGGTGCGCCGGGTGACCGCGGTGCGCGCCGCGTCGAGTTCGTTGCGCAGGTGGAAGAGGTGTTCGCGCAGCTCGGCCACCTCGCGTTCGAGTTCCAGGATGCGCTTGATCCCCGCGAGGTTGATGCCGTTCTCCTGGGACAGCCGCTGCACCTCGCGGAGCTGCTGGATGTCGCGCATGGAGTAGCGCCTGCCCCGCCCCGCCGCACGGCCGGGGGACACCAGGCCGAGCCGGTCGTACTGCCGCAGGGTCTGCGGGTGCAGCCCGGACAGCTCCGCGGCCACCGAGATGACGTAGACCGGGGTGTCGTCTCCGAAGGCGGGGTGGTTCATGGTTGTCACGCCCCCTTAGCGCGTGCTTCCAGATCGCTGCGCGGATCCTGGTCGGCTGTCGCGGCGCGGAAGTTCTCCAGTGCCTCCCTGGCCGCGCCGTTGAGGTTCTGCGGCACCGCGACCTCGACGGTGACCAGCAGGTCGCCCGCTGTGCCGTCGCGCCGCTGGGTCCCCTTGCCCCTGACCCGGAACGTGCGGCCGTTCGGGGTGCCCGGGGGGATCTTGACGGTGACCGGGAGGCCGTTGAGCGTGGGCACCCGGACATCGGCGCCCAGCGTCGCCTCGGGGAAGGTCACCGGGACGGTGATCGTCAGGTTGTCGCCGGTCTTGCCGAACAACTGGTGCTGCTGCACGTGCACCACCACGAAGAGGTCTCCGGCCGGCCCGCCCCGCTCGCCCGGCGCTCCCTTGCCCTTGATCCTGATCCTCTGGCCGTCGGTGACGCCCGCGGGGATTCGGGCCTGGATCGTGCGGGTGCTCTTGCCGCGCCCGCTGCCGTGGCAGGTGGCGCACGGGTCGTCGACGACGAGGCCGCGGCCCTTGCACTCGCTGCACGGCTCGGACAGCGAGAAGCCGCCCAGGTTCTTGTTCTCGTGGCCGGTGCCCGAGCACTTCGGGCACACCCGCGGCGTCGTCCCGACCTTGGCGCCGGTGCCCTGGCAGGTCGGGCAGGCGGACTCGCTGGTGAGCTGGAACGACCGGGTGACGCCCTTGGCGGCCTCGGTGAAGGTCAGCTTGGTCTCGGTCTCCACGTCGGCGCCGCGCCGGGCCTGCGTGCTCGCGCGCCCGCCGCGGCCGCCGAACAGCCCGCCGAACAGGTCGCTGAGCCGCTCGCCGCCCCCGCCGGCGGTGCCGGTGCCCTGGCCGAACAGGTCGCCGAGGTTGAAGTCGCCCGCCCCGGTGCCTCCGCCCGGCCGGTAGGAGCCGCCGAACAGCGAGCGCGCGTCGTCGTACTCCTTGCGGCGCTTCTCGTCCGACAGGACGTTGTAGGCCTCGGAGATCTCCTTGAACCGGTCCTCGGCGGCGCTGTCACCGGTGTTGGCGTCGGGATGGTACTTGCGCGCGAGCTTGCGGTAGGACTGCTTGATCTCGTCCTTCGTGGCCGTCTTTGAGACTCCGAGGACCTTGTAGTAGTCCTTCTCCAGGTAGTCCTTGGTGCTCATCGACGCTTGCCTTCTCCCGCTTCGTCCTCGGTTGTCGGTGGGCCGGGGCCGCGCGCGAATCCCCGCGCCCGGATCCGAGCGCGCCCCGGGGGCCTGCCCCGGGGCGCGCTCCGCTGCTACCTCTGCTGTTCGCCGTCTGCTCCGTCCTCGGCGGCGCCCTCGACCGGGCCGGGACCGGCCCCGGCCGCCGCCTCGGGCTCGGCCGCCTCGCCGGCGGCGGCGCCCTCCTCCTCGTCCGGGCCGGCCACGACCACGCGGGCCGGGCGGAGCACCCGCTCGCCGACGAGGTATCCGGGCTGGAACACCTCGATGACGGTCGGGACGCTCACCTCGGGCGAGGGGACCATCGTCAGGGCCTCGTGCACGTTGGGGTCGAACTCGTCGCCCTTCTCCGCGTACTTCTTCAACCCCAACTTGGCGACCAGCGACTCCAGCGACTCGCCGACCGACTTGAACCCGCCGGCCAGCTCGTCGTGCTCGCGGGCCCGGCCGATGTCGTCCAGCACCGGCAGCAGCTCGCCCATCACCTGGGCCAGCGCCTGCTCCCGGACGGCGGTCCGGTCCCGGTCCACGCGCTTGCGGTAGTTGGCGTACTCCGCCTGCAGCCGCTTGAGGTCGTTGGTGCGGTCGTTGAGCTGCTCGCGCAGCAGCGCGAGTTCGGCGTCATCGACGACCGTGACCTCGGTCTCCTCGGCCTCCTCGGGCTCGACCGCATCGGCCTCGGAGCCCGGAGCGGGCTCGGCGGCCCCCTCCGGGGTGCGCAGCTCGCCGGTCTCGGGATCGATGCGCCGCTTGTCGCGGATCACCGGCCCCTGCCGTTCCTCGCCGTTCTCGTTCTCCGGCGACGCCATTGGCTACGCCTCCTCCCTCACCGTCTCGGACTCAGGCGTTGCCTTCGCGCTTGCCGTTGTCCTCGTCGACGATCTCAGCGTCAACGACGTCGTTGTCCGCGTCGGCCTGGGCGCCGCCGGCCGCCCCCTCGGCGCCGGTGGGCGCGTCGGCGGTCTGCTGGCCCTGCTGGCCGTAGATGGCGGAGCCGATCTTCTGGCTGGCCAGCGCGACCTTCTCGCTCGCCGACCGGATGGCCTCGATGTCGGAGCCCTCCAGCGCCTTCTTCAGCTCGGCGACGGCGTCCTCGGTCTCGGTCTTCACCTCGGCCGGGACCTTGTCCTCGTTGTCCTTGATGACCTTCTCGGTCTGGTAGACGAGGGACTCGGCGTTGTTGCGGACCTCGGCCTCCTCGCGGCGCTTGCGGTCCTCCTCGGCGTACTGCTCGGCGTCGCGGACCATCTTGTCGATGTCCTCCTTCGGCAGGGAGGACCCGCCGGAGATGGTCACCGACTGCTCCTTGCCCGTGCCGAGGTCCTTCGCGGTGACGTTCACGATGCCGTTGGCGTCGATGTCGAAGGTGACCTCGACCTGCGGGACGCCGCGCGGCGCCGGGGGCAGGCCGGTCAGGTCGAAGACGCCCAGCTTCTTGTTGTACTGGGCGATCTCGCGCTCGCCCTGGTAGACCTGGATCTGCACCGAGGGCTGGTTGTCGTCGGCGGTGGTGAAGATCTCCGAGCGCTTGGTCGGGATCGTCGTGTTGCGCTCGATGAGCTTGGTGAACACGCCGCCCTTGGTCTCGATGCCCAGCGACAGCGGGGTCACGTCGAGCAGCAGGACGTCCTTGACCTCGCCCTTGAGCACACCGGCCTGCAGGGCGGCGCCGATCGCGACGACCTCGTCGGGGTTGACGCCCTTGTTCGGGTCCTTGCCGCCGGTCAGCTCCTTGACCAGCTCGACGACGGCCGGCATGCGGGTGGAGCCGCCGACCAGGACCACGTGGTCGATCTTGTTGACGTCGATGCTGGCGTCCCGGATGACCTGCTGGAACGGAGCCTTGGTGCGCTCAAGGAGGTCGGAGGTCAGCCGCTGGAACTCCGCGCGCGTGAGCTTCTCGTCCATGTGCAGGGGGCCCTCGGCCGAAGCCGTGATGTAGGGCAGGTTGATCGCGGACTCGCTGGAGCTGGAGAGCTCGATCTTGGCCTTCTCCGCCGCCTCGCGCAGCCGCTGCAGCGCCATCTTGTCCTTGGACAGGTCGACGCCGTTGCTGTTCTTGAACCGCTCGACCAGCCAGTCGACGACCGCCTGGTCCCAGTCGTCACCGCCGAGGTGGTTGTCGCCGTGGGTGGCCTTGACCTCGACCACGCCGTCGCCGACCTCCAGCAGGGAGACGTCGAAGGTGCCGCCACCGAGGTCGAAGACGAGGATGGTGGCCTCGTCCTCCTTCTCCAGGTGGTAGGCGAGCGCGGCGGAGGTGGGCTCGTTGATGATGCGCAGGACGTTGAGCCCGGCGATCGTGCCCGCTTCCTTGGTCGCCTGGCGCTCGGAGTCGCTGAAGTAGGCCGGGACGGTGATGACCGCGTCGGTCACCTCTTCGCCGAGGTAGGCCTCGGCGTCCCTCTTCAGCTTCTGCAGCACGAACGCGCTGATCTGCTGCGGGGTGAAGGTCTTGTCGTCGATCTCGGTGGACCAGTCCGTGCCGATGTGGCGTTTGACCGACCGGATGGTCCGGTCGACGTTGGTGACCGCCTGGCGCTTGGCCACCTCGCCGACGAGCACTTCACCGTTCTTCGCGAAGGCCACGACGGACGGGGTGGTCCGGGCGCCTTCGGCGTTGGCGATGACCGTGGGCTCGCCGCCCTCCAGGACCGAGACGACCGAGTTGGTCGTCCCCAGGTCGATGCCGACCGCACGTGCCATGAGTACGTCCTCCGTCAAGGTTGAGTCTTACAGGCGCAGTATTGCTTCAGGTTTCGTCTGCTGTCAAATCACTTGAGCCAGGTGGACTCAAGGGTGCCCGCATACGGGGTCAACGCGGGAGACGCGGAGGTTGTTCCCGATCGTCGCCGATCGGGACGCTCTTCGCGCGCCCGATCGCAGAACCCCGGGACATCCAAGGGGAGATCCCGATCCGGCTCAGGGGCGGAACCGGGGGCCGGACCAAGGGGCGGATCAGGGGAGGGATCCGGGAGACGACCGGTCGTGCGCGCTCGTGCGGACCCGTGTGAACTCGGTGGGGGCGCACTTCACTAACCTGGGACCGGACAACCAGGCATCCCGTCCGGTCGGTTCAGGGCCGGGTGCCGTGACGCGTTGACCCGCTCGGTATTACTCGCTAGTAACATTGAGTGGACCTCCGGTGTGTGGCGCACCGGATCACGACAGCATGATGGGAGGCCGCGGGCGATGCTCTACCTGGTTCTGGGGATCATCACGACCGCCTTCGCCGTGGTCGGGGTAGTGGTGTGGGCCTATGGCATCCGCCAGATGGTCCGCACCGTGGGCGTCGGCCGTCCGGTGGAAGCCGCTCGGAAGGCGGACTTCGGCCGGCGAATCACGAACACGCTGATCGAGACGCTCGGGCACACGCGCATGCTCAAATGGCGCTGGATCGGCGTCGCCCACTGGTTCATCATGGTGTCGTTCCCGGCCCTGGTGTTCACGGTGGCCGAGGCGCACGGCGAGGTGTGGGACCCCCACTTCCACCTGCCGATCATCTACGACTGGCCGATCTACGGCGTCTTCATCGAGGTCGTCGCCGCCGCGAGCCTCGTCGGCATCATCGGGCTGACGCTCTACCGCCGGCTCAGGGGGCCCAAGCGGATCGGCCGCAAGTCCAAGTTCGACAACTCCCGGCACTGGACGGCCTACTACGTCGAGGCCTACATCATCGGCCTGCTGGTCTCGATCTTCGCGATCCGCGGCATCAAGGTCGCGATGGGCGAGTTCCCGTTCCCGGTATGGACCACCCCGATCTCGCACGCGCTCGGCGCGGTCCTGCCGCCCAGCGAGCCCGCCCTGGCCCTCATCGCGGCCTTCAAGCTGATCATCTCGTGGGTCTTCTTCATCGTCATCGGCGTGGTCCTGACGATGGGCGTCGCCTGGCACCGCTTCACCGCGCCGATCAACATCTACTTCAAGCGCAACGCCGACGGCTCCGTCGCGCTCGGCCCGGCCAAGCAGATGCTGAACAAGGACGGCGACCCGCTGGACTTCGAGGAGGCCGACCCCGACGAGGACCCCTTCGGCGTCGGCAAGGTCGAGGAGTTCACCTGGAAGGGCCTGCTCGACTTCACCACCTGCACCGAGTGCGGCCGGTGCCAGTCGCAGTGCCCGGCGTGGAACACCGGCAAGCCGCTGTCGCCGAAGAAGCTGGTCATGGACCTGCGCGACCACGCATACGCCAAGGCCCCCTACCTGATGCAGGGGCTCACCGAAGAGAGCGACGAGAGCCACGCCGGCACCGACGTCCTCGCCCTGCTGGGCAAGCCCCTCGTGGGCACCGAGGAGGAGGGCGGGGTCATCCACCCCGACGTGCTGTGGTCGTGCACCAACTGCGGCGCCTGCGTCGAGCAGTGCCCGGTCGACATCGAGCACGTCGACCACATCCTGGACATGCGCCGCTACCAGGTCATGATCGAGTCGAGCTTCCCCTCCGAGGCGAACACGCTGCTGAAGAACCTGGAGAACAAGGGCAATCCGTGGGGCATGGCCGAGGACAAGCGCCTCGACTGGGTCTCCGAACTCGACTTCGAGGTCCCCGTCGTCGAGGACAAGCTGCCCGAGGGCACCGAGTACCTGTTCTGGGTGGGCTGCGCCGGAGCGCTGGAGGACCGCGCCAAGAAGACCACGAAGGCGATCGCCGAGCTGCTGCACATGGCCGGCGTGAAGTTCGCGGTGCTCGGCGGGATGGAGGCCTGCACCGGCGACCCGGCGCGGCGCCTGGGCATGGAGTTCGTCTTCCAGATGCTCGCGCAGCAGAACGTGGAGACGCTCAACGACGCCGGCGTCACCAAGATCGTGGCGAGCTGCCCGCACTGCTTCAACACGCTCGGCAACGAGTACCCGCAGCTCGGCGGTGACTACGACGTCATCCACCACAGCCAGTTGCTGGCCAAGCTGGTGGATGACGGCAGGCTCACCCCGGTCCAGCCGATCGACGAGAACATCACCTACCACGACCCGTGCTTCCTGGGCCGGCACAACAAGGTCTACACCCCGCCGCGCGACATCATGGCGCAGGTGCCCGGCGTCACGACCGTCGAGATGCACCGCCACAAGGAGCGGGGCTTCTGCTGCGGCGCCGGCGGCGCGCGGATGTGGATGGAGGAGCGCATCGGCAAGCGCATCAACACCGAGCGCGTGGACGAGGCGCTGACCACCGACCCCGACACCGTGTCGACCGCGTGCCCGTTCTGCCAGGTGATGCTCGGCGACGCGATCAACGAGAAGAAGTCCAAGGGCGAGGCCAAGGAGGGCCTGGAGGTCGTCGACGTCTCCCAGCTCCTGCTCCGCTCGGTCAAGGGCGAGAAGCCCACGCCCCAGGAGCCGGAGAAGGAGAACGTCTAGCGGGGGATCTTTCGCGGTGGCCGGGGAGAGCGGGCGCCTTCCTTGACCTCAAGGGGGTGTGAGTCCCAGCCCCAGGAGGGATCCGCGGTGACTGGGCGATCCTCTCGCGTGGCCGTAGGCCCCTACAGGGATCGCCCCGGCGCCGCGCCGCCCACGCCGTCTGCTTGGGCTCCGGACCGTAACCGTGGTTTCGGTGCGGACCGGAGGTGGCGGGTCTGCTTCGCGTGCGGGTGGGCGGTTTTGCGTCCACGGGCCCGGCGGCCACGCGAGAGAGTCGCCCACCCGCACGCCACCCCGTCCTTGGGCGGGCCTTACCGACCCCCTGGGGGCGGGGTCTCACAGCCCTTGGGGCGGCGGGGCGGGACGCCCAGCACCTGGTCGATCTCCTCGATGCTGAGGCGCTCCTCGGCGATGGCGACGGCGATCAGCACATCGGAGTAAAGTTCGATCTCGGCGAGCGCGACGTGGTCGTGGAGGCGCGTATCCAGATTCGAATCCATCGCACTCACCCCCATCGAGAAACCGCCCTTCGCGGGGCGGTGCGGCTACCCCGAGCACCGCCGGAAAAGAGCCACTGACGTGCCTCGACATCAGGTTACGCCGCAGTAGCCGGGCGCCGCATGACCCAGAGGGACCATTCTCGAGCCATCCGCCGATGTAGTTCTGTGGCGGTATGGATTCACGGCATTCCGGGTGCAGGAAGGACTAGGACAGTCGAATCCGTAGTCCTATTCCCTTTCGTAATAGTAGAGAAGAGGGGGTGGTGAGGGTCCTTCCGAACTGGTCCTCCCGGGCCGGTCAGCGCCACCGGACGTCGCGGTGCAGCCGGGCGGTCGCCGCGTACTTCTCGGGGGTGTCGGCGAAGCCCGCGCGGTCGGCGTCGGTGAGCTCGCGGATCACCTTGCCGGGAACGCCGGCCCACAGGGTCCCCGGCGGCACGGTCTTGCCCGGGGGCACGAGCGCGCCCGCGGCGACGAGGGCGCCGGCGCCCACCCTGGCCCCGCCCAGCACGATCGCGCCGATGCCGATGAGGGCGCCCTCCTCGACGACGGCCCCGTGCACCATGGCCTTGTGGCCCAGGCTGACCCGGTCGGCCAGGAGCGCCGGCTCGCCGGGGTCGGAGTGCAGGCCGCACTGGTCCTGGATGTCGCAGAGGTCGCCGACCACGATGTCCTCGGTGTCGGCGCGCAGCACCGATCCGTACCAGACGCTGCTCTGCGCGCCGATGCGCACCCGGCCCACCACGACGGCTCCGGGGGCGATCCAGGCGTCGGGGTGGATCGCGGGTTCGCCGAACCCGGCGTCACCCACTCTGGGACCGGTCATGTGCGGGCCTCCTCCGGCGGTGGGCGCAGAGCGGTAACGGTATGGCGTATACCGGCCGTGTACCACCCGCGCGCGTGCGAGATCGCGCATACCTTAGTAGGTGCGTGATCCTGGTGGTCACGGCGGGGCGGCCACCGTCAACCACCCGTGCGGGCTATTGAGGGGTGGTGGGCGAACCACTACCGTGGACGCGCCCATAGTGGCCGATTCGTCACGCTACGCGCACGATCCGCTCTCCGTCACGCAGCCACGCGCCCGGTCAAGAAACCGAAGTGAATGTCATACACGTGTTTTACGGGCGTTACGGGAATGATAGGGAGAGGGTTGAGGCAACCTCCCAACTCGCATCCAACCTGGTTGATTAGGACATGAACGAGCACAGCACAGAGATACTGCCGAACCTCCTCAGGGAGGACGCGTTCCCCACCGTCCGCAAGGGTGGGTACGACAAACGCCAGGTCGACGACTTCGTCGTGCGCAACCACAACCAGATCCGCGATCTGCAGGAGCGGCTGGCGCGGGCGCACGACGAACTGGAGCAGATGCGCCGGGAACTCACCGAGGCCAAGGAGAAGGCCGCGGTCAAGCCCGAGCACGAGCAGATCAGCGAGCGCATGTCGACGATCCTGCGGATCGCCGAGGAAGAGGCCAAGGACAAGCGCGGAAAGGTCGACCAGGAGGTCGACCGGATCCGCAACGAGGCCAAGGAGCAGGCGCAGGCCAAGGTGAAGGACGCCGAGGCGCACGCCGAGCGCGTCGTGGGCAGCGCGCGCGAGCAGGCCCAGGAGCTCGTCACCTCGGCCAAGCAGGAGGCCGAGCAGCTTCGGTCGCAGGCCACGCAGGAGGCCGACCGCAAGCTGGCCGACGCCGAGGGCCGGTCCAAGAAGATCAACGACACCGCCGACCGCAGGCTCGCGACGCTCACCGCGACCCACGGTGAGGCGCTGCGCAGGCTCACCGACATGCGCGAGACGCTCGCCGAACTCCTCCAGGCGGAGAAGACCGCGGGGCCGCTGGAGGCCGGGCTCAAGCAGCTCGACGCCGAGACCAAGGAGGGTGAGGCCAAGCCCGCCCAGTCCAAGCCGGCCGCCAAGCCGGCTCAGCCGGAGCCCGCGAAGTCCGAGCCGGTCAGGCCGGTGGCCGCCAAGCCCGAGCCGGCCACCAGGCCCGAGCCGGCCGCCAAGCCGGCTCAGCCCAAGCCCGAGCAGCCGAAGCCGGGCGGTCCGGCCGCCGGTGCCCCGAAGGGCGCGGGCGGGTCCGACAACGGCGAGGCGGCCGCCAAGCTCGCCCCGAAGCCCGCTGAGGAGCCCGCCGCCGACGAGGCGACCGTCCGGCTCAACCCGGGCGAGGCCCAGGACGGCCCCAAGTCGCAGCCGGTGCGCCAGCACCCGCCGCGGCCGCAGGGCTTCCGCTACGCCGGTCCGAGCCCGGACCAGTCGGACCAGCCCGCCCAGTCGGCTCAGCCCGCCCAGTCGGCTCAGTCGGCTCAGCCGGCCCAGCCCGCCAACGACCCGGGTATCACGGGCGTCTACCGCAGGTCGGAGGACGAGGTTCCGAAGCAGCCGGGCGCCGCGCCGGCCAACGAGGGCGTGCGCATCATCCGCCCGTAGCCGGGTCCGGACGACCACGAGGATGCCGAGGGAGGAGCGCCGGGGGCCGGGACCGCACAGGTCCCGCCCCCGGCGTCCTCATTGCCTCCTATGCCCCCCAATGAGGGGCAACGTCCACCCCGTACCGGCTGTCGGCTACGATGCCGAAAGCCATGATTATCCGTGCGGCCATCAGGTCTGATCTCGGCGCCATCCTGCGTCTCCTGCGCGATCTCGGCGACACAGCGCCCGCGCAGAGCCCCACCGTCCGCATGTCCTCGGCCGCCGTCCGGGCCTGGACCCGCATCGAGACCGACCCCGACCGGTCGGTGCTGGTCGCCGAACGCCGTGGACAGATCATCGGCACTCTCGACCTGATCGTGGTCGCCAACCTCACGCACGACGCCCAGCCGTGGGCGGTCATCGACAACGTCGTGGTGGACGGGCTCTGCCGGCGCCGCGGCGTGGGCCGGGCCCTGATGGACGACGCCCTGGACCGCGCCTCCCGCGCCGGCTGCTACAAGGTCGAGCTGCTCTCCCACGAGAACCGGCACGGCGCGCACGACTTCTACCGGTCGATGGGGTTCGAGAACTCCGCCGAGGGCTTCCGGCGCTTCGTCTGAGCGGCCGTCCCCGCGGAGGGGCTCAGCGCCCCGAGCGCAGCGGGATCTGCTTGAAGAACAGCACGACCACGAACGCCAGCAGCGCGATCGGGATGCCGACCAGGAACACCTGGTGCATCGCGTCGCTGAACGCCGTCAGGACCAGTTCCTGGATCGGCCCCGGCAGAGCGTGGATGGCGTCGGGGGAGCCCGCGGCGGCGGTGCCCAGCTCCTCGGGCGAGCTCCCCGCGGCGATCGCCTTCGGGGCGACCTCGGTCAGCTCGCCGGTGAGGGTGTTGGTCATGATCGCGCCGAACGCCGCGACGCCGATCGCCCCGCCGAGGTTGCGGAAGAACGACACCGACGACGTCGCGGCGGCCATGTCGCCGCGGGTCAGGGCGTTCTGCGTGGCCAGGATGAGGATCTGCATGGACATGCCGAGCCCGAGGCCGATCAGCCCGACGCCCGCGCCGACCAGCACCAGACTGGAGTCCGGGTCGAGCAGGGACAGCACGGAGAACCCCGCGGTCACCAGCAGCATGCCGATGATCGGGTAGATCTTCCACTTGCCGGTGCGGCTGACCAGGAACCCCGAGGAGATCGACGCGATCAGCAGGCCGAGCACCATGGGCAGCGTCATCAGGCCCGACGCGGTGGGGCTCATGCCCTGGACGATCTGCAGGTACTGCGGGAAGTAGATCATCACACCGAACATCGACGCGCCGACCAGCATCGACGCCAGGCCGGCCAGGTTGAAGGTGCTGTTGCGGAACAGCCGCGGCGGGATGATCGGGTCGTGGGCGCGGCGCTCGGCGACGACCGCCAGCACCGCGAGCAGCAGGGCCGCGCCGGCGAACAGGTAGGTCGGGAGGGAGTTCCACTCGAACTCCTTGCCGCCGAGGCTGAGCACGAGCATGACGGCGCTGGCCGCCCCCACGATGCAGGTCGCGCCCCACCAGTCGATCCGGGTCCCGGTGCGATCCCTGGTCGGCACGTGCAGCAGCCACTGGATCACGACGAACGCCACGACCGCCACCGGGACGGTGATGAAGAAGCACCAGCGCCAGCCCAGCGCGCTGTCCACCAGGAACCCGCCGAGCAGCGGCCCGGCCACCGTCGAGACGCCGAACACGGCGCCGAGGAAGCCGGAGTAGCGTCCCCGCTCACGCGGCTCGACGACGTCGCCCAGGATGATCTGCGGCAGCGCCGCCAGGCCGCCGGCGCCGATGCCCTGGAAGAAGCGGGCGCCGATGAGCCAGTAGATGTCCTGGGAGAAGCCGGCCGCGACCGAGGAGGTGATGAAGATGACCAGCGCGATCTGGAACAGCAGCTTGCGGCCGTAGATGTCGGAGAGCTTGCCCCACAGCGGGGTCGAGGCGGTCATCGTGAGCAGCGTCGCGCTGGCCACCCACGAGAGCTTGTCCTGTCCGCCGAGCTCGCCGATGATCGTCGGCAGCGCGGTTCCCACGATCGACGTGGTGAGCATCGAGGTCAGCATGGCCAGCATCAGGCCGATGAGGACCTGGATGACCTGGCGCCTGCTGTAGTGGACGGGCGCGTCCCGCTCCGCAGGCCCCTTCTTCCGCTGCGCCCCCGCTTCCTCCATCAGCGCCGCACTCCGTTCCACGGTCCGTCCCCCACTCTGCCACCGAACCCCCATCTCCCCATTGCGGACATGCCGAACCTGACCGGCGAAACCGGTCGCAGGCATACGGGGTGGAGGAAATCACGCCCTCCTCCGGTATAAGTAAACAGTGTTGACTTGTCAAATCGCGGCGTTACCGTTCGGATGCACGGGTGCCGCATGATGGTCGTACGCGGGAGACGCCCGTGGAGAACGAGCGAGGGATCCTCAGATGGACCGGCCGGACACCGTCGAGACCTGCGCCGACCGGGTGCGGGTCCGCGATCGCGAGGCGACGCGGCAGCGCATCCTGGACAGCGCGCGGGAGCTCTTCACCAGCGACGGCTACGCGCAGGTGTCGTCGCGGACGATCGCCTCCCACGCCGGCGTCAACGTCGCCCTGATCAACCGCTACTTCGGCGCCAAGCGCGGACTCCTCGCCGAGGTCATCGCCGAGGAGGCCGTCTTCCCCGGCATCTTCGAGGGCGAGCCGGCCACGCTGCCGCGCCGCCTGGCCGAGCACCTGGTGTGCCGCGCCAAGGGCGGGGCGACGCCGCTGCAGCGCGCGCTGGAGCGCTCCGCGGGCGACCCCGATCTGCAGGCGGTCTACGAGGAGCGGCTCAGGAGCGCGCTCCTGGAGCCGCTCACCCGGTACCTCGATGGCCCCGATGCGCGCGTGCGGGCGTCACTGGTGGTCACGGTGCTGATGGGAATGGGGCTGCTGCGCCGGGTGGAGGGGGCCACCGCGCTCGCCGAGCACGACGCCGGCGACCTGACCGAGCGGCTGACCCGGATCATCTCCGCCTGCCTGGCCGACTCGGCCGCATGAGCGGTTCGTGCGGGTCGCGTGCGTTCCCTGCGCATTGATGGCGACTCGCCCTCTTCGTGTCCTGAATGTTGTGCGCGTCCGGTGACGGGCGCGCATTTTCTTTCCCGTCCATTCGGCTGATGGCGTGATCGTTGGGTCATTTTCGGCACGACACGCCGATCACAAAGTGGTAACCAAAATCGGTAGTCGGGTGTGTTCTGCTGAACAGAGATGTTCGGTAACGAATATCCGATGTGGCCATTCAGTCGCTTTTGGGGGAATTGTCATGTCCATTTTTCGCTGTTTTGGTCGGCGTGGCGCCAAAGACCATAGGGGCCATATGTGCCGAGCGGCGGTGTCCTTATCCGCTATGGTGGTGATCGCCGGTATCGGCCTGGTTTCGGGCACTCCGGCGACGGCCGCGGAGCTCTCGGCCGGAGGCTCCCACCAGGCGAGCGGCGCGGCGGCCAGCGCCGCCGAGTACGCCAAAAGCCAGATCGGCAAGCCCTACCGCTACGGCGGAACCGGCCCGGACGCCTTCGACTGCTCCGGTCTGACGCAGTGGGCCTACGACAAGGCCGGGGTGAAGATCGGTCGCACGACCTACGACCAGGTCACAGAGGGAACAGCCGTGTCACACGGCGATCTGCTCCCCGGAGACCTGGTCTTCTTCTATTCCGGCCCCAGCCACGTCGGAATGTACGTCGGCGACGGCAAAATGGTGCACGCCCCGAGTTCGGGCAAGAGCATCCATGTCGTGACCATGTCCGACTACTACGACCGCCATTTCCACAGCGCACGCCGCATCGCCTGACCGGTGTCCGACGACCGCGTTCGCACAGGGGGCCGGCTGTCGCAGTGCGCGTAGCGCCGGCGGCACAACAGGGCCGAGCCTTGGAAGTCCCATCCCATCCCATCCCACGAACGCAGCGGTCGAAGTTCGATGGGATCGTCCCGGCCGCGGCCGCAGCCCGTCGACGACCTCGGCCAGCAGGGACCACAACCCCACATACCACGTGTGCGGTGTCTGCGCCTGGAGCCCGACCAGGCGTTCCAGGGCCTGCGGCACCGTCAGCTCCGAACGGCGCAGCAGCAACCGGCGGCCGAGGACGGCCCGGTCGAGGGCCCTGCGGCTCAGCACGTTGCCGTCCGTCATGGCGCAAGACTGCCCGATGCCACCGTCAGGTCCATCGGCGGTCCCGGGGCGGATCGGCCGCCGCGCCCGCGTGTCCATGGAGAAGCCGCTGCCGCCGAGGTGAGATCGGGGCGGAGCCGGGTAGTGGGCGGCAATGGCATTTCACGGGATTATCAGGGGACTGATCGCCGGAGCCGCGGGGACCACCGCTCTCAACGCGGCCACCTACCTGGACATGGCCGTTCGGGGACGGCCGGCCAGCAGCACGCCGGAGCAGAGCGTGGACCGTCTCGCCGACCGCGCGGACGTCAGCCTCGGCGAGGGCGAGGAGGCGGAGAACCGGCGCTCCGGGCTGGGGCCGATGCTCGGGATCGCGACCGGGCTCGGCGTCGCCGCCGGCTACCGGGCCGTGCTGGGCCGACGTCTGCCCTGGGCCGTCGAGACCGGCGCGCTGACCCTCCTCGCCATGGCCGGCTCCGCCGCGCCCATGACGCTCCTGGGCATCACCGACCCCAGGACCTGGAGCGGAAGCGACTGGATGGCCGACCTCGTGCCGCACCTCGCCTACGGTGCGACGGCGGCCACGGCCCTGCGGCTGATCGACGAGTGACGGTACGGGCGCCGCGGCCGCGCGCGATCCCGCCGCGCCGGCCTCTGCCCGCCGATCTTGACCTTGGGTTTCAACCTCGACCCCAGGGGGTCGTGAAGGCCCGATCGCAGGAGGGATGGCGTGCGGGTGGGCGACTTCCGTCTATAGGCCTTCGGCCACGCGAGAGGATCGCCCAGTCACCACGGATCCCACCTCCGGCTGAGGTCACAAGACCCCCAGAGGCCAAGGCCAAAACCCGGGTCGACCTTGTGGGGGCCTGAAAACGTTGAAATAACGCCTACAAGGTCAAGATCGGCGGAGCAGTGTCCGTGGCCAGTGTCCGTGGCGGGCCTGACGTATGCTGGCGGGCACCGGGTCTTCGGACGGGAGGGAGAGCGGGCGTGGCGTTCATCCAGACGGTGCTGCACGCGCTGCTCCTCGGGTTCGACGTCACCGGAGCGCTCGGCGGGGGACCCTGGTCGGCATCGCTGACCCTCCTCGCCCTCGTCGCCGTCGGCGCGGCACTCGCCCTGATGGCGGTGCGCGGATGCGTCGCCCCGCCCTTCTCCGACGGGGATGCCCGGGTCCGCCGGAACGCCATGCGGCGAAGGGCCGGACGCGGTTTCGCCGTCGTCTCCCGCGATCCCGACGCGCCGGGCAAGACCCGGCCGCGTGCGCCGGGAGCGGCCCCGGTGGCCGCGTAACCCGGCGCGCACTCCCGCCTCCCGCGTCTCTCTTCCGCGCGTCCCGTGCGCGGCCGCCTCGCCTGCGTCCGTTCTTCCCACCAGACGAGGGGCCTCTTCCGCATGTACACGTTTCCCCCGATCGCGGCCGCGATCGGCATCGCCTACACCATCGTCGCGGCGCTGACCGCCGCGTTCACCCCGCTGATCGGCGCCTCGGCCGCGGCCGTCGCCGTCGTCTGCCTGACCGTCATCGTCCGCCTCCTCGTGCTACCGCTCAGCTACGCGCAGGTCCGCGGCGAGAAGGCGCGGTCGCGGCTCTTCCCGAAGCTCCAGGAGTTGCAGAAGCGGCACGCAAAGAACCCGGAGCGGCTCAGGACCGAAATGACGAAGCTCTACGCCGACGAGGGAACGTCGCCGCTCGCCGGATGCCTGCCGATGCTGGCGCAGGCCCCGGTGTTCGCCGTCCTGTACGGCCTGTTCGTCACGGCCGAGGTCGCCGGAGCCCCCAACGCGCTGCTGACGCACACGCTCGGCGGGGTCCCGCTGGGCTGGACGCTCGGCGACGCGCTCGCGGTCGGCGGGCCGGGGGCCTGGGTCTTCGCCGCGCTACTGACCCTGATCGCCGCGGTGGCGTGGGCGTCGCGGCGCTGGCTCACGCTGCCGGCGCTCGCGCAGAACGCGGTCGCCGACCGACCGGCCGCGCCCGGGATGTCGGTGATGTCGTACCTGCCGTTCGCGACGGTGCTGTTCGCCGCCTTCGTCCCGTTGGCCGCAGGGCTCTACCTGGCCACGAGCGCCGCCTGGACGGTCGCCGAACGGACGGCGCTGCGCCACGTCATCGGGATGTGAGGCCCCTCGCGGTCGGCCTGCTCCCTACATCGGCAGGTTCACGCAGGCCAGGCGGTCACCGGCCTGGCCTGCCATCCCCGGCTCCGTCATGGTGTGCTCGGTGTGGATCACCACCGAGTTCGCCTCGTCGGAGCGCGGCTCCCAGTTCACCGTCGCATCGCTGGTCGCGTTGCCCTCGGCATCGGTGGTGAAGTCCAGCCACACCTCGTTGTCGGGGTTGGCGTACTCGGGGTTGGTCGAGGGCTGCTCCGGGTCGACCTCGTCCTGGTAGTGCGGTCCGGAGTCGTCGGGCTGCTCCCCGCACGGCTCGGTGTGCACGTGCGCACCGTACTCCCGGTCCGGTTCCAGGCCCGAGACCTGGAGCCGGAACGTCGTCGAGTCGTCGCCCTCGTTGCTGACGGAGACGTCGACCTGCGCCCCTTCGGGAACGGCCTCGTCGTAGGTGACGGCCGTGACTCCCTCCTCGTAGGGCTGGAAGGTGGCGCTGACCTCGGGAGAGGCCGTGGGGCTGTCCGCCGTGGCCGGCTCGTCGCCCTGCTGGAACGGGTCCTCCTGCATTTCGGGGGACTCCTCCTGCTCCTCCTCCATGGGGGTCGGGGCCCCTCCGCAGCCCGCGAGCAGCAGGGCGGACAGGGACAGTGCGGTGACGGCTCGGTTCGTGCGCACGGTGCGGTCTCCAAGGCTGTTCGGACGTCCTGACTCTCTCGCCGGGGTCGCTACCGAAAGCGCACTCGATTTAACGTCGAATCGGTCGCACGTGCACGGCGCGGAAGACGCGGACGCGGTCACGCGTGCGCGGCGGGCGCCCCGACGGCGTCGATTCCGGTTCGGTCACGCCCCCATCGCGCCGGCCGTCTCCGGCGGCCGTGCGCGTTCGACCGGCGCCGGGCCCACTCCCACCCGACGCCATTGCCGCGCCTCTCCCGTCGTATCGGGGTCGTCGAACGCCTCAGCCCGCCTGCTTCTTGGCCTCCAGCGCCTCCATGGCGATGACGGCGGCGGCCACGGTGCCGTGCACCGGGACCTGGCGGTGCAGGCCGACCAGCCGCACGACCTTGGTGACCCTTTCGTTCGGTGCGGCGATCGCCAGGCTGCCGCCGTGCTCCTTGACGGCGCGGTAGGCGTTGATGACTGCGTTGAGACCGCTGGAATCCATGAAGTCGAGGTTCGACAGGTCGAGGATCAGCCACGGTCCGTGGGCGTCGATGGCGGTCAGGACATGCTCTTGGAGGTCGGCAGCGGTCGCGATGTCGAGTTCGCCCTCGACCTGAACGATCACGCTGTGGTTCTCGACCCGGGTGCTCAGCCCAAGCCTGTGCACGTTCACTCCTCCCAGCCCCACGTGAGTTTTGAGGGGTCCCCTTGTAACCATAAGGCAGCGGCGGGATCCGGGATTTCGCCGGCGCGGTCGCTCCCGCGCCGCCGCGGCCGGGACCGGACAGGGCGTGCGTTCGCCCGGCCGGACCGCTGCGACTCCCGATCCCGTTGGCTCCCGTAAGGCTCTGACCACACACGGTATTAGGCGAACGGGCGCTCGGGAATGCCGATCAGCCAGATATTTTCTCCCAGACGGGCCATTTCAGACGTGGAGCCGATGTGGTCTGCTGCACATTGGACGGCCGACGGTCCGAATGGGCGGACCCGGCCCGCTTCAGCCCCCGGAGGCGCGCGTCGCCCCGGTGCCCTCCGCTTCCCCGCCGTCCCCCGCGGCCCCGCGGCCCCCGCCGTCCGCGCCGCCGTGCGTGAAGGCCGACAGCAGCCGCTCGGCGGCGAGGGTGGCGGTGAGCTCGCCGGAGCGGACCGCGGCCTCCGTCCCGGGTGTCCGCTCGCGGACACCGGGGTGGCGGTGCAGCCGGTCCATCAGGCGGTCGCGCACCTGCGCCCACATCCAGTCGACCTGCTGGCGGCTGCGCAGGTCCGCGAGCTCGCCGGCCTCCTCCAGCGCGGCGCGGTGCGCGGTCACCTGGGACCACACCTCGTCCAGACCGGCGCCGGTGAGCCCGCTGCAAGTCAGCACCTGCGGCGTCCAGGAGGGGCCGGTCGGCTGCAGCAGGCGCAGCGCCCGGGCCAGCTCGCGGGCCGCCTTGCGCGCGTCGGCCTCGTAGGGGCCGTCGGCCTTGTTGACCGCGACCACGTCGACGAGCTCCAGCACGCCCTTCTTGATGCCCTGAAGCTGGTCGCCGGTGCGGGCCAGCGTCAGGAACAGGAAGCAGTCGACCATGTTGGCGACCGCGACCTCGGACTGGCCCACCCCGACCGTCTCCACGAGCACGACGTCGAAGCCCGCCGCCTCCATCAGGATCATCGTCTCGCGGGTGGCGCGGGCGACCCCGCCCAGCGTCCCGGCCGTGGGAGAGGGCCGCACGAAGGCGGCGGGATCGGCCGACAGCCGCGCCATCCGCGTCTTGTCGCCGAGGATGCTGCCGCCGCTGCGGGTGGAGGAGGGGTCGACGGCGAGCACCGCCACCCGGTGCCCCCGCCCGGTCAGCCGGGTCCCGAGCGCGTCGATGAACGTCGACTTGCCGACGCCGGGGACGCCCGTGACGCCCACCCGGTGCGATTCGCCGCCGTGCGGGAGCAGCCGCACCAGCAGCTCCTGCGCCAGCTCGGCGTGGTCGGCGCGGCGCGACTCCACCAGGGTGATCGCCCGGGCCAGTGTGGGCCGATGCCCGGCGAGGACGCCTTCGGCGTAGGCGTCGATGTCGATCGTCTTGCCCATGTCCCCCATCTCGTCGCCGGGCGCGGGTCAGCCCCGGGAGTGCCCGAGGCGCTCGGTCAGCTCGGCGAGCAGGTCCACCGCCGCCTCGGCGATGACCGTGCCCGGGCCGAAGATCGCCGCGGCGCCGGCCTCCCGGAGGGCGCCGAAGTCGGCGGGCGGGACGACGCCGCCGACCACGACCATGATGTCGGAGCGGTCCAGCGCGGCCAGCTCGTCGCGCAGCGCCGGGACCAGCGTGAGGTGCCCGGCGGCCAGCGAGGACACGCCGATGATGTGCACGTCGGCCTCGACGGCCTGGGCCGCGACCTCGGCCGGGGTCTGGAACAGCGGCCCCACGTCGACGTCGAAGCCGAGGTCGGCGAACGCGGTGGCGATCACCTTCTGGCCGCGGTCGTGGCCGTCCTGGCCCATCTTGGCGACCAGGATGCGCGGGCGCCGGCCCTCGTCGTCGACGAAGCGCTCCACGCGCTCGGCGACGGCGTCCATGGCGGCGCCGGCGTCGCCGGAGGAACCGGTCTCTTCTCGGTACACCCCTGAAATGGTACGGATCTGCCCGGAGTGGCGGCCGAACACCTTCTCCACGGCGTCGGAGATCTCGCCCACCGTGGCCTTGGCCCGCGCGGCGTCGACGGCGTGGGCCAGCAGGTTGTTCTCCAGCGTCTCGCCGTGGGAGGCGGCGGCAGCGGCGCCGGTCAGCCGCTCCAGCGCGGCGCGGACCGCCGCGTCGTCGCGCTCCTCGCGCAGCCGGCGCAGCTTCTCCAGCTGCTCGGCGCGCACGCGGGTGTTGTCGACCTTGAGCACGTCGATCTCGTCGGCGGTCTCGGGGCGGTACTTGTTGACGCCGACGACCGGCTGGCGGCCCGAGTCGATGCGGGCCTGGGTGCGGGCCGCGGCCTCCTCGATGCGCATCTTGGGGATGCCGGCGTCGATGGCCCGCGCCATGCCGCCGGCCTCCTCGACCTCGCGGATGTGCGCCCAGGCGCGCTCGGCCAGCTCCAGCGTGAGCCGCTCCACGAAGTCGCTGCCGCCCCACGGGTCGATGACGCGGGTGGTGCCCGACTCCTGCTGCAGCACGAGCTGGGTGTTGCGGGCGATGCGCGCGGAGAAGTCGCCGGGCAGCGCGAGCGCCTCGTCGAGGGCGTTGGTGTGCAGCGACTGGGTGTGGCCCTGGGTGGCGGCCATCGCCTCGACGCACGTGCGCACCACGTTGTTGAACACGTCCTGGGCCGTGAGCGACCAGCCGGAGGTCTGGGAGTGCGTGCGCAGGGAGAGCGACTTGGGGTTCGCCGGGTCGAAGTCCTTGACCAGCCTGGCCCACAGGAGGCGGGCCGCGCGCAGCTTGGCCACCTCCATGAAGAAGTTCATGCCGATGGCCCAGAAGAACGACAGCCGGGGGGCGAAGGCGTCGACGTCCAGCCCGGCGCCGCGGCCGGCCCGGATGTACTCCACGCCGTCGGCCAGCGTGTAGGCCAGCTCCAGGTCGGCGGTCGCCCCGGCCTCCTGCATGTGGTAGCCGGAGATGGAGATGGAGTTGAACCGCGGCATCCGCTGCGAGGTGAACGCGAAGATGTCGGAGATGATCCGCATCGATGGCTGCGGCGGGTAGATGTAGGTGTTGCGGACCATGAACTCCTTGAGGATGTCGTTCTGGATGGTGCCGGAGAGCATCGAAGGCGGCACCCCCTGCTCCTCGGCGGCCACGATGTAGAGCGCCAGCACGGGCAGCACCGCGCCGTTCATGGTCATCGACACGCTCATCCGGTCCAGCGGGATGCCGTCGAAGAGCTGCCGCATGTCGTAGATGGAGTCGATCGCGACCCCGGCCATGCCCACGTCGCCGGCCACGCGCGGGTGGTCGGAGTCGTAGCCGCGGTGGGTGGCGAGGTCGAAGGCGACCGACAGGCCCTTCTGGCCGGCCGCGAGGTTGCGGCGGTAGAAGGCGTTGGACTCCTCGGCCGTGGAGAAGCCGGCGTACTGGCGGATGGTCCACGGCTGGTTGACGTACATCGTCGGGTACGGGCCGCGCAGGAACGGCGCGATCCCGGGGTAGCCGCCGACGAAGTCCAGGCCCTCGCGGTCGGCCCTGGTGTAGAGCGGCTTGACCCCGATGCCCTCGGGGGTCTCCCACACCAGCGCGTCGGCCCCCTTTCCGGTGGCCTCGGACAGCGCCCGGCTCCAGCGCTCGGCGCCGTCCGGACCGGGGGGCCGCGCCGGGGCCCCGGCGCCGATCCCGGCGAAGTTCGGAATATTCGCGCTCATCGCGCCACCCCCAGGGAGTCGCTGAGTTCTTCCAGCAGGGAAAGTGCGTCGCAGCCGGTGGAGACGTAGTCGTCCACGGCCGGGTACTCCGCCGGTTCCCCGGCGAGCAGGACGTGCTCGGCGCCGGCCTCCTTCAGCGCGGCCGCGGCGGCAGCGGCCTGCTCGGTGTAGACCCGGTCGCTGGAGCAGATGCAGGCGATGCGGGCCCCGCTCTCGGTGAAGCGTTCGGCGACCTCGCCGGGGCCGGAGGTCGCGCCCGCCGGCACCGGTTCGATGCCGCCGGCCTGGAACAGGTTCGAGGCGAAGGCGGCGCGGGCGGTGTGCGCGGCGATGGGGCCGAGCGTGGCCAGGAAGACCCGGGGCCGCGCGCCGGTGGCGGCCAGATGGGCGTCGGAGCGGTCGCGCAGCGCCTCGTAGTCCTCGGCGTAGCGGCGGCGGGGCAGCGCGTTCGGGGCGGCCGGAGCGGTCGGCGCGCCGGGGCGGGGCGCGCGCTCCAGCGTCGGCTCGGCGAGATGGGGGAACTCGCTGACGCCGGTCAGCGCCTGGCGGCGGTGCGCGAGGTCGTCCCTGCGCCGCTGCCAGACCTCGTCGATCCGCCCGGCGACCAGTCCCGAGGCCAGCGCGTCGGCGATGCCGCCCGCGGCCTCCAGCTCCTGGAGGAACGCCCAGCCCGCGGCGTGCAGGTCGGCGGTCAGCCGCTCGACGTAGAAGGAGCCGCCCGCCGGGTCGATGACCCGGGCCACGTGCGACTCCTCCAGCAGCAGCGACTGGGTGTTGCGGGCGATGCGGCGGGCCAGGCCGTCGGGCAGGCCGAGCGCGGAGTCGAACGGGCGCACGGTGACCGCGTCGGCGCCGCCCGCACCCGCGGAGAAGCAGGCCAGCGTCGTGCGCAGGATGTTCACGTAGGGGTCGCGGCGGGTCATCATGGCCGCCGAGGTCACGGCGTGCTGGCGCATGGCCCGCTGCTCGGGGGGCAGCCCGCACACCTCGGTGACCCGGTTCCACATGGTGCGGGCCGCGCGCAGCTTGGCGATGGTGAGGAACTGGTCGGCGGTCGCGGCGTAGCGGAACTCCAGCCGCGCGGCGGCGTCGGCCGCGTCCATCCCCGCCTCGGTGAGGGCGCGCAGGTAGGCCACTGCGGCGGCCATCGACGCGCCCAGCTCCTGGGCCTCGGACCCGCCGGCGTCGTGGTAGGGGGTCGCGTCGACGGTGATGGTGCGCAGCCCCGGGTAACGGGCGGCGTAGGAGGCGGCCAGCCGCGCCGCCGGGGCCGGGTCGGCGCGTTCGCCGGTGCGGGCGGCCAGGGTGATCGGGTCGAAGCCGAGGTTGCCCGACACCGCACTCGCCGCCACGCCGTCCGCGGCGCAGGCGGCCAGCAGCGCCTCGGCCGCCGCCTCGTGGTCGGCCCCGGCCTCCAGGACGACCGGCGCGAGGTCCAGGTGGACATCGGTGAGGGCCTCGCCGATCCGGTCGACGGGCAGGCCGTCCCCTCCGGCGGTCAGCCAGATCGAGTCGGCGCCGTTCTCCAGATCGGCCAGGATCGCCCGGCGCGCCGAGGCCGCATCGGGGTCGTCGTGCGGCTGGCGCACGTCCCACCCTCCGGCCACGGCCCCCTGCGGCCGGCCGCCCCTGGTGAACGGGGCGAGTCCGGGGAAGCCGGAGTCGAGCCCCTCGTCGGTGTAGAGCGGCCTGATCGGGAAGCCGTCGTAGGTGGTGGTGGTCAGCAGATCCTCGGGCGCGGCGGCCCCGTCGGCGTCGACGCCGCTCTTGCGCAGCACCCCGGCCACGAGCTCACGCCACTGCGCCCGGCTCGCCTCGGGGAACTCCTCGCCCAGCGTCAGCCCCGCTTCCGAGGCCTGGTCATCCGGAACCCTCATAATCCGGATGGTAGAGACTCGGCCTCAAACCGTGCTTCATCGGGGTACGCGAAATGTGATCTGTGCCGCATGACGGTACAGGATTCCGGTCATCCGCTGGGGGACGGAGTCGAGGTCGGGGCGGGGGTCGGCGGGTTCTCGGGGGCGAAGACGAAGCGCTGGCGGTCCTGGACGACCATGGCGTGGCCGTCGGCGGTGCGGGCCTCCACGTAGCCGGCCGGATCGTCGGAGACGACGTCCTTGGTCCCGGCCTCCAGGACGACCTGGGAATCGCCGTCGACGCCCCGGGAGTCGCCGTAGACGTAGCCGTCCAGGGCGAAGGAGGGGGAGATGGCGCGCTCGGTGTCGTCGTCGAACCGCCAGCGGATCTCCCCGGCCACCAGGTCCACGGCGATCATCGGGGTCGTGCCGCTGCCCTGGGGCAGCAGGAGCGTGTGCGTGGCCGCGTCGTGCACGGTCCCGGGGACGAGGGCCGCGGCGAACGCGTCGCCGGGGTTGGCGCCCGGTTCGGCCAGGGACCACAGCACCTCGCCGCTGCGCAGGTCGTGCAGCGACAGCGTCGAGGGATCCTCGGGCAGCCCCCAGCGGACCAGGACGGTCTTGCGGAGGGACTCCTCTGCGGGGCTCGGCGAAGCGGTCCCGCCGTCGCCGGACTCCGCCTCCTCCTGCTCCTCGTCCCGCTCCTCCTCGCCGAGCGGCAGCTCGTAGAAGCCGACCGGCCGCGGCTGCGGGCGGGACACGGCCCCGTCCCCGGCGACGCCGAGATCGTCACCGGTCGTGCTCCACAGGAGTTCGCCGTCGGCACCGGCGTCGCGCGCCTGGAGCAGGCCCGCGCCGTCGTCGAGAAGGACCACGTCGCCGCGCGCGCCGACCGGGGCGCCCATGCGGTCGGGGTCGGGATCGGCCTCCGCGTCGGCCTCCTCGCTCTCCTCGCTCTCCTCGCCCTCCTCCGGTTCCTCCTGGGGCTCCGGCCGGTCGAACGCGTAGCTCCACGCGGTGCCGCCGCCGGGGTCGGAGACGGTGAACTCCCCGTGCGGCTCGTCGGCGCTCCAGCCCTCGGGCCGCCGCACCACCCAGCCGTTGACGTAGACCTCGCGCGGATCGGAGCCGCTCCAGACCTCCTCGCCGGTGTCGTCGACGACCGTGTGCGCCGAGCCCTCGCTCAGCTCGAACACGGCCGTGCCGTCGCCGTCGGAGGTGAACCGCCCGACGTGCCGGTCGCCCTCCCACAGCGCCTCGCCGCTCGCCGCGTCCTGCAGGAGGTGACGCTCCTCGCTGTTGGAACTGATCAGGAACGCGTCCCCGAGGCCCTGGATGCGCACTCCCATGGGATCGTCGACGATGTCGGGACCGCCGGCCTCGGGACCGTGCAGGAACCGGACGGGATCGCCCGCGAGCCCCGGCGGCGCCTCCCCGGAGTAGGCGGTGGGAATGGGCCGCGGCGACTCCTCCGGCGGTTCGGGAGGAGGATCCCCGGTGCAGGCCACGGCGCCGAGCAGCAGCCCGAACGCGGTGGCCGGCACCAATGGGGCCCGCCAGGTACGCATGGCCGCTCACTCCCTATGACGACGACGTGTAGGGAGATCCTAGAACGGCCGCCCCGCCGCCGACACGCCCACGTCCGGCTCACTGCCGGAGGCGCGCCGGCCGACCCCCGGGTGTCCGGAAGGCACCGGTCGACGCTCGGCCAACGGGACGTCCGGCAGCGGGAGCCGTGGAGCACCGTGGCCGGGGACGGCCGTATGAGCATCCACGAAACCGAACTCCGCTCCCTGGAGGGCGCGCCGACCGAGCTGCCGTCCGACAGTGTTGACGCTGATCGTGAACGTGGCGTCCGAATGCGGCCTGACATCGCAGTACGCGGGGCTGGAACGCCTCGCCGGAGGACCCGCGCTCACCGGCATCATCGGGACCGACCTTCCCCGCTGATCGGACCGGGCGCACCGTCCCGCCCCCACCTGTGCAGAACCCCGGCTACGGTTCGACCTCGATCGTGGTGCTGCCCTGGACCTCGCACAGGGCGTGCCCGCCGGTCAACTCGGCCAGCCACGCCTCGAACCCGGGGAGGTCGGCCTCCTCGATCGCGACGTCGATGTGCACGTCGGCCTCGTAGCGGACGCCGAGCACGCGGTGGCTCGAAACGCGCAGCTCACTCTCCAGCCTGCCCGCCCGCAGGTAGTCCGCGACCACCGCGACGACCGGCAGCGTGCGTCGCTCCAGCACGCCGGACGCGTCGACCGCGGCCGACACCGCGTTGCCGTAGGCCCGGATCAGCCCGCCCGCGCCGAGCTTGACGCCGCCGAAGTAGCGGGTGACCACCGCGACGGCGTCGGTGATCCCGCGATGCCGCAGCACCTCCAGCATCGGCACCCCCGCGGTGCCGGAGGGCTCGCCGTCGTCGCTGGAGCGCTGGATCCGGCCGTCGTCGCCGAGCACGTAGGCGGTGCAGTTGTGCGCGGCGTTCCAGTGCAGCCTGCGCCGCTCCGCGATGAACGCGCGCGCCTCGTCCTCGTCGCCCACCCGCGCCAGCGCGCAGATGAATCGGGATCTTCTGATCTCGATCTCGTGCTCGCCGCCGCGTCGAATCGTCCTCATCGCCGATCCGATCGTAGACGCCGCGCGGTCGCGGCGGGAACGCGCGGTCTCCCCCGGCGCTCTGGGAAGGAGGTCGCCGGGGGAGACCGCCGCATCGGCGGGGCGGGTCAGGAGTCCGTCTGCTCGGCTTACGCGCACGGAAGGGCGTTTCTCAGAGGCCGAACGCCCAGGCGGCAACCGTATACATCACGATCATCACCAGGACCAGGGCGATCAGGTTCAGCCAGATGCCGGCCTTCACCATCTGCCCGATCTTGATGTAGCCGGACCCGAACGCGATGGCGTTGGGCGGCGTGGCCACCGGCAGCATGAACGCCAGGGAGGCCGCTAGGGCGGTCGGGATGATCAGCGTCATGACGTCCATGTCCAGGCCCACCGCGACGCCGCCCATGACCGGCAGGAAGGTCGCCGCGGTCGCGGTGTTGCTGGTCAGCTCGGTCAGCAGCAGCACCAGCGCGGCGACGATGAGGATCAGCACCCAGCCCGGGACCATGTTGAGCACGCCGACGCGCCCACCGATCCACTCGCTCAGGCCGGTGGCGGTGAACTGCGACGACAGGCTCAGGCCGCCGCCGAACAGCAGCAGCACGCCCCACGGCAGCTTCAGCGCCGTCTCCCAGTCGAGGACGGCGACGCCCTTCCGGGCGTCGACCGGGATCAGGAAGAGCGCCACCGCCACCGTCATGGCGATCCCGGCGTCGGAGACGTTGGCCAGCCAGGGCAGCGCCCCGCCGACGGTCGCACTGTCGGCGAGCAGCGGGACGAACACCCAGGCCAGCGCCGCGCAGACGAACACGGCCAGCACCGTCCACTCGCCGCGCGACATCGGGCCCATCTCGTGCAGCTGCTCGCGGATGAGTGCGCGGCCGCCCGGCAGCCGCTTGATCTTGGGCGGGTAGACGAACCTGGTCAGCACCACCCAGGCCAGCACCAGGAAGACCGCGGCCAGCGGGACGCCGATCAGCATCCACTGGCCGAACCCGATCTCGATGCCGTGGTTGTCGGCCAGGTAGCCGACCATGAGCGCGTTGGGCGGGGTGCCGATGATGGTCGACACCGAGCCGATCGAGGAGGAGTAGGCGATGCCGAGCATCAGCGACGTGGAGAAGTTGGCGTCGCCCTTGCCGTCGCCGAGCTGGGTGACCAGGCCGAGGACCGACAGCCCGATCGGCAGCATCATGACAGACGTGGCCGTGTTGCTGACCCACATGGTGATGAAGCCGGTGGCCAGCATGAATCCGGCGATGAGCATGACCGGGCTGGTGCCCACGGCCGCCACGATGGTCAGCGCGATGCGCCGGTGCAGGTTCCACCGCTGCATCGCCAGGGCCAGCATGAACCCGCCCATGAACAGGAAGATGATGTCGTCGGCGTAGGGCGCGGCGACGTCGCCGATCGCGGACACGCCGAACAGCGGGAACAGCACCAGCGGGAGCAGCGCGGTGGCCGGGATGGGGATGGCCTCGGTCATCCACCACACGGCCATCAGGATCGCGATCGCGGCCGTGATCCTGCCGCCGGTGGACAGGGAGTCGGGCAGCGCCAGGAAGGCGGCGCCGGCGAGCAGCACCCCGACCAGCAGGCCGATGCGCCTGCGCGCGGGCGAGCCATCGGCCTCGGGCGACGCCGGTTGGGACACCGGAGCGTCGGGGCCTGACGCGAGTTTCGGGGCGGGTTCCGTCGACATGGGGGATCCTCCTGGTGTGGCGGGGGTTACGTTTCTTCTCCTTACTCGCATTGGTTCCCCGAAACGGGCGTTTCCGATCTTGCGGACGCGGGGAGCGCCCGGGGAAGTGGGGACCGCTCGAGGAAGACGAGCGGGCGTCCGCGCGGCACGGAGAGGGGAGTGCCCGCGGACGCCCGCATCGGCCGACGGCCGGGGACGGGACGGCCGTCAGCCGGTCGGGGCGGGCTCCTTGGCCGGTGCCGAAGGCTCGACCGGCTCCGCGCCCGCGCCTGCGGCCGCGTCGGCCTCGGCCTTCGCGCCGGGCTTCTCGGGCGCGTTGTCGTAGCTCATCAGCTCGTCCATGTCGATGGAGTTCGGGTGGTCCAGGACGTGGCGCAGGCGGTCGCGGTCCAGCTCGCCGTTCCAGCGGGCGACGACCAGCGTGCCCACCCCGTTGCCGATCAGGTTCGTCAGCGCGCGGGCCTCGGACATGAAGCGGTCGATGCCGACGATCAGGGCGATGCCGGCCAGCGGGATCGCGCTGTCGAACGCGGCCAGCGACGCGGCCAGCGTGACCAGGCCGGCGCCGCTGACGCCCGCGGCGCCCTTGCTGGACAGCAGCATGAACAGCAGCAGGCCGATCTGCGTCCAGATCGAGATGTCGGCGCCGGTGGCCTGGGCGATGAAGATCGCGCCCATCGTCATGTAGATGGCGGTGCCGTCGAGGTTGAAGGAGTATCCGGTCGGGATGGCCAGGCCGACCACGGACTTCTTCGCGCCGGCGGCCTCCAGCTTGGTCATCATGCGCGGCAGCACCGACTCGCTGGAGGAGGTGCCCAGCACGATCAGCAGCTCGTCGCGGATCAGCCGGATGAACTTGAACAGGTTGAACCCGACGATCCGGGCGATGACGCCGAGGAAGACCGCGATGAACAGCACGCACGTCGTGTAGAAGCTGAGCATGAAGTAGGCGAGGTTGCCCAGGATCTCGCCGCCGTACTCGCCGATCGTGTAGGCCATGCCGCCGAAGGCGCCGATCGGGGCCGCGTACATCACGATCTTGATGACGCCGAACATCACGTTCGCTCCGGTGTCCAGCGCGCGGATCGCGGGCCTGGCGCGGTTGCCCATGAAGGTCAGCGCGCACGCCACCAGGATGGCCAGGACCAGCACCTGGATGAGCTGGCCGTCGACGAAGGCGGAGAAGAAGGAGTCCGGCACCAGGTGCAGGATGAAGCCGGAGACGCCCTCGGCGTCGGAGGCCGAGGCCTCGTCCAGCGTCTCGGTCGCGTCGGCCTCGTCGAAGCTGATGTTGAGCCCCACGCCCGGACGCAGGATGTTGACGGTGACCAGGCCGACCGTCAGCGCCAGCAGGGTCGTGGCCGTGAAGTAGACCAGGGTCTTGAGCGCGAGCCCTCCGGCCTTGGCCAGGTCGCCCAGGTTGGCGATGCCCACCACGACGGTGCAGAAGATCGTGGGGGCGATGACGACCTTGACCAGCTTGATGAACAGGTCGGCCAGCCACTTCATCTGTGATGCCTGGGCCGGGAAGGCGATGCCCACCGCGATGCCGAGGGCGATGGCGACCAGCACCCAGAAGTACAGCTGCCGGTGGAAGCGCTTGCGGCGGACCGGCTGCGCCGGCCCGTCGCCTGCGTCCGGACCGCCGGCTGCGGTGGCGGAACCACCTCCGCCGGAGTTGGCGGATCGTCCGAAGAGCACGGGACCTCCTGTGACTGCGTCATGTGCGGGGCGCCACATGACTGTCGTCACCCGGCCGTTTTACAGGCAAGCCACAAGGGGGAAACTTCAGATTCACCTGACATTTCGGCGCCCTGGGTAGTCGGGGATCGCCCTGGGTGACGCCGGCCGCGCGGCCGGGAGGGCACCGCCGCGCGGCGCGGGACGCGGTCCCGGCCAGCGGGGGACGTAGGCTGCGTTCATGCCCGAACGCCTGGTCATCACCCGTCGAGCCGCCATCCTCGGCGGTCTCGCGGCGCTGTCCGGGTGCCAGGGGCGGCCCGAACCCGACTTCCCCGAACTGGTCCTGGCCACCGGGCCGCCCGGAGCGGTGTTCCGGGAGATCGGGGCCGCGCTCGCCGAAGCGCTGCGGCGGTGGCTGCCCCGGACGAGGGTGACGGCGCTGGAGACCGGCGCGTCGACCGAGAACCTGCGCCTGCTGCGGGAGGGGACCGCCCACGTGGGCTTCGCCAGCCTGGACTCGGTGGTCGGCACCGACGGTCGACCGCCGCGGCGGGTGCGGGCGCTGGGCCGGATCTACGACAGCCACCTGCACCTCGTCGTCCCGGCCGAGTCGGCGATCCGGGGCTTCGCCGACCTGGACGGCCTTCGGGTCTCCTACGGGGCCGAAGAGTCGGGCACCGAGCACACCGTCGAACGGCTGATGGAGCTGACCGGGCGGCGCACCGAGGACGTCCGGCTGGACCAGGCCGCATCGGCCGACGCCCTGGCCGCGGGGGAGATCGACGCGCTGTTCTCGCTGACGGGCATCCCCACGCCGGCGATCTCGGACCTGGTGGCCGAGGACCGGGTGCGGCTCGTCCCCCTGCGCGCGCAGGCCGATGAGCTCGCCGAGGCCTATCCGGGCCCCTACGTCCCCGCCACGGTCCCGCCCACCGCCTACCCCGGCGTCCCGGCGACGGACACGGCCGCGATCCCCAACCTGCTGGTCACCCGCGACGACTTCCCCCGGGCCATGGCCAGGATCGTCACCTCCACCGTCTTCACCCGGTCGGAGGCCATCTCCGCCGACCGCCCCGAGGCCGCCCACATCAACGTCCGCACCGGCATCGCCACGGGACCCGTGCCCCTCCACCTGGGAGCCGAGGACTGGTTCCGCGAGCGCAAGCAGTGATCCGGGCCTCCCGCGCGGCCGCCAGGACGGTGCGCCCGGGGAGCGGGCGCTTATGTACCGTCGTTGACATGCCGACACCCGACTTCATCCTTGAGACGCGCAAGCACATCGGGCACGCGTTGATGTTCCTGACCGGGGTGACGGCCGTGGTGGTCGATCCCGGCGGCAGGATCCTGCTGCACCGGCGGGCCGACGACGGGCACTGGGCGACCCCGGGCGGGATCCTGGAGCCGGGGGAGCAGCCGGCGGCGGCGCTGGTGCGCGAGGTGTTCGAGGAGACCGGCGTGCGGGTCGTGCCCGAGCGGGTGGCGAGCGTGGTCACCGAGCCGCCGTTCACCTACCCCAACGGCGACCGCGTGCAGTTCATGGACATCGCGTTCCGGTGTCGGCCGGTCGGCGGCGAGCCGCGGGCCGACGGCGACGAGTCGCTGGACGTCGCCTGGTTCGACCCCGGCGGCCTGCCCGAGATGAACGACCGCATCCTGCGCCGGATCCGGCACGCCGGCGAGGAGGGCCCGGCCCACTTCGCCGCTCCCGAGTAGGCGTGTGGCTCTCTCGCCGATCTTGACTTTGAGTTTCAACCTCGACCATCGGGGGTCGTGAACCTCAGCCGAAGGTGGGATCCGCGGTGACTGGGCGATCCTCTCGCGTGGCCGTAGGCCCATCAAGGGATCGCCCACCCGCGCGTCCTCCCTCCTGGGGCTGGGCCTTCACGACCCCCTGGAGTCGGGGTGGAGGGGATCCACCCGCGCGCCTACTCCGTCCCGGGGCCGGGGTTGAGACTCACATTGACCTTGTAGGGGTCATTCGAGCGTTTTTAGGCCCTACAAGGTCACGCGGCCTTCGGGAGGCGGATCACGACGGCCAGGCCGTAGCCGTCGCCGTGTGCCCGGGGCAGGCCGGGCTCCAGGTGCAGCTCGCCGCCGGCGGCCTGCACCAGTTCGGCGCAGATCGCCAGGCCCAGGCCGGTGCCCACCACGTTCTGGTGCTTGGGCGAGCGCCAGAAGCGGCGCAGCGCGTTGGTCCGCTCCTCGCCGTCCAGGCCGACGCCATCGTCGCCGACCACCAGCTCGACCATGTCCCCGGGGCGGGCCCGCAGCACCACCCGCTCGCCGCCGGACAGCCGCATGGCGTTGCTCATCAGCTCGTCCAGCACGCTGCCCAGGCCCCCGGGCGGCTCCAGCAGCCGCAGCCCCTCGGGGACGTGCGTCCGCACGTCGATCCCGCGCTCGTCGGCCAGCACCCGCCAGCGGTCCAGCCGGGTGCCGAGCACGCTGTCCAGGTCCACCGGCTCGGCGCTGCTGAAGCTCTCCAGGCGGGTCGCGGCGAGCAGGGCGTTCAGCATCCTGTTCATCGCCTTGGCCTCCTCGACGGCGTCCTCGTGCGCCTCGCGGGCGGCCGGACCGTCGAGGAACGGCGCCAGGTTCTCCACGGCCAGCCGGAGGCTGGCCAGCGGGTTGCGCAGCTGGTGGGAGGCGTCGGAGACGAACGCCCGCTGCCGGTGCAGCGACCGCTCCACCACGTCCACCATCGCGTTGAACGAGGCGGCCAGGCTGCGCAGCTCGGGCGGCCCGCCGACCTCGTCGGCGCGCACCGAAAGGTCGCCGTCGGCGATCTTGGCGGTGGCGGCGTCGAGCCTGCGCACCGGCCGCAGCACCCAGCGCGACACCGGCCAGGAGACGGCGACCAGCCCGGTCAGCGGCACCAGGCCGAGCAGCGTCAGCCATCCCCAGTTGGCCAGGATCGCCGAGCGCAGCCCGTCCGTCGGCGACACCAGCACCACGACGCCCACCACCTCGCTGTCGCGGCCCACCGGTTCGGCCAGGACCAGCGGGTCGTCCTCCCACGGCCACACCGCCGTCGGGGGCTCCGGCCGGAACCCCGCCAGCGCGTCGCTGAGCACCTCGCGCATCGCCGGCCGCGCCAGCGCGTCGTCGATCTCGTGGCCGGGCCCCGAGGAGAGCACCACATCGCTCGACGGATCGAGCAGCGCCACCGGGATCCCGTACAGGTCCTCGTAGCGCTCCAGCTCCATCCGCAGCGCCTCGGCGCGGCCGGTGTCCAGCGCGCTGTCGCCCAGCGAGGCGAACCGGCCCACGTCGTTGAGCCGGTCGACGTAGACCTCCTGGGTCCTCTGCTGCGCCACCACGGTGCCCAGCGGCACCCCGAGCGCCGCCACCAGGACGAACGCCAGGGGAAGCAGGATGATCAGCAGTCGGCGCAGCACGGGTCACGCCGATTCCGGCCCGGCCGACAGCCGGTACCCGACCCCTCGGGCGGTCCGTATGGGCGCCGCGGCCCCGAGCTTGCCGCGCAGCGCGGCGATGTGGGTGTCCAGCGTGCGCGAGGAGGACTCCCAGGTGGCGCCCCACACCTGGTCGAGGATCGCCTCGCGGCTGACCACGGCGGGCGCACGCGCCGCCAGCAGCGCGAGCAGGTCGAACTCCTTGCGGGTCAGCGACAGCGGCGCACCGTCGAGGACGGCCTCCCTGGCGTTGACGTCGACCGTCAGCGGGCCGACGCGCAACGGGGGGTCGTCCCGGCCCGCGTCGGCGCGGGCGGCCCTGGTGCGGCGCAGCACCGCGTCGATGCGGGCCAGCAGTTCGGCGATGCCGAAGGGCTTGACCACGTAGTCGTCGGCGCCGGAGCGCAGGCCCCTGACGCGTTCGCGCTCCTCCGCCCGCGCGGTGACGGCGATGACCGCGGTCTCGGGGCGCTCCCGCAGTCGGCGCAGGACGTCGATGCCGTCGGCGTCGGGCAGGCCGAGGTCGAGCAGCACGACGTCCACCGCCGGCGCCCGCAGCGCCGCTGCGGCGGTGGAAACGCGGTGAACGTCGTAGGAGGCGTTGCGCAGCGCTGTGACCAGGCCTCGCGCGACGCGGTCGTCGTCCTCGACCACGAGAATGCGCATCGCGAGCCATCGTAGAACGGGTGGCGGCCGCGCGCCGCCGTCGCCCCCGCCGCTCCGCTGCCGGGCCGGCGCCCGCCGCGTTCCCCGGCGCCGGGGATGGGGGCCACGTGCCGGTTAGATGCGTGTCGGACCCGGTACGTTCCGTTCGCTTTCCCACACGGCTCACGGCTTGCCCCGCGTCACGCACCGGGGCCAGGGTGGTCCCCATTCGTGCCGGGCGAGCACACGAGAACAGAAGATGTCCACGGCCGGGCCGTGGCCGATGAAACGGAATGGTTTATGAGTGTACGGGGGCCTTTGCTGACCGCTGCCGCGGTCGCGGCGTGCATGGGACTGACCGGCTGCGGAGCCCTTTCGGGCGCGGAGAGCGCGGAGGGCGACGCGTCGCCGGCGCAGAGCGCCGAATCGTCGCCGTCGGCGGAGGCGCAGGGCGGCGGCTGGGAGCAGGAGTTCCCTGAGCAGATCACGCCGATCATCGAGATCGACCAGCCGGGAGGCCAGGCGCAGGAGGAGGCGCTGGGCGCGTTCTTCGCCCTGTACGGGGACCTGTTCACGGCGCTCTACGAGCAGGACACGGAGCAGGCGTTCCTCACCGAGAGGCTCACCGCGGACTCGCCCTCGCACGACTCCCTGGGCACGGCCATCGACACCTTCGTCGAGAGCAACGCCGTGCCGGCCGGCGACATGCGGTTCTACAACGGACTGGTGGGCGCCTACTCCGAGGACACCGTGCAGGTCGACTTCTGCGTGGACCAGCGCACCTTCGCGCTGCAGGACGCCGGCAGCGGCGAGACCGCCGAGATCGCCGACGAGAGCGCCTGGCAGGCCGACATCTTCAAACCCGGCATCGCCTACGCGAGCACCATGTTCGAGAAGAACGAGGCCGGTGAGTGGAGGAGCGTCTCGTTCTCCATCGACCCCGTCGCCGAGGGCGACGCCGACGTGGGCGACTGCCTCTAGACCGTCGACGGGAACGGGAGGCTGTGGCCGCAGTCCTCCCGTTCGCCACCGCATGACCTGGAAAGGCCGCCGTCAGCGCGCCGGCGCCGGCGGTGCGAAAGGGCGCGCCGCACGATCCCGTGCCGGTCGCCCGCCACCGGTGGCCGGGGTCTTGAGCGGCGCTGTTCCCGCGACCTCTCGCTTCGCCGGACGCTGCGCGCCCGACAACAGCCTCACCAGACCCGCAAAGGCCGAACAGGGCCTGGAGACAGTCCCCACCTTCTCCCGACACGACCTGGACCGGACCCGGGGGCGGCGGGCGCCGTCCCCGGGGCGCGGCGGCCGGTGCGGGATCAGGCCGGGCCGCCCGGCTCGAAGGCCTTGGACATGGCCTCGTTGTCGAAGGCGTCGAAGTTCGTCTCGTTGAGGCTGTACCAGTTGCCGGAGTTGTCGCGGAACACCGCCTCCAGGCCGTAGGGCCGCTCCTGCGGCTCCTGGAGGAACTCGACGCCGCGCGCCGAGTACTCCGCGTACGTCTTGTGCAGGTCGTCGGTGTTCCACGCCCCTGCGGAGAGCGCGCCCTTGGCCAGGAGCGAGCGCAGGGCCGCCGCGGTCTCCTCGTCGTGCATCGGCGGTCCGGGGACGGTGAGGTTGAGCTGGAAGCGCGGGTCCCCGGGCGGCCCCACGGTCAGCCACCGGTAGCCGTTGTCCAGGGTCAGGTCGAAGCGCTCCTCGAAGCCGAGCTTGTCGATGAAGAAGCGCTTGGACTCCTCGTAGTCGAAGACGTAGATGCCGGCGACGCCGAGCCTGGTGATCATCGTGTTCCCCTCTCGCCGATGCGGTGCTGTCGACAATGACGCTAGAGGGGGGCGGGCTCCGGGGGCTTCTTCCGCGTTGCTGTCATCGCCTGCGGCAGGGGACCGGCGCAGCGCAGCAGGTAGCAGCCGGGGACCATGAGGGGTGCGGCGGTGGCGGCCCGCCGCTGGAACTCCGTGGGGGACAGTCCGGTGACGTCGCGGAAGCGGGAGCTGAACGATCCCAGGCTGGTGAACCCGACCGCGTGGCAGACCTCGGTCACGGTGGGGACCGGCGACCGCAGCAGCTCCTGGGCGCGCTCGATGCGGCGGCGCGACAGGTAGCGGCCGGGGGTCTCGCCGTAGGCGGTCCGGAAGGCCCGCACGAAGTGGTGGCGCGAGTACCCCGCCGCACGCGCGACCTCCGCGAGGTCCAGCGGCTCGCTGTAGTGGCGGTCGATGTGGTCGTGGGCCCGCCGCAGCGCGATCAGGGTCTCCACCCCGAGGGCGCCGGGCGGAGCCGACCGCTGCGCCGAGCGGCCCCGCCCTTCGGGGGACCGTCCCCCTGTCGGCTCCATAACGAAGGATCACCCCCAGAGGCGCCGCATCGTCCAGTTGTTGGTCGCGGTGTCGAGGGTGATGTCGGCGATGTTGGCCTCTCCGTCGTCGGACTCGGCGGCCACCCGCACGAGACGGACGTCGGCGCCCCCGGGCGCGGCGCCCCCGTGATCGCCGGCCCCGGTGTTCCAGGTGCCGATGATGCGGCGGACCCGGTACATGTGCCCGCGCCACGCGAAGAGGGCGGGATGCCCGCCGTTGGTCGATCTGACGTCGATCCGTTCGTTGTAGAGACTCACGCCGGCATCCTATCGAACAAGTGTTCGCTCGGACAGTGTGAACGGCGGCGGCGCCGACCGCTCCTCACCCTAGGTCCCGCGCCGCGATCCGGCGCGCCGCGCGGACGCCCGCCCCGAAATCGCCGCCGCGCGCCGCTGTGACGTGGCCGGATCCGCGGTCCGCGCGGTCGGCCCCGGCGTGTCGCCGGTGACCGACTGGGCGGTATGTCCCGTCGACTATCCTGGTGGGAAGCTAGGCGCGTCACCCCCGCAGGCGGCGCGCGGCCAGACTGCAGGGGAGCGCGACACATGGCGGATTCGGCGGAACCGAGCGTGCCGGCGGCGTCGGGCGGCGCCGCCTCTTCCGTGCCCGACCGGCTGCTGTCGGTGGCCACCCGGCTGTTCGCCGAGCGCGGCTTCGAGCGCACCTCCGTGCAGGAGCTGGTGGACGCCGCCGGCGTCACCAAGGGCGCGATGTACCACTACTTCACGTCAAAGGACGACCTGCTCTTCGCCATCTACGAGCGGGTCCTGGCCATGCAGATGCGGCGGCTCACCGAGTTCGCCGACGCCGAAGGGCCCCTGGGCGAGCGCCTGCGCGCCGCGGCCGCCGACGTCGTGCACACCACCGTGGACAACCTCGACGACACGCTGATCTTCTTCCGCTCCCTGCACATGCTCTCGCCGGACCGGCAGAACGAGGTGCGCAAGGAGCGCCGCAAATACCACGAGCGGTTCCGCTCGATGATCGAGGAGGGCCAGCGCGAGGGGCTCTTCCGCGACGACGTGCCGGCCGACATCGTCGTCACCCAGTACTTCGGCGCGGTGCACCACCTCGGCATGTGGTACAACGCCGACGGCGAGCTCACCGGCGCGGCCCTCGGCGCCCACTACGCCGACCTGCTGCTCACCAGCCTGCGCCCGAAGTAGCGGCCGCGGTCGGGCCGGCCCCGCCGCGGCCCTTCAGTGGAACACCCGGCCCGGTCGGCCCCGGTCCCGGATCGCCGCCATGCGCTTGATGTGCGTCGGGTGCCGGGCGAGCAGGTTGTGCAGGAACAGGAAGAACCCGCGCTCCGTGCGTGCCCGGTCGGCCATCTCGCCCAGGTTGACGTGCGGGTACAGGTACTTGCCCCCGGCGAGGACGCGGATGCCGTGCGCGCCTTCGGGGCAGTGGGCGTAGGCGTGGTTGTCCGCGGTGTACTCCATGGCGCGCGACAGCGACGACCCCAGAACGGGGACCACGGTGGCGACCGAGGTGGCGACCTGCCGCCAGTAGGCGGTGTGGCCCGCGGCGATGTGGCCGAGCTCGTGGGCGATGAGGAACCGCAGCGCCTCGGGGTCGCGCAGCCGGCCGCCGACCTCGAACAGGTCGCTGTGGACGACGACGTAGCGGCGGAACCCGTGCCCCGAGGCCGCCGTGCTGACCACCCCGTTGCCGAGCAGCACGTAGGCCTCGGGCGCCCTGTGCAGTCCCATCTGGACGGACAGCTCCCTGACCATGCGGTGCGCCTCGGGGAACTGGGTGGGCGAGACCTTGATCCCCTGGGCCCGGCGCGCCGCGTGCAGCAGGCCCCGCGCGAGCCAGTACGCGAGGGGGACGCCGAGCAGGACGAGCGCACCGATCGGGGGGACGCCCGGGCGCGTCCACAGCAGGAGGCCGAGCAGCGCGACCGCGCCCGCCGTGACCGCGATGGCTGCGGCCAGCAGCGGCGACTCCCACCGGTGCCGGACGCCGCGCGGGCGCTCGTCGTCGGGCGCGGCGTGCACGGAGGCCAGGGGCGCGGGCGCCGGGTGCGGCCGGTAGAGCGCGCCGGGCGGGTAGCCCTGGGGGAACCGCGCGGGCTCGCACGGCGGGCCGTAGGGGAAACGGGCGGAATCGCCTTCGCCTCCCGGCGTCATCGCATGGGCCATGGGCGCTCCCCTCGTCGACCGCGGCACGTGCGGACGGCACGTGGCCAGCACGTCAAGTAATTGCATATTACTTTCTGTGATTAATTGGAGCCCGAATCCTCTTCGCGTGTCCTGCGGGGCGGTGGCCCGCAGCGGAGAAAATCCGTTGCGCCCGCGACCGGGTTCGGTTTGGATTGACTGACCAGACCGTCGGATCGACGTGTTCTCCCTGCTGAGAGAGGTGGCCTATGCCCCGGATGCTGCCGAGCGCGTTTCGCCTCCACGCGGAGGGCTCGGTCCGCTGATCCGGCGATCCGCCGGATGACCGGTCGTGACACGGGTCCCGCCGCGGGGCCGGCGAGCGGCGCTCACGCGCGTTCCTCTCGCCCGAAAACCCGCAAGGAGCATCCATCGTGTCCCGACGCGATCCGCGTTCCCGCGCACGCCAGTGCGCGACGTCGTTCCGCTGCCTGAACTGCCGCCTGGACGTGTCCCTCGACGCGCCGGGCACGGCGCACCGCAACCACTGCCCGAACTGCCTGTGGAGCAGGCACGTCGACGACCGCGTCCCCGGTGACCGGGCGTCGGAGTGCCGGTCCCGGATGGAACCCATCTCGATCGCCGTCCGCGGCGACGGCGAATGGGTCGTCATCCACCGGTGTACCGGGTGCGGCGCGCTGAGCGGCAACCGCGCGGCCGGCGACGACAATCCGCTGCTGCTCGTGCGCACGGCGGTGGGCCCGCTGGCCCGGCCGCCGTTCCCCCTGGAGCGCCTGGCCGGCTCGTGAGGCCGGCGCCGTGACCATCCGGTGGGGCCGGGCCCCGGCCCCACCGGACGGCGTCAGTCCAGGCCGTGCCGCCTGAGCTCGGCGGCCAGCGCGTCCAGGAACTCGTCGACCTCGGAGGCGTCGTAACCGGGCTGCAGCCGCGTGACGGAGAAGCGGGCCGCCTCCACCTGCGCCGCGGTGAGCGGATCGGCCTCGCTCCGGCCGGCCGACAGGGCGGCCAACGTCGCCTCGGCGCGGTCCAGGAACCCGTCCACCTCCTCCTGGGCGTAGCCCGAGCGCAGCCGGGTGCCGGAGAACCGGATGCCCCGCGCGTCCTCGGCCCGCATCGGGGGCGGTCCGGCAGCGGGAGAGGCCGCGCTCCCGGGCGCGGGAGCGGCGGGAGCGGCCATGGGGACGGCGGCCGGTCCGGAGGCATCGGTCCCGGCGGCCGGATCCGGCTCGCGGCCGCGGTCCCGAACGTGCTCTCGGGTGCCCGGCCCGAGGGCCCGCAGCTCCGCCGCGACGAGGTCGAGGAAGTCGTCCACCTCGTCCTCGGCGTAGCCGGGGCTCAGCCAGGTGGGCCGGAACCGCGCCCCCTCGACCTCGTCGGCGGTCGCCGCCCCCTCGGCCCCCGGGTCCCCGGCGGCCAGCGCGGCCTCCGCCCGCTCCAGGAGGGTGTCGACGTCCTCCGGGACGTATCCCGGGCGCAGCCGCGTCGTGGAGAACCGCTTGGCGCGGATGTCCTCGGGGGTCAGTCGCATGCCCACATTGTCCGAGCGGGTGCGTCCGCGGGGCCAGACGTGTGCTGAAAATCTTGTCGGGCGCTTCGGGGGCAGGTGCGCAGACCTTCGATTCTCGGAGTTTGAAGGCTCCCTTCTCATGAGGGTGTGAAGAAAGCCTCGACCACCGGGGGTCGTGAAACCTCGGCCACAGGAGGGGTCCGTGGTGGCTGGGTGGCCGCATCCGCCGTCCCCGGCCTCAGGGGGTCGTGAAGCCTCAGCCGAAGGAGGGACTCGCAGTGACCGGGCGATCCTCTTGTGTGGCCGAAGGCCCATCAAGGGATCGCCCCGGCGCCGCGCCGCCCACGCCGCCTGTTTGGGCTCCGGGTCGATACCGGGGTGTCGGTCTGTACCCATGGTGTCGGCGTGCGCTTCGCGCGCGGGTGGGCGGTTTCCGTCTTCGGGCCTTCGGCCACGCGGGAGAGTCGCCCGCCCGCGCGCCATTCCTCCTGGGGCGGGCCTTCACGACCCCCTGGGGTAGAGGGGGTGAGCACGGCACGCCCCGTCCGGCTCAGCCGCGCGCCAGGTAGCGGGTGAGGCCGGCGGCCACGGCGTTGGCGGCCCCCGCGCGCCACTCCTCGTCCTTGAGGTTGCGCGCGTCGGTCGCGTTGCGCATGTTGCCCACCTCGAGGAACACCTTGGGCACGTCCGAAAGGTTGAGGCCGCCCAGGTCGGTGCGGACGTCGATGGCGTCGTCGGCGACGTAGTCGGCGTAGGGCTGGTCGGAGCGCTCGTGGAACTCGTCGCGGACGTCCGCCGCCAGGTCCATGGACGGTTCGGCGATGTCGTCGGTGTAGCCGTCGACCACGCCCGGGGCGATCACGTGGAAGCCGCTGCCGCCGGGGGTGGAGCCGTCGGCGTGGATCGAGATGGCGGCGTCGGCCCCGGCCTCGTTGCCGATCTCCGCCCGCTCGTTGACGCACGGCCCGACGCCCTCGTTGTCGTCGCGGGTGAGCACGACGGTGACGCCCTCCGCCTCCAGCCGGTCGCGGATCCGCGTGGAGAGGTCCCAGGTGAACTCGTGCTCGGGGTAGCCGTCGGCGGTCTCGGCGCCCACCGTGTCGCAGGCCTTCTCCCCGGGGCCGGAGGGGACCTGCCGGTTGATCTCCTCCGGGGCCTCGGCGTTGCCGCCGTTGTGCCCGGGGTCGATGACCACGACCCTGCCCGCGAGCGGCGGGGCGTCGGAGGGCTGCGGGTCCGGCTCGGCGGCCCCCGGCGCCGCTCCTCGGGGGGAGGCGCTCCCCTCGCCCGGCCCCGGCAGGGGGAGCGTGGCGGTCACCTCGGGCGACGGCGTCGTGCCGGAGGCCACGGTGCCGCAGGCCGCGGTGAGCAGCGTCGACGCCGCCACAGCGAGCAGTCCGACGGGACGGAGGCGGCCGGGACGGCGGGCCGCGCCGCCGTGCGTGGTCTGGATGGTTCCCCCAACGGTGGTCGGGCGGATCGGATGCTGCCCCACAACCTACGTCACCCCTCCCGTCCCGGGACCGCCGCGATCGGCCCCTGGCGGCGCGCGCACGCGCGGCCCGGGCGCGCATATCGGCGGCGTTCGAGGGAACAAGAAGCGTGGGTGACGCGTCATATCTCAAGACGAGGCCCACCACACTGACACGTGTCGAGGTGAAGAGAATGCGCAAGTCCAACCGGGCCGCCGCCGGCGCCGCGGCGTGGCAGGTGGTGCACGAGGGCACCCGGCCGGGCAAGCCCTCACTGATGACCCGAGCGGGCGCGGTCCCGCGCATGGTCGGTGCGCGCGTGCGCGGCCACTACACGCAGATGCCGGCCTCACGGCTGCTGCTGTTCGCGCTCGCCGTGCTCTACATCGTCTCGCCGGTCGACTTCGTGCCGGAGGTGTTCGTCCCGTTCCTGGGGCTCGCCGATGACATCGGCGTGGCCGTGTGGCTCACCGCGAGCCTGATGGGCGAGACCGAGCGCTTCATCGACTGGGAGCGCTACGGTCCGGAGTACGTCCAGGGGCACGTGGTGTCCTGACCCGGTCGCCGCACGACGAGGGCCCCGCCGCCGAGGCGGGGCCCTTTTTCGCGTCCGTCGGGAGGTCTCTTCGCACCCGGTGCGCCCGGCGGTGCCTGCCGCGCCTGCCGCGCCCGACGCGCCCCGGCCGCCACCGGCCCGGGTCTTCGCTCCGGCGGCCCTGCCGCGTAGAGTTCTCAATTGCAAACAGTTCGCATTTAGGTCGTCGACGGGGAGCGCATGAAGAGGTTCCGAGCCCTGACAGCGGCGGGTGTGTCCCTGGGCATGCTGGCCACCGCCTGCACCGGAGGCGCCGGGGCCGACGGCGGCGACACGCTGACCTACGCGCTGGGCGACGAGCCCGAGGCGTTCAACCCGGTCCTGGTCGACGAGCACCTCGACCCCGTCACGGAGATGGTCTTCCGCGGGCTCACCGCGCACGACGCCGACAACGGGATCATCCCGGCGCTGGCCGAGAGCTGGGATGTCAGTGACGACGAGCGGATCTACACTTTCCACCTGCGCGACGGCGTCACCTGGCACGACGGCGAGCCGTTCACCGCCGACGACGTGGTCTTCACGATCGAGGGCGTGCGCGACGGCGGGTTCTCCACCAGCAACAAGTTCGCCAACGTCGAGGAGGTCGAGGCGCCGGACGAGCGGACGGCGGTCGTGCGGCTGGAGCGGCCCACCCCGGCCCTGCTGGACAGCCTGTCCAACGGCATCCTCCCCGAGCACCTGCTCGCCGACAGCGGCATCGACGATCCCGGGTTCGGCGAGCACCCGGTCGGCACCGGGCCGTTCGAGCTGGACGCCTGGGAGCACGGCGAGTACGCCGCGCTCACCGCGTTCGAGGACTACTACGAGGGCCCGCCCGGCCTGGACGGCGTCACCGTCTCCTACGTGCCCGACGCCGCGACCCGCCTCATCCGGTTGCGAAACGGCGAGGCCGACGCGGCGCAGCTCGAACCGCGGCAGGTGGCGGAGGTCGCCGGCGACGACGGCGTCCGGCTGGAGGAGTACCCGACGGCGGACTACCGCGGCGTGCTGTTCAACATGGCCGACGAGCGCTTCGCCGACCCGGCGCTGCGCCGGGCCATGAACTACGCGGTCGACCGCGACGCGGTCATCGAGAGCGTGCTCCACGGCCACGGCGCCCCGGCCTCCGGCCCGCTCGACCGGAGCCCGTTCCACGCCGACGGCGCCGCCGACTACTCCTTCGACCCCGGCCGGGTCGAGGAGATCATGACCGGCGCCGGTTACGAGCGCAACGGGGACGGCGTCTGGGCCGATGACGGCACGCCGGTCTCCTTCGAACTCACCACGTTCGCCGAGGACGGCGTGCGCACGGCGATGATCGAGGTGCTGGCCACGCAGTTCCGCGAGCAGGGTTTCGACGTGACCGCCGAGCCCCGGCCGCGCGACGCCGTCGACTGGGAGGAGGTGGAGGCGTTCCTCATCGGCTGGGGCACCCCATACGATCCCGACAGCTCCCTCTACGGCCCCTTCCACTCCTCCGAGGCGCTGGCCGAAGGGGGGTCCAACTACGGGAGCTACGCCAACGACGACGTGGACGCGGCGCTGGAGGAGGGGCGCGGCAGCAGCGACGCCGACACCCGTTCGGCCGCTTACGCGGAGTTCCAGCAGGCGCTGGCCGAGGACCCGCCCTACGTCTGGGTGGCCTACCTCGAGGCGGTCAACGCCGTGCCGGCCGACCTCGAGGGCCCGCGCGAACGCACCCTGGCCCACCACGGCTACGGCTTCTTCTACAACGCGGAGGAGTGGTCCTACCGGTAGCGCCGATCCGGGTGCGCGGGAGCGGACCGCCGTACGGGCCCCGCTCCGCGCGGTCCGTGGTCGAGAAGGCCGAGGAGGCCGGGACCGGCGGTGCCCGAACGGTGGTGGGAGGGATCAGAGAACTCGGAGGGAAGGGAGAGCCGGCCATCGCCCGATTCGTCGCCGTCCGCGCTGCGGCGGCCGTCATGGTCGCCGCAGCGCTCTCGGTGCTGTGCTTCCTGCTGCTGGACCTGGCCCCCGGCGATCCGGCGCGCGCGGTGCTGGAGGCCCGCTCCGGGGGCCGCCCGGTGGGGGAGGCGTCCGTCGAGGCGCAGCGCGCGGCGATGGGCCTGGACGCCCCGCTGCCGGCCCGCTACGCCGACTGGCTCGGCTCGGCCGTGCGCGGCGATCTCGGCGCCTCCTACCTCAACGGCCGCCCGGTCGCCGACCAGGTCGCCGACGCCCTGCCGTGGACGCTGCTGCTCACCGGCACGGCGACCCTGTTCAGCCTGGCCGGGGCGATCGCGCTCGGCCTGCTCGCCGGCCTGACCCGCAGCGCGCTGCTGCGCCGCGGCATCGACCTCGCCATGTTCGCGCTCGGCGGCGTCCCCGGGTTCGTGGGCGCGCTGCTGTGCCTGTTCGTGTTCTCGGTCTGGCTGGGCTGGTTCCCCTCGGGCGGGCTGGGCCGCCCCGGCCAGCCGCTCACCCCCGGCGTCGTGGCCTCCTACGTCACGCTGCCCGGGCTCGCCCTGGCCTTCGGCCACCACTTCGGTGTCTACGTGCGGCTGGTGGAGTCCGGTGTCGCCCGGGTGCGCGGCTCCGTCCACGTGGCCAACGCCGAGGTGCGCGGCCTGTCGCCCTGGACGGTGCGGTTCAGGCACGTGCTGCGCCCGGGGCTGGTGCCGTTCGCCGCCCGCTTCGGCGTCGGCACGGCCCAGTTGCTGGCCGGCGCCTACGCCATCGAGCTGGTCTTCGCCTGGCCGGGGATGGGCCGCCTGGCCCTGGAGGCCGCGCGGACCCAGGACTATCCGGTGCTGGTCGCGGTCGTGCTGGCCACCGGGCTCATCGTCATCGCGGCCAACCTCATCGGCGAGATCGCCACCGCCCGCCTGGACCCCCGCGTCCGCCTCACCCACCCCATCCCGGAGTCGGCTCATGCCTGAACGACGGCCGCACCGCACGCCCCGCCCCGTCCGGGGGCGGACCACCCATATCAAGGAACCGCGTGAAAGCAAGGCTGACATTGTCAAGCCCGCGCGGCAACGCTCATCGGCCGTTCTGTGGACAACTTCGGTGAGGAGGGCGGGTCATGGCTGAGCGCGGACTCAAGCCCGCGTCCTCCGCGTCCTCCGGCGCGCTCCCCGCCGAGCCGGTGCGGCCGCGGGGGTTGGCGGTGGTGCGGGTGCCGCTGCGGGGCGGGGGCGGGCGGGCCGCCGTGTGGGGGGCCGTCGGGGTTCTCGTGGTCATGGGGGCCGCGGCCGTGTTCGCGCCGTGGCTCGCACCGCAGGACCCGATCGCCACCGACACCACGGCCGTCTCGCTGCCGCCGGGCTCGCCGGGGCATCCGCTGGGCACGGACGACCTCGGCCGCGACCTCTGCGCCAGGATGCTGTTCGGCGCGCGCTCCTCGCTGCTGGTCGGACTGGTCGCCGGCGTGATCACGGTCGTGGCCGGAACGGCGCTGGGCGCGCTGGCCGCGGCGGGGCCGCGATGGCTGGACGCCGCCGTCACCCGCACCGCCGACGCCCTGCTCGCGCTGCCGCTGATCGTCGTGGCGCTGGCGCTCGCCGCCGTCGCCGGCGCCTCGCTGACCACCGTCGTACTGGCCATCGTGGTCACGGCGTGGATGCCGGTCGCGCTCATCGCCCGCGCCGAGATCCGGGCGCTGCGGGAGCGCCCGTTCGTCCGCGCGGCCTACTCGCTGGGCCTCTCCCGCGGTCGGGTGTTCCTCCGGCACCTGGTGCCCAACGCGCTGCCCCCGATCGCCTCGATCGCCGCGTTCGAGGTGGGCCACGCCATCCTCACCGAGTCGACACTGAGCTTCCTCGGCCTCGGCGTCCCGCCCAACAGGCCCAGTTGGGGCAACCTGCTCACCGACGCCCGCTCCCACCTGCTGTCCGGGCAGTGGTACACCGTCGCCCTCCCGGCCGCGGCGATCGTCGTCACGATCATCGCGGTGAACGTGATCGCCACCGGCCTCGACCGGCACGAGGCCGCCGAAGGGAGGACCTGGTGAGCGGACCGCTCCTGGCCGTCAGCGGCCTGACCATCGACATCGGCGACCGGCGGGTCGTCGACGGCCTGCGCCTCGACCTGGCCGCCGGCGAGGTCACCGCACTGGTCGGGCGCAGCGGCAGCGGCAAGAGCCTGACCGCCGGAGCCCTCGTCGGGCTGCGTCCTGAGGGGGCCGCGCTGTCCGGCCGCGCGCTGCTGGACACCGGCGACGGACCGCCCGAGGACCTGCTGGCGCCGCCCCGGCACCGAGGCCGCGCGCCGCGCGGCGCCCGCGCGGGCTACGTCTTCCAGGAGTCCCAGGCCAGCCTGAATCCGACGGTCACCGTCGGTCGGCACCTGCTGGAGACGCTGCGGGCGCACGGCGTCCCCCGGGCCCTGCGGCGCGCCACAGGGCTGGCCGAGTTGAGCCGGGCCGGCCTGGAGCAGCCCGAGCGGATCTGGGCCGGCTACCCGTTCGAGCTCTCCGGCGGGCAGGCGCAGCGGGTCGCGCTCGCGCTGGCCCGCGCGCCGGGACCCCGGCTGCTGATCGCCGACGAGATCACCTCGGCGCTGGACCCGGTGACCCAGGCCGAGGTGCTCGACGGGCTCAGGGCCGACGCGGTGGCGCACGGCCGCGCCCTGCTGCTCATCACGCACGACCTCGCTGTCGCGGGCCGCTGGGCCGACCGGGTGGCGGTGCTCGGCGCCGGCCGGATCGTCGAGAGCGGCCCGGCCGCCGACGTCCTCGGCTCGCCCGCCGACCCCTTCACCGCCGATCTGGTCCGGGCCAGCGGGGCCACCGCGGGAGGGCGGGTATGACGGGGCGGGGCGGGGCACCGGCCGCGAACGGGCGGCCGCTGATCTCGTGCCGCGGCGTGGGCCGCGTCCTCGGCGGGCGGCGCCGGCGCACGGAGGCGCTGCGCGACGTGCACCTCGACATCGCGGCGGGGGAGAGCGTGGCGATCGTGGGGCGCAGCGGGTCGGGCAAGTCCACGCTCGTCGGCGTGCTCGCGGCCCTGGACCGGCCGCAGACGGGCCGGATCTCGGTGGCCGGATCGGATGTCTGGTCCGTCCCGGAACGGCGGCGCAGGGCCGTTCGGCGGCGTTTCGGGTGGGTTCCGCAGGACGCGCTGAGCTCGTTCGACCCGCGCTACACCGCGGGGGAGGTGGTCGCGGAGGCTTCGGCCGGCGGCGGTGCGGCGCGGCGGCCGGCGGAGCTGTTCGAGCGGGTCGGGCTCGACCCGGCGCTGGCCGGACGGCGCCCGGTCACCCTGTCCGGCGGCGAGCGCCAGCGGGTGGCGATCGCGCGGGCGCTGGCCGTGGACCCCGACGTCCTGCTCGCCGACGAGGCGACCAGCGGCCTGGACGTGCTGGCCCAGGAGCGCGTCCTCGACGTGCTGGCGGCCGAGGCCGGGCGCCGCGCGCTGGTCCTGGTGACCCACGACCTGCGCGTCGCACGCCGGGTGGCCGACCGCGTGGTGGTCCTGGACCGGGGGCGGGTGGTGGCCGACGTCGCGGCCGACGCCCTGGAGACCGGCGGCCCCGAACTCGCCCGCCTGCTGAAGGCCGCCCCGGTGCTCTAGGGCCCGAGCGCCGAAGCGGGCTCCTCGGGGGTCCTTTCCCGGCCGCCCCGGGGCCGGACGTGCCGAGGGCGGGTCGCACGCCTTCGCGACCCGCCCACGTTCATCAGGCGGCTTCCCCCGATCATCCCCCCGGATACGGCGCGGGAGGAGGAGGTTACTCGGTCCGCTGGTTGGGGATCCCGGCCAGCAGCGCGCGAACTTCGGTCTCGCGGTAGCGGCGGTGGCCGCCCAGCGTCCGGATCGAGGTCAGCTTGCCCGCCTTCGCCCAGCGCGTGACGGTCTTGGGGTCCACGCGGAACATGGTGGCAACCTCGGCAGGGGTCAACAGGGGCTCCGCCTCAGGCGTGCGAGTTGACATGTGTACGGCCTCTCCTCCTGGATCTGTGTGGCGATCCTGAGCCTTATCCTGGCACTTGGCCCGGATGTCCAATATTGCCCTCTAGGTCTATATTGGCATCACCCGAGGTGATTACGCGACCACTTACCGCGACTTTGTTGGATGGGAGATCCCAAAGCCGCCCATGAGACGCGTCACGCTGAGTGATTCTAGCGACACGTTTAGTGGCATGTGGCGTATTCGGTCAAAACTTCGTTCTCCGGCCCTGTTTTTCTCGATCCGGCGGGCCGAAAGTGCTAGGGGATTCGGCCTCAAATCGTGGTGAGCCGGTGGGGCGGACGTGGCCACCGATCCGTCCACCAGCTTCTTCACGAGCTCGGCCGGCGTGGTCGGTGCGTACGTCAACGGTGATCGACGGCTCTCTCACGCCGCGCCCGTCGACGACGCGGTATGGGTTTTCGGTTACTCAGAGTGCACTCTGTAACGAGTTAGACACAGTCTACGTCGAGATCTATAGGACGGTATGCCCAATTTCGGCAAAGTTGATGCCAACTGTGCCGCTCGTCCCTAGGTATCCCACCTCTACCCGTTACGGAATAAGAATCACGTCAGCAAAAACCTGGAAGCCCAGGTCGCCGACGGCGTCCGAGGCGGCCTCCGGAACGCTCCACCGCGTCCTCAGTTGGCGTGCTCCAGCGCCTGCACCGCCCGCCAGCGCCGGATCAGCCGCTGGTACATCGCCAGCGTCAGCTCCTCCTGGTCGGTCTCCAGGCCGGTGATCGCGGCGGCGACCTCCGCGACCGACTGGTCCTCGCGCAGGTCGTCGTCGTCCAGCAGGCGCACCAGGCCGCCGTAGTCGAGTTCGAGGAGCGCCCGCGGATGGGCGACGCCGGCCAGCCAGTCGTCCAACTGCTCCGTAGCGGCCAGGGCGGTCGCCTCGCCCAGGGCGGCGCGCATCACCGCCACCGCGCGGGCCAGCCGCCGCCGCGCCTCGGCCACCTCCGTCACGTACAGCATCGTCCGGGTCGGCTCCGGGATCGAGGCCGGGCGCAGCCGGTCGTCCTGCGCCGGTGAACCGCCGGCCGGGTGGCGGGACCGGGAGTCGGCCTCGTCGCGCACGGCGGTCTGCCCGGTGTCCGTGCCCAGCACCAGGCAGCGCTCATCGGCGTCGAACGGCGCGAACCACGGCAGCGGAACGGTCCAGGTGCTGGTCAGGATCTGGGTGCGCAGCCGCTCCCCCTGCTCGCGCCAGCGCTCGAAGGCGCCTTCGGCGGCCTCGGCGACGGAGTCGGGCACGAACGCCGGGCTCAGGGCTGCGGGCGTCGCCGAGCGGAACTCCCGGAACGCCAGCCACGAGCGCAGCCGGGTCTGCCACGGGCAGATGAACAGCTCCGAACCCGCCCTGCGCACGTAGGCGTCGCCGCTCTCCGAGCCCGGTGCGACGACCGGAGGCGTGGCCACCATGCGCCGCAGGCTCTCCTCGTGCTCGGCCGCCACGGCCCCCACCCTGCGCGGGCGGTGCGGGGAGTCCGCGTAGGCCCGCCAATAGGCCCGCTCCCGGCTCGAAAAGGCGGTAATGGGCTGGTAGACGCGGAGATAGGCGGTGTAGGGCAGCACGAACGCATCGTGGCATATATCGTGGCCGGTGGCACTCACCGACCGAGCGTCCGGGCGGGCGGCATCGGCCCGCCGGAGGCCTCCTGAACCTGAGGGGCGGTGGGCGCGGACGCGCGAGCGCGCGGCGCCGGCGGCGCCCGTCGGCGAGGCGGTCGGCGCCGCCCGTGTGCCGGGTGGCACGATCGGTTATGCCCGGGCGGCGTAGGCAGGTTGGTTCCAAACCGGGTACGGTTGTATCCGTACGTAAGCTGGCGCCTGTCGTCAGTGCGGTGACGGCCGTCAGCCCGGCATTGCGGTTTTGCTAGTGATCTGGGGTTTGGGAAAACCCAATCGTTGAGGGGGTCGAGCCAATGGGGCGCGGCCGAGCCAAGGCCAAGCAGCAGAAGGTCGCCCGGCGGTTGAAGTACAGCGCCGGTGGTACCGACCTTGACCGGCTGCGGGCAGAGCTGGGTGTCGCTGAGGAAGAAGTGTCGCCGTCGGAGTCCTCGGGCTCCCCGGACGACAACTATGAAGACCCTTACGACGACCTGGTCGACCGTTATGCGGACTATGCCGACAAGCCGGTGGGCGGCGACGATTCAACGGGGGAAGAGTCCGAGCGTTCGGACCGCTTTCGCTAGCCCGTTGGACCGGGCCGCCGGCACAGCGCATGGTCCGTTTAACCGGGTCCGCTGATAGCAGGCAGACACAGCCGGTTCGATCCACGCCCGTGGATCGGGCCGGCTCGTCTGTGTCCGGCGACGGGGCGGCCGCCTCCCGCCGACCGTCCGACGGGCCCCGGTCCGGCCCCGCGGAGACGGGACCGGACTCCGGCCGCGCGCCGCTACGCGTGCTCACCGTCGATCCGTACCCGTCCGGTGCCCGATGTGACCGATCCCACGGTCCACGCCTCCAGTCCGCGCTCGGCCAGCAGCGCGACCGCCCGCTCGGCGGTGTCGGGCGCGACGATCGCGACCATCCCCACGCCCATGTTGAACGTGGCCTCCATGTCCTCGCGCGACACCCCGCCGCGGTCGGCGATGAAGGAGAACACCGGTGCCGGCGTCCACGTCGAGCGGTCCAGCACGGCGTCGGCGGTGCCGGGGAGCGAGCGGGCCAGGTTCGAGGCGAGTCCGCCGCCGGTGACGTGGGAGAACGCGTGCACCTCCGCCCCGGCGATGAGGGCCAGGCAGTCCTTGGAGTAGACCCGGGTCGGGGTCAGCAGGACCTCGCCCAGCACGCCGCCGAGTTCGGGGACGTGCGCGTGCAGGTCCAGGCCGGCCCGGTCGATCACGTGCCGGATCAGTGAGTAGCCGTTGGAGTGCGGGCCGGACGAGGCCATGGCGATGACCGCGTCCCCTTCGCGGACCCGGTCCGGGCCGAGGATCGCGTCGGCCTCGACGACGCCGGTGCCGGCGCCCGCGAGGTCGTACTCGTCCGCCGCCATCGCGCCGGGGTGCTCCGCTGTCTCGCCGCCGATCAGCGCACATCCGGCCTGCTGACAGCCTTCGGCGATGCCGCCGACGATCTCGGCGATCCGCTCCGGCACGACCGAGCCGCACGCGATGTAGTCGGTCATGAAGAGCGGTTCGGCGCCGCTGACGACGAGGTCGTCGACGACCATGCCGACGAGGTCGACGCCGATCGTGTCGTGCCGGTCCATCGCCTGCGCGAGCAGCACCTTGGTGCCCACGCCGTCGGTGGACGTCGCGAGCACCGGCGCGCCGTACTTGGCGACGTCGAGCCGGAACAGTCCGGCGAAGCCGCTGGCGTCCGTGACGAGCTCGGGCCTGCGGGTGCGCGCCACGTGCTTCTTCATCAGGTCGACCGCGCGCTCCCCCGCGGCGATGTCGACTCCGGCCGCGGCGTACGCCGGAGTGGTGTTGGCACCCTCTGCCACGCGAAACCTCTCAGTTGATCGGCTTGCCCCGCTGCTCCTCCCGGACGTCCCTCTCCTCGGTCCGGCCGTGGACCCAGCGGAGCCCTTGCCCCGGGCGAGGCCCGGGGGACGGATGAGGAACTACCGGGCGGACGGCGTCAGCGGTCCGCTGTCGGGCACGCCGCAGGACTTCTCCAGCAGATACTTGCCGCGGGAGTCCTCGTCGACCTCGATCGGGTACACGCCGTCGAAGCAGGCGCGGCAGAGCCGGTTCTTGGGCAGCTCGGTGGCCGAGACCAGCTCGTCGAGGTCGATGTAGGCCAGGGAGTCGGCGCCGATCGACGCGCGGATCTCCTCGGTGGAGAGGTTGCCGGCGACCAGTTCGGCCTTGGTGGCGAAGTCGACGCCGTAGTAGCACGGCCACTGCACCGGCGGGCTGGAGATGCGCACGTGCACCTCGCGCGCTCCGGCCTCGCGCAGCATGCGGACCAGCGCCCGCTGCGTGTTGCCCCGCACGATGGAGTCGTCGACGACGATCAGGCGCTTGCCGGCGATGACGTCGCGCAGCGGGTTGAGCTTGAGCCGGATGCCCAGCTCCCGCAGCGTCTGGCTGGGCTGGATGAACGTCCGGCCCACGTAGGAGTTCTTGACGAGGCCCTGGGCGAACGGGATGCCGCTGCCCTCGGCGTAGCCGACGGCGGCCGGGGTGCCGGACTCCGGCACCGGGATGACGATGTCGGCCTCCACCGGGTGCTGCTTGGCCAGCCGGCGGCCCACCTCGACGCGGGTGCTGTTGACGTTGCGACCGGCGATCGTGGTGTCGGGCCTGGCGAGGTAGACGTACTCGAACAGGCAGCCCTTGGGCTGGGCCGGGGTGAAGCGCAGGGACCGGACGCCGCGCTCGTCGATCGTCAGCATCTCGCCGGGCTCGACCTCGCGGACCGCGGTGGCGCCGACGATGTCGAGCGCGGCGGTCTCGCTGGCCACCACCCAGCCGCTGTCCAGCCGGCCGAGGACGAGGGGCCGGACGCCCTGGGGGTCCCTGGCCGCGTACAGCGTCCGCTCGTCCATGAAGACCACCGAGAACGCCCCTCGCACCTGCGGCAGCAGCTCCATGGCGGCGTCCTCGGTGGTGCGGTCCGGGTTGATCGCGAGGAGGCTGGTGAGGACCTCGGTGTCGGTGGTGGCGCCGAGCCGGTCCGACGGCAGCATCGCCGCGAGTTCCGGGGTGTTGATGAGGTTGCCGTTGTGGCCGAGGGCGAGTCCGCCCTCACGGGCGGTGTAGAAGGTCGGCTGCGCGTTCTCCCACACCGGTGATCCGGTGGTGGAGTAGCGGCAGTGGCCGATGGCCAGGTGCCCACGCAGCGAATCGAGGGTCGCCTCGTTGAAGACCTGGGAGACGAGCCCCATGTCCTTGTAGACGAGGATGCGCTCGCCGTCGCTCAGGGCGATGCCCGCTGACTCCTGCCCGCGGTGCTGCAGTGCGTAGAGACCGAAATAGGTGAGCTTGCTGACTTCTTCGCCGGGAGCCCAGACCCCGAACACTCCGCAGGCGTCCTGCGGTCCGCGTTCGAGTGGATCGATGTCCATGCTGAGCCGGCCGTCGGGATGCGACACGCCACTAGCTTAGTGGCTGATCACGGCGGCGGGGCCAGGCGGGGGGCGAACGAGAGGGAGAGCACGTTCGCGCCGGGCCCTCTGACCGGCCGTGAGGTGGAGACGGGTCCCTTCAGCCCGCAGGCCGAGTGGACGACCTCATCGGGCTGTGACCGCTGCGTCCGCGGGCGGGGCGGGACCTTCAGGACCCGGGGCCGCTGTGCCGTCGGCGGCTTGCGCGCACCGCGGCGGCCGCCCCCTTCCCTGGGCGCACCCGATCGCCGGACATCGGTCAGTGGCCCGCTCGGGGCGGCCACAGGGGGAGCAGGGCCGTGAGGTCGGCGCGGACGCCGCTGGCGGTGACGCGGTGGCCGGCGACGGCCTCCTCCCACGTGATACGCCCCATGGCCAGGGCGAGCCAGGTCGTCGGCCCGGTCTCCACGACGCCCGGCGGGGTCCCGCGGGTGTGCCGGGGGCCCTCCAGGCACTGCACGGCGCCGAACGGCGGGACCCGGACCTCCAGGGAGTGGCCGGGAGCGCGCTCGGCGAGTTCGGCGAGCGTGCCCCGGACGGCGGCGCGCACCGCGGCCCGGACGGGCTCGGTCCCGGCGTCCCCGGCGCGCAGCACGGCCGCGGCGCACGCCTCCAGCACCAGGGCGGGCCGGTCCGGCCCCGAGTAGGAGGGCTCGCCCAGCGCGGTGAGCTGGTCGTCCAGAGCGGTGCGCAGGGCCGCCTGCCGACGCTGCGCGGCGGTGGGCTTCGGTGACATGGAGACGAGATTAGAGCCTGGCGGGGCCCGACCGCCGAAGGCGTGGGCCGGTGAAGGCTGCGGCGAGGCGCGGCCCTTTGATGCGGACCGGTGCGTTTTCCTGCCGGGGTGGGCCCCGGCATCGGCGCATCGGTGGCGGGTGGGTGTGGCAGGGGCCGCATTTTCCCGGCAGCCGCATTGGCGGGCGTCGGCCCCGGTTGTCCACAGGCCTGTGGACGGGGTCGGGTGACGTTCCCGACAAGGCCGGGTCGGCTCCCGTGTGGCCCCCTTCCCGCTCTGACTTCCTCTCTTGTCACGATCGCGAAACGATCCGGCCGGGCCGGCGCCTTCGCGCCGGCCCCGACCTGCGGGGTGGAGGGAGGTAAGTGATCGTATGGACGGTTGCCCTCGGGAACGAAGCCGCTCAAACTGGCACTTGGGAAAACTTGTCCCGACCGGCCGATTAACCTCATGTGTCGCGATGGCGGTGTGAGCCCCTGAGAGCGCGGTGAACCATGTGTTCTACTGTGATTCGCGTCCCGTTTGCACACTTCGTCGTATCGGCGGGAAAACGGGGCCGGTTCCGCGCAAAACCCGCATGTCGGGGTGGGGTGGTTAGGATGAATACCCCCGCTACGTCGGCATTCGGCGACGAACGGTGTGCTCCAAGTGAACATTGAGTGACGCGCCCCCGGGCATGGGCAAGGGGGCGTGCGTGGTCACGCCCGAGGAGGGGGATGTGACCCGTTTGCCCGATTGGTGCCAATAGCATCCGAACGGACCGCGAGCCACTTCGCACTTCGGGAGAGAGATGTGCGTCTGCGCCTGACTCCGCGCGATGACAGCTACTACGAGATGTTCGCGGACTCCGCGAACAACCTGGTCATAGCGGCACGCCTGCTGGTGGAGCTGATCAGCGACGGCGCCGACCGGGACGCCATCACCGAGAAGATGCGTGCCTGCGAACACGCCGGTGACGAGCGCACCCACACGATCATGCGACGGCTCAACGAGAGCTTCGTGACCCCCTTCGACCGCGAGGACATCTACCGACTCGCCTCCTGCCTCGACGACGTCATGGACTCGATGGAGGCCGCGGTCGACCTCATCGGCCTCTACCGGCTCGACCGCCTGCCCAAAGGCATCATCGACCAGGTCGAGGTCCTGGAACGCGCGGCCGAGCTGACCTCGGAGGCCATGCCCCGCCTCCGCTCGATGAAGGATCTGACCAGCTACTGGATCGAGATCAACCAGCTTGAGAACCAGGCCGACCAGATCTACCGGCGGCTGCTCGCCCACCTGTTCAGCGGCGAGTACGACGCCCTCACCGTGCTGAAGCTCAAGGACGTCATCGAGGAGCTGGAGACCGCGGCCGACGCCTTCGAACACGTGGCCAACACCGTCGAGAGCATCGCGGTCAAGGAGTCCTAGAGAGCCCCGACCGAAATCCACGCCAAGTGCCCCCCGAAACCTCGGCGCTGATCGCCGTCGTCGCCGTCGCGCTCGTGTTCGCCTACACCAACGGCTTCCACGACGCGGCGAACTCCATCGCCACCTCGATCTCCACCCGGGCGCTCACGCCGCGCGTCGCCGTCGTCATGGCGGCGGTGATGAACATGGTCGGCGCCTTCCTCGGCGAAGGCGTGGCGCGCACCATCGGGCAGAACATCATCGTCCCGCCGGAGGGGACGCACGGCCTCACCGTGCTGTTCGCCGCCCTGGTCGGCGCGATCACGTGGAACGTGCTGACCTGGTACAAGGGCATGCCCTCCTCCGCCTCCCACGCCCTGGTCGGCGGCCTGCTCGGGGCGGCGCTGGCTTCGGCGACGACCGTCGAATGGCGGGGCGTGGGCACCAGCTTCGCGATCCCGATGCTGCTGTCGCCGCTGATCGGCGGGCTCCTGGGCTACCTGGTGATGCTGGCGATCCTGTGGGCCTTCCGCGACGCCAGCCCGCGCCGGGTGGGGCGCCGGTTCAAGCTCGCGCAGAGCGTCTCGGCCGCGGCCATGGCGCTGGGCAACGGGCTCCAGGACGCCCAGAAGACCATGGGCGTGGTCGTGCTGGCCCTGGTGACCACCGGCTACCAGCAGGACTACGACGTCCCCACCTGGACGGTGGTCGCGGCGGCGCTGGCGATGTCGGCCGGCACCGCGACCGGCGGCTGGCGCATCATGCGCACCCTGGGCCACCGGGTGATCCAGCTCGACGCGCCGAAGGGGTTCGCGGCCGAGGCCACGGTCTCGGTCATCGCCTACGCCACGTCCTTCATCTGGCACGTGCCGATCTCCAGCACGCACACCATCACCTCGGCGATCGTCGGAGTGGGCGCCACCCGCAGGCTCTCCGCCGTCCGCTGGGGCGTGGCCGGCGACATCGTGGCGACCTGGATCCTGACCCTGCCCGGAGCCGCCCTCATCTCGGCCCTGACCTACGCACTGGTGCGGCTCGTCGGCTAGAAGACCACCGAAGGTCCTGCCGTGCGCCTCGGCGCATGTGGTCGGGGTCGCAAGCCCCCTTCGGCGGAGGCGGCGAACCCGCGAAGCGCGAACGGCGGCGGGTCCGCCGACCCGCCGCCGTTCTCCGCGGCCTTCCGGTGCCGTCCGGCGCCGGTGCGTCTCTCGTTACCCGAAGCGACCCGTGATGTAGTTCTCGGTCTCCTTCTGCTCGGGCTTGGTGAAGATCTTGTTGGTCTCGCCCATCTCGATGAGCCGGCCGGGCTTGCCCGTGCCGGCCAGGTTGAAGAACGCCGTCGTGTCGCTGACCCGGGCGGCCTGCTGCATGTTGTGCGTGACGATGACGATCGTGTAGTTCTCCTTGAGCTTGGCGATCAGGTCCTCGATCGCCAGCGTGGAGATCGGGTCCAGCGCCGAGCAGGGCTCGTCCATGAGCAGCACGGCGGGCTCGACCGCGATGGCGCGGGCGATGCACAGGCGCTGCTGCTGGCCGCCGGACAGACCGGCGCCGGGCCGGTTGAGCCGGTCCTTGACCTCGTCCCACAGGTTCGCGCCGTGCAGCGAGCGCTCCACGACCTCGTCGGCCCTGCTCTTGGACATCCGCTGGTTGTTCAGCTTCGCGCCGGCGATGACGTTGTCGTAGATCGACATCGTCGGGAACGGGTTGGGGCGCTGGAACACCATGCCGACCTCGCGGCGCACCGCCACCGGGTCGACCTCGGGAGCGTAGACGTCCTGGTCGTCCAGCATGACCTTGCCCTGGACGCGGGCGCCCGGAGTCACCTCGTGCATGCGGTTGAGCGTGCGCAGGAAGGTCGACTTGCCGCAGCCGGAGGAGCCGATGAACGCGGTCACCGACCGGGGCTCGATGGTCATCGACACGTCCTCGACGGCCAGGAAGTCGCCGTAGTAGACGTGGAGTCCGGAGACGTCAATGCGTTTCGCCACTGCTCATTCCTCAGGTTCTCAAAGCTTGTTCGTCTGACGTGGAGGGCTTTAGCGCCCGAGTTTCGGGGCGAAGAACCGCGAGACCAGCCGGGCGACCAGGAACAGCAGCATGACGATGATGATCAGCGTCAGTGCGGCGGCCCAGGCCCGCTCGTAGTTGACGGCGCCGCCCATCCGGACCTGCGCGTAGATGAAGACCGGCAGGCTCATCATCTGCCCGTTGAACAGGTTCCAGTTGATGGCCACGGCCGAGGTGCCCGCCGTGAGGATCAGTGGTGCCGTCTCCCCGATAACGCGCGCCAGGGCCAGCATGATTCCGGTCGTGATGCCTGCGATCGCCGTCGGCAGCACCACCTTGACGATGGTGAGCCACTTGGGCACGCCCAGCGCGTAGGAGGCCTCGCGCAGCTCGCTCGGCACGAGTTTGAGCATCTCCTCGCAGGAGCGGACCACGACCGGGATCATCAGCACCGACAGCGCGATCGCGCCGGCCGCGCCGTTGGTGTTGCCGGGGCCGAAGAACATGATCCACAGCGCCACGACGAAGAGGCCCGCGACGATCGAGGGGATGCCGGTCATGACGTCGACGAAGAAGGTGATCGCCTGCTTGAGCCGGCCGCGGCCGTACTCCACCAGGTAGATCGCCGTCATCAGGCCGATCGGGATCGAGATCAGGGCGGCGAACCCGGTGATGAAGACGGTGCCGACGATCGCGTGATAGACGCCGCCGGCGTCCATGCTCGGGATGACGCCGTTCATGGACACGCTCAGGAAGTAGCCGTCGAGCCGCACCAGGCCCTTGACGACCACCGTCCACAGCAGCGAGACCAGCGGCACCATGGCCAGGCCGAAGCAGGCGTAGACGACCGCGGTGACCAGCCGGTCCTTGGCCTTGCGGCCGTTCTCCACGATGGAGGCGGCGACCGTGATGGCGACCATGTACGCCAGGAACGTGACCACGGCGAACAGCGGGACGTTGAACGTGCCCAGGGCGGACAGCGCGAGGCCGGCGACCGCCGCCAGGACCACCAGCAGCACCGGCGGGAAGAAGCGCGGCAGGGTTCCGCTGAGCAGGGCGGGCTGCTTCAGGCGCGGCCCGTCGCCGGGGGTGCCGACGGGAGTCTGTTTGGTCGGGGTGGTCATGACGAGAACTCCTTGCGACGCGCGACGACGAACCGCGCGGCCATGTTGACGACCAGGGTGATCGCGAAGAGCACAAGACCGGCCGCGATCAGCGCCGACACCCCGTATCCGGTGGCCTCGGGGTACTGCAGCGCGATGTGCGCGGCGATGGTCTGGTTGCCGCTCTGCAGCAGGAACCAGGAGATGACCAGCGAGGGGGACAGGATCATGGCGACCGCCATGGTCTCGCCGAGCGCGCGGCCCAGGCCGAGCATGGCGCCGCCGATGACGCCGGGGCGGCCGAACGGGATGACCGCCGTGCGGATCATCTCCCAGCGGGTGGCGCCCAGCGCCAGCGCGGCCTCCCGGTGGGCCTGCGGGACCTGGTGGAAGACGTCCCGCGACATCGCGGTGATGATCGGCAGGATCATCACGGCGAGCACGAGCCCGGCCGTCAGCATGGTCCTGCCGGTCGTGGACACCGGGCCGGCGAACAGCGGAATCCAGCCGAGGTACTCCTCCAGCGTCACGTAGAACGGCCCGAGCTGGTCGACCAGCCAGCCGATGCCCCACAGGCCGTAGACGACGCTGGGGATGGCGGCGAGCAGGTCCACCAGGTAGCCCAGGACGGCGGCGACGCGGCGGGGGGCGTAGTAGACGATGAACAGCGCGATGCCGATGGCGATGGGGGTCGCGATCAGCAGGGCGATGGCCGCGGCGAGCACGGTGCCGAAGACCAGGGCGACGATGCCGAAGGCCGGATTCTCGCGGACGTTGGCGTCCCACTCGCTGGTGGTGAAGAAGTTCGCGGTGTTGGCGCTCAGCGAGTCGTAGGACTGCCCGATGAGGAACGCCGCGACACCCGCCAGGATCGCCAGGATCAGGATTCCCGATCCCTTGGCGCTGTTGGCGAAGATGACGTCGCCGATCCGACGTTTGCCCTTGGGTACCCGGGCCGTCGTAGACGAGTCTTCCTTGGTGGTCATGTGAGACTCCGGTCGAGGTGGTTCAATTCTCGCCCCTGGGCGAACGCCGTGCGCCGGCGTCTTCCTGACAGGCGATGGTGGCGGGGCCTGTTACATTCTGGAGCTTGCCCGGTGGGGCTCTGAACGCACCGGGCAGCCGATGTCGGAACCGGACCGCGGGCCGCCGCGGCCGCCGCGGGCACCGCGGTCCCCGGCGCCACGGCGTGGCACCGGGGCCGCCGGCCGTCCCGCGACGGCCCGGCCGCCGCGCGTGGTGGCGGTCACGCACGGCGACGTCCGTGCACCGGCTTTTAGCGGTGGATGACCAAACGCCGCTAAGGCGGGGCTCCCACCCATCGGTGTGAGCCCCACCCAAGTCATGGTCGGCGCTGAGGGGATCAGGCGCCTGCCGTGATGCCGTCGATGGTGGACTGGATCTTCTCCCGGGTGGCGTCGGAGATCGGCGCGGAGCCCGCCTCATCGGCGGCGGCCTGCTGGCCCTCCTCACTGGCCACGTAGCTCAGGAAGCTCTTGACCAGGTCGGCCTCGGCCTGGTCGGCGTACTCCATGCAGGCGATCTCGTAGCTGATCAGCACGATCGGGTAGGCGTCGGCGTCCTCGGTGAGGTAGTCGAGCTCGACCGCGTGGTCGTTCTCGGTGTTGCCCTCGCGCTCGGGGGAGGCGTCCACGATCGCGGACGCGGCCTCGGGGCTGTACTCGACGAACTCCCCGCCGACGCCGACGGCCACGGTGCCGAGCTCGCCCACGTGCGAGGCGTCGACGTAGCCGATGGTGCCCTCGCCGCCCTCGATGGCGGAGACGACGCCGGAGGAGCCCTGCGCGGCTTCGACCGGCTCGATCGGCCAGTCGCCGCTGACCTCGTGCGGCCAGGCGTCGCCGGCGGCCTCGGACAGGTAGGCGGCGAAGTTCTCGGTGGTGCCGGACTCGTCGGAGCGGTTCACCGGGATGATGTCGGTGTCGGGCAGCTCGACGTCGGGGTTGTCGGCCGCGATCGCCTCGTCGTTCCAGGTGGTGATCTCCTGGTTGAAGATGCCGGCGATCACCTCGGGCGTGAGGTTGAGGGAGTCGACCCCCTCCAGGTTGAAGGTGACGGCGATCGGGCTGATGTAGGCGGGGAGGTTGACGACCTCGGAGCCGTTGCAGCGCTCGGTGGCCTGCTCGGTCTCGGTCTCGTCCAGCGCGGCGTCGGAGCCGGCCCAGGCCACGGCGCCCTCGATGAACTGGGAGCGCCCGGCTCCCGAACCCACCGCGTCGTAATTCACCGTGGTGCCCTCGCAGGCGCCGGTGTAGGCGGCGATCCAGGCCGCAACGGCGTTCTCCTGCGCGCTGGATCCCGCGCCGGCGAGGGTGCCGCCGCCGTCGACGCATTCGGCGCTGCCCGCGGCCGCGGTGCCGCCGTCGCCCGGGTTCACCGCCTGGTCGCTGCCGCAGGCGGTGAGCGCAAGGGCGCCGGCGAGTGCCACTCCCGCGAATTGGCCATACCTAGAGAGCTTCACAGCCCCGGTGTCCTTCCTCTGGACTTGGTCACCTTTGGGCGAGTCCGGCTGAGGACCCCGCCAAATGTGAAGGTAGGCAGGCCAGGTGACCAGCCATACCAGTCAGGGTGAACAAGGAGTGAACGACGCGGCGCGACTCCGGTAAAAAAAGACGGCTCATCGATGTCAACCAGGTGAACGGCGCCCATTTTGGGAAAAATGTCCGCTTATGGCCTGCGATGATCACCCCGGGAGCATCGACTGGGCGCGTTTCGTGATCGCTCCGACCGGGGCGCGAAACCTCACTTCACGGGTACGGCGTACATCACATCGGCGTCCCAGAGGGTGAACCCCAGGGACTCGTACAGTCGCACCGCGACGGGGTTCTCCTCCTCGACGTAGAGCAGCACCCACGGCAGCCCGCGGTCGCGCAGGTGGCGCAGCCCCGTCAGGGTGAGCTCGCGCCCCAGGCCGGTGCCCTGCCAGTCGGGGTCCACGCCGACGACGTAGACCTCGCCCACGGGCTCATCGGCGAGGCCGGCGCCGTCGGCGTGCGTCTTGGTCCAGTGGAAGCCGGCGATCCGGCCGCTGGAGCGGTCGGCGGCGACGAAGAACCCGGCCGGATCGAACCACGCCTCGGCCTCGCGCTGCCGGAGGTCGTCGAGCGTGATGCCGCCCTGCTCCGGATGGTCGGCGAAGGCGCGGGCGTTGGTCCGCAGCCACTCCTGCTCGTCCCGGCCGACGGCGAAGGGGCGGATGTCCAGCCGCTCCCTGGCCTCGTCGGAGAGCCGGGCCCCGGAGAGGGCCGGGGTGTTCGCGGAGTCGGCGCCGCGCAGTGCGAGGCGCATCTTCAGCAGCCCGCGCACCTGCTCGGCGGCGGCCGAACGGGCCAGCGCCCGCGCGCCGGGCAGTCCGCCGTGCGCCCACACGCGCAGGCCGCGCCCCTCGCTCTCGTCCGCGAGCGAGTTCAGCAGCCACGTCCCGTACCCGTGCAGCCGCCGACCCGGGGCGACGACGAGCTCGCCCGAATCCGGTCCGCCGTCGGGGGAGCGCTCGGCGAAACCGAAACCGGCGAGCCGCTCCGCGTCGCCTTCGGCCTCCTCGTACAGGAGGTGGAAGCGCACGTCGGCGCCGCCCGCCTGCGCGCCGTGCCGGACGCGCAGCAGCGTCTGCTCCGACAGCGGGGCGATGCCGTCGTGCTCCCGCGCACTCTCCGCGAGGGCGAGCACGGCCTCGACCCGTGCGGACTCCAGCGCTTCGGTGATGTGGATGTGGCTCATGCCCCGAGCCTATGGGGCGGGCCTTCGGGGCTGAGACTCCGGCCGCAGAGGGTTGAACCCCGGCCCGAGGACGCGACCGCACACCGCAGCCTTGGGCGCCGGGCCGAAACCGGGGTGTCGGTCCGCGCCCACGGTGTCGGCGTGCGCTTCGCGCGCGTGAGGGCGATTTTGCGTCTATGGGCCTTCGGCCACGCGAGAGAATCGCCCACCCGCACGCCATCCCTCCTGGGGCGAGCCTTCACGACCCCCTGAAGTCAAGGTCTCTTCCACCTCTCCTGGGGCGAGCCTTACCAACCCCTGTGGCCTGGGCCGCAGACCCCTTGAGTAGCGGGGGCCATCCGCATCAGCCCCTGCGGCGGCGGCCCTTGTAGGCCGTGCCGGTGCGGACCCGCCGGACCGGGGCGAGCGGGGCCGAGAGCAGCAGCAGGAGCAGCAGGAACAGCAGCAGCACGCTCGGCGACATCACGCCGCGCCCGTCGTCGGCCTCGGCCGCCACGGTGCTCGCGTCGTCGCCGTCCTCCTCACCCGGCTCCACCATCGGCAGGTCGGCCAGGTCGTCCGAAGGGCCGTCAGGGTCGACCGAGGGCAGGTCGAGGTCGCCGGTCGGCAGCGAGGGGCGGTCCGCGCCGCCGCCACCGAAGTCCGACGTCGACACGGGGCTGTGCGGAGGTGCGGCGGGCCGGTCGGCGGCGGGGGAGTCGTCCTCGTCGCGGTCGGGCTCGCGGATCGACGAGGGGGGGCCGCCGCCGTCCCCATCGCCGCTGCCGCCGCCGCTCTCCGGCCCGCCGTTGTCGCCGCCGGACGAGGGCGTCGTGGGATCGGGCGAGGGGGTGCCTTCCGTGGACGTGGGGTCGGGGTCCTCGGTCGGCGTGGGGTCGGGGTCCTCGGTGGGCGAGGGCGAGGGGTCGGGGTCCTCCGTGGGCGTGGGCGAGGGTGAGGGCTCCTCAGGCGGGTCCGTGGGCGAGGGGGAGGGGTCGGGGTCCTCGGTGGGAGTGGGAGAAGGCGTGGGCGTGGGATCGGGCGAGGTGACCGTGACGGGCGCCGGTGCCGAGGAGGCGGTCTTCCGGTCGTCCTCGGGGGCGGCCTTACAGTCGGCGTCCTCGTCGACCACGGCGTAGGTGACCGTGGCGGTCACCTCGCCCGACTCCTCGGGTGCTCCGGTCACCTCCGCGCGCGCCGGCGCGCGCGGGGAGCTCAGGTCTCCCACGGAGAAGCCGGCGTCGGCGGTCGCGTCGTACAGGCACGTCTTCTCGTCGTCGGCCCCGGTGACCCTAAGGGTCAGGGACGCCGTCTCCCCGGGCGCGACGGTGGTCCGCTCCGGCTTCAGCACGACGTCGGGGCCGGTGTCGGCGGCGAAGGCGGGAAGGGCGGGGATCAGCGTGCACCCGACGAACACCGCTCCGAGCGGAACTCCCGCGAGTGCTCGCATGGGAATCCGGGGCGCGTGACCGCCCTTGCCGCTCACCATGAGCCACGTCCTCCTCAGCCGCGCCGCCGCCTTCCGCCGGTGAGGAACCCACCTGCCACGGTGACGCCCGTCCCGGCCTGGTGGTTGACGTACTGCGACCGGTTCCACACCCGGCGCGATCGCACAACGCCAACTGATCCAGCATCTTAGGCGTTCGGCACCATGATCACGAGTCCCCGCGGCCAAGGGATTCCCGAGGTTTTCCGTGTTCGTTGGAACACGTTCACCCCGGGCCGCGCGGCTTCCCTCCGTCGCTAGTGCGAAACGCGTTCCTGCTTCAGGGGCGCTTCCCCGGTTCCCCCGGCCTGCGCGTCGTCGACCCGTCTTACGGCCTCCTCGCTGGCCGCCCTGGACGCGGGATCCGGCACGAACCGGTAGCCGACGTTGCGCACGGTGCCGATCAGCGACTCGTACTCGGCGCCCAGCTTCGCGCGCAGCCGCCGCACGTGGACGTCGATGGTGCGGGTACCGCCGAAGTAGTCGTAGCCCCAGACCTCCTGCAGCAGCTGGGCGCGGGTGAAGACCCGGCCGGGGTGCTGGGCCAGGAACTTCAGCAGCTCGAACTCCTTGAAGGTGAGGTCGAGGATCCGGCCGCGCAACCGGGCGATGTAGGTGGCCTCGTCGATCGTGAGGTCGCCGCGGCGGATCTCGTCGGGGTCGTCGCCCGCGGTGTCGGCCTGGCCGATGGACAACCGCAGCCGCGCCTCGACCTCGGCCGGGCCCGCCGTGGTGAGGAGGAAGTCGTTCACCTGCCAGTCGGAGGTGAGGGCGGCGATGCCGCCCTCGGTGAGGATCGGGATCAGCGGGCAGTCCAGCCCCGTGGTGTTCAGCAGGCGGCAGAGGTTGCGGGCGGCGGCGAGCTCGGTGCGGGCGTCGACCAGGATGGCGTCCACGGGGACGCCGGACGTACGGTCGGGTCCGGGCACGAGCAGCGCGCTCGCCTCGGCCGGGGCGACCCGGACCGAGTGCAGCAGCAGACCAAGGGCGGGCAGCACGTGATCGGACGGTTCGCTGGAGTTCGTCAACAGCAGCAGGTGGCTCATGCGCCTCTTCTCCGTCACCCCGCGCGATGCGGCTGGTCGAAGGCGTCATTGCCCCCGGCAAGAATCAATTGAACATTGCCTCCGAGAAATACAAGGATAATCAATCCATGGTGAGTGGAACCATTCGGTACTGGGCGGCGGCCAAGGAGGCCGCCGGAGCCGCCGAGGAGCCTTACGAGGCCGCGACCCTGGCCGAGGCGCTGGACCGGGTCCGGTCCCGGCACGCCGGCAACCAGCGGCTGCTCCAGGTGCTGCGGCGGTCGTCGTTCCTGGTGGATGAGCGGCCGGTGGGCAGGCGCCCGCACGACGAGGTGGCGCTCACCGAGGGCGGGAGCGTCGAGGTGCTGCCGCCCTTCGCCGGAGGATGAACGGGCCGCGGCCGGTGGAACGCGGAAAGGGACGAGACGAACGGGGTGGACCCATGACGGGTGGATCGCCGCACAGGATCACCATGCTGGGCAGACCGGGCTGCCATTTGTGCGACGAGGCGCTGGCGGTCATCGAGCGCGTCGCGGCGGAGCTGGGCGTGTCCTATGAGGTGCGCGACATCACGGTGGCTCCGGCGGAGGAGAAGGAGGAGTACTGGGAGAAGATCCCGGTGACGTTCGTCGACGGGGCCCGGCACGACTTCTGGCGGGTCAGCGAGAAGCGGCTGCGCGCCGCCCTCCGGGGCGCCCACTGAGGCTCGGGGAGGGGTGCACGCCTCGGTAACAGCGGTCCCGCAGCGGATCCCGTTAGGACCACCCCACTTTGTGCATGCATTCACAAGAGCGTAATCTGGTGGCCAAAATCTTTTCCGGCTGGGGTCTTGACGGATGAAATGCGCGCCCGTGCGGGAGCATCGAACCTGTGCCGGCCCGAACACGATCCGCGTCGTCGATTGTTGCCCAGGAGCGCACACCTGTGACCAGCCGCACACCGAAACCTCGGGATCGGGACAGGGGGATTCCCGAGGCGACCGTCGCGAGGCTCCCGGTGTACCTGCGCGCCCTGCAGGCCCTGAGCGACCGGGGCACGCCGACGGTCTCCTCCGAGGAGCTGGCGACCGTCGCGGGGGTCAACTCGGCGAAGCTGCGCAAGGACCTCTCGCACCTCGGCTCCTACGGGACCCGCGGCGTCGGCTACGACGTCGAGTACCTGATCTACCAGATCTCCCGTGAACTTGGTCTCACCCAGGACTGGTCCGTGGCCATCGTCGGCGCGGGCAACCTGGGCCGCGCACTGGCCAATTACGGGGGGTTCGGGACCCGCGGCTTCCGGATCGCGGCGCTGCTCGACGCCGATGCCGCGGTGGTCGGGGACGAGGTCGCGGGCCTGTCGGTGCGGCATATTGACACGCTGGAGGACGTTGTCTCGATGGAGAAGGTGTCCATCGGCGTCATCGCCACTCCCGCGGCCGCGGCCCAGGGGGTGTGCGACCGCTTCGTGAGCGCGGGCGTGACCAGCGTGCTGAACTTCGCGCCGGTCGTCCTCAATGTGCCTGACGGAGTGGATGTGCGTAAGGTCGATTTGTCCATCGAACTTCAGATCCTGGCCTTCCACGAGCAGCGGAAGGCCGACGGTCACGAGGGACCGGACTGGATCGGGGCCTTGGAGGCGTGACATGACCAGAGGCCGGCGTGTCACGCGCACGGGGAACCGCGTGCGGAGTCGCGTACCCGCCGTACGAAGCGTCGCTGTCATGCCTGCTTTGGAGTGCAGATGAGTGTCCTCGCCGTTGGGATGAGCCACCGCAGCTCATCCGTGGCGCTGCTGGAGCGCGTCGCGTTGAGCGACGAGACGCGCCTCAAGGTCATGTCCGAGATGGTCGGCACCTCCGCGGTCAACGAGGCGATGATCGTCGCCACGTGCAACCGCACGGAGGTCTACGCCGATGTGGACAAGTTCCACGCCGGCGTCGCCGCCATCTCCGAACTGCTCTCCTGGCACACCGGCGTCCCGCTGAGCGAGCTCACCCGGCACTTCTACGTGCACTACGAGGAGCGCGCGATCCAGCACCTGTTCTCCGTGGCGTGCGGGCTGGACTCCATGGTCGTGGGCGAGGGCCAGATCCTCGGACAGGTCCGCGACTCCCTCAAGAGCGCCCAGCAGGGCGGCACGCTGGGCCGGGTCCTCAACGACCTCGGCCAGCGCGCGCTGCGGGTCGGCAAGCGCGCGCACACCGAGACCCACCTCGACCACGCCGGCGCCGACATGGTCGCCCTCGGCCTGGCCGTCGCCGGCCGGCACCTGTCCTCCGCGGCCGAGGGGGGCGCGGAGGGAGGCGAGGCCCGCGCGGCCGCGCACTGCCCCGTCGACGCCGTGCACGCCGAGGCCGTCCAGGGCATCGAGGAGATCACCGCGGCGATCCCGCAGCCGCAGACCCTCACCGGCCGCAGCGTCATGGTCCTGGGCGCCGGTTCGATGAGCGCCCTGTCCGCCAACACCGTGGCCCGCAGGGGCGCGGGCTCCGTCGTGGTCGCCAACCGCACGTTCGAGCGGGCCGCCCGGCTGGCCGAGTGCCTGACCGAGGCCTACGAGCCCATCCGCGGCCGCGCCATCGCCTTCGAGCAGGCCGCCGACGAGCTCGCAGGCGTCGACCTGGTGATCTCCTGCACGGGCGCGCAGGGGCTGGTGCTCACCCGCGAGACGGTCCAGGCCGCCGTCGCCCGCAGGAGCGGGCGCCCCCTGGTCCTGCTCGACCTCGCGCTGCCGCGCGACATCGACGAGGCCGTCCGCGGGCTGCCCGGCGTCGAGCTGGTCGACATCGAGGACCTGCGGCAGGCCGCCGCGGCGGGCGCCGACGAGGCCGCCGGCCGCACCGGTGACGTCTCCGCCGTCCGCGACATCGTGGAGGAGGAGGTCGCCGAGTACCAGTCGGTGCGCCGCGCCGAACTCGTCGCCCCCACGGTCGTCGCGCTGCGCAGCAAGGCGCGGATGGTCGTCGACACCGAGCTCTCCCGGCTCCAGGGCCGGCTGCCCGACCTCGACGACAAGGCGCGCGGCGAGATCGTCCACGCCATGCGCCGCGTCGTCGACAAGCTGCTGCATCAGCCCACGGTCCGCGTCAAGCAGCTCGCCGCCGAACCCAACGGCGACTCCTACGAGGCCGCGCTGCGCGAACTGTTCGACCTGGACCCGAAGACCCCCGACGCGGTCACCAATATCGATCCCGCCGTCGGCAAGGAGATGTGAGCATGACACCCGCACCGGCCCGGCTCGGCACCCGCCGCAGCACCATGGCCACCACCCAGTCCCAGGCGGTCGCCGACGCGATCACCGAGCGCACCGGCGTGCCCGTCGAGCTGATGCTGATCACCAGCTTCGGCGATGTCACCAAGGCGCACCTGACCCAGCTCGGCGGCACCGGGGTGTTCGTCAACGCGCTCCGCGACGAGCTGCTCGGAGGGGGCATCGAGTTCGCGGTGCACTCCCTCAAGGACCTGCCCACGTCGCCGGCCGAAGGGCTGACCCTGGTCGCCATCACCGAGCGCGACGACCCCCGCGACGCGCTGTGCGCCCGCGACGGCCTGAAGTTCGCCGACCTCCCCGCCGGGGCCAGGGTCGGCACCGGCTCGCCGCGCCGGGTCGCCCAGCTCGCGGCGCTGCGCCCCGACCTCGACTACGTCCCGATCCGCGGCAACGCCGAGACGCGGCTGGGCAAGATCGCCTCGGGCGACGTCGACGCCGTGGTCCTCGCGCACGCCGGCCTGGCCCGGGTCGGCCGCCTCGACGACGTCACCGAGGTGTTCGAGCCCGAGCAGATGCTGCCGGCCCCCGGTCAGGGCGCGCTCGCCGTGGAGTGCCGGACCGCCGACGCGGCCGGCGACCTGGCCTACCTGGCCGTCGTCGACCACGCCGAGACCCGGGCCGAGGTCACCGCCGAACGCATCGTCCTGGCCGAACTGGAGGCCGGGTGCGCCGCGCCCGTCGGCGCCTTCGCCGAGTGCCGCGACGGCCGGCTGCGGCTGCGCGCCGCGGTCGTCGCCCCCGACGGCGGCCAGGCCGTCCGCAGGGAGGGCGCCGTGCGCATCGGCGACTTCCGTGACGCGCCCGAGGCAGCCGTTCACCTGGGACGGGAGCTGGCGCGCGAGATGATCGCGCAGGGGGCCGACCGCATCGTGGCCGGCGCGGCATCGGCCGGACGGGACGACTGAGGACCCCGGCCGCGCTGATGAGGGACGCCGGCAGGTGAGAATGAGGAGCGAGCGTAATTGAACCCGCAGACTGAGAACCACGAGTCGCGGTCGCAGGCCCCGACCGCGCCCGCCGTCGGCCACGTCGCCCTGGTCGGCGCGGGGCCGGGCGACCCGGAGCTGCTGACGCTGCGGGCCGTCGCGCTGCTCGCTCGCGCCGATGTCGTCTTCACCCTGCGCGAGCCGGGTCCGGAGATGGCCAAGCACCGTCCCGCGCTGCTGCGGCACTGCCGCGACGACGCCAAGGTGGTCGAGCCCGCCGAGTGCGGCGGCGACGCCGACGCGCTCGCGGTCGCGCACGCCCGCGACGGCCACCGGGTGGTGCGCCTCTACAGCGGCGACCCCCTGCTGGGCTGCCGGGGCGCCGACCTCGCCCTGGCCTGCCGCGAGGCCGGCGTCGAGTTCGAGATCGCACCGGGGCTGTCCTCGATCTCCGCGGTCCCGGCCTACGCCGGTGTGCCGCTGATGCCCGAGGGCGTCAACGAGGTGCGCGTCGTCAACGCCAAGGACACCGGGCTCGACTGGAACCGGCTGGCCGAGGGCGAGGCGACGCTCGTCGCCATGTTCCCCGACGCGCCCGACGACGAGGACGCCGGAGCCGGCGGCCCCGGATTCGACCGCATCTGCAAGGCCCTCATCGCCGGCGGCCGGCCCGACACCACGCCCGTGGCCGTCACCCGCATGGGCAGCACCACCGAGCAGACCACCGTGACCTCGACGCTGGCCAGGCTCACCGCCGACCTCAAGGCCGCCGACGCCAAGGGCAACACGGTCACCAAGCCCGCGCTGCTGATCGTCGGCGAGGCCGTGCGGCGGCAGGGCCGGCTGTCGTGGTTCGAGACCCGGCCGCTGTTCGGCTGGCGGGTGCTCGTGCCGCGTACGAAGGAGCAGGCGCCGGCCCTTTCGGAGCAGCTCCGCGGCTACGGCGCGGTGCCAGAAGAGGTGCCCACCATCTCGGTGGAGCCGCCGCGCACCCCGCAGCAGATGGAGCGCGCCGTGCGCGGCCTGGTCACCGGCCGGTACCAGTGGGTCGCCTTCACCTCGGTCAACGCCGTCAAGGCCATCCGCGAGCGCTTCGAGGAGTACGGCCTGGACGCCCGCGCGTTCGCGGGCGTGAAGGTCGCGGCCGTGGGCGAGCAGACCGCCGCCGCGCTGCGCGCGTTCGGCGTCCAGCCCGACCTCACCCCGCCCGGCGACCGGCAGTCGGCCTCCGGCCTGGTCGAGGTCTGGCCGCCCTACGACGCCGAGCTCGACCCGATCGAGCGGGTGCTGCTGCCGCGCGCCGACATCGCGACCGAGGTCCTCGCCGCGGGGCTCGTCGACCTCGGCTGGGAGGTCGACGACGTCACCGCCTACCGCACCGTGCGCGCGGCCCCGCCGCCCGCCCCGATCCGCGAGGCCATCAAGGGCGGCGGCTTCGACGCGGTGCTGTTCACCTCCTCCTCCACGGTCCGCAACCTCGTCGGCATCGCGGGCAAGCCGCACAACACCACCGTCATCGCCGTGATCGGCCCGGAGACCGCGAAGACCGCCGAGGAGTTCGGCCTGCGGGTCGACGTCGTCGCGCCGAGAACCTCGGTTTCGGCACTCGCGGCCGCCCTTTCGGAGTACGGTGCGGCTCAGCGGGCCGCGGCCGTCGAGGCGGGCAAGCCGGTCCTGCGCCCCAGCCAGAAGCGGCGCGGCCGCAGACGCAAGACCCTGTGACCGGTCCGTTCGGCGCGCCTGCCCGACGACCCCGCCCCGATTGCTGTTTCCTCGTTCCCATCGACCTCGTCCGGCCGGGGATCTTCCCCGGTCCTTCCCAACCAGGGAGTAGCCAGTCATGACCGCCCGTTTCCCCGTGGCCCGGCCGCGCCGGCTGCGCAGCACGCCGGCGCTGCGGCGGCTGGTGGCCGAGACCCGGGTGCGCCCCGCCGACCTGATCCTGCCGCTGTTCGTCAAGGAGGGCATCGAGGCGCCCAATCCGGTGTCGTCCATGCCGGGCGTCGTCCAGCACACCCGCGAGAGCCTGCGCAAGGCCGCCCACGAGGCGGTCGAGGCAGGTGTCGGCGGCCTGATGCTGTTCGGCGTCCCCGAGGTCAAGGACGAGCGCGGCTCCGCGGCCGACGACCCCGCCGGCATCGTGCAGAAGGCGCTGCGCGACCTGTCGTCCGACCTCGGCGACGACATCGTGATCATGGCCGACCTGTGCCTGGACGAGTACACCTCGCACGGCCACTGCGGCCTGCTGACCCCATCCGGCGCGGTCGACAACGACGCGACGCTGGAGCGCTACGCCTCGATCGCCGTCGCCCAGGCCGCGGCCGGCGTGCAGGTGGTCGCGCCCAGCGGCATGATGGACGGCCAGGTCGCGGCCATCCGCGCCGCGCTGGACCGGGCCGGCTACACCGACGTCGCGATCCTCGCCTACGCGGCGAAGTACGCCTCGGCCTTCTACGGCCCGTTCCGCGAGGCCGCCGAGGGCGCCCCGCAGTTCGGCGACCGGACCGGCTACCAGCAGGACCCGGCCAACGCCCTGGAGTCGCTGCGCGAGGTCGAGCTGGACATCGCCGAGGGCGCCGACATGGTGATGGTCAAACCCGGCCTGGCCTACCTGGACGTCGTCGCGAAGGTCGCCGAGTCGGTCTACGTACCGGTCTCCGCCTACCAGGTGAGCGGCGAGTACGCGATGGTCGAGGCCGCAGCGCAGAACGGCTGGCTGGACCGCGACAGGGTCATCCTGGAGACCCTCACCGCCTATCGGAGGGCGGGGGCCCGCCAGATCCTCACCTACTGGGCCACCGAGGCGGCGCGACTGCTCCGGTAACGGGAACACCGCTTCCCGGTCGGGCCGAGGGTCGGGGTCGGGAGGCGCACCACCGACACCGACCCGCGGCACGACTGGAGGGGGCACCCATGGCCGACGTGATCAGCAGGCGCAGACGCCGACGTCAGACCACGAGCAGCATGCTCGACGCGGCGCTCGGCTACGGCGCGCTCGGCTGGCCGGTGTGCCGCGGCGCCGAACCCGCCCGGCGCGGCCCCCGCGCGTGCCTGTGCGACCGGCTGGGCTGTCCCGACCCCGGCGCGCACCCGATGTCGGCCGCATGGGGCATGGAGGCCACCACCGACCCCGAGACCATCACGCGGTGGTGGGCGGCCGCCCCCGATGCCAACATCATCCTGCCGACGGGCCGGGTCTTTGACGTCTTCGACGTCCCGGCCGGAGCGGGCGTGATGGCCCTGGCCCGCATGGGCCGCGCCGGGGTGCACGCCGGCCCGGTCGCCGCCGTGGACGCCCGGCGCTACCTCTTCTTCGTGGCCACCCGCTCGCCCGCCGACGAGGACGAGTGGTGGTCCTGCCACCTGGACTGCGTCCCCGAGACCATCACCGAGACGCCCGGCCTGCGCTGGCACTGCCGGGACAGCTACGTGCTCGCGCCGCCCTCGCTGCTGCCCTCGGGCAACCAGGCCGCCTGGATCCGCTCCCCGCACGACGGCGCCGACCCCGTCGACCTCCCCGACCCGATCCCCGTCCTCGACATCCTCGCCGACGCCTGCGAGGAGTTCATGCCCTGACCCGCGGTCACCGGCCGGGCAGGTCCAGCTTCTCCTCGCTCACCACGATGCCGTCGTCGTCGCTGTAGAGCCAGGTCTCGGGGGAGAACACCACGTTGCCGAAGGCCACGGGCACGTCCAGCGCGCCGGCCCCGGTCTTGGCCGACTTGCGGGGGTTGGAGCCCAGGGCCTTGACGCCCAGGTCCAGCTCGGCCAGCTCCGCGACGTCGCGCACCGCGCCGTGGACGACGACCCCGGCCCAGCCGTTCTCCGTCGCGGCCTTGGCGATCATGTCGCCCATCAGCGCCGAACGCAGGGAGCCCCCGCCGTCCACCACCAGCACCCAGCCCTCGCCCGGCTGGTTCAACTGCTCCTTGACCAGTGCGTTGTCCTCATGGCACTTGATCGTCGCGATCGGGCCGTGGAAGGCGCGCCGCCCGCCGAACTGGCGGAACTGCGTCTCGCAACTGGCCAGCACCTCCCCGTGGGCGTCGATCAGGTCAGCGGTGGCGAAGACAGCGGTCATGGCGGCTCCTCGACTCGTCAACGGGTGTTCCTCGGTCTCAAACTACTGATGGGACGCCGCGGGCCCGCGGCAGGGGCCACTCGCCGGGGACCCGGACGCCCCGCCGCACCGCGCCGCGCCGGAGTCGGCCCCGGCGCCCGGCGCCCGGTCCTTCCGGTAGCTGAGACACTGGTGACGTGGGTACTCATCAGACTTCAAGCGAGCTGTTCGAACGCGCCGGTGCGGTCGTCCCGGGGGGCGTGAACTCACCGGTCCGGGCTTTCGGGGCGGTGGGCGGCACGCCGCCGTTCATGGCGTCGGGCCGGGGGCCCTACCTCACCGACGTCGACGGCAACACCTACGTGGACCTCGTCTGCTCCTGGGGGCCGCTGATCCTCGGGCACGCGCACCCGGCCGTCGTCGAGGCGCTGGGCGCCGCCGTGGGCCGAGGGACGTCCTACGGCGCCCCCACGCCCGGTGAGGTGGAGCTGGCCGAGGAGATCGTCGCGCGCGCGCCGGTGGAGAAGGTGCGGCTGGTCAACTCCGGCACCGAGGCCACCATGTCGGCGATCCGGCTGGCCCGCGGGGCCACCGGCCGCAGCAAGGTGGTCAAGTTCGCCGGCAACTACCACGGCCACGTCGACGCCCTGCTGGCCGCGGCCGGATCGGGCGTGGCGACCTTCGCGCTGCCGGACTCGCCCGGCGTCACCGGGGCCGGTGCCGCCGACACCATCGTGCTCCCCTACAACGACGTCGCGGCCGTGGAGCGCGCGTTCGCCGAATCGGGGGACGAGATCGCCTGCGTCATCGCCGAGGCGTGCCCGGCGAACATGGGCGTCGTGCCGCCCAGGGACGGGTTCAACGGCAGGCTCAAGGAGATCGCCGCCCGGCACGGCGCGCTGCTGGTCCTGGACGAGGTCCTCACCGGCTTCCGGGTCGGTCCTTCGGGCTGGTTCGGTCTGGAGGGCGTCACCCCGGACCTCATGACGTTCGGCAAGGTCATGGGCGGCGGCCTGCCCGCGGCGGCGTTCGGCGGCCGCGCCGACCTGATGGAGCAGCTCACCCCGGGCGGCCCGGTCTACCAGGCGGGCACGCTGTCCGGTAACCCGCTGGCCACCGCCGCCGGCCTGGCGACGCTGCGCAACGCCACGCCCGAGGTCTACGACCGCATCGACGACGCGGCACAGCGGGTCTCGGCGGCCGTCGGCACCGAGCTGAACGCGGCCGGCGTGCCGCACCGCATCCAGCGCGGCGGCAGCCTGTTCACGGTGTTCTTCACCGACGCCGAGGTCACCGACTTCGACGGCGCCCGGGCGCAGAACACCGCCCGGTTCGCCGCGTTCTTCCACGCGATGCTGGACCAGGGCGTGTACCTGCCGCCGGCGGCGTTCGAGGCGTGGTTCCTCTCAGCGGCGCACGATGACGCCGCCCTCGACCGGGTGGTCTCGGCCCTGCCCCGAGCCGCCAAGGCCGCGGCCCAGGCCTGACCCATCCTCTGATCGGTGTTTGACGATCGGGTTCGCACGGGGGTTTGGCTGTCGCAGTACGCGTAGCGCCGGCGGCACAGTCGGCCCGGGCCCTGAAAGTTCCGCCACACCCCGCGAATGAGGTGGTGGCGGGCCGGAGTGGTGCGGGACGGTGCAGGAACGGTACCGAATTCCCTGGTCCACGGTTAAACGGTTCTTTAGCATAGGGGGATGCTGGACCTCGATCGGCTGCGCGCGCTCAACACGATCGCCGAATACGGCTCGGTGAGCGCCGCGGCCGATGTCCTCGGCATCACCACCTCGGCGGTCTCCCAGCAGATCGCGAAGCTGGAGCGCGAGACGTCGTCGCGGCTCCTGGAGCGCAGCGGGCGCGGCGTCCGGCTCACCGACGCCGCGCGGTTGCTGGTCCGCCACGCCGACCGCATCCTCGCGCTGGTGGCCGAGGCCGAGGCGGATCTGGAGGCGCAGCGGGGCAGCGTCATCGGCGAGATCCGGATCGGGACGTTCGCCACCGCGGCGCGCGGCCTCATGCCGCACGTCCTGCGCGACGTCGCCGGGCGGCACCCGCAACTGACCGTCCAACTGCACGAGGCCGACCCCAGGGCCTCGGTGCCGCAGGTGCTGCGCGGCGAGTTCGACCTCGCCGTGGTGCAGGACTGGCAGAACTCGCCGCTGCCGATCCCCGAGGGCCTGCAAAGGGCGCACCTGCTGGACGACCCCGCCGAGATCGCGCTGCCCGACTTCCACCCGCTGGCGGGGCGGGACTCGCTGGTCTTCACCGAGCTGGCCGAGGAGAAGTGGATCGGGGCGCCGCCGGGCGACATCTGCCACGCCTGGCTGGCCGGTACGCTGCGGCACGGCGGCGTGGAGCCCGAGATCGCGCACTACGCGTCGGAGTACCCGACCCAGCTCGCGCTCGTCGCGGCCGGCATCGGCATCGCCGTGCTGCCCCGGCTCGGCCGGGACCTGCTCCCGCCCGGGGTGCTGACGATCCCGGTCCGCCCGACCCTGGTGCGCCAGCTCTACGCGGTGTGGCGGACCGAGGCCGGCCGCCGCCCGGCCGTGCAGGCCATGGTGACGGCGCTGCGCGCCGCCGCGGTCGGTACGGTTGAAGAGACACAGGTGACATATCTCCCGCCACCGGCGCACGGGCCCAACGGCGGGAGGTAACCGGAAGGGAAGCGACCCGTACGATGTCCACGACCACCGTCGTCCACCTGATGCGGCATGGCGAAGTGCACAACCCCGCAGGGGTCCTCTACGGGCGGCTGCCCGAATTCCACCTCAGCGAACGCGGGCACCAGATGGCCGAACTCGCCGCCAAGTGGCTCTCGGATCGGGACGTCGCGGTGCTCTACTCGTCGCCGCTGGAACGCGCACAGGAGACCGCCGAGCCGATGTCGGAGGGGTTCGGCCTGCCGGTCCACCTGGACGAGCGGCTCATCGAGGCCGGCAACAGCTTCCAGGGCAAGCCGTTCAACTCGCGTTCGGTGATCGACCCGCGGACGTGGCGGCGGCTGTACAACCCCTTCCAGCCCTCGTGGGGCGAGCCCTACACCGCGATCGTGGCCCGCATGGTCGAGATCGTCAAAGAGGTCCGCAGGGAGGCATGGGGCCACGAGGCGGCCTGCGTCAGCCACCAGCTGCCCATCTGGATGGCGCGGCGCGCCGCCGAGGGCCAGCGGCTGTGGCACCGGCCCGACCGGCGCCAGTGCAACCTCGCCAGCGTCACGTCGCTGACCTTCGAGGACCACAGGCTGGTCAGCGTCGGCTACAGCGAGCCGGCCGCCGAGCTCTACACCAGGGGCCGCAGCGTTCCGGGAGCCTAGACCGACCCTCGCGGCGGGCCGGACACGGGCGCCGCTCCGCGTGCGTGCGTTCGTCGGCTTGGGGGAGAGGGTAGGCTAGCTCGTTGGGTGCTGTTTCTGTCTGCTGAAACGCGCGCCCCCCACGTGCCGTGCCGCGTTCCGAGTGGGGACGCGCCGCCGCACCCGCAGGACGGCGAGACGAGCTCCCAGCTCAACCGTTTCCGCCGTCATGTCTCCTTTGATCGTGTGCAAGAGGTGATCCCATGGGTTCCGTCATCAAGAAGCGCCGCAAGCGCATGGCCAAGAAGAAGCACCGCAAGCTGCTCAAGAAGACCCGCATCGCGCGGCGCAACAAGAAGTAGGCCCGTCTCTCCGCCGACGTGTGCGGGCCGAGGCGGTCCGCGGCCGACGCGGAGACACCCCTCTTGTCCGTCCCGCCTAAGGAGGCGTGTCGATATGGCCCGCGTCGTGCTCGTCACCGGGGTCTCCCGCTACCTGGGGGCCCGGGTCGCGAACACCTTGCAGGCCGATCCCGGCATCGATCGGGTCATCGGCGTGGACTCCGCCCCGCCCCGGCACCCGCTGGGACGGACGGAGTTCGTCCAGGCCGACCTGCACGACGGCAGCGTGAACACGGTCGTCCGCGACTCGGGCGCCGATACGGTTCTCCACCTGAGTCTGGTCGCGACGCCAGAGAGCGCGGGCGGCCGGGCGGCGATGAAGGAGAACAACGTCCTCGGCGCCATGCAGGTGCTCGCCGCCTGCCAGAGCTCCGGCACCGTCCGCCGCCTCGTCGTCCGCTCCACCGCCGCGGTCTACGGATCCTCCTCGTGCGACCCCGCCCTCTACACCGAGGACCAGGAGGCGCGCGAGACCCCGCGTTCGGGTTTCGCCAAGGACGCCATCGAGCTGGAGCGCCACGTGCGCGGCCTGGCGCGGCGGCGGCCGGACCTCTCCATCGCCGTCCTGCGGTTCGCCAACCTCATGGGGCCGGAGGTCGAGACGCCGCTGACCAGCTACTTCGGTCTCAAGGTCGTGCCCACGGTGATGGGCTACGACCCGCGGATGCAGTTCATCCACGAGGACGACGGCGTGGAGGCCATCCGCCGGATGGCCGACAGCGACGGCGAGGGCGTCTTCAACGTCGCGGCCCCCGGCGCCATGCCGCTCTCCCAGTGCCTGCGCAGGGCCGGCCGGCCGGAGGTGCCGGTGCCCGCGCGCGGCCTGCGCGTGCTGGGCGGCCTGGCGCGTCGGGGTCGGCTCGACTACTCGCCGGACCAGCTGCGGCTGCTCTGCTACGGCCGTGTGCTCGACTCCAGCAAGCTGGAGCGCGCGCTGGACTGGGCGCCCAGCTACACCTCGCAGGAGGCGTTCGACTCCTACGTCACGCACCGCGCCTCCAGCCACGCGGGGCTCCTGGGCCAGATGACGCACCGCGTGCGCACCGCCGTCAGCCGCTGACGTCGCTCTCCCGACTCACGGGACTAGAGCGGGCGGCGGCGGCGCACCATGCTCACTGCGACGCCCCCGGCGAGCGCCCCGGCCACCGCGGCGGGCACGCCCACACGCAGCGCCCTGCGGTGCCTGCGGAACTCGTGCACGGGCCAACCGTGCGCCGCGGCGTGCTCCTGGAGGTCGTCGTCGGGGTTGACGGCGTTGGGGTGCCCCACGATCGACAGCAGCGGCAGGTCGTTGTAGGAGTCGCTGTAAGCCGTACAGCCGCTCAGGTCCAGGCCCTCGTGCTCGGCCAGCGCCCGGATCGCCTCGGCCTTGGCCGGGCCGTGCAGCAGGTCGCCGACCAGTCGGCCCGTGTAGACGCCGTCCACCGACTCCGCGACGGTGCCGAGGGCCCCGGTGAGCCCCAGCCGCCGCTTGATGATGTCGGCCAGCTCCACGGGCGTCGCCGTGACCAGCCAGACGCGCTGCCCGGCGCTGAGATGGCGCCGGACCAGGACGCGCGCGCCCTCCCAGATCCGGTCGGCCATCGTGTCGTCGTAGATCTCCTCGCACAGCGAAACGAGGTCGTCGACCTTGTGCCCGGCCACGAAGGCCAGGGCGGCCTCGCGCGCGGCGTTGATGTGGTCGGGCTGCTCCGCGCCGCTGACCCGGAACACCATCTGCCCCCACGCGAACCGCATCAGGTCCCGCGTGGTGAAGAGGTCACGTGCCGCCAGGCCGCGGGCGAAGTGGTAGATCGACGCACCCCGCATAAGGGTGTTGTCGACGTCGAAGAAGGCCGCGGACCCGCCGGGCGCCGGCGCGGCCTCGGCGTCCAGCATGGCTTCGGCGGCCGCGGCGGCCGCCTCTCCCGCGAGGGCGGCACGGCCGTGGTCGCGGCGGAGATGACTCCACATGTTTCGAGCCTAAGGCCCGTGGGGAGGGGGACCGCGCGTCGGCGAAGAGCCGGTGATGCCAGTGAGGTAACTCACATCTCAATTCGGGCGCGAGGCTCAGTACAGCGGGATCACGCCGTTCCGGGACAGGACTTTCCTCGCCGCGTGCGCGTTCCAGCCCAGAAGTGCAGCATCATTATCGGGATGGTCGAGGTAGGACTGGCTTTTGTCTGCGCCCTGGTGGCTTGGAGCGCCACCGCGGCGCTCAGCGCGCGTTGTTACCGGAACCCGCAGTTGTACGCGGGGGTGTGGGTCGCCTCAGGGGTGAGCGTCACGATCGCGCTCAGCGCGGCGTTCCCCGGCGCCCTGCTGGACTTCTCCGGGGTCACGTTCCGAATCTTCCAGATCGGCGTCGGCCTGCTCGGGCCGCTGCTACTGGGCTGGGGCGCCGTCGAGTACGCGGTGAGGTCGGCGCGGGCGCGCTTCGGCGTCCGGCTGGCCGTGCTCACCCTGACGATCGTGCCGCTGGTCGTCCTCCTCATCGACAGGCTGAGGGGGCGCTACAGCGGCAGCTACCCCGCCGCCGGCGACCACTACGACGTGATCCCCATGTTCGCGCTGGGGCTGGTGCACGCGTTCGCCGCCGGCGCACTCATCGCGTGTGCGATCGTGGTGCTGCGGCGGATGCGCGACCGGCCGCGGATCGCGCGGCACGAACTGGGGGTCCTCGGACTCGCCGCCGGCGCCGTGCTGCTGGAGGTCCTCGTCAGCAGGTTCGGCCTGGGCATCCTCGGACAGTTGATGCTGGTCGGCGCGGTCGCCTGCCTGTGGACCGCGGGCCTGCGGGCCGCCGATCCGCCGAGGGAGCGCCGGGGCCGCCGCCGCGGCGGCCGCCGCGCGCGCGATCCCCGCGACGACGATCCCGAACCCGATGACGGCTACGACGATGACGACCGCTTTGACGCGGAGGAGGACGACGTGCGGCGCAAGCGCCGAGGTGCCGACCGCAGCGCAGACTACGACGAGCCGGTGGCGCCGCCCAGGCCTTCGCAGCGGCTGCGCGGGATCATCACCATCTACACGCTGGCCGAAGGCCAGGGGGACGCGTTCGACGACTGCGCCGACGAGGTCGTCGACGGGGTGGACCGGCACGAGCCGGACACGCTGCTGTTCGCCTGCCACACCGTTTCCAGCGCCCCGCAGCAGCGCATCGTCTACGCGATCTACCGCGACCAGCTGGCCTACGAGGAACACGAGCAGCAGCCGCACGTCAACGACTTCGTCCGCCGCAGCGCCCCCTACGTCGTCGCCACGAACGTGATCGAACTCGCCCTGTCGGGAGCCTCGGCGACCGACGGCCTCGCCGGCATGCTGATGCCGCACTGAGAACGGGACGCCCGAAGGGGGATCCTCGGAGTTCGCCGGGAAAACCACCCGCGGTGTTGTTCGCGGGGGGAGGCTTCCCCCCGCACCCCCCTCCCGTGGTGCCGGTCAGCCCGGGGTGACCGGCTGATTCCTCGGAGTTCGCTGGGAAAACCACCCGCGGTGTTGTTCGCGGGGGGAGGCTTCCCCCCGCACCCCCCTCCCGTGGTGCCGGTCAGCCCGGGGTGACCGGCTGATTCCTCGGAGTTCGCTGGGAAAACCACCCGAAAAACGGTGAAAGCGGATGTTTGAAGTACCCTTCCTAGGTGTCTGGTCCTGGGCGTTCGTTCTGACGCCGCTATGGCGTGACCGCTGACGGCTCTCCGTGCCGAGCGACTCGCCAGAACTAACGGGAGTGTGCTGGAAGCCCGATGCGTAAGTTTCTCGTCTTCCTGATTTTTCTGCTGGTCGTGCTGGTCGCCGCCGACCGCGGACTGCACTACGCCGCTCAGAGCGAGATCGCCAAGCGGGTCAGCCAGCAGTACGAGATGGTGGGGGATCCGGAGGTCACCATCGGTGGTTTCCCGTTCCTGAACCAGGCCGTCAGCGGTGAGTACTCCGAGATCCACATCGTCACCGGAGCCATGACGGTCGGCGAGGTTCAGCTGGAGCGCGTGGACGCGACGCTGAACGACGTCCGCGCCCCGCTCGACGAGCTGATGTCGGAGCCGAACATCGTGGCGGGCACCGCGAACGCCACGGTCATGCTGCCCTACAGCGAGCTGCAGAAGCGGCTGCCCGAGGGCCTCGTCATCGAGACCGAGAACGGCACGCCGCGCATCACCGGCGACATCGCCTACCAGGGCTTCAGCGTCGGCATCGAGAGCGACATCGGCATCGACGTGGACGGCGGCACCGTCATGGTGACCCCGTCGAACATCTCGGTGGGCGACGCGCCGATCCCCACCTCCTGGATCGAGGATCAGCTCGCGATCGCCTTCGAGATGCCGCCGCTTCCCTTCGACCTCCAGCTCACCGGCATCAAGGCGCTGCCCAACGGCGTCCAGGCCACCGCCGAGGGGACCGACGTCCAGATCACCGGCGGTGGGCCGCAGTAGCCGGACGCCGCCCGCACGGGCCCGGAGCGGCCTGCGGGCGGCGCGGCAGCGCCCGCCGCGGATACGGAGGTGAACGTGCGCGCCGGACCGTCGCTGACGGAGGCGGACCTGGGCGCCCGGCTCGGCGAACGGGCCACGCTCGTCCAGTTCTCCTCGGCCTTCTGCCGGTCCTGCCGGGCCACCCGGCAGGTGCTGACCGAGGTCGCGGCCATGGTCGAGGGCGTCGGCCACGTCGAGATCGACGCGGAGTCCCACCTCGCCCTCGTCCGGCGGCTCGACGTCCTGGGCACCCCCACGGTCCTGGTGCTCGACGCCGAGGGGCGGATCACCACCCGCGCCGGCGGCCAGCCCCGCAAGGCCGACGTCATCGCGGCCCTCGGCCGGGCGGTCTCCTAGATCGCTGGTGGGAGAGGGCTGGGATCGTCTCCAGGTCCTGCCGTGGTTCTGCGGGCCTGGTGGGGCTGTTGCCGGCGCGCTGACGGCAGCCTTCCAAGGCCACGCGGTGGTGAACGGAGAACTGCGGCCACAGCACTCCAACCCCCATCACCGATCCAGCCGACCCGGACCCCGGCGGGCCGGCGCCGAAGCCGACCGATCCGGTCGTCTTGGTCCGTGCTGTGAATCAGCACACTCGTGACATCACGTTCCCAAGCCCGTAACATCGTGACCGTGACTTCCCTGACAGAGGCGCTTTTGACGAAGCGGCGCGCGGTCGACTTCTGCCGCGTCGCCACCGCGCTCTGTCACGCTGCCCGTTAGAGCGGACCGCAGTGGCGCGCTCGCGCCCTGCCCGGCAACCGGCCACGCGCTCGTCTTTCCGCGTCGCCGTCTTCTCCGACTCCTCTAGCACCGCTCTCGCGCTGGGAACCCACCATGCAGGTCGAACCCAGAGGGCAGCGCTTCGCCGCCACCGCGGTCGCGCTCTCCGCCGCATTCCTCAACGCCGCCTTCGGCTTCCGCCCGGGCTGCGAGACCTACCCCGCCCTCCGCCGTCCGGCCCTCTCGGGCCGAGCGGCGCAGCGCGGGATCCGCGGACAACACACATCGCACGGCAAACGAATCAAGGAGGTTCCCCATGAGCCGCTCCGACGTCCTTGTGGACGCCGACTGGGTGGAGGCTCACCTGGATGACGCCAACGTCGTTCTGGTCGAGGTCGACGAGGACACCTCGGCCTACGACAAGGGCCACATCCGCAACGCCATCAAGGTCGACTGGAAGCAGGACCTCCAGGACCCCGTCCGCCGTGACTTCGTCGACAGGGCCGGCTTCGAGAAGCTGCTCTCCGAGCGCGGCATCGGCAACGACGACACCGTCGTGCTCTACGGCGGCAACAACAACTGGTTCGCGGCCTACGCCTACTGGTACTTCAAGCTCTACGGCCACCAGAACGTCCGCCTGCTCGACGGCGGCCGCAAGAAGTGGGAGCTCGACTCCCGCGAGCTGGTCGAGGAGGTGCCCGAGCGCCGGAAGACCGACTACACCGCGCAGGAGCAGGACGCCTCGATCCGCGCGTTCCGCGAAGAGGTCGTCGACGCGATCGGGACGAAGGACCTCGTGGACGTGCGCTCGCCCGACGAGTTCGTCGGCAAGCTGCTCGCCCCGGCGCACCTGCCCCAGGAGACCGCGCAGCGGCCGGGCCACATCCCGACCGCCCGCAACATCCCGTGGTCCAAGACCGCCAACGACGACGGCACGTTCAAGAACGACGAGGAGCTTCGGGAGCTCTACACCGAGGCCGGCGTCGACCTGAACAAGGACATCATCGCCTACTGCCGGATCGGCGAGCGCTCGTCGCACACGTGGTTCGCGCTGCACGAGCTGCTCGGCCTGCAGAACGTGAAGAACTACGACGGTTCCTGGACCGAGTACGGCTCGCTGGTCGGCGTGCCGGTCGAGCTCGGGGAGGCCAAGTGAGCAACGACGGTTGCGGCGCGCCCGTGGGCGGCGTCGCCCTCGCGGACGTGGACGCCGGTGACCAGGCGGTCATCCAGGGCGTGGTGACCCGCGACGGACAGCCGCTGAGCGGGGCCTACGCGCGGCTGCTGAACGCCGCCGACGACTTCGTCGGCGAGGTCGCCACGGGCGAGGAGGGCACGTTTCGCTTTTTCGCCGCCGACGGCGACTGGAAGGTGCGCGTCCTGGCGTCCAAGGGCTTCACCGGCGAGTTCGCGGTGAAGGCCGAGACCGGGAAGGTCGTCGACCTCCAGGTGCGGGCGTAACGGCGGACAGGGCCGTATACGGCGGTTGAGCGCCGGTGACGACGGGGTGCGGTCCCCGTCACCACCGGCGTTTTCGCGTCGGGACGGCGGGGACCTCAGCGGGAACGCCCTTCCACCCCGCCTGGGGCCTGAAAACGTCGCAATGACCCCCATAAGGCCAAGATCGGCGGGGCGGGGATCCACCGGTGCGCGATCGGGCTCCCCTTTCGTGGCTGGTTCGTGACACTATGTCTCCACCTCGATGACATGCGTACGTATCAGGAGAGAGCTGCCCCGGTCCGTCCCCGCGACCGGGCGGGAGGTGCTACGCGGTGGCCGACGCGCGAGCGAGCGCCCGCAAGCGTTCTGAAACGACCCACCTCGGCTGGCGGCACGAGGTCCTCGTGCCCGACCCCGGCCCGCCCCCGCGCCGACCGGCGCCCTCGGAGCGCGAACGGGTCAGCCCGGAGTGGATCGCGGCCCAACGGCGCTCCGAGGCCGACCTGAACCGGCCGCTCGTCATCGTGCTGGTCGCCCTCGCCGCGATCGCGGTGCTGTTCGTGCTGCTGTGGCCGGCGCGCATCCTGCCCGGACTGTTCTCCCTGGTGGGCTGCTTGGCGTGCCTGCTCGTGGCGGTGCCGGTGCTGTTCGCCCTGATGCAGGGCAGGCAGGCCGTCGGCGAGCGCCTGGAGCGGGAGGAGCGCCGCCTCGAAGAGGCGAGGGCCGAGCAGGAGCGACTGCTGCGCGAACGGCAGGAGGAGCACGCCCGGCGGCACACCGAGTGGCAGGCGCGCAAGCGCGCCCATGAGGCGCAGCCCCGCTGGTACGGGGTGACCGTGCCGCCCGGCATCGCGACGGTGGCGGTCGCCGGCGGCACCGACGCGGGCTGGTCGGCGGTCCTCACCACGATCGGCGCGGCCCGGCTGCGCGACGGCGGCGACCTCACCATCGTGGACCTGTCCGGCCGGGCCGTCGCAGGGGACCTCGTCTCCCTCGCCCAGCGCTGCGGCGTCGCGCCGCGGGTGTGGGTGCTGCCGGCGGACCTGCCCCGGATGAACCTCGGCCTCAACCTGGACGGCAGCGACCGGGCCACGATCCTGGCCTCCACGGTCCTGGCGACCGACCCTCGGGCCGACATCGACGGCGACCACGCGTTCCTGGAGAAGGTGTTCGGGATCGTGGGCGCCGACGCGACCGTCGCCCTGCTCACCGCGGCCCTGCGCGCCCTCGGGCTGCCCGAGGGGTCCGACACCGGGGAGGACGACCCCGGGCTCGCGCCGCTGACCCCCCGGCAGCACAAGGAGCTGCGCGAGGCGTTCGAACCCGACCGGGCGCTCATGGAGCGCGCCTGGGAACTGGAACGCGCGCTGATCCCGTTCGAAGGCCTGGGCACCCGGGCGGCCGACGAGCCCTACGCGCAGGTCAAGATCATCGCCACCGACCGCACGTCGGGGGAGTTCGCCGGGCGCGCCTACGGCACCTACACCCTCGACGCGCTGAGCGAGCTGCTGGACCTGCGCGCCCGGCGCGGGAACGGGAACGGGGGCGGGGCGCGGCCGTGGGCGCACACGATCGTGGTCTGCGGGGCCGGCGCCCTCCCCGACTGGGAGGTGGACCGGCTGGTGAGCGCCGCCGACGGCGCCGGGGCCGGCATCGTGCTGATGTACCGGGAGACCACCGAGCACGCCGCGGCCGTGATGGGCGGCGAACGCTGCCTGCCGGTGGTGATGCGCCAGCCCGACGCCGGATCCGCGGAGCGGGCGGCCGGGCTGCTGGACGGTGCGCACGAGTTCGCGCTGCAGCGGCTCACCGAGGTCATCGGCGAGGCCCTGAGCGACACGATCGCCGACAGCTACGTCACCGACCCGGCCACGAGCGTGACCGTCGGGATGCCGACCCGCTACGTGAGCAGGTCCGTCGCCCCGCTCGACCTCGTCCGCAACATGCGCGCCGCCACCGCGTGGGGCCGCACGACGGCCCAGGCGGCGGAGATCGACGGCACCGAGGAGCCCGGCGGCCGGGACCGCCCTCTCCGGGGCGACGCCTACGGCCTGTGCACGCTGCCGCCCACGGCGATGATCGTCGCGGGCGACGCGCCGATCCTGGCCGACGCCAACCCCGGCATCCTCACCCTGCCCACGGCCACCCTGTCCACGGTGGACGACGCCCACCCGACGCGGCCGCCCGAGTCAGAGGGCGACGAGCCGCCGCCCAACATCGGCCCCCCGCCCGAACGCCTGGACTGGCGGCGGACGGCCGGGAGGTGAGCGTCACGAGCCCGCACTGAGCCCGATGAAGGTTGCGATCACCGGAAGCGCCAGCGCGGCGCCGACGGCGATCCACCTGGCCTCGCGGCGGCGCGGGAACCAGCTCGCCACGGCGGCGAAGAGGGAGCCGAGCCCGCACAGCCCCACGACCACCGCCGCGGCGTTCAGGGCGGACGTGCACCCCTCGTCGCCGCCGCCGTCCGGCGCCACGCAGCCGGCGGTGGCCATCAGCAGGCCGAACACCAGGACACCGCACCAGAGCAGGAGCGGGATCGCCAGCAGGCTCACGACGGTCGGCGCCACCCACCACCAACGGGGACGGGGCGCGCGCTGCGGTGCGGACGGGAAGGGGGGCCGGGGCTGTTGCGACGTCATCCAATACATTGTTCCGGTTCGCCGCGGTGGAAGGGAACGGCCGCCGACGCACGTCACCGGTCTCCCGCGCGGGCCCGGGGCAATAGGCTTAGGGGGCATCGCCTCTCCACCAAGGCATCCCGTACTTCCGGTTTCCGAGTGAATTGCGGAGAACATGAGCGAACTTCCCTTGCGGGCCCAGTTTGCCGCGGCACTGGGTAAGGGCGCGGCCACTCTGTCCCGGGCCACCGGGCGCGGCGACGGCTCGGTCATCGGCGGTCGCGTCGCGCTCAAGGTCGAGCCGGACCTGCTCGCCAAGCTGGCGCGCGGCCGACGCCTGTCGCTGGTCAGCGCGACCAACGGCAAGACCACCACGACCCGGCTGATCGCCTCCGCCCTGCGCGAGCTCGGTGACATCGCCACCAACGAGCACGGCGCGAACATGCCGACCGGCCACATCACGGCACTCGCCAACAGCCCCGACGCCCGCAACGGCGTCCTGGAGGTCGACGAGAAGTACCTGCCCCAGGTGCTGCGCGAGACCAACCCCGCCGTCGTGGTGCTGATGAACCTCAGCCGCGACCAGATGGACCGCGCCTCCGAGATCAACCTCCTGGCCAAGAAGTGGCGCGACGCCCTCGCCAAGAGCGAGGCGCACGTCATCGCCAACGCCGACGACCCGCTGGTCGCCTGGGCCGGACTCGGCGCGCGCCACGCCACCTGGGTGTCGGCGGGCCAGCGCTGGAAGGAGGACTCCTGGTGCTGCCCCGAGTGCGGCGGTCACCTCAAACGCGAGCCCGATCCCCACTGGGAGTGCCCGGAGTGCGGCCTGCGCCGTCCCGACGCGGTCTGGTCGGTGGACAACACCGGTGACAGCGTCGTCGACCCCGACGGTCGGCGGCTGCCGCTCAGGCTCAACCTGCCCGGTGACGCCAACCGCGCCAACGCCGCGATCGCGCTCGCCACGGCCGCGGCCTACGGCATCCACCCCGAGCAGTCGCTGCCGCGCCTGCGCGAGATCCACTCCGTGGCCGGCCGCTACACCTCGGTCGTCACCAACGGCGTCGAGGTCCGGTTGCTCCTCGCCAAGAACCCGGCGGGCTGGCTGGAGTCCTTCGCCGTGCTCGACCCGCCGCGGGTGCCGGTGATCCTCTCCGTCAACGCCCAGATCCCCGACGGCAAGGACACCTCCTGGCTGTGGGACGTCGACTACACCGTGCTGCGCGGCCGCAGGGTGTTCGTCATGGGCGAGCGCCGCACCGACCTGGCGTTGCGGCTGGAGACCGATGAGGTCCCCTTCGAGGTCGCCGACCGGGTCGACGAGGTCATCGCCAGGTGCCGGGCCGACCAGCCCGACATCACCAAGATCGACGTCATCGCCAACTACACCGCCTTCCAGCAGATCCGTACGGCCTACGGCCGCGTCCAGTAGCGGGAGGGACCCCCATGAGCGACACCAGCAGCAGGCTGCGGATCGTCTGGATCTACCCCGACCTGCTCAGCACCTACGGCGACCAGGGCAACGTGCTGATCCTGCGCCGCCGCGCCGAGCTGCGCGGAATCCCGACCGAGACCGTGCACGTGCACTCCAGCGACGCGATCCCGGCCGACGGCGACATCTACCTGCTCGGCGGCGGCGAGGACCGGCCGCAGATCCTCGCCGCCGAGCGGCTGCGCGCCGACGGCGGCCTGAAGCGGGCGGCCGAGCGCGGCGCGGCGGTCTTCGCGGTCTGCGCCGGCTACCAGATCGTCGGCGAGACCTACGGCGATGACGACGACAATCCGCTCCCCGGCGTCGGCATCATCGACATCCGCAGCGGTCGCGGCGAGACCCGCGCCGTGGGCGAGATCGTGGCCGACGTCGACCCGTCGCTGGGCGTCGGCCGGATCACCGGCTTCGAGAACCACCAGGGCCGCACCGCGATCGGCCCGGCGGCCACGCCGCTGTCGCGCGTGGTCAAGGGCATCGGCAACGACGACGCCACCGAGGGCGCCTACCAGGGTCAGGTCCTCGGCACCTACCTGCACGGCCCGGCGCTGCCGCGCAACCCCGAGCTGGCCGACCTGCTGCTGCGCTGGCGTGTCGGCCAGCTCCCGCCGCTGCCCCCGTCGTGGGGCGAGCGACTGCACGAGGAGCGGCTGGCCGCGGTCCTGTAGTCGGCCACGGCCCTGACGACGGCGATGGCGCGGCCCCCTCGGGTGCCGCGCCATCGCCGTCTCGGACCGGGACGGGTCAGAAGAAGAGGCCGTAGACCAGGATCCCCATCGCAGCCACCGCCAGCGCCAGGGCGCCGCCGAAGCAGATGCGCTGGAACAGCCAGTCGTTCTTGAGCAGCGCCTCCTCGGACCGCGTCGACAGCACGAAGGGCCGGTCGTCGGGCCGGGACATGACGAGCTCCGAGCCGTGGGGGCGCACCTGGCCGAGCGCGAAGAGCCGCTGCTCGGGGCGGAGAATCCACTCCCGGTAGGTGTAGCCCTTGGTCCCGCTGCCGTCGCCCAGCCACCGGACCGCCTGCTCGGCGACCTGGGCGATGCCCCCGGACCCGCCCTGCGCCGCCTGGGCGGTGGCGCGGCGCTGGGAGCCGCGTTCGTAGCGCTGGTGGCTTTTGGCCGGGGAGTCGACGTCGGCGCCCGCGGGGTCGAAGGCGACCCGGCCGGTCGTGTCCCGGATCTGGAACGGCTGGTGGGAGGCGTTCTTCTCGACGGTCTCGCGGCGGTTCTGGGTGCGGTGGTTCCCCTTGCCGTCCCTGACCCGCTTGCGGTAGTGCCGGACCACCTCGGTCCGGTACCAGACGCAGGGGCTCCCGGAGAACGGCGCGGTCAGCGGGCCCGCCGGACCGGGTTCGGCCTGCCCGACCACCTCGGAGACGACCGCGCGGGCGCCCGCCGTCGCCTCGGCCAGCTGCGCGCAGGTCATCGTCGGCGTGTCCAGCAGGGCGAGCCTGCGGCGCCGCGCGCGCCAGCCGAGAAAGAAGCCGACGGCGGCGATGCCGCCCAGGATCAGCGCCCAGACCTCCGTGTTCTCCATGGCTTCCTTCCACTGCTCGACCGACCTGACACGGATCGGATGCGTGGGGACGCCACCAGGTTCCCACGGAAACCACCCGCGGAGCAGCGCCGATGCTGTCCCGATCGGGCCATCGGGGCCGATGCCCGCACGCGTCGCGAGGCACTCGGCGCGGTCTTCAGCGGAGCTCTGGCCCAATGCCGTGAGTTGAGAAGTGGGCGGGGTTGTCGAGGGCGTTGCGGGTTCATCGCTCCCTCGGCCGGAGTCCGCGGGGGCCGCGCTGACCGCAGCCTTGGCAGCCTTACTTGAGTACAGGGAGACCTGTGGGGCACCGGTCGGCATCGGCTCGGCGCACCTCGGCCTCACGGCACTGGCTCTAGACCCGCCACTCCCGGGCGGTGGCCACCAGGTCGGCCGAGAGGGCGCGCAGGGCCGGGTGGCGGCCGGTGCCGGGGCGGGCGGCCAGCGAGATCACCCGGGTCACGGGGTCGCCCTCCAGCGGGCGCACGACGATGTCGCTGTCGCCGGGCTCCAGGGCCAGGCGGGGGACGAGGGCGACGCCGAGGCCCGCGCGGACCAGCGCGATGATGACCGTGTAGTCGTTGCTGGCGTAGTCGACGCGCGGGGTGAACCCGGCCTGGGCGCACGCGCGGTCCAGCGCGGCCCGCCCCGCTGTGTCGCCGTAGGCGCTGATCCAGGTCTCGTCGGCCAGCGAGTCCAGCGCCAGCGCGCCCTCGGGCGGGTCGCGGTCGGGCGGGAGCAGCACCACGAACGCCTCGGTCAGCAGCCGGGTCAGCGCGATGCCCCTGGTGTCGTGCGGCGGCAGCAGCTCGTAGGCGTACACCAGCGCCAGGTCGGTGTCGTGGCCGCGCAGGGCCGCCAGGCTCTCGGGGGCCTCCCGCTCGTCCAGGACGATCCGCAGCCGGGGGTGCGCGCGCCTGCAGCGGGCCACGGCGTCGGGCACCAGGGCGCGCGCCACCGTGGGGAACGCCGAGAGCCGCACCGGGCCGGTGACGGAGCCGGCCAGCTCCGCGAGTTCGGAGTGCGCCTCCTCCAGTCCGGTGAGCAGCCGCTCGGTGTGCCGCACCAGCAGCCATCCGGCGTCGGTGATCCGCAGCAGCCGGCCCTCGCGCACGTAGAGGGCGACGCCGGCCTCCCGCTGCAACTGGGCGAGCTGCTGCGACACCGCCGAGGGCGTCATCGCGGCCGCGTCGGCCACCGCCGTGACGGTGCCCCGCTGCGCCAGTTCGAGCAGCAGCCGGAGTCTGCGCGTCTCGAACATGCAGCTCAGCTTAACGGCTTTGGAAAAATTTATCGATGGACTGTATCCGGCCTCGGACCCCACCATGTGGGCATGACGGCGATCGCGGACCCCTTCCTCCCGCTGCCGATCCGGCAGAGCGACCCCGAACTGACCAGGCGCACCGACGCCGCGCGCGCCGAGATGGCGCGCCGCGACCTCGCCGCCCTGCTGCTGGTCTCGCCCGAGAACATCTACTACCTGCTCGGCCTGGACCACCAGGGCTACTTCGCCTTCTCCCTGCTGCTGGTCCCCCGCGACGGCGCGCCGGAGCTCATCGCCCGCGCGATGGAGGGACCGACCGTGGCGGCCCGCGCGCCCGGTTGCGTGCACCGGCCCTTCCACGACGGCGAGGACCCCGTCGCGGTCGTCACGGCGGCGCTGCGCGCACACGTCGCGCCCGGCAGCGCGGTGGGCGTCGAGGACTCCGCGATGTTCTTCCCACCGGCGATCCGGACCCGGATCTGCCGCGAGACGCAGGAGCTCACCTGGGTCGACGCCAGCGACGTCGGGCAGCGGCTGCGCGAGGTGAAGTCGGACGGCGAGATCGCCGCCGTGCGCCGTGCGGCCGCGCTCTCGGACTCCGCCATGGCGGCCGGCATCGCGGCCGTCGCCGAAGGCGTGCGCGAAACCCGGGTCGCCGCGGCGGTCTACCAGGCGATGATCTCCGGCGGCAGCCAGAACCCCGGGTTCGCCCCGCTGATCCGCTCCACGGCGATCCTGCAGCAGGAGCATGTGAGCTGGGACGAGCGCGCCATCGCGGCCGGCGACGGCGTCTTCCTGGAGCTGTCGGCGTGCGTGCGCCGCTACCACGCCCCGCTCAGCCGCACGATCTACGTCGGCGCCGCGCCGCCGCAGGCCGCCACCGCGCACGCCGCGGCGCTCGCCGGTCTGGCCGCGATCCGCGACGCGCTGCGCCCCGGAGCCGTGGCCGGCGACGTCTACGCGGCCTGGCGCGCCGCCGTCGAGCGGGTCCACCCCCAGGGCGGCGTGCCCCGGCACCACTGCGGCTACCTGGTCGGCATCGGTTTCCCGCCGAGCTGGGTGGGCGGCGGAGAGGTGCCGGGCATCCGCCCCGGCTCCACCCGCGCCATACGTGCCGGCATGACGTTCCACGCCATGTCGTGGGTGCAGGAGCCCATCGGCTACGTCGTCTCCGACACCGCCCTGGTCACCGGGGAGGGCTGCGAACTCCTCACCGGCGTGTCCAGGGAGCTCACCGTCGTCCCCTGACCCCATCGCCGCACCGACAACGGGAAAGGACCACATGAGGATCACCGCCATCGAGGCGACGCCCGTCGCCGTGCCCTTCCGCGCCGACGAGGTGTGGGCGTTCGGCCGCCGGCGCGGCCTGGTCTGCGTGCTCGTGGAGGTGCGCACCGACGAGGGCGTCACCGGCATCGGGGAGGCCGCGGCCTACCCTTCGGCCGATGTCGTGCTCGCCGCGCTGCGCGCCCTGGAGCCCCTGGTCGTCGGCGAGGACCCGACCGGCATCGAGCGCATCACCAAGCGCGTGGAGGTGGTGGGGACCTGGCACCACATGAGGAACACCAGCCCCGCGCTGGCGGCCGTCGACATGGCCTGCTGGGACATCGTGGCCAAGATCTGCGGGCAGCCCCTGGTCACGCTGTTCGGCGGGCGCTTCCGCGACACCGTCGACTTCTTCCACTACGTCTCCGGGGCCGGCCCCGCCGAGGCCGCGGAGCAGGCCCGCGAGGGCGCCGAGCGGGGGTTCGGCACGTTCTACCTGAAGGTGGGCTCGCCCCGGATCGCCGACGACGTCGAGCGCGTCGCCGCGGTGCGCTCGGGGGCCGGCCCGGACGCGCGCATCCGGGTCGACGCCAACGAGGCGTGGTCGCCGGCCGCGGCGATCCGGGCCATCCGGGCGATGCAGCCCCACGGGCTGGAGCTGGCCGAGCAGCCGGTCTCCGGCCGCAACCTCGCCGAGATGGCCTACGTGCGCGGCCGCGTGGACACCCCGCTGCTGGCCAACGAGGCCTCCTGGACCCGGTTCGACCAACTGGAGGTGGTCCGGCACGGCGCGGCCGACGCCGTCTCCGTGGACAACCAGATGGACGGCGGGCTGCTCAACCTCAAGCGTTCGGCCGGGATCTGCGAGGCCGCCGGACTGCCTGTGGTCAAGCACAGCCTCGGCGAGCTGGGCGTGGCGATGGCCGCGGCCCTGCACGTCATGGCGGCCACGCCGAACTTCATCCACGCCAACCAGTGCTACGCCTCGCTCCTGGCCGACGACGTGATCACCGAACCGCACGTCTACGACCGCGGCCGGCTGCCGGTCCCCGACGGCCCCGGCCTGGGCGTCACCCTCGACCGCGACAAGGTGGCCCGCTACGCCGAGGCCTACGCGAAAGACCCGGACGCCCACGCCTTCCACGACGAGGACGCCCTGACCGCCCCGCCGTCCCTGCCGCGGCTGTAGAGCGGGCCGTCGACCACGCCCCGCGCGGGTGCGGCGGGGACCGGGGTCAGGCCGGGCGGCGGCGGAGGTCGATCTGGGCGTTGGCTCCGGTGTCGGGGCTGACGACGACCTCCTGTGCGGCGGCGATCCCGTCGACGAGGAAGTCGGCCTCGACCGGGACGTTGCGCTTCACCAGGCCCAGCGCGATCGGGCCGAGTTCGTGGTGGCGGGCCGAGGAGCCGACGAAGCCGACGGCGCGGCCGTCCAGCTCGATGGCGGTTCCCTGCTCGGGCAGGCGCTCGGCGGTGCCGTCGAGGTGCAGCATGACCAGGCGGCGCGGCGGGCGGCCCAGGTTGTGCACGCGGGCGACGGTCTCCTGACCGGGGTAGCAGCCCTTCTCCAGGTGGACGGCCGAGCCGATCCAGCCCATCTCGTGCGGGATCGCGCGGTGGTCGGTGTCGACGCCGAGCCGGGGCCGGTGCGCGGCGATGCGGCGCGCCTCGTAGGCCCACAGGCCGACGGGGCGGGCCCCCGCACCGGTCAGCTCGTCGGCGACCCGCACCAGCTCTTCGGCGGGCAGGAACAGGTCGGTCTCGTCCTCGGTGCGGCGCGCGGGCGTGTCGGCGGGCAGGGCGATCCCGGCGAGCCGGGCCTCGCGCTCGGGACCGGCCAGGGTGAGCACGGCGCGGCTCTCGCTGAGGTCCTCGACCTCGACGCGCAGCATGAAGCGCATGGAGTCGAGGAAGGCGGCGAGGTCGGCGCCGCCGCCCGGCTCGGTGTGCGCCCACACGGCCGTGCCGTCGTCGACGAGCGACATGTGGTGCTTGATGTGGCCCTTGGTGTCCATCACCAGGGACTCCGTGGCGGTTCCCGGCGCGATTGCGTCCAGGAACTGGCTGGTGAGGCTGTGCAGCCAGCTCAGCCGGTCGGGTCCGGAGACGCGGACGACGCCGCGGTCGCTCCGGTCGACCCACCCCGCGTCGCGCTCCAGCGCTCGCTGCTCCTGTGCGGGCTCACCGTAGTGAGCGGCGATGTCGGTGTCCGGCGGCTCGGCGGCCACGGCGCCGGGACGCGTCAGCAACGGCGAAGTCATGTCTTCGAGACTATGCGGATCCGCCGGGCGATGCGATCGCCCCGGAGCCGCCGCGGCAGCGCTCGCACCGGCCGAACACCGTCAGGTGCTGGACGTCGGCCTCGAAGCCCATGTCGCGGCGGAGCGCCTCGACCAGTCCGCCGGCGACGTCGAGCGTGGTGTCGGAGACCTCGCCGCAGCTGCGGCAGACCACGTGCAGGTGGTTGGCCTCCTCGGCGAGGTGGTAGGCGGGCGCGCCCTGGCCGAGGTGGGTGTGGGTGACCAGGCCGACCTTTTCCAGCACGTCGAGCGTGCGGTAGACGGTGGAGAGGTTGACCCCCGAGGCGGTCCGCTGCACCCGGCCGCAGATGGCGTCGGGCGTGGCGTGCTCCAGTTCCCGGACCGCCTCCAGCACGAGCTGCCGCTGGGGCGTGACGCGGTATCCGCGGGACCGCAGCTCTTCACGCCAGGTGTGCGCCATGCCGTCGAGTCTACGGTCGACGGCGGGACGGGCCGACGCGCCCTCGCCGTTCCTCCCGGACCGCCGACGGTCGCGCGCTGCGGCGGCGCAGGAGCGCGCTTCCGGAGGCGAACCCCCAGGTCAGGCAGTGTTTTTTGGGTCACAGGACCGGACCGTAAAAAACATTTGCCCCATGCTCCCCGTCGGACGTAACGTCGGAGTCACGCAAGAAAGGAGGTGGTCCAGAAGTGCATTCTTTTAGGACTCGCGAGGTGTTCGCCCGCTAGGGCGACCCGTACTCGGATCGCCCCTGGCGAATCCACGGTGGACACCCAGACCCCCGGGTGGCCGGCCTTGTCCAGCCGGCCCCGTCGTACGACGGAAGTCACGCCCGGGGGTCCGTCCTGCCCGGCCCCCCGGCCGCTCCGCTAACCGACCCTCTTGAGCTGGGCCGACATGTAGGACTGGAGTTCGTGCCCGTCGGCGGCCAGGTCCCAGGCGTAGCCCAGCGTCTCCCGGTTCTCGCCGAACAGCCCGTACAGCCGGTGGCCCGCGGTGGCCCGCATGCCGGTCTCGGTGCGCAGCACCACGTCGGTGTAGAGCTCGACGCGGTTGGCGAAGATCGTGCCGAGGTAGACCTCGTTGAAGCCCTCAGGGTGCGACAGCAGCACCTCGACGTGCATGCTCGGGGTGTCGGCGTCGCGCTCGCGCTCCTCGGGCTCGGGCTGCCGGACCCGCCAGTAGCCGGACTCGGCGGTCACGAACGCCCCGACCGAGCCGTCCTCACGCATCCGCCACACGCGGCTGCTGTAGCTCAGGTAGGGCCCGCCATTGTGTGTGAACTCCACCTCCTGGCCGAACTGGAACTCCTCCGTGTTCGGGTAGCCGCTGACACCGACCCCCTCCCACCGGCCGAGCAGGAACGACAGTTTCTCCAGATCCGGGTGCACCTCAGGCTGCATAGTGTCCGAGACTAGTGCCGCGGACCCACTGAGCAGTACCGATCCGCCCCCCGGCCGGTCCCGTTCGGACCCCGCCCGACCTCCGCCGCATCGGGCCGCACCGCGTCCTCGGCGGCTCGGCGACCGTCCACCCGCCGTTCGCGAAGTGGTCTCCCGCGTCGGGTATTACTGTGCGCAACCGTCTTTTCGACCGCGCGGGCCGACCGGTGCCGCCCGACCCGATGAGGGCCGGGCCATGACCGATATCACGGTGGAACCTGGTAAAGAAGATCCCAACGCCGCGGCGACGAACGATCATGGGTAGCCGACGGTGACCGACGAGTGAGAAGAGGCGGCCTGCAATGCTGGTGATCGGGATAGCCCTCCTCATCGGCGCGGCGATCCTGGCACCACTGGCCTTCCTCGCACTGCGCCGGTGGCTCGCCCAGCGCGCCGTCGCCGAGGTCCGGCCGAACGCGCTGGCCGCGTGGGCCGGCCGCCCGGTCAGCCTGTCCGGTCTCGCCGCGCCGGGGCCCGAAGGCGGCATCGAGTCGCGGCTGGCCGGGACCGACTGCGTCTGGCACGGCCACGAGGTGCTCCGGCACTACTGGCTCTGGCGGACGCGGGAGGACGGCGGGGAGCGCGAGCGCGTCCGCAACTGCGACTCCATCGCCGACCACGGGTCGGCCGACCTCTTCGGCATCGTCGGCGCCGCGGGGGCCGAGCGGCGGCGCGGCGGCGCGGTGCTCGTCGACCCGGACGACGCCGAGGTCGACGGCGTGCACATGTGCCTGCAGCGGGTGGTCGGCCGCCCGCAGCGGGGCGTGCCCGCGCCTGCCGACGACCTGCTCAACCGGGTCAAGGGCCGCATCTCCGGGATCTTCCGCGGCGAGACCATCGAGTTCGAGTACCGGGAGTGGGTCCTGCGCCCCGGCGACCCCATCGTCGTGCACGGCCGCATGGAACTGCGCGACGGCCGTCCGGTGGTCACCGCGCCGCCCGACGGGCGGTTGCGCATCGAATGCGGCGCCCCGCCCGAGTCGCAGCCGCAGAACCAGCGCGCCAACGCCCTGCTGCTCAGCGGCGGCACCCTGGCATCGGCCTGCGTGGGGCTGCTGCTGACGCTCTCCGGGGTCTGACACCGCCCGGATTCACCGGAGGGGCCGCGTGCGGGCTACCCTGGCCGCATGAATCGCGCGTTGGTGATCAAGGCCACGTCAGGTGAGGACGCCCCGGAACGCTGCAACCAGGCGTTTACGGTCGCGGCGGCGGCGGCGGCGAGCGGGGTCGAGGTCTCCCTCTGGCTCACGGGTGAAGCCAGTTGGCTCGCGGTCCCCGGCCGCGCCGATCGGTTCTCCCTCCCGCACGCCGCACCGCTGAACGACCTGCTGAGCGGAGTCCTGTCCGGCGGCAGGGTCACCGTCTGCACCCAGTGCGCGGCCCGCCGCGAGCTGACGGAGGCCGACCTGCTGGAGGGCGTGCGCATCGCCGGGGCCCCCACCTTCGTCGAAGAGGCCACCCGTGAAGGCGCCCAGGCCCTGGTGTACTGACCCGCCGAAGGGTTCTCAGACCTCGACGATCACCGTGAAGGGGCCCTCGTTGGTCAGCGCGACCGACATCTGGGCGCCGAACACGCCGGTCTCGACGTGCGCGCCCAGGTCGCGGAGCTCCGCCACCACCGCGTCGACCAGCGGCTCGGCGACCGGGCCCGGGGCCGCGGCCTGCCAGGTGGGGCGGCGGCCCTTGCGGGCGTCGCCGTAGAGCGTGAACTGGCTGACGACCAGCAGCGGCGCCGCGACGTCGGAGCAGGACCGCTCCTCGTCGAGCAGGCGCAGCGTCCACAGCTTGTTCGCCATGCGCCTGGCCTCGGCCGCGCCGTCGGTGTGGGTGACCCCGACGAGCGCCATCAGGCCGGGCTCGGTGATCGCGCCGACGACCTCGCCGCCGACCGTCACCGAGGCGTGGCCCACCCGTTGCACGACCGCTCGCATTGCCGCCTCTCGCCGCCTCTGACTCGGTTAACTCAGCGTCCGGAACTGCCGGGTGTTGGAGATGACACCCGACAGCGTCAGCGTGAAGGTCTTGATGGAGTCGGCGAAGTCGTTGAGCCGCCACTCCTCGGGACCGTGGTACCAGGGCAGCCCGCCGCCGTCCAACTCGGCCGACCCGGCGGTGGCCAGGATCTGCGCCCAGCGCTCCACGTTGTCGAAGATGATCGCGTAGGGCAGGTAGCGGGAGAACAGCGGGACCCTGCGGTCGCTGGGGACGTCGTCGGCGTCGGCGCGCAGCAGGTAGGCCCGGAAGCCCAGGGTGTGCGCGAACACCGCGCTGCCCAGCTTGGTCTTGGCCGGCATGTACTGGGCGCCGACGGTCACGGCGGCGCCGGCGATGACCACAGCGAGCCCGGTGAACGCCGCGTGCGTGAAGGCGGCCAGCACCACGGTCAGCAGCACGCCGAGGACGGTCAGCGCGATGCCCAGGGTCGTCCACCGGTTGCGCTCCAGGTTGGGCCTCCGGGCGAACCACTTCAGCCGCACCATGTCGCTGTACAGCTCGTCGCGCACGCCGGCCAGCCGGCTCGCGAAGTTGTCGCCCAGCTCCGAGAGCTTCACCTCGTCGCGGTTGTGGAACAGCGCGTCGAGCAGCAGCCGCTCGTAGTGCAGCAGCTCGTCGTCCTCGGGGGAGGGCCGCTTGACCAGTTGCCAGTCGACCGAGGTGAAGTGCTCGTGCGGCAGCTCCTCGATCGTCAGGTGACCGCGCACGGCGAGGTCGACGACCGTGGCGGTGATGTCGACGACGTCGGCCTGCTCGTCGATGAGGGTGCCGATCTGGCCGGGATGGACGTTGTCGGGCGGACGGAACCGGATCGCCCCCTCGCCGCCCGACAGCAGCGGTGCGCTGTCGCCCGCGGCCGCCTCGGTGCGCAGCGCCCGCTCGTCGCGCGCCCGGAGCCGGATCAGCGCGACCAGCCCGCCCACCAGCACTGCCAGCAGCAGCCCGAAGACGCTCGCCGTGCCGGGCGTGATGGCGAACGCGGAGGTCAGCGACCAGGTGTGCGCCAGGATGATCGTGTTCGGCGCGGTGTCCGGCGGATAGCCGACGACGATGTTGAGCGTCTGGCCCGCTTCGAGGTCGGCCTGCAGGAACCGCGCGATGAGCGCCTGGTGGCCGCCCATGTCGGAGGAGGTGCAGTAGATCGAGCTGCGCGGGTCGCCGGCCGCGCAGGACAGCGCCAGCGGCGGTTGGCCGGCGTCGACCGTCACCGTCGTCTCGGCCACCGGGGCGCTGTAGCCGCCGACGGCCGCCCACTCCATCTCCAGCCGCTCGCCGATGTCGCTGGTGGTGCCGCGGACGTCGTACCGGAGCACGGCGGTCTCGACGCCCGCGGTGGCGATGTCGACCGCCATCGTGGTGTCGGTCTCGGAGGTCCGCACCTCGATCGGTTCGCCTTCGGGGGTCTCAGCGGAGACGCCGGTGATCTCGTACACCCGGTCGTGGTCGGTGTCGTAGGGCTCGCGCACGATGAACGTGCGGGTGAACTCCTCCGGTACCGCACCGCCGAACGAGATCCTCTCCTCGGCGCGCAGCACGCCGTTGCCGTCGAGGATCAGGGAGATCTCGTTGGTGCTGCGCCCCTCGGCGGCCGAGCTCGGCAGGCCCGCGTGGGTCTGCGGCGCGGAGGTCGCGCCCCCGGCGCTGATCGCCGGACCACCGGCCGGCTGGGCCGAGGCCGCGGTGGGCGCCACTGCGAGCATCGCGAGAGCGGCCGCCACCGGGGCGGCCGAGCGCGCGATCGTCCGCAGGGCCGTCCCCCCGCAGGCAATTCGAACCCACCACATGGCGAGAGAGCCTATCCGTTCGACGTCGGCGGCCGGTTCAACGAGGGCGGACGAGGACGGACACCGAAGCGGACGGGCTCCGTCATAAACGGCATAATCGAGAAGTTGGTCCGATGGAGGCCAATCGAAAAGTCGGTCTGATAAAGGTCACATGGGAAGCGACGCGGCAGGGAGGTGAGGCATCCCGATGACGGAACGGGGTGGCGGCGGCATGGGAACGACCGGACGCGGCGAGTACCGACTGCCGTCCTACGCCCGCAGGCCACGCCAGCGGCTCGGCATGGGGATCATCGCCGTGCTCATCACCGGGCTGGGGGCCGTCGGACTCGCCGGATTCGTGACCTTCGCCTCCGCCTTCGACGACACCGGTCGGCACCCGGTGGGGCAGCCGGTGAGCGATCCGCCGGGCGCGGGGGAGCCGCAGAGCGGCGGGAGGCAGGGGCGGACCGCCCCCGACAGCGGAGAGGACGTCCTGGGCGGCAACCCGCTGTACCGCAGCGGTGAGATGGCGGAGGCCACCTGCGAGGCGCCGAGGCTCGACGCCGGCGACGCCGAGTCCATGGAGGTGTTCCTGCACACCGTGACCGACTGCCTCGACGAGGCGTGGACCGATCAGTTCGGCGACTCCGAGCTGCCGTTCGAACCCCCGAACAGGATCTACTGGTACGCCTCCGGCCAGAGCCCGTGCGGCAACTACCCCGCCCAGGGCTCCGCGGCGTTCTACTGCCAGGCCAACAAGGGGCTCTACCTCGGTGTCGAGGACATCGTGCACAACTCCGGGCGCACCGGTGAGTCCGAGGCCTACACCTTCCTGCTCAGCCACGAGTACGGCCACCACGTGCAGGGGGAGGCGGGGATCCTGGACCGCTACCACGCCGAACGCGGTGACGAGCGCAGCGCCGAGGAGCGCGACGCCTGGACCCGCAAGAGCGAGCTCCAGGCCAATTGCCTGGGCGGCACGTTCCTCGGTGCGGCGGCCGAGAGCCTGCCGGTCGGGGAGGAGGAGCGTGCCAACATCCTCAAGGACGCCCGGCTCCGGAGTGACCACAGCGGCGACCACACGCACGGCTCCCCCGACAACGGCCAGATGTGGACCGACCACGGGATGGACCGCATGGACCCGGCGGCCTGCAACACATGGGAAGCCGGAAAGGGCCTGGTCGAGTGACATAGGGTCGGCGCGACGGCAGCCGGCGAGGAGATCGCGGGGGATTCGTGGAGCGGAGACTCAGAGGCCGCGCCGCCCTCTGGGCGGCCATCGCCGCGGCCGTGCTCGCCCTGGCCCTGCTCGTGTGGAACGTGGTGGCCGCGGGGGGCGGGGAGCAGGGGATCTTCGGCGTCGCGTCCCGCTCCTCGGCCACCCCCGATCCCGACCGGGCCGGCGGCATCGAGCGGTTCGTGCCGGGGGAGGGCCACCGCGGGCTCCCGGGGGACGCCCCCGAGGCCACCGGCGGCACCGGCGGCGAGACCGATCCGGACCGCCCCAGCGGCCGGACCGCGCTGCTGGACAACCCGCTGTACGACACCGGACGCCTGGCCCCGCTGCCCTGCCCCGAACCCGGGCTCGACGTCGACGACCCCGAATCGGTCGAGGCCTTCCTCAACGCGCTCACCGACTGCCTGGACCACACGTGGCAGACCCAGTTCGACAAGGCCGGCATCCCGTTCCAGCCGCCGGAGCGGGTGTTCTGGGAGACGCCGGGCAGCAGCCCCTGCCGGGACTACCCGTCGACGGCCGGGGCCTTCTACTGCCGGGCCGGCAAGAGCGTCTACATCGGCACCGCCGACGTCGTCGAGAAGTGGAACGGCGCCGACAACGGCATCGTCTACGCCTCGCTGCTGGCCCACGAGTACGCCCACCACGTGCAGGGTGAGTCCGGGCTGCTGGACTACTACCACGAGCAGCGCCGCCTGGAGCCCGAGGTCGTCGACCAGAACGCCTGGACCCGCAAGAGCGAGCTCCAGGCCAACTGCCTGGCCGGCGCCTTCCTCGGTGCGGTGCGCGTCAGCTACCCGGTCTCGGCGACCGACCGCGACGCCGTCCTCGACGACGCCGCGGCGACCGCCGACCGCCCGGACAGCACCGACGAGGAGCGCACCCACGGCTCCGCGGCCAACAGCGTCCGGTGGATGGAGCACGGCATGGACGAGCAGTCCCCGGGCGCCTGCAACACCTGGGAGGCCGCCTCCGAGACCGTGCAGTGAGCGCCCCTTCCGCGTCGCCCTTGACCACCGTGCCCAGGTGCCCCGGCCACCGGGGGTCTTGTGGCCCCGGCCGAAGGAGGGATACGCGGTGACCGGGCGATCCTCTCGCGTGGCCGAAGGCCCCCACAGGGATCGCACCGGCGCCGCGCCACCCACGCCGCCACCTCGTGTGCCGGGACGCAACCGGGGTTTCGGCGCGCGCCCAAGGCGGCGGGCCGCCGTGCCCAGGTGCCCCGGCCACCGAGCGCGTGAGACACCGGCCACAGGGGGTTGAACCCCGGCCCGAGGACGCAAGCGCACACCGCCGCCGTGGGCGCCGGGCCGAAACCATGGTGTCGGTCCGCACCAGCGATGTCCCGTGCGCTTCGCGCGCGGGAGGGCGATTTTGCGTCCACGGGCCTTCGGCCACGCGAGAGCATCGCCCACCCGCACGCCGTCCCTCCTGGGGCGGGTCTTCACAACCCCCTGGGGTCGAGGTCTCTTCCACTTCTCTTGGGGCGGGTCTTCACAACCCCCTGGGGGCCGAGGTTGAGACTGAGGAGGATCACGGGAGTCCTCGTGCGGTCACTTATCCACACCTTTCGACCACCCGTGGTGTTTCCTCCGCGTGGCTGGAAGGATTCGGCTCATGCCGGATGAACGCGTTGTGGAACTTCGGATCCACGGGGTCAGCGGCGGCCAGGCCCCGGAGCTGCTGGAGGTCGGGCCGGCCACGCGGGTGGCGGGCGACGAGCTGGCCGGCTTCTTCCGGCGGACCACCGCGCGCGACGTCGAGAGCGCGCCCGGGGTGCCCCGCGAGGTCTTCGCCTGGGGAAACCTCACCTCCGGGCGCTCCTCCCGCGCGCTGTGGCTGCTTCTCCTGCCCTTCATGCTGGTCAACGTCGCCTACTGGATGCGGCCGCGGCGGCTGGGCGGGCGCCTCTCCCGCGTCCACAACGCGGCGAACCACGGCTACGACATGCTGGTCCGGCTGCTCGCGCTGAGCCTCACCGCGCTGCTCACCCTGGCCGCGGCCGGGATCGGCATGGACCTCGTCGGCTGGCAGTGCGCCGGGTACGGGTCCGGCTGCGCCGAGCTGCGTCCGTGGCTGGGCGTGCTGTCCGCGCCCGGCGCCCCGCTCGCCGAGCCCGGCCGGGCGCTCGCCGCCGGATCGGTGCTGCCCATGGCGGTCGTCGCCGTGCTGTGGCGGCTGTCGCGGCGCACCGGCGGCGAGTACGAGGTCACCTCCTCCGCCACCGCGGTCCACGGCTCCTCCGCCCCGCTCAGCTCCCCGCTGTTCTGGCGCAACGGCGAGGCCGTGGGCCGGCTCCGCTCCGCGCACGTCGCCGTCGCGGCGTCCGTGATCGCCGCCCTGCTGCTGGTGCCGACGCTGGCCCACGACCGCGGCGCGGGCACCCCCGTCGTCGGCGCGGTCCTCACCGGGCTGCTGACGCTCACCGCCACGCTCAGCGTGGCGGGCGCGCTCACCCCCGACACCGATCCCCGCTGGAACCGGTGGGCGACCGGGGTGTGCCGGGTGCTACGCGACGCCTCCCTCGCGCTGCTGGCCGCATCGCTGCTGCACACCGTCCGGCCGCGCCCGGACTGGGTCGCCGAGGGGGCCCTGCCCGGCTACGCCATCGGGCTCAACGGCCTCTTCGCCGCGCAGTGCGCCATCGCCCTCGCGCTGTTGGCGACCGCCGCGGTCCTGTACCGGGGCAGCGGCACCCACGCCGGCACCGCCATGGGCGGCATGGCGGGTCCGGCCGTCGCGGCGTTCGGGGTGCTGCTGGGCGGCGTGTTCTCCGCCGCGCTGGTCTACCAGGCGGCCGGATGGCTGGGCGGCTGCTACTACCCCGGCGCCGAGGAGACCGGCTGCCTCACGCTGAGCCCGCCCAGCGCCTACTCCTGGCTCCAGCTCGCCTTCACCCTGGAGGCGGGGATCGCGCTGCTCACGGCGGTCGCGCTGTGGCTGGTGGCGCGCAGGCGCACCCGCGTCCGGGTGGCCGAGGTGGCCGCCCAGTACGGGCGGGACGCCGATGCGCCGCGCACCCGCGAGATCGCGTGGACGCGGGCGCTGGGGTCCATGACCGAGTTCCTGCCGGCGTGCCTGTCGGCGCTGCTGCTGCCGGCCGTCGCCCTCGTGGCGCTGGTGCTGTACGCGGTGGCGACCGGGCGGCTCACCGCCGTCCCGGTCGACGGGGCCGGCGCCGAGCTCAGCCCCGCCGCGATGACGGCCGACACCACCGCGTGGGTGCAGGACGCCATCGACGCCATGGTGACGTTCGGCTCCTGGCTCGGCGGGCTGCTGCTCCTGGCGCTGGTGTGGCTGGGACGCAGCGCCTACCGCAGCCGGCCGACCCGGCAGGCGGTCGGCGTGCTGTGGGACGTCGGCACCTTCTGGCCGCGCGCCGCGCACCCCCTGGCGCCGCCCTGCTACGCCGAGCGCGCGGTGCCGCAACTGTCGGCCCGGGTCTCCGCGCTGGTCGAGCGCGGGACGGGCGTGGTGCTCTCCGGGCACTCGCAGGGCTCGGTGCTGGCGGCGGCGACCGTCTGGCAGCTTCCGGCCGGCTGCGGGGAGCGTCTCTGGCTGCTCACGCACGGGTCGCCGCTGTACCGCCTCTACGCGCGCTACTTCCCCGCCTACTTCGGCCCCCTCGCGCTGAGCGAGCTGCGCGGGCGGGTGTCGGGCTGGTGCAACCTGTGGCGCGAGACCGACGCCGTCGGGGGGCCCGTCCTGCTGGATGAGGGCGTCGTGGAACGGGCCGAACCACTGCCCGACCCCCGGCACTACGCCCACCGGGAGGGCGAGGCCGTCCGCCCGGAGATCCTCGGCCACTCCTGCTACACCGAGGACCCCGTCTACGGAACGGCGGTGGCGACCGCGGCCCGCGGGGTCACCGGCGCCGTCGACCGGGACGCACCCGAGATCCCCCGCCAGGCCAGGAGCGCCGAGGACGAGTCGCTGGAGGGGTAGCGGCGCCGGCCCCGCCGCTGCTCACCAGCGGCCGTAGGGGCCGTCGCCGGGACGGCCGATGCTGCGCACGGCCGGGCGCACGTCGAGCAGGTAGATCAACGCGGCCACCAGCGACAGGATGGTGAGGAACGCGCCGTAGCCGAACACGGCGCTGAGCGAGAGCAGCGCTCCGACGCCGAGTAGGCCGACCCACAGCCCCTTGGTCTGCTTGTCCATGGCGGGGAACGCCTGGGCCGGGGTCCGCGCGGCTTCGACCAGCGCGTAGAGGGTCGTCACGAAGATGGCGAGGTAGATGACCTTCCACAGCAGGGTGAAGAACGACATGGCGACCACGACAAGCACCGAACCTTTGCTAGAAGAGCGGGCGGTCTCTCCAGGTTAAACGCCCGGGTCCGGCAAATCGTGCCCGCGGTGGCGGCGGTCATCGGGTTCTGGCCGCTGCGTTCGCGGGACGAGGTGGGGGTTTCAGGACCCGGATCCGCTGTGCCGTCGGCGGCGTGCGCGCACTGCGGCAGCCGCCCCTGTGCGAACCCGATCGTCGAGCATCGGTCACATGGGCAGGTGCCAGAGGCTCAGCGTCGTGGACATCAGTGTGATCGCCGTGGTCAGCACGGCGGCGGTCTCCGGCCTGGAGAGCTGGGCGTGCGGATTGAGCAGGCGCGACACCCGGGTGACGACCTCGGGCTCCTCGGGGGCCGACGCGGTGGCGGCGAGCGCCCCCGCGGGCACCGGAGCGGTGCCGGCCGTGCCGAACCGCACCAGCGCCATGGCCAGCTCCTTGGGGGAGTGCTCCCGCCGGGCCTGGTCGTCGGCGCACATCTCGATGAGCAGCGCGACGGCGTTGTAGCAGGTCTCCATCATCCCGACGCGGGGGAAGGCGCGCTTCAGCGAGGAGAACGGCAGCAGCACCAGGTCGTGGCGCTGGCGCAGGTGGGCGTGCTCGTGGGCGAGCACGGCGGCGAGCTCGTGGCGGTCGAGCACCTCCAGGGCGCCGACGCTGATCACGATCTGGGAGTTCAGCACGCCGGGCAGGCAGTACGCGGCCGCGGCGGGGTGGTCCAGCACCCGCGCGCCCGGGACCTCCGGATCGTCGCGGGCGACCAGTCGCAGCAGGTGGCGGTGGCGCCTGCGGGTGCGCAGCACCTGGATGAACGAGGCCACCAGGCCCCAGAACAGCACCAGGGTGAGGCCGAACGCGGCGATGATGGCGGCGACCTGGGTCGCGGCGAAGGGGGTCTCGGCCAGTCCGGACAGGAAGAGCCCGTGCGTCAGCGCGTCGCGGGTGAGCGACTCCAGCCCTCCGGCGACGCCCCGGCCGTAGGGGGCCAGACCGAACGCGAGCAGCGCGCCGATCGTGGAGATGCCCCAGGTGAGGCCGAGCGCCTGCCACGCGACAACGGCGGCGTGCGGGCCCCGGGCGGGCCAGGAGGCCCGGCGGAGTCGTGCCGCCGCGAACAGGCAGCCGACCGCGATCGTGGCGAGCAGTGCGGCACTGACCATACGACTACGTCCTTGGCTGGTCGTCTTCCGCGAGGGCGCGGCGAAGCGCTTCGGCTTCCGTCCCGCTCATCGAGCGTACGAATGCGGCCAGTGCGGCGTCGCGGTCGCCGGTTTGGCCTAGAGCGTCGAACATGAGTTCCGATACGTAGCTCTCCCGGCTGGCTGCCGGGCGGTAACGCCATGCACGGCCCTCACGGGTGCGGTGAACGACGCCCTTCTTCGCTAGCCGATCGAGCACGGTCATAACAGTCGTGTGAGCGAGATCACGATCCGCCAGGGCGCGACCCACTTCGCGCACCGTCATTGGCTCGATTCGTTCCCACAGTACATCCATCACCGCGCGTTCAAGGTCACCGAGCCGATTCATGACCACCAGTCTACTTCGGGTAGTACTACGCACTGTCGCACCCCCCGGGTTGCACGGCTCTGACCACCGGAGACCTTGCGGCATCGGGGTTCTCAGCGCGGGGCGACGAGCAGCGGCTGGGAGACCTGGGCCAGCAGCCCCTTGGCGTCGGTGAGCTCGGCGTGCGCCAGGCCCGTGCCGTCGCCGCTGAGGTGGGTGCGGGCGGACATGTGCAGCCATTCGTCGGCGGGCTCGCGCAGCACCGTGACGCCGATCCCCGGCGGGATGGACAGCCAGGAGTCCAGCGGCAGCTCCAGGCTGATGCCGTTCGCCGAGTCGGCGACCACCAGCAGGCGCTCCAGCCCGGCGGTCGGGCGCCCCTCGACGAGGGGGACGAGCGGCCGGGTCCAGGCCGCGGAGGGCCCCTTCCCGAAGCCGGCCCCGGACGTGGGGCGCCATTCGGTCGCCCTGCCGTACCCGAATCCGCCCATCAGCCGGGTCAGGCCGCCGGTGTCGGCGGCTGCGGGCAGCGGGGGAGCGGTGACGGGCTCGGTGACCGGGCCGTCGGCGGGCCCGGCGGCCAACTGCCAGGCGCGCGCGCTCACGACGGTCTCGCCCTCGTGCACCAGGTCGGCCTCGACCAGCCGGATCCTGCGGCCCGGCCGCAGGGTCCGCACCCGGACGGCGACGTCGGCGAGCGGGATGGGGCTCAGGAAGTCCACCGTCAGCCGGCCGATGCGCAGTCCCGGCTGCGGGTCGTGCGCGGAGACGGCGGCGGCGAGCAGCGCGGTCGGCGGGCCGCCGTGCTGGCAGCGAGGATCCCAGGGACTCTGCGTGGCCAGGGTGGCGCGGTAGGCGCCGTCGCCGAGCGGCAGGTAGAAGGCCGGCGGCGGGTCCGTCGGGTCCTGCGCGGCCGGGGGCTGCGGGGCGTTCGTGCCGGAGCTCATGATCCTTGTCTACCGGACGGTAATTTCCAGCGGAAGGGGCGGGCCCGGCCCGGGAACGGGTAGACAGGCCGCCATGGACATCCGACTGGTGCGCGGCGACATCACCGAACAGCACGTCGACGCCGTGGTCAACGCGGCCAACTCCTCCCTGCTGGGCGGCGGCGGGGTGGACGGCGCCATCCACCGCAGGGGCGGTCCGGACATCCTCGCCGAATGCCGCGAGCTGCGCGCCTCGAAGTACGGCAGGGGCCTGCCGACCGGCCGGGCGGTCGCCACGACGGCCGGGAGGCTGCCCGCGAGGTGGGTGATCCACACGGTCGGCCCGGTGCACAGCGCGACCGAGGACCGGACCGAACTGCTGGCCTCCTGCTACCGGGAGTCCCTTCGGGTCGCCGACGAACTCGGCGCGCGCAGCGTGGCCTTCCCCGCGGTCTCGGCCGGTGTCTACGGCTGGCCGATGGACGACGCCGCGCGTGTCGCGGTGCGGACCGTTCAGGAAACGTCGACTACAGTGAGTGAAATTCGGTTTGTCCTCTTTGGGGATGAGGCCTACGCCGCGTTCGATCGGGCGGTGCGGGGACCCGACCCCAAGCATGCCCCCTGACCTTTAGGATCTTGGTGTGTTCGCGACCTTCTCCCGCAGAACCACGGCGCTCGTGGCCTCTTCACTCATCGTAGCCACGGCGGGGATGGTCGCGGTCGACGACGAGAAGGGCGTCGGCGCGGCCGTGCAGGCGCAGACGCGGTCGCAGGGGCCCGAACCGCACGACGAGGCCGACGGCGCGGCCCGGCGGGCGGGAGCACCGGCCGTGCTCCCGCGCCCCGGCGAGGTGCCGGTGTGCGACGAGCCGGGCGAGGACGAGATCATCACGGTCCCCGACACGGGCGCTCCCGACGGCGGGCGGCCGATCTGGATCCGCCGCCCGCCCGGTGCGGACGGCGCCGACGTCCCGGTGCTGTACCTGCTGCACGGCTCGACGAGTACGCACCGGACCATCAGGGACGCCGACATCGGGCCGCTGCTGGACGAGCAGATGTGCCGCACCGGCGTGCAGTTCGTGATCGCGGCGCCGTTCGGCCAGGAGGTCGGCGGCAGCGACACCGAGTGGGGCGACGCCGTCGACGGCGACTTCCAGATCGAGACGTTCGTGACCGAGAAGGCGATCGACGCCGTCGAGGGCGACCACGGGCGCCCCCGCTACCTGCGCGCGATCGGCGGGTTCTCGATGGGCGGCTACGGCGCCGCCGCCCTGTCGCTGCGCCACCCCGACACCTACGCCCAGGCCGTCAGTTGGGCCGGCTACTTCAAGGTCGACGACCCCTCGGGCACCTTCGGCGACGACCCCGGCCCGCACGCCCCCGACCGGCTGCTCGACGAATCCGGGGTCCGCGACATCCGGTTCTTCCTGGTGGAGGGGAAGCAGGACCACACCCCGCTGCAGGAGGGCAGCATCCACGGGGAGGCCGAGAGGTTCGCCGCGCTGCTCGACGAGCGGGGCATGACGGTCGAGACCGCCTTCCCCGAGGGCGACCACGACTTCGAGGCGTGGGAGCCGACCTACGGCCGGGCCGTCGACTTCCTCGTCGACGGCTGGTCCGCGCCCCTCGCCGCACAGGCGGGCTGACCCGCCGCGGACGGGAGGAGCGCCCCGCGGACGGGCCCCCGGATGGTCCCTGTTAGCCGCCGCACGTCCATTATGGGAACACTGCGCCCCTTCGGCGCTGTTGACTGTTGTGGCAGAGCGTGAGCGGCCGTGAACGGGAAGGGACGCGCGAGACAGTGGTGCCAGAGACTCCCGGCCAGCCCGGCGGGGCGGCCGACGGTTCCGGGCCACCGGTGGAACCCCGCCGGATCGCCACCATCAGCCTGCACACCTCACCCCTCGACCAGCCGGGCACCGGCGACGCCGGGGGCATGAACGTCTACATCGTCGAGGTGGCCAAGCGCCTCGCCGAGCGCGGCGTCGCCGTCGACGTCTTCACCCGGGCCACCGGCCTGGGCCAGCCGCCCGAGGTCGAGATGGCGCCCGGCGTCACCGTCCGGCACGTCTCCGCCGGCCCGTTCGGCGCGCTCGACAAGGACACCCTCGCCCGCCACCTCTGCCCGTTCATCTTCGGCGTGCTGCGGACCGAGGCCCGCAACGAGCCCGGCCACTACGACCTCGTGCACGGCCACTACTGGCTGTCCGGCCGGGCCGGCGCGGTGGCCGCGCAGCGCTGGGGCGTGCCGCTGGTCCAGTCCATGCACACGCTGGCCAAGGTCAAGAACGTCTCCCTCGCCGACGGCGACGTCCCGGAGCCCGAGGTGCGGGTCCGCGGCGAGGACCACCTGGTGCGCTCCGCCGACCACCTCGTCGCCAACACCGCCGACGAGGCGGCGCAGCTCGTCCGCTACTACGACGCCGACCCCGCCCGCGTCACCACCGTCCCGCCCGGCGTCGACCTCGACGTCTTCACCCCGGGTTCGCGCGCCGCGTCGCTGCGCCGGATCGGCCTGCCCGAGGACGCCGAGCTCCTGCTGTTCGTCGGCAGGGTGCAGCGGCTCAAGGCCCCCGATGTGCTGATGCGGGCGGCGGCCCGGCTGCTGCAGCGCGACCCCTCGCTGCGCGGCCGGCTGGTCGTCGCCGTCGTCGGCGGCCTGTCGGGCCGCGACGCCGCCGAGCCGCGCAGGCTGACCGAACTGGCCCGCTCGCTGGGCATCGCCGACGCGGTGCGGATGGAGCCGCCGCGCTCCCGGACCGAGCTGGCGCACTACTACCGCGCGGCGACCGCCACCGTCGTCCCGTCGTACTCGGAGTCCTTCGGCCTGGTGGCGGTGGAGTCGGAGGCGTGCGGCACGCCCGTTGTCGCGGCCCGGGTGGGCGGCCTGCCCACGGCCGTGAGCGACGGGGTCTCGGGCGTGCTGATCGACGGCCACGACCCCGACGACTACGCGCGCGTGCTGCACCGCATGATCACCGAACCGGCTTGGCGCGACTCCTTGGGCGCGGCGGCCGTGGGCCACGCGGCCGGGCTGAGCTGGTCCGCCACCGTCGACGGGCTCCTCGGCGTCTACCGTGGCACCCTGGCGGGTTCGCCGCTGCCCGTCGCGGCCAACCAGTAACCGGGAGAGGACACGGATGCCATCGCAGGAACAGGCGAGCGCCATCGCGGCCATCGAGACCGCGCTGAAAGAGGCCGACCTGGAGTTCGAGCGGCCGGACCCGGAGGCGTTCATGGTCACGCTGCCCGGGCGGCGCAAGCTCAAGACGCTGGCCTGGCTGGGGGTCGGTGAGCACAGCCTGCTGGTGAAGACGTTCTTCTGCCGACAGCCCGACGAGAACCACGCGGACTTCTACCGCTGGCTGATGCTCAAGAACAACGAGATGTACGGGATGGCGTTCACGGCCGACGAGGTCGGCGACGTCTACATCGTCGGCCGGTCGGCTCTGGCCTGCGTCACCCCCGAGGAGGTCGACCGGTTGCTGGGCTGCCTCCTGACCTACTCCGACGACTACTTCAACCCGGCGCTGGAGCGCGGCTTCGCCTCCTCCATCCGCCGCGAATGGGAGTGGCGGGTGGAGCGCGGCGAAAGCCTGCGCAACCTGCAGGCGTTCCGGCACCTGATCGACGAACCCGGTGGCCGGGGCTGACCGGGCGGTCCCGTCCGGCCCGGTCGGTCCGCCCGGCCGTGCGCCGATTGGACTAGACCATTGGGGGGCCGTCGGCGTGCCCGCCGACGCGACTCGCTAGGCTGGCACCCATGGGCACTCTTGTTCTGCTGCGACACGGCGAAAGCGTCTGGAACGCCGAAGGACTGTTCACCGGCTGGGTGGACGTCGACCTCTCCGCCAAGGGGGAGGAGGAGGCGCGCAGGGGCGGTGAGCTGCTGCTCGGCGCCGACCTCCGACCCGACATCGTGCACACCTCCGTCCTGAAGCGGGCGATCCGCACCGCCAACGTCGCGCTCGACGAGGCCGGCCTGCACTGGCTGCCGGTCAAGCGGTCGTGGCGGCTCAACGAGCGGCACTACGGCGCGCTGCAGGGCAAGAACAAGGCGCAGACGCGCGAGGAGTACGGCGAAGAGCAGTTCATGACCTGGCGCCGCTCCTACGACACCCCGCCGCCGGAGATCGCCGACGACGCCGAGTACTCCCAGTTCGGTGACCGCCGCTACGCCGACCTGCCGCCCGAGCTGATGCCGCGCACCGAGTGCCTGGCCGACGTCGTCGCGCGGATGCTGCCCTACTGGTACGACTCGATCGTCCCGGACCTGGCCCTGGGCCGCACCGTCCTGGTCGCCGCGCACGGCAACTCGATGCGCGCGCTGGTCAAGCACCTCGACGGCATCGACGACCAGACGATCGCCGGGCTCAACATCCCCACCGGCATCCCGCTGGTCTACGAGCTCAACGACGACTTCACCCCGCGCAAGACCGGCGGCGAGTACCTCGACCCCGAGGCCGCCAAGGAGGCCATCGAGGCCGTCAAGAACCAGGGGAGGAAGTAACCCCCGACCGACCCACGGCACCCCACAGCGGCCCGGGCCCCCCGAGCGGGACCCGGGCCGCCGTGCGTGCGACCGGTACCCGGAGTCGCGCCGCGCTGATCGGGTCAGTCGGTCGACTCTCCTCTTGTCGCCTGCCGCCGTGCTAAATTGGTCGAGCGCCCAATACGGATGTCCAGGGCATTCGCCCAGGAGGGAGACGGCACGGTGAAGGCTCTCGTCTGCGGAGCGGGCATCGCGGGGTTCGCGCTGGCCTGGCACCTGGAGCGCTCGGGCTGGGACGTCGAGCTGGTGGAACGGGCACCGGCCTTCAGGACCGGCGGATACGTGATCGACTTCTTCGGTCCGGGCCTGGAGGCCGCCGACCGGATGGGGCTGCGTCCCCGGCTGGAGGAGGTCCGCTACCCGTTCTCGGCGCTCAGCCACGTCGACCGCGACGGGCGCGAGACGAGCCGCCTGGAGATGCCCGACGACTTCGTCCAGGTCGTCAGCCTGCTCCGCGGCGACCTGGCCCGGACCGTCCGCGACGACGTCCGCGCCCCGGTGCGCTACGGCACCAGCGTCGAGGAGGTCGAGCAGACCGACGGCGGGGTCGGCGTGCTGCTGACCGACGGCACCCGGCGCGAGGTGGACCTGCTGGTGGGCGCCGACGGGGTGCACTCCAGGATCCGCGCCCTGGTGTTCGGCGCCGAGCAGCGCTTCCTCCGCTACCTCGGGTACCACGTCGCCGCCTACCTCTTCACCGACGCCGGCCTCAACCGCACCATCGGCATGCGGTACCGGGCGCTCAGCGTGCCGGGGAAGACGGCCGGGGCCTACGCCCTGCGCGACAACGGGGTCGCGACGCTGCTCCTGCACCGCGAGCCCGACCCGGCACCGCCCGAGGACCCCGCGGCGGCGCTGCGCCGGCGCTACGCCGATCTGGGCTGGGTCCTGCCCGAGCTGCTGAGCCACTGCCCGCAGCCCCCCGAGCTCTACTACGACCAGGTGACCCAGGTCGAGATGGAGCAGTGGAGCCGGGGCCGCGTGGTGCTGCTCGGCGACGCCTGCCAGGCCGTCTCGCTGTTCGCCGGGCACGGCGCCTCCATGGCCATGGCCGCCGCATGGGTGCTCGCGGACGAGCTCGGCGAAGCCGGTGCCGGACTCAGCGGGGCCGGCGGCGACCTGCCCGGCGCGCTCGCCCGCTACCAGCGGCGCATGCGACCGGCCATCGCCGACACCCAGAGGTTCGGGCGCAAGTCCGTGCGGTGGATGGCGCCCTCCAGCCGGTGGCGCATCACCGCCCGCGACTGGATGATGCGCCTGGCCGCCCTCCCCGGGGTCGACCGCCTGCTGCTCAACTCGATCACCCCGAGCGGCCACGGAATCATCACCCCGCGCTCCACCCGCTACGAGAACCTCAGCGGCGAGTAGTCCGCTGTCCTCACGGCCCCGCCGCCGGATCCCCGTCCAGCCTTCCGCTCTTTCCGTACAGGTCAGCGATGCATAGACGGAGAGTGACTGGGTAGCTCCACAGAGTGACGATGCGGTCACCAGCACCTGAGCTGGGGCGTTCCCTGGACGGGGGCGAGAGGAGCGGGATGTCATCGCAAGACGCGCGGGAGCAGGCCGAGTCGATGCACAGCGCATCAACACCGGGCACGGAGACGTGGATCTCCTCGATGATGCTCACGCCGCGGGAGACCGAGAAGTTGGTGATCTACCAGGTCGCCGAGCTGGCCCGTCGACGGCGGGAGCGGGGGGTGAAGCTGAACTTCCCGGAGGCGATCGCGCTGATCTGCGAGGCGCTGCTGGAGGCCGCTCGGGACGGTAGATCGCTGGCCGAGGCCATCGAGATCGGCAAGCAGGTCCTCACGCGCGGCGAGGTGATGGAGGGGGTCCCGGAGATGGTCACCCTCGTGCAGGTCGAGGCCACCTTCAGGACCGGAACCCAGCTCGTCTCGGTCCCCGACCCCATCTCCTAGCCCCGCGTCGGAGTCAACGAGGAGGAAGCATGGTCGTTCCGGGGCAGTGGCTGCTCTCGGAGGAGCCGGTGGAGATCAACGCCGGTCGGCGCACGGTGCGGTTGAGGGTGCGCAACACGGGGGACCGGCCGGTGCAGATCGGCTCGCACTACCACTTCTTCGAGGCCAACCGGGTGTTGGACTTCGACCGCTCCCGAGCGCTGGGAATGCGGCTGAACGTGCCGGCCGGGCAGACGAGCCGGTTCGAGGCCGGTGACGAGCGCGAGGTCGAGCTCGTCGAGTACGGCGGCGCGCGCCGGGTGATCGGCTTCAGCGGGATCACGGACGGCGCGGTCACCGCCCGCTGGACGGCCGAACGGGCGCTCGAACGCGTGCGGGACCAGGGGTTCACCGGCGCGGCGGCGCGAGGGGAGTCGGACGCCTCCGCCTCCGATGGAGCGGAGGAGCGGAAATGACGTCGATCCCCCGCCGCAAATACGTCTCGCTGTACGGGCCGACCGCCGGGGACCGGTTCCGGCTGGCCGATACCGCGCTGATCGCCCAGGTCGAACGCGACCTGCTCGTACCGGGCGAGGAGGCGGTCTACGGCGGCGGCAAGACGCTCCGGGACGGGATGGGGCAGGTTCCAGGACTGCGCAACGCCGACGGCGTCCTGGACACCGTGATCACCGCGGTGATCGTGATGGATCCCGTGCTGGGGATCGTCAAGGCCGACATCGGCATCAAGGACGGGCGGATCGCCGGAATCGGCAAGGCCGGCAACCCCTACCTCCAGGACGGGGTGGACCCGAACCTGGTGATCGGTGCGGGCACCGAGGCGATCTCCGGAGAGGGGCTGGTCGCCACCCCCGGTGGAATCGACGCGCACGTGCACTTCCTGACCGCCGCGCAGATCCCGCACGCCATATCGGCAGGGATGACCACCGTGCTCGGCGGGGGCACCGGCCCCGCCGACGGCTCCAAGGGCACCACGTGCACACCGGGACCGTGGCACCTCACCCGGATGCTGGAGGCCACCGCCGGACTGCCGGTCAACATCGGCCTCCTGGCCAAGGGCAACTCCAGCCGCCCGGAGAGCCTCGTCGAGCAGTTGGAGGCCGGGGCGTGCGGGCTGAAGGTGCACGAGGACTGGGGCGCCACCCCCGCCGTCATCGACTGCGCGCTCGGCGTGGCGGACGCCCATGACGTGCAGGTGGCGATCCACACCGACTCGATGAACGAATCGGGCTACCTGGCCGACACCATCGACGCGATCAATGGGCGGACCATTCACACCTACCACACGGAGGGGGCCGGCGGCGGACACGCACCCGACATCATCGCGATCGCCGGACTACCGAACGTGCTGCCGTCCTCGACCAGCCCCACCAAGCCCTACACCACCGACACCACCGATTCGCTGTTCTACATGACGACGGTGACCCACCACCTCAATCCGCAGAACCCCGAGGACGTCGCCTTCGCCAACAGCCGCATCCGCGCGGAGACCGAGGCCGCCGAGGACGTGCTGCACGACCTGGGCGCGCTCTCCATGTTCTCCTCCGACTCCCAGGCGATGGGGCGGATCGGGGAGACGGCCGTCACCTGCTGGCGCACCGCGGACAAGATGAAGCGGATGACCGGACCGCTCGACGGGGACCCGGAGGAGCACGACAACTCCCGCATCCTGCGCTACCTGGCCAAGTACACGATCAATCCGGCGCTCACCCACGGCATCGCCCACCTGGTCGGCTCGCTGGAGCGGGGCAAGGTCGCCGACATCGTGCTGTGGCCCACCAACACCTTCGGGGTCAAGCCGAAGTACGTGGTCAAGGGCGGGATGATCGCCTGGTCGATCATGGGGGACCCGAACGCGTCGATCCCCACGCCCGAGCCGGTGCTGCTGCGCCCGATGTGGGGAGCCGAGAGCGGCGCGGTGGGCCGCGTCTCGATGACGTTTTTGTCCCGGGCCGCCTTCGCGGCCGGCGTGCCGGAGCGGCTCGGGCCGGACCGGTGGATGGAGCCGGTGCGCGGCTGCCGCACGGTCGGCAAGGAGCAGATGGTCCGCAACACCGCCACACCGGAGATCCGGGTGGACCCGGAGACCTACCAGGTCTACGTCGATGGGCGGTTGGCCAGTGTCGACCCGGCCGAGTCGGTGGCCATGTCGCAGATGTACCACATCGTATGAGCCCGCTCGATGCGGCCCGGTCCGCCGACGGAGCGCTGTTCGCCGCTCCGGCGCCCGCCGGAGCGGCGAACAGCGGCGACGCGGTCGGCGACCGGACGCGGTCGTTCCTGGTCAGCCTGCAACTCACCGACTCCGCTTTCCCCTCCGGCCGCTACGCCTTCTCGGCCGGGCTGGAGGCGTTCGTCCAGGCCGGGCGCATCGACCCGGCGCAGCCGGAGGAGGCGCTGACGGCGCTGCTCACCGACTACCTGCGGTACGCGGTCGGACCCGCCGACGGAGCTGCGCTGGCCTGCGCCCACCGCGCGGTCACCGACCACGGCGGCGGTGACCGCGGCCGTGACAGCGGCGGCGACGGGCGGGAAGGGCCGGAGCCCGCCGCCCGTACCGGCGAGCGGCTGCTGGAGTCGGTCGCCCGCGCCGACGAGCGCCTGAGCGCGGTCAAGCTGCCCCGCGAGGCCCGGCACGCCTCCGCGCGCTCCGGACGGGCGCTGCTGGACACCGCGACGGCCGTCTTCGCCGTCCCCGCCCTCGCCGCCTACGCCCGGCGGGTCCGCGCGGGGTGCGCACCGGGCAACGCGGCCGTGCTGCTCGGCCTGCTCACCGCCGCGCTCGGCGTCCCCCGCCGCCAGGCGCTCGCGGGGGAGCTGCACTCCTTCACCGCCGGATCGGTGCAGGCCGCGGTGCGACTGGCGGTGCTCGACCACCGCGGCGCCCAGGCGGTGCTGCACCGGCTGCACCCGGTGATCACCGAGGTGACCGAGGAGAACACCGACAAGAGTGTGCAGCAGATCGCGGGCAACGCTCCTCTCATCGACGTGCTGAGCATGCGTCACGAGCGAGCCGCGCTGCGTCTGTTCGCGAGCTGACGACCACATAATCCACCAATCGACCAACCGACGTCCGGGAGCGACCATGGCACCGCCACACCAGCACACCCACCCGCACCAGGACGGGCACGCGCACGGCGCCGAGGACGACCCGGCGGGCTCCGCGCCGATGAGCGGCCGACGCAGCGGAGGGACCACGCCGAGGATCGGCATCGGCGGCCCGGTCGGATCGGGAAAGACCGCGCTGATCGAGGCGCTGGTGCCCGTGCTGGTCGCCGACGGGCACCGCCCGGTCGTGGTCACCAACGACATCTTCACCCAGGAGGACGCCGAGCACGCCCGCGCCGCCCTCGCCGGCACCCTGGACCCGGCCCGCATCGTCGGAGTGGAGACGGGATCCTGCCCGCACACCGCCGTGCGCGACGACCCCACGATGAACCTCGACGCCGCCGAGGAGCTGACCACCCGCTTCCCGGACGCCGACATGGTGCTGATCGAGTCCGGCGGGGACAACCTCACGCTGACGTTCAGCCGGGCGCTGGCGGACTACTTCGTCTTCATCATCGACGTCGGCGAGGGCGACAAGATCCCCCGCAAGCGCGGTCCCGGAATCACCGGCTCCGACCTGCTGGTCATCAACAAGATCGACATAGCGCCGCATGTACGGGCCAGCGTGCAGGTGATGGAACGCGACGCCCGCGCGGTCCGCGAGGGGCGCCCCCTGGCGTTCACCAACTGCCACACCGGCGAGGGCGTCCGGGAGGTCGCCGACCACATCGTGCGCGCCGTCCTCCGGCAGTCGGCGGTGCACCGGGCATGACCGTTCCACCGGCGCCGCCCTCCGTCCGCCACGACGCCGCCTGGTACACCCCGCCCGACCTGCCCGCGGCCCTGCGCGCCTTCGACACCCCGGTGCCCAATCTGGCAGTGGGGCGGGCGGGCAAGGTCGGGCTGCTCGAACTCGCCCTGGCCCCCGCGGGCGGGCGGACCCGGGTCACCCACCAGTACCAGCGCACCCCGCTGTACGTGCTGCAGCCGATCCACCTCGACCCGCACCGGCCGGACATGGCCTTCGTCTACCTGCAGCAGTCCGGTGACGGGTTCGTCCAGGGCGACCGGTACCGCGTCGACGTCGACGCGGCGCCCGGTGCCGCGGCGCACGTCACCACCCAGACCCCCACCAAGGTCTACGGAATGGGCGCCAACTTCGCCACCCAGATGGTGCACCTGCGGGCGGGGGCGGGAGCGGTGCTGGAGTACCTGCCCGATCCGGTCGTCCCGTTCCGCGGCTCCCGCTTCCTCTCCCGCACCCGGCTGACCGTCCACCCCGAGGCCACGGCCGTCCTCGGGGAGGTCCTGCTGCCCGGACGGGTCGCACACGGCGAGACCCACGCCTACGACTTCCACCGCGTCGAGACCGAGGTCCGCGCCTGGGACGGGAGACTGCTCGTCGCCGACCAGCTCGAACTCGCCCCGCCCGCCGCGGCGCCCTCCTCGCCCGGCCGGCTCGGCCCTTTCAGCGTGCTCGCCACCCTGTACATCCTCGCTCCCGCCGCGGCGCGGGGCGAGCTGCACGACCGGATCCACACGGCTGTGGACGCGCTCCCCGGGGTGCTCGCCGGAGTCAGCGAACTGCCCAACGACGCGGGCATCGGCGTGCGGCTGCTCGCCGCCACCTCCACGCAGGCCGCAGCGGCCGTGCACGCCGCCTGGAACCGGGCCCGGCTGCACCTCCTCGACGCCCCGGCCCCCGACCTGCGCAAGGGATAGCGGAGAGCCGAGAGCGCGTCCTTTTCGAGCGGGCGCGCCGCGACGGCGACCGCCGCCTCTCACGAGGCAGCGGTCCGCCCGTCGCCGTCCCCGCTTCCCGCCGGCCTACTGGACGCGGTCACGCGCCGCGCCGGGACGTGGTCACCTTCGCCAGCGGGGCGACGACGGCCGCGGCCACAGCGCCGTACATCACGTGTCCGACCGCGAACACCCAGGGAGTGAACTCCCGCGCGGCGACGGGGTCGATCACCCTCCAGACGCCGAGCTGCATGATCACCCACACGATCAGCATGAACACCGCGCCGGCGACCACCAGCAGCGGCAGGGACATGCGCAGCCGGCCGGCCGCCGCGGCGATCACCAGGCCGAACAGCATCGACACCATCATGTGCACGATGAGACCCAGGACGAGGCCGGTGACGCTGAAGGTCGCGTCCGTGGGCACCGAGCGCCAGAAAGTGTGCGCGATGAGGTTCAGCGGCGTCCAGAAACCCTCGCCGAGCAGCCAGAACACGATCATCGACCACATCGCCATCACGACACCGGCGACGATGCCACTGAGAACGCCGAGTCGGATAACTTGTCCGTTCATCTCTCTCCCCGTAGAAAGCCGTTATGGGCACAGGGGGGAGCGCTACCCATGGTGACGCCTTCATCACCGAGGAAGGGCTGCTCATCAGTCGAGCAGGTCGTGGCCGTCGTGGGTGCGGATGTGCGGGCCGTGGTGGTTCAGGGCGTCCAGGAGGCGGCAGGCGTAGGCGGGCGCCATGCGTGCGCGGACCTGGCCGGGGCGAGCCACCGGACGCAGGCTCCGCAGTGAACGAGGAAGGGATCCCACCCTCCTTGTCGGCCAGATCGGCGACGTCGTGCTCCTGGGGTACCTGGTCAAACAGCGCACCGAGGCCTCACCGCAGAGCCATCGCCCTCAACGGCAAGGAGGCATCGCTCTACAAGACCGCATGCCGCTTTCGTGATGCCGAACATTTCCTGTTCTGGAAAATATCTACCCTTGCCGTACTGATGGCCCCCCCGTAGTATCACCTCAGGAAACCTTTCGGAGGGACGCCCAGAGATTGGCCTGACAATGCATCTCACTCGACTCGGCGGCGAATGCCGGAATGGCACCTGTCCGACGATCTATTCGACTGACCGCGGAACCTATGTCATCCAAGGGTATGCCGTCAGCGACGAGGGTGCTCTTGAGCAGTTGGACCTGCCCCTTGGGGAAGCCGCAGTCGAGATCCCCCGAGACCTGATCGCGAGTATCGCAAATGATCTCTGAAAAAGAACTCGCGAAGTTCTTCTCCGAATTCAGAGAATCGGCTTTCCGCCTCGAAACGCTGGACCACTACAGTGTCCCCGAGGAATCCGCCTACTTCGAGAGCTTCCTCTCCGGAGGAGACTTCCCAGAGGAATGGGAGGATAACCCGTGGGTGCGCGGCATGACCGACCAGGGAAAGATTCTTCAGCGTGTCCATGTCCTCCGGTCTCCCCTCAGTGACTATCTTAGATTCCAGCTTGGCTGGGGGTACCCGGGAAGTATCGTCGACGGCGAGGACATTCGGATCATCGATCTTTCCGAATCCGATGTCCAAGGGCTTCCTGGCCATGATTTCTGGATATTTGACGACTCCACCGTATTGCGGATGCAGTACTCCGAGTATGGGAATTTCAAAGGTGCGGTCATCTTGCCGGAGAGTCGGACAAGTGAATACCGTGGCTATCGCGACACCGCTTTGAGCAACGCCGTTCCTTACACCGAGTACTGGAGTCGACACAGATAGCGTGTCCACGAGTGACCGATCCGACTTGGCGTCCGCTCTCCGGGGACTGCGAACGGAGAGCGGGCTTACCGCTGCCGCAGTCGCGCGAAGAGCCGGGATGTCGGCTGCCAAGCTGTCCAAACTGGAGAACAACCGGGTACCGGCGACCGTTGCCGATGTGGAGCGAATACTGGCTGCGCTGGAGATTCCGCCCCGGGTCCGCTCTGAGTTCTTGGCCTTGGCCCGGGCGGCAAGCACCGAACAGCGTGCTTGGCGTGTTTACCGGAGACTCGGGTTCCATAAGAGGCAACAGGAGATCGCGGCGATCGAGGGGCGGTCCACCGAGATCCGCGTCTTTCAATCCGCGATGATCCCCGGACTCCTGCAGAGCGCCGAGTATGTGCGGTCGCTTTTCTCCGCCAGTTCAGGGCTGACCGAAGAGGAGCGCTCCCGAACGGCCGCATCACGGCTGAAACGCCAAGACATCCTGTATGAAAGGGAGAAGAGATTCTACTTCTTGCTGACGGAGTCAGCGCTCCGATGGACGACTCTTGACAAGTCGGCAATGTCCGTCCAGATCGACCGGATCATCTCACTCTCCAAATCTCCGAATATCACGATCGAGCTCATCCGGTTCGATGGAGTGAAGGAAGACTTCCCGATCTCCTCGTTCTGTGTCTTCGACAGGCGCCTCGTCACCGTCGAGACATTCCATGCGGAGATATCGACGCGAGATCCACGGGATGTCGACCTGCACATGGAGGTCTTCGATGATTTCTCTGCATACGCCCTGAAAGGCGGCGCTGCCAGAGATGCGCTTGCAGAGGTTTCCGAAGGATTCCGGTGAATGTTTTCCATAAGAGGAAACGCCTTCCAGTGAACCGGAGCTCTCCCTACCCTGGTTCACAGAGGGCCGGCGGTGCGGCGGCGAATCCCCGGCAAGGAACCGAACCCGTGCCACCGGCCTTCACCTGATCCTAGACAGGCGCTCCTTCCACAGCGGGAAATTCCAGCCGACGGAAGACCGGTGCGGGCGAAGCCACCTTCCCGCCTCCGCCACCGGTCTGCTCGATGATTTCGGCGGCCGACTCCGGCAGGAACGGGACCAGCAGGCCGCCGAGCACCCGGCAGGTCTGCACGAGCTCGGCGAGCACCGCGTCCAGCGCGTCCGGGGCCGCCCCCTCCTGCTTCTCCGCCTTGGCCAGCGCCCACGGGGCGACCGCCTCGACGTAGCGGTTGCCCTCATGGCCGAGCCTGGTGACGACCTCGGCCGCTCTACGGAAATTGAAGGCGTTGACCTCGGCATCCAGGCGGGCGGGCGCCTCGGCTCGAGCCCGGCGCAGGTCCGCCGACAGCTCGTTCTCCTCGCGCAGTGCCGGTATCACGCCCCTTCGATACCTGTTGACCATGGACACCGTTCGGTTGACGAGGTTTCCGATGTTGTTGACAAGGTCCTCGTTATTGCGGGTGACCAGGCGCTCATCGGTGTAGTCGGTGTCGCCTGCGAGCGCGACGTCGCGCAGCATCCACCAGCGCACGGCGTCGGCGCCGAACCTCTCGGCGAGTTCGGACGGGTCTGCGGCGTTGCCCGCTGATTTGCTGATCTTCCTGCCGTCGGCGGTCAGGTACTCGTGCACGAAGACGGTGGTGGGCAGCTCGACCCCGGCCGACAGCAGCATGGCCGGCCAGTACACGGCATGGAAGCGGACGATGCCCTTGCCTATGACGTGGACGCGCTCGTCGCTGCCGGTCCACCAGTGCGCGAAGCCCTCACCATCGGTGCCGTAGCCGGGCGCGGTGATGTAGTTGGCGAGCGCGTCGTACCAGACGTAGATGACCTGGCCGGGCCGGTCCGGCACGGGGATACCCCAGCCACGGGCCCGTTCCATGCTGCGCGAGATGCTGAAATCCTCGAGGCCGGACTCGATGAACGACAACACCTCGCGCTTGCGGTGTGCGGGCTCGATCTTCAGCCGGTCGCTGGAGATCAGCTCAATCAGCCGGTCCTGGTAGCGGCTCAGCCGGAAGAACCAGTTGTTCTCCTCGATCAAGTCCGGTCGCACGCGGTGCTCCGGACACAGCCCGTCGTCGAGTTCATCATCGGCGTAGTACTGCTCGCAGCCATAGCAGTACAGACCGGTGTAGTTCTTGGTGTAGAGGTCACCGCGCTCGGCGCAGGCCGCCCACAGCTTTTCCACACCGGGGCGGTGTCGAGGGTCGGAACCGGTCTTGATGAAGTCGTCAAAGGACAGGTTGAGGGCCTTGCCCAGCTTCAGGAAGTCCTGTGCCACCTGCTCGACGTACTCCTGCGGGCTCACCCCGGCCGCCTCGGCGCTCCGCACGTTCTTCAGGGCGTTGTCGTCGGTTCCGGTCTGCGCTCGCACCTCATCGCCCCGTTGTCTGCGGTAACGGGCCAAAAAGTCGGTCTCGACCAGTTCCAGGGCGTGTCCGACGTGCGGTCGGCCGTTTACGTAGGGAATGGCGGTCATGGCGAAGTAGCGACTCATGCGGACCTTTCCGCCCCGCCGCCGCCCCGGCTGAGGAGGCTCCGGCTGGGGCCTCCTCAAGCGGTTGGATCAGGGCACGCGTGAGAGGCCGGAGAACATCATCATCCGACTCGGCATCATGGCCATGCGTGCCCGCTGCATGCTGACGATGCTATCCCGTACCGCCCTGCGACCGCCTGTCAAAGCGCGCATCCGCAGAACGCGGATTCCCACTTCCCTGTCCCTGTTTCTCTGCCCTCGTGGACAGTTCATTCAATCCTTGCCGTAAGTGCACTTTTCAGTGCGCTCAGGTCTAATGTCGTCTTCTGCCGGGGGTTCGCCCCTGCGGCCGCGTGCCGCGGGCGACCTCAAAGGGATCGATCGATGGATCACCGGTACCGGATTGAAGGCGACATCAACAGCAGGGCGGTCCTGGGCGTCGGCTCGGGATACACCGACCCAGTAGCCGGAACCAGCGAGATGGAGGTTCGCTTTGAGCGGCTTCCCAGCGGCTGGGATCCCCGCACCATCGTCCTGATGTGCTGTGAGCGGGCCACCGTGACGTGTTCCAGGGAGAGCGACGGAGCGGTCGGCATGTTCCAGGCGTCCGGCGGTTACCTGACGATCGGCCGCGACCTGGTGAAGGTCGAACGGCGCGGCACCATGCGCAATGCCGAAGGCCAGATCATGGTCGACGTTCACGCCAGTTCGGTTACGGACTTTCGGGGTGAGCACCGCTACGATCACTCCCGGATCGAAGGCGGGACCTCCCATATCCATTATGGAGAGAACGGCATCGCCGAGGTCCGGCCCTTCACCGGGGTCATGATGCAGGCCGGCCCGAACCTCATCACCGTCACCACCAGTTATGAAGCCGTTCTGGAGGACGACTCAACGCTCTACGGGACAACGTTCTACCCGCACTACCTCCCGCAGCAGCGAGTCCAGCTCCCCGGCCTCCAACTGCTGTCGCTGGTCTCGATCGAGCAAGAGTTCGACGGCCGGACCCTGTGGGTGCGCACCGAATCCGAGGTCACCCCGCTGACCCGCATGGCTGTTCCGGCGCCGACGGCCTCACAGCCCTCTGCGATCGGGTAGTCCCCAAGGTCGCCGCCGACTTCCGCAGTGTGGCCCGGCCCGCAAACGAGGCTCGGGCCACACAACGCCACGATCGGTCCACCTCTCAATCGAGGAGATCGTGGCCGTCGTGGGTGCGGATGTGCGGGCCGTGGTGGTCCAGGGCGTCCAGGAGCCGGCAGGCGTAGGCGGGCGCCATGCGTGCGCGGACCTGGCCGGGGGTGAGCCGGTGGCCGACAGCTCTCCCCGTCGCCGAGTGTGCCTGCGAAGGCTGTGGTCAGCGCGCCAGCGCTGGCCGCGCGAAAGGTCGCGCTCAGCCTTTTGCGCACCAGAGCCCGAACACAGGACTTGCACAAGCGCTGGTACCGCGACCTTTCGTGTCGCCACCGCTGGCGCGCTGACGACAGCCTGTTTCCGTGGGCTCCGGCTGAGGGAGTCCTGGATCGCCACGTCCTTTGATAAGCGCCTTCTCACCTCTGACTTCGCGGCCTTGGGTTGAAGCCCAAGTTCAGGATCGGCGCGCTAGAGGGCGTCGCGCTTGGCGGCGGTGAGGAAGGCCCGCCACTCGGCGGAGGGGAAGAGGAGGGTGGCCATGTCGCGGTTCTGGGTATCGCGCACGGCGGAGGCGCAGGGGGCGTCGGCGACCTCGACGCATTCATTCCGTGTGGCGCTGTAGCTGCTCTTACGGAAGATGAGTCGTTCGGTCTCGGGCTTGTGGGGCATGGCGGTTCTTTCTCTACTCATATCTCTTGATCAACTCTGCCATGCGAGTTGTCGAGGCCTCTGGATGGTCGGCCATGACACGGATGTCATCCCAGGCCTCTCGGTAGATCTCGACCATGGTGGGATCCTCTTGGTAGATACCGTCGGTGCGCGTCTCGAAGTACGCGATCGGCTTGTCCGCCGGGTTGGGGAAGTCCAGAAGAGTGAACGATCCGGTGATGCCAGGGTGCAGGCCACGTTCGAGAGGGAGAACCTGGATCTTTACTGTGTTCACCTCTTCCGAGAGGCAGATGAGTTTTTCGATCTGGGCGCGCATGACGTCCTTGCCGCCGGCGGGGCGTAGCAGCACTGCTTCGTCGATGACCGCCCAGAGCTTCGGCGCATCCTCGCGGTCAAGGATCTCCTGGCGTTCCATCCGGGCCGCCACCGCCCGCTCGGTGGCGCTCGTGTTGCGCAGGTGCACGGCCCGGTCCGAGGCCGTGGCGTATTCGGGAGTCTGAAGCAGGCCGGGAACGACCATGGTCTGATAGGTCGAGATGACCGATGCTTCTGCCTCGAATCCGACGTAGGCGTCGGTGAAGACATCCTCGAACTTTGTCCACCAGCCCTTGGCCCTGCTCTGCTTGGCCAGCGTCACCAGTGCTTCGGTGGTCTCCTCGGACGCCTTGTAGAGCGTGGCGAGCGCGCGCACGATCACGGGATCGGGGCGCTTCCACTTGTTCAGCTCCATGTTCGTCAGGCGACCACGTGACCAGCCCAGGTGTTCGCCTACCTGCTCGGCCGTCAGGTTCGACTCTTCGCGCAAGCGTTTCAATTCAGCAGACAGCCGTCTCCTGCGGAGGGTAGGGCTCAGTCTGTCTGCCACTGCTCGGGCTCCTTGGCCTCGCTGTTGTCTTCCTGCGGAGATGTTAGGTCACCCCTTCAACCAACTTTTTGAGGCCCTAGTACTGCCAATCCGAACTTTTGTATTGAAAGTTTAGTTGTCCGGGGGCACACTAAAGGACGTAGAGCTTTCACGCCGCCACAGGCGGCCTGACCCCTGGGGGTGTCTGTGTTGTCTGTGGTGCCGTCTACCGCCTTCTCACCGGTGCGGTGGGAGCCGCGGATCTACCGCGGGTCGTTGGAACTGACCGGCCGGGTCCGGGGGCATGTGCGCCGGGACCTGGACGGCTTTCCGGCCGAGGTGGCCTCGGACGTGGAGCTGTGCGTCTCCGAGCTGTTCGCCAACGCCGTCGAGTACACCGCCTCCGGCGGCGAGGGCGGGGAGGTGGTGCGTGCGATGGCCCTGCCCGACGCCGGGCGGCTGCGCGTCGCCGTCACCGACGGCGGGTTCACCGAGACCCGGCCCGCCATTCCCGAGCTCACCGGCACCGACTGGTTCGAGTCCGAACGCCACCGAGGCCTGCTCATGGTCTCCGCGCTCGCCCTGGACTGGGGCTTCCGCTCGGTGATCGAGCACCCCACCCTGAACCTGGGTCTGGTGGTCTGGGCCGACTTCGCCCTCGCCGCCGGTCAGGCCCCCTCCGGCCTGCCCCGCTTCATCCACGCCGCCTGATCCGACCCCGCCCAACCAATGACCCAGGGCGGGCCAGACGCGGCCACGCTCGTGCCGCCGGCGCTACGCGCACTGCGACAGCCAGACTCCCTGCACCCAGACCCCTGCACCCAGACCCCTGCACCCAGGCCCCCAAGACCACGGCCGTCAAGGAACACGGAGCACGACCATGACCAGAGCCGCCACCCACCGCGACCGCGCCGTCACCAAGTCCGTTGCGGGCGAAGGCGCTCACGACGCCGAGCTCGCCGCCCTGATCCGCCGGCTCGCCGTCCAGCGCCCCGACATCCTCACCGACCAGCCCCCGCTGCCCGTCCCCCGACCGCGCCCGGTCACCGAACCGCACTCCCGTCCCGGCACCGACACCCCGCCCGCGCTCATGGCCGACCCCGATACCGGGCGCCTGCTCACCCGAGACGACTTCCCCGTCGACCCCGGCGCCCTCAACCACATCGCCCATCTGCGCGCCCTGGCCAACGGCAACCGCCGCCCCGGCGACCACTGGCCCACCCACACCACCCCCGCCTTCCGCGCCAAGATGGCCCGCCCCAGCCTGCGCCGCCGCACCATCCGCGCACTCACCCACGCCGCCCGAGCCGCCTGCATGACCATCGGCGCCGTCACCACCACCGCCCTCCCCCTCGCCTGCCTCCTCCTGCTCATCAGCCCGCCCCCGCCCGGATAGCCCGTTCCAGAGAGGACCGGGCACGTGAAAAGGGCCTCGGCGCGGTCGCCGGGGCCCTTCTCGCTTCAGCGGGGAGTGGGGGGTCAGGCGCCCACGGGTTCGAACTTGTAGCCCAGTCCCCGGACGGTCACGATGAACTCGGGGTTGCCGGGGTCGGCCTCGATCTTGGCGCGCAGGCGCTTGACGTGGACGTCGAGGGTCTTGGTGTCGCCCACGTAGTCGGCGCCCCACACGCGGTCGATCAACTGCATGCGGGTGAGCACCCGGCCGGCGTTGCGCAGCAGCACCTCAAGGAGCTCGAACTCCTTCAGCGGCAACTGCACGTGGTCGCCGTGCACGGTCACGACGTGGCGCTCCACGTCCATCCGGACCGGACCGGCCTCCAGCGCCGTCGGCAGCAGCGCTTCGTCCTCGCCCCGGCGGCGCAGCACCGCGCGGATGCGGGCCACGAGCTCGCGGGAGGAGAACGGTTTGGTCACGTAGTCGTCCGCGCCCAGTTCCAGGCCGACGACCTTGTCGATCTCGCTGTCCTTGGCCGTCAGCATGATGACCGGCACGTTGGACTTCTGCCGCAGTGTGCGGCAGACCTCGGTGCCGGGCAGCCCCGGAAGCATCAGGTCCAGCAGCACCAGGTCGGCCCCGGTGCGGTCGAACGTGTCCAGCGCCTGATCCCCGGTCGGGGCCACCGCGACCTCGAAGCCTTCCTTGCGCAGCATGTACGACAGGGCATCGCTGTAGGATTCCTCGTCCTCAACGACGAGTACACGCGTCACTGTGGTGCCTCCCGATAGGTTCTCTCAGCGGAGCGCCGGCGCTCCCGAGTCTCCGGCCGGGGCAGACGCAGCGTGAACGTCGACCCCGAGCCTTCTTTGCTCCACACGGTCACTTCTCCACGGTGGTGGGTCGTGATGTGCTTGACGATCGCCAGGCCGAGGCCGGTGCCTCCGGTCGCCCGGCTTCGAGCGGCGTCCACTCGGTAGAACCGCTCGAAGATTCGTTCCAGGTCCTGCTGGGGGATCCCGATCCCCTGGTCGGCGACGCTGATGTCCACCGTCGTGTCGGTGCTGCCCACCGAGACCGAGACGCGGGTGCGTTCGGGGCTGTAGGCCACCGCGTTGGCCACGAGGTTGCGCATGGCGGTGACGAGCAGGCCCTCGTCGCCCATGACCACCATGCCCTCGGTGCCGCTGGCGATGAGCTCGATCTCCTTGGAGTCGGCCGCCATGCGCACCGCGTCCAGGGCCTCCTCGACCACGGTTTCGATCTCGATCTCGTCGGGCTCGGCCATCGGCTCGGCCCCCTGGATCCGCGACAGCGTGATGAGGTCCTGGATGACGCTGGTCAGCCGGGCGGCCTCCTGCTGCATCCGGCCGGTGAAGCGGCGGACGGCCTCGGGATCGTCGCTGGCGTCGGCCACCGTCTCGGCGAGCAGCGAGAGCGCGCCCACCGGCGTCTTCAGCTCGTGGCTGATGTTGGCGACGAAGTCCCGGCGCACGGCCTCGACCCTGCGCCGCTCGGTCTGGTCCTCGGCGAGCACCAGGACCAGGCCGGTGCCGCCCAGCGGGGCCACCCGGACCGCGAAGGAGGTGGAGTCGGGGCCGAACTTGCGGACGGCGACCTCGATCTCGGTCTCGCGGATCACGCCGTCGCGCCGCACGTGCCGGGCCAGCGCGAGCAGGTCGCCGATGACCAGCTCCTCGCCGCGCACGATCCCGAACGCCCGGGCCGCGGAACTGGCGCGCAGCACCCGGTCGGCGGAGTCCAGGACCACGGCCGAGGACGGCAGGGCCGAGAGCACCTCGGCGATTCCCGACGGAAGCTCGGACTGGGGCGCCGGTGTCGGGGTACGACTGCGGCCCGCCTCACTGATTCGAAATGCCAGACCGGCCGCGACACCCGTCACGAGTCCGACAAGCCCCGCGATCGCGGCCAGCAACTCCCCTTGCACACTTCGATCGTAAACGGACGGACCGCCGCGTTACCCGTTTGACCATGTGTTACAACCGAGGTTCCCTGAGAATTCACCATCGATTCCGAAACGCTTCAGCTACCACCTGGGACGATCAGATCATGCGCGACACTTACCACGAGGAGCTCGACGCCCTCAGTGACCGCCTCGTCGAGATGACGAGACTGGCCCGCCACGCGATCGCACGTGCGACGACCGCGCTGCTCGACGCCGACCTCAACGCCGCACAGGAGGTGATCTCCGGCGACGAGGCGCTCAACCGCCTCGACGACGAGATCGAGCGGAGCGCCTTCGACCTGATGGCCCGCCAGCAGCCCGTGGCCCAGGACCTGCGCAGCATCATCACCGCGCTGCACATGGGCGGCGACCTGGAGCGGATGGGCGACCACGCGGTCCACATCGCCAAGATCGCCCGGCGCCGGCACCCCGACTCCGCCATCCCGGCGGAGCTGCGCTCCATCGTGCTGGAGATGGGCCACCAGGCCGAGCTGCTGGTCATCAAGGCCGGCGAGGTCGTGGCCGAGCGCGACGCCGACACGGCGCTGGAACTCGACTCCGACGACGACCGCATGGACCGGCTCCGCCGCAAGCTGCTGGAGCGGATCCTCAGCCCGAACTGGGGCCACGGCGTGGAGGCGACGATGGACGTCACCCTGGCCGGCCGGTTCTACGAGCGGTTCGGCGACCACGCGGTGCACGTCGCCGACAACCTCGTCTACATGGTGACCGGGGAGAAGCCGAAGGACTACGAGCCGGAGGTGTAGTCCCGCCGCGTCCTCCAGGTGACGGGAGGGTCCCTCGGACGTCCGAGGGGCCCTCCGTGCGTCTCGGGGAGGGCGGGAGCGGCGCGCCGCTCCCGCCCCGGGGACGGGGCCGACCGAGTGTGACGGTCGCAACGGAGCGCGGCCGCTGCGCCGGGAGAGCGGGGGAAGCGGGGGATTCGGGCGGCTTCGGCTTCACCCTCCGTGTCGGCGTCCGGGCCGGTCGGGGCGGGGCGGAGTGGCGCCACCGACCCCCGGCAAGCACCTCGGGTATACTTTGTCAAGACCCGAATTGCCCTCTTGACCTGCGCGTTCGCAAACCGAATAGGTACGTTAAGTCACAGATTCGTGGTACCCTTGTGTTAGCGGAAGGGGTACTTGTCACATGACTTTCAAGGTCGGCGACACCGTTGTCTACCCCCATCATGGGGCTGCTCGCATTGAGGCTATCGAGACTCGAACCATTAAGGGCGAGGATAAGACCTACCTCGTTCTGAAGGTCGACAAGGGCGATCTTACGGTACGCGTGCCGGCGGAGAACGCCCAGGACGTCGGTGTTCGCGACGTGGTCGGTCAAGAGGGCCTGGACCGGGTCTTCGAGGTGCTGCGCGCGCCGCACACCGAGGAGCCCACCAACTGGTCGCGGCGTTACAAGGCGAACCTGGAGAAGCTCGCCTCCGGTGACGTCAACAAGGTGGCCGAGGTCGTTCGCGACCTCTGGCGGCGGGATAAGGAGCGCGGTCTTTCCGCCGGCGAAAAGCGAATGCTCGCAAAAGCCCGGCAGATTCTGGTGAGTGAACTCGCCCTCGCCGAAAAGACCAACGAGGACAAGGCAGAGGCACTTCTCGACGAGGTTCTCACGAACTAAGAATCACTGCATTCATGCGTAATATGCCGCGGGTGGGCGTCGGAACGGACGTCCACCCATTTACGTCGGGACGCCCCCTTTTCCTCGCCGGGCTCGAATGGCCGGGCGAGGACGGGGTCAGCGGCCACTCCGACGGCGACGCCGCCGCGCACGCCGCGTGTGACGCTCTGTTCTCAGCCTGCGGACTGGGAGACCTCGGGGCGCAGTTCGGCACCTCCGACCCCGCCTGGCACGGGGCTTCGGGTGTCGCGCTGCTGACCGAGACCGCCAGGCGCGTCCGTGCCGCGGGCTACGAGATCGGCAACGTCGCCGTCCAGATCATCAGCAACCGGCCGAAGTTCGCGCCGCGCCGCGCGGAGGCCGAGAAGGCCCTCTCCGAGGCCGTGGGAGCGCCCGTGACGGTCTCCGCGACCACGACCGACGGTCTGGGTCTCACCGGCCGCGGGGAGGGCGTCGCGGCCATCGCCACGGCGCTGTGCGCGCCCGCCGGGCCGGACGGGCGGCCGTAGCCGAACGTCCGAGGGGCCCGCGGGACGAAGACTCCCGCGGGCCCCTCGGACGTCTCCTCAATCCTTCGGGGGCGTCGGCTGGCTGCGGACGTGGTGGGAGGGGGGAGCCGGCGGGACGTCGGCCCCCGGGCCCTTGCGGGGCCTGAGCACCATGGGGCGCTTGCGCAGCTCCGCCGCCGACCGGGCGCCGTCGGCCGCGATCTCCGTGCTTTCAGCGGTCTCCGCGAACCCCGCGGTCTCGGGGGCTTCGACGCCGCCGTGCGCCTCGTCGCTGGTGGGGTCGTCGAGGGGCGGGTCGGACACGAAGCCGTCGTCGGGATCGGCCGCACCGGGATCGGCGGCCGGGGTCCGCTCGGCGCTTCCGGTTCCCGGCGGCGGCACGGGATCGGGGGCCGCCGCCTGCTTGATCGGGTTGGTGCTCCCGGAGGGGCGGCGCTTGGGCAGATCCGAGCCGGACCGCGACCCCTCCGGCGCCCCGGGCTCGTGCGGCTCCTCCGGTGCACGCGGCTCCTCCGGGCGCTCCACCGCCTCGGGTTCCGTCCGCACCGCCTCGGGTTCCACGGCGGGCACGGGGCCGGGGGCCGACGCAGGCGTCAGCGGCGGGGAGGAGGCCGACAGCTCCTCCCCGGCCCGGGCGGCCGGCGCGGGAGCGTCCGGCTCGGATGCGGTGCCGGACGCGGGCAGCGGCGGCGCCTCGGCGGGCGCGGGCGCGGCCGCGGACTCCCTGCGGAAGAGCCGGGTGTCCTGCTCCGAGGCGCTCCAGTCGATGTCGCCGACCTCGTGGTCGGCGGGCGCGTCGCCCGTGGGCGCCGGTTCGGGGACCGGAGCGGGAGCGACGGGGCGGGCCTCGGAGATACGGGGGCGCCGCTCGCCGCGCAGGTGCAGCACCACCCACAGCCAGATCCGGAATGCGACCAGCAGGGCGATCCACGGCGCGACCGCGACCACGACCACGGCGGCCGACTCGGCCAGGCGGTACTCCAGCGCGTTCATCGTGCTGGCCGCGGCCGCCAGCGCGATCAGCGTCAGGACCAGCAGGTCCACCCACAGCCGCCGGGAGCGCCGCGCGTCGCGGAGCAGGTAGGTGGTCCAGAACGCCAGTAGCAGCAGGAGGGTGAAGACGCCCGGGTACAGATGCGCCATCCGCCCGTCGACGCCGCCCTGCAGCGCGACCTGGTAGATGCCGTTGTAGGAGAGCAGAACGGCGCACGCGGCGATCACCGCGACGCCCAGGCCGGTGAACGCGATGGCGGTGAGCCCGGCGCCCCTGCCGGAACCCCGCGGAGCGGAGGGCGCACCACCAGAGGGATTGGAGGAGGAATTAGCAGCCATCGTGCGCAGCAGGTTAGCCCAGTGAACACGGCCAACACGAGGTTCCATCCGAAAAGCGCCGCAACCCGAGCGGAGTCGGCCCGCTTCAGCAAAGCGGGGCGATCTGGAATTTCCGCAGTTGAGAGCGCATTTCAGGGAACGGGTCAGCGGGGCGCCGCGGCGCCGCGGCAATGCCCTCGGGACTTTTCGCACATCCGCAGAGGAAATATGGGCCGACTGTTTCCCACCGCTTCCCCGCCGTCTTCGCGCGCTCGGGCGGGTGCGGGGTCCTCCCCGAGGCCCGGTGGTGTCGCAGTTCGGCTCCGTGGTAGGTGCGGAAACGGTTACCCTGGGAACCGTGAGTCTGCGCTTCTACGACACCCGAGCCCGCACGGTCCGCGACTTCACCCCGCTGAACGAGGGGTGCGTCTCGCTGTACCTGTGCGGCGCCACGGTGCAGGCGCCGCCGCACATCGGGCACATCCGCTCCGGTGTGAACTTCGACATCCTGCGGCGGTGGCTCACGCACAAGGGCTACTCGGTCACCTTCTGCCGCAACGTCACCGACATCGACGACAAGATCATCAACGTCGCCAAGGCCGAGGACGTCGCCTGGTGGGCGGTCAGCGAACGCAACCAGCGCGCGTTCACCCGGGCCTACGACATCCTGGGCTGCCTGCCGCCCACGGTCGAGCCGCGTGCCACGGGGCACGTCCCGGAGATGGTCGCGCTGATGCGCCGGCTGATCGAGCGCGGCCACGCCTACGCGGCCGGGGACGGCTCCGGCGACGTCTACTTCGACGTGCGCTCGTTCCCCGACTACGGCGTGCTGTCGAACCAGCGGATCGACCAGATGCGCGGCGCGGCCGACACCGACGGCGACCGCGACAAGCGCGACCCGCGCGACTTCGCCCTGTGGAAGGGCGCGCGCCCGGGCGAGCCGAGCTGGGAGACGCCGTGGGGCCCCGGTCGGCCGGGCTGGCACCTGGAGTGCTCGGCCATGGCCACCAGGTACCTCGGCGCCGCCTTCGACATCCACGGCGGCGGGCTCGACCTCGTGTTCCCGCACCACGAGAACGAGATGGCCCAGTCCAACGCGGCCGGCGACGACTTCGCCCGCTACTGGCTGCACAACGGGCTGCTGACCATGGGCGGCGAGAAGATGAGCAAGTCGCTCGGCAACTCGCTGCTGATCCCGGAGATGGTGCGCAGGGTCCGCCCGGTGGAGCTGCGCTACTACCTGGGCCAGGCGCACTACCGCTCCGTCATCGACTACTCCGAGGAGGCGCTGCGGGAGGCCGCGGCCGCCTACCAGCGCATCGAGGGCTTCCTGACCCGGACGGTCGAGGTCGCCGGCCCGGTGGAGCCGGCCGACCGGGTCCCGGCGGAGTTCGCTTCGGCGCTCGACGACGACCTCGGGGTGTCCCAGGGGCTCGCCGTCGTGCACGGCCACGTCCGCGAGGGCAACTCCGCGCTCGCCGAGGGCGGCAAGGAGCGGGCCGCCGAACTCGCCGCGCAGTTGCGGGCGATGCTCGACGTGCTCGGTGTCGACCCGCTGTCGGCGCAGTGGTCCGGGGGAGAGGCGACCGGCCTGCGCGACGTGGTCGACGCCCTGGTCTCGGTCGCACTGGAGCAGCGCCAGGCCGCCCGCGCCCGTAAGGACTACGCTGCGGCCGACGAGATCCGCGACCGGCTCGGCGCGGCCGGGATCATGGTCGAGGACACTCCCCGCGGTCCGCGCTGGGAGCTCAAGCGGGACTAGAAGGTCTCCGGCAGCGGCCCCGCGCGGGGCGGGGCCGCGATAATCAGGATTGTGGGCCACGGCCGACCACGGTCGTGGCCTTGCCGCGTGTACGCGGGGAAGGGAAGGGCGAGCGCGATGCCGTCGAACAAGAGCAAGAAGGGCCCGACCAAGGGCAGCGGTGGCAAGGGCCGGCGTTCCCTCGAGGGCAAGAAGGGCACCCTGCCCGCCGAGGAGCGGCACTGGTACGCGGACAAGCAGCGCAGCCGTGCGGCCAAGCGGCCGCAGCAGGGCGGTACCGCGCCGGGCGGTGAGGGCGCCGCGCGTCCGCGCTCCGGCGGGCGGCGCGACGGGAGCGGGCCGGAGCTGCTGGTCGGCCGCAACCCGGTCGTGGAGGCGCTGCGCGCAGAGGTCCCGGCGACCAGGCTGTTCCTGGCCAACAGCCTCGACAGCGACGAGCGGATCAACGAGGCCGCCAAGCTCGCCGGAGCCGCCGGGGTCGACATCAACGAGGTGAACCGCTCCGAACTGGACCGCCGCTGCGAGAGCAACGGCCAGCCGGGCGCCGCCCACCAGGGCATCGCGCTGCAGGTGCGGCCCTACCGCTACTGGGCGGCCGAGGACCTGCTCGACGCGGCCACCCAGGCCGAGACCCCCGCGCTGGTCGTCGCGCTGGACGGCGTCACCGACCCGCACAACCTGGGCGCCATCGCCCGTTCGGCCTCGGCGTTCGGCGCGCACGGCCTGCTCATCCCGGAGCGCCGGGCCGCGAGCGTGACCATGACGGCGTGGAAGACATCGGCGGGCACGCTCGCCCGGCTGCCGGTCGCGCAGGCCGTCAACCTGACCCGGACACTGGAGTCCTACAAGAAGGCCGGCCTGTTCACGGTGGGCCTCGACGCGGGCGGCGACACCCGCCTGGACCACCTGGAGCTGGCGACGGGGCCGCTGGTCGTCGTGATCGGCTCGGAGGGCAAGGGCCTGTCACGCCTGGTCCGCGAGACCTGCGACGTGGTCGCGAGCATCCCGATCAGCGGCGCGGAGTCGCTGAACGCGTCGGTGGCCGCCGGGGTGTCGCTCTACGAGGTGGCCCGGCGCCGCTCGTCAGCGGACTAGCCGCGAGCCGGTACCATTCGACTGGGTGTCCACGACACCGGCCGGCGTAGCTCAATCGGCAGAGCAATCGCCTTGTAAGCGATAGGTTAGGGGTTCAAGTCCCCTCGCCGGCTCTCACAGTCCTCCACCTGCGCAAACGCAGGATCGGTAGCCCGAACCGGCCGACCGCGCCGCTCATGCGGCGATCGCCTGCGGCCTCTTTCCGCGGCGGCGTCACCGCACCAGCGCACCACGGCCGCTCCCAGGGAGGACCGCAGCGACGCCCACCACGCTCCTTCGGGACGCTCGAACGTCTTCACCATGTAGATGAGCACCGGCCCGTCATCCGCCCCGCCCCGGCTTCCCGCCATACCGAAAACACCGCGCCTGCTGCCCGCGGCCTCCCCGTGCGTACGTTCGGTGGTGGTCGGTGGGCGAGCGATCCGTGTTTCGGTCCATCCCTTTGACGGCATTGGGACGGTGGCGTACGGGGGAACGGGTGACGGATTCCCTCTTGCGGGTATCCGGCCATGGGGAGAGCCGTGAGGAGGGGCGCGTGCGGGACGGGGATTGGGTTGCGGACACCGGGACGGAGATCCGCGGTGTCCTGAAGGTGATGGTCGACGCCGGATGGCTGCCCGGCGGGGTCGCCGTCGTCGGGACCGGCAGCATGTGGGAGTTCGTCGCCGTCGGGGAGATCGGCACCGGGCTCGACGGCGCGCCGGCGGCCCCCGATGTGTACTACGACGTCGCCAGCCTGACCAAGGTCATGGCCACCTGGCCGCTCGTGGGACAGGCGGTCGCCGAGGGCCTGCTCGATCTCGACGCCCCGATGTCCGAATACGTCGGCGGCGGCCCCTATGCCGGCGGCGCGGTGACGACGCGCCAGATCCTCACCCACACCTCGCGGCTGAATCCGGTGACCTGGCTGGAGCGCTACGTCGGGACCGAGCAGGACCTGATCGAGGCGATCCTGCTGGAGCCGCTGGAGGAGGAGGGGCACCGCTACATCGACCGGGGCTTCATCCTGCTCGGGCTGCTGCTGGAGCGGCTGCTCGGCGAGCCGCTGGACCGGTTGGCGGCGCGGGTGTGGCGCCCGGCCGGGATGTCGGCGACCGCCTACGGCCCGCTGCCGCGCACCCCGAGCGTCGCCCCGACCGAGCAGCGCATCCCCGGTACCGCGCCCACCTGGGGCGTGGTGCACGACGAGGCGGCCGCGCTGATGGGCGGCGTGGCCGGGCACGCCGGCGTGTTCAGCACGGCGACGGACCTGGGCGCGTTCGCCCGCCGCCTGCTGCTCGTCCACTCCGGCGAGGACGGGCCGAGCGCCTTCGCCCGGTTCGTCCGGCGGAGCTGGCGGCCGCAGGTGCCCGTCGGCGAGCACTACGCGCGCGGACTGGCCTGGCTGGTCACCGAGGAAGGATTGGTCTACCACAACGGCTACACCGGGACGAGTCTGTACATGCACCCCGAGACCGGCCGCTACGTCGGGCTGCTCACCAACGCCGTCCACCACGGCCGCCGCCGCACGGGCCTGTTCGACCTGCGGGCCGCGGTCCGCGCCGCGTTCTAGCGCCGGCGCCTGCCGCCGAGTCGGCGGCGCCCGCCGCCGCGGGCCCTGCGCCGTCCCCGCCGCGGGGCGGCCGGTCCGCGGTCCTCCTCGCGTTCGGGCAGGCCGTAGGGGTTGACCATGCTCCTGCGCAGCAGCACGATCCCCACGGCGCCCAGGACCAGGACGAGCGCAGCGGCACCGGCCCACAGCGTCCAGGCGGGGACGGGCAGGCCGTCGTCGCCGTTCTGCGCCAGTTCCGGGTTGAACGGGGGCACGTCCTCAGCGGTCCGCCCGGCGGCGGCCAGCGCCTCGGGCGCGCTGATCACCCCGGCGCCGTAGCCGCCCCCCGTCTGCGCCCCCGCCGGCGGCTGCGCGCCCGCGAGCAGGGCCTCGACCACCTGGTCCGGGCGCAACTGCGGATGGGCGGAGCGGATGAGCGCGGCGACACCGGTCACGAACGCCGCCGCCGCGCTGGTTCCGGTCGCGTTGAGGTACCGCCCGCCGGGGCCGGTCGTGGCGATCTCCTCGCCCGGGGCGGTCAGCGCGATGTGGTCCTGCAGGCTGGAGAACTCCGAGACCCGCAGGTCGGCGTCGACCGAGCCGACCGCCAGCACGCCGTCGTAGGCCGCGGGGTAGGCGGGTTCGCCCGCGGCGCCGCCGTTGCCGCCCGAGGCGATCACGACGACCCCGCTGCGCTCGGCGTAGTCGATGGCCTCCTGCTCGGCCTCGCTGCCTTCGTAGTCGCCGCTCGCGTCGCCGATGGACATGCTGATGACCTGCGCGCCCTGGTCGACCGCGTGGCGCACGCCCTTGGCCAGCGCCTCGGAGCGCGCGGCCCGCGCTTCGGGGTCGTCGCGGCCGGGGTCGTCCTCCTCCAGCGCGACCCTGATCGACAGGATGCCGGCCTCGGGCGCGACCCCCATGACGCCGCCGGAGTGCTCCTTGCCGTGCCCGTTGGCCGCGATGATGCCGGCCATCATCGTGCCGTGCTCGCCGTAGTGCTCGTCGCCGGGTTCGAGGTCCTGCCCGGTGTAGTCGGGGCCCAGGGTGACGGTGTCGGCCAGGTCGGGATGGGTGTCGTCGACCCCGGTGTCCAGCAGCGCGACCGTGACGCCGGAGCCCCGGCTCTCCTCCCACGCCTCGGCGGCCTCGACGGCCTCCAGCCCCCACTGGTCGTAGCGCAGGTTCCCCGCCTCGGTGTCCGCCGCGGCGGGCGCGGCGGCGGTGAGCTGCCCCCCGATGATCGCAGCACACGTTCCCAGCGCGACGAACGTGCCGGTCCTCTTCGTGCGCATGGCGATGACCCTCCGATGATTGCCGTTCCACGCTGCGAGCGGCCGCGTACGGGCTGCTCAGGCGCTGGTCATTCTGCCACGGTGCGCGACCCGCGGAGGCGGGGCGCACGGCTGGATCGGTGATGGGGGAGGACGGAGCTGTTTCCAGGCCCTGCTTGGCCTTTGCGGGCCTGGCGGGGCTGTTGTCAGCGCGCAGCGTCCGGCGCGCGGAAGGTCGTGGGATTGCCGCCGCTCAAGGCCCCGGCCACCGGTGGCGGGCGACCGGCAGAACCCGTGCGGCGCGACCTTCCGCGCCGCCGGCGCGCTGACGGCGGCCTTCCCAGGTCATGCGGTGGTGGACGGGGGCTGTGGTCACAGTCTCCCGTTCCCGTCAGCGATCTAGCCTTCGCGGATCTCCAGGTCCACCGGATCGCCGACCGCGGTGCCGAGCCGCTCGGCCGCGTTCCCGCCGTTCTCCGCGACCGCCAGGTGACCGGCGGAGTCGGCGATGAGCACCAGTTCGCCGGGGGCGACGTCGCCGAACGTGGCCCCGACGGCGATGACGCGGTCGCCGCGGTCCCGGAGCCGCACGGCGACGCGCCGCGGCCCCTCCGGCGCGCCGCCCATCCGCTCCAGGGCCCCGCCCCCCAGCGAGAGCTGGACGTTGCCGAACCGGTCGATCGCGCGCACCTCGCCGTGCGCGGCCCCCGGCCCGACGGCACTGCGCGGCTCGGGCAGCGACCGCAGGGTGTCGGCCGCGACCTCCTCGCCGACCTCCTCCAGCGGCAGGCCCGCGGCGATGCGGGCGCCCACGGGCGCGTAGACGTCGCGGCCGTGGAACGTCCGAGACACGGGATGCCGCCACAACCGCGGTTCGGTCAGCTCGCGGACGCCCCCGACGCCACCGAGCGCCGCGGCGGCCCAGGTCATCAGCCCGTTGTCCGGACCGACCAGCACGTGCCCGCCCGCGGCGATCGCGACGCTGCGCCGCTCGGTGCCCACGCCGGGGTCGACGACGCACACGTGGACGGCCGGCGGGAGCTCGGGGACGGTCTCGGCCAGGACGGTCGCCCCGCGCCGGACGTCGCCCGGCGGCACCTCGTGGGTGATGTCGATGATCCGCACGGCGGGGGCGTGGCGCAGCATCTGACCGTGGCAGATCGCCACGAACCCGTCGCTTCGCCCGTAGTCGGTGAGGAAGGACAGGCAACTGTAGCCCGCAAGGTCAGTCATGAAACATCTTCTCCTCAATTGGCAGGAGGAGTCGCTACGATAAGTCGCGCCGATCCGGACGAGGAGCACCCAATGCCAAATGCCGGGCCATTTGATCAAGAACCACCCGATCCAGCGGCGGACGGCTCGATGCCGGCCGAGCCCGCCGAAGAGACCGACCTGAGCGAACGCGACCAGCGTATCCTCGCCTTCGAGCGCCAGTGGTGGAAGTTCGAGGGCTCCAAGGAACAGGCCATCCGGGACGAGTTCGGTTTCTCCCCGACCCGCTACTACCAACTGCTCAACGGTCTGGTCGACCGGCCGGAGGCACTGGCCTTCGACCCGATGACCGTCAAGCGGCTCCGCCGGCTGCGCGCCAACCGCCGCCGCCAGCGCACCGCCCGTATGCTGGGCATCCAACTGTAGGACCCGCCTTCGCGGAGCGCCATGCGCCCGCGCCCCGCCACGGCGTCCACGGCCCGCACCGTCTTTTCGAGCGAGAAGCCGCCCATGCCCCTGCCCAGTCCCGCAACCCCCGACGGCACCGCCGCGCTCGACCGGATCCGCAGCGACCCCGGCGGCGCGGTCCTCGCCTTCGACTTCGACGGCACGCTCGCGCCGATCGTGCCCGATCCCAGGGACGCCAGGGCCCACCCCGGCGTCGTCCCCGCCCTGGCGCGGCTGGCCCCGCTGGTGCGGGCGGTCGTCATCGTCACCGGGCGCCCGGCGGCGGTCGCGGTGGAGTACGGCGGCCTCACCGGGGTCGACGGCATCGTGGTGCTCGGCCAGTACGGCAGGGAGCGCTGGGAGGCCGACCGGCTCACCGTGCCCGAACCGCCGCCCGGCGTCGCGCTGGTGCGCGCCGAGCTCCCCGACCTGCTCCGCCGCGCGGGAGCGCCCGAGGGCACCTGGATCGAGGACAAGGAACACGCCCTGGCGGTGCACACCCGCCGCGCGCCCGACCCCGGCGCGGCGCTGGAGCTGCTGAGCGTCCCGCTGGCCGAGCTGGCCGAGCGCGCGGACCTGGCGGTCGAGCCGGGCCGCATGGTCATCGAACTGCGCCCGCGGGGAATGGACAAGGGCACGGCGCTGACCGAATTCGTCACCGCCCTGGAGGCCGCCTCGCTGCTCTACGCGGGCGACGACCTGGGCGACCTCGCGGCGTTCGACGCCGTGGAGCGGCTGCGGGGCGAGGGCGTCGCGGGTCTGACCGTGTGCAGCGGCTCCGACGAGGTCGCGGCGCTGGCCGAACGCGCCGACCTGGTCGTGGCCGGTCCGGCCGGGGTCGTGGAACTGCTGGACGGGCTCTCCGGCGCGCTCGGCGCCTGACCGATGCCCGACGATCGGGTTCGCACAGGACGGCGGTCCTCTCGGCGATCTTGACCTTGAGTTTCGACCTCGACCCCAGGGGGTTGTGAAGGCCCGCCCCAGGAGGGACGGCGTGCGGGTGGGCGATTCTCTCGCGTGGCCGAAGGCCCTTGATAGGGATCGCCCGGTCACCGCGGATTCCTCCTTCGGCCGAGGTCAAAGACCCCCAGAGGCCAAGGTCGAAGCCCGGGTTGACCTTGTGGGACCTGAAAACGTCGCAGTAACCCCGACAAGGTCGAGATCGCCGGTGGAAGGCCCGGGGTGCCCCGCGTTCCGCGAACCGGCGCCGGGAGCGCGGCCCGCGACCGCCCCGCCGATTACGCCGCTCGCTTAACCCGTCCACAGGCGCCGCCGGCCGATGGCGGCGTCGGGGGGAGGCGCCGTAAGGTTGGCCCATCCGACCCTCGGCAGCGGAGGCACCCATGACCGAACGCGTCCTGCACGCCGTCCCCGACATCGGGGCCGAGGACGAGCCGCTGATGCGCGACCTCATCGGAACCGTTCTGCGCCGCGCCCGCCTGGAGCAGGGCCGCACGCTGCGCGAGGTGGCCGAGACCGCCCAGGTCTCGCTGCCCTACCTCTCCGAGATCGAGCGGGGCCGCAAGGAACCCTCGTCCGAAGTGCTCGCCGCCGTGTACCGGGCGCTGGGGCTGCAGCTCGTCGACCTGGTGGGCGACCTCCACACCGAGCTCGCCCCGCCCGTGGCCGCCCCCCGGCGGCCGGCGCCGGGCGCACCCGGCCCGCAGGCCATGCTGCTGGCGGTCTGAGCCCGCCCGGCGCCCCCGTTCACCCCGCGTCCCCGCGGCCCGGCCTCACGCGGCGCGGGCGGCGGGATCGCGGCTGGTGATCAGCTCGTCGACCAGCCCGTACTCCTTCGCCTGCCGCGCGGTGAAGATCTTGTCCCTGTCGGTGTCCTCGCGCAGCCGCTCGACGCTCTGCCCGGTGTGCAGGGACAGGATCTCCTCGATCTCCGCGCGGATCCGCAGCACCTCGGCGGCCTGGATCTCCAGGTCGGCGGCCTCGCCCTGGCCCTCCGTGGACGGCTGGTGCAGCAGCACCCTGGAGTGCCGCAGCGCCATCCGCTTGCCCGGCGTCCCCGCGGCGAGAAGCACGGCCGCGCCCGAGGCCGCCTGCCCCATGCAGAAGGTCGCGACGTCGGCGCGCACGAACTGCATGGTGTCGTAGATCGCGGTCAGCGCGGTGCTGGAGCCGCCGGGCGAGTTGATGTAGAGCTGGATGTCGCTGACACTGCTCTCGTAGTCCAGGTGCAGCAGTTGCGCCATGACCACGTTGGCGACGTCGTCGTCGATCGGCGTGCCCAGGAAGATGATCCGCTCCGACAGCAGCCGGCTGAACACGTCGGAGGAGCGCTCCCCGTTGGAGGTGCGTTCGACGACCACCGGCACCGTGTACCGCCCGCTCACGCCCGCGCCTCCTTGCCCGCCGCGGCGGCCCGCGGCGCGCCGAACCCGAACCGGCGGGCGGCGTCCCCGCCCAGGTCGGCGGCGCTGTGCACGACGCGGTCGACGAATCCGTACTCCTTGGCCTGCTCGGCGGTGAACCAGCGGTCGCGGCGCTGGTCCTCGGCGACGGTCTCCAGGCGCTGCCCGGTGTGCTCGGCGATGAGCCGCTGCATGGTCTCCTTGGTGTAGGCGAGGTTCTCGGCCTGGATGGAGATGTCGGCTGCGGTGCCGCCCAGCCCGCCGGAGGGCTGGTGCATCATGATGCGCGCGTTCGGCAGGCTGTAGCGCTTGCCCGCCGTCCCCGAGCACAGCAGGAACTGCCCCATGCTGGCGGCGAAGCCCATGGCCAGCGTGGCGACGTCGTTGGGGATGAAGCGCATCGTGTCGTAGATGGCCATCCCCGCGTGCACGGCGCCGCCCGGGCTGTTGACGCACAGGGTGATGTCGCGCTTGGGGTCCTCTTCGGCGAGCAGCATCAGTTGGGCGCAGACGCGGTTGGCGATGGCGTCGTCCACCTGCGCGCCGAGCACCACCACCCGGCCGTGCAGCAGCCGGGAGGCGATCTGGTCGTCGAACGGCGCGGTGCCGACCTCCGCCGCCGCCGTGAGCCCTGGAATGGTCGAGAGCACGTTTCCTCCTCGTCCCGGCCGCATGAGCAGCGGGCGCTCACCCGCTCGGGCCGGTCCATCCCAGCGTGCGGCCCGCGCCGCGGCGGAATCGAGCGTTTCTGCCGTGCGGAGATCTGCTGCGGGCAGAGGAGGGGCCGGCTGCGGCTACCCCAGCGCGCGCAACTGGTCGGTGAACCAGCGTTGCGGGGGGAGGGCGACGGAGGCCTCCACGAGGCGCTCGCAGCGGGCGCGGCGCTCGTCATCGGGCATCGACAGCGCGGTGTGCAGCGCCTCGGCGGTCTCGGAGACGTCGTAGGGGTTGACCATCACGGCGGCGCCGCCCATGTCGTCGGCCGCCCCCGCCTCGGTGGACAGCACCACGGCGCAGCCGTCGTGGGAGAGCACCGGGCCCTCCTTGGCCACGAGGTTCATGCCGTCGCGGATCGGGTTGACCACCAGCACGTCGGCCAGTTGGTAGGAGGCCAGCGAGCGCGGGTAGTCGTCGTTGACCTCCAGGATCAGCGGGGTCCACTCGGGCGTCGCGAACTCCTCGTTGATCTCCTCGGCGATCCGCCGCACCGACTCGGTGTAGGCGCGGTACTCCGGCACGTCGCCGCGGCTGGGGTAGGCGAACGCGAGGTGGGTCACCCTGCCGCGCCATTCGGGCCGGGTGCGCAGCAGCTCGCGGTAGGCGGCCAGGCCCCGGACGATGTTCTTGGACAGCTCGGTGCGGTCGACCCGCAGGACGAGCCTGCGCCCGCCCACCAGTTCGCGCAGCGTCGCTCGGCGCTCGGCGACGTCCTCCTGCTCGGCACGCTCGCGCAGCCCCTCGGCGTCGGCGCCCAGCCCGTGCACGCCGGTCCTGACGATCCGGCCGCCGTGGTCGACGGTGCGGTGGTCCCAGTTGACGTCGGCGCGCAGGAAGGTCTCGCAGCACTTGAGGAACGCGTCGGCCCACCGTCGGCTGAGGAAGCCGACGTGGTCGGCGCCGAGCATGCCCTCCAGCAGCTCGCGGCCGATGTCGGCGGGCAGCATCCCGAAGTACTCCGGCGGCGCCCACGGGGTGTGCGAGAAGTGCGCGATCCGCAGGTCGGGCCGGCGGCCGCGCATCATCCGCGGCACGAGCGCCAGGTGGTAGTCCTGGACGGCGGCCTTCGCCCCCTCGGCCGCGCCGGTGACCAGCGCCTCGGCGAAGGAGGCGTTGTAGGCCCGGTAGTCCTCCCACTCGGCGCGGAAGGCCGCGTCGAACAGGGGCTTGTTGGGGGTGTCGTAGAGCATGTGGTGGACGAACCACAGGGTGGAGTTGGCCACGGATGTGTAGGCGTTGGCGAAGGTCTGCTCCGGGATGTCGAGCATGCGCACCCGCGCGCCGCCCAGGTCGAAGCCGGCCCGGTCCAGCCGGCCGTCGGGGGCCGAGGAGGCGGCCTTGCGGTCGGCGTCGGACAGCGCCGCGCACACCCACAGGGTGTCGATCTCGGCGGCCACCGAGCTCAGCCCGGAGACCAGTCCGCCGCCGCCGCGGCGGAAGCTCAGGGAGCCGTCGTCATCGACCGAGAAGGACACCGGGCCCCGGTTGGAAGCGACGAGGATCTGCGCCTTGTCCACCTGTTCGCCCACCTCTCCAACGAAATGCCGGAACCCCATACTTAACTACACGAGCCCTTCGCCGAGACAGCGGGGTCACTCTGCTGCGACTCGGTAGGTCTCACCCCTGAGGCCCCCGCGCAAACCCTTTCCGGCGGATCGCCGCGCCCCGCCGGGATGGCCGGCGCCGAACGGGCGGGGCGATGTCAGATGGCTCACCCCGGATGGAAAACCGGACAGGGCGTCGGTTAAAGTGACCAACGGATCCCTTCCGGGACCGCCCACAACTTCATACAGCTCATCCAGAGGGGTGGAGGGAACGGCCCTGCGAAGCCCCGGCAACCATCTCGGTGAACGTTTCTCGTCAGGTGCGAGGCGGCCGGGACAGGTGCCAACTCCGCCCCGTGGTCAGAGCGGCCACGGGAAAGATGAGGGGAGACGCCTCGCATGGCGATCACCGCCACGGAACCCGCACCCACCGCCGCCCACGCCTTCGGCCCCGCCGTCGCGCTGTCCTGCCGCGAGTGCGGTGAGCGCTACGAGCTGACCCCCCGCTTCGCGTGCGAGTTCTGTTTCGGCCCGCTCGAAGTGGCCTACGAGTTCGGATCGGTCAGCCGTGAGGAGATCGAGCGCGGCCCGAAGAACATCTGGCGCTACGCCGGCCTGCTGCCGGTCCCCGGCGACGTCCAGAACCTGCCCAACATGAACCCGGGCCTGACCCCGCTGGTCCGGGCCGACCGGCTCGCCGCGGAGCTGGGCCTGCGGTCGCTGAGCGTCAAGGACGACTCCGCCAACCCCACGCACTCCTTCAAGGACCGCGTCGTCGCCATGGCGGTGGAGGCCGCGCGCACGTTCGGCTTCCACACGCTGTCCTGCTCCTCCACGGGCAACCTCGCCGGCGCCGTGGGCGCGGCCGCGGCCCGCGCCGGCTTCAAGTCCTGCGTGTTCATCCCGGCCGGCCTGGAGGAGGGCAAGGTCGTGATGGCCGCCGTCTACGGCGGGCAGGTCGTGGCCATCGACGGCAACTACGACGACGTCAACCGCTTCTGCTCCGAGCTCATCGGCGACCCGGCCGGCGAGGACTGGGGCTTCGTCAACGTCAACCTGCGCCCCTACTACGGCGAGGGCTCCAAGACCCTGGCCTACGAGATCGCCGAGCAGCTCGGCTGGCGGGTGCCCGACCAGATCATCATCCCGATCGCGTCCGGCTCCCAGCTCACCAAGATCGACAAGGGCTTCCGCGAGCTGATCGAGCTGGGCCTGGTCGAGGACCGGCCGTACAGGATCTTCGGCGCCCAGGCCACGGGCTGCTCCCCGGTCGCCAAGGCGTGGGAGAGCGGCCACGACGTCATCCAGCCGGTCAAGCCCGACACCATCGCCAAGTCGCTGGCGATCGGCAACCCGGCCGACGGCCCCTACGTGCTCGACATCTGCAAGCGCACCGGCGGCGCGGTGGCGCACGTGAGCGACGCCGAGGTGGTCGACTCCATCAAGCTCCTGGCGCGCACCGAGGGCGTCTTCGCCGAGACCGCGGGCGGCGTCACGACCGGCGTGCTGCGCAAGCTGCTCGCCGAGGGCGCGCTCGACCCCGAGGCCGAGACCGTGGTGCTCAACACCGGCGACGGGCTCAAGACGCTCAACGCCGTGGACTCCGGGGTCACCGCGACGATCCGGCCGTCCCTGGACGCGTTCCAGGACGCCGGACTCGCCTGACCCCCGCCGTCCCCGGTCCGATCCCCGGCCCGCACCGGTCCGCACCGCGCCGGTCCGCACCGCCACCACCACGAGCCCCACGAGAAGGAGTACCCGCAGCCATGAGCGTCAGCGTTCGCGTCCCGACCATCCTGCGCACCTACACCAAGGACGCGGCCGAGGTCACGGCCGAGGGCGGCACCCTCAAGGAGGTCCTGGCCGACCTGGAGGCCAATCACCCGGGCATTCAGGCCCGGATCCTCGACGACGGCGGGAAGATCCGCCGCTTCGTCAACGTCTACGTGGGGGACGAGGACGTCCGCTTCGCCGACGGACTCGACACCGCGGTCCCGGTCGGCAGCCAGGTCTCGATCATCCCCGCGGTCGCCGGCGGCTGCTGACCCCGCCGTCCCCGACCCCGGTCCTGCGAGAACGGCCGGAGCGCATCGGCGCTCCGGCCGTTGCTGTTGCGCCCCCCGGGCCGCCCGCCTCGGGCCCCGCCCGCACGTGAATCTTTTCGCGGCTCTGACCTGGGGGTAACCCCATGGCGAAATCGCGGTCAAGGCGTTTGCACTCCCCAAGGGAGAGTGCTAAAAAAGGGACCGTTAGCACTCTGAGACAAGGAGTGCTAACCCAGGATCGAGGCGATGAGGCCATGGTCTCCGGCAGACGGGTTGCCGGGCAGGACCCTGGTCGTCCGTCGCGGGCGTCGGCTCGTTCCTTCGCGTATCAGCCCGGTCTCGGGAGGACAAGAAGTCTATGGCAGCCAAACTGATCGCGTTTGACGAGGAAGCCCGGCGCGGCCTCGAGCGCGGCATGAACCAGCTCGCTGACGCCGTCAAGGTGACGCTCGGCCCCAAGGGCCGCAACGTCGTCCTTGAGAAGAAGTGGGGCGCCCCGACCATCACCAACGATGGTGTCTCCATCGCCAAGGAGATCGAGCTCGAGGACCCGTGGGAGAAGATCGGCGCCGAGCTCGTCAAGGAGGTCGCGAAGAAGACCGACGACGTCGCCGGTGACGGCACCACCACCGCCACCGTCCTGGCCCAGGCCATGGTGCGCGAGGGCCTGCGCAACGTCGCCGCCGGCGCCAACCCGGTCGGCCTGAAGCGCGGCATCGAGTCGGCCGTCGGCCGCATCAGCGAGGAGCTGGCGAACCTCTCCAAGGACGTCGAGACCAAGGAGCAGATCGCCTCCACCGCCTCGATCTCCGCCAACGACCCCCAGATCGGCGAGGTCATCGCCGAGGCGATGGACAAGGTCGGCAAGGAAGGCGTCATCACGGTCGAGGAGGGCCAGACCTTCGGGCTGGAGCTCGAGCTCGCCGAGGGCATGCGCTTCGACAAGGGCTACATCTCGCCCTACTTCGCCACCGACCTGGAGCGGATGGAGACGGTCCTGGAGGACCCCTACATCCTCATCGTCAACTCCAAGATCTCCAACAACAACGAGTTCCTGCCGGTCGTGGAGAAGGTCCTCCAGGCCGGTCGGCCGCTCATGGTCATCGCCGAGGACCTTGAGGGCGGGGCGCTGCAGACCCTGGTCGTCAACAAGATCCGCGGCACCTTCAAGTCCGTCGCCGTCAAGGCCCCGGGCTTCGGTGACCGCCGCAAGGCCCAGCTCGGCGACATCGCCGTGCTGACCGGCGGCCAGGTCATCACCGAGGAGGTCGGCCTCAAGCTGGAGAACACCGAGCTGGACCTGCTCGGCCGCGCCCGCAAGGTCGTCGTCACCAAGGACGAGACCACCATCGTCGACGGTGCCGGTGACGCCACCCAGATCGCCGGCCGGGTCAACGAGATCCGTTCCGAGATCGAGCGCACCGACTCCGACTACGACCGCGAGAAGCTGCAGGAGCGCCTGGCCCGCCTGGCCGGCGGCGTCGCGGTCATCAAGGCCGGTGCCGCCACCGAGGTGGAGCTCAAGGAGCGCAAGCACCGCATCGAGGACGCCGTCCGCAACGCCAAGGCCGCGGTCGAGGAGGGCATGCTCCCCGGTGGTGGTGTGGCGCTGCTGCAGGCCGCGGTTCCGGCGTTCGAGAAGCTGGAGCTCGAGGGCGATGAGCAGATCGGTGCCGACATCGTGCGCCGCGCCGTCGAGGAGCCGCTGAAGCAGATCGCGATCAACGCCGGCCTCGAGGGCGGCGTCGTCGCGGAGAAGGTGAAGAACCTGGAGCCCGGCGTCGGCCTGAACGCCGCCACCGGTGAGTACACCGACCTGTTCAAGGACGGCGTCATCGACCCGACCAAGGTCACCCGCTCCGCGCTGCAGAACGCGGCCTCCATCGCCGGTCTGTTCCTGACCACCGAGGCCGTCATCGCCGAGAAGCCGGAGAAGGCCGCTCCGGCCGGCGGCGGCGACCCCACGGGCGGCATGGGCGGCATGGACTTCTAAGTCCCCGCGCGTCTCGGACGCCTGGCAAAGGGCGGCTCCCCACGGGGGGCCGCCCTTTCGCGTGCGCGGGGTTTTACGTCGGCGCCGGCCTTGAAGTCGTGCATCCCGAAACCATCGGAACCCCGGCGGAACCGCCGCGGTCGGCGGTGCGTCGGAGTTCTTTGTGGATGATCTGTTCAATACCGCGCCGATCCTGGTCAAGCAGCCGAAACGGTACTTCGTGGACCGGTCGGAGTACTTCTGCTACAACCGCCAGGGCCAGCAGATCGCGCACATCGACGAGGTCGGCCTCAACGCCGGGATGCAGGCGCTGCGCCTCCTCGCCGACAGCGCCGAGAACTTCGGCCGCAAGCTCATGGTCAACGACGCCTCCCACCGGCCCCGCCTGATGATCGAGAAGGAGTGGTCGCTGTGGACCGCCTCGACGGTCATCTCGGTGCCCAACGGTCCGCCGATCGGCTACATCGACCAGGACTTCAAGCTCTTCAAGGCCGGCTTCCGGCTGCTGGACCCCTACAAGCAGCACATCGGCACGATCAAGGGCGACTTCTGGGGCTTCGACTTCCAGATCCTCGACGCCCGGGAGCACGAGGTCGCCAAGGTCAACCGGCATGTGGCCGACCTGGGTGAATACTTCACCGACGCCGACACCTACGTGCTGTGGCAGCGCTACCCGAACCTGCCCGAGCCGCTGAAGACCCTGGTCGTGGCCTCCGGGATCACGGTGGACCTGGTGCTGGCCGAGGGCAGGAAGTAGTCCCGGGCCGGCAGGGGCCCGGGGCCGTTCCTCGCGGGGTCAGCCGACCCCGTCCATCGCGGCGCGGTCCTCCTCGCCGAACTGCTCCTCCAGCGCCTCGGGGCCGGCGTCCACGTCGATCCGATCGACCGGGACCCCGCGTGCGGTCTCGATCGCGCCGAGGCGGCGCAGCGCGCGGTCGCTCGCGTACTTCAGCAGTTCGCCGGGCGGCAATTGGTACCGCTCTTCCTCCTCCTCCATGGGCTCGTCGTTGCGTTCCACGGTCGCGAGCAGGTGCGGCAGCAGTTCCTGGAGCCGGTCGTTGACGACCTCCCAGTTGCCGTCGTCGGCCGCGACGTGCCGTCGGCAGGTGAAGGTGCCCCAGGCCATGTGCCGGCGCTCGTCGTCGCCGATGTGCTTGATGATCCTGCGCATGCCGGGGAAGATGCCGCGCGCCGTGCACAGGTGGTTCCACGCGTAGTAGCCGGTGAGCGCGAGGGATCCCTCGATGACGTGGTTGTAGGTCACCGAGGCGCGGACCTGGTTGCGCGGACTGGGGTCGTCGGTGAGGGCGTTGAGCGCGGCGGGCAGCTCCTCGTAGAAGAGGACCCGGTAGCCGGGGTTGTCGCGCACGTAGGCGTGCAGGTCGTCGGTGACGCCGAGGGCGTCCAGCCACATCCGGAAGACCTGGACGTGCTTGGCCTCCTCGAACGCGAACTGGGTCAGGTACATCTCGTCGCCGATGCGGCCCTCGGCCGCCATGGCGCGGATGAACGGCTGGATGTCCTCGGTGACGGCCTCTTCGCCCGCTGTGAACTGGGCGCACAGTCGCAGAATGCGCTTCTGGGCCTCGGGGCCGAGCCGCTCCCAGTCCTCGGCGTCGCGGCTCATGTCGATGTCGGCCGGGTCCCAGAACCGCGCGTTGCCCTTGGTGAAAAGCCGCAGGGGGAAGGACTCCCAGTTCAGACCGCCCGCGCGCAGGGAGTGGAAACCCTGGCGGTGGACGGGGGCGGCGTCGGAGTCGGGGCGGGGTGGAAGGGCCATGGAATCATCCTCCGCATCGTCCGGGTCCCAACATGATTTGACATGATGGGCACTGGTGTAAACGGTGGATCGGAACTTTTCCCGGCCGCCCGCCCGCCGCGGACCGGACGCCCGGCGCGCGGATCCGCCATCCGGCCGCTCGAAACGGTACCGTCGGTGGGTGTCGTCCGCACGAGACCACCCCGGGCCCCGCGTCTTCTCCGCTGCCACGACGCCCGCCCTGATGCTGTTCGTGGACGCCTCGGCGATGCTCTCGTACGTGCTGTTCGTATTCGGAGACTCTGGAGACAACGTGTTCTGTGGGGACCCCCTCGCCCCCGGCTACGCGGCGTGCGTAGACCAGACGGCGCTGTTCGCGATCGCGTCGCTGATCCCGGCGATGCTCGCCCTCATCCTCATGGTCGCCGCCTACGTGACGCCCGGCCTGCGCGAACGCCCCGCGCTGCGGGCCCAGACCCTCGGATACTCCCTGGTGGCCTGGGTGATCGCAGGGTTCACCTTCGTCATGGGCGGCCTGCCCTCGGTCTGATCGGGCTCTGACCGCCGCGTTCACGGGGGCGGGGCGGGACTTTCAGGGCCGGGGTCCGCTGTGCCGCCGGCGGCTTGCGCGCACCGCGGCAGCCGGCTCCCGCGCGGAGCCCATCGTCGAACATCGGTGAGGCCCCGCTCGCCGCGGGACCCTCGGGCAAGGGGCCGACCCGCTCAGATCTCGTTGCCGGCGAGCACGTCGGAGGCGTCGACGATGCGGTAGGCGTAGCCCTGCTCGGCGAGGAAGCGCTGGCGGTGCGCCGCGTAGTCCTGGTCGAGGGTGTCGCGGGCGATGACGGCGTAGAAGCGCGCGGCCCGGCCGTCGGACTTGGGGCGCAGCACGCGGCCGAGGCGCTGGGCCTCCTCCTGGCGGGAGCCGAACGACCCCGACACCTGGATCGCCACGCCGGCCTCGGGCAGGTCGACGGAGAAGTTGGCGACCTTGGAGACCACGAGCGTGCGCAGCTCGCCGGAGCGGAACGCGTCGAACAGACGCTCGCGCTCCTTCACCCGCGTCTCGCCCTTGACGACGGGCGCGTCCAGGGCCGCGCCGAGCTCGTCCAACTGGTCGATGTAGGACCCGATCACCAGCGCCTGCTCGCCGGAGTGCCGCTCCACCAGCTCGCGCACGACACTGCTCTTGGCCGCGGTGGAGGCGCAGAAGCGGTAGCGGTCCTCGGGCTCGGCGGTGGCGTAGGCCAGCCGCTCGCTCTCGGTGAGGTTCACCCGGACCTCGACGCAGTCGGCCGGCGCGATCCAGCCCTGGTTCTCCATCTCCTTCCACGGCGCGTCGTAGCGCTTCGGCCCGATCAGGGAGAACACGTCGCCCTCGCGGCCGTCCTCGCGCACCAGAGTCGCGGTCAGCCCGAGCCGGCGCCGCGCCTGCAGGTCGGCGGTCATCCGGAAGATGGGCGCCGGCAGCAGGTGCACCTCGTCGTAGACGACCAGGCCCCAGTCGCGGGCGTCGAACAGCTCCAGGTGGGTGTGCACGCCCTTCCGGCGCGCGGCCATGACCTGGTAGGTGGCGATGGTGACCGGGCGGATGTCCTTGCGGGTCCCGGAGTACTCGCCGATCTCGTCCTCGGTGAGCGTGGTGCGGCGCAGCAGCTCGTTGCGCCACTGGTGGACCGCGACGGTGTTGGTGACCAGGATCAGCGTCGTGGCCTTGGCCATCGCCATCGCCGCGGCCCCCACGATCGTCTTGCCGGCGCCGCACGGCAGCACCACGACGCCGGAGCCGCCGGAGTGGAAGCCCTCGGCGGCCTCGCGCTGGTAGCCGCGCAGCTCCCAGTCGCCCTCGGCCAGATCGATCTGGTGCGCCTCGCCGTCGACGTAGCCGGCCAGGTCCTCGGCCGGCCAGCCGAGCTTGAGCAGCGCCTGCTTGAGGTTGCCGCGCTCGCTCGGGTGCACCGCGACCGTGTCGGGCTCCACCCGCTCGCCGAGCATCGACCGGAGCTTCTTGGCCCGGACGACCTCCTCCAGCACCGCCTGGTCCAGGGCCTGCAGCACCAGGCCGTGGACGGGGTGGGAGAGCAGCCGGAGGCGGCCGTAGCGGTCCATCGTCTCGGCGACGTCCACGAGCAGCGAGTGCGGCACGGGGTAGCGCGAGTAGCCGATGAACGCGTCGACGACCTGTTCGGCGTCGTGACCGGCGGCACGGGCGTTCCACAGCGCCAGCGGGGTGACCCGGTAGGTGTGGACGTGCTCCGGGGCGCGCTCCAGCTCGGCGAACGGCGCGATCGCACGGCGGCACTCGTCGGCCAGTTCGTGGTCGACCTCGAGCAGGAGCGTCTTGTCGGACTGGACGATCAGCGGTCCGTCGGTCACGGTCGTCTCCTTGGGCCGTGTCGGCATTGTCAGCGGGCACGGCCGGGCGGTCTGCTGTGGTCACGGGAGGGAGCGGGCCGGTGCCCGGTCGCACCGGCGCGGGGACGGCGGTTTGGGCCGTGGTCCGGTCCGTGGTCCGGGCGGCGTCCAAGCCTACCGGTCGGCGGATCGCCCGGTCAGGGTGGTGAGCGGGCCAGTGCGGCCGTGCGGGCGGATGCCCGCGCCCGGGAGCGGACCTCCGCGTCCGCCGGACTCCCCGTCCCTGCCCAACGCGACGGCGGCGGGCGGGATTCCCGCCCGCCGCCCGCGGATCACGCTTCGAGCGAGATCATGATCAGGAAGAACACCACCACGGCGACGGCGAGCCCGATGTGGATGAAGTTGCAGATCCACGCCCAGCGGGTGAACTTCTCGAACTCGTCGGGCTCCTTGTCCTTGCTCAGCGCGATGGCGGCGAACACGATCCCGATGATGTTGGTGGTGCAGCACGTCACCGTGGTCAGGATCGCGATGACGAGCGCGGTGATGGCGCCGCCCTTGGCCGGCGGCGGCCCGGGGGGTCCGGGGGGTCCGTAGGGCGGGTAGCCGGGCTGCGGGTAGCCGCCGCTCTGCCAGGCGCCGGACGGCTGCCCGTACCCGCCGCCCCACCCGGGCTGCTGCGGCTGCCCACCCCAGTAATCCGGTGGGTCGGGCCATTGGTTGCTCATTCGGGCCTGCCTCCGTCTGCTCTTCGCCCGGCTATGGGAATTGGACGCGACCGGGGCGGTCGCGTTCCGCGGAAACCGCGGACATCAGGAAAAAGTCAGTAGTTCGTTACCGGTGAGATACCGTCCACCCACGACCCCGCCTGGGTCAGGACCACCCCGAACAGCACGAACATCACCACGAACATCACCGCGGCGGCGCCCAGGCAGTACCAGGAGTAGCGGGTGAGCGTCTCGGCCTGCGCATAGAGACCGCGGTCGCGCTTGTGCGCGGCGCGCACGGCGAACACGATCCCGACGACGCCGAAGATCCAGTTCGCGCAGCACAGGAACGTGAGGGCGTGCAGGATCAGCACCATCGTGGAGCTGCTGGACCCCCCCGGCGCCCGCTCGCGTTCGGCCCCGCGCTCGTCGCGCCGGTCGTCACCGTCACCGCGGTCGCGGGGACGGCCCCGATCGGGCCGGTCCTCCTGAGGCGAGGACGCTCCTGGCGGCAGCGACTGGTTGCTCATGGCCTCGACTGTCCCTCTCCGCGGGTTCCGTGGGTCTGCGGGTCCTCTCCATCCCATCAGACCCGGCGGCCCGTGCAGAGAGGGTTGTGCGGCGCATCCGGGTCGGCCCGGTCCACCGCTCGGGTCCGTCAGCCGGCCGGCTTCCCGGTCGGCCGTCCGGCCGGATCCCCACCGGGACCGACGGCGGCGACGCCGGTGATGCGGTGCACCGCGAATCGGTGCACGGCGGCGCGGGTCGCGTCGTAGGCGGTGAGGTAGCCGCCGTCCACCCGGGCCGGCTCCACGATCCTGCTGCTGGCGCGGCCCTCGGTGTCGAGGTAGCCGATCCAGACCCGGCGGCCGTCCACGGCCGCCGAGGACAGGGCCGCCAGGGTGGCCGCGGTGGGCGAGCGGGGCGGTTCGGCCTCCGGCGCGGCGATGGGGCTCCGGACCGCTGTCGCGGCCTCGTCCCCCGCGCGCAGCGCCCGCACCGCTGCCATGCGCAGCTCGGGGCCCGGCGGCTCGGGCTCGGTGAGCTCGCCCGGGGCGCGCCGCGCCGCGCGGCGGACCTCGGGGCGGCTGAGCTGGACCGACCCGTCGACGGCCTCGGGCACCGCGTGGTAGCCGAGGTCGTTCAGCCGGTCCAGCAGGACCGGCCTGGTGGACCGGCCGGCCACCACCGTCGGGGCGAGCCGGAAGAGCATGAGATCGGCGCAGCGGCGGTCGTTGAGGAGCTCCTCCAGCACGGCCGGGTCGTCGCAGCGCAGGTAGCTCGACGCGGTACCCACGCGCAGCCTGCCGTGGCTGCGGGCGATGTCGGAGATGAGGTAGCGCAGCGGCTGCGGGAGCGGGGTGGTGGAGTGCCGCTCCAGCAGCTCGGTCAGCTCGCCCGCGCCCCGCCCGGCGTCCAGCGCGCGGCGGACCGAGTCGGCGCTGAACCGGTAGACGGTCGCGCCGCCGGTGGACTCCACGTCGGCGGCCAGCGCGAGTTCCCTGGCCAGCGCGGGCACCAGCGGTCCGGGAGCGACCGCGGTCAGGTCCCCCTGGACCAGGAAGTGGTCGAGCGGCTCCGGCAGGGACCGGGCGAGCTCGGCAGCGGCGGCGGAGTCGGCGGCGAAACCGGCCGGACCGTCGTCGTGGCGCGGTCCGGTCGTCTCCTCCAGCAGCGCGCGTGCGTGCGGGGCGAGCGCGTCGCGGCCGGTCAGGCCGAGGACGCGGGCCTCGTCCAGCGCGGTCTCGACCAGGGTGGTGAACGCGGGCCCCTGGCGGCGCGGACGCAGCCACGCGAGGTGCGCGGCCACCGACTCTCCGGTGGGCGCCGTCGCCTCGGGCGCGGCGGCGAGCGCGCGCAGGACGTCGAGCCGGACCTCGGGGGCCGAACGCCGGTCCAGGCCCTCGCCGAGGACGTTGCGGGAGCGCCCCCGCGCGTCCTTGGTGCCGCCGAGACCGGCGACGCGGGTGGAGCGCAGCCACGCCTCGGCCAGCCGCACCCAGCGCCGCGCGGGTTCGGCCGCCCGCCAGACGTCGTAGTCGGCGGTGGGCAGCCATTCGCCGTCGACCTCACCGCTGGCCGCGATGAGCCCCGCCGAGTGCGCCGCCTCGACCAGCACCGCCGTGCTCGCCTCGTCGGAGTCGAGGGCCTGCGCGCTGCGCCGCAGGTCGCGCACTCCCAGGCCGCCGTTGCGCAGCACGCCGGGCGGGTCGGCGGCCCACGACTCCAGGAGTTCCTCGATCCCCCGGATCACCGTGAACGCCTGCCCCGCCGCTGTCCGCGCGACCGTCGTCGCGGTGCGCTCGGGGCCGGACGGCCGCGGCGGCTCCGCCTCGACCTCCCGGAACAGTCGGCCGCCGCGCAGGTGCAACGCCACCTCGCGGGGGAGCGTGACGGTGCGGTCGTCGGTCGCGACCAGCAGGCCGCGCGCCAGCAGCCGGTCGATCGGCGAGGTCGCGGAGGCCGCGTCGACGTCGCGGTCGGCCTGGGAGACGGTGCCGTGCGGCGGGCCCCAGACGAGCCGGTCCAGGACCGGCCGGGCGTCGTCGCCGACCTCGGCGAGCAGATCGGCCAGCCGGCCGGTCCGGGCGATGGCGGCGGCGATGCGGTCGGCGGGGTCGCCGCCCTCGTAGCCGGTGGCGAGCCCGAGGTCGGCGGCCAGCCGGTTCAGCCGGTCGGCCGACCGGCCGGCGAGCAGGACGCGCATGGGAGGGCCGAGGCCGGCCGGCTGGGTGAGGATGTCGCGCAGCACGGTCACGGGGCGCAGCAGTCCGCCGTCCTCCCACACCAGCGCGGCGCCGCGCAGCCGGTCCAGTGCCGCGTCGAGCGCCGGTGCGGGGGCGTCCAGCGCCGTGGAGAAGGTGCGGCGGTCGGTGCCGTGCGGGGCGCTGGAGGCTCTGTCGTCACCGAGGGCCAGCAGCCCTTCGAGCACCTGGAGGGAGAACCGGTCCAGCCGGTCCAGGACCCGGACGACGGCCGGCCGCGAGGTGGCGCGGGCGGCCAGCCCCGCGATGTCGGCCGGCACCGGGGTGATGAGATCCGCGCGCGCGGTGAACAGCGCTGCCAGCTCCTGATCGGACAGGCTCCGCAGCCATGAGGTGTAGGTGAAAGGACGCCCTGCGGTGTGGCGCACCGCCGGCTCCGCGTCGTCGATCATCGCCCATCACGCTATGCCATGCCGGGGACACCACGCATGCGAGACCGGTCACGCCCGGCGGCCGGTTTTCCCGGACCGGAAGGTGATCTTGCGGCACGATGGGCCTATGAGCGAGCGCTCGGACCAACTGGTACTGGAGTACCTGGCGAAGGTCGGCGACGCCGCGCACCAGTACCTGCCGCCGCGCCGCCGCACCGCCTACATCACCGAACTGCGCGGCCGGATCGAGGACGCGTGCAGGTCGGCGCGGGCGCGCGACCCGGAGCAGGTACGCCGGGTGCTGCGCGGGTTCGGCGATCCGGCCGCGCTGGCGGCGCGGGAGTGCGCGGACCCGCCGCAGGACGCGGAGGCGGCGCGGGAGAGCCGGACCGGGCCGGAGGCGCCGACCGGACCGGTCGAGTCGGCCGCATCGGACAAGGCCGCCACGTCGGCCAAGCCGTCCAAGGGCGGCCTGACCGGCGGGTTCGCGCGGCAGGTGCGATTGCAGCGCGATCCGCCGCCGTGGCGCGGCGGTCCGAAGAGGAGCCGCCCGCGCCGGATTGCCACCCGCGAGGGCGCCGACGGCGGTCCCACACCGGGCGGGCTCTCCCCGGGCGACCTCGTCCCAGGCCTGCTCGCGGCGGTCCGGCGGCACCCGGCCGAGCTCTTCGCCATCGCCGTGTACCTGGTGAGCGCCCTGGTCGGGGCGGCGGCGTTCCTGTGGGTGATCGCCGCGGTGCAGGTGGGGCTGAGCCGGGTGTGGGACCGCTCCGACAAGCGGGTCGCGGTCGGCGTCCCGATCGCCGCGACGGTCGCCGGCATGCTGCTGTGGCCGGGCGAGGCGCCCTACATCGACGAGATGATCCGGCTGTCCCTGCTGGACACCGGCCTGGTGGGCATGCGCCTCGCCGTGGGCGGCTGCGCCCTCTACCTGGCCGTCCGGATCGCGCGCACCGCCCGGGCCGGGACGGCGTGACTGCTGCGCGCCACCGCGCGGCGCAGCCGTGCCGCACCGCCGGGGCCGGCGTTGGGTCATCGTCCGTTAAATCCTCAGAAATATACTCCTTGACCTGCGTTTTCGCGGGTGTTTCCGCCGGGGTCCCGAGTAATGATGTCCATGCGTTCCGCTCCACTTCCAGTTCACCGCAGGAACGTGATGGGCACCCTGGGCGGCGGCCAAGCCATTGTCGTAGGCCCACCGGGGCGATCCCGGCGCTGGTGCGCCATCCGGTTGACGGCATCCCGAGACCGCCGGGTCCCGTCCCACAACTCCGCAACCAGCGGTATGGGGATGCCGCCGAGAGAGGCCCGGAGATCCGCCTCCGGGCCTCTCGCCCACCCGTGGCACGGGAGGCGGCCGCATGACCGGTTACGGCCGTGTTCCGTGGTGCTTTGCGGCAATTCGCCCCGGTCGATCTATCGCATCCCCCGAGTGCTTCGCACTAGCCTGAATGTGCGCCCATGTGAAGATGGGGCCGGGAGGCCGAGTGGACGTCCGACCCGCGGGGAGGCGGCCCGTCGGCTTCCCCTTCTTGTTCCGACGGCGAGAACGATGAGGTCACACGTGCCCACCGGCAAGGTCAAGTGGTACGACAGCGACAAGGGTTTCGGTTTCCTCACCAACGACGACGGCGGTGAGGTCTTCGTGCACTCCTCCGCGCTCCCCGCGGGCGCCGACTCCCTGAAGTCCGGCCAGCGGGTCGAGTTCGGCATCGTCGAAGGCCGCAAGGGAGCCCAGGCCCTGCAGGTGAAACTGCTCGACGCGCCGAGGTCGGTGGCCAAGGCGATGCGCAAGAAGCCCGACGAGATGGTCCTCATCGTCGAGGACCTCATCAAGCTCCTCGACGGCGTCTCGACCGCGTACCGTAGGGGTAAGCACCCAGATCGCCGCGAGGCGGCCAAGATCGCCCAGGTGCTGCGCGTCGTCGCCGACGACCTGGAGGCCTGAGCGTCTCCGCCGTCCGCACGCCCGCGGCACCCGAAAACCCGAGAGGGCGCGCCCTGTCACACCGCCGTGACCGGGCGTGTCATGCTGCCCTGGAAACCACGTAACGGTCGGCTATCGATCGCCGTCATGGTCAAGTTGGTGCCCGTAATCAGCGAAAATGGAAACGTGAGCCGTACCCGTCGTTCTCCCACACCAGACCAGGCATGCATCGCAGCGGTGGACCTCGCCCGTGCCGCGGCCGCCGAGATCGGACGACCGGAGTGGGTTGGCGAACACCTCTCCGCACAGGTCGAGGGTGACCGTCTGGTCACCCACCTCTTCGCCTGCCTCGATCCCGCCTACCCCGGCTGGCATTACGCCGTCACCGTCGTGCGCGCCTCCCGCGCCAAGCACGTCACGGTGAACGAGGCGGTGCTGCTGCCGGGTTCCCAGGCGCTGCTCGCCCCGGAGTGGCTGCCGTGGAAGGAGCGGCTGCGCCCGGGCGACCTGGGCGTCGGCGACCTCCTGCCCAGCTCCGAGGATGACGAGCGGCTGATGCCGGGCTACGCGCAGGTGGCCGACGACGAGGTCACCGAGGACGGCGACGACAAGCAGATGGTCTGGGAGCTCGGCCTCGGCCGGGCCAGGGTCCTGTCCGACACCGGCCGCGAGTCCGCGGCCGAGCGCTGGTACAACGGCGCCGCCGGGCCGCACAGCCCCATCGCCGGTGCCGCTCCGGCCCAGTGCGCCACCTGCGGCTTCATGACCCCGCTGGCCGGCGAGTTCCGGCAGATGTTCGGGGTCTGCGCCAACGAGTACGCGCCCGACGACGGCAGGGTCGTCTCCCTCGACCACGGCTGCGGGGCGCACTCCGAGGCCGCGCCGCCGGCGCCCCCGTCCGAGCCGGTGACCCCGGTCGTCGACGAGCTGGGCTACGACCACATCGTCTTCGACGACACCACCGAACTGGAGCTGGTCTCCTCCGAGAAGTGACGCCGGCGCCCCGCCGCCGCGTCGGCCCGACGGCCGCGTGCGCGGTCCTTGGCTTCTAGGGGGTGTGAAGCCTCGGCCGAAGGTGGGATTCGCGGTGGTTGGGCGATTCTCTCGCGTGGCCGAAGGCCCGTGGACGGAAATCGCCCACCCGCACGCCCTCCCTCCTGGGGCCGGCCTGACAGACCCCTGGACTCAAGGCCTCCTTCAGAGCCCCCGGGCCGGGTCCGGGTCCAGGTCGGCCTCTGCGAGGAGGTCGAGGACGCTCCGGGGGTCCCTCAGGACCGCGGCCACCAGGTGGCGCAGGTCCCAGCGGCCCGCCGTCCAGGACAGGGCGCGGGCGAGACCGTCGGTGCCGCTCGCGTGCACCTGGCCCCCGATGCAGCGCCACTCCACCCGGGTCCCGTCCACGGTCAGCTCCTCGTGGTGCAGGTAGGTGAGGACCCCGGTGTCGAGGAAGACGCGCACCTCGTCCGGCACCTGGCGGACCTCGCCCGCCGACGTCACCCGGCCTTCGACCTCCTCGCCGGCCAGCGCCAGGTCCAGGACGTCGGCCAGCGCGGCGGCGTGCTCGGCGGGGACCAGCACCACCGGGCGTCCGGCCAGCAGCGGGAGCAGGTCGGGGGCGTCCACCACCACCGCGTCCTCGGCGTCGGCCACCACGATCGCGCCGTCGCGCACCGCCCGCACGCTCTCCGGCGGCGACGCCCGTTCGGCGTCCACCCCGGCCAGCGCCGCCCAGATCCGCCGCAGCGACTCCCGGGAGACCCGCCGCCCGGGGTCGCCCAGCCGGTCCAGCAGCTCGTCCGGCCCGTCGGGCTCGGCGAGCAGGTCGGCCAGCCCGGTGCGGACGCCCAGCGCCCGGGCGAGGTGCGGGTCCAGTTCCGAGGGAGCCTCGTCGTAGAGCCCGGTCAGCGCCGGATCGGCGTCACCGGTCCGCAACTCCACCGGCCGCCGCCCGTCCAGGAGCGCGCCCGTCCGCAGCCACCACGCCGTGTAGGACGGCACGTCGACCGAGCGGCCGTCGCCGCGCAGCACCCGCACGGGTTCGGTGACCGCGGCCCGAGGCCCGCGCGCCGCCAGCAGCTCCAGCGCCCGCCGCCACCGGTCCTCGCGCACGAACTCCAGGTCCCGCACGCCCACCAGTTCCGGCACGACCGGCGGCAGGTCGGGGTGGCCGAGCCGCTCCATGACCTCGGCGGCCCAGTCCTCGACGCCGTCCAGCGGCAGGTCGTCCAGGCTTTCGTCCAGCGCGGCGCCCAGCGTCACGTCGCTCGCGCGGCACAGCGTGAAGGAGCGCAGCACGCCGACCGCCTCCAGCGTCTCCGCGTCGTAGCGCCGCACCAGGTCGTCGGCGACCACGCCGAACGGGGCGTCCTCGGCGAGGACCTCCAGCAGCGGGCTGTCCGGGAGCAGCAGCTCGCCCGCCAGGGAGTAGCCGCCCTCGTTGTCGCGCAGCGCCAGCTCGGCCAGCCACGGGGCCTCGTCGACGGTGGCCCCCGACGCCGAGACCAGCTCCAGCACCGACCGGGCGATGTCGTCGGGGTCGTCGGCGTCCAGCGAGTTCTCCACGGCGGCCCGTGTGAGCGGGTCGGTGAGCACCGCGCGCTCGTTCGCCTCGACCGCGCCGAGCCGCAGCAGCAGCGGGTCGACGGCCCGCGGATGCACGATCCGCAGGCCCAGCGGCGCCAGCGCGCCCGGGTCGAGCGCGTCGGAGCCGAACGCCGGACCGCTGGGCGCCAGCAGTCCGCGCGGGCCGCGCACCAGCCGCCCGTCCACCAGCGGCACCGGGAGCGCGCCGAGCTCCTCCAGGTCGGCACCCTGCTGCCCGGCCGAGCGCAGCGCGGCGTACAGCCGCGCCCACCAGGCCGGATCGTGCTCGAGGTCGCCGAGCAGGTCGGCCAGTTCGGCGAGTCCGACGCGGCGCAGCCGCAACTGCCCCAGACCGGGATGGCGGAGGTTCCAGTCGCCCGGCAGCACGGTCGGGATCAGCTCGGACAGCACGTCGACGAGTTCGGTGCCGCCCTCCACCACGACGGCGTCGCGCGGCCGCACGGGTTCGCCGGCCGCGGTCACCAGGAACGGCGTGTCCAGCAGGGGAGCGGCCACCTCGCCGCGGAACCGGGCGTCGAACTCGCCGCCGCGCATGAGGTTGACCGGGACGAGGTCCCAGGTGGCCCGCGGATCGAGCAGGCGGAGCAGGTCGCAGTAGGCCCCGGCGGCCTCGGTGATGAGCGTGTCGGAGGCCGGGCCGAAGGCGATGTGGCGCCGGTCCGGGGTGAGCGGGAAGGAGCCGATGAGCAGCGCGGGGACGTGCAGCTCCTCGTCGCTGGGCGTCGGGGCGTGCACGACGCGGGGCACGTCGGCGGGCAGGCCGGCGACGCCGCCGGCCTCGTCGACGGCGACGGCCCATGTGAGGCTCCAGTCGGTGCGGCCGCGCTCCTCGGTGGGGCGGTCCGCGAGCCGGTCGGGCTCGAAGCGGCCGGTCCGGGTGACCGTGCGCCAGTGGGTGCTGCGCTCGCCGGAGCCGTCGTCGATCCGGGTGACCAGCTCCCCGTCGGCCGCTCCGGGCCGCACGCGCAGCGTCCGGACGGCGCCCTCGACGTCGATCTCGACCTCGGCGAGGTCGGGCAGCGCGAGCAGCAGCGCCTGCCCGGTCTCGCCGAGCAGCCGGTTCAGCCGGACGCGGGCATCGTCGTCGCGGAGCCTGAGGACGACGGAGCTGTCGTAACCGTCGGGCGTGCGCGCGTCGGACTCGAACGGCAGCCGCAGCAGCGGCACGTCGCCGCCGCGCCGCTGGAGCTCCGCCGCCAGCTCCGGGCGGGCCCGGCCGCTGTCCAGCAGCGCCTCGCGCACGGCGGTGCGGGCGAGGTCGCGGGTCCAGCGCACGGCCCCGTCGCGGGAGGCGACCGTGACGTCGTCGCTGAGCGCGACCACGGCCGAGAACCCGACCCCGAACCGCCCGACGGAACCGCCGGCGTCGGCGTCGTCGCGCTTCGCCGAGACCCGCAGCGTGGCGAGGGACTCCACCCCGGCGGGGGTCAGCGGGGCGCCGGTGTTGGCCGCCGTGAACACGTCGCCGCGCAGGGTCAGCCCCAGCCGCCCCCGGACGCCGGCCCGCCGGGCGGCGTCCGCCGCGTTCTGCGCGAGCTCCACGACGATCCGGTCGCGGTAGCCGCCGAGCGCGTAGTCCTCCTCGGCGTTGGCGTCCTCCCGGAATCGGGCGGGTGAGTCCGCCCATCCGTCGAGAACTCGTCGCCGCAGTTCAGCGGTGCCGAACGGATCGGCCGTCACCTGGACCATGCGGGCTCCTCCCGAGTCGGTGCGGGACCACGGTACGCGACCGCCCACCCGTTCTCAGACGGATTTTCCCGACCGGCCGGGGCGATCCCGCGCGGACCGCTCGGCGCGCCCTACCGCGCCACGCGGAAGAAGCCCTCGGCGATCAGCGCGCGCAGGGTGTCGGGGGTGCGTTCGCGCAGGTCGGCCTGGTCCTGGCCGGTCAGCTCGGCGATGGCGTCGAGCAGCGGGCCGACGGGCATCGTGCCGTCGCAGACGCTCGCCAGCGCGGCCTCCACCGTTCCGACCTGGGCCACCCGATGCAGGCCCGAGCCCTGGCGGAGCAGGATGCGCTCGGGGTCCGGGGCGCCGGGGACTCCGACGCGCTCCTCCTTCACCCCGGGGGCCAGCGCCACGTGCGCCGACAGCAGCGCGGCGTCGGTCAGCCGGTGCGAGGTCATCGCGCCGTTCACCACCTCCGGCAGGTACGCGCCGACCGGCTGCTCGATCTCGTGGCGCAGCTCCTCCACCCGCACCGTGGCGTCCTGGGCGGCGTCGTTGCGCAGGCAGATCCAGCCGAAGCCGATGCCTTTGATGCCCTCCCGCTCGAAGTAGTCCAGCCAGGCGTCGTAGCGCCGGGTGTACTCGGGCGTGCCGTGCTCGCAGGAGTCGCGCAGCCACAGCTCGACGTACTCCGCGGGGTCCTGCACGTCGCGCTGCACGACCCAGCCGGAGCAGCCGGTCCCGGTCACCCACGCGCCGACCCGGTCCCGCCAGTCCTCGCCGTCCACGTGCAGCCAGTTCGCCAGCAGTTGGCACCAGCCGCCGTCGGTGAGGCGCCGCGGGGCCCCGCGCACGATCTCGGCGCACACCGCGTCGCCGGAGAGGTCGGACTCGCGGTAGGTGTAGCGCGCCGACTCCGGGGTGATCACGAACGGCGGGTTGGAGACGATGAGGTCGAAGCGCTCGTCCCGCACCGGCTCGTACAGCGACCCTTCGCGGGTGCGCACGTTGTCCAGGCCCGACAGCGCGCAGCTCATCTCGGCCATCCGCAGGGCGCGCGGGTTGACGTCGGTGGCGCAGACGTCGGCGGAGCGCTCGGCCAGGTGCAGGGCCTGCACGCCGCAGCCGGTGCCGATGTCGAGGGCGCGCTCCATCGGCCCGTCCACGATGAGCCTGGACAGCGTCGCCGACGCGCCGCCCGCGCCGACCACGTGGTCCGGGTGCGGCTGTCCCAGGCCGGGGCGGACGGTGGGGTCGGAGACGACGTAGCCGGGACGGCCGTCCGCCAGCTCCCACGGCCCCAGGTGCACCAGCGCGCGCACCTCTCCGCCGGCCACCGCCAGCAGCCCGGTCTCGGCCAGCTCCGCGACCGGCAGGATGGCCCGCGCCGCCTCCTCGGCCACGGGCTCCTGCAGCCACCACAGCCGCAGCAGCACGCCCAGGCCCTCTTCGCCGCCGGTGGCGCGCAGGGCGGGCACGAGCTGCTCGCGGGCGAGCGCCCGCGCGGCGGTGTCGCCGAGCCGGTCGCGTACGCCGGAGACGGTGTAGTCGGCCTCGATCAGGATTCGGCGAAGCCGCTCGGCGAGATGGCGTGGGAAGGGGTGGAACGAATTCGGCACGCGCCCATTATCAAGGACATATGCCACTCCGGGACCGTGTGGTCCGGGTCCTGGACCGTTGACGGGGAGGGGGCGGGGATTGTCTCCAGGTCTTGGCCGGGCCCGTGCGGGCCTGGTGGGGCTGTTGTCGGCGCGAAGCGTCCGGCGACGCGGAAGGTCGCGGGATTGCCGCTGTCCAAGGCTCCGGCCGTCGGTGGCGGGCGACCGGCAGAAGGCGTGCGGCGTGACCTTTCGCGCCGCCACCGCCGGCGCGCTGACGGCGGCCTTCCCAGGTCATGCGGTGGTGAACGAAAGGACTGCGGCCACAGCCTCCCGTTCCCGTCAACGACTCAGGACACTAGGCGCTCTCGTCGGCCGGCTGCTCGCCGGGGGGCCGCTCCTCCTGGTCCTCCTGCTCCTCGGCGGCGGCCGCGCGCTTGGCGGCGTGCCGATCCTCGGCATCGGAGCGCTTGCGCAGCAGCCGCGGGATGTAGAAGAAGGCGAACACGCCGAGCACGATCCCGGTGACGCACACCCAGATCCACCAGCGGTCGGACTCGGCCAGCCGGTCGCCCATGGCGAGCAGCACCACGAGCGCCACGGCCCATGCCGCGGCGCCGAGGGCCGTGGGGACGCGGTAGTCGCTCTCCAGGACCTCGGGGTCGGGCTGCCGGGGCTTGCGCACGGTTTCAGGCTAGACGATCGGCCACATCCACCGGCACGGAGCGCCCGCGGTTGTGCGATCCTCCTAAAAGCGGCAGGTCAGCATGGTTTGAGTTAGAGGAAGATGCAATTAACCTGACTCAGTACCGTAATCCGGACAGATCAGGCTCAGACGAGTGAATCCAACGCCCAATCCCGCCCCCCAGGACACGGAAGCCCCCCCGAGCACCGGTTTCAAGGGTGTGCTCGACCGCTACTTCCAGGTGTCGGCGCGCAGATCGAACTTCGCCCGCGAGATCCGCGGTGGCCTGGCGACCTTCTTCGCCATGGCCTACATCATCGTGCTCAACCCGCTGATCCTCGGCACCGCCGAGGACATGAACGGCGACGTGCTCGGCGGGGTGCGAGTCGCGGCGGTCACGTCGCTGGTCGCAGGCGCGCTGACCATCCTCATGGGCGTCGTCGGCCGCTACCCGTTCGCCCTGGCGGCGGGCATGGGGCTCAACGCCGTCGTCGCCTACACCCTGGCCCCACAGATGACTTGGGCCGACGCGATGGGGCTCGTGGTCCTCGAAGGCCTCATCCTGCTGGTCCTGGTGCTGACCGGCTTCCGCAGCGCCGTGTTCCGGGCGATCCCGCCCGGCCTGAAGACCGCGATCGCCGTCGGCCTCGGCCTGTTCCTCGCCCTCGTCGGCTTCGTCAACGCCGGCTTCATCCGCCGCGTGCCCGACGCGGCCGGCAGCACCGTGCCGGTGCAGCTCGGCGAGGGCGGCCTCAGCGGCTGGCCGATCCTGGTGTTCGTGGTCGGCCTGCTGCTGACCGTCATCCTGATGGTGCGCAAGGTCAAGGGCGCGCTGCTGATCGGCATCATCGCCTCCACCGTGTTCGCGATCGCCGTCGAGGCGCTGGTCGGGGTCGGCCCGATGGTCGACGCCGAGGGCGACTACAACCCCACCGGCTGGGCCCTGGCGCCGCCGGTGGTCCCCGACTCCGTCGGCGCGGTCGTCCAGCCGCCGGACTTCAGCCTGATCGGGCAGTTCAACCTGTTCGGCAGCTTCGAGCACGTGGGCGTCATCGCGGCGATCCTGCTGATGTTCACCCTGCTCCTGGCCGACTTCTTCGACACGATGGGCACCATGGTCGGCGTCGCCGGCCAGGCCGACCTGCTGGCGGAGGACGGCGACCTGCCCGGCGCCCGCAACGTGCTGGTGGTCGACTCGCTGGCCGCCGCGGCGGGCGGCGCCGCCTCGGCGTCCTCGGCCACGGTCTACGCCGAGTCCGCCGCCGGGGCCGGTGAGGGCGCGCGCACCGGCTTCGCCTCGGTCGTCACCGGGGTGCTCTTCCTCGTGGCGACCCTGTTCTCCCCGCTGGTCACCCTGGTGCCGTTCGAGGCGGCCACCCCGGTCCTCATCGTCGTCGGCTTCCTGATGATGACGCAGGTGACCAAGATCGACTTCTCCGACTACGGGGTCGCCATCCCCGCGTTCCTGACGATCGTGATCATGCCGTTCTCCTTCTCGATCGCCAACGGCATCGGGGCGGGGTTCGTCAGCTACGCGGTCGTCAGGATCGCGCAGGGCCGCGCCAGGGAGATCCACCCGCTGATGTGGATCATCGCGGCGGCCTTCCTCGCCTACTTCGCCCTCGACCCCATCCGGGCCCTCCTCGGCGTGTAGCCCCTTCACGGGCCGGTCGAGGCGTCCAAGCGCTACAGTGCCCTGTCCGCGCGCAGCGGGCGGGGCACTTCGCGTTCGCGCGGTCCGTTGTGATCGAGACCCCGTTTTCCCGCCGCCCGGATGATGTGAAATACCGCGCCGCGATATATTGTTAGCAAGAGTAATGAGCCATGCTAATGAAGCATCCCAACGTTTCCCAGCAGACCAGGACCGACGCCGGTCTGGCCGCGGTGCTTCGCGTGGCCGTGGGCAGGCTCGCCAGGAGACTCCGCGCGCAGCGTCCGGACGCGTCACTGTCCCTGGGGCAGAGCGCCGTGCTGTTCACGCTCGCACGGCATGGGCAGATGACGCCCGGCGCGCTCGCCGACCACGAGAAGGTGCAGCCGCCGTCGATGACCAGGATCATCGCGGCGCTGGAGGAGCGCGCCCTGGTGCGCAGGAGGAAGCACCCGGACGACCGGCGCCAGCAGTTGGTGGAGCTGACCGACGAGGGCTCCCAACTGGTGCGGGCCGACCGGCGCAGGCGCGAGGCGTGGCTGACCCTGCGCCTCGCGGAGCTGACGCCGGAGGAGAAGGCGACCCTGCGCAAGGCGGCGGAGATCCTGGAGCGGCTGAGCCAGTCTTAGCCGGGGCCGCGGCCGGGGTGCGTGAGGAGGAGACCACGACCACCACGACACCCCGGACGCGCGGCCCCGAACCCGGCACAGCCCCCGAATCCGCCGGTGGCCCCGACGTGCCCGCGCCGACCGCGGCCGGACCCGTCGAACCGAACCGACCCGCCGAACCCACCGGGTCCCCCTCCGACGCCGAATCCGCCGGGGACGCCCCGAAGCGCGGCCGCGGACCCGCGATGTTCCGCTCCCTGACCGTCCGCAACTACCGGCTCTTCGCCATGGGCCAGGTCGTCTCCAACACCGGCACCTGGATGCAGCGCATCGCCCAGGACTGGCTGGTGCTTCAGCTCAGCGGCGGCAGCGGCATGGCGCTCGGCGTCACCACCGCGCTGCAGTTCCTGCCCATGCTGCTGTTCGGCCTGTGGGGCGGCACGCTCGTGGACCGGATGTCCAAGCGCCGCCTGCTCATCGCCACCCAGGCCACGATGGGCGTCCTCGCGCTCGGCCTCGGCGTCATCGCCACCGCCGGCGCGGCCCAGGTGTGGCACGTCTACCTGTTCGCCTTCGCGCTGGGCATGGTCACCGTCGTCGACAACCCCGCGCGCCAGACGTTCGTCGTGGAGATGGTCGGCCGCGACGACCTGCCCAACGCGATCGCCCTGAACAGCGCCAGCTTCCAGCTCGGCCGGGTCGCGGGCCCCGCGGTCGCCGGCCTGCTCATCGCCGTGATCGGCAGCGGTCCGGTGTTCCTGATCAACGCGCTGTCCTTCATCGCCGTCCTCACCGGCCTGTGGATGATGCGCCCGGGCGAACTGCACGTCACCGAGCCGGCGCCGCGCACCAAGGGCCAGATCCGGGAGGGCCTGCGCTACATCCGCGGCCGCCCCGACCTGATGCTGCTCCTGCTCATGACCGCCTTCCTGCAGATGTTCGGCGCCAACGTGCAGAACCAGATCGCGCTGATGACGAACAACGTCTTCCAGGCCGGAGCCGGCGCGTTCGGCGTGGCCGCCGCGGCGATCGCCGTCGGCGCCCTGGCCGGAGCGCTGCTCGCCGCCCGCCGCGACCGCCCGCGGCTGCGCACCGTGCTGGCGGGGGCGTTCGTGTTCGGCGCGCTGGAGATCGCGTCGGCGGCCGCGCCCGGCTACCTGCCGTTCGTCCTCGTGCTGGTGCCGATGGGCGTCGCGTTCCTGACCTTCAACACGGCGATGAACGCGACCTTCCAGCTCGGCGTCGACCCGCAGATGCGCGGCCGGGTCATGAGCATGTACATGCTGGTCTTCCTGGGCATGGCCCCGATCGGCGCGCCCATCGTGGGCTTTCTCGCCGACACCTTCGGCCCGCAGGTCAGCCTCGCCACGGGCGGCGTGGTCACCGTTGTGGTGACGGCCCTGGTGGCCGTGCTGCTCGGCCGCAGGCTCGGCGTCTCCCTGCGGGTGACGCCCCTGCGCCGCCCCTTCGTCGAGATCACCCGCCGACCGCTGGCCGAGGCGGAGGAGAGCTGATCGAACTCCGACCGCCGCGTTCATGGGGTGGGATGGGACTTTCAGGGCTCGGCCCTGCCGTGCCGCCGGCGGCTTGCGCGCACTGCGACGGCCGGTCCCTGTGCGAACACGGTCGTCGAACATCAGGAGGACGCACATGCGGCTGTTCGCGGCGCTGGAACCGCCGACCGGGACCCTCGACGCGGTCGGGCGGGCCCTCGCCGACGCCCGCCCGGACCGGCGCGGCGCCCGCCGGGACGTGCGCGGCGTCCGCTGGACGCCGCGCGCGGACTGGCACCTGACGCTGGTGTTCCTCGGCGAGGTCCCCGACGAGCGGGTGCCCGCGCTGCGCGAGCGGTTCACCGCGGAGACCGCGGGGCACCCGGCCATGACGCTCGCACTGCGCGGCGCCGGGACCTTCCCCGACGACGCCGCCCGCGCCCGGGTGCTGTGGGCCGGGGTGGAGGGCGACGTCGCCGCGCTGACCCGGCTCGCCGAGGGGCTGCGCGACGCGGCCGCCGACCTCGGCGTGCCGGTGGAGCACCGGCCCTACGTGCCGCATCTCACGCTCGTGCGCACCCGGTGGCCGTCCGACCTCTCCGCCCTCAGGCGCTCCCTGGACGGAATCGACGCGCCGCCGTGGCGGGCCGCCGACGTCCACCTGGTGCACAGCCGCCCGAACGGCGCTCCCCGGTACCGGACCGTCGCCACCTGCGCCCTATCCTGAGGCTGGATCCACGTCCACCGAGAACAGCCGTGCGGCCGAGAAGCGGGGCGACCCCATGAGCATGCTCACCAACAACCGCAAGCAGCGCTGGCTGCTGCCCACGGTGCTCGCGGTGATCGTGCTCATCGTCGTCCTCGGGGCGCTGCTGGGGTAGCGCCCCGGAACGCCACGGGCGGGTTCAGGCCGACGTGGACGCCCTGGCGACCGCCAGGGCCACCAGCGCGGCGTTGTCCTCGGCCTCGGAGCCGTCCGGGGCCAGCAGCGTGTCCTCCAGCCCGATCCGCACGTCGCGCCCGTTGGCGACCGCGGCGTCCAGGAGCGGCCAGGCCGTGACGTCGGTGCCGTGCAGCGTCCTGGCCGACCGCAGGTCCGCGCGGTCCAGGACGGCGTCGATGCGCGCCACGGTGCCCAGCGCCTCCTGCACCGTCTGCTCCATGGGTTCCACGAGGACGCGGTCGAATTCCGCGGCCAGCCCGCTCGCGACCAGGATGCGGGCCGCGTCGGCCGTCCACACCCCCGCCTCCACGGAGACCCGCCGGTCGATGAGCATCCGCGCCACCTCCACCGAACCGGGCTCGTGCAGGTTCACCGTCGCGGCGTCGGGCAGTCCTCCCCACCGCTGGACGAGGTCGTAGCGCCGCCACGGATCGGGCTCGGCCGACAGCGCGGTCGTGACGCTGATGGGCACCCCGGGGACCGCCGCCCGCAGCGCCTCCAGCACAGCCGTCAGCACCTGCGGTTCCAGGCTCTGGGCGCCCTTGGCGTCGCGCGGGTGGACGTGCACCTCCGTCGCCCCCGCGGCCACCACGGCGCGCGCGTCGGCGGCGAGCTGGTCCGCCGAGACCGGTAGGGACGGGTGCGCTCCCGGACGCCGGTCTCCGTTCAGGCAGGCGACTATCCTCATGGCCTTCCTCTCGCCTCGGGCGGATCACCTGTGTCCGAACATGCCCACGGCGCACGGGTCGCAAGCCATGTGCGACGGTCCGGATGGGAGGTGGCAGGATGGCGCACATGACGAGAAGCGCCGTTGTACGGCTGGCGGCGGCGATCGCGGTGCTTCCCGTGACGCTCGGCGCGGCGCCGCCGCCCTCACCGGAGCCGTCGGCGACGGGGGACCTGCCCGAGGGCTCCGAGCTCGCCTTCCACCTGGAGGACCCGAGCATCGCCGAGTCCAGCGGGCTGGCGGCCTCGCAGCGGCACGACGGCGTGTACTGGACGCACAACGACAGCGGGGACCAGTACGGCCCGGACCTCTACGCGATCGGCGCCGACGGCCGGACGCTGGCCACGATCACCCTGTCCGGCTCGGGCGTGGAGTCCCGCGACTGGGAGGCCGTCGCGGTCGGCACCGACGACGCGGGGGAACCGGCGATCTACGTCGGCGACATCGGCGACAACTTCCAGGGCGGCTGGCCCAACGTCCGGGTCTACCGGCTGCCCGAGCCCGCTCGGTTGACCGACCAGACCGTCGAGGCCACGACGTTCACGTTCACCTACGCCGACGGCGGCCGCGACGCCGAGGGGATGATGGTCGACCCGCGCGACGGCCGCCTCTACGTCATCAGCAAGGAGATCGCCGGCGGCGTCTACGCGGCCCCCGAGCGGTTGTCGGCCGAGGGGACCAACGAGCTGACCAGGGTCGGCTCGGCCCCGCTGTACGCCACGGACGCGGCGTTCGCGCCGGACGGCTCGCACTACGCCGTCCGCACCTACTGGGGCGCCACGCTCTACGACGCGTCCGAGGGCGTCCCCGGCGACATCGTCGACCGCGTCTCACTGCCCGAGCTGGACCAGGGGGAGTCGCTGAGCTACACCGCGGACGGCACGGCCCTGATGGCCGGGACGGAAGGGGCGCGCAGCCCCGTCTGGCGGGTCCCGCTGCCCGCGGAGGGCGGGACCGGCCCCGAGGCCGAGGAGACCGTCTCGGCGACTCCGCCGGCCGAGTCGGCCGAGGACGAGGAGGGCGGCGCCTCAGCCTTCATCCTGGGCGGGATCGGCGTCGCCGCCGTCGTCATCGGCGGCATCGTCCTGCTCGCCAGGAGGGGATGAGAGGGCGGACCCGCTCAGTCCCATTCCTCGCCCGGCGGGAATTCCGAGGTGTCGAGCTCCAGGTCGAAGGGCGCCGGAACGGTGATCTTCTCCCCGAAGGGAACCGTGTGGGAGTGCAGGTAGCGGCCAGACCGTGGGTTCTCGTACAGGGTGACCGACGGGCCGTTCGGGTCCCACGCGTCGATCAGCAAATACAGCGGGACCGGGCCGTGGGCGTATCCCCAGAGCTTTGTCTTGCGATCGGTGTCGGCGTTGTCCTTGGAGGTGATCTCGACCGCGAGGAAGATCTCTTCGGCCGGGACCGGCGCCTTGGTGTCCCTGAGCACTGCATGCGGAGCGACGACCAGGTCAGGGATGAACAGCTTGCACAGTGGAGTGATCCACATGCCAAGCGTCTGGTAGATGTCCCAATCGTCGGGAATCGTGCGCAGCAGGGCGCGGTTCGCCCGTCCGGCGATGAAATTGTGTGGGTTCGAGGGGGGTGCCACCAGACTGATTCTTCCCGGGTCGATGATTTCGGCCCGCCATCCGTCGGGCACATCCAGCTCTCGCCAGGTGCGCAGCAGCAGATCCTCGCCGGGTGTGGCAGGGGAAACGGCTTCCATCACAGCGACACTCATTTCGCTACGTCACCTCCAGAACCGGAAGCGTAGTCAACGCCGGTCCGGTCCGCCCGTCATTTCCACAGGATAAACAGCCGTTGTGGATCATGCGCGGTCAGCGCCTCGGGACCGGGCCGATTTCTCGGTTACAGCCCGGCGGTATCGGCCAGGACGCGGGCCTCGGTCATCTCCTGCTCCGCCTCTTCGGTGAAGCCGGTGTCGAGCAGGTCGAAGGACGATTCGACCGCGCGGGCGAAGGCCCAGGCGAGCAGCCGCTCGACCGGTTCGCCGAGCACGTCGGCGACCAGCGCGAAGCGGTGCCGGAAGACCGCCTTCGGGTCGGCGTGCCCGCCCGGCGGGTCGACCTGCATGAGCAGCGGCCACGGGTCGTAGCCGGGGTCGCCGACCATCGGCTTGGGGTCGATCGCCAGCCACGGGGTCCTGGTCGCGGCCAGTATGTTGCCGGGGTTGAAGTCGCCGTGCACGGCGACCGTCCGCGTGGCGGTCGCGGGCAGCGACTCCAGCAGCCCGGCGCCCAGCTCCACCAGGCGCGGGTCGAACACCCGCGGGTCCGGGCGCAGCCGCGCGAAGCGTTCACGCGTCAGAACGGCCCACTCCGCGACGACGTCGCCGACGCGCTCCAGCCCCAGTCCCTCGCCCGATCCGCGCGACCACAGGCCCGCGAGCGCGTGCGCCGCCGCGGTCAGCAGGTCCTCGGGCGGCCCTTCCGCGTCCTTCAGCCTGCCGCCGGGCTCGCAGGCTTCGAGGAGCAGGGCGAAGCCGTCGGGGGAGGACCGCAGCAGCCGCACCGCGCCCGCGCCGTCCCAGAACCGCAGCGCGGCGCCCTCGCCCCGGGCCTCGCGGTGCGGGTAGGAGACCTTGAGGACGGCGCGCCCGCCGTCGGCGGTGGTCACCGGCGCCGCCCACGAGCAGCTGCCGCCGTCGAACGGGCGGCCCGGGTCCAGCTCCCACTCGGCGCACAGCCGCTCCAGGATGCCGGGCAGCGCGTCGATCCAGGCCGTCCCGTCCGTGAGCGCGCGGACGTTGCGGACGACGGGGGCCGGCAGCGGCGCAGGGGCGGAACGGGGGGCGGGGGTGCCGGTCACGACGTGTTCAGCCCTCCTCCAGGAAGATCTCGCGGGCGAGGAAGGCGTGCCGCGAGTGGTCGGTGAAGACGCCGTCGACCCCCGCGGCGAAGAACGCCTCGTACTCGGCGGCGAAGCTCCCGAACGCGTTGGGGTCGGTGCCGGAGCGCAGGGAGGTCGGCAGGTAGGTGTTCTCGCTGCGGAAGGTGTAGGGGTGGACCAGCAGGCCGGCCTCGTGGGCGTCGGCGACCAGCGACGTGGGCTCGCCCAGGTCGCCGTTGTCGTCGCGCGGGACGACCAGCGCCTTGGCCGGACCGATCGCGTCGGCGAACGCCGCGACCTCCGCCAGGCCCTCCGGCGTGGTGAGGGGCAGCCAGTGCTCCTCGGTGCCCATCAACTGCACCAGCGGCAGTTCCAGCTCGCGCAGCTTCTTCAGGCTCTCGGCCTCGAACGACTGCAGGAAGACCGGGACCTCCGGCTCCGGCCCGGCCAGCCCGCTCTCGCGCAGCGCCGCGATCAGCGGCGGCTCCAGCTCCAGGCCCGCGGAGACGTGGTGGGCCGGGTGCTTGGTTTCGGGGTAGACGCCGATCGGCCGGCCCAGCTCGGCGGTGAGCTTCTTCGCCAGTTCGATGATCTCGCCCAGGGTCGGGATCTCGAACCGGCCGTCAAGGGCGGCGTTGTCCGGGCGCACATCGGGCACCCGTTCGACCGCGCGCAGCGTCTTGACCTCGGCCAGCGTGAAGTCCTGGGCGAACCAGCCGGTGACCTCCCTGCCGTCGACGGTGCGGGTGGTGCGCCGATCGGCGAACTCCGGGCGCCCGGCGACGTCCGTGGTGTGCCCGATCTCCGACTCGTGCCGCGCGATCAGGTGGCCGTCCTTGGTGGCGACCAGGTCCACCTCGATGAAGTCGCCGCCGTAGCGCGCCCCCAGCTCATAGGAGCCCATCGTGTGCTCGGGCCGGTGGCCCGAGGCGCCGCGGTGAGAGATGATCTTGATCCTGGGTGCCTGCTTGTTCCTGCGCAACGCGAAAGGTCCGTCCGTTTCGACCCGCTGCCGGGTCCCTCGACCGCGGGCGGCCGGTCCGGGTCGACCCGGACCGGCCGCGGTGTCCGTTCGTGCTCGTCCGTCGGCGGCGCCTCAGGCCAGCCGGCCCACCACGTGGTCGACGCACTCGGTCAGCGCCTGCACGTCGCCCGGCTCGATGGCGGGGAACATGCCGACGCGCAACTGGTTGCGGCCCAGCTTGCGGTAGGGCTCGGTGTCCACCACGCCGTTGGCGCGCAGCACCTTGGCCACCGCCGCTGCGTCGACGTCGTCGCTGAAGTCGATGGTGCCGACCACCTGCGAGCGCTGCGCCGGGTCCACCACGAACGGGGTGGCGAACGCCGACTTCTCCGCCCAGGTGTAGAGGACGGCGGAGGACTCGGCCGTGCGGCGCGTCGCCCAGTCCAGGCCGCCCTGGCCGTTCAGCCACTCGATCTGCTCGGCGAGCAGCAGCAGCGTCGCCACGGCCGGGGTGTTGTAGGTCTGGTCCTTGCGGGAGTTGTCGACCGCCGTGGTCAGCGAGAAGAACTCCGGGACGTAGCGGCCGCCGTCGGCGATCTCGGTCACCCGCTGCAGCGCCTTCGGGGACATGATCGCGATCCACAGCCCGCCGTCGGCGGCGAAGGACTTCTGCGGCGCGAAGTAGTAGACGTCGGTCTCGGCGATGTCCACCGGCAGGCCGCCGGCGCCGCTCGTGGCGTCGACGAGCACCAGGGCGTCGTCGGCCGCGCCCTCGACCCGGCGGATCGGGGCCGCCACACCGGTGGAGGTCTCGTTGTGGGTGAGCGCGTAGGCGTCGACGCCGTCCTCGGCGCGCGGCTCGCCGTGCGTGCCGGGGTCCGAGGCGATCACGGTCGGCTCGGCCAGCCACGGGGCGCCCTTGGTGACCTTCGCGAACTTCGACGAGAACTCGCCGAACGACAGGTGCTGGGACTTCTCGCGCACCAGGCCGTACGCCGCGATGTCCCAGAACGCCGTGGTGCCGCCGTTGCCGAGGACGACCTCGTAGCCCTCGGGCAGCGAGAACAGCCGGCTCAGTCCGAAGCGGACCCGGCCGACGAGGGATTTCACGGGCTTCTGTCGGTGCGAGGTGCCGAGGTACTCGGCGCCGGAGGAGGCCAAGGCGCTCAACTGCTCGGGGCGGACCTTGGACGGGCCGCAGCCGAAGCGACCGTCACTGGGCAGGATGCTCGCGGGAATCTGGATCTCGGTCACCCGGCCAAGCGTACTCGCCGGAGGTGTGCGGCCGCAGGTGAGGGGGTGAGGTGCGGCGGCACCGGAATCCGCGGCGGTCGGTCCGGTGGATGGCGGAACGCCGGGTCAGTGAATTGTGGCCGTCCGGACATAGTCCTCTTTTGCCCCGATTGAGTCGGAGGGCCGTGCGCCGATACTCCCTGGTACCGAGATTCGGGCACCGGAAAATGTTTCTTTCGGAGGACCGGCCCGACCGGGAAAGGGGCCTGTGAGCGAGCGGAACGGCGACTCGGCGAGGAGCGGCCCCGCCCGCGGAAGCGGCGAAGGACCCCGTGACCGGTCACGGGGTCCTTTTCGGTCCGGCTCCTGCGAGGCGTGCGCTACACGCCCTGGGAGATGGCCTCGTCGGCTCCGTCGACGGCCTTGATGTCGCGCTCGGCCGGGCCGATGTAGTCGGCGCTGGGGCGGACCAGGCGGCCGGTCCGCTTCTGCTCCAGGATGTGCGCCGACCAGCCCGCGGTGCGGGCGCTGGTGAACATCGAGGTGAACAGCGACGACGGGATGTCGGCGAAGTCCAGGACGACCGCGGCCCAGTACTCGACGTTGGTGGCGAGCACCCGGTCGGGCTTGCGGGCGTGCAGCTCGTCCAGCGCGGCGTTCTCCAGCGCGGCGGCCACCTCGTAGCGCGGGGCGTCGAGCTCCTTGGCGGTGCGGCGCAGCACGCGGGCGCGCGGGTCCTCCGCGCGGTAGACGCGGTGGCCGAAGCCCATGAGCCGCTCGCCCTTGTCCAGCGCCTGGGAGACGTAGGTGCGGGCGTCGCCGATGCGCTCGGTCTCGTCCAGCATGTGCAGCACGCGCGCCGGCGCGCCGCCGTGCAGCGGGCCCGACATCGCGCCCACGGCGCCGGAGAGCGCGGCCGCCACGTCGGCGCCGGTCGAGGCGATGACGCGGGCCGTGAACGTCGAGGCGTTCATGCCGTGCTCGGCGGCGGACGTCCAGTAGGCGTCCACGGCCTTGACGTGCCGGGGGTCCGGCTCGCCGCGGAGCTGGATCATGAACCGCTCGACGATGGAGGAGCCCTCGTCGACGCGGCTCTGCGGAACCTGCGGCCGGTCGCCGCGGGCGGACTGCGCGATCACGGAGAGAGCCGCCGAGGCCGCGCGGGCGACGTTGTCGCGCGCCTCCTCGTCGTCGATGTCGAGCAACGGCTTGAAGCCCCAGAGCGGTGCCAGGGTCGCCAGCGTGCTCTGCACGTCGACACGGACGTCACCGGTCGTGGTCGGCAGAGTGATCGGATCCGCGAAGGGAAGTCCGGGGTTGAAGCTGTTGTCGACCAACAGCCCCCAAACGCGCCCGAAGGTGACGTGGCCGACGAGGTTCTCGATGTCGACACCGCGGTACCGGAGGGCGCCGCCCTCCTTGTCCGGTTCGGCGATCTCGGTCTCGAACGCCACGACTCCTTCGAGCCCGGGTTTGAAGTCCGACATACCGGCTTCCTCCGTCTCCTCGGTCCCTGGAAAGGGTTGATCCCAGTGAACCGGTTGGGGATTTTTCGATGACACGCGAGGTGTCCCCAATGGTTGTGCCGCCAGGTGGCGTACGCCCCACAGATCGTGTGAGGATGCACCACTGTGAACCATTGTGACCCTGCTGAGCTGCGTGAACCTTACGACGGTACGCCTTTGTGCCGTTCTGCTCTGTCCGCGCACCCCATGGAGCAGTTTCACACCTGGTTCACACAGGCGCACACGGCGGGGTTGGCCGAACCGAACGCGATGGTCCTGGCCACGGTCGAACCGTCCGGAGCTCCCCGGGTCCGGACCGTCCTCCTTAAAGGGTACGACCGCTCCGGCCTGCGTTTCTTCACCAATTACACCTCGCGGAAGGGGCGGGCGCTCGCCGGTGAGCCGAGGGTCGGCGCGGTCTTCCCCTGGCACCCGATCCGGCGTCAGGTCGTTATTTCGGGCCGTGTCGAATATCTCAGTGACGAAGAGAACGACGCCTACTTCGCCCGGCGGCCGCGGGGCTCACAGATCGGCGCGTGGGCCAGTGAGCGCCAGTCGTCGAGGGTGGAGGGGCGCGCCGAGCTCGACGCGCTCTACGCGCAGTTCGATTCGGTCTGGCCCGAGGGGGAGGAGATCCCCCGGCCGGCCTACTGGGGCGGTTTCCGGATCCGCCCGGTGGAGGTCGAGTTCTGGCAGGGCCGTCCCGACCGGATGCACGACCGGTTCCGCTACCTCCTGGTCGGCGGCGACCCCGCCGACGAGACGTGGGAGATCGACCGCCTCTCCCCCTGAGACCGCGTCTTTCCGCGTGATGGTGAACACATTGCCTGGAAGTGGGTTGCCCGTTGCCGCGCTATGATTGAAACAGCGGTGGCCGCTCCTGCGGTCAGAGGCGCTGAAGCCGGTGAGTGCCGCCCGCCTCCGGGTGTGCGATCGGCGGAACAGCCGCGCACTGGCCCGCGTTGAGAGATCTGCCGTTGACAGCTCTCAACGGGCCCACGAGGGGAGGGGGAGCCTTGACCGCACACGGGCTTATCGACACCACGGAGATGTACCTCCGCACCATCTTCGAGCTCGAAGAGGAAGGCATCGTGCCGCTTCGAGCCCGCATCGCGGAGCGACTCCAGCAGAGCGGACCGACGGTCAGCCAGACGGTCGCCCGCATGGAGCGCGACGGACTGCTCCGCGTCGAGAACGACCGGCACCTCGTCATGACCGAGGAGGGCCGGCGGCTGGCGACCCACGTCATGCGCAAGCACCGCCTCGCCGAGCGGCTGCTGGTCGACGTCATCGGGCTGCCCTGGGAGGACGTCCACGTCGAGGCCTGCCGCTGGGAGCACGTCATCTCGGAGGCGGTCGAGGAGCGGCTGGTCAAGCTGCTGAACGCCCCGTCGGTCTGCCCGCACGGCAACCCGATCCCCGGCCTGGACGAACTGGGCCTGGACGACTACGCCCCCGAGCCCTTCTCCGGCGACTCCATCGTGCCGATGGTCGACGTCGCCAACGCCACCGACACCACGGTCACCGTGCGGCGCATCAGTGAGCAACTGCAAAGTGACACGGAAGTGATGCTCAGCCTCAAACGCGCCGGGGTACAACCTGATCAGGAAGTGACGCTCCTCGTGAGCGATGACGGCGTGCGAGTGATGGGTGGTACGCACAGGGATGGCGAGCCGACCGAGCTGTCACGGCAGATCGCCAGTCATATCTTCGTCGCAAAACCGTAGCCGCGCGCGGGGCCGGGGCCCCCGAGCGGATGACGCGTTGCTCTGCGGATGGCTCCCCGCTGTTGCTACGCTCGGCTCATGGCGTGGGCCGATCGGCACGAAGCTTCGTGTGTCCATTGCGCGGGCAGCGACATGGATCGCGTGGGTCATTCTGAGTACGGTCCGTGACGGCGAGGTGGCGGCTTTATGAAGCGGTGGGGGGAAGCCTTCTACGACGACAACGCGCTCACGGGGGCCGACGTCCTCGAGCAGGCTCAGGTCGCCGTGATCGTCACCGACCGCTTCAGCAACCTCCGGTACTGGAACACCTTCGCGCTGGAGCTCTTCCGGTTCGTCGGGGGCCGCGACTACCTCGGCACCTCCCTGATGGATCTCGGCATCCACGAGGCCGACCAGGAGCACGCGGCCCAGCTCGCGCGCCGGGTGCTCAAGGGCGAGACGTGGGAGGGCACCTTCGCCGTCCTGCGCGGTGACGGAACCTGGATCCACGTGCGCGCCCAGGCGGTGCCGCTGAAGCACGGCTCCGGGGCGATCGAGGGCGTCGTCATCTTCGCGACCGAGGCCATGCGCAACGGCCGCGTCGAGGAGCAGTACGGCCTGCTGTACCGCATCGGCGACCGGCTGGCGAGCTCCCTGGAGTTCGAGTCCACGATGAAGGTGGTCGCCGAGATCCTGGTGCCGCAGTTCGCCGACCACTGCTTCATCGACCTCTACGACCACGACCGGCTGGTCAGGCGCATCTCCGTGCACGCGGAGGGCTGGACGCCGCCGCCGGCGAGCTGGATCGACGTCGGCGAGGAGGTGCACTACCCCGACCACCACTTCGTCCGCAAGGCCATGCGGCGAATGGAGACCGTGATCGTCGGCGACTACGTGCACGCGGCCGACGTCGCACCGAACGAGCGCTCGGCGCGGGTGTCCGAGCAGGTGGGGGTGACATCGGCCATCGCGGCGCCGCTGCGCGCCCGCGGTGAAACGCTGGGCGTGCTCACGCTCGCCCTGTCCAGCCTCTCCCCCAGGGAGAAGACGAACTACGACGGCTTCGACCGGGACCTGGTCGGCGCCGTCGCCTCGCGCGTGGCGCTGGCCATCGACAACGCCCGGCTGTTCGAGGAGGAGCGCAGCACGGCGCTGGCGTTCCAGCACAGCCTGCTGCCGCGCGACTTCCCGCCGTTCGACGGGCTGACCATCGCGCACCGCTACCTCCCGGCCAAGCCGCTGGAGGCGCACGGGCACGGCATCCAGACCCAGGTCGGCGGCGACTTCTACGACGTGATCCCGCTGTCGGCCGGCCGGGTCGGGATGGTGGTCGGCGACGTCGAGGGCCGCGGGCCGCATGCGGCGGCGGTGATGGGCCAACTCCGCGCGGCGCTGCGGGCGTTCGCCCAGGCCGACCGCGAACCGGGCGACATCCTGCGCGAACTCGACGAGTGGGTCCGCCAGCTCGGCCGCCCCGACGACGAGGGCGGCACCTGGGTGCCCAGCGTCAGTTGCCTGTACATGGTCTACGACGCGTGGTCGCGCGAGCTGTCCTACGCCAACGCCGGGCACCAGCCGCCGCTGCTGATCAGCGACGGCCGGGTCGAGGACCTCGCGCTGGAGCTGTCGGACAAGCTGCTCGGCGTCAGGCCCAAGGGGGTGCCGGGCGAGGCCGCCTACCAGCAGGACAAGCTCACGCTGCCGCCGGGCGCGACGCTGCTGCTCTACACCGACGGCCTGGTCGAGCGCAGGCCCCTGGGCGGCACGGTCGACCTCCGGCGCTCCATGGTGCAACTGCACGAGCGGGTGCGCGAGGTGGCCAACAAGGACGTGGAGCAGATCGCCGAGGTCGCCGAGCGGGCGGTCCCCGGCGAGATGGACGACGACACCGCGCTGCTGGTGGTGCGCTCCCACCCCGAGGAGCTGGCCCTGCAGGAGGGCTGGTTCGTCGCCGAGGCCCCGACGGTCGGGGAGGCCCGCCACCTGGCGGCGACGACGTTCGCGAACTGGGGCATGGACCGCGACCAGGCGGAGCTGGCCTGCCTGCTGGTGTCGGAGATCGTCACCAACGTCGTCATCCACGCGACCCCGCACCCGGTGAGCCGCGAGTTCACCGCCGAAGGCGTCAAGGACTCCGACTCCACCGAGGCGGGCGGCGACCTGGGCGGCTTCGACGACTTCGACGAGGACTGGTCCGACCTCCTGGAGGAGGTGGCCGACGATGCCGAGGACCAGGCCGGGCGCGAGTTCCTGCTCAGGCTGCGCAGGGGGGCCGAGTCGGTCTGGGTGGAGGTCTTCGACCGCGACCTGCGCCTGCCGAGGATCCGCAGCGCCGGCGCCGACGACGAGGGCGGCCGGGGCCTCTACCTGGTCGACCAGTTGGCCTCCAGATGGGGCTCCAGGCCCACCCCCGACGGCAAGGCCGTGTGGTTCGAGATCCCGATGCAGGGGGACTAGGGCGTCACCGCCACGACCACGCCCACAGCAGCAGCACCAGGAAGACGAAGAACACCACGATGCCGCCAGTGGCCCAGGGGACGTGCATCCTGCGGCGGAGCCTGCGCACGCCGATCACCAGCAGGATGACCAGCAGACCGAGAACGATGACGCCGTCGTACACGCCGTGACCCTTTCGCCGTGACCCGTCGGGGGCGTGGCTTACAGGCCCAGCGACCGCCCCACGATCTCCTTCATGATCTCGGTGGTGCCGCCGAAGATCGACTGGATGCGGGCGTCCTGCCAGGCCTTCGCCACGGGGTACTCCATCATGTACCCGTACCCGCCGTGGAGCTGGAGGCAACGGTCCATCACCTTGTTGCACAACTCACTCGTCCACCACTTCGCCTTCGCGGCGTCCTCCACGCTCAGCTCGCCGCGGTTGAGCAGGGTGATCGCCCGGTCCACGTAGGTGCGCGCGAGGTCGACCTCGGTGGCCAATTCGGCCAGTACGAAACGGGTGTTCTGGAACTTGCCGATCGGGCGGCCGAACGCGGTGCGGTTCTTGCAGTACTCGATCGTCTCGGCGAGCATCCGCTCGGCGCCCGCGGTGGCCGACACCGCGATCGAGAGCCGCTCCTGCGGCAGGTTGTGCATCAGGTGGACGAACCCCTGGTTCTCCCGGCCGATCAGATTGGCGGCGGGCACCCGCACGTCGGTGAAGGACAGTTCCGCGGTGTCCTGGGCCTTCAGGCCGATCTTGTCCAGGTTGCGGCCCCGCTCGAAGCCGGGTGCGCCGCGCTCCACGGCGATCAGCGAGATGCCGTGCGCGCCGGCCTCGGGGTCGGTGCGGGCCACCACGACCACCAGGTCGGCGTTGATGCCGTTGGTGATGAAGGTCTTCTGCCCGTTGACGACGTAGTCGTCGCCGTCGCGGACCGCCGTCGTCCGGATGCCCTGGAGGTCGCTGCCTGCCCCCGGCTCGGTCATCGCGATCGCGGTGATCAGCTCGCCACCGGCGAATCCGGGCAGCCAGCGGCGCTTCTGCTCGTCGGTGGTCAGCCCGACCAGGTAGGGCGCCATCACGTCGTTCTGCAACGGGATCCCGAGGCCGGAGGCGCCGACGGCGCAGATCTCCTCGTCCACGATCGCGTTGAACCGGTAGTCGTCGATTCCCGAGCCGCCGAACTCCTCGGGCACGCCGAGGCCGAGCAGTCCCACCCCGCCCGCCTTCACCCACACCTCGCGCGGGACGATGCCGTCCCGCTCCCACTGGGCGTGGAAGGGCACGACCTCGCGTTTGAGGAACTCGGCCACCGAATCGCGGAACAGGCCGTGTTCGGTGTCGAAGAGCTCCCTCTCCATGGACTACTCCTTCACTCGCGCCGGTGCCGGCCCGCGGGGCGGCGGATGACCTCTTGGGAACACCGTAACCGAATAGCGTTCGGTCTTACAGAGTTTACATACTGGGTATTGCTGTCAAGTGTCGGTGTCCGCGGGGTGCGGGCCCGCTCCGATCCGCTCCGGCCTGTTCGGACGCGCTCGGGCGGGCTTCGGGTACCCCGGGGACTTGCTTCCCGACGCGAACCGAATATGGTTCGGTTCAAATGGGTTGGATCGATGCGCCTCCAGGAGGACACCGTGGCTGAGGCATTCATCGTCGGGGCCGTTCGCACCCCGGTAGGGACCAGGAAGGGCGCGCTGGCCGCAGTGCACCCGGCCGACCTGGGGGCGCACGTCCTCAAGGAGCTCGTGGCGCGCACCGGGGTCGACCCGGCCGCGGTCGAGGACGTCATCATGGGCTGCGTGAGCCAGGTCGGTCCGCAGGCGCTCGACCTCGCACGCACCGCGTGGCTGTCGGCGGGGCTGCCCGAGACGACGGCCGGCGTCACCATCGACCGGCAGTGCGGCTCCTCCCAGCAGGCCGTGCACTTCGCCGCGCAGGGCGTCATGTCCGGCACCCAGGACATCGTCGTGGCGTCCGGTGTGGAGAACATGGGCATGGTCCCGATGGGCTCCAACGTCAAGTTCGCGATCGACGCCGGCCTGCCGCTGTTCGGCGACGGCTGGACCGAGCGCTACGGCGCACAGGAGATCTCGCAGTTCCGCGGAGCCCAACTGATGTGCGAGAAGTGGGGGTTCGACCGCGACGACCTGGAGGCGTTCGCGCTGGAGAGCCACCAGCGGGCCGCGGCGGCGCGCGGGGCGGGGCACTTCGAGAAGGAGATCGCGCCGCTGGCCGGCGTCACCCAGGACGAGGGCGTGCGCCCCGACACCTCGCTGGAGGCGATGGCCGGGCTCGACCCGCTGCGCGAGGGGTGGGCGATCACCGCTGCGGTGGCCAGCCAGATCTCGGTCGGCGCGAGCGCCGTGCTGATCGCCTCGGAGCGGGCCGTCAAGGAGCACGGCCTCACGCCGCTGGCCCGCGTCGTCCAGCTCTCCCTCGTCGGCGACGATCCGGTCTACATGCTCACCGCCCCGATCCCCGCGACCAGGACCGCGCTGAAGAAGGCCGGGCTGAGCATCGACGACATCGACGTCACCGAGATCAACGAGGCGTTCGCGCCGGTGCCGCTGGCCTGGCTCAAGGAGACCGGCGCCGACCCGGCCAGGACCAACCCCAACGGCGGCGCGATCGCCCTCGGCCACCCGCTGGGCGCGACCGGGGCCGTCCTGATGACCAAGCTGGTCCACGAACTGCACCGCAGCGGTGGCCGCTACGGCCTGCAGACCATGTGCGAGGGCGGCGGCCAGGCCAACGTCACCGTCATCGAACGGGTCTAGACGCAATGCCGTTCAGTTAAGGAAGTCAGGGCTCTGTCAACACCGTGATGTCCACGGTGGCTTTGTAGGTAGTGCGGTCTACCCCGTTGGAGCGGGCGTGGTACTTCGAGATCGCGCGTTTGACCACCCGCGGCGCCGTCCGCAGACGCCGCTGGGGCAGCAGGTTCGCCAACACCTGCTGCCCGATCACCCCCCGCAGGTCGACCCGCTCGCCGGCGATGGTGTTCTCGGCCCGGACCAAGCAGTCCCGGGCGGCCTCGACCGCCACGGTGAAACTCGCTTGGAGCGGGCTGTGGCCGGTGGCGGTCACCGCGTCAGCGATCGCGTACCGCACCACCTGGTAGGTCGCCAGCAGCGCCCACACCTCCTGCTCCAGCCCTTCGGGGTCCTTGGCCCGCAGCACCCGGCGGCCGAGCAGGGAGGACTTCAGCTCACCGTAGGCGGTCTCGATCTCCCACCGCTGGTGGTACAGGGCCACCAGGTCGGTAGCCGGGTAGCGGTCGACGTCGACCAGGGTGGTGGCCAACCGGTAGCGGCCGGTGCTTTGGCCCTGGCCGGTGGCGATGGTGATCTGTGCCTCGATCAGCCGTAGCCGCCGCTTGCCGCGCATGACCAGCCAGGTCCCGTCCTTGAGTCGGCGTAGCCGTCGGGGGTTGCTGCCGGCGCTCATGCGCACGAGTATCTCGGCTCCGGTCGCGGTGAACTCTTCCAGCACGGTGGCGGCGTCAAAGCCGCGGTCGGCCAGGACCAGCCGGCCTGGGCCCATCGCCTGGCACAGGGCGGGCGCGTAGGCCGTCTCGCCGTGGCGGACGGGGCCGAACGTGGCTGCCAGGAGTGCGCGCGAGCCGGTCGCTACCAGGGCCAGCAGCCGTAGCTGGGGGTAGCCCGCCCCGGCCCAGCGGGTCGCTCCCTGGGAGCGGTGCACACTCCGGTTGGCTGCTGAGGCGGGCACGTCCAGCAGGGTGCCGTCGATGGCGCACACCAGCAGCCCTTTGAACCGGTGGGCGGTGTGGGTGGGGTCGGCCAGGAGGGTGAACAGGGCTTTGAGGGGTGCGGGGCCCAGGCGTTTGCGGGCGTAGAACAGCGCCGAGGCGGTGGGGCGGGGGGTCAGGTTCAGGCCGCTGGTGAGTTTGCGCCAGATCGCGGTCCAGCCCAAGGGGGCGAACAGTCCACCTGCCAGGAGCAGGTACACCACGACGCGGGCGGGCAGGAGACGGAGTCGCTGGTGGTGTCTGCCGCGCTCGGCGAGCACGGCGTCGACCATCTCGAAGGGCACGATCTGGGTGAGTTCTCCCAGGTGGCCGGGGGCGAAGACGCTGGGGGCGGAGCGGACTTCGCGGGTCGTGGCACAATGGTCGGGCAAGGGGTTCCCTGGTGACAGGCGTTGTGAGAGATGACTGTTCTACCAGGGAACCCCTTCTTCATGCTCCAGGGGGCAGGGGCCGGGGTTGACAAGGCACATCAGCCCCTAACTGAACGGCATTGGGTCTAGACGCGTTGTTCGGAGAGGCTGTGGCCACAGCCTCCCGTTCACCACCGCATGACCTGGGAAGGCCGCCGTCAGCGCGGCGGGTGAGCGCTACCCCGAGCCCGGCATGGCCGCCATAGACACGCGCTGACCGCCGGGGCCGGCCGGGGCCGGACGGCCGGGCCCCGTCACCGGGACGGGGTGGCGGGGCCGTTCTCCAGACCCAGCCAGGCGGCCATGTGCGCGAGTTCGGTGCCGAGTTCGTCGGTGGTCTCGGGCGGGGCGCCGTCCTCCAGGACCGTGTTGTGGACCAGCAGCCGACCCGCCCTGCGGTCGGCCTTCAGGTCCACGCGCGCCACGAGCCGGTCGCCGAGCAGGAACGGCAGCACGTAGTAGCCGTACCTGCGCTTGGCCGCGGGGACGTAGAACTCCAGACCGTAGTCGAAGTCGAACAGCCGCCGGGTCCGCTCCCGCTCCCAGACCAGGGAGTCGAACGGACTGAGCAGCGCGCGGGCGCCGATCCGGCGCGGGACCCGAGCGTCGCGGTGCAGGTAGCCGGGGCGCTGCCAGCCCTCGATGGCCACCGGCACGAGCTCGCCGGAGTCGACCAGGTCGCGCACTGCCGCACGGCCCTCGGCCGCGCTGAGGCGGAAGTAGTCGCGCAGGCACGCCTCGGTGCCGACGCCGTGCGCGCGGGCGGCGATGCGCACCAGCTCCCTGCGGGCGTCGTCGGGGTCGGGGTCGGAGGCGTTGAGGACGTCGGCCGGGACGACGCGCTCGGGCAGCGCGTAGCGGCGCTCGAACTGCCGGGTGCGGCCGTCGGTGGTGATCTGGCCGGACCAGAACAGGAACTCCAGCACGGTCTTCACCTCCGACCAGTCCCACCACTGCCCCTTGCCCCGCGGCCGGTCGTGCTCCAGGGCGGTCTCGATCTCCCTGCACGTGGCCGGGCCGATGCGTTCGACCTCCGTGCGCACCGACTTCACCAGGTCGGGCCGGTCCTCGGCGATGCGCCGCATGCGCCCCCACGCCTCGTCGCGGGCCCGCGCCATGCGCCAACGCAGCAGCCGGTGCGTCGCGGGCGGCAGCAGGCTCGCCTCGTGCCCCCAGTACTCCACGAGGTGCCGGTGCCGCCGGTCGGTCGCCCGGTCCAGCAGCGCGCGGTCGTAGGGGCCGAGCCGCGCGTAGACCGGGAGGTACTGGCTGCGCACCAGGACGTTGACGCTGTCGATCTGGATGACGCCGACGCGGCCGATGACGCGGCGCAGGTGCCGCATCGTCGCACCGGCCGCGGGCCGGCGGTCGGCGAACCCCTGCGCCGCCAACGCGATCCGGCGGGCCTGGGCGCGCGACAGCGTGGTGTCGCGCCTGGGGTGGGGGAGCGGCGCTGGTTCGTACACGAGTACTAACGTAGCGGTGCCGGATGACACCCGCCATCCCCCGGGGCCCGCCGAGAAACGACGGTCGGCCGCCGGATCGGGTCGCTATCCCATTCTGCGGTGGACGTTCTCCTTCCGCGAGGGGCCGGGCTCGGCGGGGGCGATCAGCGGGCCGGGCAGCGAGGGGTCGAGGACGCCCTCCTCCAGCCAGGTGTAGCGGTCCTCCATGACCCTGCGGGAGAGCTTGCCGTCGACGTCGTCGGTGTTGGACCACATGGCCGAGAACAGGCCCTCGATGCGCACCCGCGACTGGCGGGCGAACGCGTCGGCCAGCTCGCGGGCGCCCTGAGCGCGCTCCGGGTGCTCGGCGGCGTCGCTGTGCGCCCGCAGGACCACGGCGCTGATCGCGAAGAGCTCGGCGCCGATGTCGACCACCCGGGAGAGGAAGCCCTGCTTGGTCTCCAGCCGGCCCTGCCAGCGCGACATCGCGTAGAACGTGGACCTGGCCAGTTTGCGCCCGGACCGCTCGACGTAGCGCAGGTGCCGGCCCAGCGGGCCGAACTCGCCGAACGACGACGGCATCTGCCCCTCGCCGACCACGAGGGTCGGCAGCCACTTGGCGTAGAACCCGCCGGCCTTGGCGACGGCGCGGGCCTTGGCCGCGTTGTCGGCCTCGGGGTCGATGATGTCGCCGGCCACCGCCAGGTGCGCGTCGACGGCCTCACGGGCGATGAACAGGTGCATGATCTCGGTGCTGCCCTCGAAGATGCGGTTGATCCGCAGATCGCGCAGCATCTGCTCGGCGGGCACACCGCGCTCGCCGCGCGCGGCGAGGGAGTCGGCGGTCTCGAAGCCCCGGCCGCCGCGGATCTGGACGAGCTCGTCGGCGATCCGGTAGGCCATCTCCGACGCCCACAGCTTGGTGATCGCCGCCTCGATCCGGATGTCGTTGCGCTCGTCGTCGGCGAGCTGGCTCGCGAGGTCGAGCATCGCCTCCATCGCGTACGTCGTGGCCGCGATGAAGGAGATCTTCTTGGCGACCTCCTCGTGCCGGCCCACCGGCCGCCCCCACTGCACCCGCTCGCGCGCCCACTCGCGCGCGACCTTGGTCGACCACTTGCCGGCGCCCACGCACAGCGCCGGCAGCGACAGCCGCCCGGTGTTGAGCGTGGACAGCGCGATCTTCAGTCCCTCGCCCTCGCGGCCGATCCGGTTCTCCGCGGGCACGCGCACCCGATGGAAGCGCGTGACCCCGTTCTCCAGGCCGCGCAGCCCCATGAACCGGTTGCGGTTCTCCACGGTGATGCCCTCGGATCCGCCCTCGACCACGAACGCGGTGATGCCGCCCCGGTGCCCGTCGCCCTTGGGCACCCGGGCCATGACGACGAGCAGGTCGGCGACGACCCCGTTGGTGGTCCACAGCTTCACGCCGTCGATGAGGTAGGCCGAGTCATCCTCCGTGGGCGTGGCGGTGGCGTGCAGCCGGGCGGGGTCGCTGCCGACGTCGGGCTCGGTCAGCAGGAACGCGCTGATGTCGGTGGTGGCGCAGCGGGGCAGGAACGCGCGCTTCTGCTCCTCGGTGCCGAACATCTTGAGGGGCTGGGGGACCCCGATCGACTGGTGCGCCGACAGCAGCGCGCCGATGGCGGGGGAGACCGAGCCTGCGAGCGTGAGCGCGTGGTTGTAGTGGACCTGGCTGAGCCCGAGGCCGCCGTAGGCCTCGGGGATCTTCATGCCGAGCGCGCCGAGCTCCTTGAGCCCGCGCATCACCTCGTCGGGGATGCGCTCCTCGCGCTCGATGCGCTGCGCGTCGATGGTGGCGCAGAACTCCGCGAGCCGCTCAAGGAACGCCTCGCCGGTGCGGACGGCCTCGCCGCCGGGCCGGGGGTAGGGGTGGACGAGGTCCAGGCGGAGCCGGCCGAGGTAGAGCTCCTTGGCGAAGCTGGGCCGCCGCCATTCGCTCTCGCGCGCGGCCTCCGCGACCTTGCGCGCCTGGCGCTCGTCGACGTGCTCGGGGCCCGCGCCGGGTTTCACGGTGGTCATCCAGGTCACCTCATAGACGCGACTGTGGTGTGTGCCACACCCCTACCCGCTGGTAGTCCGCTGATGCCTCGGCGGTCCGGCTCCCTCGCCGACGGCGGGACCGCGGGTCCCGCCGGCCCCTCGGTCCGGCCTCACCGCCGCGCCGGAAGGTGCACCGCGACCGTCGTGCCCTCGCCCGGCCGGGACTCGATCCGCACGTCCCCGCCGTGGGCGGTGGCGATGGCGTGCACGATGGACAGGCCCAGGCCGCTGCCGCCGCCCGGGGCGCGGTTGCCCCGGTAGAAGCGGTCGAAGGCGCGGTGCACGTCGTCGTCGGCCATGCCGGGGCCGGTGTCGGCCACCTCCAGCGAGACCGCGTCCCCGGAGTCGTCCGGCCCCAGCCGCACCGTGACCGGGGTGTCCTCGGGAGTGTGCTCGCGGACGTTGGCCAGCAGGTTCGCCAGGATCTGGCGGAACCGGGTCTCGTCGATCTCGCACTCCAGCCGCTCCGGCAGCTCCATGTCGATCCGGCGGGCCGGTTCCAGCGCCTTGGCGTCGGCCACCATTTCGCGCACCACCGCGGCGAGGTCGGCCGTCACCAACTGCAGCGAGCCCGTGCGGTCCAGCCGGGCGAGCTCCAGCAGCTCCGCCACCAGCCGGCTCATCCGCTCGGCCTCGTTCTCGATGCGGCGCATCGCCCCGGGCAGCTCCTCAGCGGGGATGGCGCCCTGGCGGTACAGCTCGGCGTAGCCGCGGATCGTGGTCAACGGCGTGCGCAGCTCGTGGGAGGCGTCGGCGGCGAACGCGCGCACCCGCTCCTCCGATTCGCGCTGGGCCCGGAAGGCGTGCTCGATCCGACTCAGCATCGTGTTGATCGCCATGCCCAGCCGGCCCACCTCGCTGTGGGCGTCGGCGCCCGGCATGCGGTCGGCGAGGTCGGAACCGGTGCTGATCTGGTTGGCGGTGGTCGCCATGTGGTCGAGGGGCGCCAGACCCCGCACGATCAGCCCCCGCCCCGCGAAGGTCAGCCCGCCCAGCAGCAGGCCCGCGGTGACGAGCTGGGTCAGCACCAGTTGCCACGGGTAGGCCTCGCGGTCGTCGGTGGGCACGCCGCTCACCATGACCGCGTCGGAGCGCATCCGCACGGTGGCGCGGTGCGGCGGCACGCTGTCGTCCACGCCGCCCAGTTCGAAGATCTCGCGCGTCGAGCTGTAGGACTTCAGCCGGTCCAGCGACACGGTCGCGATGCGGTCCAGCACGACGTCCTCGCGCAGCGTGTCGCCGTAGATCTGCTCGACCTCGCCGGTCACGGGGTTGAGCAGCACCACGAAGTAGGGCGATGGGCTGGGGGCGTCCATGCCCACCGGGGGCGTGTCGTTGTCCAGCCGCGCCATGGCGCGCTCGGTGGTGAGGAGCAGTTGGGCGTCCAGGCGCTCGGTGATGAACGCCCGCAGCGTCAGGAAGCCGACCACGCAGGTGACCAGCAGACCGGCCCCGGTGACGGCGAGCAGCCCGATCAGCAGCCGGGCGCGCAGCGGCCTGTCCTGGGGCACTACTTGTCGTCCTGCAGGCGCAGGGCGTAGCCCACGCCGCGCTGGGTGTGGATGAGCGGCGGGCCGAGCGGGTCGAGCTTGCGCCGCAGGTAGCTGACGTAGGTCTCGACGATCTGGGACTGGCCGGCGTAGTCCCAGCCCCAGACGTTCTCCAGCAACTGCGCCCGGGTCAGCACCTGGCCGGCGTTGCTCATCAGGTAGGCGAGCAGCCGGAACTCGGTGGGGGACAGGTCGATGGGCACGTCGTCGCGGCGCACCGTCCAGGTCCGCTCGTTGAGCTCCAGGTCGGCGACGCGCAGGAGGCCGTCGTCGGCGGACCGGGCCCCGGTCTGCCGCGCGTCGCGCCGGACCCGGCGCAGCAGCGCCCTGATCCGCGCGACCAGCGCCTCGACCGAGAAGGGTTTGGTGACGTAGTCGTCACCGCCGAGGGAGAGTCCCGTGACGGTGTCGGAGGGGGTGTCGCGCGCGGTCAGGTAGATGACCGGGACATCGTTGTCGCCGTCGCGGAGCTGCCGGCAGACGTCGAAGCCGCTGATGTCGGGCAGCAGCACGTCCAGCACGATCAGGTCGGGACGGCGCGAGCGCGCGAGGGAGAGCCCCTCACCGCCGCTCTCCGCGGTGCTCACGCTGAATCCGTGGAACCGCAGCGCGGCCTGGACGAGGTCTCGGATGTTCGGCTCGTCGTCGATCACGAGGACGTGCGGTTGCGGCGCTGTCTCGGTCATCGGTTCACCTAGCGTGGCGGGGCTCGCGGTCGGAGTGCATTCCGGTGGGCGGTCTGCTCCCGGGGGCGGGCCGCGCTCGCGGCCCGTTTCCCGTCCCATAATGCCGCAGGTGGATCACGGACCCCGATGCCTCGGGGCGATCGGATCGAAACGTGGCGCCGTCGGCCCAGGGGGCCGGGGCGGCGACGCGCGCCATGGCCGCCGCTCCGGCGTCACTCCCTGTTGATCGCTCTCGGCGAGGTCGGGGGGCCCGCCGACTCGATCCGCCCGGGCGGACCGGACATAGACGCCCGGGCGGAACGAGGCTTCCGGTCTTCGTGAGCGTGCCGCTCGAACACCGGCATTCCATATGAAATCGGTCCACCCTGTGACACCGCCTTGCGAAAGCTGTGAAATAGCTGGGTTTCCGAATCTCCCGCCCCAGTCGTCACTTTGAGCGACTGAGTGGTCACATAGCGAATTCTATGAAAAACATGTGAACCGGATTCCGGTCGTGGTCATCTAACCAACAGCGACTACGAGAGCCCGCTGTGTGCCAGGAGTCGTGCAAGGGCCCTTGGCGTGGAGGACGGCCACGCCAGGGGCTCGGTCATGTCCGCCGTGCCGGGCGCCGCCCGGCGCCGTCGGGCCGCCGATGTCACCCGCGGGGGCTAACCTGTGCGGTGTGCGAGTGGCGACCTGGAATGTGAACAGTGTTCGGGCCCGCGGCGAGCGGATCGCCGCCTGGCTGGAGCGCAGCGATGTCGACGTCGTGGCGATGCAGGAGACGAAGTGCCGCGACGACCAGTTCCCCATGGAGGTCTTCACCGGCCTCGGCTACGAGGTGGCCCATCACGGCCTCTCGCAGTGGAACGGCGTCGCCGTCGCCTCCCGTGTGGGGCTGGCCGACGTCGAGGTCTGCTTCCCCGAGCAGCCCGGCTGGGGCGACCCCGCCGCGGCCGAGGCCCGCGCCATCGGCGCCACCTGCGACGGCGTGCGCGTCTGGAGCCTCTACATCCCCAACGGCCGCGACGTCGAGAACCCCCACTACGCCTACAAGCTCCAGTGGCTCGACCGGCTGCGCGCCGCCGGCCTGACCTGGCTGGCCGAGGACCCCGGCGCGCAGATCGCGCTGTGCGGCGACTTCAACGTCGCGCCGCAGGACGACGACGTATGGGACATGGCGGAGTTCGAGGGCAGTACACACGTGACCAAGCCGGAGCGCGAGGCGTTCCAGGCGGTGGTCGAGGCCGGCTTCGCCGACGTCGTGCGGCCGCACGCGCCCGGTCCCGGCACCTACACCTACTGGGACTACAAGAACCTGTCCTTCCCCAAGCGCAAGGGCATGCGGATCGATTTCGTGCTCGCCTCGCCCGCCCTGGGCGCCCGCGTCACCGGCGCGAGGATCGACCGCGAGGAGCGCAAGGGCAAGGGCGCCTCCGACCACGCCCCGGTCATCGTCGAACTGGACTGAGACGGTGAGAAGGCCGGACGGCGACTGAGCCTGAGTCTTCGCCTCAAGCCAAGGGGGTCTTGTGACCTCGGCCCGGCGCCCGAGCGGCACGTCATCCTGGCCGGCGTCGCCGAGGAGGAGCGGTACCCCCTGGTCAGTGGGTCCGCTGCGGCCGCCCGCGTGGGGGTGCGGTCGGCGCCGTCCTGGTCGGCACCGGGCACGGCGGATGGGCGCTGTCGGTGCGCGCGGAGGTCCATCCGGACGGGTTCGGGCTCTGGCGCGAGGTCCTGGAGTGGCTGGCCGCCCGCAGCGACTCCGCGGGAACAGTGGGCTATCTGCGGTTCCTGGAGGAGCGGACCCCCTACGTCCTGGAAATGCGGGAGGGGCGGCCGGGGACGCTGGAGCTCTCCGATCCCGCGGGCAGGCCCGTCCCGCTGCTCGATCCGGACCGGTGGTGACGGGGCCGCAGCCGGCGGCGGCCGGTCCTGGGTAATCTGGCCAATCGTGAACCAAGCATCGGCGCCGCGGATCGCGGTATTCGGCAGTATCAACATGGACCTCGTCGCCTACGTCGATGCCGCACCGGCCAGTGGCGAGACCGTCACCGGCACGGAGTTCCGGCAGATCCCCGGCGGCAAGGGCGCCAACCAGGCGGTGGCCGCGGCCAGGGCCGGCGGTGACGTCGCCTTCCTCGGCGCCGTCGCCGACGACGCGTTCGGCACCCAGTTGCGCAGCAACCTGGTCGAGACGGGGATCGAGGTCTCCGGGTTGCGGATGGTGACCGGGACCTCGGGCGTGGCGCACATCGTCGTCGAGGGCAGCGGCGCCAACTCGATCATCGTCATCCCCGGCGCCAACGGCACGGTGACCGGCCTGGAGGCGGGGGACGCGCCGCTGCTGGAGGGCAGCGCGGCCCTGCTGCTCCAGTTGGAGCTGCCGATGGAGGGCGTCGTCGCCGCGGCCCGGGCCGGCCGGGCCGCCGGTGTTCCCACGGTGCTCACGCCCGCCCCCGCGCGTCCTCTCCCGGACGAACTGCTCGACGCGGTGGACCTCATCGTGCCCAACCAGCACGAGGCCGCCGCGATCACCGGTGTGGAGAACCCCGAGGAGGCGCTGACCGTCCTGCTGGGGCGGGTGCCCGAGGCCATCATCACTCTGGGCGAGGACGGCTCGCTCTACGGCCGTCGAGGGGAGGAGCCCGTCCGAGCGCCGGCCCGCAGGGTCACCGCCGTCGACACCACGGCGGCGGGGGACACCTTCTGCGGTGCGTTCGCCGTGGCCCGGGCCGAGGGGAACACGCCCGAACAGGCGCTTCGTTTCGCGTCCGCAGCATCGTCGCTGGCCGTCCAGCGGCACGGGGCGAGCACGTCCATGCCCACGCGCGCCGAGATCGACGAGGTGCTGCGGCGGGGCTGAGACCGGCCGTCGGCTCCTTCGCCGAACGCGTCCTCGCGCCGGGCGGTCCCGGAATGCGCGGTGCGCGGACGCGCTATTCGTGCCCGATCTGGCGGAGGAAGTCGATCGGGTCGCGGTCCTGCAGCCTGATCTCCAGGACGACGTCGACGGTGTCGCCGACGAGCCGTTCGCCCCAGGCCGTCGGGCCGCCGTCGCCGACGCCGAAGTCCGACAGCCTGATCCGGGTGTGGGCGGCGAAGAAGTGCCCGTAGATCTCGTCGGGGCTGGCGTAGTCGGGGGACTCGCCCACCCAGTGGCACTCCAGGCGCATGGGGCGCGTCGTGCCGTGGATCGTCATGTCGCCGTACATGAGGAAGACGCCGTTGCCGCGGTCGGACCTCTCCAGGCCCGTGCTCACGAAGCGCAGTTCCGGGTGGTTCTCGACGTCGAGGAAGTCGGCGGAGCGCAGGTGGTTGTCGCGCGCCTCGACGCCGGTGTTGACGCTGGCGGCCTCCAGCGCCACGTCCACCTTGGAGTGCAGGGGGTTGTCGGCCACCATGACCAGGCCCTTGGCCCGGCCGAAGGTGCCCTGGACGCGGCCGAAGCGCAGGTAGCGGGCGACGAAGATCAAACTCGAATGCAGCGGGTCGAGATGCCAGGTGCCCGGAGTGGGTCCGATCGCATCACTGTCCTGCGGGGGGTTCATGTCCGTTCCTCCTTTTTCGTCGGTTCACCACACTATTGTCCTGGTGGCGGCGGCCGATCGCGGCGGCGGGGCACGCGGGGCACCCCGCGAGGTCGACGCAGGTCGGACGGTCGAAAGGCGGGGTTTTCGCCTAGAATCAGCAGTGACTTCCATCACATGGCGCACGGGAGAAGCCGCTCGTTACGGGAATCGCGGCCGATGGGGGTGCGATCCCGGCAATCAGTGATGAAGCGGTTATCTACAGTGCTATGAGGCACGACCGCCTGCCCGGTGTCCGCCATCACAGTCCGGGGCCGCTTCCGGCCACGGTCCGCGGGGCCGGGCGTCCAATCCCACGAAGAAGTCAGCGATCCTATGAGCGGTGATCCCCAGCCGGAGCGCATGACCCGAATCGCCCGGCGACGACAGGCACGACGCAGGCAGCGGCGGCGCCGGCTGGCGGTCGGCGCCCTGGCCGCGGGGCTGGTGGCGGCGGGAGCCGTGCTCATCGGGCTCCCGGGACGGGACGAGCCGACCCAGATCGGGATGAACGGGGCGAGCGAACCGACTTGGACCGCCTCGCCGCCGGAGACGCCCGGCAGCCCGCGGCCCGAACCGAGCGCGCCGGGTGGCGCGTCGGCGCGCGCCGACGCGCAGGAGCGCTCCGAGGCCCCGGAGGACGGCGGTGCGCCCGAGGATGCGCCCGGCGCGTTCGGTGACGCGCCCGCAGGGGGGCGCGGCGGTGCCGCGCCCGATCGGGACGTCGCCTCCGGACCGGCCGCGGCGGCCCCGGAGCGTCCGACCCGGACGCAACGGCCGGACCCGCCGGAGACGACGGCACCGGGCGGGCAGCCGGGCCGCCCCTCCGACCCGCCCGCGCCGAACCCGGAACCGGCCCCGGAACCGTCTCCGAGCTCTCCGCAACCGGCCCAGCCCGAGCCGGCCCCGAGCACCCCGAAGCCGACTCCGAGCACGTCGGCCCCTGCCTCGAAGCCCCCGCACCACCCGATCGACATCCCACTCGACCTCGGCCTCGGCCTCGGGCACCCCAAGGGCGACGGCTCCTGAGGTCCGCGGAGAGGTCGCGCCCGGCTTGAGGTGCCTGCGGCCGCGGTCTGCTGTGCGGCCTTGTTCGCTGCCTGGGACAGGCGGTCTGGAGTGAAAAGCGGCGGCGAGGTCGGGGCGGCAGGCACGGGCAGGCACGCAGAGTGTCCGTTTTGCAGTGGTTCTCTCGGCGATCTTGACCTTGAGTCCTGACCTTGGCCACTGGGGGCTTCGACACCAGCCCAAGGAGGGACCCGCGGTGGCTGGGCGATTCTCTCGCGTGGCCGAAGGCCCCTAGACGGAAATCGCCCACCCGCACGCCGTCCTTCCTGGGGCGGGCCTTCACGACCCCCTGGGGTCGAGGTGGAGGGATCCACCCGCGCGCCCACTCCATCCCGGGGCCGAGGTTGAGACTCACGTTGACCTTGTGGGCGTTATTGCAGCGTTTTAGTGCCCACGAGGTCAAGATCGCCGAAAACATGAGGGCGCTACATGCGCTCCGGGGCGGCCACGCCGAGCAGGTCCAGACCCTGGACGAGGACGTGCAGGGTTGCGGCCGTCAGCGCCAGGCGGGAGTCGCGCACGGCGGTGTCCTCGGCCTTGAGCACCGGGCAGTGCTCGTAGAACGAGGTGAACGCCTGGGCCAGGTCGAACAGGTAGGCGCACAGGCGGTGCGGCTCCAGGGTCTCGCCGACCTGCGCCACCACCGGGCCGAAGCCGAGCAGCGTGAGCGCGAGCGCGCGCTCGGCCGGCTCGGTCAGCGTGATGGGGCCCTTGGCGTCGGCGGGGTCCAGCCCGCCCTTGCGGAAGATCGACCGGATGCGCGCCGCCGCGTACTGCAGGTACGGCCCGGTGTTGCCGTTCAGCGCGAGCATGCGGTCGAAGTCGAACACGTACTCGGAGTCGTGGGAGACCGAGAGGTCGGCGTACTTCACCGCGCCGATGCCGACCTCGCGGGCGATCGCGGCGCGGGCCTCGTCGTCCAGGTCGGGGCGGGTCTCGGCGACCACCTTGGCTGCGCGCTCGATCGCCTCGTCCAGCAGCGCCATGAGCCGGATCGGCGCTCCGCTGCGGGTCCGCAGGATCTTGCCGTCCTCGCCCAGCACGTTGCCGATCTGCACGTGGATCGGGACGGTGCTCTCGGGCAGCCAGCCGGCCTTGCGCGCGGTCTCGTAGACCATCTGCAGGTGCAGGTGCTGGGGGGCGCCGATGACGTAGAGGACGCGGTCGGCCTTGAGCTCCCCGGCCCGGTACTTGATGGTCGCCAGGTCGGTGCTGCCGTAGCCGTAGCCGCCGTCGCTCTTGCGTACGATCAGCGGGACCGGCCTGCCCTCGCGGCCGGTGAAGCCGTCGAGGAACACGCACAGCGCGCCCTCGCTCACCTCGGCGATGCCCTTCTCCACCAACTCGTCGCAGATCGGGCCGAGCATGTCGTTGTAGGTGCTCTCGCCCGCGAGGTCGTCGTCGGTGAGCGTGACGCCGAGCTTGGCGTAGATCCGGTTGAAGTAGACCGTGGACAGGTCCACCAGCTCCCGCCACAGCCGCAGCGTCTCGGCGTCGCCGCTCTGCAGCGCCACGACCCTGCGGCGGGCGCGGTCGGCGAAGTCGCCCTCGCCGTCGAACTTGACCCGCGCGGCCTGGTAGAAGGCGTTGGGGTCGGTCTTGAGCAGCGCGGCCTCGTCGGAGTCCTCGCCGGCCTCCAGCAGGTGCTCGATGAGCATGCCGAAGGGGGTGCCCCAGTCGCCGATGTGGTTCTGCCGGATGACGTTGTGGCCGAGGAACTCCAGCGTCCGGGCCAGCGCGTCGCCCACGACCGTGGTGCGCAGGTGCCCGACGTGCATCTCCTTGGCGACGTTGGGCGCGGAGTAGTCGATCGGGATGTTCTGCCGCGGCTGCAGCGGTGCGCCCCGGCGCTCGTCGACGAGCAGTTCCCCGGCCCGGTCGGCGATCCAGTCGTCGCGCAGCGTCAGGTTGACGAAGCCGGGACCGCTGATCTCCACCTCTCGGCAGACGTCCTCGACGTCCAGGTGAGCCACGATGTCGGATGCGACGTCGCGCGGCTTTCGGCCGAGCCTCTTGGCCAGCGCCAGGGCGGCGTTGGCCTGGTAGTCGGCGAACTGCGAAGGACGAATGACGGGGTCGGTTCCGGCGTAGTCGGCGCCGAAAGCGGCGCCGAGCGCGGACCGGACCCGTTGCGAGAGGACTTCTTGCGGGTCGGCCATGTCGCAAAGCCTACCGACCCACCGCGACCACTATCCTCTGACCAGCGCGGATGCCGAATGGGTGGGCGAAGGGCGCCCCTCACTCCTCGCCCTGGCCGAGCCGGTGCAGCCAGGTGGGGCTGCGGTTGGTGGCGGTGACGCGGCGCCGGACCTGGTCGACGATGCGGCCGGAGGCCAGCTCGTGGGCGAGGAGGCAGGCGCGCTCGACCCCCCGGGCGTGGCTGTCGCCGTGCGCGATCACCGCGGTCCCGTTCAGGCCGAGCAGGACCGCGCCGCCGTAGGACTCGCTGTCCAGGCGCTCCCGCAGCTCGCGCAGTGGTTTGCGATGAAGCAGCGCGCCGGCCTTCGACAGCGGGTTGGCGGTCAGCGCGCCGCGGATCTCGTCGAAGGCGAACCGCACCGCGCCCTCCACCGACTTCAGTGCGACGTTGCCGGTGAAGCCGTCGGTGACCACCACGTCGACCAGCCCGGCCAGCAGGTCGTGGCCCTCGATGTTGCCGCGGAAGTCCAGCTTGGGCGGGCCCGCCGCGGTGGCGGTGAGCAGCTCGGCGGCCTTGCGCGCCAGCTTGTTGCCCTTGCCGGGCTCGGAGCCGATGGTGAGGATGCCGACGCGGGGCTCGGCGACGCCGTGGGCCGTCTGCGCGTAGGCCGCGCCCAGGTGGGCGAATTGCACCAGCATCTCCGGCTTGGCGTCGGCGTTGGCGCCGGCGTCGAGCAGGATCGTGGGCACCGGCCGGGTGGGCAGCACCAGCGCCAGCGCCGGGCGCAGCACGCCGGACTGGGTGCGCAGCCGCACGGTCGAGGTGGCCACCACCCCGCCGGTCGACCCGGCCGAGACCAGCGCGGCGGCGTCGCCCTGCCGGATCAGCTTGCAGGCCACGGCGACGCTGGAGCGCGGCCGCCGCCAACTGGCCAGCGCGCCCTCGTGCATGGCCAGCGTGTCGTCGGCGTGCACGATCGGGATCTCCCGCCCGGCGTCCTCCTCGGTCAGCAGTGACGCGATCTCGGGCGTGCGCCCGACCAGGACCAGGCGCAGCCCGTGCTCGCGCACCGCGCGCACCGCGCCCTTGACGATCTCGTGCGGCGCGTGGTCGCCGCCCATCGCGTCGACCGCGATCACCGGCGAGAGGGCTGACGGGGTCCGGCCCCCTGGGGATGCGCTGCTCATCGGGCTCCTCGGTTCGGCCGTGAAGTGGGCTCCGTACCAGATATGGGCCTCGCCCCGCCTCTAACCCGAGTAACCCGAGGTCCGCGCGCAAGGCTACGCCGAGTGCGGGGCGCCGTGTCGGCGCCCCCTTGAAACGGGCAGGTCAGAGCGTGAATTCCACAAAATGGGTAAGAATCCCCCAAGATCGGGTATACCCGTCGCTCGGCCCGGGAGTCGGTCACTCCTCGGGCCGACGCTTGCAACCACACCGTTCACGTTATGGGTGGCTCTCGGCTGTGTGAAAACGCGCGGCCGCGGGGCCGCGGCCGCCCGCTGACCGGCGGACGGCCTCTGGTCACTTGAAAGGAGACGCGTGAGCTTGACGCACGAAGCGGCACTGTCCCCGTCCGCCGGACGTCGGTTCCGTGCCTACACGGCGAAACACCTGGACGAGTTCACGGCCCGTGCAGGGCTCGCCGAGGACGAACGCCTCGCGGCCCGCGCGGTGGCCACGGTGCTGCCGTTCCGGGTCAACAGCTACGTCGTCGACGAGCTGATCGACTGGGCCGCCGCTCCCGACGATCCGATCTACCGGTTGACCTTCCCCCAGGCGGACATGCTGCCGAAGGAGGACGTCGCCAGGATCGCCGATCTACTGCGCAAGGACGCGCCCAAGAAGGAGATCAACCAGGCGGCCAACGAGGTGCGGGCGCGCCTGAACCCGCACCCGGCCGGGCAGATGGATCTCAACGTCCCCAAGCTCGGCCCGGAGGACCCCCTCGAGGGCGTGCAGCACAAGTACGCCGAGACCGTCCTGTTCTTCCCCAAGCAGGGCCAGACCTGCCACGCCTACTGCACGTACTGCTTCCGCTGGGCCCAATTCGTCGGCGAGCCCGACCTGAAGTTCGCCTCCAGTGAGATCGACCACCTCGTCGACTACCTGCACCACCACCCCGAGGTCACCAGCGTGCTGCTGACCGGCGGCGACCCGATGATCATGGGCGGTGGCGTCCTCGCCCGCTACATCGAGCCGCTGCTCAAGGTCGAGACCCTGGAGTCGATCCGGATCGGCACCAAGTCGCTGGCCTACTGGCCGCAGCGCTTCGTCACCGACCCCGACGCCGACGACACGCTGCGGCTGTTCGAGAAGGTCGTCGCCTCGGGCAAGAACCTCGCGTTCATGGCGCACTTCTCGCACCCCGCCGAGATGGCGCCGGACCTGGTACGGGAGGCCGTCCGGCGGGTCCGCGACACCGGCGCGGTCATCCGCACCCAGGCGCCGCTGATCCGCACGATCAACGACGATCCGACGGTCTGGGAGAGCATGTGGCGCACGCACGTCCGCCACGGCATGGTCCCGTACTACATGTTCGTCGAGCGCGACACCGGCCCGCAGGACTACTTCGCCGTGCCGCTGGCCCGCGCCTACGACATCTTCCGCGACGCCTACAAGAACGTCTCGGGCCTGGCCCGCACCGTACGCGGCCCGTCCATGTCGGCCACGCCCGGCAAGGTCTGCGTCGACGGCGTGACCGAGGTCGGGGGCGAGAAGCTGTTCGTCCTGCGCTTCCTGCAGGCCCGCGACCCCGAACTGGTCGCCAAGCCCTTCTTCGCCAAGTACGACGAGAAGGCCACCTGGCTGTTCGACCTCGAACCGGGGCTGGGCGCCACCCACTTCCCCTACGAGACGCCGCCCCCGGCCGACGCCTCGGACCTGGTGGAGGACCCCGCCGTCCTTTAGGTCGTCGGTGGGAATCGGAGGTGTGGCCCCGGCCCTCCGTGCACCACCGCATGACGTGGGGAAGGCTGCCGTCAGCGCGCCGGCACCGGCGGTGCGAAAGGTCACGCCGTATCCGCCCGTGCCGGTCGCCCGCCACGGGCGGCCGGGGCCTTGAGCGGCGGGAGTCCCGCGCCCTTTCGCGTCGCCGGACGCTGCGCGCTGACAACAGCCCCACCAGGCTCGCAGTGGTCCGGCAGGGCCTGGAGACGATCCCCGCCCCCTCCCCATCAACGATCCAGCCCTCATCCGGGCGGCCCCGCCCTCCCGGCCGGGGCCGCCCGGTGGCGTGGTCGTTCTCACACCCCCGCAGGAGCCCGGTCCGCGGTGGCGGGGTGGATCGGCGGGGGTGTTCGCGGCGGCATAATCGAGCGCGGACGAGGTGTTGACCGTCGGCCGATGGCTGACGCACACGTGAAGCCGCCGCGCCGGACGGTGCGGCGCGGGAAGAGACACGCATGGCCGAATGGTTCGTGGCCCACGTCGTCGGCACGGGGCGGTTGCCGCTGTTCAGCTTCTTCGTCGCGTTCGTCCTCGGGTTCCTGCTGATCCGCCTCAGCGTCCGGATGATCCGGGCCAGGGTCCGCTGGTGGCCGGGCAACGTCAGACCAGGCGGGCTGCACATCCACCACGTGGTGTTCGGGGTGGCGTTCATGCTGACCGGCGGCGTGGCCGGACTGCTCATCACCGACCGGGAGGGCTGGCCCATCGCCGCCACGGCGGCGCTGTTCGGGTTCGGGGCCGCGCTGGTGCTGGACGAGTTCGCGCTGATCCTGCACCTGCGCGACGTGTACTGGACCGAGCAGGGGCGCACCTCCGTCGACGCGGTCTTCGTCGCGATCGCCCTCACCGGGCTGCTCCTCACCGGCATCCGGCCGTTCGGCTGGGAGGAGCTGCGCGAGGCCGGGCCCGGGGGCGGGGCGGTGCGCGCCTGGCTGGCCGCGCTGATCCTGGTGAACCTGGCCGGGTCGGTGGTCAGCCTGCTCAAGGGCAAGATCTGGACCGGGATCACCGGCGTCTTCGTGCCGGTGGTCTCGGTGGTGGCCGCGGTGCGGCTGGCCGTTCCCGGATCGCCGTGGGCACGCTGGCACTACCCCGCGGGCTCGCGGAAGCTGGAGCTGGCCGTGCGGCGGGACCAGTGGCTGCGCCGGCCGATGATCCGCGCGAAGATCCGGGTGCAGGAGCTGATCGCCGGCCGGCACGACCTCGTCCCGGAGGGGCCGATCGAGCTGCCGGCCGTCCCCGCGGGCGTGCCGGAGCCCGCCGCGCCGGCGCACGGCGCGCGGCGCTGACCCGGTCCGCACCGCCGCGCGGCGCGGACCTGGCCGACGCCCTCATCGCAGGTCGATCATTGATATTCGGCGATCGGATGTGTGCGGGGGTTGGCCGCCGCAGTGCGCGTAGCGCCGGCGGCACAGCGGTTCCGCGCCTGGGAAGCCGCCTCGCCCCGCGAACTCGGCGGTCAAAGCTCGATAGATTGTCTCGGCTATGGCATTTTCCAAAGGTGTTGGGCTGTACCAGCGCGGACTCACCATCGGCATCGACATCGGCGGGACCAAGGTGGCCGCCGGGGTGGTCACCCCGGCGGGCCGGGTGCTGGCCCGGCTGCGGACCGAGACGCCCGACAGGAGCAAGAGCCCGAAGGTCGTCGAGGACACCATCGCCGGGGTCGTCGAGGAGCTGCGGCGCGACCATCCGGTCAACGCCGTCGGCGTGGGCGCGGCCGGGTTCGTCGACGAGCAGCGGGCCACCGTGCTGTTCGCGCCGCACCTCGCCTGGCGCAACGAGCCGCTGCGCGACGCGCTGCGGGACCGGCTGGGGCTGCCCGTCGTGGTGGAGAACGACGCCAACGCCTCGGCGTGGGCCGAGGTGTGCGTGGGCGCCGGCCGGGACGCCGCCGACGTGGTCGTGGTCAACCTCGGCACCGGCATCGGCGGTGCCGTGGTCGTCGACGGGATGCTGCACCGGGGCCGCCACGGCCTCGTCGGGGAGTTCGGGCACATGACGATCGTGCCGGGCGGCCACCGCTGCGAGTGCGGCAACCGCGGGTGCTGGGAGCAGTACGCCAGCGGCAACGCGGTGACCCGCGACGCGCGCGAGCTGGCTGCGGCCGACTCGCCGGTGGCGCGCAGGCTGATCCAGGCGGTGGACGGCGATCCGGCGCAGATCACCGGCCCGCTGGTCAGCGGCCTGGCTCGCGAGGGCGACCGGGCCAGTATCGAGCTGCTGGAGGACGCCGGCACCTGGCTCGGCATCGGCCTGGCCAACCTCGCGGCGGCCTTCGACCCGGAGCTGTTCATCATCGGCGGCGGCGTCTCCGAAGCCGGCGACCTGCTGCTCGGCCCGGCGCGCACGGCGTTCCGGCGCAACCTCACCGGCCGCGGCTACCGGCCGGAGGCCCGGGTCGTGCCCGCGGCGCTCGGCAACGAGGCCGGCCTGATCGGCGCCGCCGACCTGGCGCGCGACACCCTGCCCCGGTGGCGCCAGGGCCGCCGCCAGACCAGGCTCAACCGCCCGTCCACCCGCCGCGGCGCCAGAGGGTTCCGAAGGAGGCTCGCCCCCTGAGGGGTTTGAACCTCAGTCCAGGAGGAGTGAAGGCCGGCCCCGGGATGGAGTGGGCGCGCGAGTGGGTCCCTTCCACCTCGACCCCCTGGGGTTGAGGTTTCACGACCCTCTGGGGTTGGGGGCGGCGTGCACCGTCGCCCGGTCACCGCGGGCTTGCGTCCTCGGGTTGAGTTCCACAGCCCCCTGCGGTCAAGGCAGGCCCCGGGATCACATGCCGGTCAGCTCCGCCACCATCCGGCTGAAGTCGTCGGAGGAGTGCAGCGCGATGCTCTTGGCCTCGTGGTCCACCTCCATCCGCACCGGTTCCAGGCGGGGCGCGCGGCCGGGTTCGGGTGCCCGGTTCTCGTCGAGCCGCTCGTGCTCCCCGGGCCGCCACCAGTAGATCTGCGCGGAGATCGCCTTGTGGCCGACCTCGGCGTGCCGGGCGGCCAGGTCCTGCATGGTCTCCAGGGCGTGGATGACGTGGGCGGCGCCGATCCGGTGGACCAGGAGCAGCTCGGGGATGGGGAAGGCGACCAGGGCGCCGTGCTCGCGGGAGGCCGAGCCGAGGTGGCGGGCCAGGACGTGGACGTGCGCGCCCACGTAGCGGTGCCGGCCCGTGATGTGCAGCAGCGGAACGTCGCGCAGCTCCATGACCTCGGTGTCGACCGGCTCCGCCTCGATCGCCGCCTCGATCGCGCGCAGGAAGACCTGGTCGTCGGAGACGCCGTGGCCGTCCGCGGCACTGCGCTCCAGGGGCGAGATGGAGTCGGGGTAGTCGGCGACCACCGTCTCCCGCAGCCCCGGAGCGAGCTCCCGGGTGAGGAACTGCTCCCTGAACCGGGGCTCCATGGCCTCCTCCGAGTAGACGCGCAGCCGCAGCCGGTCCAGCGTGTCCCCGAGGTCGGTGCGCCGCCTCTCCCTGCGGGCGAACACCTCCAGCTCCTGCTCGGCGAAGGCCCGCGCGAGCTCGGGGAGCTCTCCGGGGAGGGCGGCGTCGGCCTGCGTGCGGAACCGCCCGGTGTCGGCCGTGACGTGCTCCCCTTCGGGGAGCGGGATCCGCAGGTTCACCGGGTCGGTGAAGACCGCGGCGGTCCCCGCGTCGGCGAACGCCCGGAGCAGGGCGTGCCCGGCGGCGTCGTCGTCGGGCAGGGGATAGTGCGTCCCGATGCGGACGCCGCCGCGGCGGCATGAGCGGATCACCCCCCGCACGAAGCCGCGGATCAGCGGGGGCAGTTCGGTGCTCATGTCTTCGAGCGCGATCGTCCGGGCCTGCTCGCGGACCGGTGTGACGTCCAGGGTCAGCGGCCGGTCGTCGGGGACCTCGACCAGGACGCTCGTCGGACCGCTGAGACCGGCCCGGACCTCCTGTTCGGCGAAGGCCTCGATCAGGGCGTGGCCGAGGACGTCGTCGTTGGGGATCAGGTACCCGGCGCTCTCGCCGGGGAACGCGCTGCCGGTCATGGGGCTCCTTCTGCACTGCGTGACGTGGACGGACACCTTTTGACCCGTCCGGCCTTCTCCCGGTTCCCGATCGGCGCCCGGACGGCCCCCGACCAGTCAGATCACGACGTCATTATGTCTAGACAAAGTCTTGACACGGTCTTCCGGTTCGGCGTACAAACTTCTTCATCGGATGTGACGCACGGAACAGTCCCGCGTGGTCCGGGACGCCGACGCCTTTTGGAGGACGCATGCGGATCGGTCTCATCGGTACCGGGCGGATCGGCGCCTCGCACGCCGCCGCCGTGGCGGCCCGGCCCGAGGTCACGGAACTGGTGCTGGCCGACGCCGACGCCGACCGCGTCCGCTCGGTGGCTGCCGGCCTCGGGGCCGCCGTCGCGTCCGCCGATGAGCTGACCGCCCCCGGCGCGGTGGACGGCCTGGTCGTCACCGCGGCGACCACCGCGCACCCCGGTCTCATCACCGCCGGTGTACGCGCCGGCATCCCGGTCTTCTGCGAGAAGCCGGTGGCGCCCGACGTCGCCGGAACGGTCGAGGTCCTCGCCGAGGTCGAGCGCTCGGGGGTGCCGGTGCACATCGGCTTCCAGCGCCGCTTCGACGCCGGATACGCCCGCGCCCGCGCGGCCCTGCTGGACGGCGAGCTCGGCGAGCTGCACCGCGTGCACGTGATCACGGCCGACCCCGAACCGCCGCACCCGTCCTACATCCCCGCCTCCGGCGGCATCTTCCGCGACTGCCACGTGCACGACTTCGACGTCCTGCGCTGGGTCACCGGCCGCGAGGTCGTGGAGGTCCACGCGCTGGGCAGCAACCGGGGCGCGGCGTTCTTCGCCGAGGCCGGCGACGTGGACAACTCCGCGGCCGTGCTGCGCCTCGACGACGGCACGCTGGTCACCCTGCAGGGGTCGCGCTACAACGGCGCGGGCTACGACGTGCGCATGGAGCTCGCAGGCTCCCTGGGCACCATCGCGGTGGGCCTGGACGAGCACGCGCCGCTCACCTCGGCCGAGACCGGCGTCGACTTCCCCGCGGGCGCCGCGTGGCCGAACTTCTGGGCGCGGTTCACCCCCGCCTACCACGCGGAGATCGTCGCCTTCCTCGACATGGTCAAGGGCTCCGGCGAGAGCCCCTGCACCGTCGCCGACGCGCTGGAGGCCGTGCTGATCGCCGAGGCCGCCGACCGCTCCATGCGCGAGGGGCGACCGGTGCGCCCGGCCGACCTCCGGCCGGGCCGATGACCGCCCGCTCCTCGGGGGAGAAGGGGCCCGCCGCCCGGCGGGCACGGCGGACGGGAGCACCATCGACGAAAACCGACGAAAACCGACGGAGGTGTGAAGGTGCGAACCGGCGAGCGCCCGCCGCGCTCCGATGACCGCTTCGAGGTCGTCACCATGGGCCGCGTGGGCGTCGACATCTACCCGGAGCAGGTCGGCGTCGGTCTGGACGAGGTGCGGTCGTTCGGCAAGTTCCTCGGCGGCAGCCCGACCAACGTCGCGGTCGCCGCCGCCCGCTTCGGCCGCCGTTCGGCCGTCGTCACCCGCACCGGCGAGGATCCGTTCGGCCGGTTCGTGCACGCGGCGCTGACCGGCTACGGCGTGGACGACCGGTTCGTCTCCGGCGTGGCCGGACTGCCGACCCCGGTGACGTTCTGCGAGATCCTCCCACCCGACGACTTCCCGCTGTACTTCTACCGGCTGCCCAAGGCCCCCGACCTGGAGATCCACCTCGAAGAGCTCGACCTCGACGCGATCAGGGCCGCCGACGTCTTCTGGGTCACCGGCACCGGCCTGTGCCAGGAGCCGAGCCGCACCGCGACCCTTGAGGCGCTGCGGGCCAGGGCCAAGGGCGGCATCACCGTCCTTGACCTGGACTACCGCCCGATGTTCTGGGACTCCCGCGAGCAGGCCCGCGCGTGGGTGCGGCGGGCGCTGCCGCACGTGACCGTCGCGGTGGGCAACCTGGACGAGTGCGAGACCGCCGTCGGCGTCTCCGAGCCGAGGGCCGCCGCCGGCGCCCTGCGCGACCAGGGCGTCGACCTGGCGGTCGTCAAGCAGGGCCCCAAGGGGGTGCTCGCCGTGGACGGCTCCGGCGAGGTCGAGGTCCCGCCGGTGCCGGTCGAGGTGGTCAACGGCCTCGGGGCCGGCGACGCCTTCGGCGGCGCGCTCTGCCACGGCCTGCTGTCCGGCTGGGATACCGAGCGGACCATGCGCTTCGCCAACGCCGCCGGCGCGATCGTCGCCTCCCGGCTGTCCTGCTCCGACGCCATGCCCACCGGCGACGAGGTCGAGGCCAGGCTGAGCGGGGTGAGCGATGCCGGTTGAGCGGCTGCGCGAGATCGTCGACATCCGCGTGCACAACCCGGGCGCCATCGCCGAGGCCGCCGCCGGGAGGGTCCGGGCCGCCTCGCCGGTCGGCGAGAACGGCAGGGCGATGATCATCGCCGCCGACCATCCGGCGCGCGGGGCGCTGCGGTCGGGCGGCCGCCCGATGGCCATGGCCGACCGCGCCGATCTGCTCGACCGCCTGTGCACCGCGCTGTCGCGCCCCGGCGTCACCGGTGTCCTCGCCACCGCCGACATCCTTGAAGACCTGCTGCTGCTCGGCGCCCTCGACGGCAAGACCGTCTTCGGCTCGATGAACCGCGGCGGGCTGGCCGGCGCCTCCTTCGAGATGGACGACCGCTTCACCGCCTACGACGCCGCCGCCATCGCCGCGATGGGCTTCGGCGGGGGCAAGATGCTGCTGCGCATCGACTACGACGACGACCGGACCGCGCCGACCCTCGGCGCCTGCGCCGCGGCCGTCAACGAGCTCAACGCCGCCAGGCTCATCGCCATGGTCGAGCCGTTCGTCTCGCACCGCATCGACGGTGCGATCAAGAACGACCTGTCCCCCGACGCCATGACCAGGGCGATCGCCATCGCCTCCGGCCTGGGCGGCGCATCGGCCTACACCTGGCTGAAGGTGCCGGTGGTGGAGGAGATGGAGCGGGTGATGGCCGCGTCCACGCTGCCGGCCCTGCTGCTCGGCGGCGAGGTCCCCGCCGACCCCGAGGCCGCGTTCGCCAACTGGGGCAGGGCCCTGAAGCTGCCGACGGTGAAGGGCCTGGTCGTCGGCAGATCCCTGCTCTACCCCGAGGACGACGACGTCGTCTCGGCCGTCGACACGGCCGCGGGCCTGCTGTGACCGCGAAGGATCGAGAGGGAGAAGTGAGCGACGTGAGTCCAGCGACCGTCCGCCTGACCACCGCACAGGCGCTGGTGCGCTTCCTGGCCGCCCAGTACACCGAGCGCGACGGCGTCGAGCGGCGGCTGATCGCCGGCGCCTGGGGCATCTTCGGCCACGGCAACGTGGCGGGCGTCGGCCAGGCCCTGCTCCAGGCCGCCCGCACCGGTGATGCCGACCTGCCCTACCACCTCGCCCGCAACGAGCAGGGCATGGTGCACGCCTCGGTCGGGTTCGCGCGGATGCGCGACCGGCTGCAGACCTTCGCCTGCACCGCCTCGATCGGGCCGGGGTCGACCAACATGGTCACCGGCGCGGCGCTGGCCACCGTCAACCGGATCCCGGTGCTGCTGCTGCCCAGCGACGTCTTCGCCACCCGGGCGCCCGACCCGGTGCTGCAGCAGTTGGAGGACGGCCGCAGCCAGGACGTCTCGGTCAACGACGCGTTCCGCCCGGTGTCGAGGTACTGGGACCGGATCGACCGCCCCGAGCAGTTGGTCCCTGCGGCCCTGGCCGCGATGCGGGTGCTCACCGATCCGGTCGAGACCGGCGCGGTGACGCTGTGCCTGCCGCAGGACGTGCAGGCGGAGGCGCACGACTGGCCGGTGGAGTTCTTCCGCCGCAGGGTGTGGCACGTGGGCCGCCCGGTGCCGGAGCCGGCCGCTCTGGAGCGCGCCGTCGAGGCGCTGCGCGGCGCGAGGGCGCCGCTGATCGTCGCCGGCGGCGGCGTCGTCTACTCCGGCGCCACCGGGGCACTGCGCGCGTTCGCCGAGGCCACGGGCGTTGCGGTGGCCGAGACCCAGGCGGGCAAGGGCGCGCTGCCCTGGGACCACCCGTGCGCGGTCGGCGGGATCGGCTCCACCGGCACGTCGGCGGCCAACGAGCTGGCCCGCGGCGCCGACGTGGTCCTGGGCATCGGCACCCGCTACAGCGACTTCACCACCGCCAGCCACACCGTCTTCGCCGATCCCGGCGTCCGGTTCGTCAACCTCAACGTGGCGCGGCTGGACGCGGTCAAGCACGCGGCCGTCCCGCTGGTCGCCGACGCCCGCACCGGACTGGAGGCGCTCGGGGCCGCGCTGGCCGGCTGGGAGGTGGAGCCGGTCCACCGGGCCCGCATCGGTGAGCTGGTGGCCGAGTGGACCCGGATCGCCGATGCCTGCCGCACCGTCGAGCACGGGCCGCCGCCCGCGCAGACCGCCGTGCTCGGCGCCCTCAACGACCTCGTCGGCGAGCGCGACGTGGTGATCAACGCGGCCGGCAGCATGCCCGGCGACCTGCAGAAGCTGTGGCGCTCGACCGACCCGAAGGCCTACCACGTCGAGTACGGCTACTCCTGCATGGGCTACGAGGTGGCCGCGGGGGTCGGGGTGAAGATGGCCGTCCCGGACCGCGAGGTGTTCGTCCTGGTCGGCGACGGCTCCTACCTGATGATGGCCCAGGAGATCGTCACCATGGTCGCCGAGGGGCTCAAGGTCGTCATCGTCGTGGTGCAGAACCACGGGTTCGCCTCGATCGGCTCGCTGTCGGAGTCCCTCGGCTCCCAGCGGTTCGGCACCCGCTACCGCTACCGCGACCCCGGCAGCGGCGACTTCGACGGCGACGTGCTGCCCGTGGACCTGGCCGCCAACGCCGCCAGCCTCGGCGCCCAGGTGATCAGGGCCGACGGCGTGGCGGAGTTCCGCGCCGCCGTCGAGAAGGCCAAGGCGGCCACCCGCACCACCGTGGTGCACGTCGAGACCGACCCGCACGCGCCCGGCCCGCCGTCGCACGCCTGGTGGGACGTTCCGGTGAGCGAGGTGTCGGAGCTGGACGGCACCAGGGCCGCCCGCACGGCCTACGCCGATTCCAAGCGATCCCAGCGCCACTACCTGTGACGCGTCCCGTAGGAGGCACCGAAGTGCGGACCATCCGGCACCGGACCGACGGGGCCGCCACCCCGGCCGCCGACGAAAGAACCGAGCGGATCCTCTCCAGGAAGGGCAGCACACCATGACCACCACCCCCGCGGTCCCCACACCGGCGACGGACAAGCTGGTCCTGGGCTCGGCGCCCGACTCGTGGGGCGTCTGGTTCCCCGACGACGAGCACCAGCTCCCGTGGAACCGGTTCCTCGACGAACTGGTGGAGGCCGGGTACTCCTGGCTGGAGCTGGGCCCCTACGGCTACCTGCCCACCGACCCCGCGCGGTTGGCCGACGAGGTGGGCCGGCGCGGCCTGAAGGTCTCCGGCGGCACCGTGTTCGGCGCGCTGCACCGCGCGCACGAGTGGGAGCGGACACTGGCCATCACGCGCAGAGTCGCCGAGCTGACCGCCGCCGTGGGGGCGCACCACCTGGTGTTCATCCCGCCGCTGTTCCGCGACGAGAAGACCGGCGAGTACCTGGAACCGCCGCGGCTGGACGCCGAGGGCCTGGCCACGCTCAACAGCGCGGCCGACGAGCTCGGCAAGATCCTGCTCAACGACTACGACGTCCGGCTCTGCCTGCACCCGCACGCCGACAGCCACGTCCAGACCCAGCCGGAGATCGAGCGGCTCCTCGACGGCACCGACCCCGACCACGTCTCGCTGTGCCTGGACACCGGGCACGTCGCCTACGGGGGCGGCGACGCCGTCGGCCTGATCCACCGTTACGCCGAGCGCGTCGACTACGTCCACATCAAGCAGATGGACCCCGACGTGCTCGGGGCCGTCGCCGAGGAGAACCTCTCCTTCGGCGAGGCGGTCAAGCGCGGCGTGTGCGTCGAGCCGCCCGCGGGCGTGCCCGACCCCGCCTCGGTGATCGACGCGCTGAACGAGGTCGACGCGCGGCTGTTCGTGGTCGTCGAGCAGGACCTCTACCCGTGCGAGCCCGACGTCCCGCTGCCGATCGCGGTCCGCACCCGCAGGTATCTCAGCGGCTGCGGCCTGGGCGCCCGCCACCAACAGGGGTGAGGCGGCCGCCGGCCGCGCCCCGCCACCACGTCCACCCCATGACCCGCCGCATCCCGGAGGGCGGAAAAGACCACGAGGACTCCCATTCCCCGCTCTTAGACCGCTGAGAGGCACCACCAATGATCCGCAACCGCAGAATCTCCATCCCGTTCGCGCTCACGGCGAGCGCGGTCCTGGCGCTCACCGCGTGCAGCTCCGAAGGCGGCCGCCAGGAGCAGGAGGCCGGGGGCGGCGGGGCGGCCGACACCCCGCGCCTGACCATCGCGATGGTCACCCACGCCGCGCCCGGCGACACTTTCTGGGACCTGGTGCGCAGCGGCGCCGAGGCCGCGGCGGCCAAGGACAACGTCGAGCTGGTCTACTCCTCCGACCCCGAGGCGGGCAACCAGGCCAACCTGGTGCAGAACGCCGTCGACCAGGACGTCGACGGCATCGCCGTCACCCTGGCCAAGCCCGACGCGCTGGAGTCGGTGGTCGGCAGGGCCGCCGATGCCGGCATCCCGGTGGTCGGCCTCAACGCCGGCATCGACCACTGGGAGGACATGGGCCTGCTGGAGTACTTCGGCACCGACGAGCACCTCGCGGGGACCGCCTTCGGCGAGCGGCTGAACGAGGTCGACGCGCAGAAGGCGCTGTGCGTGATCCATGAGCAGGGCCACGTCGCGCTGGAGACCCGGTGCTCCTCGCTGGCCGAGGAGTTCGACGGCGAGTCGGAGACGCTCTACGTCGACGGCCAGAACATGCCGGACGTGCGGTCGAGCATCACCTCCAAGCTGCAGGAGGACTCCGAGATCGACTACGTCGCCACGCTGGGCGCCCCGTTCGCGATGACCGCGATCGACTCGGTCGCCGAGGCCGGCAGCGAGGCCGCCGTGGCCACCTTCGACACCAACGAGGAGCTGGTCGGCGCCATCCAGAGCGGCGACGTCGAGTGGGCCGTCGACCAGCAGCCCTACCTGCAGGGCTACCTGGCCGTGGACGGCCTGTGGCTGTACAGCACCAACGGCAACGTCTCCGGCGGCGGCACCGAACCCGTGCTGACCGGCCCCAGCTTCGTCGACCAGGACAACATCGACGACGTCGCGGCCTACGCGGAGAAGGGAACCCGGTGAGTCCGTCATGACCCGGACACTGACCGCGCCGGAGGCCGCCCCGGGCGACGGCCCCGGGCAGCCGCCCACCCAGGTCGCCCGGCGCTCGCTCCTGCGGCTGTTCCTCGCCCGGCCGGAGGTCGGCTCGCTGCTGGGCGCCGTCGCCGTGTTCATCGTGTTCTACGCGGTGGCCGAGCCGTTCCGGCAGGCGGCCTCGTTCTCCACGGTGCTGTACGCGAGCTCGACGATCGGCATCATGGCGGTGGCCGTCGCCCTGCTGATGATCGGCGGCGAGTTCGACCTGTCCGCCGGCGTCGCGGTGATCACCTCGGCGCTCACCGCGGCCATGTTCGCCTTCCAGTTGTCGCTGAACGTCTGGGTCGGCGTCGGCATGGCGCTGCTGTTCTCGCTGTCGGTGGGATTCGCCAACGGCTGGCTGCTGATCCGCACCAGGATCCCCAGCTTCCTGGTGACGCTGTCCACGTTCCTGATGCTGCAGGGCCTCAACGTCGCCATGACCAAGCTGATCACCGGGGGCGTGGCGACCGACAGCATCTCCGACATGGACGGGTTCGCCTCGGCGCGGCTGGTCTTCGCCTCAAGCTTCCAGGTCGGCGGCTTCACCGTGCGGGTCACCGTGCTGTGGTGGCTGCTGTTCGTCGCCGTCGCGACCTGGGTGCTGCTGCGCACCAGGATCGGCAACTGGATCTACGCCGTCGGCGGCAGCGCCGACAGCGCCCGCGCGGTCGGCGTCCCGGTGCACAAGGTCAAGATCGGCCTGTTCATGACCGTGGGCTTCGCGGCCTGGTTCAGCGGGATGCACCTGCTGTTCGCGTTCAACACCGTGCAGTCCGGCGAGGGCGTCGGCAACGAGCTGCTCTACATCATGGCGGCGGTCATCGGCGGCTGCCTGCTCACCGGCGGCTACGGCACCGCCGTCGGCGCGGCCATCGGCGCGTTCATCTACGGCATGACCAAGCAGGGCATCGTCTACGCGGGCTGGGACAACAACTGGCTGATGTTCTTCGTCGGGGCGATGCTGCTGCTGGCCACCCTGATCAACGCGTGGGTCCGGCGCCAGACCAGTAGGAGGTGAGGGCGATGACGGAGACGACCACGGCGGCACCCGAGAACGGGGACGCCCCGGCCCGGCCGATCATCCGGCTGGACGGCGTCGGCAAGAACTTCGGCAACATCACGGCGCTGGCGGGGGTGACCCTGTCGGTCAGCGCCGGACAGGTCACCTGCATCCTCGGCGACAACGGCGCGGGCAAGTCCACGCTGATCAAGATCGTCGCCGGCCTGTACGCCCACGACACGGGGGCCTACGTCGTCGACGGCGCGGAGGTGCGGTTGTCCTCCCCGCGCGAGGCCCTCGACCTCGGGATCGCCACCGTCTACCAGGACCTGGCGATGGTGCCGCTGATGCCGGTGTGGCGCAACTTCTTCCTCGGTTCGGAGCTGCGCACCGGGCCGCGGCCGTTCCGGCGGCTCGACGTGCGCAGGATGCGCGCGATCACCGACGAGGAGCTGAAGAAGATGGGCATCGACCTGCCCGACATCGAGCAGCCCGTCGGCAACCTCTCCGGCGGCCAGCGGCAGGTCGTCGCGATCGCGCGGGCGGTCTACTTCGGCGCGCGCGTGCTGATCCTGGACGAGCCGACCGCCGCGCTCGGCGTCAAGCAGTCCGGGGTGGTGCTCAAGTACATCGCCGCGGCGCGCGGCGCCGGCCTCGGCGTCGTCTTCATCACCCACAACCCGCACCACGCGTTCATGGTCGGCGACCACTTCGCGGTGCTCAAGCTGGGCCGGGTGGAGCTCGACGCCCCCCGTGCCGAGCTCGACCTGGAGGACCTCACCCACCACATGTCCGGCGGCGCCGAACTCGACACCCTGAAGCACGAGCTCGAACGGACGGAGTCCCCGCAGGTGGCCCCGCTGCACGCCCCCGCGCCCAGGGAGTCCTAGGAGGGACGGACACGATGACCGGGAGGATCACGGCACGATGACCGCGGGGATCGGCGCCGTCGGGACCGGCGGCACCGGGCGCGACACTGAACCGAACCCCGTTCTAGTCGTGGTGGATCCGAGTCTGTAGAGTGCCGCTCATGGAGCTGAATGGAGTAGCCGCCCTCGTTTCCGGCGGCGCGAGCGGACTGGGTGAGGCCACGGTCAAAGAGCTGGCTTCGGCCGGTGCGACCGTCGTCATCGCCGACCTCAACGCCGAACGCGGCGAGGCGCTGGCCAAGGAGGTCGGCGGCGTCTTCGTGTCCACCGACGTCTCCGACGAGAACCAGGTCGAGGCAGCCGTCCAGGCAGCCGTCGACACCGGCAGACCGCTGCGCGTCGCGGTGTCGTGCGCCGGCATCGGCTGGGCCACCCGCACGGTCAACCGCGACGGCGCACCGCACGACCTGGCCTCCTACAAGAAGGTCATCGACGTCAACCTGATCGGCACGTTCAACGTGGTGCGCCTGGCCGCCGCCGCGATGGCCAAGACCGAGCCGGTCAACGCCGACGGCGAGCGCGGCGCGATCGTCAACACCGCGTCCCTGGCCGGGATCGAGGGGCAGATCGGTCAGATCGCCTACTCCTCGTCCAAGGGCGGGATCATCGGCATGACGGTCCCGGCGGCGCGCGACCTCGCGGCCATCGGCGTCCGGGTCAACACCATCGCCCCCGGCATCCTGGACACCCCCATCTACGGGCAGGGCCCGGACTCCGAGGCGTTCAAGGAGCGCCTGGCCGCGCCGGTGCCGTTCCCCAAGCGCCTGGGCACCGCGGGGGAGTTCGGGAGGCTGGTCCGCGCGCTGGTGGAGATCAGCTACGTCAACGCCGAGGTCGTCCGCATCGACGGCGGCCTGCGCATGCAGCCGAAGTAGGGGGCTTTTTCCGTGTCCGATGAGGTGCTCTACACGACCGAGGACGGCGTCGCCGTCATCACGATCAACCGGCCCCAGGCCAAGAACGCGGTCAACGCCGCCGTGGCCAAGGGAGTCGCCGAGGCGCTGGACGACCTGGACTCCCGCGCGGACCTGACGGTCGGCGTCATCACCGGCGCGGGCGGCACGTTCTGCGCGGGGATGGACCTCAAGGCGTTCATGAAGGGCGAGGTGCCGCACATCGAGGGCCGCGGGTTCGCGGGCTTCGTGGAACGCCCGCCGCGCAAGCCGCTGATCGCGGCCGTCGAGGGCTACGCCCTGGCTGGCGGGTTCGAGGTGGTGCTCGCCAGCGACCTGGTGGTGGCGGCCGAGGACGCCAGGTTCGGCATCCCCGAGGCCAAGCGCGGCCTGGTGGCAGGCGCCGGGGGCCTGCTGCGGCTGCAGCACCGCATCCCGCGCAACATCGCCCTGGAGCTCGCCCTGACCGGCGACTTCGTCGAGGCCGCCCGGATGGCCGAGCTCGGCCTGGTCAACCAGGTCGCGCCGAGCGGTGGCGCGCTGGAGGCCGCGAAGACGCTCGCGGCGCGGATCGCGGCGAACGCCCCGCTGGCCGTCGCGGCGTCCAAGCGGGTGATGGCCGAGGCCGACGACTGGTCCGGCGCCGAGCAGTGGGACCGGCAGAACGAGATCATCGGCCCGATCTTCACCAGCCACGACGCGATGGAGGGGGCGGCTGCCTTCGCCGAGAAGCGCAAGCCGAACTGGAAGGGCGAGTAGAGGGTTCCAGGGCGCGGTTCAGGAGGAGGTCGGCTGCCGCAGTGCGCGCAGCGCCGGCGGCACAGTGCGTCCGAATCATGAAAGCCCCACTTCGCCCCGCGAACGCAGCAGTCAGAACCCGATAGCCCTCCGGGCTTCCGACGTACCGGACGACGCGGTGCCGCGCGATCGCGCGGCACCGCGTTCTGCTGCGTGGGGGCGTGTGAAGGCGAGCCGGGACGAGGAGAAGGGTGTGACGCCGGTTACGCTGACGGCATCGCCTGCATCGTCCGCGACGGACGCCTTCCGTCCGACGCCCGCGAACCAAGGAGTGCTGATCAGCCATGGCAGTTCCCGGTAACAAGACTCCAGCGGGTGCGCCCGAGGACGTCGCCCGGACCGAGCTGTTCGCCGTCGACGCCTACCTCAGGTCCTTCGACAGCACCGTGCTGGAGGTCGACCGGGAGGGCGGCCGCGTCGCGCTGGCCAGGACGGCGTTCTACCCGCAGGGCGGCGGCCAGCCCTACGACCTCGGAGAACTCCGCTGGGACGGCGGGAGCGCCCAGGTCACCAGGGTCAAGCGGGAGGCCGGGCGCATCTGGCACTGGCTCGACACCGCGGAGATGCCTTCCGAGGGGACCGAGCTGTTCGGGGAGATCGACTGGGACCGGCGCCACCTGCTCATGCGCACCCACACCGCCCTGCACATCCTGTCCGGGGTGATCTGGTCGGAGTACAGGATCCCGGTCAGCGGCGGGAACATGGACCCGGGGAAGGGGCGCCTGGACTTCCCGTTCGACAGCATCTCCACCGACATCGGCCGGCGGATCGAGCGGCGGATCAACGAGGAGATCGAGCGGGCGCGGGAGGTCGTCGTGGACTTCGTCGAGCGCAGCGAGTCCGACCTCGACCCCGCGCTGATCCGCACCTCGGCGAACCTGATCCCCAAGGAGATCGACCCGCTGCGGGTGATCGACATCGTCGGCCTGGACAAGCAGGCCGACGGCGGCACGCACGTCGCCAGCACCGCCGACGTCGGCCGGGTCGCGGTCACCGGCACCGAGTCGAAGGGCAAGGGCAACAAGCGCGTCCGCCTGGAGGTCCTGCCGGGGTGACCGGGGAGGCGGGCGCGTCAGGACACGGCGGGGACGAACGTGTCGGCGGTGTCGCGGCTCTCGGCCTGCCTCTGCTGCACGACGGGCCTGACGCGCGCCTCGTAGCGTCCGAGTGCGGCGGGGACGCCGCCGTCACCGCGGAGTTCGTCGGCCAGCGCGTGCGCACCGGCCAGCGCCATCCACCACGCCAGGGCCAGACCGCGATACCCGCACCGCAGATGAGGGCTCTCACCGTCGTTCCTCCGCCTCGGGTCGGGTACGAGCCTGCCCCCTGGATCGCCGATGGGGGTTAAGGCCGTGGTCGCAGTCCTCCATTCACCGCCGGTGACGTGGCGGGCCGCCGTCAGCGCTGGCGCGCTGACAACAGCCTCATCAGGCCCGCAGGGATCAGGCAGGGCCTGGAGACAATCCCGGCCCTCTCCCGTCAACCTAGGCGGGAGGAGGACGCCCCCCGCCAACTGTTTTCAGAGCTCGCCGCGCTCCTTCCGCGCCGATCTTGACCTTGTGAGGGTTATTGCAGCGCTTTTAGGCCGGATAAGGCCGAGATCGACGAGAGGACCACCGCAGAACGGACACTTGTCCGGCCTGTGCGCGGCCGCCACCGGATCGGCCGTTGTCCTACTCCTCCGGGGCGGGGACGCGCAGGACGCGCAGCAAAGTGGCGAGGAGGTCGTAGTAGCCGATCAGGGTGACCAGTTCGACGACGCCCGGTTCGCCGAAGTGGCGGTCGGCCCGCGTGTACAGGGCGTCGTCGGCGTCCTGGTCGCGCAGCAGGGCCCGGGTGAAGTCGAGGGCGGCGTTGTCGGCTTCGTCGAAGGAGTCCGGGGTCGCCTGGGAGCCCAGCGCCAGGATCTCCTCGTCGGCCAGGCCCGCCGTGGCGGCCACCCTGCGGTGCGCCGACCATTCGAACGCGCTTCCCCTGGCCGCGGCCACGGTGAGGATGACGATCTCGCGCACCCGCGGTGACAGCGACGTCCGGCTCCCCACGGCCGCGCTCAGCCGCTGCAGCGCCGCGCCCACACCGGGCGCGGCGAGCATCGCGTTGAACGGGCCGTGCAGCCGCCCCTCGTCGTCGGTCAGCGGGAACGGGGGCTCCGGGCCGTACTTGGCCAGCACCCCGTCATAGATCGCGCGCTGCTCCCCGCTGAGCTCGCCGGGGGAGTACCAAGGAAGCCGTCCGTGCCGCATCCCCCATTTCTACCCCGGGACCGCCGCTAGAGCCGCTTCCACGCCTCGGTGAGGACGTTGCGCAGGATGTGCTCGATCTCGTCGAACTGCTCCTGGCCGCAGATCAGCGGCGGGGAGAGCTGGATGACGGGCTCGCCGCGGTCGTCGGCGCGGCAGACCAGGCCCGCGTCGAACAGCGCGGTGGACAGGAAGCCCTTGAGCAGGTGGTGGGACTCCTCGGCGGTGAAGGTCTCCTTGGTCTCCTTGTCCTTCACCAGCTCGATGCCGTAGAAGTAGCCGTCGCCGCGGACGTCGCCGACGATCGGCAGGTCGAGCAGCTTCTCCAGGGTGGCGCGGAACGCCGGGGCGTTCCTGCGCACGTTGCCCAAGAGGTCCTCCTTCTCGAAGACGTCCAGGTTCGCCAGCGCGGCCGCCGAGGCGACCGGGTGGCCGGCGAAGGTGATGCCGTGCGCGAACGCGCTGCCCTTCTCCTGGAACGGCTCCATCAGCCGTTCGCGGGCGATCATGCCGCCGAGCGGGACGTAGCCGGAGGTCGCGCCCTTGGCGAAGGTGATCATGTCGGGCAGGTAGCCGAACCGCTGCGCGCCGAAGTACTCGCCCAGTCGGCCGAAGGCGCAGATGACCTCGTCGGAGACCATGAGGACGCCGTGGCGGTCGCAGATCTCGCGGACGCGCCGGAGGTACCCGGGCGGCGGCGGGAAACAGCCGCCGGAGTTCTGCACCGGCTCCACATAGACCGCTGCGATCGTCTCCGGGCCGTTGAACAGGATCGCCTCCTCGATCTGGTCGGCGGCCCAGCGGCCGAAGGCCTCGGGGTCGTCGCCGTGCACGGGGGCGCGGTAGATGTTGGTGTTGGGCACCTGGACGGTGCTGGGGACCAGCGGCTCGAACGGGGTCTTGAGGTCCTGCAGGCCGGTGATCGACAGCGCGCCCATGGTGGTGCCGTGGTAGGCGATCCTGCGGCTGATCACCTTGTGCCGGGCGGGCTGCCCGACGGCCTTGAAGTACTGGCGGGCCAGCTTCCACGCCGACTCCACGGCCTCGGAGCCGCTGGTGGTGAAGAAGACCCGGTTGAGGTCGCCGGGCGCCAGGCCGGCGATGCGGTCGGCCAGTTCGATCGCCTTGGGGTGGGCGTAGGTCCAGATGGGGAAGTAGGCCAGCTCCCTGGCCTGCTCGGCGATGGCGTCGGCGATCTCGGTGCGGCCGTGGCCGACCTGGGAGACGAAGAGGCCGGCGAGGCCGTCGAGGTAGCGCCTGCCCTTCGAGTCGTAGACGTAGGCGCCCTCGCCCCGGGTGATCACCGGGACGTCGGCGTCCTTGTACGCCGCCATCTCCGTGAAGTGCATCCACAGGTGGCCCTTTGCCGCCTGCTGCAGTTCACCCGCCGTGAACCCGGTACCTGACTGCGCTGTCACTTGGCTCCCCCTGGGGCTGGTGGTCGCGACTCGGGGACCCTCTCCGGTCGACCCGATGTGGGGACCGCATGGTCTACCCAGTGAAATAGTCGCACTTCTCTCCGATGTGTCAAGTATCGGTGGCGAAACAGGATCTTTACAACGGAATCCCTTGTGCGATGTTTCATCGTCTGTCAGGGTCGGCTCAGCGACACTGTGCGCTGCCTCACTCGACCGCCCACTCGAAAAGGAGAGACGGCAACGTGCCAAGCCAGCCCGGTCAGCTCCGCCGCCTGCGCAACTTCATCGGCGGCGACTACGCCGACGCCGTCGACGGCCGCACCGCCGAGATCATCGACCCCGCGACGGGAGAGGCGTTCGCCGAGGCGCCGGTCTCCGGTGCCGCCGACCTCGACAACGCCTTCGCCGCGGCCTCCGACGCCTTCGAGAACGGCTGGCGCGACTCAACCCCCGCCGAGCGGCAGATCGCGCTGAACAAATTCGCCGACGCCGTCGACGAGCGCGCCGACGAACTCGCCGCCGCCGAGGTCGAGAACTGCGGCAAACCCGTCCAGACCACCAAGGACGAGGAGATCTGGCAGGTCACCGACGCCCTGCGGTTCTTCGCCGGTGCCGCGCGCACCCTGGAGGGCAAGGCGGCCGGCGAGTACATGGCCGACCACACCTCCTGGATCCGCCGCGAGCCCATCGGCGTCGTCGGCCAGATCACGCCGTGGAACTACCCGATGGCGATGGCGGCCTGGAAGATCGGTCCGGCGCTGGCGGCGGGCGACACCATCGTCCTCAAGCCCTCCGACACCACTCCCGCCTCGACCCTGCTGCTCGCCGAGATCGCGGCGGAGTTCCTGCCGCCGGGCGTGTTCAACGTGGTCACCGGCGACCGCGACACCGGCCGCGCGCTCGTCGACCACCCGGTGCCGCGACTGATCTCGCTGACCGGCTCCACCCGCGCCGGCCTCGAGGTCGCCCAGGCCGGATCCAAGGACCTCAAGCGGCTGCACCTGGAGCTGGGCGGCAAGGCCCCGGTCGTCGTCTTCGACGACGCCGACGTGGCCAAGGCCGCCGAGGGCATCGCCGGAGCCGGCTACTTCAACGCCGGCCAGGACTGCACCGCCGCGACCCGGGTCATCGCCACCCCCGGCGTCCACGACGACCTCGCCGCCGCGCTGGCCGAGCAGGCCCGCAAGACCAGGACCGCCGGCCCCGACGACCCCGACGCCGTCTACGGCCCGCTGAACAACGCGGCCCAACTGGCCCGCGTCAGCGGCTTCCTGGAGCGCACCCCCGGCCACGCCTCCGTGCTGGCCGGCGGCTCCCCGGTCGGCGGCGCCGGCTACTTCTTCCAGCCCACCGTCGTCTCCGGCCTGCGCCAGGGCGACGAGATGGTGACCGACGAGGTCTTCGGCCCGGTCATCACCGTCCAGCGCGTCGAGGACGAGGACACCGCCGTCGAATGGGCCAACGCGGTCCGCTACGGCCTCGCCTCCAGCGTCTGGACCCGCGACCACGCCCGCGCCCTGCGGGTGTCGCGCCGCCTGGACTTCGGCTGCGTGTGGATCAACACCCACATCCCGATCGTCGCGGAGATGCCGCACGGCGGGTTCAAGCACTCCGGCTACGGCAAGGACCTCTCGCTCTACAGCCTGGAGGACTACACCCGCGTCAAGCACGTCATGAGCTACATCGGACGGGACTGACGCCGTCGACACGACCGGCGCGACCCGCGGCCCCGCCGCGACCGACGCCCTTTCCCCGGTGACGAAGGACTGATAGAGGGACCCGAGCATGGCGACAACGACCGAAGAGATCCCGACTCCGCGCGAGTCGGCCGCAGGGGAGCGGGAGGCCGTTCCCGCGATCAGCCTGGAGGGCGTCGCCAAGACGTACCGGACCGGCCAGGAGAGCGTCACCGCGGTGAGCGGCGTCGACCTGGCCATCGAGCCGGGGGAGTTCTTCTCCCTGCTCGGGCCGTCGGGCTGCGGCAAGACCACCACCATGCGGATGGTCGCAGGCTTCGAGGAGCCCACAGCGGGCACCGTCCGGCTGGCCGGCCGCGACGTCACCGACGTCCCGCCCAACCGGCGCGACGTCAACATGGTGTTCCAGAGCTATGCGCTCTTCCCGCACATGAGCATCGCCAACAACGTCGCCTTCGGGCTGCGGCGCAAGGGGGTCGCCGACGGCGAGGTCAAGCGGCGGGTCGCGGAGATGCTGGAGCTGGTGGAGCTGGGCGACCGGGCCAAGCACAAGCCCGGCCAGCTCTCCGGCGGCCAGCAGCAGCGGGTGGCGCTCGCGCGGGCGCTGGTGAACCGGCCCAGCGCCCTGCTGCTGGACGAGCCGCTCGGCGCGCTCGACCTCAAACTGCGCCAGGCGATGCAGCTCGAACTCAAGCGCATCCAGCGCGAGGTCGGCATCACCTTCGTCTACGTCACCCACGACCAGGGCGAGGCGCTCACCATGTCGGACCGCATCGCGGTGATGAACAAGGGCGCCGTCGAGCAGCTCGGCACCCCCGCCGAGATCTACGAGCGGCCGGCGACCCGGTTCGTGGCCGGATTCATCGGCACCTCCAACATCCTCACCGGTCCCGTCACCGGGACGGGCGAGCGCGCCCGGATCGACTTCGGCGAGGGCCGGCACGTCCACGTGCGCACCGACGCCGCCGAGGGCGACCGGATCGACGTGACGGTCCGGCCGGAGAAGGTCCACCTGGGCTCCGCGGAGCCGGACGCCGAGCTCAGCAGGCTGCGCGGCACCGTCCGCGAGGTCGTCTACCTGGGATCGGCCACCCACTACACCGTCGACACCGCCGACGGCACCGAGATCGTGGTGTTCCAGCAGAACGCCTCCGGCGCGGGCAACCTCGCCGAGCGGGGCGGCGACGTCTGGCTGTCCTGGCGGCCGGACCACTCCTACGTCCTGCCGGGCCGGTCCTAGGGAGGTCCGAGTGCGGAGGTCGAGGGGGTCGGCTGTCGCAGTGCGCGTAGCGCCGGCGGCGCGCTCGCGCCCGAGCTTCGGCGGTCCGCCTCCGCCCATGACTCCGGATCCGAAATCTCTCCAGTGACGGCTTTTCCTCCCGAGAACGGTTGACGTCGTGCGCATTCCCCATCGAAACGACCCCGCGCTGGCACGGGGCCTCACACGGGCCCGCTACAGCCGCAGGGACGCCCTGAAGCTGTCGGGACTGGCGGCGGCGGGCCTGGCGCTGGCCGGCTGCTCCATCAAGGGCCAGCAGCGTGCCGCGCTGTCCGTCGACGACTTCTGGGCCGACAAGAAGAGCAGCGGACGGCTGCGGTTCGCCAACTGGCCGCTGTACATGGACTCCGAGCGGACCCAGCTCAAGCAGTTCACCGAGGCGACCGGGACCAAGGTCACCTACAAGGAGGCCGTGCAGGACAACCCGTCCTTCTTCGGCCAGATCCAGCCGCAGCTCGCCAACGGCGACTCCATCGGCTACGACCTGATGGTCCTCACCAGCGGCGTGGAGCTCACCAAGCTCATCGCCCTGGGCTACCTCGCCCCGCTGGACCACGCCATGCTGCCCAACTTCGCCGAGCACGCCGGCGAGCTGTACAAGAACACCGCCTACGACCCCGGAAACCAGTTCTGCGTGCCCTACGCCTCGGGCATCACCGGGATCGCCTACAACCCCGACTACGTCGACCGCGAGATCACCAGCATCGCCGACCTGTGGGACCCCGCGTTCGAGGGGCGGGTCGGGATGATGAAGGACCCGCAGGAGATCGGCAACTTCGGGATGCTCCTCAACGGGGTCGCCCCGGCCGAGTCCACCCCCGACGACTGGAAGGCCGCGGCGGCCAAACTGTCCGAGCAGCGCGAGAAGGGCATCGTCCGCGCCTACTACGAGCAGGACTACATCCAGCCGCTCACCAACGGCAACGTCTGGATGACCATGGCCTGGTCCGGCGACGTCTTCCAGCAGAACGCCGCGGAGGGGACGAACCTGAAGTTCGTCATCCCCGAGGAGGGCGGCACGATCTGGACCGACAACATGATGATCCCGATCACCGCGCAGAACCCCGTGGACGCGATCACGCTCATGGACTTCCTGTACGCCCCCGAGATCGCCGCCGGCCTCGCCGAGTACATCAACTACGTGACGCCGGTACCCGCTGCCCGCGAGGTCCTGCTGGACAAGGCGGCCGAGGCGGGCGGCGAGGACGCCGACACGCTGCGGGAGCTGGCCGAGAGCCCCCTGGTCTTCCCCAGCGACGAGGACTACGCGCGGCTGCACAACTACGTGTCCCTGCCGGCCGACGAGGCGGACGAGTACACCTCCGTCTTCCTCGCGATCACGCAGGCCTGAGGAAGGAGGCGACATGAGGACGAGAGGCGCGCCGTACTTCCTGGTGCTGCCGGCCTGGATCTGGCTGGCCATCTTCTTCGTGGTGCCGATCGTCGGCATGCTGTCGGTGTCGCTGATGACCGGCAACGTCATCGACGGTTTCACCATGACCTGGCACTTCGCCACCTACGCCGACGCGGTCACCCAGTACTGGCCGCAGATCCTGCGCTCGCTGTGGTACGGGCTGTGCGCGACGGCGGTGTGCATCCTGCTGGGGTACCCGATCGCCTACTGGATCGCGTTCCGCGGCGGGTCCCACAAGTCCACCTACCTGCTCCTGCTGCTGCTCCCGTTCTTCGTGGCGCAGGTGCTGCGGACCATCTCCTGGAAGTTCATCCTGGCCGACAACGGCGTCATCCTGGGGTCGCTGAAGGCGGTCGGGCTGCTGCCGGACGGCGCGCACGTGCTGAGCACGTCGGCGGCGGTGGTCTTCGGCCTGGCCTACAACTTCCTGCCGTTCATGGTGCTGCCGATCTACGCGGTGCTGGAGCGCGTGGACCACCGCGTCGTCGAGGCCGCCCACGACCTCTACGCCGGCCGGTTCCAGGCGTTCGTCCGCGTGGTGCTGCCGATGTCGCTGCCCGGGGTGTTCGCGGGCGTGCTCATGGTGTTCGTGCCCACGAGCTCGGACTACATCAGCGCCTCCGTGCTGGGCGGCACCCACAACACCATGATCGGCAACGTGATCCAGTCGCAGTACCTGGTCAACAACGCCTACCCGATGGCGGCGGCGATCACCTTCATCCTGATGGCGATCCTGCTGGTGGGCATCTTCAGCTACGCCCGGGCGCTGGGCACCGAACAGGTGATGGAGGTGCAGGCGAAATGAGCGTCGGTACGAGCACGGGTCCGGCGGCGGACACCGCCCCCGCGCGCCGCGAGCGCCGCAGGACCGACTGGGGCAAGTGGTTCACCTGGGTGGTGATGGCCTGGCTGTTCCTGCCGATCGCGGGGATGATCGCGTTCAGCTTCAACGACATCTCCGGCCGGCAGAACGTCACATGGCAGGGCTTCACCCTCAAGTGGTACGGCGACGCGTTCGCCTACCGGGACCTCAACACCGCGCTGTTCAACACGGTCGCGATCGGCCTGCTGACGATGCTCATCGCGGGCGTGGTCGGCAGCCTGCTCGGCCTGGCGATCGGCCGGTACCGGTTCCGGGGTCAGGGCGTGACCAACCTCGTCATGTTCGCGGCGATCTCGGCCCCCGAGGTCGTCATGGGCGCCTCGCTGCTGTCGCTGTTCCTGACCATGAACATCAGCGCCGGGTTCGTCACGATCCTGATCGCGCACGTCATGTTCACGATCTCGTTCGTGGCGATCACGGTCCGGGCCAGGGTCATCACGCTCGACCCGAAGCTGGAGGAGGCCGCGCGCGACCTCGGGGCCGGGCCGTGGACGACGTTCCGCCTGGTGACGTTCCCGATGCTGCTGCCGGCGATCATGGCGGGCGGCCTGCTCGCACTGGCGCTGTCGGTGGACGACTTCATCATCACCAGCTTCGTCAGCGGCGACACCACCACGTTCCCGCTGTGGATCTGGGGCGCCACCCGTGTCGGTATCCCGCCGCAGGTCAACGTGATGGGCACGCTCATCTTCACCGTCGGCGTGCTTCTGGCGGTCATCAACGTCGTCGTCGCCCGCCGCAACCGCAATCCCCGCTAGGAGGGATGGGCAGTGCCCACCGCAGACCGGATCGCCGCCTCGCTCGCCGAGGCCCGCCCCCGCACGTTCTGGCTCGATCCCGAGGTCCCCGGCCACGACGTCCCCGAGCCGGCGCCGGCCCTGACCGGCCACGTCGAGACCGACCTCGCGGTCGTGGGCGGCGGGTTCAGCGGGCTGTGGAGCGCGCTCATCGCCAAGGAGCGCGACCCCGGCCGCGATGTCGTGCTGCTGGAGGCGCGCACCGCGGGCTGGGCGGCGTCGGGGCGCAACGGCGGCTTCTGCGCGGCCGGCCTGACCCACGGCTACGCCAACGGGGCCGAGCGCTGGCCGGAGGAGATCGCGGAGCTGGAGCGGCTGGGCCGCAGGAACCTCGACGAGATCGAGACCGCGGTCAAGCGGCACGGCATCGACTGCGAGTTCGAGCGGACCGGCGAGATGCTGGTCGCCACCGAACCGTGGCAGGCCGCCGAACTGGCCGAGTACGCCGAGCAGATGCGCGCGCTCGGCTACCCGGTCGACGCGCTGGACGCCGCGCAGACCCGCGCCGAGGTCGACTCGCCCACCTACGTGGGCGGGGTGGTCGACCGCGACGGAGTGGCCATGGTGCACCCGGCCAAGCTGGCCTGGGGGCTGCGCGAGGCCTGCCTGCGCCTGGGCGTGCGGATCTTCGAGAACACCCCCGTGCGCCGCATCCGCTCCGCACCGGGCGGGCTGCGGCTGGAGAGCCGCGGCGGTTCGGTGCGGGCGCGGCGGGTGGCGTGGGGGACCGGCGCGTTCCCCGGACCGCTGCGCAGGATCAGGCACTTCGTCGCGCCGGTCTACGACTACGCGCTGGTGACCGAGCCGCTGGACCAGGAGCAGATGGCGGCGATCGGCTGGAAGGGCCGGCACGGGACCTCCGACTCCGCCAACCAGTTCCACTACTACCGGCTGACCGCCGACAACCGCATCCTGTGGGGCGGCTACGACGTCATCTACCACTACGGCGGGAAGGTGCGGCCGGAGTACGACCAGCGCGCGGAGACCTCGGAGAAGCTCGCCGAGCACTTCTTCGCGACGTTCCCGCAGTTGGAGGGGGTGCGGTTCACCCACCGCTGGGGCGGTGTGATCGACACCTGCAGCCGGTTCTGCGCCTTCTTCGGCACCGCGTTCGGCGGCCGCCTCGCCTACGCCGCCGGCTTCACCGGCCTGGGCGTGGGCGCGACCCGGTTCGGCGCCGAGGTCATGCTCGACAGGCTGGCCGGCGAGGAGACCGAGCGGACCCGGCTGGAGATGGTGCGCACCAAGCCCATCCCGTTTCCGCCCGAGCCGGTCCGCTTCGCCGGCATCGAGATCACCCGCCGCTCCATCGCCGCGGCCGACGCCAACGAGGGCCGACGCAACCTCTGGCTGCGCACATTGGACACCCTGGGCCTGGGCTTCGACAGCTAGATCATTGACGAGGGGAAGGCGGGGATCGTCTCCAGGCCCTGCCTGACCTCTGCGGGCCTGATGGCGCGCTGACGGCGGCCTTCCCGGGTCATGCGGTGGTGAACGGAGGACTGCGACCACAGCCCCAGCCCCCGTCAACGATCCAGGGACGCGGGGCCGCGGAGGGGGCCGCCCCGCGCCGAGGTGACACATGTCATCCGCCGTTCCCCGTGAAACCTCATGGGTGGACGATGACATCGGCGTCTACCTCGCACGGGCCTCGGGCGGCAGGGTTGGTGCCATGACCACGGCACAGCAGACAACACCCCCCGCGGCGGTCGGCGCCGACCCGGCGATCAGCGTCCGCGACCTGCGGCAGAGCTACGGCGACTTCGAGGCGGTCCGCGGCATCTCCTTCGACGTCGCGCCCGGTGAGCTGTTCGCGCTGCTGGGCACCAACGGGGCGGGCAAGACCACCACGATCGAGACCCTGGAGGGCTTCCGGCGGCCGACGGGCGGCAGCGTCCGGGTGTTCGGCACCGACCCCTACGGCCAGCCGGCCGAGCTGCGGGAGCGGATGGACGGCGTCCTGCAGCACAGCGGGGTGTTCGGCGAGCTGACGGTCGCCGAGACGGTCGACCTCTCCCGGGACCTCGCCGCCGACCCCCGCGACCGGGCCGAGGTGCTGGAGCTCGTCGACCTGGCCGACAAGGCCAAGGTCGCGGTCAGGCAGCTCTCCGGCGGGCAGCGGCGCCGCCTGGACCTCGGGCTGGCCGTCCTCTCCCGGCCCGAGGTGCTGTTCCTCGACGAGCCCACCACCGGCATGGACCCCGAGGCGCGGCGCGAGACCTGGAAGATCATCAAAGGCCTCGTCGCCGACGGCGTGGCGATCCTGCTCACCACCCACTACCTGGAGGAGGCCGAGCGGCTCGCCGACCGGCTCGCGATCATGCACCGGGGCGAGGTCAAGGTCGAGGGCGTGCTCGACGACGTCCTCGTCGGCTGGGGCGACCGGATCGGCTTCCGCCTGCCCGGCCGGATCCGCTCCGAGGAGCTGCCCGAACTGCCCGGCGCGACCGTCGCGGTCGGCGTCCGCGAGGGCGACCCCTGGGTCGTCTACACCGTCAACGGCGCTGACACGGCCCGCCGTGCGCACCACGCCATGGGGCCGCTGCTGTCCTGGGCCGACCAGCACGAGACCACCCTGGAGCGGCTCGAACTGCGCAGCGCCTCGCTGGAGGACGTCTTCCTCGGCATCGTCGACGAGGGCGCGGCCGACCTCGCCACCGCGTGATCCCCGAGTCCCGGCCCGCCCAGACCACCGCGCACGAAACCGAGGAGCCTGATTCTCCGATGACCGGCACCGCCACCGAGACCCCGCGTGCCACGCCCCGGGGCGCCCGCACACCCGTCGGCCTCGTCCGGCAGACCCTGCGGCTCACCCGCACCGAGTTCACCCTCTTCTACCGCTATCGGATGGCGCTCTACGTCGCCGTCCTGCCCGCGATCTTCATGCTCCCGGCGTTCACGGTGCCGAACGAGGAGATCCTGCCCGGCGTCGGCGCCGCAGCCCACTCACTCGCCGGTGTCTTCGCGATGGCCGGCATGACCGTGGGGATCATCCACGTCTCCAACGTCTACGCCGCGCGGCGCGAGCAGATGGTGCTCAAGCGGTTCCGGGTCAGCGGGGTTCCCCCGGCGGCCCTGTTCGGCTCCACCACGCTGTCCGTGCTCGGCGTCGTCGCGATCCAGTCGCTGATCGGTGTCGCCGTGCTGGCGGTCCAGCTCGACACCCTGCCGAAGCACCCGGTGCTGCTGGTGCTGTCGATCGTGCTGATCACGGTGATCATGTCGCTGCTCGGCGCGGCGCTCACCCGGTTCACCCGCAACGCCGAGAGCGCGCAGATGCTCAGCATGGTGCCCTTCATCCTGCTCGTGGCCGCCAGCGGCTTCTACGTGCCGATCGACATGATGCCGGAGCCCCTCGCACGGATCGTCGGCGTGCTGCCGATGGCCCCGGCGATCGACCTGGCCCGCAGCGCCTACTTCGGTCGCGACTTCTTCGGCGGCGCCGAGGGCGCCGCCGCGGCGGGCCTGGACCTGTGGACGGCCGCGGGGCCGGCGCTGCTGGTCCTGCTCGCCTGGGTCGCGATCTCGGTCTATCTCCTCCGGTTCTTCCAGTGGGACCCGCGCCAGGCGAAGTGACGCGGGCGCCAAGGACCGCCGCTGCGGACAGGCCAACGGACGCGGCCTGTCCGGGCGGCGGCCGAAGCGGGGCGACCGGCAGGACGGGCCGGTCGCCCCGCTTGCCGTTACGCTGACGTCCGGGAAGGTCGGAGGGATGACATGGAGGAGCAGGAGGTGCGGACGGTGTCCGCGCCGGCGCGGTCCGCGCGGCGGCTCGTGAGGGCGCGCTGGACCGTCATCGGCTCGTTCGCCACCGCGGTGGCGCTCATCCCGTTCTTCGCGGGCGTCAGCGTGCTGTCCCAGGTCGAGGATCCGGTCCGTCCGCTGTGGCTGCACCTGCTGGGACTGGCGCTGTCGTTCCCGCTGGCGTGGCTGTGCCTGCGGATGCTGAACGTGCGACTGGGGCGTCCGCCGTCGCACCCCGACGCCGGCTTCTGGGGCTCCTTCGCCCTGCTCCTGGGCTTCTTCGTGTGTCTGGACATCGAGCTCTTCTCGCTGTTCACCGCGGCCCTGTGGTGGTCGGTCGCCGCCCTCGTCGCCCCGCGCCGCCGCGTCGCCGCGGTCACGGTCGTGCTGCTGGCGCTGCCCTGGGTCCGGCTGGCCTTCTACGCCGACCCCGACCCGATCCTCATGGCGTTCGTGTGGGGCGCCGCCGTCCTCTGGGCGCCGGCCATGCTGCTGTGCAACCTGGCCGTGCTGTGGCTGTGGGAGGTCGCCAACGAGGCCAACGACGCCCGCCACGCCCAGGCGCGGCTGGCCGTCACCGAGGAGCGGCTGCGCTTCGCCCGCGACATGCACGACCTGATCGGGCACAGCCTGTCCGGCATCGCGGTGAAGAGCGAACTCGCCGCCCGGCTCGCCGAACGCGACCCGGCCCGGGCGGCGCAGGAGATGGCGGCGGTGCAGCAGGTGGCCCGCGACGCGCTGCGGGAGGTGCGCTCGGCGGTCAGCGGCTACCGCGACGTGGACCTCTCCGACGAGCTGGCCAGCGTCAGGGCCGTGCTCACGGCGGCCGGCGTGAGCTGCACGGTGACCGGCGGCGACATCGACATGCCGGCCGAACTGCGGACGCTGACCGCGTGGGTGGTCCGCGAGGGCGCCACGAACGTGCTGCGGCACAGTGTGGCCAGGCGTTGCGACATCATGCTGCGTCGCGAGGAGCACGCGGTGGTCATCGAGGTGCACAACGACGGCGCGCGCGGCGGCGAGGGGATCCTGCGCCGCGGCAACGGCCTCACCGGCCTGACCGAGCGGGTCACCGCGCTGGGCGGCGCGTTCTCGGCCTCCGCGACGCACGGGGGCGGCTTCCTGCTGCGGGCCGTGCTGCCGTCGCCCGGTCCGGCGCCGGACCGGGCGACGGGCAAGGAAGAGCGACGAAGGGACGTGACCGCGTGATCCGCGTCGTCTTGGCCGACGATGAGCACCTGATTCGCGGCGCCATCGCCGCGCTGCTCGGCCTGGAACCGGACCTGGAGGTGGTCGCCGAGGTCAGCAGGGGCGACGAGGTGCTCGCCGCGGTCACCGGGCACGGGGCCGACATCGCCGTCCTGGACATCGAGATGCCCGGCGCGACCGGCCTGGAGGTCGCCGGCGAGCTGAAGCGTGCGGTGCCGGACTGCGGGGTGCTGATCCTGACGAGCTTCGGCCGCCCCGGCTACCTGCGCCGCGCGCTGTCGGCCGGCGCGCGCGGCTTCCTCGCCAAGGACGCGCCGGTGGACCAGCTCGCCGGTGCGATCCGCAAGGTGCACGAGGGCGGGCGCTACATCGACACCGAGCTCGCCGCCACCGCGATGACGTCGGGGGAGAGCCCGCTGACCGACCGCGAGACCGACGTGCTGCGCGTGGCGGCCGACGGCTCCTCCGCCGCCCGCATCGCCAAGGCCCTCCACCTGCGCGAGGGCACCGTGCGCAACTACCTCTCCAGCGCCATCAGCAAAACCGGCGCCGACAACCGCATGTCCGCCATCCGCACGGCCCAGGACATGGGGTGGCTGTAGCGCGCAGCGGTGGTTCTCCTGCCAACGCCGTCACAGGAACCGCAGCACCAGCATCGCGGTGTCGTCGGTGTGACCTCCGGGGGCGAAGTCCTCCAGGTCGCGGTCGATGCGGGCGATGACGGCCTGGGCGGTGAGGCCGGAGCAGCCGGAGAAGATCTTGGCCAGGCCCTCGTCGCCGAGCATGTCGTCGCCGTTGCGCCGCTCCGTCACGCCGTCGGTGACCGCGAGCAGCACGTCGCCGGACGCGATGTCGACGGTCTCGGTGAAGAACTCCACGTCCTCGAACGCGCCGAGCAGCGGCTGCGACGTCGCCATCGAGGCGACGTCCCCGTCCCGGCGCAGGCGCAGCGGCAGCGGGTGGCCGGCCGACACCAGGCGGACGCGCATGCCGCCGCGGCCGTCCGCACCGCCGATCGGGGTCATCTCCCCGTAGAGCATGGTCAGGAATCGGGTGGTGGTGTTCTCGTCCAGGATCGCCAGGTTCAGCCGGTGCATGATGTGCGCGGGAGAGCAGCCCTCCCTGGCCAGCGCGCGCAGCGTGTGCCGGGCCAGACCGGTGACCGCGGCGGCCTCCGGACCGGTGCCGCAGACGTCGCCGATCGCGAAGCACCAGCGGCCGTCGGTGGCGAACACGTCGTAGAAGTCGCCGCCGACCACGGTGCGCTCACCGGCCGGCTGGTAGAAGACGGCGTGGTCCACGCCCGGGATGTCGGGCTCCTTCTCCTTGGCCGGCAGCAGGCTGCGCTGCAGGGCCTCGCTCATCGACGTCTGGTTGGAGTACAGCCGCGCGTTCTCCATCGCCGAGGACACGCGCTGCGCCAGGTCGCTGGCGACGTCGACGTCCTCCCGGCTGAACTCCTCGGCCGGCTCCCTGCCGACCGTCAGCCGGCCCAGGACGCGGCCGTGCGCGATCAGCGGGAGGCTGATCGCCGTGCCCTCCGCCAGCTCCATCGTCAGCTCGTCGTCCAGCCCGACCGAGGCCAGCTCCTCCTGCGACCACAGCGGGGCCGGCTCGCGCTGCTCCTCCGGCGGCAGCGCGCCCACCAGTTCGCGCAGGACGTCGGTGGAGTTCTCGTTGCGGTGCGTCGCATACATCAACCGCGACGTGCCCAGTTCGGTGGTGGTGTGCACGACGCACCAGCTCCCCAGCCGCGACGTGGTCAACTGGGCGGCCAGCGCCGCCGTCATCTCCTCGTCCAGCGTGCCGGCGAGCAGGTCGCTGGCCTCGGCGAGGAAGCTCAGGGAGGCGCGGCGGGCCAGTTCCACCTGGGCCAGCCGGGCGCGCTCCACCGGCAGCGCGATCCGGTCGGCGCCCTCCTGCAGCCGGTCGGCCGCGGTCTTTCCGAAGTGCCGGATCCGCCGGGAGGCGACCCCGATCAGGCCGGTGATGCGGCCGTCGACGATGAGCGGGGCCGTCACCAGCGAGCGCATGCCCGCAGCGGACAGCCGCCCGCGGTGCGCCCGCGCGATCATCAGGTCGTCGTTGATGACCGGGCCGGGTTCGGGCGCGGCCGAGGGGAAGGTCTCCTCCGTGCGGCTGCGGAAGGGCCGCCACGGGCCGGTCGTGAGCCCGACGGCCGCCCGCACGTCCCACTCGGTCTCGTCAGGGGTGGCCAGCGCGATGTAGGCGGCGTCGCCGCCCAGCGCGGCCCTGGCGTACTCGACCGTGCGCTCCAGCAGTTCCGGGAGGGAGAGCCGGGCCGACAGCGCGGCGTCCAGCGCGGCCCACGGCTCGGGGCGGCCGGCCCGCCGCCGACCGCCGCGGGACCGGGAGCGGGAGGAGGGCAGCGGAGGCGCCAGCGAGGTGCGGTCGTCCGGCGCGCCGGAGTCCTCGTCCTCCAGCCGGAACCAGACCGCCTTGTCCTCCTTGCTGTAGCTGACGCCCCAACTGGAGGCGATCGCCCCGGCCAGCGCGAGCCCCAGGCCGCCGCTGCGGGTGTTCTCCGTGGAGGGCGAGGCGTCCACCGAGAGCGGACCGGCCTTGGGCACGGCGCGCTCGGGCACCCGGTCGGCGACGACCACCTCCACGGCGTCGGCCAGCCGGCGCACGGTCAGCTCCAGCGTGGTCTCGGCGTGGATGACCGCGTTGGTCACCAACTCACTGGCCAGCAGGATGATGTCGTCGGAGGCGCGGTTGACCCCCCAGTCGCGTAGCGTGTCACCGACGAACACGCGCGCCTCGCCCGCCGTCTCCGGGGCGGGCGAGAACTCCCTGCGAGCGACCTTCATCGCGTCATGTGGCATCGTGAAGCCGTACGGTCTCTCTGAGTGTCGAACAGGGCGGCCGAGTCGAAGAGTGTGAACACGATCAACCCCTACCCCGTCTGGATTCCTTCCCGCCCGCCGACGCCGGACCACGGTCGCCGACCACTGCGGGAACCCAGTCATGATGTCAGAACGTCGACGTATTGAGCAGCCCGGCCAATTAACCTAATGCACCGCGGTTCATCTGAGACACCGCCGGTGGAACGTGAGTCCGGTCACCGCCGGCATCGCGGACCGCCCCCGTCCCCGCCTGCAACGGCGCAAGCGGGGAGCAGCGAGGAACCGGTGGCAGAGGAGGGGATCCATGCCCGAGGCGACGATCAGCACGCCCGCGTCGAACGGGGAGCTGGACGCGCTCCTCGACGCGCTCTACAGCATGCGCGACGGGGACTTCAGCGTGCGCCTGAACGCCAGGGCCGAGGGGAAGCACGGTGAGATCGCCACCGTCTTCAACCAGGTCCTGGACCACTGCGAGCAGCTCAGCAGCGAACTGCAACGCGTGGGAGGCGTGGTCAGCACCGAGGGCCGGCTCAACGAGCGGGTCTCGGTCAGCCCGGCCAAGGGGGCCTGGGGCAAGAGCGTGCGCGCGCTCAACCAGCTCCTCGACGAGGTGAGCGAGCCCGTCACCTCCGTCGCGCAGATCCTCGACTCGGTGGCGAGCGGCGACCTGGCCCAGCGGGTCGACCTCACCAGCCGGCACGGCTCGCTGCACGGCGACCTGCTGCGGCTGGCCACGTCGGTGAACCGGATGGCCGACCAGATGTCCGGGTTCACCATGGAGGTCACCCGGGTGGCCCGCGAGGTGGGCACCGAGGGCAAGCTGGGCGGCAGCGCCCGCGTCGAAGGGGTCTCCGGCGCCTGGCGCGACGTCACCGAGGCGGTCAACCAGATGGCCTCCCGCCTCACCGCCCAGGTCCGCGACATCTCCACGGTGACCGTGGCGGTCTCGCGCGGTGACCTGAGCCGCAAGGTCACGGTCGACGTCCAGGGCGAGATGCTCCAGCTCAAGGACACCGTCAACACGATGGTGGACCAGTTGTCCACGTTCGCCGACGAGGTCACGCGGGTGGCGCGCGAGGTGGGCACCGAGGGCAAGCTGGGCGGCCGGGCCAACGTCAAGGGCGTGTCGGGCATCTGGAAGGACCTGACGAACAACGTCAACTCCATGGCCGACAACCTCACCAACCAGGTGCGCGACATCTCACAGGTGACCACGGCCGTCGCCCGCGGCGACCTGAGCCGCAAGGTCACGGTGAACGTCCAGGGCGAGATGCTGGCCCTGAAGAACACCGTGAACACGATGGTCGACCAGCTCGACTCCTTCGCCGACGAGGTCACGCGGGTGGCGCGCGAGGTCGGTACCGAGGGCAAGCTGGGCGGCCGGGCCAACGTCAAGGGCGTGTCGGGCATCTGGAAGGACCTGACCGACAACGTCAACTCCATGGCCAACAGCCTCACCTACCAGGTCCGCAACATCTCGCAGGTGACCACCGCGGTCGCCCGGGGCGACCTGACCAAGAAGATCACCGTCGACGCCCAGGGGGAGATGCTCCAGCTCAAGGACACCGTCAACACGATGGTGGACCAACTGGAGTCGTTCGCCGACGAGGTCACCCGCATGGCGCGCGAGGTCGGCACGGAGGGCAAGCTCGGCGGTCAGGCGCACGTGCGCGGCGTCTCCGGGGTCTGGAAGGACCTCACCGACAACGTCAACTCCATGGCCAACAACCTGACCCACCAGGTGCGCCAGATCGCCATCGTCACCACGGCCGTCGCCCGCGGCGACCTCACCAAGAAGATCACGGTCAACGCCAAGGGCGAGATCCTGGAACTGAAGGACACCATCAACGTGATGGTGGACCAGCTCTCCGCGTTCGCCGACGAGGTCACGCGGGTGGCGCGCGAGGTCGGCACCGAGGGCCAGCTCGGCGGGCGCGCCGACGTCAGGGGCGTGTCGGGCATCTGGAAGGACCTGACCGAGAACGTCAACTCGATGTCGCACAACCTCACCACGCAGGTGCGCAACATCTCCCAGGTGACGTCCGCCGTCGCGGCCGGCGACCTGAGGAAGCAGATCACCGTCGACGCCCAGGGCGAGATGCTGGAGCTCAAGGACACCATCAACACGATGGTCAACCAGCTCTCCACGTTCGCCACGGAGGTCACCCGGGTGGCCCACGAGGTGGGCAGCGAGGGGCAGTTGGGCGGCCAGGCCAAGGTCGACGACGTGTCGGGCACCTGGAAGCAGCTCACCGACAGCGTGAACGAGCTCGCCGGGAACCTGACCACCCAGGTGCGCGCGATCGCGTCGGTGGCCAGCGCGGTCACCCGCGGCGACCTCACCCAGTCCATCCAGGTCGACGCGCGCGGCGAGGTCGCCACGCTGAAGGACAACATCAACCTGATGGTGTCCAACCTGCGTGAGACCACCGCCGCCCAGCGCGACGAGGACTGGCTGAAGAGCAACCTGGCCCGCATCTCCGGCCTCATCCAGGGCCACCGCGACCTCAACGACCTGGCGCGCCTCATCATGACCGAGGTGACGCCGCTGGTGGACGCCCAGCACGGCGCCTGCTTCCTGCTGGAGGACGAGAACGACGAGGAGACCTTCCGCCTCTTCGCCGGCTACGGCTACCAGCCCAACGAGCCGCGCCGGCGGCTCACGATGGGCCGGGGCCTGGCCGGGGAGTCCATGGCGCAGAAGCAGGAGATGCTCATCACCGACGTCCCCGGCGACTACGTCAAGATCGAGTCCGGCCTGGGCGAGGCGCCGCCGCTGAGCATCGCGATCTTCCCGGTGCTGTCGGAGGGCCGGGTGCTGGGCGTCATCGAACTCGCCTCCTACGGCGAGTTCCGCGAGATCCACCTGAGCTTCCTGCGCCAGCTCGTCGGCCTCATCGGCACGACGATCAACACGATCCTGGCCAACTCCAAGACCGAGTACCTGCTGATCCAGTCCCAGCAGCTCACGACCGCGCTGCAGGAGCGCTCCAACGAGCTCCAGCGCCAGCAGGAGGAGCTGCGCCGCAAGAACGCCGAGCTGCACAGCAAGGCGGGGCAGCTCTCCAGCCAGAACCGCGCGATCGAACTGCAGAACCGGCAGATCGAGCGGGCGCGCCGCTCGCTGGAGGACCGCGCGCACCAGCTCCAGGTGTCGTCCAAGTACAAGTCGGAGTTCCTGGCGAACATGTCGCACGAGCTGCGGACTCCGTTGAACAGTCTGCTCATCCTGGCCCGGCTGCTGGCGGACAACAGCGAGCAGAACCTCACCCCCAAGCAGGTGGAGTTCGCCCAGACGATCCACAAGGCGGGCAGCGACCTGCTCCAGCTCATCGACGAGATCCTCGACCTCTCCAAGGTCGAGGCGGGCCGGATGGAGCTGCGGCCCGGCGACGTCTCCATCAGCCAGTTGGTCGACTACGTCGAGGCGTCGTTCCGTCCGATGGCCGGCGACAAGGGGCTGGCGTTCTCCGTCGAGGTCTCGCCGGACATCCCGAACTACCTGTGGACCGACGAGCAGCGGCTCCAGCAGGTGCTGCGCAACCTGCTGTCCAACGCGGTCAAGTTCACCACCACCGGCGAGGTCCGGCTGCTGATCGAGCCGGCCTGGGCGCTGGCGGAGGCCGACCTCGACATGTTCGGGGAGAACGAGGAGGTCATCGCGTTCTCGGTGGCCGACACCGGCATCGGCATCCCCGACGACAAGCTGCAGGTCATCTTCGAGGCGTTCCACCAGGGCGACGGCGGGACCAGCCGCCGCTACGGCGGCACCGGCCTGGGCCTGTCCATCAGCCGCAACATGGCCCGCCTGCTCTCCGGTGAGATCCGGGTGCACAGCGTCCTCGGCGAGGGCAGCACGTTCACGCTGCTGCTGCCCGTGCGGCTGCCGGAGAGCAGCAGCGAGCGGCTGGAGGCGGTGGCCGCGGCCGTCGCCACCCCGGCGCTGTCGGTGGCCGACGCCCACGCGGAGGAGGAGCCGCTGACCGACGTCGACGACGCTGCCGACCTGGGCGCCGACGTCGAGACCGCCGAGGCCCTCCCCGCGCCCGAGGAGGCGGAGGAGGCCCCGTCGGTCCCGGTGCTCAAGCAGCCGGAGCCCGACGTGCGCAGCGAGGGCGAGGCCGCGCCGGAGGTCCGCGACGATCCCGAGCGCGACGCCGTGCTGGAGGGCCGGCGGGTGCTGATCGTCGACGACGACATCCGCAACGTGTTCGCGCTGACCAGCGCGCTGGAGGCGCACGGCCTGCACGTCCTCTACTCCGACAACGGCTACTCCGGCATCGAGAAGCTGGAGGCCAACGAGGACATCGCGCTGGTGCTGATGGACATCATGATGCCCGAGCTCGACGGCAACGCCACGATCCGGGTGATCCGGGAGATGCCGCAGTTCGCGGACCTGCCGATCATCTCGCTGACCGCCAAGGCGATGCAGGGCGACCGGGAGCGCAGCCTGGATTCGGGCGCCTCCGACTACGTCACCAAGCCGGTCGACCTCGACCATCTGCTGGATGTCATGCGGGCGTGGTTGGATCGAGGGACCGACGCGGCCGATGTCGGCGGCGTGCACAATGAGCAGGAGAGCGCGGGCGGCGGGCCGGCGTAGCGCCGGCGGCGACGCGTGAAGTGCCCCCTCCCGGCGGCGCGGCCGGGCGGGGGCGGGTAGCAGAGAGTGGGTTCAGTGGCAGTGCCGCACAAGGCGAACATCCTCCTCGTCGACGACCGCGACGACAATCTCACGGCGCTGGAGGCGATCCTCACCTCGCTGGACCAGAACCTGGTCCGCGCGAGCTCGGGCGAGGCCGCGCTCAAGGCGCTGCTGGAGGACGACTTCGCGGTCATCCTGCTCGACGTCATGATGCCGGGCATGGACGGCTTCGAGACGGCCGCCCACATCAAGCAGCGGGAGAAGACCAAGGAGATCCCGATCATCTTCCTGACCGGGGCCGGCATCGACCGCCACCAGGTCTTCCGCGGGTACGCCTCCCGCTCCATCGACTACCTCACCAAGCCCTTCGACCCGTGGGTGCTGCGGGCCAAGGTCGAGGTGTTCGTGGAGCTCTACCACACCAAGCAGCAACTGCGTGAGCAGTCCCGGCGGTTGCAGCGGGAGCTGGGCGAGGAGACCGGCGGCCCGGTCCGCCCGGTCGTGACCCAGCTCTCCGACCGGGTCGCGGAGATCAGCGAGAACCTGGAGCAGTTGCGCGCCAGGATCGTGACCGACGAGTCCGACAGCCGGACGGTGGCCGCGGTGCGCGACCTCGACCACTCCGTCGCCCAGCTCACCCGGCTGGTGGAGGCGATGCGCGGACCCGCGTGAGGCGGAGTCGAGCCGGTGGCCGCAGGGCTCCCTACGGATGTGCGGATCCGGAGAGGCTGCGATCGGCGCGTCGGCACTTGCCGCGCGAAAGGTCGCGCTCACCGAGTCTGACGATCGGGTTCGCACAAGGGGCCGGCTGCCGCAGTGCGCGCAAGCCGCCGGCGGCACAGCAGGTCCGAGCCCTGGAATTCCCGCCTCGCCCCGCGAGCGCGGCCGTCAGAGCTCGATCAGTCTTTTCGCGCCAGAGCTCGGCCATCGGACCTGCGTCGGTGCTCTGCCGGGACCGTTCGTGTCGCGACCGCTGGCGCGCCGGCGACAGCCTGATCCGGTGTTCTGTGGCTGAGGAAGTCCCGAATCCTCCGCGCTCCTTGGCTTGACTGGAAAACGGCCGCATTCGGCCAGGCTGCGATCCGGGTAAACCGGTTTATTGTTCAACTTCTTTTCGTCACCGACGGTGATGATGTCGCGAGTCCACCTGCGAGTATCCGTAGCCCTCCGCACTCTCGGTGGTCGATCTGTGATCGACGTCGCGATATGTGCGGGGATGCGTGACGGGCGAAAGGGGACCGGATCTTCTGTTGTGCTGTGAACAATGTGACTAGAGTTGTGCCATATCGGCCGGTCCTTGGATTAACCGGTCCCGCCGGGCGTGAAACCCCTTCGCGCGTTTCCCTGCCCCGTTCGCGCCCCTCAGTCGAACCGCCCGGCGTCCCCCGAAGCGCGTTCTCCACCGTTCGCGGACGCGTGCCCGGGTTCCCCTTTTTTCCGTTTGGAGAGTATTCGTGTCCCGTAGAACGACCCGGATGGTCGCCGGTTTCGCCACCTCCGCCTTTGTCGGGCTGGGCTTCGCGTTCACCGCCCCGGCGGCGTGGGCCGCCGGTCCCGAGGACGCGGCGCAGGCCGTCGAGGAGAACGGCCCCTCCGCCGAGGGAGGCGCCGACCTGGAGACCAACGAGGGCGGTCCGCAGACCCTGGACATCCCGGGGGTCGAGGAGACCGAGTTCGCCTACACCTGCCTGGTGGACGACCAGAACCCGCCGGAGGAGCCCGACGACATCGTGCTGGCCCTGACCGCCGCGCCGACCGACGCCGCGACCGGTGACGAGGTCGCGATCGAGGCGGAGGTCGGCGCCGGCTACTGGTACCGGGAGGGCAACGAGCACGAGCCCGGCTCGGCCACCCTCGACTACGAGGTGCTCCTCGGCGGCGACGGCGCCCCGAAGGACGCGTTCTCCCTCACCGCGGTCGGCGAGGAGTTCACCGATGCCGGCGAGGTCGACTGGAGTGCGGCCACCGGCTCCTTCACCGCGACCAAGCCCGGCGACATCACCCTCACCCCGGGCACCGTGACCATCCAGGGTGGCGGCTCCACCACCGTGTGCAAGCCCGAGGGCGCCGAGTCCTTCCACACGATCAGCGTGGCGGGCGACCCGATCGAGGAGCCGGAGCCGACGCCGTCGGATGAGCCGGAGCCGACGCCGTCGCAGGAGCCGACGGGTGAGGACGAGGAGCCGACCCCGGAGCCGACCGACGGTGCCGGCGGTGGCGACGACGGTGAGGACAAGCCGACCCCGGAGCCGTCCCCGACCGGGGACGACGGCGACCAGGCCGACGGCGGTCTGCCGGTGACCGGTGCCGCGCTGGGCGGTCTGGTGGCCGCGGGCGCGGTGGCCCTGGGCGGCGGCGGTGCCGCGATGTACCTCTCCCGCAAGCGCAAGAGCGCCGCGACCGGCTCCACCGAGGAGTCCTGAACGGTCCTGAACCCGTGACGCGGCCGTGCGGCCGCAGGAAAGGGGCGGGCGTCCACCGGGCGCCCGCCCCTCGGGTGTTCATGGGGCGACGATTCGTACCCGGTGGATTACCCTTGGTTATGAAAAAGATGTGAATCGGTATTTGGTTCGCTGCCATCCCATGCGTTTCATGGAACCCGGACGTTTTCGAGTTCCAGCCGTACTCCCGGAGATCAACGCGGATCCCCCAACTCCTCGTCCCCCAGCGCCGTGAGGAGAAGGTCCCATGTCCCGTAGGGCCACGCGAGCGATCGCGGGATTCGCGGCCGCCGCGCTCACCACCGCCTGGCCCCTCACCGCCCAGCCGGCGGCCTGGGCCGGCGAGCCGGACCGCAGCATGCACGCGGCCGTCACCAGCAGCGGGGCGACCAGGACGGTCGACGCCGACGTGGTCCCCTACACGTGCGTCGCCGGGGAGGACGGCCGGGCCAGGCCGCACGAGGCCGAGTTGGCCATCGAGGTCCCCGCGCAGGTCGCGGGCGGCGACGAGGTCACCGTCCAGCTCAGCCGGTTCACCGGGTTCTTCGAGCGCTGGACGGACCAGCCCGTCGAGGTCGGCGCCGCGGCGCTGACCGCCGAGATCCGCCTGACCGGTGACGCCGCTCCGCTGCCGACGGTGACGCTCAGCGGGAGCAGCGTCGAGGAGAGCCCGGCGGCGGGGCCGGACGTGCCCGATGTGCCGCCCGTGAAGTTCGGCGCGATCACCGGGTCCTTCACCGCGGCCGGCGCCGGCGAGATCGCGTTCGCCTCCGGCACGATCACGATCGACGTCGACCAGGAGCGGGGGCCGCTCACCACGGTGTGCTCGCCCGCGGACGAGACCGCCCCGCTGGCCGCGACGGCGATCACCGGCGAGGGCGAGGGCGAGCGCGGGGCCGAGCACGGCGGCGCCGCCGAACCCGCGGCGCCCGGCGCCGTGACCGTTCCCGGCCGGATCCAGTGGAACGGCATCTACCGCTGCACCTCCAGTGACACGTCGCTGCAGCCCGACTTCGACAGTCCCGCCACCGTCACCGTCACCACCGAAGAAACCGACTCGGGGGTCGGCGACACGATCGAGGTCGCCGGCGAGTTCAGCCTGGAGAAGGGGCCGCGGTCACCGATGAAGCTGGCGCCGGAGGCGGCCACCGCCGAGCTGAGCGTCGCCCTGTCCGGCGCGGCCGCGCCGGAGCGGACCCTCACGCTGCGCACCCGCAACGCCGACCCGCTCCCGGCGGGACAGGACATCCTGTTCCCCGAGGCGACCGGCTACCTGACCCCTGGGAGGGAGGGCGAGGTCGGCTTCGCGGTCGGCGGGCTGAACCTGTCGATCATGGGCGGGATCGTCGAGGTGGAGTGCCTGCCCGACGGGGCCGTCGGCAACGGCGGTGACGGCGGCGAACCGCCCGGGCCCGCGGCGGCGTCCGACCCGGTGCCGCCGGCCGGCGAGCGCACCGATGCCCGGCCAGCCCCGGCCGAAGACGGCGCCCGGGAGCCGATCCCGGTGACCGGTGCGGCCCTGACCGGCCTCGTCGCCGCCGCGTTCGTCGCGATCGGCGGCGGCGCGGCCGCGATGCTGCTGTCCCGCAGGAGGCGGGCGGCGCGCGGCGGTTCGGCCGGCGGGAGCTGACGGACGGCGGCCCCGCCGGGCGGGGCGCGGGCGTCCCGGCGCCCGCGCCGCCGTGGCCGCACCCGGTGTTCAGCCCGCATTCACCCGGGGTGCCTCGCCGCGTGATGTCGCGAAAATAGCGTGGTGGGAGCGGAACGGGTGCTGCGAGATACGCCTGATGCCCCTGGGACCCGCTCACACGGACCCGCCGCGGTCCGCTCCCGGGTGCGGCCGGGGCTGCCCGCGACGCCGTTCCCCCACCCAGTCGAAGGAGAAGCAGACATGCCTCGCATGTTCACCCGCACGGCGGCGGGATCCCTCACCACCGCGTTCGTCGCCGCCGGCGCCGTGCTGGCGGCGCCCGCGGCGTCGGCCGACACCGAGCGGGCCCAGACCCGGATCGGCTCCCTGCCGACGGCGGCCACCAGGAGCCTGGACCCCTCGGGCGGTGACGTCCGGACCTTCGAGTACCTGTGCGAGTCCCCCGAGATCGACGAGGAGTGGAACTCGACCTGGGCCTTCCGGCTCACGGTCCCCGAAGAGGCCGAGGTCGGCGAGGAGGTGCACGTCAAGCTCGAATGGGCGGGCGAGCTCCTGCTGTTCACCCGCGAGGGCATCAAGGCCGGTGACGCGACCGCTCAGGGCACGCTCGAACTGGGCGGCGACGCCGCGCCACAGGAGCGGCTGGTCCTCTCCGGCGCCAACCCCGAGGACATCGCCATCGCGGGCAGCGCGCCGTTCGAGATCCCGCTGGAGGCGGGCGGCCTGACCCCGGCCGCGCCCGGCGAGATCACCTTCGTCCCCGGCGAGTTCACGGCCGACATCGTCCAGGAGTCGGGCAGCACCGCCAACACCTGCCGCCCGGTCGGCGAGGTGGACGAGCTCGCGACCATCACCGTCACCGGTGAGCCCCAGGACCCCGAGCCGACCCCGAGTGGGGAGCCGGAGCCGACGCCGTCGGATGAGCCGGAGCCGACGCCGACGCCGGAGCCGACGGGTGAGGACGAGGAGCCGACCCCGGAGCCGACCGACGGTGCCGGCGGTGGCGACGACGGTGAGGACAAGCCGACCCCGGAGCCGTCCCCGACCGGGGACGACGGCGACCAGGCCGACGGCGGTCTGCCGGTGACCGGTGCCGCGCTGGGCGGTCTGGTGGCCGCGGGCGCGGTGGCCCTGGGCGGCGGCGGTGCCGCGATGTACCTCTCCCGCAGGCGCAAGAGCGCCGAGGACCGCGCCGACGAGTCGGGCGAGGCGTAACCGGATCCATCCGGGCCGCCCGCCCTCCGGCGCTGGCGGCCCGGACGTTGACCGGACGCATAGGGTGACGGGTATGGATCTCGTGATCGTGTGCCCCGACTGCCACGGCACCGGCTACCGGGTGGCCGTCTTCGCCTACGCCGGCAGCGATACGACCGGCGAGATGATGGTGCCCAGGGAGTGCCGCGGCTGCGACGGCGCCGGCCGAGTCACGACCTCCGGCTGGTCCTGCCTGTGAGCCCGCGTCAACGTGCCGGGTCGTCGGTTCGGTGCGTGTTCCGCGGAGGTGGGGCGTTCATCGGGCTCTGACCGCCGCGTTCGCGGGGCGGGGCGAGCTTGCGGGACCCGGATCCGCTGTGTCGCCGGCGCCGACGCGCTGACGCGCTGACGGCAGCCTTCCCAGGCCATGCGGCGGTGCGTGAAAGAACCGCGGCCACAGCCCTCCGACCTCCACGGTCAGTACATCTAGGCCGTCGGTCTCGGGGGCAGGGCCAGGCCGATGTGTTCGCCGATCTCCTCGATCAGGCCGAGATCGGCGAGTCGGAACGAGCCGCGGTTGCTGCGCCGGATCAGGGTCAGCGCCCCGCGCACGCCCCGGCTGCCGCGCAGCGGCACGCTCAGCAGCGACCCCGCCCCCAGCGCGCTGAGCACCGGGACGCCGTCGGGGTCGAGGCCGAGCATCCCCTCGTCCTCGATGAGCTGGCACAGCATCGACTGGCCGCTGGTGAGCACGTCGCGGGGGATCTCCGAGTCCAGCGGGTCCAGGGCCTCCACGAGCTTGCGCCGCCCCTCGCCGCGGGGGCCGGCGACGACCGCGCGGCGGGCCCGGGTGGCGTCGGTGGGCAGGTCGCAGACGTCCACGAGCACCCAGTCGGCGTAGGAGTCGGCGAGCAGCGCGGCGGCGTCGTCCAGGGCCAGTGGCTCGCCGGCGCCGCCGGGGCCGGCGCTGCTCAGCAGCAGCCGGGTCATGCGGGTCAGCACGTCGAGCCGGCGCGCGGCCAGCACCACCACCTGGTCCTCGACCTCGGACTCCAGCGGGGCCGGGCCCTCGTCGTCGCTGCTGCTCAGCGACGGCGACATGACGACCAGCACGAGCGGGTTGGCCTCGGTCGCGACGTTCAGCCGGGACAGCGTGAGGTGGACGTCCTCGGCCCAACCGCGCCGGGCCAGCCGCGAGTCGAAGGACGCCGGTTCGCCGCCGCGCAGCACGGCCGCCAGCCAGGACCGCATCGCCGCGCGGCGGCGCAGGTCCACGAAGATCGAGAACGGCTTGCCGGTGAGGTAACCGCCCGTGCTGCCCAGCCGCTCCGCCCCGATGTTGTTGATGCGGCGGATGTAGCCCTCGTGGTCCAGCAGCACGACGGGGACGCTCAGCTCGTTGAACACCGAGCGCAGCACCACGCGTTCGTCGTCGTTGGCCGGTCGGCGGGGCGCGCTCGCCTCGGCCTCTGAGACGAGCCGCTCCCCGCAGTCGCGCAGCAGCTGCTCGGCGAAGCCGAGTTCGGCGAGCGCGGCCTCGGCCGTGCCGGCGGCGTCGTCGGGGTACGTCGCGTGCGTGCTGCGCAACGCCGCGATCCGGTCGCCCAGTTCGGTGATCTCACGTTCGAGGTCGGCGAGGTTCTCCGACAAGCTCATGGCTCCTGACATCGTGTCCTGGTCATGACGCTAACGCATGCCCGTCCCGACCTGAACGGTGGTTACCGTGGAGTTCGGATGAACGGTTCGGACGCGGTGTCCGGGCCGCACGACAGGGGGAACGCGTCGATGTGGATTGAGCGTCTCGCGCGGGACATCGGCGCGCTCGGCCAGGACGCCGGGAGCACGCCGGAGCGCGCCTTGGACCGGATGAGCACGGCGGCGGCGCGCGGGGTGCCGGGCTGCTCGGCCGCGCTCGTCGTGATCTGGCGCGACGTGCGGCCCGATGAGGAGGGGTGCGGGGAGGTCGCGGGGCGGCACGTCGTCGTCGACTACGGGGCTTCGCACTCCGACCTCGCCACGGCGTTCGAGCACCAGTACATGACCGACGAGGGCCCGACCGCCGAGGCGGTGCGCGGGATGCGCGCCGTGACGGTCGGCGACGTGCTGCGGGAGGACCGCTGGCCGAGGTACACCAGCATGGCGGTGCAGTGCGGCGACCGGTCGTCGGTGACGTTCCCGTGCGCGCTGGAGGGCGGCGAGGTGGTGACGTTCGGCATCCACTCCGGGCGCGCGGACGCCTTCGACGAGGCCGTTGTGACGCCGCTGGTGGCGATGCTGGCCGAGCACGCCGCGATGGCGCTGCAGAGCGCGGACCGCTACACCGATGTCGCGCGCGAGGCGGCGCACATGCGCAGGGCGATGTCGGCGCGGGCCGTCATCGACCAGGCGAAGGGCATCCTGATGCACGCGCGCGGCTGCGACGCCAAGGAGGCGTTCGAGGAACTGCGCAAGGTCGCCCAGCGCAACCGGATGAAGGTGGCGGAGGTGGCCCGCCGCCTGGTGGAGGAGCACGCCGAGAGCAACGCCCAGGGCGCCGGGTGAAACCTGCCGCGACGGCGGTGAACACGTACCGTATCGGTGTGGTGACGGTGCCCGGTGGAATCTGTTTAGGCACTTGGAATGGCGCTAAGGTGGCTGAGTAGGCTGCACGGTCGGCCCGAGCGCGGGGTTCGGGGCGGGGTGAGCGCGACACAGCGAGCGGAGTCGACGATGCCGGACGCCGAAGGTCCTTTCGCGTCAGCGGCGCAGAGGTTGATGAGCACGAACGCGAAGTCCAACACGCAGACCCGCGTCGAGGGGGACGTCACCGTGGTGACGCCCACGGGTGAACTCGACGCCATCACCTCCCCCGAGCTGGCGGAGACGCTGGAGGCGATCCTCGGCGCGAGCGATCCCTGCCGCGGCGTGGTGATCGACTTCTCCGGCGTGGACTTCTGCGACTCCAGGTGCATCGGTGTCCTCGTCGCCGCCTACCGCCAGGCCCGCGATCGCGGCATCGGCCTGGCGGTCGCATCCCCCCAGCGCACGGTGCACCGCCTCTTTACGATCGCCGGAATCGATCAGGTGATCACCATCGATGACGACCTTCAGCGTGCGATGAAGCTGGTGTTGGCCTGAGTCTCCGGTGAACGCGGGCGCCGGAATCGATCAGGTGATCACCATCGACGACGACCTTCAGCGTGCGATGAAGCCGGTGTTGGCCTGGTGTTCTGAGTCGTCGATCCGGTGAATACTCCTGTGCCGGGGGAGGGCGCCTGGCCGGGTTCACTTCGCGGGGCGGGCGGGGGCGACCGCCAGGTTCTCGCGCAGCCGCCGCAGCATGCCGGTGAACTCCCGGCGCTCCTGCTCGCCGAGGCCGTGCAGCGCGCGGTCGGCGAGGCGCCGCATCTCGTCGTTGAGGGTGTCGCGCAGGCCCTCGCCGCGTTCGGTCAGGTGGACGCGGACGAGCCGGGCGTCGGTGGGGTGCGGCCTGCGCTCGACCAGGCCGGCCGATGCCATGCGGGTGGCCGTTCGGGTCACGGTGGGGGTCGCCAGGCCGAGGCGCCGGGCGATCTCACCGGGCGTCAGGCCGTCCTCCCGCCACAGGCACATGAGGACGAACTGCTGCCCCTCGCGCACGCCGTGCCGCCTGAACGTCTCCTCGGCCGCCTGCGTCATCGCCCGCTTGGCCTCCCAGAACGCGGGCAGGAACTCGCCCTCCCACGGCTGGATCCACTCCAGCATCCCGCTCCCTCCCCGCACGCTCGCGGTCCGGCGCACCGCACACGGCCCACCGGGCGCTTGACGGTCAATCATTAGCCGACTAACGTTCTTCCGCACACACCATTGCCCGGCTAACGATATCCGTTCGGCCGGTACCGAGGAGACGGACATGACGACGAACGCCATATCGGAACGCGATGCGGTCGACCCCGCCCGCTGCTGGAACGGGGCACTGCTGGACCTGGACGCCTACCTGGCCCGCATCGGCCATGCGGGCTCCCTCGCGCCGACCCCGGAGACGCTGCGTGCCCTGCACCGCGCCCACGTCGCCGCGATCCCGTTCGAGAACCTGGACATCGCGCTGGGCCGCCCCGTCGCGGTCGACCTGGAGAGCATCCAGGACAAGCTGGTGCGCCGACCGCGCGGCGGCTACTGCTACGAACAGAACCTGCTGCTCGCCGCGGTGCTCGAACGGCTGGGCTACAGCGTCACGGGGCTGGCCGCCCGGATCCGCATGGGCTCCGACCGGCTCCGGCCGACCACGCACGCGCTGCTGATGGCCGAGGCCAGGGACGGCGCGTGGCTGGCCGACGTCGGGTTCGGGGGCGAGGGGCTGCTGGAGCCGATCGCGCTCAGTGACGGCGGCGAGGCCCGCCAGGGCGACTGGCGGTTCCGCCTGGACCGCACCGCAGCGGAGGAATGGGTGCTGCGCTCACTGCACGCCGACGGCTGGTTCGACCTGCACGCGTTCACGCTCGCCCCGTGGTACTCCGTGGACTACGCGGTCGTCAACCACTACACCTCCACCCACCCGCGCTCCCCGTTCGTCGGCCGGATCGCGGTGCAGCGGACCGGGGCCGACGCGCGGCACACGCTCACGGGGACCGAGTTGACGACGGCGCACCCGGACGGCCGCAGCGAGTCGCGGAACCTCGCGGCGGAGGCGCTTCCGGAGACGCTGCGCGACGTATTCGGGATCTCCCTCGATGCCGACGACGAGGCCGCGCTGGTGCGGCGGGCACGGAGGTGACCCCTCCGGCCACGGGACGCGGCCGGACCGGCGCCCGCGGCCTCACACCTTGAAGTGCAACCGGACCAGCGACCCCTCGCTGCTGCCGCGGACCTCCATGAAGTCGCAGACCTGGCGGGTGATCCACAGTCCGTAGCCGCGCACGCTCAGGGCGGTGGTCGGATAGTAGCCGCTGAGCGGATCGGCGAGGTCGCCGCCCTCGTCGAAGACGTCACAGACGACCCGGTCGGCCAGCCGCCACAACGAGACGGTGCCCTTGCCGGCCCCGTGCTCCAGGACATTGGCCGCCATCTCGTTCACGGCGACCACGAGGTCGCTGAGGCGCTCCTTCGGCAGGCCGGTCGCCGCGGCCAGGCCGACGGCCTCCTCGCGCAGAGCGGGCAGGTCCGCGACGATCTCCATCGTCCGCACGTGGCCGCTGGGCGGGGGCAGCGGCTCGGCGGCGTCCCCCGCGCTGTAGGCGACCGGGTCGCGGTAGCCGTGGCTGCGCCGGAAGGCCCCTCCGGCGATCACCGCCCGGTGGGTGTGCCACACCGCCTCCTGGACCGACGACGGGAGCGCGTGGGCGTCGTGCACGCACAGCAGCCGCATCCGCATCTCGGCCAGCGCGGCGTCCAACACCGAGTCCAGCCGGTGCCACTCGCGCAGCTCCAAGGAGTTCTCCACCGGCAGCACCGGCTGGCCGATGACCGTGATCCGGCGGTCGCCGTGCAGCAGGGTGAGGCGGTGCAGCGCGGCGAGGGTGCGTCCGGGCGCCTCGTACCAGAGCGCGTGCGCGGTGAAGTCCACCGCGTCGCGCTCCCGCGGGGCGAGGGCGCCCCGGACCGCGGCCTCGTGCCGCGGATGCAGCGCCACCACGACGTGGTCGCCCGCGGCAACGCCCTCCCGCAGCCGCGGCACGACGGAGTCGCGCAGCTCGGCGGCAGAGTGGAAGAGCACCCCGTGGTGCTCGAAGCACTCGACCCCGGTGCTCTCGGGCTCTGCGTATGACGTCATGACATCACCCCGGCGTCCGTCCTCACGGCCAGGAATGACTCCTTATGTAGCGGTATGCCGTTGTACGCGGACTAGTGTGCATCATCACCCACGGCGAGGGGGAGGTCACCCTCCTGCGGAAGTGCGCGGGTGTAGACCTGAACGGTCTCGGTGGCGACGCGCTGCCAGGTGAACCGGGACTCCGCGCGGTCGGCGCCGGCGATGCTGAAGGCGGTGCGCGAGGTGGCGTCGGAGGCCAGGTGGCGCAGCGCGCGGCCCAGGCCTTCGGGGCGGGCCGAACGCAGCAGCATGCCGGTCGTGCCGTCCAGCACGGCGCCGGTGATGCCGCCCACGGCCTTGGCCACCACCGGCAGCCCGCACGCCATGGCCTCCAGCACGGCACCGCCGTAGGGGTCGTAGGCCGCGGCCGAGATGTAGACGTCGGCCGAACGCAGCAGGCGCGGCAGCTCCTTGCGGTCGACCGCGCCCAGCAGGGTCACGCGGTCGTCGACGCCGGCCTCCTTGGCCCGCTGCTGCAGGCGCCGGGCGTCGGCGTCGATCGCGAGCTCGTCGGCGGCGGGGCCGCCCGCGATCACCAGCTCGGCCTCCGGCACCCGCGCCATCGTGTCGATCAGCACGTGGGCCCCGCCGCCGGCGCCCAGTCCGGTGACGGAGACGATCCGGGGGCGCTCATCGCGGCGGCCCTGCCACGGACCGGCGGTCACGCCGCCCTCCACGCTGAAGTGGTCGGTGTCCACGCCGTAGGGCACCACGCTGACGCGGGAGCGCGGCAGGCCCATCCGCGCCAGCTCGAACCGCTGGTCGGCGGAGTTCACCACGACGGCGGTGGCGCGGCCGGCGATCGCGGCCTCCATCCGCACGCGGTCGGCCTGCTCCGGCAGGCCCGCGCGCTGCTCGGCCACGTTGAGCGAGTGGAAGGTCTGCACCACGGGCAGTCCGTCGTCCAGCCCCGGGGCCTTGCGGACCGCCGACAGCGAGGCCAGGCCGCTGGTCCAGCCGAAGGCGTGGACGACGTCGGGCCCGTCCTCCTCAAGAGCGGTCGCGAGCCCGGTCGCGAAGGCGCCGGTGTGCTCCGCGGTCTCGCTCTCCGCCAGCGGGCGGTCCGGGCCGGCGCTCAGGTGGGCGACGGTGACGCCGCGCCCCATGCGCGAACGCTCGGGCGACTCCGGGTCGCTGCGGCGGGAGTAGACGGTGACGCGGTGACCGAGCTTGGCGAGGTGCCGGGCGAGGGTGGCGATGTGGACGCTGTCTCCGCAGGTGGGCTCACCCTTGTGCGCGGGGAGCGGATTGGCGTGCTCGGAAACCAGGGCAATCTTCACGTGCGGCTCCTCTTGTTGGACGGAAGACCCGGCGAGTCCGTTGGCGCGCACCCATGGCGAAGGGCCCCACGACGGGGCGGGAGGGCGGCATGCCGGAGAGAGCCCGGGCGGGCGAGAACTCGTGAGGGAGAAGTAGAGAGGGAGAGACGCATCAGAACCACACCTTTGGCCGTTCGGGAAACACCGAAAGCGCTCGCTGGAATGCTCTGGACCGTCAAGGGCCAGGCGCGAGCGCGCGAAGGCGAAGGTGTGTCTGCGTCTTAGACACCCAACAGCACGTATTCTGCCAGACCCGATAACGGAAAACAACGCTGCCCTGACCTGGAAAGACATGGAAAAGGTCAGGTGGAGGAGGTGGCTACTGGTTTGTCTGTGATCCTCTCGGGCACGTCTGGCCAGCGACGGCAGGGCCACCACCGCATGGACGGGAGAGCAGCGATGAGCAGGCTTCCACCTCGGCGAACGCCGATCGCGGAAGCGGTCGGCGGGCCGGGGGGCGTGCCCCCGGATCCCATTCCGGGCCACGTCGGCAGGGGACTGCTGCGGGGGAGGCGGGCCCTCGTCGTGGGCGGGTTCGGCGACTCCTCCCGGCAGGGGACGACCGTGGCCGCAGCGCTGGCCAAGGAGGGCGCGGCGGTGGCCGTCGCCGGCTCCGCGGACCGGACGGCCCCGGCCCCCGGGGCGTGGCCGCTGACCTCCCACCTCGACACCGGCGGGCGGGCGGTCGTTCCCGCGCAGGGCCCGGGCAGGCCCGGTGGGGCGCCCTCCGGCGCCCACCCGGACGGTCCCGTGCTCGCGGCGGCGCGGCTCGTCACCGGCCTGGGCGCCCGCGCGCTGCCGATCCACTGCGACCTGGCCGACGAGAGCGGATGCCGGGGCGCGGTGGCGCACACGGCACTGGAGTTCGGGGGCGTCGACCTCCTGGTGATGTGCGGCGACGACGAGCCCGTGGGCGACGGGCTGATGGACATCACCACCGCTCGGCTCGACCACACCTTCCGCGCCACCGTCTACAGCGCGCTGTGGCTGGTCCAGGCGGCCAGGGTCTTCATGCCGGCGGACTCGGCGGTGATCCTGACGGCGGCCGGAACCGGGCGCCCGGGATCGCCGGAGGCGATGGACCACGCGGCGGGCACGGCCGGTGTGATGAGGCTGACCCGCTCCCTCGCCGAGGAGCTGGAGAACCGCGGGATCCGGGTCAACTGCGCGGTGTCCGACGACCGGGACGACCCCCACGAGGTCGCGGCGGCCTACGTGCGCCTGGCGGGCGCCGGAACAGGCGAGGTCCTCCCCGTCCCCGAGGCCCTGCGCGCCCGGCTCTAGCTTGGATTTCAACCTCGACCCCAGGGGGTCGTGAAGGCCGGCCCCAGGAGGGATGGCGTGCGGGTGGGCGATCCCTGTAGGGGACCTTCGGCCACGCGAGAGGAACGCCCGGTCACCGCGGATCCCTCCTTCGGCTGAGCTTCAAGCCCCTTGAGGCCGAGGACGGGGCGCGCCATCAGCCGGTGACCGCGGGACCGGCTTACGCTGCTTTTAGTGGTTGGAACCGCAGGATCGGCGGGGAACGTGTTCGGGCGCGCGCTGGGCGGTGGCGGCGGGGGGATGAGACTGTAGGGAACGGCGGTGCGGAGGCGGTGCGGGAACTGCGCATCGTGGCGATTTCCGTCATGATGTACGCAGGTTTTGACCATGGTCGGCCGTCCCCCGATACGGTTACATGATCAACGCGTCTCGCCCGCCGTCCGGATGGGGCGCCGCTTGGGACTGTGCGGCAGAAATTGCCGATGAAACAGGAGGTAGGGCGCATGGGTGTCGATGGTGGGGCAGTCACGGTAACGGCCCTCACGCACCGGGGCGCTGTTCGCCAGGCCAATGAGGATGCCGTGGTCGTGGGCGCGCTCACGGTCGCGGGCGCCGACATGAACGCGCCGGCGCGCTGCCTGCTCCCTCTGGCCGATCCCGTCGTCCTGGCCGTCGCCGACGGGCTGGGAGGGCATGCCGCCGGCGAGATCGCCTCCGAGCACGCCGTGCACCGGATGGCCGAAAGCGGCCCTCAGCTGAACGGTCCCGACGCGGTCGACCTTCTGCTCAAGCACATCGACGAGGAGATCAAGGAGCACGCCGGCCAGCACGCCGAGTTCTCCGGGATGGGCACCACCGTCGCGGGCATGCTGCTGATGGCCGAGGGCAACTACTGGTTCAACGTCGGCGACTCGCGGACCTACCGCCTGCAGGACACCCGCCTGGTCCAGCTCTCCGAGGACGACTCCCCCGCGCTGCCCCCTTCCGAGGACGGCAAGCCGGTCACCACCAACTTCATCACCCAGTCCCTGGGCGGCAGCGGCAGCACCGCGATGGTGCCGCACGTCGGCCAGGACCCCGAGCCCGGTCCCGGAGCCTGGCTCATGTGCAGCGACGGGCTCTCCGACCTCGTGGCGGTGGAGGACATGGAGCGGATCATCGCCGAGGCCGACAGCGACGAGACCGCCGTCCACAACCTCTGGCAGGCCGCGATGGACGGCTCCGGCCGCGACAACATCAGCATCCTGCTCGTTCGCCGCGGTTGAACCGCGCGGGAACCTCGACGGCGGCCCCCGGAGCCGGTGCTCCGGGGGCCGCCGTCGTCTTCGGTGGCGCGTCGGTCTAGCCCTGGCCGCCCCGCTGGGAGCGCATGCGGACGATGAGGATGACGACCAGCGCGGCGACCGCGATGGCGGCGATCACGCCGATGATCGGGCCCATCGAGGCCATCGGGTCGGCGGGGGCCTCCTCCTCCCCGGCGGCGGGGGACTCGTTCTCGGTCGGGCTCTGCTCCGCCGTCGGCGATTCGCTCTCGACCGGGGCGGCCTCGGCCGCGACGTCCTCGGGCAGGGTGAAGGTCAGTTCCTCCTCCACCGGATGGCCGTCGGCGGAGATGATCCGGTAGCCGACGGTGTACTCGCCGGCCTCCTCCAGCGGGAGCAGGTCGGCGGAGGCCGTGTCGCCGTCGATCACCACGTCGCCGTCGACGTGGTCCTCGCCGCCGGGGCCGGTGACGACGATGCCGTTGCCGCCGTCGCCGATCTCGTTGCTGAAGGTGAGGGTGACCTCTTCGGGGACGCTGTCGAGTGTCTCGCCGTCCTCGGGCGAGGAGCCGGTGAGGACGTCGTGCGCCTGTGCGGCGGGGGCCAGGTAGATCGCGGGCAGCGTGAACGCGGCCAAGAAGGACAGCAGCGCGGCCCGGCGCCGGGCCGCGGAGGTGGTGCCGATCATGGGAGAACCCTTCGGGGTGAGATCGTTCGTCTGGTCAGGTCGGTGCGAGCGGACGGACGAACGGAGGGCCCCGAGTGGGGTGCGACCGCATCCCGCCGCGGTCGGACCGGGTCGGCGGCGGCGGCGCGGTCCGGCGCCGGACGGGTCCGGCGACGGCGAGGACGGGCGGTCGGACCGGTCGGGGCAGCGCGTGGCCGAGCAGCCCCAGCAGCGACCACAGGACGCTCTCGCCGTGGCTGAGCAGCGCCGAGGCCAGCAGCGCCGCCCACAGGTGGCCGAGCAGCATGCCGGGGGAGTAGCCCGCCACGCAGTGGCCGAGGTGGGCGAGCGGCGGCGCCGGGTGCGCCGGGGCGGAGTACTCGAACAGCAGGTGCAGTCCCACCTGCGCGGAGGAGAGCACGGCGAAGATCTCGCCGAACCCTCGCTGCGCGCGGGTGAACCCCGACAGCGCGAAGGCCATGAGAACCGCGGCGAGCAGGAAGGAACCGGGCGAGGGTTCACTGCCCGCCCACGCGGCGTGCCCGGCCCAGGCCGGCCCGGCGCACGCGACGGCCAGCACGGCCGTACGGATCAGCCACAGCGGGCCGCGACCGGGGAAGTGCACGATTGAGAACCTAACGCAGGGGCAGGCGGAGCGTATCCGGTCCGGCGACAGCGAACGGAGACCCCATGGCCGCCCGAACGCGAAGCGGCCGCCGGGGTCGGGTGACCCCGGCGGCCGAGCGTGGCCGGTCGTCAGCTCGCCGGTGCCAGCTCGCGACGCATGTAGCGGCGTTCCTCGGGCGTGGTCCCGCCCCACACTCCATGCGCCTCCCCGGCGCGCAGCGCCCACCGCAGGCACTCTTGGCGAACAGTACAGCTGCGGCAGATGGCCTTGGCGAGTTCCGCGTCGTGTCGCCCAGGCCCGGTCGTGCTCACCGGGAAGAACATCTCCGGGTCGTATTGGCGGCAGGCCCCCTGCTCGACCCAGTCTTCGCTTTCGTGGTAAAGGCGGTTCACCAGGCTCCTCCGATCCCCCGGCTCGTGATCCTTGCCGCCGCGTCCGCGAGTGGCCGGTGTGCTCTTCGCGGTCGGACCTCCGGGGTCCTCGCGTGCGGACGTTGACCTCGCGCGAAGACTGCCCAGGGTGCGCACAGAAGCTTCAACGCGTCTCGACCGATTGTAGTACTACGCAGGGTCGTACTACGCAAAGTCTGCTAAAAAATCCCCGAACTTTCAAGCGCTGATCTGCGTGTTCGCACCACTCGACACGCAGGGCGCAGGACCGGACACGCGTCACGGGACGTCCGATCCGATCGCCCCCGCCGCCGGTGCGGCCGCCTTCGGGCCTGCTCCCAGCGGGTCGGAGCCCGTTGCCCATGACGGAACGCGCACCCTCCGCTCCCGGTGGTCCGGTGCTCGGATGGGTCAGATTTATGTGATTTAAGACACCCTTAAAGTTTGGTCAGGTAGGCCCTATGTTTGCCTGTGACAGCGGCATAGTCCTGTCGGGACGGTCGCGGAGAGGTACCCGAACCCCGTTCGGCTGAGAGCCCCGAATCTCCTGGTGAACCTGGCGAGCACGGCGCTCGACCACCGTCCGCTCGCACGGCGGTCACCGGCGGAGCCACGCTGCGGCGGGCACTAAATAAACGGGCCCTACCCGGTGAGACATCGCCGAAACATTTGCCGTGAAATCAAGGGAAATGCTGCTCAGGAACGTTCGCTATGTTCCTGCGACGTGCCTCATGAACGACTCCACGCCGCTGACCGAGACGATCCCGCCAAACTCCATGACCGTTCCGTAGCCGCAGCGCGCACGGACCCCGACGGTGTAGAGATGGCGCCGCCCTCGCTCGACGATGGACGTCACCTGTGGCGCCTTGCGCACGATTCCGGCCTCGACATCAACTCGCCCTACGCCTACGTACTGTGGTGCCACGACTTCGCAACCACCTGTGTCGCAGCTCGCGACGCCGAGGGGGAATTGCGCGGGTTCGTCACCGGTTATGTACGTCCGGACCATCCCGACACCTACTTCCTCTGGCAGGTGGCCGTCGATCCCGGATTCCGCGGCCGCCGCCTGGCCCGCCGTATGCTCGACCACATCGGCGACCGCATCGCCGCCCGGGGCCTCACCTACCTGGAGGCCACCGTGACGCCGGACAACGCCGCCTCCCGCGCGCTCTTCGCGTCCTTCGCCCGCGACCGCGGCGCGGAGCTGACCTGGACGCCCCTGTTCGAGCGCGAGCACTTCCCGCAGGACGGCCACGGCCACGAGCCCGAGGAGCTCGTCCGCATAGGACCACTGACAGCGCCCCACTGACGAAAAGCCCGTCGGCCGGTCCGGTGGATCCCGCCGAACGGCCGGCAGTCCGACCGACGCCGACCATCCTGACCAATCCCAGTCGTCAAAGCCACGAGCCCACGAACTCGGGGAAAGGATCCAAGGAACCACGATGGAGATCTTCGAACGCCTCGAATCGGAAGTCCGCAGCTACTGCCGTGGCTGGCCGGTCGTCTTCAACGAGGCGCGGGGCAGCTACATCTACGACGAAGCGGGCAGCCCCTACCTCGACTTCTTCGCCGGGGCCGGCTCGCTCAACTACGGGCACAACAACCCCGAGCTGAAATCCAAACTCCTCGACTACATCCTCGGCGACTCCGTCGTCCACAGCCTCGACGCCTACAGCGTCGCCAAACGCGACTTCCTGCAGATCTTCGGCGAGGTGATCCTGGAGCCGCGCGGCCTGGACTACAAGGTGCAGTTCCCCGGCCCCGCGGGCAACAACGCGGTCGAGGCCGCGCTGAAACTGGCCCGCAAGTACACCGGCCGCGAGACCGTCATCAGCTTCACCAACGGCTTCCACGGGATGACCCTGGGCGCGCTCGCCGTCACGGGCAACTCGATGAAGCGCGGCGGCGCCGGCGTCCCGCTGAACCACGCCGCGACCATGCCGTTCGACAACTACATGGACGGCCAGACGCCGGACTTCCTGTGGCTGCGCAGCCTGCTGGAGGACAGCGGCAGCGGCCTGGACAAGCCGGCGGCGGTCATCGTCGAGACGGTCCAGGGCGAGGGCGGCATCAACGTCGCCAGCGCCGAGTGGCTGCGCGGCCTCGCCGACCTGTGCAAGGAGTACGACCTCCTGCTCATCGTCGACGACATCCAGATGGGCTGCGGCCGCACCGGCCCGTTCTTCAGCTTCGAAGAGGCCGGGATCGTGCCGGACATCGTCACGCTGTCCAAGTCGATCGGCGGCTACGGCATGCCGATGGCGCTCACGCTGTTCAAGCGCGAGCTCGACGTGTGGGAGCCGGGCGAGCACAACGGCACCTTCCGCGGACCCAACCCCGCCTTCGTGACCGGGACCGCCGCCCTCGACAAGTACTGGCGCGATGACCGCTTCCAGAAGGAGACTGTGGCCAAGGGCGAACTCGTCGAGGCCAGGCTGAAGGCCATCGCCGAGGAGCACGCCGAGGTCGGCGCGCACGCGCGCGGCCGCGGCCTGGCCCGCGGCATCGCCTTCGAGCAGCCGGGCCTGGCCAAGGCCGTGTGCCGTGAGGCGTTCGACCGCGGCCTGCTCATGGAGACCTCCGGTCCGGAGGACGAGGTCGCCAAGCTGCTGCCGGCGCTGACCACGACGGAGGAGGAGCTGGAGCGGGGGCTCGACATCCTGGCCGAGGCCACCCGCGCCGCGGTGAAAGTACCGCAGCCGGCCTGACAACGACGCCCACGAGACGGGGGTCCCGGAGCGATCCGGGGCCCCCGCTTAGGGGGGGCGCCTAGTGGGTCCGCCCATGGCGAACGGCGCACTCGCGTGCGCTTCGCGACCGCGCGAAGCGTCCCTGTGAAGTGCCGGTCAGGGACCAGGGCCGCTCTCGCAAGGCCGATGAAGGAGTCAGGGTGGGTTCCCTGTCGACTGAAGAGAACGCGGCGAGAGTGGTGCTGGGGCGCCGCGCAGTAGGGTCATGATCCACCAGACGCCCCCTTGGGGGCGACACCACTGAAGTAGCAAGAGGGGGCGCAAGCACCGTGATCGTTCGCAGCCTTGACGAGATCAACGACACCGATGCCGACATCAGGACCGAGACCTGGCGGAGCCGCCGCGTCGTACTGGCCAAGGAGGGTGTCGGCTTCTCGTTCCACGAGACGGTCCTCTACGCGGGCACCGAGACCAGCATGTGGTACGCCAACCACATCGAGCTGGTGCACTGCATCGAGGGCGAGGCCGAGGTCACCAATGACGAGACCGGTGAGACGCACCTGATCACGCCCGGAACGCTCTACCTCCTCAACGGGCACGAGCACCACACGGTCCGTCCCAAGACCGACTTCCGCGTCCTGTGCGTCTTCAACCCGCCCGTCACCGGTCGTGAGGTGCACGACGAGAACGGCGTGTACCCGCTGATCACCGACGAGCCCACCGACACGCCCTCCGCGGCGAGCTAGGCCACCGCGGGCCGCAGGGAGCCACAGGGGGCGGTCGCCGCCGTCCCGGCCGCCGCCCCCTCCTGCGGCCCAAGGGCCCTGAGCCCACTGGGACGGACCTTCCAGGCCACCTGACCGAACGGAACCCGACAACAAGAAGGAGATGAATCCCCGAAGGGGTATCGGCATGACAGTGCTAACGACCGACTTCGAGCAGCCGACCATGGACGACTACCCGACCCGGAAGAGCACCGAGCCCGCACTGCTGTACCGCAAGGACCCGGTCGTCTGGGGCGGCGACGAGGGCCCGATCGACCAGGGCACCCTGCACGGCTTCGAGGAGAACGGCTACCTCCAGGACGAGGAGCTGATCACGCCCGCGGAGCTGGAGAAGTACCGGGAGGAGCTGCGCCGCCTCAGCCTGGACGAGGAGCTCAAGCGCGACGAACGCGTCGTCGTGGAGCGCAAGTCCGACGAGGTCCGCTCCGTCTTCGAGGTGCACACGATCAGCGAGGTCTTCGCCGACCTGGTCCGCGACCCGCGCGTCGTCGGCCGCGCCCGGCAGATCCTGGGCTCCGACGTCTACGTGCACCAGAGCCGGGTCAACTACAAGCCCGGCTTCACCGGCACGGACTTCTACTGGCACTCCGACTTCGAGACCTGGCACGCCGAGGACGGCATGCCGAGGATGCGCGCGGTCAGCATCTCCATCGCACTGACCGACAACTACCCCCACAACGGCGCGCTCATGATCATGCCGGGTTCGCACAGGACGTTCGTCTCGTGCGTCGGGGAGACGCCGGAGGACCACTACCGGGCGTCCCTGAAGAGCCAGGAGATCGGCACGCCCGACCAGAACAGCCTGTCGATCCTCGCCGAGAAGCACGGCATCGACGTGCTGACCGGTCCGGCCGGCGGCGCGATCATGTTCGACTCCAACTGCATGCACGGTTCCAACGGCAACATCACGCCGTTCCCCCGTTCGAACATCTTCATCGTGTTCAACAGCGTCGAGAACACATGCACGGAGCCGTTCGCGGCATCCTCTCCGCGGCCGGGGTTCCTGGGGTCGCGCGACTTCACGCCGGTGAAGTAGCGGCCGAACCCACCGAGGCCCCGTGCGGACGCACCCGGCCGAAGATTCGGACCGGAACGGCTGCCGCATCCCCGACCTGGGGAAGGGCGGTGCGTGGGCGGTCCTGAGCGTGCCGCAAGGCCTTCCCGAGGCCGGACCTGGCCGCGTGTTCGGGCAATTACCAGGTCAAGGCTAGTTATGGATGGTTTTTCCTGGGCACGGGTTGATCGTCGGCACCTGTGACGCATGGGGACCGAACGGCCTCCGGAGCCGGCGAGGGGTGCGGGGGCCGTCCTGGCCGGGGCGGATCCTTGCGGCACACCACCATCCCGCACGAGTACGGCGTCTCCTTCCACCGGAAGGGGACGCCGTACTGATTCCCCGAGGAGAATATCGATGACGAGAAGAAATCGTAACGATTTGCGACGCCGGGACTTCTTCGCCCTCAGCGGCATGGGTGCGACTGCGGTACTGCTGGGGGGCTGCACCCGCACCGACGGCGGCGGTGGCGGCGGCAACGGCGGCGGAGGAACGCTGGACCGGCTGCGCCAGCAGGGCTACATCAACGCGGGATTCGCCAACGAGCAGCCGTACGGCTTCACCGACGAGAGCGGCGAGTTGACCGGCGAGTCGCCGGAGCTGGCCAAGGCGATCTTCTCCGAACTGGGAATCGACGAGGTCAGGGGCGTCCAGGTCCAGTTCGACGGGCTGATCCCCGGTCTGACCGCCAACCAGTTCGACTTCGTGTCCGCGGGCATGGCGATCACCCCGGACCGCTGCGAGCAGGTCGCGTTCAGCAACCCCGAGTACCTCGCCGGCACCGCGTTCCTGGTGCCCGAGGGCAACCCCGAGGGCATCACCCGGTTCGAGGACGTCGCGGACAACTCCGACATCACGCTGTGCGTGCTCAACGCGGCGATCGAGCAGGGCTACGCCTCGGAGAAGGGCGTGCCCGACGACCGGATCCAGGCCGCGCAGGACCAGGCGAGCGCCTATGAGCTGCTGGAGACGGGCCGGGTGCAGGCGATCGCGCTGACCGGCATCTCCCTGCGCTGGCTGCAGGAGCAGCGCGGCGGCCCCTTTGAGGTCACCGAGTCGTTCTTCGTCGAGATCGACGGCGAGGAGGAGATCAGCGGCGGCGGCTTCGCCTTCCGCCAGGCCGACACCGAGCTGGTCGAGGCGGTCAACGAGAAGCTGGAGGAGTTCAAGCAGAGCGGCAGGCTGCTGGAGATCCTGGAGCCGTTCGGCTTCACCGAGGCCGAGATGCCCGGCGACGTCACGGCCGAGCAGCTCTGCAACGCATAGCGGAGCCGATCAGTGGACTTCTTCATCGAACGCTTCCCGCTCTACCTCAGTGGAGCGGGATACACGCTGGCGATCACGATCGGGGGCTGCGCGCTCGCGTTCGTGATCGCCATGGTCGTCGGCATCGTGGGTTCCACCCGCAGCCGCGTGGCCAGGGCGGCGGCGACCGTCTACGTGGAGGTCTTCCGCGGAGTGGCCGCCCTCGTCCTGATGTTCTGGCTGTTCTACGGCGTCCCCAATGTGACGCCGTACCTGCTGGACCCGGTGTTCGCCGCGATCCTGGCGCTGGGGCTCAACGTCGGCGCCTACGGCGCGGAGAACGTGCGCGGGTCCATCAAGGCGGTGCCGCGCGCCCAGTACGAGGCGACCGTCGCGCTCAACATGACGTGGGCGCAGCGGATGCGGCTGGTCATCCTGCCCCAGGCGTGGGCACAGATGCTGCCGACCTTCGGCAATCTGGTCATCGAGCTGATGAAGGGCAGCGCGGTCGTCTCGCTGATCGCGGTCTCGGACCTGACGTTCGTGGCGCAGCAGCAGCGGGCCTCCTCGGGCCAGACGCTGCTGGCCTTCCTCAGCGCGTTGGTCATGTACTTCGTCATCGCGCAGGTGCTGCTCGTCGGCATGCGTTACCTGGAGCGCCGGGCCAACAGCAGGCTGGGCCGGGGGCCGGTCAAGAAGGAGCGGCGCGGCCGGGCGCTCACGGCGGCCAAGACGGGTGATGCCTGATGGTGTGGGACTGGGAGTTCACCGGGCGGATCCTCCCCGATCTGCTCACCGGTCTGCGCTACACCGTGCAGGCCACGGTCCTCGGCTACGTGCTGGCACTGATCCTCGGGCTCGCGGTGGCGATCGTGCGGCGCACGCCGGTGATCGGCACCGGGGTGTTCTGGGTGATGGAGTTCATCCGCTGCACCCCGCTGCTGGTGCAGCTGTTCTTCGTCTTCTACGTGCTTCCGGGCTTCGGGATCACGCTGTCCCCGCTGGTCGCCGGCGTCGTCGGGCTGGGGGTGCACTACGCCGCCTACACGGCCGAGGTGTACCGCTCCGGCATCGAGGGCGTGGCCAAGGGCCAGTGGGAGGCCTCGCGGGCGCTGAGCCTGCCCACGCACCGGGTGTGGGGCGCGGTGGTGCTCCCGCAGGCGATCCGCAAGGTCATCCCGGCGCTGGGCAACTACCTGATCGCGATGTTCAAGGACACGCCGCTGCTGTTCGCGATCACCGTGCCCGAACTGCTGTCGCAGGCCTACCGCCTGGGCGGGGTCAATTTCCGCTACTTCGAGACGATCACTACGGTCGGTGTGCTGTTCATCCTGGTGAGCGCGCTGTCCGCGATCCTGATTCGATTCCTGGAGCGACGTTATGCCGCAGTATGACAACACCGGCGCCCCGCAGCCCAGGGACGAGGGGCCGCAGGCCCCGGGCGGGCCGCTGATCCACTTCGACAAGGTGGTCAAGCGGTTCGGCGACAACGTGGTCCTGCGCGAGCTGGACTTCGACGTCGCCGCAGGGGAGCGCGTGACGCTGATCGGGCCCAGCGGATCCGGCAAGACGACGATCCTGCGGCTGCTGATGACGCTGGAGGACGTCAACGGCGGCGTCATCTGGGTCAACGGCCAACCGCTGAACCTGATGTACCGGAACGGCCGGCTGGTTCCGGCCAACGAGGCGCACCTGCGCCAGGTGCGCAAGAAGATCGGGATGGTGTTCCAGCAGTTCAACCTGTTCCCGAACATGAGCGTCCGCAAGAACCTCACCGAGGCGCCCGTCCACAGCCTTGGGGTGTCCAAGGACGAGGCCGACCAACGGGCCGAGGAACTGCTGGAGATGGTCGACCTGCGGGACAAGATCGACGCGCACCCGACGCAGCTCTCCGGCGGTCAGCAGCAGCGGGTGGCCATCGCACGCGCCCTGGCGATGCAGCCGGAGATCCTGCTGCTGGACGAGGTGACCTCCGCGCTCGACCCCGAGCTGGTCGCGGGCGTGCTGGACGTGCTGCGGGAGATCGCCCGCACCACCGACATCACGATGCTGGCCGTCACCCACGAGATGGGCTTCGCCAAGGACGTGTCGCACCGGGTGCTCATGTTCGACGGCGGCCAGATCGTGGAGGAGGGGCCGCCCGAGCGGATCTTCGGCGACCCGCACGAGGAGCGGACCAAGTCCTTCCTGCACGCGGTCCTGGAGAGCGGCTGACGAGAAGAGGGCCGCGGCCCGCCGCAGGTTGGAAGTAGGCGTGCGGGAGGGCGATTCTCTCGCGTGGCCGAAGGCCCGTGGACGCAAAATCGCCCTCCCGCACGCGGAGTGCGCGGAACGCCGTGGACACAGACCGACACCATGGTTTCGGTCTGGAGCCAAGCAGGCGGCGTAGGCGGCGCGGCGCCGGTGCGATCCCCTGAAGGGCCTTCGGCACGCGAGAGGATCGCCCCGTCACCGCGGAGCTCCAGCCTGTGGCTGGAGTCAAAGACCCCCGGCGGTCTAGGTCAAAACCCAGCTTCGAGATCGGGAGAGGGCGCGCCTTTGAGAACCTGGGGCCATGGCACGACTGCTGATCGTTCACCACACCGCCTCGCCCACCACGCAGGCCATGCTGGAGGCCGTGCTGGAGGGGGCGCGCACCGATGACGTCGAGGGCGTCGAGGTGCTGACCCGTCCCGCTCTGGGGGCCACGGCGCCCGACCTGCTCGCAGCCGACGCGGTCGTCCTCGGCACCCCCGCCAACATCGGCTACATGTCCGGGGCGCTCAAGCACTTCTTCGACACCGTCTACTACCCGTGCCTCGCCGACACGGCCGGACTGCCCTACGGTCTCTACGTGCACGGCAACAGCGACACCGCGGGCGCGGTGCGCGCCGTCGAGTCCGTCGCCAAGGGCATGGGGTGGCGGCGGCACCGCCCCGCGCTCGCCGTCACCGGCGAGCTCACCCGGGCCGACCGCGAGGCGTGCTGGGAGCTCGGAGCGGTGACGGCCCTGGCCGCCGTGGAGCGAGAAGGCTATCACCAGGAATAACGACATACCGTAGCCATTGCGCTGCTTTTATCTTCTCCCGGGGCAGACTGAAACCCTGTTCTGGGGGAGATGCCATGGACATGGCACGCCGGTGGGTGCTGTGGGTCGGCTGCACCGTGTTCGTGTTCGCGATCTGCATGACGGCGCTCGCGGAGTTCGCCGGGCTGGGCTGGATCGGCGTCGTGAACGTGCCCTCCCCGTTCTGGACGGTCTGGCTGCCGGTCGGCGTCGCCCTGCCGCTGGTGCGGCTGGCGACGCCGACCGGGGCGCGCGCGGACCTCGACGCCCGGCTGCACCGGATCCTCGACCGCCACCCGGTGCCGCGGGAACTGCTCTCCCTGATCTACTGCCTGATCGGCTTCCTCGTCGGGGCCACGGCCGTGGGCCACGTCTTCAGCGTGCTGGAGGACGACTTCGTCGGCCTCGCCACCCCGGCGGTGCGGGCGTTCTTCCTCCTCGTCCTCCCGGTCCTGCTCGTGGACCGGGCCGGCCTCACGGTGAGCCGCCCCGAGGACGGCATGCCGCAACTGGCCATGAAGGTGACGCGGCCGTGGCGCTGGCTCGGCGCGGTGCCCGTCGTGGCCTGCTTCGCGGTCCTCGCAGCGGTCCACCGGGACCTCCTCCCCTCGCTGTCGCACGTCTTCGTGTTCGGGCTGGTCGGCGCGCTCCTGCTCATCACGGTCCCGGAGGAGGTCTTCTTCCGCGGCATGATCCAGAGCCGACTGGAGTGGGCCCTGGGGCGGTGGCCCGGCATCGTGCTGGCCTCGCTGCTGTTCGCCGCCACCTACACCGCCCTGGGCGGCTACGTGGACATGCTGCGCGGCGGCGCCCAACTGCTGGGGGGCGACGTGACCCTGGGGATCGCCACCTACGGGGTCACGGGGCTGCTGTACGGCTACCTCTGGTCGTGCTACCGCAGCATCTGGCTCAACGTGATCCTGCGCACCGGCGTGGTCCTGCTGGTCGTGGGCCCCTACCTGGCACCTCCGGTGTGACGGCCGCGCGGGGGAGCGCGGCCGGATCCGGACCCGCGCCCCGGAGACCCCGCTGCGCCCGGGGACCGCGCGGGATACTCGGAGCGCGTACCGCCCACCGGCCGACGGCCGAACACCCGAGAGGACCCCATGTCCGACCGCATCCTGGCCGAGGAACTGCTCCTGCTGCTCCACGATCCCGCCACCGGGCGCCTGCTCGGCGACGCCAACCGGCTCGCCTGCGGGCTCGCAGGGACGATGCTGGCCGATCTCGCACTGACCCGGCGGATCGCGATCGACGGCGACCACGTCTACGCCGACCGCTACGCCCGTACCGGTGACGTCGACCTCGACGGGTTCGCCGAGCGGATCGCGACGGAGCCGCGCAACCGCAAGGTCAAGTGGTGGGTGCAGAAGACGCGGTCGGCCAAGCTGCGCAGGCGGCTGCTGCAGAGGGCGGTCGAGCGCGGCGTGCTGCGCCACGAGGAGGACCGCGTGCTGCTGGTCTTCCCCCTCAACAGGTACTTCCCCGTCCGGCCCGACCAGCGCGAGGAGCTGCGGGCGCGGCTGCACTCCGTCCTCGTCGGGGAGCGGGCGCCCGACCCCCGCTCGGTCGCGCTGCTCGCCCTGGTCGGCGCGGTCCGGTCGGACCGCAGGCTCTTCCCCGGCCTCCCCGGCGGGGAGCGCCGCCGCCGGATGAAGGAGATCGTGGCCGACGACCGGATCGGCCAGGCGGTGCACAAGGTGATCCAGTCGGTCGAGGCCGCGACGGCCGCGGCAGCGGCCGGGGCGGGGGCCGGGTCCGACGGAGGATCGTGACGCCGAAGGCCGCGACCGCGCCCCGCGCCCCGCGGTGAACGCCCGCCCCGCGACACCGCGCCCGGCGGGTACATGGAGCCCATCCGCGCCGCCGGCGCCGTGCTGTGGTGCGACGGCGCCGCCGGGCGCGAGGTCGCCCTGGTGCACCGCCCGGATCGCGGCGATCGGACCCTGCCCAAGGGCAGGCTGAAGAGCAAGGAGCACCCGTTGACCGGGGCGGTGCGCGAGGTCACCGAGGAGACCGGGCTGCGCCCCCTGGACGGGGGCGGCAGGGCCGACGCTGGTCTGCGCGCACGGGGAGCTGATCACCGACCTCATGCGCGAGGCGCTCACCAGGCTCGGCCCCCGGTGTCCCAGCAGCTCTCACTGCGCAAGGGCGCGTTCTGGGTCCTGCACGTCCGCGCCGCGGACGCGCCCCTGGCCGCGATCGAACGCCACGCCGCCCGGGAGTGAGCCGGAGGCGGTGGATAGGGTGGCGGCGCGCGCTGCGGGAGCGCGCCCTGATCCCACCGACCCGAGGACTTCAGCATGGCCGAGCGCAAGGTTTCCCGGAGTGTCGTCATCGCGGCCCCGGCGAGCAGGATCTTCGACGCCCTCGCCGCGCCGCGCAGGCACCCGGAGTTCGACGGGTCCGGCAGCGTGCGCGAGAACGCGCACGGCCCCGAGCGGCTGGAGCTCGGCTCCAGGTTCGGGATGAGCATGCGCCTGGGCCTGCCCTACCGCATCACCAACCGGGTGGTGGAGTTCGAGGAGGGCCGGCTCATCGCCTGGCGGCACGCCGGTCCGCACCGCTGGCGCTGGGAACTCGACCCGCTGGAGGACGGGACCACGCGGGTGACCGAGACGTTCGACTACTCCTACGCCGGTGCGGTCGTCTACCAGTTGCTGGGCTACCCGGCCCGCAACGCCCGCGGCATCGAGCGGACGCTGCCCCGCCTCAAGCGGCTCGCGGAAGAGGGCTGACGCGCCCGCGCCCCCGGCCACGTGGCCGGGGGCGCGGAAACGCTAGGCGTCAAGGCAGGTGGAGCGGGGCTCAGTGGTGGTGGTGGCCCTTGTGGTCGTCGTCCTCGTAGTAGCCGTTGTCCTCGTCCTCGTCCTCGTCGTCGCCCTTCTCGTCCTCGTCCTCGTCGCCGTTGTCGTCGTCCTTCTCGTGCCAGCGGTGGTCGCCGTTGTCGTCGTCCTTCTTGCCGTTGTCCTCGTGGTAGCCGTCGTCGCCCTTGCGGTCGTCGTCGTCCTTGCCGTCGTCGTCGCCCTTGCGGTCGTCGTCCTTGCCGTTGTCCTTGTCGTCCTCGTGATAGCCGTCGTGGTGGTGGTGGCCCTTCCAGCTGTCGTCGTCGTCCTTGCCGTCGTCGTCGCCCTTGCGGTCGTCGTCCTCGCCGTTGTCCTCGTCGCAGTCGTGGTGGTGGCCCTTCGCGTGCCACCAGCCGTTGTCCTCGCAGTAGCCGTGGTGGTCACGGTCGACTTCCAGCGCCTGGGCGGGAGCGGCGCCGAACATGCCGAAGGATGCGCCGGCCATGGCGGTGAGCAGGGCGGAGGCGAAGATTCGCTTCAAAGACACAAGTATCCCTCTCGTATAGTCACTAGATAACTACGGAGCGTGACTACTGTAACTCGGGGAGGTCAGGGGTCGGTTGATTGATTCCTGGGCGTGGCGCACCCCGGTCGGCGACCGGTTTTCCACGCGGCCCTCCCGAGGTCTGCGGAAGCTGCGCGGCCCGGGTTTTCGCCGAACGGGTGGCCAAGGTCGGCTGTGCGGCCTTGCTCGCTGTCGGACGACGGGTGATCGTGGGCGAAAAGCGGCGGTGACGGCGGCAGGGGGCCGGGACGGCACCGTCTCCTTCCGCCGATCTTGACCTTGGGTTTCACCCTCGGCCCCGGGATGGAGCAGGCGTGCGGGTGGGCCCCTCCGCCTCGACCCCCCGGGGGTCGTGCAGGTCCGCCCCAGGAGGGACGGCGTGCGGGTGGGCGATTCTCTCGCGTGGCCGCCAGGCCCGTGGACGGGAAATCGCCCTCCCGCGCGCGAAGCGCACGCCGACACCGTCGGTGCGGACCGGCACCGTGTAAAACGGACATGTTCGCGCGTGCAGCACTCCCTACCGCCCTTGGCGCCGCTTTTCCGTGCAGGCCACCCGCCGTCCGGCCGACCACAAGGCCGTGCAGCGGGCCTGGGCCGCATGTCCACCGGCGCCCCGGGCCCATCCGGCTTCCGCGCGACTCGGTCAGGCCGGGTAGCACCGCGTCTCGGTGGCCTTCACGCTCGCCCACACGCGCTCGCCGCTGCCGGCGCCGAGCTCGGCCAACCCGGCCGGGGTGATGTCGGCGCTCAGCGCCACGTCGCCGTCGAGGTGCACTCTGACCTGGTCGCCGAAGCGCTCGATCCCGTCGATGACCAGCTCCCACACGTTGCGCGGCGTGCCGTCGGGCCGCTCCCGGTACAGCGCCACGGCGCGGGGCGGGAACGCGACGAACACCTCGCCCTCGCACGGCTCGGCGACCGCGATCCGCGCCGGCGCGCCCGCCGCGCCGACCACCTCCACCCGCGTCCCGTCGGCCTCGCCCCGGTAGAGGTTGAGGCCGACCAGCCGGGCCACGTAGCCGGTGCGCGGATGCCGGGCGACGTCGGCGGGCGGGCCGTCCTGCACGACCGCCCCCTCTTCGATCACGGTCACCCGGTCCGCCAGCACCATCGCGTCCAGCGGGTCATGGGTGACGATGACGGCGGCTCCGTCGAAGTCGGCCAGGTGGCGGCGGAGCCGGGAGCGGACCGAGGCGCGGGTGTGCGCGTCCAGCGCGGCCAGCGGCTCGTCGAGCAGCAGCAGGCGCGGGCGCACGGCCAGCGCGCGGGCGAGCGCCACCCGCTGGGCCTGCCCGCCGGACAGCGCGCGGGGCCTGGCCCGGGCGTGGTCGGCCAGGCCGACCCTCTCCAGCAGTTCGGCCGCGCGGGCGCGGGCACCGGCCCTGGACGCGCCCTGGCAGCGGGGGCCGAACGCGACGTTGTCCAGCGCGCTCAGATGGTCGAACAGCAGGTAGTCCTGGAACACCATGCCGATGGGGCGGTCCTCGGTCGGTGCCGTCGTCAGGTCGGCCCCGTCCAGCAGGATCCGGCCGTCGGCCATGGGCGCCAGCCCGGCCAGCGCCCGCAGCGCCGTGGACTTGCCCGCGCCGTTGGGGCCCAGCAGCGCCAGCACCTCGCCGGGCGCCACGTTCAACTCGGCGTCCAGCCGGAATCCGCCGCGCTCCACCACCAGGCGCGCGGCCAGGGCCGCGGGAACGCCGGTCATGCGACGCCCGCCCACCGGTCGCGCAGACCGACCAGGATGGCCAGGGAGACGAACAGGAGCACCAGGCTGAGCACGATCGCCGCCTCGGGGCTCTGCTGCATGGCCAGGTAGACCGCCAGCGGCATGGTCTGGGTGCGGCCGGGGAAGTTGCCGGCGAACATGATGGTCGCGCCGAACTCGCCGAGCGCCCGCGACCAGCACAGCACCGCTCCGGCCAGCACGCCCGGCGCCGCCATCGGCAGCGTGACCCGGCGGAAGATCGTCGACCGGGTCGCGCCGAGCGTCGCGGCGGCCTCCTCGTAGCGCCGGTCCGCGCCGCGCACGGCGCCCTCCACGCTGATCACCAGGAACGGCATGGCCACGAACACCTGCGCCACGACCACCGCCGCGGAGGTGAACGGCAGCGAGTAGCCGGTCCAGGCGTGGACGTACTGCCCGATGACGCCGTTGCGGCCGAACACCAGCAGCAGCGCCACGCCGCCCACCACCGGCGGGATCACCAGCGGGACCGTGACCAGGGCCCGCACGATCCGGCGGCCGGGGAAGTCGGTGCGGGCCAGCAGCCACGCCAGCGGGACCCCGAGCACCAGTGCGATGCCGGTCGCGATCGTCGCGGTGACCAGGGAGAGACCGAGCGCGTCGCGGACCTCGGGCATCAGCAGCCGGGTTCCCAAGGTGGGCCACGGCGCCCGGATCAGCAGCCCGAGGAACGGCAGCACCAGGAAGGCGAAGCCGATGAGCGCCGGCAGCACCAGCAGCCAGGGGAACCGCCCCGACGCGACGCGCGGGCCGCGTCGGCGGCCCGCGGGGGCGCGCGGGGTCATGCGGTCGTCGTGAAGCCGGCGTCGCCGAGGACCTGGGCGCCCTCCCCGGACCGGACCAGCTCCACCCACTCCGCGGCCGGTCCGGGCTGCGGCGCCTCGCGCAGAACGGCGATCGGGTAGTCGTTGACCGCCGACTCGGCCTCGGGGAACCCGATGCCCTCGACCGCGTCGCCGGCGGCGATCACGTCGGTCCGGTAGACCAGCGCGGCGTCGACCTCCCCGAGCTCCACCTTGGTCAGCGCGGCCTTCACGTCGTCCTCGTAGGTCGCCGGGGTGATCTCGACGCCGCCGGCGGCGTCCATCACCTTCCGGGCCGCGGCGCCGCACGGCACCTCCTCGGCGCACAGTGCGACCGTGGCGCCGTCGGCCCCGAGGTCGGCCAGCCCGGTCACCCCGGCCGGGTTGTCCGCGGGCACCGCGATCTCCAGCGTGTTGCGGGCGAACACCTCGGGCTCGCCGTCGACCCCGCCGGCCTCGACGACGAGGTCCATCGTGGCCGGATCGGCGGACGCGTAGACGTCGGCCGGGGCGCCCTGGTTGATCTGCGCGGCGAGATCGGAGCTGCCGGCGAAGCCGAACTCGACGGCGACGCCGGGGTGCTCGCGTTCGAACCGCTCGCCCAGCTCCTCGAACGCCTCGGTCAGCGAGGCGGCGGCGAACACGGTCAGCGTCTGCTCGGCCGCCTGCCCGCCTGCGTCGACCTGTCCGCATGCCGCGACCGCCGGCAGCAGCAGCACGGCCAGGAGGGCGGCCGGACGGCTCCTCCGGCCCCTCCCCGGCGCGCCGCCGAGGCCGCGCCGCCCGGACCGGGGGCGAAGAGCGAAGGCATCAGGCATGGCGGGTCTCCGGTCTCGGGTCGCCCTCGACGATGACGTTGGTCGACTTCACGATCGCGGTCGCCGGGGACCCCGCCTCCAGGCCCATTTCGTCGGCGGCCTCCCTGCTCATCAGCGAGACCACCCGGTGCGGTCCGGCCTGCATCTCCACCTGCGCCATCACCCCGTCCCTGGTCACCCCGGTGACCAGCCCGCGGAACCGGTTGCGGGCGGAGGAGAAGGCCAGCCCCGGATCCTCGTGCGCGCCCGCGCGCATGAACGCGGCGAGCTCCGCGCCGTCGACGAGGCGGTGCCCGTGTTCGTCCCGCACGGCGGCCAGCCGTCCGGAGTCCACCCAGCGGCGCACCGTGTCGCCGCTCACCCCGATGAGCCCGGCGACCTCGCTGATCCGAAAGTTCGACACGCTCAGAACCTATCCCTTGCATCTGCGGATTGAAAAGGGGGATATGCCTCGCAAATGCGAACACGGGGAAACGGTCCGGAGTCCGGGGCCGGGGTAGTGCTGACACCACCCCGATCCGGTGTGCTGCCGCCATGGCCGGGCACGGCGCGGAAACCTAACGTGGAGAAGGATCAGCGGAGGAGCGCGAACATGCAGAGCACCCCGGCCGTCATGGTCGCGACCGAGGCGGCGGCCGCACGGCCGTGGCGCGAGCGGTCGGTATCGGTGCTGCACCTGCTCACCTCGCTGGTGCTGTCGCTGCTCTACCTGGTTCCGGTCCTGCTGCTGACCTCCATCGTCAACGGGGTCTCCTGGACGCTGGTGTTGATGCTGCAGGAGAGGGCCGTCCTCCTGGACACGCTCGTGACCGTCCTCTCGGTCGCCATATTGCTGCCGCTCACCACCCTGCTGGCCCGGTTGGCCTGCCGGATCCAGCGCAGCCGGCTGGAGGGCGTCTTCGGCATCGTCGAGGCCGGAGTCCCTCCGTCCGCGCCCGAGGGCGGCCGAACGGTCCGGACGGCGCGCCACCTCTTCGGGCGGGACGCCTGGGGCGCGGTGTTCTACAGCACCGCCGCCGGATTCAGCAGCCTGTTCACCGGGGGCCTGGTCCTCGTCCTGATCGGGGTCGGCGGCGCGGCGCTCGGCGTCCTCATCGGGGCCGGGGCCACCCTGGTCAACGGCACATTCGCCACCCTGGTCACCGACACGAACGTGCTTCAGCCGCTGCTGCTGCTGGTCGTCTTCGGACCGGCGGCCGCTGTCGCCGGGTTCTGGGCGGCCCCGCTGCTGGTGCGCGCCGACGTGGCGCTCGCCCAGCGGCTGCTGTTCGACTCGCCCCGGGTGCAGGCGCACCGCCGCATCATCGAACTGCACGACAGCCGGCTGCGGATGGTCGACGCCGCCGAGGCCGAGCGCCGCCGGATCGAGCGAGACCTGCACGACGGGGCCCAGCAGCGGCTGCTGGCCGTGACCATGACGCTGACCCGGGCGCGGTCGAAGTTCGACCGCGACCCAGAGCAGGCCCGCACGCTGCTGGAGGAGGCCCAGGCCGAGTCCAAGGCGGTGATGGCCGAGCTGCGCGAGGTCGCGCGCGGCCTGCACCCGCGCGTCCTCACCGACCACGGCCTGGAGGCGGCCCTCCCTGTGGCCGCCGGCCGGTGCCCGCTGCCGGTGCGGGTCGAGGTGGAACTGGCCGAGCGCCCCTCCTCCCGGGCCGAGGGCGTCGCCTACTACGTCGCCTGCGAGGCGCTCACCAACGTCACCAAGCACGCCGGGGCCGAGACCGCCACGGTGCGCGCCGAGCGCATCGGGCGGCGCCGCGGCGACCTGCTGCGGCTCACCGTCACCGACGACGGCAAGGGCGGGGCCGAACCCGACGCCGGGACCGGACTGTACGGCCTGTGGGACCGGATCAACGCGGTCGACGGCACGCTCACCCTGCACAGCCCATCGGGTGAGGGCACCGTCCTCACCGCCGACATCCCCTGGAGGGCCTGACCATGCGCGTCATCATCGCGGAGGACTCGGTGCTGCTGCGCAGCGGCATGGCCAAACTCCTGCAGGACGAGGGCATCGAGATCGTCGCCCAGGTCGGCGACGCCGACGGCCTGCTCGAGGCGATCGCCGAGCACGGCGACGTGGACCTGTGCCTGGTCGACATCCGGATGCCGCCCACCTACTCGGAGGAGGGGATGCACGCGGCGATCCGGATCCGCCGCGAGCACCCCGGCGTCGCGGTCCTGCTGCTGTCCCAGCACGTCGTCGGCCGCTACGCCGCCGAGCTGCTGGGCGGCGGCTCCAGCAAGGTCGGCTACCTGCTCAAGGACCGGGTCGCCGACATCGACGAGTTCCTGGTGACCCTGCGCCGCATCGCCGACGGCGGCGCGGCGATCGACCCGGAGGTGGTGGCGCAGTTGCTGAGCGGAAGCCGCGACAGCGCGCTCGACCGGCTCAGCCCGCGCGAGAGCGAGGTGCTGGCGGCCATGGCCGAGGGGCTGAACAACGCCGGCATCGCGGCACGGCTGTTCGTCACCGAGCGCGCCGTCGAAAAGCACATCCGGGCGATCTTCACAAAGCTCGACCTGGGCCACGACGACCACGACCACCGGCGGGTGCTGGCGGTCCTGCAGTACCTGCGCAGCAGTGTCCCGCACGGGGCGACCCCCTGACCGACCGCACGGCCGGGGGCGCCTCCCCCGCCGATCCCCGGAGAGGAACGACGACATGACATTCACCGGCAGGGGCCTCTACGCCTCTTCGAGCAAGGTCCCGCGCAAGCGCCGCTTCGGCTGGCTGTTCATCGGCGCGCTCGTCGCCGTGCTGGCGCTGGGCTACGGCATGTTCAGTGTGCTGGGCGGGCTCCCGACCGCCCAGGGCGAGCGCAGCGACGAGTACGAGAGGCCCGCCCGGGTCGTCGTCGAGAACGGCACGGCGGGGGACGTCAACGTCCACGGCGTCGACGGCGGCGAGGTCAGGGTCGAGCGCGAGCTGCACGGCTCGCTGATCACCGACCCCTCCGAGGCGATCAGGGGGAACGGGGAGGCGCTGCGGGTCGAGGCCGAGTGCGAGGGCGCGTTCCTCTTCTTCGGCAACTGCGCCGTCGACTACGAGATCGGCGTTCCGGAGGGCACCGAGGTCGCCGTCAGGACCTCGACCGGTGACATCGAGGTCTCCTCGGTGCGGGGCGACGTGGCGGCGGCCAGCCTCACCGGCGACATCGCGCTCGACAACGTCGAGGGGAACCTGGACCTGGACGGCCAGACCGGGGACATCAGCGCCCACGGATCCGGCGACAGGGCCGAGGCCAGGACGACCACCGGCGAGATCAACCTGGAGGACTTCGCCGCCACCGAGGTCGACGCCGAGTCCACCACCGGATCGGTCAACCTGGAGGGCGGTTTCAGCGAGGCCGCCGTCAGGACCACCACGGGCGAGATCCACATCGAGACCGCCGACGCGTTCGAGCGGATCACCGCCGACAGCACCACGGGCCAGATCGGCATCCGGGTCCCTGAGAACGAGGAGTACCACGTCACCGGCGACTCCACGACGGGTGAGCGCGACATCGACGTCCCGACGGACTCCGGCGCCGCCACCCGCATCGACGCGACCACGACCACCGGCGCGGTCAACATCCGGCCGGACTAGATGTACTGACCGTGGAGGTTGGAGGGCTGTGGCCGCAGTCCTCCCGTTCACCACCGCACGGCCCGGTGGGGCCTGGAAACAGTCCCCGTCCTCCCCCCATCAGTGATCCAGGCGCCGTCCGGGGAGATCGGCGACGCGCTCGACGGCCGGGGGCGCAGAAGAGCCAGATTTAGGTTAGGCTAACCTCGTCTTTGGGGCTTTTGTCTCCTTGGATCTCTTTGCCTTTTTTGTGGGCATATCTGGCTACCGTGGATTGGACCCGAACCCGATGTCTGTGCTCCGCCAGGAACCCGCGGCCGCGGACCGCGCCCGCCGAACCTCCGTGGCCCGGCCACATCTCCTCCTCGCCCTCGTAGCGGCCGGCCTGCTGGCCGTCCCGGCCTGCGCGACCGGCGGCGACCCCGGTGCCGCCTCGGCCGACGGCGGCGCCACGCGCGCGGTGCGGACCGACAAAGGGGAGGTGGAGATCCCCGCCGAGCCGCGGCGCGTCCTGTCCCTGAACGCGAGCCTCACCGGTGACCTGCTGTCCCTGGGGGCGCCCGTGGCCGCCACGTCCACCGGCATGAGCGGGGGCGTGCGCTACGACGCCGACGGCTTCCCGGTCCACTGGAGGGGCGCCGCCCAGGAGGCCGGGGTGGAGATCCTCTCCGACTCGGCGGAGATCTCCCTGGAGGCGGTCGCGGCGGCCGACCCCGACCTGATCGTCGCCGGCGGCGTCGGCCGGCCGATGGCTGCGGCCGAGGAGCTCCACGACCGGCTCGGCGAGATCGCGCCGACGGTGTTCCTCGACTCCTCCGACAACGACTGGCAGGAGCAGCTCACCGCGCTCGGCGGGGTCCTCGGTGCCGAGGACCGCGCGGAGGAGCTGATCGACGGCTACGAGGAGCGCGTCACCGAGGTCACCGCCGCCGCGACCCTGCCGGAGCAGCCGACCAGCGTCGCCCTGGACGCCGAGACCGTCCAGACCCTGCACGACGGCGCCCCCGGCGTGCGGCTGCTCACCGACTTCGGGTTCGAACCGGCCCCGCTGCCCGAGGACGCCGTCCCGGACGCGCCCACCAAGGACTGGATCGAGGTCAGCGAGGAGGAGATCTCCGAGGTGTTCACCGGCGAGTCCCTGCTCCTCTACGAGGGGCGGGCCACGACTCCGCTCTCCGAACTGGCGGCCGACTCCCTGTGGAGCAGACTGCCCTCCTTCGAGAACGGCAGGGCCCACGGCATCCCGGTCGAGGCGCGCCGCCCCGACTACCTGGCCGCCATGTACACGGCCGACTGGGTGGAGGAGGAGTTCGGCCCGCGGCCCTGAGGTCGCGGACCGGCGCCGGATGCCCGCTTCGCCCGCATGGCCTACAGTTCGTTAGCGCGTGCCGGAACCGAGGAAGAGAAGCGAGGCCATGGAAGCAACATCGTTCGCGGAGGTCTGGCAGGACGTCTTCCTCACCCAGCCGGCCCCGCCGCAGTGGCTGATCATCGCCACCGGCGTGGTCGCGCTCGTGGCGGTGCTCGTGCGCGGGCCCTGGCGGATCGCCCGCAACGTGGTGACGATCGCGCACGAGGGCGGGCACGCCCTGATCGCGATGCTCAGCGGGCGCCAGCTCACCGGCATCAGACTGCACTCCGACACCTCCGGCGTCACCGTCTCGCGCGGGCGGCCGGAGGGCATCGGCATGATCTTCACGGTCGCCGCCGGCTACATCACGCCGTCGCTGGTCGGCCTGGCCGGGATCCTGCTGCTGCTCGGCGACCGCATCACCGCGCTGCTGTGGATCAGCATCCTGCTGCTGGCCGCGATGCTGCTGCTCATCCGCAACGTCTACGGCGTCGTCTCGGTGGTCGGCACCGGCGCACTGGTCTTCCTGGTCTCCTGGTTCACCCCGGCCGAGGTCCAGGCGGTGTTCGCCTACGCGTTCACCTGGTTCATGCTCTTCGCCGGAGTGCGGCCGGTGTTCGAACTCCAGGCCCAGCGCTCCCGGCAGCCCTCGCCGCACTCCGACGCCGACCAGCTCGACCGGCTCACGGGCGTCCCCGGCACCGCCTGGGTGTTCTTCTTCGGTCTGGTGAACCTCGCCGTGCTGGCGCTGGGCGTGTGGCTGCTGATGTTCTAGGGGCCGACGGGGTGTGAGACCCGGCGCCGCCGCTGACTGCCCTCCCGCGTGGGGCCCGGCTCAGCGCTGCCTGGAGGTCTCCACCGGAGCGGCCAGCGCCGACTCCACGGTCGGGTACACGGGGATACGGGTGTCGATGGCCGTGACGTGCAGGATCTGCGTCACGCGCTCGGAGGCGGCCGCGATGAAGACGCGGCTGTCGTGCTCCTTGCCGGCCTTGTGGCACTGGATGAGCACCCGCAGGCCGCTGGAGTCGATGAACGACAGCCGGGTGCAGTCCAGGACGACGCGCCCGTGCTGCTCGGCGCTCATGGCGTCGAGCACGGCCCGGTGGAACTCGTCCTCGGTGGCGATGTCGATCTCTCCGTCGAGCACGATAACGGTGCCGTCGTCGTGGTTGCGGATGGTGATCTGCAGCGCGGGCATGCTCGCTCCGGGGTGATACGCCGATGCCGTTGCCCGGCCGGATGGCACTACGGCCCGGCCGCTCCCTCGTCCGGGATGGCCGACACGACCGCGGGTCAACGTGGTGGCGGGCGCGCCGCTGTGGCAGAACCGCTGCCTCATATGTGTGCTACCCCTCATGCTGACAATGAGGACTTGTCAGACACATGCAAAAGGTCACCGTCTCGTGCCGGGGGGCTTCGACTGTGACTCGGGCGGTCGGACCGACAATTGAATCCGGCCCAAAGGCCCGGTGAACGGCTTGTATGCGACAAGCCTGCGCCCACTCGTTTCTAAGACGCTTAAAACAAGCATCCGTCCCCGGACACTACCACATGCCGGTTGGCCGTTTCGTTACTTCGGTGGCGGGAGCCGCGCTTCGGGGTTTATGTCGAGAATGCGAATTCGGGCCCTCCCGCCGCAGCACCCACGTGCACGCCGCCAGCGTGAGCGGCACGGCCACGGTGAGCGCCAGCGCGGGGATGGCGATTCCGGAGTCGTTGACGGCGAATCCGGTCAGCGCCGTGACCAGTGAACCGGTGAGTCCGGCGCGCAGCGTCGGCGCGTATTCGTAGACCCGTTGCAGCACGCCCATGCGCCAGTTGGTGGGATTGTTCAACACGGCGAACAGGAACAGCAGCGCGCAGGCCGACAACAGGGTCAACTGCCAATTGCCCAGGGAGCCCAGCATCGCGCCCAGCTTGCGCGACACCACCGTCCAGGCCTCCCCGTTGACCACCTGGCCGGCGAACAGCCCGAGGTGGCTGCGCTCGTTGGGCGGGCGCAGGTAGTCCAGGTAGGCCAGGGCGCTGATCACGGCGACCGCGACCCCGGCGACCGCGAGCAGCCGGAACGGCGTCACCCGCCGCCCGGCGATCATCAGCACGGTCACCGCCAGGCCCGGGATGAGCGCGACCACCCCGCCGAAGTCGGTGCCCAGGTTCGGCCAGCCGATGACGAACAGCGTCGCGACGCCGATCACCAGGGCCGACGCCACCGCCCAGGTGCGGAGCCCCCTCGCCAGGAGAACGTGGGCGATGCCGGCCACGGTCATCAGCATGCCGGTCGCGAACGTCGCGAACGCGATGTTGCCGAGGCCGTAGAAACGGCCGGCCACGATCGGGGTGTAGCCGGTGGGCGAGTTCATCTGCAGGTTCGCGCCGGTGCACATGTCGATGAACAGCACCGCCGTGGTGACGCCCGCCACCACCGTGCTCGGTCCGAGGATGCCGCGGCGCCACGGCCCGGCCATCGCGGCCCCTACGACCAGCGCGTCGGCCAGCAGCACGCTGCTCAGCAGCGCGAGCTGCGGAGTCTCGGCGGACCACCACGGGATCAGGTTCGAAAGGTAGCTCGACACCGGGAACGCCGCCCCGGCGAGCGCCACGACACGGGTCACGGACAGCACGAGATCGCGCTTCTTGCGGTCCCGGTCCCCGTAGCGCTTCAACGTGTAGGCGGCAGCGGCGTAGATGAGCAGCTGCAGCGCGACCAGGCCGCTGAAGAAGCCCGCCATGAGCGACTCCACGACCTTCGCGGCCGTGTTGAACTCCACGAGCCCCGTGACGGCCTCGTCGAAGTCGGCCGGTGCGGGCACCTCCATCCATGCGCGGCCCACCAGACCCGGCGGATTGTCCACGCTCAGGGCGTGCAGCAGCGTGGTGGTGATGTCGGTCAGCGTCACCAGGCCGGCGCGCCGGGTGGACTCCGAGGCCAGGTAGCCGCCGTCGAAGTCCTCCCCGTCGGGACCGACGCCGTGCAGCAGCGCGGCGTTGAGGTTGGAGGCTCCGGCCTCCACCGAGACCCCGGCCACCATCAGGACGGAGCCGGGCGGCAGGGAGTCCAGCACCGTGCCGAGCTGGGCGTCGACGGCGGAGAGCCGCTCCACCCGGTCGGCGTCCTGGATCGGGTCGGGTTCGGGCTCCTCCTGCTCCTCGACGGCGTCCTCGTCGATCTCGGCGTCGGGGTTCTTCGGCGGGTCCAGGTACAGGTCGGCGAGGTCGTCGAGGCCGATGACGGCGAGCTCGGCCTCGTCCCAGTACTCGGGCCGCAGCCCGTCCACGCCGCTCAGGTACCGGTCGACCCGGCCGTCGCCGTCGGCCGCGGCCAGCGCCGCGCCCGGCCCGACGGCAAGGGTGGAGCCGCCGGCGGCGTGCACCGCGTCGCCGAGCAGCCCGACGCGCGCGGCGAACCTGGAGGCCGCGTTGTACTCGATGTGCTCGCTGTAGTCCGGCACGACCGCGCCGTCGCCGTCGCGCTCGGGCAGCCGCGGCAGTTCGCAGATGGAGTACGTCTGGCGCTCGCTGGCGGCGCGCTGGCCCGCGGAGACGCTCAGCCAGCCGTCGACGGGGCAGGTGCGGGAGGTGACCGTGCGGATCGACATGTTGCCGATGGCGCTCTCCTGGGCCAGCGCCCACAGGTTCGGCATGGTCTCGGCGTCGATCTCCTCCCACATGAGACCGGGCACGCCCACGAGCACGACGGGCCCCGCGGGCCGATCCGGAGCGGGGGCGCCGACCGCGGCGGCGGGCCCGGCCGGGACCGGGGGGAGCAGGGTCAGGGGGAGGAGGACGAGCAGGACGGCGAGCACGATCGCGACGCGCGACTGCCCGCTCCGATGCGCCACGGCCAAGCCCCCCTCAGCGTTTCCGACGGCTCGTGCTCACACTAATCGCCACGGAGCATTGAGCGTGTGACCTCAATCCGGTGGTCGGAGACCTTGGCCACAGGGGTCTTGTGACCTCAGCCTCAGGAGAGGGTTCGCACGGGTGCGGTTCTCTCGTGCGGCCGCAGGCCCATTGAGGTGAACGTCGCACCCGTGCGCGAAGCGGACCCGCCGCCTTCAGCGCACGCCGAAACCAGGGTGTCGGCCTGGAGCACAAGGACATCCGGTGTGCTTCGCGCGGAGCCGGGCACCCGCACACGGGCCTTCGGCCACACGACGGACCGCCCGTTCACCGCGGACCCTTGTGGCCGGGGTTTCAGAATCCCTATGGCCGAGGCCGCGACCCTCCAGTGGGCGGGGTGGTCCGCAGGCCGCCGAAGGCGACCGCGGCCAGGGCGTCGGCGAGTTCGGCGCCGTCCAGGCCGCGGCCGGGGCGGTACCACTCCACGATCGAGTTGACCATGCCGAACAGCAGCCGGCCGGTCAGCGCGGGATCGACGTCGGGGCGGATGTCGCCGGCCGCCACGCCCTCGCGCACCAGGCCGCCGACGAAGTGGTCGAACTCGCGCCGCCGCTGCAGCGCGCGCCGCTCCACGTCGGTGTTGCCGCGCACCCGCAGCAGCAGCGTCACGTGCGGCAGTTCGTCGACGAGCACGCGCACGCTGCCGCGCAGCACGTGCTCCAGGCGGTCGATCGCCGGGCCGGTCGTCGCCCCGGTCTCCCCGGTGACGGCGAACAGCGCGTCCAGCGCGCGGTCCAGCGACTGGCGGAGCAGCTCCTCCTTGCCCGCGACGTGGTGGTAGATGGCCGACTTCGTCACGCCGAGGGCGCGCGCGAGGTCCTCCATGCTGGTGCCGTCGTATCCGCGCTCGTTGAACACCCGCGCGGCCACGCCCAGCACCGACTCGGCGTCATGACCCGGGCGCCCGGCGCGGCGTCGCGCCGGGGAACCGGGAACGGGTGAGTTGGGCACAGCTCTCGATCTTCTCAAGTGGAGGGCGTCCTGTGGGGGAGACCTCCCCCACAGGACGCCCGCGGAGGCCGGTGCTACCTCGGCCGCTCGTCGACGATGCGCCGGACCTTGCCGACGGAGCGCTCCAGCGTGTCGGGCGCCACCACCTCCACGGCCGCGCTCACCCCGAGGTGCTCCTTGACCGCCTCGTCCAGTCGCGCCCCGGCGGTGCCGATGTCGGCGGCCGCGGCGCCGGGGCGGTGCTCCACCCGCACCGTCATCTCGTCCATGCGGGCCGGACGGCGCAGCACCAGTTGGAAGTGCGGGGCCAGCGCGGGAATGCGCAGCACCTGCTCCTCGACCTGGGTCGGGAACAGGTTCACCCCGCGCAGGATGATCATGTCGTCGCTGCGTCCGGTCACCTTGGCCATGCGCCGAAACGCCGGGCGCGCGGTGCCCGGCAGCAGCCGCGACAGGTCGCGGGTGCGGTAGCGCACGATCGGCAGCGCCTCCTTGGTCAGCGAGGTGAACACCAGCTCGCCCTCCCCGCCGTCGGCGACGGAGTCGTCGGTGATCGGGTCGACGATCTCGGGCAGGAAGTGGTCCTCGAAGACGTGCAGCCCGTCCTTGCTCTCCACGCACTCGTTGGCCACGCCCGGGCCCATGACCTCCGACAGCCCGTAGATGTCGACCGCGTGCAGGCCGAACGTCTCCTCGATCTCGGTGCGCATGTCCTCGGTCCAGGGCTCGGCCCCGAGCACCGCGGTGCGCAGCGACGTGCCGCGCGGGTCCGCGCCCTGGCGGCGGAACTCGTCGGCGATGGTGAGCAGGTAGGACGGCGTCACCATGATCGTGTCGGGGCGGAGGTCCCGGATGAGCTGGACCTGCCGGGCCGTCTGCCCGCCGGAGACCGGGATCACGGTGCAGCCCAGCCGCTCGGCGCCGTAGTGCGCGCCCAGGCCGCCGGTGAACAGCCCGTAGCCGTAGGCCACGTGCACCCTCTCGCCCGGGCGGCCGCCGGAGGCGCGGATGCAGCGGGCCACCAGGTCGGCCCAGACGTCGAGGTCGCCCTTGGTGTAGCCGACGACGGTGGCGCGGCCGGTGGTGCCGCTGGAGGCGTGCACCCGCAGGACGCGGTCCATCGGCACCGCGAACGCGTCGAAGGGGTAGGCGTCGCGCAGGTCCTGCTTGGTGGTGAAGGGGAACCGCGCGATGTCGGCGAGTTCGCGGCAGTCCTCGGGGCGCACCCCCGCCGCGTCGCACTTGCGCCGGTAGAAGGGCTGGTTGTCGTAGGCGTGCCGCAGGGTCCACCGGAGCCGCCGGAGCTGGTGCTCCTCGAGAACCGCCCGCGACGCCCGCTCCATCGGGTCCAGGCCGGCCGGGTCGGGGGCGGTTCCCAGGCGGCGCGGGAGCCGCGGCGTGCCGGGCGAGATCTGCTGGGTCAACGCTGTGCACCTTTCACGTGGCCCGGGAGGGCGCGGCTGCGGCCGCGGAACTCCGCCACGACGTCGCCGTCGGCGCGGGTGACCGTGATGTCGTAGACGCCGCTGCGGCCGTAGCGGGTCCGCTCGGTCCCTGTGGCGAGGAGGACGTCGCCCGGACGGGCGCTGGAGACGAACGCGATGTCGGCGCCGGCGGCGACGGTGACCACGTCGTAGGTGTTGCAGGCAGCGGCGAACGCGGTGTCGGCGAGCAGGAAGACGTAACCGCCGTGGCACATGCCGTGGCCGTTGACCATCCGGTCGGTGACGCGCATGCTCGCCCGCGCGCACCCCGGTGCGACACCGGTGACCTCGATCCCCAGCGCGTTGGAGGCCGCGTCGGCCGCCATCATCGCCGCCACCGACGCCTCGGCCGTGCGCTGCGCGCCGTCCGGCGCCGCAGCCGCCGCAGGTCCGGCCGCGGACCCGTTCTCCGACACGTGGCACCGCCTCCCGTGAGCGCCGCCGTCCCGCCCCTTGCGTGCTGAACGAACGGTCGGTTAGTAATACGTCATAGGGAACCACCACCGGCAGGTGGCCTGTCAAGAGGCGGCGGAGCCCGTCAGCGGAAACGACCTTGGAGAGTGGACTCGTGGGCCAGGCGACGACAGAACCGGCGGAGTTCTTCACGCGGCACCGGCAGACCCTGGAGCAGGCGGTCGCCGCCACGCACGGTCGGCACTTCTGGACCCCGTACCCGGAGTCCCCCAGCCCGAAGGTCTACGGCGAGGACGCGGCCGCGGCGGGGCTGGCGGCGTTCGAGGGCCACCTCGGCACCGACTTCCCCCTCGACCAGCCGGGAGCCGACGACCGCATCGTCACCGAGCGCTCCCCCTACGGCATCGCGCTGGGCGTGGGCTACCCGCACGCCGGCGCCGACGCCCTGGTCGCCGCGGCCCGCGCCGCGCTGCCGTCGTGGCGCGACGCCGGCGTGCGGACCCGCGCCGGGGTGTGCCTGGAGATCCTGCACCGCCTCAACCGGCGCAGCTTCGAGATGGCGCACGCCGTGCAGCACACCAGCGGGCAGGCGTTCGTGATGGCGTTCCAGGCCGGCGGGCCGCAGGCGCAGGACCGCGGGCTGGAGGCGGTCGCCTACGGCTACGACATGATCGCCCGGTACGCCGAATCGGTGCGCTGGGAGAAGCCGCAGCGCAAGGGCGAACCGCTGGCCATGGACAAGCGCTTCCACGCGGTGCCGCGCGGCGTCGCGCTGGTGATCGCCTGCAACACCTTCCCCACCTGGAACACCTACCCCGGCCTGTTCGCCAGCCTGGTCACCGGCAACCCGGTCATCGTCAAACCGCACCCGCGCGCCGTCCTGCCGCTGGCCATCACCGTCGCCGTGGCGCGCGAGGTCCTGGCCGAGGCCGGGCTCGACCCCGACACCGTGCTCCTGGCCGCCGAACGGCCCGAGGAGCGGCTGGCCGCGGCGCTGGCCACCCGGCCCGAAGTGCGGATCGTGGACTTCACCGGCTCCACCGAGTTCGGCGAATGGCTGGAGGCCAACGCGCCCCAGGCGTTCGTCAACACCGAGAAGGCCGGGGTCAACGCCGTCGTCGTGGACTCCACCGACCACTACGGGCAGATGCTGGGCAACCTCGCGTTCTCGCTGTCGCTGTACAGCGGGCAGATGTGCACCACGCCGCAGAACATCTACCTGCCGCGCGCCGGGATCGACACCGACGAGGGGCACAAGAGCGCCGACCAGGTGGGCGCCGATCTCGCCGCGGCCGTGGGGAAGCTGCTGGGCGACGCGGCCCGCGCCACCGGGGTGCTCGGCGCGATCGCCAACGACGGGGTGCTGCGGCGCATCGACGAGGCGGCCGGGCTCGGCGACGTGCTGCTGGAGTCCACGGAGGTCGCGCACCCCGACTTCGCCGAGGCGGTCGTGCGCACGCCCACCATCGTCGGGCTCGGCGCCGAGCGCCGCGACGTGTTCGGGCGGGAGCACTTCGGCCCGATCTCGTTCGTGGTGACCACCGACGACACCGAGCACTCGCTACGCCTGGTCCGGGAGACGATCGCGGAGCGGGGCGCGCTCACGGCCTCGGTGTACTCCACCGACGAGGCCGTCCTGGACGCGGCCGAGCGGGCGGCGTGCGAGGCCGGCGTCAACATCTCGGCGAACCTGACCGGCCAGGTGTTCGTCAACCAGTCGGCCGCCTTCAGCGACTACCACGGCACCGGGGCCAACCCGGCCGCCACCGCCTCGCTCACCGACCCGGCCTTCGTCGCCGGCCGCTTCAACTTCGTCCAGTCGCGCCGGCACGCCTGAGGCCGTGCGCGGGCCCGGGACCGGCGGTCGCGGATCCCGGGCCCGTCGGCGTCAGATGTCAGTCGAGGTAGGGGTGCGTCCCCTCCTCGGGGTCGCGGCCGCGGTGCCGGCCGTCGTAGTCCCGGCGCGGGTAGGCGTGCAGCGCGTCGTAGTGCCCGGCGGAGTAGCCGGTGCCCGGCAGGGAGCCGTCCTCGCGCCTGGGCCGCTCCAGGTGCCGCGGCAGCGCGCCGGCGCCGACGCTCGCGAGCAGCATGGCGATCGCGGCGCCGGTGACCAGGTTGATCGCCGCCGTCGCCACCTGGCTCGGCACCGCGGCGTCCTGGATGAACGGGCTGAACGTCGCGACGGCGACCGCCAGGCCGATGATCCAGCCGAAGAAGGTCAGCGGCCGCGGTGCGCTCAGCAGCAGCAGGTGCAGCAGCCCGGTGGCGGCCAGCGCCGCGATCGCCGCGGCCACCGCGGAGAGACCGATTCCGGCGGCCCCGAAACTCCCGGCCTCCTCGGGCGCCGGCGCCGCCACGCCCATGACGCCCCGCATGACGAGCGCGCCGACCAGGACGATCAGTCCCGCGACCACCGCCGTGGCCAGTCCTCCGGACCACAGCTTGGCGACGTTGATCCGCCGCCACTCCCCATATCCGCTCATGCCGTTACCCCCGATACGGCGTCGAACGTGGTCGTAACCCCCCATACCCCGTGTCGAAGGGCATAACCGCAGGTGGCAACCGTGTGGTCAGCCGTGGACGGATCACGTGCGGGTGGTCATGGAGGGGTCAGACGTGCGGGCCGGTCGGGCGGGCGGAGGCGGTGATGTCGGCGGCCAGACCCGGCATGTCGGCGAGGTCGAGCCCGGAAACGGTCACTCGAATGCCCGGGGGAGTGCGTGTCCGGAATCCGCTTCCCGGGGCGGCGGCCCACCCGCGGGCCAGCAACTGGGCGATCGCGGTCGCCTCGTCCGCGACCGGAACCCACACGTTGACGCCCGAACGGCCCCGCGCATCGATCCCCCGTAGGGAGAGCTCGGCGATCAGCGCGGTGCGGCGCTCGGCGTAGGACCGGCCGACCGCGCCGGGGTCCACGCCGCCGCGGCGCCACAGCTCGACGAACGCCTCCTGCAGCACGTGGCTCACCCACCCGGGGCCCAGGCGCTGCTGGGCGCGCACCCGGTCGACGGTCACGGCGTCACCGGTGAGCACGGCCAGGCGAAGGTCGGGGCCGTAGCCCTTGGCCGCGGACCGGACGACCGCCCAGCGCCCGGTGGCGCCGGCGACGCGGTGGAAGGGCAGTTCGACGAAGCCGAACCCGTGGTCGTCCTCGACGGTGAGCACCCGCGGGTGCCCGGCGAGCAGCGAGCGCAGCTCCTCGGCGCGCCCGCCCGACAGCGCCGCGCCCGTGGGGTTCTGCGCCCTGCTCGTCATGACCAGCGCGCGCACGCCCCCGCGCAGCGCCTCGGCCAGGTCGTCGGGCAGCGGCCCCTCGTCGTCGACGCGCACCGGCACCCGCCTAAAGCCGAGCGAGGCCAGCAGGTCGAGCTCGCTGTGCCACCCGGGGTCCTCGACGGCGACGGCGTCACCGGGCCGCAGACCGGAGCGCAGCAGCCGGTCGATCCCGTCGAGCGCGCCGGAGGTCGCCGTCACGGCGTCGGCCGGCACGCCGTCGGCGGTGAAGAGGGCGCGCGCGGCCTCCAGCAGCTCCGGGACGACCGGCGGGGCGCCGTAGAGGGGGTGCCGGCCCGCGCGCCGGGCCGCGACGGTCGCCAGCGCGCCGCCGAGATCGGGCAGCAGCCGGACGTCGGGGTTGCCGCCGGCGACGTCGCGCGCACCCGGCGGCACCGCTCCGGGATCGAGCTCCCGGGGCGCGTCCGCCGACTGGGCCCGCACCCGCGTCCCGCGGCGGCCGCCGGTCTCGACCAGTCCCCGGTCGCGCAGCAGCCGGTAGGCCGAGGCGACGGTGTTGGGATTGACCCCCAGTTCACCGGCGAGCTCCCGGATCGGCGGCAGCACCGACCCGGGGTCGAGCTCCCCGGCCACGACCGCCCGCTCGACGCTGTCGGCGATCTCGTGCGATCCGCGTCCGGTGATGACCATGGTCCGTATTATGCGGCAGGGCGCGGCGGCCGCCGGCGGCGAGCGCGCGGCGCCCATCGGGCCAGGGGCGCCGGAAAACGCGCGCCCCCCGTTCCGCACCGTGAATTGCGGCGATATTCCAGATGCGTTTCCACGGCGTTATTCGTCCGCCATTCGCGCGATGCGCAATGCGTTGCGTCTCGCGGAACGACGGTGTCCGCTCCGATTGCGGCCGCCCGTGCGAAAATTCTGTCGGCCCCGCCGCCGGCCGTGCGGGGTGTGCGGCAATGAGTGTCGAGTGCAACGCCTTGACCTGCGGTTATCTAGACGGTATCGAATCAGGTGTTGAAATTTGTCGCCATCTGTGGTTTTAACTGGAAGAGTACGTGCTTTTTCTCGTCGGTGCTTTCGTGTGCCTTTCGGCTGTGCCGGCGGGATTCCGAGTGCAGAGGAGTCGTACCATCACAACCCAGGATCAGCAGTTCTTCGGTGACGACCCGCTGGCCATTCGCGATACCGACCACTACACCGACGAATACGTCACGGGGTTCGTCGAGAAGTGGGACGAGCTCATCGACTGGAAGCGCCGCTACGCCAGCGAGGGCACCTTCTTCATCGACCAGCTCAAGGCGCGCGGCGTCCGAGAGGTGCTCGACGTCGCCACCGGCACCGGTTTCCACTCGGTGCGGCTGATCGAAGAGGGCTTCGAGACCGTCAGCGTCGACGGCAGCCCGGAGATGCTGGCGAAGGCGTTCGCCAACGGCATGTCCTTCGGCGGCCACATCCTGCGCGTCGTCCACGCCGACTGGCGGTGGCTCAACCGTGACGTGCACGGCAGCTACGACGCCATCATCTGCCTTGGCAACTCCTTCACCCACCTGTTCTCCGAGCGGGACCGGCGCAAGGCGCTGGCGGAGTTCTACGCCATGCTCAAGCACGACGGAGTGCTGATCATCGACCAGCGCAACTACGACGCGCTGCTGGACGGCGCCTACGCCAACAAGCACACCTACTACTACTGCGGCGAGGAGGTCTCGGCGGAACCGGAGCACATCGACGAGGGGCTGGCGCGCTTCGTCTACCGCTTCCCCGACGAGTCGACCTACCACCTCAACATGTTCCCGCTGCGCAAGAACTACATGCGCAGGCTGATGCGCGAGGTCGGGTTCCAGCGGATCGAGACCTTCGGCGACTTCCAGGAGACCTACCGGGGCGGCGAGCCGGACTTCTACATCCACATCGCCGAGAAGGCCTACGAGCGGGAGGGCGACCCGACCGAGGGCTACTCGTCGGCTGTGCGCACCGCCCGCGACTACTACAACTCCACCGACGCGGACAACTTCTACTACCTGACCTGGGGTGGAAGCGACATCCACGTGGGGGTCTACGAGCGGCCCGACGAGGAGATCGCCACGGCCAGCCGGCGCACGGTGGAGCGCATGGCCGGGGCGCTCGACCTGGGGCCGGAGACCCGGGTGGTCGACCTCGGCTCCGGGTACGGCGGCTCGGCCCGCTACCTCGCCCGCACCTACGGCTGCCACGTCACCTGCCTCAACCTCAGCGAGGTGGAGAACGCCCGCAACCGCGAGATGACCGAGCGGGCCGGCCTCGCGCACCTGATCGACGTCGTGGACGGGTCGTTCGAGGAGATCCCCGCGCAGGACAACGCCTACGACGTGGTGTGGTCCCAGGACGCGCTGCTGCACAGCGGGGACCGGACGCGGGTGCTGGAGGAGGTGGCCCGGGTGCTGCGGCGCGACGGGCACTTCATCTTCACCGACCCGATGGCCGCCGACGGCGCGTCGCGCGAGTCCCTGCTGCCCATCCTGGACCGGCTGCACCTGGACACCATGGGCACGCCGGAGTTCTACACCACCCAGGCCCAGCGGCTCGGGCTGCGCCCGGTCGGCTTCGACGACCTCACCCCGCACCTGTCGACCCACTACGGTCGGGTGCTGGCCGAGACCATGCGCCGCAACGACGAACTGGCCGCGCACATCAGCACCGATTACCTGGACCGGATGCGGACCGGACTGCGCAACTGGGTCAAGGGCGGCGAGGCCGGCGACCTGGCCTGGGGGATCATGCACTTCCGGAAGTAGGTCGGCGGCGAACAGGCCGACGGCGACGTGGGCCCCGGCGCGCGCTCGGCGCGCCGGGGCCCACGCGCGTCGCAGCGGGGCCGGCCCCGCGGACACCGGGCTCCTCGATGCGGGGCCCTTCGGTTCGGGACGGCTCGGGCCTCTTCGGTTCAGGGCTCTTCGGCGGGCCCCGGGGCCGGTCTCGTCGGTGATGAGCGGTCCCATCAACGTCCGCACCAGCGCAACGGGGGCCGGTGCCCCGGTGTCGGTGATGGGCGGCCGCTCGGTGAAGCCGGCCGGGAAGGCGTGCTGGAAGCACGCGCCGACCTGGCCGACGCGGTCCCGGCGGCCCTGGAGGACCCCACGACATCCCGCACGGCCCTGGGAGTCGCCTACTGGCCGAAGCCGCGCCACCGCGGCTGCTGACGCAGTCCACAGGCGGCCTTGCCACTGTCCCGATCCCGCCCGATGAGTCCTGAGCGCGCTCCCTCCACCGGAATACACGTCGGACCTCAGACTCCTAGGAGACGAAGAGGCTCAGGACGAGGGCGATCGAGAACCCGGTGAGTCCGACGATGCTCTTCATCACCGTCCACGACCTCAGCGTGTCCGCGACGGACATACCGAAGTAGCGGTTCGCCATCCAGAACCCCGAGTCGTTCACGTGCGAGAACGCCGTTCCGCCGCAGGCGATGGCGACACAGGCCAGTGCCAGCAGCGGAGGACCGGCCCCGAGGGTGTCGGCGAGAGGCGCCGTCAGGGTCGCGCCCGTGATCATCGCGACCGTACCGGAGCCCTGCGATATCCGGATCACCGACGAGGCGAGGAAGCCGAACACCACGATCGGCATGCTCGTCTGCTCCATCGCGGTCGCCAGCACCTCCCCGAGTCCGGAGCCGACCAGGAGCCCCCCGAAGACGCCCCCCGCCCCGGTGATCAGGATGATCACACCGGCCGGCCCCAGGGCGCGGGTGGCCATCGCCTGGAGCTCCTGGCGGGAGGATCCGCGCCTGACGCCGAAGAACCAGAGGGTGTACAGGCAGGTCACCATAAGTGCGATGACGGGCTGGCCGATGAAGACCAAGGCGGTCCGCACGCCGCCGCCCTCCGGTAGGAGCGCCTCCCCGGTGGTGCCGCCGAGAATCAGGACCAGCGGCAGGACGAGGGCTCCCAACACGGAGGCGAAGCTCGGCAGCGGAGCCGAGGTCGGCGACGGCGTGGGGTCGGGTCCGCCTTCGGGCCGGTCGGGAGGGGACGGTGCGATCGCGTCCCCGCCGGCTCCTCCCCCTCCGGAGGGGACCGCGGTGGTCGCCTCGATACCGGCCGGGACGGACACGAAGATCCGCTTCGAGATGAACCTGCCGAAGACGGGGCCGGCGACGAGCATCGCAGGGAGGCCGCAGACCGCGCCGAACACGATCACGAGCCCGAGGTCGGCTCCCATGATCCCCGCCGTTGCGATCGGTCCGGGGGTCGGCGGGATGAACGTGTGCGTGACGCTCAGGCCCGCGCACAGCGGAATCCCGTAGAACAGGAGGGATCTCCCCGTGCGCCGCGCGATCCCGTAGAGCATCGGCACCAGGATCACGATCGCGACGTCGATGTAGACCGCGATCGACACGAGAAACCCCGCAAACCCCAGGCCCCATGCGACGTTGCGCTCGGAGAACCGTTCGACGAGGGTCGAAGCGAGGCGTTCGGCCGCGCCCGCTCGTTGGAGGACCTCGCCGAACACCGCTCCGAGGCCGATCACCAGTGCGACCTCACCAAGCGTGCCCCCCATCTCCTCGACGATGAGGTCGACCAGGTCGACGGGGTTCGTCCCCGTGGCGAGTCCGAAAACGACGCTGACCAGGAGAAGGGCGATGAAGGCCTGGAACTTGAACCTGATCACGAGTAGGAGGAGGAGCAGTACCGCCAGCACGGTGGCGGTCAGCGTCCACGCCATGCTTTCCATGTCACCCCCGCTGCTGTTCGCCGTGGACGGCGGGGCGGCGGTCCCATTGGGGACGGGGAACCGAACCGCGTTCCGACTCGGCCTGCAGGAACCGGAAGTCGCAGCCCTCCTCCGCCTGGGTGACCTGCTCGACGTAGAGCTTGCGGTAGCCGCGCCCGGAGGTCTCCCCCGCAACGGCCGGAGCCGCTTCGGCGCGTCGGCGGAGCTCCTCGTCCGGCACCTCGAGTTCGAGTGCCCGTTCGCTGACGCTGAGCCGGACCACGTCACCGGTCCGGACGTACCTCAGCGCGCCGCCCACTGCGGCCTCCGGTGAAACGTGCAGAACGATCGTGCCCGCCGCCGTGCCGGACATCCGGCCGTCGGAGACGCGGACCATGTCCTTGACCCCTTGGCGGGCGAGCTTCTTCGGGAGGGGGATGTATCCCGCCTCGGGCATGCCCGGTGCGCCCACCGGTCCGATGTTCTTGAGGACCAGCACGTCATCAGGCGCGACGTCCAGGTCCTCGTCGTCGATTCGCGTGGCGAGGTCCGCCGAGTCCTCGAAGACGACCGCCCGGCCACGGTGCTCCAGCAGGTCCTGCGAGGCCGCGGCCTGCTTGATGATGGCCCCGTTGGGCGCGAGGTTCCCGCGCAGTACGGCGATGCCGCCGACGGGGTGAACCGGTTCGGTGCGCGGCCGGATGACGCTCTGCGGGAACGGGGGCTGCGCGAGGTCGAGCTCCTGCCCCAGCGTCCGCCCCGTGACGGTCAGCGCGTCGAGGTTGAGCAGGTCCCGCAGTTCGTGCAGCAGCCTTGGCACCCCTCCGGCCTTGTGCAGGTCCTCCATGTAGTGGTCGCCGACCGGCTTCAGGTCCACCAGTACCGGTGTCTGCCTGCTCATCTCGTCGAAGCGGTCCAGGTCCACAGCGATCCCCAGGCGGCCGGCGATCGCGGCCAGGTGGACGATGGCGTTCGTCGATCCGCCGACCGCCAGCAGCACCCGTAGCGCATTCTCGAAGGCCTCCTCGGTGAGGATCCTGTCGACCGTCAGCCCCTCCTCGGCCATCTCCATCGCGCGCCGCCCGGTGAGTTCGGCCGTCCGCATCCGGTCGGCCGTGACGGCGGGCGGCGTCGCACTGCCGGGCAGGGCGATTCCGGCGGCCTCGGCGAGGCAGGCCATCGTGCTGGCCGTACCGGCCACGGAGCACGTTCCGACGCTGCCCACCAGGTTCCCATTGGCCTCGGAGATCTCGGCGCCGTCGATCTCACCGCCCCGGTAGCTCCCCCAGAACGCCCGGCAGTCGGTGCATGCGCCGACCCGGCGTCCCCGGTGCGCGCCGGTCAGCATCGACCCGGTGACGAGCTGGATGGCCGGCTTTCCCGCAGACGCCGCGCCCATGAGCTGAGCCGGCACCGTCTTGTCGCATCCACCGATGAGCACGACGGCGTCCACCGGCAGGGCGCGGATCATCTCCTCGGTGTCCATCGACATGAGGTTCCGCAGAAACATGCTGGTGGGGTACGAGAAGCTCTCGTGCAGGGAGATCGTCGGGAACTCCACCGGGAGCCCACCCGCCAGCATGATCCCGCGCTTCACCGCTTCGATCAGCTGCGGCATGTTGCCGTGGCAGGGATTGAAGCCGCTGCCCGTGTTCACGATGCCGACGACGGTGCGCTCCAGGGCGTCGTCGGTGTAGCCCGCCCCCTTGATGAAGGCCTTCCTCAAAAAGAGCGCGAACTCCGCGTCACCGTAGTTCGTCAGGTTCCCCCTCATGCCCGCCAGGGGTGCCCCCTCATCCGCCATTATCATCGACCTCATTATTGATAATTTGTGTGATGAACACCGCAGAGCGAACCACACTCGGGGATCCGGCGCAAGTACGGTAGGAGGTCAGACGATGTTCGGACGGCCCCGCAGGCCGATGGAGGTACCGTTCCTTGCCAGGCGCACACCTCGCAGGTATCGACCACCCCGAGAGCAGGGCCGACCTGGCCGACCTCTTGGAGGAGGAGATCGTCGTCGGGCTGCGCTACCCGAGGGAGCGCCTCGTCGAGGACGAGCTCATGAGCAGGTTCTCCGCGAAGCGGCACGTCGTACGCCGCGCGCTGCAGGTGCTGGAGAACCGAGGGCTCGTGGAGCGGAAGCCCAACGCCGGAGCGTTCGTCAAGGCCTACACCGCCAAGGAGGTGGAGGACCTCTACACCTTCCGCGAGTTGATCGAGGTCAACTGCGCGCGACTCATCGAGTTCCCGGTCGGGCAGGCGCGGATCGACGAGCTGGTCGCCACCCAGGCCCGGCACGACTCGGCGGTCGAGGAGAACGATCCACGCGCCGCCGTCAGGGCCAACACGGCCTTCCACCAGACCCTGTTCGCCCTGTCCGACAACGCCGTGCTGGTGGAGGCCATCCGCAGGTACGCCCAGATGGCCCATGCCATCCGATCCGTCACCGTGACCTATCCGGACTTCCTGCACCGCAGCCAGCGCGAGCACTGGACGATGATCCGGGCGCTGCAGGAGCAGGACTCCGACCTGCTGGCCGAAACGTGCCGAATCCACCTCCTGCCGTCGCGCGACGCCTACCTGCAGCGGCTCGCAAGCCTGGAGAGGTGACCGGGAGACGCCGCACCCTCCGCCGACCCGCCGGGGCCGCCGTCGGCGCTTCCTGCTTTTCGAGAGAGGTGCCGCTGACCTGGGCTGACACTGGTTCGGTGGGGGTGTGCTGGCGCGGGGGCGTGCCAGGATGGGGCACCGTATGACACGGTAGGTCAACCTTCCCGGGCCATACGCGGGCCAAAAGTAGGGCTGCCCTGGAAGAACGGGAATGGCCCGGGGCGGTCCGGCGCTCCGGATTCCGTGGATGGTGGTGCGGGCCTGCGGTGCGGTGGGAGGGTGGACGGATCCGGACGCCCGGCCCGTCACTGGGGACGGTTCCCCGGGTCCTCGGGGCCGGGGACCAGCGGGCCGAGCTGCTTCCATGCTCGCTCAATTGCGGCGTTGGCTCGGGCTTCGTCCGCTTGGGCCTGTAGCGGGTTGGCGTGGCGGTCGGTGACCCACACGCATACGCGCTCCTCGATCACCTTGGTTCGTATCGACTGGCCGATAGTTCGTCCGGCGGCGCGGCCGGCGCAGCGCGCAAGGGCCGTAAGCGCGTGCCGACCTACGGCCGTCCCTCCGGGCAACGGCAGCGCCCGCCCGCGCGAAGCGCGGGCGGGCGTCTTGATCCTGTAGGGAAAGTTCTCACACGCTGAGCGTTCGGCTCTGCCTGTGGTCGTGGTCAGTGAGGGATGCCGTCGATGATGCCGCGCGCGCCTTTCCTGAGCAGGGTGGCGGAGACGAAGGCGCCGAGTTCGGCGGGGCGTTCCGGTGCGTCCCATTCGTGGGCGTAGGCGAACTTCCCGCCTTCGCGGGTGAACACCATCCCGTGCAGGGAGAGTTGCCCGTCGGGTGTGGTGGTGGCGTGTCCGGCAATGGGGCTGTTGCAGTGGCCTTGCAATCCGCTGAGCATGGTGCGTTCGGCGGTGATGTGGGTGCGGGTCTCGGGGTGGTCCAGCAGCCGCAGGAGTTCGGCGATCGCGCTGTCACCGGTGCGGCATTGCAGCCCGATGACTCCGGCTCCCACCGGTGGGCACATGATCTCCAACGGCAAGACCTCGGTGGCACGGTGCTCCATGCCGATGCGGCGCAGGCCCGAGCGCGCCAATACAAGCGCCTCGAACTGCTTTTCGGTGTCCAGGCGGGCCAGGCGGCTGTTGACGTTGCCGCGGATGCGGTCGACGTGTAGGTCGGGGCGGTACTTCAACAGTTGGGCCTTGCGGCGGACCGCGCTGGTGCCGATGGGGGTTCCGGGCGGTACGTCTTCCAGCGACACGTATTGGGAGCCTTCGCGAAACACCGCCACGTCGTGCACGTCTTCGCGAGCGAGGTAGGCGGCCCACAGGGTGCCCTCGGGCATGGGCACGTCGCCGGGGACGTCTTTCATGCAGTGCACGGCGATGTCGATACCGCCCATGATCAAATGCCGGTCGATCTCCTTGAGGAACGCGCCTTTGCCGCCCAACTGCGCAAGGTCGCCCATCCACTTGTCACCGGAGGTCTCGATGCCAACGATCTCGGTCGGGGTGTCGGGGGTGACCTCAGCAAGCATCGCCTGCACCTGCCGGGCCTGCGACATGGCCATGGGGGAGGTGCGGGAGCCGATCTTCAGCGGGGGCCGATCGTTGAACATCTGCCCAAAGTAGGCGGTCACGGTGGCCGGCTGGGAAGGTACGGCCAATTTGGCCGCGGTGGTGGTCGCCACTTCGCTCATGAGGGCTCCTGCTCGTCAAAGAGTGCTTGGCGTTGGGCATAGATGTTCACGGCCTGGGTCGGGCTGCGCAGGCGGACACCGGCGGCGTCGAGCTTGGCGCGTATCTGCGGGTAGGTGAGACCGGTTGCCCACATGAGATCGCTGATGGTCCATCCGTTGTTGTAGTGCCGGGCGAGTCGTCCGGGAGTGTCTGAGTAGCGCGGGACCTCATCGTTGGTGTCCCTCACCCACGTTCCTCTCTGATGCGGTGTGGGGTCTCGGCGGGGCGCTCGCGCTCTCATAGGAGGTGTGAGGCTGGCTCTTCCCCGCCGAGACATTGCGCCCGGCGGCGCTGGGTTGTCCAGCCCCTCTCTCGGAGGCAACCGAGCTGCCTCCGGGGGGGCTCAGGCGGCCTCAGGCGGCGGGCTGCTGGGCTTGGTGCGGCGGGGTAGGGGTGGGCGTCCTTGCGCGCGCAGTGCTGCGCACAGGTCGGGCAGGCTGCTCGCACACACCAGGACGGCGAAGCCGGTGTGCCAGTGCTTCTCCTTGAGTACCGCGATGAATTCGGGGATTCCGGCGGGGTCGTGGAACTCGCACGGTTCGTAGTGGAAGAACTTGTTGCGGGCGTGGTGTAGCTCGCGCGCTGGGGTGAGGTTGTACATGGTCAGGCTCACCCGCTGACCGGTTCGGGGATGTGGGGGGCGGCGGCCTGGGCGGGGTGCCATTGGAGGGTGAAGAACACGCCGTCTTCGAACGGGAGCGGTCCCCATTCGGTGGCGAAGCAGGCGACCAGGTGCAGTCCGCGCCCACTCTCCGCGAAGACGTCGGGGTCCTTGGCGTGGGGCTGGTCCAGCAACAGGCGCGGGGGCTTGGTGCGAACATCCACCGACACGCCCCGGGCGTTGACCGCGATGCGGACCTTGTAGGTCTGGCCGGGGTCGCCGCTGCGGGTGTGCTGGACTGCGTTCGTCGCTACTTCGGAGATGATCAGCTCGGCGTCACCGATCACCGTCTCGGGGACGCTCGCCCCGGGAGCGATGCGCAGTGCTGCGGCCATGAACCGGCGGGCAGCGGCCACGCTCTCCACCGTGCCGGGAAACGTCGTGAGATAGACGGTCATGCCGCGCCTCCCTGCACCAGGTTCCGGATGTAGGGGCGAACGCGGGCGCTTCTCCTCAGACGGGCACACCATTGCGGCCGGGTAGGGTTCTGCATGTCAGCGCTCCTCAGCAGCGTTGGCCACGCTCCCGGACGGTGGCCGCCGTCGCGGGAGTCTTTGTTTGCGGTGGATTCACCATCGCATCGTCTGCCATGCGGTAGCCAGTAATCACCTCGAACTGCGTATATCTCATATGGGCTCTGGTGGAATGCGGTAAGTCTCTGGTAATCATTGGTGCATGGCGGTAACTCCCGATGAAGCTGCTCGTAAGGTCGGCGCTGAAGTGCGACGGCTACGCCTACAGGCTGGGTATTCGCAACAGCAGCTCGCGGACAAAGTGCCGATGTCCCAATCGGCGGTGAGCGACATCGAGCGTGGCCGGACGGCGGCGAAAAGGGACGCGGCGGAACGTATCGATCAGGTGCTTACCAGTGGTGGCCGGCTGGTGGCGCTGTGGGAGAGTCAGTACGACGGCTACCAGGCTCCTGCTTGGGTTCGTGAGGTATCGGAGCTTGAGGCTCGCGCTACACGAATCCGCGACTATCACCCTCTCGTCGTCCCCGGCCTCTTGCAGACAGAGGAGTACGCCACGATGGCCGTTCGTGCTGGCAACAAGTCGGCGACCGCGCGGGAGGTCGGCGCTCTGGTGCGGGCTCGGATGGACCGGCAAGAAGTCCTCCGGGGGGACTTGGCCCCGCGCTACCTAGCGGTAGTAGACGAAACCGTCTTTCGGCGACCTACAGGCAGCAGGCGTGTCATGGCTGCACAGATCGAACACCTACTGACCATGGCGGACAATGAACGTATAGAAGTACTGGTGGTACCGCTGGAGACGCCGATGCATCCGGGGATGGACGGAGCGTTCCGCCTCATCTCTGTTCCGGAAGTCGGTGAAATCCTCTGGCAGGAGACCCGCAACACAGGTGGTCCGGTCGAGAACCCCGAGCACATCGAGGAACACGTCAACCTGTTCGCTGACCTACTCGGCGTGGCGCTACCTGCCTACGCATCGGGTGAGCTGCTGGAGAGGATCAAAGGAGAGATGAAGTGATCTACGAAGAGACCTGGCGCAAGTCTTCTTACTCGAAGGGTGAGAGCAACTGCGTTGAGGTCGCCGATACCACCGGCCTCGGTGTGGCGGTACGGGATACGCAGAACCGGGAGCTTGGACACCTCGGGTTCTCGGCTGAGGCGTGGGGTGTGTTCCTGCGGGATGTGAAGACGGACCGCCTGTAGCTGCTTGGCAAGCCCTCGGAGGTTGCTCCCTCCGGGGGTTTTGTCATGTCTGGGGGCGGTACTGGTCGGAAAGTCGTACGACGTCGGCGCGGTAGACGCTGCGGGTGTGGTCAATGGGACCGGTTGCGTCGTGGGTGAGGACGATGGCTGCGCGGGTGGTCTCTAGGGCGCGTGCCTCGGTTTCGGTGGGGCGGCGGGCGCTGGTGTGGGTGGTGACGGCGGTGGCTTGGCGCTGGGATGGGGTCGTGTTCGGGGCCGGTCGGGCGGTAGGTGGTGCGCAGGGCGACGGGGCCGTGTTCGTCGCGCAGGGTGGCCCGGTAGGCGGTGACCGGGGGTGTCTGGGTCGATGTCCAGGTTGAGGGCGACGTCGGGTGGTGGGGGTTCTTCGGTGATGGTGACGCGGGTGTCTAGGGCTTCGTCTCCGGCGGTGGGGGCGTCGGCGGGGCGATAGCGGCGGGCGGCGGGATGGTCTGCGGCCGGAGCCCTGACGGCGGCGACAGCGGGGGGCTTGTCCACAGGTTGGTGGGTGGGGGTTGGTTCTGGGTCTTGACAGGGTGAGGGTGGGGTTTACGCGGTTCTGCTGAGTTGGGTGGTCTGCCCCCGGATGGGGCGGGGCTTCGCCCGGTGAACCGATACGGACGAAGGCTCTGCCGGGCGGCGCGGCTCCGGCCTGGTTGCCGGGTGGCGGGATGGTCTGCGGCCGGGGTTCAGACGGGCAGCGACGGCGGGAGGCGGCCGAGCTTGCTTGTTCGGTGACGGGATGGTCTGCGGTCGGGGTGCAGGCGGGCGGCGAGGGCGGGACGGGCTGGGCCTGCTGGTCGGGTGGCGGGGTGGTTTGGGGTCGGGGTTTCAGGCGGGCGGCGAGGGCCGGAGCGGGGTTCGGGGTGGTGTGTCGGGTGGCCGGCGGGTCTGGGGCCGGTTCGGGGGCCGGTTCGGGCGGGGGGTCACGGGTGCCGCTCCAGGAGTTTGGTCTGGACCAATCGGGGGAGGTGGAGGGGCGCCGCCGGGGCTGCGCGCCTGGTCAGAGACCCGGGCGTGGCGGGCGGGCCCGCCGGGACCGGCCCGCGCGCAACGAGACTGCTGCCGTGAGCGCCGCCAAGCGTCACCAGAGCGGTGTCGTTGCCCGATCCGACCACCCAAAAGCGGCAAAACCGGCATTGCGCCGCGCGCACTCGACCGGTCCGGTGATTTTGTCCCGCATCCCGGAAGTCTCCTTACGCGAAGCGGATCGCGGCCTTGCCTCCCTCCCCGGGAAACAGACAAAAGCGTGCATATCCACCCCACGGGGTGCGTCTACGCGCGCATCACCCCGCACAAGGCGCTACTGAGCGCCGCCCTCGCACGCCCCCGCCCCTTCCGGACCGCCGAGACAAGCGGGAAGAACCGCCACCCCCGACAGACCCAACACCCGACACACCACCCCGAACCCCCACCCGGCCCTCGCCGCCCGCCTGCACCCCGGCCGCAGACCACCCCGTCACCCGACCAGCAGACCCAACCCACTCCGCCCTCGCCGCCCGCCTGAAACCCCGACCCCAAACCACCGGCCACCCGACCAGCAGACCCAGCCGACTCCCGTCCTTGCCGCCGGTCTGAACCCCGACCGCAAACCGTCCTGTCACCGAACAAGCAAGCTCGGCCGCCTTCCGCCGTCGCCGCCCGTCTGAGCCTCAGCCCCAGCCCATCCCACTGCCCGACCAGCAGACCCAGCCGCCTCCCGCCGTCGCCGCCGGTCTGCACCCCGACCGCAGACCATCCCGCCGCCCGACAAGCACCCCGAGCCCACTCCCGGCCCTCGCTGCCCGTCTGCACCTCGGCTCCAACCCTGCTGGCCATCCGGCAACCAAGCCGAAGCTTCGCCGTGCCATCACCATTCACCGGGCGAAGCCCCGCCCCATCCGGGGGCAGACCACCCAACTCAGCAGAACCGCGTAAAACCCACCCTCACCCTGTCAAGACCCAGAGCCAACCCCCACCCACCAACCTGTGGACAATCAGCATCGGGGCAGTCTTCGCCGTTCGGGCGGAGGGTCCGGCGAGGGGACAGTGGACTCGGTGTCCGCGACAATGGCGGGTGGCCGTCCGGTCGAGGGCGGTCGGTAACGGATGTGAAGGGGCACTCATGGACACCGGACTCGCCGGCCGCACCGCGGTCGTACCGGGGGCGAGCAGCGGACTGGGACTGGCCATCGCGCGCTCTCTCGCCGCAGAAGGCGCCAACGTCGTCATGGCCGCACGCCGCGGCGACCTGTTGCGTGAGCGCGCGGCCGAGCTGCCGTCCGCGCTGGCCGTGGAGCTGGACATCACCGACCCGCAGGCCGCGGCCCGGCTGACCGACGCGGCGGTCGACCGATTCGGGCAGGTGGACGTGTGCGTGCTCAACGGCGGCGGCCCGCCGCCGCAGAGCGCGCTGGAGGCGACCGACGCGGACCTGCTGCGCGCCGTCGAGACCCAGTTGCTCACCCACCAGCGCCTCGTCACCGCGGTCCTGCCCGGCATGCGCGAGCACGGCTGGGGCCGGATCGTGGCCGTGGGGTCGTCGTTCGTGCAGCAGCCGGCGCCGAACATGGTGGGTTCCAACGCCGGCCGGGCTGCGCTGGCGAGCTACCTGAAGACGCTCGCCGCCGAGGTCGCGGCCGAGGGAATCACCGTCAACATGGCGCTGCCCGGCCGGATCGACACCGAACGCGTCGCCTCCCTGGACCGCTCCACCGCGGAGCGGACCGGCAGCACCCCCGAGGAGGTGCGGGCCGACTCCATCGCGCGGATCCCCATGGGGCGGCTGGGCGCGCCGGAGGAGTTCGCCGCCGTGGTCACCTTCCTCGCGAGCGCACCGGCCTCCTACGTCACCGGCAGTCAGGTGCGCTGCGACGGGGGTTTCCTTCGGGCGCTGTGACCGGTGCCGGTCCTCGCGGCCCCGTCACCGATCCGGCCGACCGATCCCGCCGTCGGCCGCCGGTCACGGCCGCCGGTCATGGCCGCCGGCCACGGTCACCGGTCACGGCCGCCGATCGGTCAGGACGTTGCCGACCCTGTTCAGGCAACGCAGGAGCAGCCGGTTCGGCGGCCCCTTCGGCAGGAACCTGACCGGGGCGGCCGTGGGCCGGATCCGCTGCGCGACCTGCTTGCCGGAGGCGTAGGAGGCCGCCGAGGCGGGGCCGGAGCGGGCCCGTTCGCAGCGGCGCAGGGCGGGGACGGGGTCGGCCGGTGCGGACGCCGCGTCGCCGAGCGCGGCCGTGAGCGCCCACGCATCCTCCAACGCCTGGTTGGCGCCCTGCGCGGCGAGGACGGAAAGGCGTGCACGGCGTCGCCCAGCAGCGTGACCGGTCCCCGGCCCCAGACCTTCGGTACCCGGTTCCGGTAGTGCGGGAAGATCTCGAGATCGGCGTCGCCGGCGTGCTTGAGGAGCGCCGTGGTGCCGGCCTCCCGCCAGGCGCCGAAGCGTTCGCGCGGCATCGCGGCCGGTGACTCCGGCATCGGTGACTCCGGTGACCAGGAGACGTCGAACCACCACTGCGCCAGGCCGTCCCCGGCGGGCATGATCCCGCACATGCCTTCCGCGCCACCGATGGTCAGCGACACGTTTCCCGCCGCGAGGCCGATGGGGACCGGGGTCAGCGCCTGCCAGCTCGCGTAGCCCCGGGGCTCGGCGGTGTCCTCGCCCCACAGCCGGACGCGCAGCGCCGACCGGATGCCGTCGGCGCCCACGACGGCGCCGCCCGTCGCGGTGGAGCCGTCGGCGAAGACGGCCGTGGCGTCCCCTCCCGGCTCGGCGCGGCGACCACAACGCGGATGATCGACCGGCTGGAGAACGGCGGCTACGTGCGGCGCACGACCGATCCCGGCGACCGGCGCAAGGGCGTCGTGGAGGCCGTTCCCGAACGGGTCCACGAGGTGGCGGAGGTGTTCGAACCGTCGCGCCGGCACATGGCGACCCTGGCCGACCGATACGGTTCCGATGAGATCGGGCTGCTGTTCGACCTGTTCGCGCATGCCACCGCTGCGTTCAAGGCCGCCACGGCCGAGATCCGCGCCGGCGGGGAGTAGTGCGCAGTCAGGCGCTCCGACGCATCCCGATCCCGGCCTCGGCCTTCCGGTCGCCGTTCGCGCGCCGGGTGACCGCGCCGCGGCGGTCGGCCGGGACGATCAGCGGGGTGTGCGTCTCGGGATCGGGGATCACCCGGCAGGGCAGCCCGAAAACCTGCTCCACCAGCTCGGCGGTGATGATCTCGGCCGGATCGCCCTCGGCGACGACCGCGCCGTCCTTCATCGCGATGAGGTGGGTGGCGTAGCGGCAGGCGTGGTTGAGGTCGTGCAGCACCGCGACCAGCGTGTGGTCGCGCTCGTGGTGCAGCTCGGCGCACAGGTCGAGCACGTCCATCTGGTGGGCGATGTCGAGGTAGGTGGTGGGCTCGTCCAGCAGCAGCAGCGGAGTCTGCTGGGCCAGCACCATCGCCAGCCAGACGCGCTGGCGCTGGCCGCCGGACAGCTCGTCGACCATCCGCGTGGCCAGCTCGGTGACCCGGGTGGCGTCCATGGCCTCGGTGATGATCCGCTCGTCGGCCCGCGACCACTGCTTCAGGAACTTCTGGTGCGGGTAGCGGCCGCGCGCCACCAGGTCGGCGACGGTGATGCCGTCGGGCGCGACGGAGGACTGCGGCAGCAGGCCGAGTCGGCGCGCGACCTCCTTGGAGGGGTAGGAGCCGATCAGCTCCCCGTCCAGGTGCACGGCGCCGGCGCTGGGTTTGAGCATCCGCGCCAGCGCGCGCAGCAGCGTCGACTTGCCGCAGGCGTTGGGGCCGACGATCACGGTGAAGGAGTTGTCCGGGATGGTGATCCCCAGATCCCGGGAGATCACGCGCTGATCGTAGGCCAGCGTCAGGTTCTCCCCCCACAGCCGGGCCGGTTCGGACATGTTCGTCTCCTCGATGCGTTTCGTGCGGGGGCGCGCCTCAGGCACGTCCGGTCCGCCATTCCCGGTGCAGCAGCCAGATGAGGTAGCCGCCGCCGATGATCGCGGTCAGCACGCCGACGGGAAGCTGGGTCGGCGCGAGTATCCGCTGCGCGGCAAGGTCGGCGATGACCAGCAGGAACGCGCCCATGAGAGCCGCGCCGAACAGCGTCGTGCCGTCGGCGCGCGCCAGCCTGCGGGCGAGCTGGGGGGCGGCCAGCGCGATGAAGCCGACCGGACCGGCGACGGCGATCGCCACGCCGGTGAGCGCGCTCGCCGTGATCAGGGCGATCACCTGGGTGGCCTGGGTCGGAACGCCCAGGGCGTGCGCGGTGTCCTCGCCCATCTCCATCAGGCGCAGCCGCGGCCCGAGCGCGAGGACGACCGGGAGCAGCACGGCCACGCCGACGGCGACCGCGATCACCTGCCCCCAGTCGCGGCCGTTGAGGCTGCCGATCATCCAGACCTGTGCCGCCATCGCCTCGGTGAGGTCGGCGCGGGTCAGCAGGTAGTCGCGCGCCGCCATCAGCATGGCGTTGATGCCGATGCCGACCAGGATCAGCCGGTAGCCCTGCACGCCCTTCTTCAGCGCCAGCAGGTAGACGAGTACGGCCGTCGCCACGCCGCCGATGACCGCCCCGAACGAGGTGGCGAGCATGCCGCCGCCCAGAACCAGGATGGTCAGGACCGCCCCGGTGGCCGCGCCGCCGGTGAAGCCGATGATGTCGGGGCTGCCCAGCGGGTTGCGCGACAGGCTCTGAAACACCGCGCCGGCGGCGCCGAGCCCGGCGCCGACCAGCACCGCGGTCCACGCGCGGGGCAGCCGCACCCCCTGGACGAAGAACACGTCGAGGCGCTCGCCCCGTCCGCCCAGCGCCAGCAGCACGTCGGGCAGCGAGATCCGGTAGTCGCCGACCATGAGGCTGGTCGTGAAGACGGCCACCGTGGCCAGCAGCAGCGAACCGTAGACCGCGGCCATCCTCGGCCGCACCCGGAAGGACATCCGGTCGCCGCCGAGGCGCACCGTGCGGGCCGGGCGGGACGGGCGCGCCTCCTGCCGCTCGGATTCGGGGAGCGTCGCGGTCAAAGCTGGGCCATCCTCTTGCGCCGGACCAGTGCGATGAACACCGGTGCGCCGATCAGGGCGGTGACGATGCCGACCTCCAGTTCCCCGTTGGGCAGCACCACCCGGCCCAGGGTGTCGGCCCCGACCAGCAGGATCGCCGCGAGCACCGCCGAGTAGGGCAGCACCCAGCGCTGGTCCGGGCCGGTGACGGCGCGGGCGACGTGCGGGACCGTCAGGCCGACGAAGGCGATGGGGCCTGCCGCCGCCGTGGCGCCGCCGCACAGCAGCACGATGGCGACGGCCGTGGCGGTGCGGGTGCGGTTGATGTGCGCGCCGAGCGCGGCCGCGAGGTCCTCGCCCAGCGCGATGGCGTTCAGGGCCGGACCGAGGAGCAGCGCGACGGCGATGCCTGCCGCGAGGAACGGCACGATCTTGAGGAAGATGTCGAGGTCCCGGCCGACCAGTGAGCCGACCTGCCAGAACCGGACCTGGTCGAACACGAAGTCGTCCACTACGAAGACGCCGTAGACCAGGCCCTGCAGTACCGCGGCGACCGCGGTGCCGGCGAGCGCGAGCCGGACCGGCGTCGCCCCGGTGCGCCCGCGCGATCCCAGGAAGTACACCAGCACGGCGGCGGCTCCCGCACCGGCGAAGGCGAACCAGACGTAGGCGTTCACGCTGGTCAGGCCGAAGGCGAAGATCGCGGTCACGACCGCGGCCGACGCACCGGCGTTGATGCCGAGGATACCGGGGTCGGCCAGCGGGTTGCGGGTGAGCGCCTGCATGAGCGCGCCGGCCAGACCGAGCGACGCGCCGACGAACAGCCCCAGGACCGTCCTGGGCAGCCGCAGGTCGATGATGACGCTGTGGTCGTAGGAGGCGTCGAAGCCCCACAGCGCGTTCCACACGGTGCCGATCGGGATGGATTTCGCGCCGACGGCGATGCTGAGCAGCACGCACAGGACGAGTACGCCCAGGGCGGCCAGCAGGCCGCCCGCGCGCAGGAGGTGGACGCGGGCGTGCGCCGTGGTGCGCCGCTTGAGCGCGGCCTCGGCGACGGTCGCGTCGTCGGCGTCACCGTCCTCGAAGGCGACGGTGGAGGGACGCTCCAGGGTCATCGCGCGCCGCCCGGGCACGCCGGGAGAACACGCCGAAACCGTGGGTACACCGCTGCCTCCGGGGTCGACGTCGCCGAAACTTAGTAAAGGCTAACCTATCTCTTGATCTGGAGAAAGCGGGACATAGGGGTTGTGGGAGGCGGGTCACCTGCAGCACGGGCACCGTGCGCGACTTCCGGGCCCGCCATCGGTCTTGGCGCCGCTTTTCCCTCAAGGCCACTCGCCGCCCGGCCGACCAGCAAGGCCGCACAGCAGACCGTTGCCACCGGGCCGCAGCCGATCCCCACCGACCGCACTACACAGCCAACGAGAAGTTCAGTAGCGCTCGACGATCTTCGGCGGGTCGAACGCCCGCATCGGCGGGACGGGACCGTCGTGCCGCTCGACCTGGACCAGGACGAGCTGGCCGGTGCAGCCCTGGCTCAGCGCCGACGTGCCCACGTCGGCGGTGAGGGCGTTGGGGTTGCCGTGCGCGCAGGTGACCTCGGCCGAAGACGGGTCGAACCACGCCCCGGTGGACAGTTGGACCACGCCGCGGCGCAGGTCCGAGCTGGTCCGCACGCCGGCCAGGCAGCTACCCCGGTCGTTGAACACCCGGACCACGTCGCCGTCGCCGATCCCGCGAGCCGCGGCGTCCTCGGGGTGCAGCCGGATCGGGGCGCGGTCGGCGATCTTCTGCGACCTGCTGTGGGCGCCCATGTCCTGCTGGCTGTGCAGCCGCCCGCTGGGCTGGTTGGCGATCAGCAGCAGCGGCCACTCCTCGGAGCGCGCCGATCCCAGCCGCTCCTCCGGAGCGAGCCAGGCGGGGTGGCCGGGGCAGTCGGCGTAGTCGAAACCGGCGATCGTGGCCGAGTACAGCTCGACGCGGCCGCTCGGCGTCCGCAGCGGGTGCGCCTCCGGGTCCTCCCGGAACGCCCCGAACAGCGTGACGTCCTCGGCGCGGCCGGGGATGTCGACGCCGCCGGCCGCCCAGAACGCGTCGAAGGCCGGGAGGTCGGCCTCCTGCCCGGCGCGCCACTCCTCGTACAGGTGCCGCAGCCATTCGGCCGACGTCCGGTCCTCGGTGAACTCCTGCGCCGCGCCCAGCCGGCGGGCGAGCGCGGCGTAGGTGTCGTACTCGTCGCGGGCCTCCCCGTGCGCCGCGACCGCGCGCGGCATGACACGCAGCCGCAGGTCGCCCTGGCTGGCGGCGAAGTCGTCGCGTTCGAGCGAGGTGGTGGCCGGCAGCACGATGTCGGCGTGCCTGGCGGTCGCGGTCCAGTGCGTCTCGTGCACGACGACCGTCTCGGGGCGGCCGAACGCCCTGCCGAGCCGGGCGAGGTCCTGGTGGTGGTGGAAGGGGTTGCCGCCCGCCCAGTACACCAGCCGGACGTCGGGGTAGGTCAGCCGCCGCCCGTCGAAGTCGAACGGCTCGCCCGGGTGCAGCAGCATGTCCGCCACCCGCGCGGCCGGGATGAAGGAGTCGACGGGGTTGGCCCCCTGCGCCAGCCTGGGCAGGCCCCCCGGGGTCGCGCCGCCGCCGTAGTTGCCCATGGAGCCGTATCCGGCCGCGAACCCGCCGCCGGGCAGCCCGATCTGGCCGAGGCATGCGGCCAGGGCGATGCCCGCCCACAGCGGCTGCTCGCCGTAGCGCGCCCGCTGCACCGACCAGCCGACGTTGACCAGGGTGCGCCCGCGCGCCATGCGCCGGGCCAGGTCGCGCAGGAACCCGGGGTCGACCTCGCTGATCCCCGCGGCCCACTCCGGGGTCTTGGGCACGCCGTCGGTCCCGCCGAGGACGTGGTCGCGTAGCTGCTCGGCGCCCACCGCGTAGCGGGCCAGGAAGTCCTTGTCGGCGAGCCCTTCGTCGAAGAGCACGTGGATCAGCGCGAGCAGGATCGCGGTGTCGGTCCCCGGGGAGGCGGGCAGCCACTCCGCGCCGAGGCCGTCCAGGGTGTCGTCGCGCAGCGGGCTGACCGAGACGATCCGCACGCCCCGCCGGGCGGCGTCGCGCATGCCCGGTTCGGCGGTGTGGGCGGCACGGCCGCCCGAGGAGGTCCAGGTGTTGGAGACGCGCAGGCCGCCGAAGGTCACGATGAGGTCGGTGTGCTCGGCGACCGCCTCCCACGTCGCGGGGCGGTGCAGCAGGTCGTGGGTGCCGGGGGCGCCCACCACGTGCGGGAGCAGCACCTCGACGGCCGCGTGGCTGTAGCTGGTGCGCGAGCGGGTGTAGCCGCCGATGGTGTTGAGGAAGCGGTGGAGCTGGCTCTGGGCGTGGTGGAAGCGGCCGGCGCTGGCCCAGCCGTAGGAGCCGCCGTAGATCGCGGCGTTGCCGTGCGCGGTGCGGACGCGGTCCAGTTCGCCGGCGAGCAGGTCCAGCGCGGTGTCCCAGTCGACGGCGACGTACTCGTCGTCGGGGTGGCCGCGCCGCTCGTCGGGCCCGGGGCCGTGCTCCAGCCAGCGCCGCCGCACCGAGGGCCGCCCGATCCTGGTGGCGTGGTGCTGGGCGCCGGGGGCGTTGCCGATGACCGGGGAGGGCGCGGGATCGCCGGGGTCGGGACGCACCCCGACGACGGTGTCGTCGCGCACCAGCACCTGGTAGGCGCCCCAGTGCGAGCTGGTCGGGTAGGAGGCGACGCCGTCGCCGGTGGGTGTCATGGCGTGGTCCTTTTCCTGGCCGTGGTTGACCACGCGCCAGCTTATGCGGGCTCACCCGGGGGTGCGGCGGCCGTCCACAGGCGGTCTTTGCGAGACTGTCCCCATCCATCCGATGGACGGTCAGGGGAGTGGTTCATGCGTGCGGTGGCGTCTCGGTCGCGCCGGTCGGTGCTTGCGGTACCGGGGTCGAACCCGCGGTTCATCGAGAAGGCGCGCGGGCTGGAGGTGGACGCGTTCTTCCTGGACCTGGAGGACGCCGTCGCACCGCTGGAGAAGGACGGGGCGCGCGGCAACGTGGTGGCGGCGCTGAACGAGGGCGGCTGGGGCGGCAGGGTCCGCACCGTCCGGGTCAACGACCTCACCACCGAGTGGACCTACCGCGACGTCATCGCCGTCGTCGAGGGCGCCGGGGCCGAGCTGGACTGCCTGGTGCTGCCCAAGGTGACCGGCGCCGACCAGGTGCGCTGGCTGGACGTGCTGCTCACCCAGATCGAGCGGGCCAACGGGCTGGAGGTCGGCCGGATCGGCGTCGAGGCCCAGATCGAGGACGCCCGCGGACTGGTCAACGTCGACGCGATCGCCGCGGCGTCGCCCCGGCTGGAGAGCCTGGTCTACGGACCGGCCGACTTCATGGCCTCCATCAACATGAAGACGCTGGTCGTCGGGGAGCAGCCGCCCGGGTACGACACCGGCGACGCCTACCACTACGTCCTGATGCGGATCCTGATGGCCGCGCGCGCCAACGGCCTGCAGGCGATCGACGGCCCCTACCTGCAGATCCGCGACGTCGACGCGTTCCGCCGCTCGGCGGGGCGCACCGCGGCGCTGGGCTTCGACGGCAAGTGGGTGCTGCACCCGGGCCAGGTGGACGCGGCCAACGAGGTCTACGCGCCCGACCAGGACGACTACGACCACGCCGAGCTGATCCTGGACGCATACGAGCACGCGACCACCGTGCGGCGCAGGGGGGCCGTGATGCTCGGCGACGAGATGCTGGACGAGGCGTCGAGGAAGATGGCCCTGGTCGTAGCGGGCAAGGGCCGCGCGGCCGGCATGCGCCGGACGAAGGAGTTCACGCCGGACGAGGGCTGACCCGCACCGCGCGGCCGTCCCCGCCGGGCGCACGGGTCGTCAACACGGCGGGAACCGCGGGTCAGAGTGACCGCAGCACCGCCTCGGCGGCGCTCTCCGCGTTCTCCCTGGCCTCGGGCTCCGCCACCGGCTCGCTGCCCTCCCCGTCCCAGTCGAGGGCCACGTGGCCGACTTCGACGATGACGTTCGCGTCCCTTGCGACCACGTGCGCCCAGCCGCTGTCGCCGTCCCACCACGACACCGCCTCGTCCCCGATGCCGGACAGCGGGTCAGCGCCGTCCACGTGCGCGTAGGAGTTCTCGAAGGCGCCATGGGCATCGGCTTCCGTGGTCGTCCCGGGGTCCAGGAGGTCGAGCGTGACGTCGAGGGACCGGGTGGACGGGCCCGCGGGCATGGACGGACCGAGTTCGGGGCTCATCCACTCCCAGGAGCATGAGCTCCGCGCAGCCGCGGACGAGCCGCCTTCCCCGCCCTCGTCGACGTCGGCCTCCTCGGGGGCGACCAGCAGCAGGGCCAGCGACTCCGCGTCGACGCCCTCACAGGCATCGGGAAGCCGGTCGTGGGGGGCGTCAAGAGGCCGCTCCTCCTCCGCTGCCAGGGCTGGAGGAGAGGACGCGGGCGGGGCCGACGGCGCGCCGCCGCATCCGGAGACGGCGAGGCCGAGCGCGCCGCTGACGAGCAGGACCGATCCTGCACGCGTTCGCATGGTCATCGCACCTCTTCGAGCTCGGGAACCGACCGAAAGACTCGCACACGTCCCGAGGTGCGGGCAAAGCCCCGGGTGTCACCCCTTGCGCCTCTTGCGGCGGCGCATGGGCTTGGGCTTGAGGCCGTCGAGGAGCAGGCCCAGGCCGATGCCGAGCAGCCAACTGTCCTTGGCCATCGGGATGCCCTGCGGCGTCGGGCGGATGCCGTCGTCCATCCGCGCGTCGGGATTGGTGAAGTACAGGCGCAGCAGCCCGCTGGAGAAGCCGGTCAGGGCCGCGCCTGCCACCGAGCTGGGAACGAAGGGCAGCAGCAGCACCGTGCCCACCGCCAGCTCCCCGTTGCTGAGGATGCGGGTGAAGTCCTGGGGATCCATGTCCTTGAGCATGGGGAAGGCCCTGGACGCCTCGCTGTGCAGGTAGGCGGCCGTCTCGGGGTCGGGGTTGCGCTTGCTGAGGCCGGAGTTGAGGATGAACGCGCCCGAGATCAGGCGCATCGGCAGGTGGCTGGGTCGCGTGGGCATGGTCTCTCCTGGCGGTGCCGACGGAAACGTGCTAGCCCCGTGACTACCCGCCCGGATGCGGCGAAACGGTGCGACCCTCCGCTGTAGGCCAAGGTTTTACCGCCCGGGCGCACTCGGCGGGCGCCGGGCCGACCGGCCGCGCCACCGGTTCTCACGCTCCTTTGACGTGTCCTCTTACCCGCAGCTAACCACGATGGGCCACGATGAACATCATGAGCTCATCCAGCCGAGTGCTCGTCGCCGATGACGACCGGGCGATCCGCGAATCCCTGGAGCGCGCCCTCCAGCTCGAGGGCTACGAGGTGCGCACCGCAGCCGACGGCGTGCAGACCCTCGCGGCCGTGCACCAGGAACCGGTGGACCTGCTCGTGCTGGACGTGATGATGCCCGGCGTCGACGGACTCGGCGTCTGCCGGGTGCTGCGCGCCGAGGGCAACCGCACCCCCGTCCTGATGCTCACGGCGCGGGTGGAGACCCCGGACCGCGTGGCCGGCCTGGACGCCGGGGCCGACGACTACCTGCCCAAACCCTTCGAACTCGACGAGCTCCTCGCCCGGCTGCGCGCGCTGCTGCGCAGGTCCGCGCCGCTGCCGGAGGAGGGCGCCGAACCCTCCCTCCACGTGGGCGACCTGCGGCTGGACCCGAGTGCGCGGAGGGTGTGGCGGGCCGGGACCGAGGCCGAGCTGTCCAAGACCGAGTTCGACCTGCTCGAACTGCTGGTCCGCAACGCCGGCATCGTGCTCGACCACACCACCATCTACGACCGGATCTGGGGTTACGATTTCGGTCCGGAGTCCAAGAACCTGGCCGTCTACATCAGTTACCTGCGCCGCAAGCTGGAGCCGGCGGGCACGCCGCCGCTGATCCAGACCGTCCGCGGCGTGGGGTACACCATCAGACCGCAGTGAGACCGATGAATACCAGGCCACCGTCGCCGGGCCTGCTCCGCCGACTGGGCGGGACCAGCCTCGGCACGCGGTTCGCGGTCACGTTCGCGCTGGTCGCCGCCGTCGTCATCGCGCTGGTCGGCTCACTGGCCTACAACGCCGCGGCCGTCCTGATCCGCACCGACGCCCAGCAGGAGTTCGACAGCACCGTCAGCGGCCTGGCCGACGACCTGCGCGCCTCGGCCATGGCCCCGGGCGGGGGCGGCCAGCTCAACCTGCTGCACTCGGAGACGTTCACCTTCCAGTTGCTGGCCTCCAACGGCAGCCGGGCGCTCCCCGTCAACGAGCGCAACCAGGTCGAGCCGCTGCCGGTCACCGAATCGGACCGGCGGTTGGCCAAGGAGGGCACGGCCGGCCTGGTCCAGGTCCGCGAGGACGTCGCCAACGGCGAGCGCTACCGGATCGCCACGCTGTCGATGGGGGAGGGCAGGGGTGCGGTGCAGATCGCCCAGCGCCTGTCCCCGATGGAGCGGCTGCTGGACACGCTCGCCGTGCAGATGGCCGTCGTCGGCGGGGTGGTGCTGGTCGGTGCGGGCTTCGCGGGCTGGCTGGTCGCACGCAGGATCACCGGTCGGCTGGTCCGGCTGACCGAGGCGGCGGAGTACGTCAGCTCCACCGGCAGGATCGACCTCGTGGCACCGGACGGGGCCAGCGGGGGCAGGGACGAGGTCGGCAGGCTCGGCAACGCGTTCAACGCGATGCTGGCCCGGTTGGCGAACTCCAAGGAGGACCAGCGGCGCCTGGTGCAGAACGCCTCGCACGAGCTGCGCACCCCGCTGACCAGCCTGCGCACCAACGTCAGCGTGATGAAGCGGTTCGACCGGCTCCCGCCCGACGCCCAGCAGCGCCTCATCGACGACCTGCAGGGCGAGACGCGGGAGCTGACCGACCTGGTCGACGAGCTGGTGCAACTGGCCACCGAGACCAGGGAGGACGAGGAGCCGCAGGAGGTGGAGCTGCGCGAGCTGGCCGAGCGGGTGGCCGCGCGGACGGGGCGGCGCACCGGCAGGGAGATCACCGTCGACGCCGACGACACGGTGGTCTTCGGTCGGCCGCACGCCCTGGAGCGCGCGCTGTCCAACCCGGTGGAGAACGCGGCGAAGTTCGACGCCGAGGGCACGCAGCCGATCGAGATCGCGGTCCGCTCCGGCCGGGTCGAGGTGCGCGACCGGGGGCCGGGCGTCGACCCCGCCGAACTCGAGCACGTCTTCGACCGCTTCTACCGCGCCACATCGGCCCGCAGCCTGCCGGGCTCCGGCCTGGGCCTGTCGATGGTGCACGACATCGCCGCCTCCCACGGCGGCCGGGTCTTCGCCCGCAACCGCGAGGGGGGCGGCGCGGTCATCGGCTTCGAGCTGCCGGCCGTCCGGCCCTCGTAGCGCATGGCGGACCGGGATCCGGACGGTCCGGCGGAAGGGCAGCGGCGAGGCCGGGGGCGGCTCAGGCGGCGCGGATGCCGTCCCGCCGCGCCCCTACTCGCCGAGCTCGGCCTTATGGGCCCTGAAAACGTTCTTGGTGTCAAGTGGTGGTTGCGACGAGGTGGTCGTTGAGGACTTCGGCGGGGGTGGCCCAGTCCAGGGTCTGGCGGGGGCGACCTGCGCACCAGCGACCTGCCCACGCTCCTTGAGCAGATGACGGCCGTCCGGGTCGGCGACGCCGACCGCACCCGGGAGCCGCGTCGACGCCACCGCGCGCTGCAGCTCGACGCCCTGCGCCCCGACGCCGCCGTGAGCGCGCTGCCGGGCTCACCGCCGAGCCCGGCGGAACTCGGCGATCGGTGGATCCCCCGGTGACGGGGGCCGCGTCCGCGCCTCGCGGGGGCCCGCGTCAGGACCGGGAGGAGTCCGGGGCGTCCTCGTTGAGCCGCTCCCTGAGCTCGTCGATCGCGATGAGGTCGCCGCGGGCCCGGCCGGTCCGGTAGGTCACGCGGCCGGCGATGTGGCCGGCCACGGGCACGGTGAGGATCTGGAAGAGCGCGATGAGCAGCAGGATCCCGACGCGCGGCTCCGGGGCCAGGCGCAGCCCGAGGCCGACCAGGATCAGCAGCAGGCCGAGGATCTGCGGCTTGGTGGAGGTGTGCAGGCGCGACAGCAGATCAGGGAAGCGCACCAGTCCCACGCCCGCGGCGAAGGAGAGCGCGGCCCCGACGAGCATGCAGCAGACGGCGATCCAATCCAGAACGGCGGTCACGACGCCTCGCCCTCCTCCCCCGACGGCGGGTGTTCGATGTGGTAGCGGGCGACGAACCGGGAGACGCTGACCGAACCGACGAACCCCAGCAGCGACAGCACCAGCATGATCGGCAGCACCGTCGGATCGCGGTTGAACGCGGCGTAGGCGCCGATGCCGGCGATCGCCGAGGCCAGGATGACATCCAGCGACAGCGCCCGGTCCAGGATCGAGGGCCCCATCACCAGCCGCGCCATGCTCAGCAGCGCCGCGGCGCCGAGCAGCACCGCGATGGCGATCCAGGCGGCGGTCACGCCGCACCTCCCGTCCGCGCCGATTCCTCCAGCAGCCGGATGTCGGCGCGGGTGCCGAACGCCCGGGTGATCCGCTCCTCCAGCCGCAGCACGTCCTCGCGCGCCGCCTGCGCCGCATCGGCGTCCTGCGCGCCCAGCGCGTGCACGAACAGCGTGGACGAGGCGTAACCGACCTCCACGATCACGCTTCCCGGGATCACCGACACCACGATCGCCGTGGCGGTCAGCAGCAGATCGGACTCGGTGCGCAGCGGGACCGCGATGACGGAGCTGCGCGGCGTGCGGCCGAACGCGAACGCCAGCGCGGCCACTCGCATGGCGGCCGTCACCAGGTCGTAGCCGAAGCGCACCAGGAACACGGCGGCCGGCCACGGGTGCAGCCGCAGCCCGGTGTCCAGCAGCGGCATCGGAAACACGACCATGACGACCACGCCGACGCACAATCCCGACAGCACCGTGCCCACCGACAGCTCGCCGAACAGCAGCACCCAGGCCACGATCATGCCCAGCACCGGGGCCACCTGGATCCTTCGGCGGCCCAGGCGCAGGTTCAGCGGAGGGGGTTCGGTGGGCCGCGTCATCGGACATCTCCGGGGAAGACCGCTTCGACATAGGGCGTCCGCGCGATCAGCTCGGCCGCGGCGCGGTCGCTGTAGCCGATCAGCGGCCCGGCGAGCACCGTGAAGGCCAGTCCCATCACGACCAGCGCGGTCGTCGCCCCGACCATGCTCTTGGGCAGTGTCGCCGAGGTCGCGATCGTGCGCCCGCCCAGCGTCGCGGCCCGTCCGGTGACGGTGCGCGCATCGGAGGAGCGGACCCGCGACGACGGCCCCATGGCCTGGCCCGGGCCGAACGCCGAGGTCGGCGACTCGTCCTCGGAGGTCTCCAGTACGGTGCCGGGCTCGGCGACCGCACCCTCGCCGGGCGTGCGCCAGAACGCGCGGTTCCACACCCGCGCGACCGCGTACAGCGTCAGCAGGCTGGTCAGCACCGAACCCGCGACCAGCGCATAGGCCAGCGGGGTGCCCTGCTGCACGCCGGCCTGCAGCAGCCCGAGCTTGCCCAGGAAGCCCGACATCGGCGGGATCCCGCCCAGGTTCATCGCCGGGACGAAGAACAGCACGGCCAGCACCGGCGACAGCTTCGCCAGGCCGCCCAGGTCGTTCAGCGACGTGCTGCCGCCCCGGCGCTCGATCAGCCCGGCGACCAGGAACAGCGTCGTCTGCACGGTGATGTGGTGGGCGACGTAGAAGATCGCGCCGGCCAGACCCAGATGACTGCCCAGGCCGATCCCGAAGACCATGTACCCGATGTGGCTGACCAGGATGAACGACAGCAGGCGCTTGATGTCGTTCTGCGCGACCGCACCCAGGACGCCGATCACCATGGTGACCAACGCAGCCCACATCAGCAGGTCGTCGACCCGGCCGCCGGGGAACAGCAGCGTCTGGGCGCGGATCATCGCGTAGACGCCGACCTTGGTCAGCAGGCCGGCGAACACCGCGGTGACCGGCGCGGGCGCGGTGGGGTAGGAGTCCGGCAGCCACGCCGACAGCGGGAACACCGCGGCCTTGATGGCGAACGCGGTCAGCAGCATGACCTGCAGGACGGTCCGAACCTCCTCGGGGACGCCGGGCAGCCGCACCGCTAGCTGGGCCATGTTGACCGTGCCGGCCGCGGCGTAGATCAGGCCGATGGAGATCAGGAAGATCAGTGAGGACAGCAGCGAGACCACGACGTAGGTCGCGCCCGCTCGGAGCCTGGCCTGCGTGCCGCCCAGGGTCAGCAGCACGTAGCTCGCGGTCAGCAGAATCTCGAAGCCCACGTAGAGGTTGAACAGGTCGCCGGCCAGGAACGTGTTCGACACGCCCGCGACCAGGACCAGGTAGGTCGGGTGGTAGACCGCCAGCGGCGCGACCTCGTCCCGGTCGGCCATGCCCTGGCCGATCGAGTAGACCAGCACGCCCAGGGTGACCGCCGAGGAGATCACGACCATGAGCGCCGAGAGCCGGTCGGCCACCAGGGTGATGCCGATGGGAGCCGCCCAGCCGCCGACGTGCACGACCTGCGGGCCGTGGGCGTCGGTGCCGAACAGCAGCACCAGGGCGATCAGCAGCACGGCCGACAGCGTGGCGATGCTGATGCCGCGCTGCAGCCTGCTCAGCCGGATCCCGATCGTGAGCTTGGCCCCCGCGGCGATCAGCGGCAGGACGACCGGAAGCGGCACCAGATAGTGCAGGACGTCGCTCATCTAGTCGGCTCCCAGCAGGTCGCTGTCCTCGGCGCGGGCCAGGCGCTCGCGTTCGGCGCGGATCCGCGCGCGCAACTGCCGCTTCTCCGCCCTGATGCGCCGCCGCAGTTCGCGGCGCTGCTCCCGCTCGGCCTCCCGGTCGGCCCTGACGTGGTCGCGCAGCTCCGTGCGGTACGCCTCGACCTGTCCGCGCAGCTCCTCGACCCGCTTTTCGCGCTCGCGCCGGACGTCGCGGACCCGCCGGGCGATGTCGTCGTCGCCGACGCCGTCGTCGCCGCGGTTCTCGCGGATCCAGTCGCGCAGCTCGGTGTCGGCCTCGGCCAGCCGGGCGCGCAGCTCGGCGCGTTCGGCCTCCTCCCTGCGGTCCTCCTCCTCGATGCGGCGGTGCAGGTCCGTGCGCTGCTCCCGGATCTCCCGGCGTAGCCGGGCGCGCAGCTCCCTGATCTGCGCGCGCAGTTCGGCGCGGCTGCCGCCGAGCAGGATCCGGCGGTCCTCGGCGTCGTCCTGGACCTCGTCGTGGCCCTGCAGCTGCCAGCTGCGGTGCGCCATCGCCAGCAGGAACGCGGTGATCCCCAGGGTGATGACGATCGCGGTCAGGATCATGGCCTGCGGCAGAGGGTCGCTCATCTCCGCCTCGTCGGTCAGGCCGAGCAGCGGCGGCCCGCCCGCGGCGCCGCCGGTGGACAGGATCATCAGGTTGATCCCGTTGCCCATCAGGACCACGCCGAGCAGCACGCGGGTGAGGCTGCGCTCCAGCAGCAGCACCACGCCCACTGCGACCAGCACGCCGACCACCACGATGAGGACGATCGTCGGGGTGTCGTTCACGCGGTCACCTCCTCGGCCTCGGTCGCCCGTTCGCTCTCCTGCTCCAACTGCTCGTCGATTCGCGCCCCCAGGCTGCGCAGGATGTCCAGGATCAGTCCGATCACCAGCAGGTAGACGCCGAAGTCGAAGAGCAGTGATGACGCCAGGTGCAGGTCGCCGACGAGCGGCAGGTGCAGGTCGAGGGTGCCGCTCTGGAGGATCTCGGTGCCGAAGACGGCGCCGGCCAGCGCGGTGCCGGTGGCCGTGAGCAGGCCGAGACCGATCAGCGCGCCGGGCTGGATCCGCAGGGCGGCGTAGAGTTCGTAGCGGCCGCCGGCCAGGTAGCGCACCATCAGCCCCAGGCCGGCCACGATGCCGCCGGCGAACCCGCCGCCCACGGCGGTGTGCCCGGTGACCAGCAGATACACCGACAGCAGGATGATCAGCGGGAACAGCATCCGTGCGACGACCTCGAAGATGATCGAGCGGCGCTCCTTGGCCAGGGCCTGCGCGCCGGGCAGCCACAGGGGGTTCCACCTGACCTGCACGCTGAGCTGGCGCGGGGCGATCGCCAGCGCGTCCGGCCGCCAGGAGGTCTGCGGCGCGGTCGACGGGCTCGGCAGGACGAACGCCGGTCCCGCTCCGCCCGGCGGCACCACCAGGTCGGCCACGCGGCTGCGCGGCGTCCGGGAGCGGCGCTGCACGAACATCAGGCTGGCGACGCCGGCGGCGGCCACCGCGAGCACCGAGATCTCGCCCATCGTGTCCCAGGCGCGCAGGTCCACCAGGATCGTGCTGATGATGTTGTGGCCGCCGGCCTCCTCGGTCGCGGCGGGGAAGCCCGAGGAGATCGACTCGGCCCGCCGCGCGGCCAGCGCGAAGTAGGCCATGGCGGCCACCAGCAGCCCGGTGGCCGCGCCGATCAGCAGGTTGCCCAGGCGGCGCGTGCGCAGCACCGGGGTGGAGAAGCGGACCGGCAGCCGGCGCAGCACCAGGACGAAGACGACCAGGCTGACCGTCTCGATCAGGAACTGGGTGAGTGCGAGGTCGGGGGCGCCCTGCAGCATGAACAGGGTCGCGGTGCCGTAGCCGGTGACGCCGACGAGGACCACCGCGAACAGCCGCCGCCGCACTACCAGCGCCCACAGGGCGGCGATGACGGTGATCGCGGCGGGGAGCATCTGGACGGGGGAGTCCCACAGCCGGACCTCCGGTACGTCCAGCTCCCACGGCCGCCCCAGCAGCAGCGGAACGGCGCTCACCGCGACCAGCGTCACCAGCGTCGTGCCTAGGTAGACCGGCAGCGAACCGCGCTGGGTGCGGCCGGTCATCTGCAGGGCGAAGGAGTCGAGGCCGGCGAGGACGCGGCGGTAGACCCGGTTGGGGTCGGACAGGGCCCACCGGGTGCCCAGCCACACGACCCCGCCGCGCGCCCGGAACAGCAGCAGACCACCCGCCACGCACAGTGCCGACAGCCCCAGCGGGAGACCGAAGCCGTGCCACAGCGCCAGGTGGGCGGGCTCGGCGCCGCCGCCGAAGGCCACGGTGTCGGCGTACCGGGCCAGCACCGGATCGGCCGCGGAGGCCAGCGGCCCGCCGAGCAGGCCCAGCGCGGACAGGACCGCGGCGGGCGCGACGAACAGCGGGCCGGGCGCGTGCATCGGGGTGTCGGCCACATCGGGCTTGTCGAAGAACGCCCCCCACAGGAACCGCAGGCTGTAGCCGACCGTGAACACCGACCCCAGCACGAGCCCGGCCAGGACCAGCGTGTGCGCGCCGCCGCCGTGGGCGAACGCCCCGAAGGCCGACTCCTTCGCGGCGAACCCGGCCATCGGCGGCAGCCCGGCCATGGAGGCCAGCGCGGCGACCGAGATCCAGAAGACGGTCGGCGTCGAGCGCCGCAGTCCCGAGAGCTCGCGCAGGTCGCGGGTTCCGGTGCCGTGGTCGATGATCCCGACCACGAGGAACAGCGGCGCTTTGAACAGCGCGTGCGCGCACAGCATCGCGATGCCGGCCAGCGCCGCGTCGCGGGTGCCGGCCCCCAGCAGCGCGGCGAGGAAACCCAGTTGGCTCACCGTGCCGTAGGCCAGCAGCAGCTTCAGGTCGTACTGGCGCAGCGCCTTCCAGCCGGCCATCACCATGGTCGCGGTCCCGAACGCCAGCGTCGTGAACTGCCAGACCGCGAGGTCGCCGAACGCCGGGGTGAGGCGGGCGACGAGGTAGACGCCGGCCTTGACCATCGCGGCGGCGTGCAGGTAGCCGCTGACGGGGGTGGGTGCCTGCATCGCCGCGGGAAGCCACAGGCTGAACGGGAACAGCGCCGACTTCGACAGCGCGCCGACGAGGATCAGCAGCAGCGCGGGCGCGACCAGCGGGCCGCTCGGCGGGTCGGCCAGGAGTTCGGAGATGACGTAGGTGCCCGCGGCCTCGCCCAGCATGACCACGCCGACCAGCATCGCCAGTCCGCCCAGCGTGGTGACCGTCAGGGCGGTCATGGCCGCGCGCCTGCTCTCGCGCCGCTCGACGTAATGGCCGATGAGCAGGTAGGAGAAGACCGTGGTCAGCTCCCAGTGGACGTAGAGCTGGATCAGGTCGTCGGCCAGGACCAGGCCCAGCATGGCCCCGGCGAACCCGACGAGCACCCCGGCGAAGCGGCCGAGCCCGGGCTCGTCGTCGTGGAAGTAGCGGGCGCAGTAGACCAGGATCAGCGTGCCGATGCCGGCCACGATCAGCGTCATGACCAGGCCCAGCACGTCCATCCGGTACACCAGGTCGAGCCGGAACTCCGGTGCCCAGGCGATGGACTCGGTGACGGGGGCGCCGGCGATGACAGCGGGGGCCTGCAGCAGCGCCCACGCCGTCGCGCCGGCGGGGACCAGCGCCAGTGCCAGGAAGGCGTTGCGCCCCCACCAGCGAACCAGGAGCGGAGCCAGTGCTGCGGCCACGAAGTGCGCGGTCAGCAGCGACAACAATGCCCGTCCCCCTTCGCCTGGAGCTGTCGGCGTTCCCGCCCGGGCCCGCGCGCGTTCCCGTCGGAGGCCGGTCGACGGCTCGCGGAGCTCCGGGGCGGTGCGCGCGGGGCGGCCCGGGGTTCTGGGAGCCCGGGCCGCCCGTTTACGCCAAACTTATATGTGGTAACTATTTGATGTCTATGCTACCTATTGTCGCCGGGGCAAGTGTCGGCCAAGTGTCAGAGGCTGTTGAGTGGAACGGGAAGACCCAGGGTTCGCGGAGTTCCTGCAGGCCTGGAATGAACTGATGAACGCCGTCGCCCACGTGCGGGGACGCGGTGCGGTCGCGGGTGAGGTCGGTCTCACGGTCGCCCAGGCGCTGCTGCTGCGCACGGCCGACGAGCTCGACCATCCGACGGTCGGCGCGGTCGCGGCCGCGCTCGGCATCGCGTCGCCCTCGGCGACCCGGATGCTGCAGCAGCTCGAACGCAGGGGCATGGTGCGCCGGGACCGCTCCGAACTCGACGAGCGCGCCACCGTCATAACGGTCACCCCGGACGGCGCGCGGGCCCTGGAGGAGTTCTGGCAGCGGATCCGCGAGCGCCAGCGGCAGCTCTACGCCGGGGTCGACCCCCGGCTGCGTCCGGCCCTGACCGAACTGCTGCTGAGCATGCGCGATGTGATCAATGACATCTGACCGTCGCGCCGGAGGCCGCGTCCCGGCGGTCCCACCGCATTGAGGGCGCCTGGATCGCTCCAGGTCGGCGCCCCGACGGGTGGCGCATACCGCACCTGGCAGTAGTCTGCGTCTGCCCCTGTCGCCGTGTTTTCGATCCCGCTCCCATCGGAGCATGCCCCGACGCGAGCCGCGACCGCGGCGGGGCCCGACGGCCGGGCGGCGGCAGCAGGGTTCGGCGCCACGAGGCCGGCGGGACCGGCGGGCGCCGATGAGTCCTCCGGGCGACCGCGCCCCGCAGTGGTGGGCGTCGCCGTTGGGTGAGCCGGACAGCGTCAGGCGAAGGGGCTGGTACATGACGTGGGCCATCGTCGTGGCCATCGCGGGGGCGTTGGCCGTCGCGACCGGCGCGGCGCTGCAGGAGCGGACCGCGCGGACCGCTCCGTCGATCGGCATCAACCAGTTGCGCCTGCTGGGCCACCTCGTGCGCAGCCCGCGGTGGCTGCTCGGCACCGCGTTGACCTTCTCCGGCGTCGGCGCGCACATGTGGGCGCTGTCCCAGGCGCCGCTGACCGTCGTCCAGCCCATTGGAGTCAGCGGTCTGCTGTTCGCCGTGATGCTGGCCGCGTTCCTGCGCAAACGCCGCCTCACCAGGGCCCAGATCGGCGGCTGCCTGGCGGTCACCGCCGGACTGGCCGCGCTGCTGACGGTGCTGCCGGACCATCCGGGTGATCCGGCGCTGAGCCGGTCCGCACTCGTCTGCATGCCCGTGGTCTGCGCGGTCATCATGCTCGGCTGCCTCGCCCTCGCCCGCTGCGTGGGGGACGCGGCCCGCGCCTGCGCGCTCGCCCTCGCGGGAGGCGTGGGTTTCGGCGTCACCTCGGCGCTGGCCCGGATCATCGGCGTGGCCGCGCTGCAGGACCCGGCCGCCCTGCTGCGCCCGTTGACGCTCGTCGCGCTGGCCCTGGGGCTGTCCGGCGCGCTGCTGGTGCAGAACGCCTACCGCACCGACCACTTCGCGCTCGCCTACGCGACGCTGCTGATCAGCGACCCGCTGGCGGCGGCGGCCATCGGGGTCGCCGTCTTCGCCGAACCGCTGCCCGCGGACCCGGCGGCGGCCGCCGTGGTGGTGCTGGCGGCGTTCGCCGGCGCCCTGGGGGTGGTCACCCTGGCGCGCTCCTCCGGCCCCAAGGCCGCCCCGGCGCGCTCCGGCGTCGGGAGGGGACCCGTCGCCGGATCCTCCATCAGCGAACGCGCCTTCCGGTTCTAGCCACGTCGCGGTAGATCTGCTCGAAGCGGGTCAGCGAGGCCTCGTGGTCGTGCCGGGCCGCCATGGCGCGGCTCGCCTCGCCCATGGCCGCGGCCTCCTCCGGCGCGGCCAGGATCGCGGTGAGGTACTTGGCCAGCTCCTCGGGGTTGCCCGGCTGGTACAGGTAGCCGTTGCGCCCCTCCTGCACCAGGTGCGGCAGGGCCATGGCGTCGGCGGCCACCACCGGCAGTCCGCTCGCCATCGCCTCCAGCGTGGCGATGCTCTGCAACTCGGCGATGCCGGCGATCGCGAACACGTCGGCCACGCGGTAGGCGAGCGGGAGTTCGTCGCCGGACACGAAGCCCAGGAAGTGCACGCGGTCGGCCACACCCTCGTCGGCCGCGAGCCGCTCCAGCCGCTCGCGCCGGGCGCCCGTGCCGACCAGGACCAGTTGGGCGTCGGCGACGAGGACCTGCGGCAGCGCCGAGATCAGGTCCTCGATCCGCTTCTCCTCGTCCAGCCGGCCGACGAAGACGGCCGTGGGCCGGTCCGGCAGGCCGAAGCGGGCGCGGATCCGGGAGCGGACCGCGGCGTCGGCGCCCTCCTCCCGCGCGGGGCGGAACCGGTCGAGGTCGATGCCGCAGGAGACCGCCTCGACCGGCCGGACGAAGCCCTTGTCCAGCAGTAGTTGGGCCGCGATCCGGGTCGGCGTGGTGACGTGCTCCACCTCGGCCAGCACCCTGGTGAAGTCGCGCCAGGCCAGCGCGCCGACCCTGGCGTGCAGTGCGGCGGGGACGCGCAGGTGGTTGAAGAGGTTCTCCGGCATGAAGTGGTTGGTGGCCACGACCGGGACGGCGTGCCGGCGGGCCGCGCGCAGCAGCATCCGCCCGATGACGAAGTGGTTCTGGATGTGGATCACGTCGGGCCGGAGGCGCGCAAGCAGCCGGTCGACGTGGCCGGCGGTCCCGGCGGGGACGGCCAGCCTGAGCGTCTCGTGGGCCAGCGAGGGCATCGACCGCAGCCGGTGGGTCGTCACGCCGCCGCACAGGTCGACGCCTGGCGGGCCGTCGGGCGACTGGCACAGGACGTGCACGTCCGCGTCCCTTCCCGCCAGACCGTGGGCGAGCCGGGCGGTGAAGTAGGCCGCGCCGTTGACGTCGGGGGGATAGGTGTCGGTGCCGATCAGGACGCGCAGCCGCCCGGAACCGTTCCGGGCGCGCTGCTCGGGGACCCGTCGGGTCCGTTCGCGGCTCTTGGACGACGAGAGGAAGGTAACGGCCATCGTGTCAGGTCTCCCGGTGTGCGCGGGTCGGGTTCCGCGGCACACGATTGTGGTCGTCGTTCGTTGCCTGGCTCCGTCTTCCCGGTGAACGAGGAAGAGTCGGCTGAGTACCGCGCGGTGTCGCGGAGGATACTCTCGGCCACACCGACATCCCTGACTGAAAACCCGCGGGTTGAAACCCGATACGGCGAAGTCGGGTTCACGTCCTCGATGGCCGAGACCGGATCTCGAGGCCGGGACCGGCGGAAAAGGAACCGGGACCGGTCGCCCGCCTCCCCCTTGGCGGACGCCGGTCCCGGTCGTCCCGTTCCCCGCGCTTAGCTGCCGATGCTGTCGGCGGACTGGGCGGAGAGGGTCACCTCGGTCTCGTGGGTCTCGCCGTCGCGCTCGTAGGTGACGGTCACCGTTTCGTCGGGCTGGTGGGAGCGGATGGCCGCGATGAGCACGTTGGGGTCGTTGACCACGCGGTCGCCGACCTTGGTGACCACGTCGCCCGCCCGCAGGCCGGCCGCGTCGGCCGCGCCGCCCTCGGTGACGTCGACGATCTCGGCGCCGCCGTCGCGGGTCCCGGTGATGGTCGCCTCGATCGCGGCGTAGCTGGCGTTGCCGTCCGCGATCAGTTGCTCGGCGATCGGCTCGGCCTGGTTGATCGGGATGGCGAAGCCCAGGCCGATCGAGCCCGCCTGGCCGCCGACCCCACCGGTCGAGGCGATGGCGGTGTTGATGCCGATGACCTCGCCATTCATGTTCATCAGCGGGCCGCCGGAGTTACCGGGGTTGATCGGGGCGTCGGTCTGGATCGCGTCGATGACGGTGGAGGTCGTCGGCTCGGGCGCCTGGGGGTCCTCTTCGGGCGGGCCGAACGGCAGGCCCTGCTCGGGCTGCTCCTGCTCCTGCTGGGTCGCCCCGGTGTTGACCGGCCGGTCGACCGCGCTGACCACGCCGGCGGTGACCGTTCCGGACAGGCCGAGCGGTGAACCGATGGCCACCACGTTCGCGCCCACCTCGACCTTGTCGGAGTCGCCGAACGTGGCCGGGGTGAGGTCGCTGCGGCCCTCGGCCTTGATGACCGCGAGGTCTGAGACCGGGTCGGCGCCGAGCACCGTGGCCTCGGCCTGGCTGCCGTCGTTGAACTGCACCATCAGTCCGCCGTCGGCCCCGGCCACCACGTGGCTGTTGGTGAGGATCTGGCCGTCGGAGCTGATGACGACACCGCTGCCGCCGCCGGATTCGGTCTGGATGGACACCACGCTCGGCAGGGCCTGCTCGGCGACGGCGCTGACGCTTCCGCTGGACACCGTGCCGCTGTTCTCACCGGACAGTGAGCTCGTCGTGGTGCCGCCGCCGTTCGACAGCACCTCGCTGGTCACGATCGCGGCCGTCGGCCCCACGATCAGGCTGGTGACCAGCGCGGTCGCACCGGCAATGGCCAGCACTCCCTTGCGCCCCAGGGGGCGCTTCTCCCGTTCGGGCCGGGGGTGCGGGTCGGACCCGCCGGGCATGGACGCGCCGTGCGGCGGGGGCGGCGGGGGCGGCGGGGGACCACCGAAGCCGCCACCGCCCGCGGCGTGCTGGTCGAAGGCGTGCTGGCCGGGGGCCGCGTGCCGCGGATCGACCGGTCGCCCTCCCTCTCCCTGGGGCGGGCCGCCCCAGGGGGCCCCGTGCGGGGCGTCGTGGCGGGCCTGCTCCTCGGACGGGCCCTGCGGGTGCTGCGGACGGTTGGGCACGGCGGAGCGCTCGGGGTCGGCGGGCGCCTCGGGTCCGGCCTCCGGCGCGGCGGGCGCGGCCGGGGCGGGCGCCGGACCCTGCTGCGGTTCCGGCGAGCGGGCGCCCGGCTGCCCGGTCTCCGCGCGGCCGGTGCCGTCCGTCCCCTCGGTCGGGACGCCGTTGTTGGGGTCGGTTGCGCTCATCTTGCCCTCCGGACGAGTTCTGGCTACGTCAACAAGAATCGGCGGCAAAGGTTAGAACGCGGTGAGATCGCGGATAGGTACGGTTTCGAGTACGTGGTACGGGTTTCGACTATCCCCAACCAGGCGCCCACATGTCCGTAAATAAGTGTTATCGCGCGAATCGGCGCGTCGCCGCATCGTGGAGCGGGAATGTGGCCGAACATTGATCCGGACACCCAGGTCCCTCCCCGCACGGCTCACCGCGTGGCCGCCCACTAGCCCAAGTCCGCAGGCCACGCGGTGTTAAGAGGATATCCCCGAGGTCCCCGGGCCGGTCAATCCCGGCCCGTCCGGCCATGCGGCCGCCCGCGCTCCCGGGCTCCCCGGCCGACGCCGACGCCGGGCGCACCGCGGCGGCCGGGGGCCTCCCGTGCGGCCCGGTCCGTTCGCGTCGGGAACGGGGCGGAGCGCGCTCACTCCGCGGTTTCACTCCGTGCCCGGTCCAGGACCCGGCCCGCGTCGGCCTCGAAGTGCCGCCGCGCCCAGAGGACCAGCACCGCGCCGATCAGCATGGGGACGATCAGGGCGTACATCGCTCCCAGCAGCGACCCCATCGCGTCGGAGACCGCGCCGACCACGAGCGGTCCGGCGGCGGCGCCGAGAACGATGAGGAACTGCAGCCCGGCGAACCCGATCCCGCGCGAGGCGGCGCCGATGACGTCGGCGATGCAGGCCATCAGGTTGGGGATGGCGATGGCGCTGAGGAAGTTCGAGGCGAGCAGCCCGAGGGAGAACAGCAGCAGGTCGTCGACGGCGAGCGTGCACCCGAGCAGCAGCGATCCCAGCAGCAGCCCGCCGCCGCCGGCCAGGATGCGGCCGCCGGGGCGGGTGCCGTGCCACCTCCCGCCGAGCCATCCGCCGAAGACCGCGCCGCCGACCACCCCGATGAGGCCGATCATGCCGCTGAACAGCCCGGCCGGTCCGGGTTCGAGACCGAAGCCGCGCTGGAACAGGCTGGCCATCCAGTAGAAGATGCCGCCGAGGCCCAGGGTCAGCGCGGTCAGCCCCAGGCTCACCAGCCGCAGCGTGGGGATGGCCGACACCTCGCGGATCTGGCCCCTGAAGTCCAGGCCGCGCATGCGCGACCGGAGACCGGCGGCATCGGCGCGCGCACCGGAGCCCGGGCCGTTCGGCACCGGGACGCGCTCGTCGGAGCCGCGGGCCACCACCCGGTCGAGGAACCCGCGCGCCGGTTCGCGCAGCCGCCAGCACAGCACCGCCACCACGAGGCCGGGGACGACCATGAACAGGAACGCGCCGCGCCAGCCGAAGAACTGGCCGACGACCCCGCCGACCATCACGCCCAGCGCCATGCCCGCGTAATGCGTCAGCCGGACCCAGCCGAAGACCTTGGCCCGCGTCAGCGGCGGGTAGTAGTCGGCGAGCAGGCTGCTGCCGGCGGGGTTGTCGATGTTCTCCGCAGCGCCGAGCAGCACGCGGGTCGCGAAGAACATCGCGAAGCCCAGTGCCGCGGCGGAGCCCAGCGTGATGATCGACCAGAGGGCGACGACGACCGCGATGACCGCGGTGCGGTTGTAGCGGTCGGCGACGTATCCGGCCGGGAGGACGACGATGGCGCCCGCGATCGCCGCCGCGGTCGGAATGGCCCCCGCCAGGGTGTCGCTGACGCCCCATTCGGCCTGGATCTGCGGGAGCACCCCGGAGATGACGCTGGCCTCCAGGCGGTCGACGATGCCGACGAGGAAGAGCACCACCAGTGGCGCCCATCCGAACGGTGCGGCGTCGCGGGCGCTGATCCCCGCGCTCGGGGGCGCGCCCCATTTGGGCCGGTCCGTGGCCGACCGGTTCCGGCGGTTCACTCCGGTCATCCGCTCGTCTCCCTCGTTTCGAGGCGAAGCGCCATCGGGTCGCCCGTGCATTTACTTCGGTACCCGGTATATTCGGGCCCCGAACCTTTCATGTGATGTGGGCCACCGTCAAGAGTCCGCCGAGGGGGAAGGGGTGAGAGGGTGCGCCGCCGATGGGCGGCGGACCGGATCGCCGCGGAGAATATACTTCGGTACCCTGATTAAATGGACGGGGCGCGCCCCGGTCCCGGTGCCGGGCCGCTGAAGGGCTCCGGCCGCCCTCGACCCGAGCTCAGGAGGACCGAGCACTGGACCGTCTGGCGTTCTTCGGACTGCAAGCGACCGAACGGGACCGGGTGTGGCGTCTACCGGTCACCATGGAGCTCTGCTCCGGCCTGGGCGTCCTGTTCGGCGGATCGATCATGGGGGCGGCCCTGGCGGTGCTGGAGCACGACATCGGCCGCCCGGTGCTCTGGGCGAGCGCCCAGTTCATCAGGGCCGCGACCCCCGGATCGGCCGTCGAGGTCACCGTGGCGGCTCCCGCCGAGGGGACGCGCTTCACCCAGGCTCGGGTGACCGGACGCCTGGACGGGGCCGACGTCTTCCACGTCGCGGCCACCCTGGGCCGGGGCCGCGACGGCCGGTCGCGGACATGGGGCGCGCCGCCCGGGGTGCTGCCCCCACTGGACTGCCCGCCGCGCCCGGCGTCGCCGCGGTCGCGGGGAACGATCGCCGAACGGATCGACGTGCGGCCGGCGCTGGCCGGCAGCGGGCAGCACCCGCCGGGACGCGTCGACTCGGGTCGGGCCGCCTTCTGGGCCCGGCCCGTCGACCTCGACCTGGACGCCTCGGCGCTGGGGCTGCTCGGCGACCTGGTCCCCTCGGGCATCGGCGTGACCCTGGGCGAGCGCATCCGAGCCCAGAGCCTCGACAACACCGTGCGGATCCTGCGCGTCGTCCCCACGGAGTGGTGCCTGGTCGACGTCCGGGTGCAGGGCGTCGACAACGGCGTCGCGCACGGACTGGCGCACCTGTGGAGCGAGGGCGGCGCGCTGCTCGCCACGGCGAGCCAGACTGCCGCCGTGCGCCCGGCCGCGCGGCGTTAAGGTTCCGGTTCTCCCCGCTCCTCAGCCGCGAGCACCTCGCGCACGCGGTCGGCGAGGGGGGTCAGCAGTTCGCTGAGCTCGGCCTCGCTGGGCGGGCGCACACCCTCCACGATCGAGTCCGCCATCTGGTCCATCGCCTGCTCGGCCTCTGCGAGCAGGCGGCGCCCCTTGTCGGTCAGGGAGAGGTCGACGCTGCGCCGGTCGCGTTCGCTGGCGGTCCGCTCGACCAGCCCGAGGCGCACCAGGCCGGCGGTCGTCTCCGACAGGGTGGAGAAGCTGACGATGGAGCGCGCGCGCAGCTCCGACATCGAGGTGGTGCCGCGCCCCAGCCGGGCGAGCACGCTGTATTGCGACAGTCCCAGCGGCGGATCGAGGCGGCCCAGCAGCCGCCGCTGCAGTTGGGCGATGCGCGGGCCCGTTCGCATGAGGATCCGGCTGAGCTCGGCTCGGGTCCGTGCGCGGGATTCGGTCACCGCCGTCCACCTCCCTCGCTCGGCGCTCCGGGGCGGGTGCCGCCGGGACTCAAGTCTGCCACTTGCGCGCCTCCGCATCGGCGCCCGCGCGCAAGCACCGGCCGGGGCCTCCGCGCTACCCGGCCGAGTCGGCCCCGGAGTCCCCGCCCCCACCGGCCTCCCCGGTCTCCCCGGTCTCCGCCGGGAGGCCGGGGTCGGCGGCCCAGGCGCTCCACGAGCCGGGGTACAACCGCGCACCGGTGAACCCCGCGTGCTCCAGGGCCAGCAGGTCGTGGCAGGCGGTCACGCCCGAACCGCAGTAGGCCGTGACCGATCCGGCCTCGGCGGCCCCGAGCCCGGCGAAGCGCTCGCGCAGGCGCTCCGGCGCGGCGAACCGGCCGTCGGGGCCGAGGTTGTCCTGCCAGGCGGCGCTGCGCGCGCCGGGGATGTGGCCGGGCCGGACGTCCACCGGGCTCGGTTCGGCGCCGGTGTAGCGGCCGTGCGCCCGGGCGTCCAGCAGCAGCCGGGCGCCGTCGGCCGTCGCGGCGCGCACGGCCGACGTGTCGGCCACGCGCTCCGCCGGCCACGGGGCGGGCGTGCGGTGCCGCGGCGCCGTCGGCACGGGCCCCTGCTCCAGGACGCCCGGCCACGCCTGGATGCCGCCGTCCAGCACCGCGGCCGGCGACCCGAGGGCGCGCAGCATCCACACCAGGCGCGCTGCGGTGGAGCCGCCGGCGTCGTCATAGCCGACGACCGGTGTGTCGTCACCGATGCCCAGGGCGCCGAGGGCGCGGGCGAACGCCTCCGGGTCGGGCAGCGGGTGCCGTCCGCCCTCCTCCGTCGCCGGAGCGGCCAGATCGGCGTCGAGGTCGACGAAGACCGCGCCGGGGAGGTGGCCGCCGAGGTGGGCGTCGCGCCCGGACCTGCCGTCGAGGTACCAGCGCACATCGGCGACGAGGACCTCGCCGTAGTGCTCGGTCAGCCATTCCGGGCCGACGACGACGGGAAGACCGGGGAAGTGTTCGGGCTGCGGCATGGCCGCAGAATATACCGGGACCGCTCCGCTTCCCCGCGCCGGTCACCCGGTCCGCGGAGTCCTCCGGGCGGCCCGGCCGACGTGCCGCAGCCACAGCAGGCCCAGCACCGGCAGCACCAGCGGGATGAACAGGTAGCCGCTGCCGAAGCGGGACCACACGGTGTCGTCGGGGAACGCCTGCGGATCGAACACGCTGAGCGAACCCACGACGAGCACCCCGATCAGCTCGACGGTGCACGACACCACGGCCACCCGATGGGAGGTGCGCCCGGCGCGGGCGATCCCCACCGTGGCCACGATGTAGACGACGCCGGCCAGCGCCGAGAGCAGATAGGCCAGCGGGGCCTCGTCGAAGCGGGTGAGGATCTGCACGGTCGCGCGGGCGGTCGCGGCCAGCGCGAAGACCGCGTAGACCGCGATCAGCACCCGTCCCGGGCCGGTCCGGGTGGCGGGTTCGGCGGTTTCAGGCAAGGCCGGGGTCCCAGATCTGTTCGAGCCGGACCATCATGACCGGCAGGATGAGGCAGGCGAACGCGATCACCGCCGGGCCCCAGCGGCTGCGCTCCATGAACCCCCACACCGCGCACGCCGGCGGGATGAGGACGACGGTGGCCAGGTAGCTGACGAACGTGGCCGTCTCCGCCGGGCGCGCGCCGCCGACCAGCAGCGTGGTCGAGACCACCGCCTGCGCGATCAGCAGCAGCTCCAGCACGGCCATGCCGACGAGGTGCGGCACGACCATGGGCTGCCCGCGCAGCGTCGAGATCAGGGACCAGACGGCCATGATCAGCGAAGCCGTCTGGATCGTGGTGGTCAACCCGTCAACCACGAGCGCCTCCACGCATCGCCTTGCTCACCCCGTATCCGCTCGTCAGCCGCTTGGCGGCCGATTTCAACTACAAAGCGTAGTACCTCGGCCGGACCGGCGGGAACCGGGGTGAGCCGACGGGGCGCGCGCCGGTGCGCACACGAAAAAGGGGCCCCGCCAGGACGGAACCCCTCACCCCGGGTGCGGTCACCTCCTGCCGGTGTTCTCCTCCAGATGCAGCGCCACGCCGATCGCGAAGAAGGTCGGCGCCCACTCCCCGATGAACAGGCCCCAGCGATCGGCTCGGTCGATTCCCGCCTTCTCCGCCTTCTTGGAGGTGAACCAGGACAGAAAACTCGCCCCGATCGACGCGGCTCCGGCCATGTAGGCCATTTCGGAGGTGACGCCCATCTCGTGCAGTTTGCGAATCATGCATCCCCCTTCGATGTCGAGGTGCGCCGCTACCCGTTCCCCGGGCGAGTATGCCGACGTCGGCCCGGCTCCGGTGCCGTCCGTGCGGGGCCATCGGGGCGCCTCCCGGATGCGCCTTCCAGGGCGCAGCCCGTTGCACCGGGGAGCCGGTTGCACTATCGTCTTGCCTTCTTCTTCGTTCCGGCGGCATTTCTCCGCGCGCTGAGGATCGGCACGAACCGGAGGGCACTTCGGGGCGGGACCCACGCACCCGCCGCCGCACGCCCGTTCCCGCCCGCCGACATGGAGAGTGCCGTCCCATGGCCGTTCCCGAACCCGCCCCTGCCCTCGATCCCGAGATCCGGGCCGAACGCGACTTCCTCGCCACGGCCCGGGCGGCCCTGCGGCGCATGCGCGACGACGTCCTCGACACAGAGACCGCGCTCGGCGACGTCGTCGGCGACAAGGTCACCAACGCGGTCCTGCTCCGGGCCCGCGAGCGCCGCGCCGAAGCGCTGGTCGACATCCCCGATGTGCCGCTGTTCTTCGGCCGGCTCGACTACGCGCCGGGAACCGTGTTCGAGGCCGACCCCGGCGACCCCGACGGCTCCGGCGAACCCGCCGCGGCCCGGACCCCAGACGGCGACCGGGTCTACATCGGGCGGCGGCACGTCCACGACGCCTCCGCCACGCCCCTGGTCATCGACTGGCGCGCGCCCATCTCCATCGCCTTCTACCGGGCGACCGCGCAGAACCCGATGGGTGTGCGGCTGCGCCGCCGCTACGGCTTCACCAGCCGGGCCGAGCTGACCGCCTACGAGGACGAGCCGCTGGCCGGGGCCGGGAGCGGCGCGCCCGGCACAGCGGGGGCCGGCGCACTGCTGGCCTTGGAGATCGAGCGGCCGCGCTCCGGCCCCATGCGCGACATCGTCGCCACCATCCAGCCCGAGCAGGACGACCTCGTCCGCGCCCCGTTGGAGCGGTCGCTGTGCGTGCAGGGGGCGCCCGGCACCGGCAAGACGGCGGTCGGCCTGCACCGCGTCGCCTACCTGCTCTACGCCGAGCGCAGGCGGCTCGGCCGCGCCGGGGTCGCCATCATCGGCCCGAACCGCTCGTTCCTGTCCTACATCCGCAACGTGCTGCCCGCGCTCGGCGAGGTCGACGTCCGCCAGACCACGGTCGAGGAGCTGCTCGGCGCGGTGGAGGTGCGCCGGACCGAGGAACCGCGGGCCGCCCTGGTCAAGGGCGACGCCCGCATGGCCGAGGTGATCCGCCGCGACCTCTGGTCGCGGTTGCGCCCGCCGGAGGAGTCGCTGGTCGTGCAGCGGGGAGCGCGCCGGTGGCGGCTGTACACCGACGAGCTCGCCGACGTCCTCGCCGAGCTGCGCGACCGCGGCGTCACCTACGGGGCCGGACGCGAACTGCTGGCGCACCGGCTCGCGCACGCGGTGCTGACCAGGATGGAGAGCGCGGGGGAGGTCTGCGACGACCGGACGCACGACCAGGTGCGCCGCGACCGCGCGGTGCGCGCCGCCGTCACCGCGATGTGGCCCAAGGCCGACCCGGTGCGGCTCGTCCTCGGCCTGCTCACCGACCCCGAACGGCTCGCCCGCGCCGCCGACGGGCTGCTGGACGCGCGGGAGCAGGCGGCCGTCATGCTCCCCGGGCGTCCGCGCGGACCGAGATCGGCGCGCTGGTCCATCGAGGACCTGGCCCTGATCGACGAGGCCGCCGGCCTGGTCGATCGCCCGGCGAGCCTGGGACACGTCGTCGTCGACGAGGCCCAGGACCTCAGCCCGATGCAGTGCCGCGCGATCGGCCGCCGCGGCGCCACCGGCTCGTTCACCGTCCTCGGCGACGTCGCGCAGGGCACCGGCCCGTGCGCCACCGGCGACTGGTCCTCGCTGCTGCACCACCTCGGGCGGCCCGACGCCCGGCTCGCGGTGCTGGACCGGGGATACCGGGTGCCCGCGCAGATCATCGACTTCGCGGCCCGGCTGCTGCCCGGAATCGCCCCCGGCCTGGGCGCGCCCGTCGCGGTCCGCCAGGCCCCCGGCTCGCTCCGGATCACCCGGGTCGCGGAGCCGGAGCTGGCGGAGGCCGTCGTCCGGGCGTGCCGCGGGGAGCTGGCCGGGGAGGGGTCGGTCGGCCTGATCGCCGCCGACGCCGAGATCCCCGCGCTGCACGGCGCACTGGCCGCCGCCGGACTGAGGGCCGCGGTGCTGGGCGAGGCCGACGACGCGCTGGAGGCCGAGCGGCTGGTCTGCGTTCCCGCGTCACTGGCCAAGGGCCTGGAGTTCGACGCGGTCGTCGTCGCCGAACCGGCCCGCATCGTCGCGGCGGAGCCCCGGGGCCTGCACCGGCTCTACGTGGTCCTCACCCGGGCGGTCAGCGTCCTGCACGTCGTGCACGGCGCCCCCCTGCCGGAGGCGCTGGCGGGGTAGCGGCCACCTCGGGTCCCCGCGCGAGCGGCGCGCAGGCGGACGGCTGAATTCCGCGCGCTCGGGTAGGACGACCGGAGTCGCCATGGACGAACGCCGCGACGGCTCGGGAATGAGAGCGAGGCAAGCCTGATGAACAGCACGTCCGAGGTCCGCTGGGTGATCGTCGGGGTCGACGGCTCCGACTCCAGCCGCTACGCGCTCGAGTGGTCGGCCAACGAGGCCCGGCTGCGCGGATTGGGACTGCGCATCGTCACCGCCGTGCAACTGCCGGAGCGGGAGGGGCCGTTCGCCCAGTTCGCGCACAATCCCGACGACACCGCCGAGGCGCCGCGGGCACATGAGGCCCAGGCGCTGCTGGACTACGCGCGGGACTGGATCAAGGGCATCTACCCCGAGATCGAGGTCGACACCCGGCTGGCCACGGAGCGTCCCGGAGCGGCCCTGCTCCAGGCCGCCTCGGAGCCCGGGGTCGCCGCGGCCGTCATCGGCTCCCGCGGCCTGGGCAGCCTGGCGTCGGCGTTCGTCGGCTCCGTCGGCGTCGAACTGGCCGCCCGCGCACCGGTGCCGGTGGTGGTGCTGCCGAAGAAGCACGAGTCCGTGAAGGGCGTCAAGGGCAGGATCATCGTGGGCGTGGACGGTTCCGAGACCGGCCAGCGGGCGGTGGAGTTCGCGTTCGCGCAGGGGGCCAAGCGCGACGCCGAGGTCGTCGCCATCTGCGCCTGGCAGCCGATGGCCGCGTTCGCCTCGACCATCGGGCCGGTGCCGCCGGAGGTCTTCGACGACTCCGCGGTGGCCGCCGCCGCGCGCGAGACCCTGGACGCTGCGCTCGCCGGGCCGCGCGCCACCTATCCCGATGTCGTCGTCACGGCCCACGAGGTGCGCGGCCACCCCGTTGTCGCGCTGCTGGAGGAGGCGTCGGCGGCCGACCTGATCGTCGTCGGTTCGCGCGGCCGCGGCGGTTTCGGGGGGCTGCTGCTCGGCTCGGTCAGCCAGGCGGTCATGCACGGCGCCCACGGCCCGGTGGCGATCGTGCGCTGACCGCGGCCGCCCGGCCTCGGCGGCGGCTACCGCCGACCTCGGGCGTCGGCTACTATCTTTCTAGGAAATAATTTTCTGGGAAGATCATGGCGGTCCGGTCCCCGGGGCGTCGAAGGAGCAGTCATGTCCAGCACGAACGCCCTGGAGCGTCCGGTCCCCGGCGAGAGGATGCCGGTCCTCTACTTCGGCCACGGCGCGCCGCCGTTGGCCGACGACGCGCTGTGGACCGGCCAGCTGGCCGGCTGGGCCGGCGGCCTGCCCAGGCCCAAGGCGGTCCTGATCGTCTCCGCGCACTGGGAGGCGGCCCCGCTGACGATCGGCGCCACCGCGACCACGCCGCTGGTCTACGACTTCTGGGGCTTCCCGCAGCGCTACTACGAGGTCACCTATCCCGCTCCCGGCGCGCCGGAGCTGGCCGCGTCCGTGCGCGGACTGCTGGACGGCGGTGCCGTCCCGGTGGCCGAAGCGCCCGAGCGAGGGCTCGACCACGGGGCCTACGTCCCGCTGAAGGAGATGTACCCCGAGGCCGACGTGCCGGTGCTGCAGGTCTCGATGCCCACGCTCGACCCGGGCGCCCTGTTCGGACTCGGCCGCCGCCTCGCCCCGCTGCGGGACGGGGGCGTGCTGATCATGGGCAGCGGGTTCCTCACCCACAACCTCTCGTGCGTGGACATGACGCGCGGATCGGACTACGTGCCGCCGTCGTGGTCGGCGGAGTTCGACGACTGGGCGAGCCGCGCGGCGATCGAGGGCGACGTCGACGCCCTGCTGGACTGGCGGCACAAGGGGCCCGCGGCCGACATCGCGCACCCGCGCAGCGAGCACCTCGCCCCGCTGTTCGTCGCCCTGGGTGCCGGCGCGGCCACCACCGACCGGGCCCGCAGCGTCATCGACGGGTTCTGGTACGGCTTGGCCAAGCGGGCCTTCCAGTTCGACTGACTCGACCGGACCGGGACCGGCGCAGCGGGCGTCAGGCGTTGCCCGGTGCCGTGGGCTGCGGTCGGCGGGCGAACGGGGCGGCGACGGCGATGGCGGCCGGCAGCGCCGCCAGCAGCACGACGACCGGCTCGTAGGAGCCGGTCAGGTCGTGGCCGAGTGACAGCAGCAGCGGGCCGACGGCCGTGGAGGCCACGGCGATCGACTGGGTGAGCCCGCGCAGCGTGCCGAGGCTGGCGGTGCCGTAGTAGTAGGGGAACGCCGCGGCCTCCACCCCGCGGGCGCCCGCCGCCGCGGCGCCGAGCGTGGCCCCGTAGGCCATGGCGGTGACGCCGGGGGAGACCAGGGGCAGCAGCACCAGCGTGACCGCGTGCACCGCCATCGCGCCGGAGATCAGCAGCTTCGGGGAGAAGCGGTCGGTGGCGGCGCTGAACAGCAGGGACGCGAGCAGGCCCGCCAGCGTCTGCGGCAGGAAGTTGGCCGCGGCCTCGGTCGGGGTGAGCCCCTGCTCGCCCAGCACCGAGACCTGGTGGAAGAAGACCGCGGTGGTGACCAGGCCGCTGCACGCCACGGCGCTGGAGATGGCCCAGAACATCGAGGTGCGCACGATCGAGCGCAGCGGCCACGCCGTCGCCTCCGCCGGTCCGTGCCCGTCGGCCCCGCTGCGCTCGCCCTCCTCGGGGACGCGCCGGACCCCGCGCATGCCCCACCAGGCGATGGGCAGCACGACGATCCAGATCAGGCCGGCCTCGGCCAGGAAGGTGTGCCGCCAGCCGATCTCGGTGATCACCCGCTCCGACAGAAGCGGGAACAGCGATATGCCCGCGGTGCCGGCCGCGGTGGTGATCCCCAGCGCGGTGCCGCGCCTGCGGGTCACCGCGATGCCGACGGCGGTGGTGGCGATCATGGTCATTCCGCCCTGGCCCATGGCGCGGGCGCCGACGAAGCCGACGGTCAGTCCGACCAGTTCCTGCACCGACGCCAGCAGGGACAGGAACGCGCCGAACGCCAGGGCGACCAGGGCCAGCACGCGCCGGACCCCGAACCGGTCCACCGCCCGGCCGATCCACGGCAGCGCGAAGGCGCCGCACAGCGTGCCGACCATGTAGGCCAACGAGACGGCGGAGCGGCTGACGTCGAGGTCGGCGATGATGTGGTCGACGAAGACGGAGATGCCCGCGGTCTGGCCGGGGCCGCTCAGCGCCAGGACGACGCCCGACATCGCGATCAGGACCGCGGTTCTCGGCGCCTTCGGGCCGGTCCGCTCGGCGTCGGAGCCTGCGTCAGGTAAGGCGGAGGATGACAGGATGACTCCTAAAACGTTTCATCACGGGGCGTGCTCCGGACCGGCCGGGGGCATTGGTCGGCCTGCGGGGGCCGTCGGGCCGGGGCTTTCGGTGCGGTGGGTGGGTCTAGTCCTGGGTTTCGAGGCCGCCGGCGAGGAGGGGGGCGGTGGTCAGGTCGGGGTTGTCGCGTTGGATCACGCGCAGCCGCCACTTGTTGTGGATGAGTGCCAGGAGTGCGTGGTCGGAGCGGCGGGTCAGGACCTCGGCGCCGGGCAGGGCGTGCAGGGCGGGCGCGGAGGCGGCGTCGGTGCGGCGGGCGATGCTGTAGTCCAGGTGGGCCAGCTCGATCGGGGCGCGGAACTCGTGGGCCATCCGGTGGGCGACCACGTCGAACTGCAGCGGGCCCACCGCGGCCAGCACCGGGGCCTGGTCGCCGCGCACCTCAGAGGACAGCACCTGGATCACGCCCTCGGTGTCGAGCTGGTCGATGCCGCGGCGGAACTGCTTGTGGCGGCCGGCGTCGGTGGCGCGGGCCACCGCGAAGTGCTCGGGGGCGAAGCTGGGGATCGGCGCGAACTCGACCTTGGGCCCGGCGTAGAGGGTGTCGCCGACCCGCAGGGCGGCGGCGTTGACCAGGGCGATCACGTCGCCGGGGTAGGCGGTGTCGATGGTGTGGCGCTGGGAGCCGAACACGGCCTGGGAGTACTTGGTGGCGAACGGGCGGCCGGTGGCGGCGTGGGTGAGCACCATGCCGCGCTCGAAGCGGCCCGAGCACACCCGCACAAACGCCATCCGGTCGCGGTGGGCCTTGTCCATGTTGGCCTGCATCTTGAACACCAGGCCCGAAAACGGCGCCTGGACCGGGCGCGGCCGGCCGCCGGCATCAGGCTGGGCCGAGGGGGCCGGGGCCAGGGCGATCAGGGTGCGCAGCAGCGCGGCGACGCCGAAGTTGGGCAGCGCGGCGCCGAACAGCACCGGCGAGGAGGCCCCGGCCAGGAAGGAGGCCTGGTCGTAGTCGGCGCCGATCTCGGCCAGCAGCTCGAGTTCCTCGCCGGCCTGGGCCCAGGCCGGGCCCTCGGCCCGGGCGGCCTGCTGCGCGTTCAGCGTCTCCTCGCGGGCCCGGGTGGCGCCGCCGGGGGTGCGCTCCAGCTTGGTGTAGGCTCCGCCGGGCCGCTCGATCAGGCCGCGGAAGTCCCCGGCGATGCCCACCGGCCAGTTCAGCGGGGTGGGGCGCAGCCCGATGCGCTGCTCGATCTCATCGAGCAGCTCCAGCGGCTCGCGGCCGGGCCGGTCCCACTTGTTGACGAAGGTGATCACCGGGACCCGCCGGGCCCGGCACACCTCGAACAGCTTCAGGGTCTGGGGCTCCAGGCCCTTGGCCGAGTCCAGCAGCATGATCGCGCAGTCCACCGCGGCCAGCACCCGGTAGGTGTCCTCGGAGAAGTCGGCGTGGCCGGGGGTGTCCAGCAGGTTCAGCACGTGGCCGTCGTAGTCGATGCGCAGCGCCGCCGAGGTGATGGAGATCCCGCGGGCGCGCTCCATCTCCATCCAGTCCGAGACCACCCCGCGCCGCTCGCCCTTGCCGTGCACCGCCCCGGCCGAGGCGATGGCCGCCGCATGCAGCGCCAACGCCTCGGTCAACGTCGACTTGCCCGCATCCGGATGCGAGATCACCGCAAACGTACGCCGACGAGCCGCCTCGGCCACCGGATCCGGGCCCTTGTGCGTCGCGGATTCCGCTGCCACAGTCACCGGTACTTCTCCTTCAGCAGGGCTTCGTGTTCGTCGCGTTCGATGCGGAGTCCTCCGCCGGGCCCTTCGGTGATGTCCGGCCGCCCGTGCCCGGCGCGGCGCCGTGCCGCGACGGCCCCCTTGAACAGGGCGGGGCGTGACGGACGCCCTCCGGCGGCCTCGCCGGGCCCATCAGGTCGGGAACGGGCGTTCGACGTCCGCATTCCTCCCCTAGAAAACTACCTTAACGGCAGGGTTGTGTCGCGACCGCGCAGCGTGGCCCCGGTCTCGTTCCGTTCCGGCGTCCGTCCGGGCGGAGGGAGAGGCGCCGGACGGCTTGACGGTCCCGCCGTTGGCGCGGTTCACTCTAAACCGACCGGTTGGTATCTAGCGGTTCGGAGGCGGCTGTGAGAGCGTTGCGGGTCCATGAGCTGGGCGAGCCGAAGGACGTCCTGCGGCTCGACGAGATCGACGCGCCGCGTCCCGGTCCGGGACAGGTCCTGGTCCGCGTGCTGGCGGCGGCGGTCAACTTCCCCGATGCCCTGCTGTGCCGGGGGACGTACCAGGTCAAGCCGCCGCTCCCGTTCACTCCCGGCGTGGAGCTGTGCGCCGAGGTCGTCGAGCTGGGCGAGGGCGTGACCGGGCTGTCCGTCGGCGACCGCGTCCTGGGGTCGGCCGAACTGCCCAGCGGGGCGTTCGCCGAGTTCGCCCTCATGGGCGCCGATGTCGTGTTCCCCGCTCCGGCCTCGCTGTCCGACGACGAGGCGGCCTCGCTGTTCATCGGCTACCAGACCGGCTGGTTCGCGCTGCACCGCCGCGCCGGCCTGCGGCAGGGCGAGACCGTCCTCGTGCACGCCGCGGCCGGCGGCGTCGGCAGCGCGGCCGTCCAGTTGGCCAGGGCGGCCGGTGCGCGGGTGGTGGGCGTCGTCGGCGGTCCGGGCAAGGCCGAGGTCGCCAAGGAGCTCGGGGCCGACGTGGTCGTCGACCGCCATTCCGAGGACTTCGTCCAGGTGGTCAAGGACCTCACCGCCGGCCGCGGCGCCGATGTCGTGTTCGATCCGGTGGGCGGCGACTCCTTCACCCGCTCCACCAAGTGCGTCGCCTTCGAGGGGCGGATCGTCATCATCGGGTTCGCCAGCGGCACCATCCCCACCCCCGGGCTGAACCACGCGCTGATCAAGAACTACTCCCTGCTGGGCCTGCACTGGGGGCTGTACCGCCAGCGCGATCCCGCCCTGATCGCCGAGTGCCACGAGCGGCTGACCGAGCTCGCCGACCGCGGCCTGGTCAAGCCGGTCGTCAGCGAGCGCCTCCCGTTGGAGCGCCTGGCCGACGGCGTCCAGCGCCTCGCCGAGGGCAGTACCGTCGGCCGCCTGGTCTTCGCCCCGTCCGCCTGACCGCGGACCCGATGGCGGGGGCCCGCGGCGGCCGGACGGACGCACCCGGCCGCCGCGGTACTCTCCCTTCCGCCTTCTCCCGGTCCCCGGCCTCCCGGCCGTTCGCCGCCTCCCGCCCGCGGCCGTCCACGACCGTTGACACCCCGGAACGGGCGTTGCTAGGTTCATACCAACCAGTCGGTATATGCGTTTCCGCGACGCCGAGACGACCGGGGAAGCCCGTTCACGGCGGCGAAGGTTCTGAGGAGTCCCCATGGCCGGACCGTTCTCCATCCCCGGTACGACGATCGTGGTCACGGGAGGCGCCGGCGGAATCGGGTACGCGCTGGCCGAACGCTTCCTGAGCGAGGGCGCGGCGAACGTGGTGCTCGCCGACCGCGACGCCGACCAGGCCAAGCGCGCGGCCGACGAGCTGGGCGAACGGGCGCACGGACTGGCACTGGACGTCGCCGACGAGGCCGCCGTCGCCGAAGCCGTCGCGCGGATCGAGGAGGCGCACGCCCCCATCGACCTGTGGTGCTCCAACGCCGGTGTGGCGGCCGGCCGGGGACTGGGCGACGACGCCGACTGGGACGTCTCCTGGCGGGTGCACGTGCTCGCCCACGTCTACGCCGCGCGGGCGCTGTTCCCCCGCATGGCCGAGCGCGGGCGCGGCCACCTGCTGGTCACCGCGTCGGCGGCGGGCCTGCTGACCAACCTGGACACCGCACCCTACTCCGTCACCAAGCACGGGGCGGTCGCGCTCGCCGAGTGGCTGGCGATCCGGCACGGCGACGAGGGCATCGACGTCTCCTGCCTGTGCCCGCAGGGCGTCAACACCGCCATGACCGCGGGCGACGACGCGTCGGCCGCCACTCGTCTGGGTGGCGACTACCTGGAGCCCGCCGACGTCGCCGAGGCGGTCGTCGCGGCGCTGCACGACGGGCGCTTCCTCATCCTGCCGCACCCCGAGGCCGCGGCCTTCGAACAGCGGCGGGCCGAGGACCGCGACCGCTGGATCGGCGGCATGCGCCGGGCATGGCACAAGATCCGGCGCGCATCCCGCCAGGGCTGACCGCGGACGGCACGGCGGCGGCCCGGCGGGGTGCCGGGCCGTTCCCCCCAGTGAAGGGACCGGCATGGACTTCTCCTACGACGACACCACCCGCGGCCACCGCGACCGCCTCCTGGCCTTCATGGACGAGCACGTCCTCCCCGCCGAGGCCGTGCACGCGGAGCAGGCCGCGCAGCGCAGCGACCCGTGGTCGACACCGCCGATCATCAAGGACCTCCAGGCCGAGGCCAGGACGCGCGGACTGTGGAACCTCTTCCTGCCCGGCACCGAGCACGGCGCCGGGCTGACCAACCTGCAGTACGCCCCGCTCGCCGAGATCACCGGCCGCTCGCCGGGGATCGCCCCGCTCGCGCTGAACTGCGCGGCGCCCGACACCGGCAACATGGAGATCCTGGCGCTGTTCGGCACCGAGGAGCAGCGCAAGCAGTGGCTGGAACCGCTGCTGGAGGCCAGGATCCGCTCCGCGTTCTGCATGACCGAACCCGACGTGGCCTCCTCCGACGCCTCCAACATCGAGCTGCGCATCGACTCCGACGGCGACGACTACGTGCTCAACGGGCGCAAGTGGTGGTCCTCGGGCGCGCTCAACCCCGAGTGCGAGGTCTTCATCGTCATGGGCGTCACCGACCCCGGCGCCGAGCCCTACCGCAGGCAGAGCATGGTGCTGGTGCCCAAGGGCACGCCCGGCGTGGACGTTCGGCGGGGCCTGAACGTGTTCGGCTACACCGACGGCACGCACGGCGGGCACGCCGAGGTCGTCTTCACCGACGTCCGGGTGCCCAAGGCCAACATCCTGCTGGGCGAGGGGGAGGGCTTCCGGATCGCCCAGGAGCGCCTGGGGCCCGGCCGGATCCACCACTGCATGCGCTCCATCGGCGTCGCCGAGCGCGCCCTGGAGCTGATGTGCGCCCGCGCCGCCGACCGCGTGGCGTTCGGGAAGCCCCTCGCCGACCAGGGCGTCGTGCGCGAGTGGATCGCCGAGGCCCGCGTCCGCATCGAGCAGGCCCGCCTGCTGGTACTCAAGACCGCCTGGCTGATGGACACGGTCGGCAACAAGGGCGCCCGCGTCGAGATCTCGGCGATCAAGGCCGAGGTGCCGCGCATGACCGGATGGGTGCTGGACCGCGCGATCCAGACGCACGGCGGCGCCGGGGTCTCCCAGGACCTCCCGCTCGCGAAGCTGTGGGCGGCCACCCGGACCCTGCGCCTGGCCGACGGCCCCGACGAGGTCCACCTGCGCTCGATCGCGCGCCGCGAACTCAAGCCGTACCTGGAGCGGGACTGAGGGGCCCGGCCCGCGCGCCCACTCCTTCCTGGGGCTGGGCTTGAAGACCCCCTGGGGTCGAGGCGGGGGCCCGCCCGCGCGCCCGCTCCGTCCCGGGGCCGAGGGTGAAACCCGAGGTCAAGATCGGCGGAAGGAGGCCCGGGGAGCCGCAGCGCTTTCGCCGTCCCGGTCGGCCGCCTCGAGGGCCCGAGGCTCCGGCGCCGGGGCGGCCCTCCTCCTGCGCGGCAGGGTCAGCAGGAAGAACGGGTAGCCCACCAGGGGCGACAGGGAGCCGCCGGGGACCGGCGAGGACACCACGTTGGAGTAGGGGCCGGCGTTCCAGCCCTTCGCCGCCCTGACCCGGTAGTCGGTCCCCCCGGAGGCGGGTCCGGACGCGGTGTAGGCGGTCCGGCCGGGATCGAGGGGGAGCGGGAGCATGGTCCAGTCCGTGCCGCCGGACTCCCTGGTCCAGATCTGGTACTCCGTCGCCCCCGGTACGGCGGTCCAGGTCAGCTCGACCGTGCCGCGCCGCACCTCCTCGGCCGTCAGCTCGGGGACCGCCCGGGGGCCGGGCTCGACCTCCGGCAGCGGCCGGGGATAGGCGTCGCCGACGGAGAACTCCGAGGCCAGAGCATCGGCGAAGGCAGCGGCGATCTTGAGCTCACCGCGCGCGTTGGGGTGGGTGCCGTCCCAGGTGTCCTGCTCGGGGACGAACCCGCCGGGCGGGTCCACGGCGACGACCGGAGACTCCTCGGTGGACAGCTCCCGCGCGACGGCGTCCATCCGCCGGTTGAAGTCGGCGACCCGCGCCGCGAACCCCGCGTCGTCGGCCGCCCTTTGCGTCGGCAGCACCTTGGACAGGGCGATGCCCAGTTCGGGGTTGCCGGTCCGGGCGTTGGCGACGTAGGCGCGGAGGTCGCCCTCCAGCGCCTCGGGGTCCGTGCCGAACCAGCCGAGGTCGTTGATCCCGAGGCAGACCAGGAGGAGGTCGGGCCGGTGGGCGGCGACCTGCTCGCCGATCGTGTTCTTGGCCTCGGCGAGCGACATGCCCCAGCGGGCGTTGTGGTCCTGGTCGAAGTCGGGGTCCCGGTAGGTGTGCACGGCGTCGGCGGGGTCCAGCGTCGTGACGTCGGTGAGCCCGTCGTCGGGGCCGACGAAGTCCACTTCGCCCGCGCGCCGCTCCAGATGCGACCACAGGTGGTAGCGCCAGGTGTGGTCGCCGGAGCTGCCCTGGACGATGGAGTCGCCGGCCGGCATGACGCGCAGCGCCGCCGCGCCGCCGGACCCGTCGGGAGGGGCAGCCGGCGCCGCGGCCGTCCCCAGGGCGACGCTGAGCAGAACCGTCAGGACCAGCGCGAGGACAGGGAGTGCCCCGCGGTGTCCTGGTGCGGGCACGAGGTCTCCTTCGTGCGTGGGGAGTGGGGCGGCGCCGTGGCGGGGCGCGGCCTCCCGGCCGCGGACGGCGGGGGCCTCCCGGCCAGAAAACCGCCGATCGCCTGGTGGGCGCAATACGGCCGCGGGTAATTTAACGGGATTGATGCCGGGAACTCGGGCTGGACGCCGGTACCAGGCGCAGCCGGTCGGGCGGCGCGGCCGGGCGGGCCGCGGGGGTGATGCGCCCGGCGACGGTGGCGGTCCGCGCGCCGGTGCAGGAGGGGATCGCCGACGGCAGGCCGTGCCAGGTGAGGAAGCCCAGCAGGGCGAACAGGTAGGCCTCCTTGGCGTCGGGGTCGATCCCGTGGTCGGCGGCCGAGAGCAGTCGCGCCGGCGCGAGCCCGGCCCTGAGCGCCTCGGTCATGGCGGGGTTGCGCATCCCGCCGCCCGAGCCGATCACCTCGGTGACGCCGTGGGCGCGGCAGGCGTCGGCGACCGTGCCCGCGGTGAGGGCGACGAGGGTGGCGAACAGGTCGTCCTCGGCCACGTCCAGGCCGGCCAGGGCGGCGTCCAGGTGGTCGGCGTGGAACAGCTCCCGCCCGGTGGACTTCGGCGCCGGGCGCGCGTAGTAGGGGTCGGAGCGCAGCCGGGCGAGCAGGTCCGGACGCACCCGGCCGCGCCGGGCCCTGGCTCCGTCGCGGTCCATCGGCTCGCCGACGCGGGCCGCGGCGAGGTCGAGCAGCGCGTTCGCCGGCCCGGTGTCGAAGGCGAACGGCGCGCGGCCGGGGGAGACGACGGTCAGGTTGGCGATGCCGCCCAGGTTCAGCGCCGCGGTGGTGCCCTCCCGGCCCGACAGCCACAGGACGTCCAGCGTGCTCGCCAGCGGCGCGCCCTGGCCCCCGGCGGCGATGTCGCGGGCGCGCAGGTCCGAGACGACCGGCAGCCCGGTGGCCTCGGCGATCCACGCAGGCTGCCCCAGTTGCAGGGTGCCGTGCGCGGCACCGTCCCGCACCCAGTGGAACACCGTCTGGCCGTGGGAGGCCACCAGGTCGGCCGCGCCGCCGGGGCACAGCTCGTCCAGCGCGTACCGGGCCGCGTCCGCGAACGCCCGCCCGATCCCGGTGTCGAGCCGGCAGACGTCGCCCATGGTCGTGGACGCGGGCGGCAGTGCGGCGAGCACGTCGTCGCGCAGCGAACCGGGGAGGGCGGCGGCACCGTGGCCGATCGGGGTGAGGAGTACCTCCCGGCCGGCCGACCGGATGTCCGCGACCGCCACGTCGATCCCGTCCACCGACGTCCCCGACGACAGCCCGATGACGATCATCCACGCCTCCTCACGAAGAAGGAGCGCCGCGAGGGCGCCGTGCCCAGCGGTGCCGCACCGCTGGGCCCGAACCCTGGCGCCCCACTGGGGGCTCGGGGCGGCGGAGCGCGGCCCGCTGGTCGTTGGGCCGCGGTTCCCCGGGGCGCAGCGGCTGACGCGGCTCCTCGGCCGTTCGACGCCGCTCAAAGCGGAACCCGGTGGATCCCCTCCCGATCCACCGGGTCCGTCCTGCGCGCCAGGAGAAACTAACGGTATCTAATTAAAAGCTGTCAGTAAATGCCATGTGCAATCCCGTTAGTGCAATGACAAGGCCTTCAGCGAAATCCCCTATGACCATTATTAACAAAACGTGTATCCAGTGTCGCAATCCGTCACTATTGTCGCTACGCTGCTCCCGGGTCGGCGCCGTCACACCCCTCCCTCTGACGGCGCCGACCCACGAACGCGCGGTCTTCGGCGGAGCGCCTGGACAGCGCCTAGATCCTCGTTGGGAGAGGGGCGGCGTTGTCTCCAGGCCCTGTTTGGTCCTGCGGGCGCGGTGGGGCTGTTGTCGGCGCGCAGCGTCCGGCGGCGCCGGACCGAAACCGCGGTGTCGGTCCGCGCCGACGGTGTCGGCGTGCGCTTCGCGCGCGGGAGGGCGATTTTGCGTCCACGGGCCTTCGGCCGCGCGAGAGAATCGCCCACCCGCGCGCCGCCCCTCCTGGGGGCCGGCCTTCAAGACCTCCAGGAGTCGAGCTTAAAACCCAAGCTAGATGAGGTCGCGCACGGTGCGCTCGAAGGCGTTGACGTGCTCGACCGCGAGCGCGTGCGCGGTTTCGGCCTCGCCGGAGACGACGGCGTCCAGCAAGGGGCGGTGTTCGGCGACGTGCGCGCCGACGTCGGGCAGCCGGTCCAGGAAGAGGTACCAGATGCGCAGCGCGTGGTTGTAGTACTGCCCGAGGGTGCTCTCCAGGTAGGCGTTGCGGGTCGCGCGGTACAGCGCGCGGTGGACCTCGGTGTCCAGCCGCATCACGCTCTCGGGGGCGCTGCCGTGCTCGGCCACGCCGTCGCGCAGCCGGGCGAGGTCGGCGCGGTCGCGCGGCGTGGCCCGCTGGGCGGCGCGGCGGGCGGCGAGTCCTTCGAGCTCGCGGCGCACGTCGGCGATGAGGGCGTGGTCGGTGATGTTGATCTCGGTGGCGAAGGTGCCGCGGCGAGGGAAGACCGCGACCAGCCGCTCGGTCTCCAGGCGCTTGATGGCGTTGCGGACCGGGGTGCGCCCGATGCCCAGCCGACGTGAGAGCCGCTCCTCGTTGATCACGGCCCCCGGCGGGATCTCCAGCGTGATCACCAGGTCCCGGATCGCGGTGTAGGCGCGCTCGCCGAGCGGGACCGGGGCCTCGGGGGATTCGGGCGCGGGGTCGTTGACGGACGTGCTCATGGCCGCTTAGCTTAGTCCACATCTGAAATTTCAGTTCGTCGGCCAGTTGGATCTCAGGAATCGGCCGACCCCGCGTCCCGTATCCCGCCCGACCCGAGGAGGCGGTCATGATCGCCGGCACCGCGCGGCTCCCGGACCACCCCGAGCGACTGTGGCCGAACCCCGAACCCAAGCGGTCCTACGACGTCGTCATCGTCGGAGCGGGCGGGCACGGGCTGGCCACCGCCTACCACCTCGCCAAGGAGCAGGGCGTCCGCGACGTCGCCGTCCTGGAGAAGGGCTGGCTGGCCGGCGGCAACATGGCGCGCAACACCACGATCATCCGCTCCAACTACCTGTGGGACGAGAGCGCGCGCATCTACGAGCACGCGCTGGAGCTGTGGGAGGGCCTGGAGGAGGATCTGGGCTACCCGATCCTGTTCAGCCAGCGGGGCGTGCTCAACCTCGCGCACTCGCTCCAGGACGTGCGCGAGGGCGTCCGGCGGGTCAACGCCAACCGGCTCAACGGCGTCGACGCCGAATGGCTGGACCCGGCCGGCGTCAAGGAGGTCTGCCCGATCATCGACGTCTCCGCCGACGTCCGCCACCCGGTGCTGGGCGCGACCTTCCAGCCGCGCGCGGGCATCGCCAAGCACGACTACGTGGCCTGGGGGTACGCGCGCGCCGCGGCGGCGACGGGGGTCGACCTGATCCAGGACTGCGAGGTCACCGGGTTCCTGCGCGACGGCGACCGGATCACCGGCGTGCGCACGGCCCGGGGCGACATCGCGGCCGGCCGGGTCGGGCTGGCCGCCGCGGGCCACACCTCCGTGCTGGCCGACACCCTGGGGCTGCGGCTGCCGCTGCAGAGCCACCCGCTGCAGGCTCTGGTCTCCGAGCTCCTGGAGCCCGTCCACCCCACCGTGGTGATGTCCAACGCGGTGCACGTCTACGTCAGCCAGGCGCACAAGGGCGAACTCGTCCTCGGCGCAGGCATCGACTCCTACAACGGTTACGGCCAGCGCGGTTCGTTCCACGTCATCGAGCGGCAGATGGCGGCCGCGCTGGAGCTGTTCCCGGTCTTCGCGGGCGCGCACGTGCTGCGGACCTGGGCCGGGGTCGTCGACGTGAGCCCCGACGCCTCGCCCATCCTCGGCCGCACCCCCTTCACCGGCCTCTACGTCAACTGCGGCTGGGGGACCGGGGGATTCAAGGCCACGCCCGCGGTGGGCCGCTGCTTCGCCCACACCATCGCCCACGACGAGCCGCACCCGCTCAACGCGCCCTTCGGCCTGGAGCGCTTCTTCACCGGCGCCCTGGTCGACGAGCACGGCGCCGCCGCAGTCGCCCACTGACCCGCGCACCGCCGGTGCGCACCGCCCGGCCATGGAGGCCCACCGTGATGCTCATTCCCTGCCCCTACTGCGGGCCGCGCGAGGAGACCGAGTTCCACTACGGCGGGCAGGCGCACGTCGCCCACCCCGCCGACCCCGCCGCGCTGTCCGACACCGAATGGGGCCACTACCTGTTCTTCCGCGCCAACCCCAAGGGCCGCTTCGCCGAGCGGTGGCGGCACAGCGTGGGCTGCGGCAGGTGGTTCAACGCCATCAGGGACACCGCGACCCACGAGCTGGTCCGGGTCTATGAGATGGGCGAGCCGGAACCGGTGATCGAATGAGCGAGGCACTCCGGCTGCCCTCCGGCGGCCGCATCGACCGCGGTACGACGCTGAACTTCCACTTCAACGGGGCCGCCTACACCGGGCGTCCCGGCGACACCCTCGCCTCGGCGCTGCTGGCCAACGGCGTGCACCACGTCGCCGACAGCGTGCGGCTGGGCCGTCCGCGCGGGATCTTCGCCGCCGGGGCCGAGGAGCCCACCGCCCTCGTCCGGGTCGAGGCGCCGACCGCCGAGACCATGGTGACCGCCACGACCGTGGAGCTGAGCGAGGGGCTGCGGGCCCGCGGCCTGAACGGGCATGGCCGGCTGGAGCCGGGGGCCGCCCTCTCGGACCACGACGCGATGCACGCCCACTGCGACGTGCTGGTCGTCGGCGCCGGTCCGGCCGGTCTGGCCGCCGCGCTGACCGCGGCCCGCACCGGCGCCAGGGTCGTCCTCGCCGACGAGCACCCCGAGCCGGGCGGCTCCCTGCTCGGCACCGGGGAGCCCCTCGCGGCGGACGACGGGTCCGACTGGGTGGCGCGGTGCCGGACCGAGCTGGAGTCCTGCGCCGAGGTCCGCCTCCTCACCCGCACCACCGTCTTCGGGCACTTCGACGACAACCACCTGATGGCCCTGCAGCACCGCGCCCCCGGCCCCGCCGACGGCGGCGGAGGGGCGCGCCGCCGCGTCTGGCGCATCCGGGCGCGCCGGGTGGTGCTCGCGACCGGCGCGCACGAGCGCTCCTACGTGTTCTCCGGCAACGACCGGCCGGGCATCATGCTCGCCGCGGCGGCCCGCCGCCACCTGCACCGCCACGCCGTGCTCGCCGGCACCCGCGCCGTCGTCTGCACCACCAACGACAGCGCCTACGCCGCCGCGCTGGACCTCGCCGCGGCAGGCGTCGACGTCGCCGCCGTCGCCGACGCCCGGCCCGCCGTCCCCGCGCACTGGCGCGACCGGTGCGCCGCGGCCGGGATCGAGGTCCTGCCCGGCCACGCGGTGGTCAGCACCAGCGGGCACGAGCGCATCACCGGCGCGCACGTCGCCGCGCTGCCGACCGGTCCCGGCGGCCGGCTCGGCCCCAGGCGGGGCATCCACTGCGACCTGCTGTGCGTCTCCGGTGGCTGGAACCCGGTCCTGCAGCTCTTCGCCCAGGCCCGCGGCGAACTGCGCTACGACGAGACCCTGGCGGCCTTCGTCCCGGGCCGCGCGCCCGAGGCGGTGCTGGTGGCCGGTGCGGCCAACGGGCGGTTCGGCACGGCGGACTGCCTGGCCGAGGGTGCGCGGGCCGGCGAGGAGGCCGCGCGGGCCGCGGGCTTCCGGCCCGGCGCGCCCGTCCGGCTCCCCGAGGCCCGGGAACCGGCGGCCACCGCCCCGCGCGCGCTGTGGTCCGTCCCCGACCCGGGGGACGATCCCGGCCGGCACTTCCAGTTCGTCGACCTCCAGCGCGACGCCACCGTCGCCGACATCGTCCGGGCCGTGCGGGCGGGGATGCGCTCGGTCGAGCACGTCAAGCGCTACACCACCATCGGCACCGCCCACGACCAGGGCAAGACCAGCGGCGTGCTCGCCATCGGCGTCGTCTCCGACGTGCTGGGCCGACCCGTCGGCGAGCTCGGCGCCGTGTCGTTCCGGCCGCCCTACATCCCCGTGGGCTTCGCGGCGCTGGCCGGCCGGGACCGCGGCCACCTGCACGCCCCCGTCCGGGTGACGGCCATGCACGATCGGCACGTCGCGGCCGGAGCCCGGTTCGAGGACGTCGGCGAGTGGAAGCGCCCCTGGTTCTACCCCCGGCGGGGAGAGGACATGGACGCCGCGGTCCAGCGCGAGTGCCGCGCGGCCCGGCGGGGCGTCGCGATGATGGACGTGTCCACCCTGGGCAAGATCGAGGTCCAGGGCCCCGACGCGGCCGCCTTCCTCGACCTCGTCTACACCAACCTGATCAGCACCCTGAACGTGGGCCGGATCCGCTACGGCCTGATGTGCACCGCCGACGGCATGGTCCTCGACGACGGCACCGTCATGCGCCTCGCCGAGCACCGCTTCCTCCTCACCACGACCACGGGCAACGCGGCGGCCGTCCTGGACTGGCTGGAGGAGTGGTCCCAGACGGAGTGGCCGCACCTGCGGGTGCGCATGGCCTCGGTGACCGACCACTGGGCCACCGTCGCCCTGGTCGGACCGCGGGCGCGCGGCGTGCTGCGCGCGCTCGCCCCCGGCCTCGACGCCGCCAACGACGCCTTCCCGTTCATGTCCTGGCGCGAGGCCGACGTCGCGGGCATCGGGGCGCGGGTGTGCCGCATCAGCTTCTCCGGCGAACTCGCCTACGAGATCAACGTGCCCTGGTGGTCGGGGCGGCGGCTGTGGGACGCGCTCGGCGCGGCGGGGGCCGGGCACGGCATCACCGCCTACGGGACCGAGACCATGCACGTGCTGCGCGCCGAGAAGGGCTACCCCGTCGTCGGCCAGGACACCGACGGCACCGTGACACCGCACGACCTGGGGATGCACTGGGCCGTCTCCAAGAAGAAGAGCGACTTCATCGGCAGGCGCTCCTTCGACCGCGCCGACACATGCCGCGATGACCGGGCGCACTTCGTCGGGCTGCTGCCCGCCGACCCGCAGGAGCTGCTGCCCGAGGGCACCCAGCTCGTGGCCGACGCGCCCCCGGCCGAGTCGCCGGAGCCCGCGCTGGGCCACGTGACGTCGAGCTACCGCAGCGCGGCGCTCGGCCGGACCTTCGCCCTCGCCATGGTGCGGGCGGGGCGCGACCGCATGGGCGGGTCGGTGCGCGCGGTCGTCGGCGACCGCACCGTGCCCGTGACGATCACCGGCACCGTGTTCTACGACCAGGAAGGGGCCAGGCGCGATGGCTGAGCCGATGCGCGCCCGCGCAGCCGCGGCGGGGGAGACCGGAGGGGCCGAGGACACCGGAGGAGCCGGGGCCCGCACCCGGACCGGTCCACCCGCCGGGGACGCCGCTCAAAGCACTCCGGTCCCCGGGGAGACCGGTCCGGCCGGCTCGCCCAACGGGGACACTCCTCTGAGCGCTCCGTTCCCCGGGGAGAGCGCCCCGGTCACCCCGCTCGCCGGGCACGCCGCGCGCTTCGCCGGGCTCGGCGCGGCCACCGGTTCGGCGCTGCGCGTCGCCGAGCAGCCGGTGCGGACCCAACTGACCGTCCGCGCGGACCCCGGCGGCCCGGCCGCCGCGGCGATCGGCCGGGTCCTGGGCAGCGCGCTGCCCACGGCCGCCACCACGGCGGTCCGGACCGGGGACCGGCGCGTGCTGTGGCTCGGACCGGACGAATGGCTGGTGACCGCGCCGCTGGAGCAGCGCCTCCGGTTGGAGGCCGACCTGCGCGCCGCCGCCGACGGCCTCGCGGACGACTGGGCCTGCGTCGTGGACGCGTCGGGGCAGCACGCGGTCCTGTCGATCGCCGGTCCCCTGGCGCGCGACCTCCTGGCCAAGGGGTGCGCGATCGACCTGCACCCCCGGGCCTTCGGTCCGGGCCGGTGCGCGCGCACCTGGCTGGCCCGGGCCCAGGCGGTCATCCTCAACGACGCGGAGAACGCCGGGGACGAACCGGCCTACACGGTCCTGGTGCGCTCCTCCTACGCCCGCTACCTCGCCGACTGGCTCCTCGACGCGTCGGCGGAATGGAAGCGCCGGTCTTGAAGTCGTGCACCCTACCGAGGTTTACAGGAGTCGCGTCGGGTGGTCGGGCGGCCGAGGTGCGCTGTGCCCTTGTTCGCCGCCGGGCGCGCACGGTGGTTCTCTCGTCGATCTTGGCCTTGGGTCTCAACCTTGACCCCAGGGGGTTGGTAGGGCCCGCCCAAGGACGGGGTGGTGTGCGGGTGGGCGATTCTCTCGCGTGGCCGTCGAGCCCGTGGACGGAAAATCGCCCACCCGCACGCGAAGCAGGCCCGCCGCTTCGGCGCGCACCGACACCGCGGTTTCGGCCTGGCACGCACGGTGGCGGCGTGGGCGGCGCGGCGCCGGTGCGATCCCTTGATGGGCCTTGCCACGCGAGAGGATCGCCCGGTCACCGCGGATTCCACCTGCGGCCGGGGTCACAAGACCCCCAGTGGCCGAGGTTGAAACCCGAGTCGGCCTTGTGGGCCCTGAAAACGCTGCGACAACGCCCACAAGGACAAGATCGGCGTCGGAGGAGGCAGCCGGGGACTCCCTGATCACCGTGGGGTTTCGCCGTCGGCCTCCAGTGCCCTTTCCAGCACCTCTCTGACCGTCTCGGTCAGCAGGCCGACCTTGTAGGCGTTCTGGGCGAGTGGGGAGCAGCGCGCGGACAGCGGGGTCAGGGCGCCGTCGACGGACTCCGGTGTGGCCGGTCGGCCCGTCAGCGCCTCCTCGACCTCGTGCAGCCGCACCGGGGTGCGCGCGACGGCTCCGGCGGCCACCGCGACGTCGCCGACCACGCCGTCGGAGTCGACGACCAGCCGCGCCACCGCCTCGACCAGCGGCCACTCCGCCCTCGACCGGCCGGTGGCGCGGTGGTAGGCGGCCGTCTCGCCCGGCGCGGGCGCGGGCAGGTCGACGGCGAGGAGCAGCCCGCCGGGGTCCAGGCGGTGGTCGCGCGTGGGGTCGGAGCCGTCGCCGTAGAGGTCGCGCACCGCCATCGGCCCGGCGCCGTGCACCGCGACGGTGGCGTCGTAGGCGAGCAGCGCAAGCGCCATCGAGGACGGGTGCGGGGCGACGCAGGGACCCTGGTCGATCACCGCCGAGTACAGGTTGGCCCCCTCCCTGGCCGGGCAGGAGTCGCCGCCGGTCTGGAAGCAGGAGAACGCCGGGTTGCGGTAGTACCAGCACCGGTTGCGCTGCAGCAGGTTGCCGCCGAGCGTGCCCGCCGTCCGGATCTGCGGCGTGGCCAGCGCCCCGGCCGTGGCCGTGAGCGCGGGGTGGCCGGCGCGCAGCCGGGGGTCCCCGGCGATCTCGGCGATCGTCGTCATGGCGCCGATCCGGACGGAGCCGTCGTCGCCGAAGGCGGTGCCGCGCAGATCGGGCAGCCGGTGGAGGTCGACGAACGGGCCCGTCGCCCGGCCGCCGTGCAGCCGGGCGGTGACGTCGGTGCCTCCGGCGCGGGCTTCGCCGCCGTGTTCGTGCAGGGCCGTCGCCGCATCGGCGACGCTGGTGGGCGCGTTCACTGGTGGATCCCTTCACGGAGGCGGTCGGGGCGGACGGGCAGGTCGCGGGGGCGCCATCCGGTGGCGTTGTGGACGGCGTTGCCCACGGACGCGGCGACGCCGACCGTCGCCACCTCCGCGAGGCCGACCCCGCCGCCGGTGACGTGGTCCCAGCCCTCCTCGTGGAAGTGCACGGTGATCTCCGGGGTGTCCCCGATGCCGGGGATGCGGTAGTCCTCGAGGTTGTCGGTGAGTACGACCCCCGTGGCCGGGTCGACGTGCCGCTGTTCGTAGAGCGCGTAGCCGAGCCCCTGGACCACGCCGCCCTCGCACTGGCCGCGCGCGAGCCGGTCGGAGTAGATGTGCCCGGCGCTGATGCCGGCCCACACCCGGGTGGGGCGCACGGTGCCCAGCCTGGTGTCCACCTCGACCTCCGTGACGTGCACGGCCCCGCTGAACCCGCGCCCCAGGGCCATGCCGTCGAGCGGGAACGGCGTGACGTAGCCGCGGTGGTCGCGGCGGCGCCGCCCCACCACGCGCAGGCCGTCGGCGCCGTCGAGCCGTACGGGCCCGGAACCGTCCGCGCCCCGTTCGCCGCGGTGCTCGCGCAGGGCGGCCCGCAGCCGCCGGGCGGCGTCGCGGGCGGTCGGCCCCAGGGACGCGGTGGTGCGGCTGCCGGTCGAGGGCGGTCCGTACACGGTGCCGTTGCGGCCGATCTCCACGCGGACCCGATCAGCGGGCAGGCCCAGTTCGCCGCGGACGACGTCGGTCAGGACGGAGCGGATCCCGTTGCCGATGTCCTGGACCGCCGTCCGCGTCACGATCGTGCCGTCCTCGACGGTCAGCTCCACCTCGGAGCCGGGCTCGAGCAGGTAGAACCAGTTCGCCGCGGCCACGCCGACCCCGCGCCGGAACCGCCCGGTCTGCTCGCCCGGCCGCGAGCGGTCCAGCCACGCGGGCAGGGCCGCGGCCCGATCGTAGAGCGCACGCCGCTTGGGGTTGCCGTCCCAGCGGCGGCGCAGCGCGATGGGGTCCTCGTCCAGGCGCAGCGCCATTTCGTCGACGGCCTGCTCCAGCGCCCACAGCATCGGGGGCCCGCCGGGGCCGCGGAACGGCTTGCCCGGGGGCAGGTTGGTGACGGCGTCGAAGTCGCGGAGCCGGCGCGGGGCCTTGCCGTACACCAGCATGGCCAGCAGGGCGCTCGGGGTGTCGACCGAGACGCCGCCGTCGCCGTAGACGTCCATGGACAACGCGGCGAGGTCGCCGGACTCGTCGGCGAGCAGCGCCAGTTCGGTGCGGCTGCCCGGCCGGTTGCCCGCGTCGATCAGCTCCTCGGACCTGCTCAGCACGGCGCGCACGGGCGCTCCGGTCGCCTTCGCCAGTTCGACGGCTGCGACCGTCTCGACGTCCAGGCCGCCCTTCGCCCCGAAGCCGCCGCCCACGTGCTCGGCGACGACGTGCACGCGCTCGGCGGGCAGCCCCCACCGCTTGGCGGCGCTCTCGCCGATCAGGTTGACCGCCTGGGTCGAGACGTGCAGGTGAAGATCGCCCCGCTCATCCCATCGGGCGACGCAGGCGTGCGGCTCCAACGGGGTGTGCGCCTGCACGGCCGTGCTGAACTCGCCCACCACCAGCCGCTCGTCCCCGCGCCGCGCCGCCTCGGTGATCCTGCGCACCGCCGTCGCGGTGCGCCGGCCCATGGTGAAGGGCCCGCGGACGTTGCCGCGCCACCGCGTGGGCATCGGGGGAGTCTCGCCGGAGCGCCGGGCGTTGCGCCGGGCCTCCTTGGTCGCGTACACGGGCGGCGAAGCGGGGTCGCGGGCCTGCCGCGCGTCGAGCACGGCGGGCAGCCTCTCGTAGGCCACGGTGACCTGCTCGGCCGCTGCCAGCGCCTTCGCCCGGGTGGGCGCGGCGACGGCGATGATCGGCTGCCCGACGTAGCGCACCGTCCGGTCGGTCCCGAGCAGGTCGACGTGCGGCACCGCTCCGGCGTCCACCTCCACCACCCGGGCGTGGGCCTCGGTCGAGCGGACGATCACCGCTTCGAGCAGTCCGTCGGGCCGGACGTCGGTGCTGTAGCGGGCCCGGCCGGTCACCTTCTCCACGGCCTCGGCACGCGGCGGGGCCGCGTCGTCGTCCCGGTCGTGCTCACCGGCGCAGGCCGCCGCGACCGCGGCGTAGATGCCCTGGTAGGCGCCGCACCGGCACAGGTGGCCGGCCAGCGCGTCGGCGATCGTCGCGCGGTCCGGGGCCACGTCGCCGTGGGCGGCCCGCCAGCCGTCGACGAACGCCGCGGCCTCCACCACGAAGCCGGGAGTGCAGTATCCGCACTGCAGCCCGTCGTGCGCGGCGAAGGCCCGCTGCACGGGGTGGCTGCCGCCGAGCCCCTCCACCGTGGTGACCGACCGGCCTTCGAGCGCGGCGGCCGGAGTCAGGCAGGAGACGGAGGGCCGGCCGTCCACGAGGACGGTGCACGCCCCGCAGACGCCCACCCCGCAGGCCGGCTTGGTTCCGGTGAGGCCGAGGTCCTCGCGCACGAGTTCCACGGCCGTGGCGTCGGGGTCGGCGTCGACCTCCGTGGTGACACCGTTGACGGTGATGTCCATCGCGTCCTCTCCGCACGGCGCGGGGCGTCGTACCGGGGCTCGGTCCTGAGGTTGACGTCGTCAACTTAGGAGGCTGGATTGCCCCTGTCAAACACCGCTCATGTACTGTCACGACATGTCCGCAGCTCAACCGCTTGAAAACAGCGTGGAACCCGATCCCGCGCGATCGCCGCGGCGGCGCGGGAGCGGCCCCGGCGACACCCGGGCGCGGCTGATGGCCGCCGCCTCGGAACTCCTCGCGCAGGGCGGCGCGGACGCGGTCACCCTGCGCGCGGTGGGGGAGCGCGTGGGGGTGTCGCGCACGGCGCCCTACCGGCACTTCCGCGACAAGGAGGACCTGCTCTCGGCGGTCGCGGCGCAGGGCTTCGAGCGGCTGCACCGCGACATCGCCGCGGCCATGGCACAGGGGGACGGCGGCGCGCCCCCGTCCCTGACCGAGGCGCTGCGGCGGGGCTGCACCGCCTACATCGACGCCGGCCTGGCCTCCCCCGAGCACTACCGCCTGATGTTCGGCGAGCACCTGACCCGCTTTGGCGACGACGACCTGCACGCAGCGGCCTCGGCGGCGATGGGCCTCTTCGTCGACGCGCTGGAGCGGGGCCAGCAGAGCGGCGCGGTCCGCCGCGGCGACACCCGGGACCTCGCCATCCTCACCTGGTCGGCCCTGCACGGCCTGGTCACCCTCGCCCTGTCGGGGCACCTGGCCCGCAAGGGCCTGGACATCGACGAGGTGGCCGCCCGCCTGGCAGCCCAGCTGGTCAACGGCCTGGAGCCCTGACCGGGTATTCGGTCGGCAGGAATCGGGGCCGCCGGCGCGGCCGGTGCCCGATCGCCGGACGCGGATCAGGGCGCCGGGGCCGAGGTCGCCTCGGGGGCGGGGTTGCCGGTGCTCCAGAGCAGGCCGGTCAGGACGAGGGACGCCAGCAGAGCCAGGGCGCTCACGACGAGCAGAGCGAGGTGCCAGTTGCGGCGGCCCGGATCGGTTTTCACGCCGACTCCGGCGAGCACGCCCGACACGACCGCCAGTGGAGCGGCGAAAGCGTGCAGGAAAATCACTGCGGCCACCGCTATGGCCGTGAGGACGGAATTCAGTGCAGCGAAGACCGGAAAACGGCCGGCCGCTTGGCGGCGACTTCCAATCGTCGTCATGATGGTCTCCTTTTCCTTCCCCGCGCCCCGAGATCAGCGTGAGAACTGCGAGACGTGGGGCCGCGCGGCCTCTCGGTCGGAATGCGGCCCCACGGCGGCCGATACCGGGAACTAGAAATTCACGCTGCAGGTGTAATCCGCGTAGGCGTTCCCGTTGGCGGCGCCCCTCAAACGAATGCACTCCAGCGGGTGCTGGATGTCCCATCCGCCGGCGCCGAGCACGAAGCTGTGCTGGGCCCACGCGACCCCCTGGTTGCCGGCGGAGACGCCTGAGGCGAAGTCGTTGACGCCCTCGTAGCGCCAGCCCGGCGTACTGGTCTCGCCGCCGGCGCGGTCGTAGGAGGCACTGGTCACCGTCACGCCGTTGGAGCACCAACTGCCTTCGACGTAGAAGGTGTAAAGGGTGTTGCCCGCTGCGGCCTGCGCCGATCCGTCGGCGCGGCCGACCCAGCAGCCCGCGACGCTCGCGTCGTTGAGGGTCTCCGGCGCGCCGCCGCTCTCCTCGATCTGGCGGGCCACGTCGTTCTGCGGCTCGACGACCTCGGTCTGCACGTCCTGCTCGGCCGGCAGCACGTAGGAGTCGAACGCCGCGCGTTCCGCGTCCGACAGGCCCTCGTAGGTCGCCTCGGGATCATTGGACTCGAAGACGCTCTCGGCGACCTCCTTACCTGCTGGGCCCTCGTCCGCGGAAGCGGCGCCGGCGGCTCCCACGCTCGCCACGGCCGCGACGGTGAAGCCGAAGGCGATTGCGGTGAGGCGCTTCATAAGATCACTCCTGCTTTCTTTGGTGTCCGGAAAAACAGAGGGGGATGATAAACAATTCTCTCCGGCGCGAATCGCATATTGAAAGCGCGTCCTCTGTTCATTCGGTTGTAGTTGACGGCCTTCGCCGATTTCAACCGTGAATATCTCCACCGAATCGGTCCGGTTTCGGGGCGATGTTCAGCCGATCGGGGAGAGGCGAGGGCGGTTCTTCCGCTGTTATCCCACCGTGTGTCGCCCGTTCTCGGGGTGTGCGTCCGGGGCGGAGCGCACCCGTGTGGACCGTCCGCAAAGATCGTCCATGGCCGTAATCGGTCAGACCCGTCGAACGACCGCGTTGAGCGGGAACCGGAGCGCCTGATCGGTCGGACCGGTTTCACTCCGGGGGGACGCGGCGACGGCCGGGCACGGAGAAGGCGGCGGGCTGCTCGACGCGGTCACCGGGTTCCGCCTGTTCTCGGCGGGCCCCAGGGATGGAACCATGGAGGTCCGACCAGCGTCCCACCTCGGTACTTTTTGTTCCCCCGCCGTCCGGAGATCCCCATGAGAACTCCAGGTTTCCAGCCGCACGACCGGTTCCACGGCAGACGGCCCCCTTACCGGTCCTCGGGCGGTGGTGGAGCCGTCCGCATCGTCGGCGCGATCATCGCGGGGGTGTTCGGGCTCATCCTGCTCATCCTCGGCGTCGTGTTCACCCTCGTCGGAGGGCTGGACTACACCGACCACACCGGGCGTGCCGACGCCGTCGTCGTCGACCGGGTGGAGACGACGAGCCGGGACAGCGACGGGGACCTCGACACCGACGTCGACGTCTACGTCAGCTACGAGGCCGAGGGGCGCACCCACGAGCACGTCGCGCTGAACGGCCTCAACCCCTCCGACCACCACGAGGGCGAGGAGTTGACGGTCGCCTACCACCCGGACGACCCCGGGGACCCGGTCACGGCCGCGAGCACCGAGTCCGGCGCGTTCGACCTGTTCGGCTACATCGGCGTCCCGATGATCGTCGCGGCCGTCCTGCTCTTCATCACCTCGGCCCTGATCCTGCTCCTCGGCCGCCGCCGCTGACCCGGCCGGGGCCGGATCGACTCCGGTCGGCCGTGAACTCCCGGATCCGTTCCGCGCCGCGCCGGTCGGCCGGAAGCTCGTCGACCCCCGCCGCGATCAGGGCCGCCGCCGGTCCGTGCCGACCGACCGCGACCGACTCATCGCCGGACCGGGCGCGCGGGACTGAGCGGCACGCGCCCCGTCCGGCTCCTCGGAAGAATGACGGAAGAGACGCCACCACTCGGCCTGCGAGCGGATCAGTCCGGTTCCGGTGCGACGAAGGGCTCCTGCGCCCGGGGCACACCGCTGTGGAGGCTCTCTGCCACCTCGAAGCTCCAGCAGAAGGGCAGCCCCTTGGCCACGGCGACATCGGGGCCGTCCATGAGCTGGAAGTGCAGATGGGGTTCGCTGCTGTTGCCGCTGTTACCGCACTGTCCGATGGGCTGTCCGCCCGTCACGCGGTCACCGGGCCGGACCCGGATCGTTCCGCGACGCAGGTGGGCGAGTACGGCGTGCACGCCGCCCCCCAGATCGATGACGACGTGGTTTCCGAACAGCAGCCACGGATCGCGTTCCGCGGCCCGGGAGGCCGCGAGGACCATGCAGAACGCGGCCGGTATCGAATCCCGGCTGCGGTGGTCGCGCATGCGGTCGCGGGAGCGCGCCACAATGCCGTCACCTGGTGCGAGGATCGGTGCGCCAAAGGCCGGATAGGCCGTGGGACGCCTGGTCACCGGCCACCATTTCGCCATCCGGCCGGCGCGTCGGCGGACCGGGATATGACGCCGGCGCACCCGGCGCCGGCGTCGTGTCAAGAGCCTTTTGTCGGACATGCTTGTGCCCGACCGTACCGAGGCGGGCGCGTCGCCCGCCGGCCACGGCCTCCGCTCAGGGCGTGCGGCCGAGGAAGGCGAGCAGCCGTTCCTGTTCGGGGGCGTCCTCGGCGACCCCCACCGCGGGCCCGCAGATTCCGTCCATCCGGAGGTTGTCGCCCAAGGCCAGGGCTTCGGTGTGGACGCGGTGGACCTCGTGCGCCGGCAGCGCCTCGTCCTGCCCGGTGGCCCTGGCGATGGCCCGGCAGTCGCGGGACAGGTGCGACTGGTCGGTGTAGCCGGCGGCGAAGGCAAGCCGGGCGAGGTCGAGCGGGGCGCCGGGGTACCGGGCGAGGCGCAGGAAGCGCTGCAGGCGCAGGATGCGGCGCAGCGTCGCCGGGCCGTAGCCGAAGGCCGCCGTGCAGCGCCGGTGCAACTGGCGCTCGCCGAGCCCGGTGGCCTCGGCCATGGCGGTGACGGGCGCGCCGATGTCGTGGGCGAGCATGCGCGAGACGGTCTCGGCGACCGGGTCCTTCGGCGGTGCGGCCGCGAGCCAGCCGCGGACGTGGCCCTGCAGGACGCCGATCCGCGTCGCCGGATCGGCGGCCTCGCCGATCTGCTCGATGAGGTGCCGCTGCGCCCGGGAGCCGAGCACGTCGTCCAGCGACACCCGCCGGTCGCGCACGTCGGCGGTGTCGAACCCGAGGACGGACCCGGCCCTGCCCGGCCGGAAACGCACCCCTACGGCCTCGGTGCCGGGCGGCAGCCGGAACGACCAGGCCGCGGTCTCGGGCCCGCACACCCGGACGGTGCCGTCGTCGATCCACAGCACGTCGACGCACCCGTCGGGGAGCAGGCGGTGCTCCCCTTCGATGCGCGCCGTCCACCCGGTCACCAGGTCGCGCGACAGGCCCGCGGCCACGGTCGAAGGCGCGTACCAGCTCATGCCCCGACCCTAGAGGGCACCTGAGACAGGACTCCCGGACGACGCCGGCCCTCCTTCCGGGACGGCCGCGTGGCGGACCGTGGACCGGGCCCCGCTGTGCGCTGAGGCGTGGCGGGACCCGGAACGGGGCGTGCGGCGGTTCTCGCGTCAGTGGGCCGGTTCCTCGGTGGCGGCCTGGTGGTCGAACTGGGTCCGGTACAGCTCCTCGTAGCGGCCGCCGACGGCGAGCAGTTCGGTGTGCGTGCCGCGCTCCACGACCCGGCCGTCCTCGACCACCAGGATGAGGTCCGCGGCCCGGACGGTGGAGAGCCGGTGTGCGATCACCACCGCGGTCCGCCCGGCCAGCGCCTCGCCCAGCGCCTCCTGCACCGCGGCCTCCGACGTGGAGTCCAGGTGCGCGGTGGCCTCGTCGAGGATCACCACCCGGGGCCGCGCCAGCAGCAGCCGCGCGATCGTCAGCCGCTGGCGCTCACCGCCGGAGAGCCGGTACCCGCGCTCGCCGACGATGGTGTCCAGTCCGTCGGGCAGCGCGGCGACGAGGTCGGCGAGCCGGGCACGGCCCAGCACCTCCCACAGCTCCTCGTCCGACGCCTCGGGCCGCGCCAGCAGCAGGTTCGCCCGGACCGACTCGTGGAACAGGTGGCCGTCCTGGGTCACCATCCCCAGCGCCTCGCGGATCGACTCGGCCGACAGGTCGCGCACGTCCACGCCGGACAGCCGCACGGCGCCGCCCTCGGCGTCGTAGAGCCGCGGCACCAGTTGCGCGATCGTCGACTTTCCCGCGCCCGACGACCCGACCAGCGCGACCATCTGCCCGGGATCGGCGCGGAACGACACGCCGTGCAGCACCTCGACGCCGCCGCGGGTGTCGAGGTTGGCGACCTCTTCGAGTGAGGCGAGCGAGACCCGGTCCGCCGACGGATAGCCGAAGCGCACGTCGTCGAACTCCACCGACACCGGCCCCTCGGGCACCGGCCGCGCGTCGGGCTTCTCGGTGATCAGGGGCTTGAGATCCAGGACCTCGAACACCCGCTCGAAGCTCACCAGCGCGCTCATCACCTCCACCCGCGCGCTGGCCAGGGCGGTCAGCGGCGCGTAGAGGCGGGTGAGCAGCAGCGCGAGCGAGACGACGGCGCCGGTGTCCAACTGCCCCCGCAGCGCGTAGAAGCCGCCGAGCCCGTAGACGAGCGCCAGCGCCAGCGCCGAGACCAGCGTCAGCGCGGTGACGAACACCACCTGCACCATCGCGGTGCGCACCCCGATGTCGCGCACCCGCCGGGCCCGCGCGGCGAACTCGGCCGACTCGTGCGCGGGCCGGCCGAAGAGCTTCACCAGCGTCGCCCCCGGCGCGGAGAAGCGCTCGGTCATCTGGGTGCCCATCACGGCGTCGTGGTCGGCGGCCTCGCGCTCCAGCCGGGCCAGCCGGGTGCCCATCCGCCGCGCGGGCAGTACGAACACCGGCAGCAGCACCAGTGCGAGCAGGGTGATCTGCCAGGAGATGCCGACCATCACCACGAGCGTGAGCGCGAGCGTCACGAGGTTGCCGACCACGCCGGAGAGGGTGTCGCTGAACGCCCGCTGCGCGCCGATGACGTCGTTGTTCAACCGGCTGACCAGCGCGCCGGTGCGGGTGCGGGTGAAGAAGGCGATCGGCATGCGCTGCACGTGGTCGTAGACCGCGGTGCGCAGGTCGAGGATCAGCCCCTCGCCGATGCTCGCCGACAGCCAGCGCGTCACCAGCCCCAGGGCGGCCTCGGCCACCGCGATGACGGCGATGAGCACGGCCAGTCCGACGACGAGGTTCAGCGCGGCGCCCTCGTCGATCGCGTCGACGACCCGGCCCGCGAGCAGTGGCGTCGCCACCGCGAGGACCGCCGACACGACGCTGAACAGCAGGAACCATGCCAGCCGCCGCCGGTGCGGCCGCGCGAACCCGCCGATGCGCCGCAGCGTGGCCTTTGAGAACGCCCCTCGCCTCTCCTGCGCGGTCATCGCGTTGTACAGCGAGTTCCACGCGGTCACTTCCATGTCCATCACGTACCACCGGATCCTCAGGAGCCATTGCGCTCGACGGTCGACACGATCGGAGACTAAGACCTCAATCAAGGTTGAGGTCAACCCCGCGGGGACCGGATCGCGGTGACGTGCGTGCGTCCGATCTGCTGTACCGGTGCGATCATTCCAAGGGGGTGTGACAGCCACGGGCGCCGCGCGGGCGGGCACGGCGTGGTCCTCCCGGCGACCGCGAAGCGGGGCGGCTCCTAGATGTACCGACCGTGGAGGCTGGTGACAGCCGGGCCCGCCGGCGCGGTCGTCCCGGTGACGGCGGCCGCGGCCGCCGGCGTCGCGGCCGCGAACCTCTGCAGCATCCTCATGTGCGTCCCATCCGTTCTCTCGCCTCCGCCCTCCCTGTGCGGTGCGCGACCGAACTCTCACCGAAAGCGCTTCGGACCCGCTTCGCAGCCGCTTCCGCCGCACAAGGACGCCGGAGCCGGCCGCCGGGGTCTTCCGCTTCCCGGCGCGGCGCCGTAGGCTTCGGACATGGCATGGCGACATTGATCCGCACCTGAGTCCCGGCTCGCGCGCAGGCTCTACGTCTACGCGTTCCTCGAGGACTTCGTGCTGCTCTACCCGGTCTATGCGGTGCTGTTCGCCGAGACCGGGCTCTCGGCGGCCGAGATCTCCTCGCTGTTCATCATCTGGTCGGTCGTCTCGTTCGCCCTGGAAGTGCCGTCCGGGGTGCTGGCCGATCTCCTCCCGCGCAGGCTGCTGCTGACCGCCGCACCCCTCCTGACCGGAGCGGGATACGCGCTGTGGACGTTCGCCCCCTCCTATCCCGCCTTCACGCTGGGCTTCGTGCTGTGGGGCGCCGGCGGCGCCCTGCGTTCGGGCACGCTGCAGGCGCTCGTCTACGAGGAACTCGCCCGCGCGGGTGCCGCCGACGGCTACGCCCGCCTCATCGGCCGCTCCCAGGCCATCGGCACGACGGCGGCCATGGCGGCGACCGGCCTGGCCGCTCCGGCGCTCGCCGTCGGCGGCTACGAGGCGGTGGGCATCGCGAGCATCGCCGTGACCCTGCTCGGGGCCGCGGCGGGGTTGTCGTTCCCCGAATCCAGCGGACCCGCATCGGAGCAGGGGGACACCTACGTCCAGGTGCTGCGCAACGGCTTCGCCGAGGTGCGGCGGGCGCCCCCGGTCCGCGGTTGTCTGGCGCTGGTCGCGGTGCTCATGGGCATCGGCGGGGCACTGGAGGAGTACGTCCCCCTGCTCGCCCGGTCGACCGGTGTCGGCACGTCCGCCGTGCCGCTGCCGGTGCTGCTGGTCGCGGCGGGTATGGCGGTGGGCGGATGGCTGGCCGGGCGCGGCACGCGGTGGGCGGCCCCGGCGCTGGCCGTCGCGGCCGGCTGCCTCGCCGCCGGGGCCGCGAGCGGACACCCGGCGGGGCTGCTGCCGATCGCCGTCGCGTTCGGGGTCTCCGAGTGGGCGATCGTCGCCGCCGAGGCCCGGCTGCAGGAGCGCATCACCGACCGGGCCAGGGCGACGATCACCTCGATGGCGGGCTTCGGCGCGGAGGTGGTGGCGGTGCTGACCTACGCCTCCTACGCGCTGGGATCGGTCTGGGCCGGGCCGGGGCCGCTCTTCGCGCTGGCCGCGGTGCCCTACCTGGTCCTCGCCCTGGCCCTGTGGCGGACCCGGTGACCGGGGAGGGACATGAGCGGCCCGGAGCGGACCGCCGATGCGGGCTGCGCTTTGAGCCTCCAATTAGCATGGGGGGATGGCGACGACGTTCGAGAGCGATCTGGGCCGCGACCTGATGGTCGCGCTCACCGAGACGGTCAACCGGTCCGACGCGCAGTTGAAGCAGGTCCTGGACCGACTGGAGCTGACCGGCCCGCTCGCCGACGCGCTGTGGGCCCTCGACCCCGAGCGGCCGGCGCCGGCGATGAAGGAGCTGGCCGCGCGGTTGCACTGCGACCCGTCGAGCGTCACCTTCCTGGTGGACCGGCTCGACCGGCGCGGCCTGATCGAGCGGGTGCCCGGCACGGCCGATCGGCGCTCCAAAAGCGTGGTCCTCACCGAGGAGGGGCGGAAGGTGCGCGCGGAGCTCCTCGGCGCCGCGGTCGAGCGGTCGCTGCTGTCCCGCCTGGGCGTCGAGGACCAAAGGGCCCTGCTGGACCTGCTGCGCAAGGCACTCGACGCCGAGTCCTCCTCCCATCGACTGTCATAGGGACGTGCCAGAGTGAGCCGCAGCGGCTCACTCTGGAGGTTGTTATGGCATTTCTCCTGGTCATCGGAACCCGCAAGGGTCTGTTCACCGCGACGAGCGACGACCGTCGCATCTGGCGGCTGAGCGGTCCGCACCGCCTCGACTCCGAGGACTACGCGAACATGGCGGGGGTGTACGCCATAGGCGTCGACCCGCACACCCGGCGAATCCTCGTCGGAACCGAGAGCTCGCACTTCGGACCGAGCGTGTGGTTCAGCGACGACCTGGGCGGCAGCTGGCACGAACCGCAGCGGGCGCCCATCGCCTTCCCCGACGACATCGACGACTCGTTCACCCGCGTGTGGCAGTTCGCCTTCGGCGACGAACCCGGCACCGTCTACGCCGGGGTCGAACCCACGGCGCTGTTCCGCTCCACCGACGGCGGCGAGAGCTTCAAACTCGTCCGCGCCCTGTGGGACCACCCGCACCGGTCCGACTGGTTCCCCGGCGCCGGCGGCGCCGCCATCCACACCGTCCTGCCCGGCAGGGTCGCGGCCGAGGGCACCGACCCTCGATCCATGACCGTGGCCATGTCCACCGGCGGCGTGTACCAGACCCGCGACAGCGGCGCGACGTGGGCGCCCGCGAGCACGGGCATCCGCGCCACCTTCCTCCCCGAGGAGTACCCGGAGCACGGGCAGTGCGTGCACAAGGTGGCCGTCGCCTCCGACGGCGTGTTCTACGCGCAGAACCACCACGGCGTCTACCGCAGCGAGGACCCCGCGGCATCCGGGTGGACCTCCATCGCCGACGGACTGCCCGTCGACTTCGGGTTCGCCATGGTCGCCCACCCCCACACCCCCGGCACGGTGCTGAACTTCCCGGTGATCAGCGAGGCGTGCCATCTGCCGCCGGACCACCGGCTGCAGGTGCAGCGCACCGACGACGGCGGCGCCACCTGGCGGCCGGTGAACAAGGGGCTGCCGCAGGACCCGTACTACGGCATCGTGCTGCGCGACGGCGCGTGCACCGACGGCGCGGACGTACCGGGGTTCTACTTCGGCACCCGGACCGGCGACGTCTACGTCGCCACCGACGACGGCGAGGAGTGGACGCAGGTGGCGGCGCATCTGCCCGACGTCCTCTGCGTGCGCGCGGTCGAGGTGTAGTGCCGTGAACGTGACCGTCTTCCTCCCGCAGGTACTGCGCCCCGACTGCGGCGGAGCCGCCAGGGTCGCCATTCCGCTGGCCGCCGCCGACGGCCGGATGCCGCTGCGCGACGTCCTCGACGAGCTCGCGCTGCGCCATCCGCGCCTGGACCAGCGGCTGCGCGACGAACAGGGCCGGCTGCGGCGCTACGTCAACGTCTTCGTCGACGATGACGAGTGCCGCGCGGTGGCCGGGCTGGACACTCCGGTGGCCGACGGAACCGAGATCCGGGTGCTCCCCTCCGTGGCGGGCGGCTGATCCCGACCGGGACGCGGCCGGGCCCCGGCGCGGCACGCGTCCCCCGCTCCGCCGCTCAGCGGCGGGGAACCCCGGTCATTCGGCTGCGGGCGCGCGGTCCTGCTCCGGCGGCCGCCCTGCCGCGCCGTCGTGGTCGGGGCGGCCGGCGGCCGCCGGAGCGCTCGGGGCGCCGTGCGCCTGCTCGCGCTGCTGCGCGGTCTCGCGAGGATCGCGGACGGTCATCGTGCCCTCGGTGCCCACCGGGGTGTGGTGTTCGCGGGCGTTGACCGGGGTGTGGTGTTCGCGTGCGTTGACCGGGGTGTGGTGTTCGCGGGTGTTGACCGGGGTGTGGTGTTCGATCGTATAGAAGCGGATCTCATGCCCGTCCGGATCGTGCAGCATGGGCAGGATCCAGCCGACGGTGGCCAGATGCACGCCCGCGTGGGCCTCTCCGAGCGCGGTGAGCCGTTCGGCGAGTTCGTCGATGGCCGCCTTGTCCGGGACTCCGATCGCGAAGTAGTCGAAGCCCGCGGCGGCCTCGGCCCGCGCGGGGTCCAGCCGCAGCGCGAAGTCCGGGCCGCCGCGCGGATGGCGCAGCATGCAGCCCATCAGCCGCCCGTCCTCGATGAACTCGATGGCGGCCTCGTAACCCAGCCGGTCAGCGTACCACTCCCGTGACCTGGCCAGGTCGGCGACCGGCAGCTTGAGGTGGTGGACACCGGCCAGCACCGGTGCGGGCGATCGGTCCATTCCTGCCTCCTCGCGGCTCACCGCGTGCCCGTGGACCGCGGTGGAGAGCCGGCCCCCCGATGCGGGGGTGTTCTCGCCCTCTCATGCAGAGCACACCCGAACTCCGCGCCGCAGACAACCACACCGCGCCGAAATCCACCGGGACCGCCCCCGCCGCGGCTCCGGCCGGGGCACCGGCAGCCCAGCGCCCGGAGGCGCCGGTGCCCGGGGCGGCCCCACCTGCGGGGCCGGACGGATCCGCCCCGTTCAGCGCCTGGTGCGGCCTCGCAGAGGCGTCACCCTCGCGCCGCCGTCGGCGCGGGCGCCAGCCGTCCGTCGCGCATCTCCACGACCGCGTCCGCCGCGCCGAGGAATTCGGTGTCGTGGGTGACCAGCACGGTGGCGAGGCGGAAGGTGCGGGTCACCTCGACGATCAGCTCGATGATCTGCGCGCCGCGGTCGTGGTCCAGCGCGGCGGTGGGCTCGTCCACCAGCAGCACGCCGGGGTCGCCCGCCAGCGCGCGGGCGATGTTCACGCGCTGGCGCTCGCCGCCGGAGAGCTGGTGCGGGCGCCGGTGCTGCCTGCCGTCCAGGCCGACCGTCGCCAGCGTCTTCGCCGCCGCGGCCCGCGATGCGCGCGGGGAGCGCCCCCGCATGTGCTCGGTGACCAGTAGCTGCTCGACCGCTGTGAGCGAGCCGATCAGGTTGGGCTGCTGGAAGACGACGCCGATCCGGTTCAGCCGTAGTCGGGTCAGCTCGGCGGCCGACAGGCCTGCGACGTCGACGCCGCCCACCTGGACGGTGCCCGACGCGGGCCTGATCAGCGTGGCGGCCACGGCGAGCAGGCTGGACTTGCCCGAGCCCGACGGGCCGACCACGGCCGCCAGTTCGCCGGGTGCGACGCGCAGCGACACGTCGTCCAGGGCGGTCACGGAGGTCTCCCCGTCGGGGTAGGTCAGGGTGACGTCGGTCAGGGCCAGGCTCATCGGACGCCTCCAAGCGCGGTCAGCGGGTCGACGGAGGTGATGCGGCGGACGGCGAGGACGGCTCCGAGCATGCCGAGCGCGACCATCGCGGCCACGGGCAGCACCGTCGTGGTCGGAGTGAGCTCGAAGGGCACGCTCCCCATGGCCAGCGCGCCCGTCGCGAAGCCGACGGCGCCACCGAGCGCGGTGCCCGCGACGAGCACGATGAGGGCCTGGGCGAGCGCGTCGCGCAGCAGGTAGCCGGTTGAACCGCCGAGCGCCTTGAGGATGGCGACGTCGCCGCTGCGCTGGATGGTCCACACCGTCAGGAAGGCGCCGATGACCAGTGCGGAGATCGCGTAGAGGAAGCCCTGCATCGTGAGCAGCGAGCCGTTCTCCGAGGAGAACGAGCCGATGGCGCCCAGGCTGCCGGAGACGGTGGTCGAGACGGTTCCGGCCGCGTCGTCGACGGCGCCGGTGTCGGCGGAGGAGCGGGTCTTCGCGGCGATCACCGTCGCCTCCGCCGCGCCGCCGCCGGCCTCCCCGCCGTCCTCGGCGCGCGGTCCCCGCGGGTCGAGCGCCCGCCACGTGTCGAGGGTCGTCCACACGACGGGGGTGTGGCTGTAGGAGGCGGTGTCGGCGACCGCGTCGACCGTGAGGTCCCGGCCCGCGACGGTGACGCCGTCGCCCGCCCCGATGCCGCGGTCCTCGGCGATCGAGCGGCTGACGACGACGGCGCCGCCGTCGCCGGTCAGGCCCGCGGGCGCGATGCCGTCCGCGGGGCGCACCCCGAACACGGTGATCGCGTCGGAGCCGCCCCGGGCGGTCTCCATGCGGGTCTGGACGATGCCGAGCGGGGCGGCCCACTCCACGCCGTCGGCCGAGGACCAGGCGTCGACCTGGTCGGCGGTGACGGAGCTGTCGGAGAAGGACTCCTCGGGCCGGCCGTCGTCGGAGGCCCCGAAGGCGATGCGGTCGGCGGGCAGGTCCTCGATGGCGGAGACGGACTCGTCGGCCAGCCCCGCGGTCAGCCCCGACAGCAGGACGATCAGCAGGGTGATGAGGGCGACGACCGAGCCCATCAGCGCGAACCGCCCTTTGGCGAAGCGGATGTCACGGATGGCGACGAACACGGATGGTCTTCTTTCCCATGGTGGGTTCGTACTTGCCCTTCCAGGCTCGCCCCGGTGATGATCGTTGCCATCGGGGCGACGGCCGATCCCGCGGCGCCGTTGGTTCGAGTGCGACGTCAACCGAACGGTTGATGCCCGTGGACCGGGGCCGGGCCTAGATTGCTGATGGGGGAAGGCGGGACTGTTTCCAGGCCTTGGTCGGACCCGTGGTGACCTGGTGGGGCTGTTGTCGGGCGCGCAGCGTCCGGCGAAGCGAAAGGTCGCGGGAACACGGCGTCTCAAGGCCCCGGCCGTCTGTGGCGGGCGACCGGCACGGATCGTGCGGCGCGGCCTTCCGCGCCGCCGGCGCCGGCGCGCTGACGGCAGCCTTCCCAAGCCGTGCGGCGGTGCAGGAAAGAACCGCGGCCACAGCCCCCACTCCCATCAACGATTTAGGCTTTTGTGGTGGGAAAAGAGGAGTCGACGGACCTTCGGACGTCGGCGGGCGGCACCGTGCTGCGCCTGCTGCGCCTCGCGCTGCACGGCGGTTTCCTGGTGCTGCTCGCCATAGCCGTGATCCGCCTCGACCCCGACGGCGGTTCGGGCCGCGACCGCGTCGCGCTGGGCGGCGCGGTGCTGCTGGCGCTCGTCTACTGCGCGGGCGCGTTCGTCGGCCGGCACGGGACCCGGCGCGCCCCGGCCCTGGTCTGGCTGGCCGCGGTGACCGCCATATGGGCGGCGCTGCTGCTGGTCGGCCCCGACTTCGCGTGGTTGGCCTTTCCGCTGTTCTTCATCCACCTGCACCTGCTGCGCCGCGCGCACGCCGTCGCCGCGGTGCTGGTGATCACCGGGGCGGTCATCGCGACGCAGGCGCTGCACGCCGGCCGGCTCTCGATGGCGATGATGCTGGGGCCGCTCCTCGGCGCGGCGTTCGCGGTCGTCATCGCTCTCGGATACGCCGCGCTGTACAGGGAGAGCGAGCAGCGGCGCGTCCTGATCGACGACCTCACCCGCACCCGCGGCGAACTCGCCGCCTCCCAGCATCAGGCGGGGGTGCTGGCCGAGCGCGAGCGGCTGGCCAGGGAGATCCACGACACCCTCGCCCAGGGCCTGTCCAGCATCGTGCTGCTGCTCCGCTCGGCCGAGACGACGCTGCCCCAGGACCCCGCGATCGCGCTGGCGCGCATCGCCGAGGCCCGCGAGAGCGCGTCGGCGAACCTGGCCGAGGCGCGCCGCTTCGTCCGCGACCTGGCCCCGCCCTCCCTCTCCGGCGGCAGCCTCCCCGAGGCGCTGCGGCGGCTGTGCGAGCGGACCGGCCGCGACAACGGGATCGACTGCCGCTTCCGGGTCGACGGTTCTCCGGCGGCGCTGCCGCCCGGCTACGAAGTGGCGCTGCTGCGCGCCGCTCAGGCCAGCCTCGCCAACGTCACCGCGCACGCCCGCGCCGCGACCGCCGTCGTCACGCTGGGCTACCTCGGCACCGAGGTGACCCTCGACGTCTACGACGACGGCGTCGGTTTCGCCCCCGACCCGCCGCGCGCGCCCCGACCCGACGGCACCGGCTTCGGGCTGCCCGCGCTGCGCGAGCGCATCGCGGGCCTCGGCGGCCGCCTGGACGTCGAGTCCGCCGCCGGCGAGGGCACCGCGGTCGCGATCCGCCTGCCGCTGACCCGCGAGGAGAACCCGTGAGCCCGGACCCGCTGCGCATCCTGCTCGTCGACGACCACCCGGTGGTGCGCCGGGGGCTGCGCGCGATGTTCGCCGACCGCGACGACATGCGCGTGGTCGCCGAGGCCGCCGACGGCCGGACGGCCCTCGACGCCCTGGAAGGCGGCCCCGAGGACGCCGGGCGCGTCGACGTCGTGCTGATGGACCTGCAGATGGGGGCCGGGATGGACGGGGTGACCGCGATCCGGCACATCGCCGCGCTGCCCGACCCGCCGCCGGTCCTGGTGCTGACCACCTACGACACCGACGCCGACATCCTCGCCGCCGTGGAGGCCGGCGCGACCGGCTACATGCTCAAGGACGCCCCGCCCGAGCAGGTGTGCGAGGCGGTCCGGGCCGCGGCCCGCGGGCAGACCGCTCTGGCCCCCGATGTCGCGGCCCGGCTGATGGACCGGCTGCGCTCCCCGCGGCCCGCGCTCAGCAGCCGCGAGATCGACATCCTCCGGCTGCTCTCCCGCGGCCTGTCCAACAGGGCGATCTCCCGCGAGCTGTTCATCAGTGAGGCCACCGTCAAGACGCATCTGGTGCACGTCTTCGACAAACTCGGCGTGGACAACCGCACCGCCGCCATCACCACCGCGCTCGAACGCGGCATCATCCGCATCACCTGACTCGTGCGGTGGGTGGCCGGCAGCGCCTCCACCAGATCGGCCAGGTCCCGGCCGGCTGCCGTCAACGTGAGTTTCAACCTCGACCATCGGGGGTCGTGAAGCCTCAGCCGAAGGAGGGACTCGTGGTGACCGGGCGATCATCGGCGCCCGCGCATCCGACGGCGGGTGATCCGCAGTACGGCCGCGCCGAGCAGGTACGCCGCCAACGCCCCGGTCGGCAGGCCGCCAGGGCCGTGGTATCCCTGACCGGCGAGTGCGATACCGATGAAGCCGCCCAGAACGGACGCCGATCCGCCGACGGTGAGCGCTCTCCACGCCCACGCCCGCAGGCGCGTCTTCACGTTCCCGCTGTCCGCGTCGATGCCGTGTCCCGTTCCGGACGGACCGGTCCGCTGCTCGATCCGGCCGAGCACGGCCACGAACACGGTGAGCACCAGTGCCGAGCAGGCGAGCCACGGCAGGCGCCACAGTATCCACGCGGCCGAACCCACCGGCGGCTGGGGGAAGATCCCCGTCGGATAGAGCGCCGCCGCGGCGACCACGGCCGCCGCCATGTGCCACAGGAACACGGTGAGGACCACCGCGTTCATGCCCACCACCACCGTCCACGGCCGCATGCGCCGCAGCCACCGGTTGCCCGCCCGGTCCAGGGACAGGGCGATCCCGGTCTGGGTGAGCGCGAGCGCGAGAAGAGCCAGTGTCGGCGGCGCGGTGTTCTGGAACTCCGCGCCGGGCACGCCGACCATGCTGATCGGATAGGGGCCGAAGACGGTCAGTGCCGTCAACACCCCCAAACCCACCACCACCATGGGGCCCGTCGAGCGGAAGTCGGTCCTGAGCCGTCCGTCCCGCCAGGCGAAGCCGAGTTGGTGCACCGCCAACCAGACGAGGAGATGATTGGCGGCGCCGATGACAGGCACGTCCAGCGACATGCGCGCCGCGTCCGAAGCGCCGACCACGGCGGCGAGGGCGACCGGGACGGCGAGGCCGGCGCGCCGGTGCAGGGCATGGGTCAACGGGGACAGGAAGACGACAGCGAGGTAGGCGGCGAGGAACCACAGCGGGATCGAGGCCGCCCAGGTGGCCATGCCGATGAGCTCCGGCTCGACCCCGAAGACCCGAGCGAGTACGGCGGAGGCCGCGAGCAGCACGAGAAACGCGGTCGTGGGCCGGAGAAGCCGGTCGGTGCGGCCGAGCAGCCAGCTTGCGGCGTCGCCGCCCCTGCCACGGTGGGAGCGGAGGGAGGCTCCGTTCGCATAGCCGCCGACGAGGAAGAACACCGGCATGACCTGGAAGAGCCAGGTCAGTGGGCGACTCCACGGCAGCGTGGCCAGAGCGTTGCCCCCGTGGACGCCACCGTCGTCATGGACCACGACAATGGCGAGCCAGTGCCCGATCACCACCGCTGAGATGGCGAAGGCGCGCAGGAGGTCGACGTGGCGATTCCTCGTTTCCGGGGTGCGTGCGGCCAAGCGGCGCAGGCCGGAGACGGTTTCCCCCGGATCGCGGGACAATGTTCTCACCTGCCAGAGACGTCCGCTCAGCCGGTGGGGCCGAAACCCGCGTCCCGATTGCCGGCTGAGATCAGATGGATACCTCTTCGACTTCCCGGATCGGGCTCGGGGATACCTCCCGAACGCCCCGCGCGGCGAACGCGTGGTCTCGGCGCTACTTGTCGAGGGCGGCGGGGTCGAAGTCGACCCGCCTGCCGAGGAAGTGGTTGGCCAGCCAGAAAAGCACGCCGATGCCGAGCAGCGCGCCGGCGATGACGTACTCCTCCAACGGTCGGCCGGTGATCGGCAGCGCGAAGAACACGCAGGTGATGGCGCCGAGCACCGGGGCCCAGGTGGGCGCGGTGAAGTGCTCGTGGGCGACCCTGTCCCTGCGCAGTACCAGCACCGCGACGTTGACCACGGCGAACACCATCAGCAGCAGCAGCGAGGTGGTGCCGCCGAGGTCGGCGATGGTCACCGAGCTGACCAGGATGACGGCGATGATGCTGGTGAACAGAACCGACACCCACGGGGTGCGGCGGACCGCGAGCACCGATCCGAACGCGCGCGGGATGACGCGCTCGTTGGCCATGCCGTAGAGCAGCCGGCTCGCCATCAGCATGTTGATCAGCGCGGTGTTGGTCAGCGCGAATATCGCGATGAGGGAGAACACGACCGGCGGGAACCAGGGCGCCGCCGCCTGGACCACCAGCAGCAGCGGGCCGTCGGACTCCGCCAGCAGCCCCGTGGGCACCAGGGCCGAGGTGACCACGGCGATGGCCAGGTAGATCATGGCCGTGATGCACAGGCCGAGGAGCACCATCCGGGGGAACGTCCGCACCGGATCCCTGGTCTCCTCGGCCATGTTCACCGAGTCCTCGAAGCCGACCATGGCGAAGAAGGCGAGCGCGGTGGCCGACGTGACCGCGAAGAACGGGCCGGTGTCGGTGTTGAACTCCAGCAGCCGCCCGGGATCGCCGCCGAGGCCGGGGTCGCCGGACCCGCCGAGGATGGCGATCACGCCGAACACGATGACGATGACGAGGCCGGAGAGCTCGACCAGGGTGAGGAGGACGTTGAGCCTCACCGACTCGCTGATCCCGCGCAGGTTGATGCCGGCGAGCAGTAGCAGGAAGCCGATGGCGACGGCCCACGAGGGCACGTCCGGCCCGACGATCGCGGCGAGGTAGTCGCCGCTGACCCCCTGCGCGGCCGATGCGGCCGAGGTGATGCCCGAGCTCATGACGGCGAAGGCGACCATGAACGTCAGAAAGTGCACCCCGAACGCCTTGTGCACGTACAGCGCGGCGCCCGCCGCGCGCGGGTACTTGCTGACCAGCTCCAGGTAGCTGAAGGCCGTCAGGAACGCCACCAGGAACGCGACCAGGAAGGGCACCCACAGCGCGCCGCCGACCCTGCCGGCGATCTGGCCGGTCAGCGCGTAGATCGTCGTTCCGAGGACGTCGCCGATGACGAAGAGCAGCAGCAGTTTCGGGCTGATGACCCGCTTCAGCGGGGTGCTGCCGTCCGAGCCTTCCGCCGCGGACGCGTCGGGATCCGGCCTCGGTCCGTCGCTCATGTCAACCCCGTTCGTCCTGCTCGATACCTGCCCCCTCGCCCCAAGGAGCGTAGTGCTCCGGTGACCTTCCGTGAACAGGGGTGCGGGGATCCGCTCGCACGGCGCGTCGCCGCCGGTCCCGACCCGGGTTCCCGGAGGGCGGGGGAGGGTCTGAAGCGGTCGCTCTCACCCCGATGAGACCGGGATCGGCGCGGAAGGGGCGCGCCTCACACGGGCCGGGCGTCGGGGGCCTTGGGGATGATGATCCACAGCGCGATGTAGACGATCTCGCCCACCCCGAACAGCCCGAAGAGCACGAATCCGATGCGCATCAGACCGCGCGAGACGCCGAAGCGGTCGGCCAGTCCGGCGCACACCCCCGCGATCCACTTGCCCTGCCGCGGTCGTTCCAATCGAGAGGTTGCCATAGGGGTGCGCTACCCACGGCGATCCGCCTCACACGCCGTGCTGATGGCCGTGCCGTGAAATGACTCTCCGTATATAGGATGGTCACTTCAGGTGTCCGGTGGGGTGGGGTCACCTCCGGTGGCGACGCCGTCCCCACCCGGCTCGCCGCTCGGGGTCCGCGGGCGACCGATCACCCTGCCAGAAGGAGTCAAGAGCCAGGTGTACCTGCTGAACAGGCTGGGCTTCCGCGCGGATCCGGCCATCTTCTCCGTCGCCGTGGCGCTGACGGTCCTGTTCGTCTCGGCGTCCATCCTCTTCACCGACACGATGGACGCGCTGTTCGGCGCGGTGGCGGACTGGATCATCCGCAGTCTCGGCTGGTTCTACATCCTCGGCGTGACCACGTTCCTGATCTTCCTGGTCTGGATCGGGGTCAGCCGCTACGGGCGCGTGCGGCTGGGCGGCGAGGACGACCGCCCCGAGTACAACAACCTGACCTGGTTCGCCATGCTGTTCGCGGCGGGCATCGGCACCATCCTGATGTTCTGGGGGGTCGCCGAACCGATCAGCCACTTCGCCGTACCGCCGCAGGGCAACGTCGAACCCCAGTCGGTCGAAGCCGCCAACCAGGCCATGGGCTACACCTTCTACCACTTCGGCCTGCACACGTGGACGATCTTCTGCCTGCCCGCGCTGTGCTTCGGCTACTTCAGCTACCGGCGAGGGCTGCCGCTGCGGGTCAGCTCGATCTTCCAGCCGTTCCTCGGCGAACGGATCAACGGGCCGATCGGCAGGGCCATCGACACCCTCGCCGTCATCGGCACCCTGTTCGGCGTCGCGGTCTCGCTCGGACTGGGCACGCTGCAGATCAACAGCGGACTGGCCTCCCTCTTCGGGGTGGATGTCAGCAAGCCCGTGCAGGTCCTGCTGATCACCGTGATCACCGTCATCGCGACGATCTCGGTGGCGCTCGGACTGGACAAGGGCATCAAGTGGCTGTCCAACATCAACATCGCCATGGCGGTCGGCCTGCTGCTGTTCATCCTGGTCACCGGTTCGACCCTGTACCTGGTCAGGGGAACCATCGAGATGATCGGGGTCTACCTGAACTGGCTGATCCCCCTGTCGTTCTGGAACGACACCTTCGGCGACACGGGGTGGCAGGGCAGTTGGACGGTCTTCTACTGGGCGTGGACGATCACCTGGTCGCCCTTCGTGGGGATCTTCATCGCCCGCATCTCCAAGGGGCGCACGATCCGGGAGTTCGTGCTCGGGGTCCTCGGACTGCCCACGGCGTTCACCATCGTGTGGTTCAGCGTGTTCGGGCTGTCGGCGATCAACATCGAGATGGACGGGGCCGGCGGCCTCGTCCAGGAGGTCGCGGTCGAGGGCGACATCCCCAGCGCGCTGTTCGCCTTCCTGGCGAACTTCCCCTTCACCACGGCGGTGGCGACCCTGGCGGTGGTGATCGTGGCCGTCTTCTTCATCACCTCCTCCGACTCGGCCTCCTTCGTGGTCGACATGCTGGCCTCGGGGCGCCAGGGGGAGACCCCGGTGCGCCAGCGGGTCTTCTGGGCGGTGACCGAAGGAGTGGTCGCGGCCACGCTGATCGCCGCCACCGGCCAGTCGGGGCTGGCCGCCCTGCAGGACGTGGCCATCGTCATCGGCCTGCCGTTCTTCGTCATGGGGTTCCTGATGATGGCGGCCCTGCTGCGCTCGTTGAGGAGCGAGGCCGTTCCGCCGGCGGCGCCGCACCAGCCGATCCGGCTGCGCCTGCCGCACCTGCAAGCGCGGCGGCCGGACCCGCCCGCCGGGGACTCCTGAACTCCCCGGCCGACCGGACCCGCCGCGGACCGCTCCGCACTCGCGGTGGGGACGGGCGCAGCGCCGCCCGGCGGCGCACGGGCGCGGGCGGCGCTGCGCCGATCCCCGGTCCCGGGCCCTCGGAGTGGTCACAGAGTTGACATGCGATGTTTCCCACCGTGAACATTGCGGTCGTCCCTTCCCGGACGCATCGTCCGGCTCAGGGGCTTTCGGGTGTCTTTCGTGCGGGGGGCGGAGAGCGATGCGCAAGATCCTGATCGTCGGCGGTGGCCAGTCGGGCCTGCAGTTGGCGTTGTGTCTGCAGGAGCACGACTACGACGTGACGCTCATGACGGTGCGCAGCTCCGAGGAGCTCTACACGGGCCGCGCCGTCTCCATGCAGATCCTCTACGACGCGGCCCGCGAGGCGGAGCGCGAGTACGGCCTGAACTTCTGGGACGAGGAGGCGCAGCCGCTCGCCGGCACGCGGATCACCGGATACGCCCCCGACGGCGCGACCGCGTTCGACTGGACCGGCCGGCTCGACGCCCCGGCGCAGTCGATCGACGAGCGGGTCAAGATGTCGGTGTGGCAGGAGGTCTTCGAGGAGCGCGGCGGCAGGGTCGTGCTCCACGGGGCCACGGTGACCGACCTCGACCGGCTCGCCCTGATGTTCGATCTGACCGTCGTGGCCACCGGGCACAGCGGCCTCGCCGACATGTTCCCCGTCGACACCTCGCGCGACCTGGCCAGGATGCCGCGGGTGGCCACGGCCATCGCCTACGTGCAGGACGCGCCGGACCACCCCGACCAGGACGGGATCGGGGTCGACATCGTGCCCGGCCTGGGCCACGTGATCGCGTGGCCCGGATACTCGGTGCCCGGCAGGTGCCGGCAGATCTGCATCACCGGCGCCGCCGACGGCCCGATGTCGCGCTTCCCGCAGCGCCTCACGCCCGAGGCGCACCTCGACGTGATGCTGGACCTGATCGGGGAGTACCTGCCGCACCGCCACGAGGTCTACCGCGGCGCCCGGCTCGCCGACGGCCGCGCGGTGACCGTGGACCACGCCAACCCGCTGGTCCGCGTCCCCGTCGCGCACCTGCCCTCGGGGAGGTCGGTGCTGGGGATGGGCGACACCGTCGTGGTGACCTCCCCGGCCCTCCAGCAGGACGCCAACAACGCGAGCATGGCGGCGAAGGTCTACCTGGAGGCGATCCTGGAGCACGGCGACCGCCCCTTCGACGACGACTTCATGCACGCGGCCTTCGCCCGCTACATGGACTACGCCGGACCCTTCACCAGCGAAATCGCCGCCCACCTGCACTTCAATCCGCCCTATGTCGTCGACTTCTGCCTGGCGGCGAACCGGCACCAGGCGCTCGCCGACCGCTTCGCCAACGGGTTCGGCGACCCCGCCGACCTGGCCGCGTGGTTCGCCGACGAAGCCGACACGCGCGCCGTGATCGAGGAGCACGAACGGTCGGCGGACGCGCCCGCTGCGGGAACGCGGGTCTGACGCCGGCGCGCCGGGCGCCCGGACGGCGACCGGGCCGCCCGATGAATCGGTCGCCCTCCGGGGCCGCGGTCTGTCGCACGTCGCCCTCACCCAACTCGCCGAGCAGGACCCGCTGATCTGCTTCCGGCAGGACGGCATCGGGCAGGACATGTTCGTCTCGCTCTACGGTAGGCATCGAGGCCTTCGGGCGGTCGCACGCCGGGGACCGCCCGAGGCGCCCGTGGGACCGGTACGTCCCGGACGCGCCTACGTGAGGTTCTTCTGCCGCACGTCCCAATCGGTGGAGCACAGGCCGCAGTCGCTGCCGACGAACTCCCGCCCGGCATCCTCGTCACCCTTGAGCCGCCACTTCAGCCATGCGGTGCCCACCCGGCCGTACTCGCCGCCGTTGGGCTCCCCGAAGGTGCCGTAGTACCCGACGTCGAGGTTGCCCGTGAACGCGGGCAGGTCCGAGGGCAGCCGGTCCCAGTCGTCCAGGGTGGTCTCGTATTCGGCGTCGTATGGTCCCGATCCGCCCATGGTCTCCACGGAGCCGGCGGCGGCCGTTCCCGACGACACGGGGATGAGAGCGGCGGTCGGCAGCAGGCCGAGAAAGACGGTCGACGTTCGGTGAACCAGGTGCCGTGATCCCATCTCACTTCTCCTCGTGAAGTGCGCAGCGAATACCAGGTGTCCTTTTCCAGTGCGCTGCCCACCGAATATTCGACACTGGGAATCAGGTGTCGATAACGTTCCAAAATGACTGGTGGTTTCACCGATGTTCCAGGGCGTCCGTCCGGACTCGTGCTCGCGGAAAACGGGAAAACACGTTTGACCGGCCACGTGGCGACGGAGCGGTGGCGATTTCCGTCACCGGATCGGTTAAGGCCTGTTCCTGCCCAGGTGAGTCCAGGCCGACGGCACCGGCAGGGGAACCACGGAAACGAGCGTGGCGGGACGGAACCACGGTCCAGGGTTTTCGGGTCTTTATGGCCGTCGTCCCGGATATCAAGGGCTCCGTGCCAGGATGGATGTATCGGTGAATTCCGACCAAGAGGGACCCATTTTCGGGCAGGGTGCTTTCGTTCTCGTGCGGTGGGCGCGAACCGCCAGGTCACGACCGTGCGGCGGTCTTGGGAAACCTCTGAAAACGGCAACAGAGTTCCTGTAGGGACGAAACCGCCGGGTCCACGTCCCGAGGAACTCCGTTGCGCGATCAGTCCGCCATGCCCGCTTCCGCCGACACCCTGTATGAACCCGGACCGACTCCGCCCGCATCACGGGCGGCCTCGCCGCCGACGCCGGAATCCGCCTCGTCCAGACCCCGACGGGCGGCCCCGTACCGGCACAGCGCAACCTCGCGGGCCCCATGGAGTCTGCAGGTGGCGCATGCGGTGGCAATGGTCACCGTGCGCTGACGGCAGGGGGCGACGGCGTAGAGCGCGTCGCCCAGCGGATCACCGGCGGCATCCGGTATCGGAACCGGACGTCGGCGCAGAGGAGGTTCTCGGTGCTCGGATCGACCGTGAGCAGGTGGAATTCCACCATGCGTTCCAGCAGCGCCTCCGCGTCCCCCTCGCTCCGGCCGAGGATCGACGCGGCATCGCCGACGCCGAAGGGGCCGCGGATAGCGCAGGCCAGGTCGTGGACGGCCGCTGCCGCATCGGGGCCGATCTGCGCCAGAGTGGTGGAAACGGCCTCGCGCATGGACAGGATGTCCTCGCCTCCCTGCCGGATCTTGTGCATCAGGTGATGGGTGTTCCAGTGCGGTCGGCGCTGGTAGCAGCGCATCGCTGAGTAGAGGGCCTTGGGGAGCCCGCCGCACAACTCGATGAGCTCGTCGGCGTCGGCGGGGTTGTGCCGCAGCCGTTCGACCTTGTCGAACCGTGCTATGAGCCGGTGGGAGTCGTCCCGGTTCAGCGGAGGGAGGTCGATGGCGTCGGTGATCATGATGTCGGCCATGCGCCGGCGGCCGATGACGATGAGGGCGCTTCCCGCCCCGGTCGGTGTCATCGGTGCGAGCCGCTCGGCGTCGGGCATATCGTCCAGCAGGACGAGCGCTTTTCTCCGCGCGCTCCATTCTCGAAACGCCGCCGCCCGCGGACCGCTGCCCGCCGGTATCCGATCGTGCGGAAGACCCACGGCGGCGAGGAGCTCCCCGAGGGCGCGCTCCAGACTGATCGGGACGGCGTTGGAGTCGACCATCCGCACGTAGAACAGGCCGTCGGGGAAGTCGCCGGCGAGGTCGCGGGCGAGGCGGACCGTGAAGGCGGTCTTTCCCGAGCCGGGTGCTCCGCTCACGGCGACGACGGGGACGGTGCCGTGCCGGGAGCGGCGCAGGGCGCTCAGCAGCGCGCTGCTCTCGGCCTCGCGCCCTATGAGCTCCGACTCTCCGAGCGGCAGGGAGTCGGGCGCGGTGCCGACGCGGGCTGGGGAGGCTTCGGGGGCGGGAGGGGCGTCCCCGGCAAGGATGTGCCGTTGGAGCTCGCGCAGTTCGTTCGACGGCTCCAGGCCGAGCTGGTCGGCCATGGCGGCTCGGGCTCGCTGGAAGACGCCGAGTGCTTCGGAGCGGCGGCCCGCGGAGTAGAGCGCCTGCATGAGCTTCGCCTGGAACCCCTCATGCGTGGGGTGCTGCGCGACGATCCCGGTGAGTTCGCTGATGACCTCGTTGTGCCGCCCGAGCCGAAGGTCGACGGCGATCCGGCTCTCCAGCGCGCTGTTGCGCATCTCCTCCAGGCGTACGACATCGGCGTCGGTCTGGGGGCCGCGCGCGACGTCGGCGAGGGTCGGTCCGCGCCACATGGCCAGGGCCTCGCGCAGGATCTCGGCGGCCGCCTCGGTGTCGCCGTCAGCCAGTTTCGCCCGCCCGCGGTTGACCGCGCTGGTGAAGCGCTGCGCGTCGAGGGCGTCGGGAGACAGATCGAGGCGGTACCCGCCGAAGGATGTGCGCAGGACCGGTCCGGAGGGCCCTCCACCGGTCTCGCCCGCCTTTTCGTTGCCGCACAGCAGCTTCCGCAGTTGGTAGATGTAGGTCTGCAGGGTCGTGGTCGCGCTCGGCGGGGGATTCTCCCCCCACAGCTCTTCGATGATCTGGTGCGTTCCGACGATCGTGTTGGCGCGGAGCGCGAGAAGCGCCAGGACGCTCCGGAGTTTGGGCGCTGAGGGAGTGGCCGGCGTGCCGTTCAGAGTGATGTCCAGGGGGCCGAGGACACCTACTTGCATTTGTCGCTTACCGCCAATCGATGTGTGGGCGACTACAAGGCCCCAGCGGTGTGCAAGGTCAGGGCTCTCTCAAAACGTCCGTCAACATAGTGAGCCGATCTCAGCGCTCACTAGAGGATCACTAAACGGGAAATTTAGGAAATATGAGTATTTATTGGACTGGTCGGATTTCACCAGGTCACCGGTAGGGCGTGCGGGGCACGGATCATTTTTCGGCGGTCCCACGCGATCTCTTCCTCTTCGACGGCGAGCCGCAGGCCGGGAAGGCGGCTGAGGAGCGCCCCGATGGCGGTGCGCAATTCGAGCCGGGCCAGACTCGCGCCCAGGCAGCGGTGGATGCCGTGACCGAAGGCGATGTGGGGGTTGTGCTTCCGTGTGACGTCGAACCGGTCCGGTTCCGAGAAGACCCGCGGGTCGCGGTTGGCCGCCGACGTGGAGGGCTGCACCGCTTCGCCCGCCGCGATCCGCTGCCCGGACAGCTCCATGTCCTCTACGGCGACGCGCAACGTCCCCCCGCTCACCGAGATCGAGGTGAAGCGGAGAAGCTCCTCCACGGCCCGGTCGAGCAGCTCCGGCCGCTCTCGGAGCAGCGCGGTCTGCTCGGGGCGGCCGAGCAGGACCACCACCGAGTTGGCGATGAGGGCGACGACGGTCTCGTACCCCGCCACCAGCAGTGTGGTTCCGAAGGACACGAGGTCACCGGTGTCCAGCCGCTCCTCCTCGGGCGCGTGGACCAGGTCGGTGAACAGGTCGTCGGCCGGTTCCGCCCGCCGCTCTGCGACGAGCGCCGACAGCATCGACCGCAGACCCGCAACCGCCTCCTCCATCTCCTCCGGTGAATGGGCGTCCACGCTCAGGTAGGCGTCGGCGCGGGAGCGGAAGCGGGAGAGGTCGTCGACGGTGATCCCGATGAGGCCGCCGATGACGTCCAGGGCCACCGGGCGCGCGAAGCCGGCGACCAGGTCTGCGGGAGGGCCGGAAGCGGTGAGAACGTCGAGTCGGGCCGCCGCGATTCGCTCCACGACCGGGCGCATCGCCCGTGCCCTGTGTGCGGTGAATCCGCGGGCGACCGCTGAGCGGAGCCGCGCGTGCTCCGTCCCGTCCAGGGTGGTGATCGACCGCCGGTCCAGCGGGATCGCCCGGGCACGGGGCGCGCCCGCAGCGGCTGCGGCGGCACGGCTGAACCGCTGGTCGGCGAGGAGCGCACGGTTGTCGGCGTGGCGGGTGACGAGCCAGGCTCCGGCTCCGGTGGGCAGGCGGATGGGGCAGACGGGCCGGTTCTCCCGCAGCTCGGCGAACTCCTCCGGCGGAAGGTGGGGGGAGTTTGTCCGTATTGGGAATTCGATCTCGGACATCGGCGGCTCCATTCTCGTTCGGCGACGCGTGGGCCACGGCCGATGCCCAGGTGTCGCAAGCCGGGATCGAGGAGCGCTCGCGGGGCGCTGGAGCGGAGCGCACGGGTGCCGCGCGCCCGCCTAGCGTGTTCTGCCACAGGGACGATCGGTGGTCCGAGCGAAGTGGAGGGCGGAACGTGGTGCACCAGATCGACACGGACGTCTTGATCATCGGAGGGGGACTGGTCGGGCTTTCGGCGGCCGTCTTCACGGCGCATCAAGGGCTGCGGCCGGTTCTGATCGAGCGGCGCTCGGGGCTGTCACCGCATCCCCGGGCGCGCGGCGTCAATCCGCGGACCATGGAGCTCTTCCGGGGGGTCGGGCTGGAGGAGCGGATCCGCGGCACCGAGTCCGGCCGGGCGCTGGCCGGCAACAGTGGTGTCATCGCGATGGAGAGCCTGAGCGGGCGCCGCTTCGCCGAACTCCGGGAGGACTACCACGCGGACAGCGGCGCCGACTACGGGCGGTTCAGCGCGTGCGGATGGTGCCTGTGCCACCAGGACGAACTCGAACCGATCCTGCGGGACCGGGCCGCGGAGCTCGGTGCGGACCTGCGGTTCGGGGTCGAGCTGTCCTCATTCGAACAGGACGGGGAGGGGGTCTCGGCCGTGGCGCGCCGGGCGTCGGGGGAGGAGCTCGCGATCCGATGCCGGTACCTCGTAGCCGCCGACGGAGCGGGCGGCACCGTACGGGAGCGGTTGGGCATCGGCCGCACGGGGCGCGCGAACATGGCCCGGTTCGTCAACATCGCCTTCGAAGCGGATCTGCGGGAGGCGCTGGGCGACCGCCGCTTCATCCTGTCCTATGTCACGGCGGCGGGGACCCGGTGCGCCCTGCTCCCGGTCGACAACGCCCATCGCTGGCTGCTGCACGTCATGGACGACACCGAGGGGGACCCGGAGGCCTACGGCGAGTCGCGCTGCACGGAGCTGGTCCGGCTGGCCGCGGGGATCCCCGACCTCCCGGTGCACGTCCGCGGCGTGGTTCCGTGGCAGGCCTCCGCCCTCGTCGCCGACTCATTCACCCGGGGACGCGTACACCTGGTCGGCGACGCGGCCCATGTGATGCCGCCGAGCGGCGCATTCGGCTCCAATACCGGGGTGGCCGACGCGCACAACCTGGCCTGGAAGCTCGCCCTGATGGTCACCGGTGCGGCCGGCGCGTCGCTGGCGGCCAGCTATGAGGAGGAACGCAGGCCGGTGGCGCTGGCGACGGTACGCCAGGCGGTGCTGCGCTCGCAGGACCGCCCGAGGCTGCTGCGCGGCGGCCGGGGCGAGCCTCCGGCCGGACTGAGGCCCGATCCGGAGGTCATGTTCGGCTACCGGTACGCCTCCGCCGCGGTCCCGGGGGCGGTGCCCGCCGGCCCGGACGAGGTCTGGGGCGGCGTCGATCCGGGCGCCCCCGGGACGCGTGCCCCGCACGTACCGCTGCGCGGTGCCGCGGCGTCCACCACGGACCTGTTCGGCCCCCGGTTCACCCTGCTGAGTGCGCCGGGAGACGGCGCATGGGCCGCCGCCGCGCGGCGGACGGCGGAGAGGTACGGCGTCGAGGTGTCCTGCCGCACGGTCGGCCCCGGGGAGCCGGCGGCGGATGAGGCCGGTGCCTGGGCCCCCGCCTACGGGGTGGGCGCGGGCGGGGCGGTGCTGGTCCGTCCGGACGGCTTCGTGGCGTGGCGCTCGCCGGGGCCCCCGGTGGACGGGGCGGCCGGCGCGGTGGGCGACGCCCTGGCGGCGGTTCTGGGGCGGAGGACCTTCTGATCTGCACCCCGGCCCGCGTCGCCGTGCCGGGGCGGGTGCCTTCCATCGGGGCACCAGGGCGAGCCCAGGAGGGCGTGCGACCGTCCCTTCCGATGCCGCGGACGGTCACGAGGGGCCGGAAGCCCGGACAGAGGGAGGTGCCGGTAGGTGCTGAGGACGAACCGGAGGGACGTCGCGGAGGACACGGGGCCGTTCTGCCGCGCGGTGGAACGGCGGCCGCTCATCGCCTTGGTGGTCAGCAGTCTGGTCCTGACGGCGGCGTACTGGGCATGGCTGCTCATGGTGTCCCCCGAATGGGGCCAGGTCGACATGCGGATCTACCTGGACGCGACCGCCCTCATGCTGGACGGGGGCGAGCTCTACGAGGCCGAGCCGCCGTTCAACTATCCGCCGTTCGCGGCGTTCCTCTTCGTCCCCCTGGCTCTTCTGGGGGCGACGCCTTCGGCGGTGCTGTGGTACATCGCCAAGCTGATGTGCCTGCAACTCGTGGTGTGGTGGTACCTGGAGCGGAGAGGCACTCCGCTCCGCTCCCGGATGGCCCTCACGGTGGCGGCCGCCGCCCTGTTCCCGGTCTTCATGGAGCCTCTCTCACACGAGTTCTCCACCGGGCAGGTGAACCTGCTCCTCATGTGGATCGTCCTGGTGGACCTGATCCGTCCCCAGGGAGCGCGGTGGCGCGGCGTCCTGACCGGGATCGCGGCCGGGATCAAGGTGGTCCCCGCCCTGTTCATCGTCTATCTGCTGGTGACCCGGCAGTTCCGGGCCGCGGCGGTCGCCACGGGGACGTTCCTGGGCACGGTCGCGCTGGGATTCGCCGTGCTGCCGGGGACGGCCTGGACCTACTGGAGCTCGGTGCTGTGGACGACCGATCGGGTGCACGCGAATCCGGAGATCCCGCTGAACCAGTCGATCATGGGGGTGATCATCCGCTTCGCCCACACCGACGACGTCCGCCTCGTCTGGTTCCCGATCGCCGCGGCCTTCACCCTGGTGGTGCTGGCGGTGGCGGCGGGGCTGCACCGGCGGGGGAGCTCGCTGGAGGCGCTCACCCTCGTCGGTCTGGCCGTCCCCATGGCGACCCCCCACGCCTGGACCCACCACTGGGCGTGGCTGCTGCCCGCGGTCCTGCTGCTGTTCTCCTGGGGACGCGGTTCGGCCTGGCGGAGCCTGGTCGCGGTGCTGCTCTTCCTGCTCACCGTCGGCCGGACGTATCTGGCGGTGAACCTGCTCAATGGGCATGACCCCTGGTCACACCTTGGCGCGCTGGAGTTGAGCGGGCTTGAACAGCTCATGGCGGCACCGCTGGTGATCTTCGCCGTGGCGATGCTGGTGATCTCGGCCACGCGGCTGCGCGGACTTCCCGCACCCGCCGGTGATGAGGCCGGCGGAAACGAGGAGGTGGCGTGGACCGGCCGGTGATCGAAGCCGTCGGCCTCATCCGGGAATTCGGCGGGGTCACGGCGCTGGACGGGGTCGGGCTGCACGTCTGCGCCGGCGAAGTGCTCGGCCTGCTGGGGCACAACGGTGCGGGGAAGACGACACTCGTCGACATCCTGACCACGCTGATCCCCCCGACCGGGGGGACCGCGCGTGTCGCCGGGTGCGACGTCGTCGCAGAGGGGCGCGAAGTGCGACGGAGGATCGGCGTCGCCGGGCAGTTCAGCTCTGTGGACGTGCGGATGAGCGGGTGCGACAACCTGGTGTTCGTGGCGCGCCTGCTCGGTGCCGGACGTCGCGCGGCGAGGGAGCGGACTGAGCGGCTCCTGGAGGCGTTCGGCCTGGCCGAGGCGGCGGGCAGGCCCGCAGCGGAGTACTCCGGCGGCATGCTGCGGCGTCTCGATCTGGCGGCCTGCCTCCTCGGGAGCCCGGAGGCGGTGTTCCTGGACGAGCCGACCACCGGGCTGGACCCGGCGGGGCGCGCCGCGCTGTGGAGCGTGGTCGAGGAGCTCGCCGCGGAGGGGTGCGCCGTCCTGCTGACCACGCAGTACCTGGAGGAGGCGGACCGCCTCGCGGACCGGATCACGGTGCTGTCCCGGGGGCGTGTGGCCGCAGAGGGGACGGCGGCCGAGCTCAAGGCTGGCCTGGGCAGCCTGAGCGTGTCGCTCTCCTTCGGCTCGGGGGCCGACCGCGGCGCCGCCCTGCGCGTCCTGCGCGAGGCCGGGTTCGATCCTTACGGCGACGGAGAGCGGACCGTGGTCCCCATCGATGCGCCGCGGATGCTGGCCGGTGTCGTCCGGTCCCTCGACGCATCGGGTCTCGAACCCTCCAGGATCTCCCTGGACGAGCCGACGCTCGACGACGTCTTCGCCGCATTGACGCGGCGACCGGCCCCATGACCAAGGAGGCGTTCACGTGGTGACCGAGACGGTCGCGTCCGCTGCGGCGGTGCGGGGCGGCACCGGACCGCGCTGGGAGGGCACCGGGCTGGCGGGTCAGGTGCGCGTGTTGGCCGGCCGGTCGCTGCGTTCCCTGCGCTCCCCCCGGATGCTGCTGATCAGCCTGGTCCAGCCGCTGATCCTGCTGACGCTGTTCAGCCAGATGTTCCGGAGCATCATCGAGGCGCAGGGATTCCCGGCCGGGATCTCCTACATCGACTACCTGACCCCGGCGATCCTGGTGACGACCGCGGCGCAGACGGCGATGTGGACGGGGACGGGGATCGCGGACGAACTGCGCGACGGCGTCCTGCCCCGGCTCCGCAGGCTGCCGGTGAACCTGGCCGCGGTCGTCATCGGGCGCAATCTGCACGACGCAGTCCGGATCGCCATGCAGGTGGGGGTGCTCACCGTGGTGGCCGTGGCGCTGCTGGGCCACCGCCCGCCGGCGGGGATCGCCGGAGCGCTGGCGGCGATGGCCGTGGCGGTGGTGATCGGAACCGCCCTGTCCGGGATCTTCCTCGCGCTGGGCACATGGCTGCGTAACCCCGAGCTCCTCCAGATGGTGGGGGTGGCGGTCGTGTTCCCGCTGATGTTCGTCTCGACGGCGTTCGTCCCGCTCGCCGATCAGCCGGGTTGGCTCGCGACGCTCGCGTCGGCGAATCCGATCACCTATGCCATCGAGGCGGCGCGAGGGCTGGTGCTGGGGCAGGGCGGAGGCGGTTCCCTCCTCGTTGTACTGGGGGTTTCGGCGCTTCTCGAAGTGGCGGGATGTCTGGTCGCCTCTGCCCTGATTCGGAGACCGTAAAGCTTATCCCACTGAGAGTGATCAATCCACTGATATTCGGGTTCCCCATAGGGCTTGGTGCGTGTTTTCGTGCCTGATGTCGCTTATGGGGAGGATGGCCGGTCCTGGACGCCGGGCCCCTGCGTGACCACTGGGATTCGGGAGGGATTTTAATTACAATCAAGATAATTGTGCGAAAAAGATGTCAATAGGGTGACATGGGCTTTTCCGGTCCATGGTCCGCAACATTGCTTCTGTGTTCCTCTCGACAATCGAAAAAGGGGCTGTCCCGGAGTCGTCGAGGAAGAACGGCCGGCAGTAGTCCGGTCGGGCCGCTTTGGCCGCGTTCTCAGCCGCCTGCTCTGCGTTCCATCGGGGAGCAGTGGAGCGCGCTCAAGGGCGAGCCGACTCTATGGAGGGTGCGATCTGTGGTGGAAGCGGCGGACCGGATGGTGGGCGACATCCGATTCTCGATCCTCGGGGCGTTGGAAGTCGGTGCGGCAGGTCGGATGAGTGCGCCCAGCGCGCCTCGCCTCCGGCAGGTTCTCGCCCTCTTCCTCGCCCGCGAGAACCAGACGGTCACACGGGACGCCGTCATCTCCGAGATGTGGGGCGAGTCGCCCCCCAGGACCGCGGTGGCGACCGTCCAGACGTACGTGTACCAGCTCCGGCGGGGGGCCCTGTACGCGGAAGAGCTCATCACGCGACCGGGCGGGTACGTGCTCATCGTTCCCGAAGGGGCGCTCGACCTGCATCACTTCGAGGCGCTCGCGGCCGAGGGGGAGACGCTTCTCCGGCGGGGCCGCACCAGGGAGGCGGCCGGGAGGCTCGGTCAGGCGCTCGATCTGTGGAAGGGGGAGCCCCTCTCCGACACCCCCAAGGGTCCGACGCTGAGCGCCTATGCCGCCGCGCTGCAGGAGCGCCGCAGACAGGTGCTCATGCAGCGGATCAACGCCGACATGCTCTGCGGGGACGACTACCGGGTGATAGGTGAGCTGCGCATGCTCATCCAGGCCGACCCGTACAACGAGTGGTACCACGAGCAGTTGATCAAGGCGCTTTTCCGGTCCGGGCGGCGCTGGGATGCGCTGCAGAGCTACCAGGAACTGGAACGGCTGCTCAGCGACGAGCTCGACCTGCCCCCCTCGGACCGGCTGCGGCGCCTCTACGCGGAATTCCTGGGGGGCGGCCACATCCGAAGGGTCGGGTGAGGCCGCTCCCCAGCGGTCTCTGTCGGATCAGCACAGCTCGACGACGCTGTACGCCCCCTGGGAGGCCTGCGTCTCACCGGTGTAGGGGTCCTTTACGTGCGAGAGGATGCTGAACAGGCCGGTGGGAAGGCCTTCGACGCGCACTGTGCCGCGTCGGCCCGGGGAGATCGGCAGCATGCCTCCGAACCGCTCTTGGACGTAGGGCTCGGGCAGGGGGGAGCCGGAGCGGAGCGAGTCATAGTAGGCGGCCACGTCCTCGGCGGTCTTCCCGTCGATCAGCTTGCGCAGAATGATCTCCTGGGGGAGCGGCGTCTTGTTGTCGAAGCGGATGACGGAATCCGCCGGGAACCTGCCGCGTATGTCGAAGACGGGCCCGTCCGTGGTCTGGCGTGCGGTGAGGCGCACATCGGCGCGCAGAGGCGGGGTGTCGACCCCCGGGCCGGTCACCTCCACCGGGGCGACGTGGAACGGAGGGCGGTCCGGCACCCACTGGGCGGCCGCCTCTCCCAGGTGGTAGGTGGTGTCGCGGAGGCACGTGGTGTAGATCGTGCGGCGGCCGGGGTACACCGCGGCACCGCCGTTGAAATCGACCTCCCGGTACAGCGCGCGCCTCGCCGGCAGGGCGATCTCCGGGTCGTCGGAATTGCCGGCCGTGATGAGCTCGATGGCTCGTTCGATGGTGGTCCCCCGGCGCATGCGCAGGATCGAGAAGTAGTGCCCTGATTCGTCCCGGGTGGTCGCGTGGAAACCGGTCACTCCCGCCCGCAGCGGGCCTGAGGGGGAGAGTTCCCAGCCTTCATGCGTCAGGGTCACGTCCACCCGGGCCGGGCGGGGGCGTCCGCCGGGTGCGCCCGCGGCGGCGGCGGGCGCACCCGCGGCGGGCAGGGAAGCGAGGGTCAGCGCGGCCGCTCCACCGAGGAAACGGCGCCGGGGCATGGTCATCTGCCACCTCCATGTCGGGTCGTCCCACGTTTTTGCCAGTGCCCACTCGAAGCGGACTCGTGCGGGACCTGAAGAGGAGGAGGGCCCGCGTGCCCGAGCGCGCGCACAGCGGGCTTCGAGCGGGTGCGGCGACCATGCACGGGCGGCGCCCCCGAAGGGCGGGACCGCCACCGAATCACCCTGCAAGGGAGGACTCATGTACGACGAGGAAACACCGGTGCTCATCGTCGGCGGCGGGCTCGCGGGCCTGTCCGGCGCGCTGTTCCTCTCCCATCACGGCGTACCGGTTCTGCTCGTCGAGCGGCGTGGCGGATCGATGGTCCACCCGCGCGCACGCAGCATCAATCCCCGCAGCATGGAGCTCTTCCGCCAGGTCGGCCTGGCCGGGGCGATCGAGGAGAACCGCTCCTACTCCAGCCACTCCGAGAGCATCCTCTTCCGTGCGCGGACGCTGTCCGGGCCCGAGCGTTTCCGCTCTCCGCTCGACCCGCCGAGCACCATCGGGGAGATCACCCCGGCGGAATGGGCCCCGATCGACCAGGACCGGTTGGAGGCGGTGCTGCGCGACGCCGCCCTTGAGCGGGGCGCACGGGTCCGCTTCGGGACCGAGCTGGTCGGTCTGGAGCAGGACGGTGACGGCGTGACGGCCCTGCTCCGCGAGCGCGAGTCCGGCGAGGAGCGGCGGGTGCGGGCGGCCTATCTGGTGGCGGCCGACGGCAACCGGAGCCGGATCCGGCGCTGGGAGGGGATCGGGACCCATGGGAAGGGAACGCTGGGGCACACGTTGACGTTCGTCTTCGAGGCCGACCTCAGCGGCCCCCTTCGAGGGAGGCGCCTCGGCGTGTGCCACCTCGACCGGCCTCGGACGGGGACCGTTCTGCTGCAGCACGACGGGGAGCGCCGCTGGGTGTTCAGCACGCCCTATTCGCCCGAGGACGGGGAGTCGCCCGAGGAATTCGGGGACGACCGCTGCACGGCGCTGGTGCGGGAGGCGGTCGGCGTGCCGGACCTCCGGGTCCGGGTGGTTCCGCAGATGGAGGACGGAACGAGGGTGCTCGGCTATGAGCTGGCGGCGCGTGCGGCCGACCGGCTGCGCAGCGGCCGAGTGCTGCTCGTCGGGGACTCCGCGCATGTCATGCCGCCGACGGGGGCCTTCGGCGCCAGCACCGGCATCGCCGACGCGCACAACCTCGCCTGGAAGCTCGCCGCGGTGCTGCGTGGAGAGGCCGGCCCTGCCCTGCTGGACACCTATGAGCAGGAGAGGCTTCCGGTGGCCGAGCTCACGGTGGAGCAGGCGCTGGCGCAGCTACACGGCCGCACCGCGGAGCGAGGCGGGGAGGAATCGCCGTTCGTCGCCTACGACTACTACGCGACGGTCTTCGGCTATCGCTACGTCTCGGCCGCTGTCGTGGGCGGGCCCGGCGGGGAGCTGCCCCCGGCGCTGCACCCGGCCGAACTCGACGGGTCGCCCGGAACCCGTGCTCCCCATGTCGCGATCGGCGTCGCTGGGCAGCGGCGCTCGGTCCTCGACCTGTTCGGCGAGCGCTTCGTGCTGCTGGCCGGCGAGCGCGCCGACGGGTGGGCCGACGGTGTGCGCGGTGTGGCCGCCCGCTCAGGGGTGCCGGTCGGCGTCCACCGCGTCGGCGCCGACCTGCACGATCCCGACGGGGCCTTCGCGACCGCCTACCGGCTCGATGCGCGCGGCGCGGTCCTGGTGCGTCCGGACGGCTTCGTCGCCTGGCGGGCGGACGGGCCCGCCGAAGCACCCGAAGCCGTCCTGGACGGCGTCATGCGGCGCGTGCTCTGCGCGACCGGTGCGTGAGGAGGATCGCGTGCGTGTACTGATGGCGTCCTTCCCCGTGGTCTCCCACTACTTCCCCATGGTCCCCCTCGCTTGGGCGCTGCGCGCCGGCGGACACGAGGTGCGCGTCGCCTCCTCCCCTTCTCTCGGGGACGCCGTTACGGGCTCCGGGGCCGTCGCCGTTCCGGTCGGCGACACCCTCGATACCGCCGCCTTCTGGCGCGGCCCCACGCAACGGACGCCGGACCGCAGGAGCCGAGCCATGGCGATGTTCGCCGCCGTGGCCGAGGAGATGCTGCCCGACCTGCTCGGCTTCGCATCGGACTGGCGGCCCGACGTCGTCGTGTACGAGCCGCGCGCGTACGCGGGCCCGGTCGCGGCCGCGGTGCTCGGCGTCCCGGCCGTCGGCCACCTGTGGGGGGCGGACCGGACCGAGGAGCGGTGGGCGCTGGAGCGCGGCGCGCTGGAGCCTCTGCTCGACCGTTACGGCGTCGGCGAGATCGCGCCGCTGGGCGAGATGGCCGTCGACCCGTGCCCACCGGCGCTGCAGGCCCCCGGCCGGGGAGAGCGGATCAGGGTTCGCTATGTCCCCTACAACGGGCCGGGGAGCGACCTCGCCGACGGGGACCGGCCAGGACGCCCGCGACTGTGCGTCACCTGGGGGACGACCTACCGGTGGGCTGAGGGACCGCATCCGGTCCAGCAGGTCCTGGACGCCTTGGCGGGCGAAGCGGTGGAGGTCGTCCTGGCCGTCCCGCCACGGATGCGCGCGGAGCTGGCCGTGCCGGACGGGGTCGAGGTGGCCGAGTCCAGGCCGCTGCACCTGCTGCTGCCGTCGTGCGACGGCATCGTCCACCACGGGGGTGCGGGGACCGCCATGACCGCGGCGGTCCACGGCCTGCCGCAGCTCGTCGTTCCATGGGTGACCGACGGGGAGTATCTCGCCGGGCGCGTGGTCGCCGCGGGGGTGGGCACCGCCGTTGACCGCGGTGCCCTCGGCGACCCCGCAGAGGTGCTGCGCGCGGCGACGCGGCTGCTGGACGACGCCGACCTGGTGGCGGGGGCTCTGCGACTGGGCGAGCAGATCGCGCGGCAGCCGCCGCCGGCCGCGGCGGTCGCCGAGCTGGAGAGGCTGGTCGGGGCGGGCGGGGCGTGAGGCGTCAGCGGCCGTCCCCCACGGCCCTTTCCGCGCAGGTGGCGGAGGCGTCCTCCTCCAGCAGCCTTTCGAGGGCGTCAGCCGCCGCCGCGGGACCGCCGGCCCCTCTCGTCCGCTCGCGCATCGTGTCGAGGGCGGAACGGATGTCGTGCCGGGACGAGACGGCCTCCACGGCGGCGCGCAGCCGCTCGGCGTCCGCCTCCCCGGGGCGGATCCGGACGCCGAGTCCCAGCTCCTCGACGCGGTCCGCGGTGATGGCGTGCTCGGGGGCCGAGGCCATCACCACCATCGGGACGCCGAAGTGCAGGGATTCGGTCACGCTGTTGGTGCCTCCGTGCGTCACAAAGGCGTCCGCACCGGCGAGGACCCGCAACTGGGGCAAGGAGGGGGCGGCGTGCATCCAATCGGGCAGGCCGGCCGGCGGCCTCCGCCCGCCCAGGGACATCATCACCCGCCACGCGCCGTCGCCGAACGCCCGGCGGACCGTGTCCACCATGTCCGGCCAGAGGTCGACGACGGTGCCCGGGGAGAGGTAGACGGTCTTGGGGCGCCGAGGGGAGGAGGGGGCGGCGAGGCTCCGTCCGGCGGTCGCCTCGGCCGGCACGGCCGAACCGATGAAGCGGAACGGGCCGTTGAAGGTCGCGCCGGCGGGGTGGAACTCCCGGGGCATGACGACCAGGACCAGGCGCTCGTCGCGGGCGAACAGCTCACGGGGGCTCAATCGCACCCCATAGGCGGTGTTCAACCGGTCGATCACCTGCGCGATCCCGGCGAAGCCCGCGTCGAGCACGTCCCGCATGGCCGCGTAGTGCTCCGTGCGCATGGGGGAGAAGTGCTCGTTGCCGACGTAGCTGCCGACGATCATGGCCGCCGGCGGGCGGTGCGCCCGGGCCAGCACGCGGCCCCAGACGCAGGTCATGTCATAGACGAGGACATCGGGCGGCGCGGCGCCGATCCGTTCGCAGACCTGCGGCAGGACGTGCTCGGCCTCACCGGCGAGCCACAGCGGCACGCGGGCGAAGCGCGCGACGGGATCGGGTTCGGACTTGTAGCCGTCCGGTTCGGCGAGAGTGATCGGGCGCAGCCGTGCGCCCACCGACCGGACGGCCTCGCGGTAGTCGGACGGCAGGTCGTAGACGACCTCGTGCCCCCGGCGCACCAGTTCCCCCGCGATCGGCAGGGTCGGATTGACGTGGCCGGTCATGGGGGACGGCAGCATCGCGTACAGCGCCATCGTTGAGGGATCCTTCCCGTGTGCTTCCGGCGTCTCGGCGTTCAGCGCTCGGCGTTCAGCGCTCGGCGGTGAACTCTTTGAACGACGCGATCACGTAGTCGAGCATCTCCGGTGTCAGGCCGGGGTGGACCCCGATCCAGAAGGTGTGCTCGGTGATCACGTCGCTGTTGGTCAGGTCCCCGTGGACGCGGATGCGCTGGTTCTGGTAGGCGGGGTGGCGCAGGAGGTTGCCGGCGAACAACTGGCGGGTCGCGATCTTGCGCGATTCCAGGAACGCGACGAGCTCGCGCCGCGTGAACGGCGCGTCCGGGAGCACCGTGATCGCGAAGCCGAACCAGGAGGGATCGCTCCCGGGCGTCGGCGAGGGCGGCAGCAGGCCGGGGAGTCCGTCCAGCCCTTCCCGCAGCCGGCGCCAGTTCCGTCTGCGGGCCTCCCCGAACGCGGGCAGCTTCTTCATCTGGGTCAGGCCGAGGGAGGCGTGCAGGTCGCTGCTCTTCAGGTTGTAGCCGACGTGGGAGAAGATGTACTTGTGGTCGTACCCGGCGGGGAGCGTGCCCTGCTGCTGTGCGAAGCGCTTGCGGCAGCGGTCGTCCTCCCCGGGGGCACACCAGCAGTCGCGCCCCCAATCGCGCAGGGACTCCACGATTCTGGCCAGCGTGATCTCCCTGGAGAGGACGCAGCCACCCTCTCCGGTGGTGATGTGGTGCGCCGGGTAGAAGCTGACCGTCGCCATGTCGCCGAACGTGCCGGTGTTGCGGCCCCGGTGGGTCGAGAGCAGGGCGTCGCAGTTGTCCTCGATGAGGAACAGGTCGCGCTCCCGCGCGATGCGGCCGATGTCCTCGGCGGGGAAGGGGTTGCCCAGGGTATGGGCCAGCATGATGGCCCTGGTGCGCGGCCCGATCGCGGCCTCGACGCGCTCGGCCGTCGTGTTGTAGGTGCCCAGGTCCACATCGACGAAGACGGGCACGAGCCCGTTCTGCAGCAGCGGATTCACCGTCGTGGGGAAGCTCGCGGCGACGGTGACGACCTCGTCCCCCGGGCGAAGGCGGACGTCCTCGAGGCGGGGGGAGGTCAGCGCGGAGGCGGCGAGCAGGTTGGCCGAGGAGCCGGAATTGGTCAAGTGCGCCTTGCGGACGCCGACGGTGCGGGCCAGCGCCTGCTCGAACCGCCGCGCCGCGGGACCGGAGGCGATCCTCATGTCCAGCGCCGTCTCCACGAGCGCGGCGCAGTCCTCGCTGTCGAGCACCGCGCCGGAGGACAGGACGGGGGTGACGCCGGGGACGAACCCGGTGTCGGCGTGAGCGGTGTCGAAGTGGGCGCGGGCCTGTGCGAGGAGTTCTTCCTTCGTCGTCATCGCGGTCTCCGTTCGGGGCGCTCCGCAGTCGGCCGCGCCGCCGCGCGGATGGCGTCCAGCAGCCGTGCGGTCCGCAGCGTGGGGGCCTGGTGGCCCGCCGTGGACTCCTGTCCGCGCACCTGAGCGGCGAACGCGGCCAGGGTGGCGGAGTCCTGGTCGTCGGCGGGTGCGGCGATCGTGCGCGTCTCGCCCTTCCGCTCGACGGTGAGCTCCGGTCGCAGTTCCGGGGGCGGCGCCGCGGTGCGGGTCGCCGTGATGCGCCCCGCTGAGCCCCACAGCGTGTAGCCGCTGGTGTAGGCGTGCTCGAATCCGTAGGCGAGGTGGACGTCGACCCCGTCGGGGGTGCGCAGGAGGGCGGCGCCAGAGGTGTCGACGCCCGTCTCCGGGTCGGTGCGCAGCACCGCCCCTTCGACCGACAACCCGGGGCCGGCGAACCGGACGGCCGCTCTGACCGCGTAGATCCCCAGGTCGAGTAGTGCGCCTCCGCCGAGTTCCGGCCGGTACCGGATGTCCTCCGCGGGGAGGGGCGGTATGCCGTAGGCGGCGGAGAAGGAGCGCAGGGCGCCGATCTCGCCGTCGGCGACGAGGCGCTCCACGACCTTGTGCTGCGCGTGGCGCGGGGCGGTCATGTTCTCCATGAGCACCCGCCGGCTGGAGCGCGCCTGCGCGACCAGTTCAACGCTGTGCCGGTAGCAGCAGGTCAGGGGCTTCTCCACGAGGACGTGCTTGCCGTTGCGCATGGCCCGGTGGGCCCATTCCCGGTGGAGGGCGTTGGGCAGGGGAATGTAGACGGCCTCGACATCGGGGTGTTCGAGCAGCGCGGCGTAATCGGGCATGGGGTCAGCGGAGAAGCGCGCGGCGAACCGCTCGGTGCGGTCCGGATCGCGTCCGGCCACGGCGGTGATGTCCACACCGGGCGTGCGTTCGGCCGCAGGCAGCATGCGGCGCCACGCGATCGAGGCGCACCCCATCACTCCGAGGCGCAGTCGGTCGCTCATGCGGAGTCACCCTCCCAGGGGGTCAGCACCTCGACGACCGCGCACGCCAGAGAGAGGCCGGCGCCGACGCCGAGCATCAGCACGAGGTCGCCGCCGCGCAGCGCACCGGTGTCGAGGAGGTGGTGGAGTCCCGCGAACTGGTCGCAGGTGCCGAGGTGGCCCACGCGACGGCCGAACTCCAACATTCCCTGATCGATGTCGAGGCCGAGTGGAGAGAGCGTGCGTTTCAGGAAGCGCTCATGCCCCCAGTGGACGTGGGTCACCCGGGTGATGTCGGAGATCTCGGCGCCCGCGTCCGCCATCGCCCGTTCGACGGTGGCCGCGGTGGCCGCTCCGATGAGCTCTCCCTCGCTGAGCAGCATGGCCTCGCTGCTCTCGGCGAACCACATGGCTCGTGCGCGGAGGTCGATCGGGCGGCCCGTGGAGCCGTTCGGGGGGAAGAGCGGCTCGTCGCCGCGGTGCAGACCCTCCAGCGCCGGGACCGCGGAAGAGGATACCGAGCGCACCCGGGCGAAGCCGGACCGGGAGGACAGGACGACCGCGGCCGCGCCGTCGCCGACGGCGACGTTGTTGGCGAGGCGCCAGCGGTCGATCTGCGGGACGGTGAAGTTGTCGGCGCCGGTGAGGAGCACCGCGGGCCGATCGGACGCGTGGGCCAGGTGGCATCCGGCCAGCGCCAGGCCGCTCACCATCGCGTTGCAGCCCTGCTGGAGGGCGAAAGCGGGAGCGGTGCCGCCGACCGTCTCCCGCTGGATGTAGTTCTGCGGGGTCCACAGATCCGGGCCCTGGTGGTAGGCATGGGTGTGCAGCAGGAGCCCGATGTCCTCCGGTGCGTGCCCGGCCCCCTTCAATGCCGACAAGGCCGCCCGTACGGCCAGGTCGGGTGCTGGGACGGCGCCGGCGACGGTCACCGACTCCCAGCCGGAGATCTCCCTCTCGTCGTCGGAGAAGGCGCCGTCGGCGATGGCGTCCCGCACGGTCACCGGAGGGGGAAGGTGGACCCCCAGGCCCGCGATGTACAGATCCTGAAACTTCACGAGGCTCCCTGAATCCGAACTGGCCGGATGGTCATGGACGCGGTCTGTCCGGCAGGGTGCCGCGCGGTGTTGGAGGAAGAGTGGAAGCGGACTGGAGGGGACCGGTCACCCGACGTCGCGCAGCAGCTTCTCCAGTGCGGCGATGCGGTCCTCCAGCCGCTTGACGGTGTCGGTGAGCTCGGCGGTTCTCGCGGCGGCGGAACGCTGGGCCTCGGCGGCCTCCTCGGCGAGCGCGCGGTACTCCTCCTGGCGTCCCCCGTGGATGCGGGCCTGCCGCACTCGGGACACCTGGATGATGCTGATGATGACGATCAGGCCGGTAACCGTGATCGATGTCACCAACAGGGCGAGCTCGGTCATGTCTTGTTCCTCTCAGAGCCGTCGTTTTCGCGTTCCGCGGCCGATCCGGCGGAACGATCATCGCTCAGCGTGGGGACGAGCTCGGCGATCGCCTCCGGCGTGAGCTTCAGGGCGAACGGGGCCGCCCGGAACCATTTCTTGGCCTTGCCGTCGTCGGAGAGCTCCAGTGAGCCGGCGACCAGCCCGAACGCCTCCAGGCGTTTCAGGTGCAGGTGTGTCAGCGGCCGGCTGATGCCGAGCTCGCGTGAGAGCAGGCTGACGTATTTCCGCTCCTCGGAGAGAGCGGCCAGGATGCGCAGCCTCTGCGGGTTCGCCAGCGCTGAGAGCACCCCTAAGAGGGCGTCGCCGGTCGGCGCTACCTCCATGGGCGGAACCTCCTATCCTCTCGCTCCGAACATGTGTAAGATTCTTCTTACACATGTATGGCTGTCATGATGTGTGACTGCCTGTGCTGACATCTTAAAGAAGACGAGTCGCTTTCAGAAGTTCGTCCGCCAGTTCAGGGGCGGTGCGGCCCCAACAAGGCTCCACAGATCGTCGAGCACGACGCGGCACGGTCGGACGGCAGGCGAATACACGTGAGGGAGGACGGAATCCGGATGGAAGCACTGGAACTCGCGCGGTGGCAGTTCGGGCTGACAGCGGGACTCCATTTCCTGTTCGTCAGCCTCACATTGGGCATGGCGCCGATCATCGCCTACATGCAGACCCGGCACCTCTTCACCGGCAGGGAGGTGTTCGACCGCCTCACCCGGTACTGGGGCCAGGTCTACGTCATCAACTACGCGCTGGGCGTGATCACCGGCATCGTCATGGAGTTCCAGTTCGGCGTGAGCTGGAGCGGCCTGGCGCACTATGCGGGCGACCTGTTCGGGGCGCCGCTCGCCCTGGAGACGATCAGCGCCTTCTTCCTCGAATCCACCTTCCTCGGGGTGTGGATCTTCGGCTGGGGAATCCTCCCCCGGTGGCTGCACCTGGCCTCGTTCTACGTCGTCACGGCCACCGCCTACCTGTCCGCCTTCTGGATCATGAGCGCCAACGGGTTCATGCAGAACCCCGTCGGCTTCCGGCCCCGGGAGGACGGCACGCTCGAACTCACCGACTTCGCGGCGGTGCTGGCCAACGAGGGAGCGCTCCCGGCGCTGGGGCACGTGTCGGCGGCCTCGCTCGGGGTCGGCGGCTTCTTCGTCGCCGGGGCGTCGGCCTGGCACTTCCTCCGCGGCACCGCCGAGCGTGAGCTCTTCCGTCGCTCATTGCGCACCGGCGTGGTGGTCGGCTGGCTGGGGGTGTGGGTGGCGGTGGTCTCCGGCTTTCCCCAACTCGCGTTCACCCAGGGGCAGCCGGGCAAGTCGGCCGCGCTGGGCGGCGACGGCGACGCGCTCGCCCGACTGCAGGCGGAGCTCACCGAGCAGGTCGGATACGCGGTATCGGTCCCGCCGGTGTGGCTGTCGGCCCCATTCCTGGTGATGCAGTCGATCGGCTACCTGATGTGGGTGATCGGGACCATCGCCATCGTCCTCTTCTACCGAGGGTGGCTGGAGCGGAACAGGACCATGCTGTACACCCTGCTCTTCGTCGTTCCGCTGCCCTACGTCGCCGTCTTCTGCGGTTGGATCATCCGGGAGATGGGCCGCCAGCCCTGGCTCATCCACGGTGAGGTGACCGTCAACCAAGGGGTGACCGACGCGAGCACCGGCTCCATGCTCTTCTCGCTGATCGCATTCGTCACCGTGTTCGGGGTCCTCGCGGTCGTCGACGTGGTCCTCATCTGGGGCGCGGTGCGCCGGGGCCCGGACCGCGCCTTCCTCGGCGAGAACGAGGCCGGGGAGCGCATCGCCGCGGGCGCCGTTGGCGATACGGGTGACCGAGACGTCGTCATCCCGCTGAGCGATGCGGTGCCGAGCGAGCAGCGCGCCTCGCACTCCGGTACCGAGCCCGGCCTCCGGAGCCAGTCGGCAGGGAAGGAATGAGCATGGACGTCATCTGGCTGAGCGTGCTGGGGCTGGTCCTTTGCGGCTGGTTCGTGCTGGACGGGTTCGCGGTGGGCCTGGGCGTGCTCCATGCCTGGATCGGCCGCGATGACCGCGAGCGCCGGACCCTCCTGGCGGGCGTGGGACCGTTCTTCCTCGGCGGGGAGGTGTGGCTGGTGGTCGCCGCGGGCGTGCTGATCGCCGCCTTCCCCGCCCTCGAAGTGGAGGTCTTCACCGCGTTCCGGCCGCTGATCGTGCTGCTTCTGATCGCCTGGGCCGTCCGCAGCGCATCATGGTGGATGCGCAGCCGCAGGGAGGACGAGGGGTGGCGGCGCGGCTGGGACGCCGGAATCACCGCCGGCAGCATCGGGTTCGCGGCGACCTGGGGGATGCTGCTGGCCAACCTCGCCCGCGGCGTCCCCTCCGAGACGCCTTCGGTGCTCGCGCTCTTCGACCCGCTCGCATCGCTGGGAGCGGTCACCGTCGTGCTGCTGCTCGCCGTGCACGGCGCGACGTTCGCGTCGATCCGCGTGCGCGGGGAGACGGCCGAGCGCGCCCGGACCGCCGCACGCGTGATGGCGCCGCTCGCCTTCCTCGCGTTCGCCGGGACCGCGATGTGGGTCGTCTACGCCGAGGGAGTGGCGGCGGAGGGGGGCGCGGCCGCGATCGTCCTGTGCGCTGTCGGGGCGGTCGCCGTCGGCGCCGTGTGGCCGCTGCACCGGATGCGGACGCCGGCCGCGTTCGCGGCCAGCGCGGTGGCCGCCGCGGCCCTCCCGCTGTCGGTCGGCGTGGCCCACAGCGGCGCGCTGCTGGGGCACGCGGCGTCGGTGGACGTGCTCACGCGATTGGCACCCATGGTCCTCCCGGTCCTGTTCCTGGCGCTGTCGACCCAGGTCTTCGTGTGGTGGATCTTCCGGCGGCGCGTCGGACCGGGCACGGTCCGCTTCTTCTGACGGTGCACGAGCGCGGAGCGAAGGTGTCGAAGATGCTGGACCATGAGAGGGTGCCCGGTGCGCGGCGCGCCCGCCTCGTCGCTGTCCGCGGGGGCGCCCGCCTCGACCCGCTTCTGGTCGGCGAGCCTCTCGCGGCGTTGGCCGACGCGTGCGCCGTCCTGCCCGCCCCGCCGTTCGGGTACGTCCAGATGACCCCGAGGGACGGCCGGTCGGTGGTGGAGGACGGCTCCGCGCCGCTGGAGGGCTCCGGCTCGGTGTCCACGCGGGCCTGGGCGGTGCGGTGGGGCGGACGCGCCGACCGTGTCGGCCCGGTGCTCAACAACCTGCCGCCGGGGGCGGTCGACGACGCCGTCACCGAATACGCCGCGCAGGCGCGTCGCCTCGGCGACCGGCCTCTCCGGCTGGTCGTCGCGGTGCAGCGGTTCCTCGTCCCCGAGGTGACCCTGCTCTGCCGGGCCGCCCCCGGCTGCCGCTCCGTCCGGCTGCGCGGCTGCTGGGGTCTGGCGGAGGCGCTCGACGGCGCTCCGCACTTCGACGAGTGGCTGCTGGAGGGTCCGGACCTCGATCTGCGTGAGAGCCGCGTCGCGGCGAAACTCACCGCCACCGCGGCGGGGGCCGCGGGCACCCGGAGGGTGGCGGTCCGGCCGGGCTATCGGGTGCGCAACGTCCTGCACCTCCCCGCGGTGCGGGCGATCGCCGGTCAGGCCAGGGTGATCGCGAAGTCCCTGCGCCGACCGGTCGAGGTCGAGGTCGGAGTGCGCGCCGACGGGAACTGGCTCCTGGCCTGCTCGCCGGAGTGACGGCGGCGGCCCACTCCGCGGCTCAGCGCGGGTGGAGGCCGCTTCGAGTCCGCTTCCAGAGGCCGTTGCCACGGTGGTGGAGACAGCAGCACATGTCTTCTCCCGGAGGTCATCCGTGCATCGGACGCTCATCGTCGCCCGAACCGTCCCCGAAAACATTTCCGCGATCGCCGATGTGTTCGCCGAGTCCGACGACTCCGAGCTTCCGCACATGATCGGGGTCTCACGCCGGACGCTCTTCTCCTTCCACGATCTCTACTTCCACCTGGTCGAAGCGGAGCACGACATCACCCCCGGTCTCTACCGGGCTCGCAGCCACCCGCTCTACCAGGACATCAACACCCGGCTCGCATCGCTGGTCTCGCCCTACGACCCCGGCTGGAAGGAGCCGAAGGACGCCATGGCCGCGCCCTTCTACTCCTGGACCCCGGAAGGGGGGCGGGGTCGATGACGGCCGCGTCGCGCACCAGGGTCAGCGCGGCCGACGCCACCCCGAATCGCAGGCGCGGCGGCGACATACGCGTCACGCTCAGCCCGAAGACCGTCGGGTCCACCTCCGGATTCGGCGGGGTCCTCCGGCTGGCCGCGGGCGAGTACGTGACCGAGCACTACCACCCCTACTCCGAAGAGTTCCTCCATGTCGTCCAAGGGGATCTCACGATGGAGCTGAACGGGGAGGCGGTCTCGCTCGGGCCCGGCGACTCGCTCCTGGTGCCCATCGGCGTCCGCCACCGGCTGACCAACGCCGGTGCGGGGGAGGCGCGCGCTGTCTTCCACCTGTCGCCGCTGGCCCCCAGCCCCGACCTGGGGCACGTGGACACCGAGGAGCCGACCGCGCCGGCTGAGGCGGGCCCCGAGGTCGGTGGGCCGAGATGACCAGGACCGCCGTAGTCACCGGGATCGGCGTGGTGGCCCCCGGGGGGATCGGGCGGGAGGCGTTCTGGGAGTGCCTGGCGGAGGGCCGTACCGCGACCCGGACCATCACCCTCTTCGATCCGGCGGAGTTCCGCTCCAGGATCGCGGCGGAGGCCGACTTCGATCCGCATGCGGCCGGGCTCACGCATCAGGAGATCCGGCGCATGGACCGGGCCTCGCAGTTCGCGGTGGTGAGCGCCCGTGAGGCGGTTGCGGACAGCGGGCTGGACACCGGGGAGACCGCCGCCGAGCGGATCGGCGTGGCGATCGGCAGCGCGGTCGGCTGCACCATGAGCCTGGAAGAGGAGTACCGGGTTCTCTCGGACAGCGGCCGGCTCCGGCTGCTCGATCACGCCTACGGCACACCGCACCTGTACGGCCACATGGTGCCCAGCACCATCGCCGTGGAGGTCGCCCGCGACGTCGGGGCCGAAGGAGAGGTCTCCCTGGTCTCCACGGGGTGCACGTCGGGCCTTGACGCCGTGGCCCGCGGCGCGCAGATGATCACCGGCGGCACGGCCGACATCGCCGTGGCGGGGGCCACCGACGCCCCGCTCTCGCCGATCACCTCGGCCTGCTTCGACGCGATCAAGGCGACCTCGCCCAACAATGGCGACCCCGAGCACGCATCGCGGCCGTTCGACGCCGACCGCGACGGATTCGTCCTGGGCGAGGGGGCCGCGGTGCTGGTCCTGGAGGAGCGCGAAGCGGCCCTGCGCCGCGGCGCGCGGATCTACGCCGAGATCGCCGGTTTCGCCAACCGCAGCAACGCCTTCCACATGACGGGGCTGAAGCCCGACGGGCGGGAGATGGCGGAGGCGATCCGCGTCGCGCTGGGGCGCGCGCGCATGGCGCCCGACGACGTGGACTACATCAACGCGCACGGTTCCGGGACCAAGCAGAACGACAGGCACGAGACCGCGGCGTTCAAACGCGCCCTCGGCGATCGCGCCTACCGGGTGCCGGTCAGTTCCATCAAATCCATGGTCGGGCACTCGCTCGGCGCCATCGGCTCGATCGAGGTGGCCGCCTGCGCCCTCGCGCTCGAACGCCAGGTCGCCCCGCCGACAGCGAACCTGTACACCGCCGACCCGGAGTGCGACCTGGACTACGTCCCGCGCACGGCGCGCGAGCACGGCATGGACGCCGTGCTCAGCGTCGGCAGCGGATTCGGAGGCTTCCAGAGCGCGATGCTCCTGCGCCGGTCGGCGGCCTGACGAACGGAGAGCGGATGACAACGCCCACCAAGGAGACGGCGGCGGTGGTGACCGGGATCGGTGTCGTCGCGCCGACCGGTGTGGGGACCGAGGAGCATTGGCGATCGGTCCTCGCCGGGAAGTCCGGCATCGGGCGCATCACCCGGTTCGACCCCTCCCCTTACCCCGTGCGCCTGGCCGGCGAGGTCCCCGGCTTCACCGGCAAGGGGCGCATCCCCAACCGGCTGCTGCCGCAGACCGACCGGTGGACGCACATGGCGCTGGCCGCCGCGGACGAGGCGCTCGAAGACGCCTGCATCGACCTGGGCCGCCTGCCCGAGTACGAGATCGCGGTGGTCACCTCCAGCTCCTCGGGCGGTACGGAGTTCGGCCAGCAGGAGATGGAGCGGCTCTACCGCAACGACCCGTCCTGGGTCAGCGCCTACCAGTCCATCGCCTGGTTCTACGCGGCGACCACCGGCCAGATCTCGATCAAGAACGGCGCGCGGGGCCCTTGCGGGGTCGTGTGTACCGAGCAGGCGGGCGGGCTCGACGCCGCCGCACAGGCGCGCGGGCTGCTGGAGACCGGGTCGCGGGTGGTGCTCACGGGCGGCACCGACGCATCCCTGTGCCCCTACGGCGTGGTGGCGCAGATGTCCACGGGGATGCTGTCGACGGCGGAGGACCAGGGTCGGGCCTTCGTTCCCTTCGACGAGGCGGCGTGCGGCTACGTCCCCGGCGAAGGCGGCGCGATCCTCGTCGTCGAGACGGCGGCGTCGGCCGCCGAACGGGGCAGAGGCGGGGGCTACGGAACGGTGCTGGGGCACGCGGCGGGCTTTGCCGCCGACCCCGGTGCGAGCCGCCGGGTCCTCGCCGCGGTGATCCGGCGCGCACTGCGTGATGCGGGCACGGACCCCGGCGACGTGGACGCGGTGTTCGCCGACGCGATGGGCACCGCCGAGCAGGACCGAGCCGAGGCTCAGGCCATCACCGACGTCTTCGGCCCGGGGGGCGTCCCGGTGACCGCGCCGAAGACGCTGACCGGGCGGCTCTACGGCGGAGGCGCCCCTCTGGACATGGCCACAGCCCTGCTGAGCATGCGCGACGGGGTCCTGCCGCACACCGTCGGTCCGAGCCGGAAGGCCGCCGGGTGCGACATCGACCTGGTACTCGATCGGCCTCGGGACACCGAGTTGCGGGCCGTGCTGGTCCTGGCCCGCGGGCACGGAGGCTTCACCTCCGCGCTGGTGCTGGGACGCCCCGAGGAGGATGACGCGCCGGTGAGCCGGCGGAACCGAGATGAGGGAGAGAACAGATGAGCGGATTCACCATCGACGATCTCAGATCGATCATGGCCACGGCGGTCGAGGTGGACGAGGACGTCGACCTGAACGGCGACATCGCCGGTACCGCATTCGACGACCTGGGCTACGACTCGCTGGCCGTCATGGAGGTCGCGGCGCACGTGCAGCGCGCGACCGGGGTGCGGATCACCGACGAGGCCGCCGGGGACCTGCCCACCCCCGGCGACATGGTCGCCTACGTCACGAACCGACTCACCGCAGCGGAGGCATGAGTTGTCCGGACACACAGAGAACGCGGTCGTCATCAACGCTCCCCTCGACGTGGTGTGGGAGATGACCAACGACGTCGCCCGATGGACGGATCTCTTCACCGAGTACGCGAAGGCGGAGATCCTCCAAGAGCGCGAGGGCACCGTCCGGTTCCGGCTCACCCTGCACCCTGACGAGAACGGCGACGTGTGGAGCTGGGTCTCGGAGCGCACGCCCGATCCGGGGACGCGGACGGTCCGAGCGCACAGGGTGGAGACCGGTCCGTTCAAGTACATGTCGATCTTCTGGGAGTACACCGAGGTCGAGGGCGGTGTGCGGATGCGTTGGCTGCAGGACTTCGAGATGAAGCCGCAGGCGCCGGTCGACGATGCGGGCATGGCGGAGCGGCTGAACCGCAACTCGCCCATTCAGATGCGGGCCATCAAGGAGCGGGTCGAGGCCGCCGCGGCGGCCGAGGCCTCCTGAGGAGGGGACGATGGACATGGACCTGAAAGGCAAGACAGCCCTGGTGACCGGTGGGGTGCGCGGTGTCGGCAGGGGGATCGTCCTCACTCTGGCGCGCGCCGGCATGAACGTGACCACCTGCTACCGGCAGGAGTCGGAGGCCGTGGAGACCCTGCGGCGGGAGCTGAAGGAGACCGGTGGCCGGCACCACGTCGTCCGGGCCGACCTCTCCGACCCCGGGGAGGTGGAGTCCCTGCTGGACCGCTGCGCCGAGCACGCCGGCTCGCTGGACCTCGTCGTCAACAACGCCGGGGTGATCAGCCACGTTCCCTACGCGGAACTGCCTCTGGATGAGTGGAACCGCGTCGTCGCGACCAACCTGACCGCTCCCTTCCTGGTGATCCGGCATGCGCTGCCGCTGCTCGGCGAAGGCGCGTCGGTGGTGAACATCGGTTCCAAGGCGGCCGAGGTGGGGATCCCCATGCGGGCCCACTACACGGCGACGAAGTCCGCGCTGGTGGGGTTGACCCGATCGCTCGCCAAGGAGCTGGGGCCCAAGGGCATACGGGTCAACGTGCTGGCCCTCGGCGTCATCGAGACCGAGGCCATGGAGGCGATGCCCGAGGAGCAGCGCAGCGCGATGCGGGAGCGCTACGAGGCGAAGACCGCCCTGGGACGTCTGGGAACGCCGGAGGAGGTGGGATCGGCCGTGCTGTTCCTCGCGGGACCGGCCTCCCGCTACGTCACCGGGGCCACCGTGCACGTCGACGGGGGGATCACCTGATGTCGGCGGATGTCTTCCGGGTCATGCTCCGCATGGAGATCCACGCCGGCAAGCGGGAGGAGTTCGAGCGTACGTGGCTCGCCATCGGCGACTCCGTCACCTCGCATCCCGCGAACCTGGGGCAGTGGCTGTCGCGGGACGCCGAGGACCCCGGTGTCTACTACATCGTCAGTGACTGGGAGTCCGAGGCGCGGTTCCGGGAGTTCGAGACCAGCGAGCGCCACCTGAGGCACAGGGAGAAGCTCCACCCTTACCGCAGCGCAGGGGCGATGACCGTCATGCACGTCGTCTCCCACCTGCCCGGGACCGGTGCCGCCCGCACCCATGAGGAGTGGGAGGCGGTCCGGTGAGCGAGGTGCGCGTCCTCGTCTACCACCAGGCAGGCGACGCGGCCGGTGTCGAGGCCGCCTACCACCGGGTCAGCGCGCGGATGCGCGGTGTCCCCGGGCTCCTCGGCAACGAGCTGCTGCGCTCGGTGACGGACGCGACGGGGTTCGTCGTCCTCAGCAGGTGGTCGGGGATCGAGGCGTTCCAGGCGTGGGAGGCCGGGGCCGCGCACCGAGCTGACACGACCCCGCTGCGCCCTTACCGCGACACCCGGATGGAGGCCCCCTTCGCCCTGTACGAGGTGGCGGCCTCCTATCCGGAGACCGGCCCGTGACCGCCGGCGGGAGACCCGCCCCCGGCGCCTCCCCCCGCCGGCCGGGGATTCCCGCCGGCGGGGGGAGGCGGCGCCGAGCGCTGTGGATCGTCGCAGAGGCCTTGTACTTCTACGGGTGCGCCGTCTCGGCGTGCTCGGTGAGCCCTTGGCCGTTCCCCGGCGCCGATCCGAGCCGCGGCGAGGGCGGCGAAGGGATGGAGCGGCTCGAACCCCGGACCGAGGAGGAGAACTGATGACGATCGCCACCACGCGTTCGGCCGCGACGTCGGAATGGACACAGTGTAAGAAGTGCCGCACCCTCGTCTACACCAGGCGGCTGCTCCGCGCGCACCGGGTCTGCCCTGAGTGCGGGAACCACGCTCCGCTCACCGCGGAGCAGCGGCTCGGCGACCTCTTCGGGGACGCCTCCTGGACCGAGGTCGCCGCTGCGGAGACCGAGGAGGACCCGTTGGGCTTCGTGGACCTGCACCCCTATCGGGAGCGGCTGGCCGAGGCGCGGGCGAGGACCGGTCTGCGCGACGCGGTCGTGGTCGCCCGGGGAGAGATGTACGGGGGCCGCGTCGTCGTCGCCGTGATGGACTTCCGCTTCCTCGGCGGGAGCATGGGCGCCTCCGCCGGGGAGGCGGTCGTGGCGGCCGCGGAGGCGGCGCTCGCCGAGAGGTGCCCACTCATCCTGGTGACGGCCTCGGGCGGGGCCCGGATGCAGGAGGGGCTGCTCTCCCTGATGCAGATGGCCAAGACGAGCAACGCGATGGCGGCCTTGGACGAGGCCGGGCTCCTGACCGTCACCCTGGTCACCGATCCGACGTACGGAGGCGTGGCGGCCTCCTTCGCCACCCAGTCCGACGTCATCCTGGCCGAGCCCGGGGCGAGGCTCGGGTTCGCCGGTCCGCGCGTCATCGAGCAGACGATCCGCCAGCGCCTGCCGGAGGGGTTCCAGACCGCGGAGTTCCTGCTCGCTCACGGTCTGCTGGACGACGTCCGGTCCAGGGCCGGGCAGCCGCACACGCTCAGCGTCCTGCTCGCGGCGGCCCGCCCGGTGGACCCCGAGTGGGGCATCGGAACCGCCGATCCCGTGATCAGGGACCCGGCGTCGCTCCCCCGGCGGCCGGTGCGGGAGGTGATCCGCTCGGCCCGGGAGCCGGCGCGGCCCACCGCGACGGATCACCTGGACATCTGGGGGGCCCGGTTCGTCGAGCTCCACGGGGACAGGGCGGGCCGCGACTGCCCGGCGGTCCTGGGCGGGGTGGCGCTGCTCGGCGGCCTCCCCTTCGTCTTCATCGCCCACCACAAGGGGCACACCCCCGCGGAGATGGCGCGGCGCGAGTTCGCGATGCCGTCCCCGGCCGGGTACCGCAAGGCGGAGCGCCTGATGCGGCTCGCCGACAAGCTGGGGCTGCCGGTGGTGACGCTCATCGACACCCCGGGGGCGCATCCCGGGATCGATGCGGAGGAGCATGGGCAGGCCAACGCGGTGGCCTCCTGCCTGCGGACCATGGGCGCGCTCAAGGTCCCCGTCGTCGCCGTGGTCACCGGCGAAGGGGGGAGCGGCGGAGCACTCGCGCTCGGCGTCGCCGACGAGGTGCTCGCCTGCGAGAACGCCTTCTACTCGGTGATCAGCCCCGAGGGATGCGCGGCGATCCTGTGGAAGTCCACCGACGCGGTCGAGGAGGCGGCGGAGTCGCTGCGGATCGACGCGCCGTCGCTGCTGCGCATCGGGGCGGTGGACGGGGTGGTCCCCGAACCGCCCGGCGGGGCCCACAAGGACCCCGAGGCCGCATCGGCGAACGTACGCGACGCGGTGACGGCCGCGCTCCGGCGGCTGCGCGGTCGATCGGCGGCCGATCTGGTCTCCGCGCGGCGCCGCAGGTTCCGCCGGTTCGGTCTGGTGCACGACTCCGAGGGGACGACGGTATGAATGGGACGGACGGGGAGAAGCTCATCGCGGCGCTCTCGAAGACCGTGGACGAGCTGATGAGGACGGCCGCCCGGCAGCCGGTCCGGGTGAGCGTGCGCGTCGGGGACGCGGCGATCGAGGCCGAGTGGCCGACGGCCGGGGGCGGTCCGGCGGAGGAGGAGCCGAAGGAGACGCAGGCCGCGCCGGAGGAGGGCACCACCGTCAACGCCTCCTTGGTCGGCACGTTCTACCGGGCCTCCGAACCCGGGGCTCCTCCGTTCGTCGACGTCGGGGACGTCGTCCAGGCCGGGCAGCAGATCGCGATCATCGAGGCGATGAAACTGATGATCCCGGTCGAGGCGGACCGATCCGGCACGCTGCTCGACGTTCTCGTCGGCGACGGCGAATCGGTCGAGTTCGACCAGCCCTTGTTCGCCCTCGCCGTCGAGGAGAGCGCATGAGTGCGCGGCGGAGGTCGATCGACACGGTCTTCGTCGCGAACCGCGGAGAGATCGCCTTGCGCGTGGTGCGCGCCTGCAAGGAGATGGGAATACGCAGCGTCGTCGGCTACTCGGTTCCCGACGCCGACACCGCGGCCGTGCGGGCCGCGGACACGGCGGTGCGGATCGGTCCGGCGGACGGCCGGCGAAGCTACCTCTACCCGCCGGCCCTGATCGAGGCGGCCCTGCGCAGCGGGGCCCAGGCGGTCCACCCCGGCTACGGCTTCCTGGCAGAGGACCCGGAGTTCGCCGAGATCTGCGCGCAGAACGGGCTGATCTTCGTGGGTCCGGAACCGGCGGTGATGGCGATGCTGGGGGACAAGGTCCTCGCCCGGCGGATGATGTCCGAGATCGGTGTGCCGGTACTGCCCGGCACGGCCGAGCCGGTCGCCGGTGACCGAGCCGTGCTCGACGAGGCCGCGCGGATCGGTCTTCCGCTGATCATCAAGGCGGCGGCAGGCGGAGGCGGGCGCGGCATGCAGGTCGTGACGGACCGGGACGCGCTCCTGCCCGGATACCGGACGGCGCGGGTCTCGGCCCGGGAGTACTTCGGCGACGACCGTGTCTACCTGGAACGCTACTGGGAGCAGGTGCGCCATGTGGAGGTCCAGGTCCTCGCCGACGGCCACGGGACGGTCCTGCACCTGGGAGAGCGGGACTGCTCGGTGCAGCGCAGGCACCAGAAGCTCATCGAGGAGACCCCGGGACCCGGGCTCCCGCCGTCGGTCGCGGAGCGGCTCGCCGAGTACGCGGTCCGCGGCGCGCGCGCCGCGGGCTACACCGGCGCGGGAACGTTCGAGTTCCTCGTGGCCGGAGACGAGATCGCGTTCATCGAGGCCAACTGCCGTATCCAGGTCGAGCATCCGGTGACCGAGGTGGCCACCGGGGTGGACCTGGTACGCGAGCAGCTACTGGTGGCGGCGGGCGAGCGGCTCTCCTTCGGGCAGGCCGACGTTCGGCCCCGGGGCACGGCGATCGAATGCCGGGTCAACGCCGAGGACCCGGAGCGCGGGTTCGTCCCCAGCGGCGGCCGGCTGGACGAGTTCGCCCCGCCCGGCGGTCCGTTCGTCCGGGTGGACACCCACGGGTACCCCGGGGCGACGGTCACGCCCGATTACGATTCGCTGTTGGCGAAGGTCATCGTCTGGGGGCCTGACCGTGACCAGGCCCTGAACCGGATGGAACGCGCTCTCGGCGAGTTCCGGATCGCCGGGGCCGGGGTGCGCACGACCATCCCCCTGCTTCTGGACGTGCTGCGTGACCCCCGCTTCCGCGCGGGCGCGTGCACGACGTCCTACCTGGACGGGCGGGATGTCGTCGGCGCGTCGCCGAACTGAGTGACCGGGCCGGTGGGGCGGGGCCGAGAGCGCGGCCCTACCGGCCCGGTCGCAGCGCCCCCGCGAGGAAGCCGAGAAGTCCCTCCTGCTCGGCCGCCTCCCCCCGCCACGCGACGTGGCCGTCCGGACGGACCAGCATCAGCCCGCCCGGTCGGCGGGCGCCGGAGGGCGCGGCGGTGAGCAGCCGGACCCGTCCGGGGAACCGGGAGGCGAGGCGGCGCCGCAGGATCCGGGCCGTCTCCGCGGCAGCGTGATCCTCCGGAGCGGCGAGGAGCACCGCGCTCCACTCCGCGGCGCCGCGGACCAGTCCGAACAGCCCCTGGGGTCCCGCGCCGCGCACGGGGACCGCCGGCAGCGGCTCGCCCGCGCCATCGGAGACGAGTCGGCCGGGCGGGTGCCGCACCGCGGGCTCGGTGCGCATGTCCACGACGCGCGCGAGCAACCGGCCGCGCAGGGTCGCGATGTCCACCGCGGAACCGTAGCCGAAGATCCGGTCGGTCCGTTCGAACAGCGCGAGGGCCGCGGCGCGCCGCTCCGCCGCGTACTCGGCGGGGAGCCCTTCGTCGCCGTCTCGGATCGCGCCGGCCAGCATCCATCCGAGGGAGAAGGCGTCCTGCAGGCCGGAGTTCAGCCCGTGCACGGGCATGGGGAAGCGTTTCGCCGCGTCGCCGACGAGCAGGACGCGGCGCGACCGCCGGATGTCCGTGACGATCCCCTCCGGGCGGGTCCGCCACAGGGTGCCCGGTACGGGTGCGATGCGCAGCCCGGTGATCGCGGCGGCGGTGTCGGCGACGGCCCGGGCGGAGGGCGTGGCGCCGCCCTCCACTCCGAGGAAGAGGCGGTGGACTCCGCCGGAGACCGGGATCAGGCCCGCGTGGCCGGCCTCCAGGCGGTAGATGTGCTCCTCGTCGGCGGGGAGACCGGCGCCGCCGACCCGCACGTCGGCGAGGACCCACTCGGTGCCCTGGTATCCGCGTTGGACGGCCGCGCCGGCGCCGGTGCTCAACGCGGGAGGCCCTGAGCGGCCGGACGCGTTCACCAGCCAGCCGGCCGCCGTCCGGGTCGTTCCGGAGGGACCCCGGACGACGACGTCGACGCCGTCCCCGCGGTCCACCGCGTCCAGGACCTCCCAGCCGTACTCGACCAGGGTGCCCAGGGCCGCCAGGCGCTCGGTGAGCAGCCGTTCGAGTCGGCTCTGGGCGAGCAGGACCGGTTCGGGGAAGGGCGCGTCGGGGGCTGACACGCCGACCGCGGCGCTCTCGCCCCCGATGTGGAAGACCTTGTGCCGCAGAGGCAGGAGGCCTTCCGCGCGGTCCACCTCGACGCCCGCCCAGGACAGCACCTCCAGGCTGCGCTGCCACAGAGTGGGGCAGCGCGTCTGGACGTGCGGGCCGCCGGGGCGCGCATCGAGGATCCTGCAATGGATTCCGCGTCTGGCGAGCTCGACGGCGCACAGCAGCCCCGAGGGGCCGGCGCCGGCGATCAGGACCTCGGGCGCCGTCGTCATCGTGCGGCGGCCCCCGTGTCGATCCGGTCCATCCGGATCGTGGGGAAGGCCCGCAGGAACTCCTCCGGTGAGGAGGAGCCGTGCGTGCCGCGCAGATAGGGGGCGAGGCGGCGCTCGATCTCCGGGCGTCCGGGACGGTCGGCCATGTAGCGCGCCACGTCGTCGAGGTCGCCGTCGTAGCCGACCACGCGCACCATGTCGGAGCCGCTGACGAACACGGCGACGCCGTGGAGCAGGCCGCTCCGGCGCCCCTCGCGGTCGCTGAGGGTCGGGCGCCGTTGAGGGCGGACCGCGGTGAAGACCTCGGCGATGGCCGACTCGTTCCCGGGCTCCACCGGGTAGTGCAGGGCGGCGAGCGAGGCGTGCTCCGGCCGCGCGATACGCTGCTGCACCCGACGCGCCGTGCGCCCCCGGAACACGCCGGCGGCGGGGGCGCCGACGAGGAAGGGGGCCAGCCCGCGGTCCAGTGCGACCGCGTCCGGATCCTCGGCCAGGGCCGCTGCGGGGTCGCCGGGGTCGGCCGCGAACTGGAAGGCGCGGAACAGGACGTCGCCCTTGAGGAAGGCCGCCCGACCGGTCGGGCGGGGCATGCGGGCGGGCGGCGCGGCGGCGCCGTCAGAAGCGGCGGTGCGGGCCAGGACGCCGCGGACGTCGTCCCGGCTGCCGGGCAGGATGCGGTCGAGGACCGCGGTGAAGGACATCGGGGCACTCCTCCGTGGGCGGTGCGGGCCGGCTCATGAGGCGACGAGGATCGCGCAGCCGGTGGCGAGCAGGGCGAGGACGGCGAAGACGGTGCGCAGCGTGTGCCACCGCCGCCACAACGGGCGCGGGTCGTCCCACTCCTCGGGGACGGGGTCGGTGGGCGTCCGGCCGACCCTCCGGTTGATCGGCACGTTCCCGAACTGCGACACGACCTGCACCCCGACCAGACAGACGCCCGCGACCGCGAACAGGAGGCGCGCCGCGGGCACGGGCGCCAGGAACACCAGAGTCGCGTCCGCGAGCAGCGCGACCGTGACGATCAGCGGCATGTGCGGGTGGTAGCCCTTCCCCAGGGCCCGGTGGGTGACGATGTAGCGCCCGGGCTCCATCGCGGCCAGGGCGGGCAGCACGCTCACCGCCACCGCGAAGAAGACTCCCGCGACGATCCCGGTACCCAGCACCGAGACGAGGCTCAAGGCGTTGTGGACCATGTGCGTCCTCCCGGTCGGTGAACAGGCGCGGCGCGCTCCTCCTGCCGGCGATCCTCGGCCCGAGCCCTCGCGAACGCCTGGAGGGCCGGTGGGGCGCATCGGGGCGAAAGCGGTGCTCCACCGCCCCACGAGCGGCCGTCGAGCACCCCTGCATAGCGTCGCTCCGCATCACCGGGCCTCGCCGGACCAGTGGCCCCGGGAATCGACGGACGTGAAGGAGGTCTCTGTTGGTCGAGGTTCTCGTCCCGCTGGTGATCTGCACCAACGGTGTGGCCGCCGGAGTCTTCGCGGGAACGCTGCTCGGCGGGGTCCCGCTGCTCCTCGCCCTCCCACCGGACCGCTATATCCACGCCCACCGGTTCCTCGCGACCCGGTACGACCCGTTCATGCCGGTGACCCTCGCCGTGACCGTCGTCCTCGACGTCCTCCTGGCCGGCTTCGCGGAGGGGGTGGCGGCCCGCGTCCTGTTCGGCCTGGCGGCGGCCACGCTCGTCTCGGTGATGGCGGTGTCCCTGACCAAGACCGTTCCGATCAACAAATGGGTGGTCGGCCTCGACCCCGAGGCGGTCCCGCGGGACTGGCACAGCCGCGACCCCCGCGCGCAGTGGAAGCGCTGGAACACCGTCCGCAGCTACCTGTGCGCGGCCGGGCTGATCGTCAACCTCGCGGCCGCCGTCTCCCTGTGACGCGCCGGCCCCCAGGACTGGAAGGAGACCCGTGACGACGGGACTGAGCGGGAGGAACGTCCTGGTCAGCGGCGGAACACGCGGGCTGGGGCGAGCGGTGGTGGCGCTGCTCGCCGAGGTCGGCGTGAACATCGTGACCTGCGCGCGCGATCCGGCCGGGGCGGACGCCCTGAGCGCGGAACGCGCGGTCGCGGTCCGCAACGGCGGCGGACTCACCCTGGTCGGCGCGGACACCGCGACGTCCGAGGGGGCGGAGCGGGTGGCCCGGGTGTGCGCCGATCGGCTCGGCGGCCTGCACGCCGTGGTCAACAACGTGGGCGGGATGTGGAGCGCGCCGTTCGGGGAGCTGACCCACCGGCGGTGGCAGGAGACCCTCGCCGCGGACCTGGGGTCGGCTCACCTGACGACGCGCGCGGCCCTCCCGCTCCTGCACGACGGCGCGTCGGTCGTCAACGTGGGGAGCGCGGCGGTACTGCGAGGGCTTCCCCGGCACGCCCACTACACCGCGGCGAAGGCCGGACTGCACGGGCTCACCCGTTCCCTGGCCCGCGAGCTGGGCCCCCGCGGCATCCGGGTGAACCTGCTCCTCCCCGGGGTGATGGCCAACGGCGACGCCCCGCCGCCCCCGATGGCCGAGCGCCTGCGGTCGCTGACCGCTCTCGGGCGCCTGGGCACCCCGGAGGACGTGGCCGGCGTGGTCGGCTTCCTGCTCGGTGACGGCGCCGCCTACATCACCGGGGCCGAGATCACCTGTGACGGCGGCATCTAAGGACCCGGAGCGCCCTGAGGGCACCGGCGAGAAACGAGGAGGATGGACATGAGCAGATCCCGCACTCTTATCGGCGCGGCCACACTGGCGATGCTGATGACCGGCGTGTACGCGCTGCCCGCCGAGGCCGAGGGGGGAGGGAACAATGGCCTGGGGCCCGTCGCCGTCTCAGGTGAGAGTCCCTTCGAGGCCTGCCCGGGCGAACCGGGCGCCTACACCGCCAACGCCGAGACCGAGCCGTGGATCGCGGTGAACCCGCTTAATCCGCGGAACATCGCGGTGGCGTGGCAGCAGGACCGCATGGCGGGGGGCAGCTCCCGAGGCATCGTGGTCGCGGCCAGCCATGACGGCGGCGACAGCTGGGAGAGCACGCCGCTGCCCGGCTTCGACCCCTGCGCCCTGGAGGAGGGCGACCCCTCCTATCGGGGGACCAACCCCTACCTGTCGTTCACCGCCGACGGCGCGCTGATCGCATCGGTCACCTCCATCGGGGACACCTACCGGGTGGTCACGGTCCGCTCCGACGACGGCGGCCGCTCCTGGGACGAACCGGTGCTCCTCGTCGACGACCCCCGGGACCAGGCGCACGACAAGCAGTCCACCACGGCCGACCCCGACGACCCGGACCGGGTGTACGCGGTGTGGAACGCCATGGACATCCCGGCCGAGGAGCACACCCTGCTGCTCGCGCGCAGCGATGACGGCGGCCGGACGTGGGAGGAGCCGCGGTCCGTCTACCGTCCCGAGGCCCCGGCCGGGACCGTCGGTGCGCAGATCCTCGTCCAGCCGGACGGGTCGCTGCTCTCCGTCTTCTTCGAGAGCGACCACGCGATCGGCGGTCCGCCGTCGGAGGACCTTCCCGAGAAGATCCGCGCCATCCGCTCCACCGACGGCGGCGACACCTGGTCGGACCCGGTGACCGTGGCCGACATCGAGCTCAACATCCCGCTGTTCCCCGACACCGGGGAGCAGCTCGTGGCGCCGGGCCTGGTCCCCGACGTCGCGATGGATCCGAAGACCGGCGCGGTGTACGCGGTGTGGGCCGATGCGGGGATCTCGACCAGCGGCAGCGCCATCGGTATCTCCGCCTCGACCGACGGTGGGCGGACCTGGACCGAGTCCCGCCGGATCGACAAGACGCCCGACTCCCCGTACGGCGGGACCGGGCAGTCCTTCCTCCCGCAGGTCGAGGTGGACAGGCGGGGCCGCGTCGCCGTCACCTACTACGACTTCCGCCGCGACACCCCCGCTCCCGGAGTCAAGACCGACGTCTGGGCGGCCGTCTGCGACACCGGCGACTGCGTCACGGACGACCGGAGCAAGTGGGACGAGAGCCACATCGGCGGCTCCTACAAGGGGCTGGAGGACACCAGCCGGTTCTTCGGCGGGCCGTTCATCGGCACCTACACGTCCCTTGCGACCAACAGCCGCGGGTTCCTGGCGGCCTACACCGCTCCCACCGGGAATCCGGACAACCCGCAGGACATCGTCGTCTCCGGATTCCGGTTTCGGCGGTGAGGGCCGGCGCCGGACCCGTGGCGGCCCCCCGGCGGGCACTGGTCACCGGGGCGTCCTCGGGGCTGGGCAGGGCGTTCGCGCTGGGGATGGCCGCCCGGGGGGTCGACGTGGTGCTGGTCGGCCGCGGCGCCGACCGGCTTGAGGCACCGGCCGAGGAGGTCCGCGCGGCCGGCGCCTCGGCCGAGGTGCTGGTCGCCGACCTGGCCGGCGAACCCGGTCGTCGGTCGGTCGCCGAGCGGATCGCCGACGGGACCGCGCCGGTCGACCTCGTGGTCAACAGCGCCGGCCTGCTCGGCCGCATCGCACCGCTCGCCGAGCAGGAACCGGCGGACCTGGAGGAGGCGATCGCCGTCGGCATCACGGCGATCGTGGACCTGACGCGGGCGTCGGTCGCGGCGATGCCCGCGCGCGGCGGAGGCGCCGTGCTCAACGTCTCCTCCTTCATGGGCTACGTCCCGGCGCCCCAGGGCGCCGTGTACGCGGCGGCGAAGGCGTTCACCACCTCGTTCAGCGAGAGCGTGCACTGCGAGGTCGCGGGGCGGGGCGTGCACGTGACCGCGCTGTGCCCCGGGTCGGTCCGCACGGGGCTGCACCGGGATTCCGGCCGGAGCGGCGGGCGGCTGGGCCGCTACCTCGAACCGGACACGGTCGTCGAGGAAGGGCTCGCCGCGGTGCGGGCCGGCGAGCCGATCTGCGTGCCGGGGATGGAGTACCGGATCAAGGTCAAGCTCGGTGCCGTGCTGCCGCGGGCGGCGGTGCGCAGGCGGGTCCTGCGGATTTGGCGCCAGTGAGGCGACGCCGGAAAGGGAGAGGGCCATGAGTTCGCGAGCACGGGTGCTGGTCTGGCACCGCGGTGATGACCCCGGCGCCGTCGTGCGCGCCTACGCCGAGGTCAGCGGGGAGTTGGCGCGCATCGACGGCCTCGAAGGCACGGAGCTGCTGTTCGGCGTCTCCGGCGGAGACGGGATCGTCCTCCAGATGTTCTTCAGCGACATGGAGGCGTTCCGGAGATGGGAGCGCAGTCCGCGGCATCGGGCGGCGACCTCTCCCATGCGGCGCTACCAGGACCGGTCGCGGCCGGGCGGCCATTACGAGATCTACGAGGTTCCCGAGTTCGACGCGGGTGAGAGCGAAGGGCGGCAGTGCCGATGAGTGGACGGGCGGCGGACGGCGGATCGGCGATCGCGATCGTCGGTCTCGGGCTGAGGTATCCCGGCGGCCGGGGCGTGCAGGGCTTCTGGGACATGCTGATCGAAGGGCGGGACGCGATCACCGAGGTGCCCCGCTCGCGCTTCGACGCCGACACGGTCTATGACGAGAACCCTTCGCCGGGGCGGGCCACCACGCGGTGGGGCGGCTTCCTGGACGGCATCGATCTGTTCGACGCGGACTTCTTCGGCATCAGCCCCGCCGAGGCCCGAAGCATGGACCCCCAGCAGCGCATGCTGCTGGAGGTCGCCTACGAGGCACTGGAGGACGCCGGGGTCGCCCCCGACCGCCTGGCGGGGACACCGGCCGGTGTGTTCATCGGCATGATGAGCGGGGACTACTGGGAGATCCAGACGAGCGACCCGAAAGGGCTGGACCTCTACTCGCTGAACGGGGCGCATTTCCGCGCGAACGCCGCGGGCCGGCTCTCCTACGCCTTCGACCTGCGCGGCCCGGCGGTGACCATAGACGCGGCGTGCGCGTCGTCACTCGTCGCCGTACACACGGCCGTCCGCAGTCTGCGCCGGGGCGAATGCTCGCTCGCCCTGGCGTGCGGGGCCAATCTCGTCCTGCTCCCCCACGACGCGGTGGGCTACTCGCAGGCGGGGATGATGGCCGCCGACGGGCGGTGCAAGTTCGCCGATGCGCGTGGGGACGGATTCGTGCGCAGCGACGGCGTCGGCGTGGTCGCCCTGCGCCGGCTGGAGGACGCGCTCGCCGACGGCGACCGGATCCGTGCGGTGATCCTCGGCAGCGGTGTCAACAACAACGGCCGCAGCGGCGGCCACCTCTCGGCACCCAGCCGCACCGCCCAGCGCGACCTGCTGCGCTCCGTCTACGCGGAGGCGGGGGTCGACCTCTCCGACGTCGACTTCGTGGAGGCGCACGGCACCGGCACCCGGGTGGGCGACCCCGCCGAGCTCGGCGCGCTGGGCGAAGTGCTGGGGCCCGGCCGGGACCGTCCGCTGCTGGTCGGATCGGTGAAAACGAACATCGGGCACACCGAGGCCGCAGCCGGGATCGCCGGCCTGGCCAAGGCGGTGCTCGCCTTGGAGCACGGCGTGCTCCCGCCGTCCCTGCACCTCACCGAGCCGAACCCGCTCATCCCCTGGGACGAGCACCCCCTGGAGGTGCCCACGGAACCGGTCCGTCTCCCCGACCGCGGCCGACCGGCCGTCGCCGGCGTCGATTCGTTCGGCATCAACGGAACGAACGCCCATGTCGTCCTGGCCGCGGTGCCGCCGGCCGAGGCCGCCGCGGAACCGGCGGCGCACGGCGGGGAGTCCTCCGCGGGGCGTGCCCTCCTGCTGCCGCTGTCCGCGCGCCGCCCTTCGGCGCTGCGGGAGCTCGCGGGCGCCTATCTTTCCCTGCTCTCCGAGGAGGCGAGTGCGCCGCGCCTGCTCGATCTGTGCCACAGTGCGGCGACCCGGCGCCAGCACGACGAGGCGCGGCTCGCGGTCGTCGCCGACTCCGCCGAGGGCATGGCCGACGCGTTCCGCGGCCACCTGGACGGCACGCACACGGGGGCGGTGCGCACCGCGGACGAAGCTCCCGCGGAGCCGCCGGGCGTGGTCATGGTCTTCCCAGGGCAGGGCGGGCAATGGCCGGGCATGGGGCGCGAGCTGATGGAGACGGAGCCGGTGTTCGCCGCGTCCATGGCCCAATGCGACGAGGCCATTCGGGCGGAGACGGGATGGTCCGTCATCGAGCTGCTGGAGGACGGTGACCCGGAGCGGTTCGGTGAACTCGACGTCGTCCAGCCGGCGCTGTGGGCCATGGAGGTGAGCCTGGCGTCCCTGTGGCGCTCCTGGGGCGTGCGGCCCCGCGCCGTCATCGGGCACAGCATGGGCGAGGCCGCCGCGGCGGTGGTCGCCGGCGCCCTGACGGTGCCCGACGCGGCCGCCGTGATCTGTCGGCGCAGCCGGATCGCCAAGAGGCTGGCCGGCCACGGCGCGATGGGGTGGGTCGAGCTCCCCGAGGCGGACGTCCAGACCGCCCTGTCCGGATACGGGACCCGGGTCTCCGTCGCGGCGTGCAACAGTCCGCGCTCCACCGTGATCTCGGGCGCTCCCGACGCCGTCGACGAACTGCTGGCCGGCTTCGAGGGCCGGGGCGTCTTCTGCCGCCGGATCAACGTCGACTTCGCCTCGCACAGCCCGCAGATGGACGACATCGCGGACGAGTTGCTGACCGTGCTGTCCGAGGTGCGGCCCGAGCCCGCAACGGTGCCGATCCTGTCCACCGTCACCGGCGAGACCACCGACGGCTCGGGAATGGACGCAGCCTACTGGGCCGACAACATCCGGCGCCCGGTCCGGTTCGACACCGCCGTTCGGCGTGCTCTCGAAGCCGCCGAAGGTACCAGTGAGACGGTGTTCATCGAGGTGGGGCCGCATCCCACCGTCATCCCGTCCATCGAAGAGACGCTGCGGGAGGCTGACGGTCAGGGAACCGCGGTCGCCTCCCTCCGCAGGGAGGAGCCCGAGCGGGCCCGCATGCTGGACGCGGCGGCCGTTCTCTACACCGCCGGGGCACGGCTCGCCTGGGACGCGGTGCTCGGAGAGGGCGGGCGGTTCACTCCGCTCCCGGCCTACCCGTGGCAGCGGGAGCCCTACTGGAACTCCGGTTCGCCGTCCACCGCCCCGGCCCTCGCGCCGCGCCCGACCCACCCGCTCCTGGGGGACGGCGCCGCCGCCCCGTCCGGCAGGGTCCGCTGGGAGGCCGAACTGGACCTGGGGCGCAACCCCTTCATCTCGGGGCACCTCGTCCAGCGGACCGTCGTGGTCCCCGGGACCGCCTACCTTGAGATGGCCCACCAGGCGGCCTCCGAGCTGCTCGGCGACGGGCCGGTCGAGGTCGGCGACGTCGTCTACGAGCGCGCCCTGACGCCTCGGCCCGGGGACGCGGGCGTCATCGCCGCCGAGGCCGGAGCCTCCGGCGACCGACGCGACTTCGAAGTGGTCGGCCGCGGCCCCGGCGATGACCGGTGGGAACGGCACATGGCGGCGCGCCTGTCCATGCCGCCGGGCCGGCCCGACGGCACGCTGCCCGTGGACCGGCTGCGCTCCGCGCTCTCCGAGCGGGTCGCGAGCGCGGACTTCTACACCGCCGCGTCCGAGCGCGGCAACCAATGGGAGGGCGATTGCCGGGGCGTCGCCGAGCTCTGGCTGGGGCCGGGGGAGGCGCTGGCCCGGATCAGCGCCCCCGAACGGGTGGCGGCCGAGCTCGATGGCCACCGGTTCCATCCCGCGCTGCTCGACGCCTGCCTGCAACCGGTCTCGGCGCTGCTTCCCGACGCGCTTCCAGGGCAGGAGCACGCCTGGTTCCTCAAGGGGGCTGAGCGCGTGCGTTTCTACCGCCGCCCAGGCACCGCTCTCTGGTCGCACCTGGTCATGCGGGAGGGCGGGGACCGGGTCGACGTCCGCATCGCCGCCGAGGACGGGACGCTCGTCGCCGACGTGCGCGGAATGGAGATCCGGTTCCTGAACGGCGCGCGGAGCGGGAGCGGCGGCGCCAGGGACTGGTTCTACGAGCTGCGCTGGTCTCCGGCGCCCCGGCGGGAACCGGCCCCGCCCGCCGAACCCGGCTCCTGGCTCGTCCTGGCCGGCACGGGGCCGGAAGGCGGGCAGGTCGCCGAGGCGCTGAAGCGCGCCGGCCATTCCGCCTCCGTCCTGGTTCCGGACGGCGCGCGCGGTACCGACCGCGCCATCGAGGAGGCCGCCGGCCGAGGGCCCTGGCGGGGCGTCGTCTACCTGCGGGCCTTGGACGCACCTGGTATCGACTCCGACGAGCCCGGTGCCGCCGACAGGGCCGAGTCGCTGACCGGTGCGGGCGTACACGGGCTGGTCCGGGCGCTGGCGGCGCACCCCCTGCCTGGCGGGCCCGGACTATGGCTGGTCACCCGCGGCGCCCAGTCGGCGGGGAACCCCGGAGCGGATCCGTTCCAGGCGCAGCTGTGGGGGATGGGCCGCTCGCTCGCCCAGGAGGACGGCGCCCTCGGCGTGCGCCTCGTCGACCTCGACCCGCGGGGTGGCGGGATCGAGGCCCTGGTGGAGGAGATGACGGCGCCCGGTCGGGAGGACCAGCTCTGCCTGCGCTCCGGGGAGTGGCTCAGCGCTCGCCTGGTCCCCTGCGACCGTGCGGCGGCGGGGACGGAGCGGCCGCGCGCACTGGTGGCCGACTCCGCGGTACGAGCGGTCGCCGGAACGGCACGGGAACGGGTGGCGCCCGCATCCGACCAGGTCGAGATCGCCGTCGACTACGCCGGCCTCAACTTCCTCGACGTGCTCAGGACGCTGGGGACCTCCTTCGGGGGAGAAGGAGAGGCGGAGTCGGTCCTGGGACTGGAATGCGCGGGGACCGTCGTGCGGACCGGCACCGAAGTGTATGGCCTCGAAGTGGGGCAGCGTGTCGCGGCCATCGCCCCCGGGGCCATGTCCACGCACGTCACGGTATCCGCCGACCTGGTCCGGGCCTATCCCGCGCACCTCAGCGCCGCCGAGGCGGCGACGCTCCCCGTCTCCTACGTGACGGTCTACCGCGCGCTGTGCGAAGTCGCGCAGGTCCGCGCGGGCGAGACGGTGGTCGTCCACGGGGCCACCGGTGGGACCGGTCTCGCCGCGATGCAGGTCGCGCGCTGGAGGGGAGCCCGTGTGCTGGCGACCGCGGGGAGCGAGGAGAAGCGCGAGCTCCTCCGGTTCCTCGGGGCCGCGGCCGTCGCGGACTCCCGTTCCCTCGATTTCGTCGAGGAGTTCCGCCGGGCGACGGGCGGCCGGGGCGCCGACATCGTCCTCAACACCCTGGCCGGCGAGGCACTGGAGGCGAACCTGTCCCTGCTGGCACCGTACGGACGGCACGTCGAGCTCGGGAAGAGGGACATCAGCGAGGGGGAACGCATCGGATTGCACGATTTCCAGCGCCAGTTGTCGTTCCACGCGGTGGACGTCCGGCGGATGGTCGTGGAGGATCCCGAGCGGGCCGGGGCGCTGCTTGAGCGGGTCCTGGAGCTGGTCGGTGACGGCGTGCTGGGACCGCTGCCCTACCGCGCCTTCCCCGCCGAACGCGCCCGGGAGGCGTTCGACCTCATGAAGCGGGCGCGGCACAGGGGCAAGATCGTATTCGGCATGTCCGGTCATCCGGTCGCCGATGCGGAGCGGGCGGGCGCCGGGCTCGCCGTGCGGGCCGACGCCACCTACCTCATCACCGGGGGCGCGGGCGACCTCGGCAGGGCGCTCGCCATCCGGCTCGTCGACCGCGGGGCACGCCACCTCCTGCTCATCGGGCGTTCCGCACCGGCACCGGGGAGCGCGGCAGCCGGCGACCTGGACGCCCTCCGGAGGCGAGGCGCCCGGATCGAGTTCGCCCGGGCCGACTGCGCGGACGAGGAGCGCCTGCGCTCGCTCTTGGAAAGACGGGCCGCCGAGGGGCTGCCTCCCGTGCGGGGCGCGGTGCACGCGGCCGGCGTGCTCGAGCCGGCTCCGCTCGCGGAGCTCACCGACGAGGAGTTCGCCGCCGCCACCCGGGCCAAGGTCCGCGGCGGCCGGGCGCTGCACCGGGTACTGGCCGGTGCGGACCTCGACTTCTTCGTCCTGTACTCGTCGGCGTCGGCGGTCATCGACTCGCCGCTCATGGCCGCCTATGCGGCGGGGAACGCGTTCCTGGACGCTTTGGCGCACGACAGGCGTGCGGCGGGGCTCGCCGCCACCACGGTCGGCTGGGGTTTCTGGGAGGGCGCCGGGATGGCGCATCGAGTGGCCGAGCGCCAGGAGCGGACGATCATGCCCCAGGGAGTCGAGGGCTTCGGTCTGCGGGAAGGGCTGGAGGTGCTGGAGCGGCTGGTCGCGGACGGGGCGGTACAGACGGTCGTGATGCCGACGGACTGGCAGGAGTGGGCGCGCGCGCATCCGGGGCCCGCCGCCCGGCCGGTGTTCGACGTCGTCGCTCGCCGGGGGACCGCTGAGCCTGCTCCCGTGCCCGCGCCGCGAGAGCCCGCCGCCCCCGGGGCCGCGGTACCGGAGGCCGGGCCGTCGCGGGGCGGTGAGCTGCGCGACTATCTGCAGGAGCAGGTCGCCGGCGTGCTCGGCGTCCGCGCGGATCAGGTCGGTTTCAAACGACCGCTGAACCGGATCGGCCTGGATTCGCTGATGGCCGTGGAGCTCCGCAACAACATCCGCCGCGACCTGGGCGTCACCGTCCCGGTGGTGAAGATGGTCGGGAGCGGGACCCTGGCCGACGTCGCCTCAGCCATCGCTGAGCAGCGGGACGGCGCGGAGGAGTCGGCGGCCGAATGAGGCCGGCGCCCCCGGCGGCCGTCCCGCCGCCGGGGGCGGGACGGCCGCCGCCGTTCACCAGAGGGTGTGCAGGCAGGCGAGCAGCGTCCGGGCCTGGACGCTGACCGGGCCGGAGCTCTGGCAGAGGCCGATCAGCTGCCCGGGGGTCGCCCAGGAGAAGCGCGGGTCGGCCTCGGCCTCGGCCGCGGTCGGTGCGTCCGCCTCGACGATCATGTAGCGGCTCCGGGCGTGGTGGAAGCGCCCGCCCTCCTCCGACTGCACGACGTCGTAGCGGACCCGCTTCTCAGGGGCGGTGAGCACCGCGTCCAGGAACGGGGGGCGCTGCTCCCGGGAGAGGCCGGCGAAGTCGCCGGTGTCGCACTGAACCGTGGGCCCCAGTTCGGCGCCCGCGGCGAGGCCGGGCTCCCAGTGTGCCCCGACCAGGACGTGGAGCACCCCCTCGACCCGCCTGACGAGGAACGCCGACACCCCCACGCCGACCGGGGCGAGGAGCGGCTGGTCCCAGCGGCGCACCTCGCGCCCGCTCGCATGGGCGGTGACGGCGATGATCCGGAAATGGCGGCCCGCCCCATGCCGGACCTCGTCCGCTTCTCGGTGCCATCCGTCCACCTGCCCCAGGGCGATCCGGCGGACCTCCGCCCACCGGTCGGCGCGGACGTCGTTGAGGCGGGTGAGCAGTTCGCCGATGGTGTGCGGCGCGCCCGCATCGGAGGGGCGCAGGGAGCGCGCCAGCGACGCGCCGAACGACTCCCCCGCGTCGGAGGCGCGTTCGGCCGTCTCGTGCAGTGGCAGGCAGGCCAGCACCGAACGGGAGTCCATGTTCACCAGGTCGGGCTCGCGGAGCAGCGCTTTGAGCGTGTGCAGCGGTATCCACCGGTGGTCGTCGCCGGGGGCGGCGACGACCCCGTCGGGCGCCTCGACGACGATGTTCCGGTTGCTCTTCCGGTCGAACCAGGCGCCCTGCTCGGACTGGAGGGCGTCGGTCAGGACACGGCCGGATCTGGGCGGGAGGAAGTGCTCGATGTGGCGCACACCCCTCCCTGCGTGCACGCGCGTGTAGTTGCTCGGGGTGGCCTGCACCGTGGGCGACAGCTGCACCAGGCCGAAGTTGCCCGGTTCCATCTTCACCTGCATCAGGAACTCCGGTTCACCGGCCCGGTCCCGGCGGACCAGCATCCCGAGGATTCCGCTCTCCGGCTGGACGATGACGGGCCGGCTCCATTCGCGCTCGGTGGCGCCGTGCCGTATGCGCAGTCCTTCGACGCTGAAGAAGCGGCCGCTCACGTGCGCGAGGTTTCCGGTGTCCGGATGGAAGCGCCAGCCCTCCATTCGGTCGAAGGGGACGCGTCGCACGCCGAGGCCGTCGGCCGATCTGCGCTCCGCGATCCACCGGCGGACCTCGTCCGGCCGGTGGAGGAGGCCGCTCACCTGAGACCTCCGGCCGTGGAGCGGGCGGGCCCCGATCCGATGTAGCCCAGTCGGCGGGCGATGTCCTCGGGACTGCCGATGCGGACCCCCTCCCGCTCCCGGAGAGTCCGCGCGAAGAGTCCGGCGTCGAGCAGGGAGTCGGGGGTTCCCGCGTCGAGCCACACCGCGTCCTCGCCGAGCCCGGCCAGGCGGGCGCGCCCCTCCGCGACGAACCTCCGGTTCAGGTCGGTGATCTCGAGTTCTCCGCGGGCGGAGGGGGACAGTTCCCCGGCGTACTCCACGGCCTCCGGGGAGTACATGTACAGCCCCGTGACGGCGATGTCGCCGGGGGGAACGGAGGGCTTCTCCCGGATGTCCAGGAGCGCGCCGTGCGCATCGAGGACGGCCACTCCGAAGCGCTCGGGGTCGGGCACCCGGTGGCCGAACAGGACGCACCCGTCGACCCGGGTCGCCTCCCTGCGCAGCACCGCCTCCAGATCCGGACCGTGGAAGAGGTTGTCTCCGAGGACCAGGCAGACGGGCTCACTTCCGGCGAAGTCGGCTCCGATAACGAGTGCTTCGGCGATTCCGCGGGGTTCGTCCTGTTCCGCGTACGCCATCCGGAGGCCCAGCCGGGAACCGTCGCCGAGCAGAGCGCGGAAGCGCGGAAGCTGGTCGGGGACGCCGATCAGCAGGATGTCGCGGATTCCCGCGAGCATCAGCACGGACAGCGGGTAGTGGACGAGGGGCTGGTCGTACACCGGGAGAAGGTGCTTGGAGGTGGTGGCGGTGAGCGGGCCGAGCCGTGAGCCGGCCCCGGCCGCGAGCAGGATCCCCTTCACCGCGCCCCTCCTCCCGCGATCGGCGCCCACCAGTCAGGGTTGTCGCGGTACCAGTCGACGGTCTCGGCGAGGGCAGGGGAGAACGCGCGCTCCGGCGCGAACCCGAGCTCCTCCTGGATGCGGGTCCAGTCGATGGAGTAGCGGCGGTCGTGGGCGGGGCGGTCGGGGGCGCGCTCGATCGCGTCCGGAACCGCCCCGGTCTGTTCGATGAGGAGCCCGACCAGGTCGCGATTGGTCATCTCGGTTCCTCCCGCGACGTTGTAGACCGTCCCGCTCCGCCCTTTCTCCAGCACGAGGCGGACGGCGTTGCAGTGGTCGTCGACGTGGAGCCACTCGCGTACGTTCAGGCCGTCTCCGTAGAGCCGGACCTTGCCGCCCTTGAGCAGTTCCGTGATGGCCAGCGGGATGAGCTTCTCGGGGAACTGGCGCGGCCCGAAGGTGTTCGTGCACCTGGTGATCCGCACGTCCAGGCCATGGGTGCGGTGGTAGGCGAGCGCCATGAGGTCACCCGCCGCCTTCGACGCCGCATACGGCGAACTGGGAACGAGCGGGTAGGACTCGGTGGCGGTGTCCTCTTCCATGGAGCCGTACACCTCGTCGGTGGAGACCTGGACGAACACCGGTACACCGTTCCGCCGGGCCGCCTCGAGGAGGCTCTGCGTCCCGGCGACGTTGGTCCGGACGAAGGCGACTCCGTCGGCGATGGATCGGTCGACATGGGACTCCGCGGCGAAGTTGACGATCGCATCGTGCCCGCGCAGCAGATCGAGCATCGCGTCGGCGTCGGTGATGTCGGCCGCGACGATGCGAAGGCGCGGGCCGTCCTGGGCCAGGTTGGCGCGGCGCCCTGCGTAGGTGAACGCGTCGACGACCGTCACCTCGGCGCCGGCCAGCGCGGGGTACCTGTTGTCGAGTACGGATGAGACGAAGTGCGAACCGATGAATCCGGCACCGCCGGCCACGAGGAGACGCACGTTATTCCTCCTTAACCGCTGTGCTGCCGTGCCCCGCCTGCGGGGGCCGAGAGAGGGACGGGCACCACCGCCGGGCGGCTTTCCGCTCGGCGGTGGAGCCACGCGCCCCCTTCACAGTGAGGGGAGGTTCTCGATCTCCTCTCGAAGGCACCTGGAAACGACCGGGGCCGGCGGGCGGTCCAGCCCGCGACGAGGGAGGTCACGCAGTGCGGGCAGTAGGAGCCGCAGCCCGGATCCATGACGGATGCTCTGTATCGGGTGCGATGGATGCTCTCATTCCCGGGAAGGACGAGAAACACGGCGGTATCGAGGAAGTACCCCCGATGAGCTGCGCGAGCGTGCGTCCCGGATGGCCATGGACGCTCACCGGGAGACGTGCAGGCCGGACTGCGGGAAGGAGGCGCACCGCTGCCCGGAGGTCCGCCGGCCGTGTCCGCAGGACCGCCGCGGTCCGGCAGCGGTGGCACCGTCCACGCTGACGCGCGCGGGCGAGAATCCGAAGACCAGCGGATTCTCGCCCGCGCTGCGCCGGCGGGCGTGGGCGGAATCGGCCTGCGGCGCCGTCAGCGGCCGGTCCAGTGGGTGGTCTCCTTGGTGAGGAAGCCCCGCACGCCGGCGGCGAAGTCCTCGCTGGCGAAGACGCCGGCGACGATGTCGTCCCCGTCGGGCAGCGCCGCGGTGCGCATCCGGCGGACGGCCTCCTTGGCCGCCCACATGGACAGAGGGGCGTGCCCGAGCAGCCGCTCGACGGTCGCGCCCGTGCGTTCGTCGAGTTCTTCCGCGTCGCACAGCTCGGCCACGAAACCGGCCGCATGCGCCTCTTCGGCGGTGAACAGGCGGGCCCGGAGCAGCATGTCCAGGGTCCGGCCGGGGCCGAGGTGGTGCAGCAGCAGCGAATAGGTGTTCATGGACAGGCAGTTGCCGATCGTGCGGGCGACCGGGACCCCGAACCGTGCGCTGCGGTCGGCGATCCGGAGGTCGCACACCGCGGCGATCGCCAGCCCGCCGCCGACGCAGAACCCCTGGACGGCGGCCACGGTGGGCACCCGGACGGTCTCCAGCCGGGAGACCACCCTGGTGATCTTCTCCTCGTAGGCGATCCCGTCGGCGCCTGTCGTGAACTCGGTGAACTGGGAGATGTCGGTCCCGGCGACGAAGGCCGCCGACCCTGCGCCGCGCAGCAGCATGGCGCGCACGGCGTCGTCGCCGTCCGCCGTCTCGCACGCGGCGTACAACCCCTCGTACATGTCCCAGGTCATGGCGTTGCGGGCCTCGGGACGGTTGAATGTGACGGTCAGCACCGGACCTTCGCGGCCGATGATGATCTCGTCAGCGCTCATCGCTCCTCCTCGCTGTCGTTGCGGCCTCCGACCGGCGCCGCGGAGCCTACGTCGGCGGTCCGGCGGCGTCCGCGCACCGCCGACACCGCGGACGGTCCCGCGGCCAGCGCCGCGGCGAGCACCAGGATGCCCACGGCGATCGGGCTCTGGCCGACCAGGGCGAAGCTGCCGTCCCCCAGCGCCGACGTCTGCACGAGCGCCTTCTCGAACAGCGGACCGAGCACCAGCCCCAGGACAAGCGGTGCGATGGGCAGGTCGTAGAGCTTCATGAAGTAGCCGATGACGCCGAAGACGAACACGATCCACACGCTGTACAGGCTGTTGTCGATGGAGTAGGCGCCGACGAAACTCGTGCAGATGATGAGCGGGTACATGTAGGCGTAGGGGATCCGCAGCATCTGCGCGAACAGCGGAGCCAGCGGCAGGTTGAGCACCAGCAGGATCAGGTTGCCGATGAAGAAGGACGCCAGCAGGCCCCAGACCAGGTCCGGCTGGTTCTCGAACATCAGCGGGCCGGGCTGCACCCCGTAGACCAGCAGCGCTCCGAGCAGGATCGCCGTTGTCGCGCCGCCGGGGATGCCCAGTGCGAGGGTCGGGATGAAGTTGGCGTTGGCGGCGGAGTTGTTCGCGCTCTCGGGCGCCGCGACGCCCTCGATGGCGCCCTTGCCGAACTCGCCGCGGTGCTTGGAGACCCGTTTCTCCACGCCGTAGGCCATGAACGACGCCAACGTGGAGCCCGCGCCGGGCAGGCAGCCGAGCAGGAACCCGATGAGGCTGCCGCGCATGATCGGTCCGCCGGAGCGCCTGAGCTCGGTGCGGGTGATCATCAGGTCGCGGAATCCGGCCCGGATCGGCGCGGACTCGCCGACGCGGAGCTGGTACAGGACCTCGCCCACGGCGAACAGGCCGATCATCACCTCGACGAACGGAATGCCGCCCAGCAGGTTCATGCTGCCGAAGGTGAACCGGGACTCCGCCGTGGCCGCGTCGATGCCGACCGTGGCGAGGAGCAGGCCGAGGCCGGCCATGGCGAACCCCTTGGCCCTGGAGTCGCCGGAGAAGCTGACGATCGTCGCCATACCGAGGATGATCACCGCGAGGTTCTCGGCCGGGCCGAAGTTCAGTGCGAACCCGGCGAACAGCGGTGCCAGCGCGGAGAGGAGCAGGAGGGAGGCGATGGCGGCGACGAAGGAGCCGATGGCCGCGATCGACAGTGCCGCGCCGGCGCGCCCCCGCTTGGCCATCTGGTAGCCGTCCAGGGTCGTCGCGACGCTGGACGCCTCGCCCGGCGTGGAGATCAGCACCGAGGTGATGGTCCCGCCGTACTGCGCGCCGTAGTAGATGCCTGCCAGCATGATCAGCGCCGTGACCGGCTCGAAGCCGAGCGTCAGAGGCAGCAGCACGGCCACGCCGGTGCTGGAGCCCAGACCGGGCAGCAGTCCGATGACGGTTCCGGCGAGGACGCCCACGAAGCACCACAGCAGGTTCTCCGGGGTCAGGGCGGTACTCAGCCCGCTCATCAGGTTGTCGATCACGGTGCGGCCCAGCTTCCCGGGGTCAGGGTCCACCCGGGGAGGGGGACGCCGAGGAGGATGCCGAAGACGACCTGGACGGCGGTGACGACCGCCAGTGCGATGCCCAGGGACACGTACCAGCGCCGCTTCTCCACCACCGTGGAGATCACGGTGATGTAGACGCCGAAGGCGGTCAGCAGGCCGACATAGGGGAGGGCCGCGACCATGGCCAGCGTCACGGCGAAGACGATGCGCAGGTTGCGGGCGCGCTCGGCGGGGCCGCGGCCCCGCGCGTCGGTTCCGGTCGGCCGGTCCGGCGCCGGTGTGCCGCCGGTGAGGGCGCGCCGCAGTCCGACGGCGAACAGGATGCCGCAGGTGAGCAGGATGACCAGGCCGACGGTCAGCGGGAGGAAACCGGCGCCGATGCGTCCTTCGTCGCTCCAGACGCCGTAGCCGACGGCCGCGACGGCGGCGGCGGCCCCCAGGCCGGTCAGCACCCCGAAGGCGATGAGCTGTCCGTGGCGGGCGAGGGGAAGGGTCGCTCTCATGGGTTCAGCACCCTTTCCAGTCGGGAGCTGCTGTCTTCGAGGTAGGCGCGGAACTCGTCGCCGTACAAGGGGTCGGGCTGCAGGTAGTTGTCCCGCATGTAGGCGTCGTAGGCCTCGGTCCCCATGAACTCCCGGCCGGCCGCCGTCCAGTGCTCGGTGGCCTCCTCGGAGATGCCTCCGGCCGCGATCAGCCCGCGGAACTGGCCGTAGGAGACGTCGATCCCCTCCTCCTTCGCGGTGGGGATGTCGGCGAGTTCGTCGTAGGCGTAGCGCTCGTCGGCGAAGACGCACAGCGCCCTGAGGTCACCGGAGTCGAGCTGGCCGAGGACCTCGCTGGGGTTGAGCGAGGCGATGTCGATCTGCCCGCCCAGCAGCGCGGTCATCACCTCACCGCCGGACTCGAAGGGCACCCGGTCGAACCGGGCGTCCTCGGCCTGCTCCACCATCGTGAAGACGACGTTGTCCAGGCCGGTGGCGCCCGAGACGCCGGCGACCACGCGCTCCGAGCGCGACCTCTCCACGATCTCGGCGCAGCTGGTGAAGGGGGACCGCGCGTCGACCACGAGCAGGGTGAAGTCCTCGCCGATGCTCATGATCGGGGTGAAGTCGGTGTAGTCGAACTCGGTGTCCGCGGTGAGCGGCAGGGCCAGCATCGCCGTCTCGGTGGCGAGCAGGTAGTTGGGATCGCCGGCCTTGCTCAGCAGGTGCGAGTAGCCGATCGCCCCCGCGCCGCCGTCGCGGTTCTCGACGGTGACGTTGGACGAGGTCGCCTCTTCGAGGCCGGCGGCGATGGTGCGGCCGGCGATGTCGCTGCCGCCTCCCGCGCCGAAGGGCACGATCATGGTGGTCTCGTCGGAGAGGGCCGCGGCGCCGGCGGCGCCGGTGGTGGCACCGCCCGCGCAGGCGGACGTGCCGAATACGAGGAGCAGGGCCGCCGTGCCGGCGGTGGTGCGGCTTGTGCGCATCATCAGCCTCCTGGTCCGGTTGCCGAGGGTCAGCGGAGCGCGTCGCGCTTGGCGTCCAATCGGGCGCCGAACCTGTCGAGGTCGACGATGAAGCGTTCGTGCCTGCCGGACGCGATGCCGTCGACACCGTCGTCGGCGGTGATCTCGAAGGCGACCCGGCGGCGGTCCACCTCGGTCACCGCAGCGGTGATGGAGACGGTCTGGCCCCGCAGCGTGGGGGCGGTGTGCGCGATGTCGACCGAGGCGCCGACGCTGCTCTGGTGGTCGCCGATGTGGCCGCTGAGGACCTCGATGGCCGCTTCTTCGAGGAAGAGCACCAGGTTGGGGGTTGAGAGGATGTCGTGTTCGCCGCGGGTGGTGCAGTGCTCCTTCTCCACGGTGCGGGTCATGGTGCCGGTGACGCCTGGGGCGAGTTCGATGGGCATGGGGGCCTCCGGGAAAGGGGGGTGCGGATCGGGGAAGGGGGTCCGGTCGGAGGTGAGGGCCGGTCAGCGGCCGGGGGCGCCGGAAGGAGAGCCGGCGATGCCGCGCCTCAGCAGATCGGCGATCTCCTCCGAGGTGAGTCCGGCATCGGCGAGCAGGTCGGTGGTGTCGGCGCCGAGCACGGGCCCGGCGGGGCCGTGCCGCGCCGGGGTTTCGGACAGCCGCATGGGCGAGCCGATCTGGCGCACCGCTCCGAGATCGGGATGCTCGGCGTCCCAGAAGAATCCGCGTTTGCCCAGGTGGTCGTCCGTGTATACCTGACCGGTGCCGTTGATGGGGGCGCACGGGACGCCGGCCGCGTCCAGCGCCTCGGTCAGTTCCGCCGTGGAACGGCGCATGGTGGTGCGTTCGATGGCGGGGATGAGTTCGTGACGCAGCCCGTGGCGGTCATGGGCGTCGGCGAAGCGCGGGTCGGCCAGCAGGTCGGTGAGTTCCAGGGCCTCGCAGAAGCCGCGCCATGTCTTGGGACTGACGGCCCCGACCGTGATCCAGCCGTCCGCCGTGCGAAGTGCCTGGTACGGAGCGGTGCTCTGGTGCGCCGATCCGTTCGGCCGCCCGATCTCGCCCGTGGCCCAGAACTTGGCCGCCTCCCAGATGGTGAAGGAGACACCGGACTCCAGCAGGGAGACGTCGACGTGCTGGCCCCGGCCGGTGGTCTGACGAGCCTGGAGGGCGGCGAGCACACCCATGGCCACGTACAGGCCGCAGACCAGGTCGCAGATCGGCACGCCCACCTTGACGGGGTCGCCGCCGGGTGAGCCGGTGATGCTCATCAGGCCGGAGCGGGCCTGGGCCATGATGTCCAGCCCCGGCAGACCCGTGAGTGGGCCGTCCTGGCCCCATCCGGAGGCCGATGCGTACACCAGCAAGGGGTGGCTCCGCGCGAGATCGGCGTAGCCCAGCCCGAGTCGGGACATCGCGCCCGGCCGCAGGTTCTCCACCAGGACGTCGGCGTCGTCGAGCAGCCTGCGGACCAGGTCGATGCCCTCGGTCGTCTTGAGGTCCACGGCGATCGAGCGCTTGCCTCGGTTCAGCCGGATGAACGGGGAGCTGTGCCCGTCCAGGAACGGCCCGATGGCGCGGACGGCGTCACCGCCCTCGGGGTTCTCGATCTTGACGACGTCGGCTCCCAGGTCGGCCAGCTGCATCGTGGCGAACGGCGCGGCCATGAACGCGCCGATCTCGATGACCTTGACGCCGTCCAGGGGAGGGGCAGGGGACCCATGCGTGCCGGAGCGCGGCGGCATGATGTCCTCCCTTCGTTCCGGGTGTCCTCCATCACTCCGATAAGTGATGGAGGGCACATGAGCTCGTGCGATCTATTGTCTACAACAGTCAATAGACAAACGGCAAGGCATGGGCCACAATCCGTTGTGAGCCGGTTCACCGGGAACCGGTACCGACGAGGCAGGGAGAGCCATGGCAGCCGTCGAGTCGACGGGAACCCCCAGGACCGCCGCGCGGATCGTGAAGCCGCCGAGCATGGTCGAACTCGCCGCGCAGGCACTGCGCAGGATGATCATCGGCGGCGACCTGCTCCCCGGTGACCGGGTGGTCGAGAACCAGCTCACCAAGGAGCTGGGCATCAGTCGGCCCCCGCTGCGCGAGGCCCTGCGGGTCCTGGAGCTCGAAGGCCTCATCCGCCAGACCCCGCACCGCGGCGCGGTCGTCACCCCTCTGACGCTGCACGACGTCTACGAGATCGTCACCCTGCGCCGTGAACTGGAGCGCATGGCCATCGGGCTGGCCGTGCCGGTCCGCGACCCCTCGCGCCTGCCGCGCTGCCGCTCCGCCCTCGACCGGATGGCGGCCGCGGCCGATGCCGGTGAGCGCGCCGAGCTCTCCGAGGCGGCGTTCGAATTCCACGTCTCGGTGATCGGCCTGTCCGGTCACCGCCGTCTGGAGGACGCCTACCGGTCGCTGCAGCTGCAGATGCTGCTGTGCATGGCGCTCAACCGGCGGGCGCGGGCGCAGCGGGCCGAGACGATGGCCGAGGACGTGCAGCGCCACCGACGACTTCTCGAGGTGATCGAGAAGGGCGACCCGGCCGCCGTCCTGAACGAACTGGAGCACCACGGCGACCGCACCTTCCTGCACGACATCGCCGAGGCCCTGGACGAGGGCACCCCTGAGGCCAGGGAGTGGCTGGCCGGGGAACGAGCGGAGGACCGAACATGACCACAACCGGGATCGAGGCCCTGCACGCGGCCGTGGGCTGGCGCGGAGCGGTCCGGACCACCAAGGTCGAGCGCCGCCACCTGTACTCCTACCTCGACGCGATCGGCGCGCCCCGCAGCGACGAGGCTCCGTTGACCTTCGTCGCCTGCTACCTGGACGAACCTCCCTCGCTGCCGGCGGCCGCCCACTACGGGACCGGCTGGCTCAACGGGGAGGACTCCTTCGAGGGGGCGCGGCCCCTCCGGGTCGGCCAGACTCTGCACTCCTCGCCCCTGCTCACCGAGGTCGACGAGAAGCACGGGCGCTCGGGGCGCTTCGCCCTGCTCACCTTCGTCACCGACTTCACCGACGACAGCGGTGAAGTCGTCGTCCGGCACACCGGAGTGAGGCTGCGCCGATGACCGACCACGCGATCACCTCTGGAACCGAGATCCCCCCGTTGCGGCTGGAGCCGACGCTGCGCGACATCGTGCGCTACGCCGGTGCATCAGGGGACTTCTACGAGATGCACTACGACCTGGAGTTCGCCCGCCGGCTCGGGCACCCCGAACTCTCCCTGCACGGTCTGTTCAAGACCGCGCTGCTGGGGCGGCTCGTCACCGAATGGATCGGCGGCCACGGGCGCCTCACCTCCCTCAGTGTGCGGTACCGGCGGATGGACTACCGGAACACTCCGCTGACCTGCAAGGCCCTGGTGGAATCCACCGGCGGCGGCCGGATGGACCTCCGCATCTGGACCGAGAACGCCGACGGCGAGGCGACCACCACCGGACACGCCGCCATCACCCTCAACGCCTGATCGGCCACCGACCACCCGAACGGAGCCCCACCGTGCGCCAAGGTGCCCTGCTGGGCCTCGCCGACCGGCTCGAACGCCCTGTACCGGACGGCGACCTTCCCGAGCTCGCCCAGCGGGAGAAGACCGCCGGCGTCCCCGCCGACCTGCGGGTTCCCCGGGAATAACGCGCGGGGCCGCCGCCTGACCGGCGACCGGACACCCGGTGGCCGTCCGCCGTCGGGCGTCCCCGAGTAGTGGACATCTCCGACGCCGAAGACGCCGCCTGCCCGGCCTGTGCCACCCCGTCACGCCACACGCATAGCCGCTATGTCCGCCGCCTGGCCGATACCCCGTCTCCGGCCAGGAGGTGCTGATCCATCTGGGCGTCCGCCGGTTCTTCTGTGACGAGTCCGCCTGCGGGCGCCGATCGGTTCCACCTGTGGCAGAACCTCGCCGCGGCCGTGGAGCGCGCCGTCGCCCGCCACCGCCGGGACTTGCCCCGCACCACGCCCGAACCGGCACCGACAACACCGCCGGCCGAGTCTCCCGGAATCAGGCAGGGGCCGCTGGCCGAGCGCACCCGCCGGCGCCACCGACAGGTCCACAACCTGCTGGCTCAGGGGCGCACCATCACCGAGATCGTCGAGGAACTCCATCTGGCCCGCAACACGGTGCGCCGCTTCGCCCGCGCCACCACAGCCGAGGAGCTGCTGGCCCACCGGCAGGGCCACCGGCTGGACGAGTGGATGAATGCGGCCCGGGGCGAGCAGATCCCCGAACTCGACTCCTTCGTCCGCGGTCTGGGCCGCGACTGGGACGCCGTCGTGGCCGGGCTGACGCTGCCGCACAGCTCCGGCGTGGTCGAAGGCCACGTCAACCGGCTCAAGATGCTGAAGCGGCAGATGTATGGGCGCGCCAACCCGGACCTGCTGCGCAAGCGCGTGCTGCTCGCCGCCTGATCGGAGAAGAGCCAGGCTTCACCGAATCCGCGCCAGAGCCGGTATTCACGCGTCGGCGACAGCGGCCGGCACGGTGCTCATCGATGCGGTGTCGAACCGTGCCGACCGGTAGAGGCGCTGCCATACCGGCATCGAAGTCGTCTGCCGTAGCCAGGTGCCGCCTGCATCAGCCCGGCCAATGTGGGCGATTGCGACGGCGCGATGGTGCTGCTGGCCCGGGTCCGGGTGACCACGGCGCTGCGGGGCGTGCCGAGCCTCCATGCAACGGAGGCGTCACGACCAGGACTTTTGCCTCCAGGACCTATTGACACCCCAAGATCGCGGCTCCTACTATCTTTCCATCTAATAAGCGGTTATTAGAGAGTGAAAATCGGGAGTTGCAGCTCTTCGGTATGCCCCCTCGCCACTGGGAGGACCGGCCGCATGGAATCGCGATTGATATCCGCGCATGGCATCAGCATGCGCTTCGGTGGTAAAGGCGCCGGCCAGACTGTCCTCGACAGCCTCGACATCACCGTCGCGCCAGGAAGTTTCGTCACGCTGCTCGGCCCTTCGGGCTGCGGCAAGAGCACGCTGCTCAAGATCCTGGGTGGCCTTCTCTCCCCGACCTCGGGCGATGTCTCCATCGGTGGGCGGCCGCCCGCGGACGCCGTCAGGGAACGGCAGATCGGCCTCGTACCGCAGCGGCCGGCCCTCCTTCCCTGGAAGACCGCCCTGCAGAACGCAAGCATGCTGCGGCACATCGCCACCGGAAAGCGCAATTCCGCCGAGTCGACCGAGGCCGCCGAACACGTGCTCAAACTCGTCGGCCTGGACGGTGCCAGGGACAAGCTGCCGCACCAACTGTCAGGCGGAATGGCGCAGCGTGTCTCCATTGCTCGGGCACTGGCGATGGACCCGGCCATTCTGCTCATGGACGAGCCGTTCGGTGCGCTCGACGCCATCACCCGCGACGAGATGAACGAGAAGCTCGCCGAGATCTGGGCGGAGACCGGGAAGACCATCATCTTCGTCACGCACTCGATCAGCGAAGCGATCTTCCTGTCGGACACTGTGCATGTTATGGGTGTCAACCCCGGCCGCATCATCGAGACGATGGAAATCGCCCTGGAGCGGCCGCGGACCCGCGAGGTCTTCGACGACCATGCCTTTACCGAGTACGCCAGAAGGCTTCGGGAACTCCTCGAACCGAAAGCGGTGGTCTGAAAATGGCGGCCACAACCGAAACCACGCGGCCCTCCGCCGTCGACCCCGGCCACCGCTCCGGAGGCGGACTCCTGAAGTGGCTCTCCCGCACGTGGCCGAGCGCACTGGTCCTGGTCGGCATCATCGTCCTGTGGGAACTGGTCGTCGAAGTATTCGGCGTATCGGATTTCGTCATCGCCAAACCGAGCGAGATCGCCGCGGAAACCTGGGACTCGCGGGAGCTCCTGCTCACCGCCACCTGGGTCACCACCCAGGAGATCGTCTACGGTTTCCTCATCAGCGTCGCGGTCGGAATCCTGCTGGCCGTCCTGCTCGCACGGTTCGGCCGGCTGCACCGCGCGGTATACCCGCTCATCGTCCTGTTCCAGGTCGTCCCCAAGGTCGCCCTGGCCCCCATCTTCATTCTCTGGTTCGGCTACGAACTCACGCCCAAGCTGCTGCTGGTCGTCGTCATCTCCTTCTTCCCGATCACGCTCAACATGCTTGTCGGGCTCCGAAGCATCGACCAGGACCTGCTGCTGCTCATGAGGTCCGTAGGGGCCACCAGAAACCAGATTCTCACCAGAATCCAGATACCGACCTCGCTGCCCTATCTCTTCGCCGGGATGCGGATCGCGATCACCCTGTCCGTTATCGGCGCGGTCGTCGCCGAGTTCGCCGGCGCATCCGACGGACTGGGCTATCTCATCCAATTCGCGTCAACACAGCTCGACACCCCGCTGATGTTCTCCGCGCTCATACTCGTATCGCTGCTCGGCCTGGCCCTTTACTACGGAATGTCGCTGATCGAATTCGTCTTGGCGCGGAAGTTCCCGCATATAGCCACCGACGACCAGTGACCTCCGGGCAGCGCTCTTCCCATCTTTCATGGAGCACACCATGCCCAATTCGAGGAAGTCTGCCGCGTTCGCCGGATCCGCCCTTCTTCTCTTCGCCGCCGCGTGCGGCTCCGGCGGCGAGTCGGATACGGACACCGTCAACGTTCAACTTGATTACCAGCTCCGCGGAAACCACGGGATGTTCTACGTCGCCCAGGAGCTGGGGTACTTCGAGGACGAGAGAATCGAGATCGAGGAGATCACCCTCGGATCCGGATCGCCCGACGCGCTGCGGATCATCGGAAGCGGCCGGGCCGACTTCGGCTTCGCCGACCTGCCCTCTCTGGTGACCGCGCGCTCCCAGGGCGTCCCCGTGCAGGCGCTCGCCGCTGTCAACCAGATCTCTCCGCTGGGAATGTGCTCGCTGTCCGACAACGTGGAACTCGACTCGGCGGAGGACCTCCTCGGGTTGACCGTGGGGGTGCACCCGGGCGGCTCCACCTACATCTTCTACGAAGCACTGGCCGCCGCCAACGGACTCGACCGCGACCGGATCGAAGAGGTCACGGTGACCCCGCCGTATGAGAACTACCTGATCGAGAAGCAGGTCGACTCGGTCGTCTGCTACATCGACGCCGAGGTGCCCCTGCTGGAGGACGCGGCCGGCGGCGAAGGCTCGCTGAGCATTCTCCAAGGCGCGGACGTCGGCTACGACGCCTACGGCTCCGGCCTGGTCACCAACGACGAGGTGATCGAGGAGGACGGCGACCTCGTCCAGCGGTTCACCAACGCCTACCTGCGCGCGTTCGAGTACGTCGCCGAGAACCCGGAGGAGACCGCGCGGATCCTCGCCGAGTCCGCACCGGAGCAGGCGGACAACGCCGACCTGTTCGAGCGCCAACTGCAGGCCGACATCGACCACTCGTTCACCAGCGACGTGACCGAGGAGAACGGCCTTGGAGCGATGGACGAGGAGATGTGGAACTCCACCATCGACATCCTCGCCGAGCAGGGCGTCCTTGAGGGTGGTCCGATCAGCGCCGACGACGTCCACGACCCGACGTTCACGGACTCCTACCACGCCGAGAACTGATCAGGCGGACGCTGAGCGCTCAGAAGCACCCAAAGACGATGCGAAAGGCCGATGACATTGACCACGAGCAACAACGGCCGCCATGCCGAGGTCGCGGGAGCGGGCTTCGCCGGACTGACCGCGGCCACCGCCCTGGCACGGCGCGGATGGACGGTATGCGTCCACGAGAAGGGCGAGGATCTGCGGGAACAGGGCGCGGGGATCGTCCTGTGGCACAACAGCATCAAGGTGCTCGAAGCGATCGGCGCCTACACCGAGGCCATGTCGGACTCGATGACCCCGCCCTACTACGAGACGCGGGTCCACGGCTCCCCCGTCTCGCATGAGCACTTCGACGGCCTCCCCTGGCGCACGATGACCCGCCCGCATCTGCACCGGAGCCTCCTCAGCGCTGCACTGGAAGCCGGAGTGGAGATCCGCAGCGGCTCGGAGGTCGTATCCGCCGACCCGGCGGGCTCGATCACCCTCGCCTCGGGCGAGACGCGCACGGCCGACCTCGTGGTGGGCGCCGACGGGGTCCGGTCCAAGGTGCGCGACTCCATCGGGTTCGAACAGGAACGCTGGAAGTCCGGAGACGGCATCATCCGCTTCCTCGTCCCGCGCCACAAGGATGAGCTGGGCCCGGGCGAGTGGGACAACGTCATCGACTTCTGGAACCTGGAGCCGCGCTACCTGCGCGTGCTGTATGTGCCCTGCAACGAGCGGGAACTCTACATCGCCCTTGGCGCGCCCCGCTCCGATGAGCAGGGCAGCCGGACCCCCGTCGACCTGGACCTGTGGACGTCGGCCTTCCCGGAGCTGACACCGGTGCTCAAGTCCGCGGCCGTGGCCGAGGACGCCAGGTACTACGGCTACCAGACCACGGTCCTGCAGCGGTGGACGCGCGGACGGGTGGCGCTCGTGGGGGACTCCGCGCACGCCATGTGCCCGGCGCTGGCCCAGGGCGCCGGCACGGCGATGGCCAACGCCTACACCCTCGCCGAGGCAGCGACCGGGGCCCTTCACGCCGGATTCGAGCACGCGCTGGAGGAGTGGGAGCGCCGTGAGCGGCCGATCACCGACCGCTGCCAGCAGCGCTCGGCCGACTACGCCGCGACCCGCGGGATGGCGGAGGGCAACCAGTTCGGCCCCGAGAACCTGGAGGCCGCGGTGTACGACCCCACGTCTTTGCTACGGCACGCCGACGCCAGCCGAATGGAGAGGTGAGAATGGCCGCTCGGACCGCTGTCGACGACAGCTACCAGGTCCGCCGCTGGGTGGGCATGGTCGAGGAGACGACCCATGAGAATGGGCCGAAGGCGGGAGAACCGCTGTTCAAGGCCGCCTGCGGGGTCGTGGTCAAGAATCCCTTCGCGGGTGGCTACGTCCAGGACCTGTCCGCGCTGACGGACCCCAGCGCCGCACTCGGCACGGAGCTCGGCCGACGGGCCGTCGCTCTGCTGGGCGGCCGCGAGGTCCAGAGCTACGGCAAGGGCGGCATCGCCGGGGTCAACGGCGAGCAGGAGCATGTCGTCGCCTGTATCACCACCACCTTCGGCAACGCTCTGCGCGAGGCCGTGGGCGGAGGCGCGGCGTGGATCTCGTCGGCGACCAAGACCGCCTCGGCCGGGACGCCCCTCGACATCCCGCTCGCGTTCAAGGACGAGATCTATGTCCGCTCGCACTACGACGCGGTGACGCTCACGGTGTCCGACGCGCCGCGGCCCGACGAACTGCTCATCTGCGTCGCCGTCGCGACCGGCGGCCGTGTCCATCACCGCGTCGGCGGCCTCAGCGCGGCCGAGACGCGTGTCGCGGCCCGGACCTGACGGTGCCCGCCGCTCCGGAAGAACCCCCGCACTCCCACCGAGGAAAGGTCCGAAACATGGCCAGCAGTGACACCCTGTACTCCCAGGACGAGTCCATCGCCAACGTGTTGCACGAACTCGCCAGGGCGCATCGGATCCTGGAGATGGAGGGGCACGGCGACATGTCGATGGGCCACCTCTCCTACCGCGACCCCCACGGCCGCGGTCTCTGGCTCAAGCAGGGCAACCTCGGCCTGGAGGAGGTCACGGGCCGGGACTTCATCCTGATCGACTTCGACGGCAACGTCCTCGAAGGCCAGGGGCTGCGGCACCTGGAGTGGCCCCTGCACACCGAGATCATGCTCGCCCGTCCTGAGGTCAACGTGGTCGGCCACTCCCACCCGTTCCACTCGACCGTGTTCAGCGCGACGACCGCCGAAATCGCCCCCTACGTCAACCACGCGGTGTGGTTCGCCGATCACGGGGTCCCGCGCTTCACGGAGACGAGCCACATCATCACCACCCAGCCGCTCGGGGCATCGGTGGCGCAGACGCTGGGCGAGGCCGAGGCGGTCCTGCTGGCCAACCACGGGGTTGCCTTCGTCGGGAGGAACGTCAAGGAGGCCGCGCTCTCGGGGATCTTCCTGGAGAAGGCCGCCAAGGCGCAGTTGGCCCTCGCGGCGTCCGGGCTCGCCCACGACCCGCCCGGCGCGGCGGAGACCATCGAGAAGCACCGGGTCATCTACCCCGAGCGGGCCAGGAGCAACTACTGGATGTACTTCAACCGCAAGCTCAGCGCCCTTGAGGAGCGAGAGGCCCGCGAGTTCCGCGACTGAGCCGGCCCGCTGCGAACCGCGGCATACGGACCGCCCCAAGCACGAGGAGGAGACCGCCATGACCATCCCCAAGACCAGCGCCGTCATCGGATCGGGCACCATGGGCCCAGGCATCGCCGCGCTGCTGGCGCGCTACGGCTCCACAGTCCGCCTCAACGACATCAGCGAGGAGGCCTTGACACGCGCCGAGACCGCCTGCTCCGGCGCCTCGGCCGTTCTCGACCAACTGCAGATCCCAACGGTGCCCGGCGGCTCGGTGTCATACGAGCTAGATCTCACCGCGGCGCTTGACGGCGCCGACTTCGTCATCGAAGCGGTTCCGGAGACGATCGAGCTGAAGAAGAGCGTCCTCGCGCAGATCGAGGCCGCCGTCGCGACAGACGTGGTCATCGCGACGAACACCTCGGGGATCCCGATCACGGACATGGCCGCGTCCATGGCCCACCCCGAGCGCTTCATCGGCATGCACTGGTCCAACCCGCCCCACCTGATCCCGATGATCGAGGTGATCAGGGGCGATCAGACCAGTACCGAGGTCGAGACCGCACTGGTGGAGATCGTCAGGGCTTTCGGCTACGAGGCCGTCGTGGAGAAGGAGATTCCCGGGTTCATCGAGAACCGCGTGCTCTACGCGATCATGCGGGAGTGCCTCTCGCTGCTCGAACAGGGGGTGGCCACCCAGGAGGACCTGGACACCTGTGTGAAGTGGGGGATCGGCTACAAGCTGGCGGTCATCGGCCCCATGCGGCTGCTCGACATGGCCGGCCTCGACATCTACACGTCGGTGTCGAGCTATCTCAACCCGGACCTGTCGAAGGAGTCGGGGATCTCGCCGCTGGTACGGGAACTGACCGAGCAGAACAGGCTCGGCATGAAGACGGAGGACGGCATGTACCCGTACGGCGAGGGCGATGTCGCGGCAAAACGCGCCGACATCCTCCGCGGCCTGGTCACCGTCCGCAAGGCCCTGTCCGAGATCAAGCCGGTCTGAGTCGGCGCCGTAATGACCGCAGATCTGCAGCACACCCGCTCCGGCCGGATCGGCCTGTGCTTTCGCGACAAGGGGACGGGCCCGACCGTGGTCCTCCTGCACGGCACGACCGCCAGCCTGGGCGTGTGGGATCCGGTCGCGGACCGGATCGGCGACCGGGTTCGGACCATAGCGGTCGACCAGCGCGGGCACGGCCGCAGCGACAAGCCCGCTGAGGGGTACGGCGTCTCTGACTACTGCTCCGACGTCCTCGCACTCATCGCGGAACTCGACTGCGGCCCGGTGGTCGTCTGCGGACACTCGCTGGGCGCCCGGAACGCGGTGGTGCTCGGAAGACAGCACCCCGAGTCGGTGGTGGGCGTGGTCGCCGTCGACTACACCCCCTACGTCGAACCGCATGTATTGGACGACCTCGAAGCCCGTGTGCGCGGCGGAGACCGGCGGTTCGACTCGGAGGCCGAGATCGAAGACTACCTGCGGCGCCGTTACCCGCTCATGCCCGTCGACGCCCTCCGGCGCCGGATCGCCTACGGCTATGTCAGGGAGGGCGACGGCTTCCGCGCACTCGCCGACCCCGCGGCGATGGTGCGCACAGTCCAGGGTCTGCGGTGCGACTTCGCGGCGGAGGCACGTGACATCACGGTCCCGGTGGTACTGGTCCGCGGCGAGCGGAGCCGGATCGTCTCGGACGAGGCGTTCGCCGCCACAAGGCGGCTGCGCCCGGACTTCCGCGCCGTCGAGGTGCCGGAGGCCGACCACTACATACCGGAGGAGAACCCCGAGGTGGTCGCCGGCGAAATCACCCGGATGGTCCAGGCGGTGATGTGAACCGGCCGACACATCCCGCCTCGCCCACCACACAGGAACACACAGCACACGGAGGACGAAGAATGCCGCTGAACATCCGCGACCTCACAATCTCGGCCCGCCAGTTCGCGTCCGGTGAGCGGATCCCGGATGCGCACGCCGCCGATCACGGCGACACCGCTCCCGACCTGAAGATCACCGGTGTCCCGGACGGCACAGTGGAACTCGCGGTGATCGTCCATGACCCCGACGCTCCGCTGCCGCGCGGGTTCGTCCACTGGGTCGTCTACGGCATCGACCCCTCCACGACCTGGCTGGACAGTACCGAGGGCGAACGCGGTCACCGGGAAGGTCCCAACGGGATCGGCAAGAGAGCCTACACCGGCCCCCAGCCGCCGCCCAATCATGGCACGCACCACTACTACTTCTGGGTCTACGCTCTGAGTACGGCGGTCGAGGGCGAACCCACGAGGGAAGAGTTCCTCGCCACCTACGCCGACAGCATCATCGAGCAGAACCGCCTCGTCGGCACGTACTCCGCCTGATCCGCCGCCCGCACCGGAGTGCGGGCGGGGCGAAATCCGACGATCTGCGGTGCCCGGCCCGCCGCACGCGGAACGAGGCGCGCTGCCGAGAACCGCGTGTGGTGCGTACGCCAGATGCTTCGAGAGAGGAGAAGGACGAAGTGGCGGAGGTGCGAGGGCGCACTCCGGGCGTGGACAGCGCCAGGCGAGCCCTGAAAGTCCTGCTGCTGTTCTCCGGGCAGTCCCCGAGGCTCACCATGGAGGAAATCGCGCGCGGTGTCGGTATCTCGACCCCGTCCGCCTACCGCTTCGTCTCGCTCCTCCGGGAGCTGGACCTCGTGGAGGAGGACGACGGTAGCACCTACGTGCTCTCACCGAGGGTCTTGGCGCTCGCCGAGAACGCCGAACGGACCATGCGGATGTCGCATCTCCTGCGTCCGCTGGTCGAGCGGCTGTCCTCGGTGACCGGGGAGACCGCGCTCGTCATCCGGCGCGTCGGCGATTTCGCCACGTGTACCGAGATATCCCAGGCGGACCGCTCCATCCGCCTGTCGTTCCAACCCGGCCAGATCATGAGCCTGCACCAAGGGGCCGGCCCCAAGGCCCTCCTCGCGGGAATGGGCAAGGAATGGGCGGCACGCTACTTCGACCGGCTGAAGTCGAAGCCGCCGCAGTACGACCGGGATGCGGTGCTGGCGGAACTCCCCGTCATCACCTCGCAAGGGTGGTCGCAGAGTTCGGCGGAGGTCGACGAGGACGTCTGGGCCGTGGCCGCACCGATCACGGTCGCGAACAAGGTGGTCGCCGCGCTCAGTGTCGCGGGCCCGCATTACCGGATCGACGAGAAGCGCGCCTCCATGATCCGTGAAGAGGTGATCTCGGGCGCTTCCGAGGTCTCCCGATCACTGAATACCTGGCACGACTAGGCAGTTTTTTTGAACGGGTGGGGTCGCGGAGCCGGATGCGGACGGAGGCGACCTGGACGGTTCCGTCGAAGATCGCGGCTGTCTTGTCGTATCCGGTCGCGACCGCCCCGGTTGTGCTCGGGCGGTTGATGGAGCGCTCGACGGTGTCGCGGCCGCGGTGGGCGCCCCGGTCGAAGGCCGGGGGTATGCCGCCCGCCGATCCTTTGCGTTTGCGGTCGGCGCGCTGGTCGGCCGGTTGGGCGATGGTGGCTGTGATGCTGCGGCGGGCCGGGTGGATGCGGATCGCGGCCGAGGAGTAGGCATTGTCGCCCGGCAGCCGGTCGGGGCGGGTGCGCGGACGACCGGTGGTGCGGGTCCAGGTGCCCTCCAGCGACCAGCGGCGGTGTCGGCCGGCGGCGCTCTCCCAGGGGCCGTAGCGCTCGGGCAGGTTCCGCCAGCCGAGGCCGGTTCCGGTGCGCAAGCGGGATCGCGTTGGTGATGCGGCGGTGGTCGGCCCACCGCCCGCCCTTGTGGGGGGCGGCGGGCATGAGCGGGGCGAGCAGGGCCCACTCGGCGTCGGTGGGCTCATGGCCTCGGACCACGTCAACCGGGCATTCCAGAGCACCACTCCGCCCCGCAGCCATTTCAAAAGCACTGCCTAGTTAGGTCCGACCGTCAGCGTTTGAGTCGTTGTGTAGAAGTTCTGTGCGGCCTTGCCCTGCTCACGGGGACCGTAGCTAGAGGCCTTCTCCCCACCGAAAGGCGCCCAAAAGTCAACCCCAGAGGTCGGAGCGTTGACGCGGACGAGCCCGGTGTCGATCTCGTCAAGCGCGTCGAAGGCCACGTTCAAATCATTGGAGTAGACAGAGGTGACGAGGCCATAGCGGACCGCATTGTTCAGTTGAATCGCCTGGCCGATGTCACGAGCCGTCTGGATCGCGCAGATCGGGCCAAAAACCTCTTCGTTGACGAGCCGATTGTCCGCGGGCACGTCCGCGACGAGCGTCGGCTGGGCGTACCAGCCGAATCGGTCCTCTCGGCCGCCACCGGTCAGCACCCGCGCCCCGTCGGAACGCGCACCGTCGGCCGCGGCGACCACAGCGTCGCGGGCCTCCTCCAGGATCAAAGGCCCGACAGCGGTGGTGTCCTCGGCAGGGTCGCCGACGCGCATGCACTCCACGGCTGCGGCCAGGGCCTCTCGGACCTGCGATTGCCGAGTCTCGTCGCCCACCACGATTACACGGCTGGTTGCCGTGCACTTCTGTCCTGCGTACCCCATCGCCGCAGCCGCCACCGACGGCGCGGCATTCTCGAGGTCGGCGTCCGGCAGCACGATCGAGGCGTTCAGCCCACCCATCTCCGCTTGAATCGGGAGGGAGCGATGCGTCGCTGCCATGGCGACCGCGTGACCGGCCTCGGCAGAGCCGGTGAACGAGACGCAGTCGGCGGCCCCGACGACGGCTCGGCCGGTCTCGCCGCCGCCGGGAACAACGCGGAACAGGCCGGAGGGAAGCGCCTCGCCAAGCAGTTCGGCCAAACGCAGCGCCACAGCCGTAGCCTCGGGCGCAGGCTTCAGCAGCACGGCGTTGCCGTACGCGAGTGCTGGAGCAGCCTTCCACAGGGGGATCGCAGCCGGGAAGTTCCACGGCGTGATCAGACCGGCGACGCCGTGCGGGCGCCGCCGGCTGTACAACAACGTTCGCGGACCCGCCGGCGGCAGCGTCTCCCCGTCAGGCTCGAACGCTTGCTGGGCGAAATACCGCATGATCGCAACCGACCGCGCCGCCTCACCGCGCGCCTCGGTGGCTGGCTTGCCGACCTCGTCGATCATCAGCCGAGTCAGTTCTTCACTGGCCGCTGCGAGCTTTTCCGCCGCCGCCGCGAGCGCCTCCGCACGGGCAGGCGCGCCGGCTCTGTACCACTCACGGCCTACGCTCCGAGCCTCAGCCGCAGCAGACTCGACTGCGCGCGCATCAGCGTCGGGAATGTCGACGATTACACGATCCGGCGATTGCGGGCAACGACTCTGTACCACTTTACGTGGCCTCCATTTACTACGTTCTTGTCTCAGAAGGCTTTGCTTGTCTCCGGTGGAGCTCTTCCAAACCTTCACGCCTTCCAGGTGTGCATTCCATCTCGGGCAGGCCGAGGGAGTTGGATCACGCGAGCGTAAAGCCAAAGACTTCGAGTACTGAATATGCACCGAGAACCAAGATGGCGATGCTGCTGACGACCAGGCTCACGCTGAACAGGCTACCGCCACGCAGCCGGTGATCAATCTCGACACGGCGCAGATACCAAACGGCTACGACGATGGCCATTAGCAGGACACCGGTCAGGATACCCGCGATTTGGATCATCAGGACTGGAGCCTGAATGAACAGGTACATGGCACCCCAGAGGATCGGCAGTGCCACGGTGAAGATGCGGATCCACCGCGTCCGGGTCTGAGTGTGCTTCCAGTCGAAGACGCCCACGATGGCCAAAAAATTGGTGTACATCCGCGACCAGCTGGGCAGGTTCGCGAAGAGCGTGGACATAAGTACCGCGATAGCGGCAATCAGGAATCCAATACTCGCCCATTCGCCGAGGACGTCCGTGTAAATGTGCGACAGCGTCGTGATCATCTCGTTGCTTCCCCCGGGCACAAGGCCTTGAGGATGCAGTACAGAGGCGCCCATCAGGTAGAACGCGAACGTGCTGAAGGTGTAGACGGCCCAGGAAAGCCAAGCGTCCTTCTGCATGACCTTGATCCACCCATTGGCGCGCCGCGCCCACTCTTCGCTACCGTCAGGCGGCCCTGCCCAGCGGGCGTACCCCTTCTCGGCGCACCAATAGGTGTAGTAGGTGATCTCATCCGCTCCCACACCCGTGATACCGAACATGGCGACAGCCGCTCCCAGGGCGCCCGCTGGGATCTGGAAGCTGAGACCGCTGAGCACGTCGTCGGCGCTGTATGCGAACGGAGTGAAAGGCAGTCCAACAGCAAGCGCAATAGTCAAGGCCGCGAAGGTAACCACCAAGGCGACCGAGCCCAGCTCGACCATTCGGTAGCGGTTGGAGTACAACAGCCCGATGGTGAAGACGACGATGATGCCGGTCCAGATCGAAGTCGAGGCGAACCCCAAAGGAGGCCCGGCGATAGGGAACAGCAGGCTGCACGCAATAGCCACGCCGCCGACGATACCCCCGAGCAGCAGTTGCTTCGGCAGGGCCAGGCAGATCCACACCAGGTTGATCCAGCCTATACGCCCCAATTTAGGCGGGACCTTGTTATAACCGGTGAGTGCCGGCTGGCCGGTCGAAATCGTCCAGCGAGCCAGTTCCACCTGCACTGCTACCTTGACCAGAGTGCTGATGATCACCAGCCACAGCAGGGCGAAACCGGCTTCGGCGCCGAGTGTGGTGGTGACGACCAGTTCGCCCGAGCCCACGATCGAGGCGCTCAGAATTAGGCCGGGTCCGAGATAACGAAGGCTGGAGCGCAATCCCTGCGGCGGCTCTTTGATCCCTTCTGGGGTGAGATGGTAAGGATCGTATTCGCTTGCAGACTGCCTTGTTTCGGAAGTGCTATCCGTCAAGGGTCTCCGGTGTGACGCAATCGGCTCTTGCGAGCTCGCCATATTCGTGTACTCCTTCTCGCTAAAAGCCCATCTCCCCGATGATGTTAAAAGCCAAGCCCCCGGATAGATTAGGTACTACGTTGGTGCGGTAAACCGGCCGTATCCTTCATGGCCGGTAATCTTTCCGTCCGCGTAGACAGTTCTTCCGCGGCACAGCGTCTGTACGATCCGGCCTTTCATGGGAAAATCGTCGTACAGGCGATAGTTATCTCGCGTCAGTACGAAGCCTTCATTCTTGCGGAATGTCCACTCGATGGACGGATCCAGGAGGACGAGGTCTGCGTCCTTGCCCGGATCGATCGAACCCTTGTGCGTCAGACCAAAGGTTCGCGCAGGGTTTGTTGCGAGCAGTTCGACCGCGTGGCTGTAGCTCAGCAGGCCATCAGCCACCTTGCTCAGGATGGCCGGAAATGCCGCATCGAGCTCAGGATGCCCGGCAGGCGCACTCCACACATCGCCCGCCTGCTTTTCCTCAGGCAGATATGGGCTGTGATCGCTGGCGATGATATCTACGCCTCGCTCGTGCACCGCTCGCCAAAGACTGTGCTGCTCATCAGGCGACCGCAGCGGTGGGTTGATCTTCGCGTAAACCCCGGCGCGCTCCATATCCTCTCGATCGAACACCAGGTAATGCGGGCATGTCTCAACGGATACGTCGACACCGCGCTCTTTAGCCTGCATGGCGAGCTTCACGCCCCAGGACGAGGAGACGTGAGGTAGATGAAGTCGAACAGACAGCTCCTCAGCGAAGACGAGCAAACTCGCGATCGCGGCAGCCTCTACGTATGCAGGTCTCGAGTCAGCATGCGCCAGAATGTCGCTCCTACCGGCCCGGCGCATCTTCTCGATTCCCTGCTCCAGTAGAAGATTGTCTTCAGCATGAATCGCGCAGGGAAGTCCAGTAGGCGCAATACCGGACAGCGAAGAAAATAGTTTTGCGTTATCCGGCGCACACAATCCGATGAATTCCGCCTCTCGCCCGGACGGAACGCCATGGGAGAAGGCCTTGAAGCCTATGACTCCTTCGTCTGCCAGTCCTTTCGCGGTGTCGCCGTCCACGGCGCCGCCGGCGTAGAGCGCGAAGTCGACATAGCATGCTTCCTCGCCCGTCCTTCGCCGGTTCCGGACCGCCTCCGGCGTTGACGCAGGCGGTGACGACGTGGGCATTTCCAAAATGGTTGTCACACCGCTGGCGGCGGCTGCCTTCGTAGCCGATTGCCACGTTTCCCGGTCTGGGCGCGCCGGAGCCCGAGTGTGCACGTGGGCGTCTACGAATCCTGGCAGCACATAGTAACCGGACGCGTCGATGACCTCGGCGGCGCCAGGTGCCTTGCCCGCCGGGTAGAGTGCCTCGATCCGGTCGCCGGTGACACCGATGTCACGTTGCTCTTCTCGGCCCCCGCTGACCACGGTTCCGTTCTTGATTACCAGGTCCACCATTTACAGTCTCCTCACTAGCCGATACGGCCGCGACTACGGCATTACATCCCCGCCGTTTGGATGAAAGGTCTGCCCGGTGTAGAAGTCCCCATCAGGCGAAGAGGCGATCAGAACCATGGTCGGCGCAACTTCTTCCGCTGCGCCGAACCGACGCAAGGGAATCTCGGACAGCTTGCGTTGCAGCCACTCCTCACTGACACGGGCCGCTCCCGGCTTCTCCTCGGTCTGTATCCGCCCCGGCGCAACCGCATTGACGGTGATCCCTGTCCCGGCAAATTCCAGGGCTAGCGACTTCGTGAAGGCGATGACTCCGGCCTTCGCTGCGGTATAATGCGCGAGTTCGTGGCCACCCTTGACTGCGAGTTGCGAGCTGACGTTTATGATCCGGCCGAACTGCCGTTCCAGCATGTGCGGCAGCACGGCCCGGCTACAGAGAAACACGCTGCGCACGTTCCGCGAGAAGTGATCATCCCAATCTTCAGGGGTGATTTCCAGGAAAGGCTTATTGAAGCCGCCTCCGGCATTATTGACAAGTATATCGATCTGGCCGAACGCCTCCAGCGACCGCTCGATGAGGCGATTCACCTGGTCGACATCGGTGACGTCAGCATCGACGGTGATCGCTTTCCTGCCGAGGCTTCGCACCTCGTCCGCGACTGCCGTCGCGCGTTCATCATCTCCGAGGGAATCGATGATTACGTCGGCGCCCTCTCGAGCGAGCGCCAGTGCGGCTCCCCGCCCGATGCCTCGACTAGCACCCGTGATCAGGGCTACTCGGCCCGATAGTTTGGTCATTCTCTCCCTCTAACCTACTGACTTGCGCGCGAGGAAATTCCCATCACTAAATGAGCACAATGATTCATGCCTTATAGAGAGCTCTCTCTGATCGGCGAGGCTATCCGCTCGACCGCACTCTGATTCACCACAGCTCCAATCCCCGGATTTTCCGGCAGGTACGCAAATCCGTCCTTGATGACCGGGCCGTCTACGAGTGCCTCGTCCCGGAGACTGCTCGCACTTGAGTCGACCTCCAGCATGGGAGGGTCTTCTATCAGACGAGGTGGGTATTGCGGCATCGCGCTCAACAGCTGCAGAGTGGCGGCTGTGTTTATGCCGAGTCCCCATGAATGAGGGACACATCGCGTGTTGAACGCGGACGCCAGATACGCGATGTTGCGGCACTCTCCCACTCCGCCGGCCATCGCCACCGAGGGCTGCACGATGTCGACCGCGCCCGATTCAAGTAGGCGCCGGAACCCCCACCTTGTGTATTCCTCCTCGCCTCCCGCGACCGGGATCTCCGTCCTGGCTCGCACCTCGCGGTAGCCCTCAAGATCTTCCGGTACCACAGGCTCCTCGAACCAATAGATCCGACAGTCCTGCACCCGCTTGCTGAGTTGGATGGCTTCGGCGGCCGTGTAGGCGCGGTTAGCGTCCATCATGATCCGTACCGACGGCCCGACGGCATTGCGGACGGCATGGATCAACTCGGTGTCGAGATCCACACCAAACCCGACTTTCAGCTTGAGCGCACCTGCGCCTTGGTCTACTTTACGTCTTGATTCGTCAACAACTTCCTCCACGATGCGACTAAGATCGTGAGGGTAGCCGCCCGTCAAATAGACGGGGACACGGGTACGGAATCCTCCTCCCAAAAGAGTCGAGACGGAAACGCCGAGTATCTTTCCGCACAGATCGTAGAGGGCCGTCTCCAGCGCACTGAGCGCAATCATTGTGACACCAGTACGCCCGTAATCACGGGTGTAGTTGTACGCTCTCTCCCAGAGAGCCCTCACGTCGAATGGGTCTTGCCCGAGGAAGATGTCCGCGTACTGGGAATGTATGGCGTCAGCGCTGGAAGTCGGAGCATATTCCCCCTCGCCCCACCCTACGAAACCATCTTCCGTACTAACTTGGACAAATAGCGACCAGCGCGTATGCCGCCAGCACTGCGAGTACGCCCAAGGGCGATCTAGCGGCACTTCTAGTGGATAGGTCTTGATCGCGCTTATCTTGGTGTTTTTGGCCATCCGCCTACATCCCGCCTGCAGTTTTGTTCTCGGGGCCGTCCCCGCGACGCCGTGCCGCCTTGAGTGGCCACCTTGCCAGCTTGTATCCTAGTATACAAGAGATGGCACGGACAAGGCTCAGGACAGCTAGGCGCCGATGAGGCGTTGGGCCTCCTGGTCCTGCAGCCCAGCAAGGACAGGCGTTCCGCGGGACAGGCACGCCAGTGATCGAGGAGCGGACTCAATGCGGAGGTCGTATACCGTCGAGACTGCCTTCGCACGCAGAGTCACGGGAGGACACGGTGAGTAAATTGTCCGTTACTGGTCGAGGTCAGTTTGCCGGCGCCACGCTAGGAGACGAGATATATGAGCACTTGCGGAAGGAGATACTTCTTGGGCGGCTACGCCCGAATGAGTTCCTCGTCGAGGCGGAGCTTGCCGAGCGCTTGCAGGTGAGCCGTACCCCGATCAGAGAGAGCCTGCAGCGGCTTGCGGCAGAAGGCCTCATTGTGTCAACGCACCGACGTTGGATGGTCTACGAGCACACCATAAGCGAGATTCGTGAGATCTACGAGGTAAGGCTGGCCCTCGAAGGAAGCGCCGCACGACTAGCGTGTGAGCGCGCCACAGACGATGAAATTCGTGAGATACTCCAACTTGTCAACTCATGGCCACATGCTATGGAGCCTGGCAATGAGTCGAGGGTGGACCATAATGACAGGTTTCACACTCTTATTGTGCGGTCGGCGCACAATAAGAGGCTGTCGGCCTTAATCGAGAAGAACCAGCAGTACTATTTCAACAAGCAGGTCGCCTTGTTCTATAACAAGGAAAGCATCGCTGAATCGCAGCGACAGCACCGCGGGATCGCTGAGGCGATTGAGGCTCGTGACGGCGACCGTGCAGAAGAAATTACCCGAAGGCACGTGCAGCATGCACTGGACTTGATCATCGCGCACGCGAATGAGTCCTCGTGAAGTCAGTGACTCCTTAGCGATCGTCAGAAACTTACCCACTGAAGGGACCAGACAGTTGACCACTTCCCGGACCGGGGCTCGGGCCCTGATCGATGCGCTCATCGCGCACGGGGTCGATACGATCTTCTGCGTTCCCGGTGAGAGCTATCTTGCGGCCCTAGATGCCTGTTACGAGTCGCAGCCGCGGATCCGCGTCATCACCTGTCGGCACGAATCCGGTGCCGCGAACATGGCAGAAACCTACGGTAAGCTCACCGGCCGACCCGGTATCTGCTTCGTCACCCGCGGACCGGGAGCGACACACGCAAGCGTAGGCGTGCACACTGCCTTTCAGGACTCCACACCGATGATCCTGTTTGTGGGGCAGGTACCGCGGGCCGCGCGAGGGCGTGAGGCGTTCCAGGAGGTCGACTACAGGCAAATGTATAGCGGGCTGGCCAAGTGGGCGGCCGAGGTGGATACCGCCGACCAGTTGCCGGAACTCGTGGACCGGGCGTTTTACACGGCCGGCTCCGGACGGGCGGGACCGGTCGTGCTGGCGCTGCCCGAGGACGTACTCACCGAGTCGACGGAGGCCGCGGACGCCGAACCGCGCGAGCTTGTCGAGCCTCGCCCTTCTCCCGGCGACCTGGAGCGGGTACGCGAGTTGCTGAGGCGGTCGCGCAGCCCGCTGGTTATTGTCGGCGGTGGGGGCTGGACGTCGCAGGCGGCCCGTGACCTGCAGGCATTCGCCGAGGCCAACGCGCTCCCTGTAGCAGCGTCCTTCCGTCGCCAAGACTACATCGACAACACTTCACCGAGCTATGCCGGTCACTTGGGTATCGGGATCGACCCGTCGCTTGCGCAGCGGGTCCGCGGAAGCGATCTCATCCTCGCGGTGGGTACCCGCCTTGGCGATGTTCCGACCGCCGGCTACACGCTACTCAGCCCGCCTGAGCCGACGCAGACGTTGGTGCATGCGCATCCCGATCCCGACGAGCTTGGCCGCGTCTACCACCCCGATGTAGCGATCGTGGCGAGCGGGCCGGCGATGGCCGCCGGGCTTGCGAGACTGGACCCCGTTGACTCCTCGCCATGGGCGGACCAGGCAGGCGCGGCGCACGAAGAGTTCCTGGCCTGGCAGCGGCGCGGTAATACCGCGTCACAGGGTGTCGACATGTCTTCGGTCCTCGGTCACCTGGCGACGACGCTGCCGGACGATGCGATAATCACCAACGGCGCGGGGAACTACACGGTCTGGGCACAACGCTGCTACACGTTCCACACGTATCGCACTCAACTCGCTCCGGCTAGCGGCGCCATGGGGTATGGCGTTCCTGCCGCAATCGCCGCCAAGTTGGTGGATGCTACCCGTAGCGTTGTCTGTCTCGCTGGGGACGGCTGCTTCCTGATGAACGGCCAGGAGTTGGCAACGGCGGTGCAATACGACCTCGACGTGGTGTTCCTGGTGGTCAATAACGGTATGTACGGCACTATCCGAATGCACCAGGAGCGCCACTACCCCGGACGGACGATGGCCACGACCCTTGAGAACCCCGACTTCGCGGCCTACGCTCGCGCTTTCGGGGCATACGGCGAAGTGGTCGAGAAGACGGCGGAGTTCCCGGAGGCGTTCGAACGTGCACGTGCCTTCGGCGGCCCGGCACTACTGGAGCTGCGCACCGACCCGGAGCTCATCACTCCCGACGCTACGATCGCTGACCTGCGGCCCGAGCAGGATTCGAACTTGCGACACCCGCTTTAGGCCAGCGACCACACCTCGTTCACCGGAGTTCGTCGGGGTTCTGACCTGGGGCTGCATACGTCCATGAACCCTCATGGTCGGCAATGAACTGAGACCACGGTGGTGGCTCTGGCAGACACTGCGGCCTCATGGCTCGGCTCGAGAAGCTCTGCAATCGTCGGAACCCGGGAGGGGCGACGTCCGGTGACGCTGCCTCGGTGGTCGCGTGGGATCACCATCGCTGCGGTGCTGCTACTCGCCGGGATTGCGGCGGTGGTCTCCTACTCCCACATGTTCGAGCTTGCTCAGCGGCACGGTGAACCGGCGTGGCGGGCGGCCCTGTTCCCGCGCTCGGTGGACGGCATGATCGTCGCTCGTCGATGGCGCTGCTGACCGACACCCCACGGCTGGCGCGGCGACCTGCTGCCGTGGACGAGCTGATCCTGGGCAGCGTTGCCAGCCTTGCCGCGAACATTGCGGTGGCCGATCCGCCCCTGTGGTCGCGGGCGATCCATGTCTGGCCGAGTTTCGCACTGATGGGTGCGTTCGATGGACATGTTCGCCCTTGGTCGGTTTCGGGCCGGGCTCGGCCCTTCGGTGGGTGAGGTCGTGTACTCCGCGGGGCCCGGCTTGGTCCGCCGGGCCCCGCCTCTGCGAGCGGCGCGGGCCGGTGCGTCCGCTGTTGTCGGCCGCGATCGTCTGCGGCGGCCAGGTCAGCCGCGGCTGCCCCAGTCCAGGCGGTCGGTCAGACCGGCCTCGGCGAAGGCGGTTTCGAGTTCCCTGCGCCCTTCGGTGAAGTGGGCCCAGCCGTCGTAGTGGACGGGCACCACGCGGGGCGCGTCGAGGAGCCGGGTGGCCTCGACCGCTTGGGTGCTGTCGAGGACGATCGGTCGGCCGTCGAAGAGCATCGGGAAGCGGGGGGCGCCCGCGAAGAGGACGGCGGTGTCCACTGGGCTGAAGCGCTCGGCGATCTGGCCGACCAGTTCGAGCGATGCGTTGTCGCCGCTGACGTAGACGGTGGGCAGTCCCTGACCGGTCAGAACGAAGCCGACCACCTGGCCGGCGAACGGCTCGACCTCCTCGCGCGGCGCCGGGCCGTGGACGGCCGGGACGGCGGTCACCGTGACCGTGCCGCCCCCGGGGCGGTCCAGCTTGACCTGCTCCCAGTCGACCATGCCCTTGGCCTTGTCGCCGAGGCGCTCGCCGCCGCCGGGGGTAGTGAGGGTGAGCGGGATCTCGGCGAGCAGCGCACGGCCGGAGTCGTCGAGGTTGTCGGCGTGCTCGTCGTGGGAGAGCAGCACCACGTCCACGGGGCCGAGGTCGGCGGGGGCGCCCGCGGCGGGCGCGGTCTTGGTGAGGGCCGGGCCGCTCGGCACCTGGTAGTCGCCGGGCTCGTCGAAGGTCGGGTCGGTCAGGAAGCGAAGGCCGCCGTACTCGAAGAGAGCGGTGGGGCCGCCGAACACGCGGACGGCGAAGCGGTCTGTGGTCGCGGCAGAGGACACGAAGGAAGCTCCTCACGGATAGGTATGTTGTTAACCGTGATGCGAGCTTAGGTGAATCTCACGGATATTGACAAATTTATCCGTGAGGCTCCGGAAAGGCAGGGAGTCCGTAGCATGAGGTCCATGGACGACGCCGTGACCGCCGAGCCTGAGATTCCGCCCGCCCCGGGCGAGGACCGGTACCTGTCCCTGGCGTTGGCCAACAGCGTCATCGCGCTTCCGGGCGGGCACTTCGTCGATCTCCTGGGAACCCCGGCGGCAGTGAACGCGTGGATGACCGAACGCGGCCTGGCCCCAGTGGACGCGGGCATGCGGGAGATGTGCGCCGCGCAGTTGCGTTCACTCCGCGAACAGATCAGGTCGCTGTTCGCCTCGCGCGCGGCCGGGCTGCCCGCCCTCTCCGGCGCGCTGGGCGCTGTCAACGACGCGCTGACACGCGTGCCCACAGCCCCGCTGCTGGCCTGGGATGAGAAGACCGGCCCCTACCGGGCCGCCCCCCATCCCACCAGCCAGATCGTCGACCACGCCCTGGCGGCCCTGGCCGCCGACGCCGCCGATCTGCTCACATCCGTCGCCGCCGAACGCCTCACCGCCTGCGGATCGGCTCCCTGCAACCGCTACCTGCTCCGGCGCGGCCGCCGCCACTGGTGCTCGACCCGCTGCGGCGACCGCGCCCGCGCGGCCCGCGCCTACGCCCGGCGCACCGGCTCCAGGGTGGAGTGACCCCCGGACCCGGTGAGCGTCGATCGGTCCGTCACTGTCACCCTCGGGATCCATCGCCAGTAGGCCGCCCCGAGGGCTCGGGCATCGGCCGGGACTGTACAGGTAAGGGCGCAACTCTTAGTGGGCAAGAGCCCACTGTGAGTGATAAGTCGCAGATCAAGACGGATACTGGCAGGTCGGACCAGGAGCTGGTCGCCGAGCTGATGGCCAAGGCCGAGGGCATCGGCATGGTCGGGGAGAACGGGCTGCTGTCCCGACTCGCCACGGCCACCCTGGAAAACGTGCTCCAGGCCGAGATGGATGAGCACCTGGCTCCTGCCTTGCACGCGCGCTCCGAGAAGGCCGACGGCAACGGCAACGCGCGCGACGGCACGCGTTCCACGACCGTGGCCACCGAGGCCGGCCCCGTGGAGATCGAGGTGCCCCGCGACCGCAACGGCTCGTTTGAACCCCACATCGTCCAGAGACGCCAGCGGCGATTGAACGGCGTCAACAGCCGCCGTGCTGTCGCTGGGCGCCAAGGGGCTCACCCATGTGAGACCTGTGCGCATCTGGCCGAGGTCTATGGCGCCGAGGTCTGAAAAGCAGACCGTCTCGGCCATCACCGACGCGGCCATGGAACGCATGGCCGAATGGCAGGACCGGCCCCTGGATCCGCTCTATCCGGTCCTGTTTCGTCGACGCGGTCAACGCCCGCATCCGCCGGGCGGTGAAGGCCCGCGGGCACCTCCCCGCCGAACACGCCGCGCCCAAATGCGCCTATCTGGCGCTGATGAGTCTGGATCCCAAGGGCATCGGCCGGGCCCGCTGGAGCGCACGCCGGAAGAAGGCGCTGAACGCCTTCGACCTCACCTTCGACGGCCGCCCCACCACGACACGCCGCTGACCAGGAAAAACAGCCACACCATTAACTTGACACTCCCTCGGAATCGGCGCAATGGATCCCGCTGGTCGGTCGGGTTGGCCTTGGGTGCCCGCCAGGCGGAGGCGTTGGGCTTGCGCTGGTCGCGCATTCGGGCCGTGTGCGAGATCACTGCCGGCTCGCCTTCCTGATGTGCGGTCTCTTTGCCGCCGATGCGAAGGCGTGTTCGCAGTGCGGCGGGGCTGTGCGTTGTGAGGTGCGGGTCGGTTGGCGGATCAAGCAGCGGCCGACCGGATGGGGGAGGCGCTGTGGAGCTGATTCCGCAACTGAGACCGAAACTGAGACCGGTCCTGCGACCTGGAGTCGCTCACTCACGTGAAGACACAGGTCACAGTGGTGGCCCCAGCAGGATTCGAACCTGCGACACCCGCTTTAGGAGAGCGATCACACCCCGTTCGCCGGGGTTCGCCACCGTTCTGACCTGCGGCGGCGTATCTCAGCGGACCCCGGCGGTCGGAGGTGAACTGAGACGGGAACTGAGACCGGCGCAGGGGTACGGGAAGCATCCGTCCGGCGAGCGACATCAGAGGACTCCCGTGCCCGGGATCCGATCCGCGATCGTCTCCGCGGATACGGCGTGGGACGGGATGGTGGTCTCGGATGGGTTCTGACCGCTGGTCACGGTGGATCACGGTGGATCACGATCGCCGCGGTGCTGCTGCTTGCGGTCATCGCCGCCGTCGTGAGCTACAGCCACATGTTCGAGTTGGCGCAGCGCCACGGCGAGCCGCAGTGGCGCGCGGCGCTGTTTCCGCTGTCGGTGGACGGCATGATCGTGGCCTCGTCGATGGCCCTGCTCACCGACGCCCGCCACGGCCGCCGCGGCGGGGCGTTGCCGTGGACGCTGCTGGTCCTGGGAGCGCGGCCAGTCTCGCGGCCAACGTCGCGGTCGCCGATCCCACCGTGTGGTCGCGGGTGATCCACGCCTGGCCGAGCTTCGCGCTGATGGGCGCCTACGAACTGCTGATGCGCGAGTTCCGCACGGACGCCGGTGGCGAACGCAATGCGACCGTAGACGATGAGCACGCTGGACTCACGGAGCAGGCCGGCCCTGCCGCCGAGGCCGAACCTACGCACGGCGGCGGGCCTGACAGCAACGTTGAGCATGACGAAGAGCAGCGACGTCCGCAGCTGCGAGTGGTCGCAGCGGCGAGTAGCGGCAGGGAGAAGGCTGACGCCGAAATCCCGGAGCCGTCCGAGGCCGTACCACGGATTCAGGTGGATGCGTGGCAGTGGGCGCTGAACAATCGCCGTGAGGATGGGTCGCTGCCCAGCGGCAAGGAGATTGCCGCGTGCTTCGAGCATAAAGAGCGCTGGGGGCGGCTGATAAAGCAGTGGGGGTATCAAGGCCGCTTTGACCACATTGCGACGTCGCTACCGTCAGCTACAACCAACGCGTCTACAGGCTGATCAGTCACAACACCCCTGCCGCCTCGTTGAGCCCGCACCCGTGCATCGGAAGGAGGATCGACGCAAGACGAGAAGGCACAGGTGATCTGACATCAGGTGCAGAGTCGCACCGTGATGTGTTGTTCGACCGCCGGTGTCATCATGGGGTGGAAGACAATTCGGATGCGGACTTGTGCGAGGGCATGCGCCTCCGCCACCCGACGAGAGTGCACCGCCGCCCAAGCCGCCGGGGTCAGCGCCAAGGCCGTCCGCCTCTGGGAGTCCAGGGACTTGTTGTTCCCGTCGGGCGCATCGAGGTCGGCTATCGCCTGTTCACCGACGATGACGCCGCCATGCAGCGTGCGGTTTGGCGCTGGAACCGGTCTGCCGTTCCTGGGCCTCAGCTGCTCTCTGCCGTCCGGTCTCTCGGTTCTACTGTCCTGGTGTGTCGGCTTGGGCGATGGTCCAGGCGGCGTTGATGAGGCCGATGTGGGACAGCGCCTGGGGGAAGTTGCCGATGAGTGCGCCGTCGCGGCGGTCGATCTCCTCCGACAGCAGCCCGACATCGTTGGCGTGGGTGGTTACGGCCTCGAAGATCTCTTTGGCGCGGTCGACCTGCCCGGCCAGCGCCCGTCCCGCGGCAAGCCAGTAGGAGCAGACGACGAAGGCGCTCTCATTACCGGTGTTCGTCCAGCGCTGCACCAGGGCATCGCTGGACAGATCCTGTTCGATCGCGTCAAGGGTGGCCACGACCCGCTCATCGTCGCCCGGCAGAAAGCCGACGATCGGTAGGAGCAGCACGCCGGCGTCAAGGTGACCAGAACCGAACGCCCCGGTGAACGCCTCGACCGAATCATCCCAGCCGCGCGTGAGGATCGCCGTGCGCACCTCCTGCCGTGCGGCTTTCCAGCGGTCCATGCTCGCGTCGGCACCAAGGCGGTCGGCCAGCTTGATGCCGCGGTCGAGCGCGACCCAGCACATCAGTTTGGAGGTCAGGTAGTCGCGCTCGCCCTCACGGCCTTCCCAGATGCCAGCGTCAGGCTCCTGCCACGCGGCGGCGGCGCGATCGGTGAGGGCGGACAGGAGGGCGGCGGTTGTCGGCGGCAACGGGCCGAGTTGATCGCGCAGTATCCAGGCGCACTCGAGGACCTCGCCAAGGACATCGAGTTGCTTCTGCTTCCAGGCGTCGTTGCCCACGCGCACCGGCCTGCTATCGCAGTAACCGGCGAGGTGCTCCAGCCGGTGCGCGCTCAGGTCGTGCTCACCAGCGACCCCGAACATGACCGGTATGGGGCCCTTGGCGAGTGAACCGGCTGAGGACGCGATCCACTCGAAGAAGCGCCGCCCTTCATCGGGGCAGGCGGCGACCCACAGCGCCTTAAGCGTGAGGCTGCCGTCGCGCAGCCAACCGAACCGGTAATCCCAGTTCGCCTTGCCGCCGATCTGCTCAGGCAGCGAGGTGGTGGCAGCACCGATGACCGCGCCGGTGGGTTGGAATGTCAACGCCTGTAACACGAGGGCGCTGCGCGCCACGTGGGCACGGTACGGGCCCTGGTAGCCCTGGTGGAGCGCGGCCCACGACCGCCACCCGGCAACGGTGCCGCGTAACGCCGCTCGCCCGTCGAGCGGTGCGGTCGCCACATCGGCGGCGTGGCGGTGGCGCAACGCGAACATCGCGCTTTCTCCCTCGCCAAGGGTAAACCGCCCGGCAATCCCCCCGTCCTGGACACCTAGGTGGCGGTCACTCGTCAGCGTCAGCCGGTCGGCTCCGCCAACGAACTCGATGCCGAACGGGGTCGGCGTGGATTGCGGGATGATGCGCCCGTACTCCAGGCGCGCCGCGAGTTCGACGTCGACCTCCACCTCGCCTCGCGCCGCTTCGACGTGGCGCAGCAGCACATGCGGTGAGCCGTACCCGATGTGATGGCCGCGTTCACCCGCGCCCAACGCCAGCGCATCGGTGAGGCGCAGCAGGCCATCACCGGTGCGAAACTCCGTTTCGACGACCATGGTGTCCTCGATGTATCGGCGCGTCACCGTGTACTCAGCCCGCGGGCGGATCGACCAGTGCCCCGCCGCCGGGTCGAGCAGGCGCGCGAACACACTGGGCGCGTCGAACCGCGCGGGGCACCACCAGTCGATCGAACCGTCCAACGCCACCAAGGCGGCGCCTTGGCAATCCCCGAGTAGGGCGTAATCCGAGATCGCAGCCATGGATTCCCTCTCTACCCTCGCCTCCTGATAACAACCGAGCGGACGCGTCCGGCCACCTGCAAGCCACGGGAACGTTCGGATGCCGGTCGGGTTAGATCCGATGGGCTCGTTGGACCGGCTGGAGCCGATGCTGCGCGGACGACGGGGAGAGGTATCCCGCGATGTCCTGCGGGGAAGCTCCGAACCGCCATGCCGGGCCGGTCAAGGCTGTCCGTGGTGAGCGGCGCGAAAAGAGCGCTGGGAGTTTAAGAAGCGGAGAATGGGCCATCAGGTCTCCTTTGAGGAGATAGCGCGGCAAGCCGTAGACGGCCGACACTCCGCATACCGACTATCTAACCCAGTACGTCGACTGCTTTACCCCTTTTTATCCCTTCAGGGCGGGTCTCGGACCTGGTGGCCTTCGACGGCAGCGTCCTGGTGGACCGCACGGCCGGGCAGATCGGTGCCCGTTGCGATCACGAGGCCTATAACACCCTCACACTCAACCTGTGCATGGAGATTCTCCAAGGACGGCGCACGATCGAGGACGCGCGTCGGCTCTACGGGGAGACGGCCGCCGTCTTCGTCATGGGACGCTCCGCGCCATACGCGGAGGGTCTGCTGTTCACCCCGCTGGACGAGGACACCGCCGATCCGGACGAGTGCCGACGGGGCAGGGCAGGGAGCGGTGGGGTGATGACGTTCGTCGATATCGGTACGGGCAACGTTGACGGTACGGGAGAACCGTAGTTCCTACTGCCTGCCCTGGCCGGCGGATCCGGTGGTCAGGCGCGGTCAGTAGGGTCTGCGGACGGGCCGTGCCCGGCGCCCGCCGTATTCCATCACGAACTGCGCGGCGGCCTGCTGCACCGCGATCGCGTGGGTGGGGTAGGCGTGCGTCGTCTGCGCCAGACGGCCGGTGAACATACCGGTCCGCACGGCCAGCGCGATCTCGTGGAGAGTTCTCCGGCGCGTTCGCCGACGATGGTGGCGCCCAGCACCCGGCCGCCCCCGAGGTTGCCCAGCCAGGGCCGCCGGTCCGAGATGATCTTCACGAACCCGTCGGTGCGCCCGGCGGTGATCGCGCGGTCGACCTCCGACATCGGCAGGTGGGCCGCCCGCGCGCCGGGGTGGTTTCGTGCGGCTTCGGCCTCGGTGGGGACGATCTGGGCCACCTCGGGGTCGGTGAAGGTGACGCGGGGGACGGCGGACTCGTCGAAGCGGGCCCGGCGGCCGCGGCGCAGTGCGTTGCCGGCGGCGATGCGGCCCATGAGGTGGGCGGCGTGGGTGAACGCGGGCCGCCCGGTCACGTCGCCGGCCGCGTAGACGCGCGGGGCGGTCGTGGCCATGCGGTCGCTGGTGCGGATCGCGCCGCGCTCGTCGACTGCCACTCCCGCCGCGCGGAGGCCGAGCCCGGCGGTGGCCGGGTTGCGTCCGACCGCTACCAGGACCCGGTCGGCGACGACCGGTTCGCCGCCGTCGAACTCCAATCGGGCGCGCCCGTTCACTGGGCGGGCGCGGGTCGCGGCGGCTCCGGTGCGCACGGTGATCCCCTCGGCTTTGAATCGCTCGGTGATCACCTGCGAGGCTTCGGGATCCTCGCTCGGCAGTAGCCGGTCCCGCGCCTCGATCACGGTGACGTCGGTGCCGAATCGGGCGAACGCCTGAGCGAGTTCGCAGCCGATCGGGCCGCCGCCCAGGATCGAGAGGCTGCGCGGCGCGGCGTCGAGTTCGAAGACGGTGTCGTTGGTGAGATGGTCGAGGTCGTCCAGCCCGCGGATGCGGGGGATCAGCGGTTCGCTGCCGGCCGCGACCACCACCCGGTCGGCCGGGACGATGCGGCCGTCGACCTCGGCCTCCCTCGGGGAGGTGAACACCGCGCGTCCGCGCAGCACCTCGATTCCCTCGGCGGACAGGGCCGCCTCGTCCTCGGTCGCCGCGATCCGCGACACCGCGTCGCGCACCCGCCGCATGGCGGTGCCGAAGTCCGTCCCGCGTCCGGCGGCCTCGATGAGTGTTTTGGACGGGACGCAACCGGTGAACGTGCAGTCGCCTCCGGGCGGGCCGTCGGTGACCAGCAGCGGGCGCGCTCCGCGGGCGACGGCGGTCCGGGCGGCCGCGAGTCCGGCGGCTCCGCCGCCGATCACCAGGAGGTCGTGGTTCATGCGAAGGTCTCCAGCCACGTGGTGACGGCGTACGGCGTGCTGTGGGTCCCGAGCGCGGTGGGGCCGGCGCAGCACAGCATCCCCACCGCGCCGCCCGCGACCCCGATCCGCAGGACGGGCAGCCGTCCGGGGGAGCCTTCCGTGCTCCCGGCGGTGATGAACTCCCGATCGGGGCGGATGAGGTTCACGCTCCTCCCTCCCGCAGGGACTTGCGGCGGCCGGGCTCCGGCGCCTCCGCCCGTCCGGTCTCCTCGATCCTGACTCCGGGCCAGAACGCGACGTGGCCCTTGATCCTCCGGGCGAGGAAGGTCGGCCTGGGGTAGTACCAGGCGGCGTCGGGGTGGGTCTGCCCGTCCACCGTGAGGCTGTAGTAGCGGGCGACGCCCTTCCACGGGCACAGCGTGCGCGTCGGGGAGTCGGTGAAACACCCCCGGTTGAGGGAGTCGGGCGGGAAGTAGTGGTTCCCCTCGACCGTGGCGGTGTGCCGGGCCCCGGCCAGTACGGTGTCGTTCCACACGGCGCGGATCATCGGTGACGCCTCTTCTCCCTCTCGTTTTCGGACGGCCGCCGGCCGGCGGTGGACGCGCGGCCGCCCGGGCCTTCCCGCGGGCGCGCCGTCCCCCTACCCGAGTACGTCTCATCCCGCTCGCCTGCCGGACAAGAGTGTCAGCGATACGACAGGGATCGAGCGTGTGGCGCAGGCCAGGGGTACCAAGAAATACGCGGACACGACCGAGCCGGCTCTTCTGCGGCGACCCGGCGGATCGGGCCGCCACCGGACGACCGCGGGCACCGGCGCCGCAGGGCGCGTGGCGCGGCCGGCCGCGCGACACCGTCCGCGGAGCGCGGACGCGGCAACAGTACGGAAGGGGCTTCCCAATGCTGGTGTCAAGCAGCCAAGGTGACCGGGGGTGAACCTTGGTAGGGCGTACCGTCACGGAGCATGGCCCACAAGACGTTGATCCGGCGGTGCGAGAGCGCCAGCAACGCCTGCTTGTGCCCCTTGCCCTCAGCCCGCTTACGGTCGTAATAGGCCTTCGACGCCGGACACGAACGCAGACTGGCCATCGAGGACAGGTAGAAGGCCCGCAGCAGGCCGCGGTGGAAACGCCGAGGTCTTCGCAGATTGCCACTGACCTTCCCCGAATCGCGTGGAGCGGATGCCAGGCCGGCATAGCCCGCCAGACGGTCGGCGCTGCCGAACATGCCCATGTCGCCGCCGGTCGCGGTCAGGAACTCCGCGCCCAGCAGAGCTCCCATGCCGGGCAGCGACGTGATCAGTCCGGCGTGCCGATGGTCGCGAAACCGGGCCTGGATGAGGGCCTCGGTCTCGGTGATTTCCTCGTTCAGGCGCATCACCTCCCCGGCCAGGCGGGCCACCATCGCCGCCGCCGTCTTCTCGCCGGGAAGGCGCGTGCGCTGCGCCTGAGCGGCCTCGGCAGCGGTCTGAGCCAGCGCCGCCGGGCCCTTGACCCCACGCGCCCGCAACCAGGTCTCCAGGCGTTTGGTGCCCAGGCGGCGCAGGGCGGCCGGGGTCTGATAACCGGTCAGGTAGGCGACGGGCTGGTCGTGGGCCAGCAGCAGGCCGGTCAGCAGGGCCGCTTCGCCGTGGTTGAGGTCGACCGGCCACAGGACATCGTCGTCCAGGGCCAGGACGTCGCCGACCAGCTCCAGCAGTTCGGCTTCGTCGTTGAGGACACGGCGCGACAGCAGCCGTCGGCCCTGGGGGCCGATGACCACGCAGTGGTGGTGTTCCTTGCCGATGTCCACTCCGGCCCAGATCCGGGGCGCGGGCACCTCCGCCAGCTCGTTGTCGATCGATCCCGCAGACGACCTCGCCGGCGTTGCTCTACACAGCGATCGAGTCGCATCTCCCAATCAGCGGTCGAGTCGTCGCGGGATGCCGGACGGCCAAGCTCCTTGAGCCATCAGGCGGCTCAGCCATGACAGCCATACCCGGCATCCCCGGGAGATCCGACCCTACGACTGGCCAGACCAAACCCACGAAGAAAGGTAGAGCAGCCATGTCCACGATCGCTCACGCCCGGTCCCACGCGGTGACCCACGCCTGGAGGGGGGTGGTGGCCGGCATCGTCGGCGGAGTCGTGTTCGGGGTCCTCATGGCGATGATGGGCATGCTGACGACGATCGCCTCGATGGTGGGTAGCGACAGCGCTGTGGTGGGCGGGCTGGTCCATCTGGTGATCTCGGCCGGCATCGGGCTGGTGTTCGGGGTTCTGGCCGGGTCCTTCGCCGACCGGTTGTGGCCGGTGCTGGGCGCGGGTGTCGTCTACGGAGTCCTCTGGTGGGTGCTCGGCCCGCTGATCGCCATGCCGATGATGCTGGGCATGCCGCTGTTCGGCGTCGACCAGACCGCGATGACGAGTCTGATGGGCCACGTCGTCTACGGACTGGTCACCGCGGTAGCGCTGTACGGCCTGAGCCGACGCGAGGCCTGACGGATAGGGGCATACCGCGGTTATCCGCCACGCCAAGGGCCCGGAGGGCGAGCACCCGCTCGTCCTCGCGGGGGCCGGTGCGGCGGTGGAACAGGCACGGACAAAGCCGGGAGGTCCTCACCGCAGTGCGTTCGCGGGTCTGTGGCTTTCGTGACCGTTAAGCGCGGCCGGGTGCGGCTGTTCCGGATGGTTGAGGACGGGCGCACCGTGACGACCGCCATTGCCGGGCCCGAGACCATCTTCGGTGAGACGAAGACGTTGGGTCTGCGGATGAACGGGGCCTGGGCCGAGGCGATGGGGCCCGGAATGCTCTGTCTGATGAGTGATGCGGACGTGCGTGGGCTGCTGCTGTCGGATCCGCGTATCGCCGCGCGTGTCGTCGAACAGCTCGGGCAGCGTTTGGCCGACTGCGAGCAGCGGTTGACCGACATGGTGTGCAAGAACGTCACCGAACGCACTGCCGGGACGTTGTGCACGCTTGCGGGGCCGGCGGGGGAGGGCGGCCGCCCGGTTTCCGTCAAGCTCACCCACGAGCAGCTCGCGCGGCTGACGGGCACGACCCGCGAACGCACTACCAAGGCGCTCGGTGATCTCGCCGGCCAGGGCCTGATCCGGTTGCGTCGGGGCAGCGTGCTGGTGCTCGATCCGGACGGTTTGCGCCGTGCCCGCGGCTGAGCGGAGAGACCCGGGAAACGCTCGCTGTTCGCCGACGCCCCCGGTCGGCCCGCTGTGCGTCGACAGGAGCGCGGTGCGGGGCGGACAGCGGAAGGCGGCGGGTGACGGAATCGGCGTTGTGTGACCGCGGATACCGAAGCGGTGCAGACCGGACCGCCAAGGTGGGAGCGGAGCGTCAGCAGGGGGATATCCCCTTTCCCAATTGGAGGTACGTCTCATGTCATCAACCGCGCGGTCCGGCTCGGATACCCGCAGTCGCCGCTCCGCGTGACCGTCCCCGTGCCGCTGCGGGTCTACATCGCGCCCGGGTGCGCGAGCTGCGGGCGGGCGCTCGACCTCGTCGCCCGGGCGCGACGGGAACGCCCCGGTCACCCGATCGAGGTGGTCGATCTTGCTGATTCCGCGGTTCTCGTGCCTGAGGCGGTGATCGGTACTCCGGTCTTCCTGATCGGTGATGAGGTTCTGTCTTTGGGGAATCCGTCGCTGGAGGAGTTGCTCGACGCGCTGGACCGTGCGGCCGGTGAGGAGTAGATGTAGTTGCTTGGTCGGAGTCCCGGGAAGCGGGGCGATCCCCGGGGACGCTGGGGGCCGCAGCCGGGTTGCGGCCGGGGGCGCAGCCCGGCCGCGGCCGGTTCGGTACCGGTGGTGATCGGAGCGAGGCGAGACAGAGCCAGGGGAGAGTAGTACGCGGCGCTGTCGGTCGGCGCGCCAAGTAATCCAGAGTCCGGTGTCGAGGACCACGACTGCGGCGCCAGGCCCTGCATCGCTTCGCCGCCCCACCCGCAGAACTACACGATCATGAAAGAAAGACGTCCGTTCCGTATCAATAACCGTTCCGATCGCCCAGCGAATGAGACTGGAAGGAACTCAGGAAACGTTGTCGCGGCCGGACGCGGATTGACCGGTGGCGTGTCCAATGTATCTGCGGCCAAAACGTTCGGGTACGTAGTCGACACCAGGCCGGTCACCACCACGGCGATGGCGAACAGATCTGCTCCGCTCTGCCCGAATCCCAGCACGTCGGACCAGAGAATAACGCTGGCCACGGCTGCTGTGAGACAGAAGGGGCCGGTCAACCAGCAGTGCAACCGTCCACATCGGAACGCGTTTGCCATGCATGTGCCCCCTGCAGAAGCCAGCCGGCCGCCCACAACCCCCAAGCAACGGGCGGATCGAGTAGGAAACCCGCCACCACCAACGCGAACGTGGTGACGACTACCGCCTGGCCGAGCCGATTACGGCCGAACAGATCATTCATGGAGCGCATTCCTCTCCTTGAGATCTTGCTCTCCGCTTACTTATGTGCTTTTTCGTACCGGATTCCCGCGGAGATCTCTCCCGCTTCCCAGACCAGTAGCGGACGTTCCAGCCGGAGGATTCATCACTGGTGGGCGTCTTTTTCGGAACTGAGTAGACCGAAGCGAGCGACAGACGGCATCGCCGCGTGTCCTGCGGTGAGGACGGGACAAGGCGTATGGCCGGCCCTCATTGGCGGCGGCGGTGGCTACCGGCGCGGTTGCATCGGGTCAGGGTGGTGTGGCTGTCGGCGGTCAGGGCGTGGGCGAGTGCGATGTGGTCGGCATCCGTAGGCGCGGCGGCCCTGGCGGCGGGCGGACTCCTCGTCTCGGTTGCTGTATTCGCTTGAGCGAATACTGTGCTGACAGAAACATCCGCGAAAGCGAATGGATTGAGATTGGCAGGGCAACGGCTTCGGCTGCTACTGAAACCCGACGGAATCCTGGCGGCGCCCGGCCACCCCCGATCCGCCGCAGCGGCCTGGCCGCTGGGAGAAGAACGCCTATGCGCCCAATCAGAGGGCGGTGTCCGCGCCAGGGGCCGGTCCGGTGGGGGCCCGCAGGTAGGAGTCCAGTCCTCGAAGCATGAGGTCGATTCCGATCGTGAACCGGTCGTCCATGCCGCAGTCCTCGCAGATCAGTAGCGCGGTCCGTACGAGGTTGTCGGAGGCGTTGTGGGGCAGCATGGCGGCGACGTATCGCGTGCGGCTCACCGCGTCGCCGCCGACGTCCGCTTGCGCCCAGGTCGGCTCGGCCAGAGCAAACCCGATTCCATGTGTGAAGACGGTGCGCAGTAGCGCGGCCGCGCACACCTCGGGCACCCCGTTGCGCGCATCATCCGCAGGACGGCTTCGCGCCCTCGCAATGCTCCTTCGAGGAGGGGCTGTCGACTGGTCGGCAGCGGCGCGGCCTGGGGAGCCGATGCATCAGGGCGCGCAGGGAGCGGGCCAAGGCCGTACGGCCTCACGCCAGTCGTCGGCTGCGGGCTCGCCCTCTCCTCTCACAGCACACTGACCATGCCGTCCAGAATGTCGTCCTTGTGGCGACGTACTTGTACAGCGACATCCCCTTGGCACCCAGCCGGGCGCCGAGCATACCGAGATGGTTGACCGCCATGGCCCAGCTCACCGCGACCCGACCGCGCCCTCGGCCGCGGGCCGCTTGAGGTGTGCGGCGTGGACGAAGGGGCGCCGCTACCTTGCCCATCGTCGGATTCTGTAGCCATTGTCGCGTTGCGATCGCCGGTCCCGATCCGGCGCTATAGAGCCGGGAGCGCCGGTGGAGTTGATTGGCCATTTGGTTCCGCATTGATCCGTGGCTGCTCTTGACCTTGTCGCGGGGGCAGGGTTTTAGCGTGCGGAGGTGTGGTCGGGTGCGCGTTGGTGTGTTTTCGCTGCTGGCGGGTAAACGGCCGCGTTGGCCAGTAAAGATCGGTGATCAGAGGGGGATGGTCATGGCGGTGGCAACGGTGGAGGAGCGCAACAAGGCGTGTGTGGATGCGTGCGCGGAGTGCCAGCAGGCGTGTGAGGCGTGCGCCTACACCTGTTGTGTCAACGACGGTGAGATGGCGCAGTGTGCGCGGTTGTGCCTGGATTGCGCGGCGATCTGCGCGTTGTGTGTGACGCTGCTGTCGCGGGGGTCGCGGTGGGCGGCGCGGGTGTGTGAGTTGTGCGCCGAGATCTGTGAGGCGTGCGCCGAGGAGTGCGAGAAGTACGACGCCCAGGCGTGTCGGGAGTGCGCGGCGGCGTGCCGGCGCTGCGCCGAGCAGTGCCGGGCGATGGCCTCGGCCTGATAAGCCTGCGCAAGGAGTGGGGGTGGGGACCGGCCGGTCCCCACCCCCCGCCGTCATTGTGCGGGTGCTGCCGCGGTGCGGGGGTCTCAGTCGGGGCCGGGGGCGGTTTCGATGATCCGGCAGATGGCGGCGTGGTCGCCTCGGCGCTGGTGCGCGCGGGCGGAGCGGCGCGCGCCGGTGAGGGTGCGGCGCAGTTGGCGCAGGTCGGCGAGTTTGCGGTCGATGTCGGCGATGTGGGCGTCCAGCAGGCCGGTGACCCGCTCGCACGGCGCATCACCGTGACGTTGCAGGTCGAGGACGTCTTTGATCTCGGCCAGGCTCAGCCCCAGGGTCTTGGCCTGGCGGATGAAGCACAGCACGCTCACGTCGGTGTCGGCGAAGAGGCGGTAGCCGGCCTCGGTGCGCTGCGCGGGCGGCAGCAGCCCTTTGGACTCCCACAGTCGCACCGCTTTGGCGCTCACCCCGGCCGCCTGGGCGGCGGCCCCCACGGTCATCTCCACGACGGTCTCCTCTGCGGCGATATCCACGCTTGACCTTGCCCTAAGGGCAAGGTTCTAGCGTATCTGAAGAACGCGAAACCGCACGTCGAAGCGGAGGAGAAGCAGCGATGGAGACCTTGGTGCTGCGAGTGAAGGGAATGTCGTGCGAGGGGTGCGCGAGCCGCATCGAGCGCGTGCTGCACCGCGTGGACGGCGTGCGCGGGGTGGTGGCCGACCACGTCTGCGGGCGGGTGGAAATCCGACTGAGCCCGGAGCTGGTCGACCGTAGCGTGCTGGCCGAGCGGATCGGCGCGGCCGGTTATGAGGTCGTGGAGGAGGCGAGCCGGTGAGTACCGCGGCCGATGAGCAGCCGCGGCTGTGGGCCTCGGAGCCCAGCACCACGCCTGGGCACCGGCGGATCCGGGCCCGCATCGCGGGCCTGCACTGCTCGCTGTGCACCGGCACGATCGAAAAGGCGCTGGGCCGCATGGACGGCGTAGGGCAGGTGTCGGTGAGCCTGACGCATGAGCAGGCGCTCATCGACTACGACCCGGGTGTGGTCGGGCCGGAGAAGATTCTGGGCACGCTGCGCGACGTCGGCTACGAACTGTATGACCCGCGCAAGCTGCGCCCGTTCGAAGAGGAAGAGGCCGACCTGGTCGCCGAGGGTCGGCGGCTGCTGGCCGCGGTGGCCGCGAGCCTGACCGCGATCGGGCTGATCGCCGAGGTCACCGGCATCTGGTCGGTGCTGGTGCCGCTGAGCGTGGTCGTGGTGATGGTGCCACTGGCCTACGCGCTGCTGCGCCCCACCGGGACCGGCAGGGCCCTGGCCGGTGCGCTGGCCATCGTGGCCCCCGGCCTGGCGGCACTGGTGCTGCGCGCCACCGGCGTGCTGGAGCAGCCCGTCATCGGGTGGCTGGCCGGAATCCTGGCCGTGGCGGTGGTGTTCGGGGTGGCCCCCCACATCCTGCGCATGGCGTACCAGTCCGCGCGCCGGGGGATTTTGAACCAGCACGTGCTGCTGGAGTTCGGCGCGTTCGCCGGGATCGCCGGCGGCGTGATCGGGTTGAGTGGCGTGCTGCCCGGCTACCCGACAGCGGCATTCTTCGCCGTGAGCGTGCTGGTGGCGAACTACCACATCTTCTCCGAATGGCTGTCGCTGCTGGTCAAGACCCGCTCCAGCCAGTCGATCAAGAAGCTTTTGGACCTGCAGCCCGACCTGGCCCGCCTGGTGAACACTGACGGCATCGAAACCGAGGTGGGCGTCGAGGACGTCGCTGTCGGGCAGCAGGTGCGGGTGCGGCCCGGCGAACGCATCCCGCTGGATGGGCGCATCGCCTCCGGACACTCCGCCATCGATCTGTCCCTGGTGACCGGGGAGCCGGTGCCAGCCGAACGCGGCCCCGGCCAGGAGGCGGTGGGCGGCGCGATCAACGGCACCGGAAGCCTGCTCATCGAGGTCACCGCGACCGGCGCCGAGGGGTTTTTGGCCCAGGTGGTGCGCCACGTGGAAGATGCCCGCGCCCTCAAACCCGGCATCCTGCACCTGGTCGATCGGGTGCTGCGCGTCTACACCCCCGCCGTGCTCACGATCTCGGCGCTGGCGCTGTCGGCCTGGCTGGCCGGCAGCTGGATCTGGGCCGGAGAGCCCGATGTGCGCCGCGCGGTGTTTGCCGCCCTGGCCGTGCTGGTGATGGGCTATCCGTGCGCGGTCGGGATCGCCGCGCCGCTAGCGATCGTGCGCGGCACCGGCGCTGCCGCCGATTCCGGCATCGTGATGCGCACCGGAGAGGCGTTCCAGACCTTCCGGCTGGTGCGGCGTATCGCCCTAGACAAGACCGGCACCCTCACCGTCGGGCGGCCCACTGTGCGCGCCGTCGAGGCCGTCGACGGCGACGTCGGTGAGCTGCTGCGCCTGGCCGCGGCCGCTGAAGCCCACTCCGAGCATCCGCTGGCCCGCGCCATCGAGGCCGCCGCCCACGCCCGCGGCCTGGCCGTGGGCGAAGCCGCGGAGTTCACCTCGCTGACCGGCTCCGGCGTGCGGGCCCGTGTGGACGGCCGGGCAGTGCTGGTGGGCCGGCCCGGGCTGCTCACCGAGGAAGGGATCGACACCAGCGCCCTGGCAGCGCGCATCGACCAGCTCCAAGCCGCCGGACACACCGTCATCGCCGTGGCCGTCGACACCACCGCCCTGGGGGTGATCGCACTGGGCGATGAGCTGCGCCCCGACGCCGCCGAGGCCGTAGCCGCCATGCGCCGCATCGGCCTGGAGCCGATCATGGTGACCGGCGACAACGAGCCCGCCGCCCGCCGCATCGCCGCCCGGCTGGGGATCACCCGGATCCACGCCGAGGTGCGACCCGCAGACAAGGCCGCCATCGTGCGCGAGCTGCAGGACGGCGGCACCCGGGTGGCCATGGTCGGCGACGGCATCAACGACGCCCCCGCCCTCATGCAGGCCGACGTGGGCATCGCGGCCGGCGGCGGCACCGACATCACCGTGGAATCGGCCGACATCGTGCTGCTGCATGGCGAGGTCGCAGCCGTCCTGCAGGCCCGCGACATCAGCCGCCGCTCCTATGGGCGCACCCGCGCCAACGTCGCGCTCGCCTTCACCTTCAACGGCATCGGCGTCCCCCTGGCCACCACCGGACTGGTCTATCCGGTGTGGGCGATGATCGCCATGGCCGCCTCCGTCACCGCCATCTTCCTCAACTCCATCGGCACCCGCCCCCGGCTGCTGACCGATGCCATCGCCAGCGTGGGCCGATCCGGCCCCAACCAGGCCTGAACCACTCACAACGCCCCCCCGGCCTGCCCCAGGCCGGGGGGCGGGGCCGCCTCGCCGAGCGCCCGTACCAGCCCACCCGGGTGAGAACCCTGTCGCCGTTGCCGCTGCTTTCCACTCAAGATCACCCGCCGCCCGGCAGCGGGCAAAACCTTTTCACGCCTCCATCACTACCCAGGAGTCTTCGCTTTTCGTGCTCTGCGGTACCGGCCGCGGGACCGGTATCAGCCGCAGTGGCGGTCACTCTGGTGCCGTATCAGCGGCTGTACCGTGGTTCGTGGCCGTGGCGGATGCCACGCCGGCGTAGCCGGACTCGCCGCTCAGCCGGGTGGCGGCCGCGGTGAAGTAGGAGTCGCCTGCGGTGACCCCGAGCCCCTCGACCAGCCGGTTCATGAAGTTGAACAGCGCGCACACCGATACGGCATCGTGGAGGGCGTGCTCGTCCCATCCGGCGGCGTAGACGTCCTCGGCGTCGGTGGGGGTGATGCGGCTCGGCGTCAAGGTGAGCTTCCGGGCGTAGTGCAGTACCGGCCGCATGGGCGCCTCCACCTCAGCGGTGTCGATGTCGGCCAGCAGCTCCGAAAGCAGGCCCTCTTCGACGCCGAAGGCATGAGCGGTGGCGGTATGCACCCCGTGGCAGTAAGTACAGGCGTTGAGGCCGGAGACGTAGGCGGCGATCAATTCCCGCTGGGCCACACTGAAGGGTGAGGGGCCGCGCAGCAGCGCCTGATGGTAGTCCAGCAGCGGCGCTGAGGTGTCGGGGAACGCCCGCAGCACGTGTGGCAGTGCGGCGTCGTGGGGAAGCGATCGCAGATATGTCATGTGCACCTCCGTGCGAACAGGAAATCATCACATCCGTGGTCCGTCGATATCCGGTTCGCGGGACCGGGGACCCTGTGTCCTGTTCACGCCGCACCGGACACGTCAGCCACAGTCCCTTTCTCCGTACTGGGCTCATGCACCCAGGCCGCGGGCAAAACAGCCGCGAGTAGTCCTCACCCGAAAGGACCCACCGGAAACGCCCGGTGGGTCCTTCCTCGACCGGCGCCCCACGCATCAGGGGCATCGCGGCCCGGACGCCGGCTTGCTACAGGATGCCGAGCACTCCGAGCCCCAGCAGCCCGTCGTCGTAGAATTCGCCTTCGTCGTAACCGTCGTCGTAGAAGTCGTCTTCGTCGTAGCCGACCTCGGAGTTGGTCTCGTAGGAGGCCGCTCCTTCCGCGTCGGCTTCCGCGCCGCTTTCGTTGTAGGAGACATCGCCGTCGCCATCGGCGCTCACGCTGAGGTCATAGGAGCTGGCCCCTTCCGCGCTCACGCTGGCGTTGCTCTCCTCGTACTCGGTGCCGGCCATGGCGACGGCCGGAGCGGACAGCACGAGTGTCGGCGCGGCGATTCCCGCGATCGCGAGACGGCGCATAGCAGTAGCGGTCATCTGTTTCATCCCCCTTTTTTGCGGTATGTCCCCTCATTGGCACGGCGCCGCCCGCAGCGGCGCCCGGGGCGGATTGCCACGCCGCGAAGAGCAGAGCCTTGGCCGGGGAAACGGCTGAGCTTCGGCAGGACATGGACTGCCGGACCGTTCCTGGCCGGCGAGGCCTCCCCATGTCTGCCTTGCGGCGCCACACCGGATCAACCCGGTGCACAATCCAAACAATCACCGCGGATGGCGCACCTGCGAAACAAATGTCAGTGGAATTACACTGCTGTGCGAAGGGTGATGTTGCTTCGGTTCGGTTGACAGGTGTCCGCTTTCGGGTGCTTTGTCACCGAACAAGGAGATTGCAGTGCCCAGAACCCGCCCCACGTATCCGTCGGAGTACCGCGAGCACATCATCGAGCTCGCCCGTACCGGCCGTACCCCCGAGGAGCTCGCCCGCGAGTTCGAGCCCTTCGCCCAGACCATCCGCAACCGGATCGCCCAGGGCCGGATCGACGTCGGCCAGCGCCCGGGGCTGACCAGCCAGGAGAAGGCCGAGCTAGGGCTTGTATCGAAGTCGGATGTGATGTCCTACCTCGACTGAGCACTGTCCGGCGTGTCGGTTCCCGGAAATGAGCGAGGTCTCCGGTAAAGGGTTCATCGACCAAGAAGAACCTGAAGACCGGAGACCTCGTGGACACCCTACCGGTGGCGGGGCGGTTCGACCTGACGGACGCGCAGTGGGCGGCACTGGAACCGCTGCTGCCCCGGCCTTCGCGGTCGGGCCGACCGTCGTTGTGGAGCAAACGGCAGTTGATCAGCGGAATCCGCCGGCGAGTGCGTACCGGTGCGCCATGGTGGGACATGCCGATGGCGTATGGATCGTGGGCGGCGGCCTATGCGCTGTTCCGTCGATGGCAGCGGGCAGGCGTGTGGCAGCAGGTTCTGGCCTCGTTGCAGGCACTGGCCGATGCGGACGGGCGCCTCACCTGGGACGTCAGCGTGGACTCCACGACCGTTCGGGCCCACCAGCACGCCGCGGGGGCGCCTAAAAGGGGGATCTGCAGGCCGAGCCGCCGGGCGGGACGGTCGCCGAGCCCGGTGACCACGCGTTGGGCCGCTCGCGGGGCGGGCTGACCACGAAGCTGCACTTGGGCTGCGAGCAGGGACAAAAGCCACTGGCGATCGTGCTGACCGCGGGCCGGCGTGGCGACAGTCCGCAGTTCGTGCCGGTGCTGACCGGTGTCTGTGTGCCGCGGCCGACCGGTGGCCGGCCCCGTACCCGTCCCGATCGTGTCCTGGCAGATAAGGCGTACACGTCCAAGGCCAACCGGGCCCACCTGCGTCGCCGGGGGATCCGAGCGACCGTTCCGACCAAGGCAGACCAGGATGCGAATCGGCGTAAGAAGGGGGGCGAAGGGCGGTCGGCCACCGGCCTTTGACCGGGAGGTCTACAAGCAGCGTCACGCCGTGGAGTGCGGTATCAACCGACTCAAACGCCATCGCTGCGTGGCCCCCCGCTACGACAAGCTCGCTGTGCGATACGAGGCCACCGTCCACATCGCCGCGATCAACGAATGGCTCTGACTGACTTCGACACAGGCCCTAGCCCGGCTGCGCCGTGAGAACAAGCAGTTGCGCGAGGAGCGCGAGATCCTGCGCAAGGCCGCGGCTTTCTTCGTCCGGGAGACCAGTCGGTGATGTTCCGACTGATCGACGAAGAAAAGACGCGCCACTCCGTCTCCCTGATGTCCCGGCTGCTGGGTGTGTCGCGGCAGGGCTATTACAAGCACCACCACCGAACCCAGGACGGCCCCACGGCCAAGGAGCGATCCGACACCGACCTGGCGGGCGCATCCAGGCCCACCACAAACGCTCCCGCGGCACCTACGGGGCTCCCCGCCTCCAGGCCGACCTGGCCGAGCTCGACGGGCTGCGGGTGGGACGCAGCCGGATCGGCCGGCTGATGCGCGCCCATGGCCTGGCCGGGGTGCACCGCCGCACCGGACGCAAAAGCCTCATCCGCGCCGACTCGATGGCCACAGCTCCGCCGGACCTGGTCGGCCGCGACTTCACCGCTGATGCCCCCAACGTCACATAGACCGCCGACATCACCTACGTGCCCACCGATCAGGGGTGGCTCTACCTGGCGGTGGTGGTGGAGGTGTTCTCGCGCCGGATCGTGGGCTGGGCGATGGCCGGGCACATGCGCACCGCACTGGTGTGTGACGCGTTGGCCATGGCGGTGGCCGCTCGCCGCCCCTCCCCGGGGCTGGTCCACCACTCTGGCAAGGGGTCGCAGTCCGGACGCAACCGGTCGTCGCGACACTGGCTTCCTGGACCGATGGTAGATGTTCGTTCAGGGCTTCGGCAGGTGTCTTCCAACCGAGGGCTTTGCGGGGTCTGTTGTTGAGTGCGAGAGCAACGGCCTGGAGTTCGTCGGCATCCCATCGCGACAGGTCTGTGCCCTTGGGGAAGTACTGGCGCAGCAGTCCGTTGGTGTTTTCGTTCGTGTCCCGTTGCCAGGGGCCGTGCGGGTCGGCGAAGTAGACCTGCAGCCCGGTGTCGATGCGGGTTGGGCATGCCGGACCGGCTCCTTGCCGCGGTCCCAGGTCAGCGAGCGGCGTAGTTGCTCGGGCAGCGTGGTGATCGCACCGGTGATTGCGGCCTTCACGGCCTCGGTGCCGCGGCCGGCCGGCGTCGGGCCGTTCTTCACCTGCGGCTCGACGCCGTAGCCGTCGAGCCGCGGCAGGTGCAGCAGCATGGTGAACCGGGCCGTGCGCTCCACGAGCGTGCCGATCGCGGAGCGGCCGGTGCCGATGATGAGGTCGCCCTCCCAGTGGCCCGGGACCGCGCGGTCCTCGGCCTCGGCGGGCCGCTCGCTGATCATCACCTCAGGTGTGACGTGACCGCTGGCGCGCTGTCGGGAGCGTGCTCGCAGAACACGCAGCGCACGCCCGGTACGCAGGCAGGCGACCGGTTCGCGTTTGAGCGCTCCGCGCCCCTGGATGCAGAGAGCCTGACAGGCCGCCTCGTGCGAGATCCGCATGGAGTCATCATCGGGGAAGTCGGCCTTGAGTCGGTTCGAGATCTGCTCCGGACTCCACGCCGCTGCCCAACGCCGGTCTTGATGACGGGGCTTGTTCCGCCCCTTCCACTGCGGTTCCTGCGGCCCCACCACCGGCGTCCCGTCCGGGCACCGGATCTCCCCGGCCGGCCGGTCCCGCACGTAGTTGCGCAGCCGCTCGTTGGCGGCCGGCTTCGCAGGTTTCGGGCCCGCGCCATCAGCTCCGCCTTCCACTGCGCGGTCGAGGCCCGGTAGTCGAGCCGTCCGCCACGCGTGGCCGCGTTGCGCCGCAACTCCCGGGAGACGGTCGACGGCGACCTGCCCAGCCGGCGCGCGATCTCGCGGGCTCCTTCGCCCTGGGCCTTGAGCAGCGCGATCTCCTCGCCTTCTGCAAAGACAGGTACCTGCCCGATAGCGGGCTGAGCTGGATCGACGCCATGCCGCCACGCTCGCGGAACCACCGTGAACCGACCGGCCCCGACACCCCGCACGCGATCGCCGCGTCCCCGCTGGTCAGCCCCTCGGCGATCGTCACCCAGAACGCCCGCTCCACGTCCCGACGAATCGGAGGCCGCCCCGGCGAACGCATCGCCGGACGCACCGTCAACGCCGTCATCCACCCCGCCGGCCTTCCCACGCAACACCTCCACGATCAAGTGCTGCGACGACCAATCGAATCCACCCAGTATATGAATCTGGCCTTCGGCCGCCGCTGCGCTGAGGCCGGCATCCGCCCCTCCACCGGGCGCAGTGGGTCGTGTTTCGACAACGCGGTCACCGAGAGCTTCTTCGCCTCCCTGGAGACCGGACTCATCGACCGCACGGCCTTTGCGACCCGCGCCGAGGCGAAACAGGAGGTGTTCTCCTACATCGAGGGGTTCTACAACCCCCATCGGCGACACTCGGCCAACGGCCAACTCAACCCGGCCGAGTACGAACGCCGCCACACCAAAGCGGCCCGACAGGAGCCCGAAGTGCTGCCTGAGACCGCGTAAAACCCCAATTCACAGGCGTCTACCGAACCGAAGCAACATCACTTGTCCAGCAGCACCTGCTCCAGCTTCTCCCACACCCCGGCCTACTACCACTCGCGCAACCGCCGCCAGCACCTCACCCCGGAGCCGAACCCCAGCTCCTGAGGCAGGAAGTCCCATTGGATCCCGGTATAGAGCACGAAAGGACGATCTGCAGCGTCTTGCGGTCATCGATGCGCCTTCGGCCCGGATGCCCATAGGGCCGATACGGCCGGGGATCAGCGGCTCGATCAGACCCCGCAACTCATCACTGACCTCCCACGGCTTGGGACGCGACATCCCTCGCTCCTCACCGTCGACGGCTACAGCTCCACCCCCGCGCCTCGCCACACCACCCAATCTGAAACGCCCCCAAGGCCCTGCCCTGACCGCACAGACACGAACAGACCACCTTCAGACCCCCATCACCATGGCGAAACGGGTAGTCGGTGAAGCGCGGCAGGAGCTGAGGGCGTTGGCGAATCCGTCAATGGTGTCGGCGGCGGACCACTGGGCAGGACCGGACCCGCTCGCTTCACGCGGCCGCTCTTATCTCAGCCGATCCCTGCATCCGCTGGATACCGGCTGAGCCGCCGCATGCACAACAGCGCCACGCCCGCTCGGCTGTCGCCGACGCGTGAATACTGGCTCTGGCACGGATTCGGTGAAGCCTGGCTCTTCTCCGATCAGGCGGCGAGCAGCACGCGCTTGCGCAGCAGGTCCGGGTTGGCGCGCCCATACATCTGCCGCTTCAGCATCTTGAGCCGGTTGACGTGGCCTTCGACCACGCCGGAGCTGTGCGGCAGCGTCAGCCCGGCCACGACGGCGTCCCAGTCGCGACCCAGACCGCGGACGAAGGAGTCGAGTTCGGGGATCTGCTCGCCCCGGGCCGCCTTCGTCCACTCGTCCAGCCGGTGGCCCTGCCGGTGGGCCATCATGCGAGCGAAGCCCTGAATACGCTCGCTGAGACGTTCAAGTTCGGGGCAGGCGTCCAGGACTGCTTTGAGCTGGAGTTGCTGCTCGTGTTCGAGGTGGTCGGGGTGGCTGAGGATCCAGGCGGTGACCTGGCGGACGGTGGGCGGCTGGGCGGGTTCGGGCGCAGGCACTGACTGGCCGCGCCAGGGGCGGATGTGGTCGCGCACGCTCGCATAGCTTCCCCATAGCCCTGCTGTTGGAGTTCGTCCCAGAGCACGACGGCGTTGGTGCACTCGTGGGCGAAGCGTTCGCGCAGGTAGGCGTCGTAGCCAGCCACCTGCCGGGGGCGTTTGCCGGTGCCGTCGTGGGCCAGCAGCTCCTCGGCTGTGGCGGCGCGGGCGAAGCGGCGCACAGTGTTGCGCGCGAGGTCGAGTTCGCCGACGATCTCGGTGATGGTGCGTCCCTGAGCCAGCAGGTTGTGGACCTGTCGGTGGCGTCGGCGGGTGCGCTCGGCCAGCGGCCCCTGCCTGATTCCGGGAGACTCGGCCGGCGGTGTTGTCGGTGCCGGTTCGGGCGTGGTGCGGGGCAAGTCCCGGCGGTGGCGGGCGACGGCGCGCTCCACGGCCGCGGCGAGGTTCTGCCACAGGTGGAACCGATCGGCCACCTGCACCGCCTCCGGGGCGCCCTGGGCGATGCCGTCGGCATAACCCCCGGCCCGGTCCCGGCAGACGACCTCCACCCCGGGGTGCTGGATGAGCCACTCCTTGAGGGCCTGGGCCGAGCGCTCCGGCAACAGCTCCACCGGGCGCCGGGTCTGGGCATCGACCAGCAGGGTCCCGTAGACATGGCCCTTGCGCAGGGCGAAGTCATCGACGCCCAGGACCCGGGGGACGCAGACCTCGGGCTCGCGTTCGGCGCGCACCTGGCGCAGCAGCGTCATCCGGCTCACGGCCGCGGCCACCCGCGCTGCCAGGCGTGCTCCGGCGCGCCCGCCCAGCGCCATGCCGATGCCGGCGAGCACGTCGCTCAGCCCCCGGCTGCGACGGGCGTGCGGCACGGTCAGACCGGATCGATCCGCAGACCGGCCAGGTGCGGGAAGAGCAGCGTGAAGAGGGAGGAGAGCGACACCCCGCATCATCGCGGGATCGGACCGACATCCGCAGGCGATTCACCGGATCCGTGCCAGAGCCCATTCTCAAGCGACGTTGACATCGGCGAGTTCCCAACCGTTTCGCCCCGTGTCGATGTAATGTCACCTGTACTGGCCACAGGCACTCTCCAGGTATGGGCAACCTCCGGTTTCCATGATCCGTCAGAGCCTGCTTTGACCGGGCGCGCTGGTGCCATGCGTGATACACGCTGCGTGCGGCGGGCGCTACTCGTGGCCGGTTGGTTCCGCGTCAACGGGCGGATTGATGCGGACGGCTGATCTGCCGGCGCGGGCTGGTGCGCGCGGCAGCATGGGGCGGCGCGGCTCAAGGCCGGGCGCCGCCCCATGACAGATCGGGAGCGTTGAGGGAGTATCTGGACGCCTCGGAGCATCGTTTTCAGGACATGAGGGGCCGTACGCTGCCGACGCGGCTGCGGCCCCTCAAATGTCCCCGCATCGTTCCTGCCTGACCGCCCGGCTTGGAAAACCGCGCCGACGGTCCCACATGACAGATCCGGATACCCGTTCAGCCAGCAGCACACGCTCACCCCGACTGCTTGAACGCGTGCGCTATAGCGGTGTGCGAATGAGTGTCACCTGGCTGCCGACCAGGCGGGTCGCAGTGGTTTCTGCCGGTAGCGGCCATGACCGCCCCGTCTTTCGTGGCACGGCTGGTCACCTGCTGCTGCAGACGCTTCTCAGCAGCACGGGCGGCATAGTAGACCTGAGCGCGTTCAGCATCGTTGATGGTGGAGATCGTGACCCATCCCTGACGTCTCAAGGCAGTGGTGAGCACATCGACCAGCGTTGTGAAAGCGTCCTTCTCAGTCAGCGACCGCGAGGCTGCCGAGGAAGGCATGGGATAGACCTTGCCGCGGCCGCTGCTGTCCGACATACCCGTACTCCTCCCAAAAGTGGTGGCCGATCACTTCACGATGTCCGGCTTCGCGGTCAGGGCTGCCGGGGCCGGGGCACGGCGTACGGGAGGAGGGTACGGCCGAAGCGCTGAGGGTTCTGAGCCGAATCGCAGCCTTTTCCGCTCGCGAGCCATGGAAGTATTGGTGGCGTGGTCGAGGAGCCGGTGCCGTCGCCATGGTGCCGCTTGGCCGCGTTCAGCTCGGTGGCGATCGTGTGGCGGATCTTCGAGGAAAGAGCGCTGCCTTCGAAGGTTCTGACACCGTCGGGGCCGGCGACGATCTCTGCCGCGACGTCGCACAGCTTGATTCCGGTGTTCTGAGAGATACGGGCGATGCTTTGCCGCGCGGCTTCTGCATCGCATTGGCGCACGGCCATGACGGCCCCTATGGCCTGATCGATGGTGGCCCTTGACCCCAAAGCGCCATAGAGATCGATGATCCGCTGCTGCAGCCCCGCGATTTCCGCTGTCAGCGCCTCTGCGGACAGATCTCTCCTTTTTCGTTGGTAATCCATGCCGTCCCCTTTACGCACGCCTTCCTCTACCCGACTGGTCTCAGGCTAAAGACAAGCAAATCCCATGCTGCCACCAGCTCGCCGACATCGCGGTACATCTCTCGGCGCTTCACCAAAACGCCGTATCCGGTCTGCGCCGCTGCGTCTCTACACGATCAGCCGAGCCGGCTGGACGAGCCGGACGATGTGGTGAAGGAGGGGGCGACGTGTGAGAACAGGCTCTGGCCCGGATTCCGTGCATCCGCACCGGTAGGAGGGCGTCCGGCCAGTGCGTTGGGCGTTGACGGGGCTGGCGCCCGACGCATTGGCGGTCGCGCTCCGCCGCTACCTGCACGGCCGACGACACCTTCCACCCCGAACAGGGCGCGTTCGACGGGCTCACGCCCAAAGAGCGGTACCAGCTCATCAGCCTGCCATGCACCAGTAGTACTTCGTTGAACCAGGGCTTGCCGGTGACCGCGTGCAGGCTGCCTCATCGGCACAAGGTCTTCTTTCCTAAAGCGCCACACCACTGTCGGGCCGCTCCGGTCGATGCGTCCACGGCCTCGAGAAGAAGGTGCCATCGACCGTCCATGCTTTGGGTGAGATCGCCGCGCTGGTCTTGATCGCAATGTGTCGCTGCGCAGAGGCGTGGCCCACGGTGACTGGTCGACGGACTGCCGCAGGGCCTGCCATGTCGCTGCCGGGCAGACGGATCCCATGGGCTGAATGGAATTGCGGCACCCATCCGGTATCAGCCTGCGCAGGTAGCACTGGCTCCAGGCGCAGCTGTCTCTGCGGAAGACGAAGACCTCAGCGCAGAACGCCTCAAGGTCGGCCCTTACCTGCTCGCCCTCGGCCGGCTCCGCAACCCCATCCTCCGGGCTCGACGTGAGATTTCAGAACACAGCGGAGTGCCACGACACCCGTGCCGCATTTGGTTGTGGTCACATTTGGGCAGTAAATTCCGGCCCATCCGCCGCAATAGTATTTTTTATCTATTGGGTGATTACGCTCAGTTTTTGCATGGAGGGTTCGGGTATCTGGGGAACTACGGACCGGTGGCCTTGCCCAATTCGGCCGGAGCCGTGTTGCAGATGAGTGAGCCGCCGGAGCCGGGCCTGGCGGAGCGTCAGGCCGTCGTATCAGGAGAGGGAAACCAATGAAGAAGACTCTGTGCCGCATCGCCGCCGCCGGCGCCGTTGCGCCCGCGCTCGCACTCTCGGCGCCGGCCGCCGCGATGGCCGACGTCTTCTACCACGAGCACTTCAGTGCGGCAGGCGAGGACGGGGCGTTCTCTTACGAGGTCGAATCCTCCGCCAACGGCGGCTACAACGGCGACTACGGCGGCTACAACGGCGACCGTGCGGACAACGGCGACGACTACGGCAACGGCGACTACAACGGCAACGGCGACAACGGTGACTACGGCGACAACGGTGACTACGGCGACAACGGCGACAACGGCGGCGTCTTCTTCAGCGAGTCGGCCGAGATCGCCACTGAGGACGGCGCCGCCTCCTACGAGGTCGAAAGCGGAACCGACTAGCAACGGCGCGCGGAACCGGTGATCCCAGCCGATCCGCATTCAAAGGCGCGCCGACCGCTCTTCCGCTCTTCGGTATCCAGGCCGGTGCGCGTCGAGGTCCCGCCCGTCACGAGGGCGGGACCTCCCACCAAGGCCCGATGTCGGGCATGCCGACACCACGATCCCGTCAACCGGAGTCACCACCATGGGCCGGGACCCTTCGAAGAAGGCAGGGACGCAAGACGGCTCTGCGCCGGATCTGCCAGAGCCGATCTCGCGGGTGCGCAGGACGAGCAGGATTTCATCGTCGGAAGCGTTGAGCCTCCTCTCCGGGAGTCCGTCGCAGAAGGCGCCGATTGGTTCTCGGATGAGGAGGATGGCCTGTGCACAGCCGGACCATGCCCTGCCCAATCAGCTCGTGGGCCTTCCCCCCGAGTAGTGGACATCTCCGACAATGAAGACAGAGGAGGAGTCCATCCACATGGTCATGAAGGTCTAGCCGGCTGAGTTCAAGGACGACGCGGTTGCCCTGTATCGGTCTCGGCCTCGCTGCACGATCGCCGAGGTCGCCGAGGAGCTGGGCGTCAACCGCGAGACGCTGCGCAACTGGATCCGCAAAGACGAGGAGGCACGCTCAGCCGGCACCGCCCCGGTCCCGCCCCGCTCGGGTGCCGGGACCGCTGCGGGAGCCCAGCAGAGCCTGGGACAAGAGAACAGGCGGCTGCGCGCCCAGGTCGCCGAGCTGGAGAAGGAGCGCGAGATCCTGCGCAAAGCAGCCGCCTATTTCGCCGGAGAGATGAGGCCGCGAGCCGCTTCGGTTTCGTCGCCGACCACCACGACGCCTACGGCGTCAAGCGGCTGTGCCGGGTCCTGGGACTGGCACGCTCCTCCTTCTAGGGCTGGAAGAAGCGCCGGAGCGCGCAAGCGCAGCGCGCTGCCCGGGATGCCGAGCTGACGGCCCGAATCCGCGCCGTCCACGACGACGACCCCTCCTACGGGGCACCGCGGATCACCGCCGAGCTGCGCGAGCAGGGCTATGAGGTCAACCACAAACGGGTCGAGCGCCTCATGCGCGAGGCCGGGGATCGAAGGCGTGCACCTGCGCAGGAAGGTCCGCACCACCGTGCCCGCCCCCTGTGACCAGGTGGCGCCCGACCTGGTGGGCCGCGACTTCACCGCTGATGCGCCCAACACCCGCTACGTCGGCGACATCACCTACCTTCCGTGGACGGGGGCCGGTTCCTGTACCTGGCCACCGTCATCGACCTGTACTCGCGCCGGCTGGCGGGCTGGTCGATCGCCGACCACATGCGCACGTCCCTGGTGAGCGACGCCCTGGAGGCCGCGGCGCGCGAGCGGGGATCCCTGCGTGGTGCGGTGTTCCACTCCGACCACGGCGCCCAGTACACCTCGGCCGCCTTCGCCGCCGGGTCTGTCAAGTTAATGGTGTAACTGTTTTTCCTGGTCAGCGGCGTGTCGCGGTGAGGCGGCCGTCGAAGGTGAGGTCGAAGGCGTTCAGCGCCTTCTTCCAGCGGGCGCTCCAGCGGGCTCGCCCGGTGCCCTTGGGGTCCAGGCTCATCAATGCGAGGTATACGCATTTGAGCGCGGCGTGTTCGTTGGGGAGGTGCCCGCGGGCCTGAGTGTCTTGGCGGTCTTGTCCCAGTCGGCGCGGGAGGCGTAGCCCAAGCTGTTGCGCAGCAGATGGACGATGCAGGTCTGGGGCCAGACGGTCTCCACCGCCTCGCCCGTGCCCTTGAGTCCGTCGGCCACCAGCATGAGGACGTCGGCCACGCCGCGGTTCTTGAGTTCGGTGAACACGTGCGCCCAGTATTTGGCGCCTTCGCCGCCCTCAACCGGCCCACAGGCCCAGGATGTCGCGCTCGCCCTCGGCGGTGACGCCCAGCACCACATAGATCGGGCGGTTGGCGACCTGGCCGCCGCGGATCTCGGGCGTGGACGGCGTCGGCGAACAGCACCGCATAGACCGGATCCAGGGGCCGGTTCTGCCACTCGGCCATGCGTTCCATGGCCGATTCGGTGATGACCGAGACGGTCTGCTTTTCAGACCTCGGCGCCATAGACCTCGGCCAGGTGCGCACAGATTCCGCCGTGGGTCAGGCCTTTGGCTGACAGCGACAGCACGACGGCTGTTGACGCCGTTGAGCCTGCGTTGGCGCTTTTTGACGATGGCGGGAGTGAAGGAGCCGTCCCGGTCGCGGGGCACCTCGATCTCCACCGGGCCGGCCTCAGTGGTCACGGTCGTGGAACGCGCGCCGTCGCGCGCGTTGCCGCCGTTCTCGGCGGAGCGCTCGTGCAAGGCAAGAGCCCAGATGCTCTCCATCCCGGCCTGGAGCACGTTTTCCAGGGTGGTCTTGGTGAGCCGGGACAGCAGCCCGTTCTCCCCGACCATGCCGATGCCCTCGGCCTTGGCCATCAGCTCGGCGACCAGCTCCTGGTCCGACCTGCCAGTATCCGTCTTGATCTGCGACTTGTCACTCACAGTGGGCTCTTGCCCACTAAGAGTTGCGCCCTTATCTGCACAGTCCCCAGGAGGCTCTCCGGTGAGCGGCGGCATGCACGAGAAGAGGCTGTACCGCATCGAGGAGGCTGCGCAACTGCTCGGCATGGGACGGACCAAGACCTTCGCCGAACTCAAGGAAGGACGGCTGAGGTCGGTCAGGATCGGCCGCGTCCGACTCATCCCGGCCGAGTACATCGACGAGTTCGTCGAGTTGCTCAAGCGCGAAGCCGATTCCGACGGCGGATGACACCCACGGCCGCGCTCCGAGAGGAGCGCGGCCCGATACGAGGAACGAGGAGGAGAACGTGGCCCGCCCCAAGAAGAGCGGCCGAGCCCCGAACCGGCGATCGTCGATCTACTACAGCGAGGCCGACGGCCAGTGGCACGGACGTGTGACGATGGGCATCAAACCCGACGGAGGCCCCGACCGCCGCCATCGCCGAGGAGCGACGAAAGGCGAAGTCGCCGACAAGCTCCGAGAACTCGAACGCAAGCGGGACGAGGGAAAGGTCACCAAGGTCGGCCGGGCGCCTCGGGTCTCGGAGTGGTTCGAGCGGTGGCTGACCAGGATCGTCCGGCGTGAGGTGGACCGCAACACCTACGACTCCTCATACGAGCCGACGGTGCGCCGCCACATCATCCCGCGGATGGGCCGCCACCGCATCGACGCCGTCACCCCCGAACACGTCGAGGACCTCTACCTCTGGCTGGATGAGGAGAAGGGACTCGCGCCCTCCACGATTCTGAAGGTGCACTGGCGGCTGCACTCGGGCTTTCAGGTCGCCGTCGAGCGCGATCTGATCGCCCGCAATCCGGTCTCGCGGGTGAAGCCGCCCTCGGGCGAGGCGGTCAAGGAGTATGCGCCGCTCGGCCGCGAGGAGGCGCGGCGGGTGCTCAAGGTCTGCCGGGACCGCCGCAACGGCGCGAGACGGAGCGTCGCGCTCGCGTTCGGCGTCCGCCAGGCCGAGGCGCTCGGCCTGCGCTGGTCCTGCCTCAAGGGCGTCTGCGGCGCCTGCCGGATCGTCTACGGTCTCGTCGACCTGTTCGCCGTCGACGCGGAGAGGTGCCCAAAGTGCGGCGGGGCTGTGCGTTGTGAGGTGCGGGTCGGTTGGCGGATCAAGCAGCGGGCCGTTCCGGCACGGCTGCGACGACGTCGAGGCGTGCACGGTGGGCAGGTACAGGCGGCCGTGTCCGAAGAGGTGCCCCGGCCATCACAGGGAGACGTGCAGGCCGGACTGCGGGAAGAAGGCGCACTGCTGCCCGGAGGTCCGCCGGCCGTGTCCCGAGGACTGCCGCGGCCACGGCCGCGAGTGCCCGGAGCGCACGGGCGGCGAGTTCTACTTCGCCCGACGCAAGGGTGTACGGGGCGGCCGCGGCGAGGAATGCGTCACGCTGCCCGTGCCCGGACCGCTCGTGCGCGAACTCCGCTCCCCACCGGCGGCGGTGGCGGCACGAGCGCGACCTCGCCGGCGATGCCTGGGACGACGGGTGGGACCTGGTGTTCTGCCGACCCGACGGGTGTCCGGTGGGCAAGCGGGCCGATTGGGGTGACTGGAAAGAGGTGCTGCGGCTTGCTGGCGTCCGTGATGTGAGGGTGCATGACGGACGCCACACGGCCGGGACGCTGCTGGCGGAGTTGGGGATCGATCCCAAGACCATTCAGCAGATTCTCGGGCACTCGCAGATGTCGCAGACCGCCCGCTACATCCACGCCAGCGACGAACTCACCCGCGGAGCGGCCGACCGGATGGGGGAGGCGCTGTGGAGCTGATTCCGCAACTGAGACCGAAACTGAGACCGGTCCTGCGACCTGGAGTCGCTCACTCACGTGAAGAAACAGGTCACAGTGGTGGCCCCAGCAGGATTCGAACCTGCGACACCCGCTTTAGGAGAGCGGTGCTCTGTCCCCTGAGCTATGAGGCCCTTTCGGTGTTCAAGGGTAACGGACGAACGCTGTGGGTGCGGCAGGGATCCCGGGGAGCGCGGGGTGGCGCGGGCGGTCGGGGTGGCGTTTGACGGGGTTGAGTACCCTTTTCGGAAGTAGGGTTGTCATTCCCCCCGAGTGATGCTCGCCACACAGGTGCGGCGCCGTGTGCGCGTCCGCGGCGCCGCGGTTGCGGCGCCGGCGTGGCCATCCAGGCTCTAACAACCCGTGATCAGGTGTTTTATCGGGCGTTCAGGCGCCGGCCGACGACGGCCGGGCTCGGGGCGTCCCCCCGCATCGCGTGCGTCCATTCCCGAAAACGCGTCCGGTTGTGGACGTGTAGTACGTTGCGACTCGGCCACGCGAACTACCGAAGAGGCAGCCGGAGGATCCACGTGCCGTTCGTTCTCGATTCGACGCGGCGAGGCGACCGCGTACCGAGAAGCGGGCCCTCGTCTGTCTGCGGGAGGCGTTCCCGCCCATGGTCGAGGCCGGTCCTCGCGGTGCTGTGCACCCTGGTCCTCACCCTGGTCCTCGGCCCCGGCTGGCAGGTGGCGGTCGCGCCGGTGGCCGACCGCGCGGCGGCCGACGACCTCGATGCGCTGAAGCAGCGGGCGGAGGAGGCCAAGGAGGAGCTGGAGGAGGCCACCGAGGAGTACACCGAGCGCGAGGAGGCCCTGGAGGACGCCCAGGACGAGCTGGTCACGACGCTGCACGAGCTGCAGCAGACCGAGCTGCGCCTCGCGGAGATGCGCCAGCCCCTCGCCCAGCTCGCCGGCACCCTCTACAAGCAGCCCGATGTCGGCATCATGGGCATCATGACCTCCGGTTCCATCGACGACGACCTGCAGGCCGAGTCCCACGTCGTCAAGTTGACCGAGGACAAGGAGGCGATCCTCGACGAGGCCAACGAGCTCCGCGACGAGCAGGGCGAACTCACCACGACCGCCCAGGAGCTGCAGTCCCAGACCCAGCTCGAGCGGGTCGAACTCGCCGACGACCTCGATGCCCTCAAGGAGCAGTCGGAGGAGAGCACCGAAAGGCTCGTCCAGGAGCTGGAGGACCGGGGGCTGTCCGTGGACGCCTACATGGCCGGCGTCGAGTGCGACCCCTCGGCCGGCGAGGCCGCCGCCGGCTACCCCAACGGTCTGCTGCCCCAGAGCGCCCTGTGCGAGGTGCACGAGGAGGGGCACTTCCTGCGCGCCGACGCCGCCATCGACTTCCTCGAGATGAACGAGGCCTACACCGAGCAGTTCGGCAAGGAGATCTGCCTGACCAGCTCCTACCGGGACCTCCCCAACCAGCAGCGCGTCTACGCCGAGCAGCCGCCCGGCAACGCGGCCGTCCCCGGCACCAGCAACCACGGCCTCGGCCAGGCCGTCGACATGTGCGGCGGCGTGCAGAACCAGGGGAGCCCGGAGTTCAACTGGCTGGAGGCCAATTCCCGGCAGTGGGGCTGGTTCCACCCGCAATGGGCCTACTCCAGCCCGTTCGAACCCTGGCACTGGGAGTACGAGACCGGCGGCTGATCCTCGCCCGCCGCGCGGGCGGGGCCGCGCGGCGCCGGAGGGCCGGGGGCGGCCGAAGATCACACCGTCTCGGGGATCACCTCGGAGGTGCAGTTCGGGCAGCGACTGGCCTTCTTGGAGATCTCGCTGAAGCATTGCGGGCATTCGCGGGTGGTGGCCTCGGCCTTCTCGGTGAACCGATCGATCACGTGCGTCATGGGCAGCACCACGAAGAAGTACAGGATCGCCGCGGTGAGCACGAAGGAGATCAGCGCGTCGACGAACGCGCCGTAGAGGAACTCGCTGCCGTTGACCGTGAAGGTCAGCTCGGCGAACTTGGGGACGCCGCCGAAGACCCCGAGCAGCGGGGTGATGAAGCCCGCGGTGAACGCCGTGATCAGCTCCGAGAACACGGCGCCGATGACCACGGCCACCGCCAACTGGATCAGGTTGCCCTGGAGCAGGAACTTCTTGAATCCGCTCATGGTTGTCCCCACATTCGACTCGTCCGGGTCCGTCCGCCGCGGGCACCGAGGGGTGTTCGGACGCCGTTGGGCGGCTGCCCGCGGCCGCTTCTCGCGCCGTCCGGTCCGCGGAGCAGGGGCTCACGCGCCGGGCGGCGTGCACCCCGACAGGCTAGCGTCAACCGCGGATGGTGATCGAAAGGCGGCCTGAAACGGTGTGAGCTGCGATGACGCGGGCCTCTTCGGTGCTCACGGCCACCAGGACGAGCGCACCGGACTCCCCGGCGGGGGCTTCCTCCTCGGGGACGGCGATCACCGGCCGGTCGGCCGCAACGACCTCGGCCGGGGCCGTGGCGCCGCCGAACTCCGCGGCGAGGGGGTCGTGCGCGGCGGCCAGGACGTCGATCCTGCTGCCCGGCCGCAGCAGCGCGGCCGCGCCGGGGTCGGCGACCCTGACCGGGGCCGCGACGACGTCGGCGCCGTGGCCGGCGGCGGGCGGGTCGGCGAGGCGGGCGTCGGTGAACACCTCACCGCGGCGGACCGGGGAGCGCAGCGACGCTCCGGTGAGGGCCGTGTCGGGACGCAGCGCACCATCGGGCACGGCGTCCCCGGGCAGCGCGCGCACGGCGGTGTCGCCCTCGCCCAGCGGAGCCAGCGCGGTGAGGTCGCGGGCGGCGACGACGACGTCCACGGTGGGCGCGGTCGGCGGGCGCAGCACGAGCACGATCCCGGCCGCGGCCAGCGCGGCGCAGCAGGCGCCGAGCGTGCGGCGCCATCGGGCGAGGAGCAGTACGGCCCCGCGGCGGCGCGACGGGGTCAACGACATGGCCGGCACCGCCGACCGGGAGGAAGGTCCATGCCCGCACGGTAGGCGAGGCCGGGCCGGCGGGGTCGGCGCCGTCCACAGGCGGGGGCCGAGACGCACGGAAGGCCGGGGCCACCGCATGCGGTGACCCCGGCCGTGGCGCCGTGCGACGGGCCGGATGCCCTTCGGGCGGAGGGCGGTCTCAGGCGACCTTGGTGGCGGCGGAGCCGTCGGAGCCGCCGCTGGAGCCGCCGGATCCGCTCGATGCGGTGGTGGCCTCGGTGCTCTTGCTCTCAGACCCCGAGGCCTTGTCGGCCTTGTCCGAGTCCTTGGAGCCGCCGGAGTTCCCGTTCGGCGTGGAGCCGTTGGAGCTGGAAGCGCTGTCGGTGCGGTAGAAGCCCGAGCCCTTGAACACGATGCCCACGGCGGAATACACCTTGCGCAGCCTGCCCTGGCACTCCTGGCAGGTGGTCAGCGAGTCGTCGCTGAAACTCTGCACGACCTCCAGTTGGGCGCCGCACTCGGTGCACGCGTACTGGTACGTAGGCACGGATCCTCCTTGCTGGCACTCTCGCCCGTCGACTGCTAAATAGTACGCGCTCGGACAGCACGATCGCGACATTGGGGGGTGGGGTGCCGTTCCCGGTGAAGCTGCCGCGGATATAACGCGATCCGGGGCGGAGGTGTTCCGCCGGGCCTAGAACCGGTGCACGCCGCCGCCGGGGGTCACCACCGCGCGCACCGGGAGGTCGTGCGGCTCGGCCGGCACGGAGTCCACCAGTTCCGCGTCGTAGACCACCGCGAAGGTGAGCGCGTGTGCGCCGACCCCGGCCAGCGCGCGGTCGTAGCAGCCGGCGCCCCGGCCCAGCCGCCGGCCGGACCGGTCGACCGCCAGGGCCGGGCAGACGACGGCGGCGCAGCGGCGCACCGCCTCGGCCCCGTAGCGCGGCCCGGTCGGCTCCAGCAGTCCGTGCCCTGCCGGAGCCATGTCGTCGGGGCCGTCGTAGGCGGCCCAGTCCAGCTCGCCGTCCGGCCGGAAGACCGGCAGCAGGACGTAGACGCCGTGCTTCCACAGCCCGGTGACGAGTTTGCGGGTGTCGGGCTCGGTCCCCACCGAGTAGTAGGCGGCCACCGTTCCGCCCATGGTCAACTGCGGCAGGGCGAGCAGGTGATCGCGGATGGCCGACCCGGCCTCGGCCCTGCGTTCGGCCGGCATCTCCCGCCGCCGCGCCAGCATCCGCTCGCGCACGAGCCTCTTGGCCCCGGCGGTGTCCGTGGCACTGTCCATGGCAGAGGAGTCTAGGCAAGGCCGCCGCGGGTTCTACCCCGATCGGCGGTGCGCGGGTGAGAACCGGATTAAGAACGGGTGAAGGCTCGTCGGGAGGTGAACGGGGAATCCCCGCAGAACCTGCGCATACCCGGATCGGAGGTCGCGCGCCTGAGCCGCGATCGGAACCCGGTGGCCTACAGTGCCGACATGGCTGATTCGCACCGTGCTGCAACCCCCGTCACCAAGGCCGTCGTACCGGCCGCAGGCCTGGGCACCCGTTTCCTCCCGGCGACGAAGGCGACTCCGAAGGAGATGCTGCCGATCGTCGACAAACCGGCGATCCAGTACGTCGTGGAGGAGGCCGTCGCGGCCGGGCTCCACGACGTCCTCATGATCACCGGCCGCAGCAAGCGCTCCATCGAGGACCACTTCGACCGCGCCTACGAACTCGAAGAGGCCCTGCGCGCCAAGAACGACACCCAGCGGCTGCACTCGGTGCGCGAGTCCAGCGAGCTCGCCCACGTGCACTACGTCCGCCAGGGCGAGCCGCGCGGCCTCGGCCACGCCGTGCTGTGCGCCGAGGCCCACGTCGGCGACGACCCCTTCGCCGTGCTGCTCGGCGACGACCTCATCGGTGGGCAGGACGCGCTGCTCAAGCGCATGATCGAGGTGCGGGAGACCTACGGCGGCAGCGTCGTCGCGCTCATGGAGGTGGAGCCGGAGCAGGTTTCGCTGTACGGCTGCGCCGCGATCGAGGCCACCGGCGAGGACGACGTCGTGACGGTCACCGACCTGGTCGAGAAGCCGCCGGCCGACCAGGCCCCCAGCCGCTGGGCGATCATCGGCCGCTACGTCTGCGACCCCGCGGTCTTCGGCGTGCTGAGCGAGACGCCTCCCGGCCGCGGCGGCGAGATCCAGTTGACCGACGCGCTGCGCGAGCTCGCCCACCGCAAGCCGGCCGACGGCGGTCCGGTGCACGGCGTGCTGTTCCGCGGCCAGCGCTACGACACCGGCAACAAGGTCGACTACCTTCGCACTGTGGTGGAATTCGCGTGCGACCGCCCGGATCTCGCCAAGGAGTTCCTCCCGTGGCTGCGCGAGTTCGTGGCCGAACGCGGCGAGGGAGCCGCACGTTAGGGGAGGGGGCGCCGATGCCGGCAACGGGAGAGGGAGTGGGATGAAGACCGTCGAACAGCACACCGCCGACATCCTGGAACTGGTCGAGCCGCTCGAACCGATCGAGCTGGGCCTGCTCGGGGCGCACGGCGCGGTGCTCGCGGAGCCCGTCGCCTCCTCGGTGCAGCTGCCAGGGTTCGACAACTCCTCGATGGACGGCTACGCGGTCCGTGCGGTCGACGTCGCCGCGGCCTCCCAGGAGGCGCCGGTGTCGCTGCCGGTCGTCGCCGACATCCCCGCCGGTGACGCCGGAACCGGCGCCATCCCGGTCGGCACGTGCGCGCGCATCATGACCGGCGCCCCGGTCCCCGTCGGGGCCGACGCCGTGGTCCCGGTGGAGTGGACCGACGGGGGAGTGGCCTCCGTGACCGTCCACCGCTCGGTCCGCGAGGGCAACGCGATCCGCAGGGCCGGCGAGGACGTCGACAAGGGCGCGGTGGTGCTGCGCCAGGGGGCGCGCATCGGGGCGGCCGAGATGGCCGTGCTCGCAGCGGTCGGCCGCAGTTCGGTCCGGGTGCACCCGAGGCCGCGCGTCGTCGTGCTGTCCACCGGCGAGGAACTGGTGGAGCCGGGCGACCCGATCGGCCCGGGCCAGATCTGGGAGTCCAACAGCTACATGCTCACCGCGGCCGCGATCGACGCCGGCTGCACCGCCTACCGGCAGGGCTTCATCGGCGACGAGCCGGCCACGGTCCTCGACACGCTCGACGACGTGCTGGCGCAGGCCGACGTCATCGTCACCACGGGCGGCGTCAGCATGGGCGCCTACGACGTGGTCAAGGAGGTGCTGTCGCGCCTGGGCACGGTCCGCTTCGAGAAGGTCGCCATGCAGCCGGGCATGCCGCAGGGGTTCGGCACGATCGGGGAGTCGCGCACTCCCATCGTGACGCTGCCGGGCAACCCGGTCAGCTCCTACGTCTCCTTCCACCTGTTCGTCCTGCCGGCCCTGCGCCGGATGCGCGGCCTGCCCCAGCAGCCGCTGCCCTCGGTGCGCGCCCGCCTGGTCGCGCCGGTCGTCTCCTCGCCGCGGGGCAAGCGCTCCTACCTGCGCGCGGTCCTGGCCTACGACGGGGCCGACGCCGGCCTCGGCTACACCGCGGCGCCCGTCTCCCGGCAGGGGTCCCACCAGCTCTCCGCCCTCGCCGAGACCAACGCCCTGGTCGTGGTCCCCGAGGCGGTCACGGAGCTGCCCGAGGGCAGCCTGGTGGAGGCGGTCAAGCTGCCCGGCGGCTACTAGAACGGACCCTGGGCGCGCGCGTGCCGCGGCGACCGGTCCCTGTAGCCTCCGCCCTTGGAAACCCCGTCCGTGACCACCGAGCAGAAAGTCCGCGCGCTCATGTCCGATTCCCATCCCTCCGGTTTCAGTCACCTCGACCCCTCCGGCGCGGCCCGGATGGTCGACGTCTCGGCCAAGGAGGTCACCGCCCGCACCGCGACCGCGACCGGGCGGGTGCTGCTCTCCCCCGAGGTCGTCGCGGCCCTGCGCGGCGGCGGGGTGCCCAAGGGCGACGCCCTCGCCGTGGCCAGGCTGGCCGGCATCCAAGGGGCCAAGCGCACCCCCGACCTCGTGCCGCTGTGCCACCCGATCGCGGTGCACGGCGTCGACGTCGCCCTGGACGTGCGCGACGACGGGGTGGACATCAGCGCGACCGTGCGCACCGCCGACCGCACCGGCGTCGAGATGGAGGCGCTGACCTGCGTGATGACCGCGGCGCTCGGCCTGATCGACATGGTCAAGGCGATCGACCCCGAAGCCGTCGCGACCGACGTGCGGGTCGAGGAGAAGACCGGCGGCAAGACCGGCCACTGGCGCCGCGCGTCATGACCCCCGAGGAGAGGGAGGGCGACGAGGACGTGCACGCCCCCACCGCGATCGTCATCACCGCCTCCAACCGGGCCTCCTCGGGGGTGTACCCGGACCGTTCCGGACCGGTGCTGGCGGGGCTGCTGGAGGAGGCCGGCTGCGCCGTCGACGGACCGCGGGTGGTGCCCGACGGCGCCCCGGTGGCCGATGCGCTGCGCCGGGCACTGGCCGAGGGCTACGACGCCGCCGTCACCACCGGCGGCACCGGGCTGACCCCCGGCGACGAGACCCCCGAGGCCACCCGTCCGCTGCTGGTCTATGAGATCCCGGGCATCGCCGAGGCGCTGCGCGCGGCCGGCCGGGAGAAGGGGGTGCCCACCGCCGTGCTCTCGCGGGGCCTGGCCGGCGTCGCCGAGCGGGACGGGCACCGCATGCTGGTGGTCAACCTGCCCGGCTCCAGCGGAGGGGTCCGCGACGGCATGGCGGTCCTCGGGCCGATCCTGCGGCACGCGATCGACCAGATGCGCGGCGGGGACCATCCGCGCACCGGCGGCTGACCGAACCCGGACCGCTGCGTTCGCGGGGTGGGATTTCCAGGGCTCGGACCTGCTGTGCCGTCGGCGCTGCGCACACCGCGACAGCCGCCCCCTGTACGAGCGCCATCGTCGGACACCAGTGAGGTTCCTGTTTCCACCGGTCCGAAAAAGGTTATTTTCCTGTCCCTTTTGTCGTGAGATAGAGGACGATCGCCGCGTGTCTCCGGCACGAGGTGGAATACTGATGCCGAGAACTCCGGGCGGCGGCCCGCTGTCCGGTCGCCTCCGCGGAAGGGTCCCGGGGATTCTTCCGCCGGGATGCCCACGGTGGCGGAGGGAAGGCAGTGAACCGGATACGTGGCTGGCCGATCTCCCTTGAGGAGGGGCCGGTCGGGCTTCGGCCCCTGCGGCTGCGCGACGCCGCGGCGATGCGCGACACGCGTGTGCGCAACGCCGACTGGCTGCGCCCCTGGGAGCCCACCCACCCCGAGATGCCGTTGCAGACCACGAACATCGCGCCCTACCTCGCCATGGCCCAGGCGATCCGCAGGGAGGGCCGGCAGGGCGTGGCGATGCCATGGGCGATCACCTACGAGGGGGGATTCGCCGGGCAGTTGACCGTGGGCGCCATCGTCTGGGGATCGGCGCGCTCCGCCCAGATCGGGTACTGGATCGACAAGGAGCGGGCGGGTCTGGGGGTGACCCCCACCGCGGTCGCGCTCGCGGTCGACCACTGCTTCTTCACCGCCGGGCTGCACCGGATCGAGGCCAACATCCGGCCCGAGAACCGGGCCAGCCGGCGGGTGGCCGAGAAGCTCGGGTTCAGGGAGGAGGGCGTCCGCAGGCGCCAACTGCACATCGACGGGGCGTGGCGGGACCACATCTGCTACGCGCTGACGGTGGAGGACGTGCCGCGCGGCCTGCTCCCGCGGTGGCGGGAGCAGCGCCGCGGCCGCGACCTCGGGGGCGGGCCGCCGCGGGGCGGGGCCGGGTCCTCGGGGGCGGCGAGCCCGCCCTCCGAGCTGCCGTGACCGCGACCCGGTCCGGGGCGCCCCTTTGCGGAGAGCGGCCCGATGGCGGGAAAAGGGGTGCCGGGAGGAGCCGTTCGCGGGATAATCGGCACGGCCCGCGCTCGCCGCAAGCAGGCTGAAAGCGGATTGTAACCTTCCGCATTTATGATTTAACGGTCTGTAAAAACCGTTCCTACCTGCATATTTGCCAATGGAGGACCCATCTGAAGAAGAGGACGAACGACGATCTCGCGACACTCCGGCCCGAATACTGCGCATTCCCGGACACCGGGTCGTACGGTGCGGAACGTAGACGCATCGACGGTGCGGGTGACATGTACATACGGCACATGGGGGCAGAGGGCTAATGAGCGGTGCGGCGGGTGCGCGAGACATCAGACCCTAGATTCCGGACAGGCCGCTGCTGAATCGATCTCGTCCATGGGCCCGGTACGAGCCACCGCGCCGCCCGGACGTCTGCGGGTGTCCAACGACCAGCGGCGCGAGGAGGGGCGATGAGTAGCTCTCCTCTGTATGTGGCCATCGTGGTGGTGTGGGCCATCGTGCTGATCCCCATGCTGCTGCGCCGCGACGCCGCCGATCCCGCGCCGAACCCGTTCCGCCGCAGCGCGCCCGGGGACGCCGGCGTCGACGACGCCGATGACGCCCCCGAGTTCGACGACGAGTACGAGCCCGACGAGGACCACGGCGACCCGGACGGGGAGTCCGCCGACGACGTGCGGACCCAGGTGCTCTCCTACGGCTCCGGGCCCGTGCCCGCGGCCCACCGCGCGCTCGCCCGGCACGAGGCGGAGGAGCCGGCCGGTGACGCCGAGGACGCGGCCGAAGCCGCCGCCCCGCGGCCGGAGCCCGCGCCGCCCCCTGCTGGAGCGCCTCCGATGCGGGTCGGCCGCGCCCGGGTCATCGCGCGCCGCCGCCGCCGCACGTCCGGCCTGACCGCCCTGCTCACCGCGACGAGCGTCGCGGTCGCCGCGGGCCTGGGTCCCTGGTGGGTGCTGGTCCCGCCGGCCGTGCTGCTCATGGGCCACCTCGTGCTGCTGCGGGAGGCGGCAAAGGCCGACCAGGAGCGGCGTGCCGCCGAGGCGGAGCACCGCCGCCGCGAGGAGCGCGCCCGCGCCCGCCGCGCCGCGGCCGAGGCCGCCCGTGAGGCCGAGGTCATCGAGCTCACCACCCGGCGCGACCAGGTCTATGACCAGTACGCCGACGCTCATCTGCGCGCCGCGGGCGACTGACCCGACGCGCGAAATGAGTTCCGAGCACTCTTGCGGAGCTGATACGCTTTTAAGCGTCTTACGGGGCTGTAGCGCAGTCCGGTAGCGCACCTCGTTCGCATCGAGGGGGTCAGGGGTTCAAATCCCCTCAGCTCCACCCGAAGGCATGCAGGCCGGGTCAGGAAGTCTTCCTGACCCGGCCTTCTTTTTAGGGCGAATGGGAGAAGATCGGGAGGGTCCCGCATCGGGATCGCCTCGACTCGACTGTGCATGTCTCAAAATAATCTCAATAGTCGTGATTGGCTGCTTCTGAACCTTGTGCGATGAGTGACGGGTAAGTCATCTTGTGACATGGGGATGGACTCGCGCTACGAGCGAAAGGTGCGTTGTGCTCAAGAAGGTGTGTGCCGTAGCGGCCGTCTCGGTCGCTGCACTATTGGGATCGGCACTGCCGGCCGCTGCGGAAGATGCGCTCGAGACCCGGTCAGCGTCATGGACCTGGCAGATGAGTGACAAGGCGGCCGATGCCTCGACCGCTGTCTGGGAGTGGGTCGCCGGCGCCGACGATGACGACGAGGGTCAAGCCCACATGTGGGACTGGCTCCCGTTCTGATGCAGGTGTGAAACCCCGGAGCCCGGTGCGCGGTCAGCGCGCCGGGCTCCGGCCGTTCGGCCGGGCCCCCTCCTGACGCGGCCGCTCCAGCGGCCTGCGCGGCGGCAGGGGGAGCCGGCCGGTGTCCAGGGCGTCCACGAGCGCGGCCGCGCCGCCGCGGGCCGCCGCGCTCAGGCCCAGCGTCGAGACCTCCAGCCGGCAGCCGCCGCGCTCCGGCGCGAGCACGTGGGCGTCGACGGCGGCGGTGCACGGCGGCAGCAGCCACGGCGCCAGCGGAACGAAGTAGCCGCCGAGGATGATCGCCTGCGGGTTGATCAGGTTGACCAGGGTCGCCGCTCCGCGCCCCAGCCAGCTCCCGGCCCGCTCCAGCGCGCGCAGGACGCCCACGTCGCCCGCGTCGGCCCGCTCGACGGTGGCGGCCACGGCCGCGGCCAGGTGCGTGCCCGAGACCGGGGCGGTCGGGGCCAGGTCGGGCACCGTCCGGCGCAGGATGGCGTCGATGCCGGCGACGGCCTCAAGGCAGCCCCGGCGGCCGCACCCGCACAGCGGCCCGCCCCTGCGCAGGGGGATGTGCCCGATCTCGCCGCCGTAGCCGGTGGAGCCGCGCAGCAGCCTGCCGTCCAGGAGCACGCCGGCGCCGATACCGACCTCGCCGGTGATGTAGACCAGGTCGCAGGTGTGGGCGCGGTGCCCGCCGCGGTACTCCGCGACCGCGCCGAGGTTGGCGTCGTTGTCCACCAGCACCGGCATCTCGGGCAGGCCGGCCTCCTCCATCAGCTCCAGCATCCTGGCGCGCAGCGGGAAGTCGCGCCAGCGCAGGTTCGGCGCGTTGGCGACGGTGCCGCGCGGGGCGTCGATCAGGCCGGGGACGGCGACGCCGGCCCCCAGCACGGTGCGTCCGGCGAGCACCGGATCGGCCAGTGTGCGCCGGAGGAGGTCCACGAGCTCGCGCGCGCACGCCTCGGGCCCGGCGGCGCCGGCGGCGAAGGGCTCGTGCCGGCTCAGCAGCTCCTGCTCCACCAGGTCGACGGCCACGACGGTGATGTAGTCGACGTTGACCTCCAGGCCCACGGCGGTGATGCCGCGGCCGTCCAGGGTCAGCATGACGCCGGGCCGCCCCACCCGCCGCTCGGACGCGGCGCCGACCTCGCGCACCAGGCCGTGTGCGATGAGGTCGCCGACGATGCTCGACACGGTGGCCTTCGTCAGTCCGGTCGTCGCGGCGACATCGGCGCGCGAGCACGGGGCCGCCTCCCGGACGGCGCGCAGCACGGCGCCGAGGTTGGTCTCGCGGACGGCCTGGGAACCGGCCGGTCCGGTGGCTGTGTCGGTCAGCATCGCGGCACTCGTCTCGTGGTGGCGGGGCCCTGAGGCCGTCCCCGCGGGCGGGTCCGTCCGTCCGGTCCGGCGGGACGCGGCCCCGGGGGTGTTGACATCAATTTGTTCAGTCTCCAAACTAACTCTGTGACCGCGGTCGCACAACACCGGCCGAATCGGCCACGCCAACGCCTCGGGAGGACCGATGTCACTCGTCGCCGGGGTGGACTCCTCCACCCAGGGCACCAAGATCGTCGTTCGCGACACCGCCACCGGCGCGCTCGTACGCCAGGCCAGAGCGCCGCACACCGAAGGCAGCGAGATCGACCCCGAGGTCTGGTGGCGGGCCCTGCTGGCGGCCGCCGAGGGCGGGCTGCTCGACGGCGTCGACGCCATCGGCGTCGCGGCCCAGCAGCACGGCATGGTCACGCTGGACGAGGCCGGCCGGGTGGTGCGGCCGGCGCTGCTGTGGAACGACACCCGCTCGGCCGGGGCGGCGGCCGACCTGACCGAGGAGCTGGGCGGCCCGGCGGCCTGGGCGCAGGCCGCCGGCAGCGTCCCCGTGGCGAGCCTGACCGTCACCAAGCTGCGCTGGCTGGCCGAGCACGAGCCCGCCAACGCCGAGCGGGTCGCCGGCGTGCTGCTGCCGCACGACTGGCTCACCGCCCGCCTCACCGGGTCCTCCGACCCGGTCACCGACCGCGGGGACGCCTCCGGCACCGGCTACTTCGCGCCGGCCACCGGCGAGTACCGCCGCGACCTGCTGCGGATGGCCCTCGGCTCGGAACCGCGGCTGCCCAGGGTGGCCGGGCCGGCCGAAACCGCCGGACCGGTGCGGGCCCCCGGCCTGCCCGGCATCGGCACGGTCTCGGTCGGCACCGGCGACAACATGGGCGCCGCGCTGGGACTGGCCGCGCGCCCCGGTGACGTGGTCGTCTCCATCGGCACCTCCGGCACCGCGTTCGCCGTGGCCGAGCGGTCCACGGCCGACCCCTCCGGTCAGGTCGCCGGGTTCGCCGACGCCACGGGCCGGTTCCTGCCCCTGGTGTGCACCCTGAACGCGGCCCGGGTGCTCACCGCGGGCGCGCAGGCGCTCGACGTCTCCCAGGAGGAGTTCGACGCCCTCGCGCTCGCCGCGCCGCCCGGCGCCGGCGGCCTGACGGTACTGCCCTACCTCGACGGCGAGCGCACGCCCAACCTGCCCGATGCCACGGGCGCCCTCAGCGGCATGACGCGGGCGAACCTGCGGCCCGACCGCATCGCCAGGGCGTTCGTCGAGGGAATGCTGTGCGGGCTGGCCGACGCCATCGACGCCCTCGTCGACCAGGGCGTGCCCGTGCACCGGGTGCTGCTCATCGGCGGCGGGGCGCGTTCCGAGGCGGTGACGGCCATCGCCCCGCAGGTGTTCGGCCGTCCCGTCGCGGTGCCCGAGGCGGGGGAGTACGTCGCCGACGGCGCCGCCCGCCAGGCCGCCTGGGCGCTGGCGGCGACGCCCGCACCGCCCGAGTGGAGCGCCATGGCCGCACCCCGGGTCAGCGAGGCCGACCCCGAACCGGTGATCCGCGAGCAGTACGCCGCGGCCCGCGGGGCCTGACCGCACGACCCGCACGGCCGCACGCAGCGGCCGCGTCCCAGTACCGTCCTCCATCAGCCACGATCCAGGAGAGTCCTCGATGAGCCAGTACCAGCCCACGCCGGCGGACAAGTTCAGCTTCGGCCTGTGGACGGTCGGGTGGCGCGGCGTCAACACCTTCGGTGACGCGGTGCGCCCCCCGCTGGACGGCGCCGAGGCCGTGCGCCGGCTCGCCGACCTCGGCGCCTACGGCATCACCTTCCACGACGACGACCTCGTCCCGCCCGGCAGCGACGCGGCCACCCGCGACGCCATCCTCAAGCGGTTCCGCCGGGCGCTGGACGAGACCGGCCTCGCCGTGCCGATGGTCACCACCAACCTGTTCACCCACCCGGTGTTCCGCGACGGCGGGTTCACCTCCAACAGCCGCGACGTGCGGCGCTACGCCATCCGCAAGGTCGTCCGCAACATCGACCTGGCGGCCGAGCTCGGCGCGCGGACCTACGTGTGCTGGGGCGGCCAGGACGGCGCCGAGACCGAGGCCGGCAAGGACGACCGCGCCGCGCTGGACCGGCTGCGCGAGGCGTTCGACGTCCTGTGCGGCTACGTCCGGGACAAGGGCTACGACCTGCGCTTCGCCGTGGAGCCCAAGCCCAACGAGCCGCGCGGCGACGTGCTGCTGCCGACCGTCGGCCACGCGATGGCCTTCATCAACGAGCTGGAACACCCCGAGATGGTCGGCGTGAACCCGGAGGTCGGGCACGAGCAGATGGCCGGCCTGAACTTCGCGCACGGCGTCGCCCAGGCGCTGTGGCAGGGCAAGCTGTTCCACATCGACCTCAACGGCCAGCGCGGCGTCAAGTACGACCAGGACCTGCGCTTCGGCGCCGGTGACGTCAAGGAGGCGTTCTTCCTGGTCGACCTGTTGGAGAACGGCGGCTACGACGGTCCCCGGCACTTCGACTTCAAGCCGCCGCGGACCGAGGACACGGAAGGCGCGTGGACGTCGGCCGCCGCGTGCATGCGCAACTACCTGATCCTCAAGGAGAAGGCCGCGGCGTTCCGGGCCGACCCGGAGGTCGCCGAGGCGCTGGAGGCGGCCAGGGTCGCCGAGCTCTCCCAGCCGACGCTCGGCGCGGGCGAGTCGCTGTCGGACCTGCTCGCCGAGGAGATCGACCTCGACGCCGTCGGCGAACGCGGCTACCACTTCGAGCGGCTGGACCAGCTCGCCCTGGACCACCTCTTCGGCGTGCGCTGACGCCGGGCCGCGGAGCCGCGGCGGGCGCCCCACCGGGAAGGCGATCCGGTGGGGCGCCCGCCGCGCGTAGGTGGTGCCGCGGTCGAGGTTTCGCATTTTTGTCACCAATTAGTGCGCGTCTCGTCACTTTCCGTGTCGATCCGTCGAAGACTGTGGGGGCAACTCCGCTGTGTAGTCGACGGGAGGCAAACCGTGACCGTACCCGCGTCAGCGCCAGCACCCGCCCGAGGCACCACCCGTCGCACCTTCCTGCAGCTCACCGGGGTCAGCACGACGGCGTTCCTGCTCGGTCTGGGCACCTTCCCCACCCCCGTTCTCGCCGATGACCGACTCGCCGTCGACCCCTTCACCCTCGGCGTGGCCTCGGGGGACCCGCTGCCCGACGGAATCGTGCTGTGGACCCGCCTGGCGCCCGACCCCCTCGCCCCCGACGGACGCGGCGGCATGCCCGACCGCGACTTCAAGGTCGGCTACGAGATCGCCGAGGACGAGCGGTTCACCAGGGTCGTCCGGCGCGGCTCGGCCGTCGCGACGCCCGAACTGGCCCACTCGGTGCACCCCGAGATCAGCGGGCTGGAACCGGACCGGATCTACCACTACCGGTTCCGGATCGGCCGGCACATCAGCCCGGCCGGCCGGACGCGCACCGCACCGGAGCCCAACGCCTCCGTCCAGGGGCTCTCCTTCGCCACGGCGTCCTGCCAGGCGTGGTACCACGGCTACTACACCGCCCACCGGCACATGGCGGCCGACGACCTCGCCGCCGTCTTCTTCCTCGGCGACTACATCTACGAGTACGCGATCGTGGCCGGCGACAACCTCAAGCGGCGGCAGCGGCTCGGCGACGAGCACGCCGTCGACGTGGTCACCCTGGACCAGTACCGGCTGCGCTACTCGCTGACCAAGACCGACCCCGACCTGCAGGCCGCGCACGCCGCGTCCGCCTGGGTGATGAGCTGGGACGACCACGAGGTCGAGAACAACTACGCCGCCGACGTCTCCCAGTACGGGGCGGGCAAGGACGAGTTCCTGGACCGCCGCGCAGCCGCCTACCAGGCGTTCTACGAGAACCTCCCGCTGCGCTCGGTGCAGACGCCCCAGGGGCCGTCGGTGCGGATGTACCGGAGCCTGACGTTCGGCTCGCTGGCCGAGGTGCACGTCCTCGACACCCGCCAGTACCGCGACGACTACCCCGACGGCCGGGTCATCGACGACTCGCAGAAGCGGCACGACGCCGACCGCTCCATCCTGGGCGCGGAACAGGAGAAGTGGCTGATCGGGCGGCTGGGGTACTCGAAGGCCCGCTGGAACCTGCTGGCCAACCAGGTGGTCATGGCTCAGATCGACCGCGAACTCGGCCCCGGCCACTCCTACAGCAACGACCAGTGGGACGGCTTCACCGCCTGCCGCGACCGGGTGCTCAAGGCCGTGCGCGACGCCGAACTGGAGAACTTCGTCGTGCTCACCGGCGACATCCACCGCAACGTGGCGGCCGAGATCAAGGCCGACTTCGACGACCCGGACTCGCAGACCCTCGGCGTCGAACTCGTGTGCAGCTCCATCTCCTCCGACATGGACGGTTCCGACACCGACAAACTCGCGTCGCTGTGGCTGCAGAATCCGCACGTGCGCCTGTACAACGCCCAGCGCGGCTACCTGCGCTGCGAAGTCGGCCCCGAGGGGCTGAAGGCCGACTACCGGGTCGTCCCCTACGTGACCAGCCCCGGGGCGTCCGTGCAGACGTTCACCTCGTTCACGGTCGGCGACGGCGATCCGCGGCTTCCCGACGGGCGCTACGACGTGCTCTGATCCGACTTCTTCACGTGCGGTCTTCTTTTCGGCCATGGAATGACGGCACGATATGGCCACCCCCTACACAGCTTGGAGGAGAGGGTGGCTCTCTCACGTCTTCGGCCGGCCCGGGGCGCCGCACTGACGGCGCTCGCCGTCTGCGCGGCGCTCGCCCCCGCCGCGAACGCCTCGGCCGAGCCCGTCCAGTCCGGCGCACCGCGCATCCACGACGTCCAGGGAACGACGCGGACCTCGCCCTACGCGGGCGAGACCGTCGCGGACCTGCCCGGCGTCGTCACGGCGGTCAACGCCTTCGGCTCGGCCCGCGGCTTCTGGTTCCAGGACCCCGAACCCGACCGCGACCCGCGCACCAGCGAGGCGCTGTTCGTGTTCACCGGCTCCCGGACCCCCGACGTGCGTCCGGGTGACGACGTCCGGGTCACCGGAACGGTCTCGGAGTACCGGCCGGGCGGCTCCGACAGCGGGAACCAGACGATCACCCAGCTCGCCGACGCCGAGTGGACGGTGCGCTCCTCCGGCAACGAGGTGCCGGCGGCCGTCGAGCTGGACGAGCGCAGCGTCCCGCGCACCCTCGCGCCCGGGCGGGGCGGTGACCTCTCCGACCGCACGCTCGCGCCGAAGAGGTACGCGCTGGACTTCTGGGCCGCACACGAGCACATGGTGCTCGCCGTGCACGACGCCCGCGTCGTCGGCGCGACCGACGACTACAACGCGCTGTGGGTGACCACCGAGCCGCGCCGCAACGCCGCCGAGCGCGGCGGGACCGTCTACGGCTCCTACCGCGACGCCAACACCGGCCGCCTCAAGGTCGAGTCGCTCATCCCCTTCTCCGAGCGCCCGTTCCCCGAGGCCGACGTGGGCGACGAGCTGGCCGGCCGCACCGAGGGCCCGCTGTACTACAGCCAGTACGGCGGCTACCTGCTGAAGGCCACCGAGCTGGGCCGGCACGTCGACAACGGACTGCGGCGCGAGACCACCGCCGAACAGCGGGACTGGGAGCTGTCGGTGGCCACCTACAACGTCGAGAACCTCTCGCCGAGGAACGGCCAGGCCAAGTTCGACCGCCTTGCCGCGGGCATCGTCGACGACCTCCGCAGCCCCGACATCGTGAGCCTGGAGGAGATCCAGGACAGCAGCGGACCCGCCGACGACGGCACGACCGCCGCGGACGAGACGCTGGACCGGCTGGTCGCGGCCATCAAGGACGCCGGGGGGCCGGCCTACCAATGGCGCGAGATCGCGCCGCAGGACAAGGCCGACGGCGGACAGCCCGGCGGCAACATCCGCAACGCCTTCCTGTTCGACCCCGAACGCACCACGTTCGTCGACGCGCCCGGGGGCGACGCCACCACGCCCGTCGCGGTCACCGAGGACGCCGACGGCCGGGCGGCCCTCAGCGTCTCGCCGGGCCGCATCGAGCCGCGCGACGAGGCCTGGACCGACAGCCGCAAGCCGCTGGTCGGCCAGTTCGAGTTCGAGGGCCGCGACGTCTTCGTGGTCACCAACCACTTCAACTCCAAGGGCGGCGACGAGCCGCTGCACGGCGTGAACCAGCCCCCGCGGCGCTCCTCGGAGGAGCAGCGCCACGCCCAGGCGGAGCTGGTGCGCGCGTTCACCGACGAGCTCACCGCGGTGGACCGCGACGCCAACGTCCTGGTCGTCGGCGACCTCAACGACTTCTGGTTCTCCGAGACCCTGGAGACGCTGACCGGGCGCCGCGGCCTGCACAACCCCATGACCGAGCTGCCGCGCGACGAGCGCTACGGCTACGTCTACGACGGCAACGCCCAGTCCCTGGACCACATGCTGGTCGGCCGGGCGCTCGCCGACCGCGTCGACTACGACATCGTGCACGTCAACGCCGAGTTCCACGACCAGGTCAGCGACCACGACCCGCAGGTGGTCCGGTTCCGCCCGCTCAGCGGTGACAACCGCACCGACCGCCAGGAGGACAGGCGGTACCACCGCGGCCGGTGAACCGCACCGACCCGATGGTCCCCGGACGTCACACCGGACGAGGGAGCACACGTCCACCGCATCGGCCCGGTTGACGTCCGGGGCCTTCTTCGTGGTTCTCTTCAGGGATGCGCCGCTCCACCCCGGCTCAGGTCGCCTCGCTGTCGAAAGGGGGGCGGCGTCCGTTCAGGCGGGCCGCGGGGCGGGTCGAGTGCGAGGGGCTCTCCTCCTCCTCGTCCCAGAAGTGCTTCTGCACGAAGCGCTTGGGGTTGAGGTCCTGGACGTCGAAGTCCTTGAACTCCGGACCCAGCCCCTGCTGGATGTCGCTCTTGGCGCTGTCGGCCATCCGCCTGAGCTGCCGCAGCGCCCGGCCGGCCTGAGCCGCGGCCTTGGGCAACTGGTCCGGACCGAAGATCAGGAGCGCGAGCACGCCGAGGACGAGGAACTCGCCGGCTCCGATGTTGAACATGCGCACTCCTTCAGCGGCCCGTTGCGGTTCGCCCGACCAATTAGCAGGTTAACCGGTGCCGCCCGACTTGGGGACAACAGACCGGCCACCAGTGATCGAATTCTCCCGGTACACCGCCTCACCTGCGGTGACGTTCCCCTCCGCGTGTTCGCCCTGTGGCGGGTGCCCGGCCGGGGCCTCCGCGGCGCGGCCGGGGCCCAGCACGAGCAGCGCCGCCAGGGCGCAGGCGATCCCCAGGAACCAGCCTCCGAGCGCCTCGCTGGCCCAGTGGTAGTCCAGCGCCGTCATCATCACACCGACCGCCAGCACCGGTACCGCCGAGGCCCACAGCGCGCGCCGCAGCGCGATCCGGCCGGGGCGCAGTCCGTTGCCGCCGAACAGCAGACAGGCCAGCAGGGGATAGCTCAGAGCGGCGTTGGCCGCGTGCCCGGAGGGATAGGAGACGTAGCCCTCGAACGGCGCCGCGCCCAGCGTGAACGCCGCGACGGCCCAGTCGGCGACGTTGCCCAGTCCGGGCGAGACCACGTCGACGCCGGTGATGGGCGGGGTGCGGCCGACGGCCACCTTCAGCAGGGTGCCCAGGACCGCCAGCGACGCCAGCCCGACGACGGGGGCGAACAGCGGGCGAGGATCGCGCCGCCGCAGGCTCACCCAGGCGCCCAGGCCCAGCAGGAGCGGAACGGTCAGCCAGCGCTGGCCGAGTCTGGCCACTCCCACGCACAGCGCCAGCGCCGCGCCCGTCGGCTGATCGGGGTCCACGGCCTCGTGGATCGGCCGGTCCAGCGCGGTGATCGGACCCGCCGCGACGACCTGCCAGGTGACCGCGGCGAGCGCGGCGCAGACGACGACCGTCCACGCAGCGTGCACCCGCCATCGGCGCGCTCGGGATGCGGCGGCATGAGAGGTCACGACCCGGAGCCCTCCTCGCTCGACCGAACCGTTCCAGCCTAGGCGTTCGCCGCCGCGCAAACCCCCCGGCCGGAGGCGGCCGACGGACGCCGATATCCCGTGGGGCGGCTCCGATCGGGCCGGGGCGGGCACGTTACGGTGAGCTGGTTCGGGCCTGAAGACGGCCGAGCGACGCCTGCGGAGGAGCTCAGTGGGGGACGGGAGCGTGCGGGCCGGAGTGGCCCGGATCGTCGACGCGCAATGGTTCGGCAACATCGTCATCGCGGTGATCGTGCTCAACGGCATATCACTGGGCATGGAGACCTACGAGGACGCGTTCGCGGGCATGACGGGGTACTTCCGCATGGCCGAACACGCCTTCGTGGCGTTCTTCGTCATCGAACTCGCGCTCAAGGTCTACGCCCGCGGCTGGACGTTCTTCCGCGACCCGTGGAACTGGTTCGACCTGATCGTGGTCGGGGTCGCGCTGATACCGGCCTCGGAGGGCTTCTCCGTCCTGCGGCTGCTGCGCATCCTGCGCCTGCTCCGGCTGATCAGCGTGATCCCGCACATGCGCGAGATCGTCTCGGCCCTGTTCCGCTCGGTGCCGGGCCTGGGAACCGTCATCGGGCTGCTGTTCGTGATCATGTACACCTCGGCCGTCCTCGGGGAGAAGCTGTTCGAGGACGTCTCGCCGGAGTACTTCGGCGATCTCGGGACCACGCTCTACACCCTGTTCATGCTGCTGACCACGGAGAACTGGCCCGACATCTCCGACAGCGTGACGGGCAGCCAGCCCATGGCCTGGATCTTCTTCGTGGTCTACATCGTGGTCAGCGCCTTCATCGTGCTGAACCTGGTCATCGCCGTCATCATCACCTCGCTGGAGCAGGAGGTCAGCAAGGAGCGCTGGGCGGAGGACCAGGAACTGGAGCTGGAACAGCACAATGCGGTCATGGCGCAGCTCGGCACGCTCACCGAGCAGGTGGCGCGGCTGTCGGAGCAGGTGCGGGCCCTGGGCGGTTCCCCCGACGGCGAGCAGGACGGCCTCAGGGCCTCGGCCGGGCGGGGCGCCGCCGACCCCGCGGGGGAGCGCTGACCGGTGTTCGGCGGCCGGGTTCGTCCAGGGGCCGACCGTCGCAGTGCGCGTAGCGCCGGCGGCACAGCGGATCCGGAGCGTGGAAGGCCCGCCTCGCCCCGCGAACGCGGCGTCGGAATCGGCTGAGGCGGCCGGAGACGGAACAGCCCTTCGCCCGGGATGCGGGCGAAGGGCCGAGAAGCAAAACAGGCGAAGCTACGTTGCCTTAGAGGCCGCGCACATCCGACGCCTGGGGGCCCTTGGGGCCCTGCGTGATCTCGAACTCGACGTGCTGGTTCTCTTCCAGGTTCCGGAAGCCGGTACCCGCGATCGCCGAGTAGTGAACGAACACGTCCGGGCCGCCGCCTTCAACGGCGATGAACCCGAAACCCTTCTCAGAGTTGAACCACTTCACGGTGCCCTGAGCCATCTGCTCTCCCTTTGGGGACTACAACGAGACCGCACCCTGCTGGTCTCGGGTTGCTGAGCGCCCATCCCCGGGAGTTGCCACCCAAATGACCAGCGCCCACGTGAAGTTCCGCGAGGCGCCTCAGGCATCCATGGAAACTACAACCGCAACCAGTGCATGAGACTACCAGCCGGATCCACGGATTGCCGAGGCTTTCGAGCCGGGAAAATCTCTCCCGGAAAACCGGTTTCTCCGGCGCGTCCACCGGGATTTCCCCGCTGTTCGCGAACGGTTCGGCCGGACCTCACTCCGGCGTCGCGTTGCCGTAGATCCAGGTCCCGAACCACATGCGGTCGGCCCACTGGTCGTAGGGGATGACCTCGGCGCTCAGCACCGGGTACAGGTAGACGAAGTTGGCGATCACCAGCAGCATGACCACGCCGTAGACGACGCCGCCGACGATCCTGGCCCGTTGCGAGTACCGGGGATCGCCGGAGTCGCGGCCCATGACCAGACCCAGCGCCAGCACGATCGCCAGCACCAGGAAGGGCAGCATCGGCAGCGCGTAGAAGACGAACATGGTGCGCTCGGGGTAGGCGAACCACGGCAGCCACCCGGCGGCCACGCCCAGCAGCACCGCGCCGGCCCGCCAGTCGCGGTAGGTCACCCACCAGCCGATCATCACCAGGCAGGCGAGGACGGACAGCCACCACACCACAGGGGAGCCGATGCTCAGGATCGCGCTGGAGCAGGCGCTCGCCCCGCAGGTGGTCTCGTCCCCGTTGTAGTAGAACGCCACGGGAGTGCGCATGATGAGCCACTCCCACGGATGCGACGCGTAGTCGTGCGGGCTGGACAGGCCGTTGTGGAACGACAGCATCTCGGTGTGGTAGTACCACAGGCTGCGCAGGGGGTTGACCACGGCGAGCACAGGGTCGGGCAGCGCGGCCCACGCGCCGGTGGTGTGCTCCTCCCCCCACTGCCGCCCCCAGCCCAGCGAGCCGAACAGCCAGCCGCTCCAGGTGGCCAGGTAGGTGACGGCGGCGACGCCGACGGTCGCGAAGAACGCGGGGACGGCGTCGATGAAGAACCAGCGCCGACCCACGCGGTGCTGCCCGGCGGTGCGCCGGGCCCCGTAGTCCCAGGCGACCGTGAGCAGCCCGAACGCGGCGACGAAGAACAGGGCCGACCACTTGGTGCCGCACGCCAGCCCCAGGCACACCCCGGCGGCCAGCCGCCACCAGCGCACGCCGAGCCACCCGGCGGAGGCCGCCCGCCCCGACTCGGCGAGGTCGGCCAGGCGCGCCCGCGTCCGGTCGCGGTCGATGACCAGGCAGGCGAACCCGGCCAGGACCCACAGCGTCAGGAAGACGTCCACCATGGCGATGCGGCTCATGGTGAAGTGCAGGCCGTCCAGCGCCATGATCAGCCCGGCCGAGCAGCCGAGCAGGATCGAACGGGTCATCCGCAGCGCGACGCGCACCAGCAGCAGCACCGACAGCGCACCGAAGACGGCGGCGCCGACGCGCCAGCCCGTCGGCGACATCGCGACGCCGAAGGGCATCAGCCCCCACAGGTAGTCGCCCGCCGCGATCATCCACTTGCCGAAGGGCGGGTGCACGATGAAGTCGCCGCCGCCGGTCCAGACGTCGCGGATGCCCTGGGCGAGCAGGGCGTCGGCGTTGTCGACGGTCTCGTGCTCCACGCCGAACGTCCGCAGCGCGAACGCGTCCTTGGCGTAGTAGGTCTCGTCGAAGTAGATCTGCGGCGGACTGCCGAGCCCGATGAACCGCAGCGCACCGGCGAACGCCGCCACGAGCAGCGCACCCAGCCAGCCCGCCCAGGCGGGCCGCGGCATCGGCGGCACCAGCCGCGAGCGGATCGACGGGCCGGCGGCCGGAGCCGGCCCCGTGTCGGCGGGAAGGGCTGTCGTGGTCATCGCCGCCATACTAGGTCGAGAGCAGGGGACTCGCCGGGCACTCGATCGGGGTGGGAACGCGCCGCCCGCGCTCGCCCGGCGTCGAACAAGGCTAACCGTAGCGTTACGAGAACGGGTGGAATGTGACTGAGGCGGGGGCGGCGACCGAGGGCCCTGGAACGTTGATCCTGGCAGGACTGCCCATCGGGCACCGCGACGACACGCCGCCGCGGCTGCGCGCGGCGCTGGAGGAGTCCGGGATCATCGCGGCCGAGGACACCCGGAGGCTGCGCCAGTTCGCCGCTCGCCTGGGCGTGCGCCTGGGCGGCGAGCAGGGCGCCCGGATCGTCTCCTACTACGACGCCAACGAGCGCCGCCGGGCCGAGGAGCTGCTGACCGACCTGCGGGCCGGCCGCGACGTGCTGGTGGTGACCGATGCGGGGATGCCGGGCGTGTCCGACCCCGGCTACCGGCTGGTGTCGGCGTGCGTCGAGGCCGGCGTCCCGATCACCGCCATCCCCGGGCCCTCGGCCGTCACCACCGCGCTGGTGCTGTCCGGACTGCCCACCGACCGGTTCTGCTTCGAGGGCTTCCCTCCGCGCAAGGGGCTGTCCACCCGGCTGGCCGAGCTCGCCGACGAACGCCGCACCATGGTGTTCTTCGAGGCCCCGCACCGGCTGGCGGCGACGCTGGCGGCCATGGCCGAGGCGTTCGGCGCCGACCGCCGCGGTGCCGCGTGCCGGGAGCTCACCAAGACCTACGAGGAGGTGCGCCGCGCCCCGCTGGGCGAACTCGCGCAGTGGGCGGCGGAGGGCGTGCGCGGCGAGATCACCCTCGTGGTCGCCGGAGCGAGCCGGACCGGCGCGAGCCGCGACCCCGGCGACCTCGCCGCGGCCGTCGCCGACCGCGAGGCCGCCGGGGTCGCCCGCAAGCAGGCCATCCAGGAGGTGGCCAAGCGGCTGGGCGTCCCCAAGCGCGAGGTCTACGACGCGGTGCACAAGTAGGGCGCCGATCTTGACCGTGGGTTTTGACCTCGACCGTCGGGGGTCGAGGTCAAAACCCAAGGTCAAGAAGCGTCGGCGAGAAGAGGTGAGGCGGGAAGCGGCGCGCCCCCGGTGGGAGATCCACCGGGGGCGCGCCGATCCGCGGTCAGCGGGCGGGGTCAGACCACCGCGCCGTCGCTCTGCTCGCGGGCGGTGCGCATCTCCTTGCGCTGCTTGGTCTTCTTCTCCCTGACCACGTGTGGGGGCGGCGTCCTGTCGTACTTCTGCAGCCAGATCGCCAGCGGCGTGCCCACGAAGATCGTGGAGAACATGCCGGAGATCAGCCCCACCAGCATCGCGATCGAGAAGTCGGTCAGCGACGAACCGCCGAAGATCGCGAGTGTGGCCAGGATGAACAGGCCGCCGATACCGGAGTTCACCGTTCGCGGCAGCGTGTTCAGGATCGCCAGGTTGGCGATCTTGCGGAACGGCGACTTGGTGTCGTGCGCCCATTCGTCGCGCACCCGGTCGAACACCACCACCGAGTCGTTCACGGAGAAGCCGATGACGCTCAGGATGGCGGCGAGGAACACGCCGTCGATCGGCTTGCCCAGCCAGCAGAACAGGCCGATGACCAGGACGATGTCGAAGGCCAGCGCGAGCATCGTGGACACGCCGAACGACCACCGGAACCGCCAGGCCAGGTAGCCCATCTGCAGCACGAGCGCCGCGATCAGCGCGATCAGCGCCTTGTTGCGGAGCTCGTCGCCCATGCTCGGGCCGATCTTCTCGTCGCTGATCCGCTCGATGCCGCCGCCGGTCTGCCCGTCCAGCGACTCCTGGATCTGCTGGGCCTCGCCGTCGGAGATCTGACCGGTGCGCACCGAGATGTCGCCGTTGCCGGCCTCCTGGACGACGGCCGCGGGGAAGCCGGCCTCGGAGACGGCCTCGCGGGCGTCGTTGACGCTGATCGACTCGCTCACGGCGAAGTCCATGACCCGGCCGCCGGTGAACTCCACGCCGAAGTCCGGCGGGCGCACCACCATGCCGACGATCGCCACGGCCGTGATCAGGCCGGTGATGCCCAGCCACAGCGTGCTGCGCTTCATCAGGTCGGGGTTGCGCTTGATCAGCCACGCGCGCACCGCGCTGATCCGCGAGATCCCGCTGATCGCGGGGTGCGTGCGCATCACCTTGCGGCGCACCGCCCATTCCACCAGCACCCGGGCGATGACCAGCGCCGAGACCATCGACGCGATCGTGCCCAGGCCCAGCGTCACGCCGAAGCCCCGCACGGTGCCCGAGGCGAAGAAGAACAGCAGCGCCGCGGCGATGAGCGTGGTGACGTTGGTGTCGAGGACCGCGCTCCACGCCTTCTGGGTACCGGTGACGAACGCCTTCTGCAGGTTCGGCGGGATCGCGCGGCGGCGGCGCCGCGTCAGCACGCCGGCCTCGGCCTCGGCGGCCTCGGTCTCGGTGGCGTCGACCATGCCGGCGGACTTGTTCGAGGAGTACACGCGCTCCTGGCGCTGGTACTCCTCGCGGGCCCGCTCGAAGATCAGCACGTTGGCGTCGATCGCCATGCCGATCGCGAGCACGAAGCCGGCCAGGCCGGGCAGGGTCAGCGTCGCCCCGAGCGCGACCAGCGCGGCGTAGGCGATCAGCGTGTAGCAGGCCAGCGCCACCGACGCCAGGAAACCGACGAACCGGTAGGCGACGCAGATGTAGAGCGCGGTCAGCAGGATGCCGATGCCGCCCGCGATGAAGCTGGCCTCGATGGCCTCCTCACCGAGGGTCGGGCCCACGGTCTGGCGCTGGATCTCCTGCACCGGCAGCGGCAGCGAGCCGCCCTCGATCAGGACGGCGAGGTCGTTCGCGCTCTCCTGGTCGAACTGGCCGGTGATGGAGGTGGAGCCGCCGGTGATGCCGACGTCGCACGCCACGTCGGCGTTGACCTCGGGGGAGGAGATGATCTGGTCGTCCAGCACGATGGCGACGCGGCGCTTGGGGTCGCCCTGCGGGTTGCAGGCGGCCTGGCCGGTCAGCTCCTCCCACGCCTGGCGGCCCTCGCCCTCGAAGTTGACGTTGACCATCCAGTTGGTCTGGTACTGGTCGAGGCCCGCCTCGGCGCTGCCGACCTGATCGCCCTGGATGGCGGCCTCGCCGAGCTGGAGCTGCTGGCCCTGGTCGTCGGGGAGCGTCAGCGCGACGTCCTCGGGGTCGGCCGGCTCACCGGCCATGGCACCGGCCCCGCCGCCGGCCCCGCCGCCCTGCTGCTGCTGGAGCAGTTCCTGCAGCTCCTCCTCGCTGATGTCGCCGCCGCCACCGGAGCCCTCCTCGGCGGGCTCCTCGGAGCCGGCGGGCGGGTTGGCCTCGTCGGCGGGCGGGTTGGCCTCGTCGGCGGGCGGGTTGGCCTCGTCGCCGCCGCCGGGGACGGCCCCGCCGCCGGGAGCGGCCCCGCCGCCGGGCGCCTGCACGCCGCTGCCGTCGGCCGGGGCCACGCCCACGACCGGGTGGAAGGTCAGCTGCGCGGTCTGGCCGATGAGCTCGGCGGCCTCCGTCGGGTCCTGCACGCCGGGCAGTTCGACGATGATCCGGTTCTCGCCCGAGCGCGACATGGTCGCCTCGCTGACGCCGAGCCGGTCGATACGCTGGCGCAGCACCTCGACGACCTGGTCGGTGTTCTCGGCGTTGGCCTCGGTGCCGTCATCGCCGTCCTGGGTCTCAAGGACGATCTGGGTGCCGCCGCTGAGGTCGAGCCCCAGCTGCGGCGGTAGAAACCACGCGGCGGCGAAGGCGCCGACCACGATGAGCAGGGAGATGATGCCGCGCAACCAGCGCGCACCGGCTCCCGGTGAACTGGACAATGGAAAAACCTCTCACGACTTCGAAAAGGGGGATTGCCGGCGGTGCCGGCGGCGACGTTTCACGCACGTGTCGTGAGGGGCGGCGCGCGGCCCATGGGCAGCGCGCCCGTGTGGTCCAGATCGGGAGCGCCGGCGGAGGCCGGCGGCGCGACGCGCCACCAGGTCCGGCCGGACTCCGGCGGCGCGGCCGTTTCGGGCACGTAGCCGTCGGGGAGGTCCCGCGCGACCGTCCGCTGCTCCCCGATCCACTTGGCGAGCGCCGAGGCGATGTGCGCCGAGCCCGAGTCCTGGGGGAAGCCGACCACGGTGTGCGGGCCGAACCCGACCGTGGGCGGCCCGGTGGAGTGCGGCGCGGCGGGCCCGTCCGCCAGCCGCGCGGCGGCCGCCAGCGACAGGATCGGCGCGCACACCGTCATCAGCACCGCCGCCAGCAGGGCGGCCAGGGCACGGGAAGCCGTGGTGACCACCTTCCTCCGGCGACATCGGGTGCGGCGACGCGCGGGTGCGAGAGGACCTGCGCGAGCGAGTTCGCACACACCCTACCGACGCGATTCCACAGAAAGGTCGCGCACCGGTGCGATCAGTGGGCGCGGCCGGACCGCCGGAGCCGCGCGGCACGGTTTCCACAGGGCGCGAAAACCGTGCGAACTCGTTCGCCGACGCCTTTAGGCTTGGTCCATGTCGTCGAAACGCCACATCCTGACCGCGGTGGCCTGGCCGTATGCGAACGGCCCCCGCCACATTGGGCACGTTTCCGGATTCGGGGTCCCCTCCGACGTCTTCGCTCGCTTCCAGCGAATGTCCGGCAACCACGTGCTCATGGTCAGCGGCACCGACGAACACGGCACCCCCGTCCAGGTCCTCGCCGACCAGGAGGGCGTGACGGCCCGCGAGCTCGCCGACCGCTACAACAGGATCATCGCCGAGGACCTCGTCGCGCTGGGGCTCTCCTACGACCTGTTCACCCGCACCACCACCGCCAACCACTACGCGGTGGTGCAGGAGCTCTTCACGGGGCTCTACGACAACGGCTACATCTTCGCCAAGACCACCAAGGGCGCCGTCTCGCCGTCCACCGGCCGCACCCTGCCCGACCGCTACGTCGAGGGCACCTGCCCGATCTGCGGCTACGACGGCGCACGCGGCGACCAGTGCGACAACTGCGGCAACCAGCTCGACCCGATCGACCTGATCGACCCCAGGTCCAAGATCAACGGTGAGACGCCGGAGTTCGTCGACACCGAGCACTTCATGCTGGACCTGCCCGCGTTCACCGAGGTCCTCGGCTCCTACCTCAAGGCCAAGGGCGGCCAGTGGCGGCCCAACGTCTTGAAGTTCGCCCTCAACCTGCTCGACGAGCTCCAGCCGCGCGCCATCAGCCGCGACCTCGACTGGGGCGTGCCGATCCCGCTGGAGGGCTGGAGCGACCAGGCCAACAAGCGGCTCTACGTCTGGTTCGACGCGGTCATCGGCTACCTGTCGGCGGCCGTCGAGTGGGCCAGGCGCAGCGGCGACCCCGAGGCCTGGCGCAGGTGGTGGCAGAACGAGGACGCCGAGTCCTACTACTTCATGGGCAAGGACAACATCGTCTTCCACGCCGAGATCTGGCCGGCCATGCTGCTGGGCTACAGCGGCAAGGGCGACCGCGGCGGCGACGCCGGCTCGCTGGGTGCGCTCAACGTCCCCACCGAGGTGGTCTCCAGCGAGTTCCTGACCATGGAGGGCCGCAAGTTCTCCTCCTCGCGCCGCGTGGTCATCTACGTGCGCGACTTCCTGGAGCGCTACGACGCCGACGCGCTGCGGTACTACATCATCGCGGCCGGTCCCGAGACCCAGGACACCGACTTCACCTGGTCGGAGTTCGTCCGCCGCAACAACGACGAGCTCGTGGCGGCCTGGGGCAACCTGGTCAACCGCTCCGTCTCCATGGCGGCCAAGAACCTCGGCGAGATCCCCGAGGCCGGCGAGTTCACCGAGGAGGACCGCCGCGTCCTGGACGGCTCCAGGGCCGCGTTCGCCGCGGTCGGCGAGCACCTGGACCGCTCCCGGTTCAAGGCCGCGCTCCAGGAGGCCATGCGCACGATCGCCGAGGCCAACAAGTACATCTCCGACCAGGCCCCGTGGGCGCTGAAGAAGACCGACCCCGAGCGGATGAAGACCGTCCTGCACGTCGCGCTGCAGTTGGTCGACGACGCCAAGACCCTGCTGACGCCGTTCCTGCCGGCCTCGTCCAACAAGGTGCACGCCATGCTCGGCGGCACCGGCGTCTGGAGCGCCATGCCGCGCCTGGAGGAGGTGACCGACTCCATCGGCGGCGAGGAGGGCGAGTCCAGCTACCCGGTCATCACCGGCGAGTACGCGGACAACGAGGCTCGCTGGGAGTCGGTCCCGATCGTGCCCGGCACCCCGCTCGCCGCGCCCAAGCCGCTGTTCCGCAAGCTGGACCAGTCCGTGGTCGACGAGGAACTCGCCCGCCTGGAGGAGAAGGCCGGCGACGCCTAGCCTCCGGCCCCTCCGCCCCGGGAGCACCCCGCACTACACGGCCCCGGACCCTTCCGCCACGGAAGGGACCGGGGCCGTCGGCGTCCACCGGACCCGGGTTACCCGGCCACCCTGGCGGGGACGCGCCTGGCCCGCCCTCGGTCATCGGCGGGGGCGCCTCAGGCGGTGTGGACGAAGCGGGGCAGGCCGGAGGGGGCCTGACCGGCGGCGAGGGCGAGGTCGGCCCAGACCACCAGGCCCGGGTTCAGCCCGGGGTGGGCGATCACCGGGCGGAAGCCCCAGTCCAGGGCGAGCGCGGAGACCATGAGCAGGCCGCGGTGGCGCTCGGAGGTGAACCGGTCGGTGCCGGTGAGTGCGGGAATGGTCGGGCGGGTCTGGGTGAACCCGCCGTCGGTGACGGCGACGCGCAGCCGGTCGGCCTCGGGCAGGGCCATCGCACGCACCACCTCCCCGCCCTCGCCGCCGGAGGCGGTGTAGGAGACGGCGTTGGCGAACAGCTCGGAGACGCACAGCGCCACGTCGGCGGCCGCCCCCTGTGCGGGACCGGGTCCCCAAAGGACTCGGGATCTCCCACCCCCGCCCGTCCATAGACTGGTCTGTCGTGAGTAACAGCAAGCGCAGTGGTGAGGCCGTGCGCAACCGCAACGCCCAGACGCCGCCGCCCGCGCCCGAGGCGCTGCGCGTCGCGGTGGCCGACAGCCACACCCACATGGACATGCAGACTCCCGGCGTCGACGAGATCATCGCCGCGGCGGCTGCCGTGGGCGTCACCCCGCTGATCCAGGTGGGCGTGGACGTCGCCTCGTCGCGCTGGGCCGCCGAGATCGCCGAGCGGCACGCGTCGGTGTGGGCCGCTGTCGCGCTGCACCCCAACGAGGCGCCGCGGATCGTGCACGGCGACGGCGCCCCCGGCGTCGAGGCCGACGACACCGATTGGGCCGGCAAGCACCGGCCGGCCGGGGGCGCGCGGGCGCTGGACGAGGCCGTCGACGAGATCGACCGGTTGGCGGCGCTGCCGCAGGTCCGCGCGGTCGGCGAGACCGGCCTGGACTACTTCCGCACCGGCTCCGAGGGCGCGTCGGCGCAGGCCGAGTCGTTCCGGCGGCACATCGACATCGCCAAGCGGCACGGCATCGGTGTGATGATCCACGACCGCGACGCCCATGACGACGTGCTGCGCATCCTCGAGGAGGAGGGTGCGCCGGAGACGGTGATCTTCCACTGCTTCTCCGGCGACGCCGAGATGGCCAAGATCTGCGCCGAGCACGGCTACTTCATGAGCTTCGCCGGCAACGTCACCTTCGCCAGCGCCCAGCCGCTGCGCGACGCCGCGGCGGTCGCACCGGCCGAGCTGATCCTGGTCGAGACCGACGCCCCGTTCCTCACCCCCAAGCCCTACCGGGGCCGCCCCAACGCCCCCTACCTGATCCCGCACACCCTGCGCGCGATCGCCGAGGCCAAGGGCATGGCCGAGGACGACCTCGCCGCCGCCGTGGCCGGCAACGCCGAGCGCGCGTTCGGGCTCCGGTCCCCGTGACCGCGGCCCGGCGCGGCCCACGGCCTAGCGGGACTCCGGTGGCCGCACGCCCCACTCCTTGAGGGTTTCGGCCAGGTCGGGCTCGACGAAGTCCGGGGCGCGGGTGGCGGCGCCCGGGGTGCGGCTGAAGCGCGGGGCCGGGCCGGGGTAGACGTGCTCGCCGTCGCGGACGACGGACCCGCGGGCCCGCACGTGCGGGTGGTCGGGCGCCTCGCCCATCGACAGGATCGGCTGGACGCAGGCGTCGGTGTCGCCGAGGGCCTCGGCCCACTCGTCGCGGGTCCGGGTGCGCAGTACCGCCGCGAACCGTCCGCGCAGCTCCGGCCAGCGCGCCCGGTCCCACTGCCCGGGCAGGTCGGCGTCGTCGGCCAACCCGATGCCGGCCAGGAAGGCCGCGTAGAACTGCGGCTCGATGCAGCCCACGGAGACGTGGCGGCCGTCGGCGCACTCGTAGACGTCGTACCAGGGCGCGCCGGTGTCGAGGATGTTGGTGCCCCGCTCGTCGCCCCACCATCCGTGCTGGCGGCCCTCGTAGGCCATCGACATCAGGAACGCGCTGCCGTCGACCATCGCGGCGTCCACGACCTGCCCGCGGCCCGACTCCTGCCGCTCCACCAGGGCGCTGAGGATGCCGGTGACGACGAACATGGCGCCGCCGCCGAAGTCGCCGACGATGTTGGCCGGCGGCAGCGGGGCCTGCCCCTCGCGGCCGAAGCCGTGCAGCGCGCCGTTGAGCGAGATGTAGTTCATGTCGTGCCCGGCGCGCCGGGCGAGCGGGCCGTCCTGGCCCCAGCCGGTCATCCGCGCGTAGACCAGCCGCGGGTTGGCCTCCAGGCACTCATCGGGCCCCAGGCCCAGCCGCTCCATGACACCGGGCCGGAAGCCCTCCAGCACGACGTCGGCCGCGGCGATCAGCTCGCGGGCGGTCCGCACCCCCTCCTCGGCCTTCAGGTCCACTCCCAGGGTCGGCCGGCCCGCGGCCATGTGCCGCAGCGGGCCGCTGGCCGCGGGGGTCTCGGCGGCCTGCGGCCGGTCCAGCCGGACCATGCTCGCACCGAGGTCGGCGAGCAGCATGGCGGCCATCGGGCCGGGGCCGATCCCGGCGAACTCGACAACGCGGACTCCGTTGAGGGGACCCATCTCGAACCTCCCATGGCCGACGATACCGAACGTGGTTCGGTCCCTCATTGTGCTGGGCGGACTCCGGCGCCGCCATACAGGGGCCCCTTCTCGGGCGGAGGCGGGCCGATCAGGGGCGGGCGCCGGTCACCCGGCCGGGCGCCGTTCCCGGGCCGCCGTCGTCGGGCGTGACCCGAGGTCCCGGTTCCGGCCGTTACCAAACCTGATCTCCAACCCCTGTGATAACTTCCCGGTGTCTTCGAGGTCTGTGAAGTCCCCGAATCGCCGCCGCGGCAGGTGTTTCACACCGAGCCCGGCCGCCGAAGTCCCCCCGCGACTCCCTCCTTGCCGAGGCCGCGCCTCGGCTCCTCCCCCACTTCCCCAGCTTCCCCCAGTCTCCGTGATCGAAGGTCGGAACCAATCGTGCGTACTCCCTCGGCGCGCCCCCACGCCCCCCGACGGGCCTCCCGCCGCCCCCGCGGGACCGGCGGATCCCTCTTCTCGAAACGGCGGCTCCCCCTGGGGCGGCCGCGCTCGCGCAAGCCGGTGCTCATCGCCGCGATCACGGCCGTGGTCGTCCTGCTGGGCGGCGGAACGGCCTTCGCCATGGACAAGCGGATCACCCTCACGATCGACGGTGAGAGCCAGACCGTGCACACCTTCGGCGCCACCGTCCAGGACGTCCTGGACGCCGCCGAGGTCAGCCTGGGCGAACGCGACGCCGTCGCCCCGGCGCCAGGGACCGAACTGGGCCAGGGCGCCGATGTGCTGGTGCGCCGGGGCCGGCAGCTCACCCTGACCGTGGACGGCGAGTCCTCCACCCACTGGGTCACCGCGCTCACCGTCGGCGAGGCGCTGGACCAGGTGGGCATGGGCGGCGAGGCGCTGTCGCTGTCGGTGGAGCGCTCCACCGAGGTGCCCTTCTCCGGCCTGGAGGTCGAGGCGCGCAGCGCCCGGCACGTGGTCATCCTGCGCGACCGGGTGCGCCTGGAGGCCGACACCAACGCGGGGACCGTCGAGGAGGTGCTCGACGACAACGGGATCGAGCTGGGCGAGCACGACGTCGTCGAGCCGGCCCTGGACGAGGAGCCGACCGACGGGATGGTCATCGACGTCCTGCAACTGCTCTCCGAGCCCGAGACCGAGGAGGTCCCGATCGAGGCCGAGGTCGAGGAGCGCGAGACCGACGAGCTGGAGAAGGGCGAGGAGAGGGTCGTCCAGGAGCCCGAGGACGGCGTCAAGGAGATCACCGTCGCCACCGTCATGCGCAACGGCGAGGAGACCGAGTACGTCCTGGAGGAGGAGGTCGTCAAGGAGCCGGTCAAGGGCATCACCGAGGTCGGCACCAAGGAGCCCGAGGCCGACGTCGACCCCGACGTCGGCGGCGAGGCCGACAGCCTCAACTGGGCGGCGCTCGCCGAGTGCGAGTCCGGCGGCGACCCCACGGCGGTGAACCCGGCCGGCTACTACGGCCTCTACCAGTTCTCCGAGGCCACCTGGGCCTCCGCGGGCGGCAGCGGCCTGCCCAGCGAGGCCGGCGCCGACGAGCAGACGATGCGCGCGAAGACGCTCTACAACATGGTCAACGGCAACTGGCAGAGCCAGTGGCCCAACTGCGGCGTGCACCTGTTCGACTAGATCGCTGATGGGGGAGGACGGGGAATGCCTCCGGCCCCTGCCGTGGTTCTGCGGGCCTGGTGGGGCTGTTGCCGGCGCGCCGGCGCTGAGCGGCAGCCTCCCCGGGTCATGCGGTGGTGAACGGAGAACTCCGGCCACAGCCTTCCAACTCCCATCAGCGATCTGGCCGCTGCCGGCCGCCGCCGGCCCGCGGTGCCGGGATCGGTGGGGAGGAGCACGGTCCCGGCCTGCCAAAATGTGGGGGTGACCCACTCCGACAGATCCGACACCGCCCGCCTGCTCACGCCCGCCGACGTGCGGCGGCTCGCCGAGCGCCTGGGCATCCGGCCGACGAAGGCGCTCGGCCAGAACTTCGTCATCGACGCGGGGACGGTGCGCCGGATCGTGCGCGCCTCGGGGGTCGGCCCCGAGGACGTCGTGGTCGAGGTGGGGCCGGGCCTGGGCTCGCTGACGCTGGCGCTGCTGCCGCACGTGCGGCGGGTCACCGCGGTCGAGATCGACCCGAAGCTGGCCGCGGCGCTGCCCGGCACCGTCGCCGAGCTCGCCCCCGAGCTCGCCGACCGGCTGGAGGTGCTGGCCGCCGACGCCATGCGCGTGGCGGAGCTGCCCGGCCCCGACCCCACCGCGCTGGTCGCCAACCTGCCCTACAACGTCGCCGTCCCCGTCGTGCTGCACCTGCTGGAGCTGCTGCCCTCACTGCGGCGCGGGCTGGTCATGGTGCAGTCCGAGGTGGCCGACCGGCTGGCGGCGAAGCCGGGAAGCCGCACCTACGGCACGCCCTCGGTCAAGGCCGCCTGGTACGCCGACGTGCGCCGCGCGGGCGCGATCGGGCGCAACGTCTTCTGGCCGGCGCCCAACGTCGACTCCGGCCTGGTCGAACTGCTCCGCCGCCCCGCGCCGCCGACGCGGGCCTCCCGGCAGGAGGTGTTCGCGGTCGTCGACGCGGCGTTCGCCCAGCGCCGCAAGACCCTGCGCGCGGCCCTGGCCTCCTGGGCCGGGTCGGCGCCGGTCGCCGAGGCCGCCCTGCGCTCGGCCGGCGTGGATCCGTCGGCCCGCGGAGAGGCCCTCGACGTCACCGCCTTCGCCCGGATCGCCGAGGAGGGGCCGGCGGGCGCCCCCTGACCCAGGGGCCGGACGAGGCGGCCCGCTCCCGGATCCCGCCGACTCCCGGTCCGGCGGGAGCGCCTCGCGCCGGGCGGGGCGCGCAACGGCTCTGAAAGGGCCGCTCAGGCCGGTTCGCCGGCCGCTAGGGCTTCCAGGTCCACCAAGGCGCCGCCGCTGTTCTCCGTGCTCTTCAGGAGCAGCCGGGTCGGCTGCACGCCGTCCTCGACGATGAAGACGAGCTTGCCCTCGGCCTGCTCCTGCGGCCCTATCGCCTGCCAGAGCGAGTCCTGGGCCTCGGAGCCGATGGGGTCCTCGGCGGGGAACATCGGGGAGCCCTCGCCGCCGATCCGCTGCAGCTCCGGCTGGAACCGCAGCGTCTCGCCGGTGATGTTGCGCGCCTCCATCGGCAGGACGCAGTACGTCCCGTGCGTGAGGCTGGACCGCCCCTCCAGGGACGGGCTGCACGCGAGGTCGCGAACCCGGAACTCCATCAGGTCGTCGCTGACGGCGCCCTCGGCGGCCGCGGCCCCTCCGTCGGAGTCGCCGGGCGAGTCCTCGGGCTTGGCCTCGCCCTGGGAGTCGGGCTCGTTCTGCTCCTGCCGGGAGTCGCCGTCCTGCCACGGCAGGGACAGGCCGTTGGCCCCCAGCACGGTGAGCACGGTGAACAACGCCAGCAGCAGGACGGCCGCGATGACCGCGATGGTCGCCACCCACCGCGTGCGCCGCTTCTCCGGCTGCATCGGGTTGTGCGGGGGCGGCGGGACCGGCGGCACGTAGGGCTGGGCCTGCGGCCGCGAACCCGGCTGCCCCTGCTGCGCCCCGGACTGCGGCACGGGCGGGATCGGCCCGGTGTGGTGCGGGGAGACCACCGGGAACTGGCCGGTGTGGTGCGGCTGGGCCTGCCGGCCGGGGGCCGCCGCCGGGCGCTGCATCTGCTGGCTCTGGTGCGCCGGAGCGGGCGCCGCGCCGCTGGGCGGGTGCGGCATGGGCGCGGGCGGATAGGGCTGCGGACGGTGCGGGCCGGGCGGACCCTGGTGCGGCGGCTGCGGCTGCGGGGGGCGCATGCCCGTGCCCGTCTGGTGCGGACCGGGCGGCGGGCCCTGCGGGGGCATGGGCGGCATCGGCGGCAGGTTCGGCCGCCACGACTGGTGCAGCGCGTGGCTGACCATGTCGTTGGCGTCGTTGTTGTTCTCGGAGCCGCCGCCGGCCAGCTCCAGCAGGAGGTCCTGCGCCTTGGGCCGCCGCTCCGGCTCCTTGGCCAGCGCCTGGGCCACCAGCCGGTCCAGCGGGCTGTCGAGCTCGCCGATCTGCGGCTCGGCGAAGAGCACCCGCTTGCCCAGCGTCATCGCGTCGCCGTTGCCGAACGGGTGCGCGCCGTTGCCGGCGAACGCCACGAGGCAGCCCCACGCGAAGATGTCGGCTGCTGTGGTGACCTTCTCCTCCAGCAGCTGCTCGGGTGCCATCCAGCCGGGGCTGCCCATCACGATGCCGGTCTGGGTGTGGTTGGTCATGGTGTTGAGCGCGCGGGCGATGCCGAAGTCGATCACCCGGGGCCCCGACAGCGACAGCAGCACGTTGGCCGGCTTGAGGTCGCGGTGCACCAGGCCGGCGCCGTGGATGGCCGCCAGCGCCGCGGCCACGCCCAGGGCGAAGCCGTGCAGCGTGCTGGAGTCGAGCGCGCCGTGCTTGGCGATGTGCTCGGCCAGGGCCGTGCCCGCGATGTACTCGGTGACCATGTAGGGCCGGCTCTCGAAGGTCCCGTGGTCGAGGATCTTGGCGGTGCAGAAGGAGGCGACCCTGCGGGCGTTCTCCATCTCGTCGCGGAACCGGGCGCGGGTGGCCTCGTCGAAGGCCAGTTCCGGCCGGATCACCTTGATCGCGACCTGGGCACCCTTCTCAGGGGCGCGGCCGAGGTAGACCGTCCCCATTCCTCCGCTGCCCAGACGTCCGGCCAGCACGTAAGGACCGATGGTGGCCGGATCTCCGGCGGCCAACGGTTCCAGGTTCTTCGGGAGCCCATCCGACGGCAAGCGACCCTCCCCGACGGTGTCCAAACTCCGTCTGGCCCAAAGGTAGCGGGGATTGCGTCCTGATACCCACCCGCACCGGCCGCCGGGTCCGATCGCGGAAGCCGACAGTGGCGGCGGGGGAGGGGGAATCGCCAGGGGAACGCCCACCGTCCTGAGCGCGACGGGTGAACCGCACGGCCGACCGTGGGCGGATGTGTGGGTTCACGGAGGTGGGGTTTCCTTTACGATCTAGGACTCGTGACCGCTATGACCGCCATAACCGTTCGAGTACCCGCGAAGGTAAACCTCCAGCTAGCGGTGGGGCCAGCGCGCGAAGATGGATACCACGATCTGGTCAATGTCTTTCACGCTGTTTCGCTCTTCGACGAGGTTACCGTCACGGAGGGGGATCCGGGGGCGGCCCTGGACCCGGTGGCGCTGACCGTCGGCGGCGATCTCGGTCCCCGGGCCGCCGACGTGCCCCTCGACTCCGGCAACCTCGCCGCCCGCGCCGCCGCGCTCCTGGCACGTGAGACCGGTGCCGGCACCCCGGTCGGCATCCACCTGCACAAGACGATCCCGGTCGCCGGCGGCATGGCCGGCGGGAGTGCCGACGCCGCCGCGACCCTTGTGGCGTGCGACACGTTGTGGCGGACCGGCCTCGCACGCGCGGACCTCCTCGCCCTCGCCGCGCGGCTCGGCAGCGACGTGCCGTTCCCGCTCGTCGGCGGCACCGCCGTGGGCACCGGGCGCGGCGAGCTCCTCGAACCCGTGCCGTGCGGGGGCCGGTTCCACTGGGTGTTCGCACTGGCCGAGGAGGGATTGTCGACGGCGGCGGTGTTCGGCGAGTACGACCGGCTGCGCCCCGGCGCCCCCGAGCCCGGACTCGACGCCGACCTGATGGCCGCGCTGGCCGCGGGCGACGCCGCCGCGCTCGGCGCCGCGCTCTCCAACGACCTGGAGCGCGCGGCGTTCTCGCTGCGCCCCCGGCTGCGCGGGGTCCTCGCCGTCGGCAGGGAAGCCGGTGCGCTCGGCGCGATCGTCTCCGGATCCGGCCCCACCTGCGCCTTCCTCGCAGCCGACGAGGCCGGCGCCGCCGAGGTCGCCGCGGCGCTGGAGGACTCCGGGCGCTGCGGGCGGACCGTGCGCGCCCACGGCGACGTCCCGGGGGCGACCCTGCTGTAGGGGCCGCCGGGGCCGCCCCCGGCCGTGTTCACCTGCCGCCCTCACCCGCCGGTTTGAGCAGCGGCGCGCCCGGGCCGTAGGCGGCCAGCGCGTCGTCCTTGTTGTGCAGCCCGCAGGAGCGCAGCGACAGGCACCCGCAGCCGATGCAGGAGGTGAGCCGGTCCCGCAGCCGCTGCAGCGCGTCGATCCGAGTGTCGAGCTCGGCGCGCCAGTCCTCCGAGAGCCGCGCCCAGTCCTGCGTGGTGGGCGTGCGCCCGTCGGGGAGGGCGCCGAGCGCGTCGCGGATCTGGTTGAGCGTCAGGCCGACGCGCTGCGCCGCGGAGATGAACGCCAGGCGGCGCAGCACGTTGCGGTGGTAGCGGCGCTGGTTGCCGCTCGTGCGTTCGGACCGGATCAGGCCGCGCTCCTCGTAGAACCGCAGCGTGGTGTGCGCGACGCCGCTGCGCTCGGCGAGCTGGCCGATCGTGAGCCGGACGGGAAGGTGACTCATATCACTCCCTCACTTCTCCGATTGACCTCCAGTTAACTCGAGGTCTGAGACTGGCGCCATGCCGACGAAGACCTTTTCCAGATACGCCGACCTGCCGGCGCTCATCGGGCTGATGACCGGCGACGAGAAGCACCGCGCGGCCGCCGAGTCGACGCTGGACGTGCTGTGGGTCCTCTACGACCGCGTCCTCGACGTCTCACCCGAACGCGCCGACGACCCCGGACGCGACCGCTTCCTGCTCTCCAAGGGCCACGGTCCCGCCGCCTACTACGCGGTGCTCGCGGCCAAGGGCTTCCTCGACGTGCCCACCCTGCGCCGCTGGGCGGAGTTCGACTCGCCGCTGGGCCACCACCCCGACCGGGTCCTCGTGCCCGGTGCGGAGATCGGCAGCGGCTCCCTCGGCCACGGGCTCGGCCTGGGCCTGGGCACCGCCCTGGGGCTGCGCGCCCAAGGGCGGCCGGAACCGAGGGTGGTGGTGCTCCTCGGCGACGCCGAACTCGACGAGGGCAGCAACCACGAGGCCATCGCGGTCGCCGGCCGGTTCGGGCTGGACAACCTCACCGCCGTCGTCATCGACAACCGGTCGGCCTCGCTCGGCTGGCCCGGCGGCATCGCCGACCGGTTCTCCCGCGAGGGATGGGCCGCCCGCTCGACCGTCGCCCGCGACCACACCGCCCTGCACGAGGCGCTCACCGCGCCGCACCACGGCCGGCCGCTGGCCGTCGTGGCCCGCGTCAACCCCAAGGAATGGTGAACATGACCGCCACCGCCACCGCGCCGCGGACCGTCGTGCCGCAGCAGATGCGGGAATCCTTCATCGACACCGTCACCGCGGCCCTCGACACCGACCCCCGGCCGGCCGTGGTGCTCGCCGACATCTCCGCGGACAACTTCGTCCAGGCCGCGGCCCGCCACCCCGAACGGGTCGTCAACGTCGGCATCCGCGAGCAGCTCATGATCGGCGTGGCCGGCGGCCTGGCGCTGACCGGGATGCGCCCCGTCGTCCACACCTACGCCCCCTTCCTGGTGGAGCGCCCCTTCGAGCAGGTCAAGCTGGACCTCGGCCACCAGGACGTCGGCGCGGTCCTGGTCAGCGTCGGCGCCTCCTACGACGGGGCGGGCATGGGCCGCACCCACATGGCGCCCGGCGACGTCGCGCTCCTCGACACCCTGCCCGGCTGGACCGTGCACGTCCCCGGCCACGCCGCGGAGGTGCCCGCGCTCCTCGGTCCGGCACTGCGCTCCGACGACCGCGTGTACCTGCGGCTGTCCACGCGCGGCAACGCCGCGGCCCGCCCGGTCGGCCAGGGGCTGGTGGTCGTCCGCGCCGGATCGGCGCGGTCCCGGGGCGTGGTGGTCGCCGTGGGCCCCATGCTGGACCGGGTGCTCGCCGCGACGGCCGGCATGGACGTCACGGTCGGCTACCTGGCCACGGTCCGCCCGTTCGACCGCGTCGGCCTGAACGCCGCCGCGGCCGCGGCCGGCCACGCCGACGTCATGATCGTCGAGCCCTACCTGAGCGGCACCTCGGCCCACGAGGTCGGCGAAGCGCTGAGCGACCGCCGGCACCGCCAGCTCTGCCTCGGCGTCCCCCGCGGCAGCGAGCTGCGCGGCTACGGAACCCCCGATGACCACGACCGGGCCCACGGCCTCGACGCCGCCGGGATCGCCGCCGCGGCGCGGGACTTCTTCCCGGAGTGACCGGGGAGCGACCGGAGCGGCGGGACGGGCGGCGGGCCGGCGAACGGCGGGCGTGGTCATTTCATCGCGGTGCAGCCACCAGAATGGAACCACGATGAATCTCGTCAACCTTCAGGACGTATCCCTGGCCTACGGGCCCCTGGTGCTGCTCGACACCGTCTCGCTCGGCGTCGACGAGGGCGACCGCATCGGCGTGGTCGGCCGCAACGGCGGCGGCAAGTCCACGCTCGTGTCGGTGCTGGCCGCGCGCACCGAGCCCGACTCCGGCCGGGTGATCCACAGCCGCGGCCTGCGCGTCGGCTTCCTGCACCAGCGCGACAGCTTCCCCGACACCAGCGTCGGCGCCTTCGTGCTCGGCGAACTCGCCGAGCACGAGTGGGCCGGCGACGCCAGGGTCCGCGACGTGCTGCGCGGACTGCTCAGCGGATGGGACCTCGACACCCCGATGGCGGCCCTGTCCGGCGGGGAGCGCCGCCGCGCCGGACTGGCCAGGATGCTCATCGAGACCCACGATCTGATCATCCTGGACGAGCCGACCAACCACCTCGACATCGAAGGCATCGCCTGGCTCGCCCAGCACGTCAAGGCGCGCAGGGAGGCACTGGTCGTCGTCACCCACGACCGCTGGTTCCTCGACGCCGTCACCAACCGCACCTGGGAGGTCGTGGACGGCCGGGTCGAACGCTACGAGGGCGGCTACGCCGCCTACGTGCTGGCCAAGGCCGAACGCCAGCGCCTCGCCCAGGCCGCAGAGGAACGCCGCCAGAACCTCATGCGCAAGGAGCTCGCCTGGCTGCGGCGCGGCCCGCCCGCCCGGACCTCCAAGCCCAAATTCCGGATCGACGCCGCCAACGCCCTCATCGCCAACGAACCCCCGGTCCGCGACACCGTCGAACTCGTCCGCTTCGCCGGCACGCGGCTGGGCAAGACCGTCGTCGACGTCGAGGACGCCACCCTCAAGGCCGGCGACCAGACCCTGCTGGAGCACCTCACCTGGCAGCTCGGCCCGGGCGAACGGGTCGGCCTCGTCGGCGTCAACGGCTCGGGCAAGACGACTCTGCTGCGCCTGCTCGCAGGAGAGCGCGAACCCGACGCCGGCTCGATCCGGCACGGCAAGACCGTGCGGCTCGCGCACCTGTCGCAGAACATCACCGAACTCGACTCCGGACGCCGGCCGCTGGAGGCCGTCATGGAGATCCGCGAGCACGTCACCATCGGCAAGCGGGAGTACTCCGCCAGCCAGATGCTGGAGCGCTTCGGTTTCCGCGGCGAACGCCAGTGGACCCCCATCGGCGACCTCTCCGGCGGGGAGCGGCGGCGGCTCCAGCTCCTCCGGCTGCTCATGGACGAGCCCAACGTGCTGCTGCTGGACGAGCCGACCAACGACCTCGACATCGAGACGCTGACCGAGCTGGAGGACCTGCTCGACGGCTGGCCGGGGTCACTGGTGCTGGTCAGCCACGACCGCTACTTCCTGGAGCGTGTCTGCGACCGCGTGCTGGCGCTGCTGGGCGACCGCAGGCTGCTGTTCCTGCCCGGCGGCGTCGAGGAGTACCTGGCCCGGCGCGCCGAGACCGCCGACACCGGCCGGGTGCCCGTCACCCGCGCCGACGAGGACCGCCAGGACGCGCAGCAGGAGGCGGCCCCGCAGATGTCGGCCGCCGAGCGCCGCGCCGCGCAGAAGGAGATGCAGCGCGTCGAGCGCCGCATCGACCGGATCGGCGCCAGAGAGGCCGAACTGCACGAGCTGATGGCGCAGGCCGCCGACGACTACACCCGGCTGGCCGACCTCGACGCCGAACTCAAGGTGCTCACCGCCGAGAAGGACGAGCTGGAGGAGGCCTGGCTCGCCCAGGCCGAGCGAATGGGGGAGTGACCCGGGCCTCGCGGTGACTTCAGGGGGTCTTGAAGGCCCGCCCCAGGACGGAGTAGGCGTGCGGGTGGGCGATCTCCGTCCACGGGACCTGCGGCCACGCGAGCGGATCGCCCAGTCACCGCGAACTCCTCTGTGGCCGAGGTGGGGAGCCGTCGGCGTCCAGGTGGGCGGACACCTCTAAGGCAGCTCCACGACCTCCTCGAACACCTCCGCGATCTCGTTGGCGCCGGCCCGGTTGGTGTGGATGTCGGGGCCCCGGTCGGTGTTGCACATCCAGGTGTAGTCGCAGATCCTCTGCACGTTGGCCGGCATGCCGGTGTCGCTGCCGGCCGGCACCTCGAAGTCCCCCGACTCGAAGGCCGCCGAGACGTCGGCCACGTCGATGCCCGCCGCGCCGTAGGCCTCCGTCAGCACCCGGTTCATCTCGGCCAGGACGTCGTTGGAGTAGCGGGCGAGGTCCTCGCCGGAGTCCTCCTCCGGCTCCCCGCCGTCCCCCCTGCCCTCGCCGGCGAGCCCGGCGGCGGCGCCCTCCAGGTCCTCCAGCAGCAGGGCCGCCAGGAACGGGTTGTAGTAGGTCATCCCGATGATCTGCACGTCCTCGCCCGCGGCCGAGCGCAGGCGCTCGGCGATCGCCGGGGCCTCCTCGCGCAGGCGCCGCAGCCCGTCCTCGACGCACTCCTCGTCGATGTCGGTGCCCACCTCGCCGCTGCCGTCGTAGGCGCACCGGGTGAAGTTGTTCGCGCCGACGTCCACCGTCACCAGGGCGACGTCACTGCGGTTGGCCTGCAGGAACGCCTCGGCCGTCGCCAACTGCGAGCCCTCCTCGTAGTCGCAGTCAGCCATCCCGCCGGAGACGAACGTGCTGCTGTCCTCGCCGCCGCAGCCCATCCTGACGTGCTCCAGGGTGGAGTCGCGGTCGTAGAGCGCGCGGTACAGGGCGTCGGTGTAGCCCTCGTCGGTCTCGGCGTACCCGCCGTCCTCGCCCGGCTGGACGCCGACCGCGAGCGAGTCGCCCAGCGACAGGTAGAAGCGCTTCTCCGGGGTCTCGTCGCCACCGCCGGAGGAGCACCCTCCGGCCACCAGGGCCGCCACCGCGGCCGCGGCCGCACAAGCACGCCAGCGCATGTCCACGCACCTCTCCACCGGATCCGCGCAGGATCTCCACGTGCGCCCCCGAACGGCGTCCGCACCGGGGATACCGCCGAGTAACTAGGGTCGCGGATGGACCGGGGATTCGTCGAGGGGGGAGAGGACCGATCTCAGCAGCGAGGCGAGCCGTCCGCGGTCGTCGGCGCCCATCTCGCCCAGGATCGACTCCTCGTAACTGAGCAGATCGGCCAGCGCGGCGTCCACGCGCTCCTTGCCCTCGTCGGTGAGCCGCACCAGGACGCCCCGCTTGTCGGCGGGATCGGGGAAGCGCCGCACCAGCGCGGCCGCGGCCAGGCGGTCGATCCGGTTGGTCATGGTCCCCGAGGTCACCAGGGTCGCGCGCAGCAGCCGTCCCGGGCTCAGCTCGTAGGGCGGACCCGACCGGCGCAGTTCGGCCAGCACGTCGAACTCCCACGGTTCCAGGCCGTGCTCGGTGAACACCGTGCGCCGCGCGCGATCGAGGTGCCGCGCCAGCCGCGAGACCCGGCTGAGTACCTGCAGCGGCTCGACGTCGAGATCGGGGCGCTGGGCGCGCCACGCCTCGACCAGACCGTCAACCTCATCGCGCATGCCCGTAGCTTATCTCTTGACATCAAGATAGTGTGGCGGCCCGTCAGGGGCGTCCCGGCCCGCGCCGCGAGGACGAGGTCAATCGCCCTTGCGCCGGTGCTGCACGGTCTCCAACCGGGGCTTGGGATCCAGGCTCGACAACCCGTTCCACGCCAGGTTCACCAAGTGCGCCGCCACCACCTCGCGCTTGGGCCTGCGCACCTCCAGCCACCACTGGCCGGTCAGCGCCACCATGCCCACCAGCGACTGCGCGTACAGCGGCGCCAGCTTCGGGTCGTACCCGCGCGACTTGAACTCCTCCCCGAGGATGTGCTCCACCTGGGTGGCGATGTCGCTGATCAGGCTCGCGAAACTGCCCGTGCCCGACGCCGCGTGGGAGTCGCGCGCCAGGATGCGGAACCCCTGGCTGCTCTCCTCCACGTAACGCAGCAGGGCCAGCGCGGCATGCTCCAACTTGTCGCGGGCATGGTCGCCGATCAGCGCGTCGCCGACCATGCCCAGCAACTTCTGCATCTCGCGGTCCACGACAACGGCGTAGATGCCCTCCTTGCCGCCGAAGTGCTCGTAGACCACGGGCTTGGAGACGCCGGCGCGCGCCGCGATCTCCTCGATCGAGGTGCCATCGAAGCCGCGCTCGGCGAAGAGTTCCCGTCCGATGTCGAGAAGCTGCTCCCGGCGCTCCTTGCCGGTCATGCGTTTCCTACGCGACCGGGGTTTCTGCTCGCTCACGGCTTCCATGATGGCCAATCAGTCTAGACGCTGACGCGTTTGGCGGACAGGCGTTCCGCATTCGGCCAACGGACCTTCGTCGCCCAGCCGAGCTTCTCGAAGCTCCAGATGACCCGGGCGGAGATGTCGATCTGGCCCTTGAGCACCCCGTGGCGGGCGCAGGTGGGGTCGGCGTGGTGCAGGTTGTGCCAGGACTCGCCGAAGGACGGGATCGCCAGCCACCACACGTTGCGCGACCGGTCGCGGACCTCGAAGTTCTCCTCGCCGATCGTGTGGCAGATCGAGTTGATCGACCAGGTCACGTGGTGCAGCAGCGCGACGCGGACCAGGCTGGCCCAGAAGAACGCGGTGACGGCGCCCCACCACGACATCGTCACCAGGCCGCCGATGAGGGCCGGAGCGAACAGGGAGAAGCCGACGAGGGGACCGAACCACTTGTCGACCCGGACGATGTCCTTGTCCTTGAGCAGGTCGGGCGCGAAGCGCTTGGGCGAGGTCTTCTGCTCGTCCAGGAACAGCCACGCCATGTGCGCGTAGAACAGGCCCTTGGCGACCGAGCGCCAGTCGTCGCCGAAGCGCCACGGCGAGTGCGGGTCGCCCTCGGCGTCGGCGTATTTGTGGTGGCGCCGGTGGTCGGCCACCCACTTGATGACGCTGCCCTCGATGGCCAGGCTGCCGGCGATCGCCAGCGCGATCCGCAGCGGCCGCTTGGCCTTGAACGAGCCGTGCGTGAAGTGCCGGTGGAAGCCGACGGTGATGCCGAGGCCGCTGACGATGTAGAAGACCGCGCCGATGATGACGTCGGTCCAGGTCAGCCCCCACCCCCAGGCGAAGGGCACCGCCGCGACCAGGGCCAGCAGCGGGACGAAGACGAAGAAGAAGACGGTGTAGCGCTCCGCCTTGCCGCGGCCGTGCGGATCCACTTCCGGCTCAGGAGCGCGTTTTGTCGTCGAGTCGGGCGCGATCTCGGGTGCTGCGGTCATGTACCCACCTTGGTCATGGCGGCCGTGCGGTTTGGTCGAGCGAACGCGCGGGAACGACCCCGCGTCACCCGACCGCCCGGCGGTCGTCGTGAAACTTATACCTACGTAACCGTAACCTACGCTGACGTAGGTTTGGCAAGTGAACGAGGCCAATTTCCGGCAAAGGCCGCGGAGTGCCCCATGTGGGCCGCTTCCAGGCGCCGATGTGACCGAAACGGCAGATGTCGCTTACCTCGGGAAACCGGCCCTGTGGACAACCCGCGGAAGCCGGGCGGGCGACGTGCCGGATCGCGCATGCTTCGGGGTATGGACAGGAACACACGTTCGAACGATGCCCTCCGTGCCCGTGCCGTCGAACTCCGCGAGCAGGGGTGGAGCAATCCCCGGATCCGGGCCGAGCTCGGCCTGAGCGGCTGGGGGCTGACCGCGTTGCTCCAGGGCCACGTGGAGCCGGTGCACGAGGCCCTGGCCAACCGGGCGAAGACGGAACTGCGGGAACAGGCCCGGGACCTGCGGACGCAGGGCTGGAGCTACACGGCGATCAGCCGCAAGCTCAAGGTCTCCGAGAGCAGTTGCTCACTGTGGCTGCGAGATCTGCCCAAGCCGGAGACCTACCGGCCCACGCCGCCCCCGGAGAAGTACGCCCACATGACAGCGGAGGAGTGGGCGGACTACTCGCTGCACCGGATGGAGGCCTATCGCCTGCAGAAGGAGAAGGAGCGGAGGACGCTCAAGGCGGAGGCCGCAGCCGAGATCGGTGAGCTCTCGGACCGTGAAGTGCTCATCGCGGGGGTGATGATTCACTGGTGCGAAGGGACGAAGAGCAAGCCGTGGCGGCGCGAGACCCGCGTCATCATGATCAACAGCGACCCCGCCCTGATCCTGCTGTACCTCCGCTTCTTGAGGCTCGTGGGCGCCGAGGACGATCGGCTGGCCTTCAACCTGAGCATCCATGAGACGGCGGACATCGAGGCGGAGACCGGGTACTGGGCCCGAGATCGTCGGCGTACCGCCGGAGAGGTTCCTGAAGCCCTCCATCAAGAAGCACAATCCCCGGACGGTCCGCAAGAAGGTCGGGGACCACTACCACGGCTGCCTGGTCGTCAGGGTGCGCAAGAGCGCGCAGCTCTACCAGCGCATCGAGGGCTGGGCGAAGGCCGTCATGATGGGCTCCGAGGGAGCGGTCTCCGACATCTGGTCGGCCGAGGAGGCTCCCTGGTAGCGGCCCCGCTCACGCGGCACCGTCGTCCGGTGTGGACCGTCCGTTCACGCCGGGCGGCGGTGTGTCTGGCATGATTATCGAGGTGACCTTGAGCAGGGGACGGGTTATCTTGGTTCCCGATCGAACGGGTGATGCCTCATTCACCATCAGCCGTGGCGATGAGGGTGCCCGTTCCGCGGTCCCGGGTGGTGTAATCGGCAACACGTCTGATTTTGGTTCAGATATTCCAGGTTCGAGCCCTGGCCCGGGAGCAAACCTCCTCTCGTCAGTGCAGACACTGGCCTGCGGGAAGCCTCACAAAACAGACATGGGGTTCGAGTCCCCGAACCCGCTCCTCCCCGCCTCCGGCCGTCGCGCCCGCGGGTCGGCCGTGCGCCCACCGCGCCCTCCGTCCGGGATGCCCGCATGTATGCTGCCCATGTCGGTTTCGGGCCGCCGGTGTTCGCGCGCCCGACGCTTCCACGCAATCTCGCCGACACGCCACGTCGACTCCGCGGGGCAGTCCCGTCCGCGCCGACGCACAGTCATCCGCCAGCGATCATCGAGGAGTCTCCGCCAGTGAGCGTGAGCCGCCCGGCTGCCGTCATCGTCCTCGCGGCGGGCGAGGGCACCCGTATGAAGTCCAAGCTTCCCAAGGTCCTCCATGAGATCTGCGGCCGCAGCATGCTGGGCCACGTCCTGGCGGCCTCGGCCGAGCTCGACCCGGAGCGCGTCGTGGTCGTGGTCGGCCACGGCAGGGACCAGGTCACCCAGCACCTCAAGGACGTGGCCCCCGGCGTCGGCACCGCCGTCCAGGACCGGCAGAACGGCACCGGCCACGCCGTGCGCATGGCCGTCGACGCGCTGCGCGCCGAGGGCGTGACCCTGTCCGGCACGGTCGTCCTGGCCTACGGCGACACCCCGCTGCTGCGCGGCGAGACGCTGTCGGACCTGGTCGCGGCGCACGAGTCCGCGGGCAACGCCGTCACGGTGCTGTCGGCGAAGGTGCCCGACCCCGCGGGGTACGGCAGGGTGGTCCGCGACGCCGGAGGCGCCTTCACCGAGATCGTCGAGCACGCCGACGCCACCGAGGAGCAGCGCGCGGTCGACGAGATCAACTCCGGCATGTACGCGTTCGACGGCGCCCTGCTGTCCGACGTGGTCAACCGGCTGTCCACGGACAACGCCAAGGGTGAGGAGTACATCACCGACGCGGTGGCGATCCTGCGCGGCGACGGCCACCCGGTGGACGCGGCGGTCGCGCGCGACTGGGTCGAGATCCAGGGTGTCAACGACCGCGTCCAGCTCGCCGAGGCGCGCCGGCTGCTCAACGACCGGCTGCTCACCCGGATCATGCGCGCGGGGGCGACCGTCGTCGACCCCGCCACCACCTGGATCGACGCCGAGGTCGAGGTCGGCCGCGACGCGGTGATCGAGCCGCAGGTCCAGTTGCAGGGCGCCACCGTGGTCGGTGAGGGCGCGCACGTCGGCCCGGGCGCGCTGCTGCGCGACACCCGGGTCGGGGCCGAGGCCGCCGTCTCCCACACGGTCGCCCACGAGGCGATCATCGGGGCCGAGGCGACCGTCGGCCCATACGCCTACCTGCGCCCCGGCGCGACGCTGGACCGCGGTGCCAAGGTGGGCACCTACGTCGAGGTGAAGAACGCCACCGTGGGCGAGGGCTCGAAGGTGCCGCACCTGACCTATGTCGGTGACGCCGACATCGGCCGCGGTGTCAACATCGGAGCCTCTTCGGTGTTCGTCAACTACGACGGCGTCAACAAGCACCGCACCACGATCGGCGATCACGCCCGCACCGGCAGCGACAACACGTTCGTCGCCCCGGTCGGTGTCGGTGACGGCGCCTACACCGGCGCCGGAACCGTTGTCCGTGAGGACGTCCCGCCCGGTGCGCTGGCGGTTTCGGCCGGTCATCAGCAGCGCAACATCGACGGGTGGGTCCGGCGCAAGCGTCCCGGGACGCCCGCGGCCGATGCGGCGCAGCGGGCGGACGAGGCCGGTGGGGCGAGCGAGGGCTGATCGGGCCGGGGTCCGTGCGGCCGGCGATCGAGCGCGCCCGTGCGCCCGGCGGCTCGGTCGCGGAGCGGCACAGGCGAGGAGTTCAATCGAAACCGTGGGGGAAACACAAGTGACCGGCATGAAGGCCGCGGGTCAGAAGAAGCTCATGCTCTTCTCGGGGCGCAACCACCCCGAGTTGGCGGAGCAGGTGGCCGAGCAGCTCGGCATCGATGTGGCGCCGACGAAGTTCCAGGACTTCGCCAACGGCGAGATCTTCGTCCGTTACCTGGAGTCGGTGCGGGGCTGTGACGCGTTCGTGCTCCAGTGCCACTCCGATCCGATCAACGAGTCCATCATGGAGCAGTTGATCATGGTGGACGCGCTGAAGCGGGCCTCGGCCAAGCGCATCACCGTCGTGACGCCGTTCCTGGGGTATGCGCGCCAGGACAAGAAGCACCGGGGCCGCGAGCCCATCTCGGCCCGGCTGATGACGGACCTGTTCCGCACCGCGGGCGCGAACCGCCTGATGGCGATCGACCTGCACACCGACCAGATCCAGGGCTTCTTCGACGGCCCGGTGGACCACCTGTTCGCGCTGCCGATCCTGGCGGACTACGTGGCCTCGCAGGTGAACAAGGCCGAGGCGACGGTGGTCTCCCCGGACGCCGGGCGGGTGCGCACCGCCGACCGCTGGGCGGACCGGATGGGGTCGCCGCTGGCGATCATCCACAAGCGGCGCGACCCGGACGTGGCCAACGAGGTCAAGGTGCACGAGGTCGTCGGTGAGGTCGAGGGCCGCACCTGCGTGCTGGTCGACGACATGATCGACACCGCGGGCACGATCGTGAAGGCGGCGGACGCGCTGTTCGAGCAGGGGGCCTCGAAGGTCATCGCGGCGGCGACGCACGGCGTGCTGTCGGGTCCAGCGGCGGAGCGGCTGCAGAACTCGCGGATCTCCGAGGTCGTCATCACCAATTCGCTCCCGGTCCCCAAGGAGCGCCGGTTCGACAAGCTCACGGAGTTGTCGATCGCGCCGCTGCTGGCCCGTGCGGTCAACGAGGTGTTCAGCGACGGTTCGGTGACGAGCCTGTTCGAGGGTGCGGGCTGAGGGTCCGGCCGGCCAGGGGGCCGGTCCGCCTGTCGGGCCGGTCTCCCGTGTTCGGAGCTGCCGTTCCGAACCAGTAGACTTGATCGAGTGTCCCCGCGTCCGTGGGGCTCGTCCCTGTGGCCGCGTGGGCTTTTGGTGTGGCGCGGCGCGGTCGTGTTCCCCGTCTACGCGGGGTTTCCCCGCCCATGCGGGAGTGGTTCTACAGAAGTCGTGTTTCCCCGCGTATGCGGGGGTGATTCCGAGGAGTTTTGTCGTGTCCGAGGTACGCATCGCTGCCGAGCCGCGCACCGAGTTCGGTAAGGGCGCCGCACGCCGCGCCCGCCGCGCGGGTAAGGTGCCGGCCGTCCTCTACGGCCACGGCACCGAGCCCCGCCACATCAACCTGCCGGGCCATGACCTGATGCTGGCCCTGAAGACCCCGAACGTGCTGCTGCGCGTCGACGGCGTCGAGGGCGGCGACAACCTGGCCCTGCCGAAGAGCGTCCAGCGCGACTCGATCAAGGGCTTCCTGGAGCACGTCGACCTGCTGGTCGTGAAGAAGGGCGAGAAGGTCGCCGTCGAGATCCCGGTGGTCCTCACCGGCGAGGTCGCCCCGGGCGGCGTCCTCAACCAGGAGCTCGTCCAGGTCGAGGTCCAGGCCGAGGCCACCCACATCCCCGAGGGCGTCGAGTTCGACGTCGAGGGCATGGAGGTCGGCGTGCACGTCACCGCGGCCGACCTGAAGCTGCCGTCGGGCGTGGAGCTGTCCAGCGACCCCGAGACCATCGTCCTCACGATCGCCGCCGAGCGCACCGAGGAGGAGCTGGAGGCGGAGACCGAGACCGGTGGCGAGGCCGTCGAGGCCGAGGCCCCCGAGGGCGAGGCCGCCGACGAAAAGGTCGAGGCCGAGAACGAGTAGTCTTCTTTCGAGGAAAAGGGTTCGCACCGATGCGTGGTCTCCTGCAGCGCCTGCTGGGAGGCCGCGCGTCCGTGTTTCCGGGGCGGGCCGCCGATCAGCGGGGGAGTGACGTGGGCGCGCAGCGGTGGCTGGTCGTGGGGTTGGGCAACCCCAGGCCGAAGTACGCCGGGAACCGGCACAACGTCGGTTTCATGGTGGCCGACGCGCTGGCCGCCCGCGCCGGTGAGCGCTGGAAGGCGCACCGGGCGCACGCCGAGGTGGCCGAGACGCGGGTCGCGGGCGTGCCGGCGGTGCTGGCCAAGCCGCGCTCCTACATGAACCTCTCCGGCGGCCCGGTCGCCGGGCTCTGCTCGTTCTACAAGATTCCGCTGGAGCGCGTCCTCGTCGTCCACGACGAGTTGGACGTCGCCTACGGAGCCCTGAAGCTCAAGCGCGGCGGCGGCGCGGGCGGGCACAACGGCCTGCGCTCCATCAGCAAGTCGCTGGACGGCCCCGACTACGTCCGGGTCCGCTTCGGTATCGGCCGCCCGCCGGGCCGCATGGATCCGGCCGCGTTCGTGCTGAAGGACTTCTCCGGCTCCGAGGCCAAGGAGCTCGACCTCAACATCGAGCGCGCCGCCGACGCGGTCGAGACCGTGCTGGCCGACGGCCTGGAGAAGGCGCAGAACGTCTACCACACCGCCCAGTAGCGGCTCCCCCTCCGCCCGCGGGACCCGGGCCCTGCGGGTGCCCGGGGCGGGCGGCGCGCCCGGTTCGGGCGCGGTGCGGTTCTCCCCGCGGACCGGTCGGTCGGCAGAGGGGCGGCCGGGTCCGGATGCCGGATTCCGGGGCTAAACCGGGGTTGTACTCACTTGACCTGGACTGTGCACGGGTTTTCCCCATCACCCTCAGTGACGTTACGCGACTTCTCCGTCACGTTTGGCTACTGTTCACGGGTCAGATCGTGTTCCACGCCCCCTGACTCATTTCGCTGTGGTTCGTACCGTCGTGTCGTGCCGCCATGCGGGTCGGAGCGGGCGATGTCGAGGTGGGGGTCATGGCCGTCTTCAGCGCAGTGGAGGTCGGTACCGGGCGGGCACCGGTCGCAGGGGTACTCCCCGACTGGACGAGGTCCTATGTCGGCGGGCTGCTCGGCATCGATCTGAGCTGCGCGGTCGTCGCCGGGCTGCTGGCCGTCCAACTTCGCTTCGCGGAGATGATCACCACCGAGACGGCCTTTCCCTACGTCCTGTTATCGCTGGCGCTGCCGCTGCTGTGGACGGTCGCCGTCGCGCTCGCGGGAGGGTACGAGCGGCGCTTCATCGGGGTGGGGACCGAGGAGTTCCGGCGCGTTCTGACCGCCGGGGTGATGGCGACCGCGGCCGTGGCGATCGCGGCCTACGCCACCAAGACCGATGTCGCCCGCGGGTACGTGCTGGTCGCGCTGCCCGCGGTGACGCTGATGAGCCTGACCATCCGCTACGCCTGGCGCAAGCGGCTGCACCGGCGCCGCAGGGCCGGGGTGTGCATGCGCAGGGTGGTGGTCGTCGGCCACAGCGGCGGCGCGCGCGATCTCATCCGGCAGTTCCGCCGCGAGCCCTATCACGGCATGGACGTGGTGGGGGTGTGCGTGCCCGACGGCCAGTGCGCCCCGGACCTCTCCGACATCGACGGCTGCCCGGTCTACGGGGCCTTCTCGGCGGTGCCGGCGGCGGTCGAGGCCGGCGGGGCCGATACGGTCGCGGTGCTGACCTGCCCGGAGATGGACGGCGCCGAACTGCGCAGGCTCGCCTGGCGGTTGGAGAAGAGCGGGACGGATCTGACCGTCGCGCCGGCGCTGATGGAGGTGGCTGGTCCGCGCACGACGATCCGTCCGGTGGCGGGCCTGCCCCTGCTGCACGTGGAGCACCCGGAGCTCGCGGGCGTGCGCCGGCTGGTGAAGGGCCTCTACGACAGGGTGGCGGCCGGGCTCGCCCTGGTCCTGCTGTCCCCGTTGTTCGCGGTGATCGTGCTGCTGATCCGGGCCGGCGGCTCGGGGCCGGCGCTGTTCCGCCAGACCCGTGTGGGCAAGGACGGGGCGGAGTTCACCCTGTACAAGTTCCGTACGATGGTGGTCGGTGCGGAGGCGCTCAAGGCGGTGCTGCACCCCCGTAACGAGCACGACGGCGTGCTGTTCAAGATGCGCAGGGATCCTCGGATCACCCCGGTGGGCGCCTGGTTGCGGCGGTACTCGCTCGACGAGCTGCCGCAGTTGATCAACGTGCTCCTGGGGGACATGTCCCTGGTCGGGCCGCGGCCGCCGCTCCCGGAGGAGGTGGCCGAGTACGGCTACGACGTCCGGCGGCGACTGGTGGTGAAACCGGGCATGACGGGGCTGTGGCAGGTCAGCGGGCGCGCGGACCTCTCGTGGGAGGAATCCGTCCGACTGGATCTGCGTTACGTGGAAAACTGGTCGCTGACCCTGGACGTCCAGATCCTGTGGAAGACGTGGTCAGCGGTGATCCGTGGAGCGGGAGCATACTGAGTCTGGTGAGCACCATCCGAAATGATCATGAGGTGGCGCGGGATCTCGCCACGGAGGCGGGGCAGCAGTTGCTGCGGTTGCGCGCGCGCAACGGTTTCGAGGAGCCCGAGGTGCTGCGCACCCTGGGTGATCGCCTGTCGCACGAGTTCCTGTTCTCCGCGCTGGGCCGGCTGCGCCCCAGTGACGCCGTGCTGTCGGAGGAGGGCGTCGACGACCGCGCGCGGCTGAGCGCCCGGCGGGTGTGGATCATCGATCCGCTCGACGGGACGCGGGAGTTCGCCGAGGCCGGCCGGGTCGACTGGGCGGTGCACGTCGCGCTCTGGGAGAACGGCGAGCTGGTGGCGGGCGCGGTCTCCCTTCCGGCGCAGGGCAGCACCCTGTCCACGGTGGATCCGCCGTGGCTGCCGGACGAGCGCCCTTCGGGCCAGCGCCTGCGCATCACCACCAGCAGGACCCGTCCGCCGGAGTTCGTGCAGCGGCTGGCCACCCGCATGGGGGCCGAGGTCGTGCCCATGGGGTCGGCCGGCGCCAAGATCTGCGCGGTGCTGCTGGGCATCGCCGACATCTACCTGCACGCAGGCGGCCAGTACGAGTGGGACAGCGCGGCTCCGGTCGCCGTCGCGCAGGCCGCCGGGCTGCACGCTTCGCGCATCGACGGCGCGAAGCTGGCCTACAACGAGACCGACCCGTCCCTTCCCGATATCCTGGTATGCCGACCGGAATTGTCGAGTATGTTGTTAGCCAGCATCCGTAATGTCGCGGATCTGGACAGTGCAGGTCCACACGCGGGTGGCTGACGCCCCCGCCGCTGTGAGTGACGCGAGCGTGAGGCGGATTCATGAGCCAGGCGATTCAGGCCAGTCAGCCACTGGGGCGCTACCAGCTCTCCCAGCTCGATTTCCTCGAGGCCGAGGCGATCTTCATCATGCGCGAGGTGGCGGCCGAGTTCGAACGTCCCGTCCTGCTCTTCTCGGGCGGCAAGGACTCCGTGGTCATGCTCCGCCTCGCCGAGAAGGCCTTCTGGCCGGGGGCGATCCCGTTCCCGGTGATGCACGTCGACACCGGGCACAACTTCCCCGAGGTCATGGAGTTCCGCGACCGCCGCGTGGCCGAGGCCGGCGTGCGCCTGGTCGTGGCGTCGGTGCAGGAGCAGATCGACGCGGGCAAGGTCACCGAGCCCACCGGCCGGTGGGCCAGCCGCAACCGGCTGCAGACCTCGGCGCTGCTGGAGGCGATCGAGGACAACGGGTTCGACGCGGCGTTCGGCGGCGCCCGGCGCGACGAGGAGAAGGCGCGGGCCAAGGAGCGGATCTTCTCCTTCCGCGACGAGTTCGGCCAGTGGGACCCCAAGAACCAGCGGCCGGAGCTGTGGGGCACCTTCAACACCCGCATCGACCGGGGCGAGCACATCCGGGTGTTCCCGCTGTCGAACTGGACCGAGCTCGACATCTGGGGCTACATCGGGCGCGAGCGCCTCGACCTGCCCTCGATCTACTTCACGCACAGGCGCCGCGTGTTCGAGCGTGACGGCATCCTGCTCGCCGACAATCCCCACATCGTCCGCGATGACGACGAGGAGCTGTTCGAGGCGACGGTCCGCTACCGCACGGTGGGCGACATGACCTGCACCGGCGCGGTCCGCTCCACCGCCGACGGGCTCGACGAGATCATGGCCGAGATCGCGGCCACCCGCATCACCGAGCGCGGCCAGACGCGCGCCGACGACCGCTCCAGCGAGGCCGCCATGGAGGACCGCAAGCGCGAGGGCTACTTCTAGCCGGGGCCGGGGACCGCCCCACCGCCGCGTACCCCTTATCGACTCCTTTGGGACTACCTGCACATGAGCACTGACATCCTGCGGTTCGCCACGGCCGGCTCCGTCGACGACGGCAAGAGCACCCTGATCGGCCGACTGCTGTACGACTCCAAGTCCATCTTCGAGGACCAGCTCGACGCCGTGGAGCGCACCAGCCGCACCCGCGGCGAGGAGCAGACCAACCTCGCGCTGCTCACCGACGGCCTGCGCGCCGAGCGCGAGCAGGGCATCACGATCGACGTGGCCTACCGCTACTTCGCGACGCCGCGCCGGACCTTCATCATCGCCGACACCCCGGGCCACATCCAGTACACCCGCAACATGGTCACCGGGGCCTCGACCTCGGACCTGGCGATCATCCTGGTGGACGCGCGCAAGGGCCTGCAGGAGCAGAGCCGCCGCCACGCGTTCCTGGCCACCCTGCTGCAGGTGCCGCACCTGGTGCTCGCGGTCAACAAGATGGACCTGGTCGACTACGACCAGCAGCGCTTCGAGGAGATCAAGCAGGAGTTCTCGGCGTTCGCGACCAAGCTCGACGTCACCGACCTCACCTTCATCCCGCTCTCGGCGCTGCACGGCGACAACGTGGTGGACCGCTCGCTGAACATGCCCTGGTACGACGGGCCCTCGCTGCTGCACCACCTGGAGAACGTGCACATCGCCTCCGACCGCAACCTGATCGACGTGCGCTTCCCGGTGCAGTACGTGATCCGGCCGCACAAGGCCGACGACCCGGAGCTGCACGACTACCGCGGCTACGCCGGCCAGGTCGCCGGCGGCGTGCTCAAACCGGGCGACGAGGTGACGCACCTGCCCTCGGGGCTCGACACCCGCATCGCCAAGATCCTCACCGCCGACGGCGAGGTCGAGGAGGCGTTCTCCCCGATGTCGGTGACGCTGCTGCTCGAGGACGACATCGACATCTCGCGCGGCGACATGATCTGCCGGCCCAACAACAAGCCGGCCGTCACCCAGGACGTCGACGCGATGATCTGCTGGATGGCCGAGAGCCGCAGGCTCACGCCGCGCTCCAAGCTGATCATCAAGCACACCACCCGCACGGCCAAGGCGGTGGTGCGCGACCTGTTCTACCGGCTGGACGTCAACACGCTGCACCGCGACGAGGACGCCACCGAGCTCGCGCTCAACGAGATCGGCCGGGTCAGTCTCCGGGGGACCCAGCCGCTGTTCGCCGACGAGTACAAGCGCAACCGGATGACCGGCGGGTTCATCCTGATCGACGAGGGGACGAACACGACGGTGGCCGCGGGCATGATCGTGCAGGCGGGCTGAGGCGGGCGCGCGGGGGCCGAAGAGAGTCGGCCTCCGCGTGGGCGAGCTGAAGACCAGCAACGATCACTCACAGTAGTAATCTACGTTCGTGTGAGTGACTATCAATTGGTCTTCGTCGGCGGCCTCGGCCGGTCCGGTTCGACCCTGATCGAGCGGCTCCTCGGCGAGCTGCCGGACGTGTGCTCGGTGGGCGAGCTGGTGCACATGTGGCGGCGCAGCCTCGTGGACGGCGAGCCGTGCGGCTGCGGTGCGCCGTTCGCCGACTGCTCCTTCTGGAGCGCCGTCGGCGTCGAGGCGTTCGGCGGCTGGGATCGGCTCGACGCCCGTGAGGTGCTCGACCTCAAGGATTCGGTGGACCGTACCCGGTTCGTGCCGCGGCTGCTGAGCCGGGAGCTGCCCGCCGAGGCGGCCGAGCGGGTGCGCCGCTACACCGATCTCTACGACCGCCTCTACGCCGCGATCGCGAGCGTGAGCGGCTGCGCCGTCGTGGTCGACTCCAGCAAGCACGCCTCACTCGCGGCGTGCCTGTGGCGCCGCTACGGCCGCCGGATGCGCGTCCTGCACGTGGTGCGCGACCCGCGCGCCGTCGCCCACTCCTGGGGCAAGCGGGTCCCGCGCCCCGATGCCATGCGGAGCAGTCCCGAGCAGGAGATGGCCCGCCGCTCCCCCGGAGGGACCGCGGTGCAGTGGATGGCGCAGAACGCGGTGCTGGCGTCGCTGGCCCGACGCGGCGCCCCCACCCGGCGGGTTCGCTACGAGGACTTCGTCGCCGCGCCGGTCAGGGAGTTCCGTGCCATCGCCGGCTTCGTCGGGCACCACGGGGAGGTGCCGCTGGCTCCCGACGGCACGGCGCGGCTCTCGTGCACCCACACGGTCTCGGGCAACCCGATGCGGTTCACGACGGGGCCGGTGGCCGTGCGCGCCGACACCTCGTGGCAGGGCGGTCTCGCCCGCAGGGACCGGATCACGGTGTCGGTCCTGACGGCTCCGGCCCGGTGGCGTTACGGCTATTGACGGCAGGGAGGGCCGACTCGCCACTTTTGGTCACTTAGTGTGAATGGATGCGCGCATGTGGTAACCAATTGTGTATGCGCGGAAAAAGAGGTTCCGTGAAGACGGGGGGCGCGTGCCGATCCCGGCCCAGTGGTGATCGGCGTCGGACCGGGAGGTTCGGTGCGGCTCTGTGCGCGGCGACGCTGTTCGCCACCGCGTGCGGCCACGCCGCGATGCGGCCGGTGAGCGTGCACGACGACCCTTCGGCTTCGCCATTGCAGTACCCGTCCGACGAGGGGCGGGCGATGCCCGTCCCGACCCCGTCGGGTCCGTCGGGCCCGTCGCCCCGGCCGGGGTGCGGGGTGAGCGAGATCCTGGAGCCGTCCTGCGGCGTCTGGTGGGGGGCCAGCCCGTGGCAGAAGGACATCCACTCGCTCGAGGAGGCCATCGGCCGCTCGATGGACATCGTCTACACCTGGCACGGCATCGACCAGCGCGACATCCCCAACGAGCGGGAGCGCCGCCTCGTCAGCGAGGGCAGGTTCCTGCACGTCAACATCGAGGCCAGGCGCTTCACCCGGCCGGGCCATCCGCCGGTGCGCTACCGCCGGATCATCGACGGCGACTTCGACGAGGAGTTGACCTCGCAGGCGCGCGGAATCGCCGACCTCGGCGTTCCCGTCTACGTCACGTTCGACCACGAGGCCGACGCCAACAAGCGCTACAACAGGCGCGGCACCCCGGAGGAGTTCACCGAGGCCTGGCGGCACATCGTGGACCTGTACCGGGACGAGGCCGCCGACAACGCGGTCTTCGTGTGGAACGTGACCGGCTGGGAGGACAACTTCGACCGGCTGCCCGGCCTGTGGCCCGGCAACGACTACGTCGACTGGCTGAGCTGGGAGGCCTACAACATGACCGGCTGCGAGCTGCAGCCGAACTGGGACCACGTGGACTCCTTCGAGGAGGCCCTGGCCCCGATGTACGAATGGGTCCAGGCCAACGGCGAGGAGCACGGCATCGACCCCGACAAGCCGGTGATGATCGGCGAGATGGGCACGGTGCCGATCCCCGGGGACCCCGCCGCCACCCGGCGGTGGTACGCCGACATCCCCGAGACGCTGCGCGAGTACGAGCGCGTCCGCGCGGTCAAGATCTGGGACGGCATGACCGCGCCCACCTGCGACTTCCGGGTGCTGCACAACGAGTACGCCATGGCAGGCTTCATCGACGCGAGCAGGGACGACTACGTCAACATCCCGCCGCAGGCCTACGAGGCGATCCAGGACGCCCTGGAGCTGGCCGAGGGGCTCGGGAAGGACCGGCCGCAGGACGGCCCGTCCGGCCCGTCCCGGTGGCTGCACGGCAGGCCCCAGGGAGGCGGCGGGATCCCCGGTACCGGGGGAGCCGAAGGGGTTCCCGACGCCGGAGGAGCCGAGAGGGTTCCCGATACCGGGGGAGTCGAAGGGGTCCCCGGCGCCAGGGGGTTTTGAAGCTCGGCCCCGTGAAGGGGTGAAGGAGACTTTGACTCCAGGGAGTCTTGAAACCTCAGCCTCAGGAGGGGGTTCGCGCGGGTGCGGTTCTCTCGTGCGGCCGCAGGCCCGTTGAGGTGAACGTCGCACCCGTGCGCGAAGCGGACCGCCGCCTTTGGTGCACACCGTGACCATGGTTTCGGTCTGGTCCACAGGACGCCCGGTGTGCTTCGCGCGGAGCCGGGCACCCCGCACACGGGCCTGCGGCCGCACGACGGGCCGCCCGTTCACCGCGAACCCCTATGGCCGGGGTTCACAACCCCCTGTGGTCGAGCTTCAAGGCTCCCTGTGGCCGAGGCGTCGGCCGGGGCACTACACGCCCTTGCCGCGTTTGTGCAGGGTGCGCAGGACCGCTCCGGCGGGCAGGCCGCAGGTGACGGCCAGGGCCAGGTAGCCGCGCGGTTCGGTGGGGCGCGCGCGCAGGGTGGTCAGGATCCACTCCAGCGCGGCGTCGCGCCGGCCCGCGGCGGCCTCGGCGAACGCGATCTGCCCGGCCACGCGCGCGTAGCCGTGCGGCACCAGCCGGAATTCCGGGTACTCGGCGAGCAGCCAGCGCAGCGCCGTGGAGATCGTCTGCCAGCGGCCGGCGAAGTGCGACCGGCGGTGCCACAGCACGCGGACGGCGGCTTCGGGGACGTTGCGGACGGGGCCGCGCCGGGCCAGGCGCAGCAGCAGTTCGTAGTCCTCCCCGTAGCTGCCGGGGATCTCCTCGTTGACCGGTCCGCAGCCGTGCACCATGGCGTCGCGCCGGATCAGAAACGTCGAGGGGTGCAGTTCGGTCAGCCGGGAGCGCAGCAGGTCGGCGAAGGTGACGGTGGTGCGGTCCAGGACGCGCTCGGCCTCGGCGGTGTCGTAGGCGACCCTGATGCCGCAGCAGACCAGTTCGGTGTCGGGCTCGGCCAGCATGACCTCGACCTGCGCGCGCAGCTTGTGCGGCAGCCAGGTGTCGTCGTCGTCGCAGAAGGCGACGAGGTCGGTCCCCGCGGCGAGTATCCCGGTGTTGCGGGCGCCCGCCAGGCCGGGGCTCATGGTGTTGCCCAGGACCAGGACGCGGCGGTCCCCGGACTCGTCGGCGAGCGAGTGGTCCGGTGCGTCGTGGTCGTAGACCACCAGCGTGGTGATTCTGCCGGGGTAGTCCTGCACGGCGATGCTGCGCAGGGTGCGCCGCAGCAGCTCGGGGCGGTCGCGGGTGGGCACCACCACCGCCACCTCGGGCCAGGGCGGCTCCGCTCCCGGCGCCTGCGGCGGGGGCAGCGGCCGGTCGGCGGCCGACCGGACCGGAGGGGTCAGCAGGTCGATGAGGGCGCCGGCCGCGCGGGCCGCCGCGGCCGGGCCGGCCCCGCCGACCCCGTCGATCCGGAAGTCCCCGGGCTGGGCCAGGGCCTTGTCCAGCGTGGCCGCCAACTGCTGGGAGCTCGCGCAGGAGCGGGCCAGGCCGGCGTCGTCGAGCCGGGTCACGAACCGGAGCTGGTGGTCGTCGATGTGCTCGCCGAGTTCGGGATCGCGCGCGATCGCGATCGGCAGCCGCCCGCGTCGGCGCACCTCGGTGATCGTGGCCGGGCCGCCGTGCGTGACGACCGCGGCCGCCCGCTTCATGAGACTGCCGAGCAGGTGGCGGTCGAGGAAGGCGGTGCCCTGGGCCGCCGTCGGGGCGCGGGACGCGCCGTGCTGCACCACGACGGCGACATCGGAGTGCTCGCGGGCGTAGCCGTCGACCCAGTCGACCAGCCGGTCGAAGGGGTGGTGGTCGGTGCCGAGCGTGACCAGCACGAGCGGTCGGCCTTCGGAGGTGGCGTGGAAGTCGGTCACAGCAGCGGTCCTACGGTGATCGCGGTCGGCAGGAATGCGCGCTGCTCCTCCCACTGGGCGAGGAACAGGCGGGTGAACGGGCGGCACAGCCGCGCGGTGAGCGTCGGGGTGTCGATGCGGTCGTAGACCTCGATGTAGACGGTCGGCACGCGCAGCACCCAGGCCAGCACGAAGAACGGCAGGGCCACCCCGGCCCCGGTGGAGACCACCACGCCGGGGCGCCGCCGGGCGAACACGCGCAGCGCCAGCACGCTGTTGCGCAGCAGGTTGCCGAAGTGGCGGGTCGTGGGATGGTGGGCCCAACGGACGTTCTCCCCGTTGAGCGTCGATACCGCGTCGGGTGTCTCGAACGTGACCCAGACGCGTTCGCGCTGCTTCCACCAGGGACGCAGGGACCACAATTGCGCGAGGTGGCCTCCGCTGGACGCGACGAGCAGAACAGGGGCAGATGGCATGCGGCCATGATTACATGACTCTATGTAATTTATCTGTTACTCACAGTGGTGTCGGTACTGTTTTTCCGGGATCCTCGACCACGGCTTCGGCCCGCGCCCGGCGCCGGAGCAGCCCGGTCAGCCCCAGCGTCCCGCGCAGCCGCCACAGTGTGGCCGCGTACCCCGCGCCCCCCAGCGCCAGCGCGACGGCGAGGGACAGCGGGTCGGAGCCGAGCACGGCGCGGCAGGCCAGGGGCGCGGGGACGAACCACACCAGGCACGCGGCCACGGCGATCAGCCAGGTGCGGCTGAACGGGTGCAGCCCCATCGAACGGGAGAGCTGCAGGATCGGCAGCAGGTTGCGCACGACGATCGCCGCCGCCCAGGCCAGCGCCGCGCCGACCGCACCGGCCGACGGGATCAGCGCCAGGGACACGGCGACGGTCACCACGAGCGCTGCGAGGTTGTTGACCAGGTTCCAGCCGGTCCGGCCCGCCATGGTCAGCACCAGGTCGCTCATGCCGCACGCCGAGGACACCAGCATGCCCGCCGAGACCACGACCAGCACCCCCCACCCGGTGGAGTAGTCCGCGCCGAACGGCCGCAGCATCAGCGGAGCGTAGACGATGGCCGGCAGGTACAGCGGCCAGGTCAGGCAGATCAGCCAGGCCGTGCTGGTCCGGTACAGCGTGTTGGCGCCGGCGCGGTCCTCCACGGCGAGCAGCTCGGCCAGCCGCGGCTGGACCGCGAACTGGATGGCCTGGGTGCCGAACTGGCCGACCACCATGAACCGGGTGGCCGCGGTGAACAGGGCGGCGTCGGCCGCACCGCGCAGCGCGGCCACCAGCACGATGCCGCTGCGCTGGATCCCGATCTGGGCGACGCTGGCCACGGAGCGGGGCAGCGCGAAGGCCCAGAAGGTCCGCGCGTCGACCCGGGGCGGCTCGGCGTCGGGGTCGGGCGCCGGCGGGGCCGGGGGAGCCGCGCGCATGATCCTGCGCAGCCACCACCCGGCCAGGAGCGCCGCAGGCAGGTAGGGCCCGGCCCAGGCGACCGTGAGCAGGCCGGCCGCCCCGGTGAGGGCGACGCCGCCGAGCAGCGCCAGTTGGGCCAGCGGGCGGGCCACCTTGTCCAGCAGCACGGTGGCGCGCATGTCGTGGAACCCGCGGGTCGCGGCGAGCGCGGCGTCGGCGTAGACCGCGAACGGCAGGAAGGCCGCCAGCAGCACCAGGTAGGCGCCCACCTCCGGATCGCCGAGCCATTCGGCCAGCGCGCCGGCCGAGGCCAGCATCAGGCAGCTCAGGGCCAGCGAGACCGCGACGACCGGGCCGAACGCCAGCCGCAGCACCCGCGGCACCAGCCCGGCCGCGCCGAGCGTGCGCAGCCGGGCCACGAAGTAGACCACTCCGTTGGAGGTGCCGAGGTTGGCCACGGCCAGCACGATCAGGAACACCGAGGTCGCCGAGAAGAACGCGCCCGCGGTCTCCTGGGAGAACGCGCGGGTGACGGCGATCACCAGCCCCACGTTCAGCGCCGCGCCGATCACCGCCCCGGCCATGTTGACCGCGCCGCCGCGCGCCACCCGCCCCAGTCCGACCGAGTCCCGCCGGCTCACCCGGTCCCCTTCCCGCACCGCGGCCGCTCCGTCCGCACGCGGATCACCGCCGCCACGCCGGCGTCCGGCCCCACCACTGGGCGAGTCGCTCGTCGTAGGGCGCGAAGTGCTCGGTCAGCCGCGCGCGCAGCGCCGGATCCATGCCGATGCGCGGGCGCGCGTTGTGCTGTTCGAACCGGATGCCCGGGTGGTGCGGCACGCCGATGAACTCCTCGACCTCGCGGAAGACGCTCTCGGGATCGGTGAAGAACGCCTCGCTCTCCACGATGTGCACGCGCTCCCGCCCCAGGTGCTTCTCCAGCCGCTGCAACTGGTCGACGTAGTGGCCGCGGGCCAGGTAGGCGTGGTGCTGGTGGCTGTGGGAGCTGCTGCCGGGATCCGCGCACAGCCGCCGCTCCTCCCCGGCCAGCCGCTCCTGTTCCAGGTCGAGGGCCGCCTCGAACGGTTCGCTCTCGAAGCCGCGCGCCCGTTCGTGGACGTGCGCGGAGTAGGCCCGCTCGACCGGGTCCCGCAGCGCCACGATCACCTTGACGTCGGGCAGGTCCCGCGCGATGCGCTCCGCCGCCAGCGGGTGGAACATGTAGTACGGGCTGGACTCGCCCACCTGGGGCGCCGCCGTGCGCCGGCTCCCCCGCGGGCGCACCGGCCGGCGAAGGGGGAAGTTGCCCCGGTACCAGTCCGCGCCGCGGCCGTACTGGGTGTCGAAGTAGTGCACGCCCTTGCGCAGTGTCGGGCCCATGACGTGCGGATGCTGCACCAGCGCCTTGAACAGCGAGGTCGTGCCGCCCCGCTGGGTCCCGACGATGAGGAAGGTCGGCAGGGTCCGCAGCTCCCGGGTGATCTGGCCGAGCGCGCTCGCGGTGGACAGTGCCGTGCGCTTCATCGGCTCGGGGAGCCGTTTCGTGACGTGTTTGCCGACGGACATGGCTTCAGACACTCCTATTGCTTCGTGCGGAATGGGCGTGTCCGCGATAGCGGGCGCGCGGCACACGAACGATGATCACCCGCCGGACGGCCAACGCCGTGGACCTCAGCAGGAGTGGCGTGCCTCATGAGCTGCGCGTTCTTCGAGCCCGGCCAGAGCGGGCAGCAGCCAGTCGTCCACGGCGGCGAGTCGGCCGCCGGCCTCGGCCTGCCGGTCCTGCAGGTAGCGGGTGGCCAGGTCGATCAGGTACAGGGCCATGACGGTGGACACCGAGTCCGGCCGCAGCCCGACGCCCGACATCAGCGGATCGCGCAGCAGCCGGGACCCGCTGTCGAGCCAGCGGTGCACCCCGGGGTGCACGCCGACCTGGACCGACTCGTTCAGCTCGTAGTGCAGGGCGTCGAAGCCCACCGGGACGTCCATGGTCAGCCGCTCCCAGTCCCACACGAACGCCCTTCGCGGCGTGCTCGCGATGTTCCACCGGGTCAGGTCGCCGTGCCAGGCACCGAAGGGAACCCGGACGTCGGGCAGCCGGGCGAGCGTGGCGCGCAGCGCGGGGGCCTCGGCCCGGTTTCCGAGGGCGGTGATGCGGCCGGCCAGGACGGAGCGGTAGGCGCTGGCCGAGATCCGCCGCTCCCGGATCGGCTCCAGACCCGAGATCTGGGTGACGCAGCGCAGCAACTGGCGGCGGGTGGGGCGGTCGGTCTGGTCGCCCACCGGCAGCGCCTCCTGCACCAGCAGCGGGCGGCCGTTCCAGTCACCGGAGTGCAGCAGCCGGGGCACGGTGATGTCGCGCAGCCGCGAGTCGGCGAGGCGGCGCAGCGCCGAAGTCTCCGCCGAGACCAACCGCGAGGTCAGCGGGTTGACCCCGACCTTGGCATAGCCGATCGTCCGGCCGCCGGGCGTCAGCAGCAGCAGGACGGGCTTGCGGTTGGCGCGCGGCGGACCCACGTGGATCGCGATGACGATCTCCCGGTCCAGGGCTTCGGACAGGGCCTGCTCGATGGTCGGCCCCGACCCCACCCGCAGCCGGTCGCGCAGCAGCAGCGGCGCCACGCCGCTGGCGAACGCGGTGCTCAGCAGCGCGGCGCGGAAGCGCTCCTTGAAGGAGTGGCGCTGGGCGAACGCGGAGATCCCGCGCACCGCCGCGTAGCGGTTGGCCGCGGGCAGGATCACCCGCGGGTTGTGCGCCGAGGGGACCGGCAGGTACTCGCGCACCGACGCGCCGCGGGGATCGGGCACACGTGTCTCATGGGGGCCGGTGCACTCACCTCCCCGGCCCAGCAGTCCGCCGCACGGCCACAACACTTCCGCGAGGTCGGTCAGATAGGTGGTTTCGCCGTTCATCACGTGACACCCCCCACCGCCGCGGTGGCGCCGCCGGTCCGCTCGGTGCTCCGGCGCCACAGCAGGGCCACGGCGAGCATCGAGACGGCCAGCGGAGCCGTTAGCGCGACATAAAAAAACATGTACCAGAAGAGCAGCAGGATCGTCAGTAGGGCGCCGGAACCGATCAGTGAGACATCGGAGCGGTGCCGCCACGCGGTCCGGGCGAAGAAGGCGAGGAACAGCGCCGCTCCCACCCAGCCGTTGGCGACCAGCAGCAGCCAGAGTTGGCCGTTGTTGCCGATGGTGTGGTTTCCGCACTGCGGGCACTCCGCCGATTTGCCGACGGCGATCGATGCGCTGCTGCCCAGCACGTCCCGGGTCGACCCCCAGCCGACGACGGGGGAGTCGTTGGCGGCCTGCACCGCGGCGGCGCTCGCGGCGGCCCGGCCGCTGTCGCTGTGCGGGTTGTCCGCTCGGTCCTCGATGATGGCCACCAGCGGGGACAGCAGCACCGCGACCGCCACGGCCGCCGCCGCCAGCGCGCACAGCGCCACAGCGACCACGCGGCCCCGCCGCACCAGTTGGAACAGCAGGAAGGCCAGGGACAGCGCGAGGCCCACCCACACGGCGCGGTTGAGCGAGTGGACGATCGGGACCGCCGACAGCACGACGGCGGTGCCCGCGACCCAGCGCCGCCACCCCGTTCCCAGGTGCAGCCAGCCGATGACCAACCAGATGAGCAGCAGGGACAGGACGTTGCCCCAGGTGTTGGTGTACTCCCACGGCGCCTTGGGGCGCGGCGCCTCGTAGCCCAGGACGTCCATGACCTGGGCCGCCGACGGGTGCAGCATCTCCTGCACATAGGAGTGCTGGGCCAGCGCGGCCGGCAGCAGCGCCTCCACGGGGGAGGTGAACCCGAAGTCCGGGGCGAACGTCCCGAGCAGGCCGCCGGCGACGGTGGTCAGGCACAGCCAGCCCAGCACCCGCGCCACGCGCAGGTCGGGCAGTTCGGCGCGGGACAGGTTGCCCACGTAGAGCAGCAGCACGGTCAGGGCCAGGTAGGTGCCGAGCCGGATCAGCGCGCCCAGGTAGCCGGCGCTGCCGGCCAGCGTGCCCGGCGCGGTCAGTCCGATCAGGCCGAGCCCGGCCACCGACCACACCAGGAACAGCGCCCAGAAGGCGAAACCGGGCGGCAGGCGCAGTCCGCTCCGTCGGTGCCGCCGGAGCAGTTCCACGGCCATGGGCACGGCGAAGAGCCAGAACGCGAACTGCCCCAGTCCCAGCGCCCACCACAGCGGGTATCCGACGAACAGTGCGGTGACGGGCCACCCCGGCCCCGGCCACCCCGCCGCGTGCGCTCGCCCGGCCGCGGGGGCCGCGGTGCGGAGTCCACCGGCCCCCATCAGCGCCGCGCGGGGAGACCGGCGCCCGGCTCCTCCGCCGGCTCCTCGTCCGGCTCCTCGCTGCGCCGATCGGCCTTGTCGGTCCGGTCGGCCCGGTCGGCCCGGTCGGCCTCCTCAGTCCGATCGGCCTTGTCGGTCCGGTCGGTCTCCTCAGCCCGATCCGTCTCCTCGGTCCGATCCGCCTCCTCGGCCCGGTCGACCTCGTCTGCACCGGCCCCGGCCGCCGTCTCGGCCGCGCTCCCGGCCTCGGCGTCCGATCCGGCCCCGGCCTCCGCCGCGGCAGCCCCCTCCGGCTCCCCGGCCGGCTCGGCCGCGGCTCCGGAGGGTTCGGTCCGGTCGGCGGTTTCGGAAGGACCGTTCTGCTCGGCGGTCCCGACGGGTCCGGCCTGTTCAGCGGGTGCAGGGCCTTCCGCGGCCCGCCGGGGGCGCTCACCGGCGCCCCCCGCCGCGCCCTGCGCGGGCACGACGACGGTGCCGAGCACATCGACGCCGATGTGTTCGAGCCGGCGCACGCTCTCGGTCAGCTCGTCGGCGCGGGTGCGGCCGAGTTCCACCACGGCGAGGACCGCGTCGGCCTCGACCGCCATGGCGTGGGCGTCGGCGCGCGCGCAGGTGGGCGCGGTCGCGATCACGACGTAGCGGGCGGTGCCGCGCAGCTCGCGGATGAGCCCGCTCATGGCGCCGCGCTGCAGCAGTCCGGCGGCGCGCCCACCGGCCTCGCCGGGCGGCAGGACGCGCAGGCCGGGCAGCCCGGCCGGGTGCCGCTCCAGTTCGGCGGCGTCGGCGCCGTCGGCCAGGACCTCGGCCAGCCCCGGACCGGCGGGCAGGCCGAGCAGCGCGGTGGCGTCGGTGCTCTCCAGGTCGGCGCAGACCAGCAGCACGTCGGCGTCGGTGCGGGCCAGCGCCGCGGCCAGGTTGACGGCGGCGACCGAGCCGCACCGGCCGGGGGAGACCCCGGGCATCAGCAGCACGTGGTCGCCGGGCCCCATCTGGGCCACCAGCGTGTGCGCCAGTTCGTGGAAGCCCTGACCGGAGCGGCTGGAGGCGGGCAGCAGGCCGGCCGCGCTGCCGGGCCGCCGATGCAGGTCCAGCAGGACCGGCTGGGGGACGGCCCGGCGCACCGCGGACACGCCGTGCAACCGGGGGTCGCCGCGGTCGACCAGGTAGCCGGCCGTCAGGCCGAGCACCAGGCCGAGCAGCGCGCCGCCGCCCAGCCAGAGCGGCGGGATCGGCGAGGCCGGCTCCTCCGGGGCGACGGCCGCGGTGATGACCTGCCCGGTCACCAGCGACGCACGCAGCGCCTCGAGCGGGTTGATCTCGCTGTTGAGGTCGGAGACCTCGTTCTGCGCCGCGTCCAGCCGGGTCTCGGCCCGGATCTGGGCCGCTCCGGTGCCGGAGAAGGCCCGCTCGGCGAGTTCGGCCAGCTCCTCGTCGCGCCCGTCGAGTTCGGCGCGCAGCGCTTCGAGCCGACCGTCGATCTGGGCCTCCACCTGCTCGGAGCGGTGCCGCAGGTAGGCGTCGGCGAAGGCGGCGGACCCGTCCCTGGCCAGCTCGGGGGTGGAGTCGGAGTAGGCGATCTCCAGCACGCTGCTGTTGGGCGGCACCGTGATCTCCAGCCGCTCGCGCGCCTCCGTCACGTCGGCGCCGCCCAGGTTCTCCACGGCCCTCGCCGCGACCTCGGCCGACTGGACGATCTGGGCCTCGGTGTCGAGGTTGACCTCCCCGTTGGTGCGTCCGGACAGCTCTCCCGTGAGCTCCGCAATCCCCGTCGGCCTGACCTGCACCGAGGTGGCCGCCGTGTAGGTCCTGGGCATGGTGAGGAGCGCCGCGGCGGCCAGCGAGAAACCGAGGAACACGCCGAGGGCGATCACCCACCATCGTCGGCGCAGCACGGCCAGGTGATCGGCGAGTTCCGGTTCGAGGTTGGCGGTCTCCATCTGGGGGTCGGTCCTCTCCGCAGATACTACTCTTTGTAAAAGTTCGAATACTAAGAGTAGTCGATTTGATTGCGAAGATGGCCGACCCGACCAGGGGTTTCTCCAGAAGGCCGTTGGAAGGGCGCGCGACCCGGGGTCGGGCCCACCCCGGGAGGGACGGCGTGCGGGTGGGCGATTCTCTCGCGTGGCCGAAGGCCCGTGGACGCAAAATCGCCCTCCCGCGCGCGAAGCGCACGCCGACACCGTCGGTGCGGACCGACACCGCGGTTTCGGCCCGGCGCCCAAGCAGGCGGTGCGCGTTCAGTCTTTGGGTTGGGGTGCACGCCCCTGTGGCCGGTGTTTCACGCCCTCGGTGGCCGAGGTGGGCAGGTGCGATGGCCCGCCGCCGTGGGCGCGCACCGAAACCCCGGTCGCGTCCTGGCACGCACGGTGGCGGCGTGGGTGGCGCGGCGCCGGGGCGATCCCTTTAGGGGCCTTCGGCCACGCGAGAGGATCGCCCGGTCGCCGCGGGTCCCACCTGTGGCCGGGGCTTCAAAACCCCCTGGGCTGAGGTTCCGAGGCCCCTGGTGGCCGAGGCGGGCGCGCACCATCGCCCAGTCGCCGTGAGGTTCTACCCCTGCGGCGCCGCCTTGGCCTTGCCCGGTTCGAAGACCGCCGTCACCAGGTCGGTGCACCACGCGAGCAGTTCCAGGTCGCGCAGCGGCTTGCCGCCCAGGCCGCCGGCCTTGGGGGCCGGCACCAGCAGGGTCTTGGTCGGCTCCTTGAAGATCGACTTGGGGTGCAGGCGGCGCAGCCGGAGCTGCTGCGACTCGCGCAACTCCACCGGCGCGAACCGGATCTGGCCGCCCTGCGCCACGACGTCGGTGAGGCCGGCGCTCTTGGCCAGGACCCGGAAGCGCGCGACCGCGAGCAGGTTGTCCACGGGCCGGGGCGGCTCGCCGTAGCGGTCGGCGAGCTCCTCGCGCACCGCGGCGATGTCGCCGTCGTCGGAGACGCTCGCGATCCGCCTGTAGGCCTCCAGGCGCAGCCGCTCACCCGGCACGTAGTCGTGCGGGATGTGGGCGTCGATGGGCAGCTCGACCCGCGTCTCGATCTCCTCGGCCGCGTTCGGGTCGCCCTTCAGCTCGCGCACCGCCTCGCCGACCATGCGCACGTACAGGTCGAACCCGACCCCGGCGATGCTGCCGGACTGCTCGGCGCCGAGGATGTTGCCCGCGCCGCGGATCTCCAGGTCCTTCATCGCCACGTACATGCCCGCGCCGATCTCGGTGTGCTGGGAGACCGTGGCCAGCCGCTCGTGCGCGGTCTCGGTCAGCGGCTTCTCCGGCGGGTACAGGAAGTAGGCGTAGGCCCGCTCCCTGCCGCGGCCGACCCTGCCGCGCAACTGGTGCAACTGCGACAGCCCGTAGGCGTCGGCGCGGTCGACGATGAGGGTGTTGGCGTTGGGCACGTCGAGCCCGGACTCCACGATCGTGGTGGAGACCAGCACGTCGAAGTTCTTCTCCCAGAAGTCGACCATGACCTTTTCGAGCTGCTGCTCGTTCATCTGGCCGTGGGCGTAGGCCACCCGGGCCTCGGGCACCAGCCTGCTCAGGGTCGCGGCGACCTTGTCGATCGAGGCCACCCGGTTGTGCACGAAGAACACCTGGCCCTCGCGCATCAGCTCGCGGCGGATCGCGGCGGCGATCTGCTTCTCGTCGTAGGGGCCGACGAAGGTGAGGACCGGGTGCCGCTCCTCCGGCGGCGTGAGGATGGTGGTCATCTCCCTGATGCCGGTGAGCCCCATCTCCAGCGTGCGCGGGATCGGCGTCGCCGACATCGCCAGCACGTCGACCTGGGTGCGCAGCCGCTTCAGGGCCTCCTTGTGCTCGACGCCGAAGCGCTGCTCCTCGTCGATGACCACCAGCCCGAGGCTCTTGAACTTGGTCTCGGTGGACAGCAGCCGGTGCGTGCCGATCACGACGTCGACGTCGCCGTTGCGCAGCCCCTCGCGGGTCAGCTCCACCTCACCGTCGGTCTGGAACCGCGACATCGGCTTGACGGTGATCGGGAAGGAGGCGTAGCGCTCGCAGAACGTGGACAGGTGCTGCTGCACCAGCAGCGTGGTCGGCACCAGCAGCGCCACCTGCTTGCCGTCCTGCACCGCCTTGAACGCGGCGCGCACCGCCACCTCGGTCTTGCCGTAGCCGACGTCGCCGCAGATCAGCCGGTCCATCGGGACCGATTTCTCCATGTCGCGCTTGACCTCGTCGATGGCGGCGAGCTGGTCGGGCGTCTCCACGTAGGGGAACGCGTCCTCCAGCTCCCGCTGCCACGGGGTGTCGGCGGTGAAGGCGTGGCCGGGGGAGGCCTGCCGGGCGGAGTAGAGCCGGATCAGGTCACCGGCGATCTCCCGGACGATCTTGCGGGCGCGGTTCTTGGTCTTGGTCCACTCCGAGCCGCCCATCTTGCTCAGCGTCGGGGCCTCGCCGCCGACGTAGCGGGTGACCTCGTCGAGCTGGTCGGTCGGCACGAACAGCCGGTCGCCGGGCTGGCCGCGCTTGGACGGCGCGTACTCGATGAGCAGGTACTCGCGGGTGGCGCCCTGGACGTTGCGGCTGACCATCTCGATGTAGCGGCCGACGCCGTGCTGCTCGTGCACCACGTAGTCGCCCGGCTTGAGCTGGAGCGGGTCGATCGTTCCGCGCCGCCGGCTGGGCATCCGGCGCATGTCCCTGGTGGAGGACTTCTGCCCGGCGAGGTCGGCCTCGGTGAGGACGACGGTGCGCACCGACCGGCACACGAAGCCGTGCTCGATCCGGCCGGTGGCGACGGTGGCGATCGCGGTGTCGGGGGTCCCGGGCAGGTCCGTCCGCAGTTGCGCGCCCAGACCGGCGTCGCGCAGCATGGCGGCCAACCGCTCGGCCGGGCCGTGGCCCTGGGTGACCATCACCACGCGCCACTCGTCGTGCAGCCAGGACTTGACGTCGGCCAGCGCCCGCTCGGTGTCGCCCCGGTACTCGTCGGCCGCCGCGGCGCCGATCAGGACGGAGTCGTCCTCCTCGGCCGAGGCGGGCGCGCCGGCGTCGAACGGGGTGACCGTCCACCACGGCAGGTCGAGCGCGGCGGCGGCGGAGCGGATCTCGGCGATGGACTTGTAGGCCGAGGCGCCGAGGTCGATGGGGGCCTCACCGCCGGAGGCGGCGTTGATCCAGGAGGCGTCGAGGAACTCCCGGCTGGTGGCCGCGAGTTCGAGGGCGCGGGTGCGGATGCGCTCGGGGTCGCAGCCCACGATGTGCGCGCCGGTCGGCAGCAGGTCCAGCAGCAGCTCCATGTCGTCGGCGAGCACCGGCGCGAACGCCTCCATGCCCTCGACCGTGATGCCGTCGGCGAGCTTGTCCAGGATGTCGGCCAGCGAGGGGTGCCGCCGGGCCAGCTCCCGCGCGCGCTCGCGGACCTGCGGGGTCAGCAGCAGTTCCCGGCACGGCGGCGCGAACAGGCCTGACGCGGCGCGGCCGCGGGCATCGGCGGAGTCGGCACCGATGGAGCGCTGGTCGGCGACCTGGAAGTAGCGGATCTCGTCGACCTGGTCGCCCCAGAACTCCAGCCGCAGCGGGTGCTCCTCGGTGGGCGGGAAGACGTCGAGGATGCCGCCGCGCACGGCGACGTCGCCGCGCTTCTCCACCAGGTCGACGCGGGCGTACCCGGCCTCGACCAGGGAGTCCACGACCTCGTCGAGCGCCACCTCGTCGTCCGGCCGGATGCGCACCGGCCTGAGGTCGCCCAGCCCGGCCACGAGCGGCTGCAGGACGCTGCGCACGGGGGCGACGATCACGCGCAGCGGCGCGGTGAGCGGATCGTCGGGGTTGGGGTGGGCCAGTCGGCGCAGCACCGCGAGCCGCTGCCCCACGGTGTCGGAGCGCGGCGACAGCCGCTCGTGCGGAAGCGTCTCCCACGCGGGGAACAGCGCCACGGACTCGGCCGGCAGCAGCGAGCCGAGGGCGTCCGTCAGATCGGCCGCCTCGCGCTCCGTGGCGGTGATGGCCAGAACCGGACGGCCCGCGCCCACGGGGGCGTCGGTGGCCAGAGCGGCGACCAGGAACGGCCGCAGCGCCGGAGGTGCGACGAGGTCGAGACGGGGATCGTGGCCGCCACGGGCGGTTTCGATCGCTTTCTTGAGGGCCGGGTCGTCGGCGACGACGGCGAGAAGTCCGGAAAGGCTCATATCACCAGGTGGGGCGTGAGAAGTTGGACCGACAGTGCGGCGGGCGGGACGCGCGGGACTGGATCGGTTGGTTCCCCGCTCCTAGCCTACGTGGCACCCGGCACCGGCGACACACGGATTCCCCCCGTGCCCGCGGTGGACGATCGGCGGGGCCGACCACCAAGGCCAACGTCCGGCGACCGCGGGCTGTTCCCGGAGCGCCCTCACCGTCCTTTTCCGGACGCGTTCTAGAGTGACCCCCATGAGCGGATCCGACCTGCCCACCCACACTCCCGGCCCCGAGGCGATGGCCCACCTGGAGCTGATCCTCAGCGGCTGCTACCCGCTGTCGGGGTTCATGACCGCGGCCGAGGCGAAGTCGGTGTGCGAGCACGGTCGGCTGCCCGAAGGCGCCGACTGGCCGGTGCCGGTCACGCTTCCGGTCCCCGACGAGTCGGCCGAGGCGGACCGCCTTCTGCTCACCGACCCCGAGGGCGCGCCGCTGGCCGAACTGGAGGTCGGTGAGCGCTGGTGGGCCGACGGTCGGCACCGGCTCGCCGGGAAGGTGCGCGCCGCGCGGCCGCCCGTGCACGGCGCGCTGCGGCACCTGCGCCTGGGCCCCGACCAGGTCCGTCAGCGGCGCGGAGCCTCGGCCGAACGCCCGCTGCTGGCGGTGGTGACCGCCCGGCCGCTGCACCACAGGGCGCTGTACCAGATCCGGGCCGCCGCCGAGGAGATCGGCGACAACGGCGCCGCCGACGTGCTCGTGCTCATCGACGCGCCCCTCGGCGACGAGGGCGCCGCGCCGGCCGTGCTCGCCACCGAGCCGATGCTGCCCTCCCCGACCGGGTTCGCGGTCGTGACGCTGCCCGGGGACCCGGCCTCGGAGGGCGCCCCGCTGCCGGCCTCGCGCCGCGACCTGCTCATCGCGCACGTCGCGGCGGCCTACGGCGCCACGCACGTGCTGATCGAGCGCGGCGCCGGCCAGGAGGCGCGGGCCGTCGAGGGCGCGCCGATCCCGGTCGTGGTCCCCGCTCCGTGGAGCCACGACACCGACGCCGACACGTGGCGGCGCACCGACCGGGTCGCCCCTGAGGCGGCGCGGGCCGAACTCGCCGACGCCGAGGTCGATGAGCTGCTCGCCCGCGGCGCCGGACTGCCGGAGTGGTTCACGCCGCCGGCCGTCGCCGCCGAGCTGGCCAGGCGGCGCCCCGCGCGGACCCGGCGCGGCCTCACGCTGTTCTTCACCGGCCTGTCCGGTTCCGGCAAGTCGACGGTGGCGCGCGGCACGGCCGAGGCGGTGCGCGCGGCCGGCCGCACGGTGTCGCTCCTCGACGGCGACGTCGTGCGCCGCATGCTGTCGGCGGGCCTGACGTTCTCGCGCGCCGACCGCGACCTCAACATCCGCCGGATCGGCTACGTCGCCGCCGAGATCACCCGCCACGGCGGCGTGGCGATCTGCGCGCCGATCGCCCCCTACGCCGCCACGCGGGCCGAGGTGCGCGCGATGGTGGAGGACAACGGCGACTTCCTGCTGATCCACGTGGCCACCCCGCTGGAGGTCTGCGAGGCCCGCGACCGCAAGGGCCTCTACGCCAAGGCCCGCGCGGGCGAGATCCCGGAGTTCACCGGCGTCTCCGACCCCTACGAGGAGCCGCGGGACGCAGACCTCGTCCTCGACACCAGCGGCGCGTCCGAGGAGGAGTCGGTCGCCGAGGTGGTCGCCGCGCTGCGCTCCGGCGGCTGGCTGTAGTCGCAGGGCCGCCGCGGCGGGTGGCGCGCGTTGCGTAACTTAGGGCACAGTGGCTGCCCGGGGCACGCCCGCCGACAGTGGCGGCCCCGTGCCCGCCGTCCGCGCCGCGCCTGCCGGGCCCACGGCCCGGCGGCCTCGGACGATCGTCGATCGAAAGGTTCCTCCTCGTGCGTCTCTCCTCCCCGCACCGCACGACCCTCCTGACCCTCGCGTCCGGGGCCGCCCTGGTCGCGCTCACCGGCTGCGGCATCTCACAGGCGGGCGCCGCCGCGGTCGTGGGCGGCGATCGGATCAGCACCGAGCAGATCCAGACCGACATCGCCTCCGTGGAGGAACTGGTCGCCGAGCAGCTCGGCCAGGAGGTCCCCGACAGCAACCGCGCCCAGTTGGCCAGCGAGATCGTGGCCAACCGGGTCCGCTTCACGCTGTTCGAGCAGATCGCCGAGGACAGGGGGATCGACATCGGGCGCGCGGCGGTCGACGCCGAGGTCGAGGACCAGGGCGGGATCGAGCCCCTCGCCCAGCAGGCCGGTACGGCGCAGGCGCGCGACCTGGCCATGTTCCTGCTGGTCCAGGAGGAGCTGGTCGACGCGGACGCCGAGGAGGTCGAGGCGCTCAGCGGGCAGATCCGCGAGCAGCAGCGGGAGGCCTACCGCGAGCAGTTGGAGGCCCAGGGCCTGCAGGGCGGCGAACTGGAGGAGCAGCTCGAGGCCGGCATGGCCCAGGTGGAGCCGCAGATCCGGGAGACGGCGCAGGGACAGTACCTGGGCGCCCAGGTCGAGCCCTACATCGAGCGGACCGAGATCGAGGTGAGCCCGCGCTACGGCACCATCGATCCGGCGACCCTGCAGGTCTTCCCCGGCGTCAGCGCGCTGTCGGCCCCCGAGACCCGGCCCGGGGCGCAGGTGCCGCCGGGCATGGGAGGCTGAGTCCATGAGTGAGGACATGCTCCCCGAGAAGCGCTCCGGCCACCGGGTGCTCGCGCTCGTCGAGGTGATGGACACCCTGCGGCGCGAATGCCCCTGGGACGCCGAGCAGACCCACGAATCGCTGGCCAAGTACCTGATCCAGGAGGCCTACGAGGCGCTGGAGACGATCGAGCAGGGCGACCTCGCCACGCTGCGCGAGGAGCTGGGCGACGTCCTGCTCCAGGTGGTCTTCCACGCCAGGGTCGCCGAGGAGCGCGGGGCCGACGGCTTCACGATCGACGACGTCGCCGACGCCATCATCGACAAGCTGACCCGCAGGCACCCGCACGTCTTCGCCGATACCCGGGTCGAGGGCGTGGGCGACGTGCGCGCCAACTGGGAGACCATCAAGGCGGCCGAGCGCGCGGCGAAGGGCGAGCACGAGGCGTCGATCCTGGCGGGCGTCCCCTTCGGGCAGCCGGCGGCGCTGCTCGCCTACGAGCTGCAGAAGCGCGCCGTGCGCAACGGCCTGCCTCAGGACCTGGTCGCCGACGACGGCGAGGCCGGGGGAGAGCTGTTCGCCGCGATCGAGGCGGAGCGCCGCCGCGACGCCGACCCCGAGATGGACCTGCGCTCCGCCGCCCGCCGCTTCGACCATCGCCTGCGCGAGGCGGAGGCCAAGGCCAGAGCCGACGGCCTCGACCCGCGCGCCCTCACCCCGGAGCAGTGGCGGGAGTACTGGGCCTAGGAACGGCGCGGGCGCCGTCGGCGCCGTTCACGCCGCTCCGTCAGGAACTTCCGCGAACCGCGCTGGAAGATCAGCACCAGGCCCGCGATCGGGAAGAGCAGCCCGATCAGCGCCAGCGGATCGCCGCCGCCCAGGCGGGCGAGCTCCCCGATCAGCACGACGACGTGCACGGCGATGACGCCGACGCGCACCCAGCGCATCCGGGTGCGCAGCCTGACCGCGAGGACCGCGCACACCGCTCCGAGCGCCGTTTCGGGCAGGGCGTAGCCGACGGCCTGGAACACCCCGCCACCCGCGGAGTCGAGCAGCGTCACCCACGCGTTCATCCAGGTGATGACGGCCACCACCCACAACAGCACCCGCTGGGCGCGGACGGAGCGGGGAGGTGTGTCGGCTCGCGTCTTCATTCCAGCCTCTTCGCTCGGTGGTGTTCTTCTCCGCCCCTGTGGTGCCGTCTTCGCTGCTCAGGTTTGGTGCTCGGTACCGGACCTCCGCGTATTAGCGTACTGCGTAATGATATCCGCGGCGCCGCGAGCATTCCCTCTCTCCTGTAGAAATTCGTCGATTAAGGAGAAGAGTTTTTCAGTGGCTTTTCTATCGTTTTCTTCGCTAAGATCGTCCAGGCCTCGCGGTCTCATATCCGGGAAAGTGACTCTCAAGACAAGTGCGGGCCATGACAGGCTGGCGCTGCATTCGGCCTTCAGGGCGAGCCACTGCGGAAAACCGATCAGGAGTCCGCCATTATTGATGGCGTCGCACCCTGCCATGAATACCACGGCATCCCGGTAGGTGCCCCTGAGGAAGTAAGCATTCGGACGCCTGTGGACGTCTGCAAACAGGGTGCGGTAGTCCATCAGGAGCTCTCTTTAGTCAGGGGGATCCGTGAATTGAAGGTCCTCGCCGTACTGCCAGTTTTCCAGGTAATCATCGATGGGTTCGCCGTAGCGTCCGGTCCACGCATCGTAGACTCTCCCATCCTTCACGACGACCCAATGTTCGCTCCACATTGTATCCTCTCCTCGGTATTGACCGAGGCCTGGAGCTCCGTATCCGTCTCTGATTACCCTTACTTCCCCACCGATCTCTGACTGGATTTCTGCCGCAACGTCCTCACAGCCACTGCTGTTGCAGATTTCTGACGGGTCTCTGGGCTCCCAGTCCTCCCCCAGGTCTCCGCACTCTTCTCCGTCGTTGTGTACGAGTACGTCGGCCGATCCGACGGAGACGTGGTAGGTGTGCAGGTCGGCGACGGTGAGGTTGTGGACCTGCTGGTCCGGTGCGGTCCAGGTGGCCACGGCCGACACCTGGGCCCAGGAGCCGGCGCCGGTCTGCAGCCAGGTGCCCGGCTGCAGTTCGCCGGCCTCGATCCACGCGCCGTACTGCGGCGCCCAGAAGGGGTGGCCGTCGGTGGCGGTGACGGTGTCGGTGGAGCCGTCCTCGGCGGTCACGGTGACCTCGACGATCTCCTTCTCGCCGTCGCCGGTGATCAGGTCGGTGACCTCGCGCGGTCCGCTCTCGCCGGTCTCCGGGTCACCGGCCCAGACCTCGTTGCCGACGGCCACCTCCTGGATCGGCAGGTATCCGCCGTCGGCCATCAGCACGAGGGTGCCCGGTACGAAGCTGTTCGGATCGCAGGCCCCGGGTCTGTTCTCGTCTCTTTCCTCCTCCGGCGGCGGATCGTCCTCGTCCTCGCCGTCGGAGTCCGACCCGTTGCCGTTTCCGTTGCCGTTTCCGCTGTCGGGTCCGTCATCGTCCCCGAGCCCCTTGAGGAGCTTGAAGGGTTTCAGGATCCCCCCGATGGCGGCGGGCAGGCTGTATCCGATGTTGCCCCAGAGGCCGCCCTGCTCCGACGCCTCCTCGAAGGGCTCGGTGAAGCCGTCCCACATCTGCCCGAGGGTGGTGAGCGGGCTCTGGGTGAAGATCGTCCCGACCCCCGACCAGGTGTCCCTGAAGTCGTCGTGGCTGCAGAGGTGGACGAGGCAGCCCGCCGAGGTGATGCTCTCGCCGACGTCGTTGACGCCCTTGAGGAAGCCGCCGCCGAGCTTGCAGACGCCGTCGAAGATCCCGCAGTCCCAGTTGTAGTTGCCGCGGTCCTGGAAACCGAACCAGGGCATGTCGCCGCTCGGGCAGCCGTAGCCCCAGAAGCAGTCCTCGTTCCACCAGCCGTTCTCGTCGTTGTCGTCCTCGCCGCCCCCGTCCGATCCGGGGTTGTCGACGGGAACGATGTCGGGGCCGCCGGCGGCGGGGGCGTCGTTGTCGGCGTAGGTGAGCTGGAACGTCTGGGGGTCCCCGGTCACCGCGGGGAGGAATCCTTCGGACAGGAAATCGGCGGGGTCCCCGAGAGAGTCGTCACCGGGCTGGAGCGGCTCGCCGGACTGGGCGGGTTCGCCCGGGGTGTTCTCGCCGCTCTGGCCCGGATCGCCCGATTCGGGCCGAGGTCCGTCGGCGACGTCGACGTCGGGGTTCGCGGGATCGTCGGGGTTGAGCGCCCGGTCCACGGCCTCGCCGAGACCGGTGGCGATCTGCTGGGCCACGCCGGAACCGATGACGGCCGCGGCTATCGCGGCGACCAGCAGGATGACCGCGGCGTATTCGAGTAGCGATGCACCGCGTTCCGGATCGTGAATCTTCCGCAGCACCCGAATCGCCGTCCCGTCGCTGGAGTCCATGGACGAACCGGTCGAGAGTAGCGAAAGCGAGGAAGGCGGGAACAGAGCCCAGAGGCTCAATTATGTGCGCGAAAACGTCTGGAACGGGCCCTGATGCAGGGCCCGGATTGGGTCCTGAGGCCTAAGATCGCGGCTCGCGCACCGCGGCCCGGTGGCCGTGGAAGTACCGCAGCGACTGCGGGAGCAGGACGAGAATCAGCGTGGGGACCGTGATCACCAGTTGAGCGATCACCGGGACCCCGCCGCCGGACATGGAGACCACGTGCTGGTAGCTGCCGATCAGCTGCCCCGCGACGACGGCGGCGAACACCCACCAGCCGCCCCGGCGCAGCAGGATCGCGCCGATCAGGGAGAGCACGCCGGGCAGCACCAGCCAGGCCAGCACGCCCAGGACGGCGAAGGTGAGCGGCCCCCTCGCGCCGAGGGGCAGTACGACGATGCCCAGCACGGTCGTCACGCCGGTGAAGTACAGCAGCACGCGGGCGACGTGCAGCACGATCGGGAACCGGCGCTCCATGTCGGGACCTTCCATCGGTGATCGGGGGAGGTTCTTCGCGAATGTAGCGCAAAGGTAGCTCATCGAACTCTGACCATCGCGTTCATGAGGTGGCATCTCAGGGCTCGGACTCGCCGTGCCGTCGGCGCTGCGCGCACTGCGGCGGCCAAACCCCGGTATGCGTCCGGCCGTCGGGCACCGGTCAGCGGCGCCGGCCGGTCGTGTGGTCGGCCGCGTCCTCGGGCCGCCCTCCCAGCCGCATCGCCTCGGTGGGGTGCTCGTCGTGCTGGAGGGGCGGGGGAGCCGGGCGGCGCACCGTGTCGCTCATCCGCAGCAGCAGGCCGATGATGATCCAGCTCGACATGAGCGACGAGCCTCCGGCGGACATGAACGGGGTGGTCATGCCGGTGAGGGGGATGAGCCGGGTGACCCCGCCCAGGACGACGAAGACCTGGAAGGCGAACAGGAACCCCAGGCCGGCGGCCGTCATCTTCACGAACAGCTCCGGCGAGGCCAGTGCCAGCCGGAAGCAGCGTTCCACCAGCAGGAACAGCAGCACGACGACCGCCATCAGCCCGGCGAGGCCCAGCTTCTCGCCCACGGAGACCAGGATCAGGTCGCTGTCGGCCGCGAAGATCGACTGGGCCCGGCCCGCGCCGAAGCCGGTGCCGAGCAGGCCGCCGTCGGCGAGCGCGAACAGGCTCTGGACGAGCTGGTGGCTGCCGCCGGCCTCGCGGTAGACCTCCGGGTCGAAGGGGTCCAGCCAGATGGTGACCCGCTGCTGGACGTGCCAGAACATCAGCCAGGCGACGTAGGCGCCGGCCAGGAACAGGGCCAGGCCGATCGCGATCCATGACTTGCGCTGGGTGGCGACGTAGAGCATGGCCAGGAACAGGCCGAACAGCAGCAGCGACGTCCCGAGGTCCCTGGTGCCGACCAGCAGCAGGATGGCCAGGCCCCAGGCCGCCATCATCGGTCCCATGTCCTGGATCCGCGGCAGGCTGAAGACCTTCACCGGGCCGACCATCACCCGCCGCACCGCGAACGACAGGGCACCGCGCTTCATGACCAGGTAGGAGGCGAGGAAGAGGACCAGCGTGATCTTGGCGAACTCCGAGGGCTGCACGGTGAGCCCGCCGAAGCCGATCCAGCGCCGGGCGCCGTAGAACTCCAGGCCTATGAACGGCGCGATGGGGATCGCGATCAGCAGGATCGATGCGGCCGCCATCAGGTAGGGGTAGCGCTGGAGCCTGCGCGGTCGGCGGACCGTGGCCAGCACGACCAGGCACGTGGTCATCCCGATCGCCGTCCACAGCAGTTGGCGGTCGACCTCGGTGCCGGCGTCCGGCCCGTCGGCGTTGAGGGCCCAGACCATGACCAGGCCCGTCCCGTTGAGGACCAGCGCCAGCGGGAGGACGAGCGGGTCGGCCCACGGCGCGGCGAAGCGCAGCACCACGTGCAGGAGCAGCGCCAGGGCCCCGAACGTCGCGGAGTACACGCCCAGCGCCGTGGGGACGCCGCCGGTCAGCGCCAGGCCGGCCCAGGCGAAGCCGCCGACGAACAGCGCGATGGCCACGAGCATAAGGGCCAGCTCGGCGTTGCGCCGTTTGACCGGCGGAAACGCGGCGTCGGCCGGCGCGCGGTTCACCATCGCCCACCACCAGGGGCGCCGTGCCCGTGCGGTCCCGTCCGCTCCGGGCCGTCCCTCCTCGTCGTCCCCACAGGTTCCTCCGACCGCGCGGGCGCGCGGTGCTCGGGCGCGAACCCCCACATGGGTTGACGCGCCTGCGTCCCGTTCCGTTTACCCGGAACGGGACGAGGTGAACGGAACGGGAGCGGAAACGGCGCGGGGCGGGACCGGGGGCCTTCGCGTCCCGGTCCCGCCCCGCGCGGGGACCCGTGCTCCGGCGTCAGTCGCGGACGTCCACGCGGAAGGGCTCCTCGATCTCCTCGACCCCCGCGGACCCGGCGGCGACGCGGCGTTCGGCCTCGCGGTCGGCCAGGTGGGCGCGCAGCGACCAGGCGACGGCGCCGGCCCAGGCCAGGACGGCCGTCAGGTAGGCGGCCACCTGCGCGGCGCCGGGCAGCTCGATCAGGTCACCGCCCAGGATCGCGTGCACGTTGGTGAGCACGATGACACCGCCCACCAGCGATCCCAGCATGCGCGGCGGCAGCAGCCGCACCACCCACGCGGCGATCGGGGCGGCGATCACGCCGCCGATCAGCAGCACCGCCACCCAGGCGAGGTTGATCCCGGACAGCCCCAGGCCGATGACGAAGCCGAGGCTGGAGGCCAGCGCCACCACGAACTCGCTGGTGTCGATCGACCCGATGACCTTGCGCGGTTCGATCCGGCCGCCGGCCAGCAGCGCGGGCGTGCCGATCGGCCCCCACCCGCCGCCGCCGGTGGAGTCGATGAACCCCGCTGCGAGACCCAGCGGGGCGAGGAATCTTTTCCGGACGGGCTTGCCGAGGTTGCCCCGCGGGGTGTCCCACACGGTGAAGCGCAGCAGGATGTAGCCGCCGAGGGCGAGCAGAATGCCCGACATCAGCGGGCCGGCCGCCTCGGTGGACAGCCAACTCAGGAACGCGGCGCCGAGGAAGGCCCCGATGCCGCCCGGCAGCGCGATGCGCCGCACGACCCTCCAGTCCACGTTGCCGAACCGCCAGTGGGAGACGCCGGCCGCCAGCGTGGTACCGATCTGGGCCATGTGGACGGTCGCCGACGCCGCCGCGGGGTTGGCGCCGATGAGCAGCAGCAGCGTGGCCGATGTGACGCCGTACCCCATGCCGAGGCTGCCGTCGACGAGCTGAGCGAGCAGGCCGACGATACCGAGCAGGACGAGGGTTCGCATCGAAGAGGAGCCTTCCCACTTATTTCTACTTCTTTGATGGGAATAGTAGATGATGGAGTCCGGCAAGCCAATCACCCGGGCCGGGTTTCGCCCCGACCGTCCACCGGCCGGACCCGTCGGCGCGGCCGCATCCGGCCGCGACACGCCGACCCCCGTTACGCTCGCGCGCGGTACCGGACCGTTGCGCGGTGGCGAACGACGAGCGGCTCAGCAGTGGATTTCTTCAAATGGACTAAACCAATTTCGGTCGGAGGGGAGACTCGGCGGCACCCGGCTCGGTAGGCTCTGGGGTGGTTCGCGCGGCGATCGCGGGTGATCGCGCCCGCCGTGCGGGGCGGTGCCGTTCAACCGCCGAATGTGGCCCGGGCCGAGCGCGGGCCACGACCCGACGCGAGAGAACATAGGGAGTACAACGTTGTCGTCGATCGAGGCAGTGCAGGCGCGGGAGATCCTTGACTCCCGCGGTAACCCGACGGTCGAGGTCGAGGTCCTGCTCGACGACGGGACGACCGCCCGCGCGGCGGTCCCCAGCGGCGCGTCCACCGGGCAGTTCGAGGCGGTGGAGCTGCGTGACGGCGGCGACCGCTACGGAGGCAAGGGCGTCGAGAAGGCCGTCACCGCGGTCAACGACGAGGTCGCCGACGAGCTCCTGGGCTACGGCCCGGAGGAGCAGCGGCTGATCGACCGCGCGCTGATCGACCTGGACGGCACGCCGGACAAGTCGCGCATTGGCGCCAACGCGATCCTGGGCGCCTCCCTCGCCGTCGCCAAGGCCGCGGCCGAGAGCTCCGGCCTCCAGTTGTTCCGCTACATCGGCGGCCCCAACGCGCACGTGCTGCCGGTGCCGATGATGAACATCCTCAACGGCGGCGCGCACGCCGACACCAACGTCGACATCCAGGAGTTCATGATCGCCCCGGTCGGGGCGGCCAGCTTCCGCGAGGCGGTGCGCTGGGGCGCCGAGGTCTACCAGGCGCTCAAGGCGGTGCTGAAGGCGCACGGCCTGGGCACCGGCGTCGGCGACGAGGGCGGCTTCGCGCCGAACCTGGACAGCAACCGCGCCGCGCTGGACCTCATCGTCGAGGCCGTCCAGAAGGCCGGCTACACCCCGGGCCGCGACATCGCGCTCGCCCTGGACGTCGCCGCCACCGAGTTCCACGAGAACGGCTCCTACCAGTTCGAGGGCAGGACCCGCACCTCCGAGGAGATGGCCGCCTACTACGGCGAGCTGCTCGACTCCTACCCGCTCGTCTCCATCGAGGACCCGCTCGACGAGGAAGACTGGGAGGGGTGGAAGAAGCTGACCACGGCCATCGGCGACCGCGTCCAGCTCGTCGGCGACGACCTGTTCGTCACCAACCCCGAACGCCTCCAGCGCGGCATCATCGAGCGCGCGGCCAACTCGCTGCTGGTCAAGGTCAACCAGATCGGCACGCTCACCGAGACCCTCGACGCGGTCTCCCTGGCCCAGCGCAGCGGCTACACCGCGATGATCAGCCACCGCTCCGGCGAGACCGAGGACACCACGATCGCCGACATCGCGGTGGCCACCAACGCCGGCCAGATCAAGACCGGCGCCCCGGCCCGCAGCGAGCGCGTCGCAAAGTACAACCAGCTCCTGCGCATCGAGGAGGAGCTCGACGACGCCGCCATCTACGCCGGCGCGACGGCGTTCCCGCGGTTCAAGCAGGAGGGCTAGCGACCCGTGCCGAAGGTGCCGGAGCAGCCGAAGGGGCCCCGCCGTTCGAAGGGGGCGGGGTCCTCGGCCTCCGGTGCCTCCGGCCGCGCCCCGGCGTCGAGGCGGACCTCCGATGCCCGGGGCGGTCCGGCCGGGAAGGCGTCGGGGGCCACGGGCTCGAACGGGTCCAAGAAGGCGGGCTCCGCCAAGAAGGCGGGCTCCGCCAGGAGCGCGGCCGGGCCCAAGGGACCGAACGGGAGCGCGAGGGCACCGAAGGCCGGCTCCGCCGGGACCCCGACCGGCAGGAAGACCACGCGGACGACGCAGGCCGCCGCCGAGCCGCCGAGGCGCTACGGCAGCGGCGGGGGAAGGTCGCCCGGCCGGGTCCGGCCGGCGCTGACCAGCCGCGCCGCGGTCCTCGCACTGGTCATGTGCGTGATCGCGCTCAGCCTCGCCTACCCGCTGCGCGAGTACATCGCGCAGCGCTCCGAGATCGCGCAGTTGCGGGCGGAGCAGGCCCGGATGCGGGAGAACGTGGAGGAGCTGGAGCAGCGCAGCGAGGAGCTGCAGGACCCCGCCCAGATCGAGCGCGAGGCCCGCACCCGGCTGCACTACCAGTACCCGGGCGAGCGCTCCTACGTCATCCTCGACGGCGAGGACGACGACGCCGAGCAGCCGGAGGCCACCGGCCCCCGGGAGCCCTGGTTCACCCAGTTGTGGAAGTCGGTCAAGGAGGCCGACGAGGTCGGCACCGAATCAGAGGAGATCCCCGAGGCCCAACCCCCGGAGCGCTGACCTCCGGACCTCCTAGAGGCCCCGCGCCCTGGCCGCGGTGACGAAGGCGGCCCACTCGGCGGAGCCGAAGAAGAGCGCGGCCCGATCGGGGTGCTTGGAGTCACGGACGCCGCGGGCGGGACGGAGGTCGGCCACTTCGACGCAGTCGCCATTGCCTCCGCTGTAGGAGGACTTCCGCCACAATCCTTCTGCCTGGATGGGGAGTTTTTCCTGGGACAGCATGGAGGCGTTCACCCTCTCTGGATCCCGCGCCGGATGTCCGCGATCAGCGACCGGGTGGTCTGGGCGCCGGAAGCTGTTGCGCGGAGGTTGTTGAAGACCTTCTCGTAGACTTCGACGTCTTCGTCGGAGTCAAGATAGAGATTACTCGTCCTTCCCTCGACGTATACCGCCGTGAGGTCGATCTCCGAGAGCCGGAGTACGCGGAACCCGCTCGTTTCGAGTCCGGCGTGGCCGCCCTCTGAGAAGAGGACTGCCTGAAGCGTGACGCGTGGGTGGTCGGACAGGTCCAGCAGGCGGGCGAGTTGCTCATCCATCACGGGTGGGCCACCGATCATCTGCCGAAGAGCCGCTTCTCCCATGATGATCCACAGTTCAGTGGCGCCGCGTTCCCACGCCTTCTGGCGATGGATGCGGACTTCGACTCGCTGCTCGACAACCTCAGGGGGCGCGTCAGGGCGCGTCGCCTTGATGACGGCGCGCATGTAGTCCTCGGTCTGTAGCAATCCAGGGACGAGTTGGGGGTCGTACGCCTCAATCTCCATGGCGCTTGCTTCCAGCCCGATCAAGGTTCCGTAGTGCTTGTCGAGATCGTAAGGCTGCCACCAGCCGCGCGTCCGTGCCTCCTGCCGGAGCTCCATGAGGCGGTGGGCTTCCTCGTCGCTGACCTCGTAGTAGTCGAGTAGCCGGGAAAGCGTGCCGGGAGCCGGAACCACACCGTCGGAGCCCGCCGTCTCCCAACGGAAGACGATCGAGGTCGTCATCCGCATGGCTTTTGCCACTTCAGTGGCACTTCGATCCCCTCGAAGCCGCTTCAGTTCCCGCGACAACTGCCAGCGCACCACGGTGGGGTTCCTGTCGGTCGGCGATCCAGGCTTCTGCTTCTTCATGGGATCATGATATGCGACTCGCACATATTTTTTCGTATAGGACTTGCATGTTTGTTTGCGGAGAGTGACACTCTAACTATCGCGGTACCGGCTCGGCCACGCAGGGTTCCCGGGAAGGTCACTGCCGGTCCGCGCAACAAAACGGCCCTTGGCGGGTGGTGCAAGCACTCGCCAAGGGCCTTGTCCCACTCGCCTGTAGCAGCAGGGAGCAGAACCATGTCCAACGTTATCCCTCGGCCGACTCCGGCGCACCCCGGCTGTGCGTGGGGGCCGGCGTTCGACCGCCTCGCGCTGCCGGGGACACTCGGCGCACCCGCAGAGCTGCGCACCTGGGCCGTGCGCTGTCTGGCCTCCTGCCGCCGTCCCTACGCCACCTCCTCCGACCTGGCCGAGTCGCTGAAGCTCGTGGCCAGCGAGCTGGCCACCAACGCCGTCACCCACTCCGCCTCCGGAGAGGACGGCGGCTTCCTCGTCGCCGCGATCCACTTCCCGCACGACTGCGCGGCCCTGTGGGTCTTCGACCTCGGCCCCAGGCCCGGTGCCCCCTCCGCCCCGCAGGCCCCGCCGCGCCTCCTGGACGCCCTCGACCTGTTCGACACCGAGCACGGCCGCGGTCTGGCGCTGATCGCCCTGCACTCCCGCCGCTACGGCTGGACTGCCCCACCCGACCACCCGGCCCACTCGGTGTGGGCCGAACTCTCCGCGTACCCGGTGGCGGTGGCGGCGTGAGCGCCGCGCACGTCCGGCAGGTCCTCACCGCCCCGCACGGCCGCCGCTTCTCCCGCCCTGCCGGGTCCTGGACGGCGGAGTCGCCTCGCGTGGCCTACCGGCGAGCCCACGGCACACTGCCCGCCTGGTGCCACGCCGCAACCGGGCGCACCGAGAGCGGACGGCCCTTCGGCACCGCCGAAAACCGGACCGGGATCGACATCGCCGCCTACGAGCGGATCAAACGCCGCTCGCTGCGCGAAACCCGCGGCCTGACCCGGGGCCTCTTCCACGCGGTCGAGACCGTCGCGCTCATGCTCCCGCTGGGCGTGATCGCCGGGGCGTCATCCCTGCTCGGCCTCACGCCCTGACCCGAGTCCACCGGACACGGTCACAGACCGGCGCGGCGGCACCGAGAACCCCGATCCCCTCAGGGGCCGTGCCGCCGCGCCATTCAGAGGTGGGTATCCATCCATCGCCCCCTATCCGAAAGGATGAATCAGATGCAGTTCCACGACCCGTTCCCCTTCGGGAACCCGTCCTCCAGCGGCGCAGGCGTGCTGGAGAGGCCGCGATCCTCCGCGAAGCCGTTCGGCGTTCGCCACGCGGTCGACGTCCCGGCCGACCCCGCGGTCACGGCCGAGGCGGAGCGCGCCCACTACGACCCCGATCGGCAGATCTCCATGTTGCGCGTCGGCGGCATTGATGTGCCGATGATGAAGCGCGGCAGCGGCCAGACCTCGACGACGACCAACCAGTCCGACCGCCAGGCCCCGGACGACGACACCGACGTCGGCAGCAACGGGTAACAGCACATGACGGTTCTGATCCTCACGCACTGGTTCGATCCCACCGCGGATTGGGTCGTCGAGGAGCTGAACCGCCGCAGGGTGCCGATCTTCCGCTGCGATGTCGCCGACTTCCCGATGAACATGTCGATGTCGGCGACCCTGGACAGCACATGGATCGGCACCATGCGTGTCGGAGAACGCTCTCTCGACCTGGACGACATCAGCGGCATCTACTACCGCAGGCCCAGACCCTTCGTCTTCCCGGGGGGCATGAGCGAGGCCGATCGGGACTGGGCGCAACTCGAAGCCAAGCTCGGTTTCCTCGGTACGCTCGCCGCCATCCCGCGCTGGCTCAACCACCCTTCCCGGATCGCGCACGCCGAGTACAAGCCGGTTCAACTTCAGACGGCGGTCGCGCGCGGCCTACGCGTTCCGCGCACGATCATCACCAACGACTCCGAGGAGGCCCGGAGTTTCGCCGAGACCATCGGGGATGTCGTCTACAAGCCGTTCTCCCCGCGCGGAGTCATGGGCGACGATGATCGACGGCGCCTGATCTTCACCGTGAAGGTGCGGCCTGAGCAACTGGACGACCCGGGTATCGGCTTGACCGCTCACATGGTGCAGGAGTGGATTCCGCACACTCACGCCGTCCGGATGACCGTGGTCGATGAGGCGTGTTTCGCGGCGGCGATCCACAGTGAATCGGCGAAGGCCGAGATCGATTGGCGCTCCGACTACGACGCGCTGAGCTACCGGCGCATCGACGTCCCCGAGCGGACCCGGGATGCCGTCCTGGCGTTCCTCCGGGACCTCGGGCTGCGCTTCGGGGCGCTGGACTTCCTGGTCACCGAGCGCGGTGACTGGGTTCTGCTGGAGATCAATCCCAATGGCCAATGGGCGTGGATCGAGGAAGTGGCGTCGGATATCGCCGCCGCCTTGGCCGACGCCCTGGAGAAAGGTCCGTCCCTTGCCTGACGTTCACACGGCCGACGACCCCATTGCGCGGCGGCTCCGTTCGGAACTCACGCGGCGGCTCGTGGAGACGGGCGCCATCGCCTCGTCCGAGTGGGCACGCGTATTCAACAGCGTTCCCCGCCATCCGTTCGTGCCGCGCGTCTTCAAGCCCTCTGCCGCGAACGACGGCCGGTACAGCCCTGTTGACGGCACGGATCCCGCGCAGCGCGAGGGCTGGCTGCGGCACGTCTACTCCGACGAAATCTGCATCACCCAACTCGACGGCGACGACCGTGCCTGGGGCACCGCCGTCAAGGAGGGAACGGTACAGGCAACCGCCATGACCTGCACCAGCTCCCAGCCCACCCTGATGGCGGGCATGCTCGAAGCGCTCGACCTCCAGGACGGGGACCGAGTGCTGGAGATCGGCACCGGCACCGGGTACAACGCGGCGCTCCTGAGCGAGCGGCTCGGCTCCCGGTCGGTCAGCAGCGTGGACATCGATCCCACGTTGACGGAGCGGGCGGAGGCGGTGCTGGCCGGGCTCGGGTACACGCCTGTCGTCGCCGCGGAGGACGGTGCGCGGGGACTGCCGGACAACGGTCCGTTCACGCACTTGATCACCACCGCATCCTTCCCCTCGATCCCCGCCGCGTGGCTGGACCAGATCAGTGAGGGCGGGGCGATCCTGGCCAACCTGTTCCGGCCGCTCGGCGGCGGCGTCCTGGTCCGGCTCACGGTCAGCGGTGACCGGGCGATCGGGCACTTCTCCGCCCGCACTGCGGGCTTCATGCCCACCCGTTCCCACACCTCGCCTTCGGCCCTGGCGCTGTACCGGCGAGTCGGCGAAGAGGACGAAGATGCCGCCGAGGCGGAGACCAGCCGGCTCGACGCGGCGGCGATCCTGCGCGCACCGGAGACCCGGTTCTTCCTCTCCCTCATGAGCGACTTCGACGAGATCCGCATCCGCTATCCCGATCATCCCGAGGAGCAGTGGCTGGTCACCGCGGACGGCTCCTGGGCGTTCAGCGTCGGAGCCGACGGGGGATTCACCGCCAAACAGGGTGGCCCGCGCCGCCTGTGGGACGAGTTCGAGGCCCTGTACAGCCGGTGGCGTGCCCTGGGGGAGCCGGAGCGCCACCGCTTCGGCCTGACCGTGGCCGGGGAGGAGCACCGGATCTGGCTCGACCACCCCGACCAGCGGGTCATGGGCCTGCTGTAAATCCGTCCGCCGAGTTTTCCGCGACGGGCTCCGGGCTCCCGCCGCGTCGGCCGTTCGGCGCGGCTGGATCGGGCAGCCGATACGCTGATCTGCGAGATGACTTCCGCTGAGCAGCCCGCTCCCGAGGAGCGGGCCACCGATGCCGATATCGCCGCCGTCGAGGCGCAGCTCGGGCGTCCGCCTCGGGGCGTGCGCGGGGTGGCGCACCGCTGCCCCTGCGGGCTGCCCGACGTCGTGCGCACCGCGCCGCGGCTGGAGGACGGCACGCCGTTTCCCACGACGTACTACCTGACCTGCCCGCGCGCGGCCTCCGCCATCGGGACGCTGGAGGCCGGCGGCCTCATGCGGGAGATGACGCGGCGGCTCGACTCCGATCCCGAGCTGCGCGCCGCCTACCGGAAGGCGCACGACTCCTACGTCGCCGAACGCGCCGAGCTGGCGCGGGCCGACGGGGTGCCGCCGCTGCCCGAAGGGATGCAGAGCGCCGGGGGCATGCCGACGCGGGTCAAGTGCCTGCACGCCCTCGTCGGCCACGAGCTCGCCTCGCCGGGGACCAACCCGTTCGGCCGCGAGGCGCTGGACGCGCTCCCGGAGTGGTGGGCCAAGGGCCCGTGCGTCCACGCCGAGGAGACCACCGACACCACCGCGACACCGGGGGACGGCAAGTGAACACCGTTGCGGCCATCGACTGCGGCACCAATTCCATCCGCCTGCTCATCTGCAGTGTGATCGCGCTGGACGACGACGAGGTGCAGCTGCTCGACGTCGAGCGCCGCATGGAGGTGGTGCGCCTGGGGCAGGGGGTGGACCGCACCGGGGCGTTCGCCCCCGAGGCGCTGGAGCGCACGTTCGCGGCGCTGCGGGGATACGCCGAGCTCATGCGGGAGCACGGCGTGGAGTTCGGCCCCGAGTCGGTCCGCATGGTCGCCACCAGCGCCACCAGGGACGCCGCCAACCGCCAGGAGTTCATCGACGGCGTCCGCGCGATCATCGGCGTCGAACCGGAGGTCATCAGCGGCGACGAGGAGGCCGAGCTCTCCTTCATCGGCGCGACGGCCGAGCTGGAGGCCGCCGAGGAGGCGGCCGAGGGCTTCGAGCGCCCCTACCTGGTGGTCGACATCGGCGGCGGCTCCACCGAGTTCGTCCTGGGGCACAAGGACGCCGTCGGGGCCGGTGCGGTGCGCGCCTCCCGCTCGGTCGACGTCGGCTGCGTGCGGATGACAGAGCGCCACCTGCACGGCGACCCGCCCACGGCCGAGCAGGTCGCCGCGGCGACCGCCGACGTCGACGCGGCGCTGGACGAGGCGGCCGCGGTGGTCCCGCTGGCCGAGGCCGCGACCGTCGTCTGCGTCGCGGGCACCGCCACCACCGTCGCCGGCATCGCGCTGGAGCTGCCGGAGTACGACTCCGAGCGCATCCACCACACCCGCGTCTCCGTCGAGCGCGTGCGCGCCATCGCGGCCCTCCTGCTGGCCATGCCGCACGACGAGCGCGCCGCGATCGGGGTCATGCACCCGGGCCGGGTGGACGTGATCGGCGCCGGCGCGCTGGTGCTGGAGCGGGTGCTGGCGCGCACCCGCGCGGACGGGTTCGTCGCCAGCGAGCACGACATCCTCGACGGGATCGCCTGGAGCCTGCTGCTGGGGGGCGTGGACGAGGCCGGGTGACGTCCGCCTTTCGCCGCCGCGGCCGCGCAAGGGCGCGAGGAGCTGGGCGGACAAGGGCGGAAGGGCCCGGAACCCCGAGTGAGACCAATCACGTCCCCGCGAGTGCGTGAAAGTCTTCACAAGGGCCCTGAACTGGGCAAACGTGCGTGAAACCGGCCTTATGATGGTCTAAACCTTTCCGGTCTGTCCCTTCCTTGACGGGGGAGGCTTGTGAAAGGATGCACAAGCGAGCACGGGATGGGTGAGATCCCGGGCCAGCGAAAAGAAGCGTCTTCTTTCCGCGAAACCAGAGTGCAGAGATGTCAGTACAAGAAGACTTACCGATCTTCGCCACTCGTTCGGGTGGCTCGATGTGGGAACCAAGGGCGGATATGCGATGACCGAGAGCAGGAACTACCGGCTGGTGCACGGCGGTGGTGACGAATCGGAGATCCCGCACGTGCTCATCGTCGGTGGTGGGTACCTGGGCATGTACACCGCGATGCGGCTGCAGAAGAAGCTGGGCCCCGGTGAGGCCCGCATCACTGTCGTCGACCCCAACTCCTACATGACCTACCAGCCGTTCCTGCCGGAGACGGCTGCGGGCAGCATCTCTCCGCGCAACGTCGTCGTCCCGCTGCGCAAGGTCCTCAACCGGGTGAAGGTCCTCAACGGCCGCGTCATCCGCATCGACCACGCCGACCGCAAGGTCGAGTTCGAGCCGAACGCCGGCACGACCCGCGAGATCGCCTACGACCACATCGTCGTCGCGGCCGGCGCGATCTCGCGCACGCTGCCCATCCCCGGTCTCGCCGAGCACGGCATCGGCATCAAGACCGTGGAGGAGGCCGCCTACCTGCGCAACCACGTACTGGAGCAGCTCAACATCGCCGACTCCACCGACGACCCCGAGGTCCGCCGCAAGGCGCTGAACTTCGTGTTCGTGGGCGGCGGGTTCGCCGGGGCCGAGGCCATCGCCGAGTTGGAGGACATGGCCCGCGACGCGACCCGGATCTACCCGTCGATCGGAATCGACGACCTGCACTTCTACCTCATCGAGGCCGCGGACAAGATCCTGCCCGAGGTCGGCCCGGAGGTCGGCGAGAAGGCGATGAACCAGATGCGCCAGCGCGGCATCGACGTCCGGCTCTCGACCTTCCTGGAGTCGGCCGTCGACCAGCGCATCAAGCTCAGCGACGGCACCGAGTTCGAAGCCGGCACCCTGGTGTGGACCGCCGGCGTCAAGCCGAGCCCGGTCGTGCAGGCCAGCGACCTGCCGCTCGGTCCCAAGGGGCACATCGACACCAGCGAGTACCTGACCGTCAACGGCGTGGACAACGCGTTCGCCGGCGGCGACAACGCCCAGGTGCCCGACGGCAACGGCGGTTTCTACCCGCCGAACGCGCAGAACGCCGTCCGCCAGGCCCCGGTGCTCGCCGACAACGTCATCGCCACCCTGCGGGGCAAGGAGCTCAAGGCCTACCGGCACCAGAACCTGGGCGCCGTCGCAGGCCTCGGCCTGCACAAGGGCGCGGCCCAGCTCTTCGGCAGGATCAAGCTGACCGGCCGGTTCGCCTGGTGGGCGCACCGCGGCTACCACCTGTTCGCGGTCCCCACGTTCAACCGGAAGTTCCGCGTCCTGTCGGACTGGACGCTGGCCTTCTTCCTGCGCCGCGACTTCGCGTCGCTGCCGGAGATGAGCGAGCCGCGCCAGGCGTTCGAGGAGGCGAGCCGGCCGCAGGTCGAGAACGGCCAGCTGCTGCGCCGCGTGAGCTGACCCGCAAAACGCACGCAGAACGGTCGGTCCCGATGCGAGGGACCGACCGTTTCGTGTGCTGACAGGCCGAACCGGTGCGAATTCAGGCTTTTGGCTATGGCCGGTATGATGGACGGGCCCTCGTAGCCCAATGGTAGAGGCAGGCCCCCTAAAAGGGTCACAAGTGTCGGTTCGAGTCCGACCGGGGGTACCCACGCGGATCCGTCGGCCTCCACCCCGGATCCGCCCCGAGCGCCCATGGACGCCCGCTCCGCCCCGGTTCGGCTCGGGCGCGGAGCGCTACGCGCGTCGCAGTACGGCTTCGGCCGTTTCCACGGTGCGGTCGGTGCTCCCGGCCGGGAACATCAGGCCGGCCAGGACGTGCGGCCGGGGTCCGGGTGCGAGCGTGCCGCCTGCGCTACGCGTACCGCGACAGCCACCCTCCTCGGTCTCCACCTCCGATCCTCTCTAGCCTCCGTGCTCCATCAGCAGTTGCAGGTGCGTGAACAGCCGCTCGTTGGGGTCGGAGAGGTCGATGCCGCTGACCGACTCCGCTCTGCGGACCCGGTAGCGCAGCGTGTTGGGGTGGATGTGCAGCCGCCCGGCCGCGGTGCGGACGTCGCCGAACGCCTCCAGGTAGGCGACCAGCGACCGTACGAGCTCGGAGCCGTGCGCGGCGTCGTGCTCGAACAGCCGGGCGGTCCGCGGATCGCGCAGCCGCGGGTCGGCCCGCAAGTGCGCGAGTGTCTCGCTGACCAGCACCCTGGCCCGCACGTCGGAGATCGTGGCCACGTCCATGCCCAGGTCGCGGCTCATCGCGTCGAGGATCCGGTCGGCCTCGCCGCGCGACTCGGTGACGTCGGTGAGCCGCCCCACCACCGATCCCACCGCGCCCTGCACCGCGACCCCCAGCAGCCGGCGGGCCGCCTCGACGATCTTGCGGGTCAGGGCCAGCACCGACGCCTCGGCCGAGCGCCGCGCCAGGTTCGGCAGCAGCACGTAGACCCGCGACCCCAGCGTGGTGACCAGGGCGTCGCGGCGATAGGCCGCGGCGTGCACCGAGATCAGGCTGGTCATCCGGCGGCGCTTCAGTTCGACCTCGGATCGGTCGGCCCGCGACTCCGGTGCGGCCTCGGCCGGCGCGGCCGCTCCGCCGCCCGCGGGCGAGAAGGCGAACGCCGCGACCATGACCGCGTGGTCGTGGTCCACTTCGATGCTGTCGGCCAGCGCCGCGGCCTCGATGCGGCCCTCCAGCAGACCGGCCAGCAGGTCCTCGCGCAGCCGGAGCCCGGCCGTGGCCTCGGTGCGGTGCCGCAGCAGGTGCAGCGCCGTCATGCGGGCCGCGCCCAGCAGGGCCTCTTCCGACTGCGCGGTCAGCGGCGCCGACCCCTCCTGCACCCAGATCGAGCCGAGGGGCTGGGAGCCCGCGCGGATGCCCACGGCCAGCCTGCGCCGGATGCCGAGTTCGGGGTGCTCCTCGATGCGCACCACCTCCTCGCCGGCGCGCAGCCGCTGGAAGACGCCCCATTCGCGCAGCAGCGCCAGGTACTGCTCGGGGCCCTGGCGGCCCAGGACCGACAGCCTGCGGAGTTCGTCGGCGTCCTCCCCGCCGGAGTAGGCGAGCACCCGGCTCGCGGAGTCCTCGATGCTGACCAGCCCGCCGGTGAGCGTGGCGATCGTCTGGGCCAGCGAGAACAGGTCGCCGATGGAGTCGCCGATGTCGGTGTCCAGGGTCAGCCGCGCGTCGTCGACCACGCTGCGGCACAGCGACTGCAACTGCTCCCAGCGCACATCGGGCCGGACGGCGAGCAGCGCCACGCCGGACTCCCCGGCCGTGGCGCGCAGCAGCTCGGCCTCCTCGGCGACGTCGACCTTCACCGCGATCGCCGAGGCCCCGCGCCGCCCGGCCGAGCGGACGAGGTGCGCGGCGCCGCGTCCCCGCACGCCGATCACCAGGACGAGGTCGCCGGCGTAGGGCACCGTCTCGTCCTCGGGGTCGAGGATCACCACGTCGCCGACGGGGACCTCCAGGCCGGCCGGCGCCGCCAGCACGTCCACCAGCGGGGCGCCGACGGCGAGCAGCAGCTCCCGCAGCGGCACCGCTGAGGGGTGTTCGGGCGGCGGCATGGCCGTGTCCATGTCGAGCCCCGCCCCGCCGGGCCTCTGGGAGCCGTCGCGGGGAGGAGAAGGGCCGGTGGCGGGAAGCATGGCACCTCGATTGTCCGATCGGACAACCCAGAGTGCCAAAAAGTGGCCGCGCACCCAAGGCGTTCGGGGCAAAATCCCCATAACGTTTGTCCGGCTCAACGAGGAGACCCAAAGGAGGTAGGTGCCCATGGACGCCGTCACCAACGTTCCCGCTCCGGTGAACGAACCCGTCCTGACGTACGCGCCGGGAAGCCCGGAACGGGCGGAGCTCACCGAGAGGCTCGAAGCGCTGGCCAAGGAGCCGGTCGAGCTGGCCATGACCATCGACGGCGAGCGCCGCATGGGCGGCGGCGAGCGGATCGACGTCGTGCAGCCGCACAGGCACGCATCGGTCCTGGGCACCCTCGCCAACGCGACGCACGACGACGCGCGCGCCGCGATCGCCGCGGCCAAGCGCGCGGCCCCCGCGTGGCGCGCCATGCCCTTCGACGAGCGCGCCGCCATCCTGCTGCGCGCGGCCGACCTGCTGGCCGGCCCGTGGCGCCAGACCCTCAACGCCGCCACCATGCTCGGCCAGTCCAAGACGGCCATCCAGGCCGAGATCGACGCGGCCTGCGAGCTGATCGACTTCTGGCGCTTCAACGTCAGCTTCGCCCGCAGGCTGCTGACCGAGCAGCCCCACAGCCCCGCCGGCCAGTGGAACCGCCTGGAGCAGCGCCCGCTCGAAGGCTTCGTCTACGCGATCACGCCGTTCAACTTCACCGCGATCGCCGGCAACCTGCCCACCGCCCCGGCGCTCATGGGCAACGTCGTGGTCTGGAAGCCCTCGCCCACCCAGCAGTTCGCGGCCGAGCTGACCATGCGGCTGCTGGAGGAGGCGGGGATGCCCCCGGGCGTGATCAACATGGTCACCGGCGACGGCCGCGCGGTCTCCGACGTGGCGCTGAGCGACCCGGATCTGGCCGGCATCCACTTCACCGGCTCCACCCGCACCTTCCAGCACCTGTGGCGGACCGTGGGCGCCAACATCGCCGACTACCGCTCCTACCCGCGCATCGTCGGCGAGACCGGCGGCAAGGACTTCGTCGTCGCGCACTCCTCGGCCGACCCCGACGTGGTGCGCACCGCCCTGGTCCGCGGCGCCTACGAGTTCCAGGGTCAGAAGTGCTCGGCCGCCTCGCGCGCCTTCGTCGCACGCTCGATGTGGGACCGGATGCGCGACGGCCTCGTCGCCGAGGTCGAGTCGCTGACCATGGGCGACGTCACCGACTTCGGCAACTTCATGGGCGCGGTCATCGACCGGCGCTCCTTCGACCGGCTGTCCGGCGTGCTCGACCGGGCGCGCTCGGACTCCTCCCTGGAGGTCCTGGCCGGCGGCACCGCCGACGACTCCGAGGGCTACTTCGTCCGGCCGACCGTGCTGCTCGGCTCCGACCCGGGCCACGACGTCTTCCGCACCGAGTACTTCGGCCCGGTCCTCGCCGTCCACGTCTACGACGACGGCGACTACGACCGGGTGCTCAAGCTGGTCGACGAGGGCTCGCCCTACGCGCTGACCGGCGCGGTGATCGCCAACGACCGCGCGGCGGTGCAGTGGGCGAGCGAGGAGCTGCGCTTCGCGGCCGGCAACTTCTACGTCAACGACAAGCCCACCGGCTCCGTCGTGGGCCAGCAGCCCTTCGGCGGCGCCCGGGCCTCCGGCACCAACGACAAGGCCGGCTCGCCCCAGAACCTGGCGCGCTGGGCCAGCCCCCGCTCGATCAAGGAGACCTTCGTCCCCCCGACGGTCTCCTCCCACCCCCACCAGGGCTGAGCGAGGGGCGAACGCCACCGGCCCCGGGCCGCTCTCGGCCCGATCGTTGCCAGGAGATGGCGGGTACAGGGGGTCGGCTGTCGCGATCGCGCAGTGATGGCGGTACGAGCGGATCCGTGCACATCGGACTCCCCCCGGTGGTCCAGGGGCGCGCGAGACCGCAGGGGCAGGGCTCCCCATACCGTCGGCGCTGCGCGCACTGCGACAGCCGACCCCCTTCTCGGCCGCACCCGTAAAACCTTCTACTGCGAGGTCAACCATGCTTCGTACGTCCCTGCTGATCGCGGCGCGGTCGGCCGGCTGCCGCAAACTGGTCGAGCGCGTCCCGTTCACCCGGAACCTGGTCGCGAGGTTCGTGGCCGGCTCCACGCTGGAGGAGGCGCTTCCCACCGTCGCGCGACTCACCGAGGACCGCCTGGTCACGCTGGACCACCTCGGCGAGGACGTCACCGACGAGGCGCAGGCGCGGACCACCGTCGACGCCTACGCCCGGCTGCTCGGGGAGCTGGACCGCGCCGGTCTGGCCGACCGGGCCGAGGTGTCGGTCAAGCTCTCCGCCGTCGGGCAGTTCCTGCCCGCCGACGGGGAGAAGATCGCACTGGACAACGCCCGGCTGATCTGCGAGGCCGCGGCTGCGGCCGGCACCACGGTGACGCTGGACATGGAGGACCACACCACCACCGACTCCACTCTGGGCATCCTGCGCGAGCTGCGGGTGGACTTCCCGTGGGTCGGCGCGGTGCTCCAGGCCTACCTGCGGCGCACCGAGGCCGACTGCCGCGACCTCGCGCACGAGGGCTCCCGGGTGCGGCTGTGCAAGGGCGCCTACGACGAGCCCGCCTCGGTCGCCTACCGGGACAAGAGCGAGGTGGACCGCTCCTACGTGCGCTGCCTGAAGACCCTCGTGGCCGGGTCGGGGTATCCGATGGTGGCCACCCACGACCCGCGCATGGTCGCGATCGCCGAGCGGCTCGCGGCCGGCGCCGGCCGGTCGGCGCACGACCACGAGTACCAGATGCTGCACGGCATCCGTGAGGCCGAGCAGGTCAGGATCGCCGCGCAGGGCGGGCGCATGCGCGTCTACGTGCCCTACGGCGACGAGTGGTACGGCTACTTCATGCGCCGGCTCGCCGAGCGTCCCGCCAACATCGCCTTCTTCGCCCGCTCGCTGGTCGGCAGCTCCTGAGCGGCACCGCGTGGAACGCCGGTGGGCGCGGCCCCGCTCGCGGGGGCGGGGCCGCCGCACCGGTCAGTAGGGCCGGTCGCCGACGATCGCGACGCGTTCGGCGACGCGCGGGTGCGGGTGGTAGTCGTTGACCGCGTAGTGCTGCGTGGCGCGGTTGTCCCAGAACGCGATCGAGTCGCGCCGCCACTGGAACCGGACCTGGTACTCGGGCGTGTGCGCCTGCTGGAAGAGGTGGCGCAGCAGGAAGTCGCTCTCCTCCTGCTCCAGCCCGACGATGCGGGTGGTGAACGACACGTTCACGAACAGCGTCCGGCGCCCGGTCTCGGGGTGCGTGCGCACCACCGGGTGCTCCACCGGCGGGAAGCGGTCCTGCCATTCGCGCAGCCGGTCCTCGTCCAGGAAGCGGGCGAAGCCGGGGATGACGTCGTGCACGGCGGTGCGCCCGTCGATCCGGTCCCTGACCGCCCGCGGCAGGTTATCGTAGGCCGCCGCCATGTCCGCCCACATCGTGTCGCCGCCCTGCGGCGGCACCTCGCGCAGCCGCAGGATCGCCCCCATGGCCGGGGCGGGCCGCCAGGTCACGTCGGTGTGCCAGACGTTCTCGTAGCTCGGCGGCATCGCCCCCTTGGTGAACCGCGCGATGTGGGCGTCGTCGCCCTGGTCGATGAAGGGGTTCGTCTCCAGTTCGCCCCACATGCGGCCGATCTCCTGCTGCCGCTGCGGCGTGATCGGCTGGTCGCGGAAGAAGATCACCTTGAACTCCAGCAGCGCGCGGTGGAGTTCGGCGCGCAGCCGCTCGCTGATCGGTTCGCGCAGGTCCACGCCGCGGATCTCGGCGCCGATGACCCGTCCGAGGGGGTGCGCCTCGAACAGCTCGTAGGGCCGCTCCTCGGTTCCCTCGGGCAGCCGGCGGAGCAGGCGCGGCCCTTCGACCAGCGCCTCGTCCACGGTCCTGGTCTGCCGGACCTCGGCGGGGGAGGTCTCGGTGGTCGTCACGGTCACGGTTGTACACCTTTCCAGTGGGTAATACGGAGTGATTCAGCGGGCGGGAACGGGAGCGGGAGGCCGTCGGCGCGGCACAGCGGTGCACGGGGATCCCGGCGAGCACGCGCGCGAAGGACGCGCGTCCGGGCTGCGGAGGCCGCGGGCGCGGCGGGACGCCGCCGCGTCGGTGCCGATGCGGAAGAGGAAGAGGCCGGGCAGTCGAGAGCGCCCGGCGGGATCAGACGCGCGGAGGAGAGCCCAGGCGGCCGCGCAGGCGCAGAACGCCCGCCACGCCGCGACGCACCCAGAGAACGGAGTCGGACCGGTGAACGGCCGGAAGGTGCTGGGAACGCAACGTCATGGTCCGAGCATGCGGACAGGAGGCGCCGCCTGTCAATGGGGCGGGCCGCAGCGGGGCCGACCGGGGGAACACGGAACGGTTCCGTGATGCGGCGCGGGAACTCGGGGAAGGGCCCGTGCGTTACCTTGAGCGCAGGACAATTACGCCCTGAAAGGCTTGCACAGACATGAGGATGATGCGGAGCTCCAACCCCGTTCTCAAACGGGCGATGTCGTCTGGGCGGGGAGGTGCCGGGGCTCAGTCCTATCAGGGACCCTACGGCCAGGGCCCCTACCAGCAGGGATACGGCCAGCCGTATCAGCAGCAAGGGTACGGTCAGCCCTACCAGCAGGGATACGCGGGCTATCCGCCGCAGGGCCAGGCCCCGTACCAGCAGCCGGGGTACGGCCAGCCCTACCAGCAGCCGGGTCGCCCGATGGGCGACGCCGACTCCCGCCCGATGACGATCGACGACGTCGTCATGCGCACCGGTATGACGATCGGCACGGTCGTCGTGACGGCCGCCCTGTCGTTCTTCCTGTTCGGCGCCGCGCCGGGGCTCGGCATGGCCCTGACCTTCGGCGGCATGATCGTCGGCCTGATCCTCGGCCTGGTCGTCGCGTTCAAGCAGTCGACCAACCCGGCTCTGATCCTGCTCTACGCCGCGGCCGAGGGCCTGTTCATCGGAGGCATCAGCCGGGTCTTCGAACTCTCCCTCCCGAACACCCCCACCGGCTCACTGGTGACGCAGGCGGTCTTCGGCACCATCTTCGCCTTCGCCGCGATGCTGGCGCTGTACCGCCTCCGGGTCATCCGGGTGACCAACACCTTCGTCAAGGTCGTCTCGGCCGCCCTCGTCGCGGCCCTGGTGCTGATCCTGGTCAACCTGGTCGTCGGCTTCTTCATCCCCGGCGGCCTCGGCATCCGCGAGGCCGGCCCGCTGGGCATCATCGTGTCGCTGGTCATGATCGTGATCGCCTGCGCCACGCTCGCCATCGAGTTCAAGGGCATCGAGGACGGCATCGCCGCCGGCATCCCGAACCGCTTCGCCTGGCAGTTCGCGTTCGGCCTGACCGTCTCGCTGGTCTGGCTCTACATCGAGATGCTGCGCCTGCTCTGGATGATCCAGGCGATCTTCAGCGGCGACTAGTCCCGGTCCCGCCGCACACGAAGAGCGCCTCGCCCGGTGACCGGGCGAGGCGCTCTTCCTTTCCTCTGGACTCTCTACCTCTGGACTGTGACGGACGGTCCTCAGGAACGCTGGGACGGGACCGGTGAGCGGTTGCGGCGGCGCTTGTCGTACTCCTGGACGATGGCGCGGGCGTAACCGTGGCTCAGTCCGTGTTCATCGGCGAGCCAGTTCGTGCGTTCGGAACAGCGGGTCAGAGCCGGGCCGTTCTCGAGCTGGTCGAACCACTCGTGGAGTTCGCGGCCTGTGACGGTTGGAATACGGGCGATAAGCAGCGCGTGCGTCTCCGGCGAGTGGGTTACCGACATTGGCACCTCCGAGAGTGAGCGGCACTTACCAGCGACACTGCAACAGGATCTCGATTTGGACAAGACCTGGGGCCCAGCTTTTACGTTACTTTCGATCGACCGGTTTTTAGCGAACGGTTCACACGCCGTTGGCGGCGCTGTCACCAGCCCAAACGCGGTGCCCGACACGCCAAAGCGGGGCATCCCATGCGGAATGCCCCGCTCAGTGCGAAAAGCGGACCGGCGGGAAGCGGTGGGCTGCGCGGTCGGCTTCCCGCCCTCCACTGCGGCTCAGCTCAGCCGCCGGTGTGTCCGGTCGCGTTGAGCTTCGCCTCCGTTGCGGGCGGGAAGCGGTGGGCTGCGCGGTCGGCTTCCCGCCCTCCACTGCGGCTCAGCTCAGCCGCTCGAAGACCGCGGCCATTCCCTGGCCCCCGCCCACGCACATGGTCTCCAGGCCGAAGGTCTTGTCGTGGAACTGCAGGCCGTTGAGCAGGGTGGTGGTGATCCTGGCGCCGGTCATGCCGAACGGGTGCCCCACCGCGATCGCACCGCCGTTGACGTTGAGCTGACGGTCGATGTCGATGCCCAGGTCGTCGGCCGAGGGCAGCACCTGCGCGGCGAACGCCTCGTTGATCTCCACCAGGTCGATGTCGTCGATGGCCATGTTGGCGCGCGCCAGGGCCTGGCGCGAAGCCCCCACCGGGCCCAGGCCCATGATCTCCGGGGACAGCGCGCTGACGCCGGTCGAGACGATCCGGGCCAGCGGGGTGATCCCCAGTTCGGCGGCCTTGGTGTCGCTCATGATCACCACGGCGGCGGCGCCGTCGTTGAGCGGGCAGCAGTTGCCGGCCGTCACGGTGCCGTCGGGCCTGAACACCGGCTTGAGCTCGGAGACCTTCTCGTAGGTGGTGCCGCGCCGCGGTCCGTCGTCGATGCTGACCACCGTGCCGTCGGGCAGCGTCACGGGCGTGATCTCGCGCTCCCAGAAGCCGTTGTCCATCGACTTCTCGGCGAGGTTCTGCGAGCGGACGCCGAACTCGTCCTGGCGCTGCCGGGACAGGCCGCGCGTCTGCACGACGTTCTCGGCGGTCTGGCCCATGGCGATGTAGACGTCGGGGACCTGGCCGTCCTCGCGCGGGTCGCGCCAGGTGCCGACGCCGCCCTCGGCGCGCTTGGCCGTGCGTGCCTCGGCGTCGGCGAACAGCGGATTCTTGGTGTCGGGCAGCGAATCGCTGTTGCCCTTCACGAAGCGGCTCACCATCTCCACCCCGGCGGAGACGAACACGTCGCCCTCGCCGGCCTTGATGGCGTGGTAGGCCATGCGGGTCGTCTGCAGCGACGAGGAGCAGTAGCGGGTGATGGTCGCGCCGGGGACGCCGTCGAGACCGAGCTGCACCGCGATCACCCGCGCCAGGTTGTTGCCCTGCTCGCCGCCTGGCAGGCCACAACCGAGCAGCAGGTCCTCGATGCTGCCGGGATCCAATTGCGGGACCTTGGCGAGCGCGGCGGTGATGATCTGCGCGGCCAGGTCGTCGGGGCGGATGTCCTTCAGGGAGCCCTTGAAGGCCCGTCCGATCGGGGAACGCGCGGTCGCGACGATGACGGCTTCAGGCATGCTCGCGGCCCTTCTCTAGAGTGAGCTGGCAGACCGGTTGGTCGGTCTGTGGTTACCCGCACGTTAACGTGTCGATGTCCCCGCGTCTGCCCTCGGGGCGGCGGTAATCACATCCGTGTCGGATTCCGGTGCGTCCTCGCTGCTCAGAGCGTTTTCCTTGGGTCGGCGGCGCAGGAGGGTGGCCCAGCGTCCCCGCGGCCCGCGCTCGCGCCCGGCGACCTTGGCGCCGCTGACCTCCGTGCCCGCGCGCTCCGCGGCCTCGACGGCCGCGACGTCCACCGGCAGCACGCCCTCGCCGCGCCGGACGTCGGGCAGCGTCTCCAGGTCGGGCATCAGGCCCAGCGCCGCGCACGCCGACGGCAGCACCGCGGAGGCCGCCTGAGCGTAGCCGCGGGCCGAGGGGTGGAACCGGTCGGGGCCGAACATCTCGTCCGGGTACAGCAGGAACTCGTCGGTCAGCAGGTTGCTCAGCGACACGGTGCGCCCGCCTTCCTCGACCACCGCGATGGTCTGGGCGGCGGCGAGCTGGCGGGAGGCGCGGCGCGCGATGTAGCGCAGCGGCTGCGCGATGGGCTGCACCGACCCGAGGTCGGGGCAGGTGCCCACGACGACGGCGCAGCCCATCCCGATCAGCTCGCGCACGACGTGCTGCAGGGAGCGCACGGAGTCGGCCGGCCGGATCCGGTGGATGACGTCGTTGGCGCCGATGAAGATGACCACCAGGTCGGGCGGCCGCTTGCGGATCCTGTCCAACTGGGCCATGAGGTCCTTGGAGGTGGCGCCCACCCTGGCGGTGTTGCGCAGCCTGACCGGGCGCTCGGCGACCGCCGAGATGCCGCCGGCCAGCAGGCTCGCCGGGGTCTGCAGCGCATCGGTGACCGCGAACCCGGCCGCGGTGGAGTCGCCCATCATCACGAACGAGACCGGCTCGCCGTCCCCGGTCCCGTACACCGCGTTGACCTTCGGGGAGCGCCATTCGGTGAATCCCACGGCCTTGTGGGCGGCTTTTGCCTGGAGGTACAGAAGAGCGACGGTGCTGGCCCCCAGAACGGTCAGCCCGCCGCCGCCGAAGGCCGTCGCGGTGGCTATTCTCCGAGCTCGCGCAGCGCGCAGCACCATACCTTCGCCTCCCAAACACTCGAGCGCGTCGGTCCTCGTGTTCGGCTACTCACCAGTAAGGCTACGCCACCGGGCCGACACGGCGCCGGAGTCGTCCTTCTCCGCTGTCTCCACTGTGGCCCGGGCGGGTGGCCGTCGCGTTAAAGTCGGGAAAAGCGGGCCTGACCGGCCCGGGCGCGGCGCGGGCCGCCGTGCGCGAACCAGAGCGGCGCCGCGAGATCCGCGGCCGTTGCGGACAGTAAGGGGGAACCGCGGGTGCGGGTCTACGATTCATTGATCGAACTGGTCGGCGATACCCCGCTGGTGCGGTTGACCAAGCTCACGGCCGGCCTGGCGCCCACGGTGCTGGCCAAGGTCGAGTACTTCAACCCCGGCGGTTCGGTGAAGGACCGGATCGCGCTGCGCATGGTCGAGGACGCCGAGAAGAAGGGGCTGCTCAAGCCCGGCGGCACCATCGTCGAGCCGACGTCGGGCAACACCGGCGTGGGCCTGGCCATCGTGGCGGCCGAGAAGGGCTACCGCTGCGTCTTCGTCTGCCCGGACAAGGTGGGCACCGACAAACTGTCGGTGCTGCGCGCCTACGGGGCCGAGGTGGTGGTCTGCCCGACGACGGTCGCGCCGGACCACCCCGACTCCTACTACTCGGTGTCGGACCGGCTGGCCTCGACCATCCCCGGGGCCTGGAAGCCCGACCAGTACGCCAACTCCAACAATCCCGAGTCGCACTACCGGACCACCGGCCCCGAGATCTGGGAGCAGACCGAGGGGAAGGTCACCCACTTCGTGGCCGGCATCGGCACGGGCGGCACGATCAGCGGCGCCGGCCGCTACCTCAAGGAGGTCTCCGGCGGCAGGGTGAAGGTCATCGGCGCCGACCCGGAGGGCTCGGTCTACTCCGGCGGCACCGGGCGTCCCTACCTGGTGGAGGGCGTCGGCGAGGACATCTGGCCCGACACCTACGACACCTCCGTGTGCGACGAGGTCATCGCGGCCAGCGACAAGGAGTCGTTCCTGATGACCCGCCGCCTGGCCAAGGAGGAGTCGCTGCTGGTCGGCGGCTCCTGCGGGCTGGCCGTCGTCGCCGCGCTGCGGGTCGCCGCCACCGCGGGGCCCGACGATGTGATCGTGGTGCTGCTGCCCGACGGCGGCCGCGGCTACCTCACCAAGATCTTCAACGACGAGTGGATGGCCGACTACGGCTTCCTCTCGACCGAGACCGAGGAGGCCACCGCAGCCGACGTGCTCCGAGGCAAGGGCGTGACGCTCCCGGAGTTCGTGCACACCCACCCGCACGAGACGGTGGGCACGGCCGTGGCGATCATGCGCGAGTACGGGGTGTCGCAGTTGCCGGTCATGAAGGAGGAGCCGCCGGTCATGGCCGCCGAGGTGGTCGGCTCCATCGCCGAGCGCGACCTGCTCGACGCGCTGTTCAACGGCCGTGCGCAGCTCGACGACCCGGTGGAGTCCCACATGGGCGCCCCGCTGCCGATGGTCGGCTCCGGCGAGCCGGTGAGCCGCTGCGTGGAGCTGCTGCAGCGGGCCGGCGCCGTGGTGGTGCTGGTCGACGGCAAGCCCGCCGGCGTGCTGACGCGCCAGGACCTTCTCACGCACCTGTCCCACTGACCGGTGTTCGACGATCGGGTCCGCGCAGGGGCCGACCGCCGCAGTGCGCGCAGCGCCGGCGGCACAGCGGATCCGAGCTCGGGAGTCCCGCCTCGCCCCGCCGACGCGGCATCGGGGCTCGATGGGACCGTGCCGGGCGGCCCGCCGTTCGCGGCGGGCCGCGTCCGGGGCCGCGGGGCCGCCCGCCGGGACCGCGGCGCCCTGACCCGGTCCGGCCCTCCCGATCGGCCCGTATTACTGTTTGCCTGGTCATTACCAGCGAGTAAGTGAGGGTCAGGTGTCGCGGCTGCTCTCCTGGATCGTGCGCACGACGTGGTCGTGGGCCCGCCGCAAGGCCGACGTCCGCGCGGGCTCGCGCGCGGCGCGGCGGTTCGCCGCCTACGGCGAAGGCACCTCGATCGCGTTCCCGCCGGCCACGATCTTCGGCGAACCCTGGATCGAGTTGGGCGCGCACACCCTGCTCGGCGGGGACATCACGCTCACCGCCGGCTTCGTCCCGGGCCTGGACCTGGGGCCCCGGCCGCTGATCCGGATCGGCGACGGCTGCACGATCGGCCGCGGTTCGCACCTGGTCGCGCACACCTCCATCGAGGTGGGCGACCACGTCTTCACCGGGCCCTACGTCTACATCACCGACCAGAACCACGTCTACACCGACACCGAGGTGCCCGTCGGCCGGCAGTGGCCCGCCGACGCCCCGGTGCGCATCGGCGCGGGCACCTGGATCGGCGCGAACGCGGTGATCCTGCCCGGCGTCCGCCTGGGCCGCAACTGCGTGGTCGCCGCGAGCTCGGTGGTCCGCCCCGGCGCCTACCCCGACCACAGCGTCATCGCCGGCGTCCCCGGCCGCGTCGTGCGCCGCTACGATCCCGAGGCCGGCTGGACGCCGCCGCTGCGGGGATCGGGCGCGGGGGATTCGGTGGACGGCGCCGGCGCCATGCCGCCGGAGGTCTGAGCGGCCCCGCCGCCCTGCGTCCTTCGCGGCGGCGGCGAAGCGCGGCTAGCCTGGCAGCATGACGTTCGAGGGCTTTGAGACGCTGGCCATCCACGCTGGTCAGGAGGCCGATGCCGAGACCGGCGCGGTCGTGGTTCCCATTTATCAGACGAGCACCTACCGGCAGGACGGCGTCGGCGGGCTGCGCGGGGGTTATGAGTACACCCGCACCGGCAACCCCACCCGTGCCTCGCTGGAGGAGTGCGTGGCCGCGCTGGAGGCCGGCGCGCGGGGGCTGGCGTTCGCCTCGGGCATGGCGGCCGAGGACACGCTGCTGCGCACCGTCGCCGGGCCCGGTGACCACGTCGTCATCCCCGGTGACGCCTACGGCGGCACGTTCCGGCTGTTCGCCAAGGTCCTGCAGCGGTGGGGAGTGAGCTGGGACGCGGTGCCGCTGTCCGACGCCGAGGCGGTGCGCGCCGCCGTACGGCCGGAGACCGTCGCCGTCTGGGCGGAGACCCCGACGAACCCGCTGCTCAACATCGCCGACATCGCGGTGCTGGCCGACATCGCGCACGAGGCCGACGCGCTGCTCGTGGTCGACAACACCTTCGCCTCGCCCTACCTGCAGCGGCCGATCACGCTGGGGGCCGACGTCGTCGTGCACTCGACGACCAAGTACCTCGGCGGGCACTCCGACGTGGTCGGCGGCGCGCTGGTGACGGCCGATCCGGAGCTGGGGGAGCGGGTGGCGTTCCACCAGAACACGATGGGCGCCGTCGCGGGCCCGTTCGACGCCTGGCTGACCCTGCGCGGCATCAAGACGCTGGGGGTGCGGATGGACCGGCACTGCGCCAACGCCGAGCGGATCGTCGAGGAGCTGGCGCGGCACCCGCGCGTCGGGCAGATCCTCTACCCCGGTCTGCCCGAGCACCCGGGGCACAAGACCGCCGTGGACCAGATGCGCGCCTTCGGCGGCATGGTCTCGTTCCGGCTGCGCGACGGCGAGGAGGCCGCCCTGCGCGTCTGCGACCGCACCCGCGTCTTCACGCTGGCCGAATCGCTGGGCGGCGTCGAGTCGCTGATCGAGCATCCGGGCCGGATGACCCACGCTTCGACCGCGGGCTCCCCGCTGGAGGTCCCCTCCGATCTGGTCCGCATCTCCGTCGGCATCGAATCGGCCGACGACCTGGTCGCCGACCTCCTCCAGGCCCTGGAGGGCTGACACCCCGCGCCGCGCCGACCGGCCGCCGCCCCTCCTCGGGAGCGGCGGCCGGCTCACGTCCCGATCACCGCACCGCCGCGGTGCCGTAGGCGGCCAGGCGCCGGTCGAAGCCGTCGCCGTAGTCGTGGAACGAGCGGTGCTGCGGGCGCTCCGGGACTCCCCGCACCGTCCCGCCGAGCACGCCCTCGACGATGTCGGCCACCTGCTCCGGCTCCGGCAGCAGGCCGCCCGGCAGGTAGCGGACCGCGGCCAGTGGAACCCACCCCTGCTCGTCCATCCGGCCGAACCGCCATCCGCTCTCCTCGTCCCAGACGAAGCGCAGGCGCTTCCCCGCGCCGTCCGAAACGATGACCGTCACGTCCCGCGGATCCATCGGGTCGTTCCAGTGGCCGTCCACGCGCACGCCGCGCGACTCCAGTTCGGCGGCGACGGCGTTGACATAGGGCTCGGGCAGCAGCACCCACTCGCGGGAGTAGGGCTTCGGTAGCGCTGCGGCGGTGCCGTTGTTTCTCACGGCGGATTCCTTCGACTAGGCGGATTGCGGAGAAGACAGGCGCTGCCGTTTCTGCGGCAACACCTGGTGCAGCGGAACAGTATGTGTTTCTGTGCGGACCGGGTCGCCTTCCGCGGCCTCTTTGCCAAGCTTTTGACGGAGGAGCCGCGGAAAACGGACACCGCGTGCCCGGCGGTGCTGCCGGCACGCGGCGTCGTACGTGGGTCTGCCGATCACGGGAGTCCCCGCGCCCGCTCAGGCAAACGCTCTGGGCAGGCCGGAGGAGTCCTCGTCATCGTCGGTTTCCGTCGTGGCGTTGGTGTGTCGGAAATGCAGGCCGACGACCCGGCGTCCGGCGCCGGAGAGGCCGTCGCTCTCCGACTCGTCCCGGAGCGAGTGGTAACCGCGCTTCCGGTCCTCTTTCTTCATGCCGATGATCACCGCCCCGTAGAACCCGGCCGCGATGCCGAAGCCCACGAGGGCCACCACCAGGAGGATGGTCATGGATTCCCCTCCTCTTGCACCTTCCGCGTGTGCGCCCGTCCTGCGCTCACGCGGCCTCGGACACGGGATGTCCGAGAGGGCGAAGAATGAACCGCAGGATCCAGATCTTTGGGCTCATGCGATTCATTCTCACAACTCCAACAATGGGACATGGGCTAGGTAGAGTCAAGGCCATTGAGTAGAATTATGGGTACGAATCGGTTACCAAGGAGAATCCATGGCGGCACGGCACGTTGAAATCGCTGAGGACCTCCTCGCCGGCATCGAGAACGGCCGCTATCCGCCAGGAGGCCACCTGCCGACCGAGGACGCACTGATGGTGCACTACGCGACCTCCCGCAACACCGTGCGGCGCGCCCTGGAGAGGCTGGCCAACCTGGGGCGCATCGACACCAGGCAGGGCAGCGGCAGCCAGGTGCGCGAGTACAAGCCCATCACGCACCTCGCGTCGTCGATCAAGGGCGCGGCCGACGACGAGCGCTGGTCGGAGTACGCCGCCCGGCTCAGGGAGAAGCAGGAGGGCGTGCCGCACCAGACCCTGAAGGTCGGTTTCGAGGCCGCGACGGGCATGATCGCCAGGCTGCTGGACCTCAACCCCTCCGAGACCGAGGGGTTCGTCGTCATCCGGCGCTGCGACCGCGTCGTGGACGGCAAGCTGTGGGAGCGGCAGATCTCCTACTACCCCGAGGACATCGCCGTCGGCACCGAGCTGATGCGGCCCGAGGACATCAAGCGGGGCACGATCACGGTCCTGGCCGAACTCGGCTACGAGCAGACGGGGTCGTGGGACGTCGTGGGCGCGCGGATGCCCTCGCCCAAGGACTCCGCCCTCTTCGGCCTCGGCCCCGGCGTGCCGCTGCTCGTGCACGAGCGCGCCGCCTTCGCCGGCATCCGGCCCATCCGCTTCACCAAGACGTTCATCCCGGCCGACCGCCACCAACTGCTCTACGCCGAAGGGGAGATCTCGCCCGATCTGCTGAAGTCGGCCTCCGACGTGAACATCTTCGACCACTGATTCCCGGCCGTTTCGAATCGAACGCGGTCCGGGAGAAAGGGAGGGAGCCGGGGCCGAATCCGAACTCCATATTCCGCGGATCCGCCGCCCGGCGGAGCGGCGCGGACAGATGGGATATCCCGCAGGTAAGACAACAGTGCGGGATGAGATCGGTCATGCTCTCCCACAAGGGGGTATAGCACTACCGATCGCCAACCCCGGATGGAGAGGTCTTTCGGTGACCATGGAATCCCCCCGTTTCACCTACCGCGCAGCCCTGGAAAGGGTGCGCGGCGGTGGGGTCGACGCCGACGCCCTGGACGACCAGATCGCGAGAGCCGGGCGCCGGCCGAGCAAGACCGGTTTCGCCGTGGGCACCGAGACGCCGCCGGAGGAGGTGGCCGGCGCAGTGGGGTCGCCGGCGCTGGTGCGCCGATCGGTGCGCTGCGTGGACGGGAGCCCCGCCGCGATCGAGACGTCCTACTACCCGCTGGACATCGCTTCGGGGACCGAGCTGGAGACCCACGGGGACATCGCGCGCGGCACGATCAACGTGCTCGCCGAGCTCGGGCACGCCCAGGTGCGCTACGTCGACGACGTCGCGGCGCGGATGCCGAGCGCCGACGAGGCCGCGGAGCTGGGGATCGGCGCCGACATCCCGGTCCTGCGGGTCGACCGCACCGCGTTCTCGACCGACCGCGCGATCCGGGTGACCCGCACGGTGACGGTGACCGGAACCGGACACGGCATGCCCTACCGCTACGAGGTGGGGAGTTCGGGGGCCGCGTCGTGACCGCGGGCGGCTGACGCCGCCGCGGGGTGGCCGGACGGGAGTGTGCGGGCGGCTGCCGGAAGATGGGCGGGGCGCGGACGTCGGCTCGGCCGGCGAACGGCCCGCACGGGTGGTTCGGCGCTCCGGCGCCGGAAGAGGGGCGGGGCCGCCCCGGTTCAGGCCGCGCCGAACAGGGGGACGGGGCGCGGCGCCGGTGCGATCCCTTTGGGGGCCTTCGGCCGCGCGAGAGGATCGCCCGGTCACCGCGGATCCCTCCTTGGGGTGATGTCAAAGACCCCCAGAGGCCAAGGTCGAAACTCACGTCGACCTTGTGGGGCCTGAAAACGTCGCGATCACCCCAGCAAGGTCAAGATCGGCGAAGACGGCGCCGGTTCAGGAAGTCGTGCACCACGTAGGAGCCGAGGCGGGCCGGGCCGGGGCGGACGACCCTGCCGCCGTTGCGGCGGCCCACCTCCTCCACGAACGCCTCCAGGCGGGGATCCTCGGCCAGCAGGAAGACGTTGAGGGCCGCGCCGCGCCGTGTCATCCGGTCGACCTCGGCCAGGGTCAGCGCGGTCGTCTGCGGGGAAGGCGGCCACGAGAAGGCGGCCGAGCCGTCGCGCTCCAGGTGGGCGGTCGGCTCGCCGTCGGTGACGACCAGGACGATTGGCTCGAACTCCGGGTGCCGGTCCAGGTGCCGTCCGGCCAGCAGCAGCGCGTGCTGCAGGTTGGTGCCCTGGACCGGCTCCCACTCCAGCTCGGCCAGCCCGTCGGCCGGCAGCTCGCGCGCGTAGTCGCTGAACCCGACGACCTGCACCGCGTCCTGCGGGAACCGGGTGGTGACCAGGGAGTGCAGCGCCATCGCGGTCTGCTTCGCCGTGCCCCACAGGTCGCGCAGCGCCATGGAGTAGGACAGGTCCACCAGCAGGCACACGGCCGCGGCGTCCCTGCGCTCGGTCTCGACGACCTCGAAGTCGTCGGGGCGCAGCCGGATCGCACCCGGTGCGCCGCCGGGCGCCCGGCCGCGGGCGGCGGCGTTGCTCAGCGTGCGCACCACGTCCAGGGGCTGCTCGTCGCCGAAGCGCCACGGCCGGGTGGCCCCCGTAGGCTCGCCGGCCTGGCCTGCGGCGTCGGCGGAGTGGTGTCCGGGCCGGGTGGCGGCCGAGTCGGTGAAGACGTCGCGCAGCGCGGTCTCGCCCAGCCGGCGCACCGCCTTGGGCGTCAGCTCCAGCCGGTTCCTGGATCCACGCAGGAATCCCTGGTCGCGCAGCTCGCGTTCGAGCTCGCGCAGCCGGGAGAGGTCGTCCACCGCCGACCGCCCGAGCGCGCGGCGGACCGCCTCCTCGTCGATGTCGTCCAGCCCCGCGCCGGCGTAGTCCTGGTTCAGCGAGGAGTCGAGCTCGGCCAGCTCGCCCAGCTCCTCCAGCGCGGTCGTCGCGTCGCCCATGCCCATGCCCTCGGCGCCGTCCATCTGCTCGGCGCCCGACCAGGCCAGGTCCGGCCGGCGCGCGCGCAGCGCCCCGGACAGCCGCTCCATGGCGTCGTCGAGTCCGGCCTCGGCCGTGCTCTGCTCCATGAGCCCCTGGAGTTCGGCCCGCTGCTCCGGGGTCAGGGAGTTCATGAGGCGCTGCGCTGCGGCGGCGCGGCGGGCGAGGGAGTCGACGAGTTCGGCGAGGTCGCGCGGAGCGTCGGGGAAGAAGTCGCCGTACTCGGCCATGAAGCGGTCGAAGTCGGCCTGGGTGTGCTCGCCGCGGTCGTCGGCGGCGAGCATCGCGTTGAGCGCCTCGACCATCGCGCGGACCCGGCGCATCTGCTCGGGGTCGCCGTTCTGCAGCGCCTGCTTCATACCGCGGAACCGGGAGTCCAGGATCTCGCGCCGCAACAGGTCGCGCAGCTCCTCGAAGGTCTCGCGGGCCGCGGCGGAGCGCCACTGGTAGTCGGCCAGCCGCCGCACCGCGGCGGAGGTGTCGGAGGGCAGCGCGTCGAGCTCGGACTCGCGCAACCGGGCGTCGTCGGAGGGGTCGGGGAAGAGCTCGGCGCGCTCCTGGCCGACCGCGCGGTCCAGCAGCGCGCGGGCCTGTTCCAGGGTCCCGTCCAGCCGGCTCCCGGAGCGCAGCCGCTCGCGCCGCTCGCGGACCTGCCGGAGCAGGTCGTCCAGGCCCGAGACGCCCTGCGTGCCGCGCCGCAGCAGGTCGCGCAGCGCGCGCAGCGGCTTGGCGCCCGACATCACGGAGCGCCCGAGGTCGTCCAGCGCCGCGCGCACGTCGTAGGGAGGGCGCAGCGGATCGGGCCCGTCGTGGTACTCGCCGTAGCGGAAGCGGTTCATCGTTTCGGTGCCTCCCCGTGCCCGTCTGCTGCCCGTCCGCTCATCGGGAGCGGTTCATCGTCTCTTCTCGCCCCGTGCCTCCCGCGCACCGTCCGCCGCTCGCCCGCCCACCGGGGTCACGTCCGGTAGACCGCGCCGCCGCCGATCGTGTCCTTGGACAGCCGCCGGTTGAGGTACAGGCCCTCCAGGGCGAACTCCAGCGCCGCCGCCGCGTGGCCGGGCATCTCGCCGGGCCCCTCAGGGGCGTCCCCGTCGCCGTCCACGCCTCCGCCGGGCGCCAACCGCGCCATGAGCTCGGCCAGGCCGGGCAGCGGCCCGACCCTGCGCAGCAGCTCGGCGGCGCCGACCAGCTCGCCCGACTCCACCGTCGCGCCCTCCGCGAACCGGTCGATCAGCGGGCCCAGGTCCACGCCGCCCAGCGTGGCGCGGAACGTCTCGGCGGTGGCGCGGCGCAGCAGGTGCCGCAGGACCTCGTCCTCGCGCCCCTCCTCGGAGACCTCGAACTCGACCTTGCCGCGCAGCGTCTCCACGACCGGCGGCAGGTCGCAGACGCGGGCCACCGGGTGGTCCTCGGCCACCAGCGCGGCGCGCCGCACGGCCGAGGCCGCGGCCGTCTCGATCGCGGCGATCGCGAAGCGGGCCGAGACGCCCGAGCGGTCGTCCACGGAGGAGGAGTCGCGCACCAGCCGGGTGAACCGGGCGACGACCTCCACCAGGTGGCGGGGGACCATCGCGCCGACCAGGTGGGCCTCCTGCCCGATCAGGGCGACCTCGTCGTCGAGCCCGGGCGGGTAGTGCGTGCGGATCTCCGCCCCGAAGCGGTCCTTGAGCGGGGTGATGATGCGGCCCCGGTTGGTGTAGTCCTCGGGGTTGGCGCTGGCGACCAGCAGCACGTCGAGGGGCAGCCGCAGCGCGTAGCCGCGGATCTGCACGTCGCGCTCCTCCAGCACGTTCAGCAGTGCGACCTGGATGCGGGCCGCGAGGTCGGGCAGCTCGTTGAGGCAGAACACGCCCCGGTTGGCGCGGGGGACCAGGCCGTAGTGCACGGTCTCGGGGTCGCCGAGGCTGCGGCCCTCGGCCAGCCGGACCGGGTCGACGTCGCCGATGAGGTCGCCGACGCCGGTGTCGGGGGTGGAGAGCTTCTCCCCGTAGCGGTCGTCGCGGTGCCGCCACGCCACCGGCAGGTCGTCACCGGCCTCGGCGGCCAGCCTGCGGCAGCGGGTGCACACCGGCGCGTCGGGGTGGTCGTTGACGGGGCAGCCCTCGACGACCGGGCTCCACTCGTCGAGCAGCCCGGCGATCGTGCGGATCAGCCGGGTCTTGCCCTGCCCGCGCTCGCCGAGGAGCACGACGTCGTGCCGCGCCAGCAGCGCGCGCTCCAGGTGCGGCAGCACGGTCTCGTCGAACCCGACGATGCCGGGGAACCGGTCCTCGCCGGAGCGCATGCGGCGCAGCAGGTTGGCCCGGACCTCGTCCTTGACCGGGCGGTGGGTGTGGCCCGAGGACCGGAGCGCAGCCAGGGTCCTCGGGAGGTCGGAGGGGACGGCGTGGTCGGAGATGAGGGCAGACACAAGGCCGAGTGTATGCGCGCGGCACGGTCCGGCCGGTGACGTGGGTCACGCCGATCGCGCGTCCGCCCGGATCGGGCGGACGCGGTCCCCGGTCGGACACGCGTTCCGGCGGCGGATGGGCGGAATCCGGCGCCGAACGGCAGGGGAGAAGTGCGAAATAGCGTCGGAACTGGGAAGGTTTCAGCAGTGATGGTTCCAGAACACGGTCCGGACCGGCCGCGACGGCCGCGGACCGGGAGGAGGCAGCGAGTGGTCCGCTTCGGCGATGCCCTGGCGACGGGCGCCGACCTCGTCAGCGCGGCCGAGCGCGCGGTCCGGCAGGCGCTGGATCCGCTCGACGGCCCGGCCGACCTGGTCTGCGTGTTCGTCTGCGGTGCCGACCCCGAGGAGGTGGCGCTCGCCGGCGAGCGCGCCATGGCACTGGCCGAGGGGGCGACCACGATCGGCTGCAGCTCCACCGGCGTCATCGGCGGCGGACGCGCGGTCGAGGGGCAGGGGTCGGTGAGCGTCTGGGCCGCCGTGCTCCCCAACGTCACCCTCACGCCCTTCCGGCTCGACAGCATCCCCGAGGGGGACCACCTCGCGGTGGTGGGGATGACCGAGCCGGAACCGACCGACCGGGCCGCGCTGCTGCTGGCCAATCCCTACGACTTCCCCGCGCACTCGTTCGTGCGGCGCTCGACGGCCGTGCTGGGTGAGCTCCCCATCGTCGGCGGCCTCGCCGACGGCATGCACGGCCGGGAGTCGGTGCGGCTGTTCTTCCAGGGCGAGACCCTCGAAGGCGGAGCGATCGGCCTGCTGCTGGGCGGCGACGGCGTGGTCGGCACCGCCGTCAGCCAGGGCTGTCGGCCCATCGGGCCCGCGATGGCCGTCACCAAGGCCGAGGGCAACAACGTCCTGGAGCTCGCGGGAACGCCCGCCTACGCCAAGCTGGAGGACATCGTCAACGCGCTCCCGGCCGAGGAACAGGACCTCCTCACCCAGGGGCTGCACATCGGCGTCGCGATGGACGAGTACGCCGACCGGCACGAGCGGGGCGACTTCCTGGTCCGCGGCGTCGTCGGCGCCGCCCCCGAAGAGGGGACGCTGACCGTCGCCGAGGTGGTGGAGGTCGGCCAGACCGTGCGCTTCCAGGTCCGCGACAACGACACCGCGGACACCGACCTGGTGGAGCGGCTGCGGGCGTTCGGCGAGGACACCGGCGGGTGCACCGCCGCGGCCCTGCTCTTCTCCTGCAACGGGCGCGGGGCCTCGATGTTCTCCTCCGCCGACCACGACGTCCGCTGCGTCCGCCAGACGCTCGGCATCGACGCCGTCACCGGATTCTTCGCGGCCGGCGAGATCGGTCCCGTGGCCGGGCGCAACCACCTGCACGGCTTCACCGCCTGCCTGCTGGCCTTCCGGGAGTAGCGTCGGGACCACGGGGGATCGGCGGGTCGGCGGGTCAGGAGGATCGGCGGGTCAGCCGTCGTGGACGACGATGGTCCTGCTCACCTTGTCGTGCAGGGCCTGGCTCCGCTCGTCGAACAGCGGCCACAGGCAGTCGAGCAGGGCGATGAGCTGGCCCAGGCACGGCAGGGACTGGGGCAGCCCGAAGAAGGCGGCCCGACCGATGGCCTGGCCCTGCGTCGGTCGGCGGCCGCTGGAGACCCCGACGACCTTGATCGACAGCACGGCCTTGCCGACCGTCTTGCCCCACCCGACGTGGAACAGCCAGTCGTAGAAGAAGACGACGACGCCCCAGCCGAAGACGATGATGAACCCCAGCGTGGTGTCGAAGGCCGCCGACGTGGTCTCCGCGGCGCCGGGATCGGCGATGAACACGCTGATCATCAGGATGAACAGCAGGACGACCGAGATGACCGACAGCACGAAGAAGTCGATGACCCGGGCACCCAGGCGCCGCCCGAAGCCCGCGAGTCGCACGTCGTCGGCCGGGCCGCCGGTCGGCCCCGCGTAGGGCTGGGGACCGTAGAAGCCCGCTGCCGGTGGAGGGGGACCGTAGGGTTGCCGGTTCGGCCAGGGCGGTGTGTTCATCTCAGCATTATCGCCGTGGGGGAAGGGGGAACGCGGACGCCATGTCCGATTTGTTACGCGGGGCGCGGCACCGGCCCCTCATCGAGTTTCGACCGTCGAGCCTGCGGGGTGAGGCGGAACTTCCAGGGCGTGGACCCGCTGTGCCGCCGGCGGCTTGCGCGCACCGCGACAGCCGACCCCCTGTGCACACCCGATCGCCGGATATCGATGGGTTTCCCACCCCAACGCGGAAGGGGTGGCTCGTGGCCACCCCTTCCGCGTCAGTGCTTCGGGGGTCAGGACCCGCCGTAGGGAACGGCGTCGATGATCTCCACTGTGGTGGTGCGCCCGTTCGGCATCGTGTAGCTGGCCTTGTCGCCGGCCTTCTTGCCGTTGATGGCGCTGCCCAGCGGCGACTTCGGTGAGTAGACGTCGATCGGCGCGCCGCTCTCCTCGCGGGAGGCGAGCAGGAAGGTGATCTCATCGTCGTCGCCGTCGAACTTGATCGTCACCGTCATGCCGGGGCCGACCGTGCCTTCGCTGCGGGGGGCCTCGCCCACCCGCGCGTTGCTCAGGACCGACTGGAGCTGGATGATCCGGGCCTCGATCTTGCCCTGCTCCTCCTTGGCCGCGTGGTAGCCGCCGTTCTCCTTGAGGTCGCCCTCCTCCCGCGCGGCTTCGATCCGGTCGGCGATCTCGATGCGACCAGGCCCCGACAGGTGCTCCAGCTCCGCTGTGAGCCGGTCGTACGCCTCCTGGGTCAGCCAGGTGACGTTGTCATCGCGGGTCTCGGTCACGGGAACTCCCTTGATACGTCTGGGCACTGCGTTGCCTCACGAACGCAGCTGAACTTACGAGATTAGCACCGAGCCCTTCGGGCGGTAGGGCTACAAAACCCTGCTCCCCAGGTCATACGCCGCATTTGGGTAAAGGCGGGGTGGAACGGAGGTCAAGGGCGGGCCGGTTCCGGCTGAGGTCCTCGGTACGAGTCGGTGTGGCTGGGAACTATTCGGTGGATTCGCTTTCCGAACCTTGTTCCCTGCAGGAGACGACTTGTACCGCGGATGCCCTGCGAACCGTCTCGATCGTCGCGCCGGTGTCCTGTACGCCGGGCGGCACGGCCACCTCGGTCTGGCCGACCTGCACGTGCTGACCGTCGGTCGCGGTGACCAGGCACAGTGCAGGGGAGGGGCTGTTGACCTGGAAGCTGATCTCGGCCTCGGTGTCGGAGACGACGTTCCACGCGATGGTCTGGTAGGAGACCTGGTGCAGGGAGCCGCTGTAGCTCAGCAGCGCGAACCCCCAGCCGACCGTGAAGACCGCGGCCACGATCAGGCCCATGAAGAAGAAGACCGGCCGGTTCCCGAGGCGCCGCTTCGCGCCCGGGGCCGGAGCGGCGGTGTCGGGCGGAGTCTCAGGCGACCTGGACGGCGTGGACGGCATACGGGAATCTCCGAACGTGGGGTCTACGTTGTCTAAGATAGCTCTGTCCTGAGAGGCTCCCGCTCCACCCCCACGTCCGATCCCGGAGGTGCGCGGCAACCTTCGATGCCGGAGCGGTCGACGTTGGCATTCGCTATAACCCAAGGGGACTTGTCCGTTGTCCGAGCGCTTGCGGCTGATGGCCGTTCATGCCCATCCCGATGATGAGTCCAGTAAGGGCGCGGCCACCATGGTGCGCTACGTCAATGAGGGGGCGGAGGTGCTGGTCGTCACGCTCACCGGTGGTGAGCGCGGCTCCATCCTGAACCCCGCCATGGACCGGCCCGAAATCCGCGACACCATCGCGGAGGTCCGCCGCAAGGAGATGGCGGAGGCCCGCCAGATCCTCGGCGTGCACCAGGAGTTCTCCGGCTTCGTCGACTCGGGCCTGCCCGAGGGCGACCCGCTCCCGCCGCTGCCTGAGGGCAGCTTCGCGGTGCAGCCGCTGGAGACGGCCGCCGAACCGCTGGTCCGGTCGGTCCGGTCCTTCCGCCCGCACGTCATCATCACCTACGACGAGCAGGGCGGCTACCCCCATCCCGACCACATCATGTGCCACAGGGTGTCGATGGAGGCGTTCGACGCCGCCGGCGACCCCGAGCGCTACCCCGGCACCGGCGACCCGTGGCAGCCGCTGAAGCTCTACTACCACGTCTCCTTCCCGCGCGAGAGGTTCGAGCGCATCGCGGAGATCATGGAGGAGCGCGGCCTGACCAACCCGTTCGCCGAGTGGATCGAGCGGATGAAGGATCGCAACTTCCCGCAGTGGGAGATCACCACGAAGATCAAGTGCGACGAGTACTTCGAGACCCGTGACCGCGCGCTCATCGCGCACGCCACCCAGATCGACCCGAACGGCTTCTGGTTCGCCGTCCCGCTGGACATCCAGAGCGAGGCGTGGCCCTACGAGGACTACCACCTCGCCCGCTCGCTGGTCGACACCGAACTCCCCGAGGACGACCTCTTCGCGGGGGTCCACGAGTCGGTGAGAACATGAGTCCCATGAACGCCGCAGCACTCCAAGCCGCCTCCGGCGGCGTCCTGGCCGACACCGTCACCCCTGGTGTCCTGGGCTTCGTCGTCATCGCGGCCATCGCCGCCGCGCTGTACTTCCTCATGAAGAGCATGCGCAAGCGGATGGGCAACGTGAACTTCGACGAGGGCACCGGGCCCGCGAGCGGCGGCGAGAACGCCGAGCAGGAGCCCAACGGCAGCAAAGCCTGAACCCGTCGGGTGTCGGCCCGCTGATGTCGGGCAGAGTGGGGGCATGCCGAACCGTCTCGCCGACGCCACCAGCCCCTACCTTCTCCAGCACGCCGACAACCCCGTCGACTGGTTCCAGTGGGGGGACGACGCGTTCGCCGAGGCCCGGCGGCGCGACGTCCCCATCCTGCTGTCCGTGGGGTACGCGGCCTGCCACTGGTGCCACGTCATGGCGCACGAGTCCTTCGAGGACGAGCGCACCGCCGAGCTGATGAACCAGGGGTTCGTCAACGTCAAGGTGGACCGGGAGGAGCGCCCCGACGTCGACGCCGTCCACATGGAGGCCACCCAGGCCATGACCGGCCAGGGCGGGTGGCCGATGACGGTCTTCCTCACCCCCGGCGGCGCCCCCTTCTACTGCGGCACCTACTTCCCCCGCGCGCACTTCCAGCGCCTGCTGCTCGGGGTCTCCCAGGCGTGGGAGCAGGAGCGCGAAGGGGTCCTCGAGCAGGGGCAGCGGGTGGTGGAGGCGCTGAGCGGCTCCCGTTCGATCCCCGCAGGCCCCGCGCCGGACGCCGACGTGCTCGCCGCGGCGGTGCGCGGGCTGTCCGAGGGCTACGACGAGGCCAACGGCGGCTACGGCGACGCGCCGAAGTTCCCGCCGTCCATGCTGCTGGAGTTCCTGCTGCGGCATCACGCCCGCACCGGTGCCGAGCAGGCGCTGCACATGGCGGCCGGCACCGCGCGGGCCATGGCCCGCGGCGGCATGTACGACCAGATCGGCGGCGGGTTCGCGCGCTACTCGGTGGACGCCGAATGGGTCGTGCCGCACTTCGAGAAGATGCTCTACGACAACGCCCTGCTCCTGCGCGCCTACACCCACCTGTGGCGTTCGACCGGCGACGGGACGGCCCGCAGGGTGGCGTTGGAGACCGCGGAGTGGATGGTTTCGGACCTGCTCACCGAGCAGGGCGGGTTCGCGTCCGCGCTCGACGCCGACAGCGAGGGCGAGGAGGGCCGGTTCTACGTCTGGACGCCCGATCGGCTGCGCGACGTCCTGGGCGAGGACGACGGCGCGTGGGCCGCGGAGCTGTTCGGCGTCACCGATGCCGGCACGTTCGAGCACGGCTCCTCGGTCCTGCAGTTGCGCGCCGACCCCGATGACGCGCAGCGCTACGCCGACGTGCGCGCGGCCCTGCTCGCCGCCAGGGCCGAGCGGGTGCCGCCCGCCCGCGACGACAAGATCGTGGCGGCCTGGAACGGGCTGGCGATCGCCGCGCTGGCCGAGGCCGGTGCGCTGTTCGAGCGCGCCGACCTCGTCCACCACGCCCGCAGAGCGGCCCGGCTGCTGGTCGACGTGCACCACCGCGGCGGCCGGCTCGTCCGGACCTCGCGCGACGGCGTCGCCGGGGCGGGGGCCGGCGTCCTGGAGGACTACGCCGACGTCGCCGAGGGGCTGCTCGCGCTGCATGCGGTCACCGGCGAACCGGAGTGGGTGGCGGTCGCGGGCAAGCTGCTGGAGACCGTGCTGACCCGCTTCCCCGACGGCGAGGGCGGCTTCTACGACACGGCGGACGACGCCGAGGCCCTGTTCAGCCGGCCCCAGGACCCCACGGACAACGTGACCCCGTCGGGCAGGTTCGCCGCAGCGGGGGCCCTGCTGGGCTACGCCGCGCTCACGGGGTCGAGCCGGCACAGGGAGGCGGCCGAGGCGGCGCTGTCGGTGGCGGGCGTGCTCGCCGAGAAGGCCCCGCGGTTCGCCGGGTGGGGGCTGGCCGTCGCCGAGGCGCGGCTGGCCGGCCCGCTGGAGATCGCCGTCGTCGGCCCGCAGGGCGACCCCGCGGCCGAGGCCCTGCACAGGACCGCCCTGATGGCCGTCAACCCCGGTGCGGTGGTCACCCGCGGCAACGGCCACGACGACGGCGGCATCGGCCTCCTCCGCGACCGTCCCCTGATCGGCGGCGCTCCCGCCGCCTACGTCTGCCAGGGCTTCACCTGCCGACTCCCCGTCACCACCCCCGGGGAACTGGACGAACAGCTCAGCGGACACGCGGCGGTCGATTGACCTCGCAGGCGCCTCATCGGCCACCGGGGGTTTGTAAGGCCCGCCGCAAGGGTCCGCGGTGAACGGGCGGCCCGCCCGTACGGCCGAAGGCCCGTGTGCGGGGTGCCCGGCTCCGCGCGAAACACACCGGATGTCCTGCGGTCGAGGCCGAAACCGTGGTTTCGGTGCGCGCTCAGGGTTCGGGTCCGCTTCGCGCACGGGTGCGACGTTCACCTCAAAGGGCCTTCGGCCGCGCGAGAGAACCGCACCCGCGCGAGCCCTCTCCTGTGGTCGGGTTCCAAAGCCCCCTGGGTCGAGGTCTCCTTCCTCTCGCAGTCGGGTTCAGGCGGTCACCCGTACGCCGGACAGGATCTGCTCGACCACGTGCGGGCGGTCGTCGGTCTGGCGGATCTCCAGGTAGAGGACGAGCCCGCGCCCGTCGTCGTGCAGCCTGGCCGCGGTGAAGGAGGCCGGGGCCGGGCAGCCGCGCCAGTGCAGCACCTCGCCCGTCCAGGGCCCGTCGTCGAAGTGCCGCCGCACCGGCGGCCCTGAGCACGCCGCAGCACCGGAGAAGTGCGGGAAGTCCTCGAAAGAGGGCGCCTCCACGTCCGCCGGGGTGCGCAGCAGTCCGGCGAAGACCCCGGACACCGGCGCGGCCGGATCGCGCCACGCGGTGACGTCCGTGGCGATCAGCATGCCGGGCTCGTGCCCGCCGACGAGCCCGAGTTCGTGCGGCGCCCACCCGCTGATCTGCATCTGCCTGGTCCAGGCCAGGGGCACGGCGAGGTGGATCGTCCCGGTGGAGTCGTTGACGCCGACCAGGGTGACCCCCGGCGTCCCGGTCGCGGCCGACGCGCCGGTCAGCACCGCGAGCACCACCAGGAGCGCGGCGCCGATCCTGCCCCACACCGAGCGGTGCCGCACCCACCACGGGGACCGCACCCGCAGGTCCGGCGTCATCCGGATCGCCCGGACCCGCTGGGTGAACGTCGTGGCGTCGGACGGCCGGTCCTCGCGGTTTTCGGCCAGGGACGTCATGACCAGCTCGTCCAGCGCCGAGGGCAGACCGGCCCGCACCCTGCTCGGCGGCATCCGCACCGGTGGCGGCGGCGGGCGCCTGCCGGTGAGCAGCTCGTAGGCGACCGCGCCGAGCGAGTAGACGTCGGCGCGCACGTCGATGTCGCCGCCCGGCACGCTCTGCTCCGGCGACATGTACCCGGGGGTGCCCGCGGCGGCGGTGAAGCCGGAGGCCTCGTCGATGCTCTTGGCGAACCCGAGGTCGGCCACGAGCACCCGCTCGCCGACCGGGCTGGACTGCAGCAGCATGTTGGACGGCTTGATGTCGCGGTGGATCGTGCCGTGCCGGTGCAGCACGGTGACGCCCTGCCCGATCTCGGTCAGCAGCCGCAGCGCCTCGTCCAGGGGCAGCGGCCCCCGCGCGACGCGGTCGGCGATGCTGCCCCGATCGGCGTAGGTCATCACGAAGTAGGGCCGCTCGTCGGGCAGCGTGCCGATGTCGTGCACCCGGACCAGCCACTCGGAGTCGGCGTGCCGCAGGATGCGGGCCTCCTCGACGAAGCGGTGGTGGACGTCCAACTGGTGCGCCCAGTTCTCGGCCAGCACCTTGATCGCGACCGGGATGTCGAGCCGGTCGTCGTGGCCCAGCCACACGGTGGCGAACGCCCCGGAGCCCAGCCGTCGCAGGACCCGGTACCGCCCGAAGCTCTCCGGCTCTGCCACAGCTACTGCTTTACCGGTGCGCCGGACGCCAAACGTCGGGGCCGGCCGGGCGCCCCACCCGCCCCACCCGGCGCCGCGGGACCGGTTTCGGTCCGGACGGATCCGTGCGTCGGCCGCGCGCATCCAAACGGTACGTGAACCTCCCGGTGGGGGGTAGGCGTGTAATACGTGGACGACCCGGCGTCAGTAGGGAGATACCAGTCATGCGGAAAATGGACTCGACCTCTGGATTTCGCCGGTACGGCTCCGCGGCCGGCAATTCCCTCGAACCCCCCGAACCTCTCGAAGAGTTGGCCGTCCGAGCGCGCGACGGCGACCAGGACGCGCTCGACGACCTGCTGCGGCGCATCCAGCCCGAGGTGCTGCGCCGCTGCGCGCGCTTCCTGCCCTACCGGCAGGACGCCGAAGAAGCCTGCCAGGACGCCCTGCTGAGGGTCGCCAGGGGGATCGCCCGCTTCAAGGGCGACTCGCTGTTCAGCACCTGGCTGTACACGGTGGTGTCGAATTCGGCGCGCCAGACCTACCGGTCGATGAAGCGGCGCTCGGCTGAGCTGCCCACCGAGGCGGAGCGCATCCCGCACCAGCGCGACCCCCGCACGACCAGCGTCATCGCCGGGTCACGCATCGACCTCCTGGAGGCGCTCGACCAGCTGGAGCGCGACCGCCCCAACCTGGTGGCGCCGCTGGTCCTGCGCGACCTCTGCCAGATGGACTACGGGGAGATCGCCGAGGAGCTCGACCTCGCGCTGGGCACGGTCAAGTCCCGCATCCACGAGGGTCGCAAACGCGTGCGCAAGTCTCTTGCTGTGACATAGGCGATGGAGGCGGCCTATTGTGGAGTAAAGGTCCTCGGACCTCGGGCGCACCCGCTCCTCTGATCGCGGGTCGCGGCCCACGGGACCGGCGCGATGCGAGACCGGCCCACTGAGCGGTGCGGTGGTCGGCGCCGACCACCGCGCGGCGATCGGCGCGGCCGGTCCTGCGGCCGGATGCTCCGGGACCCCCTCATCCACAGGCTCCCTCCAAGGCAGCAGCGAGAAAGGTAACGTCTCATGGGGCTGCGTGACCCCCTCTATTGGCTGTACGAGCGAAGGCTCGAACGCCGGCTCGGCACGTTCGAGACCCCCCGCCACGTCGGAGTCATCCTCGACGGCAACCGCAGATGGGCCAAGACCAGCGGGCTCGCCAGCGTCGAGAAGGGGCACCAGGCCGGCGCGGAGAAGATCTTCGAGCTGCTGGGCTGGTGCAACGAGGTCGGGGTCCAGGTGGTCACGCTGTGGCTGCTGTCCACCGACAACCTGTCGCGCCCCCGCGAGCAGCTCGACCCCCTGCTGCGCATCATCGAGGACACCGTGCGCCGCCTGCAGCGCGAGGGGTGGCGCGTCAACCCCATGGGCGCGCTGGACCTGCTGCCCGACGCGACCGCCCGCGTCATGAAAGAGGCGGGTTCGGCCACATCCGACCATCCCGGCCTGATTGTGAACGTGGCCGTTGGGTATGGAGGAAGGCGTGAGATCGCTGATGCGGTGCGGTCGCTCCTCCAGACGGAGGCGGCCAAGGGCACCAGCATCGAGGAGCTCGCCGAGCGCCTCGACATGGAGCACATCGCGGAGCATCTCTACACCCGCGGCCAGCCCGATCCCGACCTCCTCATCCGGACGTCGGGAGAGCAGCGCCTCTCCGGCTTCCTGCTCTGGCAGAGCGCGCATTCGGAGGTCTACTTCTGCGAGGTCTTCTGGCCTGCCTTCCGCAAGGTGGAGTTCCTGCGCGCGCTCCGGTCCTTCGGCGCGCGGAACCGGCGCTACGGCTTGTGAGCCGGGCCGTCCCCGTTCCCGTCCCGTCCCCAACCCTGCAGTCGCGCGCGTAACCCGGCGTTCACACACCGGGCGATCGGGGGGTCTTGCTCTTTCAGACGAGCCGGGTACCGTCTTTACCAGTGGATGGTGCGCATCCGTCCATTCGGGAGGCCCCGACTCATTGACGGTTCTGGATCTCGCAGAACTCTTCGTGACGAGGGCCGGTCCCGGCCCTCACGGGGCTGGTCCCGGTCCTTGGAATCCCGTGAGTCTAGGGCGCCTCGATGCGCCCAAGGGGAGAACGAGTGGCTAGTTCCTCGATCCACCGCCGCGACCTCCGTGACACCGTCCCCTTCCCGGAGTCGGTCGAACGGCGCACGTACGTGCTCGACACCAGCGTCCTGCTGGCCGACCCCATGTCGATCACGCGTTTCGCCGAGCACGAGGTCGTCCTGCCGATCGTGGTGATCACCGAACTCGAGAGCAAGCGGCACCACCCCGAGCTCGGTTACTTCGCCCGGGAGGCACTGCGCAAGCTCGACGACCTGCGGGTCGCCCACGGCAGCCTCGACGTCCCGGTCCCGGTCAACGAGTACGGCGGCACGTTCCGGGTGGAGCTCAACCACAGCGATCCGAGCGTCCTGCCGGCCGGTTTCCGGCTCGGCGACAACGACACCCGGATCCTGACGGTGGCCCGCAACCTCGCCGCGGAGGGCCGTGCGGGCGCGGATCCGCAGGAGGACGGCGCACTCGCCGAGGCTCCGGCCGCGGACGGGACCGAGGACACCGAGGACGCAGAGGAGATCGACGGCAACGTCGTCCTGGTCAGCAAGGACCTGCCCCTGCGGATCAAGGCCTCCTCGATCGGCCTGGCCGCGGACGAGTACCGCGCCGAGCTCGCGATCGAGCACGGGTGGACCGGCATGGCCGAGCTGGAGGTCCCCGCACACGAGGTCCAGGCGCTGTTCGAGGGCGGCGGCACGGCCGACATCGAGGCCGCGCGGGACCTGCCCTGCCACACCGGCCTGGTACTGGTGTCGGAGCGGGGCAAGGCGCTGGGCCGTGTGCTCCCCGACAAGTCGGTGAAGGTGGTGCGCGGCGACCGGGAGGTGTTCGGCCTGCACGGCCGCAGCGCCGAGCAGCGGATCGCGCTGGACCTGCTCACCGATCCCGACGTCGGCATCGTCTCCATGGGCGGCCGGGCCGGCACCGGCAAGTCCGCGCTCGCGCTGTGCGCCGGGCTGGAGGCCGTGCTGGAGCGCCAGCAGCACCGCAAGGTCGTGGTGTTCCGCCCGCTGTACGCGGTGGGCGGGCAGGACCTCGGCTACCTGCCCGGCAGCGAGTACGAGAAGATGTCGCCCTGGTCGCAGGCCGTCCACGACACCCTCTCGGCGCTGACCACCCAGGACGTCATCGACGAGGTCGTGGAGCGCGGCATGCTCGAGGTGCTGCCGCTGACCCACATCCGAGGCCGTTCGCTGCACGACTCGTTCGTGATCGTCGACGAGGCCCAGTCGCTGGAGCGCGGGGTGCTGCTGACCGTGCTGTCCCGGCTCGGTGAGAACTCCAGGGTGGTGCTCACCCACGACGTCGCCCAGCGCGACAACCTGCGCGTGGGGCGCTACGACGGTGTGGTCGCCGTGGTCGAGAAGCTCAAGGGGCACCCGCTGTTCTCGCACATCACGCTGACCCGCTCCGAGCGTTCGCCGATCGCCGCGCTGGTCACCGAGATGCTGGAGGGGTAGTCCGCAGACCGGTGCACGAGGGGTCGCGGCCGCCGCCGCAGCGCCTCGTGCACCGCTGACGACCCGGGAGCGCCGCCGCCGTCCCGCCGGCGCCGGCGGGACGGCGGCGGCGCTCCCATGCGCGCCGGACGGTTGCCACCGGGGTCGGCTCCCGTGGGCGTGTTCACGCCGCATTCGGCCGGAATTCGGACACGGTACGCCACTTCCCGATAGGACTGCTACGCGAGCAGCCGCCCCCGCCACGAGGAGCCCCGCATGTCCGATCACGCACTCTCCCGCCGAACCCTGCTGAGATCCGGGGCGATCGGCCTCGGCGCCGCGGCCCTGGCGGGCACCCGTGGCGCACCGGTGCTGGCGCAGGGCCGCAACCGGCCCGTCCTCACCCACGGCATCCAGCTCGGTGACCCGCGCACCGACGGCGCCGTCGTGTGGACCCGGGCCGACCGCGCCGCCCGGATGATCGTCGAGGTGTCCGCGCGCCCCGACTTCGCGACGTCCCGGACGATCAGGGGACCGCAGCTCACCCCCGCCTCCGACGGCACGGGCAGGGTCCGGCTGACCGGCCTGCCGGCGGGCGGGGAGGTCCACCTGCGCGTGCACGCCGAGACGGGGCGCAACACCAGCGAGGTCGTCGAGGGGAGCTTCCGCACCCCCGGCGCCGACGACGACGGCACCGTCCGGTTCGTGTGGTCCGGTGACGTCGCCGGGCAGGGGTGGGGGATCAACCCCGACATCGGCGGCATGCCGATCTTCCGCGCCATGGCCGAGCGCGACCCCGACTTCTTCCTGCACAGCGGGGACTCCTGCTACGCCGACGGCCCGCTGCAGGAGAGCGTCACGCTGCCCGACGGCCGGGTGTGGCGCAACGTGGTGACGGAGGAGAAATCCAAGGTCGCCGAGACGCTGGCGGAGTTCCGCGGGCAGTACGCCTACAACCTCGGCGACGAGGCGCTGCGGGCGTTCTCGGCCCGGGTGCCGCAGATCGTGCAGTGGGACGACCACGAGGTCACCAACAACTGGTTCCCCGGGGAGATCCTGCCCGAAGGGCCCTACACCGAGCGCGACGTCGACGTGCTGGCCCGGCGCGCCCACCGGGCGTTCCACGAGTGGCAGCCGATCGTGCCCAGGGAGGCCGTCGACGGCAAGATCTACCGGAAGATCTCCTACGGCCCCGACCTGGACGTCTTCGTCATCGACATGCGCACCTACCGCGACGCCAACTCCACCGGAACGGCGCCCTATGAGCGGATCCTCGGCGACGCGCAGGCGAACTGGCTGGTCGAGCAGGTCTCGGCGTCGAAGGCCACCTGGAAGGTCATCGCCTCCGACATGCCGATCGGCCTGATCGTGCCCGACGGCAGCGCCATCGAGGCGGTCGCCAACGGCCGTCCGGGCCGGGCCCTGGGCCGGGAGGCCGAGATCCAGCGGGTACTGCACCGCCTGCACCGGCGGGGCGTCGCCGATGTCGTGTGGCTGACCGCCGACGTGCACTACACGGCCGCGCACCACTACTCGCCGGAGCGCGCGAGCAGCCTGGACTTCTCCCCGTTCTGGGAGTTCGTGTCGGGTCCGCTGCACGCCGGAGCGTTCGGCCCCGGCGAACTCGACCCGACGTTCGGCCCGGAGGCGGTCTTCGTCAACGCGCCGCCAGCGGCCAACACCTCGCCGATGGACGGCTTCCAGCACTTCGGCGAAGTGGAGATCGACCGCAGGAGCAAGGAGTTCACCGTGAACCTGCGCGACATCGACGGCCGCTCGCTGTGGTCGAAGACCCTCCGTCCGGGTGGAGAGGGATAGGCGTTCTGTCGACTGTCCTCGGCCACTGGGGGTTGAAGCCTCAGCCGAAGGAGGGATCCGCGGTGGTTGGGCGGTCCTCTCGTGTGGCCGAAGGCCCCCACAGGGATCGCACCGGCGCCGCGCCGCCCACGCCGCCACTGTGCGTGCCAGGCCGCAACCGGGGTTTCGGCGCGCGGTGAAGAAACGGGCCGCCGTGCCCGCTCGCCTCGGCCATCGAGAGTTTGAAACACCGGCCACAGGGATTTGAACCCCAACCCAAAGACTGAGCGCATGCCGCCTGCTCGGGCGCCGGGCCGAAACCGTGGTGCCGTCCCGCGTCCACGGCGTCGGCGTGCGCTTCGCGTGCGGGAGGGCGATTTCCGTCTTCGGGCCTTCGGCCACGCGAGAGAATCGCCCACCCGCGCGCCCTCCCTCCTGGGGCCGGGCTTGAAGACCCCCTGGGGTCGAGGGAGGTGGAGGGGGCTCACCCACGCGCAACTTCCTCCTGGGGCGGGTCTTATCAGCTTCCCTGGGGTGAGGTCCCGGGCCACCGTGGCTCCCGCCTCACTCCATCTCCCGCAGTGCGCGGCCGATGCGGCGCAGATCGCGCAGGCGCTGCTCGTACCGGGCGCCGACCGCGATCAGCAGGGCGCCGATGACGCCGACCGGGACCCAGTTCGGCAGCGAGACCACGAAGTCCCACAGCGGTGAACCCGACGTCCGGCCCGCTGACAACAGCAGCACCGCGCCGCCGAACAGCAGCGGGGCCTGCAACCGCCGCCACGCTCCCAGGAGGACCGCGACCAGCGCGGTCCCGCCCAGCAGCGCCACCCGCCACAGGCCGCCGTCGGCGAGGTAGGTCATCGCCAGGCCGGGCAGGAACAGCAGGGCCAGCCCGGCCCCGTAGGCGAGCCACGTGCCGGTCCCCGGTCGGCGGCGCCGCCACTCCCAGCCGGCGACCAGCGCCGCGAGCGCCGGGACCGCCGTGTACGGCTCGGGGTCGCTCACCCGCATCCAGCCGAGGAACACCCACAGCGCCGCCAGCAGCAGCACCGCGCCCGTCGCACCGAGCCACTTCCGTCCCGGCCGCGGCGCGCCGGCCAGCGCGATCACGCCCAGCGAGGCGAGAGCGGCGCTGGTCAGCTCCAGCCGCACGGATCCGGCCAGCGTCATGGCGACCGCGACCACGGCCAGCAGGCCGGCCGACGACTCCGCCGCGAGTAGGACGTGCCGGTCCAGCCGGGACAGCCCCAGCGTCGCCGCGACACCGGCGACCACCGCGATGGGCGCGAGCGCCGCCACCTCCGGCGGTTGCCCGAGCGCCAGCGGCAGCGACAGCGCGAACGCGCCGGTCGACAGGACCGCGACCGCCGCGGCGCCCGCGGCGAAACCGGCCGCGGCGCCCGAACCGGTGCGCGGCCCGGCGCCCTGCCCGGTGACCCCCAGGGAGGTCGCGGCGATCACCGCGAGCAGTCCGAGCGTGACCAGGGTCGCCGGACGTTCGGCGAGTCCCCACGCCACCGCGAGCGACGCCGGCCACAGCGCGGCCGCTCCGGCCCAGACGGCGACGCCGGGGCGGCGGCTGAGCGCGGCGACCCCGACCAGGCCGGTCGCCACCAGCAGCAGCCACCCCAGCGCGACGCCGTAGGTCAACCGCATGGCGACCGCATAGGGCGCCAGCACCGGCGTGGCCAGCAGAATCGCGGCGTGCGGCAGCCACCGCGCCGCCCGCGCGCGCACCGTGAGCAGGACCGCGAGGGCTACGGCGCCGACCACCGGCAGCAGCAGCGGGTCGGGCTCGACGCCGCCGTACGGCGACAGCGCCTCGGCCGCGGGAGCGAGCAGCTCCAGCGGGCCCGTTCCGGTCCAGGCCGCTCCCGCCCAGGTGTAGGGCGCGAACAGGACCGCGCCGAGCCGGCCGGCGACCGACGCCGCGGCGCCCAGCAGCGCCAGCGCTCCGGCGCCGGTGAGCGCCCATCCCAGGACGCCGGGCAGCACCGCGGCCATGGCGAGCAGGAGCAGCGCCGCCGCGGCCGCGACCAGCCCGAGCGAGTCGGGTGTCGAGATGCCGACCAGTGAGCTGGCGAGCACCAGGACGAGGGCCGCGCCGACCAGCCCGCCGCGCTGCTCAGGGCGGTCCTCCAGCGGACTCCACCGGGTCGCGGCGCCGCCGGGTCCCAGCGCCGCGACCCCTAGGAGGGCGGCCACCGCCAGCCCGGTGAACGGGTGCCAGCGTGGATCGACGGCCACCCCCGCGTGCGGTAGGGCGGCGTAACCGGTCAGCACCGTGCTCCCCGCGCCCAGCCCGGCCAGGAAGGCCAGCCCGCGTGAGACGCCCGGCGCGCTGCGCCGCAGCCCCGGTGGCACGGTCACGGCCGTGGCGCCGATGACCGCGCTGAGCGCTCCCAGCACGATGACCGTGCGCAGCGGTGTGCTCAGCGACCAGCCGACGCCCATCAGCGCGACGGCCGTGCCGCTCCAGGCGAGGACGTGCGCGTTGCGGCCGCCGGTGTGGAGCGCGCGGACGAACAGGATGCCGGCGGCCACGACGACGATCCCGAGTCCGAGGTCGTAGGAGACGGGCAGATGGGTGACGGCCGGCGGGGCCAGTGCCGCACCCGCGACGGTCCCCGCGGTCGCGGCGGCGCCCCTGCCCCACCGCATCCCGGCGCACAGGGCGAGGGCGGTCAGCGCCACGCCGCACGCGGGCAGCAGCAGCGGCAGATCGGCCGCGCCGCCCAGGGCCGGTGGGGACGGCTGCGGCGCCGCAGCGGGGTCCCATGCCCGGGGGACGACGCTCAGCGGTCCGAGCAGGGCCGCACCGATGCGGTCCGCCACGACCGCCAACGCGGCGGCCCCGAGCACGGCGGCCAGCGCGGTGAGCGCCCGGCGCAGCCGGGCGGCCCGCTGCACCCGCGCCCCCTCGGCCACGGCCTGTGCGACCGTCCAGGGTCTCCGGTGCCCCGCCGGTCCGACCAGCCGCGGCAGCGGTCCGCCCGCGCCCGCCGGATCCTGGGCCCCGGGGACCCAGATCCCTCCGGAGGCCGCCGGGCCGGGGACGGTCCGCGGGTGGGTGGCGGCGACGAGGACGAGCAGGGCGGTGACCGCGACGGCGAGGACGACCAGATCGCGGCCCCCGTTGATGGCGAGCCCGACCGCCAGCGCCATGGGCGCCACCGCGGACAGGTCCAGGGCCGCCACCTGCGCGGGGCGCAGTCGCGCGCGGGCGAGTCCGGTCGCGGCGCCGACCGCGGCCGTGGCCGCGGCGAGCAGGGCCGGAGCCGTCGCGATCGGCGGGGCCGAGGCCGCGGTGAAGACGGCGACGGTCACCCCGGTCAGGCAGAGCACCGCCGCGGCCGCCGCGGCCGGGCCGACCACCCGATCGGCGGCGGCAGCGGCGGCGAGGCCCGCGGCGACCGCGAGCACCGCGAGCACGGAGACGGTGGCCGCGGGGCCGGTCAGCGCGGCCGATGCGGCGAACACCGCCACCGATCCGGCCGTCGCGAGCGCGGTGACCGGGGTCGCTTCGTCGATATCCCCATCCCCGCCATTCCCGTCGCGCCGCAGCCCGCCGCGGCCGGTCGCCACCGCGACAGCGAGCGCGGCCACCGCGACGGTGGTCAGGGCCGCGGTCATCGCGGCCGGGGGCAGCCACACCGAACCGATGAGCGCGGCGACCACCGCCGTCGGCAGCGCGGCCGCGCGCCCGGGGATCCGGCCCCGTCCCGCGAACCCGACGGCGACCGCCACCGCCAGGACCAGCGCGGCCAACGTCGACTCCAGGCCCGGTTCCCCCGGGATCCAGGTGGGGAGGGGGCCTCGCCACGGCTGCTGCAGCGTGCGCAGGTGGCCGACCGTGGCGTGCGCCAGCAGCGGCAGGACGCCGAGGCATGCCCCGGCGGCCGTCAGCCAGGCGGCGGCGTTCACACAGGTGCGGAACGCGCCCGGCAGCGAGCGGACGTGCGTCGCGGCGGTCATGGCCACCAGCGTGGCGACGGCGGCGAGCAGCGTCGCCAGACCGGAGCCCGCGACCAGCGCCGCGGCGAGTGAGGCCGACAGCGGCACCGCAGCGGCGGCGTCGAGCGCGATGACCTGCGCTGCGCGCAGCCGCGCCCGGTCCAGTACGGTGGCGGCCCCCACCGCCGCCGCGGCGACGGCCAGCAGCCCGATGGCCCACATGACGGCCGGTGCGTCGGCGAGCCGCAGCAGCGCGGCCGCCTCGCCCGTGACCAGCAGGACCGCGCCCGCCGCCGTCGAGGCCTGGACGGCGACGCCCGAGCGGGCCGCGCCCGCGGCAGCGGCGGCCGCGATCAGCGCCGCGCCGGTCACCAGCGTGGCGGTGGGACCGCTCAGGCTCGCGCAGATCGCCAGGAGCGACATCGCGCCGGCCAGCGCCAGAGCCAGGACGCCGCCCGGCTCGCGGCGAGCGGGCCGGGACCCGGCTGTGACGGCGACCGCCAGCAGGGCGACGGCGGCCGTGCCGAGCAGCGCGTTCGCCGCCGCGGGCAGCCAGGCCGCGGTGATGAGGACGCCCGCGGCCGCGGCGGGGAGCACGGCGAAAGGCGGCAGCCGGCGGGCCGAAAGGGCGCTCCACCCGATGACGGTCAGCAGCGCGATCGCGGCGGCGACCGTCAGCGCGGGGTCGGGCTGGCCGGGGATCAGCGGTTCCAGCGGCGGCCGCCACGGGGTGGCCGCCCGCCGCACGTGGTCGAGGACGGCGTGCGCGAGCAGCGGCGAGGCCAGCAGCCCGGCCACGGCCAGGACGGCCCCTGCCGCCGCCTGCGCGCCCCAGCGGGCGTTCGGCGTCAGCGAACGGACGTGCGTTCCGGCGACCACGGCGGGCGGCGCGGCGAGGGCGACCGCGATCGCCGTCAGGCCGAATCCGCCGGTCGTCACCATCGGTGCGGCCACCGCGAGCACCGTCGGCAGCACCGCGGCGGCGTCGACCGCCCGCACCTGGTCGGGGCGGCGGCCGGAGCGGTCCAGCGCGGTGGCGGCCCCGACCGCGATCAGCGCGACCCCGATCAGCGCCGGTACGAGCGCGGTGCCGGGCGCGTCCAGCGCGAGGCCCGCTGCCGCGACGAGTCCGGTCGCCGACCCGGCCGCGGCCGCGGAGTAGGCCGCCCTGACGACCGGTGCCGACCGGGGCAGCGCGGCCAGCAGCGCGGCCGAGGCCAGCGCAGTCAGCGCCGCCACGGTCGCGGCCGGGGTGACCAGGGAGGCGGAGGCGGCCAGCAGGCCGACCGGGAGGCTCAGCAGCAGCGCCGTTGTCGTGAGCGGACCGGGGGAGGCCGCCGTTGCGGCCGGTGCCGCGGCGGAGGAGCGTGCCGGAGCCGTGACGGTCCGCCGCAGCGGCATCGGGGCTCGGCGGCCGGCGGGTGCGCCCCCGTTGGCTCCCACCGGTTCCGCCGGCCCGGCCGCGGCCCGCCCCTCGAACAGGACCGCGATCGCCATGAGGGCGATCGCCGCGGCGATCAGCACGGCCACCGAGGCCGGGTGCGCCGGCTGCCCCGCGGCGAGCACCACGGTCACCGCGGCCGAGACGAGGGCGACCGGGCCCGTCCAGGTCCGTCGCAGGGTGAAGGCCACCACGGTCCAGCCCAGCCCCGTCACCGCGACCGTGAGCAGCAGGCCGATGGGCCACGGCGCGAGCAGGACCGCCGCCTCCGGGTGGCCCTGCCAGGGGCGGGACAGCGGGCGCAACTGGTCCGCGATCGACAGCAGCGCGGGAGCGCCGCACAGGCCGGACAGCGCCAGCGCGGCCATGACCGCCGCGCGCGGGCCCGCGCGATGGGCCGCGGGCAGCCGGGGCACCGCCGGGGCGACGGCGGCCGCCGAGACCGCCAGCGCGAGCGCCGCCCACACCTGCGGTGCCACCAGACCGCCGACCAGCACGGGCGGGACGGCGATCCAGGCGAACGCGGCTGCGCCGCCGGACACGGCCCGGGCCCCGGCGGTTCCGCGGGCGCGCGCGTCCAGCGCGGCGGCGGTTCCGGCCAGGACCAGCGTGGCCCAGTACTGGGTGTTCGCAACGGGTGCGGTGGACGTCACCATGGCGAGCACCGGGAGCAGCAGCGCCCCCGCCGTCGCGGCCGTCCAGGTGATGACGGCCAGGGCGCGTGCGAGGGGCCCCGTCCACGCGGAGTCCAGGACGGGGCGCAGGACGACGTTGCCGAGCGCGGTCACCGCCAGCGCCGCGGTGATCCCGGAGTCGACGGCGGGCAGCGCCAGGGCGATGAGCAGCGGAACCGGCTGCGCCAGCAGCAGCGCGGCGATGCGCGGGCCGCGCAGCGGGACGAGGAGGGGGGAGCAGGCCAGCAGGCCCGCGATGACCGCTGCCGCCCCGGCCGCGTAGCCGAACGGGTTCACGCCCGGTCCGACGACGGCCCACAGCGCCGCGGCGTCCAGGCACAGCAGGACCACGGCCAGTGCGCCGAACGTCTCGGCCGTCGCTCCCATGCCGCGCCCGTGCAGCGGCTTCGCGGTGTAGCCGACGAGGGCGGTCACACCGGCGAGGATCGCGGACTTGGCGCCGATGCCCAGTTCGCTCCAGGTCACCACGGTGAAGACGACGGCCGCGATCGCGATGAGCAGCCCTCCGAGCCCCAGCAGGATGTTCTGCACCGAGCGCGCCGAGATCTCCTTGCGCGGTCGGAGGCGGGGCCGGCGGGGAGCGGTCGGGGCCGATCGCGGCGCGGCCGGGTGGTTCGGCGCGGCCGGTTCGAGGGCGTGTCCGCCGCCGCGGTGGACGGCCGGGTGCGGCGGCAGCGGTGCGGCCGCCGCCCGAACGGCCTCGGCGGGAGTCGGCTCGGGGATCGGGAGGTCCTCGGCGGCCGTGGCGCCCTCGGGAGCAGGGGCGGGAGCAGCCGGAACCGGTGCGGCCGGGGACGGCTGCGGCGGCGGGGCCGGCGGTCCGATCGCGGCCTTCAGCCGCTCGGCCGCCTGCGCGTCGCGGACCGCCCGCAGTTCGGCCAGGAGCGAGTCCCGCTGGGCGATCAGCGTGCGGTGCCCCTGCTCCAGTTGCCGGATCTGCATGATGACGCGTCCGAGCCGGCCCGCGATCGGTCCGGTGAGTGGCAAACCGCACACTCCGCACATGGGAGCGTCGGGAGCGAGCGAAGCGCCGCAATCCGGGCACCGGGGAGCTGGTCCGTACACGTTCATGCAGTTCACGGTGTCAATTGCTGTGGCCTGGGTCATCGTCGGACATACTCAAACGGCCCTGGGTAATTCGCGCCACACGACTGAGTAAAAGTAACTCTAAGTATGAATGCCCAGGTCAGGGCATTTATGGGGTTGTGACCCTATGTGATGTGATTCAGGCCATAAGTGGTTTTGGTGTTACGTACCCGTGATCATGCGGCAGGGTGGGTCCCGTTCAGAAAGAACCCCCTGGTCGTGCGCGGTCGATAGCGATCAACGACCCCCGTTGAGGCCCGCGCACGAACATCTCCAGCGATGTCGGCGGCCAGTAACGCATGTGTCATGCCACGCCCATCGCTCCTCCATGACCACCTGAGATCAGGGGCGCGGTCGATCGTGCGCGGATTACTGGGCGCACGGCTGACGAAAGGGCTTTTCTTGCTAGTCAATCGAATTTCGTTGCGGGCTGCCACGGCGGTCGGTGCCGGCGTCATGGTCGCCGGCACGACGTTCGGGGTCGCCGCGTTCGCCGACAGCGGCGTGCAGCCCGAGCAGGCGGCGTCGAACATGACGCCGCAGGAGCCCCGAGCCGAGCAGGAGGCTCCGTTCTTCCCCGAGGTCGAAGAGGCTTCCGACGAGGAGCGCGAGGCGCAGATCCAAGCGGCCGTCGACCAGCGCGACTCCGCGAGCGGCGCCGCCTCGGTGTCGGCCGCCGGATCGGTCGAGGAGGAGCAGAAGGAGGAGGAGCCCGCCGAGGAGCCGGTCGAGTCCGACTCCGGCGGCGACAGCGGCGGCTCCGCCGCGCCTTCCGGCGACCCCAAGAGCATCGCCCAGGCCATGCTCGCCGACTACGGGTGGGGCGCCGACCAGTTCAGCAGCTGCCTCGAGCCGCTGTGGGAGAAGGAGAGCAACTGGGACCCCAGTGCTCAGAACCCCAGCTCCGGTGCCTACGGCATCCCGCAGGCGCTGCCCGGCAACAAGATGGCCAGCGCCGGCTCCGACTGGCAGAGCAACCCCGCGACGCAGATCGAGTGGGGACTGGGCTACATCGAGGACCGCTACGGTTCCCCGTGTGAGGCCTGGTCGCACTCGCAGAGCGTGGGCTGGTACTGATCCGGTCGGCCAAGCCGAGCAAGGGGCCCCGGGACCGGACGGTCCCGGGGCCCCTCATTCGGCCAGATCGCTGGTGGGAAGGGCGTGGATTGTTTCCAGGCCCTGCTGCGGTGAACGGGAGACTGTGGCCACAGCCTCCCGACTCCCATCACCGACCTAGCGCGAGTTGGTCATCGACAGCACGTCGAGGGCCTCGTCGAGCTGGGCCTCGGTGAGCTTGCCGTCAGTGATGTAACCCCGTTCGACGACGACCTGGCGGATCGTCTTGCGTTCGGCCAGCGCCTGCTTGGCGACCTTCGCGGCCTCCTCGTAGCCGATGTAGCGGTTCAGCGGCGTGACGATGGAGGGCGAGGACTCCGCGTACTCGCGGCAGCGCTCCTCGTTGGCCTCGATTCCGGCCACGCAGCGGTCGGCGAAGACCCGGGAGACGTTGGCGAGCAGCCGGATCGACTCCAGCACGTTGCGGGCGATCAGCGGAAGCTGCACGTTCAGCTCGAAGTTGCCGGTGGAACCGCCGAAGGCCACGGCGGCGTCGTTGCCGACGACCTGCGAGGACACCTGCAGCATCGCCTCGCACAGCACCGGGTTGACCTTGCCCGGCATGATCGAGGAGCCCGGCTGGAGGTCGGGCAGGTAGATCTCGGTGAGGCCGGTGCGCGGACCCGAACCCATCCAGCGGATGTCGTTGGCGATCTTGCAGAAGCCCACCGCGATCGTCCGCAGTTGGCCGGAGAGCTCGACCAGCCCGTCACGGGCGCCCTGCGCCTCGAAGTGGTCGCGGGCCTCGGTCAGCGGCAGGCCGGTGGTGCGCGCGATCTCGGCGATCACCCGGGGCGCGAAGCCCTCGGGGGTGTTGATGCCGGTGCCCACGGCGGTTCCGCCCAGCGGCAGCTCCGCGACGCGCGGCAGCGTGGCCTCCAGGCGCTCCACGCCGTGGCGCACCTGCGCGGCGTAGCCCGCGAACTCCTGGCCGAGCGTCACCGGCGTGGCGTCCATGAGGTGCGTGCGGCCGCTCTTGACCACGGTCGCGAACTCCGTCGCCTTGCGGTCGAGCTCGCCCTCGAGCCGCCGCAGCGCCGGGATCAGGTCGTTGACGACCGCAGCGGTCGCCGCGATGTGGATCGACGACGGGAAGACGTCGTTGGACGACTGCGAGGCGTTGACGTGGTCGTTGGGGTGCACCGGCTCGCCGAGGCTCGCGGTGGCCAGCGTCGCCACGACCTCGTTGGTGTTCATGTTGCTCGACGTGCCCGACCCCGTCTGGAACACGTCGATCGGGAAGTGGTCGTTCCACTTGCCCTCGGCGACCTCCAGGGCGGCCCCGCGAATCGCCTCGGCGAGGTCGGCCTCGACCACGCCCAGTTCGGCGTTGACCGTGGCCGCCGCGGCCTTGATGTGGCCCAGCGCCGCGATGTGGGCGTGCTCCAGGCCCTGGCCCGAGATGGGGAAGTTCTCCACCGCGCGCTGCGTCTGCGCCCGCCACTTGGCGTCGGCGGGAACCTTGACCTCACCCATCGAGTCGTGCTCGATGCGGAATTCACTCATGTAGAAAGACACCTCCAGGGAAACCTCTGCTCAAGACTGCCAGACCGGCGGGTGAGGTCATGTCACGGCCCCGCGTGCGGGAACACGGATTCACACCCTGTGGACGGCGGCGACCGGCGCGGCGGATGTTGCGTACGCTCGGGCGGGTGAAGACCTGGTTGTCCCAGCACCGCCGATGGGCGGCCGTCGCGGCCGCCGTGCTGGCCCTCGCCGTCGGAGCCGGGGCCTGGACGGTCGCCGCCGGCCCCGGCGCCCCGTCCCATCGGGTCTCCGAGGAGGTCCTCCCGGTCCCCGAGGAGCCGGGCTCCGACACCACGCTCGGGCTCGACACCTCCTTCTTCCTGCCCGCCCAGGGCGACGGCCCGTTCCCCGCCGTGCTCATCGCGCACGGTTTCGGCGGCAGCAAGGACAGCTCCGCGGCGCAGGCCGAGCAGCTCGCCGCCGCGGGGTACGCGGTACTGACCTGGTCGGCCCGCGGGTTCGGCGCGTCCCAGGGCCGGATCGGGCTGAACGACCCCGACCACGAAGTGGCCGACGTCTCACACCTCATCGACTGGCTGGCGGAGCGGCCGGAGGTCGGGCTCGACGGCGACGGCGACCCCCGCGTCGGCATGACGGGCTCCTCCTACGGCGGCGCGGTCACCCTCATGGCGGCCGGACACGACCACCGCATCGACGCGATCACCCCGCAGGCCACCTACCACGACCTCGGCGACGCGTTCTTCCCCGAGTCCACCGGCGCCGGCGCCCGGCAGGGTGTGTTCAAGCGCATGTGGACCAGCCTCATGTTCACCTGGGGCGGCTTCGGCGACTTCGGCGGCCTGGCCGAGCCCGGCGCGGAGGCGCCCGACGAGGAGGACGCCGACGGCGCCCCGGATGCGGCCCCGCAGGACCCCGGGGAGCCGGACCCCGGAGGCGAGGGCGCCCAGGAGTCGGCCGACCCGCTCACCCCGTCGCAGCAGGAGCTCGCCGAGCTCGCGCGGCGGCTCGGGCTCGACACCGCCGACCTCGCCGACCCCGGCTCCTCCGACGCGCTGGGCGAGACGATCCGGTGCGGCTTCTACCGCGAGGAGATCTGCCGACTCTACGAGGAGGTCGCCGAGACCGGGCGCCCCACCGAGGACATCGTCGAACTGCTGCACCGCAACAGCCCGGCCTCGGTCGTCGACCGGGTCGAGGCGCCCACGCTGCTGGTGCACGGCATGCGCGACTCGCTGTTCACCCTCGACCAGGCCGACGCCAACGCCCGCGCGCTGCGGGGCAACGACGTCCCGCTCGACGTCGTGTGGGTCGAGGGCGGCCACGACGGCGGCGACCACGAGGGCGGCTACGTCCGCGAACGCATCCGGGAGTGGTTCGACGCCTGGCTGAAGGAGGACCGGCCGCCCGCCGAGAGCCCCGGCTTCACGGTCAGCCGGCCCGCCGGCGTGAGCGGCGCGGGCCGCCAGGACGCCGTCCAGCACGCCGAGGCCGAGTCCTACACCGGTCTCGACGGCACCGAGCAGGAGGCGGTGGAGCTGTCCGGGAGCCTGCAGCCGGTGACGGTCCCGCCGGGCGGCTCCCCGGCGTCGGTCTCCTCGCTGCCCGGGCTCAGCGGACTCACCGGCCTGTCCGAGCTCGCCGGCCGGAGCGGGTTCGCCATCGACATGCCCGGCCAGGTCGCCACGTTCGAGTCCGCCCCGCTCCCCTCCGACCTGCAGGTGACGGGCGCGCCGACGGTCGAGGTCGACGTCACCGGCCGGGGCGAGGCCATCCTGTTCGCCAAGGTCTACGACGTCGACCACGACGGCAGGGCCACCCTGCCGCAGCAGCTGGTCGCGCCGGTCCGGGTCCGGGCGAGCCCCGAGGGGACGACGGCCCGCATCCGGCTGCCGGCCGTCGACCACCGCTTCGCCGAGGGGCACACCCTGCGGTTCACCGTCTCGACCAGCGACATGGCCTTCTCCTCGCCGGTCGACACCGCGACCTACGGCATCTCACTCGCCGGCGAGCGCACCCTCACGATGCCGCTGCGGCCGGAGCTGTCGGCGGCACCGGTGCGCCTGCCCGAGTGGACGTGGGCGCTGCCGCTGACCGCGGTGACCGTCGCCGCGGCGCTGCTGCTGGTCGGGCGCCGCGCCGCCCGGCCCGGCCGCCCGGATCCCGACCTCGCCGACGTCCCGCTGCACGTCGACGGCCTCACCAAGCGCTACGCCAACGACCACCTGGCGGTCGACGACCTCTCCTTCCGGGTCGAGCGGGGGCAGGTGCTGGGTCTGCTCGGCCCCAACGGCGCGGGCAAGACCACCGCCCTGCGAGTGCTCCTCGGCCTGGTGCGCCCGGACGCCGGCGGGATCCGGGTCTTCGGCCACCCCGTGGTGCCGGGCGCTCCGGTGCTGTCGAGGCTGGGGGCCCTCGTCGAGGGGCCTGGCGGCCTGCCGCACCTGTCCGGCCGGGCCAACCTGGAGCTGTACTGGCGCGCCACCGGGCGGCCGCTCGCCGAGGCGCGCATCGACGAGGCGGTGCGCATCGCCGACCTCGGCACCGCCCTGGAGCACCCCGTGCGCACCTATTCGCAGGGCATGCGCCAGCGCCTCGCCATCGCCCAGGCGATGCTCGGCCTGCCCGACCTCCTGGTGCTCGACGAACCCACCAACGGGCTCGACCCCCCGCAGATCCGCGAGATGCGCGACGTCCTGGTCGGCTACGCCGCCACCGGACGCACCGTCGTCATCTCCAGCCACCTGCTCGCCGAGGTGGAGCAGACCTGCACGCACGTGGTCGTCATGGACCGCGGCCGCCGCGTCGCGGCCGGGCCGGTCGGCGCGATCGTGGGGGAGGACACCGCCATCCTGGTCGGCACGCCCGACCCCGCGGCCGCGCTGGACCGCGTGCGCGCGGTCACCGGGGTGAGCGCCGCCGAGGCGACCGATGAGGGGCTGCTGGTGCACCTCGACGGCATCGCCGTCGGCGACCTGGTCGCCGAGCTCGTCGGCCGGGGCGTCCGGGTCGACCGCGTCGTCCCGCGCCGCCGCCTGGAGGACGCGTTCCTGTCCCTGATCGCCGGAGCGGAGGAGGGGGACCGCCCGTGAGCACGCCGATGGGATCGGGCTACCGACCGGGGCGCACCCTGCCCTTCCGGGTCGAACTGGTCCGCCAGATGCGCCGCCGCCGCACCGTGCTGGCGTTCGGGTTCCTGCTGCTCCTGCCGTGGATCCTGGTGCTGGCGTTCGCGGCGGACGGCGCGGGCGGATCGGGCGGGGGAGGCGAAGGGCCGGGCGGCCCCGGCGTGGCCGACCTCGCCACCGCGGGCGCGGTGAACTTCGCGGTCTTCTGCATGTACGTCTCCAGCGGCTTCCTGCTGGTGGTCGTGGTCGCGCTGTTCTGCGGAGACACCGTGTCGAGCGAGGCGAGCTGGTCGAGCCTGCGCTACCTGCTGGCCGCGCCGGTGCCGCGGACGCGGCTGCTGCGGCAGAAACTGCTGGTCGGCCTGGCGCTGAGTGCCGCAGCGGTCACCGCACTGCCGCTGATGGCGCTGGCCGCGGGTGCGCTCGTCTACGGCCCGCACCCGCTCAGCCTCCCGGCCGGCGGACCCGAGCTCACCGCGGCCGAGTCGCTGTCGCGGCTGGGCGTCATCGTGCTCTACGCCATGGCGAGCCTGCTGCTCGTGGCCGGCACGGCGTTCGCGCTCACCGTCGCCACCGACTCCCCGCTGGGCGCGGTCGGCGGGGCCGTCGCGCTCATCATCACCTCCAACATCCTGGAGGCGGTCGACGCCCTGGGCGCCATCCGGGAGTTCCTGCCCGCGTACTGGATGTCGGCCTGGACCGACGTGCTGCGGCCCGAGATCCCGGTCGACGGCATGATCAAGGGCGCAGCGGTCTCCTTCTCCTACGCGGTGATCCTGACCGCCTGGGCGTTCCGCCACTTCCGCACCAAGGACGTGCTCTCCTGACGGTCGGCGCGCCCTCCCGGCCCGCCTCCCCGCTACTCCAGCTCGCGCCGCCCGCGGCCGCGGCCCAGCCAGTTCCGCCTGCGCTTGGGGGCGCTGACCCGGACCGAACCGAACAGGGAGAAGCCCTGGACCTCCAGCACGGGGGCGCCGTCGGTGCGCACGGGCCGGGTCGTCGTGGCGCGCCGGCCCAGGAAGGACCAGCCGCGCACCCGCACGTCCACGCCCTCGGGGACCCGGACCCGGACGCGGCCGAACAGCGTCGAGGCGGTCATGCGCACGTGGTTGCGGACGAGGAGGGCGTCGCGCAGGTCGAGTTCGGCGGTCGCGAACAGGGCGAAGGAGAGCTGTTCGGCCGGCACCACCCACCGGCCGGAACGCGACTCGTTGCGGAAGAGCGCGGCGACGGGCTCCGTGCCGAGCCGGATCGGCTGCGCTTCGGGCGGCAGCAGGTCGGCGGTGATCGGCGGCAGCTCGCCCAGTGTGCGGGCGCGGTGTACCTGCTCGACGCGCCCATCGAACTCGGAGAGGTCCAGCCGGCCGTCCTCGGCCGCGGCGCGCAGCACCTCCAGGACGCGCTCCCGGTCGGCGTCGGAGGCCCGCAGCCGGGCCGACGGTACACCCTCGCTCACGGGCAACCACGTTATCCGGTCGCCGGCCGAGGGCGCTGCACGGCTCCGTCCGGGAGCATCGTGTCCGCCATTCTTGTCCACAGGAGATCCTGCGACCTCGGCCACCAGGGCTCGCGGTGAACGGGCGGCCCGTCGTGTGGCCGCAGGCCCGTTTCCCGAGGTGCCCGGCTCCGCGCGAAGCACACCGGATGCCCTTGTGCTCCAGACCGAAACCGCGGTTTCGGTGCGCGGTGAAGGCGGCGGGTCCGCTTCGCGCACGGGTGCGACGTCCACCTCAATGGGCCTTCGGCCGCGCGAGAGAACCGCACCCGCGCGAACCCCCTCCGGGGCCGGAGCACAAGACCCCCCGGGGCCAAGGACTCCCACCCTCCTGCCGAGGCAGGGCCGGGCGAAAACCCGTGGATAAATGTCGGCCTCGCCGTCTAGCGTGAGCGCATGACCTCGTCACGTCTCAAAGAGTCCATCGACGTGCCTTCAAGCACCACATCGCCGGCCATCGCCCTGCGCGGGGTGCGCAAGTCCTTCGGCGCCCTGGTCGCGGTGGACGGGCTCGATCTGGACGTGCCCGCGGGGATCGTCCTCGGCCTGCTGGGCCCCAACGGCGCCGGGAAATCCACGACGATGCGCATGCTCACCGCGCAGAGCCGGGCCGACGCAGGGGAGATCTCCATCCTCGGCCACCGGATCCCGCGCGAGTCCAAGCGGGCCCGCGCGATCATGGGGGTCGTGCCTCAGCACGACAACCTCGACGAGGAGCTCACGGTCCGGGAGAACCTGGAGGTCTTCACCCACCTGTACCGCGTGCCGCGCCGGGAGCGCTCCGCAGCGGTGGAGCGGGCGCTGCGCATCGCGCACCTGGAGGACCGGCGCGACACCCGCACCGACAAGCTCTCCGGGGGCATGCGCCGCCGCCTGCTCATCGCCCGCGGCCTGGTGCACCGGCCCCGCGTGGTGCTGCTCGACGAGCCCACCGTCGGCCTCGACCCGCAGGTCCGCCAGGAGCTGTGGGGGCTGGTCACCGGCCTGCGCGACGACGGCGTGACCGTGCTGATGTCCACCCACTACATCGAGGAGGCCGAACGGCTCTCCGACGAGGTGGCCCTCATGGCCAAGGGCAGGGTCGTCACGCGCGGAGGGCCGGCCGCGCTGATCAGCGAGTACGCCGGGGTGACCGTGGAGGAGTTCCCCGTCGTCGGCGGCGGAATCGAGGAGATGGAGGAGCGCGTCCACGCGGCCGGGCTCACCACCAGGCGCACCGGCGCCACGCTGTCGGTGCTGCGCGCCGAGGAGCTGCCCGAATCGGTGCGCGACGGGTTCGGCGGGGGCGTCCGCCGGGCCGCCAACCTGGAGGACGTGTTCGTGACGCTGACGGGAGAACGAGTCGAGTGACACTGGACAACCGCACGGCCGCCCGCCCGCCCGGCCGCTTCGAACTCGCCCCGGTCGCCGGCGTGCTCGCCCGCGAATGGGCGCTGTACCGCCGAAGCTGGGCGCCCACGACGTTCGCCGCGATCGTCGAGCCGGTCCTGTTCCTGCTCGCGTTCGGATTCGGGCTGGGCTCCCTGGTCGGGGCGATCCGCGGCTACAGCTACATCGAATTCCTCGGCACCGGCATCGTGGGGGTGTCGGTGCTGTTCACCTCGATGTTCCCCGGTCTGATCGACACCTACGTGCGCCGGGTCTTCCAGCACACCTACGACGGGATGCTCGCCGCACCGGTCGACGTGCGTGAACTGGTCACCGCCGAGGCCACCTGGATCGCGCTGAAGGCCGGCGTCTACAGTTGCGCCCCGCTGCTGGTGGCGATCGGCTTCGGTCTACCGCCCGCACCCGGCATGCTGATCGTGCCGTTCGTCGCGTTCGTCACCGGCTTCGGGTTCGCGTTGATGGGCATCTGGCTGTCGGCCGTGGTCCCCTCGATCAAGACGATGGACTACATCATCTCCGGTCTGATCACGCCGCTGTTCCTCATCGCCGGCACCTTCTTCCCGCTGGACAACCTGCCGTCCTGGGCGCAGACCCTGGCAGCGGTCAACCCGCTCTACCACTGCGTCGAACTGGTCCGCGGCGCGGCCTTCGGCATGAGCCCGCTGGTCGGCCTCGGCCACTTCGCGGCCATCCTGGTGTTCGTGGCCGTGGTGTGGAGCCTCGCGGTGCTGCAGATGCGCCGTCGACTGATCGACTGACGGCCGCGACGGCGCCCCATAGGCCTCCCCGCCGGTGAACAGCGAAACGCCCATGGGGCGCCGACACATATCCGCGGCCCGAAATATGGTGCAGCACCATATGTGAATCGGCTCACGGTTTCTCTACCTTCGGCTCAAACATCCCCTGAGCGCCGCCCGCTCCGGGCCGGCTGGAGGAACCATGCGTCGACTGCGCCACGCGATCGCACTGTGCACGGGGATCCTCGTGCTCGCGGCCTCGGGCTGCGGCAGCCCGCAATCGGCGGCCGACGGTTCGGACGGCTCCGACGGCCCGATCAAGGTGGGCCTGGTCTACTCCGCCTCCGGGCCGCTCGCGACCTACGGCCTGCAGTACTACGAGGGCTTCCAGGCCGGCCTGGACCACGCCACCGGCGGCACCGGGGAGGTCGACGGCCGCGCGATCGAGGTGTCGGTCGCCGACGGCGCCGGGGACCCCAACAAGGCGGTGGCCGCGGCCAAGGACCTGATCGGCAAGGGAAGCACCATCATCGCCGGATCCACCTCCTCCGGCGTCGCGGTGCAGGTGGCGCCGGTGGCCGAGCAGAACGACGTGCTGTTCGTCTCCGGCCCCGCCGCCACGGACGAGATCACCGGCATCAACGACCACACCTTCCGGTCCGGGCGCCAGACCTACCAGGACATCCTCACCGCCCGGACGTTCCTGGAGGAGACGGAGGGCGGCGAGGTCGTGGTACTGGCCCAGCAGAACGCCTTCGGCCAGGACAACGTCGCTGCGGTCACCGAGGTCCTGGAGGCCGAAGGCGCCGAGGTCGGCGAGGTCCTCGCCCCGCCGGACAGCACCGACCTCACCCCCTTCGCCGACCAGGTGCGCCAGGCCGACCCCGACCTGCTGTTCGTGGCGTGGGCCGGCGAGACCGCCTCGGCGATGTGGCAGGCCCTGGACCAGCAGGGGGTCCTGGACGAGACGAAGGTGACCACCGGCCTCGACATCCGCGCCTCCTACCCCGTCTTCGGCGCGACCGGGGGCAGGATCGACTTCCTGTCGCACTACTTCGCCGGAGCCTCCGACACCGCCGCGGCCGAGGCCATGGCCGAGGGCGTGGCCGAACTCGGCGGCGAGGTCGACCTCTTCACCCCCGACGGGTTCACCGCGGCCCAGATGATCGTCCGGGCCGCCCAGGCCGGCGACGCCACCGAGGACAGGATCGCGGCGCTCGAAGGGTGGACGTTCGACGGCGTCAAGGGCGAGATCACCGTGCGCGCCGAGGACCACGCGCTGCTGCAGCCCATGTACCAGGTGCGGCTCAACGGGTCCGGAACCGACGCCGAACCCGAACTCCTGGCCGAGGTCCCGGCCGGCGACGTCGAGCCGCCCGTCTCCGAGGCGTCCTGATGACCGGGCCCGCGCGCGCAGCGGCGCACCACGGGACGGCACCCGGCGCCGCCCCGCCGGTGCTGCGGCTGCACGACCTCACCTGGTCGGTCGGCGGCGCCACCATCGTCGACGGAATCGACATGGCGGTCGTCCAGGGCGAGTTCCTGGCCGTCATCGGCCCCAACGGCGCCGGCAAGACCTCCATGTTCAACCTGGTCTCCGGCCTCACCCGGCCCACGCGCGGCCGGATCGAACTGGACGGCGTCGACATCACCCGCGAACCCCCGCACCGCAGGGCGGCCCGCGGCCTCGGCCGCACGTTCCAGACCTCCAGCGTCTTCACCGACATGACGGTCGCCGAGAACGTCGGGCTGGCGGAGCAGATACGCGCCGGCGGCTCGCTCCGGCTCTGGCGGCGGGCCCGGACCTCCGACGCCGCCGTGCGCCCGATGCTCGACCTGGTCCGGCTGGGCCACCGCGCCGCGACGCCGGCCGGGGACCTCTCCCACGGGGACAAGCGCAAGCTCGAACTCGCGCTGCTGCTCGCCCGCGACCCGCGCCTGATCCTGCTGGACGAGCCGATGGCCGGCGTCAGCGCCGCCGAGGTCCCCGAACTCACCGCGGTGATCCGCGACGTCCACCGCGAACAGCAGCGGACCGTGCTCATGGTGGAGCACCACATGGACGTGCTCCTGGACATGGCCGACCGGCTGGCCGTCCTGCACCACGGCTCGCTGCTGGCCCTGGACCGCCCGGACCGGGCCATGGCCGACCACGAGGTGCAGGCCGCCTACCTGGGGGACGCACCATGACGGCGCGCCCCCTCGTCACAGTCGACGACCTGCACGTCCGGATCGGCGGTTCGCACATCCTGCAGGGCGTCTCCTTCACCGTCGCCGACCGCGGCGTCACCGCGCTGCTCGGCCGCAACGGCGTCGGCAAGACCACCACGGTCAGGGCGCTGCTCGGACTGGTGCCGCGGACCGGGCGCGTCACCATGGACGGCCGCGACATCAGCGGCGAGGCCACGCACGTGATCACCCGCCGCGGCATCGGCTACGTGCCCGAGGACCGGGGCGTCTTCTCCGCGCTCACGGTCGCCGAGAACCTGCGGCTGGCCGAACGCCCCGGCGCCGAACCCCGCTACGGGCTCGTCCACGAGCTCTTCCCCGAACTCGCCGGGCGCGCCTCCCAGCCCGCCGGGACCCTCTCCGGCGGGCAGCAGCAGATGCTCGCGATCGGCAGGGTCCTGCTCAACGACAACCGGCTCATCGTGGTCGACGAACCGACCAAGGGACTGGCGCCGCGCGTCGTCGGCGAGGTCGCGGCCGCACTGGAGCGCGCGGCCCGGACCGCGCCGATCCTGCTGGTGGAGCAGAACCTGCCGCTGGTGCGGCGGCTCGCCCACGACGCCGCGGTGCTCGACGCCGGCAGGGTCGTGTTCACCGGCACCACCGCCGACCTGCTCGGCGACGCCCGGCGCACCCGCGAGTTCCTCGGCGTCGCCAAGACCACGACCACCCCGGGGCAGGTGCCATGAGTACGTTCGTGCTGCTCGTCGTGACCGGGCTCGGCCTCGGCGCGCTGTACTTCCTGATCGCCTCCGGGCTGTCGCTCATCTTCGGCCTGATGGACGTGCTGAACTTCGCCCACGGGGCCTTCCTGTCGATCGGCGCCTACGGCACCTGGTGGGCCGCGGCCCACCTGCCCGGCGCCGGCGGCGACGGCCCCGGCTTCCTGCTCGCGGTCGCGTTCGGGGTGGCGGCCGGCACCCTCGCCGCCACGGCCGTCGAGCTGGGGGTGATCCGCCCGCTCTACGGCCGGCACCGCGAGCAGATCCTGGTGACGGTCGGCCTCAGCCTCGCCACCCCCGCGCTGCTGCAGGCCGTCTGGGGCGCGGATCCGCTGCCGTTCCCCCGGCCCGAGCTGGTCTCGGGGACGCTGCCCGTCCTCGGCGCGGCCATCCCCAGGGACCGCTTCCTGCTCATCGTCGCGGCCGCCGCCGTGCTGCTCGCCCTGAAGGCGTTCGGCAGCAGGACCCGCTACGGGCTGATCGTGCGCGCCGGCGTGCAGGACCGGTCCATGGTGACCGCGCTGGGCATCGACGTCCGCACGGCCTTCACCCTGGTCTTCGCCATCGGCGGGGCCGCGGCGGCGCTGGCCGGCGCGCTCGGCGGCCTGTACTTCGGCGTCGTCACCCCCACTCAGGGCGTCTCGCTGCTGATCTTCGCGTTCATCGTGGTCGTCATCGGCGGGACCACGTCGGTGACCGGATGCGCCGTCGCATCCGTCGCCGTGGGGCTGGTCCAGCAGTTCGCGAACTACTACACCGTGTCCGGACTCGGCGACATCGCCGTGGTCGCGGTCCTCGCCGCGGTGCTGCTGACCCGCGGCGGCGGGCTCGTCGTCAACGCAGGGAGGACGGCATGAACACCAGGACCGAGGCCGGACCCGAGCCGCTGACCCGCGCCACCGCGCCGCGGCGCGAGCCGGCCCCGGCGCTGCGCGCACGGCTGCGCCCGTGGCTGCCGACGGCGATCACGGCCGCCGCGCTGCTCTGCCTGCCCTACTCCACGCTGCGCCTCCCCGGCCTGTTCGACGGGCCGCTCAACAGTCCCGCCACGCTGCAGCTCCTCGCCACCTGCCTGGTGTTCGCGGGCCTGGCGACCAGCTACGACCTGCTCTACGGCAGGCTGGGGCTGCTGTCCTTCGGCCACGCGCTGTACTTCGCAGCCGGGGCCTACGCGGCCGCGCTGCTGATGCACCACCTGCGGCTGCCGCTGGCGTGGTCGGCGCTCATCGCCGTCGCGGCCGGCACGGCGCTCGCCGTGCTGCTGGGCGCGGTCTCGCTGCGCGTCTCCGGCATCGCCCTGGCCATGGTCACCCTGGCGTTCGCGCAGGCGGGCTCGATCCTCATCGCGCGCGACCCCGGCCGGGCGACGGGCGGCGAGGAGGGCCTGTCGCTGGACACCGCGCTGGTCCCCGGCGCACTGATCGGCGTGGTCAACACCGTCAACCTCTACTGGATCGCGCTGGGCTACGCCGCGGTCGCCCTGGCCGTGGTGTGGTGGCTGGCGGCCTCGCCGATCGGGCGGGTCTGGAACGGGATCCGGGCCAACGAGCAGCGCGTCTCGGTGCTGGGCCTCAACCCCTACCCGTTCAAGCTGATCGGGTTCGTCGTCGGCGCCGCGCTCGCCTCGCTGGGCGGCGTCGTCTTCCTGCTGGTGGCCGGCGGCGTCACCCCCGCCGTCAGCACGGCGGAGTTCACCCTCACCCTGCTGGTGATGGTGTCGCTCGGCGGCGCGGGGACCCGGTGGGGGCCGGTGCTCGGCGGCGTCCTCTACACCTACGTCGACCACCGGCTCGTCCAACTGTCGGGGGCGCCGGCGTTCGACGCGCTGCCGCCGGTGCTGCGCGCACCGCTGTCGCAGCCGCTGTTCATCCTGGGCCTGCTGTTCGTGGCCGCGGTGTTCTTCTTCCCCGGCGGCCTCGCCGCGCTGCCCGGACGGGTGCGGGCGCGGTGGTCCCGAGGATCATGACGCGGAGGGAGCGGGCGGGCACGGGGCACAGCGAGGCCGAGGTCCCCGGGGGAACCCCTTGCTTCAAGTCAAGCCGACCTCGGGACCGCGGCGCCACCCCGGAAACCACCACTGTGTACGACCACGAACGTCAGGAGAGTGCGGTGCGGACGACGGAACAGGCGGTCCCCCTCGACGACGGTGATCTCGCGGTCACCGCGTGGGGGGACGCGGCGGCCACCCCGGTGGTCGCCGTCCACGGCATCACCGCCAACGGCCGCTCCTTCGGCCGGGTCGCGGCCGAACTCGCCGCCGGAGTCTCCCCGATCCCCCTGCTGGCGCCCGACCTGCGCGGGCGCGGGCGCAGCCGGGACCTCCCCGGCCCCTACGGCCTGGGCCGGCACGTCGACGACCTGATCGCGCTGCTGGACCACCGCGGCGTCGACCGCACCGTCCTCGCCGGCCACTCCATGGGCGCGTTCGTGGCCTGCCTGGCCGCGGTCCGCCACCCCGACCGGATCGCCGGCGCGGTCCTCGTCGACGGCGGGTACGGGCTGCGGGTCCCGGCCGGGACCGACATCAGGGCGGTCCTGGGCCCGGCCATGGCACGGCTGGACATGGTCTTCGCCGGGGCCGACGCCTACCGGGAGTTCTGGCGGGCCCACCCGGCCTTCGCCGGGCGCTGGACCCCCGAGATCGACGCCTACGTGCTGCGCGACCTGATCGGCGAGCCCCCTGAAATGCGTTCGGCCTGCGTGCCGGAGGCGGTCCGCGCCGACGGCGCGCAGGTGCTGGAGGATCCCGAGACGCTCGACGCGGTCCATCGGCTGCCCTGCCCCGCGCGGCTGCTGTGGGCGGCGCGCGGCCTCATGGACGAGTCGCCGGGCCTCTACACCCCGCACCTGCTCTCGTCCCTGGCCGACAGCGGGATCGGGCTGGTCGAGCTGGCCGACGACAACCACTACTCGGTGCTGTTCTCCGCGGCGGCCGCCGTCGTCGCGGCCCAGATCCGGGCCGTCGTCCAGGAGGTGATGTAGCGGGCCCGCAGAGCAGAGGAAAAACCCCTTCCCCCGGAGGTTCCAGTGTCGCCGGATCCGATCCACCGACCGTCCCCGCGATCCACGCGCCCGCCGATCCTGCTCGCCCTCGCCGCCCTGCTGCTCCTGGGCGGCGTCCTCGGGCCGGCGCCGCGCGCCCACGCCGCCGAACTCCAGGAGGTGACCGGGTTCGGCGGCAACCCCGGCAACCTCGGCATGTACGTCTACGCGCCCGACGCCGCCACCGAGGGCGCGCCGATGGTGGTGCTCCTGCACGGCTGCTCGCAGGACGCCGGCGGCTACCACGCCAACTCCGGCTGGCGCGAGTACGCCGACGACCACGGCGCCGTGCTGGTCTACGCCGAGCAGCGCTCCGCCAACAACGCCTCGGGCTGCTTCAACTGGTTCCAGCCCGGCGACGTCGCGCGGGGTTCCGGCGAGGCCCTGTCGATCCGGCAGATGGTCGACCACGCCGCGGCCCACCACGCCACCGGAGCGGTGTACGTGTCCGGGCTGTCGGCGGGCGGCGCCATGGCGTCGGAGGTGCTGGCCGCCTACCCCGGCGTCTTCGCCGGCGGCGGTGTCGTCGCCGGTCTCCCCTCGGGCTGCGCCGCCTCGCTCATCGAGGCGTTCACCTGCATGAACTCCAGTCGGCAGCAGACCCCGCAGCAGTGGGGCGAGGCGGTCCGGGCCAAGAACCCCGGCTGGGACGGGCCCTGGCCGCGCGTCGCGATCTGGCACGGAACCGCCGACCACACCGTGGTCCCCGCCAACGCCGAGGAGTCGCGCGACCAGTGGACCGACGTCCACGGCGCCGACCAGACCCCCGACTCGACCGCGGACCTGCCCGGACCGACCGCGGTCGAGACCTACACCGACGGCTCGGGGACCCCGGTCGTCGCGCGCTTCCTGGTCCAGGGCATGGGCCACGGCACGCCCGTGGACCCGGGATCGGCGCCGGAGCAGTGCGGCGCGGCCGGCGCCTACTTCCTCGACACCGTCTGCTCCACCTACTACACCGCTCAGTTCTGGGGGATCGCCGGTGGAGCGGACCCCGGCCCGGACCCGGGTCCCGAGCCCGACCCGGATCCCGAGCCCGGCGACTGCGTGACGGCCGACAATTACCGGCACGTACTGGAGGGGCGGGCGGTCCACGAGCTGGGCCGGGCCTACGCCAAGGGCAGCGGCGACGACCTCGGCCTGATGAACGTCTTCGTCGTCACATCGCTGTCGCAGACCCGGCCCGGCCACTGGGAGGAGGTCGGCGGCTGCTGAGCCGCACCGGATCCGGGCGATCCGGGCGAAGGGAGCCGGACCGCCGACGGTGCGGGCGGGGGCCGGATCGATGTTGCGCCCAGGCACTGCTGAGCCACCGGTGACCTGGTGGGGCTGTGGTCAGGCGCGCAGCGTCCGGCAGCGCGAAAGGTCTCGGGACCACCGCCGCTCAAGGCCCCGGCCGCCCGGGGCGGGCGACCGGCACGAGTCGTGCGGCGGGACCTTTCGCGCCGCCACCGCCGGCGCGCTGGCGGCGGCCTTCCCACGTCATGCTGTGGTGCGCGGAAGAACCGCGACCACAGTCCCGACACCCATCAGCGATCTAGGCGCCCCCGCTGGGGGCCCAGCGCAGCACCATGGAGGCGTTGCTCTGGTCGTCGTAGGTCAGCGACCCGCCGAAGGCGCCCCACTGCCGGGCGTCGGGCTCGCCGCTCTCCTCGACCAGCGGGCGGGCGTCGACGTAGAAGCCGAGGTGCGAGTTCTCCAACCCGCTCATGGTCGACTGGAACACGGGGTCGTCGCCGAGCCTGCCGGTACCCGTGGTGCCGGAGGAGACCACCGTGGTGTCGCCGTCGGTCGTGACCCCCGGCGGCGAGCTGTAGCTCGAAGCCGCGGCCTCGTCGATGAGGTCCTGGATCAGGGCGTCGTCGGCCTCGGTCGCGCGGTACTGGAAGGAGACGTCGCCGGAGGAGGACCACGGATCGGTGCCGCCGCCGCCCAGATCGGTGATCCCGAACGCGGTCCTGGTCCCGATGAGCCTGGTGAAGTCCTGCGGCAGCGACAGGCCGAGCTGGGAGGTCGCCTCCGTGAAGTCCGCGTAACCCGGCTCGCTCTCGAAGGCGTCCTGGTTCATCGTCCAGGTCTCCTTGGCGAGCTGGTCCAGGCGGTCGCCGCCGAACGCCGCGACGGAGTCGTCGGGCAGGTCGGCCAGCGCGGTGATGCCGGGCTCGGGCAGGTCCATCCCCTCCCAGGAGCTGCCGTTGACGCTCACCTCGAACACGTCGCCGCGCAGCTCCAGGTAGTCGGCCTCGATGCGCAGGCCCAGTGCCACCCGGCCGGTCAGCTCACCGATCTCGGCCGCGGATGATTCGCCGTACTCGCCGTAGTCGGAGCCCTGGTCGGCCGCGGCCGCCAGCCGGCCCACCGGCTCCAGGTCCATCCACGCCGAGGCGATGTTGTCGGAGCCGATCACGTCCATGTCGCCGGTGTAGGCGGAGTTCCGGTCCAGCGCCCCGCTCGACTCGACCTGGGCGTCCAGGTCGGCGAGCATCTGGTTGGTGGGGGTGATGAGCGCGAAGTCGTCGCGGACCTCGTAGAAGAGCCCCTCCTCCTCCCGCTGCAGGTCGGCCAGCGTGTCCTGCGCGGCGTCCTCGTCCTCCACGGCCACCGCGACCGCCATGGCCAGACCGTCGAACGTGACCCCGTCCTCGATGTCGGTCTCCCAGGCCGCGACGCCGAAGCGCTGGCCGAGCCACGGCTCCACGTCGCTCTCGTAGTCGAGGTCGGGGAAGGCCGCCTCGACGAACGCCTTCGCCGGGCTCTCCTCGCTGCTGCCGAGCTCGTCCCGGATGCTTTCGGGCAGCTTGGTCATGAACTGCGCGTAGGCGGCCCACTGGCCGCCGTTGGGCTTGAGGTCGACCTTGGCGAACATCACCGAGGAGCCGGGCAGCACGGTCTCGGGCTGGGGGCCGCCGAACAGGCCGTCCACGACGGCGTCCGACGCCCACACCGTCGTCGCCAGCAGCGCGACGCCCGCCACCGCCGCGACCGGGATCATCCAGAACCGGCCACCGCCCGGCCGGCCCGCCGGACCCTGCGGTTGCGGGTGGGGCGGTCCCGGAGGCGGCGGAGGCTGCCCGCCGGGAGGCTGGGCCGGGGGCATCCAGCTCGGCTGGTTGGGGGGATCGGGGTAGGACATCAAACCTCCGGACTGGCATGAGTTCGCCTAAGAAGGTACCAATGCCCTTTTGGCCGATTCCCCGGTTCCCCGCTTCCTTCGCCGTTTTGTGAGGGAATTCCCGATGAAATCTCCTTGGCGCCGGTGAAAGACGACCGCGCGCCCCGGCCGAACCGTCGGCCGGGGCGCGGTGCGCTTCGGGGCGCCTCATCGGACTCCGACCGCCGCGTTCATGGGTGGGGTGGAACTTTCAGGATCGGCCCGCCGTGCCGCCGGCGCCGCGCGCACTGCGGCGGCCGGCCCCCTGTGCGAACCCGGCCGTCGGACATCACTCAGTTGGCGGTCGTGAAGTCGACGCCGCTGTAGGTGGCGAGCTTGGTCAGCCGGTGCTCGCTCTGCACCCGGCGGATCGTGCCGCTGCGGCCCCGCATGACCAGGGAGTCCGTGGTCGCCCCGCCGTCGGCGTAGCGGACGCCGGTGACCAGTTCGCCGTCGGTGATGCCGGTCGCGGCGAAGAAGACGTCCTCGGAGGAGACCAGGTCGCCGGTCGTCAGGACGCGGGAGAGGTCGTGCCCGGCGGCCTCGGCCTTGCGGCGCTCCTCGTCGTCCTTCGGCCACAGCCGGCCCTGGATCACCCCGCCCAGGCACTTGAGGGCGCACGCGGCGATGATGCCCTCGGGCGTCCCGCCGATGCCGAGCAGCAGGTCGACGCCGGTGCCCTTGCGGGCGGCCATGATCGCGCCTGCGACGTCGCCGTCGGTGATGAACTTGATCCGCGCGCCGGCCTCGCGGACCTCGTGCACGATCCGCTCGTGGCGCGGCCGGTCCAGGATGACGACCGTGACGTCCTGCGGGTCGCCGCCCTTGGCCGCGGCGACGGCGCGGATGTTGTCGGCGATCGGGGCGTTGATGTCGACGGCGTCGGCCGCCTCGGGCCCGGTCGCCAGCTTCTCCATGTAGAAGACCGCCGACGGGTCGAACATGGAACCGCGCGGGCTCACCGCGAGCACCGAGATCGCGTTGGGCATGCCCATGGCGGTCAGCCGGGTGCCGTCGATCGGGTCCACCGCGACGTCGCACTCCGGACCGCCGCCGTCGCCCACGCGCTCGCCGTTGAACAGCATGGGCGCGTTGTCCTTCTCGCCCTCGCCGATGACGACCGTGCCGTCCATGGACACCGTGCTGATGAGGTGGCGCATCCCGCGGACGGCAGCGCCGTCGGCGCCGTTCTTGTCGCCCTTGCCGACCCAGCGGCCGGCGGCCAGCGCTGCGGCCTCGGTGACCCGGACCAGCTCCAGCGCGAGGTTGCGGTCGGGCGCGTCGGACGGTGTCGGCACGGGAGCGATGGGTGTGGTCATGATCGGCCTTTCGGATTCGGCTGCGGCGCCGTGAGCGCGGATTGTTTCCTGACCTACTCTGCCGGGCCGCCGTTCGCGGCTGGGTCCAGGGTAATCGGCTGGCGTAATGTCGTCCCTGGGCGGGCCGTCCGCACCATCGACAACGATTGGGTCGCCAGTGGAGAAGGTGGAGAAACCGGCGCGCGTCTCGAACCGCGGCGCGGCCACGCGCAGCGCGCTGCTCGCAGCCGCGTCGGAGGTGTTCCGCACCGTCGGCTTCGCCAAGGCCGGCGTCAGCGAGGTCGTCGCCCAGGCCAACGCCAGCGTGGGCAGCCTCTACCACCACTTCGGCGGCAAGGCCGACCTGTTCATGGCGCTGTACGAGGAGTTCCAGCAGCGCCAGCAGAACCGCACCCACCAGGCCGTCACGCGCGCCAGGGCCGGGGGCGAGACCGACCCCACGCGGCTGATGAACACCGCGGCCCGCGCCTACCTGGAGGGGTGCATCGAGGAGCGCGAGAGCACGTGGCTGTTCTTCAGCGGCGACAGCCCGCCGGGGTTCGACTCCACCATGCGCGACCGCCTGCGCGAGTGGACCGACCGCAACGTCGCGCTGTACCGCAAGGCCGACGAGCCGGTCGACGAGGCGCTGCTGATGGTGGTCAGCGGAGCGATGCTGCTCGCGGTGACCGAGGTCGTGCGCCGCGACGACGTCTCCGACGCCCGCAGGCTGGCCGACGACGTGATCGCCGTTCTCGCCCGCTTGGAGCCACCCCGGTCGGAGTGATCCACATCCCTGCGGCAAGCTGGTGGATCATGAGCAAGAGCAGTGACAGCGGCGCCGGTCCCCTGCCGGGCGGTACCGCATGAGCGACTACAACCGCGCCGACGCCACGTTCGGCGGCTACGCCGCGGTGCTGGGTGTGATCGTGCTGGTCGTGCTGGCGATGGCGATGATCGTCTCGGCGCGCCAGGAGGAGCACATTCCGAGCGTGGACTACACCGCCGACGCGGCCGCGCTGCGCGACACCGCGCCGTACGAGTCCCGCGTCCCGCGCGGGCTGCCCGAGGGATGGGTGCCGACCAGCTCCACCCTGGAGACCGGCGACGCCCTGCCCGGTGAGGAGCCGGCCGAGCCCGTGCGGTGGGTCCTCGGATTCGCCACGCCCGAGGACCGGCACGCCGAATTCGGCATCAGCGGCGCGGAACCGCAGGAATTCATCGCCGAAATGGGCAGGAACGGCGGCCCCGACGGCGAGTCGGATGTGCGCGGGGAAACCTGGGAGCGGTATTACAACGAGACCGAAACGTGGCGTTCACTGGTGAATCGCGATGAAGAGGCGACCCTCGTCGTGAGCGGCAACGCCGGATACCCCGAGCTGGAAGTCCTCGCCGAATCCCTGGAGACCCAGGAGAACGCCGAGTAGTCCTCGTGGTTCCCCGACGTTCCCGGAGCGGGCATGAAGCCGCTCACGCCTCTTTTCCGGCGCGTTTTAACGCGCCCTTAAGGTTGGAACGGGTACACATTGACTCCGCACGTTTTTTCCGTGACGTCGGGCGCGGCACGCGTCCATTGGAGTTGATTTCAAGTGCTCAACGAGATCGTCGACTGGTTCAAGGGCCTCTTCGGAGACGCCACCGAGAGCGCGGGCGAGACCATGGGCGCGGCGACCGACTTCGCCCAGGGCGCCACCGGGGGCGCGGCCGACGGGGCCGTGCAGGCCGCGGGCGACCACTACGGCGAGCAGGCGCAGGACATGGCGGCGGGCGTGGAGGATCACGCGGGGGCGGCGCAGGAGGCGTTCGCCGATCCGGCCGCGACCGCCCAGGAGGCCGCGCAGGGCTACGTCTCGGAGACCGGTCAGACCATGGACGGCTACGTGGACCAGGCCGGCCAGGTCGCCCAGGACCCCGCCGGCGCGGCCTCCGACGCCGTCCAGGACCGCCTGACCGACCCCGAAGGCCGGTAGGCGGCCCGGGCGGCGCGGCGGGGCGCCGCTAGAACGGCGTCTCGGCGTCGCCGCCCTCCTCCTGCTCCCCGTCCTCGGCCAGGGCCACGGCGAGCTTGGCCCGGGCGCCCTCCAGCCACTCCTCGCAGGTCTTGGCGAGCCCTTCGCCGCGCTCCCACAGGGCCAGCGACTCCTTCAGCGTCAGCCCGCCGGACTCCAGCCGGCGCACGACCGTGTTGAGCTCCTCGCGGGCCTCCTCGTAGCTCAGCTCGGGCTCGGTCGGCCCGTCGGTCTCCGCGGTCTTCCTGGCGGTCATCGGTCCCCCTCGTCGTCGGTCCTGTCGCCGGCGGTCACGGTGATGCTGTCCTCGGCGAAGCGCACGCGCAGCGTCTCGCCCCTCTCGACCTCGGCGGCCGAGCGCACCACGGCGCCGTCGGAGCGCTGCACGACGGCGTAGCCGCGGGCCAGCGTCGTGGCGGGGGAGAGCGCCAGCAGCCGGGCGCGGGTGTGGGCGAGGTCGTCCTCCGCGCGGGCCAGTGCGGCCGAGACGCACCGGCGGCCGCGGTCGCGCAGACCGGTGACCTGCTCGGTCAGCCGGTCGATCTCGCGCAGCGGGCTCGCCAGCACCGGCCGGGAGCGCATCCCGGCCAGCCACGACTCCTCGCGGGCGATGCCGCCCTGGACGACGCGGCGCCCGCGGTCGCGGAGCTGGCGGATGAGCTGGAGCTGTTCGCCCACGTCCGGCACGGCCCTCTTGGCCGCGTCGGTGGGCGTGGAGGCGCGGACGTCGGCGACGAGGTCCAGCAGCGGACTGTCCTGCTCGTGCCCGATCGCGCTGACCACGGGCGTCCTGGTGGCCGAGACCGCGCGGACCAGGGCCTCGTCGGAGAAGGGCAGCAGGTCCTCCAGCGAGCCGCCGCCGCGCGCGATGATGATGACGTCGATGTCGGGGTGCGCGTCGAGCTCCTTGAGCGCGGTCATGACCTCGCCCACGGCGCGGTCGCCCTGGACCGCCACCTCGCGCACCTCGAAGCGGACGGCCGGCCAGCGCCGCCGCCCGTTCTCCAGGACGTCGCGCTCGGCCGCGGAGTCGCGGCCGCAGACCAGCCCGACGGTGGTGGGCAGGAACGGCAGCGGCCGCTTGCGCGCGTCGGAGAACACCCCTTCGGCGGCCAGGGTCCTGCGCAACCGGTCCAGCCGCGCCAGCAGCTCGCCCAGACCGACGTGCCGGATCTCCAGCGCCAGGAGCGAGAACGTGCCCCGGGCGACGTAGAAGTCGGGTTTGGCGTGGATGACGACCCTCGCCCCGGCCTGCGGCGCGGGCGCGGTCGCCTCCAGCACCCGCACCGGGCACACGACCCTGGCCGAGACGTTGGCCACGGGGTCGCGCAACGTCATGAACACCGTGCCGCCGCGGCGGTTCAGCTCCGCGATCTGCCCCTCGACCCAGATCCGGCCCAGCCGGCCGACCCACCCGCCGACGGCCTGCATGACGACGCGCACCGGCTGCGGTGACTCGGCGGAACTCTCCATCCCCATGGCAGTCGAGCGTAGAGGAGGCGGACGACAGCCGGGGATCCGCCACCCGCGCCGCACGGGCGCGGCCCCGCCGGACGGTCCGGCTACTCCGCCCAGACCCCGGCCACCGCCTCCGCCACCTCGGCGGCCTGGGCGCGGCCGGCCCTGGCGGCCGGGGCCCGCCTCTCCGGGTCCAGGACGTTGCGGCCGATCGCCGCCTTCGCCGCGGCGTTCGGAGCGACCACGGTCACCCGGGGGTTCCCGGAGAGCCCGGCGGCCTGGGCGCGGGCGCCGGCGAAAGGGCCGGCGCCGGCCGTTGTCGGGGCCAGCACGACGACCCGCCCGTGCCCGTCGGCCAGGTCGACGTTGGCCGAGGAGCGGACCCCGCCGTCGATGTAGAGCCGGCCGCCGATGGTCACCGGCGCCCAGACCCCGGGCACCGCGCAGCTCGCCGCCACCGCGTCGACCAGGGACGCATCGCCGTCGCGGGAGAACACCGCCAGCGCACCCGAGCGGGCGTCCACCGCCGTCACCAGCAGCCGCTGATCGGGCCACCGGTGCACGGGGAGCCGGGAGGCGATCACCGCCCTGCGCTCCGTCTCCGAGCCGGTGGCGGTCCGCACGGCGATCAGGCCCGCGTGCGCGCGGCCCGCCTCGGGGGTGCGGGCGCGCAGCATCGCCCACGCGATGCGGACCAGTGCGGCGGGGTTGAGCCGGGCCGGCCTCTCGCCGTCGGCCGGCCGCAGTTGGCGGGAGTACAGCTCCTCCAGGTCGAGCCCCGAGGTGATCTGCGCGCCGACCACCGAACCGGCCGAGGTGCCCACCGTCAGGTCCGCTCCGGTGAGGTCCAGGCCGGCCTCGCGCAGTCCCGCGAGGACGCCCAGCTCCCAGGCGATCCCGGTGATCCCGCCGCCGCCCAGCACGAGTGCCCTGCTCATGTCTTCAGATCTCCGATCCGGTCGGGCCGCCGCCGAACCCGCGCAGGAGCGGATGCGGGCGTCGATGCGGCGTGGGAAGAAGACGGCGGGGCCGGATGCGAACGTTCGGCGTCCGCGCCGGCCCCGTGCCGTTGCGCCCGAGGGCGGGTGCGCCCTCCGGACGGCCGTCGGCGGCTACTGGGCGTCCTCCGCCTCCAGCTTGGCGATCCGGTTGTCGTACATCCGCACGAACTCGGTCCGGTTGGTGGTGGCGGTCTCGTGCGCGCGGAGCTGGCGGACCTGGTCGACGGTGAGCTTGCGCAGCCGGGCCCGGATGGAGGGCAGCGACAGCGTCTCGTAGTTGGGCACCGGGAGTTCGGCCGGGTCCCCGGACTTGGCGGCGTCGGCGGCGAGGGCCTCGTCGAAGACCGAGGAGTCCGCCGCGACGGTCTTGGTGTCGGCGTCGTCCAGGGCGGCAGCGATCTCCGCCTTCTCCTCCGGCTTCACGAGGTCGGACTTCGCCTTCCCGCCGCCGCTGCCGGCGGCGCTCCCGGCCGCCTTCCCGCCCTTGCCCTTGGCCTTGGCGGCCTTGGTGGTCTTGGCCGTCTTGGCCTTCGCGGCGGGCGCGGACCCGGCCGCCTTGGCGGGCTTGGTCCCGGCCGCATCGGTCTCCGCGGCGGGCTCGGCCGGCTCCGGCTCCTTCTCGGCGAGCGGCTCGGGCTTCTCGCCCACCGGCTCCTCGGTCACCGCGGGGGCGTCGGTGTTGGGGGCCTCGTCGGTGTACTCCTCGGGCATCGAGCCGGCGGAGGTGTCGGCGGGGATCGGCTCCTTCGACTCGACGGGGTCGTTCACGGGGGCGTCGCCTGCGGCCATGTCCCCGGGCTTGCTCGACACGACCGGCCGGGTGGCCTTGCCGAAGACGCGCTTGACCGCGTCGGAGATTCTGCTGGCAATCGACGGTTTCGACATGGGATCGAAAACTCCTGGTGTTCGCGGTCTGGGGGCGCGGGCGGCGCGCGGGTCCGGCCGGTCCCGTCTAGGGCGGGGCCGTCCGGTGCGCGAGCCGCTGACACGGTGTTACTTCATTACGCTGATTAGTCAGAATAGGGGAGTCCGCCTCGCCCGAAGCGGCTGCGAGCCGGGATTTCGCCGGGTCGGGACCGTTGCGAGTTCCCGGCGTTATGCGAGCGGTGGACCATGGCCCGCCATGCGGCTCGTCACATCAGGGCCGGGGATGCTCCACGGCCCTTAGGATGGACGGCATGACTGCGACGAATCGCCGCCGTGTCCTGCTCGCCAAGCCCCGCGGCTACTGCGCCGGGGTCGACCGCGCGGTTGTCACGGTCGAGAAGGCCCTTGAGCAGTACGGTGCGCCGATCTACGTGCGCAAGCAGATCGTGCACAACACCCATGTCGTGCGCACGCTCGAAGAGCGCGGCGCCGTCTTCGTCGAGGAGACCGCCGAGGTGCCCGAGGGCGCCATCGTGGTCTTCTCCGCCCACGGGGTCTCGCCGATGGTGCACGAGGAGGCCCAGCGGCGCCGGCTCAAGACCATCGACGCCACCTGCCCGCTGGTCACGAAGGTGCACAAGGAGGCCAAGCGCTTCGCCGCCGAGGACCGCGACATCATCCTGATCGGCCACACCGGTCACGAAGAGGTCGAGGGCACCAGCGGTGAGGCGCCCGAGCACATCCAGGTCGTCGACGGCCCCGGCGAGGTCGACAAGGTCCGGGTCCGCAACCCCGACAACGTCTCCTGGCTGTCGCAGACCACGCTGTCGGTGGACGAGACCAACGCCACGGTCGAGGCCCTGCGCGAACGGTTCCCGAACCTGCTCGACCCGCCGAGCGACGACATCTGCTACGCCACCTCCAACCGCCAGGACGCGGTCAAGGAGATGGCCTCCGAGTGCGACCTGGTCGTCGTGGTCGGCTCCGACAACTCCTCCAACTCCGTGCGCCTCGTCGAGGTCGCGCTGGACGCCGGAGCGGGCGCCGCGCACCTGATCGACAACGCCTCGCTCCTGGAGGAGTCCTGGCTCGAAGGAGTCGGCACGGTCGGCGTCACCAGCGGTGCCTCCGTGCCCGACATCCTGGTGCATGACCTGCTCGAGCGCCTCGGCGAGCACGGCTTCGACACCGTGCACGAGGTGGAGACGGCCCAGGAGAAGCTGATCTTCTCGCTGCCCAAGGAGCTCCGCAAGGACCTGCGCGCCGAGCCCGGCGCCCAGCTCCCCGTGACGGTGCTCTGACCGGCGTCCGCCGATTGGGTTCGCACAGGGGGTCGGCCGTCGCGGTGCGCGTGGTGCCGGCGGCACGGCGGGTCCGAGCCGTGGAAGTCTCACCCGCCCCGCGAACGCAACGGTCAAACCTCGATGGAGCGGGAAGCCTTCCGGGGCGCGGGGTCAGCGGCCCCCGCCCCGCTTCGTGCGTCCGCTGAGCTCGTCGCCGAGTTCGCGGATGTTCGAGGGCAGGCCGCGCACGAGGCACACGACCAGGACCGCGGCCGTGCCGGCGAACAGCCACGGCGCGACCTCGGCGAGGCGGGTGCCCATGCCGATCGCCACGCCGCGGCCCAGCTCGTCACTGCCCATGGTGAGTACCAGTTCGGCGGCCAGCGCCGCCGCGAAGTAGGCCAGGGGCGGGCTCACGACCAGGCTGAGCAGGTCGCTGCGGCGCACCAGCAGCGCAGCGAGCACGCAGGCCGCCAGGAAACCCGCGCCGTCGGCGACGGGCGTGCCGAGCGCCTGGGCGAGCAGTGCGGCGCCGAAGCTGACGAGGACGATCCCCACGATGGCGCCGCGTCCGGTGAGCCGGAGGGGAGCGCGGGCCGTTCGGGCCGCGCGGGGCGCCGACCCGGACCGGCTCCTGGGAGCGGCGCGCCTGCGCGGACCGCCCTGCACCCGGTGCGGGGTCCGAGGCTCCTCCGTGCCGCGCATCGTCATCACCGTTTGCTCCCTTATGTGACTCACAGTTGCCAGTGTGTCACCTCAAGTGAAAATCGGACTCTTCTCGCACTGTCGTGTCGCGGCCTCCACCGTCACGGTCGCCGTTGAACGCGCCGCCGTAAACATCATCGAGCGACGACAGCCGGTCCTCCTCCGCCTCCGCACGCTCCGGGCCCGCCGGAACGCCCGCCCGGCGCGCCTCTGCGTCCTCGGCGCGCGGATCCCGCCGCCGCGCTCCCGCGCCGACCGGTTCGGCCTGCTCGGCCGCGGCCTCCGCGAGCTCCGGGGACGCCAGCGGGCGGGCCTGCTCCTCGACCCCCTTCGGCGGCTCCAACTCCTCCTCCACCAGTCCCAGATCCTCGAACCTGCGGGCGGTGACCAGCACGCGGCTCTCCAGCGAGCCCACGGTCTGGTTGTAGGCGGCCACGGTGCGCGAGAGCGCCCTGCCCAGTCCGCCGACGTGCCCGCCCAGCGTGGCGATCCGGCCGTGCAACTGCTTGCCCAGCTCGAACACCGCGCGGGCGTTCGCGCTCAGCGCCTCCTGCTGCCATGCGTACTGGGCGGTCCGTAGGAGTGAGATAAGCGTCGTCGGCGTCGCGATGTGCACCCGCCGGCCCATCGCGTACTCCAGCAGGTCGGGGTCGCGCTCCAGCGCGGGCGCGAGAAACGCCTCCCCGGGGATGAACAGCACCACGAACTCCGGTGCCGGGCTGAACGCCGCCCAGTAGGACTTGCGCGCGAGCTGATCGACGTGGGTGCGCACGTGCCGGGCGTGCGCGGCCATCCGCTCGGCGCGCACGCCCGCGTCGTCGTTCTCGGCGGCCTCGAGGTAGGCCGCGAGCGAGACCTTGGAGTCCACGACGATGTTCTTGCCGCCGGCCAGCCGCACCACCATGTCGGGGCGCTGCAGGCCGTCGTCGGTGGCCGCGCCGGCCTGCTCCTCGAAGTCGCAGTAGGCGGCCATCCCGGCGAGCTCGGCGACCCGGCGCAGCTGCAGCTCGCCCCAGCGTCCGCGCGCCTCGGGCCGCCGCAGGGCGGTGACCAGGGACTGCGTCTGGTCGCGCAGCCGGTCCGAGCCCTCACGCACCAGGTCCACCTGCTTGGCGAGCTCGGCGTGGGCGGCCCTGCGCCCGGCGTCGACCTCGCGCAGTTGCGTCTCGACCCGGGCCAGCGTCTCCTTCAGCGGCGTCACCAGGTGCTCCACGGCCTGCCGCCGCTGCTCCAGGTCGTGGCCGGCCTCCAGGTTCGCCGCGCGCAGCCGGCCCTCGGCGATCTCCATGAACCGCTGGTTGGTGGCGTCCAGCGCCTGCACCGACAGCGCGCGGAACCGCTCGGCCAACTGCTCCTCGATGTAGTTCGCGCGCTCCTCGGCGGCCCGCGCGTGGGCGCGCGCCTCGGCACCGCGCCCCCGCGCCAGCAGCCATCCCACGAGTACGCCGATGGCGAGTCCGACCAGCAGCACCAGGATCAAGTAAAGGCCGTCCATGGGGGCCAATGCTCTCAATTCCCCGCCCGCCGGGCTTCTCCGCCACGCGCGCCGCCGGGGTTCTTCGCCGGTCCGGCCCCTGATCGGCGGGGAGGAGGCGAGGTCGCGACCGCCTAGACTCAAACCCCGTGAGTCTGTCTATTGGGATCGTCGGCCTGCCGAACGTCGGCAAGTCCACGCTGTTCAACGCCCTGACCAAAAACGAAGCCCTGGCCGCGAACTATCCGTTCGCCACCATCGAACCCAACATCGGGGTCGTCGGGGTCCCCGACCCCCGCCTCGGCACCCTGACCGGGATCTTCAACTCCGCCAAGACCATCCCGGCCACCGTGACCTTCGTGGACATCGCGGGCATCGTCCGCGGCGCCTCCGAGGGGGAGGGCCTGGGCAACCAGTTCCTCGCCAACATCCGCGAGACCGATGCGATCTGCCAGGTCATCCGGGAGTTCCGCGACCCCGACGTCACCCATGTCGACGGCGACATCAACGCCGCGCGCGACATCGAGACCATCAACACCGAGCTGATCCTCGCCGACCTCCAGACCCTGGAGAAGGCCCTGCCGCGGCTGGCAAAGGAGGCCAGGACCAACGCAAAGGACAAGGACAAGCAGCAGATCGTCGCGGCGGCCGAGGCCGCGCAGAAGGTGCTCAACGACGGCAGGGCGCTCTCCTCGGGCGGCCCGGCGGCGGGCATCGACCTGAGCCTCCTGCGCGAGCTCAATCTGCTCACGGTCAAGCCCTTCATCTACGTCTTCAACCTCGACACCGACGAGCTGGCCGACGACGAGCTGCGCGCGAAGCTGTCGGAGCTGGTCGCGCCGTCCGAAGCGGTCTTCCTCGACGCCAAGATCGAGGCGGACCTGGTCGAGCTGGACGAGGACGAGGCGATGGAGCTGCTGGAGTCCATGGGCCAGACCGAGTCGGGCCTGGCCCAGTTGGCGCGTGTCGGATTCGCCACTCTGGGCCTGCAGACCTACCTAACGGCAGGACCGAAAGAGTCCCGTGCCTGGACCATTAAGAAGGACGCGACCGCTCCGGAGGCCGCCGGCGTCATCCACACCGACTTCCAGCGCGGCTTCATCAAGGCCGAGATCGTCTCCTTCGACGACCTGGTCGAAGCCGGATCGATGCAGGCGGCCAAGGCGGCCGGCAAGGTCCGGATGGAGGGCAAGGACTACGTGATGCACGACGGCGACGTCGTGGAATTCCGGCACGGAGGGCAGTCTGGGAGCGGGAAGAAATAGGGATCAGCCCGCCCTGCCTTATCGGTACAACGATCCGGGCGTCCGTCCGAAGGCCGTCCTGAACGAGCTGACGAAGGCGCTGGGCGAGGAGAAGCCGCAGGCCGCGGCCGCGTGCGTGACGGTCCGGCCCTCGGCGAGGAGCAGGACCGCCTGGTGCAGGCGGAGCTGGGTCCGCCAGGCTGTGTAGCCCATCCCCAGTTCGTCGCCGAACAGCCTGGACAGCGTCCGCTCGCTCGCGCCGACCCGCTTGCCGAGGTCGGACAGGCTCGGCGAGGCGGTCATGTCGGACTCCAGCACCCGCTGGACGTCGCGCAGTCGTGGGTCCTGGAGCGTCGGGAGGACGGTCGGGGCCTCATGCGAAGGGCGCACCCGGTCGACCAGGACGCGCAGGAGCCGGCGGGCGGCCGGCGTCTCGGCGGGGCCCTGCTCGGAGCATGCGATCATCAGCTCGCGCAGCAGCGGGTCGACGGCCACGAGCGCGGGCACGTGCTCGGCCGAGGGCATCACCGCCGTGGGGATGCCGACCATGCGCACCGTCGTCGCGCCGTGGACCTGCCAGTGGTGGATCGTGCCGCCTGGCACCCACACGGCGCGGACGGACGGCGTGAACCATGTGCCCTCGGGCACGAAGACCTCCAGCACTCCCGTGCTGGCGTAGATGAGCTGGTGGTCGTCGTGGCGGTGCGGGGTGACCTCGTCGCCCGGCGAGAGGCGGCGCGTCTCGGTCGGCGCGACGGCGACATGGCGGATTCCTGACATCATGCGTCAGTCTACTTAAAGCGCGCCGCACAGACTTCAATCAGGCTTGAAGCATGACTTCTGCTTCACCCCGCTCGGCCCGCCGCGGCTCGCGCCTGCTGGCGTACTCCCACGTGACGGTCGACTTCTCCCAGGGCGCGATCGCCGCGCTCGTCCCGTTCCTCGTCCTGGAGCGCGGCTACTCCTACGCTGCCGCCGCGGGCATCGTGCTCGCGTTCTCGCTCGTCTCCTCGATCGTGCAGCCGGTCTTCGGCGCGCTCGGCGACAGGTGGCGCATGCGCTGGCTCATCCCGGTCAGCGTGCTCCTGGCCGGGGTGGGGATCGCCGCGGTCGGCGTCTTCGACTCGTTCTGGATCACCGCCCTCGTCGCGGCCGTGTCCGGCATCGGCGTCGCGGCGTTCCACCCGGCCGGGGCCAGTCGCGCGCGGGAGATCAGCGGCGGCGACCACGTGATGATGTCGTGGTTCTCGCTGGGCGGGAACATCGGCTTCGCCCTCGCGCCGCTGGCCGTCGCCGCGTCCGTCGGGGCGCTCGGGCTGGGGGCGAGCCCGCTGCTGATGATCCCGGCACTGACCGGCGTCTTGGCGGTCGCCGTGATCGGCCGCGTCCACGCGCCGAGCCCTTCTGCCGGGAAGAAGGCGAAGGCCGCTGCCGGCCGCGACGACTGGAGCGCCTTCACCCGCATGTCGGTCGCGATCGTCTGCCGCTCGATCGTCTTCGTCGGCATGGGATCGTTCATCGTGCTGTTCATGCACGAACACCGCGGCGTCGGGGAGAGCCTCGCATCGGCGTCACTGTTCGTCTTCTACATCGGCGGGGCGTTCGGCACCGCCATCGGCGGGCACCTCGCCCGGCGCTGGCCGCGCACGACGATCCTGCGGTGGTCCTACCTGCTCGCAGTGCCGGTGGTCGCCGGAATGCTTCTCATCCCCGGGCCGCTGGCGTGGGTGTTCATCGCGCTGGCCTCGGTCGTGCTCTACGTCCCGTTCTCCCTGCACGTCACCCTCGGTCAGGACTACCTGCCCCGCCACATGGGCACCGCAAGCGGCGTCACCCTGGGCCTGGCCGTTTCGGTCGGCGGGCTGGCCTCCCCGGCGATCGGAGCTCTCGCCGACGGCATCGGCCTCGAGTACGCGCTGCTCCCGCTCATCGCGCTGCCTGCGATCGCGTTCCTCGTCCTGCTCGGCATGAAGGACCCGCAGGTCGAGAAGGAAGAGGTGGCAGCCGGCGGGAGGAGTGGACGCGTCGAGGACGCTGTGACCTCCGAGTTGCCTGTCGATCGGCCAAAGGGGACTGCTGCTGGGGCCGGCGCACCGACGGCGGCGATGACGACGGAGCCGTGATCTCCGTCATCGCCATGCCGCCGATCGCGTGCGTGATCGGGCTCTGCTCCTGAAGCGGTCCACATCGATGACTCAGAAGCGCCAGAAGTCGAGCGGCTCTCAGCGTTTCGGGTGCGGGTGCTCCCTAATTCGAGTTCCGCTTCAACGTCTGATCGAGTTCCGACCGCTGCGTCCTCGGGGTGAACCGGGGCTTCCAGGGCTCGGGCCTGCTGTGCCGCCGGCGCTGCGCGCACTGCGACAGCCGACCCCCTGTGCGAACGCGTCCGTCATGCGTCGGTGAGCGGACAGACCGGAGGTTTTCGGCATCCGGCCGAGCGCCAACGGCACAGTTACCTAGCTGAACAGCGATTTCTTGCTTTCCGGCCGATCCGCAATCTGTTTGTTGACCTCGTCGAATCCACCCGTTTGGCCATGGATTACCCGCTCATGGGGCTTTGTGGCATTGCGGCCCGGGGTAGAAGCCGTGGTTGGGAAGAAACACGATCGTGTTAATGACCGTGGAGATCCCGGGTCATGCCGCACCATAGAGGATGGGGTAGACAGATGGAGGAAACTCGGCTGCCCGCCATGGGCATGCCCGGGCCTGGATGGAGGCGTGATGGCTCGCAAGTCGACCGCGCGGCGCGGCGGTGCCCCGACCGAGGGCACCGCCGCGCCGGCCGACGCCTGGGGCTCCGGGGCGGCCGAGGGCGGCGGGCGGTCCCGGCGTCCCCGCGCCGGGTCGGGCGGCCGCTGGTGGATCTGGATCGGCCGTGCGGTGCTGTGGGCGTTCATCCTCGTCGTCATCTTCAACGGCGTCTGGATGCCGTTCCGCTCCGGCATGGCCCAGCCGACCGAGGAGGAGCCCGCCGAGACCGATGAGGTCAGCTTCCCCCAGACCTCGGCCGCGGCCTTCTCCCTGCGGTTCGCCGAGGCCTACCTCAACGCCGATCAGCAGCAGGCGCAGGAGCGCGCCGAAACCCTGGCCGAATTCCTCCCCGAAGGCCGCGCGACCTCCTTCAACCTCACCGGCGGCGAACTGGTCGGCGAGAACATCGAGGTGCTCGCCGTCGACGTCAAGGATGACAACAACGCCGTCGTCCGGCTCAGCGCCGACGTCAACGGCAACCCCATGAGCCTGGACGTCCCCGTCTACGCCGACGCCGCCGGAACCGCACTGGTCGTCTCGGGGCAGCCCGCCCTGCTCGCCGCGCCCGGCAAGGCCGAACTGCCCGAATCACCCGGAGTCCAGGGCGACAGCGATGCGCGCGATGAACTGGAGCCCATCCTGGCGGGCTTCTTCGAGGCCTACGCGCAGACCCCCGAGCACCTCTCCCGCTACCTGGAGCCGGGTGCCGAGGTCAACGCGCTGCCCGCGGACACCGTCGCGTTCGTCGACCTGCACGACGTCACGGTCCCCGCCGCGGCGTCGAGCGGCGACGACGCACGGCAGGCCCAGGCCACGGTGGTGTGGCGACTCCCGGGAGGTGACGGCGAGAACTCCGCCGAGCTGAACCAGAGCTATCTTTTGACCGTCGTCAAGGACGGCACATCCTGGTACGTGCGCGACATCCAAGGTGCCCCGAATTCGTTCGGCTGACCCATGAGCCGGACACGAGATCGCCACGACCAGCGCCGGATTCGGCGGGGCATCGGTAAGGAGACGTGAGAACCATGCAGTGCAGACGCGAGGCACGGGAGGGCGGCGCCTGATGCTTCCCCTGTTCACCGGTGCCGCCCACGCCGCCTTCGACGCCGTGAGCCCCCTCGTCGTGCTCGCCGACGCCCCTCCCGAACCCGACACCTCGGGACTGGCCGACTGGCTGCGCGGCTTCTTCGGCCCCCTCTTCCTCGTGATCGTCTCGATCGTCGCGATCTTCTTCCTGTTCACCAGGGAGATCACCCGGTTCGCGCAGTTCATCATCCTGGCGATCTTCATCGGAATCGTCTTCTACGTGCCAGGGATCATCGAGGTCATCGCGACAGCCATAGCGCGTGCGATGGGCGTGCCGACCGAGTAGGAGGCCGAAGACGTGGACCTGCCCACGTACACCAACATTTGGCGCATCGAGAAGCGGCTCTACAAGCTCTACGATTTCCGGCTGCCCATGCCGCTTCCGGTCGTGACCTTCGGTGTGTGCCTGGGTGTGGCCGTCGTCTGGATCTTCCTGATGAACCTGCTCGGCGTCCCCTTCGAGTCGCCGTTCCACGTCATCTGGATCGTCCCCCCCGGTGTGATCGCGTTCCTCGCCACCCGGCCCGTCATCGAGGGCAAGCGGCTCACCGAGCTGCTGATCTCGCAGGGCCGCTACGCCACCGAGGCGCGCGTCTACACGCGCCTCGCCCCGCAGCACGAGCCGAACCACATCGTCGTCGCCGTCCGTGTCTGGCACCGGGACCCGGCGGCCGGCCCCCTCCCCGTGGTCGACAAGAAGGCGGCCAGGGAGGCGGAGCGGCGGCGCAGGGCGGCCGCCGCGGCGCAGCGGGCCGACGCCGCCGAGGAGACGGCCCTCCCGGAGAGCGGGCACGAGCGTGCGCCGGAGCCCGTGGCCGTGGCCGCCGCCGAACCGGCCGCGGCCCAGGACGGCCGCACGGCCGGGCGCAGGGTCCTCAACTACTTCGGCTTCGGCCTGCCCAAGGCCGACGACTCCTCGCCCCCGCCGCGCGGCGCCGCGTCCGCTCCGCGCTCCCGCGCATCGGGCAGCCGCCCCGCCAACGGGGTGCCCGCGGCCGAGCGCACCGAGCTCGGCACGGTCAAGCGCCGCGGCGACGCGCCCAGCCGGACGGCCGCGCCCGCCCGTGCGGCCGGAACCGGTGACACCGGACCGCGGGACCGCGAACGACGCGAGGCGCACGCGGAGCCGGCGACGCCGATCTCGGCGGCCTCCGCGCCGCAGGAGCAGGACGGCGACGCCTGGTACACCTCGCTGAGCAGGCACTCCGGTGAGACCCCCTGGCCGCTGTCCTCCAAGAGCGCCTACGCACCCGGCGACACCCAGCCCATGGCGGCGCCCGACCTCGGCCTCAAGCGCGCGGCCGCGCGCCGCAGGGCCGAGGAGATCATGGCGGCGCCCGACCCCGGCACCCCGCGCGGGCGGGAGGCCGAGAAGGCGGCCGGACGGCGTCCGCGCGAGGAGAGGGAGACCGCCGCCGCTGCGGCGGCGGAGGAGAGCGCCGCCGCCGAGCGGGCGAGCGTGCTCCCCGAGCCGCCCGCCGAGGCGCGGACCCGGTCCGAGCACGCTCCGGCCTCCGGCAACGGGGCCCGGCGCAGGCTGCGCGGCCGGACCCAGAGCGCAGCGGTCACCCGGCGACTGGAGCGCGAGCGCGCGTCCGCTCCGCCTCCCCCGCAACGGCGGACCGCGCAGGGCCTGGGCCGGCCGGCCACCCCGGAGGAGGCCCGGCGGCAGGAGCAGAGCCATCGGCCCCGCCGCCGACCGCACGCCGCCCCCTGGGACCTGCCCCCGGCCGGCGGGCCGCAGCAGGGCAGCGGGCGCGACGCCGCCGCGGACCGCGCGGCCCCCGCCGACCACGGCGCGCAGCACTCCCCGGCCGGGCCGGTGCGCCCGGCCCCCGCCCGGGGCGAGCACCCGGTGGCCGAGACTCCGCCGCAGGAGGCGCGTCCGCAGGAGGCGCCGCCCCCCGAACCCGCGGCCGAGACCGGTCCGCCCGCGCTTCAGCACGGCGTTCCCGCGTACGGCGCGCCCCCGGCGGAGCCGGCCGAACAGGCGCCGGCCGCCGAACAGGCAGCCGGCGATCCGGGGCCCGAACCCGCCGAGGCCGGCCCGCGCGCGGAGGCGGCGGCGGGGGATGGCGGTCGGTCCGAGGAGGCCGCGGCCGGTCCGGGGTCCGATGCCGATCCCGTCCGGGGTACGGCCCCGGCCGAACGCGCCGACGACCGCACCGGCGCCGAGTCCGTCGCTCCCGAGGCCGATCCGGCTCCGGCGGAGCCGTCCGCCGGCCCCGCCCGTCCCGCGGCCCCCGACGAAGCCGAGCAGGAGGAGCGCGCGGCGGCCCCCGGCGTCCGGGACACCGCCGACCCCGTGACTCCGGCCGAGGACGCCTCCGCGCGCCCGCTGCCGGACCGGCAGGTCAAACCGCCGCTGGAGCTGGACCACGGCACCGGTGAGCACGAGAGCTTCAGCGATGTCTCCGGACCCGGCCGGCGCGCGACGCTGGAGGAGCTGGAGGCCGCGGAGCAGGCGGCGTTCCTGCGCCGCAGGAACGCCGCGAACCGGGGCGGACCCGCGAAGCCGGTTCCACCGCCGCCCGCGAAGCCGGTTCCGCAGCGCCCGGAGAAGCCGGCCTCGGCACGCCCGGAAGAACCGGTCCCGCAGCGGCCGGAGGCGGCGCCGCGGGCCGACGCGCCCGCGGCCCCGGCCGAACCGCGGCGTTCGGAACGCCTCTCCCGCAGCGTCCGCTCCGCCGGGACCGGGCCCCAGCCCGTGCAGCGCTCCGAGCACGGGGACGACGGCGTCTTCACCCGGGTGGCGCACGGCGTCCGCACGCTGGGTCAGCTGTTCACCCCCTCCCACGGCACCCCCGCGCAGCAGGAGCCCGAGGACACCGAGGACACCGGTGCCGACCGCCGTCCGGACGCCTCCACCACCGCGGCCCCGGCCAAGAGCGGCAAGCCCGGCCTGCAGCTCGACCACGGCACGGGGGAGCAGGAACTGCTGTCCGGGCACGTCCGGGCGGCCCCGAGGGACGACGGCGCCGCCGCGCCGACCGACGTCCCCGATGCCGCAGGGACCGACGCCCCGCCTCGGGCCCCCGCCTCGCCGGAGTCCCGGCCGCACCGCCCCGCGCCGGCACCGGAGTCACCGGCGTCGGGCACCCGCGGCTGGCGGAGGCTGGCCCGCGTGGTGACCGGCGGGAACACGCCGACGCCCAAGACCAGGCTCCCCGAAGCCGACATCGAGCGCCTGCGTACGCCGTTCGACGGCACCCGGCGCGTCGTCGTCCTCGGCTGCACCGGCGGGGCCGGCCAGACCGTCACCACGCTCATGCTCGGCCACACGCTGGCCGCCCACCGCGACGAGCGCGTGGTCGCGGTCGACGTCAACCCCGGAGGCACCGGCCTGTCCAAGAGGATCCGCACGGAGACCCCGGAGACCCTGACGTCACTGCTGGCCAACACCGACGGGATCCACGGCTACCTGGGGATGCGCGGCTACACGTCGCAGGCCGGGACCGGCCTGGAAGTGGTGACCACGCTGGACGACCCCTACGTCCAGACCCTCGACGACCGCGACTACGCCGGACTGACCGGGCTGCTGGAGCGGTTCTACGGCGTCACCCTGCTCGACCCCGCCGCGACCGGCGTGGCCCGGGCGCTGCCGATCGTCGACGCCCTGGTGCTGGTCGCCCCGGCGAGCTCGGATGCGGCCCGCGCCGTGGCGATGACGTTCGAATGGCTGGACGGCCACGGCTACGCAGGCCTGCGCTCCAAGTCGGTGGTGGTCGTCAACGGCGTCAGCAAACGCAGCCTCACCGACGTCGACGCCGCCGAGCAGGTCGCCAGGGGCCGCTGCCGCGCGATCGTCCGCGTGCCCTGGGACGACCACCTGGCCGCCGCCAGGGGCGTCGTGGACGTCGACGCCCTGCGCGGCACGACCCGCCGCGCCCACGCCGCCCTCGGCGGCGTGCTGGCCACCGGCTTCGCCGCGCTCCCCGCATCGGGCACCCGCGTGAAGTCGGAGGTGCAGCGGTGATGCAGCACCTTGCGAGCTCCGGGGCCGCCGTGCTGGCGCCCCGCACCCCGATGGCCGCCCGCACGAGCCCGGCACCGCGACCGACGCAGGAGGAGACCCGATGAACGGCAGCAGGGGCGCCAGCCGGCTGGCGGTCCGCTACTTCGACGATCGCGTCCTGCTCAGCGACGCCGAGGCATGGGCCTACTTCCGGCTGCCCACGGTGTCCTATGAGTTCTCCACGCCCGAAGAGCGCGAGACCCTCGCCACCAACATCACGATCGCGCTCGCGGCGATCCGGATGAACGACGCCGAGGTGCAGTTGCGCGTCGCGCACCGCACCTACCCGGCCGCGGCCTGGGCCACCAGGCTCGACGACACCTCGGACTCCGGGCCCGGCTGGTACGACTACCTCGACGAGATGTACCGGCACGTCTGGGCGAAGGACTTCTGGACCAAGGAGGTCTACCTCGGGGTCCGGCTGGGCCAGCGCGGCGTCCGGGCGCAGTTGTCGCGGGGCGTGCTCTCCCAGTTGTTCACCGCCTACCAGCGCACCGAGCAGATCCTCGGCCTCGACGACGACGCGATCGACGCCAAGGAGATCGCCCGCTGGACCGAGCAGGCCGAACGCCTCGGCCGCGCGCTGGCCGCCAGCTCGCTGCACGCCCGGCACGCCTCCTCCACGGAACTGGCCTGGCTGATCCGGCACGCCGTCACCGGCACCATCGAGGAGCCGCGCCCCTCCGCCGCCGGGCGCCGCACGTGGGGCAGGGGCGAGATCGAGGCGCTCGTCGAGGGGGTCCTGCACAACGGCCGGTCGACGCTGCGCCTGGAGCAGCCCGCAGGCAGCACCTACGTCGCCCACCTGTCCTTCTCCCGGTTCCCCGACCTGATGGCCTTCCCCGACGGCGAGCCGTGGCTGCACTACTGCGACGCGCTGCCGTTCCCGGTCGAGGTGTCGCTGCGGATGAAGCTCGTGCCGCCGGCCAAGGCCAGCAAGGACGTCGGCCGCAAGCTCGCGCACGCCCGCGACATGGACGCCCACATTCGCGAGGCCGGGGTCGAGGCGCCGATCGCGCTCGCCGAGCAGATCGACGCCGCCCGCATGCTGGAGCACGGCATCACCAAGGAGCGGCTGCCGTTCGTGTACGGCTGGCACCGGCTCATCGTGACCGCGCCGACCGAGGAGCTCCTGACCCAGAGGGTCGAGGCGGTCGTGGAGCACTACCGCGACATCGGCATCGACATCGTCAGCTCCACGGGCGACCAGTTCTCGCTGTTCTGCGAGTCGCTGCCGGGGGACCGGATCCGGCTGAACGCCTACGCCCAGCGCCAGCCGCTGCGCACCATCGCCGGCGGCATGCCCACCGCGACCGTCGACCTGGGGGACAGGGTCGACGCCGGCGGCGCGGGCTGGGTGGGGCCCTACATCGGCGAGACGCTGGGGCGGGCGCGCTCCATCGTGCACTTCGACCCGATGGTGGCCGCGGCCCGCAACCGGCCCACGGCGATCGCCATCACCGGGGAGCCCGGCGGCGGCAAGACCACGCTGGCGCTGCTGCTCATCTACCAGTTGGCGCTGCGCGGGGTCACGGTCGCTGCGATCGACCCCAAGGGCGACGCCGAGTCCCTCGTCAGGCTGCTGCAGCGCCGCGGGCGCAAGGCGCGGATCATGTCGCTGGGCTCGGCCGAGCCGGGGCTGCTCGACCCGTTCGGCTTCGGCGACGACCTCCCGGCGAAGAAGACGATGGCCACCGAGACGCTGCGGCTGCTGCTGCCGCGCATGAGCGAGGAGCGCGAGTCGGCGATGATCCAGGCGGTGGCGGCCGTGGCGAACCAGCCGCGGCCCAGCCTCGCCAAGGTCGTCGCGCACCTGGAGGAGTCGCACGACCCGGCCTCGCGCAACCTCGGCGCGGTGCTGCGGTCGATGTCGGAGATGCGGCTGGCCAGCCTGTGCTTCGACCCCCAGGGCGAGCAGCAGATCGACACCGAGGGGTGGACCACCGTGTTCACCCTCGGCGGGCTGACCCTGCCCGATTCCGCCATCCAGCGCGACGACTACAGCTACGAGCAGCGTCTCAGCGTCGCCCTGCTGTACCTGGTCAGCCAGTTCGCCCGCCGGCTCATGAACGGGCTCGACCGCCGCCTGCCCAAGGCGATCTTCCTGGACGAGGCGTGGGCGGTGACCTCCACCCCGGAGGGCGCCAAGCTCGTGCCCGAGGTGTCGCGCATGGGGCGGTCGCGCAACACCGCGCTGATCCTGGTCAGCCAGAACGCCGGTGACCTCCTCAACGAGCAGGTCACCAACTGTCTCTCCTCAGTGTTCGCCTTCCGCTCCTCGGAGCGGGTCGAGGTCAACGACGTGATGTCCCTGCTCGGGGTCGAACCCTCCGAAGAGCACATGGGCATGCTGCGCAACCTCAGCAACGGCGAGTGCATCTTCCGTGATCTTGACGGCCGTGCCGGACGCATCGCCGTCGACCTGGTGTCGGAGGAGCTGCTGCGGTGGCTCGACACGAACCCGACACGACAACGGCCCGATGTTGAGGAGGACGACGCTTTGGTCGGCACAGGAGGCACTGGGCAGGAGTTGCGGCGATGAGGTCACTTCCGGGGACACGGCAGCGAGGTTGGCGCCGTGTCCTTTTCCTCGCCACGCTGATGTTGGCGTTCTTCCTGGTCCCACTGGGCTCGGCCCAAGCCGCCGTCCCCGGCTGCGAGGGCGAACCGGCCCCCCAACCGGAGGCAGCAGGCTCGGGAGCCGATGGGCTGCTGGTGCCGCCGCAGTCGCAGTCCTCTATTGTCGGTTCCCCTGACGGGCTCCCGCCTGACGCCAGCCTCTACGGGCAGTACGGAACCTCGGGACAGCAGTGGCATGTAATCAGAGAATCATGTGTTGACAAGCTTGGTTCCAGCGCAGTTGCAACATTGAGCAACACTGCATGGGATCTGTCCAAGACCATCAACCAGTCGACCATTACGGTTTACCAAGCCGCTACATCGGATGGGCTGCTCGACAGTTTTAATGGTTTGGTTGGGAATATTGTGGCAGAGCTCCGGGAGGGGGTTTGGCGCCCGCTTCTGCCGACCGTCGTTATTCTCGGAGCTGTCTGGCTGGGTTGGTATGGTCTGGTGCGGAAGCGTGTCACGCTGACACTGGAAAGCTCTGTATGGATGGTTGTGGCGACTGCGCTTGGTATCTGGATCTTGGTCAATCCAGGGCAGATTCTAAGCCTTGCAGGGAATACAGTGAATACTGGCGGGCAACTTGTCAACGCTGCACTATCGCAGGTTTCTGTGCCCGGCGCATCTACAAACTGCCCTGCCGGTTCGCCGGAAATCCAAAAGGCGGGCTGGGAAAGTGAGAGTGATTTTGCGGTCCGCAGGAATTCGCAGATGCTTTGGACGGGCCTGGTGTGCCGGCCATGGGTTGCTGGTGTATTCGGGACCGGAGATGTAGCAGAAAGCGCGGCAAGACTGCATGCAGTTGATCTGCTAGAAGCTCAAGGGATCAGTAGAGTTGAGCAGCAGAGAATCGCTGATGGGGAACTTGACCCTGAAGAGTTGACGCAAGAAAAGCAGGAATCTTACCAACAGATTGCAGAAAGTGTACAAGAGACTTATCCTGGGGTATATCCACTTTTTGAAGGGAGTCAGCAAGGTAGTCGCCTTGGGGTAGCTACACTTGCTCTCTTCGCTTCAGTGTTCGCCGGGGGATTGATCTTGGCTGGCTCTGTAGCGCTGATCGTGCTGAAGATCGGATTTCTGCTTCTGCTTCTTCTATCGCCGATTTTCTTACTGATAGGTGTACACCCAGGGTATGGCAGGACTGTCCTGCTTCGCTGGTTCGAGATGATGGTCGGTTTGTTGCTCAAGCAGATCTTCATCATGCTCTTAATTTCTTTGCTTGTCATGTGCTATGGCCTGGTCATGGCGTCAAGCCTTGGCTGGGGACTGCAGATGATCCTGCTGGCGCTGTTCACCCTGGCGCTCTTCATCTACCGCAAGCCCTTCGCGCACCTCTTCGCCTCGGTCAACGCCAATACGTTCACCTCACGCATGGTCAATGACGCCGTGACCAGTAGTGCCCTCAGCAAGAGTGCCAACGTTCTGCCGCCCGTTGCCTACATGCGGGCGCAGAAGTGGGGCCTCAAGCGTTCCCCGCAGCTCGCGGCCGCTGCTGCGGCCGTGCCGGCCGGAGCGGGTGCGGCAGCCGGAGCGGGAGCGGCGGAGGCCGCCGAGGCAACCCGTGGTGGAACAGCGACATCCGGTTCCGGTACCGATACCGGGGCCAACGAGGGAGCGACCGTTCGCGGCGAGCAGGTCAGGAGCCGAGGCACCGCCGGATACGGTCGCGCCCGCGGCAATGCCGCTCCGCCGCCGCTGCAACTCGGCGGGCAGGCCGCGAACGCCGAATCCGGTCGCTCCAACGGCGCCCCACCGCCGCGAAGCTCCGCCCAGGCACCTCGGCTCAGCGAAGCCGCCGCTGCCAGCGGAGGCCTGAAATCATCGTCCGCCCCGTCGAGCGGTTCCATTCCGCCGCGTCCGGCCGGCGGTTACACGGGAACCGGTGACACGGGTTGGGCCTCCGTCTTCGGTACGGGGTCCGGCAGCGGTCACCGTTCGGCGCCGAGTTCCGGCGGTGCCGCTCCCAGCGGAGACGGGGGTGCGTCCGCTGCCCCCGAACGGCCGCAGCCCAGTACCGGTCGAGGCATCTTCGATGGCCGCAACGCGACCCCGCCGCAGGGCAACACCATGCCCAAGACATCCCGCTGGGGCGGCCCGCGTCAGCGGAAGGAGAGGCCCGCCCCGCCTCCCAGGGCACCGCGCCCCGCGCCGGCGAGCCGGGAGGAGGGCGGTCACTGGCTCAAGGGGTCGGGCAACAACCGCAACGATGCGCCGACCAGTCCGTTCTGGGCCGGAGAAGCACAGCGTCAACGCAACAACAAGCGCGACATTCCCTTCTGGCTCAGAGACGAAGGGGAGTGAGCGTGCCTTCCTCCGAATCCGAATAGGCGCCGATCGACTACCGAACCCACATTCTCCATACCGAAAGAAAGCTTCACCCATGCCCAAGCCTCTCCCCGATGGCGCACAGCGTCTCGTCTTCGGTGTGCTTGTCGTTGCCCTGGTCGCTTTCGGCATCTATCTGAGCGTGGGCGGTTTCAGAGGCGACGGCGCCGAAGAGGAGCAGCAGGCCGACCAGGTCGGCGGAGAAGACCGGAATCCGGGGGAGCAGCAATCGGAGGCTGTCCCGCCCAGCCCCATCCCGACCACGGCGGCCGAGGACATGGAGGTCATGGACTGGCTGCCGTTCACCGAGGAGGAGTTCACGGCGGCGGCCGCCACGGCACAGGGGTTCGCCGAGGCCTACGGAACGATGGACTACTCCGAGCCGCCCGAGGCGTACTACGACCGTATGGCGGCCTTCGCGACGGAGGATTACGCCGAGACACTGGCGCAGAGCTCCGGGGCGGGGGCGCTGTGGGGGGAGATGGCGGAGAACGAGGCGGTAGCCGAAGGCAGGGCCAACGTCGAGTCGATCCGCAGCTTCGACGACGACTCCATCATCTTCGTCGTCAATGCCCAGTCGATCACCGAAGACGCCAGCGGAGCACGGGACGACCTCGGAGAATACGCGATCACCACGGTGGAGGACGGCGAGGAGTGGCGCGTCTACGACTTCCAGCCGGCCGACGCAGCCAACCTGGGCGGTGACTGATGATGACCAGGCTCTTCGTCAACCCCGAACCATCAGATGAGGGATCCTGCGCGACCCGTCTGGCGATCGCTCTCGGCCTGTTCATCGCGGGCGTTCTCGTCCTGGCGATCATCATCATCCCGACCGCGTCCATCAATCGGGGCATGAGCGCCTTCACCGGTATGCAGTGCACCAGCGAGACCGAACAGGTCGACGCCTCCGGTTACGCCGAGGACTCCGTCCCGGCGAACTACCTGGAGATCTACCAGAAGGTCGGCGAAGAGAAGGGACTCCCGTGGAACGTGCTCGCCGGTGTGGGGCAGGTCGAGAGTCACCACGGCCGCTGGGAAGGGCCCGGGATCACTGAAGGCCACAACGACTGGGGCGCGGCCGGCCCGATGCAGTTCGGCTCGTTGGACGGGTCCGCGGCGGGCAACAGTTGGGGTGGCGAGCCCGTCATGCCGGTCGAGGACCGTCCGGAGGAGGGCTACGGCCAGGACGGCAATGGCGATGGGGTCGTCAGCGTCTATGATCCCGCCGACGCGATCCCGGCCGCGGCCGACTATCTCATCGCGCACGGCGCCGAAGACGACATCCGCAACGCGATCTACGGTTACAACCACGCCTGGTGGTACGTGGAAGACGTGCTGAGCTGGGCCGAACAGTACGCCGACGGCGACTATTCAACGGACGGCGCCATCGAGACCGCGGTCAACTGTAACCTCACCGCTGAGGGCGAACCGATCGCACAGGCCCCCGACGAGCTGACTCAGGCCGTGGTCGACTGGGCGCTGGACCAGCGCGGGAAGCCCTATGTGTGGGGCGGCACCGGCCCGAACGGGTTCGACTGCTCGGGCCTGCTGATGCGGGCTTACGAGAGCATCGGCGTGACGATTCCGCGGGTTTCCCAGGACCAATGGAACTTCGGGCCGAGGATCGAGAAGGGTGAGGAGCAGCCGGGCGACCTGGTCTTCTTCGACGTGCAGCGTTCAGGAGAGCCGCCGGGCCCCGGGCACGTCGGCATGGTCATCGGTGACGGACTGATGGTCGAGGCCTGGTGCACCGACTGCGGACCGATCGCCACGCGGGAATACGACGACCCCAACCGCTCGGAGATCATGGGCTTCACCCGCCCACTGGAAGACCCGGACGTGAAGGCGCAGTTGGAGCAGTGAGGATAGCCGTGACCCCGACTAGGCTGTCCGAAAGCGTTGGGACACAAGGGATTCGGCATGCCTGAACGAAGAGATGCACCGCCCGAGAAGCAGGGACTGCGAGGATGGCGCGCGTTCCTCGTGGTGGTGGGCTCTGGAACGTTGGCGGCGCTACTCGTTACTGGGATTATTGTCGGTGGCTTGCGGCTATTTGCATCTGTAGTGTCCATGGAGACGTCATCTCAGCAGACGGCCCCTATCGAGGCTACTGGAGAACCGCTAGCTTCACTGGAGCCAGAGAAACTGAACCTATGCTCAACAACAGTCGATTCACTCTCCACGGTAAGTGTGGACCGTGTAGATTCCGGTGAAGGGTATGTTGATACGGTTACTGAAGAAGGTGTGCAGGAGGGACGGACTGTATCCGACGATTGTCGATGGACTCTAGTCCCAGAGTACAATTCCCCCTCTCCATGGGAGTTCTCGCTGCAGTATGAGGCAGTTATTTCTGTCGCAGATGAGGACAAAATTGAGATCTCAATTCAGGAGTTTGACAGAAGGAGGGGGGAGCTCGAGAGTCGCTTCTCTCATGTATATTCCCAAGGAGAGGATTCATTGACGGATGAATCTTATTCCTTCTATGGAGAGGCCGACGGCGAGTCAGGAGTAACTCGCTACATTCTTCTTTCTAGGACTAAAAGCGCGGTGTATGAGATTCAGTTCGACGCTCAGAGGTCTGGCGGCGATTCGAGTGCTATTCCAGAGACGGCTTTTAGGCACGAGGCCGAGAAGTTGGTTTCTGGAATGGAAATAGACTTGAGCCTTTGGATTCCAGAATAATCAATACGCTCCTCATGCTCCAGCGAGAACTCTCCGCCCACCTCGTAACACACGCTCACCGGCGGGTTTCCCTGTTCTCCCTCCACGTAAGAGTCGCCGACGAAGGTCAGCAGTCCACTCTCAGGGGCTTCCGGAACGCCAAGGTGAATGCGTGAGGCCGCCATCAATGTTGACCCCTAGAGCGAATTTCTCTTCAGGTCGTATGCGCTTGCCGTCGACGAGGAGATAGAGCTGGTCCGATGTGATCTGTGGTGAAGCGTTGAAAACCTCGCGTCACCCGTGAACCGCACTCCGTTCGAGGCCTCCTCGATGGAGCCGATGTATATCAAGTACCCGGACCGGTTTCCTGAATTCGCATTGGACTTCGGGACGCCGTCGACGATATCGACCTCTGAGAAGTCGAGCATGGGGCCGTTCTCCGCTCGGTCTGTCGCCTCGACGGGGAGAGACGGTGCAGGCTGTGCGGACTCCTGCGGTGCCCCCTGATCGTTGTCCTGCACTTCCGCCGCGGCTCGGCCACCGTTGTCACCGGCTGAAGCAGGGATGCCCGACCAAGGCGCGACACCCATCGCCGTAGGGATCCCGATCCCGGCGGCCACGAGGACAGCCGCCGCGATCGGGCCCCGATCACGACGGCCCGGCGTCTGCCGCGCTTCGCCTGAGGCGGTATGGCGGGCAGAGGGGGGCAGAAGCCGGGTCCATTCACGGCCGAGCAGCCGCGCCACCATCGTTGCGTCCTTAGCGTCCTTAGCGCCCTCGGCCGCCGGTCCACCGCTGTACACCTGCTGCGCGGCCTGCAGCGCCTCGGCGATGCCCGCGGCCAGTTCCAGCAGCGTGCCACCGGCCAACGGGCCGTGCGCCCGGACGTGTTGGCGCAGCGCCTTGGGACCGGCGGCATTGGTGAGGCTGCCTGTGGACTGCGCAGCAGCCGCGGCCGGTGAGCTCGGTGCCACCACTTGGGCACGCCGTGGCCAGAAGGCCTGGTGCGCACAGTCAACGGTGTTCTTCGGTCGCCGGAGCCGCATCGGGGAAAATCGCGAAGCGCCCCGGTGGGGAGTACGCAGTCGTCAAGCAGCCTCACCACTCGCCGCTGCGGCCCACGATGATCTGAGTGTCCTGCTCCCGGTGAAATGCACGCGAAGAACGTGTTCTAGCGGACAAAGATGCCTCCACACGCCGACCCACGCGCCTGTCGGCAGGCGCGTCGTCGGGCTTTTCCACAGGGGTCGGATCCGAGTGGCCGGGCGGGGGCGGGCGGCCGACTCTGGGATGCATGGAAGCACTGCATTCCGCCCGCCGGGTGGCGCGGGCTCAGTACGGGGTGCTCGCCGTCCGGCAGGCGCGGGCGTGCGGGCTGTCGGCCGACGACATCCGGCACTGCGTCAGGCGCAGGCGGTGGCGGCGGGAGCACCGGGGCGTTTACCGGCTGTGTGAGTTCGAGGAGGTCGGCTGGCCCCCGGTGGTGTCTGCGGCGATGGCCGCGCAGCTCGCGCTGGGGCCGCGCGCGTTCGCGTGCCGGTCCACCGCGGCGCGGCTGTGGCAGATGCAGGGACTGCCGCCCTGGAACGGTGAGGTGCACATGGCCGTGCCGCCCGCGGAGATCCGACACGGGCGGCCGGGGTTGCGGCTGCACAGGTGGGAGGCCGATCCGGGGGACGTGACCGTCCTGGGCCGGGTCCGCGTCACGACGCCCGGCCGGACGCTGCGGGACCTCGTCGTGAGCCGCGACCGGGAGACCGCCGTCAGCCTGCTGGACTCGGCCCTCTTCCAGAAACTCGTCACCCCGGCCGAGCTGCGCGGTCTGGCGGCCGCCGACCGGGAACGCCGCGGGGCCGAGGAGGCGGGGGCGGCGTCCCGGTGGGACCTTGCCGACGGTCGGGCGCAGAGCCCGCTGGAGACGCGCATCCGCCTGGTGTGCGCCGACGGCGGCCTGCCGCCCGACGCGCTGCAGCATCCGCTGCACGACGGCGAGGGCGCCCTGCTGGCCTACGCCGACATGTACTGGCGCCGGCAGCGGCTGCTGGTGGAGGCCGACGGCGCCGGACCGCACGAGCAGCCCAGCGCGCTGCTGTACGACAGGCGCCGGCGAAACGACGTCCTGCTCGCCCACCCCGGCCTGCACATCCTGCGCTTCGCTTGGGAGGACCTGCGCGATCCCGGACGCATCCTCACTGCGGTGCGCGAAAGGCGAAAGCAGGGGCGCGGATGAATGAACGCGGCGCTGTGAGGCAGGGGAGGAGTGCAAGACGAGCCCGTCAGGGCGATGACAAGCCCGGCAGGCCCTACCGACGAGGCTGGAGGCTGACATGAGCGCTGGCGAGAAGGGCCAGAGCAAGGGCGAGCAGGCCAAGGGCAAGCTCAAGGAAGCGGCCGGGAAGGTGACCGGCAACGAGCGCCTCAAGAACGAAGGCCGCGCCGAGCAGGCCAAGGGCAACGTTCGCGAAGCCAAGGAAGACGTCAAGGACACCGCGCACGGTGTGGCGCGCGGTCTCCGTGACGACCGTCACCGGGACGGCCCCGGGCCGGAGCGCGGCGCCTGAACCACTTCTGAACCACTTTGCGCGATGAGGGGCGGATCCATCCGGATCCGCCCCTCATCGTGTGCGGGGACCGCCATGCGACCGCTCGATCATCCGCAGCGGACCCCCGGTGCTGCCCACGGCCTTCTCCTGTCCCGCAGCGCCGTCCGGCTCCGTCGTCGCCGGTCAGCGCGGGAAAGGCGCCTCGGGGCGCGACCGGTCCCTCGACTCTCCTCGGCTGCGCCTCCCCGTCTCTCCTGACTTCGCCGCTGGAGCGCCGCCCCCGTGCCGACCGTCTGACCGGGAGAAGCGGTTTCAGCGGGAGCCGTGCTGGGGGCCCGACTCAATCGAAGGCGTATCCCATATCGTGTCCGTTTCCCGGCGTTCCGGCGGTGTCGGAAGCGGCATTCTGGAACAGCCGAGAAAATCCCGGAACGCCCACGGGCGCGGCGATGTCGGCCATCGCCCCGCGTCGGCGCACCCCGATACGGCGGTGCCGTACCGGCGGCACGCCCGGGCGGTCACAACGGTGAGACGACGAATGGAGACCGATGACGATGCCACCTGACGGTGGGCTGTACGAGGATGTGGGGCCGCGGCGGTGGCCCCTTGATCCGGTGCCGATTCACCCCGCGCGCTCCTTCGCCTCTGTCGGGGGAGCGACGGAAACGGAGGCGCCGGAGGGTGCCCCAGTGCGTGCTCGGGAGTGGACGCCGCCGGGGGCAGACGAAACGGTGACGGCCCCGACGGATTTCGGACATGACAACTCATCTGATCATGTACCGGCACTATCCCGGTCCGCAGACTCCGGAGAATGTGAATTCTGGGTTTCGGGAGTCGGACTGAAGCGTGCTGCGCCGGATGTGGCGGATCCGGCCGATGGGCGCCTCCCGATCCCGGCCCATGCCGTCCGCCTCCGTCCTGACCGGCACGGACGCCCCCGCGCGTCGGCGCTCACGGTGGCCGCGGCCGCCACGTCGGCTCCGCAGGGCTCGCCGCACCGCACGTGCCGGACGTTTGAAATCCAACGGAATGTCCTGGTTTTGGGCATGGCATCCGGAGTCGCCGCTCGGCGAGCGGGGTACTCCAAAATCTGGTCCGCCATGCCCGCAGCCTCGTCCCCCACCCGAAGGCCAGCTGAGGAGAAGAAGGCAGATGCGTAAGATCCTGATCGTCGGCGCCGGACAAAGCGGCCTGTGCCTGGCGAACGGGCTGCTGGAGCGCGGTTACGAGGTAACCCTGATCACCGGCAAGACCTCCATCGAGACTCGCCAGGGTCGGCCCAACATCACCCAGTTCACTCTGCCGCGGGCGCTAGAGCTCGAGCGCGCACTGCATCTGGACTGGTGGTCGGCCCAGGCTCCGCACATCGAGGGCGTGCGGCAGCCGCTGTACGCCCCCGGCATGCCGGATCCGCTGGTGGTCCAGGGCCGTTTCAACGGGTATGGCATCGCGGTGGATCCGCGGGCCAAGATGGCCGATTGGCTGGAGCATTTCGAGGATCAGGGCGGCAAGGTCGTCATCCACGGCGTCACCGTCACCGATCTCGACTACTTCTCGCGGATGTACGACCTCGTGGTCATCGCGGTCGGTGCGGGTGAGCTCGGAGCGCTCTTCGACTACGACCCGTCCCGCTTCGGTGGCGCCCACCCCCGGGTCATCACCCAGACCCTCGTGCACGGTTTGGAGGAGGGGCCGGCCGGCCCCGGATTCGCCGAGGTGATTTCGGCACCGGAGGGCCGGATCTTCTTCGCCCCGGTCCTCACCCAGCAGGGCCCCGCCCACTCCATCTCCGTCATGGACGAGCCGGGCGGGTCATTGGACGGCTCCCACCTCAATGAGCAGGGCGGCCACCGGGGCCCGTCCGCCCAGACCGTCACCGACTGGATCGTGCGCAGCGTCGGTGAACGTTTCGCCGACTTCGCCACCCGGCTGACCAAGGTGGAACCGGTCGACGCTACCTCGGCCGCGGTGACCCGGGTGCGCCCCCAGGTGCGCAATCCCGTGGGCGTGCTGCCCTCGGGCGGGCACGTGCTGGGCAGCGCCGACGTGGTCGTCACCACCGACCCGATCGCCGGCCAGGGCTGGAACGTCTCCACGATGTGCGCCACAACCTATCTGGAGGCCATCGTCTCCAATGGAGACACGCCCTTCAACGCCGCCTGGATGAGCGAGGCATTCGAAACCTTCTACGCCAACGAGGGCATCCACAGTGCGGCATTGAGCGCGATGCTGCACTCGCTGTGGGACAGCGAACTGCCCGGCTACTTCCAGGAGGTCGTGGGCGCGGCTCTGACTTACCACGAGGTGGCCGACCGCTGGGTCCACGGCCTCGATGACCCCCGGGATTACCGAGCCTGGTTCCTCGACGAAGAGGGAGCCCGGGCCTATCTGGGTGAAGTGGCCGCGCGCCATAGCTGATCAACGCGCACGCGAGCGCACCAGTGAAAGGAAATTCCCCCGTGTCCGGACACCAGTCGCCTGCCCCTGATGAGAAGTCCACGACACTGCACGCCACACCCAGGCCTCGGGTGTGGAGTGAACGGAACATGGCCGCTCTCTACGACCTGGCAATCGTGCACGGCACCTACTGGGCGTGGTGGGGCTGCCGCTGGCCCATCATCGCCGATCTCTATGGCCAGAACGTCCGGTCCAGGCATCTGGAGCTCGCGCCGGGCACGGGGTATTTCCTGAACCGGGTCGCCTTCCCCACGGAGTCCCCGGAACTGTCACTGCTCGACCTGCACGAGGGGCCGCTGCAGGTGAGCGCGCGGCGGCTCGCTCGCTACCGGCCCACCACGTACACGGGTGACGTGTTCGACCCGCTCCCGCTTCCGGAGAACTCGGTGGACAGTGTGGGGTGCGGCATGATGCTGCACTGCCTGCCGGGTGACGGCATTCCGGCAAAGGCCGTGGTGTTCGACCACGTCGCGCGTGTGCTGACCCCTGGCGGCCGGTTCTTCGGCAGCACCGTCTTGACCAAAGATGTGCCCATGAGCTGGTTCGGCCGCCAGGGCCTTCGCCTCGTCAACAGCAAGGGAGTTTTCCACAACCTGCACGACTCCGCGCTGGACTTGCGGACCGAGCTGGAGGCCCGCTTCGACGACGTCAAATTCGTCATACGGGGGTCGGTGGGACTGTGGCAGGTGACCGGCCGATGAGCGGACCGGATACCGCCGGGCGGGCGGCGATCGTGGGGATCGGCGCCCGCCTGCCCGGCGGCCTGCACGGCCCCGGTCAGTTCTGGCGGGCCCTGCTGAAGAGGCGCGACACCATCACCGAGATTCCGGACGTGCGCTGGAAGACCATGGCGGACCGCCTCGCCGAGGAGCAGCGGCCCGAGCAGCCGTGGACGGCCGGTGTCCTCGACGACATTGAGGCCTTCGACGCCGACGCCTTCGGCATCGGCACCGGTGAGGCCGTTGAGATGGATCCCCAGCAGAGGATCTTGCTCGAAGTCGTGGTCGAGACGCTGCAGGACGCCGGAATCCCCTGTTCGGCTCTGGCAGGGACGCGCGCCGGCGTCTACGTCGGCGCGGCCAGTTTCGACCAGGCCACGGTCGGTTTCGCCCCCGGACGCCGCAGCAGCATGCTCACCGCCGGCGGTTCCGGGATGGCGGTGCTGGCCAACCGCATCTCCTACGCCCTGGACCTGCGCGGCCCCAGCATCACCTTCGACACCGCCTGCTCCTCCTCCCTCGTGGCGCTGCACCAGGCCCGCCGTGACCTTGAGGCGGGCGAGATCGACGCCGCGATCGTGGCCGGGAGCAACGTCCTGCTCAACCCGTCCATCACCGCCGCCTTCCACGACGGCGGCGTGCTGGCCTCGACCGGCCGGTGCCGGCCCTTCGACACGGATGGCGACGGCTACGTGCGCAGCGAAGGCGTGGGCGTGGCGGTGCTGAAGCGCCACGGCGACGCCCGGGCCGACGCCGATCGGGTCTACGCCCTCATCGCAGGCAGCGGGGTCAATTCCGACGGCCGCTCCCGCGGGCTGTTCGCCCCCAACCGGCACGCCCAGGAGGCGCTGCTGCGCGACGTCTACGACCGGTCCGGAATCGATCCGGGCGAGGTCGACTACGTCGAGACCCACGGCACCGCCACCGCGGCCGGCGACAACGTCGAGGGCCGCGCCCTGGCCGCGGTGCTGGGCGCCCACCGCGATCCGGAACGGCCCCTGCTGATCGGCTCGGTCAAGTCCAATATCGGCCACCTAGAGGGCGCGGCCGGGATCGTCAACGTCATCAAGACCGCCCTGGCGCTGCACCACCGCCGGATCCCGCCGACCATCAACCATGCCCGTATGCGTCCGAGCCTGGCCAAGCTGGCGCTGAGCGTGCCCACCGCCCCCACCCCATGGCCCGAGCGCGGCGGGTCCCGCCTCGCCGGGGTCAGCGCGTTCGGGTTCGGCGGCACCAACGCCCACGTCATCCTGGAGGGGGCCGACCCGGTTCCCCCGTCCACCGGAGGGCGCGAGGCGCAGGGTCCGGTGCTCATCCCGGTATCGGCGCATTCGCGGGCCAGCCTGCGCGGCACCGCGGCCGACTGGGCGGGTGCCCTCACCGAGGGCACCGACCTCACCGCGGTCGCGGCGACGGCGACCCACCGCCGCGACCACGCTCTCCACCGGGCCGCGGTCGTGGCCGCCGACCCGGCCGAGGCCGTGGACGCGTTCGGCGCCCTGGCCGAGGGCCGCCCCCATCCGGCCCTGGTCGGCCCGCACGTCGCACCCATCCGGCCGCCTCGCGTCGTGTTCGCCTTCTCCGGGCACGGCGGGCAGTGGGCGGGCATGGGGGAGCGGCTGCACGCCACCATGCCGGTCTTCGCCGAGGCGGTGGCCGAGGTCCGCTCGGCCCTTGCCGGCAGGCTCGGCCACCAGCCCTGGGCCCCGGGTGATCCGATGATCGGATTTGCCGCGATCCAGCACGCGATCTTCACCATGCAGGTGGGGCTCGCCGCGGTGTGGCGGTCCTGGGGCGTCACCCCCGACGCCGTCGTGGGCCACAGCCTCGGCGAGGTCGCCGCCGCCCACGTCGCCGGCGCGCTCAGCCTGGACGACGCCGTCCAGGTCCTGTGCGCCCGCAGCGCGCTGCTCGCCGAAACCAGCGCCATCGGCGGGCTGCTGGCCACCGAGCTCACCGCCGACCAGGCCCACGAGGCGATCGCGCCCTACTCCGGCGCGCTGGCGGTGGCCACGCTCAACGGGCCGCGCACCACCGTCATCTCCGGCACCCACGCAGAACTCGCCCGACTGCACGCCGACCTCGACCGGGCCGGGGTGTGGGCGCGCTCCGTGGCCGACGGCGTGCCCGCGCACAGTCCGCACCTGCACCCCCTGCTGCCACGCCTGAGCGAGGCCCTGTCCGGCCTCACCCCGGCCGACACCCCCGTGGATTTCGCCTCCACGGTCACCGCCGCCCACACGCCCGGCCACACCCTGGGCGCCGACTACTGGACCGGCCAGCTCCGCTCGCCGGTCCGCCTGCACGAGACGGTCCGGGCGCTGGCCGCCGCCCGGCCCAGCGTGTTCGTCGAGATCGCCCCGCGCGGGGTGCTGGGTCACGCCATCGGCGACACCCTCACCGAGCACGACCTGCCCGGTGACGTCGTCCCCGCCGCACCCGAGGACGACGAGCACACCGGCCTGCTCGTCGCGGCGGCCACCCTGTCCACCCGCGGCCGCACCCCGACCGGCACCGCCCCCGCGGGGCTGCCGCCGGTCGACCTGCCGGCCACCCGCTGGGACCGCGAGGGCGCGGCCAAACCCGGCGCCGAACCGGCCGGACTGGCCACCCGGCTGGAGACGGCCACCACCCCACGAGAGCGGCGGCACGCGATCCAGCTCGCCGTCCGCGACATCTGCGCCGACATCACCCGCACCGACCCGGGCACGCTGCCCCTCGACGAGGAGATGGCCAACCTCGGCGTCACCTCGGTCTCCCTCATCGAGATGCGCTCCCGGCTGCGGCTGGCCCACCCCGACCTGGCCGGGCTGTCCGCGGCCCTCATCTACGCCCACCCCACCATCGAACAGCTCACCCGAGCCATCGACCGGCACCTGCACCAGCAGGAGCACTGAGAGGACGGCCGGCCGCGTTCGCCGGAGCGCGCGGCGCCCCGGCGAACGCGGCCGGCCCCGCGAACCGGCCGGGCGCCGGCCGCTCACTCCGGCCGGGAGTAGATCGCCTCGACGACCTGGTAGTCGGCGCCGGGCATGATGTTGTCCATGGCCAGGCGCAGGTGCGCCGGGTCGTTGGGGTCGACGCGGATCCGCCAGCCCGCGTCCTCGGCGTAGGAGCCCCGGACGTTGAGCACGCCGTCCGCGCCGATGGCGCCGCGGCACTCCATCCACTGGGGGCCCTGATGCCAGGAGTCAGCCCAGACCGCGACGAGCTCGTCCGGTTTCCCGCCGTTGCCGATCACCAGCAGGCCTTCGTGCGGCCCACCCTGGTAGGCCCAGGTGTAGGCGATGGTGGCGAGGCTCCCCTTGGCTCCGAACGAGACCGTCGCGCTCGCCGCCGACTCGCCGTAGGCGTCGCCGGGCATCATGCGCAGTCTGTTCGTGCCGGTCCAGTCGCCGACGAGTCCGCTCAGGCTCTCCTTGACATCCATCCCGCGCTCCTCCCTCTCCGGATCCGCACCGGAGCCGCCGCCTTCGCCGCGGCCGCGCCGCCCGGCACTGCGATGCCGTGCATACTGCCAGGCTCCTCTGACAACCGTCCCCCAAGAGATTCCCCGTTTTGCCCATGGAGCTCCAGTTGACCTCAACCTTGGTTTAGGTTGCATGCTGGTCGGGTGTGCGCCACTGCGTACCACCCGGCAGAGCACGGAAGGAGCCGATGAGGTGGCCGGCAACACGGCGATCATCTACGAGGAGGCCGGGACCGACCCGGAGGTCGACCGGATCGTGCAGGAGGGCGGTGGCGGCCGGACGACGATCGTCGCCGTGCCCGAGCCCGCCGAGGCGGCGCGGCTCGCCGCCGAGCCGGCCGACGAGGGCGTTCAGCTCATCGAACTCTACGGGGGCTCCGAAACGGCGTGGCAGGCGGAGTTCATCGAGGCCGTCGACGCCCGAATCCCCGTCGGCGTGGTCGGCTACCCAAAGGAGTCGCGACCGGCCTGACCAAGCACGGGACGCACACGGAAATCAGGCACTCGGTGAAGCCAAAGGCCTCACTCAACGCACTGCCCGAAGCCTCCCGGAGCCGGGTGCCATCCGAGTCTTGGCTGACCGATGTCAGCGGAAGGTGTCAGAGGTGCTTCCGCCGACTTACATCCCGCTTTTTAGTTTGTTGACGTCGAAAACCGTGTTTCTTCCGAATACTACAGCCTTGTGATCTTGTCCGATTCTGTAGACCAGTTTGGCCGCGAGTCCGTGCTGACGTCTTCCATCTGCTTTTCGACGAGGTGGCCAATCTCCTCCTCGCTCCCTCTCGCTCTTGTATTTGTCGGACGATCCTGACCGCCCCTTCTCGAGTCAGGTTGCCCATTCAACCACCTCTGCCGTGCTGTCGATGGGGCGGGGGCCTCACGCAGGCCGGTCTGGCCGGTTTCGAAGGTGGTGGCCGGTACCTCCTCGTCCGCCGCGATGTCTTCGATCGCGGCGGATGCGAAGAACGGAAATCCGGCGAATATGAACAGCAGGAATCGGGTGGTCTTGATGCCGATCGGCGGTTTCTTCCTCGTGGGGAATCCTCCTCTTTTGCTGCAGAACAGGGGGACTCACCACGATCACTCCGGTGTGTGGGGGAATGAAAGCTCTCTGTGGCCGATTCCGGACACGGGTCCATCGAATGCGTGGTTCGGTGGAGTGGTCGGTCATCCCACGTCGACCGGACGGTCTTCATGGACGCATTCAGACGGTTCGGCAGGTACCGGCCTTTTCGGTGCGACGCGGGACACGGATGCGAAAACGGCGCGGACGCCCATTGGTGCGGGAACGCTCGCTGAGGGCGCTGAAGTCGCTTCAGACTTGCAGGGGGCAGGAATGTGCACTGCTCATTCCCCCGGTTCCGGTCTTCTTCTTCCTGATGACGGGAAATTCCTGCCGGGGCGGTAGGTCTGCGGCTAGCGTGGATTGGGTGAGCGGATCTCAGCCGAAGCGTTCGAAGCAGGCCATCGAGAATGCGCGTCAGCTCGCCGAGCGGTACGCATTGGAAGCCGAGGAGTATCCCGAAGAACGGGGCGAGGCGCTGCTCGACGCCGCCGATCAATGGGAGCAGGCAGGCGAACCCGACCGCGCATACGCCATCTACGACCAGCTGATCGCCGAGGACCTCGGTGAGGATTCGCAGTTCGCTCGGCGCTCGAAGGCCGGACTGCTGTACGAGGAGGGACGCCGCGCCGAGTCCGACACCGAGTTGGAGATCCTGCGCAGGAGCAATCCCATGCCCGGCCCCGCCTATATGACCGGGGAGCTTCTGGAGAGCCAAGGACGGTTCAAGGAGGCACTGGTCTGGTTCGAAGTCGCCATCGGGGTGGTCGACGCGACCGAGTTCGGCGGGTTCGACGCCGGCACACTGATCGCCTCCCCGGAGTACAACGGGCGGGTCCGGATCCGCCGGGCGCTGGGCATGCCCGAGGACGAGCTCGACCGCGCCGTGGTCCGCAAACGCGAGGAGTTCGCCGAACTCTTCGACCGATTCCAGGAGGAGACCGGCCAGGCCCGTCGCCGCGAGGACCCGATCTACCTGTTCGCGGCCTTCGTCCGCGCCGATGTCCAGCGCGCGATCGCGGGCGGACTCGTCCACGCCGACGGCATCGGGGGCGCCGACAGCGGTGCCGACGCCTACTGCCGCAGGGTGGAGCGCTATTGGCGGTCGCGGTCCAAGGAGGCCGAGGCGTGCCGGCTGCGGGTGCACCCGGCCACGGTCGGCGGTCTGCTGGCCTTCGCCGAGGACGGCGGCCTCGATCCCGTGGACGCCGACACCCGGGCCGCCCACGCCCGGCAGAACGTCGACGCCGGCAACACCGTCGCCTGGCCGCCCGAACGCAACGGCCTGTGCTGGTGCGGCACCGGCCGCAAGTACAAGAAGTGCTGCGGCCGACCCGGGACCTGAGCACGCCGCATCGCTCTCCGAAAGCGGTCGGGGCCGCCCTGTCGGCGGTGATGTTCGCGTCGGCCGCACGAGCCGGACCGCTGACCTCCGAAGGGCGACGCCTTCGGCGGGCTCTGCGGCGCGCGTGCAAGGCGGCGCGCCCCGGCGCGTGAGCCGCGGCTCGCTCGGACCCTCTGGGGCGGTCCCTCTGGCATCATCGACTCCGAGCCGAACGCCGCCGACGGCAAATGAGGTCTGTGGAATGCACGTCACGATCGTCCGCAGGACGGCACGGGCGCGGGCGGCGACGATCGCCACCGCCGCCTTGCTCGGGGTGGTGGCCGGGTGCGGCCTCACCGGACCGCCGCACGAACGCGACGACCGGCTCACCGCTGAGCTCGAAGCGTTCCAGCGCGACGGAGGCGAGCGTCCGGCCGACGAGCTGTTCCCCGGAGACTGGGACACGATGCACGTCGTGCTCGGTCCGACGACGGCGGAGAGGACCTCCAGGAAGGTCGGAGCCCAAGTGAGCATCGATGTGTTCTCCGACCGCGCGACGCTGCTGGTGTTCATGTCGGCGGGCGAGGTCGACCGCACCGCCGAATTGGACATGCGGGGGCTTCCGGAGGGTGAGTACGGTCCGGAATCCGTGCTGAGGTCGACCGGCGGGGAGCGGCCCGACATCACCATCGGCGGCGCCTGAGCGCGGGCGCCGGGCGCCCGCGCGAACGCTCCCCATACGCTGTCCGCGCCGTGGCCTACGCTGACAGGCGACCTGGGAGGGAGGAACCCGTGGCCGGTGGTCAACCGTTCCGGACGGCGGTGCTCGAGGCGGTCCTCGAACGCATCACCTACGCCAACGAGGAGACCGGCTACACCGTGGCCCGGGTCGATCCCGGACGCGGCGGCGACCTGGTCACCGTCGTCGGCTCGCTGCTGGGCGCGCAGCCGGGGGAGTCCCTGCGTATGGAGGGCCGGTGGGGTTCGCACCCGCAGTACGGCAGGCAGTTCCAGGTCGAGAACTACACCACCGTCCTCCCGGCCACCGTGCAGGGAATCCGGCGCTACCTCGGGTCCGGGCTGGTCAAGGGCATCGGGCCGCGGATAGCCGAGCACATCGTCGGCCACTTCGGCGTCGAGGCCCTCGACGTCATCGAGCAGACGCCCGAACGGCTGATCGAGGTCCCCAAGCTCGGCCCCAAGCGCACGAAGCTCATCGCCGAGGCGTGGGAGGAGCAGAAGGCCATCAAGGAGGTGATGGTCTTCCTGCAGGGGATCGAGGTGTCCACGTCCCTGGCGGTGCGCATCTACAAGAAGTACGGCGACGCCTCCATCGGCGTGGTGCGCAACGAGCCCTACCGGCTGGCCACGGACGTGTGGGGGATCGGCTTCAAGACCGCCGACACCATCGCCCGCGCCGTCGGCATCCCGCACGACAGCCCGCAGCGGGTCAAGGCCGGCATCCAGTTCACGCTGTCGGAGTCCACGGGCGACGGTCACTGCTATCTGCCCGAGGATCGGCTCATCGCCGAGGCGGTGAAGATCCTGCAGGTCGACTCCAGCCTGGTGATCGAGTGCCTCGCCGAACTCGTCGCCGAGGAGGGCGTGGTCTCCGACAAGGTTCCCGATAGCGACGGCGAGGCCGTGACGGCCGTCTACCTGGTGCCGTTCCACCGCGCCGAGATCTCCCTGGCCAACCAGTCGCGCACGCTGCTGAACCACCCGACCGACCGCATGGCGGCCTTCGCCGACGTCGACTGGGACGTCGCGCTGGGCTGGCTGAAGTCGCGCACCGGCACCGAGCTGGCCGCCGAGCAGGAGGAGGCGGTGAAGCTCGCCCTGACCAGCAAGGTCGCGGTCCTGACCGGCGGGCCGGGCTGCGGCAAGTCCTTCACCGTCGCATCGATCATCACGCTGGCCGCCGCCAAGAAGGCCAAGATCGTCCTGGCCGCGCCCACCGGCCGCGCCGCCAAGCGGCTGACCGAACTCACCGGCCACGAGGCGCGCACCGTGCACCGGCTCCTGGAGCTCAAGCCCGGCGGGGACGCGGCCTACGACAAGGACCGTCCGCTCGACTGCGACCTGCTGGTGGTGGACGAGGCGTCGATGCTGGACCTGCTGCTGGCCAACAAGCTGGCCAAGGCGGTGCCGCCGGGCGCGCACCTGCTGCTGGTCGGCGACGTCGACCAGCTTCCCTCGGTGGGCGCCGGGCAGGTCCTGCGCGACCTGCTCGCCGAGGACTCGCCGATCCCCAGCGTGCGGCTCACCCACGTCTTCCGCCAGGCCCAGCAGTCCGGCGTCGTCACCAACGCGCACCGCGTCAACTCCGGCAAGCCCCCGCTGCTGGACGGGATGACCGACTTCTTCCTGTTCCCCTGCGACGACACCGAGGTCACCGCGGAGCTGACCGTGGACGTCGTCGCCAACCGCATCCCGCGCAAGTTCGGCATGGACCCGCGCCGCGACGTCCAGGTGCTGACCCCCATGCACCGCGGCCCCGCCGGGGCCGGCAACCTCAACGTCCGGTTGCAGGCCGCGCTGACCCCGGCCGGGGAGGGGACGCCCGAGCGCCGCTTCGGCGGCAGGATCTTCCGGGTCGGCGACAAGGTCACCCAGATCCGCAACAACTACGACAAGGGCGCCAACGGCGTCTTCAACGGGACCGTCGGCGTGATCACCGGGCTCGATCCCGAGGAGCAGGAGCTGACCGTCCGCACCGACGAGGACGAGGAGATCGGCTACGAGTTCGCCGAGCTGGACGAGCTCGCGCACGCCTACGCCGTGACCGTGCACCGCTCCCAAGGCAGCGAGTACCCGTGCGCGGTCATCCCCGTCACCACCAGCGCGTGGATGATGCTGCAGCGCAACCTGCTCTACACCGCCATCACCCGCGCCAAGAAGCTGGTCGTCCTGGTCGGCTCCCGCAAGGCGCTGGCCCAGGCCGTCCGCAACGCCTCGTCGGGCCACCGCCACACGGGCCTGCGGCACCGCCTGGCGTCCCCCTAGCGGAGGCGCTACTCCGCCGTGCTTCCGTGGGTGACGCGGATCTTGGACTGGCCGTGCGGCAGCTTCTCCCAGTCGTCCATGAACCGGGCGGCCAGGCCATGCTTCTCGGCGAGCCGGATCAGCGTCTCGGTCCGGTAGTAGAAGTCCTCCCGCAGGACGTGGTGCTCCTCGCCCTCGGTGCGGTCGAAGGTGAAGTCGAACCAGCCGCCCGGGGCGAGGATCCGGCCGACGTGGGCGAAGCATTCGTCGATCACCGTCAGCGGCGAGTGCGAGAAGACGCTGTGCGCGTGCACCACCGTGAAGTGCGCGTCCGGGAGGAACCTGAACTTCAGGTCGCGCACCGGGGTCAGCGTCGGCAGCTTGTCGCGCAGGTCGTGCCGGACGATGGTCTCCTGGGCGGCCATCAGGATGTCGGGGGAGATGTCGATGCCGTAGTAGTTGCCGGTGTCGAGGTACTCGATGAACCGCCAGCCGGCCCGCAGGTTGCCGCAGCCGATCTCCAGCATGCGGGCGTCGGGGGTCAGCCCGTGCGACTTCAGGTAGTCGAACTGCATCGCGCCGAGCGCGAGCCAGCGATCGTGGGATTTGCTGCCGACCGCGGCCTCCGGGTTGGCCGCCGTGTCGGACTTCATCACCGCGCGGTAGTAGGAGACGTGATCGGGACTGCGCAGGCGCAGCCACGTGTCCCTACCGGCCCGGATCATGTACTTCGGCACCCGGCCGGGGTTCCGCAGCGCGTAGTTGATCCGGTGCGCCAGAGAGGCCCGGTTGGCGGTGAGGTTCTTCTTGGGCATGTGTCCAGTCTCCTCGTGCGGCCCTTAAGAGTCCGTGCAGTGTATGGGTAAAGGTCCGTGTACGCGCCGTTCCGCTCCCGGATCGTCTGCCCCGAGATCCTCGGCGTACCACCACTCGTACGGGATTCGCACGGGGTTTGGCGGAGGCTGCGCCGAGCGGCGGTCCACCGGTGTCCGGAAGCGGACATCGGCAACGGTCTGCTGTGCGGCCCCGTGGTCTGCCGGGTGGCGGGCGGCCTGGAGGGAAAGGCGGCGCCAAGGGCGGCGGCGGGTCCGGGCGGGCGCGCAGGTGTCCGTTCTGCGGTGGTTCCATCGCCGATCTCGGCCTTGTGGGCGTTATTGCAGCGTTTCAAGGGTCCATAAGATCAAGATCGCCGAAGACGGGCTCGGTTCGCCGGGGTTTTGGAAGTGACGCTTCTATGCCGAGTGCGGTGGGTTCAGGGGGTGGGCTGTCGCGGTCGCGTAGTGATGGCGGCACGAGCGGGCCCGCACTCGTCCGGGCACGGCTGCTGCTGCCGGGAGGTGCGGGAGGGTGTGGAAGGCGAGGTCTCCTGTGCCGTCGGCGCTGCGCGCACTGCGACAGCCAACCCCCCTGGACAGGCCCCGCTTCTTCTGCGGCGATCTTACTCCTGGCGCCATGTTGGGCCCGAACATGACGCCAGAAGCAAGATCGGCGACGGAGGAGACGGGGCGGGAGTAGGTTTTCGCCGCCCCGGGCCCTGCCGCCGTCGCTGCCGCTCTTCGGTGAAGACCGCCCGCCGCCCGGGAGCGAACAAGGCCGCACAGCAGGCCCGAGCCGCCCGTCGGACCCGCCTGACCCCCTGCAGACCTCAGTGCGCGGACGCGCCGCGCTTGACCCCGGCGAGGAAGGCGGCCCACTCACCCCGGCCGAAGGCGAGGTGCCCGAGGCCGGGGTGCTTCGAGTCGCGAACCCCGGTGGAGGGGGCGGGGAGGTCGGCGATCTCCACGCAGTTCTCGCCCTTGGCGCTGCTGTAGCTGCTCTTGCGCCAGAGGTCGGCGATCTCCACGCAGTTCTGACCCTCGGGCAGACTGTAGCTGCTCTTTCTCCAAGTAATGGGTTCGGTCATCGGCGCAAACCTCACTCCAGTAGCCGATCGATGAGCTCGGTCATCAGCGCGTTTGATTTCTCAACGTCAAGAGCTGCCGAGCGTGCGCTGTCGTAGATGAGGCTATAACTCTCGATTTCTTCCGACTCCTCCAGGAAGAGGCCATTGTGTGCGCTCTCGATGAAAACGGCCGGGGTGTCCTCTTCCTCGGGGAAGTCGATGATCACGAACTGTCCGGTCATCGCCTGGTGGGCACCACTGGAGTTGGGCAGGATCCGTACATCGATGCTCGGCTGCTTGTTCGCCTCGATGAGCCGTAGTAGCTGGTCTCTCATTACGGAGGCTCCGCCGACCAGCCTGTGCAGCGCCGCTTCGTCTATCACGGCCTCGATCACCGGTGCGTCATCGCGGTTCAGGACTGCCTGGCGGGCTCTTCGTGCTTCCAACCGGCGCTGGATCTCTTCTTCATCCTTGATAAGCCCGACCCGCATGATGGCTTCGGCGTAGTCGGGAGTCTGCAGAAGTCCGGGGATCAGCAGGCAGTCGTAGGAGCGCAGGCGCGAAGCCTCAGCTTCCAACCCGGTGTAGGTACCGGAGCCGAGGACATCGGAGTACTTCGCCCACCACCCTCGCTGCCGGGCGTCGCGGACGAGGTCAAGGAGGGCGGCCTTCTCTTCAGGGCCGGTCTTGTAGAGGTCGAGTAGTTCGGTCACGTCGTCGCTGGTCGGACGGGTCCACCTGTTGGTCTCGATATAGGTGACCTTGCCCCGGCTCAGACTCGTGGCCGCAGCGACCGCTTGGACCGTGTAACCGGCAGCCTCACGGCGGCGCTTGAGCTCCGCGCTCAGTCGCCTTCTCCGGACGGTAGGGCTGCGTCGGGGCTCCTCCACGGGCTTCCTTCCTCCTTCTGGTGGATCCAACTTTAGAACCGTTCCGGCGTACAGGACCGAGTAGGTGGGTGACAGGGAACCGGCTCTATTTTTGTAGGTCACTTGAAAGTTGGTCACCAAGATTTTAGTCTCTTTGGTGAGAGGTCGATCACTAAGGGCGATTGACCCTTACCTCAAGGCGGTGCTCCCATGTCCTCTGTCCCGTTGTCCCGGCTCTCCGCCGGGTTCTCTCCTCTCAATCCGTTGTTCGTCCTGGCCAAGGAGCTTGAAGCCCGTGGGCTGCACGTCAGCGTGGACGCCTCGATCTCGGTGGTGGACGCGCACCTTACGGGGGACTTCACCGCGTCGGGGCACCGCAGTGGTGACTTCCAGCGGGCGATCCTGCGGGTGGACGCGGTCACCGCTCACCCGTGGTGGTGGCTGCTGTGGCCGGGGGAGCGCTTCAAGAACGAGGTGGCCGAGCCCGAGGTCACCAGGCTCCTTCCCGTCGAGCAGACGCCCGATGTCGCCCGCCGGATCCGCAACGTCCTGATCCTCGGCGACTCCGAGCCGCCCGGCGGCTCCGCGCGCTGATCCGCTCATCCACTCATCCGGTCGGCCCTCCGCGGCCACCGGCACGGCTGCCAAGCCGGGCCCGGCGTGTTGCCCCGCACGCCGCAGGCGTCCCAGTCCCCGCGCCGTCGGGTCCGCTCGGCCTGTGAACCGCCCCCGTCGGGCCTGTCGGTCGCCGGTGCTAGAAACGCATCGAAAAACACGACGGTGAAGGATGCGCTCATGCCCCACTCCACGCCCAGCCTCCGTCCGGTCGCCGGACTCTACGAGAAGCTGCTGACCGACCGGCTCGAAGAGCGCATCGACGAGTTGGAGGCCCAAGGCTGGCGGGTCGTGCGCCGGGAGGTGGGCGCGGAATCCTCCCCGCACGTCCTGGCCCGGTACGTCGCGGACCGGGTGGAGCGCGCGCTCGAAGCCCTGAGCCTGGACGACCAGGTGGTGGTCGCCAACCGGATCCTCGAGGCCCTCTCGACCCTCGACGGGGCCAAGGACCTCCTCGAACGCGTGGCGGAGGGGCCCAGGCAGCTCCTCGCCCTCACCGACGGCGACGACGCCGAGGCCTACGCCCGGCGCCCGGCGACCCCGCTGTCCGAGGCCGCGCTGATCACCAACTCCCCCGAAGACCCGAACCTGGGCTCGGAGCTGCGCCAGGAGCTGGCCACCGCCGACCGGGTCGACCTGCTGTGCGCCTTCGTCAAATGGCACGGGCTGCGCTGGCTGGAACGGGCGCTCAAGGCCGCCCACACGCGCGGCGTGCCCATCCGGGTCATCACCACCACCTACATCGGGGCCACCGAACGCCGCGCCCTGGACAGGCTGGTCGAGGAGTTCGGGGCCGAGGTCAAGGTCAACTACGAGACCCGCTCCACCCGGCTGCACGCCAAGGCGTGGCTGTTCCGGCGCGACAGCGGATACGACACCGCCTACGTCGGGAGCTCGAACCTGTCGAAGGCCGCGCTCCTGGACGGCCTGGAGTGGAACGTCCGGCTCTCCTCGGTGGCCACACCGGCGGTGCTGAAGAAGTTCGAGGCCACCTTCGACTCCTACTGGAGCGAGCGCTCCTTCGAGGACTACGACCCGGCCCGTGACGCCCGACGGCTCGACGAGGCCCTGGCCGCAGCGGGCGGCGGGGGCGGCGCCGCCCCCGCCATCAGGCTGTCCGGGCTGGAGGTCCACCCGTACCCGCATCAGAGGGACATGCTCGAACGCCTGGAGGTCGAGCGCCGGGTCCACGACCGGCACCGCAACCTCCTGGTCGCCGCGACCGGGACCGGCAAGACCGTCATGGCCGCCCTGGACTACAAGCGGCTGCGCCAGCGTCACGGCCGCGACCTCAGGCTGCTGTTCGTCGCACACCGCAAGGAGATCCTGGAGCAGGCCCGGCGCACCTACCAGGACGTCCTCGGCGACGCGAACTTCGGCGAACTCCTCATCGGCGGCGAGAGACCCCGCGCGTGGGAGCACGTGTTCGCCGGCATCCAGGCCCTGAACGCCCGGCGTCCCTGGACCTTCGCGCCCGACCGCTTCGACGTGGTCGTGATCGACGAGTTCCACCACGCGATGGCCAAGAGCTACCGGGCGATCATCGACCACGTCCGGCCGCGGGAGCTGCTGGCGCTCACCGCCACCCCCGAGCGCACGGACGGGTTCAACGTCCAAGAGGAGTTCTTCGGCGGGCGCATCGCAGCGGAGATGCGCCTCTGGGAGGCCCTGGACAACGACCTGCTGAGCCCGTTCCACTACTTCGGCGTCACCGACAACACCGACATGAGCGCGGTGGCCTGGAAGCGCGGCGGCTACGACATCGACGAGCTGAGCAACCTGCTCACCGGCAACGACGCCCGCGCCCGGCTGGTGGTGCGCGCCGTCCGGGACAAGATCGCCGACCCGGGGGCCATGCGCGCGCTCGGGTTCTGCGTGTCGGTCCAGCACGCCGAGTTCATGGCGGACTTCTTCCGGCGGGCCGGGCTCAACGCCAAGGCGCTCTCGGGCAGGAGCACCCCGGAGGAGCGCCGGTCCGTCCTCACCGGACTCCGCAAGGGCACCGTCCAGGTGGTCTTCTCGGTCGACCTGTTCAACGAGGGGCTCGACATCCCCGATGTGGACACCCTGCTGCTACTCCGGCCGACCTCCAGCGCCACCGTCTTCCTCCAGCAGCTCGGCCGGGGCCTGCGGCGCACCGCGGACAAGGCGGTGCTGACCGTCCTCGACTTCATCGGCCAGCACAACAAGGAGTTCCGGTTCGAGAACCAGTTCCGGGCGCTCACCGACCTCAGCCGCAGGCGCCTGCTCGACGGCATCGAGCAGGACTTCCCGCGGCTGCCTTCGGGCTGCCAGATCATCCTCGAACCCAAGGCCAAGGACACCGTCCTGGCCAACATCAGGAGCCGGCTCGGCGTCACGGTCACCCGGTTGGCCAAGGAGGTGCGCTCCCACGCCGAGCCCCGGCTCGGCTCCTACCTGGCCGAGAGCGGCCGGGACATCGCCGACGTCTACCGCTCGGGACGGCGGTCCTGGACCGAGCTGCTGCGGCGCGCGGGGCTGCTGTCCGGTCCGGCCCCCGAGGGTGAGGAGCCACTGCTCAGGCGGGTGCCGGCCTTCCTGCACGCGGACGATCCGCTCCGGGTGGCCGCCTACACCCGGTTGCTGGAGGACGACGCCCCCGCCTACGAGGAGCTGGACGCACACGACCGTGCGTTCGCCCGGATGCTGTTCTTCTCGCTGTGGCCCCTGGGCGGCGGTTTCGCCACCTACCAGGAGGGCCTTGGGTCGCTCAGAGCCCACCCCGCCGTGCGCGACGAGTTGCGCCAGGTGCTCGCCCACGGCCTGGAGCACGCCGAGCACGTGACCGTCCCGCTGCTGGACGGGAGCCACGCCGTCCCGCTGGCCGTGCACGCCTCCTACAGCCGCGAGGAGATCCTGCCCGCTCTCGGGCAGAGTGAATTGGGCGGGTCGGTGCCGGGGCACTTCCGCGAAGGCGTCAAGTGGTGCGAGAGCGTCCAGACCGACGCGCTGCTCGTCACCCTGGAGAAGGACGAGAAGGACTTCTCCCCGCAGACGCGCTACAAGGACTACGCGATGAACGAGACCCTGTTCCACTGGGAGTCGCAGAATCAGACGTCGGAGTCCTCGCCCACCGGTATGCGCTACCGGAACCACCGGGAGATGGGGACCCGTGTCCTGCTGTTCGTGCGCCGCTACAAGACCGCCGACATCGGCACCGCGCAGCCGTGGATGCTGCTGGGGCCGGCCGAGTACGTCGAGCACGAAGGCGGCAATCCCATGGGGATCGTCTGGCGGCTCCGCCACGAGATCCCGGCCGACGTGTGGACGTACTCGGCGATCGCGGCCGGCTGATGCCCGGGAGCGGGCCGGTGGCGGGAGGCCTGTCGGCGGCCGCTCTCCTCGTTCTCGGACGGAACGCAAGGGCGGTGGAGAACGCTTTCCTGAGAAAAAGCTTCCGTGATTGGAATGCCCGTTTGTGTTGTTGCGAGGCTGTGATCTTGACCGTCGGGATCATGGGAAGATAGTTTCAGGATGAACTAAAATTGCGACATAAGCGGCGATTCTGGGGCCGCCTTTGTGCTGCGTGCACGCCAAGTCGCCGGTTCTTCGTGCAACCTGACCGGTTGGTTTTCTTGGGTCAGGGCCTAACGTTGGTTCTGCGGTCGCGTTGCAGTCCATCCCTATGCGCGTTGCCGCTAGTGCAGCCCGCTCGACCCTCTCCCGGGCCGGGCTGCCGGGTCGGGTGGCCGTTGGTTATCGGGGGCTGTTCTGCGCACTCCCCTCCCATGTGCAGAATGGTTTTTACAACGGTCGCCCGGCCCTCCGCATGTCACCGGTGTTTGACGATCGGGTTCGCGCAGGAGGCCGGCTGTCGCAGTGCGCGTAGCGTCGGCGGCACAGCAGGTCCGAGCCCTGAAATCCCACCCCGGCCCGCGAACGCGGCAGTCAAAGCGCGATCACGCGCCCGCCGCCCGGGTCCCTGAATTTCCGGGTTTTCGCCCGCAGGGCGGCAACGGCGATTTAGGCTCACCTCATGAAGCCGAAACCGGTGCTGAGCCGGGGGATCGGACGAAGCCGGGAGCGTGTGCGCATCGAGGCGCCCCGCCCGGAGTCCGCCACCGCGCCGCCCCCCGATGACCGCGCCGATCCTCCGCGCGGTTGTGCGGATCGCCCATGACGCTGACGCTCTTACCACTCCCCCCGAGGAGCGTCAGCCCCGCGGGCGCCGGCGAAAGAGGCCGGCGCCCGCGGCCCGTCCGGTCCACCGGATCAGACGCGGCCGCGAACTCCGTGGAGAATCCGCCGTCCACGTCGTAGCAGAGGGCGACCGGGTTGTCCGCGGGAGGCGTTCGCGGGAATCCGACTCCAGCCGCGGAAGCGGCCGGGCGGACAACGGGACGCCGCCCGGGCCGGACCCGGACACCCGGCGCCCGCTCTCAGTTCCCCTGGTGCACCCGGCGCAGAACGATCTTGCCGCAGGTCACGGTGATCCCCGCGGCGGCGCCGCCGAAGGAGAAGTCCACGCGCATGGAATCGGGGTCGTGCTCGGCCTGGATGTCGGTGATCTGGGCGTGCGGCCACGCTTCGGCGGTCTCGTCGAAGAAGCTGAAGTCGGTGACGTCCTCCAGGACCAGGGTGTGGTCGGTCACCGCGTCGGTGTCGTGGTCGCGCGTGCGCAGCACCATGGTGACGCGGTGCCGCGGCACGTCCAGCCACACGTTCTCCAGCGCGGCCCCCGACAGAGCTCCCAAAGCCGACATGTGACCGCACCTCTCCCCGCAGCGATGTTCGACAGGGGGCCCATGACCCGTGTCGTGAAGTGCCCATCGGCTGTGACCGCACACCGCGCGGGCCGGTTCCGGACGGGGCGCCGCGGTGGCGCACTCCGCGGCACCCCCGTCGGGACGGTCCTCGATCCGCTTTTGCGCGTGCCCGAAACCGGTGCAGGGGTGTCGGGCGGTACGGCCGCGATGGGGCCGCAGCGTCAGGGGAGCAACGTAGATACCCCCGGTGTCGTAATCAAGAAGTAATCAAACTGGAAAGATTGTGTTTACGGCCGAGTGTCGCGCGGGTATTACGGACGCTGGCAGCGGGAACCCACCTGCATGCCGCACTTCCCGTAGTCGTCGCGGGCGTCCCGCTGCGGACACCCGCGAGCACGCATGGAAAGGCACACGTCCGTGGGCACCCTCTCCTGGATCAACGGCTCCTCCCCGGCTTCGCCCGCTCACGCCGTCAGCATGCTGCACAGCTACCTCTCGGCGGCCGGCGTGCGCAGGCTCTACGCGGCGAGCAACGCGCAGGTGGCGTCGCTGTCGGTCCGTACGGGGCTCACCGTGTGGTGCATCAACGGGACGTTCCGCTGGTCCGACGACCTCGGCCAGGCCGTCACCCACCCGGCCGACGACCCCGAGGGCGCCGCCCGCCGCCTCAACGGCCTGGCGGCCCCGCTGAGCGCCGCTGCCTGAGGGCCCGTCTCGGGAGCCCGCCTGTCGGGGCCGTTGAGTAGCGTGGGGCCTTGTGACCGAACCCCTGATTGTCGTCGGCGCGGCGATCGTCCGCGACGGAGCGCTCCTCGCCGCGCAGCGCGCGGAGCCGCAGCGGATGCGCGGACGCTGGGAACTGCCCGGCGGCAAGGTCGATCCCGGCGAGACCGATGAGGTCGCCCTGGTCCGCGAGTGCCACGAGGAGCTCGGGGTGCGGGTCCGCCTGCTGGAGCGGATCGGCGGCGACGTCGTCCTGCCGCCGCATTCTCCCGGCTCCGCCGCCGTTCTGCGGGTGTGGGTCGCCGACCTCCTCGACGGGGAGCCCGCGCCGCTGGAGCACCTGGCGCTGCGCTGGCTCACCGCCGACGCGCTGACCGACGTCGACTGGCTGCCGGGCGACCTGCCCTTCCTCGAACACGTCCGGCCCTACCTGGGAACGGACCTGGAGGCGAGCGACCCCCTGCCCGGCGCCCGCGGCTGAGGCGGCGCCGGACCGGGGGCCGGGCGGGGCGGCGCGTCCGGCTATGCCTCGCCCGCGGCGGCCTCGGCCAGCTCGGGGGCGAACTTGTCCACCGCCCACGGCAGGCTCAGCGGGCTCACCGCCGACATCGCCATCGCCACGGCGGGGTCGTCGAAGGCGACGTAGCCGCCGTTCTGGACCGCGGGAATCTTCGAAAAGACCGGATTGTCCTCGGCGTCCCGGCGGTCCTGCTCGGTGTTGAACCACATGACCATCACGTCGGCGTCGACCTGGTCGGCGTTCTCCATGCTGGTCGTGCCGTAGAACTGGCCGTCGGCCACGTCGAGCTCGTCGGTGATGGCGGCGGGCTCGAAGCCGAGCTGCTTCATCACCTCCGCCCGCGGCTCCCCGGCGATGTAGAAGGCGAGCTGCCCGTCGGGGGTGACGGTGCCGAACACGAACGACTTGCCCGCGAACTCCGGGTGCTCCTCGGCGACGCCGTCGATGTAGGCGTCGGTGTCGTCCACCAGCCCCTGCGCCTCGTCCTCCCGGCCCAGCGCCCTGCCGATCGCGAGGGTCTGCTCCTGCCACTCGGTCTGCCACGGCTTGTCGAGGTAGGGGATCGTCGGGGCGACCTGGGAGAGGTCCTCGTACTGGCCCTCCTCCAGGCCCGACTGCACGCCGAGGATCAGGTCCGGCGCCAGGTTGGCGACCTGCTCGACCGGGATGCCGTCGTCGTTGCTGATCAGGGCCGGCGTCTCGCCGCCGAGCTCCTCCAGCCTCTCCCGGTCCCACGGCAGCAGCCCGTCCTCGCCGGCGCCGAAGGTCGACTCCGCGATGCCCACGGGCACGACGTCCAGGGCCAGCAGGGTGCCCTCGTCGGACCAGCCCACGGTGACGATGCGCTCCGGCCGCTCGGTGATCTCGGTGGAGCCGAAGGCGTGCTCGACGGTGACGGGGTAGGCGCCGCTGCCGCCGCCGGCCGATGAGTCGGCCTCTTCGGTCCCGGTCGCGGTGCCGCAGCCGGTCATGACGGTGGCGGCGGCCACGGCGAGCGCGCCGGCGCGCCACGCCTGGGGGCGTGTCATCAGCATGGAAAACCTCCGGAGTCGGGAGACGAGGGTCCCTCACTCCGCGGGCGCGGCGAAGCGGCGGCACTCGATGAGCACCAGAAGTGAGGTACGCCTATCCTAAGTCCATCTTGTCTGGTTTTACACCCTTAGATGGTGCTGGTGATCGAGCGGGGTGCCCCCGGACGCCCGGGCCCCGCGTCCGGGCCCGCTGCGCATACGTCCTGACCTGCACGTTTCCTGGGGTGCTACCGGGCACCGCATAAACTGGTGAAAGGCCGCGGGAGTCGCGGTGTTTCCCAGCAGATGAGATCGAGACTTTCGCATGTCCAGCGCCACGCCCGCTGAAGGCTCCGCACGCCGTGCCGACCTCCGCAACGTCGCCATCGTCGCGCACGTCGACCATGGCAAAACCACTCTCGTGGACGCCATGCTCTGGCAGTCCGGCGCGTTCCGCGCCAACCAGGACGTCGACGAGCGCGTCATGGACTCCAACGACCTGGAGCGCGAGAAGGGCATCACCATCCTCGCCAAGAACACGGCCGTCCACTACACGACGCCCGAAGGCGAGGACGTCGTCATCAACATCATCGACACCCCGGGCCACGCCGACTTCGGCGGCGAGGTCGAGCGCGGCCTGTCCATGGTGGACGGCGTGGTGCTGCTCGTCGACGCCAGCGAGGGTCCGCTGCCGCAGACCCGCTTCGTGCTGCGCAAGGCGCTGGCGGCGAAGCTGCCGGTGATCCTGGTCATCAACAAGGTCGACCGCCCCGACAGCCGCATCGCCGAGGTCGTCGACGACACCTACGAGCTCTTCCTGGACCTCGACGCCAACGAGGACCAGATCGACTTCCCGATCGTCTACGCCTGCGCGCGCGACGGCAAGGCCTCCCTGGAGCGCCCCGAGAACGGCACGGTTCCCGACAGCGACACCCTGGAGCCGCTGTTCCGCACCATCCTGGACACCACCCCCGCCCCGGAGTACACCCCCGGCGCGCCGCTGCAGGCCCACGTCACCAACCTCGACGCCTCCCCGTTCCTCGGCCGGCTCGCGCTGTGCCGGGTGCGCCAGGGCGAGATCCGCAAGGGCGAGCAGGTGGCCTGGTGCCGCGGCGACGGCAGCATCCAGCGGGTCAAGATCACCGAGCTGCTCATGGCCGAGGCGCTGGAGCGCAAGCCCGCGGAGAAGGCCGGCCCCGGTGACATCGTCGCGATCGCCGGCATCCCCGACATCATGATCGGCGAGACGCTGGCCGACGCCGAGGACCCGCGCCCGCTGCCGCTCATCACGGTCGACGAGCCCGCCATCTCCATGACCATCGGCACCAACACCTCGCCGCTGGTCGGCAGGGTCAAGGGCGCCAAGGTCACCGCGCGCCTGGTCAAGGACCGCCTGGACCGCGAGCTCGTCGGCAACGTCAGCCTGCGCGTGCTGCCCACCGAGCGCCCCGACACCTGGGAGGTGCAGGGCCGCGGCGAGTTGGCGCTGGCCATCCTGGTCGAGCAGATGCGGCGTGAGGGCTACGAGCTCACCGTCGGCAAGCCGCAGGTGGTCACCAGGGACGTCGACGGCAAGACGCACGAGCCCGTCGAGCGCCTCACCGTCGACGCGCCGGAGGAGTACCTCGGCGCCATCACCCAGTTGCTCAGCGTCCGCAAGGGCCGGATGGAGCAGATGACCAACCACGGCACCGGCTGGGTCCGGATGGACTGGCTGGTCCCCTCGCGCGGCCTCATCGGCTTCCGCACCGAGTTCCTCACCGAGACCCGCGGCACCGGCATCGCCCACCACGTGTTCGAGGGCTTCGAGCCGTGGTTCGGCGACCTGCGCACCCGCCCCAACGGCTCCCTGGTGGCCGACCGCTCCGGCTCGGCGGTGGCGTTCGCGATGTTCAACCTGCAGGAGCGCGGCACGCTGTTCATCGAGCCGGGCACCGAGGTCTACGAGGGCATGATCGTCGGCGAGAACTCCCGCTCCGACGACATGGACGTCAACATCACCAAGGAGAAGAAGCTCACCAACATGCGCTCCTCCACCGGTGACGAACTGGTGCGCCTGGTGCCGCCGCGCAAGCTCTCCCTGGAGCAGGCGCTGGAGTTCTGCCGCGAGGACGAGTGCGTGGAGGTCACCCCCGAGGCCGTGCGCATCCGCAAGGTCGTCCTCGACCAGAAGGAGCGCGGCCGCATGGCCGCGCACAAGAAGCGCGGCTGACCGCACCGCCGCTGCCACCGCCGGCCCGGGAGCGCAAGAGGCCGTCGACCCGGAAGTCCAGGTTGGGCCGGAAACGGGCAAAACCCGGTAACCGATGGCGCTCCCGGGGCAGCGATCCTAGCCTGGGTCTTCACGGACCCACGGCGATCCGGTGCGCCGGGGTCGCTCCTCTGCCGCGAAGGACAGCTCAATGGCCCAGCCCCATGCCGTCGTGATCGGAGGCGGCATCGGCGGACTGTCCGCCGGCGTCGCCCTGCGTCGCAAGGGGTGGGCCGTGACCGTCTGCGAGCGTGCGCCCGCCCTGGATCCCGCCGGGGCGGGCATCGGCATGGCCCCCAACGCCCTGCGCGCCCTGGACGTGCTCGGCATCGGCGACGACGTCCGCGCGCTGGGCGCCTCCCGGTACGAGGGGGCCGTCCGCCGCAAGGACGGCCGCAGCCTGCTGCGCGTCAGCGCCTCCGACATGCGCAGGCGGTTCGGCGACGCCATCGCCCTCCTGCTCCGCTCGGAACTGGTCGACGTCCTGCTCGGCCGGCTGCCCGGGGACGCGCTGCACACCGCGACCACCGTCACCAGCGTCGAGCCGGGCGACACCCGCCGACTGGCCCGGGTCGGCACCGACACGGGCGAGCTCACCGCCGACCTCGTGGTCGCGGCCGACGGCGTCCGCTCGACCGTCCGGCCGACCCTGTTCCTGGAGCACCCGGGCCACGTCTACGCCGGGTTCACCAGTTGGCGCGTCGTGGTGCCCAGCCCCGAGCCGCCGGTCCTGTTCGGCGAGAGCTGGGGGCGCGGCGGGGTCGTCGGCGTGCTCCCGCTGGGCAACGGGCGGCTCTACTGCTACGCCACCGCCAACGGGCCGGCGGGGGAGACGGCGAAGGACGAGAAGGCCGAACTGCTCGCCCGCCTGGCCGACTGGCACGACCCGATCCCGCGGCTGTTCGAGGCCGCGCCGCCGGAGGAGGTGCTGCGCACCGACATCTGGCACGTCGACACCCCGTTGCCCGCCTACCACAAGGGCAGAGTCGCCCTCCTGGGCGACGCCGCGCACGCCATGACCCCCAATCTCGGCCAGGGCGCATGCCAGGCCATCGAGGACGCCGTGGTCCTGGCGCACCACGTCAACGAGTCCACGGCCTACCTGCCGACCGCGCTGCAGTCCTACACCGACGCCCGGCTGCCCCGCACCACCGGGATCGTGCAGAAGTCCGCGCAGCTCGCCGAGGCCGTGCAGAGCGAGTCCCCGCTGCTCACCACGTTGCGCGACACCGGGGCGGGCATCCTGGGCCGCCTCGCGCCCCGGCTGATGTCGCAGTACCTGCAGATCCAGGACTGGCACCCGCCGGCGGAACAGGCGGCGCGGGCCTGAACGACGCGGGTCCTCTCCTGTCCCGCCCTCTTCTCGCCGACGCTTCTTGACCGTGAGTTTCAACCTCGACCATCGGGGGTCGTGAAGTCTCAGCCGGAGGAGGGATCCGCGGTGGTTGGGTGATGGTGCATGCCGTCCCCGGCCTCAGGGGGGTTGAAGCCTCAGCCCAAGGAGGGACTCGCGGTGACCGGGCGATCCTCTCGTGTGGCCGAAGGCCCTTGATAGGGATCGCGCCGGCGCCGCGCCGCCCACGCCGCCACCGTGCGTGCCAGGGCGCGGCCGTGGTTTCGGTGCGCGGTGAGGGCGCGGGCCGCCGTGTCCGCTCGCCTCGGCCACCGAGGGCGTGAGACACCGGCCACAGGGGTTTGAACCCCGGCCCGAGGACGCGATCGCGCACCGCCGCCGTGGGCGCGGGTCGAACTATGGGCCTTCGGCCACGCGAGAGAATCGCCCACCCGCGCGCCGTCCTTCTGGGGCCGGCCTTCACGACCCCCTGGGGCCGAGGTGGAGGGGGCTCACCCGCGCGCCGTCCCTTCGCGGGATCCGGGAGGGAACGCGGGTGTCAGCGGAGCCGCGGGAGCCCCCAGATCCCAGCCAGCGCCGCGGGGGTGAGCACCGAGGCGGGGGCGCCCTGCGCGGCGAGGCGGCCTTCGGCGAGGAGCAGGCAGTGATCGGCGCGCATGGCCGCTTCGAGGTCGTGCGTCGCCTGGACCACCGTGGTGCCGTCGGCCCCGGCCCGGTCGAGGACGGCGGAGATGCGCTCGCGCGCCTCGGCGTCGAGTCCGGTGGTCGGTTCGTCGAGCAGCAGCAGATCCGACTCCTGCGCCAGGCCCTGGGCGACGAGGGCGCGCTGGCGCTGCCCGCCGGAGAGCTCGCCCAGCCGCCGGGGCGCGAGGTCGAGGACGCCCAGGTGCGCCATGCACTCCATGACGATCCGGTGGTCCCGCTTCGTCAGCCGCCGCCACGGGCCGCGGTGCGCCCAGCGGCCCATGGCCACGGTCTCCTCGACGGTGATGGGCAGGGCGTCGGAGACGGCGCTGCGCTGCACCACGACGGCCGGGCGGCGGGCGTGCGAGCGCCGCACCGATCCGCCCGTCGGGGCGACGACGCCGGCGGCCACGCTCAGCAGCGTCGACTTCCCCGACCCGTTGGGCCCCACCACGGCGGTCACGCCGGAACGGGGGACGCGGGCCGTGATCCCGTGCAGGACCGTCCCGCGCCCGTACCCGGCGAAGAGCCCGTGCAGGGTGATCGCCGTCTCATCTCGCTGCTCCATGCCGTCCTCCGTCGAAAACGATAACGGTTTTCATTATAGAATGCCGGACATGGAGTGGTTGTCCGATCCCTTCGGGGTCTCCTTCGTGCAGCGGGCGCTGTGGGGCGGGATCCTCGTCTCACTGATCTGCGCCCTGGCCGGGACCTGGGTGGTGCTGCGCGGCATGGCGTTCCTGGGCGACGCGATGTCGCACGGGATGCTCCCCGGCGTCGCGCTGGCCTCGCTGCTCGGCGGCAATCTGCTCCTCGGCGCCGCGCTCAGCGCGGGCGCGATGGCCCTCGGGGTCACGGCGCTCGCCCGCTCGCCCCGGTTGTCGCAGGACACGGTCATCGGCCTGCTCTTCGTCGGGATGCTCTCCCTGGGCGTGATCATCGTGTCGCACTCGCAGTCCTTCGCCGTCGACCTGACCGGCCTCCTCTTCGGCGACGTCCTCGCGGTGCGCCCGCGCGACCTGCTCCACCTGGCCGTCGCGCTGGCCGTGGCGGCCCCCGCCGCGCTGCTGGGCCACCGCTCCTTCACGGCCCTGGCGTTCGACCGGCGCAAGGCGCACACCCTGGGACTGCGGCCCCGATGGGCCCACGCGCTGCTGCTCGGGCTCATCACGCTCGCCATCGTCGCCTCGTTCCGCGTCGTCGGCACCCTCCTCGTCTTCGGGCTGCTCATCGCGCCGCCCGCGGCGATGGCGCTGTGGGCCCGGCGGATCCCGGCGATCATGCTCGGCGCCGCGCTGCTGGGCAGCGCTTCGACCGCGTTCGGCCTGCTCGTGTCGTGGCACCTGGGAACAGCGGCGGGCGCGACGATCGCCGCCACCGCCGTGGCGCTGTTCTTCCTCTCCGCACTGGCGGACCGCGCCCGGCGCCGACGGCCGCGCCCCGGCCCGCCGACCGCCGTCGAAACCACGGACAAGGAGTTCGAGCACTCATCATGACGCCGACCAGGACAACGTCCGCGGCGCTCACCGCGGTCGTCGCCGGGGCGCTGCTGGCCGGGTGCGGCACCGCCGACGGCGTCGGCGCGCCGGTCCCCGAGGAGCAGACCCAGCACGGCTACGTCGAAGGGGCCGAGGAGGCCGCCGAACCGCAGCACCGCCTCGTCATCGCCGATACGCGGACCGGAGCGGTGCACGTCCTCGACCTGATCACCGAGGAGGCGACCGAGGTGGATCGGATCGACGGCGTCGGCGGCGTCCACGGGGACGGCCGCTTCGCCTACCTCACCGCCGAGGACGGCGCGGCGGTGCACGTCGTCGACAGCGGGGCCTGGACCGTCGACCACGGCGACCACTCCCACTACTACCGCGCCGAAACGCGCTCCGTCGGCACGGTCGAGGGCAACGGGCTGCGCGGCGTCGGCACCGACACGGCCGTCACCGCGCTGTCCTTCGCCGACGGTCGGGTGAGCGTCCTCGACCGCCCCGCGCTGGAGGAGGGCGACATCGCCGAGGCCGCGGCCCTCGACGGCCGGGACGGCGCCGCGCTGCCCTATGCCGGACACCTGCTCGTCCCGGCCGTCGGGGACGGCGGGGGAGGCACGGCCCCGGTGGAGGCGCTCACCAGGGGCGGCGAACCGTCCGCGTGGATCGAGGAGCCCTGCCCGGACCTCCAGGGCCAGGCCGTCACCCGCCGCGGCGCCGTCTTCGGCTGCTCCGACGGCGCCCTGCTGGTCACCGAGGACGGCGACGCGCTGCGGGGCGAGCGGATCGACTACCCGGAGGAGGTGCCCGAGGACGAGCGCGCCCGGGAGTTCCAGCACCGCCCCGGCGGTTCGACGCTGGCGGCGAAGGCCGGCGAGCGGGGCGTCTGGGTGCTCGACACGGCCGCGAAGGAGTGGACGCTGCTGGAGACCGGGCCCGCGGTGGCGGTGAACGCGGTCGGCGAGGGGGCGCCGGTCCTCGTCCTCACCGAAGACGGCACACTGCGCGCCTTCGACCCGGAGACGGGGGAGCAGACCGCCGAGACCGAGCTGCTCGACGCCCCCCTGACCGGATCGGAGGCGGCCCCGCCGGTGATCCGGGTCGACACCGGGCGCGCCTACGTCAACGACCCGGCCGCCGACGCGGTCCACGAAGTGGACTACAACGACGACCTGCGGATCGCCCGCACGTTCGATCTCGGCTTCACGCCCGACCTCATGGTCGAGACGGGGCGGTGAACCCGATGGCGAAACAGGACGCGCGCCGGCCGCGCCGCTCCGCCGCGGCCCTCGCGGCGATCGGCCTCGCGCTGCTCGTCCCGCTGGCGGGGTGCTCGGCCGTCGGGGAGGACCGCTCCGGCGTGGTCGTCACCACCAACATCCTCGGCGACGTCACCCGCGCCGTCATCGGCGACGAGGCCGAGGTGACCGTGCTGATGAAGCCGAACGCCGACCCGCACTCCTTCGGCGTCTCGGCCAGGCAGGCCGCCCGGATCGAAAACGCCGAGCTGGTCGTCTACAACGGCCTCGGCCTCGAAGAAGGCGTGCTGCGCAACGTCGGGGCGGCGCAGGAGGCCGGGGTGCCGACCCTCGCCGCGGGCGAGGCGGCCGACCCCGTCGACTACGCCGAGGGGGAGACCGCCGGGCAGCCCGACCCCCACTTCTGGACCGACCCGGTCCGGATGGGCGCGGTCGTCGACCTGATCGCCGAGAGGACGATCGACGAGGTCGGCGGCGTCGACGCCGAGGCGGTCCGCGCCAACGCCGCGGCCTACCGCGGCGAGCTCGCCGAACTCGACGCGTGGATGACCGAGCGCTTCGCGGACATCGCGCCGGAGCGGCGCAGCCTGGTGACCAACCACCACGTCTTCGGCTACTTCGCACAGCGCTACGGATTCGAGGTCGTCGGCACCGTGATCCCCAGCGGTACGACGCTCGCCTCGCCCAGCGCCTCCGACCTGGAGTCGCTCGCCGACGCGGTCCGCGAGGCCGGGGTGCCGGCGGTCTTCGCCGACTCCTCCCAACCCGACCGCCTCGCCCGCGCCATGGCCGAGGAGACCGGCCTGGAGATCGAGGTCGTCGCCCTGTTCTCGGAGTCCCTGACCGGGGAAGAGGGCGGCGCCCCCACCTACCTGCAGATGATGCGGGCCAACACCGAGGCCGTCGTCGGCGGCCTCGCCGAGGAGTGAGGAACCGCTCCTCGACGCGCTTCGACCGCCGCGTTCGCTGGGCGAGGAGGGGCTTTTCGGCTCGGAACCGCTGTGCCGCCGGCGGCCTGCGCGCACTGCGGCAGCCGCCCCCTCTGCGGGTCCGATGGCCGGACATCAGTCGGACATCGCGGCCCGCCGCGCGATCCCCTCACCGGAATGGAAGAAGGATGGACCACACCGTGCAACTCCGAACGCTCACCGGCAGGGCGGCGGCACTGCCCGCCCTGATCACGGCGGGACTCGTCCTGAGCGCCTGCGGCCAGGCGGGCTCCGAACCCGCAGGGGAGGGCGCTTCGCGGTCCCCCGCGGTCGCGGCCCCCCTCGTCGCCACCTACGACGGCGGCCTCCTCGTCATCGACGGCGAGACCCTCGACGTCGCCGCCGACATCCCCCTCGACGGGTTCAACCGGGTCAACCCGGCAGGCGACGGCCGCCACGTCCTGGTCTCCACCTCGACCGGGTTCCGCGTGCTCGACGCCGCGGCCCCCGAGCTGACCGACACCGAGTTCGAAGGGGCCGAGCCCGGCCACGTCGTCCGGCACGCCGGCAAGACCGTGCTCTTCTCCGACGGAACCGGGGAGGTCACCGTGTTCGACCCGCAGGACCTCGGCGACGGCCTGCCCGAGGGCGAGACCTTCACCACCGACCACCCCCACCACGGCGTCGCCGTCGAACTCGACAACGGCGAACTGGTCGTCACACTGGGCGACGAGGAGGAGCGCCCCGGGATCCAGGTGCTCGACGCCGACCGCGAGGAGACCGCCCGCAGCGAGGAGTGCCCCGGCGTGCACGGGGAGGCCACCGCCCAGGGCGAGGCCGTCGTGATCGGCTGCGAGGACGGCGTCCTGATCTACAAGGACGGCGAGATCACCAAGGTCGACAGCCCCGACGACTACGGCCGTATCGGCAACCAGGCCGGCTCCGAGGAGTCGGCGATCGTCCTCGGCGACTACAAGAAGGACCCCGAGGCCGAACTCGAACGGCCCGAGCAGGTCTCCCTCATCGACACCGGGACCGGCGAGCTGAGCCTGGTCGACATCGGCGCCGGCTACAGTTTCCGCTCGCTGGCGCGCGGACCGCACGGCGAGGCCCTCGTCCTGGGAACGGACGGCCGGATCCACGTGATCGACCCCGGCAGCGCCGAGGTCGAAAGGACCGTCCCGGTCCTGGACGAATGGGAGGAGCCGCTGGAGTGGCAGCAGCCCCGCCCCACGATCTTCGTGCGCGGCGACACGGCCTATGTGACCGACCCGGGCGCGAACGAGCTGCACGCCGTCGACATCGAGTCGGGGGAGGAGACGGCGACGGCGGAACTGCCCGGCACCCCCAACGAGCTCACCGGGGTCTGACCCGCCTCTTCTGGGAATCGGGTCGTGGCCGCGATTCTCCGTGCACCACCGATGACATGGAAAGGCTGCCGCCGGCGCGCCGGCGGCGTGAAAGGCCGCGTTGTACCGTCCGTGCCGGTCGCCCGCCGCATATGGCCGGGGACCCGCACGGCGGAGCCGCCGTGACCTTCCGCGTTGCCGGACGCCTCGCGCCTGACAGCAGCTTCACCAGGTCCGCGGAGGTCGAGCAGGGACTGAAGGCACTCCCGGCCCTTCCCGTCATCGACCTCAGGCCGGGCCGCTCGAGGCGGGCGGTTTGGTGTTGGGGACGACGGGGGTGTCCTTGCGCAGGCCCTTGCGCACGCCGATCTTCTCGCCGAGCCAGACCAGGGGATCGTACTTGCGGTCGGCCACCCGCTCCTTCAGCGGGATCAGCGAGTTGTCGGTGATCTTGATGTTCTCGGGGCAGACCTCCGTGCAGCACTTGGTGATGTTGCAGTAGCCCAGCCCGAACTCGTCCTGGGCGATCACCCGGCGGTCGGCGGTGTCCTCGGGGTGCATCTCCAGCTCGGCCACGCGCATCAGGTACCGCGGCCCGGAGAAGTGCTCCTTGTTCTCCTCGTGGTCGCGGATCACGTGGCAGACGTCGTTGCACAGGAAGCACTCGATGCACTTGCGGAACTCCTGCATGCGCTGCACGTCGGACTGCTGCATGCGGAAGTCGCCCGGCTCCGTGCCGGGATCGGGAGTGAACGAGGGGATCTGCCGCGCCTTCTCGTAGTTGTAGGAGACGTCGCAGACCAGGTCCCGGATGACGGGGAAGGTCCGCATCGGCGTGACCGTGATGACCTCGTCGGGCTCGAAGGTGTTCATCCGGGTCATGCACGACAGCCGCGGCCGGCCGTTGATCTCCATCGAGCACGACCCGCACTTGCCGGCCTTGCAGTTCCACCGCACCGCCAGGTCCGGGGCCTGGGTGGCCTGCAGCCGGTGCAGGACGTCCAGGACGACCTCGCCCTCGTTCACCTCGACCGTGTACTCGACCAGTTCGCCGGCGCCGCCGTCGCCGCGCCAGATGTTGAACGTCGCCTTGGTCATTCGTCGCCTCCTTCTTCCGCGCCCTCGGCCTCGGGGAGCTCGGCCTCGGTGAAGTACTTCGCCAGCTCCTCGCGGTCGAACAGCGCGAGCAGATCGGGCCGGAGCACGTCCAGCTCCTGATGGCGCACCGTGACGCCGCCGTCGGCCAGCCGGGTGACCAGGTTGACCCGGCGCCACCGCGCCGACATCGACGGGAAGTCGTCGCGGGTGTGCCCGCCCCGGGACTCCTCCCGCTCCAGCGCCGAGCGGGCCACGGCCTCGGAGACCACCAGCATGTTGCGCAGGTCCTGCGCCAGGTGCCAGCCGGGGTTGTAGGCTCGGCCGCCCTCGGCGCGCACGCCGGCCACCCGCTCCTTGAGCTTGTCCAGGGCCTCGATCGCCTGCTCGATCTCCGGCCCCCTGCGGATGATCCCGACGAGGTCGTTCATCGTCTGCTGGATCTCCTGGTGCAGGTCGTAGGGGCTCTCACCGGTCTCGCGCCGCAGTGGAGCCTCGGCCGCGCGGGTCGCTCCGGCCAGGGCCTCCTCGGAGACCACGGGCCGGTCCCCGCCCAGCTCGTCGAGGTAGGCCGCGGCGCCCATGCCGCAGCGCCGACCGAACACCAGCAGGTCCGACAGCGAGTTGCCGCCCAGCCGGTTGGACCCGTGCATCCCGCCCGAGACCTCCCCGGCGGCGAACAGGCCGGCGACGCCGCCGCCGACCGCACCGCTGTCGGGGTCGACCTCGACCCCGCCCATCACGTAGTGGCAGGTGGGACCCACCTCCATCGGCTCGGCGGTGATGTCGACGTCGGCCAGCTCCTTGAACTGGTGCTGCATCGACGGCAGCCGCCGCATGATCTCCTCGGCCGGCATCCGGCTGGAGACATCAAGGAACACCCCGCCGTGCGGCGAGCCGCGCCCCTCCTTGACCTCGGTGTTGATGGCGCGCGCCACCTCGTCGCGGGGCAGCAGCTCGGGCGGGCGGCGGTGGTTCTCGGGATCGGTGTACCAGCCGTCGGCCTCCTCCTCGCTCTCGGCGTACTGGGACCGGAAGACGTCGGGCACGTAGTCGAACATGAACCGCTTGCCCTCGGAGTTGCGCAGCACGCCGCCGTCGCCGCGCACCGACTCGGTGACCAGGATGCCCTTCACCGACGGCGGCCAGACCATGCCCGTGGGGTGGAACTGCACGAACTCCATGTTCAGCAGCGTCGCCCCCGCCCGCAGCGCCAGCGCGTGGCCGTCGCCGGTGTACTCCCAGGAGTTGGAGGTGACCTTGAACGACTTGCCGATGCCGCCGGTCGCCAGGATCACCGCGGGGGCCTCGAACAGCACGAAGTCGCCGGTGTCGCGGACGTAGCCGAACGCGCCGGCGATGCGCCCGTCGTCCTTGACCAGTTCGGTCACGGTGGTCTCGGCGTAGACCTTGATCATCGCCTCGGGGTCGCCGAGCTCGGCCGCGTCGATCTGCTGGAGCTGGACCACCCGCTGCTGGAGGGTGCGGATGAGCTCCAGGCCGGTGCGGTCGCCGACGTGGGCGAGTCGCGGGTACTCGTGCCCGCCGAAGTTGCGCTGGCTGATCCGACCGTCCTTGGTGCGGTCGAACAGCGCGCCCCAGTACTCCAGCTCCAGGATCCGCTCGGGCGCCTCCCTGGCGTGCAGCTCCGCCATGCGAGGGTTGTTGAGGAACTTGCCGCCGCGCATGGTGTCGCGGAAGTGGACCTGCCAACTGTCGCGCGCGTTGACGTTGGCCAGCGCGGCCGCCGCACCGCCCTCGGCCATGACCGTGTGCGCCTTGCCGAACAGGGACTTGGAGATGACCGCGGTCTTCCTGCCCTGCTGGCGCGCCTCGATGGCGGCGCGCAGACCGGCGCCTCCGGCTCCGATCACCACCACGTCGTAGGAGTGACGTGCTATCTCAGCCAATTGATATCGCCTCTAGTTGAAGATCCGGGGGTCCGAAATCGTGCCGCCGGCCACCAGCATCACGTAGAAGTCGGTGAGCATCAGCGTTCCCAGCGTGATCCACGCGAACAGCATGTGCCGGGTGTTCAGCCGGGACACCTGCGTCCACATCCAGTAGCGGACCGGACGGGTGCCGAAGCTCCTGGCGCGCCCGCCGAACACGTGCCGGCAGGAATGGCAGGAAAGGGTGTAGCACCACAGCAGGACCACGTTGACGATCAGGATGAGGTTGCCCAGGCCGATGCCGAACCCGCCGTTCTCGCCGTGGGCCAGCGCTATCGTCGCGTCATAGGTGTTGACCAGTGAGATCAGGACGGCGGCGTAGAAGAAATAGCGGTGCAGGTTCTGCCCGATCATGGGGAACCGCGATTCGCCGGTGTAGCGGTCGTGCGGCTCGCTGACGGCGCATGCGGTGGGCGCCTGCCAGATCGAGCGGTAGTAGGCCTTGCGGTAGTAGTAGCAGGTGAACCGGAACAGCAGCAGGAACGGCAGGCTGATCAGCGCGTAGGGCAGGAACCACGGGAACGCCCAGGGCAGCGTGCCGAACACCGCCGACTCCGGCACGCAGGAGGCGCTGAGGCAGGGGGAGTAGAACGGCGTCAGGTAGTGGTGCTCCTCCACCCAGTAGTTGTCCTGCTGGAACACCCGCGCGGTGGCGTAGACGACGAAGGCGGTCAGGCCGAGTGCCGTGAGCACCGGACCCAGCCACCACCGGTCCTTGCGGAACGTCCGGGCCGAAATCCGCGCACGGTTGTTCGTGCCGGGGGTCCCCGGCGAGGGAAGTGTCGCTGTCATGGGCGCGGCGTCTCCATAGTCCTGACGGAGAGCGAACCGAATGTGCGGATCCGGGCGCGGGGAGGCCCGGACGCTCTCCGAGTCGACAGGCAGTGCGGATGCGTATGGGTTGCCACGTTAGGCCGGTGCGATCACGAATTCAGCAAGAGTTTCACGCGATTTGGCTGTGAAAAATGCCACTCGGATTCAATGGGCGGGCGGAGTTTGCGGGTAAATCGTCCTCTTTTGAGAATAAAAAGGAAAAAGTCTCTTTTGTTTGTTCTGGGGCTTCTGTGGCAATTGGGAAACTTCGGCCGGTCTCCGGCTAAGTCCACCCTTCATCGAAAGAATCTATCGCGGCGCCGCGGCCGGAAGCCCCCGTGTCCGCATCGGCGCGGCGCACGGTGCGGGAGAGGTGCGGAGCGCGGGCGCGGAAACGGCGCGGGTCAGCCCTCGCGTGAGGAGATGACCTCCAGGTCCTTGCCGATGTCCTCCTGGGTCAGGCCGGCCAGGTAGTTGGTCAGGCCGCGGCGGAACGCCCTGGCGGCGTGCGCGGGCTCGACGTCCCTGCGGTGGGCCAGCGCGATGGTGCGCAGCAGGCGCGGCCGGGCGAGCGGGGTGCCGCGCAGGCCCGGGCGGTTCTTCAGGACCATGCTGGGCACGACCGCCAGCCCGAGGCCGGCCTCGACGAAGCGCAGCACCGCGTCCATCTCGCCGCCCTCCACCGCCAGCCGCGGCTCGAAGCCGGCCGCGCGGCAGGCGTGCAGCGTCGCCTCGCGCACGTCGTAGCCGCGGCGGAACATCACCAGGGGCCGGTCGCGCAGGTCGGTGATGCGCATCGACGCGCGCGAGCTGGGCGGCGGGGCGTCCATGGAGCTCACCACGACCAGGCTCTCGCGCAGGATCGGAGTGGTGACGAAGGTGGGGTCGCTGCTGTGCAGCGGCAGGATGATCAGCGCGAGGTCCAGCTCGCCCCGGCCCAGCGCGCGGATCAGGTCGCGCGAACCGCCCTCCTCCACGTGCAGCTCGATGCCGGGGAAGCGGTCGTGGAAGCGGGCGAGGGCGTCGGCCAGCAGCCCCGCGCACAGCGAGGGGGTGGCGCCCAGCCGGACCCGGCCGCGGCGCATGCCGGCGAGCTCCTGCACCTCGCGGCGGGCGGTCTCCATGTCGGTGAGGATGCGCTGGGCGAGGGGGAGGAGCGCCTCGCCGGCCGGGGTCAGTGTGATATTTCCCCTGGCACGACTGAATAACGAGGCTCCCAGCTCCTCCTCCAGGTTGCGGATCTGCTTGCTCAGACTGGGCTGGGCGACGCGCGAAACCTCTGCTGCGCGGGTGAAATGCCGGGTTTCCGCGACGGCCAGGAAGTAGGCCAGTTGCTGGAACTGCATGCTCCATAGCCTAAGGCTATCGAGACCAGCAGTCCCATGACTTAGACGGCCGTGTTTATCGAGTTTTAAAGTTACAAGTTGTGGCGAACAGTACCTTGACCAAGCAGCGGTCAACGGCATTCAGGTCTACGGTGGCGCTCAAGTCCGCGATGGCGGTCAGCGGCGCGATCCTGGTGCTGTATTTGATCGCGCACATGTACGGCAACCTGATGGTCTTCGGAGGCCAGGAGACCTTCGACAACTACGCGCACCACCTGCGCGAGCTCGGCGAGCCGATGCTCCCCCACGAGGGAGCGCTGTGGATCATCCGCGTGGTCCTCCTCGCGAGCGTCCTGATCCACGCCTACGCGGCGTTCACCCTGTGGGCCCGCGCGCGCAGGGCCCGTCCGGCCGGGCAGCGCTACCAGTCGGCCCACAAGCGCAAGAGCGTCCAGCAGACCTACGCCTCGCGCACGATGCGCTGGGGCGGCGTCATCGTCGCGCTCTTCGTGGTCTACCACCTGCTGCATCTGACGACCAACACCATCGCTCCCGGCGGGGCCTCCGACAGCCCCTACGAGCGCGTCGTGAACGGCTTCCAGATCTGGTGGGTCGTCCTCAGCTACCTGGTCGCGATGGTCGCCGTGGGCCTGCACCTGCGCCACGGCATCTGGAGCGCGACCCAGACGCTGGGGGGAAACAAGGCGAGCCGACAGCGCTCGATCAACGTGATCGCGACCGTGATCGCGCTGGTCATCACGGTGGGCTTCCTGATCCCGCCGTTCTCCGTTCTCTTCGGACTGGTGAGCTAAATGACCGAGCTTTACATCGAAGGCGCCCCGATCCGCGACGAGAAGGCGCCCGAAGGACCGATCGAGAACCGCTGGGACAACCGCCGCTTCTCCGCGAAGCTGGTCAACCCCGCGAACCGGCGCAAACTCTCGGTCATCATCGTGGGCACCGGCCTGGCCGGCGCCTCGGCGGCGGCCACCCTGGGCGAGGCCGGCTACCACGTGAAGTCCTTCTGCTACCAGGACAGCCCGCGGCGCGCGCACAGCATCGCGGCGCAGGGCGGCATCAACGCCGCCAAGAACTACCGCAACGACGGCGACAGCATCTACCGGCTGTTCTACGACACGGTCAAGGGCGGCGACTTCCGGTCCAGGGAGTCCAACGTCTACCGGCTGTCCCAGGTCAGCGTGGAGATCATCGACCAGTGCGTCGCGCAGGGCGTGCCCTTCGCCCGCGAGTACGGCGGCCTGCTGGACAACCGCTCCTTCGGCGGCGTGCAGGTGTCGCGGACCTTCTACGCCCGCGGCCAGACGGGCCAGCAGTTGCTGATCGGCGCCTACCAGGCGCTGGAGCGCCAGGTCGCGGCCGGCACCGTCGAGATGAACACCCGGCACGAGATGCTGGAGCTCGTGGTCGTCGACGGCCGGGCGCGCGGCATCATCGTCCGCGACATGGTCACCGGTGAGATCGAGACGCACTTCGCCGACGCGGTCGTGCTCGCCTCCGGCGGCTACGGCAACGTGTTCTTCCTGTCCACCAACGCCATGGGGTCCAACGTCACGGCGACCTGGCGGGCGCACCGCAAGGGCGCGCTGTTCGCCAACCCCTGCTACACCCAGATCCACCCGACCTGCATCCCGGTCAGCGGCGACTACCAGTCCAAGCTGACCCTGATGAGCGAGTCGCTGCGCAACGACGGCCGCATCTGGGTTCCCAAGGAGGGCGGGGACGACCGCGACCCGCGCCGGATCCCCGAGGACGAGCGCGACTACTACCTGGAGCGCATCTACCCGTCCTTCGGCAACCTGGTGCCGCGCGACATCGCCTCCCGCGCCGCCAAGAACGTCTGCGACGAGGGCCGCGGCGTCGGCCCCAGCGGTCTGGGCGTCTACCTGGACTTCGCCGACGCGATCAAGCGGATGGGCCGCCCGGCCGTCGAGGCCAAGTACGGCAACCTGTTCGACATGTACCAGCGCATCACCGGCGAGAACCCCTACGAGGTTCCGATGCGCATCTATCCCGCGGTGCACTACACCATGGGCGGCCTGTGGGTCGACTACGACCTGCAGAGCAACATCCCCGGCCTGTTCGTGACCGGTGAGGCCAACTTCTCCGACCACGGCGCCAACCGCCTGGGCGCGAGCGCGCTGATGCAGGGCCTGGCCGACGGCTACTTCGTCCTGCCCAACACCGTCAACGACTACCTCGCCGCCGGCCCGTTCGACGAGCTCGACGAGAACACGCCCGAGGCCAAGGAGGCGGCCGAGGCGGTGCGCACGCGCATCGACAAGCTGCTCTCCGTCAACGGCACCCGCACCGTGGACTCCTTCCACAAGGAGCTCGGCCACATCATGTGGGACTACTGCGGCATGGAGCGCAACGAGGAGGGCCTGCGCAAGGCCATCGAGCGCATCCGCGAGCTGCGGGACGAGTTCTGGCAGAACGTCAAGGTCACCGGCGTCAACGAGGACTTCAACCAGGCGCTGGAGAAGGCCAACCGGGTCGCCGACTTCTTCGAGCTGGCCGAACTCATGTGCGTCGACGCACTGCACCGCCGCGAGTCCTGCGGCGGCCACTTCCGCGCGGAGAGCCAGACCGAGGACGGCGAGGCGCTGCGGCACGACGACGAGTTCTCCTACGTCGCCGCGTGGGAGTTCACGGGCACGGGCGAGCAGCCGATCCTCCACAAGGAGGACCTGGAGTACGAGTACGTCGAGATGAAGCAGCGGAGCTACAAGTGAACATCACCCTGCGCGTCTGGCGCCAGAAGGGCCCCCGGGACGAGGGGAGGATGGTGCGCTACCAGGTCCAGGACGTCTCGCCCGACATGTCCTTCCTGGAGATGCTCGACGTCCTCAACGAGAAGCTCACGCTCGAGGGCGACGAGCCGATCGCCTTCGACCACGACTGCCGCGAGGGCATCTGCGGCGCCTGCGGCGTGGTGATCAACGGCGTCGCGCACGGTCCGGAGGTCACCACCACCTGCCAGCTGCACATGCGCAGCTTCAAGGACGGCGACGTCGTCGACGTCGAGCCGTGGCGGGCCAAGGCGTTCCCGGTCATCAAGGACCTGGTGGTCGACCGCGGTTCGTTCGACCGGATCATCCAGGCCGGCGGCTACATCAGCGCCCCGACGGGCACCGCGCCCGACGCCCACGCCAACCCGATCCCCAAGAGCGACGCCGACCGCGCGTTCGACGCCGCCACCTGCATCGGCTGCGGCGCCTGCGTCGCGGCCTGCCCGAACGCCTCGGGCATGCTGTTCACCGCGGCGAAGGTGACCCACCTGGGCATGCTCCCGCAGGGGCAGCCCGAGCGGGCCGCCCGCGTGGTCAAGATGGTGAACCAGCACGACGAGGAGGACTTCGGCGGCTGCACCAACATCGGCGAGTGCGCCGCGGTCTGCCCGAAGGGCATTCCGCTGGACACGATCTCCCAGTTGAACAAGGACCTGCTGGGCGCACTGTCCAGCGGCAAGCTGGACTAGCGAACCGGCCTGATCCGTCCCGGTCCGGCCGCGGCCGGACCGGGACGGATCGCCGATCGGCACCGAGGGGGCCGTCCCGTGCGGGGCGGCCCCCTCCGTCGTCTCCTCGCCCGCGGCGGGCGGCGACGGCCTCACTGACGTCCGACGATCGTGTTCGCACAGGGGGCCGGCTGTCGCAGTGCGCGCACGCCGCCGGCGGCACGGCAGGTCCGAGCCCTGGAGGTCCCACCCGGCGAACGCAGCGGCCAAAGTGCGGTCAGCCCTTGGGCGCCGCGGGCTCAACGGCCACCGGGAGGTGCCTGTAGCCGCGCATGGTGTTGTTGAGCAGCCGCTCGGGCTCGCCGTCCAGCGTGAAGCGCCGCACCCGGTGGGCGAACGCCTCGAACACGTAGCGGCCCTCCAGGCGGGCGATCGGCGCGCCCGGGCACATGTGCGCGCCGTTGCCGAAGCCGAGGTGGTCGACCGGGTTGCGGGTGACGTCGAAGCGGTCGGGGTCGGCGTAGTGCCGTTCGTCGCGGTTGGCGGCCGAGTACAGGATGATGAACCGGGCGCCGGCCGGCACGGGCACACCGCCGATGGTGTGGTCGCGCGTGAGGGTGCGGGCGAGCCCGTGCGCGGGGCCCGCGTAGCGCAGGATCTCGTTGAAGGCCGAGGTGACCAGCTTGGGGTTCTCGCGGACCAGGTCCCACTGGTCGGGGTGGTCGATGAGCAGCCGGATGCCGGTCGTGATGGCGTGGATCGTGGTGTCGAGGCCGCCGGTGCTGTAGACCGACAGCAGGCCCGGCACCTCCTCGGGCGTGACGACGCCCCTGTCGCGGGCCTCGAAGATGGCCGCGCCCATGCTGCCCGGGCGCATCGTCTCGGGGCTGCACTCCGCGGCCAGGTATTCGAACATCTCGAACATGGCCGGCAGCGCCCGCACGCAGCGGTCGTTGTAGGGGCCGAAGGTGTCGAAGGTGGCGGTGGCCCAGTCGAGCAGCTTCTCGCGGCTGTCCGGGGGAAGCCGGTGAGCTCGACGATCACCGTGCTGATGAACCTCTTGGCGAGGTCGGTGACGGCGTCGAAGCGGCCCCGCTCGACGAGTTCGGCCACGAGTTCGGTGGCCTGGCCCTCGATGTCGCCCTTGATGTCGCGCAGCGCGCGCGGCCCGAGCAGGCCGGAGACGACCTGGCGCAGCCGGTGGTGGTCCGGCGGGTCCGTCGCGATCATCGTTCCAGCGAGGGCGCCGTTGATGTCGGGGTTGAACGCGATGCCCTCGCTCGACTTGAACAGCTCGTGGTCGTGCAGTGCCGCACGCACCTCGTCGTAGCGCGCCAGCGCCCACAGGTCGTGGGTCGGCAGGTGGACCACAGGCCCGGCGGCGCGCAGCTCCTCGTACACGGCGTAGGGATCGGTGAGCACCGGATCGGAGAAGATGTCGATCTCGGATACCGGGATGGTCGGTGTCGTCATGGTGTCCTTCGACTCGGGGAGAGGCTCACACGGGTGTTCCGCCCGGACACGGTGTGTGAGAACACGACAGACCATGCCAATTCCGATCGATCGCTAAACGCCTCTTCAGGGACATCCGTCTAGCTCAGCGACGCCGCGAATGAAATGTGGTGTTCATCACTTTATTGTGGTGTGGGTTCGCTCAGCGAACGTTGAGTTCGCTAAGCGAAGAGGGATATCGCCCATTTGGGGGTTTTGTCGCTCGGTTCCGAAGCGCGATGCCGATCAAATCGGTCATCCGGATGGGTCTGATCGGTGCTGTCCAGCACGCGACGGCGAGTCCGGGCCGACCGGCGATGGGCATGAGTGCCATGATGTGTGCCGTTTCAGAGAACTTGCAGAGAATTCGTCCGCTGGTCGGGAATCCCCCGGTCTGATGCGCGCACGGGCGCCGACACCGCAACTGTCCTGGTTCGTTAAGGAGATCGGTTTTGGAGTATTCGGCCTGGCCAGAGCAGAGAACAGGACCCGTTCCGGCGCGAGCCGAACCCGGCGCGCCGGGCGCCCACAACGGCTATCCCGCCGATCCGAACGCTGCTCCGGCCGCGCCGCGCGCCGAGGATCCGCATGCCTACCCGCAGGTCTACCCGCAGCAGCAGCCCCGCCCCTCGGTGTGGAGGCGGATGTTCGGGCGCAACCGGGGCGGCGAGCACACCCAGCCGCCGCCCGCCCCCGCCTACGACCCCTCCTATTACGACCCCTATTCGGGGCGGCATCCGCAAGCCCCTCAGGGCTACCAGCCCCCGCCCGCCGCTCCCCAGGGCGTGCCCGGATACCCGCCACCGGTCCAGCAGCCCCATCCCGGCCACTCCATGACCTCCCCGCAGCAGGCGGTCCCGCAGCCGATGCCGGTCCAGGCCCCCGCGCCGTTCCCCGTTCCCGCCCCCGAGCCCTCACCCATCCCCGGATCCGGGCCGCCCGCGCCGGCCCCCGAGGCCGCGGCGCCCGCGACCGAGGCCCCCCGGCCCCCGGTTCCCGAGGCCGCAGCCCCGCAGGCTCCTGCCCCGCAGGCCCACGCTCCCGAGGCCCCGAGTCCGGCGGCGCCGGCGGGCGGTGGGCAGCAGGTCCTGCTGCCCAGGGCGCTGGCGAACCTGGCGATGCGCGACCTCACCCTGGTGGAATCGCTGCTGCTGCTGATCCAGCGACTGGAGCAGCGGGAGGAGGACCCCGCTCTCCTCGACATCCTCTACCAGGTCGACCACCTGGGCACCCGGATGCGCCGCAACTGCGAGAACCTGCTCGTCATGGCCGGGGAATCGGTCGAGCCCCCGCACAGGGAGCCGGTGCTGCTCTACGACGTCGTCCGCGCGGCGATCTCGGAGATCACCCAGTACACCAGGGTCCGGATCCAGGAGATGCCCCAGGTGTTCGTGCGAGAGCGCACGGCCGACGACCTCAGCCACCTGCTGGCCGAGCTGATGGACAACGCCGTCTCCAACTCCTCGGAGAACTTCTTCGTCACGGTCCGCGGCCGCTACATGGACGACGGATCGGTGGTCCTGGAGGTCGCCGACGACGGCATCGGCATGCCGCAGGACAAGCTCGCCCGGATCAACAGCGACCTGCGCGAACCCCCGGTGCTCACCGAGGAGTCGATCCGGCACATGGGGCTCTTCGTCGTCGGCCTGCTGGCCCACCGCAACGGCGTCCTCGTCCAGCTCCAGACCCGCCCGTTCAGCGGCACCAGCGGCTTCGTCCAGGTCCCGGCCGACGTGGTGCGCATCGACCAGCGCACCGGGGACGGCGCAGCGCAGCCCCGGGAGCCGGCCGCAGCGCAGCCGCGGCCCGCGGCGGAGCAGGCCCCGCCGCGGCCCGCACAGGCCTCCGAGGCCGCATCCGCGTCCGTCGGCCCCGACCAGCCGCTGCCCCCGCTCCCCAAGCGCGACCCCGGACGCGGCGCCGCGGGACTGCGCGTGGTCGGTGACCAGCACCCCTCCGACCGGCGGGAGGACAGCGGAGTGAACACCAGCGCCAACGGCGACGCCGCATCCGGCGACGCCGCCACCGACCGGGAGCCGGGGCGGGACGCGGCCTCGGAACCGCTGCCGGAGCTGCCGCGCCGGCAACCCGTCCGCAAACCCGCGCACGCCGCCCCGATCGAGACGAGCGGGGAGCTCCCGGGGCTCCCGCAGCGGACCCCGCAGACCCCGCAGCCTCCGCGGAGCGCGCCCGACCCCTCCGCGGCCGACGGCGACGAGTACGTGGCCGTGCGCGGGCAGCGGGGCGAATCCGATCCCGGATCCGTGTCCGAGGAGACCAGGAGCTACGCCGAGCGCATCCGCGAGGAGCTCAGCGGATTCCTCAGCGGGCAGCAGGAGTGGCGGGAGGAGGCCGCGCAGCGGCGGGACGAGCAGCCGGAGCAGCCGGTCGGCGAGGACGCCCCGGCCCCGGCCTCGGCCTCGGCCCCGGAACCCGCGGGAACGGCGGGGACCGCCGGGGCAGCGGAGCCGGCGGGGGCCGACGGGGGCGCCGAGGACGCGGAGGACACCGGAGTCGCAGGGAACGCGCAGGACACCGGAGCCGCAGAGAAAAGAGACGTGGAATGACGGGGGCCCCGACCGAGGTCGAGAAGTTCAGTTGGCTGATCAACAATTTCGTCCGGGACGTTCCCGGCGTCAAGCACGCCATCGTGGTCTCCAGCGACGGCCTCCTCCTGGCGGCCGCCGACGGACTCGAAACCGAGCGGGCCGAACAGCTCTCCGCGGTGGCCAGCGGCCTGCTCAGCCTGGCTCAAGGAGTGTCCGACCTCTTCGACCAGGGGCGCTACGAGCAGACGATCGTCCGCATGCAGCGGGGCTTCCTCTTCATCACCACGATCGCCGACAGCTGCTGCTTCACCGTCCTGGCCCAGGAGAAGAGCGACACGAAGCTCATCGCCTATCAGATGGCGCTGCTCGTGGAGAAGGCGGGGCACGTCCTCACCCCCGGGCTCCGCAACCAGCTCAGGGACGCCGTCGTCTACTGACCGCCGCTCGCCCGACGACACACCGGCGAACCGGAGTCGGTGACCAACGAGGAGACGATCGAATTGACCGCGCACCCGGGGAGGAGTGACCGGATCCGCTCGTTCAGTCTGACGGGCGGGCGCACCCGGTCCCGCAGCCCCCTGCTACTCGAGACACTTGTTTCCGCGATCGGCGTGAACACCACCGGCTTCACCGAGCTGACGCCGGAGCAGCGCGACATCTACCTCATCTGCGAGAAGGCCAAGTCGGTGACCGAGATCGCGGCGAGCCTGAAGATGCCCCTGGGCGTCGTCCGCATCCTGATCAACGACCTCGCCGACCAAGGGCGCGTCGCGATCCACGCAACGGTCCGCAGCGACGAGTCGTCGCACCGCAACCTTTTGGAGAGGATCCTTCATGGGCTCGATGCGATCGCCCAGTAGCTTCTCGGACTCCCCGAGCACGATGTCGGCGAAGATCGTCATCGCCGGCGGATTCGGCGTCGGGAAGACGACCCTGGTCGGAGCGATTTCAGAGATCCCGCCGGTGAACACCGAGGCGATCATGACGCAGGCCGGCGCCCCCCACGACGACCTGAGCAGCACCCCGGACAAGACCACGACGACCGTCGCCATGGACTTCGGCCGGCTCACCATCGAAGAGGACCTCATCCTCTACGTCTTCGGCACCCCGGGCCAGGCGCGGTTCTGGTTCATGTGGGAGGACCTGGTGCGCGGCGCCCTCGGCGGGATCGTGCTCGCCGACACCCGCCGGCTCGCCGACTCCTTCCAGGCCATCGACTACTTCGAGAAGTACTGCGACATGCCGTTCATGATCGCGCTCAACCGCTTCGAGGGGCTGCCGATGCACGCGGTCGAGGACGTCCGGGACGCCCTGGCCCTCGGCCCCGAGGTGCCGATCGTGACCTGCGACGCCCGCAGCCGGAAGGAGAGCGCCGGACTGCTCGCCCAGCTCGTCCGCCACTCCATGGCCTACCAGAAGGCCCCGGCCCTGGTGCCCTGATCACGGTGGTCCGACACCCCTTGGGAACGCAGAGGGCGCACGGGCCCCTCGGTCGACGACCCGGCCGGCGCGGCCGGTCCACGATGACTGCGGATGTGGAACCAGACGATGCGCAAGATACTGATTGTCGGCGGTGGACAGGCCGGGCTCCAGCTGGCCCTGGGGCTGCTCCGGCACGACTACGACGTCACCCTCATGACCGCGCGCACGGCGGAGGAGGTGCGCAACGGCCGCGCCGTGTCGATCCAGGCCCAGTTCGCCGACGCGCTGACGTTCGAACGCGAATACGGCCTGGCCCAGTGGGACGAGGAGGCGCCGAAGCTGCGGCGCTGCCGCTACAGTTTCGGCGGCTACCCCGACCTCGGCGTCCCCGGGTTCGACTGGGTGGGGCGGATCCACTCCCCCGCGCAGTCCCTGGACGAGCGGCTGAAGATGCCGGTCTGGCAGGAGATGTTCGAGGAGCAGGGCGGCAAGGTCGTCGTCCACCCCGTGACAAGCTCCGATCTCGACGTCCTGGCCGGAATGTACGACCTGACCGTCGTGGCGGCCGGCCACTCGGGCCTGGCGGAGATGTTCGCCCCCAACACCGAGCGCACGCTGCCCGACGTGCCCGCCAACATCACGCCGCTGGCCTACGTCCGGGGCTCCGACGACCCCGAGCCCGAATTGGCCGAGATCCACCTCGACCCCGAGTTCGGGTTCCTCGTCACCATCCCGACGCTCTCGGTGACCGGGCCGTGCCAGCTCATCTACCTCATCGGCCAGGAAGGCGGGAAGCTGTCCACCTGGCCCTCGCGGATCCGGCCCCAAGAGCACCTGGACCTGATGCTGGACGTGCTCAAGGAGCACCTGCCGGAGCAGCACGCGCGGTTCGCCGGCGCCGAGCTGGCCGACCCGCGGTCGGTGGCGGTGGACTACTCCACCCCGCTGGTGCGCCACCCGGTGGCGCACCTGCCCTCCGGCGGAAAGGTCATGGGCCTCGGTGACACCGTGCTGGTCTCCCAGCCCGCGATGTGCCAGGACGCCAACAACGCCAGCAAGAGCGCCGAGATCGCGCTGCGCAACATCCTCGCCCAGGACGGCAGGCCCTTCGACGAGGACTTCATGCACCGGACCTTCGACGAGTTCTGGGACTACGCCCACTACCTGGCGGGCACGGTCGCCGCGACGCTGCTGGCCCCGCCGCCCTACCTGCTGGAGCTCTACATCGCCGGCAACGCCCACCAGGCGATCGCCGACCGGTTCATCAACGGCTTCAACGACCCCGCCGACTTCGACAAGTGGGTCACCAGCGAGGAGAAGGGGCGCGCCTTCCTGCAGGAGGTGACCGGCAGCCCCAGCATCACGGGTTAGCGTCCCGAGCCGCCGACGCCGACGGCGCCCTCAGGGCTCGCACGCCCGCGCGACCGCCCGGCCCGTGCACGGCGTCGAGCACCGGTGCGAGCAGTCGGCCGGGCTGACCGGCGTCGCCGCTGCGCGCGGTGGACAGCGCGATCCCGAGGACGAGCTGGACGAGGTCGCCGGGGGACAGGTCCGCGCGGGCGGTTCCCGACCGCGCGATCTGGTACAGGGAGGCGTTCGGACGCGACACGGTGGGACAGGCGTGGCTGCTGCTGTCGGCGACCCGGCGTATCACCGTCGCGTCGGGCATCGCCGACATCGCCTTCCGGGACCCGATCGCCATGGCCGCCGCGGGACGCACGCTCGGTGAGGCGTTGTCTCGATGGCGCCCCACCAGGAGGCGAACGTGCGGCGGCTCGGCTTCGGCGACGACGACATCGTCGCAGGCCCGAGCAGGCGGCTGGTGGACGCGATCGTCGTGTACGGGGACGTCGAAGCGGTCCGCGAGCGCGTCCGGCAGCACATCGACGCCGGCGCCGACCACGTCTGCCTGCAGGTGCTGACGCGCGACCCGGCGGCGCCGCCGATGCCGCAATGGCGCGAACCGGCCCCCGCGCTGCTCTGACCCGAAGGTCGCCGAGTCACCCGGTGACCGGCTGGTCGAACACGTGCGCCCGCACCCAGGCGTGCATCGCGATCGCGGCCGCGGCCCCGGCGTTGATGGAGCGGGTGGAACCGAACTGGGCGATGGACAGCACGGCGCCGCACACGTCGCGGACCTCCTCCGACAGGCCGGGGCCCTCCTGGCCGAACACCAGGACGCAGGCGCGGGGGAGCGGGTGGGTCTCCAGCGGCACCGAGCCGGGCAGGTTGTCGATCCCGATGAGGGGCAGGTTCCGCTCGACGGCCCACGCCACCAGCGCCGCGGTGTCGGGGTGGTGGTGGACGTGCTGGTAGCGCTCCGTGACCATGGCTCCCCGGCGGTTCCAACGGCGCCGTCCGACGATGTGCACGGCCTCGGCGCAGAAGGCGTTGGCGGTGCGCACGACCGAGCCGATGTTGAAGTCGTGCTCCCAGTTCTCCACGGCCACGTGGAACGGATGCCGCCTGGTGTCGAGATCGGCGACGATCGCCTCGCGCCGCCAGTACCGGTACTCGTCGACGACGTTGCGCCGATCGCCCTCGGCGAGCAGCTCGGGATCGTAGCGCTCCTCCGCCGGCCACGGCCCCTCCCAAGGGCCGACGCCGACCACGGGCCGATCGGCGGTGGAGGCGGGACCGGCGGTGGAGGCGGCCCCGGATACCGGGGCGGATCCGGATGCGGAGACGGCTCCAGGGGCGGATCCGGGCACAGAAGACGAAACGACCTGCTCACTCACGCGCTACAGCCTAGACAAGCCGAAGGACCGATCCACCCCGCCCGCCCGCGCGGCGGTCTGCATCGTCCGCTTCCGCAGACTCTTCGCCCTGTGGAAAATCGGCCGAATCATTCCGCGTTGGTGGCCGTGATCGGCGGCCGGACGCGTTCGGCGGGATCGCGCGACGGCCTTCAGCTGTCGGCGGCCCGTGCTCGGGTGATGATCTCCTCGACCACCTGCGACTTGGCGTCGGCGTAGTTCTGCACGTAGGTCCAGGTGCGCTCGGCGAGTCCGCGCTTGGCGCGGGCGTAGAGCTCGCGGTCGGCTTCGTCGGCGCGCAGCCGGTCGCGGAACAGCAGCATGCGCTCGATCTCCGGGCAGCCCGCGGAGAACACGTGCAGGTTCAGCGCCGGCCCTCCGGGGCGGCGCAGCAGCCGGTGCTCGAACCAGTCCGGCTCGCGGACGGCGATGCGGTAGCCCGCCGCCTCCAGCGCGGGCAGGTAGGCCGCCTCGTCGGCCGAGTCGCGCAGCACCAGGAGCAGGTCGAGCACGGGCTTGGCCGGCAATCCGGGCACGGACGTGGAGCCGACGTGCTCGAGCACCAGCACGGCGGCGCCCAGCGCCTCACGCACGCGCGCCGCCTCCCGCTCATAGGCATCGGGCCAGCCGGGATCGTACTCGGCCAGCCGGACCTGCCCGTCGAGGCGCGGGGCGGAGCCGACGTGGGCCGCCCGGATCTCGTCCTCCCGGATCTCTTCCTCACCCACCATCGCCCCAGTAAACCGCAGTCCGGGAGGGGCCCGTCTGACAGCTCTCCGCGGCGGGTTCCGGAGCCGTCCTGGACGGCCCCGTTCACCGAGCCGGTCCTCCCGCACCACCGCGAACGCGGGCGGCGACGCGCTCGACGGGCGTTACAGGCGGATACCGCCGTGGATGTCGCGGGCTTGTACCACGTTGCCGCTGACGTCGCCGTTCACCGTGTTGACGACGTCTCCGGCGCTGAAGTGCGGACGGAGTTCGTCGGTCAACCCCTTGACCTCGGCGTCGTCCACTTCGGTGACGGTGATGTGCTCGGCCAGTTCGCGCACCGCCGCCTGGTCGTCGGGGTCGTCCTGGGCGGCCTCCAGCGCGGCCTGCGCATCGGGGGTACCGCGGAACCGTTCGCGCAGGACCCGGCGGAGTCTCTTCAGCGCGTCCTTGGCGCTTTCGGTCAGCGACTCACCGACCTTTCCGGCGACCGCGGCGGCGATTGCGAGGGTGACCTCGTCCATGAGCACTCCAAAGGAGTCCGGTAACCCGAGAACCGGGATACGGGAGCGGGAATCGAGAAATGCGCGAACGGAAGGGAGTAGGGAAGGGACCGAGAAGCGGGCAGGGACCAGCCTTCCCCTCGAATGGTAGGGCCATGCAGGAGCGCGGCCTTTGAGCGGTTCCGCCCGGAGGAAGGAGGAAGCCGGAGGAAGTCGCAGGAAGTTCGGGGAGAGTCCAGTGGAGAGGGAAGAGGGGAAAGGGGCAATGGGCTTCCTGCCCGGGTCAGGCCGACTGGGATCGGGTTCAGGCGGGCGGCGACGGCGGGAGTGGGCTCGGGGTTGCTTGTCGGGTGGGCGGGTGGCGGGTGGTTTGGGGGGCAGGGTTCTGAAGTGAGGCGGCCATCCGGAACGTGCCGTACCCGCTCCCGCCCTCGCGCATGGAGGCCCACAACCACCCCACCACCCAATAGGTGAATCAAGTCGGTGGAATTTCGGAGTTCTCCGGCAGTGCTTCCGGACTCGACTTCACTCCCGGGCTCGAACTCGGTCCCGGAGGCGGACTCGACCCCGATCCCGACCCTGGGACCACAGGACCGACCTCGGGTCCGGGTCCGGCCATTTCCCGCTGTTGTCCAGAGGGCGTCCGGTGCGGCGAATAGGATCGGCCAGACGATTCCGCCACGCGTCGCAGGAGGTACGGCATTGCCAGGGGCGCACCACAACGAGTGGGCGGGGGACGACGTGCACACCCTGGTCCAGGCCCGCGATGTCACGATGCACCTGGAAAAGCCGAGGGAAACGCCGCCGCCGTGGCAGATTCCGGCCTACAATCTCGGATTCGTCGATCGCGACCGCGCGAAGGAGCGGCTGTATTCGCTGGTGGACGAGGTGCAGCAGGGCGGCCGCCCCGGAATGGCGCTGTTGACGGGGATCGGGGGCATCGGTAAGAGCGCACTCGGGATCGAACTCGCGCTGGCGAAAAGAGGGCGCTTTCCCGGCGGCGGCCTCTACGCCGACCTCGACGACCATCGCCGCCGCGGCGGGCTCGACATCAGCGGGGTGCTCGCGAAGTTCCTCGCAGCCCTCGGCGTGGCCGCGGAGGACGTCCCGCCCGGGGCGCGCTCCCGTTCCGAGCGGTTCCGGGAGGTCACGGTGGACCGCGGGGTGCTCGTCATGATCGACGGCGCCGCCACCGCCGACGAGGTCAGGGCCTTCCGTCCCGGTGTCGGCGGCAGCCTGCTGCTGGTGACCAGTCGCGGGGAGATCCCGCAGTTGGTCGCGGACGGCGCCGAGGTGTTCCGCCTCGACGGGCTGGCCGAGGACGACGGCCGCACGCTGCTCACCGCCTTCTCCCACGTGACGGACCGCGTCGTCGCCGACCCCGCGGCCACGGCCGCACTGGTCCGGTCGTGCGGTGGTCTGCCGCTGGCGCTGCGGATCATCGCGGCCCACCTCACTTCACGGCCCGAGGCCTCCGTCGCCGAGGTCGTGGACCGGCTCGGCGGTGCCGGAGGGCGGATCCCCGCCATCGACGCCTACGCCGGTGAGGAGCGGCTGCGGGCCGTCTTCGACCTGGCCCGCTCGACCCTGAACGACACGGCCGCGACCCTCTACGCCGGGCTCGGTGAACTGGGCGGACTCGGTGTCCGGGAGTTCTCGCCCGGGCTGGCCGACGCGATCCTCGGCTCACCGGGCGCGGCACGGGAGGCGTGCGAGGCGCTGCGCGCGGCCTGCCTCGTCCAGGTGCCGGAACCCGGCGACGGTCCCGCGCCGCCCGCGTCGCTGCGGCGGCACGCCTTCACCGCGCTCGCCGCGGACAACGCAGGAGAACGGGCGCGCGCCACGGGAACGCGGGACCGCGAGGAGGCGCGCCGCCGCATCGTCCACTGGTACCGGCGTACCGCCGCGCACGCCGACCGGTGCGCCTACGGCGACCGCCTCCTGGCCTCGCGGCTCATCGGCGGCCCCCACCTCGGCCTCGATCCCGGTCCGGACCCGTTCGCGGCGCCCCGCGACGGGCTCGACTGGCTGGACGCCGAGGGCCCCGCGTTCCCGCACGTCATCGCCATCGCGCTGCAGGAGGGCCTGCACCGCGAGGCCGTGGTCCTGGGGGAGAGCCTGTGGCCGCTGGTGCACGCGCGCAAACGGCACGCGCTGGGAGCCACGGTCCTGGACCGCCTCATCAGGCTGGCGACCGGCGACCCGGGCATGCCGCCCGGCGTCGCCGCGCGGCTGCGCAACTACCGGGCCCGGATCCACATCGAGCTGGCCGGGACCGAGCCGGGCGAGCTGGAACGGGCCCGGGCGCAGTTGCGCGCGGCGCGGGCGGCCGTCGCCGGCGACGCGCAGGCGCGCGACCACCTGGCGGTGCTGCTCGAAGGGTCGGCGCTCGCGCACAAGGCGGGCGGGGAGTACGCCGCGGCCATCCGCGACCTCGCCGAGGCGCGCGCGATCCACGAGGAGGCCGGGAACCCGCGCGGTGCGGCCCTGCAGACCTACCAGCTCGGTGACCTGTGCCGCGACGCGGGGGACGCCGAGCGGTCGCTGGCCGAACTGCGGGAGGCGCTGGGCCGCACCGGCGCCTGGCTCGCGGCGAACGAGGACGCCGGTCGGCGCGCCCGCGACGGCTGGGAGCTGCTCCGGGCCCGCGTCAAGCTCGCCCTGGCGCGCACCCTCATGGTCCTGGGGGACGACGCCGCGGCCGAGCCGTTCGCCGTCTCCGCCACCGCGTTCATGAGGCGGAGGGGACAGGGGGTGAAGGAGGCGCAGGCCCAGGAGGTCCAGGCCGAACTCGCCGAACGGGCCGGTGACGACGGCCAGTGGCGGGTGTTCCTGACCCGTGCCCGCGACCTCTACGCGGCCCATCGCCTGCCCCGGGCGGTCGAGCTGGACCGCCGACTGGACCACCGATTGGACCGGGACCGTCCGTGAGCGCGCGGGCGGAGCCCGACGGTGTCCCGTCCGGCTCAGGCGGGCGGCCTGAAATCATCGGGGGGGGGTACCCCTGACCGGGATCTCGCCGCCGCCCGCGGTGATGCGCACCCCGCTGTCCCATTCCCGCAGCGCGCGCCCTGAGGCGGTCCAGGCGTGGGCCGCCGCGGCGACCACGGCGGCGTCCAGGTCGGCGCCGGTCTCCGAGCGGACCCGCAGCCACCCGCCGGCACGCGCGCACAGCACGACCTCGCCGGGCGTGCCCGCCGCCGCGGCGAGCGCGCAGCGGCCGCCGTCCAGCACCCCGCGCACCCAGGCCACGGGGTCGCCGGAGACCGGCCGGTGCGCCCGCACCTGCGCGGTCTCCCGCCGCTCCATCGCGGTGTCCTCCTCGTCGACCAGTAGGAACCGGTCCGGATGCGGCCCGGTGACCGCCGCGGGGTAGCGGGTCACGCGGATCACCGCCGCCCCACCGTCCCGGTCGATCTCGGCCGCCACCCGCCACGCGGTGACGTCCGGCTCCTCCGTCCGGGGTCCGGCCAACGGGGAGAACCGCGCGGGCCGCGGCGGCGGGGCGATGCCGAGCAGGTCGTACAGCAGGGCGCGCATCCGTTCGGCGGATCTGCCGTGGTACTCCATCATCAGCTCCGCCGCGCCCTCGGGCGCGGAGCCTCGCGCCGCCTCGATCTGGCCGCGCAGGCCGGTGCGCCGGAGCAGCCGCGGGGCGCCGCGCACGAACCCCACCAGAGGCGAATCCGGATCCAGTTCCCCGGTGTCGGAGGCGGCCAGCAGCACGGGGCGGCCCAGCGCCGCCGCGTAGTAGGTCACCGATCCGTGGTCGCCGACGACGACATCGGCGCCGATCAGCGCCGCGCGCCAGCCCTCGTGCGGCGGAACCAGCCGCAGCCCCGCCTCGATCTCGTCGGCGAGCCACAGCTCCAGTTGGGCGCGGCCGTGCCGGTACCAGATGTTGGGGTGGGTGATCAGGGCGACCCGGTATTCGTCGGAGGGCAGCTCGGCGAGGAGGTCGCGCACGGTGTCGCGCCGCCCGCCGAGCAGCGAGCGGCGGTTCCACGTGGACGACACCGCGACCAGTCGGCTCCCGCCGGCCGCCCCCAGCGCCCGGCGATAGCGCTCGCGCCGCCCGGCGTTGGCGAGCATCCGGTCATAGCAGGGGTCGCCCACGACGACCGCGCGCTCCGCCGCCGCGGGACAGCTCAGCTTCAGCCGGGCGAGCTGCTCGGAGTGGGGCAGCGCGATCCGTTCCGGCACCACCCGGCCGTCGTGCAGGAGCTGTTCGGGGGCCAGCCCCGAGGCGACCGGGAGGTCCCCCGGCAGGTCTCCCACCAACCGGTTGTGCCCGGCGCCGTGCGGCATGAGGACCAGGGGCGCGGCGATCCGGTGCAGCCCTCCCTTGGGGCTGGCGGCCAGGGCCAGGGCGAACCGGTCCGCGTCGGCCGCGACCGACGGCCACGGCTCGATCCGCTCGACCCCGGCGTCGCGCAGCAGCCCTTCGACCCCGGCCTGCGACACCGAGCCCTCGGGGACGGTGAACGCGACCTCGACGCGGTCGTCACCGCCGAACAACTGGACGACGTCGAGCAGCCGGTTGGCCGCCGGGACGCTGCGGGCGACGGCGAGGACCTCGTGGTCGGCGCGGACCGTCGCCCACGGGTCGTCTCTGCTGCGCACGGTGTCCGATCGGTCAGCGGGGGCCGGCGGTCGGGGCGCGCCGCGCCCTGCGCTCGATCAGCAGCGCCGCCGCGCGCCAGCCGAGCAGGGTCGCGCCGAGGAACAGCGAGGTGACGACGGCGAAGGAGACCGGAGCCCCGTCGCCGGTCGCGACGCGCAGCAGCAGGCCGCCGGCGACGGTGACCACCCATACTCCGAGTCCGGTGCCGACCAGGCGGGCGGGCGCGCGCCACGCCCTGGTCGCGAGCCAGCCGACGGCCAGGCCGAGCGCGAACGGCCACGCCGTGTCCACGATGCCGAGGAGGGCGTTGCCCTCCTCATGGCTGGAGCGCCCGATCAGCACGAACGCCAGTACGCAGACGACGTCGAGGAGGGCGGCCGGGAGAAGACGCATACCGCCAGATTATGGGCTGTCATGCGGGGGCGTGCCCGGGCACGCGGGGCGGGATGGACACCGGCCGGCACGGGGATGGATGGACGTGCCGGCCGGCCTCGCGCAACCGGGCCGATGCGCGAGATCCCCGACGCCTTGGGGGGAAGGCGCCGGGGACTCTCGGTTTCGCGGGGTTAGCCGGTGACGAGCCTCAGGCCGTACTGGCTGAGGATCGGGTTGACGGGCTGGAAGTAGGTCGTGCCGCCCCAGGTGCAGTTGCCGGAGCCGCCGGAGGTGACGCCCTGGGCCTGGTTACCGGTGACCCAGGAGCCGCCGGAGTCGCCGGGCTCGGCGCAGGCGCTGGTGCGGGTCAGGCCGTAGACGCTGCCCTGGGAGTAGCGGACGGTCTGGTTCTTGGACTGGATGGTGCCGCAGTGCCAGCCGGTGGTGGAGCCGGACCGGCAGACCGAGGAGCCGATGCCGGCCTCCTGGGAGCCGGCCACCGTGACGTAGCCGCCGCGGTAGTTGTTCACCCAGGGGCGCGGGGTGTCGCCGGAGCCGGTGCGCACCCAGCCCATGTCCCGGCCGGGGAACCAGGAGCCGGCGACGGTGCCGCTGGGGCTGCTGGTCCGGGTGCCGGTGGAACCGCAGTGTCCGGCCGTCACGAAGCCGCCCTGGACGGCGAAGCCGATCGAGCAGCGGCTGCTGCCGGGGTAGTAGGCGTTGCCGCCGATGATGTCGGCGAAGGTCTCGGGCTGTTCGGTGGTCTCCTCGACGCGGACCGCCGTGCCCTCGACGTCGGCCGTTGCGATGAGCTTCTCGGCGGCGGCCTCCTCGCCCTCCATGACGGTGACCACCACGGAGTCGTCGGCGGTGTCGACGTACCAGCCGGTCACGGACTCGTCGGCCGTGTCCTCGGTGGCGTTGAGGTCGTCGACGATGGCGTCGAGCCGCTGCTCACCGTAGGTGACGACCTCCGCTTCGGCGCCGGCCTCGCGCACCTCGTCCACGGCGTCCTCGTCGGTGACCGAGACGGTGAGCTCACCGCTCTCGATGTCGAAGACGGCGCCGCCGAAGTCGCCGCCGAGCGTTTCGCGCAGTTCGCCTTCCAGGGTCCGCGCCTGCTCCTCCTGGTCCAGGAGTGCGGTCGCCTCGGTGGCGGACAGCCCGAGATCGCGCTGCATCGCGCCGAGCTGGCCGACCGAGCCGGCGGTCGTCTCGGAGCCGGAGTCGGCCGAGGCGAACGGTGCCGCGGCGATCACCAGCCCGAAGGTGATGGCCGCGCCTCCGACGGCGCGGATGATGGGGGACTTCCTCATGACCTGCCCTTTCTTGGGGGTTAACAAGGGCGGGGAGTCGCGCTAATGAGCGGGGACTCAGCGCGCTTCCCCGATCGGCGCCCTCCTTGTGGGATTGGACGCCAACCGTCGTTTACCGGACATTCGGTAAACGATTGGAAACAATAAGTCATGGAATACAGTTCGCAACAGCCCAAGTACAAAGAGAAAAAAAGACGACATGTCCAGACGATCATGGCTGTGTCGCTTCAGGGCCGGGGGCGGCCGCGGGAGGGCCGGGTAAAACGCGATGTGGCTGGGCGTCTCCCCGGATTCGGCGCGAATGTGAGTGGTGATCGCGACGCTTGCGCAAGAGGGTTGACTGGCCGGATTCGGCCACTTTTCGGGTCGCCCGCTGTTTGTGGGATCACACGGAGGGCGGACCGCTCCGCGCGGTCGACCGGTCGCTACAGAGAGTGCCTGAATGCGGGGAGCCCCGGCGCCGCGACGGACGCCGGGGCTCCCTCCGCCGCTACCGGTCAGCCGGTGACGAGCGTGAGCCCGAACCGGTCGAGGATCGGGTTCACCGGCTGGAAGAAGGTGACCCCGCCGGTGGTGCAGTTGCCGGATCCGCCCGAGGTGACGCCCTGGGCCTGGTCACCGCTGTACCAGGAGCCGCCGGAGTCGCCCGGCTCGGCGCAGACGTCGGTGCGGGTCAGACCGGACACCGAGCCCTCGGGGTAGACCACCGTCTGGTTCTCGGACTCGATGATGCCGCAGAACACGCCGGTCGTGGAGCCGGATCGGCAGACCGAATCACCGGGGCCGGCCTCCTGGGAGCCGGTGATGGTGATGGTGCCGCCCTGGTAGTCGTTCACGGTCGGGGTGGGGTTCCATCCGCCGTCGACCTGGACGAAGCCCATGTCACTGCCGGGGAAGACCGAGTCGGCCACGGTTCCGGTGCCGCTGCCGTCCTCGCTCTGCGCGCTGGTCCCCTCAGGGCCGCAGTGACCGGCGGTCACGAAGCCGCCCTCCACCGCGAAGCCGATCGAGCAGCGGCCGGTCCCGCCGATGAAGTACGGGTCGCCGCCCACGATGTCGGCGAAGAGCCGCGGCTGCTCCGACGACTCCTCGACGCGCACGGCACCGCCGCTCACACCGGCGTCGGCCATGAGCTTCTCGGCCGCGGGGCTCTCGCCCTCTTCGACCGTGATGACCACGGAGTCGTCGGCGGTGTCGACGTACCAGCCGGTCACGCCCTGCTCGCTGTCGGGGGCGTGCGCGTTGAGGTCGGCGACCACGCCGTCGAGGGTCTCCTCGCCGTAGGTCACGACCCGCGGGTCTGCGCCGGCCTCGCGCACCTCGTCCACGGCGCCTTCGTCGGTGACCGAGACGATCAGTTCGCCGGTCTCGCCGTCGAACGTGCTGCCGCCGAACGCCTCGCCGAGCGACTCGCGCAGCTCGGACTCCAGGACACGGGCGTCCTGTTCCTGGGCGAGGAGCCGCTCGGCCTCGGCCGGGGAGGAGAGGCCGAGGTCGCGCTGCATCGCGCTCAACCGCTCCGACGCGCCGTCACCGGCTCCGGTCTCGGCCGACGCCAGCGACGCGTCGGCCAGGTCGGACCCGGACGACACCAGCGGTGCGGCCACGGCCACGGCGACCAGGCCGAACGCCGCCGTTGCGCCGCCGAGCGCGAACCGGGCCGCGGGCTTCTTCCTACGTTGTTTCATTCCCTGCCCTTTCGGATTGTGGAAAAGGGTGGGAACCGCGCAGACGAGCGGGGACTCAACGCGGCTCCCTCGATCGGCGGACGCCCGCTGAGGGGCGCGCCGACCGCGTTTACCGGACGGTAGGTAAACGATGGGAAACGATAGGTCACCGGACTCGCTTCGCAACAGAGGCAACACAAAGCGAAAAAATCATCACATGTCACTTTGGTCACGGTCCGTGACTCGGGCCGCGCCCGTGAACCGCGGCGCGAGCTGCGCGGGGACCGGCGGCCGACGACCGGCCGCCGCAGTGGGGCCACGTCCACCGAAGAGGGGGAGGTGTGGCCGGATCCGGCCACGTTTCTTGCCCATTGAGGGGCTCTGATCCCAAGGAGTCTTGAGACCTCAGCCGAAGGAGGGATCCGCGGTGACCGGGCGATCCTCTCTTGTGGCCGAAGGCCCCCAAAGAGATCGCCCACCCGCGCGCCCTCCCTCCTGGGGCGGGCCTTACCAACCCCCTGAGGTTCCGAATCCCCTACTCACCCCCGGCGCGCCGCGGCCCGGTCTCCGCCCCCAGTGCGTCGCGCAGGAACTCCACCTGCAGGAGCAGCAGGTTCTCCGCCGTGGCCTCCTCCGTGGGCATGTGGGTGATGCCCGACAGCGGCAGCACCGTGTGGGGCCTTCCGGCGGCCAGCAGGGCCGTTGACAGCCGCTGCGAGTGCGCGAACACCACGTTGTCGTCGGCCAGGCCGTGGATCAGCATCAGCGGGCGGCTGAGCTTCTGCGCGTCGGCGGGCAGCGAGCTCCGCTCATAGCACACCGCGTCCTCCTGCGGCAGGCCGAGGTAGCGCTCGGTGTAGTGGGTGTCGTAGAGGCGCCAGTCGGTCACCGGGGCGCCGGCCACGGCCGCGTGGAAGACGTCGGGCCGCCGCAGCACGGCCAGCGCCGCCAGGTAGCCGCCGAAGGACCAGCCGCGAACGGCGACGCGGTCCAGATCGAGGCCGCCGAAGCGCTCGGCCGCATCGTGCAGCGCGGCGACCTGGTCCTCCAGAACGGGCGTCGCGAGGTCGCCGTGGACGGCCTGCTCCCACTCCACCCCGATGCCCGGCGTGCCCCGGCCGTCGGCGATCAGCACGGCGAAGCCCTGCTCGGCGAACCACTGCGAGGTCAGGTAGGCCCCGCGGGCCCGCACCACCCGCTGAGCGTGCGGACCGCCGTAGGGGTCCATGAGGACCGGCAGCGGGCCCGAGCCCGGCTCGTACCAGGACGGCAGCACCAGCGCGGCGGGGATACCGCGCTCGCCGGCAGCCCAGATCCGCACGTTCGGAGCGGGCAGGTCCGGCCGTTCGGCGACGGAGGCGATCTCGCCGGTCTCCTGACGGGTCTCGGTGCCGGCGCCGCGGATCACGGCCGTGCGCACGCCGTCGGTCTCCATGTCCCGGCGCTGCACGACCAGGGTGTCCCCGCGCAGCCGGCCGGAGTGCAGGCCGCCGCCGTCGGCCCCGGGGAACTCCACCGGCTTGGTGAAGTGCTCCTTGAGGTCCAGCAGCCACAGCGACACCTCGTCCGCGGCGCCGGCCGCCGAAGCGGAGTACAGCACCCGGTCGCCGTCCACGTCCACGACCGAGCGGACGTAGTGCCCCGGCGCGCTGACGAGGTCCTCGCCGGCGTAGAGGCGCCGCTCCCGCTCCTCCCCGCGGACGCCGATCCACAGCAGCCGCCCGCTCTCGGTGAACGCCGGAACGCCCGGCATGATCTCCACCCACCGCTCGTCGCCCTCCGACAGCAGTTCGAAGACCAGGCCGGTGGCGGGATCGGCGCTGAACACGGTCATGGTGCGCTGGTCGCGGCTCTGCGCGGTGAAGACCACGGTCGGCGTGCCCTCGGGGCCGGTGGTCCAGTGGGCCGTCACCAGGTAGGGCAGCGCCGCGCGGTCCCACTCGATCCAGCGCGGCTCCACGGGCGGCGGGCTTCCCGGCCCCTCCGCCGACCCCCGCCCGGCCTCCGGCCCCGTGACCGGCAGCACGGCCAGGCGCACGTCGGCGTTGGCGGTACCCGCGGCCGGGTAGGCGATGACCTGGGCCTCGGTCTCGGGATTGGCGGGGTCGCTGATGTGCCAGCGGGTGACGGGGGAGTCGTCCACCCGGGTCGCCAGCAGCGACGAACCGTCCGGCGCCCACCACATGCCGCGGTAGCGGCCCATCTCCTCGGCCGCGATGAACTCGGCCAGGCCCCAGGTGACGTTCTCGCCGTCGGGGGCGGCCAGCATCCGGTCGGCGCCGCCGCCGATCTCGATGACGTGGACCGCGCCGCCGCTCACGTAGGCGACCGAGTCGCCCCGGGGATCGATCACCGGGTCGACGACGGGGGAGACGGCCGGGAGCTCGCGCGGCGCGTTGTCGTCACCGGCCAGGTCCGCGTAGTAGAGCCGGCCCGACAGCGTGAAGGCCACCCGGGTGAACGAGTCGTCGACGCTGTAGGCGACGATTCCGCCGCCCGTCTCGCGCAGCCGCTCCCTGCGCGCTCGCTCCTCCGGCGGGAGGTCCTCGTCGATCCGTCCGATCTCGCGCGGGTCGGCGATGACGCGTTCCCGGCCGCTGTCGAGCTCCAGCAGCCATAGGCAGGTCGCGCCGTCGGTGCTGTGCCTGCCCCGCAGGAAGGTGACCCGCTGTCCGTCCGGGGAGATCTGGAATGCCCGCGGGACGCCGAGGCTGAACCGCCGCGTCCGCGCCTGTTGCCGAGGAAAACTCATGAGCCGATTGTGGCAGTGCGCGGCGCTTCCCCGGTGGTGGCGGGCCGGGAACGCTCGACGGCCGCTGCGGCGGTGACGGCCCGGAGCGGCCGCCGCAGACCCGGTATCGTCGCCCCTATGACAGGTCGCCGCTTGCTGCTGGTCCATGCCCATCCCGATGACGAGAGCATCGTCACCGGGGCGACCATGGCCAAGTACGCGGCCGAGGGCGCCGAGGTCACCCTGGTCACCTGCACGCTCGGCGAGGAGGGCGAGATCATCCCGCCCGGGCTCGCGCACCTGGCCGGCGACCGCGAGGGCGGGCTCGGCGAGCACCGGATCGGGGAACTGGACAAGGCCTGCTTCACCATGGGCGTGCGCGACCACCGGTTCCTCGGCGGTCCCGGGCGCTACCGCGACTCCGGCATGATGGGCGCCCCGAGCAACGACGATCCCGCGTGCTTCTGGCGGGCCGACGTCGAGGAGGCGGCGCACGAACTGGCGGAGATCATCCGCGAAGTGCGGCCCGACGTCATGGTCAGCTACGACGACAACGGCGGTTACGGGCACCCCGACCACATCCAGGCCCACCGGGTGGCCAAGCGGGCCTTCACCAGGGCGGCCCAGCGCACCCTGCCCGGCTCGCCCTGGCAGACGCGCAAGCTCTACGCCATCGCCCAGCCCCGTTCGGTGCTGGAGGAGTCCGTGCGGCGCCTCCGGGCCGAACCGGGTCCGTTCACCCCGCCGGCCTCGATCGGCGACATCGCGCCGGGGACCCCCGACAAGCTGGTCACCACGCGCATCGACGCCACCCCCTACTGGGCGGCGAAGGCGCTGGCCATGCGGGCGCACGCCACCCAGATCAGCGTCGAGGGCGAGCGGTTCGCGCTGTCCAACGACATCGCGCAGGAGATCAGCGCCGTGGAGTACTTCATCCTGCTGCGCGGCCCCGCGTCGCGCCCGGGTCCCGACGGCTTCGAGCCCGACCTGTTCGCCTGATCCGCACCGCCCGCTCGCCCTGGTGACGCGGTGGCGGGGAGGGTGGCTACGCTTCCATCGTGGCTACTTCCTCACCGGACTCAGCGGCGCGTCGGGTCGGCCGCGCCGTCGGCGGCTCCCCGCAGCACGTGCTCGGCACCCTCGTCGGGGTGGCCGGCTACGCGGTCCTGCTGGTGCTGGGCTTCGTCGCGGGCATCGTGTGCGGGCTGTCGGCGAGCTGGCTGGCATGGTTGTGGCAGGTCGGCCCGATCGGTCAGGCCCTGGCCGTCGCCGCCCTGGTGCTGCTGCTGGTCCTGCTGTTCCTCGGCTGCCGCGTCGCCGGGTGGGGCATGGGCTCCAGGCTGGGCGCGGGCCTGCCCGCGGCGGGCTGGGCGGCCGCGGGCTTCGCGATCGTGGGGCACTCCTCGGCGGGCGACGTCGTGATGACCGCGGCCGCCGTCAACTACGGCTTCCTGTACGGCGGGATCACCGCCGTGGTGCTGGCGACGGTGCTGACCCCGCCCGCTCCGGTGCGGCGGCCTCAGCCCACCCAGAACTGGAACAGCAACTGACCGAAACCGATGTAGGTCTCGTTGAGGCCGACCAGTCCCAGCAGGGTGTACATCAGGTCGAGGAACGCCGTGTGCACCCCGGGGAGCCACAGCACGGCGAACACCGCGATCACGCCGAAGATCCCCGCGCTCCTCGCCAGGCCGGCCGCCTTCTCCGGCAGGTAGGGCGCGATGGCGTCGAAGCCGTCCGTGCCGGGGACCGGCAGCAGGTTGATCAGCGCGGCGGTGACGTTGAGGAAGCAGACGTACATCAGGCCGACGATCAGCCAGTTGTTGGTGGCCGAACCCTCGGGGATGAGCGCGTTGACGACCAGGACGAGCGCGAGCGCGAGGACGAGGTTCAGCACCGGGCCGGCCAGCGCGATCAGGCTGCGCCCGGCCCTGCTCCCGACGGCCGAGCGGTCCAGGTGCAGCGCCGGGCCGGTCATGCCGAACCCGCCGAGCACCAGGAACGCCACCGGCATGAGCAGTCCGGCGAACAGCTCGCGGAACCCGAAGGGGTTGAGCCTGAGGTAGCCGCTGCCGCGCAGCGCGCGGTCGCCGAAGCGGTAGGCGAGCACGGAGTGGACGTACTCGTGCAGGGTGATCGAGACGATCCACGCCCCGAGGATCAGCACGAACGGCGCGTAGACGGTGCCGCCGTCGAACCACGCCTCCTCGCCCCGGGTCCACGACAGCCAGCCGGCGATCCCCGTGAGGCCCAGGATCAGCACGAAGACCGGGCTGGGCAGGAGATCCAGCCGGGACGCCGCGCGCGGCGCCTCCTCCTCGGCCGCCGGCGCTCCGGTGGCCGTCTCCGCCGGCTCGTCCCGCTGCGTCGGCTCAGGCGTGGACATGCTGCTCCCGCTGCTCGTGAATCGCTCGATGGACACGGGCGCGCGGGCGCCCGTGGACTCCTGCCAGGCTATGGGGTCCCCCGCGCCCCCCGGCACGGGGTGGCCCGATCCCCGAACCGGGCGGCGCCCCGGCTAGAGCGAGGCCCTCGGGGTGGTGGCCGACAGGTGGATCGCGGTCAGCGCGAACGCCCGGCCGACCTTGGTCAGCCGTTTGGACCGGCCCTCGCCCAGCAGGTCGCGGCCGACCACGCAGCCCAGGGTCTCCAGCAGCCAGGTGACCGTGATCAGCACGGAGCGCACCTGCTGGGTGCCGGGGCCGTCCTCGGCGCCGTCGCCGTCGTGCTCCCACCCGGCGCCGGCCAGCACCAGCCGGGCCTCCTCGGCGATGTCGACGTTCTCGTCGCGGCTGTGGCTGCCGGGGGAGCGCAGCAGCAGGAGACCGAGCAGCGTCTCGGTGGCCGCCTGCTCGAAGCCGTCGGTGACCAGGACGCTCTCGGCGACCGCGCGCCACAGGGCGTCGGTGCTCTCGTGCAGTTGGCGCCCGCGCCGGGTCAGCACGAGCCTGCGGCCGGCGCGGCGCACCGCCCGCATGGTGCGCAGCAGTTTGTGCAGCGCGATGAGCTGCATGACATCGGTCTCGCTGCGCGGTGGCGAGGGCGTGGTGGACCAGTCGAACTCCGCGCACAGCTCCCGGACGACGGTGGGGGAGATGTAGCCGATCTGGGTCAGGCCGATGCCGTCGTCGGCGTAGTCGAGCAGGCGCTGCACCGGGGCGAGCGCCTTGGCGGCGTCGTGCGGGGGCTCGGCTCCGGCGATGATCTGGCCGAGCAGCGGCCAGAGCTGCTGGCGGTGGGAGTGCGACGGTGAGGCGAGCCAGTCGCGGACCCGCTCCTCGCGGATCTTGTCGAGCCGACTGCGGCCCTGCGCGTCGGGCCGGCTGAGGAAGGCGCGGGCCTGCTGCTCCTGGGCCGCCCGCCAGCCGCGGGTGCCCGGACGCACCTCCCCGGCCGCGACGGCCAGCTCCAGCGCGGCCGAGGTGGCCTGGTAGGCCTCGATCTCGGCGCTGCCCAGGGTGGTGCCCCAGGTGAGCTCCCCGAGGTCGGGCGGTTCGATGCCGGAGGAGCGCATGTTGCGCTCGTAGGCCACGACGCCGTTCTCGTGGCTCCTGGAGCAGGCGCTCAGCACCTGCCGGGTGCGTTCCGACGTGCAGATCTCGGCGTAGCGCTGCAGGTCCAGGAGCGTGAACAGCCTGCCGAGCGACTCGGCGACGAACAGCCACTCGCCGGACTCGCTGGAGAACCGCACCGGGAGCACGTGCCAGCAGAACTCCTGCACGGTGCGCTGGCTCAGCGCCTCCAGGCCGCGTCCCGCCGTCAGGGGGTCGAGGGCGCTCTCCGCGGTCTGGGCGGCCTTGGGGTCCAGGCGGGCCAACTGCGCGAGGGCGGACGCGACGGTCTCCTGCATGGCGGAACCTCGTCACCTCCTGGTCGGGCCGTTGACGTGCGGCGGGGGCGGCCGTGGCCGTCTCTTCGGACGTTCGTGATCGTTTCTGATCGGTCGCGGCTACGTGTTCGGCTCGGCGCGGCGCCGGGGCGGCTGCTGCGGCACGACCCTGCCCGCGACCACCTCACCGGAGGTGACCTCGGTCACAGTGCCGTCGCGGCGGCGCACGCGTATGATGTCGCCTTCCCACGTCTCCAACACACCGACGATATCCCGGAACCGCCCGTCGGGCAGCTTGATCCGCAGAGTGGCGCGCCGACCGATGTCCTGCGGCGTCACCGAATTCTCCAGACGCGCGGAAAAACCCACCTGTGGACCCCCAATTACGCTCGACGGTCGGGGCACCGCAATACTGGAGACAGCGAAGTGTGCGTCACATGGTCGGTGAACCCCCTTCAGGGCCCGAGACCGTGTCCGTGCCCATCGTGCCCTGAACGTGCTCCCCGCACACATGGGGGCGATTCAGGCCAGACTATGTGACAACGCAGGAACACACATGCGGTCAACGTGGCGAAGACCGAAGAGGAGTACGACGTGACCTACGTCATCGCGCAGCCATGCGTCGATGTGCTCGACAAGGCTTGCATCGAGGAGTGCCCTGTCGACTGCATCTACGAGGGCAAGCGCATGCTCTACATCCACCCGGACGAGTGCGTCGACTGCGGCGCCTGCGAGCCGGTGTGCCCTGTAGAGGCCATCTACTACGAAGATGACCTGCCCGACCAGTGGTCGGAGTACTACAAGGCGAACGTGGACTTCTTCGACGAGCTCGGCTCGCCCGGCGGGGCGTCCAAGGTGGGGCAGATCGACAAGGATCACCCGATCGTGGCCGCTCTTCCGCCGCAGAGCGAGGAGTAGCGAAGAGTGGAGATCGCCGCACCGTCCCGCGCGGTGCGGCGGACCCGCGCGTGACCATGGCGTCGCGCCGCCCCGGCCGGGGCGGCGCGACGGTTTTCTTGACGGATGTGAATGGGGGCGTGCCAGATGGCCGAACGACGACGCGTGGTGGACCGGCTGCCGACCTTTCCGTGGGACCGGCTGGCCCCGCACAAGGCGACCGCGGCGGCGCACCCCGACGGCATCGTCGACCTGTCCGTCGGCACTCCGGTCGACCCGGTGCCGCAGCGCCTGCGCGCGGCTCTGGCCGAGGCCTCCGACGCGCCGGGCTACCCGGCGACCCACGGCACCCCGCGGCTGCGCGCCTCCATCGCCGGCTGGCTGGAGCGGCGGCACGGCGTCGAGGTCGCCCCCGAGTCGACGCTGCCCACGGTCGGCTCCAAGGAGCTGGTCGCCTGGCTGCCCACCCTGCTCGGCCTGGGCGAGGGCGACACCGTCGTGCACCCGGAACTGGCCTACCCCACCTACGACATCGGCATCCGGCTCGCGGGCGCGACCCCGGTGGCCTCCGACGGACTGACCTCGCTGGGCCCGGCGCCGGTGCGGCTGCTGTGGATCAACTCCCCGGCCAACCCCACCGGCCGCGTGCTGCCGGTCGAACACCTGCGCAAGGTCGTGGCGTGGGCGCGCGAGCGCGGGACCGTCGTCGCCTCCGACGAGTGCTACATCGACCTCGGCTGGGACGGCGTGCGGCCGGTGTCGGTGCTGCACCCCGACGTCTGCGGCGGCTCGCACGAGGGGCTGCTGGCGGTGCACTCGCTGTCCAAGCGCTCCAACCTGGCCGGCTACCGGGCCGGCTTCGTGGCCGGCGACCCCGCCCTCGTCGAGGAGCTGCTCGCGGTCCGCAAGCACGCGGGAATGATCGTGCCGGCCCCGGTGCAGGCGGCCATGGGCGCGGCGCTGGAGGACGAGGAGCACGCCCGTGAGCAGAAGGAGCGCTACGCCGCGCGCCGCGCGCCGCTGAGGGGCGCGCTGGAGCGCGCGGGCTGGCGGATCAGCCACTCCGAGGCGGGACTGTACCTGTGGGCCGCGCACCCCGAGCACGACGCGTGGGGCTCGGTGGAGCTGCTGGCCCGGCACGGCATCGTGGTCGCGCCGGGCGACTTCTACGGCCCCTCCGGCGCCGACCACGTCCGCGTGGCCCTCACCGCGGCCGACGAGCGCGTCGCCGCCGCGGTCAAGCGCCTGGAGGCGCTGGCCCGGTAGGGCGGCGTGGTCCGCGGCGCCCTAATCCAGGACGACCTGCCCTTCGGGGGCGGGGCCGCCCTCGACGGCGGACCAGCCGGCCCGGCCGTCGGCGGCGCTCCACCGCTGGTCGCCGTAGGTCACCGAGGAAAGCCCGTACTCCTGGGCGTGGGTGACCGCCCACAGGGCCATCGCCCAGCCGAGGTCGCCCGTCCGGGGCTGCTCGGCCACCGGCAGTTGGGCGGGGTCGGTGCCGAAGACGCGGAGCATCTCCTCCTGGGCCGCCGCGACGTCGGGCCCGGCGCCCTCTTCCGCGACTCCCGCGCCCTCCGCGTTCCCCGCGTTCTCCGCGTTTCCTGCGTCCTCCTCGAACCAGCAGGTGACGGCGGGGCCGTCCTGGCCGGTGAACGCCGACATCATGGCACGGGAGCGGCGCTCGTGCTGGTCGTAGGCGAACCCGTCGGCGCTGCGCTGCACCGCCTGGGCGGCCTCGTAGACCGGCAGTTCCCGGTAATCGGGGATCTCCACGAGCTTGTCGTAGAACTCGCCGCTGGAGTAGACCGGGTCGATGATCTGCCCGGGGTCGCCCCACTCCATCGAGGGCCGCTGCTGGAACAGGCCCAGCGAGTCGCGGTCGCCGTGCTCGATGTTGTGGAACTTCGACTCCTGCCACACCGTGGCGTAGGCCACCACGACGGCGTGGTCGGGCAGGTCCTTGCTGAACGCCACGCCGCCGATGGTCGCGGCGTTGGCCCCCTGTTCGAGGTCGAGATCGTCGGTGCCGTCCCCGGAGGCCACGGTGCAGCCGGAGGGCGGGGGCGGCGGGGTGAGGTCGATGGGCTTGATCGATTGCATGACGTAGTACCCACCGGCGACGAGTCCGCCGCAGACCAGGGTCAGCACGGTGAGGATCTTGAAGAACGCGGAGATTCTTCGACGCTTTCTAGGCACACGCAGACCAAATGGATACGGGGTGCGGTCATGGCGCCATGCCATGAGAACACCGTGGTTGACAGGGGCGGTCGTCGTCTTCGGCGCCGACGGCCCGCAGGGGGCGCGGGCCGTGCGGCGGTGAAAACCCGGGGGTGCTCCCACCGATAGTAGAGCGTGCCGGTGAACACTCTCCGGAACCGGTGCGCGGAAGCGAGCTGCGCGGACCGCCGCGCGGAAAGAGCGCGTGATCATCGCCTACCGCGACGTGGCGGCCGTTCACCAGGTGAGAGGGTGCTCACCCTCCGTGTCCAGGTGGTGAGTGGGGCGTTCGTCCACCGAGCGCGGAACCAGTAGGCTCCACAGCCATGACCACCTCGTTCACCAGTCCGCTCCCCGACACGATCGACGAACTGTGGGAGCGCCGCTCCGAGCTGACCCCTGACGACACCGAGGCCCGCGACGCCATCGTGGGCGCGGTCGACGAACTCGACGCCGGCAAGGCCCGCGTGGCCTTCGTCGACGCCGCGACGGACGAGGTCATCGTCGACGAACGGGCGAAGCGCTCGATCCTGCTGAGCTTCCGCGTCCTGGGCATGGAGGAGTCGCAGGTCGGTGACTTCCGTCACCACGACCGGATTCCGCTGAAGACCCGCTTCGACGGCGTCCGGGTCGTCCCCGGCGCGATCGCCCGCTGGGGCGCCTACCTCGCTCCCGGCGTCGTGCTGATGCCCTCGTTCACCAACTTCGGGGCCCACGTCGGTTCCGGCACCATGGTCGACACCTGGGCCACCGTGGGCTCCTGCGCGCAGGTGGGCGAGAGCGTGCACCTCTCCGGCGGCGTCGGCGTGGGCGGCGTGCTGGAGCCGCCGCAGGCCTCCCCGGTCATCATCGAGGACGAGGCGTTCCTCGGCTCCCGCAGCATGGTCGTGGAGGGCGCACGGGTGCGCCGCGGCGCCAAGCTCGGCGCCGGCACCATCCTGACCGCCTCGACCCGCGTGTTCGACGCCGAGACCGGCGACGAGCTGCCCCGCGGCGAGGCCCCGGCCTGGTCGGTGTGCGTCACCGCCAACCGGGTCAAGAGCTTCCCCGGCGGTGACTTCGGCATGCCGTGCCTGCTCGTCCTCAAGCGCCTCCAGGAGGGGCAGGAGCACGACAAGCTCGCGCTCAACGACCTGCTCCGCGAGCACGGTGTGAACGCCTAGCACTTCTCTTCCCGCGCCGCGCCGCGCCGCCCGGTTCGGCGCGGCGCGGCCCCGTCACGAAAGCGCGCAACCATGTTGGATCTCGGCTCGGACGTCCGGGGGCTCACCGCCCGCCTCGTCGACATCGAATCGGTCAGCGGAGGTGAGCGCGCCCTCGCCGACGCGATCGAGCGGGCGCTGGGCGCGGTCGGGCACCTCACCGTCGAGCGCGACGGCGACGCGGTCGTGGCCCGCACGGACCTGGGCCGGCCCCAGCGCGTGGTGATCGCCGGGCACATCGACACCGTGCCGATCGTCGCCAACGTGCCCTCGCACGAGAGCGGGGGAAGGCTGTACGGCTGCGGCACCTCCGACATGAAGAGCGGAGTGGCGGTGCAGCTCAAGCTGGCCGCCGCGCTCGCGGAGCCGGTCCACGACGTCACCTACGTCTTCTACGACTGCGAGGAGGTCGACGCCGAGCGCAACGGGCTGCGCCGCCTGGCCCGCAACCGCCCCGACCTGCTGGAGGGCGACTTCGCGGTGCTGATGGAGCCCACCGGCGGCGTGATCGAGGGCGGCTGCCAGGGCACCATGCGGGTGGAGGTGACCACGTACGGCGAGCGCGCGCACAGCGCCCGGTCCTGGATGGGGCACAACGCCATCCACGAGGCCGGCCGCGTCCTCGACGTCCTGCGCGCCTACGCGCCGCGCCGCCCCGAGGTCGAGGGGCTGCGCTTCCACGAGGGCCTCAACGCCGTGTTCGTCTCCGGCGGCGTGGCCGGCAACGTCATCCCCGACGAGTGCGTCGTCACGGTGAACTACCGGTTCGCCCCGGACCTGACGGAGGAGGCGGCAGAGGCCCACCTGCGCGAGGTGTTCACCGGCTTCGACGTGCGGGTCACCGACTCGGCCCCGCCCGCGCGCCCCGGCCTGGACCACCCGGCCGCCGCGGCGTTCGTGCAGGCCGTCGGCGCGGGGCAGGCCCGGGCCAAGCTCGGCTGGACCGACGTCGCCCGCATGTCCGAACTGGGCGTCCCCGCCGTCAACTACGGCCCCGGTGAGCCCACGCTGGCCCACACCAGGGACGAGTACGTGCTGCTCGACGCCGTCGTCGAGGCCGAGCAGCGGATGACCGGCTGGCTGACGGGCGCGGCGGGCGCACCGTTCCGTCCGGAACCGGACGACAGCGCGTGACCTGTGCTTCAGTGACCGGGCACCGGATCCGGGTAGCGTTGCTCCATGATGGAATCCGGATCCAACATTCGACGGGCGGGCCCTCTGACCTACCGCGGCCGCGCCATTCCTGAGACAACCACCGACCAGCGGCTTCTGGACCGCCGCGGACCGGCCGACTGGGTGCACACCGACCCCTGGCGCGTGCTGCGCATCCAGTCGGAGTTCGTCGAGGGCTTCGGGCTGCTCTCGGAGGTCGGCCGGGCGGTGAGCGTGTTCGGCTCGGCCCGGACCAAGCCCGACAACCCGCACTACAAGCTGGGCGAGACCATCGGGGCGAAGCTGGCCGAGGCCGGCTACACGGTCATCACCGGCGGCGGTCCGGGCATGATGGAGGCGGCCAACAAGGGCGCGCAGGGCGTCGGCGGGACGTCGATCGGCCTGGGCATCGAGCTCCCGTTCGAGCAGTCGCTCAACGACTACATCGACATGGGCGTCACGTTCCGGTACTTCTTCGTCCGCAAGACGATGTTCGTGAAGTACTCGCAGGCGTTCGTCGTCCTGCCCGGCGGGTTCGGCACCCTCGACGAGCTGTTCGAGTCGATCACGCTGGTGCAGACGGGCAAGGTCACCCGCTTCCCGGTGATCCTGGTCGGGTCGCGGTTCTGGGGCGGGCTGCGCGACTGGATCCGCCAGACCCTGCTCAGCGAGGGCGTCATCTCGCCCGACGACCCCGACCTGATGTACCTCACCGACGACGCCGACGAGGTCGTGGACATCATCCGCAAGGCCCACGTCGACCTGGCCCGCCGCGAGTTCGAGGCCGAGCAGGTCCACGAGACCGCGCAGGACGTCGAGGCGGCCGAGCGCGCGGAGGGATAGGGCGTGCTTGGCGGGTCAATGTCCTGCCGCGCGGCGCCCCAGCGCCCCTCTCGCTGCCGTTCTCTTCAGCCGACAGGGCCCCCTGGCTCCTTACATCGGCCTTGCGATAGGGGCACTGGTCCCTGACAGGCGCTTCAAGAAAGGCGCTTCGCGCGATCGCGGAGCGCACGCGAGTGCGCCGCTCGCCACGGACGTACCCGCCGAACACACCCTAGACGAGCCCTCTGCGGGCCACCGCGGGCGGCCGCGTGCCCCGTACGGAGGCCACCATGTCGAGGGCCTGGCGGGCCGCCCGCGGGTGCTCGGTCGCGAACACCCGCGCGCCCAGCCAGGCGTAGACGGAGACGAGCGCGAGCGCCTCGGCCAACTCGACGGGCTCCCGCCGCCCGCCGGCGTCCGGCGGGGCCGCGCAGCGCACCAGGACCGGGCGGTCCCCCGCCGCGAGTTCGCGGACGCGCTCCGCAGTGGGCCGGTAACCGGCGTCGACCGCCTCGTCCACGGCGGCGTCCGGCCCGACCACGCTGAAGGCCTCGTCGATGCGCACGCCCCGAGTGTCGCACGTCCCGCGCCCGACGGCCCGACGCGCCCCGGCATCCGCGCTCCCGACCCCCTCCGGTATGGCACGATCGAACCGTGACAGCCATCCTGATCCTGACCGCGCTGGCGGCCCTGGCCGTTCTCGTCGGCGTGGCGCTCGTGGTCATGGGGCGCGGTGGGCAGCTTGCGCGCTTCGAGGCCGACCACCCTCCTCTGGAGCTCCCTTCGGACCGGCCCGTGACCGGCTCGGACGTGGCGAACGTCCGGCTGCCCCTGGCGCTGTGGGGCTACCACGTGCGCGCGGTCGACGAAGTTCTGCAGCGCCTCGCCGCGGCTCTCAAGGAGCGCGACGCGCGCATCGCGGAGCTGGAGGAGCGGCTCGCCGAGCCGGGCAGGCACACGCCCCACCGCGTCTGGTACCCGCGCCACGCTACGGACGCCCCCGAAGGCGGTGATCCGGAGGAGGACCCCGGTGAGCGGCGGCCCTCCGTGCACGTCCGGGCCGGCCGCGCCGGCGACGGCGCCGAGCCCCTTCCGGACGATCCGCAGGACACGTGAGCGGGGCCGCGCGCGAAGTGCGCGTCACGGTGGCGCACGCCTGCGCCGCTCCGGCCGACCGCCTCTGGGAGACCCTGGTCGACTGGGATCTGCACGAGCAGTGGATGGTCCTGACCCGCGCCCACGGGGGCCGGGGCGAGGGCGCGACCGTCGAGGCGTTCACCGGCGTGGGCCGCCTGGGCTTCCCGGACACGATGGAGATCACCAACTGGCGGCCGGCCACGCGCGAGTCCGCGGGCGTGTGCGAGGTCGTGCACCGCGGCTCGGTCGTGCGCGGCCGCGGCCGCTTCGACGTGGTCCCGCTCCTGGGCGGGCGCAGCCGGATCACCTGGACCGAATGGGTGGAGCCGCCGCTGGGGGCCCTCGGCCGACTGGGCTGGCCGGTGGCCAAGGCGCCGCTGGCGCTGCTGCTGCGCCGGTCCCTGCGCAACCTCGGGGAGCTGGCGCAACGGCGGTGACCGCGGCGCCGGCCGCCCCGCGGGGCGGCCCGGTCCCGGCCTGTGCCACCATGGAGACGGCCGGGATCGCCGCCCCCCTTTCGCGACCGCTTTCGGCGCTCTGACGACCTCGGCGAGCAGGTCCCCGCCCCGGCAGACGCGATCGGCGGCGCCCGGACCGATGATGTCCGCGGCTCCGGACGCACGACCTCTCATGTGATGTTCGTCACCCGCATCGTCCGCATCTGCGAAGTTCGGGTGCCTTATTCTCTTTCGCTGTACCCGCGAACGAACCGCCGCGTCCGTTCGCATTGGAGGAAGCGATGACCTATCCGGACCGTTCCCGTCGGGCCGTTCCGTCCACTGACGAGGGCACCCGGTGAGTTCCGTGCCGACACGTCCCAAGAGGTCGGTGCCAGAGGCGTCCGACTCGGCCTCTCCCATCCGGCGGATGTCGCTGTGGCCGCCGCCCCGTTCGACCCGGCACAGCACCAACAGGCGGCGCAGGGCCCTGGTCGCCGCCATCACCGGAGCGGTGCTGGCGCTGGTCGCCGGCTGCGTGGCGGTGGTGTGGGCGCTGTCGCCCGGCACCGAGCCCGACGACGGCACGGGCGTCCCCGCGGCCTACGCCGGCACCTGGAGCGGTGAGATGTCGCAGCGCAACGAGGCGGGCGAGCACGTCGTCGACTGGGGCGCCAGCCTCAAGCTGGAGGCCGGCTCGCAGCGGGGGACCGCCGAGTGGTTCACCCTGGACTGCCGGGGCACCATCACGCTCACCGAGCGCACGGACGAGGGGCTGGCCTTCGACTACGTCGAGACCTACGACCCCGAACAGCGCTGCATCGAGGAGGTGAGCCTGTCGCTGCGGCGGGGCGCCTCCGAGGAGACGCTCGAAGCCGAGTGGGTGGCCCCCTCCCACGACGGCACCCTGATGACCTCCACCGGAAACCTCAAGTAGGGCGGGGCCAGAAGGCTCGTGCGGGTGCGGTTCCCTCGTGTGGCCGAAGGCCCATTGAGGAGAGCGCGCACCCGTGCGCGAAGCAGGCCCGCGCTTCGGGTGCAGGCCGGTACCGGGGTTTCGGTCTGGAGCCCACGGCATCCGGTGCGCTTCGCGCGGAGCCGGGCACCCCGCATACGGGCCTTCGGCCACACAGGCGGGCCGCCCGTTCACCGCGAGCCCTTATGGCCGGGGTTCACGACCCCTTATGGCCGAGGATGGCTGAAACGTCCCCGGCCGCAGCGGTGCGCGCGGCGGGCGGTTCAGCGGCCCTCGAAGACCGGCTTCTCCTTGTTGACGAACGCCAGCGTGGCGTTGACGTGGTCGGCGGTCTCCGCGCACTGGTCCTGCAGGCTCGCCTCCATCTCCAAGGCGTTCTCCAAGTCCAGCTCGGAACCGAAGTTGAGCTCGCCCTTGATGGCGGCGTAGGCGACCGTCGGGCCGTTGGCCAGCCGCGCGGCGAGCTCGCGGGCCGCGTCGGGGAGCTCGCCGTGCCCGACGACCCTGTTCACCAGGCCGGTCTCCAGCGCGCGCTCGGCCCGCACCGGTTCGGCGAGCAGCAGCATCTCCATCGCGCGGGAGTGCCCGATCAGCCGCGGCAGCGTCCACGAGGCGCCGGAGTCCGAGCCGAGGCCGACGTTGGCGAAGGCCATCAGGAACGACGCCTTCTCCGAGGCGATCCGCAGGTCGCAGGCGAACGCCAGCGAGGCGCCCGCGCCGGCGGCGACGCCGTTGACGGCGGCCACGACCGGCTTGGGCATGCGGGTCAGCGCCAGCACGATCGGGTTGTAGTGCTTGCGCACGGTGTTGCCCAGGCCGGTCCCCGCGCTGAGGGAGTCGGCGTGCTCGCGCAGGTCCTGGCCTGCGCAGAACGCCTTGCCGCGCCCGGTGAGCAGCACGGCCCGCGCGCCGGTGTCGTTCTTCGCCCGCTCCACGGCCGCGAGCAGGGCCTCCTTGGCCTCGACCGTCAGCGAGTTCATGGCGTCGGGCCGGTTGAGCGTAATGGTGGCGACGCCGTCGGAGAGCTCGTAGACAACACTGTCTGACTCGGGCACGAAAGACTCCCTGGTGTGGTCGGACTGCACGGTCCCAGCACGTGGTTCTCGGCGCTGCGGCTATAACCTTAGCCCTTCGGGATCTTTGGATCCGATGTTCCGGGGGCCGTCCGATCGTTCCCAAGCGGATCCAAAAACCGAGATAATGACAGACCAGTGATTCATTCCCTGAGTCACACGGATGTGCCTCAACCCCGGTCCGCGCTCGCCGCCGGCGAGCCGAAGAGCCGATGGACCGGCCCATTCACGTGCGAGAATTTCCTAGGAAAGGGGAAACGGCATGGCGGCGATGAAGCCGAGGACCGGTGATGGTCCGATGGAGGTCACCAAGGAGGGTCGCGGCATCATCATGCGGGTACCGCTGGAGGGCGGCGGCCGCCTCGTCGTCGAGCTCACGCCCGATGAGGCGACGGAGCTGGCCGAGGCCCTGAACGGAGTCGTCGGTTAGCCGGACCGCGCTCCGCCACCGCAGGACGTGCCGACGGGCGCTTCGACCATGACCGCCTCCCGGCCGCGGGATCGGCGGAGGGCCGCCCGAGGCACCGGTTTCCGCATACGCAAAGATTGTGAGCGTCCGTGCCTTTCGCTACGGAGATCCATCCGGTCGCGGGTGATCTCGCCGACTCCGCCGCCGACCTTCTCGCGCTCCCGGTCCGGGCCGGCGACGACGGGCCGGTCGTGGTCACCGACGGTGCGGGGCCCGACCCCGCCGACCTCGACGCGCGGCTGCCGGCCCCGCTGACCGAGCTGCTCGCCCACTACGACGTCAAGGGCGGGGCGGGGCAGATCGTGGAGTTCCCCGCCGACCTGGGCCGCGGCCTGGTCCGGCTCGTCCTGCTGGGCGTCGGCGCGGCCACCCCCCGCGACCTGCGCAGCGCCGGTGCGGCGCTGGCCCGTGCGGCCAGGGGCCGCAACCGGGTCGCGACGACCGCGGCGCTGCTCGGGGACGGCACCGGGGACGCGCGGGCGGGGCTGACCGCGTTCGTCGAGGGCGCGCTCCTCGCCTCCTACACGTTCTCCCTGGCCGCCGAGCCCAAGGGGCCGCGCCCGGTCCCGGTGGTCGAGCTCGCCGTCGCCGGGGCGGACGCCGGTTCCGAGGAGTTCGCCGAGCCGGTCCGGCGCGGCCGCGCGCTGGCCCGGGCCACGGCGCTGGCCCGCGACCTGATCAACACGCCCTCCGCCGAGAAGGACCCGGCATGGCTCGCGGCCCGGGCCGAGGAGGTCGCCGGCGAGGCCGGTCTGGCCGTCTCGGTGTGGGACGAGGCCGATCTCGAACGGGGCGGATTCGGCGCGATCCTGGCGGTGGGCCGCGGTTCGGTCCGTCCGCCCCGCATGGTCGGCATCCGCTACGAGCCCGAGAACCCCGACTCCCACGTCGTGCTCGTGGGCAAGGGCATCACGTTCGACACCGGCGGCCTGTCGTTGAAGCCCAACGACAACATGAAGCTCATGAAGACCGACATGAGCGGCGCCGCCGTGGTCCTGGGCGTGCTCTCGGCGCTGGCGGAGCTCGGCTCGCGGGTGCGGGTCACCGGTCTGCTCGCCATCGCGGAGAACTCCTTCTCCGGCAGCGCGCAGCGGCCCGGCGACGTGCTCACCACCTACGGCGGGCGCACGGTCGAGGTCCTCAACACCGACGCCGAAGGGCGCCTGGTGATGGCGGACGCGATGGCCTACGCCGTCGCCGAACTGGCGCCGGACGCTCTGGTCGACGTCGCCACGCTCACCGGCGCGGCCAAGCTCGCCCTGGGCACCGGCATCGGCGCGCTGTTCGCCACCGACGACACGCTGGCCGGTGCGCTGCTGGACGCGGGAGAGCGCTCCGGTGAGGCGCTGTGGCGGATGCCGCTGGTCGAGGAGTACCGGGACACGCTGAACTCCCCGGTGGCCGATCTGGCCAACATCGGCACCAACTCCGCCTACGGCCACCCCGGGGCCACCGAGGCGGCGCTGTTCCTGCGGGAGTTCACGGGCGGGCTCCCGTGGGCGCACCTCGACATCGCCGGCCCCGGCCGCTCGATGAGCGAGGAGGCCGAGCTCACCAAGGGCGGCACCGGCTTCGGCACCCGGCTGCTGCTGCGCTGGCTCTCGGCCTGAGCGGACTCCCCGCGGTCCGTTGGACCGCTGCGGCGAAAGCGCGCGCCCGTCATGCGGGTCGGTGCCGTACGGGTCGACCCGGCGCGCGCTTCGCGGCCGAAGCGCGTCGGCGACCGTCCGGGCAAGGGGCGGGCCACCGTTTCGGCGGCGAGGCGCGGCCGCGCCCGGTTCGCGGGTCATCCGCGGGGGAGGTGGGCCGCACTCTCGCCGCAGCTCTCATGGCGGCCCCGGCCGGGGTTCACCCGGTCCTGATCGCGGCCAGCAGGCCGTCGCCCACCGGCAGCAGCAGGGGGACGAGGCGCTCGTCCTCCCGGACCAGCCGGCCCACCTCGCGGATCGCCGCGGTGTCGGGGTCGGAGACCCGCAGCGGGCCGTCGGTCATGTGGCTGGCGTCCAGCGCGTTGTTGAACACCACGACGCCGCCCCTGCGCAGCAGCCGCAGCGACTCGTGCAGGTAGTCGGGGTACTCGGTCTTCACCGCGTCGATGAACACCATGTCGTAGGCGGCGTCGGTGAGCCGGGGCAGCACCTCCAGCGCGCGCCCGTGGATCAGCCGGGCCCGGTTCGCCGCGAAACCGGCCTGCTGGTAGGCGTCGCGCGCGAACTCCTGGTACTCCGGCTCGATGTCGACGCTGGTCAGGATGGCGCCGACGCGCATGCCCCGCAGCAGCCAGATCCCGGAGCTGCCGCATCCGGTTCCGACCTCCACGACCGCCCGCGCGTCGATCGCCGTGGCGAGGAAGCGCAGCGCCGCTCCGCTGGCCGCGCTGACGGGATGGGTGTCGGCCCGATGGCCCAGCTCCCGGGCGGAGGTGAGCGTGTCGTCCTCCGTGATGTACTGCTCGATGTAGGCCAGTGTGTCGTCTCGGCTGGCGATGACGGCCTCCCCGCGCGTGTGACGGATTTGAAGGTATTCGCCGCAGAAGGTCCTCGGGCCGCTTCCGGTGCCGCCCGGACCCGCGTGCTGCGCGGCCCTTGGCTTCCGGCTGTGGCACCGCCGCGACCAGCGGTTTTCGGGCATGATCTGCACGGTTTTCGCGGCCCGGTCGTCACACGGCGTCGTGCATCGACTACGAGTGGACCATGTCCCCTGGAAAAGACTAACCCGCCCGGAGCGTTTACGGCGGTGCCGGGAACTTAATCGGCCGTTCGTGGCGTTACACGATGGGAAGGCTTCACGCGTGCGATCCGCCCGGCGGATCCGCGCGCGGACCGAACCGTACGCGGTGCGAAGAGCAGCGCAGATGAAGGGAGCGCCGGTGGCAGATTCCGACTCTGCCGTTGACTTCGAACAGTGGGAGCCGCCCAGCTGGGACGAGGTCGTGCGCAACCATTCGGCACGGGTGTACCGACTGGCCTACCGGCTCACCGGGAACCAGCACGACGCCGAGGACCTCACCCAGGAGGTCTTCATCCGGGTCTTCCGCTCGCTGGCCAACTACACCCCGGGCACGTTCGAGGGATGGCTGCACCGCATCACCACCAACCTCTTCCTCGACATGGCGCGCAGGCGCGCCCGCATCCGGTTCGAAGGGCTGGCCGACACCGCCGACGAGCGCCTGCAGGGCAGGGAGCCGTCTCCGGCCCAGGCCTACGACGACCGGCACTTCGACGCCGACGTCCAGGCGGCGCTCGACGCGCTGCCGCCGGAGTTCCGCGCCCCCGTGGTGCTGTGCGACATCGAGGGCCTGTCCTACGAGGAGATCGCCGCCACGCTGGGGGTCAAGCTGGGGACGGTGCGCAGCCGGATCCACCGCGGCCGGGCCCAGTTGCGCGCGGCGCTCAACCACCGGCGCCGCCTGGCGGCGACCGAAGACAGGCAGGACGGCGGGGCCTCGTCGGCCGACAGCGCGGCGATCCGCACCGCGACCCGGGAGGTGGAGGGTTGATGAACCACTTGGGGGAACGACTGTCGGCCCTCGTCGACGGCGAACTCGGCCACGCGGACCGCGACCGTGCACTCAGCCACCTGGCCGTCTGCGAGTCCTGCCGGTTCGAGGCCGAGATGCTGCGCCGGCTGAAGCGGCGGCTGACCGGCCTGGGCGCCCCGGAGCCCTCCACCGACTTCATGGGGCGGCTGTCGGCCCTGTCGGCGTCTGATTCGTCTTCGTCGCCGATGGACGATCCGCCGTTCGGCCCGCCGCCCTCCGCGGGCGCCCCGCGCGGCCTGCTGTCCGGCCTGAAGCGGCGCGGCCCCTCCGAGGGGTTCGGCTCGATGCCCCCTCTGGGGTCCAGCCGTCCGCTCGGCGGAGGGCTGCCGCGCGTCACCTCCTCCGATGAGGGCGGCGCACCGCCGTCGCCGGACGCGCGGTCCTCGGCGCGGACCCTGTTCCGCGACCGCGCCGACGAGTCGGCCTCCGCCGCGGCACCGGTCCGGTCGCGGCCGCTCTGGGGCCGGGCGCGCTACGCGGTCGCCGGCGCGTCCGTCGCGGCGCTCACGCTGGGCACCGCCTTCGTGGCGGGCGGGGAGCAGGAGGAGACCCCGGTGGTCACCCCGGCCCTCGCCGACTACGCGGTCGAACACGCGCTCACCACATCGCACCAGGCCCCCGTGCTCGCTCCCTTCTCGGTCACCGCCGTCGGCACCACGCAGGCGCCGGGGGGTGACGGTGACGGGCGCGCGGACGTCGGCACCCCGACGGGCGACACGGCCCCGGCCGCCGCCTCCCGACCGCGGTGAGCGGAGACCACCCGCGGAGGCGCCCACGCTCCTGGCACATGCCGGCCACGACGATCCTGCTGTGCTCGGTGCTGTGCCTGCTGACGCTCACCACCTCCGGCGGCGCGCTCGCCGGCGCGCCGGGGCGGCCGCACCAGGACGACAGCGGCATGGGCGTCCTGCGCCGCGCGGCAAAGGCCGGCCAGGAGGTCGCCTACGAGGGCGTGCAGTTCGTCTCCTCCCGCAACGGCCACGACACCGCCACCGGGCTGGTCGACATCGTGCACCGGCCGGGTGAGGGGACCTCCCTGAGTCCGGCGGAGCCGGCCGCCGACCGCGAAGGGCTGGTGGCGGGGCCGCCGTCCTCGTGGCCCGACCTCGACGACAGGCTCCTGGACCTGCTGGGCGCCAATTACCGGGTGGTGCGCACGGGGCAGGGCGAGGTCTGCGGCCGGGCCGCGACCGTCGTCGAGGCGCATCGGGCCGACGGATCGGTCGCCGGCCGCTTCTGGACCGACGACGAGACGGGGCTGCTGCTGCGCAGGGAGACGTTCGATTCCGCGGGGCGGGTCGCCCAGTCCGGCGCGTTCCTCTCGATCGACCTGGCCCCCGATGCGGTGCTGCTCACCGACTCGGACTCGCGGGGCCGGCTCTGGGGCGACACGCTCGACGCGGCCGAGCGCGTGCGGCTGGAGTCCGGGGGGTGGCGGCTGCCCGAGCGGCTCGCCGCCGGCCTGGCCCTGGTGGAGACGCGCTCCACCGGTTCCGGCGCCGACCGGATCGTGCACCTGTCCTACTCCGACGGCCTCTCCCTGGTCTCGGTCTTCGTCCAGCAGGGGCGCCTGGAGATGAAGAGCGGCGGGTCCGCGGGACTGCGCCCGGTCCACGAGGACGGCGGTACCGTCTACGTCGCCGAAACCGGCCAGCACCGGCGGATATGGGAGGCCGGCGGCTTCGTCTACACGCTCATGGCCGACGCCCCGACCGAGACCGTCGAAACGGCGGCCGAAGGGCTGCCGTCCCCCGACGGCTCCGGATTCTGGGCCAGGGTGCTCCGAGGGTTCACCCGGTTCGGAACGTGGCTCGGACTGACGGCGCCGTGACGCCCGCGAGCCGTGGTGGACGGGGCAGCACCTGGTGAGGACACCCCGTTAACCGACGGTTTATGTTGTGTGCGCCGATAATGGGAAGTGCGCCGACAGACGGAGAGTTCATGACCGACGAGACCGGACATCGCGACCCGAACGAGGGGGCGCAGAGCTGGTCGCAGCCGCCGGAGAGCCCAGGAGCGGACCGGGGGGCTCCGGCCGGGCCGGAGAAGCCGCGGTCCGGCGCCGCCGCGGGCCCTGAGGGAGCGTCCGCGCCCCCGCCGCCGTCGGGCCCGCCGCCCCGGCCCCCGGGAAACCCCGGGTGGGGCGGGGCGCCGTGGAGCGGCCATCAGGCACCGCCTCCCGGGCCGGGGAGCCCGGCCGGTCCCGCGGGTCCCGGCGCGCCCTCCGTCCCCGGTGCTCCCGGTGTCCCCGGCGGCTCGCACATCCCCGGCGGCCCCGGAGGTCCCGGCGGCCCCGGCGGCCCGCCCGGTGCGCAGTGGTCCGCGGGGCCGGGCGACCCCGGCGGGCGCCCCGGCGACTCCGCGCGCCGCCGCGGCATGCCCGTCTGGGCCGTCATCGTCATCGTCATGGTCGTCGCGCTGGTCTCGGCCGGCGCGGGCGGCGCGGTCGGCGGTCTCATCGCCGTCGACAACGCCGCACCCGAACAGCCTTCCCCCACGCTCAACAACGAGGTGCCCAGCGGAACGCCGAGCCGGCCGCCGGACACCATCGCCGGCGTCGCGCAGCGGGTCAGCCCGAGCGTCGTCTCCATCCAGGGCTCCGGGCCGCAGAGCAGCGGCAACGGTTCCGGATTCGTCATCGAGAACGACTACGTGCTCACCAACAACCACGTCGCCGCCGCGCTGGAGGGCCAGGGCATCGAGGTCGTCTACAGCGACGGCCACACCACCACCGCCGGCGTGGTCGGTGCGGCGCCCAGCTCGGACCTGGCCGTCCTCCAGGTCAGGGACCCGATCGACGTCACCCCGCTGGCGTTCGGCGACTCCGACCAGGCCACCGTCGGCGACACGGTGATCGCGATCGGCGCCCCCCTCGGCCTGGAGGGCACCGTGACCACCGGCATCATCAGCGCGGTGAACCGCCCGGTCACGGTGGGGGAGAGCGGCGAGGAGACCTACATCAACGCCGTGCAGACCGACGCGGCCGTCAACCCGGGCAACTCCGGGGGCCCGCTGGTCGACGACCAGGGCCGCGTCATCGGCGTCAACTCCGCCATCGCGACGATGGGCGGCCTGTCGGGTGAGCAGACCGGCAGCATCGGCCTGGGCTTCGCGATCCCGTCCACGCAGGCCGAGCGCGTCGCCCAGCAGCTCATCGAGACCGGGGAGGCGCCGCACGCGGTGATCGGCGCCATCCTGGACATCCGCTACCAGGAGCAGGGCGCGCTCATCATCGACGACGAGTCGGTCGGCCGGCCCGTCGTCCCGAACGGCCCCGCAGACGAGGCCGGGCTGGAGCCGGGCGATGTCATCGTCGAGTTCGACGGCACCTCGGTCCGCGACTCCACCCAGCTCGTCACGCTGATCCGCAACAAGGCCCCCGGCGACAGGGTCGAGATCACCTACGAGCGCGGCGGCGAGGAGCAGCAGACCACGATGACGCTGGGCTCCTCCGAGTGACCGGCCTCCGGGCCACGGCCTTGTCCGTCCTCTGAATTCCGGAAACCGCGACCGCGGTGGAACGCCCCCTCGGAACCGGGATCCGAGGGGGCGCCGACGGTGCTGCGGGGAGCGTCGGCACGGATCCGACGCCCGAGGAACGCGAAAGGAGACCGCTCCGGGGGTCTTCGTCGATGGCGGCTCGGCCGCGGGGGCCGGGGCCGCTCATTCCGTGTCGTCCTCGCCGATGTCCTCGTACCACAGGGCCGGGTGCGCGGCGATGAAGCCGGTCATCAGCCGCTCGCACCCGGGGTCGTCCAGCACCACCACCTCGACGCCGTTCTCCGCCAGCCACTCGTGCCCGCCGGAGAACGTCCGGGCCTCGCCGATCACCACGCGCGAGATGCCGAACTGGCGGACCAGCCCGCTGCAGTACCAGCACGGCGAGAGCGTGGTGACCATCGTGGTCCCGGCGTAGGAGCGCTGCCGCCCGGCCGCCTTGAACGCCGCGGTCTCCCCGTGCACGGACGGATCGTCGTCCTGCACCCTGCGGTTGTGGCCGCGGCCGAGGACCCGGCCGTCGCGGTCGATCAGGGCGGCCCCGATGGGGATGCCGCCGCTCGCCAGGCCGGCCTCGGCCTCTTCGACGGCGATCTGCAGCCACCGCGCGTAGCGTGCGGCGTCGGACTCGGGCACCTGTCGTCCTTTCGTCGTCGGCTGAGCGAGACGAGCCGCCGGGACGGTGGTCCTGCGACACTCGCTCGAACCATACGCCACAATTCCCGAATGGGTAGATACCGATCCGCCGCATCGGCGACCGTGTTCTGTACGGTGACAGTGCTCCTCGCCGCGTGCGCGGGGACGGGAACCAGTGGCGAGCCGCCCGTTCTGGAGCCGTCCGGATACGCGCCGACGGCCACGCCCGACGGCGACGCCGCGGCGCTGAACGACGTCAACGGCGACGGCTACGCCGACTTCGCCGTCAGCGGTGAGTGGGTGCGGGGGGTCGAGGAGGAACCGGTCGGCCACAAGGCCGTCGGCTACGGCTCGGACTCGGGACTGGACCCCGCCGAGGGGACCTCGTTCAACGACCTGGTGCCCGATGAGCCGGGAGAATACGGCGACGGCCTTCTGGACGGCACCTTCGCCTTCAACGGGGACGTCCTGGAGCCCATGGCAGACCTCGACCAGGACGGCTACGCCGACCTCGTCGTCATCGGAGACACCGAGCAGTACCTCGTCCGGGGATCGGAGGACGGGCCCGCCGACGCCGTCGCTCTGGCACTCGACCGCCCGGCCGACGCGGTGGGCGACTTCAACGGCGACGGCTTCCCCGACATCATCGCCGCGGGGAGGGCGGCCCTGGGCGGCGCCGCCGACGACTCCGAGCGGACGGACCGCGAAGCGCTCCACTCCCGGGTGCTCTACGGGCCGTTCTCCGCTTCGGGGGAGCCGGCGGCCACCGGGCGCTTCGACGGCACCCAGGGGGGCTGGGTTCCGGTGGGCGGTGCCGTCGCGGGCGACTTCGACGGGGACGGCCGCGACGACCTGGTGGTGTTCGGCTTCTACTGGGAGGAGGACGCACGGTTCGAGGAACGGGGCGCGCCCCAGGTCGAAAGCGTCGTCTACTTCCGGGGCACGGACGAGGGCATGGTCGCCGCGGGTGCGGTTCAGGAGCTCAGCGTCGGATACACCGGGGGCCCCGTCGAGTACGAGACGGGCGCAGCGGGCGACGTCGACGGCGACGGCGACGACGATCTCATCGTTCCCAACGGCGGTGTCTTCTCCGTCTCCAGCGGGATCACCGTCCTCTACGGCGGGCCCGAAGGCCCCGGCTCCGGCGGGGAGAAGACCGAGATCGACCAGGAGAGCCCCGGCGTCCCCGGCGACACCGAGGCCGACGACATGGGGGAGGCCGCCGACGGGTTCGGCGAGAACCCCGCGGTCGGCGACGTCGACGGTGACGGGTTCGCCGACGTCGCCGTCGCCGCGCCCGGCGAGGACGAGGGGCGGGGGAGCGTCACCGTGCTCCGCGGAGGCCCCGACGGACTCAGCGGTGCGGGGGCCCAGCGGATCGGACTCGACTCACCGGGCGTGCCGGAGGAGCCGAGCGGCGGCCCCGGTCCCGAGGGCGGCGACCGCTTCGGCGCCGACCTCTCACTGGTCGACCTGGACGGCGACGGCCGCACCGAACTCGTGGTCGGCGCGGGCGGCTACCGCAGAGGGACCGAGCGGCCCGGCGGCTACTGGGTCTTCACGGCCACCGAGGAGGGGCCGAGCACCCGCGACGCCGTCTTCTTCGCCCCCCAGTCGCTGGGCGGGTGAGCCGCGGACCGGACACGCCGAAGGCCGCCACCTCCCCGGTGGCGGCCTTCGAGCGCGGGCGCGGCGGCGCCGTCAGCGACGGGCCGGGCTGATGCCCAGTTGCATGCCGGACAGGCCGCGCGGCTTGCCGACGAGCTCCCCGGCGATCGTGCGCAGCGCCTTGGAGGCCTCGGTGTCGGGGTCGGTCAGCACGTACGGCTTGCCCTCGTCGCCGCCCTCGCGCATGCCCATCTCCAGCGGGACCTGGCCGAGCATCGGCACCTTGGCGCCCAGCGCCTGGGTGAGGCCCTCGGAGACCGCCTTGCCGCCGCCCTCGCCGAACAGGTAGGTGCGCTCCTGGGTGCCGGGCGCGATGAAGTACGACATGTTCTCGATGACGCCGGCCACGCGCTGGTGGGTCTGGGCGGAGATGGCGCCGGCCCGCTCGGCGACCTCGGCCGCGGCCTGCTGCGGGGTCGTGACGACCAGGATCTCGGCGCCCGGCAGCAACTGCGCGACCGAGATGGCGATGTCACCGGTGCCGGGCGGCAGGTCCATCAGCAGGACGTCGAGGTCGCCCCAGAACACGTCGGAGAGGAACTGCTGCAGTGCGCGGTGCAGCATCGGGCCGCGCCACACCACCGGCTGGTTGCCCTGAGTGAACATGCCGACCGAGATGACCTTGATGTCGTGCGCGCTCGGCGGCAGGATCATGTCCTCGACCTTGGTCGGGTGGCCGGAGACGCCCAGCATCCGCGGCACCGAGTGGCCGTAGATGTCGGCGTCGACGACGCCCACCTTGTGCCCCTCGGCGGCCATGGCCGCGGCGAGGTTGACCGTGACCGAGGACTTGCCCACGCCGCCCTTGCCCGAGGCGACGGCGAACACCTTGGTCAGCGAGTTGGGCTTGGCGAAGGGGATCTCCTTCTCGGCCTGCCCGCCGCGCAGCTTGGTCTGCAGCGCCTTGCGCTGCTCGTCGCTCATCACGTCGAGTTCCACCGCGACGCGGGTGACACCGTCGACCTTGGACACGGCCTCGGTGACGTCCTTCTCGATGCGCCCCTTCATGGGACAGCCGGCCACCGTGAGGAAGATGCCGACGTGGACGACACCGCCGTCCCCGATCTCGACGCTCTTCACCATGTCGAGGTCGGTGATGGGGCGGTGGATCTCGGGGTCCTGGACCGTGGCCAGAGCCGCGGTCACCTGGTCAGTGGTGGGAGTGGAGGCCATGTATCCAATGGTACGAAAGGCGGGGGCCGAAAAGCACGGGCGGCATGCGCATCGCCGGGTCCGCATCGCAGGCGGCGCAGCGCATTCCGGGTTCGCGCGCGCGGAGTGTCACAAACACGGGCCGCCGCGTGTCCTTGTGGGGTAGGAACCGAGCGTGAGGAGCTCCGCCATGGCGCGCATTTCACTCGACCCGCCCCGACCCCTGCCGTACCGTACCGTCGAGCGGTACGCCCGCCGCCGATGCGCGCGCAGCGCGGGAACCGGAGCGAGGGCGCGGCGATGAGCGGGACCGAATCCGCGACCGGGCGCACCGCCGTGTTCGAGCGGTACCGCGGTCTGCTGTTCGGCGTCTCCTACGACATGCTGGGCAGCGTCGCCGATGCCGAGGACTGCGTCCAGGAGGCCTGGATCCGCTGGGCCGGGGACGACCGCTCCGACGTGCGCGATCCGCGCGGCTACCTGATCCGGACCGTGACCAATGTCACACTGAACCGGCTGCGGGCGGCGCGCGCCCGCCGCGAGTCCTACGTCGGCCCGTGGCTGCCCGAACCGCTGGTCACCGGACCGGACGTGGCCGAGGAGGTGGAGCGCGCCGAGTCGGTGTCGATGGCGATGCTGGTGGTGCTGGAGACGCTCAACCCGGTCGAGCGGGCGGTCTTCGTGCTCCGCGAGGTGTTCGGCCTGCCGCACGCCGAGATCGCCGAGGCCCTGGACCGCTCGGAGGCGAGCGTGCGCCAGCTCGCGCACCGCGCCCGCGAGCACGTGCACGCGCGGCGGCCGCGCTTCACCGCCGACTCCGGGGTGCGCCGCCGGCTGACCGAGCGCTTCCTGGCCGCCTGCGTGGAGGGCGACGTGGCCGGGCTCAAGGACCTGCTCGCCGATGACGTCGTCGTGCTGACCGACGGCGGCGGCAAGGTGCGCTCCGCGCTCAACCCGCTGTACGGTCCGGACAAGTCGGCCCGCTTCCTGGTCGGGGTCGCCCGTGGGTATCGGAAGGCGCGGCTGGACTTCGTCGACGTCAACGGCGCGCCGGGGATCGTCCTGTACCGGGATGGCGGCGATCCCACGACGGTCGGCCTGCTCGAAGCGGACGGCGACCGGATCACCCGGATCTACCTGGTCCGCAATCCCGACAAGCTCCGGCGGCTGGGGAGGGCGGCCCCGGGGTCCGGCCCGGTCGGCTCCGCGGGGTCCTGAAAGGATTTCGCAGGTCGGCGCGTTCTTAACGCCCTCGATACATGGTCGGCTAGTAATCTCGGCAAACGATGGGAAATGCGTCGCCACCGCCTGGTTCGTCCTGGCCGTCCGAGCCCGAAGGGCAGGGATCGCCGGCCTGGTCGCAGTCGTCTCCGGCCTGGGCATGGCCGCCCCCGCCGTCGGCGGCCGAAGATCCGCGGGCCCCGGTGTGGGCCTGGCCGCCCCCGCCCGCGGCCCGGCCGCGCCGGTCGCGGGTGGCCGGTCCGCCGCCGGGAACCCCCTACCACCGGATGGCGCGCACCGCGCGGTTCCGCTGGTGGACGCCGCTGCTGGCGGTGGTCGCCGCCATCGCGCTGTACCTGCTGGTCCAGATCCCGCTCGGGCTGACCGCGAAGCTCATCGCGATCTTCAGCGGGGCGCCCCTGGAGACCGAGGCGTTCTTCGACTCGCCGATCCCCGACCTCGCCGTGGACCTGGTCATCCTCGCGATGATGATCCCGGTGGCCATGTTCATCGCCCGGTTCGTGCAGTGGCGCCGGATCGGCACGCTGGCGTCGGTCGAGGGGCGGATGCGCTGGTCGTGGCTGCTGGTCTGCGTCGGCGTCGCCGTCGTCGCGGTCGCGGTCTCCTTCGAGTACCTGTTCGCGGTCTTCGGCGTCACCGAGCCGGGGCAGCCGACCCTGGGCCCGTGGGTCGGGGCGCGCGAGTTCGCCCTGGGCATGCTGGTGATCGTGCTGCTGGTGCCGTTCCAGGCGTCGGCGGAGGAGTACGCCCTGCGCGGTTTCCTGATGCAGGCCGTGGGCTCCTACGGCGCCGCGCCGCACGAGCGCGCGGCGCGCCGCGGGGCGGAGCCGGGGCGCGAGCCCGGCGGGATCGGCCGGCCCGTCAGCGCGTTCCTGCGCACACCGGTCCTGGCCATTCTCATCAGCGGCGGGGTGTTCGCCGCACTGCACGACTACAGCGCCTGGGCGCTGGCCGACGTCGCCTGCTTCGGCCTGGCGATGGCCTGGCTCACCTGGTACACCGGCGGCCTGGAGGCCGCGGTCGCGCTGCACGTGCTGCACAACATCGCCGCGTTCGGGATCTCGGCCTACGAGGGGACCCTCGACCAGCAGGGCGGAGCGGGCAGTTGGCAGGGGCTGACCGCCACCGTCCTCGAGGTCGGGCTGTTCTGCCTCGTCGTGGCCTGGCTGGCCGGGCGGCGCAACCTGCGGCGCCGCACCGCCGCGGGCGACCCGGCCGGGCCGCCGGCCGAACCGGCCGCCCCGCGGGCGCCGGAGCTCCCGGACCGGGCCATGCGGTCCTCCTCCTTCCAGGGGAACCCGCCGCACCCGCCGGACGGGTACTCGGGCCGGGCCTGAGCGCCCGGATCGGCGCGCACGCGGCCGCCTCGCCGCCGGGGCCGTCAGGGACCGTCGGGGGTCGCCGGGGAAAGAATGACGGATGTGTTTCCCGGAGGCCAGTGGGGTATCACGTGAAGCAACCATGAAGTCCGACCCGTCGTGTCCACGTTGCGGTCGCGCCGTCCACCCACCGGGTCTGTGGTCGAGCGCGTGGCAGTGCGGTGTGCACGGCCCCGTCGCGCCGCTTCAGCCGCTGCACGCGCCGAGCACGGCCTCCCTGGAGTTCCTGATCGCCTCCGCGCAGGTCCCCATGTGGGTGCCCTGGCCGCTGCCCACCGGGTGGGTCATCACCGGCTTCGCCCACGCCGGGGACGACCGCAGCGGAGCGCTGGCCATCGCGGTCGCGCTCTCCGGACCGGCCCCGCTGGGCGGTGTGGGCGAGATGGCGGTCGTCGCCGAAGACCCCGGCGTGGGCCTGGCGGCGCGCCTGGCCCGGTTGGAGGGCCCCGATCCCGGCGACGGCTTCGACGGCGGCCCCGCCGACGGCAAGGTCCGCTACGACGGCCACGAGATCGCCCTGTGGAGCGTCGACGCCGGCAAGGAGCACGCCGTCTACGCGGGCGAGGCGCTGGCCAGTTGGCTCTGGTTCGTGCTGAGCCCCGCCGACGTCGGCGTGATGATGTGCGAGATCAACGGCGTGCGCGACCTCCGCGACCGCCACGACGGCGGCGCGGCCCAGGAGCCGCCCTTCGGCGCGCCCTCCCCGTTCCTGACCGAGGCGCTGCGCCCGCTGTGACCGCTCCGGCCCCGGACGGGACCGGTCCGGTCGGCGGGCCCGTGCGGGCGTGCTCCTAGAATCGACCGATGCGCATCGACCTGCACTCCCACAGCTCCGTGTCCGACGGCACCGACGCCCCCAAGGCGGTCATCGACCACGCGGTCGCCGCCGGGCTGGACGTCCTCGCCCTCACCGACCACGACACCGTCGCCGGGCACGCCGAGGCCGCGGCCCACCTCCCGCCCGGGTTCACGCTGGTGCCGGGCATGGAGCTGTCGTGCGCCCACATGGGAAGCAGCGTCCACCTGCTGGGCTACCTGTTCGACCCCGACGCCCCGGAGCTGGCCGCCGAACTGGAGCGCATCCGCACCGACCGCCTCCACCGGGCCGAGAGCATGGTCGAGCGCCTGCGCGCCGCGGGCGTCGACGTCACCTGGGAGCGGGTGCGCGAGATCGCCGGGGACGTCGACGGCGACGACGTGGTCGGGCGCCCGCACCTCGCCCGCGCGATCGTCGAGGCCGGTGCCGCCGAGAACGTGCAGGACGCGTTCGACCGCTGGATCGGCTCGGGCGGCCCCGCCTACGTCGCCCGCTACGCGCTCGACCCGGTCCGCGCCGTCGGGCTCGTGCGGGCGGCGGGGGGCGTGTGCGCGCTCGCCCATCCCGCACGCGGCGAGGGCTCCCTGACCGGGGCGGTGCCCGATGAGCTGGTCGAGCGCATGGCCGCGGCCGGGCTCGGCGGCATCGAGGCCGACCATCCCGCCCACGACGACGATGAGTCGGCGCACTGGCGCGGACGGGCCGCCGACCTCGGGCTGGTCGTCACCGGCTCCAGCGACGACCACGGCGACCTCAGCGGTCACAGGCTCGGCTGCCGCACCACCGACCCCGACGCCTACGCCCGACTGATCGGGCCCGCGACGGGGGCCCGGCCCGTCGTCGGGGCCTGAGCCAGCCTGAACCGGCCTGAACCGACACTGCGTTCCGCCCGATTCGAAAGGCGTCTCTGACCTGGTCGGATGCTGTTTATCGCCGTTTTACGGGCCGTGCGCCACGGTGATGTGCCGCGCCGCCGAGTACGCATTCGCGCCGCAGGACCGCAACAATGGGGCGCGCAAGTCTTGAATCGGACGGAATCGAAGGGTCGGCACCGTGTTCTGGAAGCGGAAGGACAAGAAGAAGGACGAGGCCGACGCGGACGGCACCGCCACGGCGACCGCCGAGTCGGAGCCGGACACCGCCGCCGAGTCCGAGCAGCCCGACGCCGAGCCGGACACCGAGGCCGCGGCGGGCTCCGACTCCGCCGCGACCGAGGACGGCCAGGGGACCGAGGCCGATGAGCGGGCCGGCGACTCCGCCGTCCAGCGGGTCGAGATCCATGGGGAGCTGGAGGCCGACGGCGAGAAGTACGAGGTCGTCACCAACACCTGGATCGTCCGGGCCGACGACGACGGCGTGATCGTGATCGACCCCGGCAACGACGCCAAGGCCGTTCTGGAGGCGGTCGGCGAGCGCGAGATCTACCTGGTGGCCTGCACCAACGGCTACAACACGCACATCGCCGGGGCCGTTGAGGTCGCCGAGCGCGACGAGGCGCCCATCGCCCTGCACCCCCGGGAGCTGCGCTCCTGGCGCAAGGTGCACGGCGTGGAGCACCGGCCCGACATGCAGGTCGAGGGCGGCGGCACGCTGGAGGTCGGCGACCTCGAAGTGGAGGTCCTGGCGACACCGGGCACGGCGCCCGGGTCGCTCTCCTACTACATCGCCGAACTCGGCGCGGTGTTCAGCGGCGACACCCTGCTGTCCGGTCGGCTGGGCACCGTCGGCGAGGGCTACATCGACTACACCAGCCAGCTCGCCTCCGTCGGCGAGGTGCTGCTGTCCCTGCCGCCCGACACCAGGGTGCTGCCCGACAGCGGCGAGGAGACCACGGTCGGCGCGGAGTCCAAGAACTTCGACTCCTGGGTCGCGGGGGACTAGCGCGGACTGAGGTTTTCGAACCGCGCCGATCTTGACCTTGTGGGGTCATCGCGACGTTTTCAGGCCCCGCAAGGTCAACGTGAGTTGTGACCTCGACCATCGGGGGTTTTGAAGCCTCAGCCGAAGGTGGGATTCGCGGTGGCTGGGTGATCCTCTCGCGCGGCCGAAGGCCCCCTACAGGGATCGCACCGGCGCCGCGCCCTCCCTCCTGGGGCCGGCCTTCACGGCCCCCTGGGGTCGAGGTGGAGGGTGCCCACCCGCGCGCCTACTCCGTCCCGGGGCCGAGGATGAAACCCAAGGTCGAGATCGGCGAGAGAACCGGCGCTCCTCCGTCATCCCCGCTGCGGGGTCTCGGCCCGGTTCCAGAAGTCGGTGAGGGCGCTCGCCGTGGTCTCCGGCGCCTCGACGCTGGGGGAGTGTGCGGCGCCGGGGATGACGACGCGGTGCGCCTGGAGCCGCTTGGCCATCGTGGCCTGCAGCTCCGGGGGCCAGGCGTCGTCGTTCTCGCCGTAGAGCACCAGCTTCGGCACGTCCGTCGCCGCCAGTTCGGCGGTGCGGTCGGGAGCGGCGGTCACCTCTTCGGCCATGCGGGCCAGGCCGATGGGGGAGTTGCCGAGCATGCGGTCGCGCAGGAACGCGTGGATGTCATCGGCCAGGCCCATGCTGCGGGTCGGCTCGTCCATGTGCTCCCACCAGATCGCGGCCAGCAGCTCGGCGGTCGGCGTGGGCCCGAGCACCGCCATCAGCTGCTGGGCGTTGTCCGCCGACGCGCCCGGCACGCCGCTGGGGCCCGAGCTCATCAGCGTGTAGGAGAGCAGCGGCGCGTCCCCGGCGATCACCGTCTCGCGGGTCACCAGGCCGCCGAACGAGTGTCCGAGCAGGTGCACGGGTCCTTCGTCCAGCGCCTCGATCAGGGCGCCGACGGCCCGGCCCAGCGCCGCGCAACCGTAGGCCGCGGGGTCATCGGGGCCGGGGGACTGGTACTGGCCGGGCATGTCGATCGCGTACACCCGCCGCCCGGCCTGGGCGAGCGTCTGCAGCACCGAGAGGAAGTCCTCCTTGCTGCCGGTGAATCCGGGCACCAGAACGGCCGCCTGCCGCTCACAGCCGCCCGCGGCCGGGACGGCCTCCAGGGCGGCGATCGATCCGAGCGGCGTCGCGACGTCGACGCGCCGCACTCCGGGCGGCAGTTCCAGAAACCGAGGCGTACTCACGTCGGTTCACCATAGACGATCTGCGAGGGAAAAGGGGCCATGGCGGTGCCCGGGAACCGCCGCTCGGCCGAACCGGGCACTCCTGCGGGTGACGGGGAGATCCTCCCGGTCACCCGATCACTTTCCGCGGCCCCTCCGGTGACCGCTACTCCTGGTCGTTCTGCACGTCGACGCCCTTGCGGGTGCGGCGGCGACGGGGCCTGCTCCTGGCCGGCTTGTCGGTGCCGGCGGCTTCGGCGGAGCGCGCATCCGGCGCCTTCTCGCCCGACTCGGCCGCGCGCTCGGCGGTGGCTCCGCCGCGGGTCCGGCGACGGTTGCGGGACCGGCGCTTGCGGGGCGGCGCGTCGTCGCGGTCGTGGCGCGGACGGCCGGTGTCGCCGATGTCCTCGACCTCCTCGGCCTCCAGGCCCGCGCGGTCACGCAGCTCCTTGGCCAGCGTACCCTTGGTGCCCGCGGGGATCCGCAGCGCCTCGAAGAAGTGCCCGGAGGTGGAGTAGGTCTCCGGCGGTTCGGGGAACGGCAGGTCCAGCGCACCGTTGATCAGCTTCCACCGCGCGACCTCCCGCCAGTCGACGAACGTCACCGCGGTGCCCGCGCGGCCGGCGCGGCCCGTGCGGCCGATCCGGTGCGTGTAGGTCTTCTCGTCATCGGGGCACTCGTAGTTGACGACGTGGGTGACGTCGTCGACGTCCAGGCCCCGCGCAGCGACGTCGGTGGCGACCAGCACGTCGATCTTGCCGTTGCGGAAGGCGCGCAGCGCGCGTTCGCGCTGGCTCTGTCCGAGGTCGCCGTGGACGGCCGCGGCGGCGAAGCCGCGTCCCTTCAGCGCGGTCGACACCTGGTCGCAGGCGCGCTTGGTCTGGCAGAAGACCATGGTCAGGCCGCGGCCCTCGGCCTGCAGCAGACGCGCCAGCATCTCCAGCTTGTCCATCTGGTGGGTGCGGAAGACGTGCTGCTCGGTGGTCGCCGGCAGGGTGTGGCCGGAGTCGTCGTCGCTCGCCCGCACGTGGGTGGGGCGGCGCAGGTAGTTGCGCGACAGCGCGACGATCTCGCTCGGCATGGTCGCCGAGAACAGCATGATCTGGCGCTCGGTCGGCACCTTGCCGAGGATGCGCTCGATGTCGGGCAGGAAACCGAGGTCGAGCATCTTGTCGGCCTCGTCCAGGACGAGCGCGGTGACCTCGGAGAGGTCCAGGTGCCGCTGGCCCTCCAGGTCGAGCAGTCGACCGGGGGTGCCGACGACGATGTCCACGCCGTTCTTCAGGCCGGTGATCTGCGGCTCGTAGGCGCGGCCGCCGTAGACGGTGAGGATGCGCGCTCCGGTCCGCTTGCTGGCCGTGGAGAGGTCCGCCGCCACCTGGATGGCGAGCTCGCGGGTGGGCACCACGACGAGCGCGCGGGGACGCTTGGCCGAGCCGGGCGCCTGCTGGACGCGCTGCAGCAGCGGCAGGCCGAACGCGAACGTCTTGCCGGTGCCGGTGCGGGCCTGGCCGATGATGTCGGTCCCGGTCAGGGCCAGCGGCAGCGCGAGGGTCTGGATCGGGAAGGGAGTGGTGATGCCTTCGGCCTCGAGGGCGTCGGCGATGTCGGCGCCGATGCCGAGGTCGCGGAAGGTCTCTCGGGATTCGTTGGTCGATTCTGTGCTTGTCAGGGCTCATGCCTCCATCTGGGCGGGCCGCACGTGTGGGTTCGTGGCCTGTTGTGTCGCGGACGGGCTCGCGGGGCGAGTCCGGCGCCGCCGAACGCTTGCCGTTCGAGCGGTGAATCCGGCGCGGCTCACCTGCCCCGAAAACCATCGGGGAGTGGCGCGGCCTTCTCCAAGGGCAGCTTCGGCGCTGCCGATCACGGATTCCCGATCGGCGCCGGTGCCGTCCACTCAGTTGTCATGGTGCGCGGCGGGGTGCGCCGCGCGATCGGTCCGACGGAGTCGGGCGCCCTCCATCGTGGATGCGATGGCTCTTCCCCGACCGCGCGGAAACGCGCGCGCGTTCGCCCCTACTCATGGGATCCGCGGGCTCAGCGGTTCGGCTTCTCCGTCGGGGGAGTGCCGCAGGTCCCGCGATGTCCCCGGACGGAATCCGGGTTCGGCCGCGGCCATCGGGCCCACACCGGGCCGCCGGGCCTTGGCGTCTTCGCACGGCGGGGGCGCTTCGCGCGGTGACCGGCCGGCGCCGATCACAGGGCAGAGTCTATCCTGCGTGCTCCGAGGCTGGACAGCCCGCCTTTACCACAGGCCGTTCTCGCGCCCGCATCGGGTGCAACACCGTCCGCGGCGGAAAAAGTCCCGCGCAGCCCGATCGGGCCGATCGAGGGCCGCGGCCCGCACCCGTTAGGCTTTTGCGCATGATCAACGGCTCCGAGTCCGGTCCAGCCCCGGCCTCCTCCGGGAACCCCTCCGCGAGCGGCGCGGTGCTCGACCTGCTCGGCCTGCTGGCCTACGCCGAACTCGGCGCCTTCTTCCGCCTGGCCGACGACGCCGAACTCGCGCCGTCACTGGCCGACAAGGGCGAGCTCGCCGGCCTGGCGGCGACCGAGTACGCGCACTACAAGCTGCTGCGCGACCGGCTGGAGGAGCTGGGGGCCGACCCGCAGGCCGCGATGGAGCCCTTCGTCGAGCCGCTCGAATCCTGGCACACCAGGACCACGCCGCAGAGCTGGCTGGAGAGTCTGGTCAAGGTCTACGTCGGGGACGGCATCGCGGGGGACTTCTACCGGCAGGTGGCCGAGTTGGCCGATGCGCGGACCAGGGAGCTCGTCTCGGGCGTGCTGTCGGAGACCGAGCGCGCCGAGTTCATCGCGGCCAAGGTGCGCGAGGCCGTCGCCGACGATCCGAAACTCGCCGGCCGGCTCGCGCTGTGGGCGCGCCGGCTCGTCGGCGAGGCCCTCAGCCAGGCCCAGCTCGTGGCCACCCAGCGGCCCGATCTCGCCGCGATGCTGGTGTCCGAGGGCGCCGATTCCGAGGTCGGCGACCTCGCGGCGGTGAGCCGGATGTTCGCCAGGCTCACCGACTCCCACACCGCGCGCATCCAGGCGATGGGGCTGACGACGTAACCGGGCGGCCGGGTGCCCGGGGCAACCGAACCGGCCGCAGCGGCCGGAGGGACGGGGCGGAAACGGGAGGCCCTCTCCCCTCGGACATGCCGCCGAGTGCCGCGTGTGTCAGTTGGGACACAGTTGACCTTGTTGGCCGTGTTTTGCCCGAACCGATATATAGTCGTTGGCGTTTCCTTCCGTTGTCACCGCCTTGAGGTAATCTCCATGCGCCGTGGGTTCTTCGCTGAGTGCCCGCTGGCTCGGCTCTCACATGACTTCGGTCAGTTCGGCCTGCTGGAAGCATCGGCATCCCCAGGACTGACCGCCGAGCTCGACCAGCACTCCGCCGCCGTCCGTGATTCCATCCAGCGCGACGGGGCCGCCGTCTCCCGGCGCAGCCTCGCGCACTACCTGCGCGGCTTCATGGACGGATGCCTGGAGCGCGGCTGGCACTCCAGCGGTGCCGGATACGACTGGGAGACCTTGCGGCTCCTGGCGATCTGCCAGATGGCCAAGGAGTACGGATTCGTCCGTTAAGTTGGTCGAGCCTTCGACCGGATTGCCGGTCACGGCGTGGGCGGCGATCCGCAAACCGGCTACGAGGACCCGCGTACTCCGCGTACTCTAAGCCGTACCCGGGGTGTCTTCACGCTGTTGGCGGTCTGCCTCGCGCGTGGGGCCGATCCCGACCGGGTAGCGCGGTTGCCATGCGCGGAATCCACCCGGACGAACAGGGGACCCGCCCCGTGATCGAAGATGCGGCCGCCATCGCGCCGCGAGAAAGGAAGAGCGCATGAGGAGCGGCCGGCATGGGGCGGCGCGCCCACCGATCGGCGTTCTGGTCCACCAGGATCGCGTCGACTTCTCCCTCTTCGCCCTGCAAGCCGTCATCGCCATCGCCGTCATGGTCTTCACCGGGCCGACCGAACCGGCGTTCTGGATCTCCCTTCCGGTGATCATCGCGAGCATCGTGCTCTCCGTCCGGCGCATCGACCGCCTCTCGCGGCAGGAACTCGCCGGCGAGGAGCTCCTCTAGGGCGGTGTGCACCACCGACCCGGGACGGACGGGGACGAGCCCGATCGGCGCCGCCAGACCCGCCCGTCCGATCTCCTAGTACTCCGGGCCGGGGCGCCTCTCGTCGCGCGGGCCCCGCACCTCCTCGGGCTCGCCCATGCGGGGTCGGCCCATCCGGCCGGTCCCGGACTCCTCCGCTCCCGGCTCGCCCATGCGCGGGCTGCCCATGCGCGTCTCGCCCGTGCCGGGCTCGACCGTCCCGGCCGAATAGCGGCCGGTGCGTCCGGCCGCGGCCTCCTGGCGCTCCGGGGCCTCCTGCTCCCGCGCGGGCGCGCGCATCGCGTCGGAGCGCCCGCTCTGGTAGCTCTGCTCGTCGCGCATGCGGCCGGTCTCGCGCTCCGCGACGTCCAGCCATTTGGACCAGCGCTGCTGCATCGGGCGGACCATGCCGCCGCCGACCCCGACGACGAGGATGCCGCCGACGGTCGCCAGCACCGCGATGAGGACCGGCGTGGTCACCGTGGTGGCCACGCCGATCTGGTTCAGGGCCGCGATGATTCCGAGCGCCAGGATGAAGACGCCGGCGAGGTTGGCCAGGAAGCGTCCGTAACCGAGCCCGCCCAGCGTGCCGTCGATGATGTCGCGCACGGCCTTGGCGATGATGCCGGCGACGACGATGATCACCAGCGCCACGATGGCGCGCGGGATCCAGGCGACGACCTCGTTGATCAACTGGGTGATCGGGTTGTCGGGCCCGAAGACGCTGAAGGCGAGTTGGAGCACGATCAGCACGCCGATGTAGTAGACCAGCTTGCCCGCGAGGCCGCTCGCGCTCTGGCGGCCCCGCCGGAAGTACTCACCGACGCCGCCGCGGTCCAGCGCCCGGTCGAGCCCGACCCGCCCCAGGCCCTTCCCCACGAGGCTGCCGATGAATTTGGCTATGATCCAGCCGAGAATCAGAATGACCAGAAAGGCCGCCAGCTTGGGCACGAAGGAGATCACCGAGCCCCAGGCGTTGGTCAGGCCCTGTCCGAAGTCGACAGCGGCGAGCGACGTTGACATGTCGTTCCTCCCCCGATGAAGCCTCGCGGGCGGGCTCGAACCGAGTCGTCGAACCCGGTCGGCACGAGTCCCCTCGCGGACCCGTCCGACGCCACGAACTGCTTATAATCCGGCGACTACCCGTTATGAGTGTGACCGAATCATCGGAGAGTGGCGACTGGCTACTCGGAGTAAAAAAGGGGATGTACAGTGCCACCTGGCCCGACCGCGCGGCCCGCGACCGGACCGAGGGGTCAGCCGCGGGTGAGGTCCCAACCGCTGATGCCGCGCCAGGCGAGCCGCGCGATGAGCTGCTCGGCCGCCTCCTTGGGGATCGAGCCGTAGTTGCGCAGCCAGTAGCGGGCGCTGGTCTCGGCCATGCCCACCAGGCCGATGCTGAGCAGGTGCGCCTCTTCGTCGGAGATGCTGGTGTCCTGCCGGATCACCTCGCCGATGAGCCCGGCGCACTGGACCAGCGTCTCCTCGGTCTTCTCCCGGACCGCGGGGAGGTTGCGCAGGTCCGACTCGAAGACCAGGCGGAACGCCTCGCCCTCGCCGGCGACGAAGTCGAAGTAGGCCTGGAAGCTGGCGGCGACGCGCTGCCGGTTGTCGTCGGTCGACTCCAGCGCTTCGCGCTGCTTGTCCACGAGGGCCTCGGAGTGCTGCTCCAGCAGTGCGAGGTACAGCTCCAGCTTGCCGGGGAAGTGCTGGTAGAGCACGGGCTTGCTGACCCCTGCGCGGTCGGCGATCTCGTCCATCGCCGCGGCGTGGTAGCCCTGCGCGACGAAGACCTCCTGGGCCGCGGCCAGGAGCTGGCGCCGGCGCGCGAGCCGGGGCAGCCGGGTCCCCCGCGGGCGGGCGTCTGAAGGAGCTGTCACACCCATACCCTCCGAACTACTCGCGGCGCGGTGCGCCACGCTCGACACTGTGAGATGGCGCCGGACCTGGGAACGCGCGGCCGACGCCCGGCGCGTGCCCCACTATCTTACTTGTCCGTAAGTTGGGCGGGCGCACTCTCCCGAGCGATCGGGGCGCGGACGGGCGGACCGGACCGGCCTCAGCGGTAGTCGTCCTCATCGTTTCCGACCTCGCGCGACTGCTCCACGGCATCGGCCTCGGTGACCTCGTCGTCCGCGCTGAAGGTGGTGTTGTTCAGCCAGTCGTCGTTGTCGTCCCCCAGAGTCGCGCGCTGCTCGGCGGCGTCGGCCTCGGGGGACTCCACCGGGGACTCCGCGATCGCGTCGTCCCGCTGGCGGGTCTGCGGGCGTTTCGGATCGGACGGCACAAGAGACTCCAGGTTGGTGGACGGACGTCTCCTCCACGCTACTCCGCGTTGTCCAACGGAGGAGGCAAGCGCGGGTGGGGGTTTGGTCGGCATCCGGGCGGCCGTGCTCGTACAGTGCCAGTAGAGCCGAGCGTTACGGAGGAACCGTGAGCGAGTCCGACGCGGCGAGCGGAGCGGGCGGCACCGGCCAGGCGGCCGCCGACCGCCTGGCCGGTGGCGAGCGAGGAGTGATGGGCGAGCGGGAGGTCCTGCCCGAGCCGATCGCCCTGTGGCCGGGGGAGTTCGCCGAACTCGGCGGCCGGCGGGTGCACGTCCGCCGCGACGAGCCGGGCGACGGCGGCGCCCGGGACCGGCAGCGGACGGTCTACGTGCACGGCCTGGGCGGGGCGGCGACCAACTGGACCGATCTCATGGGCGAACTGTGCCCGGAGTTCGCGGGGGAGGCCCTGGACCTGCCCGGCTTCGGCGACTCCCCGCCGCCCGCCGACGGCGACTACGGCCTGGACGCCCACGCCGCCGCGGTCGTCGACCTCATCCGCGAGGGGCCAGGGGCCGCGGGGCCCTCCGGCCCGGTGCACCTGGTCGGCAACTCCATGGGCGCCGCCGTGGCGACGCGGGTCGCGGCCGAACACCCCGAACTGGTGCGCACGCTGACGCTGGTCTCGCCCGCGCTGCCCGACCTCCGCCCGCGGCTCGTGCCCTACCAGATGACCGGCGCACTGGTCCCGGTGATCGGGCCCGCCGTCTACGCGCGGGTGCAGGGCCGCCCGCCCGAGGTCCGGGTGCAGGGAACGCTGGACGTGACCTACTACGACCCCACCGCCGTGCCGGCCCAGCGCCTGATGGAGGCGTTGGAGGCGGAGCGCGAGCGCGACGGCCGGGACTACGCCGCGCGGGCGGTGCTCGGGTCGCTGCGCGGGATGGTCGGCGAGTACCTGCGGCGCGGGCCGCGCGCGCTGTGGCGGCAGGCCGCCCGGGTGGAGTGCCCCACGCTGCTCGTCTACGCCCGGCACGACAGGTTCGTGCACCCCCGCATGGCCGCGCGGGCGGCCCGCACGTTCCGGCGCAACCGGCTGGTGCTGCTGTCCAGGGCGGGGCACGTCGCGATGATGGAGCGCCCGGCGACGGTGGCCGGGGAGATGCGCCCGTTCCTGCTCGGCGCGGACGAAGGGCGCTCCGGCACGGGAACGGTGCAGCGCATCACCTGACGAACGGCCGCCGCGCGCGCTCCGCGACCCGGGATCCCGGACCGGGAATGCGAAACCCCACCCCGTAGGTTGGGATAAGTGCAAGCCCGTTGCGTTCTCACGAGCAGGCGCCCCGCCCGGCAGGCGCGGTGCGCGGGAGCACCGTCCGGGAGAACGCAGCGTCATCAACATGCTGAGGAGCTGCTGTGTCGCTGCCGCCGCTGGTCGAACCAGCCGACGAGCTGACCGTTGACGAGGTGCGCCGCTACTCTCGTCACCTGATCATCCCCGACGTGGGCATGGACGGCCAGAAGCGCCTGAAGAACGCGAAGGTTCTGGTCGTCGGCGCCGGTGGACTGGGTTCGCCCGCGCTGCTCTACCTCGCCGCCGCGGGCGTCGGCACGCTGGGCATCATCGACTTCGACGTCGTGGACGAGTCCAACCTGCAGCGCCAGGTGATCCACGGCCAGAGCGACGTCGACCGCCCCAAGGCGGAGTCCGCGCGCGACTCGGTCCGCGAGGTCAACCCCAACGTCGAAGTGGTGCTGCACCAGGAGCGCCTGGACTCCGAAAACGCCTTCCGCATCTTCGAGCCCTACGACCTCATCCTCGACGGCACGGACAACTTCGCCACCCGCTACCTGGTGAACGACGCCGCCGTGCTGCTCGGCAAGCCCTACGTCTGGGGTTCCATCTACCGGTTCGACGGCCAGGCCTCGGTCTTCTGGGCCGAGCACGGCCCGTGCTACCGCTGCCTCTACCCCGAGCCGCCGCCGCCCGGAATGGTCCCGTCCTGCGCCGAAGGCGGCGTCCTGGGCGTGCTGTGCGCCTCGATCGGCTCCATCCAGGTCAACGAGGCCATCAAACTGCTCGCCGGGTTCGGCGACCCGCTCGTCGGCCGGCTGATGATCTATGACGCCCTGGAGATGAGCTACCGCTCGGTGAAGGTCCGCAAGGACCCCGAGTGCCCGCTGTGCGGCAAGAACCCCACGATCACCGAGCTGATCGACTACGAGGCGTTCTGCGGCACGGTCTCCGACGAGGCGCAGCAGGCCGCCGCGGGCTCCACCATCACCGCGGGCGAGCTCAAGACGATGATGGACGACGCCGAGGACTTCTACCTCGTCGACGTCCGCGAGAAGAACGAGTACGAGATCGTCAACATCCCCGGCGCGGTGCTCATCCCCAAGGGCGAGTTCCTCAACGGCGAGGCGTTCGCCAAGCTGCCGCAGGACAAGAGGATCGTGCTGCACTGCAAGTCCGGCGCGCGTTCGGCCGAGGCGCTGGCCGCGCTCAAGGGCGCGGGCTTCGGCGACGCGGTGCACGTGGGCGGCGGCGTGCTGGCCTGGGTCAACCAGGTCGACCCCAGCCTGCCGACCTACTGACCGCGGACTTCACACAGGGGCCGCCGCGCATCACGTCGCGGCGGCCCTTTTCGGTCGGCTCCCGGCCTGCGCCGACGGACGGGTTTTACCGCGCCGTGCGATTGAGATCCACGTCACACCGGGTAAATCCGGGGAGACGGCAGGACACCGGGCCGGGAGGTGTGTGATGAAGGGGCGCTGGGACGACTGGGGGGTCGTGGTGGCGGGCGTGGCCGCGGCCGTGAGCTGGATCTGGCACGGCATGCTCGGCATCGGCGCCGCGTCCATGGTGCTGCTCGGCGTGCTCATGGTGCTGACCGCGGTGATGTCGATCACCCGCCCCGGGCTCATCACGACCGAGGCCGTGACGCTGGTGCTCGGCGTCCTGATGTTCCTCACCCCGTGGCTGTTCGGCTTCGCCGACACGGCCCCGGCGGCGTGGACGGGCTGGGTCGTCGGTGCGGTGGTCGTGGTGATGGGGCTGATCGGCCTGCCGCTGAGCAACGCGGTGCACCGCCGCGCGGTCCCGCACTAGCCGACGGCCGGCGGGCACCACGGAGGCTGTGGCGAGAGCGCGGCCCCCTTTGCCGGGCCCGGGAAATTCTCGCCATGGTGGGCCGCGCCTCGCCGCCGAAGCGGTGGTCCTGGCTCCTGCGCACGCGGTCACCGATGTGCCTCGGCCGCGAGGCGCGCCGGGGCCGTCCCTGCGGAGCAGACCGGCGTGATGGCGCGCTCTCGCGGCAGCCTTCCGGGGCCGAGCGCAAGAGAGCCCGTTACCGTTGGCCCATGCCCCAGCCAGACGCCCATCCCGGCGACTACGCCGAACGCGTGCTCGAAGTCGTGGAGCGGATCCCGCCCGGCCGGGTCATGTCCTACGGCGACGTCGCCGAGTACCTCGGGGAGGGCGGCCCGAGGCAGGTCGGCGCCGTCATGTCGACGTGGGGCGGCGGCGTGCCCTGGTGGCGGGTGATCCGCGCCGACGGGACCCCGCCGCCCGGCCACGAGGTGCGCGCCCTGAGCCACTACGCCGCCGAGTCCACCCCGCTGCGCCCGGGCACCGACCGCGTCGACATGCGCCGCGCCAGGTGGGACGGGTGAGAGCGGCGGCGGCCGGCCGGCTATTCCGGTCGGCGGCCGAGGACGAAGCCGAAGCGGTCGGTGAAGCGCAGCGTCTGCTCCGGGTGCCTGCTGCGCATCTCCTCGGCGCCGGACGCGAGCTCCTCGTCGGTGAAGGTGAACAGCACCGACATCCACTTGTGCCGCTGGACCAGCCGAATGTAGTGCTCCCTGTCCACCTCGACGGCGAAGTCGTGCTGGCCGATCCGGGTGTCCAGGCCGCTGGAGCGCATGGCCGCCGCGATGTCGGCGATCTCGGGGTGCCTCTCGGCGAAGCGGTCCAGGGCGGCCTGGAACAGCGGGTAATCGAGCTTGGGCGGGAGGCTGATGATCAGCAGCCTGCCGCCGGGGGCGAGCAGCCGGGCGAGACCGCCGACCGTGGCGGCCACGTCGGGGACGTGGTGGATCGTCTCCTTGACCAGGACGGCGTCGAGCTCCCCGTAGGGGAGGTCGGCCCGCCCCTCGGCGACCTCCTCGGCGCCGGCGCACACCGTGCGCACGCGCGGGTCGGCGGGCACCTGGTCCAGCATGTGCTGGGAGGGATCCACGCACAGCAGGGGCGTGTCGGGGGAGATCCGGGGCAGCAGCGCCCGCTCGAACAGTCCGGTCCCGCCGCCGACGTCGGCGACCCGGTCGCCCGGCCGTAGGTCCAGTGCCTCGGCGATCAGCCGGTTCATCCACTCCACGTACTCGGCGCTGTGGGCCCAGTTGCCGTCATAGTCGCGAGCAAGATTCTCGTAGTGTTCCGCGATCGTGTCGCGCACGGAGATCCTCCTTGGTCGCATCGGAAGAAGGGTCGCGGACCGGTCAAGAGTGCGCGCCGCACGCGCCGTTCCGGTCGTCGCGGCCCCGTCCGACCCTAGGGGGTTCACCTTTCACTTCCTGTTTCAGACGGGCCGGAAACTCTTGTTGGAATGTCCTTTACCTGCTGACTGTGCACGTCGGCGGAAGGCGGGGCCGCACCCGGCCCCGGACGTTTCGAGCCGTGCGCCGGGCCCTCGAGGCCCCCGGGCGGCCCCGAATGTGGTGGGCATCTGGTGAACTAGATGGGGTGAGCTCATCCCCGTACCGTCTGGTGCGGCGGGTCCGGCGCGTGGCGCCCCCGCCGGTCCTGGACGACCACCAGCAGCGCGTCGTCGCCCACAAGGGCGGCCCGCTGCTCGTGCTGGCGGGGCCGGGCACCGGCAAGACCACCACGATCGTCGAGGCCGTCGTCGACCGGATCGAGAACCGGGGAACGGACCCCGCGAAGGTCCTGGTGCTCACGTTCAGCCGCAAGGCGGCCCAGGAACTGCGGGAGCGCATCACCGCGCGGCTGCGCCGCACCACGCGCGAACCCCTCGCGCTCACCTTCCACAGCTACGCCTACGCGCTGATCCGCAGGGAGTTCCAGCGCTCCGGCGACCTGCCGCCGCGGCTGCTGTCAGGGCCCGAACAGCTCATGGAGGTGCGCGAACTGCTCGCGGGCGAGCTGGGCGACGGCGCCGCGGCGTGGCCCGAGCGGCTGCGGCCGGCGCTGCACACCCGCGGCTTCGCCGACGAGCTGCGCGACTTCCTGATGCGCGCCCAGGAGCGGGGGCTGGACTCCTCGGACCTGAGCGCCCTCGGACGCGCGCAGAACCGCGACGACTGGGTGGCGGCCGGCGGCTTCCTCGACCGCTACATCGGGCGCTTCGACATCGCCCCGGTCCCGACGTTCAACTACGCCGAACTCGTGCGGATCGCGGCGAACCTGCTCGGCGACCCCGAGGTCCAGGCGCGGGAGCGCGCGGCGAGGGAGGCCGTGTTCGTCGACGAGTACCAGGACACCGACCCGGCCCAGGAGGAGCTGCTGCGCGCGCTGGCCGGGGACGGCCGCGGCCTCGTCGCGGTGGGCGACCCCGACCAGTCCGTCTACGGCTTCCGGGGCGCCGACGTGCGCAACATCCTGGAGTTCCCGCAACGGTTCCCCCAGGTGAACGGGGAACCGGCCCCGGTGGTGGCGCTCCAGGTGTGCCGGCGCAGCGGCCCCGCGCCGCTGGACGCCTCCCGCCGCCTCGCCCGGCGGCTGCCCGCCGCGCCGAGCCCCAACGGCGGGCAGGTCAACGCCCACCGCATGCTCACCCCCGTGCCCGAAGCGCCGACCGGCGGCGTCAAGGTCCTGCTCGCCGAGAGCCCGGCGCAGGAGGCCGCCGTCATCGCCGACACCCTGCGCCGCGCCAACCTCATCGACGGCGTGCCGTGGTCGCGCATGGCCGTGCTGGTCCGCTCAGCGACGCGGCAGGTCCCCGTGCTGCGGCGCGCGCTGATCGCCGCGAACGTGCCGGTCCGGGTCAGCGGGGACGAGCTGCCGCTGGCCGCGGAGTCGCTGATCCGCCCGATGCTGCTGCTGGTCCGCTGCGCGCTGCACGGGGACGCGCTCGACGATGCGACCGCGCACGAACTGCTGACCAGCGCCTTCGGTGACGCCGACAGCATCAGGCTGCGCCGGCTCGGACGCGCCCTGCGCCGAATCGAACTCGAATCCGGGGGCAACCGGACCTCGGCGGCGCTGCTCGCCGACGCCCTGAACGACCCGCGTGACCTCGCCATGGTCGACCCGGAGGTGCGCGAGCCCGCCGAGCGCATCGCCGGATACCTGCGGCTGATCCGCGAGCGCGCCGCGGCCGGCGGCACGGCCGAGGACGTGCTGTGGGAGGTCTGGCGGACCTCGGGCCTGGCCGACCGGCTGCTCAAGGCCAGCCAGGCCGGCGGGCGGCGCGGTGCCGCGGCCGACCGCGACCTGGACTCCGTGGTCGCACTGTTCGAGAGCGCGGCGCGCTACTGCGACCGCCTCCCGCCCGGCGTGCCCGAGGGATTCCTGGACGACCTGGAGGCCCAGGAGATCCCGGCCGACACGCTGGCCGAGCAGGCGCCGCAGGGCGAGTCGGTGCGCATCCTCACCGCGCACCGCTCCAAAGGGCTGGAGTGGGACCTCGTGGTGGTCGCCGGGGTGCAGGAGGGCGACTGGCCCGACCTGCGCCTGCGCGGATCCCTCCTGGGCGTGGAGCACCTGGTCGACACCGTCTCCGGCTTCACCGAGAACTCCGGCGCCGCGCTCGCCTCCAAGCTGCTGGACGAGGAGCGCCGCCTGTTCTACGTCGCCGTCACCCGGGCCCGGCGCGACCTCGTCGTCACGGCGGTGGGCGGCGAGGACACCGAGGAGCGCCCCTCGCGGTTCCTCTCCGAGCTCGGCGCGGCCGAACCCGAACGCGTCACCACCGGGCGGCGCTGGCTGGCGCTGCCCGCGCTTGTGGCCGACCTGCGCTCGGCCGTCACCGACCCCAGGGCGCCCGATCCGCTGCGCCGCGCCGCAGCGGCCCACCTGGCCCGCCTCGCCGACGCCGGCGTGCGGGGCGCCGACCCCCGCGAGTGGTACGCGCTGACCGGGCTGTCCGACGACAGCCCGCTGGTCGGGCCGGACGAGCAGATCCGGGTGTCGCCGTCGCAGGTGGAGAGGTTCGGCGACTGCGAGCTGCGCTGGCTGCTGGAGACCGCGGCCGGGGCCGACCCCGCGCAGCTCTCCGCCAACCTCGGCACCATCGTACACGCCATCGCCGTCCTCGTCGCCGAGGGCGCCGACCTCCCCGAGATCCGGCGCCGCATGGACGGCGTGTGGTCGGAGCTGGACTTCGGCGGCCCGTGGTACGCCGACAAGCAGCGCGAGAAGGCCGAGGCGATGATCGGCAAGCTCATCTCCTGGCAGGACGGCAACGAACGGACGCTGGTCGCCACGGAGGAGGGCTTCAAGGTCGACCTCGGCGGCGTCGAGATCGTGGGCCGGATCGACCGCCTGGAGAAGGACGCGGCCGGCCGGGGCGTGATCGTCGACATCAAGACCGGCAACAGCGCGCCCAGGGACGACGACATCGCCCGCCACCCCCAGCTCGGCGTCTACCAGTTGGCCGTGCTCAAGTCGGCCTTCGAGCACTTCGGACTGACCGAGCCCGGCGGCGCGGCCCTCGTCCAGATCGGCGAGAAGCGGGCCAAGGCCAAGGAGCAGGGACAGGGGGCACTCGGCGACGACCCCGATCCGGCCTGGTCGGAGCGGCTGGTCCACGACGTCGCCACCGGCATGGCCGGATCGACCTTCAAGGCCAGGATCAACGAGGGGTGCCGGGTCTGCTCGGTGCGCTCCAGTTGCCCGCTGAACGACGAGGGGGGCCGGGTGTGACCGGGGCGGCGGCACCGAGCGGCAGGCCCGCGCGCGGGCGCGAGAACGGCCCACGACCGTGAATCAGGGGAGCATGACCGAGACACTGCCCAGCCGGACCTTCGGCCCCGCGCAGCTCGCGCGGCTGCTCGGGCAGCCCGAGCCGACGGCGGAGCAGGCCGCCGTCATCTCCGCGCCCCTCGCGCCGGGCGTGGTCGTCGCGGGCGCGGGATCGGGCAAGAGCGAGACGATGGCCGGCCGCGTCGTGTGGCTGGTCGCCAACGGCCACGTCCGCCCGGAGAACCTGCTCGGCCTGACGTTCACCCGCAAGGCGGCATCGGAGCTGGCCGAACGCGTCCGCAAGCGCCTCGACCAGCTTCGCGGCTCCGGCGCGGTGCCCGACGAGGTCCTCGACGGCGAACCCACCGTCTCCACCTACCACTCCTACGCCTCCCGCCTGGTGGGCGACCACGCGCTGCGCGAGGCCGTGGAACCCTCGGCCAGGCTGATCACCCAGGCGGTGGCCTGGCAGCTGGCCAACCAGATCGTGAGCGGCTACGACGGGCCCATGAGCGCGGTGAACTCCGTCCCGGAGACGGTCGTGCGCGACGTCCTCGCGCTCTCAGGGGAACTCGCCGAGCACCTGCGTACGCCCGACGACGTCCGCCGGATCGGCGCGTGGCTGCGGGAGCGCGCCGACGCGCTGCCCGAGAGCAAGGCGCCGACCAGGGAGCTGCTCGCGGCCCAGGAGCACCGCGAGCAGCTCCTGCCGCTGCTGGAGGGGTTCGCCGAGGCCAAGGCGGCGCGCGAGGTCATGGACTTCGGCGACCAGGTGGCGCTGGCCGCGCGCATCGCCCGGCGGCACCCCGAGGTCGGGCTGATCGAGAAGAGCCGCTACCACGTGGTGCTGCTGGACGAGTACCAGGACACCAGTCACGCCCAGTTGGTGCTGCTGCGCGCGCTGTTCGGCGACGCCCACCCGGTGACCGCCGTCGGCGACCCCTGCCAGTCCATCTACGGCTGGCGCGGGGCCAGCTCCGGCAACCTCACGGGATTCCCGACCGACTTCCCCGAGCGCCCGGGGCGGCCGGCCTCCGTCCGCCAGCTCGCCACCAGCTTCCGCAACGGCGAACGCGTCCTCGCCGTCGCCAAGCGCATCGCCGAACCGCTGCGCGCGCAGGCCGACTCCGTCCCGGTCCTGCACCCCGGGCCCGCCCGGCGCGGCCGCGGCTTCGTCACCGGTGCGCTGCTGGCCACCGAGACCGAGGAGGCGGAGTGGATCGCCGGGCAGATCGAGATCGCGCTGCGGGAGTCCCGCGGCACCCACCGCGCCCCGGACGGGCTGCCGTGGCCGGAGCAGGAGAACCGGGGACCGCTCAGCCCCGGTGACGTCGCGATCCTGTGCCGCAAGCGCTCCCAGTTCCCGCTGCTGCGCGAGCGGCTGGAGCTGCGCGGCATCCCGGTCGAGGTCGTCGGCCTCGGCGGGCTGGTCAACGTGCCCGAGGTGCGCGACATCGTCGCCACGCTGCGGGTCCTGAACGACCCGGCGGCGGGCAACGAGCTGGCCCGCCTGCTCACCGGGCCCCGCTGGCGGCTCGGAGCGAGCGACCTGGTGGCGCTGAACAGGCGCGCCACCGAGCTGGCCGAGGAGAGCAGACGCGACCTGAACCGGTCGGCGCCCGCCGAACCGGACCGGCCGGCCGACCCGCTGACCCGGACGGTCTTCGACCTCACGGCCGAGAGCGGCAGCCTGCTCGACGCGCTGGACGACCTCGGGCCCGCCGAGCGCTACTCCCCGACCGGCCACGAGCGGCTGACCGCGCTCGCCGAGGAGCTGCGCGCCCTGCGCCGCCTCGTCGCCCAGCCGCTGCCCGACCTGATCACCGACATCGAGCGCACGCTCGGCCTGGACATCGAGGTGGGCGCCCGGACCGGCCGCGACCCGGTGGCGGCCCGCGCCGACCTCGACGCGTTCATCGACGTCGCGGCCAGGTTCGTGGGCACGAGCGAGGCGCCCACCCTCAGCGCGTTCCTCGCCTTCCTGCGCTCCGCCGAGGACACCGAGCGGGGCCTGGCGCCGGGCGAGCGCGTCGGCTCCACCGACACCGTCAAGCTCATGACCGTCCACGCGGCCAAGGGCCTGCAGTGGCCGATGGTCGTGGTCCCCGGCCTGAGCCAGACCCTGTTCCCCACCAGGCCGGGGGCCGGGAAGAGCTGGACCGGGCGGCCGGCCGAGCTGCCGTTCCCGCTCCGCGGCGACAGCGTCGGCCTGCCCCGGCTCACCGACGTCGACGACGCCTCCATCAAGCGGTTCCGGGAGGAGGAGAAGGGCCGCGACACGATGGAGGAGCGCCGTCTCGCCTACGTCGCCGTCACCCGGGCCGCCTTCGCTCTGCTGTGCACCGGGCACCGGTGGGGAGCGGGGACGAAGACCGCGCGGGAGCCGTCGCCCTTCCTGGAGGAGGTCCGCGAGGCGTGCGCGGCCGGAGCGGGCCGGATCGCGCAGTGGGCCCCCGCGCCGGGCGAGACCGAGACCAACCCCCAGTTGGTGGACGTCGAACCGGTCGCCTGGCCGCACCTTCCCGAGGACTACGTCGGCGCGGCCGCCGACCGGCACCGCGAGGTCGTGGCCGGCGCCCGGCTCGTCGAGGAGGCCCGGGCCGGCGCCGGAGCCCCGTGGCTGGAGCAATTGGAGCGCGCCGCCGTACCGGAGTCCTGGAACCGCAGACTGAAGGGGTGGCAGCGCGACACCGACCTGCTGCTCGCCCACCGCGACACCGAGCGGACCGACGACGGGGCCGTCACCGTCGAGCTGCCTGCGCACCTGACGGTGTCGTCGCTGGTGTCGCTGGCCCGCGATCCGGCGGCGCTCGCCCGTCAGATCCGCCGCCCGCTGCCGCGCCCACCGGCGCCGCACACCCGCAGGGGGACCGCGTTTCACCTGTGGCTGGAGCAGCGCTTCGGCCAGGAGAGCCTGCTCGACCCCGACGAGCTGCCCGGCGCGGCCGACGAGGCGGTCGGCCGCGACGACGACCTCTCCGAGCTGCAGCGACTGTTCGAGGCCGGAGAGTGGGGCGGGCGGATCCCGCTGGACGTCGAGGTGCCGTTCGAGACGGTCATCGGCGACCGGCTCGTCCGCGGCCGGATGGACGCGGTCTTCCACGACGAGGAGCACGGACACTACGACGTCGTCGACTGGAAGACCGGCCGCCCGCCCGGCACCGACCGGGAGCGCAGGGCCGTGGCCGTCCAGCTCGCGGCCTACCGGATCGCCTGGGCGCAGTTGGCCGGGGTGCCGCTGGAGCACGTGCGCGCCGCGTTCCACTACGTGCGCACCGACCTGACCATCCGCCCCGCCGACCTGCTCGACGCCGACGGCCTGGCGGCCTTGATCGACCGGATTCCCGAGGCGGAATGAACCCGTGGGCATCCGCCGTTCCCCGCACACGGCGCGGGCGGCGGCCCTGTCTTCGGAGGTATGACCATGGACCAGGGCGAGGCCGTCGGCAACACAGAATGCGATCAGGTCATCGGCCGGATCCTTCTTTGGGTTCCACCCTCGGCCCCGGGGCGGAGCAGGCGCGCGGGCGGGCCCCCTCCACCTCGACTCCAGGGGGTCTTCAAGCCCGGCCCCAGGAGGGACGGCGTGCGGGTGGATCGCCCGGTCACCGCGGATCCCTCCTTCGGCTGAGACTTCACAACCCCAGTGGCCGAGGTTGAAACTCACGGTCGAGATCGGCGAGGAAAACACCGCGAAACGGACGCATGTCCCGGGTCGCCCGTTCACCTGCGGTCCAGGCCCCGCCCGACTTGTGCGAACCTCGGTAGGGAGGGCCAAGGGGCGCTCTCCGGCCCGCTACAGGATTCGGACCAGCGCCACCAGGAAGCCGGCGGCGGCCAGGACGGCGGCTGTGCGAGCGGTGGCCGAACGCAGGGCGGTGCGCTCCCACGGGCCCTCGTAGCGGCGCAGCGCCGCCACGAGCAGCAGCAGGACCGCGCCGAACACCGGCAGCCACAGCAGGCGGGCCGCGATCCAGGCCGGTCCGTCGGCGGCGGCGGTCAGGCCGGGCAGCACACCCCACACCGACCCCGCCGCGCTCACCGCGACCAGTGCGCTCTGGTGCCAGCAGAACACCGTGAGCGCGCCGAGGTTGAGCGCGGCGACCCCCGCCCACAGCAGCGGACTGCGGCGCAGCAGGCGCTCCAGCGGGTCGCGCAGCAGCACGGCCGCGCCGATCTGGGCCGCCGCCAGCGTCGGGACGAACAGCGACGGCGGGTGGGCGTTGCTGCGTTCCGCCCCGGGCACGCCGACGGCGCTCACCGGGTAACCGAGTCGGGTCACCAGCACAGCGAGTCCCACCGCCCCGGCGATGAGCAGGACCACCGCGATCGGCCGGCTCAGCCGACCGTGCGCCCAGGACACGCCCAACTGGTAGCCGAACAGCCAGGCCGGGAGCACGTTGACCATGCCGAGCCATCCGGGCACCGCCTCCTGCCAGGGGCCGTGGCACAGCAGGTCGACGGCTGCGACGGCCGCCAGCGGGACCAGTACGGCGACGGCGCCGAAGCGCAGGTCGGCCGCCACGACGTAGCGGGTCAGCGCGGTGACCGCCAGGTACACGGCGATGAACCACATCGGCTGGCCGGTCAGCAGCACGCCCGTGCGCATCGTCGCCTCCGGCACGCCGAGCAGCGGGAGCACCGCCGCGATCAGCCCCCAGACCGCGGCCACCGCGATCAGCGGCCGCAGCAGCCGTCCCAGCCGGGCGCGCAGCCACGCCCCGTCGCTCTGCCCCCGCTCCCGCGACCGCGCCAGGGACCGCGCCGCGACGTAGCCGCCCACCAGGAAGAACAGGCCGAGCAGTTGCAGTACCCAGCTCAACGGGGCCAGCCCGGGCATGTCCCGCAGCGGGCTGGAGACGCGCAGACCGCCGTCCTCCCACACCACCAGCGCGGTCACCAGCCAGTGGCCGAGGACGACACCGCAGATCGCGAGGGCGCGCAGGCCGTCGATCGCGCGCTCGCGCGTCGCCGGCGTGGCGCGGTCGATCCCGGCGGCGGCCTCGCCGATGCGGTGCCCGGCGCCGCGCCACCGCGACGGTCGCGGGCCGCGCCGCGCGTCTGCGCGGTGGCCGCGCCGCACCGGATCCCCGTTCGTGGCCGTCATGGCGTCGTCTCCCGCAGTTCTCCGCCGTCCCCGAGCGCGATCCGCGCGATGGCCTCCAGCGACGCGCTCCCGGGCCGGTAATAGGATTCATGCCCGTGAATCGGACCGGGGAAGAACACCCGGGCGCCGAAATCCGGGTCCATCGGGTCGGAGCCGTAGCCCAGCGGTCCCAGGGCGACCGACGGCACGAAGCGGATCCAGTCGTCATCGGCGCGAGTGGCCCACACCCGCGCCCGCACCTCCTCCGCGCCGCCCACGCCCATCCCGGGGCTGCCCAGCGCCACCACGTCGTCGGCGACGCCCCCGTGCCGGGCGGCCTCGCCGCACACGACGCTGCCGTAGCTGTGGCAGACCAGGGTGACGTGGGCGTCCTCCGGCAGCCACGCGTCGAACCGCACCAGCTCGGCCGCGCCCTCCCGCGCCGACGTGGAGGTGAGCGCGTGCGGGCCCAGGTCCTGCGGCGGCAGGTAGCCCAGCCAGACCACCACGGCCGCGCGGGAGTCCGGCCGCTGCCGCCGCAGCTCCTCCAGCAGCGCCCGGCCGTTGGCCAGCGGGACCGTGCCGGGGTTGCCGTCGCTGCGCCGGAAGTTGCCCCGGTTCTGCCCGGTGCCGGGCACGAGCACGGCGATGTCGTCGGCGCCGTCGAGGTCGCCCAGCGCCTCCACCACCCGGCCGGAACCGGCGGGGTCGTCGGCCAGCAGGTGGTGCCCGTCGACGACCTCGGAGGAGTAGCGCAGCGGCGCCGGTACGGGATCGGGCTGCTGCAGCCACACCGCTCCGCCGATGAGTACCGACAGGGCCGCGATGGCCGGGGCGTTCATCCGTCGCGTCATGCCGATGACGCTAGGAACCGGCCTCCAGCCCGGTCGTCCCCCCGCAGAGCCGACCGTCGGCTACCTCCGGAGGGGGAGGGGGCCGGTGCTGCCTCGCCAGGTCTCCGGCAGGCAGAGGTGCGACCCCTAGACCAGCCCGTTCTCGTAGCTGAAGACGACGGCCTGGGTGCGGTCGCGCAGGCCCAGCTTCATCAGGATCCGGCCGACGTGGGTCTTCACGGTCTGCTCGGCGAGGAACAGCTCCTGCGCGATCTCGCCGTTGGACAGGCCGCGCGCGACCTGGCGCAGCACGTCGACCTCGCGGGGGGTGAGGTCGTCGAAGGCCTCGGGCCGGGCGTGGATCTTCTCCCTGCGCCGCTTGGCGATGTCGCCGATCAGCCGCTTCGTCACCGACGGCGCGAGCAGCGCGTCGCCGTCGGCCACCACGCGCACCGCCGAGCGCAGGTCCTCGACCGGGGCGTCCTTCAGCAGGAACCCGCTGGCACCGGCGCCGAGCGCCTCGTAGACGTACTCGTCGAGGTCGAAGGTCGTCAGGACGAGTACCCGGGTGCCCGCGGCCGGGCCGTCGGGGTCGTCCGCCCCGCCGCCCATCGTGGTGATCTGCCGGGTGGCGGCCAGGCCGTCCAGGACCGGCATGCGCACGTCCATCACCACGACGGCCGGCCGGTGGCTGCGCGCCAGCTCCACGGCCTCGTGCCCGTTGGCGGCCTGCCCCACGACGTCGATGTCGGGTGCGGCGTCGAGCAGCGTGGCGATGCCGTCGCGCACCATGGCCTGGTCGTCGGCGACTATGACGGTGATGGGCACGGCCCAAGCCTAGCCAGGCCCCACGGCCCCCACCGCCGGATGGCCGGATGCGGCGGTCCTTTCAGTCCTCCCCCGGGACGGGCAGTTCGGCGACGACCTCGAAGCCGCCGCCGGGGAGCGGCCCGGCGCGCAGCGACCCGCCGAGCATCGCCACCCGCTCCCGCATCCCGACCAGGCCGTGCCCGCCGGGTTCCAGACCGGGCCCGGGGGTGGAGGCGCCGGCGGGGCCGTTGGCGATCCGCAGCGTGACCAGCCCGGGACCGCCTTCGACGCCGATGCGCACGTGCGCTCCCGCGGCGTGCCGCCCGGCGTTGCTCAGGGACTCCTGGACGATGCGGTACGCCGACAGGTCCACCGAGCCCGGCAGGTCCCCGGGCAGGCCGGCGACCTCCAGTTCGACGGTCATCCCCGCCTCGCGGGCCCCGGCCACGAGATCGTCCAGTTGCGCCAGGCCGGGCTGGGGCACCCGCTCGGCGTCCTCGTCGTCCTCGCGCAGCAGCCCCACGACCCTGCGCATCTCCGCCAGCGCGTCGCGCGCGGTGTCGCGGAGCGCGTGGAAGGTCGCGGCCGCATCCGGTGACAGGTCCAGGTCCTTGTAGGGCGCGGCCTCCGCCTGGATCGCGATCATCGACATGTGGTGGGAGACGACGTCGTGCAGCTCGCGGGCGATGCGGGAGCGCTCCTCCAGCACGGCCTGGCGGGCGCGGTCCTGCCTGCGCAGCGCGCTCTCGTGGGCGAGCTCGCGCTGGGCGGTGCGCCTGCCGCGCACGGTGTGGCCGAAGGCGAGGACGGCGACGGCGACGGCGGAGATCCACAGCGCCTGCAGCGGCGGGGTCCCGGCGAACACGGAGGCCGGGAGGATGCCCAGCAGCACGGTGACGGCGCCGACGCCGGCCGTCAGCCGACCGGAGGAGCCGATCGCCACCAGGTACAGCACCAGCGGCAGCACGACCAGCACGGCGATCGGCCACGGCCACAGGATGCCCGGTGGGATGCCCCCGACGGCCGTCGGGGACAGCATCGAACCGTCGTCGACCGCGGAGGCCACCAGGACGGCGAAGAGGCCTGCGGTCATGAACCGCCAGGTCAGCAATGGGGAGTAGGGAAGCAGCGCCAGCGGCAGGCCCGTCACGATGCCCAGGACCACGGAGGGCGCCACGGCCATCCCGAGGAAGTCGACCGTCTGGACGGCGGCCAGCGCCGCGACACCGGCCCCGACCCCGAACAACAGGAACCAGGCGATGGCCTTCTGATAGGCGGAGTGGCGCGGAGCGTCTCGGTTGAGGGTGGTGGCGGGTGACGGGCGCCCTTCCAGCGGCAGCAGCAGCCACAGCAGCAGGTAGACGGCGGCGCTGAGCGGGAGGAACAGGCAGAACAGCAGGCGGAACGTGATGAGCCTGGCCAAGGACCCCCGGGCGAACGCGCCGCACACCCCCGCGATCACGCGCTCCCCGATCGGCCGGACCGGCCCGCGGGGAAGGCGCAGCCGCCCGGCCGCCGGCCGGGCCGGGGTCCGCCACACCGCGTCGAGGACGTCGTCCCACAGGGGGATCGGCGGGCGGCCCGTCGGCGGGACCTCCTGCCGCGAGGACTCCGCCCCCGCGGCCTCGCGGCGCAGCCGGACGTTGTCCCCGGCGATCAGCACGGCGAGCACGAGGACGACGGACCACACCACGGGTGCGGCGTCGGCGCCCAGCACGGCCGTGTGGACGGTGGTCAGGGCGGTGGCGCACGCCCCGACCACGAGCACGACCCTGCGGTCGTACTGGCTCGCCACGATGAACAGCACGAGGAGGTAGGCGGCGGCCCCCGCGGCCGGGAACGGGCCGTTGGAGGCGACGGGCTGCTCCGGCAGCGTCCACAGCAGGAACAGCATCAGCACCAGCGCCGGCGTCATGAGGCGCCAGGACAGCAGCGGGGAGCGGGGGAGCGCGAGGAGGGGGAGCCCCACGGCGAGGCCCGCGATCAGCGCGGAGGTCTCGGTCAGGCCCAGATCCATCAGCCGTGGGGCGCTCAGGAGGGAGACCGCGGCCGCGGCCGCGATGACGAGCAGTTGCCGGTTCGCCCGGCCGCGCACGCTCTCCGGGGGCCGTCCGGCCGCCCCGACCAGCCAGACCACCGGATACAGCGCCATCGGCAGCACGAGCAGGATCGCCAGCAGGCGCACCGTCCACGGCCGCCATCCGCGCCGCCGGGCGATCCCCGCGCAGACGCCGCCGAGCAGCGGGCGCGCGCCGTCGCCGCTCCCCGGCACCGGCAGCCGCCTGGGCAGCGCGCTCGGCGGGCCCCACACCGCGGCGCGCAGGGTGTCGGCGATCGGGCGTGCGGTGTCGGCCTCCGGCTCCGGCGGTTCGCGCCCGTCCCGCGCCGTTCCCGCTCGCGGCTCCCGTTCCTCGGCGTTCATCTCCCACTCGAAGGATCGATGTGCGTGCTCCGCTCCACAGTAGAGCGCGGGCCCCGCCCGCGCCCCCGTGTCCACAGGGCTACCCGGCGCCTGGCTCTCAGGTAGGGGGAGCGTGCGGCAGGACATCGATCCGCTGGACACGCCCTACCGAGGTCTGCGTTCCGCGGCGGTCTCGACGTTGTGGGGCCTGAAACCGCTCGAATGACCCCGATAAGGTCGAGATCGCCGCCGAAGGCCCAGGCCGCGCAGCCGATGCAGACCTCAGTAAGCTCGGTAGCGGTCAGCGTCGATCAGGGAAGGAACCGGTTCGCCAGATGGATCCGCGCACCTACGTCGAGAAGCACCGCGGTGAGTTCGTCGCCGCGCTCAAGGACTGGCTGGCGATCCCGTCCATATCGGCCGATCCCGCTCGCAGCGGCGACGTCCGCCGCTCGGCGGACTGGCTGGCCGCCCACCTCGCCGACACGGGCTTCCCGACCGTGGAGGTCTGGGAGACCGACGGCATGCCCGCGGTCTTCGCCGAGTGGCCGGCGACCGACCCCGGGGCCCCCACCGTCGTCGTCTACGGCCACCACGACGTGCAGCCCGTCGATCCCGTCGAGGCCTGGCACACCGATCCCTTCGTCCCGGTCGAGCAGGGCGACCGGCTGATCGGCCGCGGCGCCTCCGACGACAAGGGCCAGGTGCTGTTCCACACCCTCGGCCTGCGCGCCAACCTCGCCGCCTCCGGCGCGAGCGCCCCGCCGGTGACCGTCAAACTGCTCGTGGAGGGCGAGGAGGAGTCCGGGTCGCCGCACTTCGCCGAGCTGCTGAAGCGCCACCGGGACCGGCTCGGCTGCGACGTCGTCGTCATCTCCGACACCACCATGTGGTCGGCCGAGACGCCGTCGATGTGCGTGGGCATGCGCGGCCTGACGGACTGCCAGATCGACGTGTACGGACCAGAGGTCGACCTGCACAGCGGCTCCTTCGGCGGCGCGGTCCCCAATCCCGCCCGGGTGCTCGCCGGCCTGCTGGCCGGGATGCACGACGCCGACGGCCGCATCGCCATCCCCGGCTTCCACGACGACGTCGCCGAGGTCACGGCGGCCGAGCGCGGGCTCCTCGCCCGGCTCCCCTTCGACGAGGCCGAGTGGCTGCGCACCGCGAGCAGCACCGCCGCCGCGGGCGAGGCCGGGTACAGCACGCTGGAACGCGTCTGGGTGCGCCCGACGGCCGAGATCAACGGCATGTGGAGCGGCCACACCGGTGCCGGAACCAAGACGATCGTCCCGCGCTCCGCGCACGCCAAGGTCAGCTTCCGGCTGGTCCCGGACCAGGACCCGCTGCGCGTCCAGCGGTGCGTGGACGCCTACGTGGCCGGCAACCTGCCCGAGGGCGTGCGCGCCACCGTGGCCTTCGCCGGGCCCGGCGTGCGCCCGTGCGCCTCCGACCTCGAATCGGCCGCCGTGCGCGCCGCCCGCGCGGCCATGGGCCGGGCGTTCGACACCGAGGTGCTGTTCACCCGCGAGGGCGGCAGCGGCCCCGAGGCCGACATCGCCGACGTTCTCGGCGCGCCGCTGGTGTTCGTCGCGGTGGGCCTCGACGACGACCGGATCCACGCGCCCAACGAAAAGGTCGAGGTCCCCCTGCTGCTCAAGGGCGCCGAGAGCGCCGCCCACCTGTGGGACGAGCTCGCCGCCGCGCTGCGCCCGTAGGGTCTCCCGCACCGAACCCCTGGAAGAAGCACCATGACCGAACCACATCTGACCCCGGCTCTTTCGCGCGGCGTCGTCGACATGGCCGGGCACCGGCGCACCGACGAGGCGTGGCTGGAGGCGGCCTGGGCCGATCCGCGCACCCGCGTGCTCGTGCTGGAGCGGGGCGAACCCGGTGAATACGGGTGGCGCGGCCTGATGGTCAAGCAGTCCCGAGCCCTGGTGAGCACCGACACCGAGCGCCCGGAACTGGTGTTCGCGGCGCCGGCCGAGGCTCCCGAGGGCGAGCGCTACCTGCTCGGCGTCGACGAGACCGGGCGCGCCTACTTCGCGGTGCGCGCGGCCTCCGGCGTGGAGCTCACCGAGTCGGCCGGCACCAAGCTGACCTCCCTGCGCGACATCGGCGCGCTGCTCGACGCGCGCGACTCCGGGCTGCTCACCCACGCCGTCGCGCTCGCCAACTGGCACGCCACGCACATGTTCTGCTCCCGCTGCGGTTCGCCCACGCGCTCCGGCGCGGCGGGGCACGTGCGCACGTGCGAGAAGGAGGGCAACGACACCTTCCCGCGGATGGACCCGGCCGTGATCATGCTGGTGCACCGGGTCGCCGACGGGACCGAGCAGTGCCTGCTGGCGCACAACCCGAGGTGGCCGGAGAAGCGCTACTCGGTGCTGGCCGGATTCGTCGAGCCCGGTGAATCACTGGAGCAGGCCGTCATCCGGGAGGTCGCCGAAGAGGTCGGCGTGGCCGTCGCGGATCCGCGCTACCTCGGCTCCCAGCCGTGGCCGTTCCCGCGCAGCCTGATGCTGGGCTACTCCGCCCTCGCCGTGGGCACGGCCGAGCGCACCGACCACCAGGAGATCGAGCACGTGCGCTGGTTCACCCGCGAGGAGCTCCTCGCCGCGGCCCGAAGCGGCGAGGTCCTGCTGCCCGGCCCCGTATCGATCGCGCGCAAGCTCATCGAGAACTGGTACGGCGCCGGACTCCCCGGCGGCTGGTGAGGCCGCCCCCATACGGCCCCGCCGCCCCGCTCCCCGGCTACCTGCGCCTCCTGGCCGGACCGGCCTGGGCGGCCGCGCCCTCGCGGGCCAGTTCCTCCGGCAGAGCCGTCAGGGGGTTGCCCGCGCTGGTGACCACCTCGCGGGCGAGCTCGTTGACCTTGCGGCCGCGCGAGCGCGCGGCGTGGCGCAGCCGTTCGAACGCTTTGCGCGGGGTCAGCCGGTGCCGCTCGGAGAGCACTCCTATGGCCTGCTCCACGACCACGCGGGTGTGCAGCGCGTGCTCCAACTGCGCCACCGTCACCCGGAGCCGCTCCAGCTCCGACGCCTGCTCCGGCGCGCGCGGGGGCACGGCGGCCACCGCGGCCTGCTGCCGATCCTCGGCGGCGAGGAGGTCGGCCAGCACCATGGCGTTGACCAGGTCCGGCAACTCCTCGTCGCCGTGCACCCTCCAGCCGGCGGATGTCCGCCGGATCAGCCCGATCGCCGTTTCGTCCCCGTTGCGAACCGCTCTGTCAGGCGTCACGTCTTCCCCCATCTTCTCTGCAGCCGAGAAGCCGGAACGCCACCCCGCGCCGCGAGGTGGCGGGCCGCTCGGCTACGACTGCGTCGCCAGTTTCTCCTTGACCTGTGACAGCGAAGGGTTGGTCAGCGCCGAGCCGTCGGCGAACAGCAGCGTCGGAACGGTCTGGTTGCCGCCGTTGACCTTCATGACGTATTCGACGGCCTCGGGGTCCTGCTCGATGTTGACCTCGGCGACCTCGATGCCTTCACGCCCGAGCTGGCTCTTCAGCCGCTTGCAGAAACCGCACCACGGCGTGGTGTACATGGTGATCTGCGCGGTCGAGGGGGTGGTCATGGGGTGTTCTCCTTACCCGTATGGGACATGCACCGCCTACTACCAACGCCGAGAACCGTGCCGAAGCTTCCCAACGCGATCAGGGTCGGCGGGTCAGACGCAGGTCACAGCGCGATGGTTCCCCTGGCGCGTGCGTGACGCCGCGGCCTCGCACCCGTCCGCGCCCTCGTCCACCCGCCGCGGTTGGTGTTTCGGGTACGCCCGCACTCACACTGATACTTGAGAGACTGGACCGGGCAAAAGCTTCTGCGGTGGCCGAATGAGGTCTGAGGGAAACGTGGAGAAGGAGCGGCCCGTACCCGTGCCCGAGGCGATCGGGCGGATTGGAGGCGACGCCCAATGGACCCTGACCTCGTACTGGAGGGGCTCGACCCCGAACAGCTTGAGGCGGCGCGCTCGGTGCGCGGGCCGGTGTGCATCCTCGCCGGTGCCGGCACCGGCAAGACGCGCGCCATCACGCACCGGATCGCCTACGCGGTGGCCAGCGGGGTCGTGCCGGAGCAGCAGGTCCTGGCGGTGACGTTCACCACTCGGGCGGCCGGTGAGATGCGCGGCCGGCTGCGCTCGCTCGGGGCGCCGCGCGTGCAGGCCCGCACGTTCCACGCCGCCGCGCTGCGACAGCTCTCCTACTTCTGGCCACAAGCGGTCGGCGGCCCCAAACCCACGCTCATCTCCAGCAAGATCCAGATCGTCGCCGAGGCGGCGCACTCGTGCGCGCTCCAGCTCGACCGCACCGGGCTGCGCGACCTCGCCGGCGAGATCGAGTGGGCCAAGGTCAGCCAGATCCGCCCGGCCGACTACGAGACCGGCGTCGTCAAGGCCGGCCGCACCGCGCCGATGCCCGCCCGCGACGTCGCCCGCGTGTTCGACGCCTACGAGGAGCTGCGCCGCGAGCGCAACCTGCTCGACTTCGAGGCGATGCTGGAGCTCACCGCGGCCATGCTCACCGAGTCGCCCCAGATCGCCGAGCAGGTGCGCGCCCAGTACCGCTACTTCGTCGTCGACGAGTTCCAGGACGTCAACCCGCTGCAGAAGCTGCTGCTCGACGCGTGGCTGGGCGAGCGCGACGACCTGTGCGTGGTCGGCGACCCCAACCAGACCATCTACTCCTTCGCCGGGGCCACCCCCGCCTACCTCACCGGCTTCTCCGCCGCCTACCCGCACGCCACGGTGGTGCGGCTGGTGCGCGACTACCGGTCCAGCCCGCAGGTGGTGCGCGTGGCCAACACCTCGCTGACCCAGGCGCGCGGCCCGGCGGCGCAGCACCGGCTGGAGCTGGTCGCGCAGCGCCCCGACGGCCCCGATCCGACCTACACCGAGTACGACGACGAACCGGCCGAGGCCACCTCCGTCGCGCGCAAGATCGCCGCGCTGATCGACGCGGGCACCCCCGCCCGCGAGATCGCGGTGCTGTTTCGCACCAACTCCCAGTCGGCGGCCTACGAACAGGCGCTCTCCGACGCCGACGTGCCCTACACGCTGCGCGGCGCCACGCAGTTCTTCGACCGCCCCGAGATCAGGAGGGCCGTGCACACCCTGCGCGGCGCCGGGCGCGGCGACGACGGCGAATCGCTGGTCACCGCCGTCCGCCACCTCCTCTCCCAACCCCAGATCGGCCTCACCGAGACCCCGCCCGAGGGCCGCCAGGCCAGGGAGAGGTGGGAGTCGCTGGCCGCGCTGGCCCAGTTGGCCGAGGACGTCGCGGCGGAGCGCCCCGGCGCGACCATGGCCGACTTCGTCGCCGAACTGGACGCGCGGGTGGCGACCGAGCACGCCCCCGAGCTGGAAGGCGTCACGCTGGCGTCGCTGCACTCGGCCAAGGGCCTGGAGTGGGACGCGGTGTTCCTGGTCGGGCTGACCGAGGGCATGCTGCCGATCATCTACGCCGAGGGCCCTGACCAGGTCGAGGAGGAGCGCAGGCTCTTCTACGTCGGCGTCACCCGGGCCCGCGAGTACCTCGCGCTGTCCTGGGCGCTGGCCCGCTCGCCGGGCGGCCGCAGGAGCCGCAAGCCTTCGCACTTCCTCGACGGACTGCGGCCGGCCTCGCCCTCCCTCGCCGGGCAGCGCTCCGAGCGGCGCAGGCAGGCCAAGCCCGCGCAGTGCAGGATCTGCGGCACGACGCTCACCGACGCCCCGGAGCGCAAGCTCGGCCGCTGCCTGGACTGTCCGGCCGACTACGACGAGGAGCTGCTGGAGCGGCTCAAGGCGTGGCGGCGCGAGATCTCAGCGGAGCAGAAGGTGCCGGCCTACGTCGTCTTCACCGACGCGACTCTGCAGGCCATCGCCGAGCACGTGCCCACGGGGGTCTCCCAGTTGTCCCGGATATCCGGTGTCGGCGCGGTGAAGCTGGAGCGCTACGGTGAGGCCGTGCTGGCGTTGTGCGCCGGCCGGGAGCCGGCGCCGGTCGGCGGCGGTGGCGGGGCGGACGACGACAGCAGCGAGGAGGACCATCGGTGACCGAGCAGGCGGCGCGGGGGGCCGACCGGCAGGAGCGACCGGAGCCCGACACGGGGCAGACCCTCCAGGGGCTGCTCGACATCCTCGACCTCGAACCGATCGAGGTGAACATCTTCCGCGGCCGCAGCCCCGACGGCGGCCCCCAGCGCATCTTCGGCGGCCAGGTGGCCGGCCAGGCGCTGGTCGCGGCCGGGCGGACCGTCCCCTCCGACCGCCACGTCCACTCGCTGCACGCCTACTTCATCAGGCCGGGCGACCCCTCGGTGCCGATCGTCTACGAGGTGGACCGGGTGCGCGACGGGCGCTCCTTCACCACGCGCCGGGTCACCGCGATCCAGCACGGCAAGGCGATCTTCACCCTGTCGGCGTCGTTCCACCACGTCGAGCCGGGCCTGCGGCACCGGACGCCGATGCCGGACGTGCCCGCCCCCGACGAGCTGCCGACGACGCGCGAGCGCCTGTACGAGGTCTTCGGCAAGGTGCCGCGCTTCGCGACCTGGCACCCGATCGAGGTGCGCCCGGTCGGCCCGCTGTCCTTCGAGGTCGAGCGCGACCCGAGCCTGCGCAGCATGGAGAACCTGGTGTGGCTGAAGGTCGACGGGACCCTGCCCGATGACCCGCTGCTGCACGTCTGCCTTATGACCTACGCCTCGGACATGACCCTGCTCGACACCGTGCTGATCGCGCACGGCCGGTCGTTCTCGGGCATCGCGATGGCCAGCCTCGACCACGCCATGTGGTTCCACCGACCGTTCCGGGCCGACGACTGGCTGCTCTACGCCCAGGAGACCCCGTCGGCCGACGGCGCCCGCGGGCTGGCCCGCGGGCTGGTCTACACCCGCGGCGGTGAGCTGGTCTGCTCCGTCGTCCAGGAGGGCCTGATCCGCGTCACCGACGGCGGGAACGGGGACGAATAGGCCCGCCCGCGCCGCCGGGGGAGGGTGCGGGAGCCGGGGCCGCAACCGCGCGAGGACCGTGGAAATTCCCGCCGGGTTCCGGCCGCTCCCGGCCAAAATCGCAGGTCAAAAATAGGTTGCTGATTTTTCGTCGGCCCCTCTAGTCTTAACGTCATCGAGTTCGCGTCCACCGCGGGAGAAGATCCCGACGGTCTCAATGTGAGGAGGTGCTCCGGTCAAATGAGGACTCTGATCTCTGCTTTCGGTCCGTTCCTCGGCGCTTGGGGCGCCGGGCGCGGCAGTGGTGTGTGCATGGATACGGATGTGTTGTTCCACGCGGGCAATGCCCGGGCCGCCGCGGGCAATGCCCAGGCCGCTCGACTCATGCCGAGCCGCCACCGCATCGGAACGAAGTTCGCAGAATCCCAGCGCCCCGAGGGCGCGGTGGGGGAGTGTCCACGGAGTGCTCCGGCCTAGCTGAAAAGGCCGGGTGATCCTCCCGTGGCCGCGGAACCCCACATTGGGGCCGCGGCCATTTTGCTGTCTCCCGAGAACCCGTCTCCCGGAGCGGAGACCTGTCTCGTGGGACTCATCGCAGGTCAAGGCCCCTCAACCGGACGAGATTCCGGTCGTCGTTGTCGCCTACCGCGTTGATCACCAAGAACAGGGAGGACACCGATGCTTGCGTCGGTCCTGGAAACTCCGTGGCTCGGGGAGGTCGAGGTCCCCTGCCGATGGGAGCCGGACCTCTTCTTCGCCGAGGCCCCGGCCGATGTCGAGGCCGCCAAGGCGGTCTGCGCCGACTGCCCGGTCAGGGAGCAGTGCCTGGCCGATGCGCTCGAGCGGCGGGAGCCGTGGGGCGTGTGGGGCGGGCAGCTGCTCGTCGCCGGCAAGGTCGTCGCCCGCAAGCGCCCGCGCGGCCGTCCCCGCAAGGACGCCCAGCCGGTCGCCGCCTAGCCCCGGCATCGGGCCCATCCGGCCGGATCGGCCGGACCAACCTCCGAACAACCGCTTTCGATACCGCGAAGGAAACCACCATGCTGCTCCACGAACTCGTCCGTCTGGAGAAGACCGTCGATGACAAGCGTCGGCGTCGGCGCCACCGGCTCAACGCGCGTCAGCTCCGGGCCCAGCTCCGCGAGGAGCGCCGTGCCGAACAGGCGCTCATGGAAATCCGGGTCTCGCGATTGTGTTGACCGATAACGATACAGGTGTACTAGCCGAGACATGACATGGTTGCATTGACCGGTAATGACACAGGTGTACTAGCCGAGACATGACACGGTTGCATCGACCGAGGTGACCGCCGAGGGGCCGGGGACCGCGCGAACGCGGGGTCCCCGGCCCCTCGGCCTTATCGGTGCGCGACCGCCGGACGTCCTCCTCCGCGTCCGCGTCACCACTCGTCGAGGAAGCCCGGGACCCAGCGCTCCACCTCGGCGCGGACCGGCACCTCGGCCCCGAGCTGGCACAGCACTCCGGTCGAGGCCAGGATCACGCGATGGATCAGCATGTAGGAGGGCGGCAGGTTGAGTTCCCGCAGTACGGCACTGGACTTGTGGTAGAGGCGTTCGGCCTCCTCCCGCAGCCACAGTCGGCTGAACGCGAACCGTTCGTGCCGGGCCGGTTCGGCGCTGGGCATCAGGAACTCCAGCAGCCGCTGGGGGGCGATGCCGGAGTGGGGCCGCAGGAAGCCCTCGTCGACGAGCCCTTCGGCGACGGATTCGGCGTCGCCGCGCAGCCCGATCCTGATGAGTCGGCCGAAGGCCAGGGGGAACCCGTCGGGCAGCCGGTTCACCGCGCCGAAGTCCAGGGCCGCGAGTCGGCCGTCGGGCAGCAACCGGAAGTTGCCGGGATGGGGGTCGGCGTGCAGCAGCCCGGCGAGCTCGGGACCGGAGAACAGGAACCGGGTGTAGAGCAGCCCGGCCCGGTCGCGTTCGGCCCGGGTCCCCTCGGTGATGATCTCCGACAGCGGGCGGCCGCCCAGCCATTCGCTGACCAGCACCTGCTCGTGGCCGGCCAGCACCTCGGGGACGACGAAGCAGGGGTCGTCGGCGTAGGCATCGGCGAAGCCCTGCTGGGCCGTGGCCTCCAATCCGTAGTCCAGCTCCTCGATGATCCGGTCCTTCAGCTCCGCCAGCAGCGGCTTGACCTCCAGGCCCGGCATGATGACCGGGAACAGCCTGCTGATGCGGGCGAGCTGGTGGAAGTCGCTCATCAGGGCCTTGCCCGCGCCCGGGTACTGCACCTTGACGGCCACCTCGCGGCCGTCGTGCCACACGGCCCGGTGCACCTGGCCGATGGAGGCCGCCGCGGCGGGCTCGTCGTCGAAGGAGGAGAACAGCTCCGGCCAACCGGGACCCATGTTGTCGCGCAGCACCCGGTGCACGGTCGCGGCGGGGACGGGCGGTGCGGCCTCCTGCAGCCGGGTGAGGGTGGCCCGGTACGGCTCGGCGATCTCCTCGGGCAGCGCGGCCTCGAACACGGACAGCGCCTGTCCGAGTTTCATCGCGCCGCCCTTGAGCTCGCCGAGGACCTCGAAGACGTGCTCGGCGGTCCGGCGTTGGACATCGCTGCTGACCTCGTCGGCCGGGCTTCCGCCCATGCGCCTGCCGAGGCCCATCGTGCTGCGGCCGGCGTAGCCCAATGGCAGGGACGCCAGCTTTGCGGTGCGCGTGAACGCGCGTCGGGGCAGATCGCTCACGGGGACATTGTCACCGTTCGGTGCTTCGCGTGGTGCGTCCGGGGGCGTCGGATATGTGAGAGCGGGCCCGCGGTGCGCCCTGGCCGGATGTGGACGCCGGTGCCGTCCGCTCTTTTGTGCTGCTCACGCCCTGATACGGCACCGATTCGGCTGTATTGCCGACTTCCGTGGACGGACATAGGGTGTTTCCGATGGTAAAAGGGTGCCTTCCACCCCCTGTGGCACTTGTCAACTCTGGGCTACCTTAAAATTGTGCCTCCCGATCCAAAAGTCGAGGTGCGCCGGAGTTCCCGTCGTCGGCGGACCGTGTCCGCCTACAGGGACGGGGACAAGACGGTCGTCCTCGTTCCGGCGAGTCTCTCCCGCGCGGAGGAAAAGCGCTGGGTGGACCGCATGCTGGAGCGGCTCGAAGCGCGCGAGGAGCGCCGCCGCCCCAGCGATGACGCGCTGCAGGAACGCGCCGTGGAGCTGGCGGAACGCTACCTGCCGGACGTGGTGCGGCCCGCCAGCGTGCGCTGGGTCGACAACCAGCACACCCGCTGGGGCTCCTGCACCCCCGCCGACCGCTCCATCCGGCTGTCGCGCCGGTTGTCCGGGATGCCGGCCTGGGTGGTCGACTACGTGCTGATCCACGAGCTCGTGCACCTGATCATCCCCGGCCACGGCCACGAGTTCTGGGAACTGGTCAACCGCTACCCCAAGGCCGAACGTGCCCGCGGCTACCTGGAGGGCGTCACCGCGGCGCCGCGGCTCGCCGCGGGAGTGTCCCCGGATCCGGACGACGACAGCGACTAGCATCGCACCGACCAGGCCCCTCCCACCCCCAGGAGCTCAGTGTGAAGCGCATCGCCGCCGTGCTCGCCACCCCCGGCACCGGCTCCGCGCCGCCGCCCGGCGTCGACCCGGCGGAGTTCGCGCTCGCCCTCACCGAGGACACCTACGAGGTCGTCGCAGGGCTCGAACTGTGCGAACCGGCCGTCGTGGTGTGGGGCGCCGACGATGACGCGGAACTGGCCCGGCGCGCCGCCGGCGTCGCCGAACTGACCTGGCCGGGGACCCCCGTGCTGCCGGTGAGCGGCGCCGGTCCGGTGCGGCTCGCGCTGGACGCCCTGGCCGCACGCGGAGCCGATCAGGCCGCACTGGTCGCCGCCGACGCCCCCGATCTGCCGCCGCTGCTGGTCGGAAAGCTCTTCCGCGCCCTGGGATCGGCCGAGGTCGCGGTCTGCCCGTCGGGCAACGGCGGCCTGGTGGCGCTGGCCGCCCGGCTCCCTACCCCGGACTGGCCGGGAGACGTCGGCCTGGACGATCCCGAGGCCCTCGCTCTGCTGGCGGAGGCCGCCCCCGCGCGCCGGGCCCTGTCCACGGCCCCCGGCTGGCACCGCCTGCGCACCCCCGCCGACATCGCTCGCCTGGACCCCGGCCTGGAGGGCTGGGACTCCACCCGCGTCCTGCTCGCGGGGCGCTAGATCGCCGGTGGGAAGGGCGTGGATTATCTCCAGGTTCTGCCGAGCCCGTGGTGACCTGGTGGGGCTGTCGTCGGCGCGCAGCGTCCGGCGGCGCAGGAGGTCTCGGGTCACCGCTTTCGCGGGCGCCGACCCGTTGGGAGCGGGGGTCCGGCACGGGACCGTGCGGCGCGACCTTACTTCGCCCGAGTCGCCGACGGTGCGTCCGGTTCGGCGGCGGGGGTCACGCCGCGCGCACCGCGGCGGCGGCAGCGGCGACCAGCCGACGGCAGGCGTCGTCGGAGGGGTCGGGAACGTCGTCCACGGGGAACCAGTCCAGGTCGTCGGACTCGTCCTCGACGCGGGCCAGGACGGCGTCGCCCGGGGCGACCGCGGCGTACTGGACGTCCAGGTGCCAGGAGCCGCCACCGCACGGCACCGTGTGCCGATCCAGCCGCACCGGTTCGGGCAGCAGGCGCAGGCCCCGGATGCCCGACTCCTCGGTGGCCTCCCGCAGCGCCGCGGCCGCCAGGCTCGCGTCATCGGCCTCGCAGTGCCCGCCCACCTGCAGCCACAGCTTGAGCTTGCTGTGCAGGGTCAGCACCGCGCGCCGCCCCGAGGGGTCGATGATCGCGGTACTGGCCGTGAGGTGACCGGGCAGGCAGGAGCGCCACATCGCGTCGGGGTGGCGGTCGAGGTGGGCGAGGTAGTCCCGGCGCAGCGCGTCCTGGGCCGCATCGGGCGCGATCCAGGACGACAGCGCCGACCGGGCCCGGGCGTGCAGGCTCACCGGCCGTCCTCGCCGCCCCTGCCGCCGTCCTCCTCACCGCTGCCGCCGCTGCCGCCCTCCTCGGAGTCGCCTTCGGGGCGCTCGGCGGTGAACTGCGAGATGTCGAGCTGCGCGGCCTCGGCGTCGGCCCGGCCGCTGACGAACCCCTCGGGGTCGTCCAGGTCGTCGCTGGAGGGCATAAGGTCGGGGTGCTCCCACACGGCGTCGCGGCCGTCGACCCCGCGGGCCTCCTCCAGCGCCTTCCACAGCGTCGCGGCCTCGCGCAGCCGCCGCGGCCGCAGTTCCAGGCCCACCAGGGTGGCGAAGGTGTGCTCGGCCGGACCGCCGCTGGCCCGGCGGCGGCGGATGGCCTCGGCCAGTGAGGCGGCCTGCGGCAGCCGTTCGGCCACCGCGGCGTCCACGACCACCGACACCCAGCCCTCGATCAGCGCGAGGGTCGTCTCCAGGCGGGCCAGCGACGCCTTCTGCTGCGGGGTGTCCTGCGGCTGGAACAGCCCCTCGCCCTCGGAGCCCGACAGCGCCTCCTGCAGCGCCTCCGGGTTGGCGATGTCGATCTGGCCGAGCTTCTCCTCCAGGCCGCTCATGTCGAAGGACATGCCGCGGGCGTACTCCTCGACCAGGCTGAACAGGTGCGAGCGCAGCCACGGCACGTGCCCGAACAGCCGGTGGTGCGCGGTCTCGCGCGCCGCGAGGTACAGCCGCACCTCGTCCAGCGGGACGCCGAGCCCCTCGCCGAACTTGGCGACGCCCGGCGCCAGCAGCGCCGCGCGCCCCTCGCCGGCCAGGGGCAGGCCGACGTCGGTGGAGCCGAGCACCTCGCGGGCCAGCTCACCGATGGCCTGCCCGGCCTGCTGGCCGACCAGCATTCCGCCCATCTGCCGGACCATGCCCAGCAGCGGACCGGCCATCGACTGCATCTCGCCCGGCAGGTTCTGGCCCATCGACTCGACGATGCGCGCGGTCAGCGGGTCGCACAGCTTCGACCAGGTCGGCATGGTCTTCTCGACCCATTCCGACCTGCTCCACGCCTCCATCGTGTGCACGCCCGACGGCAGCGAGGTGGCCTCGTTCAGCCACAGGTCGGCCAGCCGCAGGGCCTCCTGCACGTGGGCGTACTCGGTGACGCCGACGCTCGGATCGCCGTGCTCCGACACCGAGTGCCGGGCGACGTTCTTGGCCATGTCCCAGTTGATGCCGCTGCTCTGGTCGCCCTGGCCGGACGGGGTCTGCGCGGACATCATGTCGGCGAACTGCCGGAGCATCTGCGCCATCTGCTGCGGGTCGCCGAAGGGGAAGCCGCCGGGCGGCATGTTCGGCATCCCCCCACCTGGGCCGCCGCTGCCGCTGCCGCCGCTGCCGGCGCCCGAGCCGGAATCACCCGACCGGCGCCCGGACTCGTCATCGGGATCGTTCGGCATGCTGAAACCAAAAGGAAGGTCGCTCACGATTAGACCTCAGGCAGGATAGGAATGTCTCCACTGTCACGTTAGCTGGGAGCCGCCCGGAGTGAATACTCAATCTGGCCAGGTTCGCCCACAGCACAGCCACACCGCCGATGGGTTGGTCGTCGCGGTCACGGGCGCCGCCACCGGCGTCGGGCGGATGCTGGTGGAACGTTTGCCGAAGGCCGCCGGTTCCGGCCGGGTCGCCAGGGTGATCGCCATCGATGAGCAGCGCGGCGATGCGGACGGGGTGACGTGGCGGATCGCCGACGTGCGCGACCCCCGGCTGGCCGCGCGGCTCGCAGGGGTCGACGTGCTCGTGCACACCGACGACGACCGGTCGCTGGAGACGCACCCGCGCGAGCGGCGCGCCCGAAACATCCGGGCCGCCCAGACCGTGCTGACGGCCGCCGCGGCCGAACGCGTGCCGCGCGTCATCCTCATCACCAGCACCATGGTCTACGGCGCCGATCCGGCCAATCCCGTCCCACTCGCGGAGTCCGCCCCGCTCAAGACCGAGTCCGGGGCCGGCCTGCTCAGCGACTTCGCCGAGATCGAGGAGCTGGCCGCGCTCGCCCGGCGGGCCCACCCCGGGCTCTCGGTGACCGTCGTGCGCCCGGCGCCCCTGGTCGGCCCCGAACTCGACACGCTGCTCACCCGGCACTTCGCCGCACCCCGGCTGCTCACCGTCAAGGGCTGCGAACAGGCGTGGCAGTTCTGCCACGTGGAGGACCTGGTGAGCGCGCTGGACTTCATGGTCCGCAACGAGGTCGACGGTAAGGACGGGGTCCTGGCGGTGGGCTGCGACGGCTCGCTCACCCAGGCCGACGCGGAGGAGATCGCGGGCATCCGCAGCTTCGAGCTCCCGGCGAACCTGGCCTTCGGCGCGACGCAGCGGCTGCACCGGGTCGGCATCACCCCGGCCCCGGCCGGCGAGCTGCGGTTCCTGGTCTACCCGTGCGTGGTGGACTGCGTGACGCTGCGCGAGGCCGGCTGGCACCCCGAGTACGACAACGCCGAGGCCCTGCAGGCGCTGCTGGAGGCCCGCACCGGCAAGCACGCACTGGTCGGCCGGACCCTCGGGCGCAAGGAGGCCACGATCACCGCGGCCAGCGCCGCGGGCGCCGCCGTCGCCGCGATCGGCACCGCCGCGGCAGTGCGCCACCTCCGCAAGCGCCGCAAGGGCTGACGGGTGCCGGGGCGGGGACGCTCCGCGCCGGAACGCGGGCGCCGCGCGGCCGTTTCGGAGGCGAACGGACCCCCTTGGCCGGTTTCGGGGGAGATCGGGGGAGAAGCGGGCGACTCGGGGGTCCGTCCGTCCGGGATGCCCAGTTGATACCGTCATGGGCGTGGAATCGATCACGCTGGCGGGGCTGCGCGATACCCCGATCTCGGTTGACGAGGTGATTTCGGCCGTCGGAGACGCCCGGGCCGGAGGAACCGCATTCTTCGTGGGCACGGTCCGCGACCATGACCACGGGCGCGGCGTCACCGCGCTGTCGTACTCGGCGCACCCCTCGGCCGAGGCCGAGATGCGGCGGGTCATGGAGAAGGTCGTGGCCGACACCACCGGGGACGGCCGCCCCGTGTGGCGGGTCGCCGCGCTGCACCGCGTCGGCGACCTGGAGATCGGCGACACCGCCGTCGTCGTCGCGGCCGCCGCCGCGCACCGCGAGGAGGCCTTCGACGCCTGCCGCAGGCTCATCGACGACATCAAGGCCGAGGTGCCCATCTGGAAGCACCAGACCTTCGACGACGGCGGCACCGAATGGGTGGGGGCCTGCTGAGGAGGCCCACCGGACCGCGCACGCGCGCCGATCCGCCTTCTCCCGCCGACGGCGGCGCGGCGCCTCCGGAACCTCCCGCGCGACCGGTGCGCGGGCGCCCGCGCACCCGGCGGCGCCGGGAGCCCGAACCGACCCCTTAGGCTTGCCTGCATGTTCCGTCGTGCGATGACCCTCATCGTCGCGGCCGCCCTGCTGGTCGGTTTCGCGGTCGCTGGATTGTTCCTCCGCGTGCCCTACCTGGTGGCCTCGCCGGGTCTGGCCCTCAACACCCTCGACGAGCACGACGGCGAGCGCATCATCGGGATCGAGGGGCGCGAGAGCTACGAGCACGAGGGCGGGCTGTCCATGGTCACCGTCCAGTACGCCGGCGGCCCCGATCACCGGATGGACCTGTTCACCGCGCTGAGCGCGTGGCTGTCCCCGAACCAGGCGGTGCTGCCCGAAGAGGTCGTCTTCCCGCCGGACCGCAGCGTCGAGGAGATCACCGAGAACCAGACGCTGCAGATGGACAGCTCTCAGGAGACCGCCCTCGCCGCCGCGCTCAACGAGCTGGAGATCGACTACGAGACGGCGGCCGTCGTCGCCGGGGTCAGCGAGGGGATGCCGGCCGAGGGCCTGCTGGAGACCGGTGACCTGATCACCCGGATCGACGGGGAGGCGGTCGCGGACAAGGCCGAGGCCGTGGAGGAGGTCCAGGACCGGGAGCCCGGCGACCCGGTGGAGCTGACCGTCAGCCGCGACGGCGAGACCGAGGAGGTCGTGGTCGAGTCGGCGGAGTCGGAGGAGGGCGACCCGGTCATCGGGGTCCTGGTCGGCAACGACCTGGAGTTCCCGTTCGAGGTCGACATCAGCGTCGGCGAGATCGGCGGCCCCAGCGCCGGCATGATGTTCGCGCTGGGGATCATGGACCGCCTCAGCCCCGAAGGGCTCACCGGTGGGCACACCATCGCCGGCACCGGGACGATCGACGTCAGGGGCGACGTCGGCGGGGTCAGCGGCGTCCAGCAGAAGATGGTCAGCGCCCAGCGGCAGGGCGCGGAGTACTTCTTCGTCGCGGCCGAGAGCTGCTCCCAGACCTTCGACTCCGCCGCCACCGGCGAGATCGAGGTTGTCAAGATCGAGGAGCTCGGCGACGCCGTCGACGCGTTGGAGTCCATCCGCACCGGCACCGGCCTCGACGAGCTCCCGCGCTGCTAGTGCTCTGAGTCGTTAATTCGATTAAGATATGCGGTGATGGTCTCGAAGATCTCCTCGGCGCTCTTGGACCATACGAACGGCTTGGGGTCCGCGTTCCACTCGTCGATCCAGGCCTGCAGGGCCAACTCCAGTTCCTTGACCGAGGTATAGGTGCCCCGCCGGATCATCCGGCGGGTGATCTCGGCGAAGAACCGCTCCACCAGATTCATCCAACTGGAGTAGGTCGGGATGAAATGCAGGTGGAAACGCGGATGGGCCGGCAGCCAGTCCTTGATGATGGGCGCTTTGTGCGTGCCGTAGTTGTCCAGGACCAGGTGCACATCGAGGCCCGGGGGCGTCTCCCGGTCGATCTGGTTGAGGAACCTGCGGAACTCGACGGCGCGGTGGCGGCGGTGCTGGGCGGAGATCACCGTGCCCGAGGCCGCATCCAGCGCGGCGAACAAGGTCGTCGTACCTGCGCGGATGTAGTCGTGGGTCTGGCGCTGGGGCACCGCCGGCATCATCGGCAGCACCGGGGCCGAGCGGTTCAGCGCCTGGATCTGGGACTTCTCGTCCACACACAGAACAAGCGCGTGATCGGGCGGGTTCAGGTAGAGCCCGGTGACGTCACGGACCTTCTCGATGAAGAACGGGTCGGTGGACAGCTTCCATTCGTCGACGAGGTGGGGCTTCAATCCGAACGCGCGCCAGATCCGCGACACCGCGGTCTGGTTGAGTCCGGACTCGGCGGCCATCATCCGTGTCGACCAGTGCGTTCCGCCATCGGGCGGAGGCGTCTCCAGGGTCGCCCGGATCACTTCTTCGCCCTTTGCGTCGCTGATCTTGCGGGGCTGGCCCGGCCGCTCCTTGTCGGAAAGCCCTTGAATGCCGCCGTCGATGTAGCGGTTGCGCCACTTGCCTACGGTTTGGGGCCACACGCCGAGTTCTTCGGCGACCTGACCGTCGGAGCCGCCTTCGGCGCACCGCAGAATGATCCGCGCCCGTTGGGCCATGACCTGCGCCGATGTTCGCCGCCGCGCGATCTGCTCCAGCGTGCGCCGGTCCTCGTCACTGACCACCAAGGGCCTCTTGCGCCGTCCGCGTTCCGCCATTCTGAAAGTATAGTCGTTCTTCAACGAATTAACGACTCAGAACACTAGATCGTCGTTGGGAGAGGGCCGGGATCGTCTCCAGGCCCTGCTGTGGTCCCGCCGGCCTGGTGGGGCCGTCGTCGGCGCGCAGGCGTCCGGCGACGCGGGAGGTCTCGGATCACCGCTTTCGCGGGCACCGGCCCATGGGGGCGGGTGCCCGGTGCGCACGTGCGGCGCGACCTTTCGCGCCGCCGGCGCGCTGACGGCAGCCTTCCCACGTCATGCGGTGGTGTACGAAAGAACCGCGGCCACAGCGTCCGATTCCCGTCAACGATCGAGGGCGTGTCCGGTGGACCGATGCCCTGCGAGTGCGCCGCTCGCCGCGGACGTCTCACCGGACACGCGCCCCGGCAGCCGCCTCCCGAGGCGGGCCGGGAGCCTTGCGCTCACGCCGAAGAGGACGTCAGTCCTCCTCCAGGGTCAGCGCGAGCGCCGACGTCAGCGCCGGGACCAGATCCTGCCCGTTCAGCACCTGGTCCTCACTGTCGTGGTCGCGCATCCGCAGGGCCGAGTGCCGGGTGCCGTCGCGCAGCACGGCCGCGACCATGCGGACCTCCTCGCTGCCCGGCTGCTCCTTGGCCCACGCCCCCAGATCGCCGCTCCTCGGCGGGTCCAGCGTCTCGTCGGACCCCTTCAGCACCAGCCGCTCCATCACCAGCGCGCACCCGGTCACCGACTCGGGCCAGGCCATGCGGCCCAGGGCGTCCTCGATCGGCAGCTCGGCCGGCAGCGGCTCCTGCTCGATCGGGGTCAGCTCCTCGGCGTCCACCGGTTCGCTCACCCCCAGCAATCCGGCCAGTTGCGGTTCGCGGGCCAGCAGGTCGGCGGTCGGCACCAGCGCATACACCCGGACGGGCTGGTCCCAGCCCTGCTCCGACGCGTGGCGCTCGAGGTCCAGGACGACTTCGCGAATGTTGAAAGACACTCCTCCATGGTGGCCGATCACCCGCGCGGTTTCGCCGATCGCGACCAGTAAGGTCGAAGCGGCGGCCCCGAAACCCGATCCGAAAACCGTCGCGATGCAGGTTCGATGCCGGCTCGATGCCGTCTTGACACCACATCGGCCCGGGGATCCGGGAACCAAGCGCAGCCCCGATAAGTTTCCAAGACGAGGACAAGGAGCACGAATCTTGTCCACATGCTCGACCAACAGCCATAACGAGGGGGAGGCGTGAGCTTCCGATCGCCCGGCGCACCGACTGCGCGTATGCCTCGTCGATCCCGGCTGCTCGCGCCCGTCGCGGCAGCAGTGGTCGTCATCATCGCAGGCATCATGCTGGCCGCCAGCTTCTGGACCGACTACAAGTGGTTCGAATCGGTGGGCTTCACCTCGGTCTTCACGACCGAACTGCGCACCAGAGGACTGCTGTTCGTCGGGGGCGGCCTGGTGATGGCGCTCGTCGTCGGCGCGAGCGTCTACTTCGCCTACCGCGCCCGCCCCGCCTACCGCCCCATGAGCCTTGAGCAGCAGGGCCTGGACCGGTACAGGATGTCGATCGACCCGCACCGCAAGCTCTTCTTCTGGGGTGTCGTCGGCGGCCTCGCCCTGCTCACCGGCGCTTCCGCAAGCGCCGAATGGCAGACCTACCTGCAGTTCGCCAACGCCGCCGAGTTCGGTCGCAACGACCCGCAGTTCGGCATCGACATCTCCTTCTTCACCTTCGTCTACCCCTTCCTGCGAGCCATCCTCGGCTACCTGTTCGCCGCCGTGGTCATCGCGTTCATCGCGGCCGTCATCGTGCACTACCTCTACGGGGGCGTCCGCCTGCAGTCCCAGGGGCAGCGTGCGACCCCCGCCGCGCGGGTGCACCTCTCGGTGCTGCTCGGCCTGTTCGTGCTGCTGAAGGCGGCGGCCTACTGGCTCGACCAGTACGGGCTCGTCTTCTCCAACCGCGGCTACACCCCGGGCGCGTCCTACACCGACGTCAACGCGGTCCTCTACGCGAAGATCATCCTCTTCATCATCGCGCTCGTCTGCGCCGCGCTGTTCTTCGCCAACATCTACTTCAAGAACGCCATGGTGCCGATGGTCAGCCTCGGCCTCCTGGTGCTCTCCGCGATCCTGATCGGCGGCGTCTACCCGGCGATCGTCCAGCAGTTCACGGTCAACCCGAACGAGCAGCGGCTGGAGGAGCCCTACATCCAGCGCAACATCGAGGCCACGCGCGACGCCTACGGCATCGCCGAAGCCGAGGTCACCACCTATGACGCGCAGACGGAGCTGACCCCGGCCCAGTTGTCGGAGGAGGCCTCGACCATCCCCAGCGTCCGCCTCGTCGACCCCTCGGTGGTCTCGCAGACGTTCCAGCAGATGCAGCAGGTCCGCGGCTTCTACCAGTTCCCCGAGGTGCTGGACGTCGACCGCTACGAGACGCCCGAGGGCGGCACCGTCGACACCGTCATCGCCGCCCGCGAGCTCGACGGCCCGCCCGAGGGCCAGGACAACTGGCTGACCCGCCACCTCGTCTACACGCACGGCTTCGGCATCGTCGCCGCGGCCGGCAACCAGGTCGACGCCGAGGGCCGCCCGGTCTTCACCGAGTACAACATCCCGCCCACCGGCGAGCTCTCGGATGCCGCCGGCGACTACGAGCCGCGGATCTACTTCGGCCACGAGGGCGCCGAGTACGTCATCGTCAACGCCGAGCCGGAGTACGACTACCCGCTCGACGCCGAGACCGAGGACGTCCCCACCACCGAGGACGCGGTCACCCCGACCGCCTCGCCCTCGCCCGAGGCCGACAGCGCGCAGGCGCCCGCCGACGGCGACCAGCAGCAGGAGGATGAGACGCCGGCGGAGGGGCAGTCGCCGGCCGCCGAGGAGCCCGCGGCGGAGGACCCCGGAGGCGGCAACGACTCCGGCCAGGCCACCAACCGCTACGAGGGCGACGGCGGCGTCCAGCTCAGCAGCTTCTTCGACCGCATCCTCTACGCGGTGAAGTACCAGGAGCCGGACATCCTGCTCAACAACGCGATCAACAGCGAGTCGCAGATCATCTACGAGCGCGACCCCGCCGACCGCGTGGAGAAGGTCGCCCCGTTCCTCACCGTGGACGGCAAGCCCTACCCCGCGGTGATCGACGGCAGGATCCAGTGGATCGTCGACGCCTACACCACGTCCAACGGCTATCCCTACTCCTCGCCGATCGACCTGGCCAACGCCACCGAGGACACCTTCACCGAGGGCACCGACGCGGTGAACACGCTCCCCGGCAACCAGGTCAACTACATCCGCAACTCGGTCAAGGCCACCGTCGACGCCTACGACGGCACGGTCAGGCTGTACGGCTGGGACGAGTCGGACCCGGTGCTGCAGACCTGGTCCAACGCGTTCCCCGACATCATCACCTCCAGGGAGGAGATCGACGAGGACCTCAGCGCGCACCTGCGCTACCCGGACGACCTGTTCAAGGTGCAGCGGGAGATCCTGAAGCGCTACCACGTCGTCAACGCCAACGCCTTCTACGGCGGCCAGGACTTCTGGGACGTCCCGACCGACCCGACCCAGGAGGGCGAGAGCCCGGAGCCGCCGTACCGGCAGACGCTGCGCTACCCGGGGGACGAGTCCGCCAGCTTCTCGCTGACCTCGACGTTCGTCCCGCGCGGCCGTGAGAACCTGGCCGCGTTCATGGCGGTCGACGGTGATCCGTCCTCGGAGAACTACGGCCAACTGCGGCTCCTGGAGCTGCCGCGCAGCACGGTGATCCTCGGCCCTGGACAGGTGCAGAACGCCTTCCAGTCCGACGCCGGCGTGCGCGAGGTCCTGCTGCCACTGGAGCAGAGCTCCGCGGAGGTCACCTACGGCAACCTGCTCACGCTGCCGTTCGCCGGCGGCCTGCTCTACGTCGAACCGCTCTACGTGCAGGCCGGCGGCGGCGACCAGGCGTCCTACCCGCTGCTCCAGCAGGTCATGGTGGGCTTCGGCGAGGAGGTCGCCATCGGCAGCAACCTCCAGGACGCCCTGAACAACCTGTTCGAGGGCGAGGCCGCGCCACTGCCCGAGGGCGAGGAGGCCCCTGAGGAGGGGCAGGAGGAAGCCGGGGCCGGCCAGCCCAGCGGTGACCTCGCCTCGGCCCTCCAGGACGCCTCGGAGGCCTACGACGAAGGCCAGCAGGCGCTGCAGGACGGCGACTTCGCCGCCTACGGCGAGGCCAACGAGAGGCTCCAGGAGGCGCTGGAGCGCGCCGAGGCGGCGTCCGGGGAGTAGCGCCTCCCCGGGAACCGCCGGCGACGCCCGATCGGGGGCGGGGCACTCGCCCCGCCCCCGACGCGTCTGGCGGCGGCACCGCGGGCGGCCTGAACGGCCTGATTTGGTGTTGCCGGGATATGGCGATACTGTGAAGACACACCGACGCGGGGTGGAGCAGTTCGGTAGCTCGCTGGGCTCATAACCCAGAGGTCGCAGGTTCAAATCCTGTCCCCGCTACGAGCCGAAGAGCCCGTCGGGAAGAAGATTCCTTCTTCCCGACGGGCTCTTCGCTTTCCCCGACCGGTGCCCTGCCGGGTCTCCGGGCGACCGGAGTCTGCTGTACGGTCCTGCGGCCGGTCGGGCAGCGGGCTCGGCCGTCGGAGACCCGGTCGCCGGCGCGGGGAAACCGATTTGCGTACGGAGGCCGAGATCCCTAGAGTAGTGATCACACCGACGCGGGGTGGAGCAGTTCGGTAGCTCGCTGGGCTCATAACCCAGAGGTCGCAGGTTCAAATCCTGTCCCCGCTACCAAGAAGTTGCAGCCAAGGGCCGGATCACGGAGTCTCGTGATCCGGCCCTTGGCCGTTTGGCCGTCCTTTGACCGTGGAACGGAACCCGATCGGGCGGCCCTGACCGTTCGAAGACGGTCCGATGCGGCGGCCAGTGTCCTTGGACCGATGCGCGTGCGCTCGTCCTCTAGAAGTGCGACATGCGCGCGCAGAGCCTCTTCCCCGTCTGTTTCGCGGCTGATCACCTCGCGATCGCGCTGAGGCTCAATCCCAGGTCGCGGAGCAGGAGAATCCGCTGCAGCCGCACAATCGCATCATGGTCGAAGTACCGGTATCCGCTATCGCCAATCCGGGAAGGCGCCGGCAGACCGACATCACCGTAGTGTCGCAGCGTCCTGCCGGTGACTCCAGCGGATCGGGCAGCGTGGTGAATCGACCACTCCATGCGCGTGTCCCTTCTCCAGGCCGGGCCCTGAACGCTTTGGTCGTGCAGGGCTCGACGCGCGGGCCCGACGGGTACCGACCCCGGTCCCGCTCAGCGTCGTCGGCGCTCAATCGGGAAAAGCCGTGGCGGTGGTGTCCAGACTGGTGTCGATGTCGCCCTTCGCCCGCTCCATCCTGGAGCCGAGGTTGAAACTCAAGCAAGATCACCGAGAGAACCACCGGGCCCGGGCGGCGGCGGGCCCGATCTGTCGGGTTCTGCGGGGCGATCCCGCGCTTGCGGAGCCGACGGCGCAGGCGAGGGGAGTCGTAGGCTTTGTCGCCGTGCAGCCTGGCTGGGCGTCGTCTGCGGGGTCCGCCGCTACTTCACCTGGAAGCCGTCGCAGGACACGAAGTCGCCGTCCCCGACCGACCACACCACGGTGTGCGCGCCCGCAGCCAACTCGCTCGGTCCCGCCTCGAAATCGCCGGGGAAGGCCAGCTCGGCCCAGTCGGAGCCGTTCAGCGTCGCCGCCGCCCGGTAGGAGTCGTCGCCGGGCGTGAGCACCCGCACGGTGACCGGCACCTCGCCCGACCCCTCGGTGTCGCGCAGCCCGAGCTCGACCTCGTCGCCGGAGACCTCCGTGCGCGGCGCGGAGGTCTCCCACGAACCGGCGGCACTGCTGTTCTTGCGCGGCTCGCAGGCGAGGGATTCGGGGTTGAAGCGCAGCTCTTCGACGTCGGGGTCGTTCGCGGCGTCGCTCGTCGCGGCCCCGCTGGGCACGATCATCGCCTCCAGCTCCTCGGCGGTGGGACGGTCACCGCCACCGCATCCGGACAGCAGCACACCGGCCGCGGTGGCGGGCAGCAGAGCACGGAGGGCGCGAAGGGGGAGGGGCGCGTGGAGGGCAGGCACGAGCGGCAGGTTACTACGCCCGAAGCGCCGGTGCGGCCGGGACAGCGGCGTCGATTCGGACTCGGTCGGGAGGCGTCCGCGCGGTCAGGTCAGGCGCAGCGGGGTGGGGCCGCCGTTCAGCTCGGTCAGCACGGCGTCGTGCAGCGCCCCGTTGGTGCACACCAGCGGGCCGCCGTCGACGAAGTCCTGTCCGCGCAGGTCGCTCGCCCGCCCGCCGGCCTCCTCCAGGATGATCGGCAGGGGAGCGGCGTCCCACAGCGACAGCTCCGGCTCGGCGGAGACGTCCACCGCGCCCTCCGCGACCATCACGTGCGACCAGAAGTCCCCGTAGGCCCGGGTGCGCCACACCGAGCGGGTCAGGCCGAGGAAGGACTCCAGGCGCTGCTGCCGCTCCCATCCGGTCAGCGAGGAGAACGACAGCGAGGCGTCCTCCAGCTTCGACACCGCCGACACGTGGCAGCGCGTGGCCTTGGTGAGGCTGCGCCCGGTCCAGGTGCCCCTGTCCTTTGAGGCCCACCAGCGCCGGTACAGCGCCGGGGCCGAGACCACGCCGACGACCGGCCGGTCGCCGTCCATCAGCGCGATCAGGGTCGCCCACACCGGCACGCCGCGGACGTAGTTCTTGGTGCCGTCGATGGGGTCGAGCACCCAGCAGCGGGCGCTGTTGCCGGTCTTGCCGTACTCCTCGCCGATCACCGCGTCGCGGGGGCGGGCCCGCGACAGCACGCCGCGCAGGGTCTCCTCGACGGAGCGGTCGGCTTCGGTCACCGGTGTGAGGTCCGGCTTCGTGTCGACCTCCAGGTCGAGGGAGCGGAAGTGCTTGAGGGCGATGTCGTCGGCCGCGTCGGCGAGGACGTGGGCGAGACGCAGGTCATCATCAAAGGCCGCCATGGCGCGTAACGCTACCGTCCCCCGCTCCGCCGCACGCGGGCGGCACTCCCGCGTGACCGGAGTGTTAGCGCCTCCGCGTGCCACCATGGTTGCCATGATCCCTGTCAACGAGGCGGGCGGGACCGGAGGCCCTCCGGCGAGAGGCGTCCGCGACCGGCTCATCGACGCCGCATACTCCGAGATCGTCTCCGGGCATTGGGCGCGCATGCGCATGGCCGACATCGCCTCGGCCGCGGGCGTGTCGCGGCAGACCCTCTACAACGAGTTCGGGACGAAGGAGGGGCTGCTGCAGGCCGTGGTGCTGCGGGAGGCCGAGGCCTTCCTGGACCGCGTGATGGAGATCCTCACCGACCACGACGCCGAGCCCGCCCGCGCGGTCGGTCAGGCCGCCCGCTGGACGCTCACCGCCTCGGGGCAGAATCTGCTGCTGCGCGCGATCATCACCGGCGACACCGGGCTGCTCCCGGTCCTCACCACCCGCGCCGAGCCGCTGCAGGAGGCGCTGGGGGAGCGGATGACCGCGTTCCTGCTGGAGCGCCGGCCGGAACTGGGCGAGCGCGCCGCCGCGATCGCGGAGGTGTCGCTGCGCCTCACCATCTCCTATGTCCTGCTCCCCATCGACACCGACCAGGCCGTGCAGCGGGTGGAGCTGGCCGTGCACAGCATGTTCCTCGCCGCGAGGGAGCTGCCGGAGCCCTCGCGCCGGTGAGCCCGGTGGACCCGGTGGGTCCGGGCCCATGGCGCGTACCGGGACGAATTCCATGATCCGCCACGCCGCCGGGAATCTTCGCTTTCGGCGCCGGCCGCACGAGACTTGGATCCGTGAGCGACAACCAGTACCCCCAGCCCGTGCCGCCCGCGTTCCTGTTCGACCTCGACGGCACCCTGATCGACAGCGTCTACCAGCACGTCATCGCCTGGCGCACCGCGCTGGTGGAGATGAACATCGACCTCTCGGTGTGGCGGATCCACCGCCGCATCGGGATGAGCGGGGGCCTCTTCGTCTCCGCGCTGATGCGCGAGACCGGGGTCGAACTGACGCCGGAGCAGGTCAGACAGGTGCAGCGGGCGCACGCGCGGGAGTACCTCAAGCAGCACGACTCCGTCCGGCCGCTGCCCGGCGCATCGGAGCTGCTGCACACTCTCACCGACCGCGGCATCAAGTGGGCGATCGCCACCAGCGGCCGCCGCGAGACGGCCGGTGCGGCGCTGGCACTGCTCGGCCTGCCCGAGGACACCCCGATGATCACCCGCGACCTCGTACGCCACGCCAAGCCCGATCCCGACCTGTTCATGGCGGCGGCCTACCGGCTGGACGTGGACCCGCGCTCCGCCATGGTCGTCGGCGACAGCGTGTGGGACCTGCTCGCCGCACGGCGAGCAGGCGCGCTGGGCGTCGGAGTGCTGTGCGGCGGCTACGGCAGGGAGGAGCTGGAGCGCGCCGGCGCCTACCGGGTCTACAGCGACCCGGGGGACATGCTGGTCCGTCTGGACGAGCTCGGCGTGCGCGGTGGCGCCGTCCTGGACCTGTGAACCGCGGGGGCGGCACGGGGACCGCGGCGCCGTGCGCCGCCGCCGGGATGTGAGCCGGGTCGCCTCTCGGCCCGATCCCTTGCCCGCCGCGCGGTTGCGCATAGCCTGGGAGGCGTGTCCGGTTTGACGATCGAGTTGCGCATGGTCCTGTTCTCCATGTCGCTGACGAGCACCGACGACGCCCTGTGTCGCCGCCGGTGCCACCGCCGCCTGCCCTGAGCGGCCTCGCAGCGACCTGTCCGACCATGAGCGGTCCCTCCCCGCGACCGCCGACACGCACGGAGTCGGTTCCATGACGACCTCCACACCCCCTTCTGCCCCGGTCCCCGAGGCCACCGCCGCGCGCTCTCCCGCATCGCGGCTGCTGTTCCACAACGCCCTGTCCGCTCCGCCGCCGCGCGCGCCCTCCCTCGGCCCCGTGCGGTGGGTGCCGCTGGTGCTCGCGCTCGCCGGCCTGGCCGCGCTGACCGCCTTCGTGTGGTCCGCGCACGGCGCCGAACCCGGGCTGCTGCTCCTGCTCGGTGGAGGGCTGGGCATCGCCCTGTTCCACTCCCGGTTCGGCTTCACCTCGGCCTGGCGGCGGCTCGTCTCCGTCGGCAACGGCGCCGGGCTGCGCGCGCACGCACTGCTGCTCGGCACCACCGCGACCCTGTTCGCGCTGGTCATCGGTACCGGGACCGGTCTGTTCGGCGCGGCCCCGGAGCCCTCGGCCGGGCCCTTGGGGGTCGGGCTGATCATCGGCGCGTTCCTGTTCGGCCTGGGCATGCAGCTCGGCGGCGCGTGCGCCTCCGGCACGCTGTTCGCCGTCGGGTCCGGCCAGTCCGCGATCGTGCTGACCCTCTTCGGCTTCATCGCCGGCTCGGTGCTCTACAGTCTGCAGTGGGAGGCGGTCAACGACCTGCCCGCGCTGCCCCCGTTCCTGCTCGCCGACCACATCGGCTGGCTCGGCTCGTGGCTGGTCACCGTCGCGGTGCTCGCCGCGGTCGTCGCCGCCACCCGGGTGATCCAGAACCGCCGCACCCCGCCCCCGACGGGCGCGGTGCCGAGCACGAAGGGCGCGACCCGGATCATCCGCGGCTCCTGGCCGATGCTCGCCGGAGCGGTGGTGCTCGCGGCGCTGGGCGCGGGCGTACTCTTGGTCTCCGGCGGCGCCTGGGGCGTGACCAGCGCGTTCAACCTCTGGGGCGCGAAGTTCCTGCAGATGCTCGGCGCCCATCCCGAGACCTGGGCGTTCTGGCGGCAGCCGGACCAGGCTGCGCAGCTCGCCGGCCCGGTCCTGGCCGACAAGACCAGCCTCACCAACATCGGCATCATGGTCGGCGCGGCCGTCGCCGCTGCGGCGGGCGGAGCCTGGAAGCTGCACACCGGGATCCGGTGGAACGTCGCGGCCGCCGCCGTCCTCGGCGGCGTCCTGATGGGCATCGGCGCCCGCCTCGCCGGAGGCTGCAACATCGGGGCCTACCTGGCCGGCATCGCCTCGGGGAGCCTGCACGGCTGGCTGTGGGCCGTCGCGGCCCTCGCCGGAACCTGGCTGGGGCTGCGGGGCCGCTCCCTGTTCGGCATCGCCAACCCCAAGCCTGAGGACAGTGCTTGCTGAAGCCTGCTGAAACCTGCTGAAACCTGCTGAAACCCGCGCGCTCCGCGCCTACTCGTCGCTCTCGCGGCTGCTGAGCAGGCGGCGCATGGAGGCCACGCGGTTGGGGTCGAGGCGGCCCTCGTCGAGCCACGCGTCCAGGGCGCAGCCGGGGGCGTCCCCGGTGTGCGGGCAGCCCGGGGGGCACTCCGCGACGGCCTCGTCCAGGTCGGGGAAGCCGGCCACCACGTCGTCGGGTTCGATGTGGGCCAGGCCGAAGCTGCGCACGCCCGGCGTGTCGATGATCCAGCCGCCCTCGATCGGCAGCGCCACCGCCGAGGTGGAGGTGTGCCGACCGCGCCCGGTCACCGGGTTCACGTGCCCCACGGTGCGCTCGGCCTCCGGAACGAGCATGTTGACCAGCGTCGACTTGCCCACGCCCGAGGAGCCGACGAGCACGCTCAACCGGCCCAGCAGGTGCTCGCGCAGGGCGGCGACGCCGTCGCCGTCGCTGCAGGTCACCACGTAGGGCACGTCGAGCGTGGCGTAGGTGGCCAGCAGTTCATCGGGGGCGGCGAGGTCGGACTTGGTCAGGCACAGCAGCGGGTCGAGGCCGGCGTCGTAGGCCGCGACCAGGCAGCGGTCGATGAGGCGCGGCTGCGGCTCGGGATCGGCCAGCGAGACGACGACGGCGAGCTGGTCGGCGTTCGCGACGATCACCCGCTCCACCGGGTCGGTGTCGTCGGCGGTGCGGCGCAGCACCGAGGTCCGCTCCTCGACCCGCACCACCCGGGCCAGGGTGTCGGGTCGGCCGCTCAGGTCGCCGACCAGCGCCACCCTGTCGCCCACGACGATGCTGCCGCGGCCCAGCTCACGGGCTTTCATGGCCACGACCGCGCGGTCGTCCACCAGGCACCGGTAGCGCCCGCGGTCCACCCCGGTCACGAACCCCTGTTCGGCGTCCTCGTGCGCGGGGCGTCTGCGGGTGCGCGGGCGCGATCCGCCCCGGGCCCGGACCCGGACGTCGTCCTCGTCCAGGCGGCGACCGCGGCCTTTCACGCCGTGACCTCGGCCCACAGCCCGGGGAAGTCGGGCAGGGTCTTGCCGGTGGTGGCGATGTCCTCCACCTCCACTCCGGGCACCACGAGCCCGATGACGGCGCCGGAGGTGGCCATCCGGTGGTCGTCGTAGCTGCCGAACACGCCGCCGTGCAGCGGCCGGGGCCGGATCACCAGGCCGTCCGGCAGCTCCTCGGCGTCGCCGCCCAGGTCGTTGATCTCGCGGACCAGCGCGGCGATCCGGTCGGTCTCGTGCCTGCGCAGGTGCGCGATGCCGGTCAGCCGCGAGGGCGTCGCCGCCAGCGCGGCCACGGCGGCGACGGTCGGGGTCAGCTCGCCGACCTCGCGCAGGTCGGCGCTGATGCCGCGGATCTCACCGGTGCCGCGCAGCGTCAGGCCCTCCTCGTCGAACGCGACGTCGCCGCCCATCTCGGCGAAGATCTCCCGCAGCGCGTCGCCGGGCTGGGTGGTGCGCCTCGGCCAGTCCCGTACCGTCACGCGTCCGCCGGTGAGCAGCGCCGCCGCCAGGAAGGGCGCCGCGTTGGACAGGTCGGGCTCCACCGCGATCTCCGATGCCTTGACGGTGCCGGGAGCCACCCGCCAGACGTCGGGGACGGAGGTGTCGACCTGCACGCCGGCGGTGCGCAGCATCTCCACCGTCATGTCCAGGTGCGGCTGCGACGGGACGGGCGCGCCCTCGTGCCGGACCTCCACGCCCTCGGTGAAGCGCGCGCCGCTGAGCAGCAGTGCCGAGACGAACTGCGACGACCCGGAGGCGTCCAGCGTGACCGCCCCGCCGCGCACCGCGCCCCGGCTGCGGATGACCAGCGGCAGCGCGCCGCGCCCGCCGTCGTCGACGTCGGCGCCGAGGTGCCGCAGCGCCGCCAGCAGCGGGCCGACGGGGCGCTCCCTGGCGCGCGGGTCGCCGTCGAACTCCACGTCGCCCGTTGCCAGCGCGGCCAGCGGCGGCACGAAGCGCATCACGGTGCCGGCGTTGCCCACGTCCACCGACGCCGGGCCGCGCGGCGGCCGCGGATCCACCGACCAGTCGCCGCCGGACTCGCTCACGCCGATCCCCAGTGCGCGCAGCGCGGCCGCCATCAGGTCGGTGTCGCGGCTGCGCAGCGGGCGCCGCACCACGCCGGGCGTCTCGGACAGCGCCGCCAGGATGAGCGCGCGGTTGGTCATCGACTTGGAACCCGGCAGGTCGATCGTTGCGTTCACGGGGCGGTCGGCCGTCGGCGCCGACCAGTGCGGTGCGGAGTTGGGCATGGTCAAAGGTTAGCCGTCACGGGCGCGCGGAGGCGCCGGGTGAGGAGGGGCCGGGGAAGGGGCTCAGCGGGAGGGCGCCGTCGCGGGAGGCGGGACGATCGGGGATGCTGAAGGCGTTGGACGCGTTGCCGGACCACCCGCGACATCGGAGGCAGAAGTGGCCGCTAACTCCAAGGAACACCACTACGACGTGCGCGTGCGCTGGACCGGCAACACCGGTTCGGGCACGACCGGCTACCGCGACTACGCGCGCTCCCACGACATCGAGGTCGCGGGCAAACCCGTGCTCCAGGGGTCGGCCGACCCGTCGTTCCGGGGCGACGCCGAGCGCTGGAACCCCGAGGAGCTGCTCGTGGCGGCGCTGAGCCAGTGCCACATGCTGTCCTACCTGGCGGTCGCCGTGGCCGCGAAGGTCGACGTCGTCGGCTACGAGGACGCGGCGACCGCCACGATGGTGACGAACCCCGACGGATCGGGGCAGTTCACCGAGGTGACCCTGCACCCGGTGGTCACCGTCGCCGAGCCGGCCATGCTGGAGGCGGCCGAAGCGCTGCACGAGAAGGCGAACTCCGTGTGCTTCATCGCCCGCTCGGTGAACTTCCCCGTCCACCACAGCCCGACCGCCCACGCGGCGGGCTGAGGGGCCGTTCCCGTCGCCTAGGACGCGAGCCGGTGCATCTTCTTCCCCGCCTGCCTGCGGGCCTTGGCCGAGCTCCTGCGGGCGCTGCGCACCGCGTGCTCGGCGTCGTAGACCAGGCGCGGCGGGCGCCGCTTCGGCTCGGTCGCGGCCAGCAGCAGCGCGCCGAGCAGGCTGACGTCGCGCACCGCCACCGATTGGACCCTGGTGCGCTCTTCGGGGTCTCCGCTGCGGAACGCGCGCACCTCCGCCATGAGGGTCGGCACCGACTGCGCCGCCAGGACGAGGCAGCTGAGGCGTCCGGCCTTGCCGAGCACCAGCATCGTGCCGCCGGCGACCCCCGCGGCGCCCTGGACGCGGACCACCAGCTCGGGGTCGTCGGGCAGCCACGAATAGCGTTGCGCGAGCCGGTGCACCGTCGGCGCCAGCTCCTTGGCGCGCGGAGCCGGATCTCGCAGGTTTTCCACCCCGTCCACCAGGAACGGGACGGCGAGCAAGCGTTGAGCCTGTTTGCGTAGCACTCCCATGCTCAACGCGCCTACCCGCACCGGGCCGGAAGAATCCATGCCGGCGCCCCACGATTCGAAAAGGCGTCAGTGGCCCCCTTTAAGCTGATTGACATGTGTGGTCGCTACGCGCAGGGACGCAATCGGCACGAGCTGCAGCTCGCGTTCGACTTCCCGGAGCTCGACGAGTCCGCGGGGGGCGGGGGCGGTCAGCGGTCCTGGCCGCCGCTGGAGGAGCTGGGACCCGACTACAACGTCTCGCCCGGCAAGTTCGTCTACGCGGTGCTCGGCCCGCCGCCCGGCGGGGCCGGCGCGGACGGGCCGGCCGGACCGCAGCACCTGAGCACCCTGCGCTGGGGCCTCGTGCCGTCCTGGGCCAAGGACCCCAACGTCGGCTACAAGATGATCAACGCGCGCAGCGAGACGGTCGCGGAGAAGCCGGCCTACCGGGCCGCCTTCGCCCGCCGCCGCTGCCTGCTCCCGGCCGACGCCTACTACGAGTGGCAGCTCCTGCCCGAGCAGGCCCCCGGCACCGCCGAGGCCGGGACGTCGCCGACCACCGACCCCGGGCACAAGGCCCGCAAGTCCAGGGCCCGCAAACGCCCGTTCGCCGTGCGCTACGCCGATGACCGCCCGCTGGCACTGGCCGGCCTGTTCGAACGCTGGCGCGACCCCGAGCGCCCCGAGGAGGACCCGGACGCCTGGCTGTGGAGCTGCGCGGTCATCACCACCGAGGCCGCCCCGCGGTTGAGCCACATCCACGAGCGCATGCCGGTCGTCGTGCCCCCGTCGCACTGGGGCACCTGGCTCGACCCGGCGGCCGACCTCACCGACCTCCGGTTCGTCATGGACGCCACGCCCGTCACCGAGTTCGACGTCTACGAGGTCGACACCGCCGTCAACAGCATCCGCAACAACGGCCCCGAGCTGCTGAACCCCAAGGGCGAGGCCCCGGAGCCCGAGGCGGGGACGCTGTTTTGAGACCCGGACGGCTACCCCGGGACCGCGGAGCGCAACCCCGACCGGGGGCGATCGTCCGGAACCGGCCCCGGCTATGGTGGGCCGCGCCATGCGGAACCTAGTCTCCTTGTGGCGGACGCCAGACGCACCGTGACGACGGTGCACACATCTGAAAACCGCGGGAGCTCGCGCCATGGCGGGCTGAGAGGGCGGCTGGATCCCCGAGGGACCGGCGCCGCCGACCGCAGAACCTGTTCGGGTAATTCCGACGTAGGGAGGCGTGCCATGACGGCGCTCGACGACCACAGTGCCCGACCCGGTGTGACCACCGGTCCCATCATGGGATCGAGCAAGGTCCACACCGAGGTACGGGACCCCGCCTCAGGACACGTGCTGCGGGTCCCGCAGCGGCGGGTCGGTCTCACCGACGGCACCCACATCGACCTGTACGACACCTCCGGCCCCTACACCGACCCCTCCGCGACCGTCGACCCGCACTCGGGCCTGCCCGGGCTGCGGGAGGAGTGGATCGCGCAGCGGGAGCGGAACGGCCGGCGGCAACCGGGGACCGGGGGCGCGCCGGCCGCCGGTCCGACCCAGTCGGCCTGCGCGAAGGCCGGCGTCATCACCCCGGAGATGCGCTTCGTCGCCGCCCGCGAGGGAGTGGACCCGGAGTTCGTCCGCGACGAGGTCGCCGTCGGCCGCGCGGTGATCCCGGCCAACCGGCGGCACCCGGAGTCCGAGCCGATGATCATCGGCAAGAACTTCCTGGTCAAGGTGAACGCCAACATCGGCAACTCCGCGGTCACCTCCTCCGTGGCCGAGGAGGTGGAGAAGCTGGTGTGGGCCACCCGCTGGGGCGCCGACACCGTGATGGACCTGTCCACCGGCAAGCGCATCCACGAGACCCGCGAACGGATCCTGCGCAACTCCCCGGTGCCCATCGGCACCGTGCCCGTCTACCAGGCGCTGGAGAAGGTCGACGGCGACCCGGCCGAGCTGTCCTGGGAGGTCTACCGCGACACCGTGATCGAGCAGGCCGAGCAGGGCGTCGACTACATGACGGTGCACGCGGGCGTGCTGCTGCGCTACGTGCCGCTGACCGCCCGGCGGGTCACCGGCATCGTCTCGCGCGGCGGCTCGATCATGGCGGCCTGGTGCCTGGCCCACCACCGGGAGAGCTTCCTCTACACCCACTTCGAGGAGCTCTGCGAGATCCTGCGGGCCTACGACATCACCTTCTCGCTGGGCGACGGACTGCGACCGGGCGCCATCGCCGACGCCAACGACGAGGCGCAGTTCGCCGAGCTGCGCACGCTGGGCGAGCTCACCCACGTCGCACGCTCGTACGACGTCCAGGTGATGGTCGAGGGGCCGGGGCACGTGCCCCTGCACAAGATCGCCGAGAACGTGCGGCTGGAGGAGGAGCTGTGCGGAGAGGCCCCGTTCTACACCCTGGGGCCGCTGGCCACCGACATCGCGCCCGGCTACGACCACATCACCTCGGCCATCGGCGCGGCGCAGATCGCCTGGCACGGCACGGCGATGCTGTGCTACGTCACCCCGAAGGAGCACCTGGGCCTGCCCAACCGCGACGACGTCAAGACCGGCGTGATCACCTACAAGCTCGCCGCGCACTCGGCCGACCTGGCCAAGGGCCATCCCAGGGCCCAGGAGTGGGATGACGCGCTGTCGCACGCGCGCTTCGGCTTCCGCTGGCAGGACCAGTTCCACCTCGCCCTGGACCCGGAGACGGCGCAGGCCTACCACGACGAGACGCTGCCGGCGGAGCCGGCCAAGACCGCGCACTTCTGCTCGATGTGCGGCCCGAAGTTCTGCTCGATGAAGATCACCCAGGACGTCCGCAGGTTCGCCGAGGAGAACGGCCTGTCCACGGTCGAGGCCATCGACCAGGGCATGCGGGAGAAGTCGGAGGAGTTCGCGGACCGGGGCGGCCGGGTCTACCTGCCGTTGGCAAAGGACTGACGGCCCGGCGCCGCGCGCCTGACTGATGTTCGACGGTCGGGTTCGCACAAGGGGGCGGCTGCCGCAGTGCGCGCGGCGTCGGCGGGCGGCACGGCGGGGCCGGACTCGAAAAGCCCCGCCTCGCCCCGAGAACGCTGGTCAAAGCCCGCTGAGTCCCGGTCGGCCGACCGGGACTCAGGCCGGCTTGACCGCGCTGGCCAGCAGGTGCACGCCCACGTAGTCATCGGAGTCGGCCGCCTTGAGCTCCATCTCGACCAGGCGGCCCAGGGCGTGCTGGTCGCTGCCCATCACCATCTCCACGGTGGAGGCCGACAGCACCGTCCGGGGCTTCACCCACTCCAGTTCCAGGCCGGCCTCGGTCAGCAGCTCGGCGAGCTGCTCGGCGGTGAAGCACCGGGTGATGGCACCGTCGGGCCAGGGGACGAGCAGCACGTCGGCGTTCGAGGCGTAGCTCAGCTCGGGCCAGCAGTCCTGCTCGGCGAGCAGGGCCATGCCCAGCACGACGGAGTCGACGCACAGCAGGGTCCGCCCGCCCGGCCGCAGCACCCTGGCGATCTCGGCCAGCGACGCCTCGGTGACCAGGTGCTGGGAGAGCACCCGGTTGTCGGCGATCACGCCCTCGAACACCCCGGTGGCGAAGCTCGACAGGAAGGTGGAGTCGCCGACCACCGAGCGCAGTCGGCCCGGCGGGCGGCGCGGCGGCGCCGGCACGGGCGCGTGCCCGTTGACGAGGTTCAGGGTGCGCCGGGGCGCCAGGTCGACGGAGGGCAGCAGCGTCACGACGTCGTGGCCGGCCGCGACCGCGCGCGGCGCGCCGCGGAAGTCGGGCCCGGAGAGGTCGAGGATGCGCCCGGGCTCACGGGGGAGCCAGCGGGCGAGCTGCGCTCCGGCGACGGCCCAGTAGAACTGCCAGTAGGCCGAGAGCGAATCGGTGGTGGCGAAGTGGGCCGCCGTCGAACGGGGCGGCGGCAACTCCGCCGCGGAGTCGGCCGATGACCGGGGCGCCGACAGACGTGCCGCAGAACTGGAGGACGGTCGCACGCACGCTCCTCTCCCCACACACCTTTGCCGGGATTTCTACCCGCACTCTTCCATGCTGCACCTCTTTCGGTGCGGCCGATTGCAGCGACGGCCGATGCGGCGGGACCGGCGCGGGTCCGCCGCACCCGCGGAAGGGCTGCGGCACCGGCCCTGCGCGCGGCGCCGGCGGCCCCGGGCGCAGATGCCGCGGGCCGGTTCCATCATGCCAGGAATCACCCGGCGGGGACCGTTGTTGGCACCGACATCACCTCATGACCGAAGGCTCTCGGGTGGCCCGCGGGGAGAACGGGACGCCGGGGGAGCCGGCCGAATGACGAGAGCAAAGGCAGGTCGATGCCGGCTTCAACAGGCTGCTTGCTGGACGGGCCCCCGAGGGGCGCCACGTCGGGTTTCGGTGTGCGCCGCAAGTCCTCCGCATCGTATGGTGTGGCTACGGTTGCCCCACGGGAGACCAGCACAAGGAGGCCGGCGGGCTTGAGTCAGGGCCAGGAAACAATCGACGAGCGGGGTGCTCGGTTCGAACGGGACGTCATGCCGTTCCTGGACCAGCTGTACTCGGCCGCGTTGCGCATGACCCGCAACCCGGCCGACGCCGAGGACCTCGTCCAGGAAACGTTCGCGAAGGCGTTCGGTTCGTTCCACCAGTTCAAGGAGGGAACGAACCTCAAGGCGTGGCTTTACCGAATCCTTACGAACACCTTCATCAACTCCTATCGGAAGAAGCAGCGGGAGCCCAAGCAGGCGGGCACCGAGGACGTCGAGGACTGGCAGTTGGCCCAGGCTGCCTCGCACTCCTCCAGCGGGCTGAAGTCCGCGGAGGCCGAGGCACTGGAGCACCTGCCCGACAGCGATGTCAAGCGTGCGCTGCAGGAGCTGCCCGAAGACTTCCGCATCGCGGTGTACCTCGCCGACGTGGAGGGCTTCGCCTACAAGGAAGTGGCCGAGATCATGGAGACGCCGATCGGCACCGTGATGTCTCGACTGCACCGCGGCAGACGCCAGCTCCGTTCCATGCTGGAGGAGTACGCGACCGAGCGTGGCTTCCTCTCGCAGGAGGCTCGTGAATCCATGGCCATGGGTGCGGCAAATGGTGGGGCAAGTCGGAAGGACCAGCGATGAGCTGCGGCAAACCGCACGCTACGCCCTGTAGCGAGGTATTGGCGAAGGTCTACGCCTACATCGACGGCGAGCTCGAAGAGGCCAACTGCGCGGACATCCGCGTGCACCTCGACGAGTGCGCTCCGTGCCTGGAGGAGTACGGCCTTGAAGAGGTGGTCAAGAAGCTGATCGCCAAGCACTGCGGCTGCGACCCCGTTCCGGGGGACCTGCGGGGCAAGGTGCTGACTCGGTTGGAGGCAGCCAGGGCGGACATGCAGATCCGGGAGGCCCACGCGGAGTAGGGCGCGGGCACGGCGGAGAGATCTCACGACGGTGGCGGCGACCGGGACGACCGGTCGCCGCCACCGTCGTTCGTGCTTCTCCGATGCCGTCGGGGGAGCGCGCACCGATTTCGGTCACCTGTACTCTCGCATCGCGGCGCGAGGTGGATGCGACACGCCCACGGGTGGAGGTCAATTATCGACGGGGCCTGTACCGTCGCACGGTGACCCGATATATCTTCTGGGAGAGACCCTTGGTCACGTACCGTGATCAGAGTCGGTCGGAAGAGTGAGGTGGGGTCGTGGGCGGTACCGTGAACGACGCCGTCGCGTGCGGAGTCGAAAACAAATTCGATTGCGGAGAGTTACTGGCGTGAGTACGAATGGGATTCGTATTTCCAGACTCTGAGAAAGTGTTGCCGTGTTTGTTTCTCACGGTTGGCTCACGGTTCGGGCTATCTCAATGAGCCACCTGTCCAAGACCGCTAAACTGGCCGCTATATCGGCTGTATGCGGCCATTTCGCGTGCTGTGCCTCGGGGGGTATGTCGCAGGTCACGGCACAGGGAGGGGTGGAATGCTATGGGTTCACTGCTGGGAAAGCTGGTCCTGCTACTCGTCGCCATCACTTTGTTCATGGCGTCCAGCCACTGGGTGTGGTGGTAGAGCGGGATTCTGAAAAGCGGGGCGGACGGCGGATTCGGGAGTGGAGGTAACGGTAAATTGCGTGCGCTTCCGATCGCCGCGCGGTTGTACATCGGTCTCATCGTTCTCGGTGCCGCCGCCGTCCTGGCTCTCGGCCCCTACGCCGACATCGACCCCGCCACGCTCATCTTCCTCGTGGTCCTGTTCGTGGTGGCCGAGTCCATCACGACGACACTGGTGGACAACGGCAATACCGGCATCTCCCCCAGCGCGGCGGTCTCGCTGGCCGCGGTCGTCCTGGTGGGGCCGGTCGGCGCCGCGGTGGTCGGGTTCTCCTCGTGCATCACCCTCAGGCGGCAGAACCTCGTCAAGCGCCTGTTCAACGGGGCCCAACTCGCCCTCACCAACTACGTCGCCGGCCACGTCTTCCAGTTCCTGGGCGGCGGGCAGGGCGTCCCGCAGGTCCACGACTTCCCGTGGATCGTCCTGCCGTTCGCCATCGCGCTCCTCTGCCACACCCTGGTCAACGTCGCGCTCATCACCGTCCTGATGTGGTGCCTGGGCATCGTGCGGATCCAGCGGCCGCGCAAGGTCCGCTGGCGGCCGCTGGCGACCCTGGAGCTCTCGTCGATCGGCTACAACATGCTCGGCCTGTGCATCGCCGCGATCTGGAGCGCCATCGGGCCGTTCGCGGTGCTGCTCGTGCTGCTGCCGCTGTTCATCGCCCGCTGGGCCTTCGACCAGTACATCTCCGAACAGCGCGCGCACGACGCCACCCTCGCCACGCTCTGCCAGGCCGTGGAGACCAAGGACTACTACACCCGCGGCCACTGCATGCGGGTCTCCAGGGCCTCGGGCATGATCGCCCAGGAACTCGGCATGCACGCCGAACGGGTGCAGACCATCCGCTACGCCGGGATGCTGCACGACGTGGGCAAGCTCGGCGTCCCGACGAAGGTGCTGCAGAAGTCCGGCGGGCTCACCGAGGAGGAGTTCGCGGCCATCCAGCTCCACCCGATGCGCGGGTACGAGATCGTTCGCGAGATCGGCTTCCTCGATGAGGCGCTCGCCGGTATCATGCACCACCACGAGCGGATGGACGGGCGCGGCTACCCGATGGGACTGGCGGGCCGGGAGATCCCGGAGTTCGCACGCATCATCTGCGTCGCCGACGCCTTCGACTGCATGACGTCCACGCGCTCCTACCGCAAGGCCAGGTCCACGGAGGAGGCGATCGCCGAACTGCGCCGCCACGCCGGTCCGCAGTTCGACCCGAAAATGGTCGATGCGCTGATCAGCGCGGTGAACCGGGACGGGTGGCAGGCTCCCGACGCCGTCGAGCCCCCCGATGACGACATCGCCGAAGTGGCCCAGCAGGACCACGACGACCCCAGCGTGCCCCTGCGGGTCGCCGGGGAGAGCGAACGATGACGATCCACGGCACGCCGCCGGCCACGCGCAGAGAAGGCGGGCGGACGCGGCACCGCGTCGATCCGACGCGGCTGCTGCTGATCGCCGTGGCCGCGGGCGGCGCCGCGGCCTCCCTGCTGTGGACGCTGGTCACCGGCTTCACCGATGCGCAGGCCGCGCTGGCCTTCGGCGTCCTGGTCGCCCTTGGCGAGCTCGCCCGCATCGCTCTGCCCGGCCAACGCGAGGCCGCGCCGATCGCCTCGGCCGGCGCGATCGGCTACACGTTCCTGCTGACCACCGGCGCCGATGCGGCCCACCACTCGGCCTGGCAGGTCATCGCGGTCGTCGCGCTCGGCCTCGCCCTGGGCGAGCTGCCGCACATCGCCGTCGGCCGCCCGCCCCGCTGGGGCGACCTCGCCCGCCGGCTGCTCATCATCGAGATCATCGCCCTGGCGTTCCGGCCCTTCACCGACCTGCTGACCACTCCTTCGCCGCACTGGTGGCTGGGGCTGTGCGTGATGGCGGCACTGGTCATGGCCGCCTGGCTGGTCGACTCGAGCATCGCGGCCGCCATCAGGGCCGAGCGGCTGCGCACCAGGATCGGCGTGGCGTTCCGCGACGAGCTGCGCGCCCAGATCCCGATCGGCATGGCCATCGGTGCGTCCGGCATCCTGATCGCCCTGGCGGCCAGCGTCATGGGTCTGGCGGCCCTGCTGGTGTTCACCGCGCCGCTGCTGGTGACCCAGGTGGCGTTCCGCCGGTTCGCCGAGATCCGGCTGACCTACCTGCAGACGGTGCGGGCCCTTTCGCGGGTGACCGAGGTCGGCGGCTACGTCGAGACCGGCCACTCGCGCCGGGTCGGCCGACTGGCCCACGCGGTCGGGTGCGAACTGGGCATGCGCGAGTCCGACCTGCTGGAGCTGGAGTACGCGGCGCTGATGCACGACATCGGGCAGCTTTCGCTGCGCGACCCGATCCCCAGCGGCGCCACGGTGCTCGCGCCGCCGAGCGAGCAGCGCCGCATCGCCGAGCTGGGATCGGCGGTGATCCGCGAGACCGGTGTCCTCGACAGCGTCGCCGAGCTGGTGCGCCGGCAGTGCGAGCCGCACGCGGGCGGCGGCGACGGTCCGCCGCCCCTGGGCAGCCGCATCATCAAGGTCGCCAACGCGTTCGACGACCTCGTGGGGGAGTCCAAGGACCGGGACCGCATCGAGGCCGTCCTGCAGCGCCTGCGGATGGACACCGAGTCGGAGTACGACGCCGATGTGGTGGAGGCCCTGGCGCGGGTGCTGAACCGCCCCGCGTCGCACTGGTAGGGCTACTTACCGGTACTCCCATAGGATCGGCAGGTCAGGGAAGACCCAACCGGTACGAAAAGGGACGCGAGATGGCTGAGATCCGCGCGGAGATGGTCGCGAACGTCTGGAAGGTCACCGTGGCGGAGGGCGAGCAGGTCGCCGAAGGCGACACGCTGGTCATCCTGGAGTCCATGAAGATGGAGATCCCGGTGCTGGTCGAGGACCCGGGCACCGTCATCAGCCTCAACGTCGCCGAGGGCGACGTCGTCCAGGAGGGGGACCTGCTCGTCGTCGTCGAGTAGCGCTTCCGCTACATTGCCGCTCATGGCGATCAGCGAAGGACTCCAGGGCCGGACGGAACTGCTGGTGTCGGAGGCCGACACCGCCGCGGCATTGGGCAGCGGTGACGTCCCCGTGCTGGGCACGCCCAGGGTGCTGGCCCTGGCGGAGGCGGCCACCGTCGCGGCCCTCGCCGAGGAGCTGGAGGCGGGCCGCACGAGCGTCGGCACCAGCGTGTCACTGGTCCACCTGGCCCCCAGTCCGGTGGGCGCCCGGGTGGGCGCCACCGCGCTGCTGTGCGAGGTCGACGGCAGGCGCCTGGTCTTCGACGTCACCGTGGTCCAGGAGGGCAGGACCGTGGCGCGCGGGACCGTCGAGCGGGTCGTGGTGGACCGTGGGCGCTTCCTGGCCAACGCCGGCTGAGTTCCGGTGCGGGGCCGACGTCCCGGCCCCGCCGCCTCACTGACTGATGTTCGACGGTCGGGTTCGCACAGGGGGCCGGCTGTCGCAGTGCGCGCAGCGCCGGCGGCACAGCAGCTCCGAGCCCTGGGAATCCCGCTTCGCCCCGCGAACGCGGCAGTCGGAGTCCGATCAGACCCCCATCGTCTTGCGGGGGTAGACGTTGTCCGGATCGGTCGCGATGTTGACCAGGTAGGGCACGCCCGAGTCGAACGCGCGGCGCAGGGCCGGACCGATCTCCTCCGGGCGGGTCACGAGTTCGCCGCCGCCGCCCAGCGCCCGCACGACCTCGTCGTAGCGGGTCTGCGGCGTCAGCTCGGTGATCACGTCGTAGCCGTAGATCATCTGCATCGGGGCCTTCTCCAGGCCCCAGATGCCGTTGTTGCCGCACACCATCACCACCGGCAGCCGGTGCCGGACGAGGGTGTCGACGTCCATCAGCGAGAAGCCCGCGGCTCCGTCTCCCAGCAGCGTCACGACCTGGGAGGAGGGCCGGGCGAGGCGGGCGGCGATGGAGTAGCCCATGCCGGTGCCCAGGCAGCCGAACGGGCCGGGGTCCAGCCAGTTGCCGGGCAGCTTCGGCTCGATGTACTTGCCGGCGTAGGAGACGAAGTCGCCCCCGTCGCCGATGATCACGGCGTCGTCGTCCAGGACGCGGTTGAGCTCGCCGTAGATCCTGGCCGGGTGGATCGGGGCGGCGTCGCTGGCGAGCGCCTCGCGGTCGGAACCGGTCGCGGCGGCCGCGGTCTCGGCGAGCTGGACCCGCCACTGCTCGACCTCGGCGTCGGGCTTGACCGCGTCACCGAGGCCGCGCAGCACCGCCGACAGGTCGCCCGACACCGCTCCGGCGAGGTTGAGGTGCGTGGCGATCTGGCCGGGGGAGTCGGTGACGTGCACGACCTTCGCCGGCGGCGCGCCGTCCCTGCCGCCGAACAGGCCGTGGTTGAGGCGGAAGTCCAGCGGCGTGCCGACGACGACCACGAGGTCGGCGCTGCCCAGCGCCAGGCCCCGGGCGCGGGTCGCCAGCAGCGGGTGCCCGGCCGGGAGCACGCCCCGCCCCTGGCCGTTGGTGATGACCGGGACGCCCAGCTCCTCGGCGACCTGCCGGGCCACCTGCTCGGCGCCGTCCATCCACACGTCGGAGCCGAGCAGCAGCACCGGGCGCTTGGCCTCGCTCAGCAGCCGGGCGATCCCGGCGAGCGCGTCGGTGTCGGGGGAGCGGTCGGCGGCCGGCGCGTCACCGGCCAGTTCGACCTCGCTCTCGCCGTAGAGGTGGTCCATCGGGACGTCGACGAACACCGGTCCCCGGTGCGCTGCGTTGGCGAGGCCGAACGCCTCGTCGACGGCCGGACCGATCCGGTCGGCCCCGTGCACCGTCCAGGCGCGCTTGGTGATCGGCGCGAGCAGCGGCGGCTGGTCCAGTTCCTGCAGCAGGCCCTGCCCCCACCGGTTGTCCGGGGCGCGGCCGCCCAGGACGACCAGCGGCGAACCGTTGAAGTGCGCGGTGGCGACGCCGCTGACCCCGTTGGTGACGCCGGGGCCGGCGGTCAGCACCGCCCAGCCGGCGCGCCGGGTGAGCTTGCCGATGCCCTCGGCGCCGAACACGGCGGTCTGCTCGTGCCGGACGTCGAGCAGGCGCATCGTCGGCTCGGGCCGGACCGCGGCGTCGTAGAGCGGGAACACGTGCCCGCCGGACAATGTGAACATCGTGTCCGCGCCGTGGTGGCGGGCGATCCGCACGGCGTGCGAGCCGCCGTGGCCGGAGAGGCGGCCCGTGAACGGGGACGTGCTCATGTCTTTGGTCACACTCCTTGTCAACCGTGCCGACCGCGGGGCGGCACGGGCCGCCGCCCGGCCCGATGCGGTTCGGCACGCCATAACTTACCAGTCGGTAATGTGAGGGGGTGAGGTGCCCCACACTCCGGCAAGGCCGAGGTGCGGGGCACGGCTCGCGCACCGGCGCCGTCACTCCTTCGGCGGGCGCAGCCGTGTGACGAATTTGTACCGGTCCCCCCGGTAGAGCGAGCGCACCCACTCCACCGGGTGGCCGTCGGCGTCGAAACTGTGCTGGCAGTGCAGCACCAGCGGCAGGCCGACGTCGACCCCCAGCAGGCGCGCCTCATTGGGGGTGGCGAGCACCGTCTCGATCGTCGCCTCGGCTTCGGCCAGCCGCACGTCGTAGGCGCTGGCCAGCGCCTCGTACAGCGAGGCGTAGCGGTCCAGCTGGCGGCGCAGACCGGGGAACCTGCGGGCGGCCAGGTGCGCGGTCTCCACCGCCATCGGCTCGCCGTTGGCCAGCCGCAGCCGCTCGATCCGCAGCACCCGGCCGCCCGAGCGGATCGCCAGCAGTTCGGCCAGGCTGTCGTCGGCGTTGACGTAGCTCACGTCCAGGATCCGCGTCGCGGGGTGCAGCCCGTGCGAGCGCATCTCCTGGGTGTAGCTGGTCAACTGCAGCACCTGCGCCACCTTGGGCTTGGCCACGAAGGTGCCCTTGCCCTGGATGCGCAGCAGCCGCCCCTCCACGACCATCTCGGTCAGCGCCTGGCGCACCGTCGTCCGCGAGGTCCCGAACTGGGTGGCGAGCGCGCGCTCAGGAGGTACCGGGTTACCGGCCGGCATCGCCTCGATGAGTTCCAAAAGTTGCTTTTTGACCTGGTAGTACTTAGGAACTCGGGGGCCGTCCTCGAGCGTTCGCTGACCCGTCACGTCGGTTTCCTCCACCGCTTCCCACCCGTTCAGCATTTGCCGCATCCTCGCAGTACCCGGTGGTCGCTTCCCACCTTGGTGTCCACATCGGCCACAACTGGTATGGACCACTTGTCCAAACACGCGTTCCTCGAGTATGCCCTTACCCGTGGGATGATTTGTGAGTGCCTCACCTCACCGATCTGATCAGAAGGTATACGGCGCTCAAGACGGCCGACCTGGAGTGGCTGCACTCACTCGTCTCCGACTGGCAGCTGCTCGCCGATCTCTCCTTCGCCGACCTGGTCCTGTGGGTCCGCCTGCGCGACGACAGCGGCTGGGTCGGGGTCTCCCAGATGCGCCCCACCACGGGCCCGACCGCGTTCCAGGACGACCTCGTCGAGACGTTCCTGCGCGGCGGCACCGCGGACTCCGCCGACGACTCCGAGGACCGCCCCGAGGGCGTGAGCGCCCAGACCTCCGCCAGGCGCGCGCTGATCGACCGGGCCTGGACGGAGGGCCGGATCTGCCGCGAGGGCGATCCCGACTGGTCCGGGGGCGTTCCGGTGCGCGAGGAGACGATCCCGGTCCGCCGCGACGGCCACCTGATCGGGGTGATCCAGCGCAGCACCAACCTCAGCTCCGCCCGCACGCCCAGCCGGCTGGAGCTCACCTACCTGCAGAGCGCCAGCGACCTCGCGCAGATGATCGCCGAGGGGGAGTTCCCGTTCAGCGACCAGGGACCGCTCATGGTGCGTTCGCCCCGGGTCGGCGACGGCCTGCTCCGCCTGGACCAGGAGGGCAGGGTCGTCTACGCCAGCCCCAACGCGCTGTCGGCGTACCGGAGGCTGGGCCTGACCGCCGACCTCGTCGGCGCCGAGCTGGCCCGCACGACGCTGGAGCTCTCGACCGACGCCGACGCCCGCGACGAGTCCCTGACCTGGACCGCGGGCGGCCGGGTGCCGCAGGAGGCCGAGGTCGAGGCGCTCGGTTCCACGATCCAGCTGCGCTCGATCCCGCTGGTCGTCGGCGGGGTGCGCATCGGTGCGCTGGTCATGGTGCGCGACGTCACCGAACTGCGTCGCCGCGAGCGCGAGCTCATGACCAAGGACGCGACGATCCGTGAGATCCACCACCGCGTGAAGAACAACCTGCAGACGGTGGCCGCGCTGCTGCGGCTGCAGGCGCGCAGGCTGCGGATCCCCGAGGGCCGCGCCGCGCTGGACGAGGCGGTCCGGCGCGTCGGCTCCATCGCGATCGTGCACGAGATGCTCTCCCACACCCCCGACGAGATCGTCGACTTCGACGACATCGCCGACCGCGTGATCGAGATGGCCGCGGAGGTCTCCTCCACCGGGGCCGCCGTGGTCCCGCGGCGGATCGGGCACTTCGGACTGCTGTCCGCGCTGGTGGCCACCCCGCTGTCGATGGTGCTCGCCGAGCTGGTGCAGAACGCGGTGGAGCACGGCCTGCACTACGGTCCGGGCAGCATCGAGGTGGCCGTGCACCGGACCGATCCGAGCCCGCTCCCCGGCGCCGAGGGCGCGGGCAGCCGGCTGCTGATCGAGGTGACCGACGACGGCGGCGGGCTGCCGGCCGACTTCGACATCGAGGGCACCACCAGCCTGGGGCTGCAGATCGTGCGGACCCTCATCGTCGGGGAGCTCGGGGGACGGCTGGAGATCAGGCCGCAGGAGGGGGACGGGACGAAGGTCTCGATCGACCTGCCGGTGGAGCGCGACATCCAGCCCTACGCCTGAACCGGCCCCGGGCATCGAGGGTCTTTCACCTCAGCTCCAGGCCGGAGCTCCGCGGTGACGGGGCAATCCCTTGATGGGCCTTCGGCCACGCGAGAGGATCGCCCACCCGCACGTCACCCTCATCCTGGGGCGGGCCCCGAAACCCCATGGCCGGGGTTGCAGCCCAAGCTCAAGATCGTCGAAGAATCCGCTGCTAGACCGCGGTCCGCAGCCGGGTGGCCGGGCGCAGGTTCCGGCGGCGCTTCAGCGCGCGGCGCTCGTCCTCGCTCATCCCGCCCCAGACGCCGCCGTCCTGGCCGCTCTCCAGCGCCCACTGCAGGCAGGAGCTCACCACCGGACAGCGCCGGCATACCTCTTTGGCTTCTTCGATCTGGATCAGTGCCGGTCCGAAGTTCCCGATGGGGAAGAAGAGCTCGGGGTCTTCGTCACGGCAGGCAGCGTGGTGGCGCCAGTCCATGCGGGTCCACTCCTCACAGTGAGGCGATCTGGGGCGTTCGCTTTGTGAACGAATTCACTAATGAAGACGCTGTTTCGGGGCCACGTCATCGTTGGTCCCCGAGTCGCTTACGCGCCCGAGTAACGGGGTCGGTCCCGGACTCCCCGAGTGGCCCGCGGAGCGCGGATCCTGCTGTGTCGCGGCCACTGACCTCGGAATAGTCCGTTAATTCGCCCGTAACGTGCGGCGATACTTTGAGCGTCGCAGGGTTGTCGGGCACATGCAAGGGATCCGGTGGTCTATCCTGGCGGACGGGGTGTCGTGTGTGTCACAGCCGGTCGCATTCGGTGCTACGCTCGACCGTTACCCAACTATTCGTAATGCCTTCGGAATCGAACGGAAATCGACCCGTTTCCGGTGTCCGAGGTACTCCCCGTCGATCTGGAACGCGCGCGGACTCCGCGAGCGGACGGTGAACGCCGTCTGGTCGTGCCAGCTCACGTACCCGCGCCCCTCCGGCGGCACGCCCCGCTGCGACACCATCTGCCGGAGCAGATTGGCCGTCGTCACCGTGTTCAGCCGGGTCATCGCGAAGGCGTCCAGCCCGAGCCGGAACCGGGAGCGGGGCGTGGGCTGCACCGGGACCGAGCCGGCGTAGGTCCACGGCGTGGTGTTGGTGACCAGCGCGAAGTACAGGTCGGTGACCGGATCGCGGCCCGGGACCTGCACGGTCAGCGACGGATCGCGCAGGCCGTTGCCCTTGAGGAACATCCGCAGGGCGATCCCCGCGTACAGGCCGGGGGAGGCGCGGCGGCCGTGCCGGCGCTGCCGCTCGACCTCCTGCACGACGTCGGCGTCCCAGCCGAACCCGGCGCAGAAGGTGAAGTAGCGGCCGTCCTCCGGGTCGTCGATCTGCCCCAGGCCGACGGTGCGGTAGGCCCCCGTCCGCAGGCCCTCCAGCACCGCCCCGGTGGCCTCGATGGGATCGGCCGGCAGGCCGAGGGCGCGGATGAAGACGTTGGCGCTGCCTCCGGGCAGGGCGGCGTAGGCGGGCCGGGGGAGGTCGGCCGGCGCGCCGAGCAGGCCGTTGACGACCTCGTTGACCGTGCCGTCGCCGCCGAGGCTGACGACCAGCTCGTAGCCCTCCTCGGCCGCCTGCCGGGCCAGCTCCTTGGCGTGGTCGCGGTACTCGGTGTGCGCGACGTCGAGGTCGATGTCGCTGGCGACGGCCCGCACGATGACGTCCCTCGCGCGGGAGGTCGTGGTCGTGGCCTGGGGATTGACGATGAACAGCGCGCGCACGCGCACATTGTAGTGACCGCCGGCCGATCGGCGCGGGGCCGGATCACCGCCGCGACCCGGCCGGATACAGTGGAACGTGTCCCGACGCCCGTTGACCATCACCCTCGCCGCGGCGCTGGAGGCCCTGCTCGGCCTCGCACTCGCGGCCGGAGGGCTGTTCATCCTCTTCAGCGCCCTGTTCGGCCGGACCGCCGACGCCGATTTCCCGCTGCCCCTGGCGATCCTCGGACTGGGGGCGGCCGCGGCCCTCGGCTACGTGGCCTGGGGGCTGTACACGCTGCACGACTGGGCGCGCACGCCGGTCGTGCTCACCCAGGTCTTCGCGCTGGTGGTCGCCTACTACATGTGGACCAGCCAGCAGTACGCCCTCAGCATCGGGCTCGGCGCGATCGCGCTCGCCGCCCTGGCCCTGACCCTGGCCCCGCCCACGACGGCGACGCTCTTTCCCGACGAGACCGGATCCGCACCGCGCTCCAAGGGGAACTGACCCGTCGATGCGGCCGGCGGGCCGCGCGGGCCGCGGCCCTCCCCGCCGAAGACGACGGGTCCCGGAGTCCGCCGCGGACTCCGGGACCCGGCCGCCTGCGGACCGCTGGAGGTCCGGACGGATCAGTCGTCGGTGGTCAGCGCCTGGCGCAGCTGGGCGAGCGTGCGGGCCAGGAGGCGGGAGACGTGCATCTGGGAGATGCCGAGCTCCGTGGCGATCTGCGACTGGGTCATGTTGCCGAAGAACCGCAGCAGCAGGATGCGCTTCTCCCTGGGCGGCAACTGCTCCAGCAGGGGCTTGAGGGACTCGCGGTACTCCACGCCCTCCAGGGAGTCGTCGACGATGCCGAGGGAGTCCGCCACCGCGGGCGCGTCCTCGTCACCGCTGTCCGGTGCGTCCAGGGACACCGTGGAGTAGGCGTTCGCCGACTCCAGGCCCTCCAGCACCTCCTCCTCGGTCATGCCGAGGTGCTCGGCGAGCTCGTGCACGGTCGGCGCGCGGCCCTCCCGCTGGGAGAGGTCGCTCACCGCCTTGGTCAGCGAGAGCTTGAGCTCCTGCAGCCGGCGCGGCACCCGCACCGCCCAGCCCTTGTCGCGGAAGTGCCGCTTGATCTCACCGACGATCGTCGGCGTGGCGTAGGTGGAGAACTCCACGCCCCGCTCCAGGTCGAACCGGTCGATCGACTTGATCAGGCCGATGGTCGCGACCTGGGTGAGGTCGTCGAGCCATTCGCCGCGGTTGCGGAAGCGCCGCGCGAGGTACTCCACGAGGGGCAGGTGCAGTTCCACGAGTTCGTCGCGGATCCGCTGCCGCTCCGGCGAATCCGCGGGAAGCTCGCTCAGGCGCTCGAACAACTGTCGCGCACGGGCCCGGTCCGGCACTGCGTGCTCCGTTTTCGCCGTCAGAGCGGGCCCCCTCTCACTCACGCCGACTCCACCACGTCGCGGCGCTTGTGCAGCATGATGGTCACACGGTCGTCGGGGCCGACGTTGGCGTCGACCTCGCCGGCCAGGGCCGAGAGCACGGTCCACGCGAAGGTGTCACGGGCGGGCAGCCGGCCGTCGGCGGTCAGTACCGAGACGGCGATGCGCATCCCGTCCCCGGTGAGTTCGAACTCGGTCGTGAGATCGGTGCCGGGCAGGGCCTGCGAGAGCAGCATCGCGCAGGCTTCGTCGACCCCGATGCGCAGGTCCTCGATCTCGTCGAGGGTGAAGTCGAGCCGGGCCGCCAGGCCTGCCGTGGCCGTGCGCAGGACGGACAGGTAGGCGCTCTCCGCCGGCATCCGGACGGTCACAACGTCCCGTACACCCATAGCGCCCGCTGTCGGCACCGCGGTTTCTTCGGTCACGTCCCTCCTTCGGGAAGCGAGATTGCCGCTTGAAAGCAATCTATCTTGTTTCCCCCCGCCCCCGGTGCACGCGCCGGGGCATCGTGTTCCCCGATCACTCCCCGATGACCTCAGACGATCCGGTGTGCGGGCCGTGCCGACCGCGCATCGGCGCGTCAGCGGCCCCCGAGCCTGGTGAGATCGTCACCGGTGAGGCGGAACACGGTCCACTCGTCCATCGGCGCCGCGCCCAGCGACCGGTAGAAGTCGATGGAGGGCGTGTTCCAGTTCAACACCGACCACTCCAGGCGCCGGTATCCCCGCTCGACGCAGAGACGGGCGAGCTCGGCCAGCAGCGCCTTGCCGTAGCCGTGGCCGCGCAGTTCGGGCCGGACGTAGAGGTCCTCCAGGTAGATCCCGTGCGTGCCGGTCCAGGTGGAGAAGTTGCGGAACCACAGGGCGAAGCCCGCGGCGGTGGTGTCCCCGTCGGCCCCGATGTGCTCGGCGATGTGCGCGAAGGCCGCCGGATGCTCGCCGAACAGCGCCTCGGCGAAGTCGGCCTCGGTCGCCACGGCCGACTCCGGCTCCTTCTCGTACTCCGCGAGGTCGCGGACCAGCCGGTGGATCGTGGGGACGTCCTCGGGGCGGGCGGGGCGGATCACGGTTCCTCGCAAACGGGGTGGGGGTTCGTCGGTCCCGACCTTATCGGCCGCGGCCGGGTGGACCTGGAACCGGCGAGAACCGGGACCGCCGGGACCGCCGGGGCGCGCGACCTTCCGTACCGCCGGCGCCGGCGCGCTGACGGCGGCCTTCCCAGGTCATGCGGTGGCGAGCGGGAGGACTGCGGTCACACCTCCGATTCCCGTCAGCAGCACATCTAGAGCACCTTGGACAGAAACGCCTGCGTGCGCTCGTGCTGCGGGTTGGACAGCACCTCCCGGGGCTCCCCGCTCTCGACGACGACGCCCTCGTCCATGAACACCAGGGAGTTGCCGACCTCCCGGGCGAAGCCCATCTCGTGGGTCACCACGAGCATGGTCATCCCGTCGCGGGCGAGGTCCTTCATCACGTCCAGCACCTCGCCCACGAGTTCGGGGTCGAGCGCGCTGGTGGGCTCGTCGAAGAGCATCAGCGAGGGCCGCATCGCCAGCGCCCTGGCGATCGCGACGCGCTGCTGCTGGCCGCCGGAGAGCTGGTCGGGGTAGCCGCCGGCCTTCTCGGCCAGCCCGACCCGCTCCAGCAGCTCCAGCGCCTGCTGCCGGGCCTCGGGCTTGGGCTCGCGCTTGACCTGGACCGGCGCCTCCATCACGTTGGCCAGCACCGACATGTGCGGGAACAGGTTGAAGCGCTGGAACACCATGCCGATGTCGCGGCGCTGCGCGGCCACCTCCGACTCGCGCAGCTCGTACAGCTTGGCGCCCTTCTGGCGGTAGCCCATGAGGTGGCCGTTGACCCACAGCCGGCCGGCGTTGATCTTCTCCAGGTGGTTCACGCAGCGCAGGAACGTCGACTTCCCCGAACCCGACGGGCCCACCACGCACATGACCTCGCCCCGGCGCACCTCCAGGTCGATGCCCCGCAGGACCTCCAGCCGGCCGAAGCTCTTGTGGATGTTCTCGGCCACCACCATGCGGTCGTCCTCGACGGGACCGCTCTCAGCGGCGCCGTTCGCCTCGGTCACTTGACACGCCTTCTCTCACTTGGGCTGCAGCACATTCAGGCCCGCCTGCGTCTTCCGGTCCCCCTTGGTGAACGTCCGCTCGAGGAAGTACTGGCCGATCATGAACAGACTGGTGATGGCGAGGTACCACAGGCAGGCGGCGACCAGCATCGGAAACAACTGGAACGTGCGCGCGCCGATCGCGCTGAGCTGGAAGAACAGCTCACTCGTCACGGGCACGAACGCCACCAGCGCGGTGTCCTTGAGCATGGCCACGGTCTCGTTGCCCGTCGGCGGCACGATCACCCGCAGCGCCTGCGGCAGCGTGATGCGCCGGAGCACCTTCGAGCGGTTCATCCCCAGCGCCTGGGCCGCCTCGGTCTGGCCCTTGTCGACCGACTGCAGGCCGGCCCGGACGATCTCGGCCATGTAGGCGCCCTCGGACAGCGCCAGCGCGAGCAGGCCGGCCATGAAGCCGCTGAGGAAGGTGCGTGCGTCCACGCTGAAGATCCTGGCGTCGCCGTCGAGCCCGAGCAGCGGCATCCAGTAGTTGTCGAAGGGCAGGCCGAATTCGATCTGGGCGTAGAGGATGCCGAGGTTGCCGAAGAGGACGGCCAGCACCAGGCGGGGAACGGCCCGGAAGAACCAGGTGTAGAGCCAGGCCACGGAGGACAGGACCGGGTTCGTCGACAGCCGCATCACGGCGACGGCGATGCCCAGGACGATGCCGATCAGCATCGACAGGACGGTGAGGATCAGCGTGGTGCGCACGCCGATCAGCACCGGCGGGAGGAACATGTTGTCCAGCATGAACCCCCACTGGAACGCGTCGTTCGTCACGAGCATGTGCACGAACATCGCGGCCAGCACCAGGATGACGGCTGCGGCCACCCACCGGCCGGGGTAGCGGACCGGGACGGCCCTGATCGGTTCGGGCGGGGACTGCCCCGGCGGCCGGGGATCCGGCTGCCGGGGGGAGTCTGGGGAAGCGGTCACGGTCGAATACTCTCCGGCCTACTCTTCGCCCGGCGCCGAGACGTCGGGGTTGATCTCGGGCTGCTCGATGGCGCCCTGCTCCAGCCCCCACTCGGCGAGGATCTCGCCGTAAGTGCCGTCGTCGATGATGGCCTGGTAGCCGGCCGCGACCGCCTCGGCCAGCTCGGTGTCGTCCTTGTTCACGACGGCGCCGTAGGGCGCAGCCTCGTACTGCTCGCCCAGCGTCTCGAGCTGGCCGCCGGTCTGCTCGACGGCGTAGACGGCCACCGGCAGGTCGGCGAGCCCCGCGTCGTTCTTGCCCGACACGATCGACTCGGTGGCCTGGTCCTGGCCCTCGAACTGCTCGATGACGATCTCGTCCTCGCCGTCCTCGACGCACTGCTCGCTGCGCGCCTGGATGTCGGGGACCTGGACGGTGTTGGCCTGCACCGCGATGCGCCTGCCGCAGGCGTTGTCGGGGTCGACCCCCGCGGTGCTCCCGGCCTGGGTGAACCACTGGGTGCCCACGTTGAAGTAGCTCACCATGTTCGCCTGCTCCAGGCGCTCGTCGTTGATGGTGAACGAGGAGATGCCCAGGTCGTATCGGCCGGAGTCGACGCCGGTGATGATGTTGCCGAACGGGGCGGGCTGCCACTCGGTCTCCAGGCCGAGCTTTCCGGCGACCGCGTCGAACAGCTCCACGTCGAAGCCGATGACGGTCTGGCCGTCGGTGTCGAGGAACTCGGCGGGGGCGTAGCTCGCGTCCACGCCGATGCGGACCGAACCGGCGTCGCTGATCTCCTGCGGGACCATCGCGGCGAGCTCGGGATCGGCCTCGACGGTCGGGGGCGCGTCGGCCTCCCCGCCCTCGCCCCCGCCGCAGGCCGCCAGGGCCAGGACGGACGCGATCGACACAACGCCGATGAGCGGTCGGCGGCCCAGGGCTGCCGACACGGTGGGGCGGCGCCAGAAGTCCGTCACGTCAGTCTCCTTCTCCAGGGTGTGGATCGGCTGGTGGAACGGGTCCGCCGACCATGGCACACGGCTGTTGGCGCGTCACGCCGATGAGCATGATGCACGCGGGCGCTCCATCGTGCCGGAACCGGTATGTGCCTGCGGTCACCGTTGTGAGATGATTGGATAACGGGTCACCCCCGTAACACCGACGGCGTGAGCTTGTACGAGCCCTGCGGAGACTTCACCGCCGCCATCCGGTCATGGCCGATCGGAGGTGGACAGGAGGCCTTGCCTCTGGACTCCCTAGCAACCAGTGTCCCCGCGCGCCGTCCCGGCAATCACAGGCCGTCCCCGTCATGGCCGACGCGGACGAGCATGACCACCGAGGGGTTTTCGAAGTTGTCCACGCATTCCCGGCATTCCCACTCCAACCTTGACGAGGACCCGGCGTTCGCCCTGCACAGGGGCGGAAAGCTGCACGTCCAATCGTCGGTGGAGGTCAACGACCACGAGGACCTGGCCCTCGCCTACACGCCCGGTGTGGCGCGCGTGTGCAGCGCCATCGCCGATTCGCCCGGACTCGTCGACACCTACACCTGGAAGAGCCAGGTCGTCGCGGTCGTCACCGACGGATCGGCGGTTCTGGGGCTGGGCGACATCGGCCCCGAGGCCTCCCTGCCCGTGATGGAGGGGAAGTCGCTCCTCTTCAAGCAGTTCGGTGGCGTCGACTCCGTCCCGATCGCGCTGTCGTGCGACGGCGTCGACGACATCGTCGAGACCGTGGTCCGGATGTCGCCGTCCTTCGGCGGGATCAACCTGGAGGACATCTCCGCGCCGCGCTGCTTCGAGATCGAGAAGAGGCTGCGCGAGCGGCTCGACATCCCGGTCTTCCACGACGACCAGCACGGCACCGCGATCGTGGCGCTCGCCGCGCTGCGCAACGCCGCCCGCGTCACCGGCCGCGAGCTCGGCGACCTGCGCGCCGTCGTCTCCGGTGCCGGCGCCTCGGGCCTCGCGGTCACCCGGATGCTGATCAACGGAGGTGTCGGCGACATCGCCGTGGCCGACAGCAAGGGCCTCATCTACGCGGACAGGGAGGGGCTCAACCCCGCCAAGGCCGAGATCGCGGCCATCAGCAACAAGGCGGGCCTGCAGGGATCCATCGAGACCGCGCTGGCAGGGGCCGACGTGTTCATCGGCCTGTCCGCCGGCGAGGTGCCCGAGTCGGTCGTGGCGACGATGGCCCCCAACGCCATCATCTGCGCGATGGCCAACCCCAACCCCGAGGTCCACCCCGACGTCGCCAACAGGTACGCCGCGGTCGTGGCGACCGGACGCAGCGACTTCCCCAACCAGATCAACAACGTTCTGGCGTTCCCCGGCGTCTTCCGCGGCGCGCTGGACGCGCGGGCCACCGACATCACCGAGAACATGAAGCTCGCCGCGGCCGACGCGCTGGCCGATCTCGTGGGTGACGACCTGGCGCCCGACTACATCATCCCCAGCTCCTTCGACGGGCGGGTCGTCCCCGCCGTCTCCGCTGCGGTCGCCGAGCAGGCGCGCAAGGACGGCGTCGCCCGAGCGTAGCCGGACGGTTATCCAGGGTAACCAATCCGGAGCGGGGTTCTCCCGCTCCGGATTGGTTCGTGTCGGCGGTTGTTCCGCGGCTTCCTCCACGCGGGCCCGTCCTACCCGGGGATGGCGGCCTGCGGTGGCCGCCGCGTCGGCGGATCGTGTCGCACGACGCTGTGGGGTCGGCCGCCGATGCGGCGGCTAAAGCTCATCGTGCGTGGTGGCCTCGACGAAGGCCCGCCACGCGGCGGGGGAGAAACTCAACATGACGCCTTCGGGGGCCTTGGAGTCGCGGACGGCGACGACCTCGGCCCCGTCCGCTACCTCGACGCAGTTGCCCCCTCCCGTCCCGCTGTAGGAGCTCGTGCGCCATAGAGCACCTTCCGATTCAAACGCGGCCATGCCGCGCCCCCTTCCCTAATCATCTTCATCGACTTCCCTCCTCGACCGCAGTTGCCGTTCCAGCTCGGTCAAGAGTCCCCGCGTCTCCGCGGGGTGCAGCGCGGCGGTACGCAGGTGCTCGAAGGCCACCGTGTAGAACCGCACCTCCTTCGCCTTCTCGATGTAGAGGCTGCTGGTCAGGTTCTCCAGGTGAACCAGCTTTGGTGCATATATGTCCGATTCGGTGAACTCGAGGATGTCGAATGCACCGTTGAGTCCGGAATGCGCGCCTCGATCGAAAGGCAAGACCTGCAGCGTTATGTGCGACTTCTGCCCCTGTTCGGCCAGGTGGCGGAGCTGCTCGGCCATGACCTCCGGGCCGCCGACGGGGCGGTGGAGCACGGCCTCGTCCAGGACCACCCACACGTCCGGCGGGTTCTCGTGCGAAAGGATCCCCTGGCGGCGGATCCGGAGCTCGGCGCGGCGGTCGATCTCGCTCGGATCCACGGGGGAGGGGTGCGCCTCGAGGAGCGCACGGGCGTAGGCCTCGGTCTGGAGCAGGCCGGGGACGACCTGGGCCTGGTAGAAGCGGAGCGTGCTCGCCTCCGGCTCCAGGCCGAGGTAGACCTCGAAGCGTTCGGGCATGACGTCGCCGTAGACGTGCCACCACCCCCTGCGGCGGGACTCCCTGGCCAGCATGACGAGGGTCTGGCGCATCCCCGGATCGGTGACCTCGTAGAGTTCCAGCAGGTCGCGTACGTCGTCGGAGTTGCTCGCCACCTGCCCGCGCTCGATGCGGGAGAGTTTGCTTCCGGACCAGGACATACGCTCAGCCGCCTCTTCTCCGGTCATTCCGGCTTTTTCTCGCAGACGTCGCAATTCGATGCCAAGTCGACGTCGGCGAACGGTCGGGTTATAGCCAGCGGCCACCGGGAGCCTCCTTTGTCCGGGGGGAGAGGCTACTTCAGGAACGGGAGAAGGGTACTTCACGGCGGCCGTGCGGAAGCCACCGTCCAGAATTCTGCGGGAATTCCTGAAAGCAATTGCAGCGCACCTTCTGCACGTGCATGATGGCCACTATGCCACGGCGCGAAAGAGCCGCTGGGGGCCTTCTGACGACGAGTGTCATGACTGAGGGTGGCAGGATGATCACGCACTATTCGGGCGGTCCTTCGATCACCGGACCCCCTCAGGCGTCCCCGGCGGCCGATCGCGGGAACGCGGCCCCGGCGCGTGCGGCCGCGGCCGTGGCGCGGCACGAGTTCCCCGGTGTCGAGCGGTCTGTGCGCGACGTCCGCGGGTTCGTCGAGGAGACGCTGCGTGTGCCCCCGGGCGGCCGCACGCCGGCCTCCGCCGCGGCGAAGGAACTGATCGAAACCGCGCTGCTCCTGGTCAGCGAGGTCGCGACGAACGCGATCCGGCACACGCGCAGCGGCGAGGCCGGTGGGACCGTCGTCGTGGAGGTGCGCCGGTGCTCCGGCGGAATCCGGATCGAGGTGCGCGACCAGGGGGTGCGGCACGACGGGCCGGTCTGCGAGCCCGCGGTCCGCGCGTCCACCCCCGATACCGAGTACGGGCGCGGCATGGCGCTGGTCGAGATGCTCGCGGCCGACTGGGGTACGTGCGCCGTGAACGGGGGACGAACGGTGTGGTTCGATCTGCCGTCCACCTGACGACCGGCGCCGCCCGGTGCCGACGACCGGAAGAGAGGGATGCGCCATGCGACTGGTGGTCGTACTGGACACCAATGACGTTTCGCGGCTGGCGGCGTTCTGGTCCGCGGCGCTCGGGTTCGAGCGCGGGGAGCCCGACCCGCCCTACCTCGCGCTGCGCGACCCCGGCGGGGTCCACCCCGACCTGCTGCTGCAGGACGTGCCCGAGCCCGGGAACGGCAAGAACCGGATGCACCTCGACCTGGTCGTGGACGACATGAACGCCGAGGTCGCGCGGCTGGTGCGGCTCGGGGCGGTGCAGCAGGGCGAGCCGTTCACCGAGAGCGGGCACCGGGTCGCGGTGATGGGCGACCCCGAGGGCAACGAGTTCTGTGTGATCGACCACCGCGGCGCGGCGCGGCCGGAATCGCAGGACACCGCATGACCTGCCGTGCCCGCGGGCGCGGCGGCTCGTTAGTGTCGGAGCCATGTTCGCTATCACTGCCGTGGGCATCGACAAGGACAATCCGCTGAACGGCCTGGAGGCCGGCGAGCGCCCCGAACCGACGGTTCCGGACGGCTGGACCACGGTCACCGTCAAGGCGGCCGCGCTCAACCACCACGACCTGTGGAGCCTGCGCGGCGTCGGCCTCGCCGAGGACCGGCTGCCGATGGTGCTGGGCTGCGACGCAGCAGGGTTCGACGAGGACGGCAACCCCGTCATCGTGCACGCCGTGATCGGCGACCCCGACGCCGGAGGCGGCGACGAGACGCTCGACCCGCGCCGCTCGCTGCTGTCGGAGGTCCACGACGGCACGTTCGCCGAGAAGGTCGCCGTCCCCCGGCGCAACCTGGTCCCCAAGCCCGAGGCGCTCTCCTTCGAGGAGGCGGCGTGCCTGCCCACCGCGTGGCTGACCGCCTACCGGATGCTGTTCGAGAAGGCCGGGGTCCAGCCGGGCGCGACGGTCCTGGTGCAGGGCGCGGGCGGCGGTGTCGCCAGCGCGCTGATCCGGATGGCCGCGGCTGCGGGGTTCCGCGTCTACGCGACCAGCCGCAGCGAGGCCAAGCGGGCCAGGGCCGTGGAACTCGGCGCGCACGCGGCGGTGGAGACCGGCGCCCGCCTGCCGGAGAAGGTCGACGTCGTCTTCGAGAGCGTGGGCCAGGCCACCTGGGCGCACTCGGTGAAGTCGCTGCGTCCGGGCGGCCGCATCGTCGTCTGCGGCGCCACCAGCGGCAACGCCCCGTCGGCCGAGCTGACGCGGGTGTTCTTCCTGCAGTTGTCCGTGGTCGGCTCCACGATGGGCACCCGCGACCAGCTCGGGCGCGTGGCCGAGTTCTGCGCCCGGACCGGCGTGCACCCGGAGATCGACCGCACGCTCCCGCTGACGCGGGCGAAGGAGGGCTTCGCGGCGATGGACCAGGGAGACCTGTTCGGCAAGATCGTCCTCACGGTGTGAGGTCGGCGCGTCGGGTGGTGGCCACGCGCTCATGTGTGCGCCTGGCATGATCGATCAACTCGGCCAGGCGGTTGCGCGCCTCCGAAAGCGGCATGGTCGCCATGGTCCGAGTGTGCCTCGAAATCGGTGTGGGAGGCGCTGAATCGAGGAGGCGCCGCCCGTGGGCGGCGCCTCCGCTGCTGCATCGGTCAGGCCGTGGATCCGGGGCCGTCCCCGTGCTCCCTGCGCTCCCGGTCCTCGCGAATGGCCGAGTCCCAGGGATCGCCGGTGTCTGTGCCGGCCGGTGGCTGGGCGAACGGGCCGTGGCCGGTGCCGCCGGCCGCGGACTCCTCCGGCGTCCTCTCCGGTTTCGCCGACTCGGCGCCGGTGTCCTTCGCGCTCTCGCCGCCCCCGTCGCGGGTGCCCGTCCCGCTCGCGGCATCCCCGGACCGTCCGCCCGGGGCCTCCTCCGACCCCGGCGGCCCCCACGTCCTGGCGTCGCGGCGGATCGCCTCGACGGTCTCGTCCAGGATCCGGCGCAGGTCGGTCGCTGCCGACTCGCCCACCTGCCCGGCCTCGCGGACCACCGCGCGCACGCGCCCGGAGAAGTCGCGCAGGGCCCGTTCGACGTCGGGTCCGGTCCGCTCCTCGCCCCTGCCGTGCCGGGACCAGGAGGAGCCCCACGCACTGAAGCCGTGGGCGACCTTCTCCCAGTCGCGCTCCCACCAGGAACCGCCCGTGCGCCCGGAGCCCGCGTGCTCCCGCTCGCGCCGGGCCTCCTCCGAGTCGGCGGAGTCCTCTGTGCTCGCCTCGCCCCAGACGTCCCCGGCGCCCTTCGGGCCGGCCTTGGACTGCCGGCGGGTGTCGCCCGCGGCGAACTTCAGCTCCTCGCGCAGCGAGCCGATCGTGTCCCGGACGTCCTGCTTGACCGCCCGGGCCACGTCGCGCACCGAATCGGTGATCTCGCGCTCCAGGTCGTCCAGGTCGCCGCCGCGGCTGCGCAGCTCCTCGCGCCCCTTGTCGGTGAGGCGGTAGACCTTGCGGCCGTTGACCTCCTCGTGGCTGACCAGCCCCTCCTCCTCCAGCCGCGCCAGGCGCGGGTAGATGGTGCCCGGCGAGGGGGAGTAGACGCCGAGGAAGCGGTCGCGCAGCAGGCTGATGATCTCGTATCCGTGCCGCGGGCTCTCGTCCAGCAGTTTCAGCAGGTACAGCCGGAGTCTGCCGTGGCCGAAGATCGTGCTCATTCGTCCCCCCTGGGGATCGCGGCCGGCGCGTCGGGCTCGCGGCGCAGCAGCGAGACCGAGCCGGACACGGTCGTCGTGGTGATGCCGGCCGCCTCCACCCCGCTGCCGACCGTGCCGCTCAGGTGGCTGCGCCCGGGCAGGTCCCGGCGGTCCAGGCCGAACGCGGAGTCGAGCGAACCGGTGGCCGAGCGCAGGTCCACCTTCGCCGACGTCTCGGCGGGCAGCCGCAGCGCGACGTCGCCGGAGACCGAGCCCAGCCGGACGCGGGCGGAGGGGGTCAGGTCGACGTCGGCGAGCAGCCGGCCCGAGCCGGTCTTGGCGGAGAAGTCGGAGAACCGGCCGCCGGCCACTTCGAGGCGGCCGCTGACGCTGTTGAAGTGCAGACTGCCGGTGAGGCCGCGTGCGGCCAGGCCGCCGGAGACGGTGTTGACGTCGATGTCGCCGCCCAGCTCGTCCAGCGTGATGTCACCGGAGGCGCTGCGTAGCTGGGCCTTGGCGCTGATTCCGGCGACCACGATCGGCGCGGAGACGGTCGTGACCTCCACCGGGCAGTCGCGCGGCACCCGCACGCTGACCGTCGCCGAGCGCCGCCCCATGCTGCGGTAGCCGGAGAGCTGCGGTTGGCGCAGCCGCTCCATCAGCCCGCTGCGGGTGAGGTCCTCGTAGGTGACCGTGAGGATTCCGGCCTCCTGGGTGACGAGGACGGGCTCCCCGACGATGTCGGAGACCTCGAAGGTCATCGGGTCGTCGGTGGGTAGAACGTTGACGTGGCCGCCGATGATCCGCACGCGCAGGGCGACGATCCCGTCGAGCGTGCGTGTCGTCGGCTGGTCGATGGTCCATCGCGCCATCGCGATCCCTTTCGGTTCGGACGTGTCCCCTATGTGAGACACGATATGTCGCGAACCGTCGACACTCAAGATATGTCGCAAGGTATGAGGGTCTTTTGGGGGATGCTTGAGGGTTCCCCCTGAGCGCGCGAAGGGCCCCGGCCGGCGGCCGGGGCCCTTCGGATCAGCGCGTTCGGATCAGCGGACCCGGATCACTCCTCGTCGTCATCGTCCAACCGGGCCAGCCAGGTGGCCAGCCGGTCGATCGACGTCTCGAACTCCGGGTTCAGATCGGTGAACGTGCGGAGCTGGTCGGCGACCCACGCCAGGGAGACCTCCTCCTCGCCGCGGCGCCTCTCCAGTTCCTCGATCCCGCGATCGGTGTAGTACATCCCTCGCCCACCTAGTCCGTCGGCGGGAACACCGTGTTGACCAGCGCCTGCTGCTCCACCTCGTGCCGCTTGGCCGAACCGGCCGCCGGCGCGGAGCTCGCGGGGCGCGACACCCGGGTGAATGGGCGGTCCAACTGCTCGGAGAAGACCAGCGCGACGAACGGCCACGGCCCCTGGTTGGCCGGCTCCTCCTGCACCCACAGCACCTCGCCCGCGTTGGGGAAGGAGCCGAGCTGCTGGCGGATCTCATCGATCGGCAGCGGGTACAGGCGCTCGACCCGGATGATCGCCGTGTGCGTGTCGCCGGTCTTCTTCCGGGCCGCGTCGAGGTCGTAGTAGACCTTGCCGGAGCACAGCACCACGCGCCGGACGTCCTTGGGGTCGAGCCCCGAGTTGTCGGCGATGATCGGCTGGAACGTGCCCGAGGTGAAGTCGGCGGCGGCCGAGGCGGCGGCCTTCATCCGCAGCAGCGCCTTGGGGGTGAACACCACGAGCGGCCGCTTGTAGGACGACTTCACCTGCCAGCGCAGCAGGTGGAAGTAGCTCGCCGGGGTCGAGGGCAGCGCCACCGTCATGTTCTCCTGCGCGCACAGCTGCAGGAACCGCTCGATGCGCGCGGAGGAGTGGTCGGGGCCCTGCCCCTCGTAGCCGTGCGGCAGCAGCAGGACGACGCTGGAGCGCTGCCCCCACTTCTGCTCGCCCGAGCTGATGTACTCGTCGATGACGGTCTGCGCGCCGTTGACGAAGTCGCCGAACTGCGCCTCCCACGCCACGAGGGCGTCGGGCCGCACAACGGAGTAGCCGTACTCGAAGCCGAGCGCCGCGTACTCGCTCAGCAGGGAGTCGTGCGCGTAGAACTTCGACGTGCCCTTGTCGAAGGTCTTCAGCGGGGTGTACTCCTCGCCGGTGCTGCGGTCGACCAGCACCGAGTGCCGCTGCCCGAACGTGCCGCGCCGGGTGTCCTGGCCGACCAGGCGCACGGGGTGCTCCTCGGCCAGCAGGGAACCCATGGCCAGCATCTCGCCGGTGGCCCAGTCGATGGCGTCGTCGGCGATCATCTGCGCCCGCCGCTGGATCTGCGGCTGCAGGCGGGGATGCGGGGTGAAACCCTCGGGCAGGGAGAGCTGGGTGTCGATGATCTTCTTGATGCTCTCCGTCGAGATGGCGGTGGCCACCGAGGAGTGGTCGACCCGGCGCTCGTCGAAGACCTCCGGCTTGATGACCGCGCCCTGCTGCGCCGGCTGCCGGTCGGCCTCGCGGGTCTCGGTGAACGCCCGCTCCAACTGCTGCTGGTAGTCGCGCAGGCTCTGCTCGGCCTCCTCCACGGAGATGTCGCCGCGGCCGATCAGCGCCTCGGTGTACAGCTTGCGGGTGGAGCGCTTGGCGTCGATGACGTCGTACATCAGCGGCTGGGTGAACGAGGGGTTGTCTCCCTCGTTGTGGCCCCGGCGCCGGTAGCAGATGATGTCGATGACGACGTCCTTGTTGAACGTCTGCCGGTAGTCGAAGGCGAGCTGGGCCACCCGCACCACGGCCTCGGGGTCGTCGCCGTTGACGTGGAAGATCGGCGCCTGCACCATCCGCGCGACGTCGGTGGCGTAGAAGCTGGACCGGCTGTCGCCGGGCAGCGTGGTGTAGCCGACCTGGTTGTTCACGATCACGTGCACGGTGCCGCCGGTGCGGTACCCGCGCAGCTGCGACAGGTTCAGGGTCTCGGCCACGACGCCCTGGCCGGCGAACGCGGCGTCGCCGTGGATCAGGAGCGGCAGGACCGTGAAGCCGTTCGGCCCCTTGTTCAGCAGGTCCTGCTTGGCGCGGACGATGCCCTCGGCGATCGGGTTGACCGTCTCCAGGTGGCTGGGGTTGGCCGCGAGCGAGATCGCGATCTTCTCGCCCTCGGGCGTCTCGAAGGTGCCCTCGGTGCCCAGGTGGTACTTGACGTCGCCGGAGCCGTGCGCGCTGCGCGGGTCGAGGTTGCCCTCGAACTCGCCGAAGATCTGGCCGTAGGACTTGCCGCAGATGTTGGCGAGGACGTTGAGCCGGCCGCGGTGCGCCATGCCCATGACGACCTCGTCCAGGCCGGCCTTTGCGGCCTGCCCGATGACGCCGTCGAGCAGCGGGATCAGCGACTCGCCGCCTTCGAGGGAGAACCGCTTCTGCCCGACGTACTTGGTCTGCAGGAAGGTCTCGAACGCCTCGGCGCTGTTGAGCCGGCGCAGGATGTGCAGCTGCTCGTCGCGGCTGACCTTGTCGTGGTCGTGTTCGACGTGGGACTGGATCCACGCCCGCTCGTCCGGGCTCTGGATGTGCATGTACTCGATGCCCACGGTGCGGCAGTAGGTGTTGCGCAGCACCCCGAGGATGTCGCGCAGCTTCATGACCTGCTTGTCGCCGAAGCCGCCGGTGGGGAACTCGCGGTCCAGGTCCCACAGGGTGAGGCCGTGCTCGAGGACGTCGAGGTCGGGGTGGCGGCGCTGCTTGTACTCCAGCGGGTCGGTGTCGGCCATGAGGTGGCCGCGCACCCGGTAGGCGTGGATCAGCTCCTGGACCCGGCTGGCCTTGTCGATCTGGTTGCTGTGGCTGATCGAGATGTCCTGCACCCACCGCACCGGCTCGTACGGGATGCGCAGGGACTCGAAGATCTCGTCGTAGAAGCCGTCCTCGCCCAGCAGGAGCTGGTGGATGCGGCGCAGGAACTCGCCCGACTGCGCACCCTGGATGATGCGGTGGTCGTAGGTGGAGGTCAGCGTCATGACCTTGCTGACGGCCAGCTTGTTCAGGGTCTCGGGAGAGGCGCCCTGGAACTCGGCCGGGTACTCCATGGCGCCGACGCCGATGATCGTGCCCTGCCCCGGCATGAGCCTGGGGACCGAGTGGACCGTGCCGATGCCGCCCGGGTTGGTGAGGCTGATCGTGGTGCCCTGGAAGTCGGGGACCCCCAGCTTGTTGTTGCGCGCCTTGCGGACGATGTCCTCGTAGGCCGTCCAGAACCCCTTGAAGTCCAGGGTCTCGGCGGTCTTGATGCTCGGCACCACCAACTGGCGGCTGCCGTCGGGCTTCTGCAGGTCGATCGCCAGGCCGAAGTTGACGTGTTCGGGCCGGGCGATGCCCGGCTTGCCGTCGACCTCGGTGTAGGAGTGGTTCATCTCCGGGAGCGACTGCAGCGCCTTGACCATCGCGTAGCCGATGAGGTGGGTGAAGGAGACCTTCCCGCCGCGCCCGCGCCGCAGATGGTTGTTGATGACGATGCGGTTGTCGAAGAGCAGCTTCACCGGGACCGCGCGCACGCTCGTCGCGGTCGGCATGGAGAGGCTCGACTCCATGTTCGTCGCGGTGCGGGCCGGAGCACCGCGCAGCCGCTCCTCGGCGACGGCGAGCGGGTCCACGTCACCCGGCGCGTCCTTGGACTCGGGAGCGGCCTTGGCCGCGGGCTTCTTCGGCTCGCTCTTCGGCGCGGCCGTGGAGCCGGGCGCCGGCGCCGACTCCTTCGCGGACTTGGCGGCCGGCTTCGCGGAAGCCGCGGCGGCACTGTCGGCAGTGCTCTCACCGGCCTTGGCGTCCGTACTCGGAGCGCCGGCTCCGTTGGCCTTGGTGGTGCCGGACTTGTAGTCGGCGAAGAAGTTCCACCATGCCTTGTCAACCGAGTTGGGGTCGTTCAGGTACTTCTGGTGAAGCTCGTCGACCAACCACTCGTTCGGGCCGAAATCTGTCAGGGGTTGAGACGCCTCAGACGACACGGCGGAGATCGCCCTCTTCCGCAGCTCGCTTGTGAATGTGATGGAGAGATGGCCACTACGGCAGGGCGGGCACGGGTACGGCGACTCCACTCGGCCGCTTTCGCAGACACGCCCGGCCGGCAATCTCGCCTAACAGGCTACTTGGCTGCGGGTTCGGATGGGGACCCTGGGATGGTGCCGGACTGGGAGATACCTAACAACAATTCACAAAACCAAGGGCATTTCATGGAAGAACCCCTGGTCACGGCGTTACGTTCTGGGGCCTGGGAGCCGGTCGCCACCCACCATGCCCGCCCCCGGTCGCCGCCAACCGCGCGGATGCGCGAATTTTCGCGGAACCGGACGCACGCCTCCAGCGTCACACCAGGTGTGCGCGGCCGGGCAGGACGGCTGGGCGCGGTCCGGCGGGCCACGGGGGTTCCGCCGGATCCGCTCAGGTCCGGCCGCGCGTTCCTCGTTCACGGTGTGCGCGGGCCGATGCGGCGCGCGGACCGCAGCCGCAGGCCCCGCCGGACTACAGCTTCGCGTGGTCCCAACTCACGACGCGGTCGGCGGTCATGAACACCGCCACCCGCTTGCGTCCGCTCTCAGCCAGTTCGGCCCGCGCCCCGGGCGTGTCGAACTCCTCCAGCGGGACGCAGGCGCGTGCCGTCCGCGGCTGGATCGCTGATGGAGGACGGGAACTGTCTTCAGGCCCTGCTTGGCCTTCGCGGACCTGGTGAGGCTGTTGTCAGGCGCTGCGCGCTGACGGCGGCCTTCCCGGGTCATGCGGTGGTGAACGGGAGGCTGTGGCCACAGCCTCCACGGTCAGTACGTCTAGGCCAGCCGGACGGTTCCCCTCCCGGTGATCAGCGGGAGGTCCAGACAGGTGCGGATCCCCGGGGCGGCCGCGCAGACCGCGGGGATCGCGTTGACCGCGTAGGCCGCCGCGCCGATCAGCCCGGGGGAGAAGTCCTCGATCCGCAGGACGTAGTCCGGCAGCCCCTCCACCCGCAGCACCACGCCCGGATCGCCCCACGGCCGGACGTGCGCGGCATCGCTCTTGTAGACGCATTCGACGTCGATGATCGGCCGTCCGCCGATCGTGGCCAGGTAGTTCCAGCGCGACGCCGCCACCGTGCCGGCCCCCAGGGTCCCCGCCGCGGTCTCGAACGCGGCCGGTGCGGTCGCCACCTCGTCGCGGGCCTCCACGTCGTCCAGCTCCAGGCCCAGCCCTTCGGCCACCAGGTGGATGCTCTCGGTGTAGATCTGCTCGTGGAAGGCGCGGAACGGCCGGATCGCGCGCTCGTAGTCCTCCGGGGACCGCGACAGCCCCATGAGGCCGACCACGACGTCGCGGGAGGGATTGCCGGCCAGGTCGGAGCACTCGCGCAGGAATATGTGGTCGATGCGCATGCCCAGGCCGGTGACGGTGAGCGGCAGCACCTCCGACATGAACCCCGGATTGACCCCGGTGCCGTGCAGGGACACGCCGCCCTCGGCGCAGGCCGCCTCCAGCCGTGCGACCATCGCCGGGCCCTGGGCGCGCGGGTAGGTGAAGCCCGTTGTGGTGACGACGTTCTTGCCCGAGCCCAGCAGGGCGCAGATGGTCCGGGCGTCCAGGTCGGAGTCCTCGGAGAAGTAGGCCGAGGGGAGCGGCATGTGCGCCACGCAGTCGGCCTCCATGGCGAGGACCTCGTCGATGTCGCCGGTGGCCCGGACCCCCACGTCGCCGAGCCCTGCGAGCTCGCCGGCGTCCCGGCCGACCTTGTCGGGCGCGTGTACGTAGACTCCGACCAGCTCGAACTCGGGTCGGGTGATCAGCGCGCGGAGGGCTGCTCCGCCCACCGTGCCCGTCGCCCACTGGATCACGCGGATCGGCACGATCGGCCTCCGGCTCGTTGTGGATACCTGCGGTACCGGATCAGGCAAGGCTGAGCGGGGACCACCGAATCTACCAACGCGGCGCCGCGGAGTACGAGGGTGGCGAACAAGGCGTTTCCTCCTCCCGCCCCCACTCCCTCCGGACGGGATCCGGCTTCCGCGGTAAGCGGCTTCGAGCCCCGCCGAGTCGCACACCCGGGCCGGAATCGGGTAGTTAGATTCAAGGTCGCCGAGCCTCCGCTCCACGGGCGCGGCGAACACGGCTGCAAGCGAGGAGGAGAAATGACTGAACTGCGGTTCGACGGGCGAGTGGCCATCGTCACCGGTGCCGGGCAGGGGCTGGGCCGGGCGCACGCCCTCGGACTCGCAGCGCGCGGTGCCAAGGTCGTCGTCAACGAGGCCGACGGCGCAGCCGAGACCGGTGGCGCGGCAGCGGAGGTCGTCGAGCAGATCCGCGGCAAGGGCGGTTCAGCCCTGGCCCACACCGGCGACATCGCGACCGAGGAGGGCGCGCAGTCGCTGGTGGAGGAGGCGCTCGACGTGTTCGGCCGGGTCGACGTCGTCGTCAACAACGCCGGCATCCTGCGCGACAAGTCGTTCAAGAACATCACGGTCGCCGAGTGGGACGACGTGGTCAACATGCACCTGCGCGGCTCCTTCCTGGTCTCCCGGGCGGCGTTCAGCCACCTGCGCGAGCACGGCTACGGCCGCATCATCAACACCACGTCGCCGTCCGGGCTGTTCGGCAACTTCGGGCAGAGCAACTACTCGGCGGCCAAGATGGGCGTCGTCGGGCTGACCAAGTCGCTGTCCATCGAGGGCGCCAAGTACGACATCACCGCCAACGCCATCGCGCCGGTCGCCTACACCCGGATGACCGAGGACGCCTTCCCGGCCGAGGCGGCGACGAGGCTGCGCCCGGAGCAGGTGACGCCCCTGGTGGTCTGGCTCGCGCACGAGGACTGCACGACGACCGGGGAGGTCTACTCCGTGGGCGGCGGCCGCGTCGCCCGGGTGTTCGTCGCGGAGGGGCCCGGTGTCGTGATCCCCGACGCCGGCGCCGAGGACATCCACGACAACTGGCCCGACATCAACGCCGAGAGCCCCTACGTCATCCCGCGCAACCTGGCCGAGCAGGCGCAGGTCCACCTCCAGGGGCTGATGTAGCCCCTCCGGGGCCTCCCGGCGCCGCGGCCCGGTCGCCGTAGAGGCCACGGAAACGACGCCGCACCTACCGAAACCGCCGCTCCGGCGGCGGTGCGGGTGGTGAAACGGGCGGTTTCGTCCGGCGGCAGGTGCGTATCTGTTCGGCCGGTCGCGTTTCACCGCACGGCCCCGGCCTTCGCTTCTAGCATGGCCGGACGGAGGTGGGGGAGGGTGAAGGTAAGGGAGTTCGGCGAACTGGAGGCGGCGATCATGGACGCGCTCTGGAGGGCCGATCAGCCGCTCGTCGTGCGCGAAGTGCGCGAGACGATGACCTACGACCGCGACATCGCCTATACGACCGTCATGACGGTGGCCAACATCCTGTACCACAAGGGGATGCTGAACCGGGAGAAGGCGGGGCGGGCGTGGCGCTACTGGCCTTCGGAGTCGCGCGAGGAGCACACCGCGCGGGTCATGAGCGAGGTGCTCAGCGAGAGCGGCGACCGGGGCGCGGCCATGCTCCGCTTCATCGAGCGCTTCAGCGACGAGGAGATGAGCCGGCTGCACGAGGTCCTGGCCGAGGTCAGGACCCGCAGGGGGATCGCGTCCTAGTACCGGGTCCCGCATCGGCCGTGCGGATGCGCCCGGTCCCGGCCGGTTCGGTCCAGCGGGCCTCCGGCCGCAGCCCCGGCGGACCGGGCGCGCCCTATGCTGGCTTGCTGTGGATGAACCGCTTGTCGCACGCATGCGCGGATTCGGCGAGACGATCTTCGCCGAGATGACGCAGTTGGCCATCGAGACCGAAGCCGTCAACCTCGGGCAGGGCTTTCCCGACACCGACGGCCCGCGGTCGCTGCTGGAGGGGGCGGCGCGCAGGATCGAGCAGGGCGTCAACCAGTACCCGCCCGGCCCCGGGCGCCCCGAACTGCGGGCGGCGGTGGCGGCCGACCGCCGCAGCCGCCACGGGCTGGACTACGACCCCGGTGCCGAGGTCTACATCACCGTCGGCGCGACGGCCGGCATCGCGGCGAGCGTGCTGGGCGTGGTGGAGCCCGGCGACGAGGTCGTGCTCTTCGAGCCGATGTACGACTCCTACGCCGCGGTCATCGCGCTGGCCGGCGGCGTGCGGCGCCCGGTCACGCTGCGCCCTTCCGGGGCCGACGGCAGATTCGTGTTCGACCCCGATGAGCTGCGGGCCGCGATCGGACCGCGGACCCGCGCCATCATCGTCAACTCCCCGCACAACCCCACCGGTACGGTGTTCACCGCCGAGGAGCTGGAGACCATCGCCGCGGTCTGCGGGGAGCACGACCTCATCGCCATCACCGACGAGGTCTACGAGCACCTGACCTTCGACGGCGCCGCGCACATCCCGCTGGCCTCGCTGCCGGGGATGCGCGAACGCACGCTGTCGGTCTCCTCGGTGGGCAAGACGTTCTCGGTCACCGCCTGGAAGACCGGCTGGGTGACGGGCCCCGGCCCGCTCGTGCGCGCGGTGCGCACGGTCAACCAGTTCCTCACGTTCAGCGCCAACGGCGCCCTGCAACTGGCGATCGCCGACGCGCTGCGCGACGAGATGGACTGGGTGCGCGCCCAGCGCGACGCGCTGCAGGCCAAGCGCGACCGCCTGGCCGAGGGGCTGCGCACCGCCGGCTTCGGCGTGCTGCGCCCGCAGGGCACCTACTTCGTGATGGCCGACATCCGCCCGCTGGGTTTCACCGACGGCGTCGAACTGGCCCGCGCCCTGCCCCGCACGGCCGGCGTGGTCACCGTCCCGGCCCAGGTGTTCTACGACAACCAGGAGGAGGGGCGCCACCTGGTCCGCTTCGCGTTCTGCAAGCAGGACGCCGTCCTGGACGAGGCGATCGCCCGCCTGATCCGGCACGCGAAGCGCTGACCCCGGACACGACGCGGGGGAGGAGGGGCCCGGAGGTCCCTTTCCTCCAACCGAGCCGATCGAGGCACCCGCGTGCCGGCTCCGGCCCGGTGCTGTGGATAACGTGCCCTGTGCCGCATCGTGAGCGGCACCGGACGACCCGCACGGAAAAGCGTCCCGACCAGGACGGAAAGAAGGCGACCCGCAGTGACCACGCCCACCCCCGCCATGCCCGCCGAACTGCTGCGCGCGGCCGAGGCCGCGAAGGGCTTCATGCCCTCGGAGGAAGGGCTCGCCCTGTACGAGACCGCGCTGGCCCACGCCCCGCTGGGGCCGGTCCTGGAGATCGGCACCTACTGCGGCAAGTCCACCGTCTTCCTGGGCGCGGCCGTCCGGCAGACCGGCGGGACGGTCGTCACCGTGGACCACCACCACGGCTCCGAGGAGCACCAGGAGGGCTGGGAGTACCACGATCCCACCATGGTGAACCCGGAGACCGGGATGCTCGACACCCTCGGGGCGTTCCGCTCGACCATGGCGGCCGCCGACCTGGAGGGCCACGTGATCGCGGTCGTCGGGCGATCCGCCGATGTCGCCCGGCTGTGGAGCACCCCTCTGGGCATGCTCTTCATCGACGGCGGCCACACCGAGGAGGCCGCCCAGGCCGACTACGCGGGCTGGAGTCCGCACGTCGCCCCGGGCGGCGCGCTGGTCATCCACGACGTGTTCCCGGACCCCGCCGACGGCGGCCGCCCGCCGTACAACATCTACCGCAGGGCGCTGGAGTCCGGTGAGTTCACCGAGACGCGGGTCCAAGGGTCGCTGCGCGTGCTGCGGCGCGGGGGCGGACGCGGCGCGCTATGATCACCGCCCCGCCACCCGCCACCGGAGCCGGGGTTAGCCGGGGTTGAGAGTCCTGTTAGAACAGGGATCCGCGCCGAGCCGAGCCGACCGCGGCGTCGCCAGGTGCGGGTATCGTGTTTCGGAGGGTTTTGGCGGATCCCCCGCAGCGCCGACCCGACTTCGATTTCGCTGAACCAGAACGGCCCACGTTCGCGTCATATGTATGTAGCACCGCGCGGTGGGGGACCGAGATTTCAGGGGGCGACCAACTGAGCGACAGCACGTACGGCGACGGCGGGACCGAGCCGCGCCCCGAAGCAGAGACGCCCGAGACCCGAGACCTTCCTGCGACGAGCGACGTGGATTCCAAGCAGCCCGACCCCAGCGACCGTCCCGACGACGGCATCGACGAGCGCCCGGCCGAGCCCGGAGGCGGGACCGAGCGCGAGACCCGGGACGTGGCGCCGCCCGCCGGCGCCCCCCGGGCCGAGACCGATGCCGCGGAGCCGGACTCCGGGGACGACGGCGCGCACGCGCCGGACGACGCCGTGGAACCCGAGGCCGGGGCCTCCGCGAGCGACGCTCCCGAGGATCCCGCGCGCGCCGACGCCGCCGACGACTCCGCTCCCGAGGACGCCGAGGGCGGGTTCAACTGGTTCAGCGGAGGCGCCGACACCAGCGCCGACGACGGTGACCCCTCTTCCGGCTCCTCCGTCGACCCGTCCGCGGCCTCCCCCGACGACGGCGGCGGCGAGGACGGCTCCGAGGACCCCTCCCACCTCTCCGCGAGCGCGTTCAAGGACAGCGGCAGCTTCTTCCGCGACAAGGTCGCGCGCAGCCTCGCCGAGCAGTACGGCCTCGAACTCGAAGATGACGGCACCATCAGGGACTCCGCCGACGCCTCCGGGACCGGCTCGCGGGACGCGTCCGCGACCGGATCCGGGAGCGGGGACTCCGCCGACGCTGCCGACGCCGCCGATTCCGCCGCGTCCGGAGCGGCGGGGTCCGGTACCGCCCCGGACGGCGACTCCGAGGCCGAATCCGATGCCGATGCCTCCTCAGCGGTCGGCGCCCCCGGTACCGCCTCTGCTCCTGACACCGCCCCCGGCGCCGACGCCGGTGCGGCGCGCGCCGACGGCGCGGAGTCGGACGCCTGGCGCTTCGACAGCGGATCCGACTGGGACCCCGAGGGCACGGCGGAGTTCCGTCCGGTCTTCGACGGCGACCTCGATGCCGCTCCCGGCGTCGGCAGCGGTGACGGCAGCGGCGCCGACACCGGTGACGGGACCGGCGAAGGCCTCGGGTCGGCGCACGAGCCGGCCGACGCGGGCGCCGGTCCGGCCGACGCGGGTTCCGTGCGCGACGGCGCATGGGACCCCGAGGGCACGGCCGCGTTCACCCCCGTCTTCGACGACGACCCCGACGGCGCCGATGACGGGACCGCCACCGACGCGGCGCGCTCCGATGGGCGCCCGGAAGATGAGCGTCCGGAACAGGACGGGACCGGTGCTCGGAGCGGACCCGGGGACGGGGCCGCGGACTCCGGGCCCGCCACGGCGGGCGCCGGCACGGCGGCCGGGATCGCCGGCGGTGCCGCGGCGGCCTCAGCGGCCGCCGCGGGCAGCGGGCGTCCGGAGCGGCACGGCCACCCCGAGCAGCGGGGAACCGACCACGATCGGGTGAGCGGCGAGGCCGCCGGCCCGTCGGCGCCGTCGCTCGGTGCCCCTGAGCCCTCCGCTTCCGGCGCGGCCTCCGGCGGCGTGCCGGGGGATGAGCCGGGGGCCGCCGCGGCGACCGCGACCGCGGCTTCCAAGGCCGGCGGGAACAAGAAGCAGAAGAAGGCGAAGAAGAAGAGACCCCTGTGGTGGCGCCTGGGGCGCGGCGGCCTGATCGCCGCCGCCGTCATCGCCGTACTCGGCATCGCGGGCTTCGGCGTCGCCTACGCGACGATCCCGGTCCCCGACGCCACCCAGGAGCAGGCCACCGACCAGGGTTCCACCTTCTACTACGCCGACGGCGAGACGGTCTTCGCCGAGCGCGGCGTCGACCGCGACCCGGTCAGCCTGGACGAGGTCCCCGAGGAGGTCCAGAACGCGATCCTGTCGGCCGAGGACCGGGGATTCTGGACCGAGCCCGGCGTCTCCGTCAGCGGCACGGTGCGCGCCGCGTGGTCCACGCTCACCGGCCAGCAGCTCCAGGGCGGTTCCACCATCACCCAGCAGATGGTGCGCAACTACTACGAGGGGCTCAGCCAGGAGCAGACGATCAGCCGGAAGTTCAAGGAGATCATCATCTCCCTGAAGGTGGACCGGTCGCAGTCCAAGGAATGGATCCTGGAGCAGTACCTCAACACCATCTACTTCGGCCGCAACGCCTACGGCATCCAGGCCGCCGCGCAGGCCTACTACCACAAGGACGTCGGCGAGCTGACCTCGGACGAAGCGGCCTTCCTCGCCGCGGCGATCCAGCAGCCGAGCAAGTTCGGCCAGGCCGACAGCGACACCACCCCCGGCATGGAGAACCGCTGGGAGTACGTCGTCAACGGCCTGGTCGAGATGGAGAGCATCACGTCGGCCGAGCGCGAGGAGTACGAGTTCCCCAAGCCCGAGGAGGAGGTCCCCCAGCAGGGCGTCGACCTCAGCGGCTACAAGGGCTACATGCTCCAGGAGGCGATGGCCGAACTGGGCCGGCTCGGCTACACCGAGGACGCCATCAACCGCGGCGGCTACAAGATCGTCACGACGTTCGACAAGGACCTCATGGACGCCGCCAAGGAGGCGGTGGAGTCCACCGTCCCCGTCGACGACCTCCCCGACGGCGTGCAGGCCGGCCTGACCACCATCGACCCCTCGACCGGCGAGGTCGTGGCGTTCTACGGCGGTAAGAACTACCTGGAGAACCAGTACGACAGCGCCTTCAACGGATCGGCGCAGGCCGGTTCGGCGTTCAAGCCCTACGTGCTGGCGGCCGCGCTGGACGAGGGCTACAGCCTGAACACGGTCGTGGACGGCAGCTCGCCGATGCAGATCGCGGGCAGCACGGTGCAGAACGCCGGCGGCGCGAGCTACGGGCCGATGAGTCTGGTCCAGGCCACCCAGCGCTCGATCAACACCGGCTACATCCAGTTGGCCATGGAGGTCGGCCTGGACAACGTCGTGCAGACCGCGCACGCGGCCGGCATCCCGAAGGACAAGATCACCGACGCCCAGGCGCTTGCGCCGACGCTGGCGCTGGGCGTCTCCGACGTCAGCCCGGTCGATCAGGCCAGCGGGTTCGCCACCTTCGCCAACAGCGGCGTGCACATCCAGCCGCACGTCGTGCGCGAGGTCGTGAACCAGGAGGGCGAGAACGAGCGGCCCGAGGTCGAGCAGAACCGGGCGATCAGCGAGGGCGCCGCCGCCGACGTGACCTACGCGCTGCAGCAGGTGGTCAGGGGCGGCACCGGAACGGGGGCCGCGCTGCCCGACGGGCGCCCGGTCGCGGGCAAGACCGGCACCACCGACAGCAGCGTGGCGGCCTGGTTCGTCGGCTACACCCCGCAGCTCTCCACCGCCGTGGGCGTCTACAACGGCAACAACCAGCCGTTCACCGTCCCCGGCTACGGAGAGCTCTCCGGCGGCAGCCTGCCCGCCACGCTGTGGAACAGGTTCATGACCGAGGCCATGGAGGGCAGGGAGGTCGAGCAGTTCCCCGAGCCGGCCTACGACGGGACCAGCCACAACTGGGCCCCCGAGCCCGAACCCCCGCCGCAGACCGACCCTCCGGCCGAGGAGCCCCCGGTCGCAGAGGACGACCTGCAGACCCAGGAGCCCCCGACCGACCCCGGCACCGGCGGTCCGGGCACCGGAGGAGACCCCGGCACCGGCGGTCCGGGGACGGGCGATCCGGGTACCGGCGGTGGCGGCACCGGCGATCCGGGGGGCGGCGGCGATCCCGGAGGGGGCGGCGGTGATCCCGGCGGCGATGGCGACGGTTCGGGCGATCCGGGCGGCGAGGGCGAAGGGGGCGCCGGCGGATGGATGTCACCTGACTGAGCGGCCGCGCGCGGCCGCTCCGCGCAGGGACGCCCCCGATGACGCGGGGCGCCGCCGCTAGCGCACCAGTGCCGCGCAGTCGCAGGAGGCGGCGCCCGCGGCGACGCTCCCCTCGGGGACGTCGGTGAAGACGCGGGCGCCGGGCGTCGCCCCGCACAGGGCGTCGGCCGCCAGGATCACCGCGGCGGCCGTCCAGGTGCTGCGCTCCACCGGCCAGTTGACGTCCTCGGCGAACTGGTACCCGGTCCAGTAGGCGCCGTCGTCGGGGTCGCGCAGGTGCTGGATGTCGGCGAGCAGCCGGGCGCCCTGGTCGCGGCGGCCCATCGCGGCCAGCGCGAGGACGAGCTCCGACGTCTCGGCACCGGTCACCCACGGCTGGTCGCTGACGCAGCGGATCCCCAGGTCGGCGACGACGAAGCTGTCCCAGCGCTCGGCTATGCGCTCCTCGGCCCGCACCCCGCGCACCGCGCCGCCCAGGATCGGGTAGTACCAGTCCATCGAGTACCGGCCGCGGTCGGCGAAGACCGGTTCGTGCTCGGCGACGAGGTGTCCGAGCCGCGCGGCGTCCAGCTCCCAGTCCGGCTGGGGCCGCCCGAGCCACTCGGCCAGCGCCACGGCGCAGCGCAGTGCCTGGTGGATGCTGGCGCAGGCGGTGAGCAGCGCGTGGTCCCCCGGACTGCCGTCGCGGTCGCGGGCCCACAGGATCTCCCCGCGTTCGGTGCGCAGCCCCAGCACGAACTCGATGCCGCCGCGCACCGCCGGCCACAGCCGTTCGGCGAACCGCTCGTCCCCGGTGATCAGGACGTGGTGCCAGACCCCCACCGCGAGGTAGGCGGCGTGGTTGGCCTCCCGCAGCGGGTTGACGACCCGGTCCTGGCGCAGCTTGGCCGGCCATGACCCGTCGGGGTCCTGCACCCCGGCCAGCCAGTCGTAGGCCCGCACCGCGGCCTCGGTGTGCCCGGTCGCAGACAGCGCCATGGCGCACTCCACGTGGTCCCAGGCGTCCAGGTGGCCGCCGGGGAACCACGGGATCGCGCCCGAACGCTCCTGGACGGCGAGCAGGTGGCACGCTGTCTGGGCGACGTCGTCGGCGCTCAGCACGCCCGGCAGCTCCGGAAGCTCGCGCGGCCTCATCCGTCGTTCCCCGCGCGCCGCCGGCCGGACTCCCGGTCCGGCTTGCGCAGGTAGACCACCACGCTCTTGCCGATCAGCGGGTTGAGCAGCCGCTCGGCGACGCGGGTCGTCCTGGGGGCCTTGAGGATGTCCCAGACCAGCAGCCGGTGGTAGGCCTTGGCCAGGGGATGGTCGTCGTTGCCGGTGCCCACCGCGCACTTGATCCACCAGTACGGCGCGTGCAGGGCGTGCGCGTGGTGGTGCGGGCCGATCTCGAAGCCCGTCGCCTTGAGCTTGGCCTCCAGCTCGGCGCGGGTGTAGATGCGGATGTGCCCGCCCTCGTTGGTGTGGTACTCCTCCGACAGCGCCCAGCAGATCCGCTCCGGCAGCCAGCTCGGCACGGTGACGGCCGCGATCCCGCCGGGCTTGAGCACCCGGTGGAGCTCGGCCATGGCCGCGGTGTCGTGCGGGACGTGCTCGAAGATCTCGGAGGCGATGATCCGGTCGAAGGAGCCGTCGTCGAACGGCATGTCGAGCGCGTCGCCTTTGACCGCCTCGGCCTCGGTCTCGGCGGGGGCCTCGCCTTCGGCGCGCATGGCGGCGAACATGGTGGCGACGTCGGCGAGGTCGTTCTCGTTCTGGTCGAAGGCCACCACGTCGCAGCCGCGGCGGTAGACCTCGAAGGCGTGCCGGCCGCCGCCGCAGCCGAGGTCCAGGACCCGGTTACCGGGGCCGACGGGGAAGAGGGTGAAGTCGACGGTGATCAGTGGGGGCTCCTTCGAGGTCGTGCTGCTCCCGCCGCGGTGCGGCGAGCCGTGCGTCCGGGGAGGTGGGGGCCGGGTCCCCGTGGCGGGCGGGCCGCCCGGTCACCGGCGCGGGCCGCGGCCGCCGGGCCTGGCCCGGGCGGCCTCGACGGTCTCGGCGTAGCGGCGCGCGGTGGCCTCGGCGACCGCGCGCCAGGTGAAGCGCTCCTGGACGCGCCGCCACGCCGCCGCGCTCATCCGGGCGCGCTCGGCCCCGTCGTCGAACAGCTCGCCGACCGCGGCGGCCAGCTCCTCGGGGTCGCCGGGGGTGACCAGCCGGCCGGCCCCGCCGTCCTCGCCCACGACCTCGGGCAGTGCACCGGCGCGGCTGGCGACCAACGGCGTGCCGCACGCCATGGCCTCCACGGCGGGCAGCGAGAAGCCCTCGTAGAGGGACGGGATGACCGCGACCTCGGCACTGGCCAGCAGGCGGGCGAGTTCGGTGTCGTCGACGCCGTTGACGAAGGTGACCCGGTCGCGCAGGGTGAGCTCGTCGACGAGCTGGTCGGTGGGGCCGCCGGGCTTGGGCCTGCTGACGATGGTCAGGGAGACGTCGCGCTCGGTGGCCAGCTTGGCCGCCGAGCGCAGCAGCGTCGACACGCCTTTGAGCGGGCTGTCGGCGCTGGCGACGCAGATGATCCTGCCGGGGACGCGGGCCACATCGGGGCGGGGGTGGAAGAAGCGGGTGTCCACGCCGAGCGGGACGACGTCGATGTCGCGCCGCCGCACGCCGAACTCGCGGACGATGTCGTCGGCCGAGGAGCGCGAGGGCACCAGGATCGGCCGCACCCGCCGGGCGACGCGGCCCTGCATGCCGACGAAGCCGTACCAGCGGCGCTTGGACAGGCGCATCCAGCCCTCGGCCTGCTCCAGTTCGATGCGCCGGTCCACGGTGATGGGGTGGTGGATCGTCGTGACCAGCGGGAAGCCGTGCGAGCGCAGGCCGAGCAGCCCGTAGCCGAGGGTCTGGTTGTCGTGCACGACGTCGAACTCGCCGCGCCTGGTCCGCAGCTCGCGCAGGGCCCGCAGCGAGAACGTGAGCGGTTCGGGGAAGCCGGCCGTCCACATCGTCCCGACCTCCAGGGCGTCGATCCAGTCCCGCCACTCGCGCACCGGGGGCGCTTCGAAGGGGGCGGCGTCGTTGTAGAGATCGAGGCTGGGCACCTTCTCCAGCAGCACGCCCTCGTCGAGCTCGGGGTAGGGCTGGCCGGAGAACACGCGCACGTGGTGGCCGAGCGCGGCGAGCTCACGGGAGAGGTGGCGGACGTAGACGCCTTGGCCCCCGCAGTGCGGTTTGCTGCGGTAGGAGAGCAGGGCGACGCGCAGAGGGCGGTCGTGTTGCGGCATGTGACTTCAACCCATCGGGAAGGCGGTGCGGCGGACGGAAGGCGCCGGCGTCGGTCCGCGTAACGTCCTCGTTCGCGGTCTCGTCCGCGGTGCAGCGGGGCGAGGGGGCGGGGCGACCGGGAGAACAGAGGGGCGGGGATGGGGAAGAGCGGGTGGCGCCTTCGCATCCAGCAGGGTCAACGGATCACCTCGTTTGTCACACGCCCCAAACGTTACCGGCCAGTTTAATACCTGGCTCCTTGTCGTCCCCTCCTCCGCTTTTCCCACCCCGCACCCGCGGCCGCCGGGAGTCCCTGCGGGGCGGGCTCCCCGTGGTCACCGCGGGCCGGAGCCGGCACTCCAGCGCAGCACGTCGTCGCCGCGGACGCGCAGGTCGGCCAGGCCCCGCCGTTCCAGCACGCGCAGGTGCGCCGCGGCCTCGGAGGCGGCCATCCGGCGCGAGACCGTGCGCATGCCTTCCCAGCCCTGGCTCCAGGTCAGCGCGGCGGTGAGCTCCCACAGCGAGAGCGGTTCGGGGGACAGCACGGCCAGCAGCTCGCGGAGCCGGTCCTCGTGGTGCTCGATGAGTTCGGCGGTGCGCCCGGCGATGTCGGTGAACCGCTGCTCGTGCGCCGGCAGCGCCTCCGCGGCCCCGATCTCGGGAACCTGGGCCAGCGAGTTCAGGAACGCGCCCAGCGGGTCGCCGTCGGAGCCGTCCACCGAGTAGAGCCCGATGTGCGGGGTGATCCCCGGCAGCACGTGGTCGCCGGTGAACAGGTGGTTGCTGTCCTCGAGGTGCAGGCAGATGTGGCCGGGGGAGTGCCCGGGCGTCCACACCACGCGGAGCTTGCGCTGCGGGAGGTCGACCAGCTCGCCGTCGGAGAGTTCGCGGTCGGGCAGGGCGGGCGGGTCCATCCGCGGGTCCAGCTTCTCGTAGGCGCGCAGCTCCTCCGCGCCCGCTCCGGCGCGGCGCAGCTGGTCGAGCTCGGTCTTGCGCCGGTCGGTGCCGCCGAGGCCGTTGATGTAGCGGAGCACGGCGACATCGGCGTGGTGCATGGCGATCCACGCGCCCGACGCCTCGCGCACCCGTCCGGCCAGGCCCGAGTGGTCGGGGTGGAAGTGCGTGATGACGGCGCCGTAGACGTCGTCGACGCTGGTTCCCAGGCTCTCCAGCCCGGCGGTCAGCGCCTCCCAGGAGTCCTCGTGCTGCCACCCCGCGTCGACCAGGACGGGCCCGCGCGGACTCTCCAGCACGTAGACCAGCGTGTACCCGAGCGGATTGCCCGGGATGGGAACCGGAACGCTCCACATTCCGCTGCCCAGATCCTCCACCGGCGGCATCTCCCGCATCCGCGTGCCCTTCCCACGAACTCCACTTGCGAACCGAATCGTGTTCTAGATTATCGGTGCGCATGGAACCGGGACGCTGCCGGGCCCGTACCGGCCCTTCGCCGGTCGGCGTCGCCGCCGCGGAGCCGGGACCGCAACAGCGTGTATCCCCGCTGGGACGGGCCGGTTTCCGGAGGGCTCCGGCCGGGCGTTCTCGCGCGCTCCCCGGAGGGGTTCCTCCGGTGCGCCGACCACCGCCGGCTCACTACAATCAGTGATCGGAGTACTACGGAACGATTGCGGGCGATAGTGCGGCGCCCGGGTACCGTGAATCCAGGTATAACGTGTTCTATTAATGCTGGAAGAGATCGGGAAAGAGCGCCGAACCCTTCTGTTAACTGCTGCAACACCGGGTGATGAGGCATGGTCCACAGTTGTCGGACGCTGACCTCCTGGGGAATGCTTAGATAACGTGTTCTTGGGTGAGTCGGCCCGACGCCCGCGCGACCGCCGCGGATACGCGCGGACCCGGCCGACGCGGCCGGTCCGGCCGCAACGACGTGGTGGCGGCGGGGCGCACGTGCCCGCGGACGACGATGATGGGAGTGGCACCGTGGCTGTCCAGGCGCCGGTCGGGACGCGTTTGCGAAGTCAGAATCAGCGCCGCAAGCGGATCGTGCAGACAGCGGCGGCGCTGGCGCTCAGGGGCGGCGTCGAGGCCATGCAGATGCGGGCGGTCGCCGAACGCGCCGGCGTCGCGCTCGGCACGCTTTACCGCTACTTCCCGTCGAAGATGGACCTGGTCGTCGCGGTGGTGACCGAGGAGCTCGACCTCCTGGAGAACAGCATCATCCGCCGGCCGCCGAACGCCGAGACCGCCGCGGGGCGCGCCGTCGACGTCCTCATGCGCGCGACGCGCGGGCTCATGCGCGAACCCGAGCTCGCCGACGCGCTGGTCCGGTCGCTCATCATGGCCGAGGTCAAGACCGACCTCGGGCCGCGCATCACCGATCTGCTGTGGCGGGTGGCCACCGGCACCCCGCTGGTGACCGAGCCGCCGGCCGCGGGGGCGGCCGAGGACGGGGGCGCCCCCGCCGAGCCCGACCGCGAGAGCTCCGACTACGTACTGGCGGGCTCGCTGGCCAGCATCTGGATCTTCGAGCTGCTGGAGACCCTCAAGGGCCATCGCGACATGGAGCAGGTCCAGCACCGCCTGGAGATCGCGGCCGAGCCGCTGCTCGCCCGGTTCTGACCGCCGGTCCGGCCCCGGAATCCCGGGGCTCCAGGGCGGCGAACCTGAATTTTCTCCCAGGTTCCTCATGCGAGATCCCGGCTTTTCGCGCGCTCCCGGACCCGAAATGGGGGCGCACGGAAAACAAGAACGCATTCTGTTCAGCTCTGCGTGCCGTGAAAAGCACGGCGCACCGATTTCGGTCGTCACCAAGATCGTGTTCTAGTCGGATGCCCGCCGATCTTGACCTTGTGGGGCCTGAAAACGTTGCGATAACGCCCATAAGGTCGACGCGGGTTCCAACCTCGGCCCCGGGATGGAGTAGGCGCGGGCGGACACCCTCCGCCTCGACCCCAGGGGGTCTTCAAGACCCCCAGGGGCCGAGGGTGAAACTCACGGTCGAGGTCGACGAGGAAACCACCGCAGAACGGACATCGTGCGCGCCTGTGCGGTCACTCTCCGGAGCCGAAGAGATCCAGCAGGTCGTCCAGGAACCAGGAGATGCGGTCGGGGCGGTCCGGCGGATCGGGGACCTCGTCCTCCGGCGGGGTGATCGGCGGGACCTCTGCGGCGCCGGACGGGGGCGCGGTCGCGGAATCCTCGCCGCCGGGGTCCTGTCCGCCCTCCTCGTCGGTCCGGGACGGCGTCGGTTCCGGCGCCGACGCTGACGCGGACGGCTCGGTGGCGACGTCCCCGGTGTCCCGCGCCCCCTCAGCGTTCGCGGCGGGCGGCCCGTCGGCGGCCGGGGGCGGGATCCTGCCGGGCAGTTGGTCGCCCGCGACCTCGGTCGACGTCGGCTCCGCCGATCCGGGGGCCGGCACAGGGGCCTGGGCGATCGAGCCAGGGGGCGGGCTGACCAGGAAGACCCCGGCGGCCCACAGGACGAGCACGACGGCGACCGTGGCCAGGCCGGCGATCACCGGGGCCGCCCAGCGCGTCCGGCGCTCTCCGTCGCGCTCGCCGCTCTCCTGTAGGGCGCCGTCGGCCTTCGGGGCCAGCTCGGCCACCTGCTCCGGACCGTTGCGCGCCGGGGTGTCGGCCGTGGTGATCCGGTCGGAGGGCATCGGCGTGCTCTCCTCCTCGACCGGTCCGGCGCCCTCCGCCTGATCGGCGGCTCCGGCCGAGCCCTCGGCGCGCTCCCGCGGCCCCGCCGCACCGGCGATCGGGCCGCGCGCACGGTGCAGCGGGAACCCGTCGGGACCGAGCGGGCGCATCAGGACCGCGCAGCGCCGCCGCTCCTGCTCCCGGTCCGGGGCGGCGCAGTCGGCGAGCACCCGCTCCCGCAGGCTCTTCGGAGGACCCGGCGGCGGCAGCACATCCATCAGCGCGGCGACGTCGACCAGCGCCCACTGCGTCGCCCCGGGCCGGTCGGGACCGGGGCTCTTCTCGGCCAGCACGTCGATGGCCCGGTGCACCGAGGCGCGGCACAGCTCTCCCGCGGTGTCGGAGTCCAGGCCCAGCATGGTCGCGATCTGCGTGGCGGAGAGCCCGTGGCGCAGGTACAGCTCCAGCAGCTCGCGGTGGCTCGGCGGGAGCCGGAGCATCACGTCGACGACGGGGCGTTCCTTCTCGACCGTCGCCAGCCCGCCGTAGGGCGAGCGCTGGGCGAAGCCGTGCCGCTGGCAGGCGGCCCGGGCCAGGGCGAACAGCCAGGGCCGCAGATCGGCGCGGTCGCGCAGCCGGTCGAGCAGTTCCACCGCCGCCAGGAACGCCTCGTGCACGGCCGCGTCCGGCGCGGCGCCCGGCTCCTCCCCCTCGCCCGGCGCGTCCTGTCCGCCGGGGCCGGGCCCCAGCAGCGTCCAGCAGTAGCGGTAGAGGGCGGGGGCGAACGCGTCGTAGCATTCGGCGTGGCCCCGGCCCTCCCGCAGCATCACGGCGAACTCCACGTCGTCCTCGACGCGGTTGCCTTCGGTTTTTCGCTGCGCAGTCACGACCCCTCCCCAGTGCCATTCGCGCCCACGCGCCTCCGGCGGGCCCGCGAGGGCGAAACGCCGGAGTTGTCCGAGACGCTAGCGATGCATCGCGGTCACTGTCCTGCGCGTTCCGAAAGATGTGGCCTGAAGGAAAGGTCTTTGTTACCCCGATCCGGGTTTCCGGTCGCCCGCCGCCCCGCGGCGGGCCGGAGGGCACCGGAGCCGGGGCGGCCGCCGCGGCGCTACTCGCCGCCGCGCGAGGGCGAGCCGATCGCCACCATGCGCTCCACCGACAGCCGGGCCCTGGACGCGACGTCCTCGGGCACGGTGATCTCGGTGGTGCCGTCGCGCAGCGCCGACAGCAGCTTCTCCGCGGTGATCATCTTCATGTAGTGGCACTCGGCGCGGGAGTTGACCGGCTCGAACACGGTGCGCGGATTGGCGGCGCGCAACTGGTGCAGCATGCCGGTCTCGGTGGCGATGAGCACCTTGTCCGCCGTGGTGCGCTCGGCCGCGGTGAGCATGCCGCCGGTGGAGAGCACCTTGACCCGCTCCTCGGGCACCGCGCCGGAGCCCACGAGGTACAGCGCGGAGGTGGCGCAGCCGCATTCGGGGTGGACGTAGAGCTCGGCGTCGGGCTCGGCGGCGGCGCGCTCGCGCAGCGCGTGCCCGTCGATCCCGGCGTGCACGTGGCACTCGCCCATCCACACGTGGATGTTGTCCCGTCCGGTCACCCGCCGCACGTGCGCGCCGAGGAACTGGTCGGGCAGGAAGAGGATCTCCTTGTCCTCCGGGATGGAGCGGATGACGTCGGCGGCGTTGGAGGAGGTGCAGCAGATGTCGGTCTCGGCCTTGACCGCGGCGGTCGTGTTGACGTAGGCGACCACGACCGCCCCGGGGTGCTCCGCGCGCCAGGCGCGGACGTCGCCGGCGGTGATGGTGTCGGCCAGCGAGCAGCCCGCCTCGGGCTCGGGGAGCAGGATCGTCTTCTCGGGGGAGAGGATCTTCGCGGTCTCCGCCATGAAGTGCACGCCGCAGAAGACGATGGTGCTCGCCTCGGCGCCGGCCGCCAGCCGCGACAGCGCGAGGGAGTCGCCGGTGTGGTCGGCGACGTCCTGGATCTCGGGACGCTGGTAGTTGTGCGCGAGGATGACGGCGTCGCGCTCCTTCGCCAGGCGACGGACCTCCTTCGCCCACTCCTCAGGCGCCGGCCGGGCCTGGGTGTCGGTCGCAGCGGTGAGCGTTGCCATGTCCTTGACTTCTTCCTTCAGCTGGGGCGCGCGCCGGCCGGGGAGGGCCCGGACGGCGACCGGGAGAACGTGTCCGAACGGCCACATCCAGTTTTTGTCTGATAGGCAAAAACTCGAAGCAGCTTAACATGAGGAGTCATGGAAAGGACAGGGGTGGACATCGACGGAGCCGATGAGACGGCCGGCGGGACGCTGGTGCGCGACTCCGGGGCCCGGCCGGTCGGCGCGGCCTCCGGCGAGGCGTCCAAGGCGGCCCACGAGGTGCTCGCCGTGGTCTTCCAGATCCGTGAAGGCCGCCTCTGCGTGCTGCTCTGGCGGCGCGCGCGGCCGCCGTTCGAGGGATGCTGGGCGCTGCCGGGCGGTCGGCTGGGCGCCGCCGAGGGGCTGGGCGAGTCGATCCGCCGCCAGCTCGCCCAAAAGGTCGATGTGCGCGATCTCACCCACCTCGAGCAACTGGAGACCAGGGGCGACCCCGACCGCCATCCCCACGGGCGCACCCTCGCCACGGCCTATCTCGGCCTGATCCCGGCCGACATCGACCCGGTGATCCCCCGCGACACCCGGTGGCACCCGGCCGCCGAACCGCCCGTGCCGGAGCCGTCGGCCCCCGAACCGCCCGCGATGGCCTTCGACCACGCCGCCATCGTCGGCTCCGCCCGCAGGCGGCTGCGCGCCAAGCTCTCCTACACCAACGTGGGCTTCGCGCTGGCGCCGCCGGAGTTCACCATGTCGCAGTTGTCGCGCTACTACCGCGCAGCGCTGGGACACGACGTCGCGGCCACCAACCTGCGCCGGGTCCTGCTGCGCCGCGGCCAGATCGAGGAGACGGGCGAGTCGGTCCCCTCGGGCCGCTCCGGCGGACGCCCCGCGGCCCTGTTCCGCTTCCGCGCCCGCCGCCTGGAGATCACCGACGCCTTCGCCGTCCTGCGCCCGCCCGCGGGGTGCTGAGCCGCACCCGCGCCGCGCCGCGGGGGGCCGGGGCGCCCGTCCGCCGATCCGCCCCTGAGGTGTCCAACCCCTGTGTTAGCGTCCCTTTTGTGACGATCCGCAGCGTAGTTTTCGACGTGGGCGAGACCCTGATCGACGAGACCCGCATCTTCGGGCGCTGGGCCGATCGGCTCGGGGTTCCGCGCCTGGCGTTCTTCGGCGTCCTCGGCGGGGTGCTCGCCGCGGGGCGTCCGCTGCTGGACGCGTTCACGCTGGTGCGGCCGGGCTTCGACCTGGCGGCCGAGATCGAGGCCTGGCGCGCGCAGGAGCCGGACTCGCTGCGGGAGAACTTCGACGCCGACGACCTCTACCCCGACGTCCGCCTGGCCCTGGAGGAGCTGCGCGACGCCGGTCTGCAGGTGCTCGTCGCCGGCAACCAGCCGCCGCAGGCGGGGCACGCCCTGGAGGCCATGGGGCTGCCCGTCGACGCCGTCCACATCTCCGACGTCTGGGGCGTGGCAAAACCCGACCCCGCGTTCTTCACGCGCCTGTGCGAGGAGTCGGGCCACGCGGCCGGGGAGATCCTCTACGTCGGCGACCGCGTGGACAACGACGTCCTCCCGGCCAAGGCCGCCGGCATGCGCGCGGTCCTGCTGCGCCGCGGCCCATGGGGCTACCTTCACTCGGAGCGACCCGATGCCGAACGCGCCGACGTGGTGCTGGACGGTCTGGCCGAAATTCCGGCGTGGATCGCCGGAAACAGCCGGTGACGTGCCGGCCCGCCCGATGACGCATTCGGATTGTTTGACTCCCGGGGCGAGGGGAACGAGCGATCCCATGACCTGTCGGCCGCCCCGCCGGCGGTCCGATCCCCGATGCTCTCCAGCCGGAACAAGAGGACGCGGCCAAGCGACATGATCACCTTCGAGGGCGTTGGCAAGCGCTACCCCGACGGCACCGTCGCCGTCGACCACCTGGATCTCGAGATCCCCACCGGCCGGACCACGGTCCTCGTCGGCCCGTCCGGCTGCGGCAAGACCACGTCACTGCGGATGATCAACCGGATGGTCGAGCCCAGCCACGGCCGCATCGCCATCGACGGCGACGACGTCCGGCAGCAGGACCCGGCCCTCCTGCGCCGCTCCATCGGCTACGTCATCCAGCAGGCCGGGCTCTTCCCGCACCGCACCGTCACCGACAACATCGCCACCGTCCCGTTCCTGCTGGGCTGGGGCAAGCGGGCCGCCCGCAGCCGCGCCCGCGAGCTCATGGAGCTCGTGGGCCTGGAGCCGGAGCAGGCGGGACGCTACCCGCACCAGCTCTCCGGCGGGCAGCAGCAGCGCGTCGGCGTCGCCCGCGCGCTCGCGGCCGATCCGCCGGTCCTGCTGATGGACGAGCCCTTCAGCGCGGTCGACCCCATCGTGCGGACCAGCCTGCAGGACGAGCTGATCCGGTTGCAGAGCGAGCTGCACAAGACCATCGTCTTCGTCACCCACGACATCGATGAGGCCGTCAAGCTCGGCGACAGCATCGCCGTGTTCCGGCCGGGCGGGACGCTCGCCCAGTTCGACGGGCCGGAGCGGCTGCTGGCCGAGCCCGTGGACGACTTCGTCGAGAGCTTCATCGGCTACGACCGGGGCGTGCGGCGGCTGTCGTTCTTCCCGGCCCGCCGGCTGTCCCTGCGCGGTGACGCCGTGCTCAGCGCCGGCACCACGGTGGGGGCGGCCCGGTCGATCGCGCGCAGCCAGGGGGAGCCGTGGCTGCTCGTGGCCGACTCCGGGCATCGGCCCCGCGGCTGGGTGCACGTCGACGCCCTGGACCGCGCCGCGCCGGACGCCCCGCTGGGCGGCCTGGAACTCGTCGGCTACGGGCACGTCTTCACCGTCGCCACCGACTCGCTGCGGGCCGCGCTGGACGCCGCCGTGCTCTCGCCCACCGGCCGCGCGGTCGGCGTCGACGGCGACGGCAAGGTCGTCGGCGTGGTCGCCCAGACCGACCTCGGCGACGCCATCTGGTCCGTGGGCAACGAGGACACCCCGGTCGGCGAACCGGTGGGCCGCGATGGGTGACCAGCCGCTGGTCCGGTGGGACTGGATCATCGACAACATCGGCGATCCCATCGGCACGCGGCTGCTGGAGCACCTCCAGTTGTCGCTCACGCCGATCCTGCTGGGGCTGCTCATCGCGCTGCCGGTCGGCATCGCCTGCGCGCGGTGGCGGTCGCTGTACCCGCCGGTGTTCACCGGCGTGAACGTCATCTACGCGATCCCCTCCATCGCGCTGTTCTTCCTGCTGCTGCCCTACACCAGCTTCAGCCCGTGGACGGCGATCATCCCGCTGGCGCTGTACACGCTGGCGATCCTGGTGCCCAACGTCGTGGACGGGCTCAACCAGGTGCCCGACCACGTCCGGCAGGCCGCCACCGCCATGGGCTTCGGCCCACTGCGGCGGCTGGTGCAGGTCGAGCTGCCGGTGGCCGTCCCGGTGATCATCGCGGGCCTGCGGATCGCGGCGGTCGCCACCATCAGCATGGTCAGCATCGCCTCCCTCGTGGGACTGGGCGGGCTGGGCCAGCTCATCCTCACCGACGGCTTCCGGCGCCAGTTCAGCACGCCGATCGTCGTGGGCATCGTGCTCTCGGTGGTCCTGGCGTTCCTCGTCGACGGGCTGCTGGTGCTGCTGCAGCGCAGGCTCACCCCGTGGACGCGGGGGCGCGAGCTCGGCGCGGCGGCCAGGACGGCGGCCCCGGCGTCGGCACGCGACCGCGGCGCCGCGAGGACGCACCGCGGCGCCGCGGTCGCGGAGCCGGGCGGGCCGGGCCCCGACGCGGACGCAACGGGCGGACAAGGGGAGAGCACGTGAACGTCCTCCTGTGGGTGTGGGAGTGGTTCAGCCGACCCGAGCAGTGGGCCGGCTCCGACGCGATCCCCGCCCGGTTCATCGAGCACCTCGGCTACTCCGGGCTCGCGCTGCTGCTGTCGGCGCTGATCGCGATCCCCATCGGGCTCGTCACCGGGCACACCGGCCGCGGCGGGTTCCTCACCGCCAGCGTCGCCAACTTCGCCAGGTCCCTGCCCACCATCGGCGTGCTCATGCTCGTCGTGCTCGCCGTCGGCATCGGACTGGCGCCGGTCATGGCGGCGCTCGTCGCGCTGGCGGTCCCCCCGATCCTGGTCAACACCTACGAGGGGGTGCGCGGGGTCGATCCCCAGCTCAAAGACGCCGCGCAGGGGATGGGCATGCGCGGCGGCGAGGTGCTGCTCCGGCTGGAGGTCCCCGTGGCGCTCCCGCTGATCCTGCTGGGCCTGCGCACCGCGGCCATCCAGGTCGTCTCGACCGCCACCATCGCCGCCTACGTCGGCATCGGCGGTCTCGGTCGGTTCATCGTCGACGGCCAGGCCCGCCAGGAGATCGACATGGTCGTCGGAGGGGCGCTGCTGGTGGTACTCCTGGCCGTGCTCGTCACCGGCCTGTTCCACCTGCTGCGCCGACTCCTCGTCGCGCCGGGACTCCGTCAGCGCGCGGCCGCCGAGTAGCGTCCGCCGCAGATGAGCCCCGTGCCGGCCGACCGCCGCCCGTCCCCGAACAGACCCCGGCCACGATGGCCCCGCACCAGCCCCGCACCCACGAACAGAAGGTACGTCATGCGCACTCCGGCCCGGCTCGCGATCGCGGGCGCCCCGTTCATCCTGCTCCTCAGCGCCTGCGGCGGAGGGGCCGACCCCTATGCCGAGGGCGGCGATACGCCCGAGGCCGGAACCGTCGTGGTCGGCTCCGCGGACTTCCCCGAGAGCACGCTGCTCGGCAACGTCTACGCCCAGGCGCTGGAGGCCGCCGGCGTCCAGGTGGAGACGCAGTTCAACATCGGCAGCCGCGAGGTCTACTACGACCAGATCGAGTCGGGCAACCTGTCGGTGTTCCCCGAGTACAACGGGGCGATCCTGTTCCACCTCGACCCCGACGCCGAGTCGGGTGACACCGAGGCGACCAACGCGGCGGTCGCCGAGGCGCTGCCGGACGGCCTGGAGATCCTGGAGTCCTCCGAGGCGCAGAACAAGGACTCGCTCACGGTCACCGGGGAGACCGCCGAACGCGACGGTCTGCGGTCGATCCCCGACCTGGAGGAGGTCGCCGGCGACTACACGCTCGGCGGTCCCCCCGAGTTCGAGACCCGCGTGCAGGGCGTCGTCGGGCTGCAGGACGTCTACGGCCTGGAGTTCGACGGGTTCCGCTCGCTGGACATCACGCTGGTCCCGCAGGCGCTCCAGGACGGTGACATCCAGGTGGCCAACCTGTTCACCACGGACCCCGCCATCGCGGCCAACGACTTCGTCGTGCTGGAGGACACCGAGAACCTGTTCGGCTCCCAGAACGTCACGCCGCTGGTCCACAGCGAGAGCGTCGACGACACCGCCGAGGAGGCGCTGAACGCGGTGTCGGCCGAGCTCACCACGGAGACCCTCACCGAGCTCAACCAGCGGGTCAGCATCGATCAGGAGGACCCCGACGAGGTGGCCGCCGACTGGCTGGAGTCGGTCGGGCTCGACCAGTAGCGGCAACGCGCCGCGACCGGCGCGACCGGCCGGACGCACGACGCCACCCACCGGCCCCGCTGGCGGTGGGTGGCGTCATGGGGTGAGGACCGTGCCGATCCGCCGGGACCTCACAGGATCGCGGCGAGCACCAATCCGACGGCGATGATTCCGAGGATCGTCAGGATGCTGTCCATGCTCCCATTGGACTGTGAACGGCGGGGCGACTGAACTACCCGCGGCGTGCGAACACCGTCACGCGGACCTCACGAAGAGTGACCTCCCTAGAGAGTTTCGATCAGTCCAAATCGCGGTACCTGCCCGCGTACCTGATCAACGGCGACGCCGCGGCGCCCGGCCCGCCCGTCGCCCGATCCCCCACCGCGGGCAGGGCGTCCACGGTCGCCAGGTACACGACGTGGTCGCCCGCCTCGACCCGCTGCGTCACCGAGCACTCCAGCGCGGCGACGGCGGTGTCGAGGACCAGCGCGCCGGTGTGCGCGCCCCGGTGGTGGGGCTCGCTCGCCAGCAGCAGGCGGGCGCTCGGGCGGCCCTCCGCGGCGAAGCGGCCGGCGATCGCCCTGTGCCGGGCGCCGAGCACGTTCACGGCGAAGCGCCCCTGCCGGTCGATGACCTCGGTGAGGTAGCTGCTCTCGGTCACGCTGAGCATGACGATGGGCGGCTCGGCCGAGATGGAGGCGAACGCGCTGACCGTGCTGCCGATGTCGTCGCGGTCGTCGGCCACCGTCACCACCGTCACCCCGGTGGCGAACCGCGCCATCGTCTCGGTGAACTCCGCCGTGGCGAACGCGCCGGCCGCGCTCATCGGATCTCCCACGTGCCGGGCAGAATCAGGGGACCGGCCGCGGGCAGGCCGAGACCGGCCGAGAGCTCGGCCAGCGGACCCCACGAGCTCAACCGCAGCCGCGCGGCAGCGGCGGCCCTGTCCTCGCTGGACTCGGCCGGCACCAGGCGCTCCAGCGGGTGGAGCCGCGGGAACGGGCGCAGCGGGGCGGAGGGCGGCAGCCCGGCCCTGCCGCGGGCGATGTCGGCCGCGGCCTCGACGCCGCCGAGCTCGTCGACCAGGCCGTTGGCGTGGGCGTCCCTGCCCGTCCACACCCGGCCGCGCGCCAGCTCGTGCACCTGCTCCCTGGTCATGCCGCGCGATTCGGCGACCTTGGCGGTGAAGTCGTCGTAGATGTGGTCCAGTACCGCGTTGACGCGCTCCCACTCCGAGTCGCTGAACCCGCGGTCGCTGCTGAACATGCCGGCGTGCTCGCCCCCGTCGATGGAGTCGCTGGAGATTCCCAGCTTGGCCATCAGCCCCGACAGCACGGCCTTGCCGGTGAACACGCCGATGGATCCGGTGATCGTGCCGGGCTGGGCGACGATGGTGTCGGCGCCCAGCGCGACGAAATAGCCGCCGGAGCCGGCGACGTCGCCCATGGAGACCACGACCGGCGTGCCGGACTCGCTGGTCAGCTTCACCTCGCGCCAGATGACGTCGGAGGCGGTGTAGGAGCCGCCGGGGCTGTCCACCCGGAACACCACCGCGCGCACGTGCGGGTCGCGCCGGGCGGCCCGGAACGCGGCGGCCACGGTGTCGGAGCCCATCGCCGCACCGCCGCCCAGCGGCGAGCGCCGGCTGCGCCCGGACACGACCTGGCCGAGGCCGGAGATGAGCGCGACGGAGTCGGTGCCGCGCTGCACGGCGGGGACCCGGTTGGCCAGCGACTGCAACCGCTGGTAGCGGGAGACGAACTGCAGGTGCGGCCCGCCCGAGCCGTTGGCCGCCGGGGCGGACGGGCGGAACCGGCCCAGCAGCTCGGCGTAGATCTCGTCGCGGTAGCCGAGCCGGTCGACCAGCCGCGCCTCCAGTGCCTCCCTTGCCAGGAAGGGGCCGCGGTCGATGAGCCCGCGGACCTCCTCCCGCGACAGGCCGCGCCCCTCGCTGATGCCGTCGACGATCTGCTCGGTGAGCGACTCGACGATGCGGCCGGTGGCCTCGCGGTGCGATTCGGTGAAGCCCTGCTCGGTGAACATGTTGACGGCGGTCTTGTACTCGTGCCGCGCGCCGACCTCGTACTCCACGCCGAGCTTGTCGATGGCGTCGCGGAAGAACTTGTTGCTGACGCTCACCCCGGTGAGCCCCACCGAGCCGGAGGGCAGCAGCGCGACCTCCTCGAAGGCGGTGGCGAGGTAGTAGGGCGTCGATCCGGGGCCGAACTCGCCGAAGGACTCGCTCCAGGCCACGGTCGGCTTGCCGGCCGCGCGGAAGACGGCGACCGCGTCGCGCAGCTCCTGGACCTTGCCGAAGCCGATGGGGCGCCCGCCGATCTTGGCGATCAGCGCCTTCACCCTGGGATCGCGCGCCCCGCGCCGGACGCCCTCCACGACGTCGGACAGCCGCTGCCTGCGCATGGCCATGATCTGGCCGAGAGGATCACCGGGGATCTCGTCGATGATCCCCTCGGTGAGGTCGACCTCGAGGACCAGCGGGGCGGTGCGCCGCTGACGGATCTTGGACACGGGCTCGAGCAGTTTCACGACATCCACCATGCGGTCAAGGCTATTAGCCGGAGGCGGGGACGGGCCTGCTTATCCACATGCGGCCACCCGGCGTTTCCCTCCCGTCCCTCCCGGACGCGGACGCGCGGCCCCGCGGGTCAGCCGCCCTCCCCGCCGTGCATCGCGCGGACGAGGGAGGCGCGGGAGTCGTCGTTGTCCAGCGACCACAGGCTCATCCCGCCCAGACCGAGCTCCCTGACGTAGGCGGCCTTCCTGCGGATCGACCGGGGGTCGTCGTAGCTCCAGAACTCGTCGCCGTCGTACAGCCACAGCGTGCCGTGCTCCTCGTCGCGGAAGCGCCTGCCGCTGCGGCGGGCCAGGGTCTTGTAGTCCTCGTCGCCCGGCTCCCAGGTGCCCGGGGCGATGCCCCCGGCCCGCTGGTAGAGGCCGCCGTCCCCGCCGGGGACGCCGCTCCAGCCCCGGCCGAAGCCGGGGACGCCGACCAGCAACTGCTCGGGGGCGACGCCCAGCTCCAGGTAGTTGACCACCCCGGCGTCGACGCTCAGCCCGTCGGGCGAGGGGTCGCCGGGCGGGGTGTAGAGCTGGGCGGCGTGGTTGGTGGTCAGGTCCCAGTCGCCGTTGAAGTCGTAGCCCTGGACGATGCCGAAGTCGAGGTGGCGGAACACCTCCGGTTCGATGCCGACCCGGATCCGGGCCGGGGCGGCCGGCAGGTAGGCGCTCATCTCCACCGCGCGGCCGGTGCGCTCGGTGAACGCGTCCAGTTGGCGGCGGGTCTCGGCCAGCAGCAGCGTGAAGTTGCGGCGGTCCTCGGTCCGCACCACGTTGTGGTCGTTGCCGTCGGAGCCGGGCCACTCCCAGTCGAAGTCGATCGCGTCGAAGATCCCGGCCGCGGCGCCCGGCCCGCCCTGCGGTTCGCCGTCCAGCACCGGGAGGTCGCCGTCGAAGTAGACGGAGACGACCGAGGCGGCGAACGCCGCGCGCGACTCCGGGGTCAGCGCGGCGTTGGAGAAGTAGCATGAGGCGTTCCAGCCGCCGAAGGAGACGCCCACCTTCAGGCTCCGGTGCCGGCCCTTGAGTTTGCGGAGCTGGTTGAAGTTGCCGGCCAGCGGCTGTTCGTACTGGTCGGCCTGGCCGTCCACGCTCTCGGAGGCGGAGAACCGGCGCTGGTAGTCGGCCCACGCGTCACCGGTGGCCTCCTCGGTCATGACACACTGTCCGCGCGCGTCCAGCTCGCCGAACGCGTAGGTGAGGTGCGTGAGCTTCGCGGCCTGCCCGCTGGCGTGGACGTCGCGGAGGAGGTAGCGGCGGTCATAGATGCCCCACTGGGGGAAGTAGCCGACGACTCGCACTGACGGTCCGTCCTCTCACGCGTGAGCAGACTTCTGGTGCAGATCGCCAGATTCCCCCGCTATCGTCGATGAGGTCAAGCTCCGGCACGAAGGGAATCGCATGTCTGGCAGGCGCGGCCGATCGCGGTTCGACGCTCTCAAGCGCAACGCCGGGGCCTCGCCCGGTGGGCCCTCCGGGCGGTCCGGTCCCCGCGGGGCGGCCGCGACCGCCCCGCGTTCCGCGTCCGGTCTCCGGCGCCGCCTCGGCGCGGCGGCCATCGCCGCGCTGGTGCCGGCCGCGGCCGCGTGCGGCGGCGCGGACGGGACCGCCGCGGCGCCGGAGGGCGGCCCGAGCCCCGACTCCACCTACGGCGGCGCGATGCCGGCCGCGCAGGCGCCGGCCCCCGAGGGGTTCACCCCGGTCGAGATCGAGGGCATCAAGATCAACGCCCCGGAGGGCTGGGAGGTCGACGACGCGGACGGCCGGCTGTGCATGCGCCCGCCGGGCCAGGCCGCCTGCGCCTACGGCTCGCTGCAGGTCCTGCCGCACGTCGCGGAGCGCGATCCCGACAAGTGGCCGAAGAAGGGCGACGCCTTCGACAAGAAGAACGGCTGGGCCTCCGACCCGACCGCGTGCCGTAGCCTGAACACGGCCGAAGCCGGTGACGTGAAGGTGAAGGAGGCCGAGCAGCAGACGCTGCCCGATCCCTTCACCACCCACGCGGACGGGCTCAAATCGCACCACTCGGCGTGGACCGTGACCTGCGAGAACAATGACACGTTCGAGGTCAGGCTGTGGTTCCTGCCCACGAGCGACGTGGCCGTGTACGTGTGGAGCGTGGACGCCCGGTACGCCGCCGTCTACGACGAGATCGCCACGTCCATGGACGTCACCGAGTACAACGAGTGACACGGTCGGCAGTGGTCCCCTCGCCGATCTTGAACTTGTGGGCGTTATCGCAACGTTTTTAGGCCCCACAAGGCCAAGATCGGCGAAGACTTCGCGGTATTGCGTTTCGGCATCCGCAATTCAGGGTCCGCAGGGCCCCGTGGATGCGCGGATTCCGCCCCGCGGCGGCCACGCAATTTCCGTCCGGATTACCCGGGCCGCTTTTTTCCGGAGTCCCGTTCGGCCGCGGCCTCCGGTCCGGGTGGAAAAAGGATCAGCGTTTTTCCCGACCGACTTGCCGCACGGCATTGGCGCGGGCAAACTCTAATCGTGTCGGCGCCTGCGTGACCGTGCGCGTTTCAGCAGGGTTCATTCGCCGCAGGGCTTCCGCGGAGACCTCATCGGCAGGGGCGCCTGCACGGCCATGCGCGCGTCGCACGAGAGAAGCAGAGCGGCCCCGGCCGAGTGATGCAGCACCCAGCCAGGGCCTTGCCCAACTCGCCTGTCGAGACCAGGGAGTCGAACCGTGAACAACGTTATCCCCCCGCCCATGCAATTGCATCCGGGCATGCTCTGGGGCGCGCCGACCATCCGGTGCGGGTTCTCCGGAAAGCGCAAGGCGGTCAGGTCCTGCCGCGACTTCATCGCCGACGCGCTGGCGGCGAACGCCTACGGCTACCCGGACGAGCTGCGCGACAACGCCGTGCTCTGCGCCAGCGAGCTGGCCACGAACGCCATCCGGCACACCAGGTCCGGCGACTTCGACGGGGTGTTCACCGCGCTGCTCTACCTCCGCCCGACCTGGATCGGTCTGGAGGTCCACGATCTGGGGCCCAGGGGCGAGCGTCCGAGCGCCCCGCACGCCGTCCCCGACTCGCTGGGCGACCCGTTCGCCACGCGGGGCCGCGGCCTCGCGATGATCGGCCGCTTCTCGCGGGGCCGCTACGGCTACGCCTCCCCGCCCGAATGCCCCTTCCACACCACCTGGTGCGAGCTCGCGGCCTGAACCCGCGGTTCCGGTTCGGCGGGGGCCGGATCCGGCCTTCTGCGGTTGGGGACGATGCTCCACCAGGTCACGCAGCGCCAGCCCCACTCCAGCGGGCCGTACCGGAACGCCCGCAGCCACAGCGAGCCGACCGCCCACTGGGCCAGGAGCAGGCCGAAGGCCAGAGCGAACAGGGCGCCCCACCGGTCCCGCGCCGGGAAGTCCAGCAGCCACCCGACGAGCAGGACCACGAGCGTCGCCGACAGGTAGTTGGTCAGCGCCATCCGGCCCAGCGGGGCGAACACGGCGCGCAGGAGGCGTGCCAGCGGGGTGCGCATCAGCAGGCACAGCGCCGTCACGTAGGTGGCGGCCGTCAGCAGGCCGGCGACGGCGCTGGAGGTGCTGAACCCGGTGTTCCAGACCTCGCCGTAGTGCCAGACCGCCGCGGGGACCGCGGCCGCCAGCGACACCGCGAAGGCGATCGCGACCTGGCGGCCGCGCCCCTCCAGCTCCTGCGGGACGCGATAGCGCGCCGCGGCCAGGCCCAGCAGGAACAGGCCGGGGACCAGCGGGAGTCCGCCCGAGGTGACCGTGACCCCGAGGACCGACCCGATGACCCCGCCGGCGAGGACGAGCGCGCGCGGCAGGAACGACGCGGGGAGCAGCACGACCAGGCCGACCACGGCGTAGCTCAGCAGCACCTCGCCCGGGTAGAGCATCTGGTGCAGGGCGCCGATGGCGGCCAGCGCGGCCAGGCGGCGCACCAGCGGCAGGCGGGGACGCCCGGTGCCGGCCGCCGCGGATTCCAGGAACAGCGCGAAGCCGATCCCGAACAGGAACGCGAAGATCGGCATGAACCGGCCGTCCACGAGCATGTGCAGGACGGTCTCGGCCGGATGCGCGCTCGTACTGGCAGCTCCTCGATCGGGAGCTCGTAGCCCATATGGGTGATGGGCCCGATGTTCGCCAGCAGGATTCCGCACAGCGCGAACCCGCGCAGCACGTCCAGCGCGTCGATCCGCCGCCGCTGTCCGGCCGCCGTGCTCGCCCGCTCCTCGGTTCCCCGTCCCTCTTCTTCTCGCACACCGCGAGGCTAGGACGCGGGGGAGCGGCCCGGCACCGGCCGTCCGGCCGGTCCGCGCCCCCGCCTTTCGGCCGGGGCACGGTGCCGTGCGGCGCGGACGCGGATCACTCGGCGCCGCGGGTCAGCCAGATCGCTCCCAGAGCGGGCAGGGTCAGCACGGCCGAGGCCGGCTGGCCGTTCCAGGGGTCGGGGGTGGCCCTGACGGCGCCGGGCCGGGCGGTGCCGCCGCCGTAGGCCGCGGCGTCGGTGTTGAGGACCTCCTGCCAGGCGCCGGCGTAGGGAAGGCCGACGCGGCGCTCGGCGTGCGGAGAACCGCCGAAGTTCACCAGGCAGGCCAGGACCGAGCCGTCGTCGCCGTGGCGCAGGAAGGACAGCGTGTTGCCCGCGGCGTCGCCGCCGTCGATCCAGGTGAACCCGCCGGGCTCGCAGTCGCGCGACCACAGCGCCGGGGTCGCCCGGTAGACGCGGTTGAGGTCGCCGACCAGCTTCTGCACGCCCGCGTGGTGGCCGTACTGCAGCAGCCACCACTGCACGCCGGCCTCGTGGGACCACTCCTCGCCCTGCCCGATCTCGTCGCCCATGAACAGCAACTGCTTGCCCGGGTGCGCCCACATGAAGGCCAGCAGCGCCCGCAGGTTGGCGCAGCGCTGCCACTCGTCGCCCGGCATCTTGTTCAGCAGCGACCCCTTGCCGTGCACCACCTCGTCGTGGGAGAGCGGCAGCACGTAGTTCTCGCTGAACGCGTAGACCATCGAGAAGGTGACCTCGTTGTGGTGGTACTGCCGGTGGATCGGGTCGTGCCGGAGGTACTCCAGGGTGTCGTGCATCCAGCCCATGTTCCACTTGAACCCGAACCCGAGCCCGCCGGAGTCGACGGGCCGCGAGACGCCCGGCCAGGCCGTGGACTCCTCGGCGATCATGGTGATGCCGGGGTTGCGCCGGTAGGCGGTGGCGTTGAGCTCCTTGAGGAACCCGAGGGCGTCCAGGTTCTCCCTGCCGCCGTAGGCGTTGGGCGCCCACTCGCCCGACTCGCGGGAGTAGTCCAGGTACAGCATCGAGGCCACCGCGTCGACGCGCAGGCCGTCGATGTGGAACTCCTCCAGCCAGAACAGCGCGTTGGCGACCAGGAAGTTGCGGACCTCGGTGCGGCCGTAGTCGAAGATCATCGTGCCCCAGTCGGGGTGCTCGCCGCGGCGCGGGTCGGCGTGCTCGTACAGCGACGTGCCGTCGAAGCGCGCGAGCGCCCAGTCGTCCTTGGGGAAGTGCGCCGGCACCCAGTCCAGCAGCACGCCGATGCCGGCGCGGTGCAGCTCGTCGACGAGCGTCCGGAACTCGTCGGGCGTGCCGAAGCGCGCCGTGGGCGCGTAGTAGGAGGTGACCTGGTAGCCCCACGACCCGCCGAACGGGTGCTCGGCCACCGGCAGGAACTCCACGTGCGTGAAGCCCATCTCGCGCACGTAGGCGACCAGCTCCGCAGCCAGCTCCGCATACGACAGCCCCGGCTTCCACGACCCGAGGTGGACCTCGTAGACGCTCATCGGGCGCCGGGTCCAGTCCTCGATCTTGCGGTGCGCCAGCCACTCGTCGTCGCGCCACCGGTGGTCGGAGGTGAACACCACCGATGCGGTGTCCGGCGGCGTCTGCGCGGCGAAGGCCATCGGGTCGGCCTTGTCGCGCCACGCGCCGTCGGCGCCGAGGATCCGGTACTTGTACAGGGCGCCGTCGCCGACGCCCGGGACGAACAGCTCCCACACCCCCGACGAACCGAGCGAGCGCATCGGGTGCGCGACGCCGTTCCAGTGGTTGAAGTCGCCGACGACCCGCACCCCGCGCGCGTTGGGCGCCCATACGGTGAACGACGTCCCGGTGACCTCGCCCATGACGGAGGCGTAGCGCCTCGTGTGCGCGCCGAGCGCCCGCCACAGCTCCTCGTGCCTGCCCTCACCGATCAGGTGCAGGTCCAGCTCGCCGATCGAGGGCAGGTAGCGGTACGGGTCGTCGACGATCCACTCCTCCTCTCCGGCCGAGTAGCGCACCGCCAGCCGGTAGTCGGGGACCTGCGACCCCGGCAGCACCCCGGCGAACACCCCGCCGTGCAGGTGCTCCAGGGCGACCCTGCGGCCGTCCTCCAGCACAGCGTGCACCGACTGCGCCAGGGGCCGCAGCGTGCGCACCGCGATGCCGTCGGGCACCGGATGCGCTCCGAGCAGGCCGTGCGGGTCGTGGTGGTGGCCGGCGACCAGGCGGTCGATCTCGGCGATGGTGGCGTCGCTCATGGCTTCCTCGCGTGCGTCGAGGGTGGGAGTGGACAGGTTTTTTTCACTACCGCCCGGCCGTGGGACCGCCCGCGTCCGTCGGGAGGGCCGCGCGGACGCGTCCGCGGCAGCGGCGCGCGCCCGGCCGGCGGTCGGTCAATTCGCCAGCGCGGCGATCGAGTCCAAGGGGATGTGCAGCCACGACGGGCGGTGCCGCGCCTCGTACATCACCTCGTAGACCGCCTTGTCGTACTCGAACGCGCGCAGCACGACCTGGTGCTTCTCCGGGTCGATGCCGCCGCCGAAGGCGTATCCGGAGCAGAACGCCTCCCGGTTGCGCAGCGCCCACGCCCGCGCCGGCTCGGCCAGCCCCTCGTCCTGGTCGTGCCCGGTGAGCTGGTGGCGGGCGGCGTAGTCGAAGGAGCGCAGCATCCCCGCCACGTCGCGCAGAGGGCTGGACAGCCGCTGGCGCTCGCTGACCGGTGCGGCCGGCTCGCCCTCGAAGTCCAGCAGCACCCAGCCGACGTCGGTGCGCACCACCTGGCCGAGGTGGTAGTCGCCGTGCACCCGCTGCACCGGCAGCGGGGCGTCGACCTCGGCGAACGCGTCGAACGCCGTGCGCAGCCGCTGCGCGTACGGCGCCAGGTCGGAGACCTCGGCGATGGCGGCGCCCAGCCGGTCGACCATGGCCCGCGCCATCTCCGCCTGGGTGTCGGGCGCGACGACGTCGGTGGGCAGCGCCCGCGCGAGGTCGCGGTGCACGGCCGCGGTCGCGGCGCCCAGCCGCTCGGCCTCGCCGGTGAAGTCGCCGCCGGCCTCGTCCGGCGCCAGACCGGGCGAGGCGTAGAGGTCGCGCACGCTGGTCGCGGCCAGCACCCAGCCGTCGGTGGCGCTGCGCAGGTACTGCTGCAGCATCGCCAGGGTGGTGGCGACCGGCTCGCCGGTCACCGGGTCGGGCAGGTCGGCCTCGATCCAGCCGTAGGGCCGGGCGATGAACGGCGACCCGGCCAGCGCGGCGGTCAGCTCCAGGTCGGGGTTGTGGCCCGGCCACAGCCGCCGGAACATCTTGAGTACGTAGTCCTCGCCGTAGACCAGCGAGGTGTTGGACTGCTCGCCGGTGAGCACGATGCTGCGCATCCCGGTCCTGATGCTGCTCCCCGGCATCCTGCGGAACCGGACCGCGCCGCTGCCGCGCCCCTCGGCGATCCGGTCCAGCAGGCGCGCGGTCATCTCGTGGTCGTGCGCGGCGTCGTAGACGGCGCAGGACGACGGCCCGTACGCGGGGCCGCCGACCGGTCCGCCCGCCGGGGCCGGCTCGCACACGCCGATGGTGGCGTGTGCGAGCTCGTCGCCGAGCGTGCCCTGCGGCCGTAGCCCGAGAAGCACCTGGTAGCGGTCGGTCCCCCCCTTCTGGCCGACCGCCACCACCAGCACCCGCAGTCCTGGAACACCGGGGATGAGAACGTGCTGCGATTCGACCGTGAGCGCGTCGATCGGCACCCCCTTCCCCGCGAACCAGCGCTGCCGCGGGATCCAGGCGGTCAGTAGCTCCTCAAGCTGGGTCATCTTAGAGCGGTCCGTTTCTCCTTGCTTCAAGCTCGTACCGGTTTGCCGGAACGGCCGGCGCCGTCCGTCTTGGAGTCCGTGGCCGCGTGCGGGGACCCGGACTCCACCGCCGCAGCGGATTGGTCGGGCTCCGGGAGGGTCTCGGCGTTGGCCACCGCGGTCACGTCCTCGTCGGCGACGGGCGGTAGCTGGAACCAGTAGAAGCCATGGCCGGGCAGGGTCATCAGGTAGGGCAGCTCGCCGATCGCGGGGAACTGCACGCCCCCCGTGCACTCGATCGGAGTGACGCCCTCGAAGCGGCGCAGATCGAGTTCCACGGGCTGGGGGAAGCGCGAGAGGTTGTTGACGCACAGCATCCGGTCGTCGCCGTACTCCCGCACGAACGCCAGCACGCTGGGGTTGCTGGCGTGCAGTTCGGTGAACGCGCCGGTGCCGAAGACCGGGTGCCGCTTGCGGATCTGGATCATCTTGCGCGTCCAGTTCAGCAGCGAGCTGGGATTGTCGCGCTGGGCCTCGACGTTGAGCGCCTGGTAGCCGTAGACCGGGTCCAGGATCAGCGGCAGGTACAGTCGCGCGGGGTCGCAGCGGGAGAACCCGGCGTTGCGGTCCGACGTCCACTGCATGGGGGTGCGCACCGCGTCGCGGTCGCCCAGCCAGATGTTGTCGCCCATGCCGATCTCGTCGCCGTAGTAGAGCACCGGGGAGCCCGGTAGCGACAGCAGCAGGGCGGTGAACAGCTCGATCTGGTTCTGGTCGTTGTCCAGCAGGGGCGCCAGCCGCCGGCGGATGCCCACGTTGGCGCGCATCCGCGGGTCCTTGGCGTACTCGGAGTACATGTAGTCGCGCTCTTCGTCGGTGACCATCTCCAGCGTCAACTCGTCGTGGTTGCGCAGGAAGATCGCCCACTGGCAGTTGCGCGGGATCTCCGGTGTCTGCGCCAGGATCTCCGAGATCGGGTAGCGCTGCTCGCGGCGCACCGCCATGAACATCCGCGGCATCAGCGGGAAGTGGAAGTTCATGTGGCACTCGTCGCCGCCGGACTCGAAGTCGCCGAAGTAGTCGACGACGTCGGAGGGCCACTGGTTGGCCTCGCTCAGCAGCACCCGGTCGGGGTAGAGGCGGTCGACCTCGGCGCGGACCCTCTTCAGGAACTCGTGCGTCTCCTTGAGGTTCTCGCAGTTGGTCCCCTCGCGCTCGTAGAGGTAGGGGACCGCGTCCAGCCGGAACCCGTCGATGCCCAGGTCCAGCCAGAACCGCAGCACCTCCAGGATCGCCTCCTGCACCGCGGGGTTCTCGAAGTTGAGGTCGGGCTGGTGGGTGAAGAAGCGGTGCCAGTAGTGCTGCCCGCGCACCTCGTCGTAGGTCCAGTTGGACTGCTCGGTGTCGACGAAGATGATTCTGGCGTCGGAGTAGCGCTCGGTGGTGTCGGACCAGACGTAGAAGTCGCCGTAGGGCCCCTCCGGATCCTCGCGCGAGGCCCTGAACCACGGGTGCTGGTCGCTGGTGTGGTTCATGACCAGATCGGCGATGACCCGGATGCCCCGCTCGTGCGCCTGCTCGACGAGCTCCACGAAGTCGGCGATCTGCCCGAACTCCGGCAGGATCTTCATGTAGTCGGCGATGTCGTAGCCGCCGTCGCGCAGCGGGGACTCGTACAGGGGCAGCAGCCAGATGCAGTCGATCCCCAGCCATTCGAGGTAGTCGAGCTTGTCGATCAGACCTCGGAGATCCCCGGTGCCGTCGCCGTTGGAGTCGAAGAACCCGCGGGCGAGGACCTCGTAGAAGACCGCGTGCTTGTACCAGTAGGGGTCGCGGGGCTTCTCGTGCGTGAACGTGTCGGGCACGGCCACGAGGGGTGTGAGACTGGTGCCTGGCACCGGCTCGGGTGTGGTCACGATGTACTACTCCACCAGTTGGCTTTCCAGTTCGTTCCCGCGGAGCGCTCGTGCGGATCCGGTGATCAGCTCGGAGCGCTTCCTGCGGGGGTGACTGTGAATACGTGTGCGGTCTGGACGTCGGGGTCGAGGCGGACGTAATTCCCCTGACCCCATTGATATGAATCGCCCGAAAGATGGTCCGTGACGATGATCCCGTCATCAGGAGAGAACCCGAGAGCGGGCATGTCGAGCCACACCGTGGCCTCGTGTGTCCGGTGCGGATCGAGATTGACGACGACCAGGACGACGTCGTCCGATCCCTGGTCGGCGTCCCCGGCCAGCCGCTTCGAGAAGCAGATCAGCTCCGGCCGGTCAACATGGTGGAACCGCAGGTTGCGCAGTTCTTGCAATGCCGGGTGGCTTCGCCGCAAATAGTTTAGCCTGCGGATCAATGGCGTTATCGTCATTCCGGCGGCTTCTGCGGCGTCCCAGTCGCGCGGTTTGTACTGGTATTTTTCGGAATCGAGGTATTCCTCGCTCCCCGGCCGCACGGGTTGATTCTCACAGAGTTCGTAGCCGGAGTAAATTCCCCACGTCGGTGAGAGTGTCGCGGCCAGCACGGCCCTGGTCTCGAACGCCGGCCGCCCCCCGTGCTGCAGGTAGGCGTGCAGGATGTCGGGGGTGTTGGCGAAGAAGTTGGGGCGCATGTAGGCCGCGGTGTCGCCGCTGAGGTCGCTGAGGTACTCCTCCAACTCCTCCTTGCTGTTGCGCCAGGTGTAGTAGGTGTAGGACTGGTGGAACCCCACCTTGGCCAGCGTGTGCATCATCGCCGGGCGGGTGAAGGCCTCGGCCAGGAAGAGCACGTCGGGGTCGGTCCGGCCGATCTCGGCGAGCAGCCGCTCCCAGAACGCCACCGGCTTGGTGTGGGGGTTGTCGACCCGGAAGATCCGCACCCCGTGCGCCATCCAGTGCCGCACGATCCGCAGCACCTCGGCGTAGACGCCCTCGGGGTCCTTGTCGAAGTTGAGCGGATAGATGTCCTGGTACTTCTTCGGCGGGTTCTCGGCGTGGGCGATGGAGCCGTCGGCCCGGGTGGTGAACCACTCCGGGTGCTCGCCGACCCACGGGTGGTCGGGCGATGCCTGCAGCGCCAGGTCCAGGGCGATCTCCAGGCCCAGCTCGCGGGCCTCGGCGACGAAGGCGTCGAAGTCCTCGATCGTGCCGAGGTCGGGGTGGACGGCGTCGTGGCCGCCCTCGTGCGAACCGATGGCCCACACCGAGCCGGGATCGCCGGGCTGGGCGATCAGCGCGTTGTTGCGCCCCTTGCGGAAGGAGTGGCCGACCGGGTGGATCGGCGGCAGGTAGACGACGTCGAAGCCCATGTCGGCGATCGCCGGCAGCCGCTTGGCCGCCGTGGCGAAGGTGCCCGAACGCTGCTCGCCGTCCTCCCCGTCGAGCACCGCGCCCTCCGAGCGCGGGAAGAACTCGTACCAGGAGCCGAACAGCGCGCGCCTGCGGTGCACCACGACCGGGTACCGCTTGGACCTGGTGACCAGTTCGCGCAGCGGGGCCGCGGCGAACTCGGCGACGGCCTCATCCGAGGTGGCCAGCGCCAGCCGCTCGGCGGCCGGGCGGGAGCCGTCGCGCAGCAGGCCCGCGATCTCGGCCATGGCCGGTCGCCTGGGGACCCGGCGCGCGGCGCGCTCGAACAGCCGGGCGCCCTCCTCGAACATCAGCTCGACGTCCTGGCCGAGCGGGATCTTGATCTCGGCGTTGTGCCGCCAGGTGGCGAAGGGGTCGCTCCAGGCCTCGACGGCGAAGCTCCAGCGCCCCTCGGAGGTGACCGTGACCTCGGCGCCGTAGCGGTCGGTTCCCGGGGCCAGTTCCGCCATCGGGACGAGAGGGCGCCGGCGGCCCTTCGGATCCCAGAGCACCACGCCGGCGCTGAGCGAGTCGTGCCCCTCGCGGAACACGGTCGCGCTCACGGGGAAGGTCTCACCGACGACGGCCTTGGCGGTGCCGCAGTCGACCACGGGGGCGACGTCAAGAATGGGAAATCGTCCGATCACAAGTGCACCGTAGGTGTAGAGGTCTGGGCGGTCTGGTGGTGTCGCGAGTGGCCCCGAATTCGGTTCGGGCAGCACGAAGCGCCCGGAAAGCCCGGTGTGGGGTCAGGTGGTGTCCAACGCGTTCCAATGTCTATCGTCGGCGCCTTTTAAGAACTCTCCGACAGTCCGGGGCCTCCTATTTTTGTGATAGTAGTCACACCTCACTACCCGCGCATACGCTGGCCAATCATCCGTGGTGGCGGCGTCGGCGGACAAAACGGGCCTTCGACACACGGACAACTCCGGACACACCGGTATCGCCCGTGTCAACGGCTTGATGCGGGTCCGGATACCGCGTGCCAAATCGAAGAAAATTTACCTTTGCGACATCTCGCCGAAAACTGTCTTCTTTATTTCCGGCACACCTCGCAGAGGGGACCATCGGTATTGAAAACCCTATTTCCGGCACATGGGGTGAGATCGCGCGGCAGGCTCGCGCCCGGCGCCCACATTGACTAGCCTCACGCTCCGTGAAGGCGATCCGTAGGTTCACCGTCCGTACCGTCCTGCCCGAAGAGCTCGCCCCGCTGGGCCGGCTCGCGGCCAACCTGCGTTGGGCGTGGCACGTCCCGACGCGGGAGATCTTCGCCGCGGTCGACCCCGACATCTGGGAGGCCGTCGACCACGACCCCCTCCGGCTGCTCGGGGAGGTCGCGGGCGAGCGGCTCGCCGAGCTCGCCGCCGACTCCGGATTCCGGTCCAGGTTGAACGACGTGGCCGCGGACCTCGACGGCTACCTGGCCGAACCGCGCTGGTACCAGGGGCTGCGCGGCGACCCGGGCGATCCGGGCGGGCAGGAGCCCCCCGCGGCCATCGCCTACTTCTCCGCCGAGTACGGTCTGACCGCCGCGATGCCGCAGTACTCCGGAGGACTCGGCATCCTCGCGGGGGACCACCTCAAGAGCGCCAGCGACCTGGGCGTGCCCGTCGTCGGCGTCGGCCTGCTCTACCGGCACGGCTACTTCTCCCAGACGCTGTCCCCGGAGGGCTGGCAGCTGGAGCACTACCCCGAGATCGATCCGCGCGGACTGCCGATGACGCAGTTGCAGGACCGCGCCGGCGACCCCGTGCGCGTCGTCATCGACCTGCCGGACCGGCGCAGGCTGGTGGCGCACGTCTGGGTCGTGCGGGTCGGCCGGGTCCCGCTGCTGCTGCTCGACGCCTGCCAGGAGATGAACGACCCCGAGCTGCGCGGCGTCACCGACCGGCTCTACGGCGGCGGAAGCGAGCACCGGCTGCGCCAGGAGCTGCTGCTGGGCGTCGGCGGCGTGCGCGCCGTGCGCGCCTACTGCGAGCTGACCGGGCACCCGGCCCCCGAGGTGTTCCACATGAACGAGGGGCACGCCGGCTTCCTCGGCCTGGAGCGCGTCCGCGAGTACATCGCGGCCGAGGACCTGACGTTCGAGCAGGCGCTGGAGGCCACCCGGGCCGGAACGGTGTTCACCACGCACACCCCCGTGCCCGCCGGGATCGACCGCTTCCCGCGCGACCTGGTCGAACGGCACTTCAGCGGCGACAGCGCCATCGCGGGGCTGCCGGTCGACCGCGCCATGGCGCTGGGCGCGGAGACCTACGCCGGCGGCGACCCGAACGTGTTCAACATGGCCGTCATGGGCATGCGGCTGGCCCAGCGGGTCAACGGCGTCAGCAGGCTGCACGGCGCGGTCAGCCGCAGGATGTTCCAGGGGCTGTGGCCGGGCTTCGACGCCGACGACGTGCCCATCACCTCGATCACCAACGGCGTGCACGCGCGGACCTGGATCGCCGAGGAGGCCCAGGAGCTGGCGCAGCGCGTCGTCGCCGACTCCGAGGAGTTCACCCGCCCCGAAGGCTGGCGCAAGGTGACCGGGGCCTCCGAGCTCGAACTGTGGGAGATGCGCCGCACCCTGCGGGAGCGGCTGGTCGAGGACGCGCGCAAGCGGCTGCGCCGGTCCTGGCGGCAGCGCGGCGCCAGCGAGGCCGAGCTGGGCTGGATCGACGACGTCCTCGACCCCGACGTGCTCACGATCGGCTTCGCCCGCAGGGTCCCCTCCTACAAGCGGCTCACCCTGATGCTGCGCGACACCGAGCGGCTGAAGTCGCTGCTGCTGCACCCGGAGCGGCCGGTCCAGATCGTCATCGCGGGCAAGGCCCACCCCGCCGACGAGGGGGGCAAGCGCCTCATCCAGGACATCGTGCGCTTCACCGACGACCCCGCCGTTCGGCACCGGATCGTGTTCCTGCCCGACTACGACATGGCGCTGGCGCGTTCGCTGGTGCAGGGCAGCGACGTCTGGCTGAACAACCCGCTGCGCCCGCTGGAGGCGTGCGGCACCTCCGGGATGAAGGTGGCGCTCAACGGGGGGCTGAACCTCTCCATCCGCGACGGCTGGTGGGACGAGTGGTTCGACGGGTCCAACGGCTGGGCCATCCCCACCGCCGACGGGGTGGGCGAACCGGACCGGCGCGACGCACTGGAGGCCGCCGCGCTGTACGAGCTGTTCGAGGACCAGGTCGCTCCGCTGTTCTACGACCACGACGAGTCCGGCCTGCCCAAGCGCTGGCTGGAGATGGTCAAGCACACCCTCGTCTCCCTCGGCCCGAAGGTGCTGGCGAACCGGATGGTGCGCGACTACGTGGAGCTGCTGTACCGGCCCGCCGCCGCCTCCTCCCGGCTGCTCACCAGGAGGGGGGACACGGCCGGGGTGCGCGAGCTGGCCGCGTGGAAGCAGCGGGTGCGGCGGGCCTGGCCCGGCGTGCGCATCGAGCACGTCGAGGTGGCCGGTGTGGACGACCCGCCGCAGGTCGGCGGCGAGTTGAAGGTGCGGGCCACGCTGGTGCTCGGCGACCTCGACTCCGCCGACATCCGCGTCGAGATCGCGTTCGGCCGGATCAACGACTCCGAGGAGCTGGTGGAGCCGTCCTTCGCCGAGCTCGCGGTGGCGTCGGGCGAGCAGCAGGAGGGCCCGCTGATCCGCTACACGGGCTCGGTCCCGCTGGAGCGCGCGGGCGCGAGCGGCTACACCGTGCGGGTGCTGCCCAAACATCCCCTGCTCACCGATCCGGCGGAGATGGGCCTGGTCGTGGTCCCCGAGCCACCGGGGGGCATGGGCAACGGCATGGTGCTGAGGTAGCGCGGCGACCTGTGCCCGCCGATCTTGACCTTGTGGGGCCTGAGAACGCTGCGACAACCCCGACGAGGTCGAGATCGGCGAGGGAACCACCGTGAGACCCGCGGCCCTTGACCGATCAGGTGGTGCACCGCCCATAATGGAGGAAACCGACAGGGGAGCGCTTCGGCGCTGAGAGTGCGGAAAACCGTTCCGCAGACCCTTACACACCTGATCTGGGTCATGCCAGCGAAGGAAGTCGTGGGAACCGCCGCCGGTGGCGCGTGCTCCGCGCACCGGTTTCGGCGATCGGTGCGCGCACGTGTGCGGGCGGCCACTCTTGGCCGAGCCCTCTCGTCACGTACGAAGGGACATCCCGCTATGAGCACCGAATCCAGGTTCAAGACCGGGCCCGGGCCCGGGTACTCCGTCCTCAACTGGCGGACCGTGGACATCGTCGTCGCCGCCGTCATCGGCGTCAGCATCGGGGTCGTCTTCTGGCTGTGGGGCGTGCTGTGGACCGCCACCGAGCCGCTGTTCGTGTTCTTCCCGCCGGCCCAGGCCGTCATCTACGGCATGTGGATGCTGCCCGGCGTGCTGGGCGGCCTGGTCATCCGCAAGGCCGGCGCGGCCCTGCTCACCTCCGTCGCCGCGGCCTCCGTCTCGATCCTGCTCGGCGTCCCGTGGGGCGTCTCCGTCATCGTCTCCGGAGTGCTCCAGGGCCTGCTGCCCGAGCTGGTCTTCCTCGCCTTCGCCTACCGGCGCTGGAACACGGGCGTCGCCGTGCTCGCCGGCGTCGCCGCCGGGATCTCCCCGGCCATCAAGGACAACATCACCACCTACGTCACCTGGCCCATCGAGTACCAGCTCGCCTACGCCGCAATCGTTCTGGTCAGCGCCGGCCTCATCGCGGGCGTCGGCGGACGGCTGCTCACCACGGCCCTGGCCAGGACCGACGCGCTGGCCCCCTTCCCTTCGGCCCGGGGCTAGCCGGGATGCCCACGACGAACGGGGCCGCCCGCGCCGGGGGCGGCCGGGGAGCCCGCGTCGAACTCGCCGGATGGGGCTGGCGGCACTCCGGCCGCGGCACCCACGCGCTGCGCGGCGTCGACCTGACCTTCGAACCCGGCGAGCGCGTGCTGCTCCTGGGCGCCTCGGGCGCGGGCAAGAGCACCCTGCTGCACGCGCTGGCCGGGCTCACCGGGCCCGACAGCGCCATCAGCGGCGAGCAGGAGGGAGCCCTGCTCATCGACGGGGAGCCCGCGGCGCGGCGGCGCGACGACACCGCGCTGGTCAGCCAGGACCCCGAGACCCAGCTGGTGATGGCTCGCGCGGGCGACGACGTCGCCTTCGGCCTGGAGAACCTCGGGGTCGCCCGCGAGGAGATCTGGCCCCGCGTCGACGCGGCCCTGCGCCAGGTCGGCTTCCCCTACGGGCGGGACCGCTCCACCGCCGCGCTGTCGGGCGGCGAGAAGCAGCGCCTGGTCGTCGCGGGGGCCCTGGCCATGCGCCCCCGGCTGCTGCTGCTCGACGAGCCCACCGCCAACCTCGACCCCGCCGGGGCCGAACTCGTGCGCGGGCTCATCGCCCGACTGCCGGCCACCACCGAGGCCACCCTCGTCCTCGTGGAGCACCGGGTCGCCGAGGTGGTGGACCTCGTCGACCGGGTCGTTGTCGTCGAGCCGGGCGGCGGCGTGATCGCCGACGGCACCCCCCGCGCGGTCTTCGCCGAGCACGGCCGGGCGCTCGCGGCCCAAGGGGTGTGGATTCCCGGCAACGAGCCCGATCCGGCGCTGGCCCCGGCTCCCGGCGGGCCCGTTCTCATCGAGGCCGCGGACTGCACCGCGCGCACTCCGTTCGAACCGGGGATGCGCGCCGCCGCGTCGCGCGTCGTCCTGGACCGGGTGCGGGCCGACGTCGCCGCCGGTACCGCCACCGCCCTGACCGGCCCCAACGGCGCGGGCAAGTCCACGCTGCTGATGATGCTGGCCGGACTCAGCAAACCGCACGCCGGCGCGGTCCGGCCGCGCGGCTCGCTCGCCGAGGCCGACCCCCGGCCGCTGGTGCGCTGGCCCGCCCGGCGCCTCGCCCGGCACGTCGGCACGGTGTTCCAGCACGCCGAGGACCAGTTCGTCACCGCGACGGTGCGCGACGAGCTGCGGTTCGCGCCGCTGCGCGCCGGGATGGGCGAGGCGGCGACGGCCGCGTGGGTGGATGAGCTGCTGGAGCGGCTGGGCCTCACCGGGCTCGCCGACGTCCACCCCTACACGCTGTCGGGCGGGGAGAAGCGGCGGCTGTCGGTGGCCACCGCGCTCAGCTCCGGTCCCGCGCACGCCCCCGACGTCCTGGTCCTGGACGAGCCGACCTTCGGCCAGGACACCAGGACCTGGACCGAACTCGTCGAACTGCTGTCCGCGCTGCGTGCCCAGGGCCGCGCCGTCCTCATGGCCACGCACGACGCCCTGCTGCTGCGGCGCTTCGCCGACGCGCGACTCCGCGTCTCGGACGGCGGGGTCGCCCCCGTGCGGGCCCCGGAGGCCACCCGATGAGCGCCGCGGCATCCGGCCGACCGGCCCCGACCGGCTCCGGTGACCAACTGACCCTCACCGTCGGCGAGGACGGGGGAGCGCGATACTGGCTGCTTCGTCGCAACCCCGCGGCCAAGCTCATCGCCGCGCTCCTGCTGTCGCTGGGGCTGATTCCCGCGGTGGACCCGGTGACCGGGGGGATCGTGCTCGGCGGCGTCCTGCTCCTGGTGCCGTTCAGCGGGGTCAACCGCAGGATGCTGCTCGTGCTGGGGGTGCCGTTCCTGTTCATGGGCCTGTCCACCGGGGCGGTGAACCTGCTGTACGGCGAGGAGGGGCCCTTGGGCGCCCTTGGCGCGACCGCGCGGCTCCTGGCCATCGCGCTGCCCGGCATCCTCGCCGCGATGAGCAGCGACCCCACCGAGATGGCCGACGCCCTCGTGCAGAAGCTCAGGGTGCCCGAGCGGCCCGCCATGGGTGTGCTGGCCGCATTGCGGCTGATCCCGCTGCTGGCCGGGCAGTGGCGCACCATCACGCTGGCCCGCAGGGCCCGCGGCCTGGAGGCCGGGCGCAACCCGGTCGCCGCCGTCGGGATCTTCTTCGGCCGGCTGTTCGCGCTGCTGGTCCGGTCCATCCGCACCGGCACGCTGCTCGCCATGGCGATGGACGCGCGGGCGTTCGGCTCGGGGCCGCGCACGCACGCGCGCGAGAGCGTCTGGCGCGCATCGGACACGTGGCTCATCGCGGCCGCCGCGGCCCTCCTGTGCGCGGCTCACGCCGTCTCCCACCGACTGGGCACCTGGGAGCTGCTGTTCGGGTGAGCGCGCACCGCCGCGCCGACGCCGACCTGCCCGCGCGCCGGGTCCGCGCCGAGTGGTAAGCAATGGTGAGCACAGCACCCGCACGTGAAAGGGAGTGGCAGTGGGCGAGTTCGTTCGTGTGGAGACCGACCAGGAGAACCCGGCCGTGGCCGTCATCCGGCTGGACAGGCCGAAGATGAACGCGCTGAACGCCCAGGTCCAGGCGGAGATCGGTGCGGCGGCCGCGCAGGTGGGCGCCGACGACGCGGTGCGGGCCGTGGTCGTCTACGGGGGCGAGCGGGTCTTCGCCGCGGGCGCCGACATCAAGGAGATGGCGGACATGACCTACGCCCGGATGGCCGCGCACTCCAAGCGGCTGCAGGACTCCTTCACCGCCGTGGCCGGGATCCCCAAGCCCGTCATCGCCGCGATCACCGGCTACGCCCTCGGCGGCGGCTGCGAGCTCGCGCTGTGCGCCGACTTCCGGGTCGTCGCCGACGACGCCAAGCTGGGCCAGCCCGAGATCCAGCTCGGCATCATCCCCGGCGCGGGCGGTACCCAGCGCCTGCCCCGGCTGATCGGTCCGGCCAGGGCCAAGGACATCATCTACACCGGCAGGCACGTCGCCGCCGACGAGGCGCTGGCGATCGGCCTGGCCGACGCGGTCGTCCCCGCAGGGGAGGTCTACTCCGCGGCCGTGGCCATGGCCGCCCGCTACGCCGACGGCCCCGCGGTCGCGCTGCGTGCGGCCAAGCAGGCCGTCGACGCCGGGATCGAGGTCGACCTCGACACCGGCCTGGAGGTCGAGCGGCTGCAGTTCTCCGCGCTGTTCGCCACCGAGGACCAGAAGACCGGCATGCGCAGCTTCGTCGAGCAGGGGCCGGGCAAGGCGAAGTTCGAGGGGCGGTAGCGCGATGTGGGGACTCGACACCCGTCCCGCCGCCGACCGGACCGACCTGCTGGCCGCCCCGGTCGCGAGCGCCGTCGCCGCCTGGAAGCACGCGACACCGGTCGACCGGCTGCTGGTCGCCGAGATCGATCCGGACCGGGCCGACACCGCGGCCTTCTGCGCCGCCTACGGCGTTCCGTTGGAGGCTTCGGCGAACTGCGTGGTGATCGCGGCCAAGCGGGGCGGGCGGACCCGGTTCGCGGCGTGCGTGCTGCTGGCGACCACGCGCGCCGACGTCAACGGGGTCGTCCGCAAGCGGCTGGAGGCGCGCAAGGCCTCCTTCGCCGTCCAGGAGGAGGCGGTGCGCGAGACCGGCATGGAGTACGGCGGCATCACCCCGATCGGGCTGCCGGCGGACTGGCCGATCCTGGTCGACTCCGCCGTCGCGGCCGCCCCCGACGTCGTGGTCGGCAGCGGCCTGCGCCGGTCCAAGCTCGCCCTTCCGGGAGCCGCCTTGGCCGAGCTCCCCGGAGCCGAGGTCGTCGAGGAGCTGGCCCGACCGGTGTAGCGGGGCTCCGCCGCGCCGCCGCCGAGCGAGGCTGGCCGGTTCCGGCCGCCCCGATGACCGGCGGCGGGCCCGGCCTTGGGTCTTGACCTCAAGCCCAAGGGGGTCTTGTGGCCTCAGCCGAAGGCCGGAGCCCGCGGTGACCGGGCGATCCTCTCGTGTGGCCGAAGGCCCATTGCGGGGATCGCACCGGCGCCGCGCCATCCACGCCGCCACTTTGGTGGTCAGGCCGAAACCATGGTGTCGGTATGCACCGAAGGTGGCGGGTCCGCTTCGCGCGCGGGTGGGCGATTTCTCCGTCCACGGGCCTGACGGCCACGCGAGAGAATCGCCCCCCGCACGCCACTTCCTCCTTGGGCCGAGGCTAGGACTCAAGCCGATGGATCGGGGAGAACCCCGGTTCTTCCCCGAGTCCGCGGCCGCGTCCTGGTCTTTCGGTCGTGAACAGGGGAAGCTGGGGGTGCCGGCGCATCCGGTGCGCCGTACGCACGATCGTGATGTTCGTCCCTGAACCGAGTCCTCCGTTTTTCCGTCATACTCATGTGGTCACCCGAACCGGCGACGCAGGCGAGGAGCCGCACGGCCCCTCGGCCATCGGGCGGCCTGACCGGTGTGGCGTTCATCGCGGCGTCGCGGCGGTGTCGCCGCAGAGCGATCCGGTGACGGGCCGGACGGGTGAGTCGCTGTGGTCCACGAGGCGCGGCCAGAACAACGGCGGCGGGCCGCACGCCGCCGCGCGGCCCGATCGCGCCCCGGCCGATAGGCTGGAAGACGGTGGTACGCGGGGTTTGAGGGGATGAGTTCACTATGGCAATGACGGCAGGTTTCCCCGAGGACGAGGGGCTGCCGGAACGCATTGGCCCATACACGATCCGCCGGCGTATCGGTCAGGGCGGAATGGGCGTTGTGTACCAAGCCGTAGATCCTCAGGATCGGCTCGTCGCGATCAAGGTGCTGCGCTCGGAGGTGGCCGGCGACGACATCGCCCGCGCCCGGCTGGCCCGTGAGGTCGAGACCATGCGCCGGGTGCACAGCCGCAACGTCGCCGAGGTCATCGACGCCGACACCAACGCGCGGCTGCCCTGGGTGGTCACCGAGTACATTCCCGGTCCGACGCTGGACGCGACGGTCACCGACCACGGCCCGCTGCGCGGCCGCGCGCTGACCCGGCTGGTCTCCGGCCTGGCCCGGGCGATCGCCGACATCCACGTCGCCGACGTGATCCACCGCGACCTCAAACCCGGCAACGTCATCATCTCCAACGGCGAGCCCATCGTCATCGACTTCGGCATCGCCCACGCGGTCGACGGCGCGAAGCTCACCCAGACCGGCACGTTCGTCGGCACGCCCAGCTACTTGTCGCCGGAGGTCATCGAGGGCACCGACCTCGGCCCGGCCACCGACATCCACGCCTGGGGCGCCACCGTGGCGTTCGCGTCGACCGGCAACGCCCCCTACGGCGCCGGCGCGTTCGAGGTCATCTTCTTCCGCATCCTCAACGGCGAGATCAACCTCGACGGCATGCCCGATGCGCTGCAGCCGCTGGTGCGCTCCGCGGTCGCCCGCGACATGCAGGCGCGGCCGACCTCGGCGGAGCTCGTCGCCGAGACCGGCCGGCTCAACCTCGACCTGCCCTGGGCCGAGGACACCGGTCACCAGCCCTCGGGGATCACCGGCAACCACACCGTGCAGGCGCAGATGCCCGACCCCCGGGGGGTCGGGGGCACGATCGCCCACGGCGCTGCGGCGGGCGGGCTCGCGGGCGCCGCGGCCGGGCGCGGTGGCGAGGAGCCCGCGCGGCCCTGGAACGACGCCACCCAGGTGGCCGACACCGACCGCACGATGGCCGCCGAGTCCGGCGGGACCGACCGGACGATGGCCGCGCCGGCCGACGATCCGCAGCGCACCGGGCTGCTGCCCGCCGACGCCCCGGAGTACCCGGAGTACGGCGACCCGTCGGCCGACGACGCGCCGCAGACCCAGTTCTTCAACTCCACGCTGCGCCCCGAGGAGTTCCGCGACATCCTGACCCCGGTCGACTACGACAGGGGCCGGCGCGCCGACCGCACCGCGGCGTTCCCCGCCGACGACTACGAGGAGGAGCCGCGCCGCGGCCTCTTCGGCCGCCGAGGGAAGGCCGGCCGCGAGGACCGGCTCAGCGACTACATCTCCGACGACGACGGGGACGAGCAGGACTACTACGGCGACGAGCCCAAGCGGCTGCCGTCGCTGATCCTCATCCCGCTGCTGCTGGCCGTGGTGGGCCTGAGCCTGATGGTGCCCACGATCGGGCTGTTCCTCGGCGTGCTCACCGTGACGGTCCTGGGCGCGCTGGACACCGTCAAGATCGAGCACGCCCGCCGCCTGCAGACGAGGGGGCCCAAGAGCTCCGACAGCATGGTGGTGGCGCTGAGCATGCCGTGGGCGCTGGTCCGCACGCTGGGGACCACCCTGCTCTACGGGCTCGGCTACCTGCTCGCCGGCATCATCGTCGGCCTGATCATCAGCTTCACGCCGATCGGCCACTCCGGGGCCAACAACGTGGGCGCCTACGCCATCGGCGTCGTCGTGCTGCTCAGCTTCCTCTACGGCCCGCACGCGACCGGCGCCCGCCGCCAGGCCACCTGGCTGACCCAGAACATCGGCATCCGCAACCCCTACGTCTACTGGGGCACGATCGTCGCGATCTGCCTGCTGGCGCTGTTCCTGATCGTCAACAGCTTCACCGTGGGCAACGCCTGGGACCCGATCGCGCCGCCCGCCCAGTGGTTCGGCTGAACACTCGGCTGAACAAGGGCGGCCTCCTGACCGGGTGAGCCTTTTCGCACGCGGTTCCCCTGGGGTGCCGGTTTGCCCTATTGCTACCAGTCAGTAACATCAAGTAGAGCAACAAAGAGCAGATCAGGCGGGATGGCGGGTCAGGAACGCCAGCCCCGCCGCCAGGCGCCGCACGCGCGTTTGGCACCCTTAGGGGCCACGGACGCGTCCGCGTCCGCGCCGTCCGAGTGGGCGACGCATGGGAGTGCAGGGAGGTCGGCCACCGGCCATGAATATTGTCGTTTTGGTCAAGCAGGTCCCGGACACGGCGACCGAGCGCAAGCTGAACCCGGCGGACAACACGCTGGACCGCGCGAGCTCCGACGGGGTGATCAACGAGCTCGACGAGTACGCGATCGAGGAGGCGCTGCTCCTCAAGGAGAAGCACGGTGGTGAGGTCACCATCCTCAGCGCCGGCCCCGACCAGGCCACGGACTCCATCCGCAAGGCCCTTTCCATGGGCGCGGACAAGGCCGTCCACCTCAACGACGAGGCGCTGCACGGCTCCGACGCCCTGCAGACCGCCTACGCGCTGTCGCAGGCGCTGCGCAAGCTCGAATTCGACGTGGTGGTCCTGGGCTCGGAGTCCACCGACGCCCGCACCGGCGTGATGGGCGCGGCCCTGGCGGAGTACCTCGGCCTGCCGCAGCTCACGCTGGCCAACAAGGTCGACGTCGACGGCCGGACCGTGCGGATCCAGCGCCAGACCGACGAGGGCTACGACGTCGTCGAGGCCCAGCTGCCCGCGGTCGTCTCGGTCGTCGAGAAGATCAACGAGCCGCGTTACCCGTCGTTCAAGCTGATCATGGCCGCCAAGAAGAAGCCGGTGGAGAAGTTCGACCTGGCGGCGGCCGAGATCGACGCGGCCAAGGTCGGGCTGGCCAACGCCGCCACCGAGACCGTGGACTTCGCCGCAGCCCCGCCGCGCGCCGCGGGCACCGTCGTCAAGGACGAGGGCAACGGCGGCGCGCAGATCGCGGACTTCCTCGCCTCGAAGAAGTTCATCTAGGTCCGGCGAAGACGCGAAAGAGGGAAGAGAAACATGGCTGAGGTCCTCGTCCTCGTCGACCACGTCGACGGAGAGGTCAAGAAGGTCACGACCGAACTGCTCACCGCCGCCCGCCGCATCGGCGAGCCCGCCGCGGTGTGGGTCGGCGACGCCACCGAGCAGGGCAAGGCCAAACTGGCCGAGTTCGGCGCCGAGAAGGTCTACGTGGCGCCGGCGGAGCTCAACGACTACGTGGTGGCGCCCAAGGCCGAGCTGCTGGCCCACCTGGCCGGGGAGAAGTCCGCCGCGGCGGTGCTGGTGTCGGCGACCACCGAAGGCAAGGAGGTGGCCGGGCGGACCGCCGTCAAGCTCGGCTCCGGCGTGCTGACCGATGTGGTCGACGTCAGCGCCGACCTCGTCGCCGAGCACTCCGTTTTCGGTGGCGCCACCCTCACCCACGCCAAGGTCCGCACCGGCACCCCGGTCATCGCCGTGCGCCCCAACGCCGTCGCGGCCGAGGCCGCCCAGGGCGCCGCAGCCGAGGAGCAGGTGTCGGTGGAGGTCTCCGACGCCGCCAAGACCGCCAAGGTGGTCGAGCGGGTCAAGCAGGAGCAGGGCGACCGCCCCGAGCTCACCGAGGCCGGCATCGTGGTCTCGGGCGGGCGCGGCGTCGGCAGCGACGACTTCTCCACGGTCGAGGCGCTGGCCGACTCGCTCGGCGCGGCCGTGGGCGCCTCGCGCGCCGCCGTGGACTCCGGGTGGTACCCCAACCAGTTCCAGGTCGGCCAGACCGGCAAGACGGTCAGCCCGAACCTGTACGTGGCCCTGGGCATCTCCGGCGCGATCCAGCACCGGGCCGGCATGCAGACCGCCAAGACGATCGTGGCGGTCAACAAGGACCCCGAGGCCCCGATCCTGGAGATCTCGGATTTCGCGGTCATCGGCGACCTCCACAAGGTCGCCCCGCAGCTCACCGAGGAGATCAACAAGCGCAAGTGATCCTGCGCGCTGACGCGGCCGCGGCCCCGGACGAGTGCCCGGGGCCGCGGCCGTATCGGGGAGCAGGGCGGGTGGGGAAGACCCGCCCCGCTTTCACGCGGTCGGCTTCCGGGGGCGGCCGCGTAGTCCGCCGGATCGGTTCCGGGGGCTGCGACCTCCGCGACGATTCATGCCGTCCTGCTCGGAGATCTCCAGCGCCTGCGCCTCATCGGGACCGCTCGGTCCCGCCTGGGGAGCGTCACACGGCACCGCGTCTCCCTTCGGGCCGCTCCTGTGCCGGACGGTGCGCCGCCCCTCACCTCACGCACGTTCGGGTACCGCGATGCGTTTCAGGGGGTTCGCGGTCGTATTCTGATGAGTGCCATGGTGTATCTGGATCATGCCGCAACGACCCCCGTCCGGCCCGAGGTCATCGCCGACATGACGGCGCGGTTCGGCGAACTCGGGAACGCCTCGTCACTGCACGCGACGGGCCGGCGCGCCCGCCGGACGGTGGAGGAGGCGCGCGAGACCGTCGCCGAGGCCCTGGGCGCCACCCCCAACGAGGTGGTGTTCACCGGCGGCGGCACCGAGGCCGACAACCTCGCGGTCAAAGGGCTGTACTGGGCGCGCAACCAGGCCGATCCCGCGCGTCGGCGCATCCTGGTCAGCGCCGTGGAGCACCACGCGGTCCTCGACCCGGCCCGCTGGATGGCCGACCACCAGGGCGCGGTCTACGAGGAGCTCCCCGTCGACGGCCACGGCCGGGTCCGCCCGGAGGCGCTGCGGGCCGCGATCGAGCGCGACCCCGGCGACGTCGCGCTCGTGTCGGTGATGTGGGCCAACAACGAGGTGGGCACGCGCCAGCCGATCCGCGAACTCGCCGCGATCGCCCGCGACCACGGCATACCGCTGCACACCGACGCCGTGCAGGCCGTCGGCACCGAGGCGGTGGACTTCGCGTCGAGCGGGGTCTCGGCGCTCACCGTCACCGGGCACAAGCTCGGCGGCCCGGTCGGCGCGGGCGCCCTCCTGCTGGCCAGGGGGGTCGACCCGGTCCCGCTGCTGCACGGCGGCGGTCAGGAGCGCGAGGTGCGCTCGGGCACGCTGATGACCCCGCTGCTGCAGGGATTCGCCACGGCGCTGCGGCTGGCGGTCGCCGAACGCGAGGCGCACGCCGCCGAGCTGGCCGGGCTGCGCGACGAGCTGGTGGCCGCGGTGCGCGCCGTGGTCCCCGACGCCCGGCTCAACGGCCATCCCACGGATCGGCTGCCGGGCAACGCCCACATCTCGTTCCCCGGGTGCGAGGGCGACGCGCTGCTGATGCTGCTGGACGCCCGCGGCATCGAGTGCTCCACCGGCTCGGCCTGCTCCGCCGGTGTCGCGCAGGCCAGCCACGTGCTGCTCGCGATGGGCGCCGACCCCGAGACCGCCCGCGGCTCGCTGCGCTTCAGCCTGGGCCGCGGCTCAGGCAGCGCCGACGTCAAGGCCCTGGGCGAGGCGATCGGCCCCGCGGTGGAACGCGCCCGCAAGGCCCGCGCCAAGCGGCGGTAGAGGGACCGGGGCGGGCCGTCGCAGCGCGCGCAGCGCCGGCGGCACGCGCGCGTCCGCACCTTTGACCGCGCGTCCCGCCCGCAGCCCTACGGCTCACATCCTCCCGGACCGCCGCTCGCCTCACTGCCCCAGTTGGCGCCGCACCGGCTTGGTGATCTGCTCGATCGTCTCCCAGTCGGGGTCGAGGGCGCTGTGCACCTGGGTGCGGCCCTCGGGCCACTCGCGCACGCTCCTCTCCAGCTCGGGCAGCACACCGGACTCGGGGTCGAGGTAGAAGTGGAACTGGCGCTGACCGCCCACCGTCTGCTGGGCCAGCAATGCTCCGTTGTCGCCGAGCAGGTCGCGCAGGCCGAGGGCGAAGTCCTCCAGCGCCGTCGCCGAGGCACCGGTGGGCAGCTTCTCGCCGTCGGCGCTGGCGTAGGCCACGGTGACCTGCACGTACAGGGTGAACGCCGGGAAGTCGCGGCGGTGCAGCGGGTGCCGTACGGCGATCTGGATCGCGCCGCGCAGCGGGACGCGCCCCTGCAGTGTCACCCAGCCGCCGCTGCCCAGCGCCCCGGAGAGCTGCTCGACGACCGAGGGGATGGACGTCGGCGGCAGCGGGTCGAGCGGCTTCTCCACCAGCGCCGCGACCGAGCCGATCCAGCGCACGTAGTCGTCCTCGCCGAGTGAGAGCAGCACCACGTGCTCGGCCACAGCGGTCCGGGTCTCCTCGGGCAGGAACATGAAGTCGGGGTGGTAGACGCCCGCCTCGATCCTGCCGATCTTCTGGTCGACGCGCAGGGCCACCGAAGCGTGGCCGAGGTCGAGCTCGTGGCCGTCCCAGGTCACCGGCTTGCCGAGTTTGTCGTGGTCGGCCGGGTGAGCGGGGAAGAACCGCCAGCCGGCCTCCTCGGGGGCCGCCCGCCGCCAGCGCTCGGCGAGCACCCGCGCGGCGTCGTCGGGGCCGGCGCTCAGCGTCAGGGCGTACCTGGGACCCTCCCCGGCGCGGAAGGATCCGGGATCGCCCTCCGGGTCCTCCATCCGAGCGAGGATGTCGCGCGCCTCGTCGTCGAGGGAGAGCCCCAATTCGTCCAGGTCGTGCGGGGTCGGACTCGGAGCGGGGGCCACCTCCCAGGTCAGGCTCTGGTGGATGCGCCGCACGCGCTCGGTGAGCCGCTGGGCGGTCTCCTCGGGGACGGGCATGTCGGCGTCGACCGACGCCGCGAGCTCGTCGCGGAGATCGGCCCAATGGGACCAGAACTCGCCAACGGCCACGGCGGAGTCGGATTCTGCGGAACGGCGGCGACGGAACAGAGCCATGTATCCGATTTTCGCAGAGTCCGGGGGGCGCCCGGCCACGCCTCCCCGCCGGAGAGAGACGTGGTAGGGACCGGACGTTCCGGCGCGTAGCCTGGAAGGCACTATGACTCTGCGCGTACTCGCCGCCATGTCGGGCGGCGTCGACTCCGCCGTTGCCGCGGCCCGCGCCGCCGAGGCCGGCCACGACGTCACCGGTGTCCATCTCGCCCTGTCCAAGAATCCGCAGTCCTACCGCACGGGCGCGCGGGGCTGCTGCACCGTCGAGGACTCCCGCGACGCCCGCCGGGCCGCCGACGTGATCGGCATCCCGTTCTACGTGTGGGACATGGCCGAGGAGTTCGACCGCGATGTCGTGCAGGACTTCGTCGCCGAGTACGCCGCGGGCCGCACCCCCAACCCGTGCCTGCGCTGCAACGAGAAGATCAAGTTCGCCGCGGTGCTGGACCGCGCCGTGGCGCTGGGCTTCGACGCCGTGTGCACCGGCCACCACGTCCGGCTGCTCGACGGGAGGCTGCGGCGCAGTGTGGACGAGGCCAAGGACCAGTCCTACGTGCTGGCGGTGCTGACCAGGGAGCAGATCGCGCACTCGATGTTCCCGCTGGGCGACTGCACCAAGGCCGAGGTCCGCGCGGAGGCCGAGCGGCGCGGGCTGGCCGTGGCCGACAAGCCCGACAGCCACGACATCTGCTTCATCGCCGACGGCGACACCGCCGGCTTCCTCAACCGGCGCCTGGGCAGTGAACCCGGGCCGATCGTGGACGAGTCCGGCGAGGTCCTGGGCACCCACAGCGGCGCGCACGCCTTCACCGTCGGCCAGCGCAAGGGCCTGAACCTGGGGGGCTCGGTCGACCGCCGGTACGTGCTGTCCATCGAGCCGGTGAACAACACGGTCACGGTCGGATCGCGGGACGCGCTGGCGGTCGACGAGATCATCGGGGAGCGCCCGGTCTGGAGCGGCTGCGAGCCCCCGGAGGAGCCGTTCGCCTGCACGGTGCAGCTGCGCGCGCACGGCGAGGTGCACCCCTGCCGCGCCCGGCAGCGCGACGGGGAACTGGTCGTCGTGCTGGACGAGCCGGCCACCGGCGTCGCCAAGGGGCAGGCCGCCGTGCTCTACGCCGATGACGTCGTCCTGGGCTCCGCCACGATCTCGGCGACGGGGAGGACCGAGGGCGCTCGGCGCGGCGCCGAGCCGGCCCAAGCGGGCTGACCCGCGCCGCTGCCCGTCGGGGGCGGCCGGGAAGGGGGGCGGGGCCCGTGCGTCCGGCCCGGGGGCCGTTCTGCCATCCGGAGTTAGGTTAGGCATAACATAGTTGCCGTGACGACGGGTGCGTGTGGGGGTCGCGATGCCGTATGAGTTCCTGGAGGGGCGCCCCTTCTGGGTCGTCTACTCCGCGCTCTTCGGCATCGTCTTCTGCCGTGCGCAGGCCACCTACTGGATCGGCCGCGGACTCGACGCAGGCCTGCACCGGTCCCGGTTCGCCCGGCGCGTCGGCGACCGGCTGACCAGGGCGCAGCACCTCATCAACCGCTTCGGCCCGCCCGCGGTCACGCTCTCGTTCATGACGGTCGGCATCCAGACCGCCGTCAACCTCGCCGCCGGCGCCATGCGGATGCGGTTCGGCCGCTACCTCACCGCGATGGTCATCGGTTGCCTGATCTGGGCGGCGATCTACAGCCTCGGCGGCCTGGCCGTCATCGCGGCCTGGTGGAGCCTCTTCCTCCACTCTCCGCTGCTCGCGATCGCGGTTGGCGCGCTCGCCGCGACCGGTGTCCTCTGCTACGCCTGGTCGCGCCGCTCGCGCGGGCGGCGGCGGTCGGAGCGCCCGGCCCCCGAGGACTCGCTCAGCTCCTGAACCTGAGTCTCAACCTCGGCTCCAGGAAGTCTTCACGGCCCGCCCCAGGAGGGGTTCGTGCGCGTGCGGTTCTCTCGTGTGGCAGCAGGTCCGCTGAGGTGAACGCCGCACCCGTGCGCGAAGCAGACCTGATTGTCTTGGGTGCGGGCCGACACCGGGGTTTCGGTCTGGAGTACACGCCCACGGTGTGCTTCGCGCGGAGCCGGGCACCCCGCACACGGGCCTGCGGCCACACGACGGGCCGCCCGTTCACCGCGAGCCCTTGTGGCCGGGGTTGCAAGCCTTCCTGTGGTTCCGGCTTCCTCGCACGGGCCTCCCGTTCTCCGCGAGCCCTCGTGGCCGAGGTGAAAGACCTTCGGCGGCCGAGGACACCGGCGCGCGCGGCGCCATCGCGACCGGGGGTGCCCTAACCTGGAGCATCGTGAGTGATCAGCAGCACTACCCCTGGCCCCTGGCGAGTGCCACCGGTGTCGGCTCCCTGCCCGGAACGGACCCCGGCGAGGCGGTCCGCACCGTCCTGGGGGAGCTGCCGGAGCTCCCGCACCTGCCGGAGCTTCCCGACCGCGGAGCGGGCGCCGACATCATCGGGCGCGCGGCGGCGGCCCTGGTGGAGTTCCCCGTCGAGGTGCAGCCGTCGGGCTGGCGGGTCGCGCAGCGGCCCGGTCGCGACCTCGGCCGGGCGCGCGGTTTCCTCTCCTACGACCTCGACGCGCTCGAAGAGCACGCAGGCGCCTACTCCGGCCCGCTGAAGATCCAGATCGCCGGCCCGTGGACGCTGGCGGCGGCGGTCGAGCTGCGCAACGGCGAGAAGCTGCTGGCCGACCTCGGTGCGGTCGACGACCTGTGCGAATCGTTCATCGAGGGCCTGCGCGCCCACATCGCCGACGTGCGCAAACGCGTACCGGGTGGTGCGCCCCTGGTGCAGATCGACGAGCCGTCGCTGCCCGCCGCGCTGCTGGGCGCCGTGCCCACGGCCAGCGGTTACGGCCGGTTGCGCGCCGTCGAGCGTGTCACGGTCGAGGAGCGGCTGCGCGCGGTGTTCGCCGCCGTCGCCGACGCCGGCGCCTTCCCCATGGCCCACTGCTGCGCCCCGGGCGTCCCCGTGGACCTGCTGCGCCGCTCCGGCGCCCGCGCGCTCGGCCTGGACGCCACCCTGCTGACGCGCGACGCCGACGAGGCGATCGGCACGGCCGTGGAGGACGGGATCGGACTCCTCCTCGGCGTCGTGCCCGGCGCCGACGCCGTTCTGTCGGCACCGGCGGTTACCGTCGATCCGGTACGGGAGCTGTGGCACCGGATCGGCTTCGACCCCGAGCTGGCGGCCGAAGCGGTGGTCACCACGCCCACCTGCGGACTGGCCGGAGCCTCCCCTCGTCACGCTCGCGCGGCCCTGGAGCTCTGCCGCAAGGCGGCCCGGGTGCTGCGCGAGGAACCACGGCGGTAGAACAGGAAAGGACGTACCCGGGTGAGCGCGGAAGAGTCGGCCGTCGTCGATGGAGTCCCCGCCAAGGTGCGCGAGCGCCACGCCGAGCTGAGTCAGGACCTCGACGACCACAGCTACCGGTACTACATGGGCAGCCCTATCATCGCCGACGCCGAGTACGACGGGATGATGATCGAGCTGCGCGGGCTGGAGGAGCGCTATCCCACGCTGCGCACCCCCGACTCGCCCACGCAGAAGGTCGGCGCCCCGATCAGCAACCTCTTCGAGGCCGTCGAGCACCTGGAGCGGATGCAGAGCCTCGACAACGCCTTCAGCACCGAGGAGCTGTCGGCGTGGGCGCAGCGCGTGGAGAACGAGATCGCCGTCGACGCCTACCTGTGCGAGTTGAAGATCGACGGCCTCGCCGTGGACCTCGTCTACGAGAAGGGCCGGCTGGTCCGCGCGGCCACGCGCGGCGACGGCCGCGTGGGCGAGGACATCACGCTCAACGTCCGCACCATCGACGCCATCCCGGTGCACCTGGACGGCTCGGTCGAGTCCGTCCCCGAACTGCTGGAGGTGCGCGGCGAGGTGTTCCTGCCGGGCAAGGAGTTCGAGGAGCTCAACGCCCGGCTGGCCGACGAGGGCAAGCCTCCCTTCGCCAACCCGCGCAACGCCGCGGCGGGCTCGCTGCGGCAGAAGGACCCGCGGATCACCGCCACCCGCCCGCTGAGCATGCTCTGCCACGGCGTGGGCGCGCACGAGGGCGTGCGGTTCACCCACCAGTCCCACGCCTACGACCTGCTCAAGGCGTGGGGCCTGCCGGTGAGCGACCGCACCAGGGTGGTCGGCACCCTCGACGAGGTCCGTCACTACATCGACCACTACGCCGAGCACCGCCACGATCCCGCCTACGAGATCGACGGCGTCGTCGTCAAGGTCGACGACGTCGCCACCCAGCGCCGGCTCGGCTCCACCAGCCGCTGGCCGCGCTGGGCGATCGCCTACAAGTACCCGCCGGAGGAGGTCACCACCCGGCTCCTCGACATCCGGGTCAACGTGGGCCGCACCGGTCGGGTCACGCCCTACGGCGTCATGGAGCCCGTGCGCGTGGCCGGGTCGGAGGTCGAGTTCGCCACGCTGCACAACGCCCAGGAGGTCGAGCGCAAGAGCGTCCTGATCGGCGACACCGTCGTGCTGCGCAAGGCCGGCGACGTCATCCCGGAGATCGTGGGCCCGGTGCTGGACCGCAGGGACGGCTCCGAGCGGCCGTTCGTGATGCCCGAGACCTGTCCCGAGTGCGGCACGCCGCTGGGGCAGCAGAAGGAGGGCGACGTCGACCTGCGCTGCCCCAACGCCCGCCACTGCAAGGGCCAGCGCCGCGAGCGGCTGTACTACATCGCCGGGCGCAAGGCGCTGGACATCGAGGCGCTGGGCTACGTCGCGGCCACCGCGCTGACCCAGCCGCTGGAGCCGGCCGAGCCGCCGGTCGACCACGAGGGCGACCTCTTCGGCCTCACCGTCGAGCAGTTGCTGCCGATCAAGACGCTGGTCCTCGACCCCGAGACCACCGAACCCAAGCTCGACCCCAAGACCGGCGAGCCGAAGGTCGTCACGTTCTTCGCCAACCAGAAGGGCGAGCCCAAGAAGACCGTCGAGAAGCTGTTCGAGCAACTGGAAGAGGCGAAGCGGCGCCCGCTGCGGCTGGTGCTGGTGGCGCTGTCGATCCGGCACGTCGGTCCGCGGGCCGCGGAGGACCTGGCCCGGCACTTCCGGTCGATCGACGCGATCGCGCGGGCGAGCGAGGAGGAGCTCGCCTCGGTCGACGGCGTCGGCCCGACGATCGCCCGCTCGATCGTCGAGTGGTTCGCCGTCGACTGGCACCGCGAGATCGTGGCGAAGTGGCGCGCCGCAGGGGTGCGCATGGAGGAGGAGGGCGCCGACAGCGGTCCGCGCCCCCTGGAGGGGGTCACCGTCGTCGTCACCGGGTCGCTGGCCGACTTCAGCCGCGACGGCGCCAAGGAGGCCGTGCAGAACCTGGGGGGCAGGGTCACCGGGTCGGTGTCGAAGAAGACCGGCTTCGTGGTGGTCGGCGACAGCCCCGGATCCAAGTACGACAAGGCGGTGAAGCTGGGAGTGCCGGTTCTGGAGGAGGACGGCTTCCGGGCGCTGCTGGAGGAGGGGCCGGATGCGGCCATGGCGCACCGGGTGACCGCAGACGAGGAGCAGACCGAAGAACACGAAGGGTAATCGAATGATCAATGAGGAGTGAGGTCCCGGCCAATCCGGGTACTTCCTCTTCAAGGACTTCGGTGATGGGGGTGGGCAGCGTGATCATCAGGACGCGTGGTGGCCCTGATGTTCTCGACCGGCGCTCGTGGAGGAGGCGCCACAGTCGCCACCTGCGCATTGCCGTGCGGGGAGCGAGGATTCCGCGGGGCGGGGCCGGTGATCGGCACTGAAAGGCGGGCGGGGAGCCGACCGCGCGGGTGATCGCGGACCGGCCCGCCGTCCGCGCCGGTCGGCGCACCGGTCTCCGCGGCGCTCGCCGGTGGTCTCTACGATCCGCGATCACTAGGCTACCTGTCGCAGTATTCTGAAGCGAATCGGGCGATTGTTTCAGGTGATCAATGGTTTACCTAAAGTCTCCGTTTGGCGACACGTGGTGACGAAGCGGCGTAAGCTGGTCGTAGCCGGCTAAGAGCACATGCCACACGACGGCCGTATCGGTCATGGGGGTGACCGAAATGGTCGAAGCAGATCTCGCGAGGGGCGTCGGCAACGGGAGAGGGACGCCGGTCCGCCGCACACGCCCCGTGAATCACCCCGAGGACGTTATGAAGGATCCCAACAACACCCGGGACGTCGGACCCCGGGTCGGGACGCCACTGTGGTTGTATCTCGTCAGCACCACGGTGGCCGGCTGCGTCCTCCTTGGCGTGTCCTTGTTCGGGGTCGGCCTCGACCGGCTGCAGTCCCTCGCCGCGCAGCCGCTCGTCTGGGTCATCCTCTGCATGGTGGTCATCGGCGAGCTGCGCCCGATCGCGACGCCCAACGCGCCCTCCGACAACGGCGCGCCCACGTCGCTGCCGTTCTCGTTCGCGCTGGTGGTCTTCTACGGCCTGTCCGTCGCCGGCCCGGTCCAGGCCATCGCCACGGTCATCGCCGGGATCGCACGGGGGAACGCACCGCACCGCACGGCCTTCAACGTCGCCCAGTACACGCTGAGCTTCGGCGTCGCCGACGCCATCATCCGGCTGCTGTTCCCCGGCACCGCCCGGATGCCCTGGGTGCCCGAGGGCGCCGAGCTCCTCGTCGTCGCGCTGGCCGGTGCAGCCTACTTCCTGGTCAACCTGGTCCTGGTGGAGTGCGCGATCGCCATGCACGAGCGGGCGTCGCTGTCCACGATGCTGATGAAGGACATCGGCCAGCGCCTGTTCGTGGCCGCCGTGCTGCTCAGCCTGGCGCCGCTGGTGGTGGTCGCGATGAACCACTCGGTGTGGCTGGTGCCGCTGTTCATCTTCCCGCTGGTCGCGCTGTACAGCAGCGCCTCACTGTCGATGAAGCGGGAGCACCAGGCCAACCACGACGAGCTCACCGGCCTGGCCAACCGCAAACTGCTCATCCTGCGCACCCAGGAGGCGCTCAGCGACGCCCAGCCGCGCAAGCAGCGGGTGGGGCTGCTGCTGCTCGACCTCGACCGGTTCAAGGAGGTCAACGACACCCTCGGCCACCCCACCGGCGACCGGCTGCTGCAGAACGTCGCGCACCGGCTCACCCACAGCGTGCGCCCCGGCGACCTGGTCGCCCGGCTCGGCGGCGACGAGTTCGCCGTGCTGCTGCCGCAGGTGCGCGACGCCGCCTCCGCCCGCGAGGTGGCGGCGCGGCTGCGGGTGGCCCTGGCCGAGCCGATGCGGCTCGACGGCATGGACTTCGACCTGGAGGCCAGCGTCGGCATCGCGCTCTACCCCAACCACGCCCCCGACTTCGAACTGCTCATGCAGCGGGCCGACGTCGCGATGTACGTGGCCAAGGAGCGCCGCACCGGTGTCGAGCTCTACGCGCCGCACAAGGACCGCAACTCCACGGCCCGGCTCAGCCTCTTCAGCGAGCTGCGCCGCGCGCTCATCGAGAACGAGCTGGAGATGTTCTACCAGCCCAAGGTCTCACTGAACGAGCACCGCGCGGTGGGGCTGGAGGCGCTGGTGCGGTGGCGGCACCCGCAGCGGGGCATCCTGCCGCCGGAGGAGTTCGTCCCGCTGGTCGAGCAGTCCTACCTGATGCGCAGCTTCACCCACGAGGTCATCGAGCAGACGCTGCCGCAGATCGCGCGCTGGTGGGCCGAGGGCATCGAGCTGCCGGTGGCCATCAACCTCTCGGCGCGCGAGCTGCTCGACCCCACCCTGCCCGAGATCGTCGCCGCCGGCCTGCGCCGCCACGGGGTGCCGCCGCACGCCCTGCAGTTGGAGATCAGCGAACGCGTCATGGTCACCGAGGTCGACGCGATCACACCCACGATCCTGGCCCTGTCCGATCTGGGCGTCTCGCTCTCCCTGGACGACTTCGGCACCGGCTACTTCACGCTGGCCCGCCTCAACGGGCTCCCGGTCCAGGAGATCAAGATCCACGAGTCGTTCGTCCGCGGGGTCGTCGACAACCCCGACGGCCGGGTCATCGTGGGCTCGGCCATCGACCTGGTGGGCACGCTGCGGATGCGCGCGGTGGCCGAGGGCGTCGAGACCGCCAGGGTCGCCGAGACGGTGCGCGCGATGGGCTGCTACGCCGCGCAGGGCCGGTACTTCACCCCTCCGCTGGAGGCCGCGGCCGTCACGGGCTGGCTGCTGGAGCACGGCGGCATCGAACTGCCCTCGGAGCAGCGGACCGGCTCGGCCGGTTAGCCGCGCGCCGCGGCTCCGGCGCGCGGCCACCCCGTCGGCCTCCCGAACCGCAATAGGATTGAGCTGTCCGAACCCGCCGAAGAAACGGTTTGCCATTCATGTCCGCCATCACCCGCGATGAGGTCGCGCACCTCGCCCGGTTGTCGCGGCTGGCGCTGCACGAGGACGAGCTCGACCGGCTCGCCGCCCAGCTCGATGAGATCATCTCCGCTGTGGCGAAGGTGCAGGAGGTCGCCAAGGGCGATATCCCGCCGACCTCGCACGCCCTGCCGCTGACCAACGTGTACCGCCCCGACGAGTCCCGCCAGGGGCTCACCCCCGACCAGGCGCTGGCGGAAGCCCCCGCGGTGGAGGACGGTCGGTTCCGCGTGCCGCAGATCCTGGGGGAGGAGGAATGAGTTGCGAGCGAGAACGACGCAGTGAGCGTAGTGGTCGTCGGCGATCGCGCGGAGCACTCCTTCCCCGGGGGCCGCGGAGCGAGCGAGGAGTGGTGAGCGAGCGATGAGTACCGACCTGCTCAGGATGAGCGCGGCCGAGCTCGGCGCGGCCATCCGCTCCGGTGAGACCTCCGCGGTCGAGGCGACGCGGGCCTATCTCGACCGGATCGCGGCCGTCGACGGCGACGTCAACGCGTTCCTGCACGTCGAAGAGGACACCTCGCTGGCCCAGGCCCGGGCGGTCGACGCGCGGCGCGCCGACGGTGAGGAGCCCGGCCCGCTGGCCGGCGTCCCCATCGCGCACAAGGACGTGTTCACCACCCGGGACATGCCCACCACCGCGGCGTCGAAGATCCTGGAGAACTGGCGGCCGCCCTACGACGCCACCGTCACCCGGCGGCTGCGCGACGCGGGCATGGTCATCCTCGGCAAGACCAACATGGACGAGTTCGCGATGGGCTCCTCCACCGAGAACTCCGCCTACGGCCCGACGCGCAATCCCTGGGACCTCTCCCGCATCCCCGGCGGCTCCTCCGGCGGTTCCTCCGCCGCGGTCGCCGCGTTCGAGGCGCCCCTGGCCACCGGCACCGACACCGGCGGGTCCATCCGGCAGCCGGCCGCGGTGTGCGGCCTGGTGGGCGCCAAGCCCACCTACGGCGGCTCGTCGCGCTACGGCCTGATCGCCTTCGCGTCCTCGCTGGACACGCCCGGACCGTTCGCGCGCAACGTGCTGGACGCCGCGCTGCTGCACGAGGCGTTCTCCGGCCACGACCCGAACGACTCCACCTCGATCGACGCGCCGATCCCCCCGGTCGTGGAGGCCGCCAGGCGCGCCGACGTCAACGGGCTGCGGGTCGGCATCGTCCGCGAGTTCTCCGGCGAGGGCTACCAGCCCGGCGTGCTGCAGCGGTTCAACGAGTCCGTGGAGCTGCTGGAGTCGCTGGGCGCCAAGGTCGTGGAGCTCTCCTGCCCGAGCTTCGCGACCGCGCTGCCGGCCTACTACCTCATCGCGCCCAGCGAGTGCTCGTCCAACCTGGCCCGCTTCGACGCGATGCGCTACGGCCTGCGCGTGGGCGACGACGGCACCCGCAGCGCCGAGGAGGTCATGTCGCTGACCCGGGCCGAAGGCTTCGGTCCGGAGGTCAAGCGCCGGATCATCCTGGGCACCTACGCGCTGTCCAGCGGCTACTACGACGCCTACTACGGCTCGGCCCAGCAGGTCCGCACGCTCATCAAGCGCGACTTCGACGCCGCGTTCGAGCATGTGGACGTGCTGCTCTCGCCGACCACGCCGACCACGGCGTTCCCGATCGGCGAGCGCGCCGACGACCCGATGGCGATGTACCTGGCCGACCTGTGCACCATCCCCACGAACCTGGCGGGCAACGCCGCGCTGTCGGTTCCGTGCGGACTCGCGCCGGAGGACGGCCTGCCGGTGGGCCTGCAGATCATGGCGCCGGCGCTGGCCGACGACCGCACCTACCAGGTGGGTGCGGCGGTCGAGGCGGCCCTGAAGGAGAGGTGGGGCGGCGACCTGCTGGCCAAGAACGCCTACGCCGTCCAGTAGTCCCCGTTCCTCGCCGATCTCGACCTTGTCGGGGTCACCGCCGGTTTAGGCCCTACAAGATCAAGATCGACGGAGAGAGCGAAGAAGCGCCCCCGCCGTATCGGCACGGCGGGGGCGCTTCTTTTGCGGGCTACCGGCCAGACCGGGTTACTCCGCGATGTTGCCGCTCTTGCGCTTGCGGGAGAGGTACATCGCGGCACCGCCACCACCGATGGCGACGACGGCCGCGGCGACCAGGCCGCCCAGCGCGGCACCGGTGACGGGCAGGCCGCCCTCGTCCTCCGGCTTGTCAGCGGGCGGGGTCGGCTTGTCGTCGGGGGTCTCCGACGGGGTCGGGGCCGGGGTGTCGCTCGGCGAGGGGCTCGGGGTGTCGCTCGGGGACGGGGAGGGAGACGGGCTCTCCTCCGGCACGCCCTCGGTCCAGGTGGCCCTGGCCTGAGCTGAGGCCTCGGTCTCGCCCTCACCTGCGGTGATCAGCGTCTGGGTGGGCTTCTCCGGATGCACGCCCTTGAACAGCCGGCCGAGCTGCACGGTGGCCGTGACGGAACCGGAGACGGTGGCCTCGCCGGCCGCGGCGTCGCCCGGGACCTGGACGCTGAACGTGCCGCCGTTGCCGACCTCGGAGATCTCGTTGCCCTCGGCGTCGACCAGCTTCACGCCGTCGGGGCCGTCGAGGGCGAGCGGAACGCTGTCGACGCTCGTCTCGACCGCGAACTCGCCGATGTTCTCACCGGCCTCGCCGGAGGCCTCCTGCGGCGAGATGGTCAGCGACGCCGGGTTGGACTCGACCTCCGTGGCCTTCTTGACGAGGTGCTTGTAGGCCTCATCGATGTCCCGCATCGTCTGCGGGTCGGCGTTGACGTACTTCTCCTTCTCCTCGTCGTACTCCTTCACCTGGCCGTTGAACCTGACGCCGTTGCTGTAGTGCCAGATGGCGGCCTGGGTGGCGGACAGGGCCTCATGGGCGTCGAGGTCCTCGACCCTGGCCGCGGCACCCAGCTCATCGGCGGAGAGGGTCGGGTAGGCGTTCTGCAGGATCCACAGCACCTTGCCGGGCTCGGAGTCGGCGAACTCGCCCTCGCCGGGGTACTCGCTCCAGTCGCCTTCGGCGTAGTCGGCTTCGGGAACGATGTCGGTCTCGAAGTCGATGCAGTAGGCGGGGAGCGTGCTGCCGTCCTTCAGGGTGAGCTCGAACAGCGAGGTGCCGATGAAGCCGCCACCGCGGAAGCCCAACTGGTAACCGTCTTCGACGTTGCCGGTGTAGCTGCCCTCGGCGCCGCCGTCGTAGGTCTCGTCGTCGGCCATCGCCGGGGCTGCGGTCATGCCGAACGCGAGGAGGGCGGCCGTGCTGGTCGCACCGATGGTGCTCAGGGCGCGGAGGCGCCCCTTGGGGGAGGGAGATGTCTTGATCAAATTGTGTCCTGATGACGTAGGGGGGACCGGATATTGGTGTTCTCCTGCGGAAAGAGACGGACCGCGGGTCAGCGGGCAACGCCGCGAATATCCGTCAAGCAGGCCGAATGCCCGGTGTCGCAGCGCGGTGGCACATCGCTTGGGAAGCGAGTCGCTTCGTTGAACTCGGAATCGATCGCCGAGGGCCGGATCGGCCGTGTCGGCGGGGAGTCGGCTACCGCACCGCCAGATACTAGCGATCCGGTTTCGGGCTTCCAAGACAGTTCGCCAAAATCGCACGAATCTATTTTCTGCCGCCCGTAATATCCTACTCTTCGTAATCGGCTAAATCTGCTGTGCTCGAAAACGTTTCACGTTTTCCCCATGGAAGAGCAAGTCTCCCGGCCTGGCCGGAATCGGCCATGGTGCATTCGGCGCGGTACCCGCAGCGGTCCCCACAAGGGTTCACCAGGGAGAACAGCGACAGGAGCCCCGCGTGGGCGGGAAGGGCACGGGCGCGCTCAGCGCCTTCTGCGGGTGACCCACATCGCAATTCCGCCGCCGATCAGCAGCAGCACCCCCGCGGCCACGAGGGTTCCGGCCCAGGTGCCGGTGGAGGCCAGATCGCGTTCGACCCGCCGGTCATCGGCGACGACGACCGGCGCGCTCGGGGCCGGACTCTCCTCGGCTTCGGCGCTCGGGCGGGCGCTCGCCGACGGGGAGGGCGGTGCGGTCGGCCCCGATGCGGCCTCCGGCTCCGGCTCCTCCTCCGGCCCCGGCTCCGCATCCCAGCTCACCGTGGTCGAGACGGTGAGCGACACCTCGCTGGACTCCGCGGCGATCAGCGCCTGCGTCTGCACCCCGTCCTTGCCCACGAACAGCCGACCGGTGTCCACGACGGCCTCCTCGGCGTGCGCGTACACGGTCGCGGTGCCCTCCGGCATGCCCGGGTCGACGCTCAGCAGGGCCTGCTCGCCGCCCGCCAGTTCGGTGACGGGGTCGCCGTCGAGGTCGACCAGTCGCGCCTCCTCGGCCCCCCTGACGCTCACCTGCACCGGGAGCCCGCTGGTGGTGTGCAGGCTCAGCGGTCCTATGGGACCGGTGGCCGCGCCGCGGAGCCGGTCCGGGTTGATCGCCAGGGCGGGGGCGGGCTCGGGTTCCCCCTGCTCGGCCCCCGCGACCAGGTGGTCGTACAGCGCCCGCACCCCGGCTGAGTTCCGCCCGGCCGAGTCGCCGGTCTCCAGGTCCACCCCGTTGCTGTAGTGCCAGATCGCGGCCTGGGTCGCGCCGATCGCCTGGGCGCGGTCCAGCCCGGGGATCTCCGCGTCCTCGCGCAACCGCTCCAGCGCGACGCCGGGGTAGGAGTTGCGCAGGATCCAGTGGACGCTGTCGGCGTGGTGGACGAAGTCCCGCTGCTCGGGGTAGTCGGCCCAGTCCGCCTCGACGTAGGCGGCCCGGTGGTCGACGCTCGTGCTCAGGTCCACGCAGTAGGTCCCGACCGCGGAGCGGTCGTCCAGCCGGAGGTTGAACAGCGTGGTGGAGGCGGCGGCATCGCCGTCGCCGGCGAAGTGGACCGTCTCGCCGGCCGTGCCGTTGCGGTCGACCCTCGCGATGCCGCCGTTGCCCGCTGCGGCCGGAGCGGCGCTCCAGCCGAGGACGGCGACCGCGGCGAGCGCGGCGAGGCCGCGCCGCACGATGGAAGGAAGGCAGGCCACAGTGGGTCCCTTGGACAAATTGGGCAGGATCGGACAAAAAGGCGAAAAAACGAAGAAACGGGTGAAGGGGGATGCCCGAGCGCGGGGCGAAGAGATGCGGGCCCGTGATGGGCGACCGCCTCCACAGCGTATCCGCCGGGCCTTCGAGAGGGCGGGCGAACCTGTGGGGCGCGGCCCAATCGTGCGCTTCCTGTGACATTGGGCTGCGCCGCACTCCGCGCATCCGGCACCGCCGCTCACCAGCCCGGCGAGGACGTCACCGCCGCGCCCCGAAATCGGTAGGCTCGGTGGTGGACCACGCGGACGGGACCGCCCGGCGGCGCCCCGCACGAGGTCCCCGTGCCCTCCGCCCGGCTGCCGACGGCGGGGCCGCACGGACGAAGACGACACGGACGTCCCGCCGCGGGCAGTGCGCAGCGGGGTTCTTCTCGGACACGGAAACGGGTTGTGCGGCGATGGGGAGCGCGGTGACGAGTAGCCCCGCCACGAGTGGCGGTCCGGCGCTGATGGCGTACGACGACGCCTTGGCCAGGTACGAGCCCGTTCTCGGGCTGGAGACCCACGTCGAACTGGGCACCCGTTCGAAGATGTTCTGCTCCTGCGCCACGGCGTTCGGGGCCGAGCCCAACACCCAGGTCTGCCCGGTCTGCCTCGCGCTGCCCGGCTCGCTCCCCGTGGTCAACGGCACGGCCGTGGAGAGCGCGGTCCGCCTCGGCCTGGCGCTGAACTGCTCCATCGCCTCCTGGTGCCGCTTCGCCCGGAAGAACTACTTCTACCCGGACATGCCGAAGAACTACCAGATCTCGCAGTACGACGAGCCGCTGTGCTCCGACGGCCACCTCGACGTCGTGGTCGACACGCCGGAGGGTCCGCGCGAGTTCCGCGTCGAGATCGAGCGCGTCCACATGGAGGAGGACACCGGCAAGACCTCGCACGTCGGCGGCACCACGGGCCGCATCCACGGCGCCGAGTACTCCATCGTCGACTACAACCGGGCCGGCATCCCGCTGCTGGAGATCGTCACCAAGCCGATCGAGCACACCGGCGACCTCGCCCCGCTCGTCGCCCGTGCCTATGTCAGCGAGCTGCGCGACCTCGTCCGCTCCCTCGGCGTCTCCGACGTCCGCATGGAGGAGGGGTCGCTGCGCTGCGACGTCAACGTGTCGCTCATGCCGCGCGGCGCGACCAAGTGGGGGACCCGCAGCGAGACCAAGAACGTCAACTCGCTGCGCTCGGTCGAGCGGGCCATGCGCTTCGAGATCCAGCGCCAGGCCGCGGTCCTGGACGCCGGCGGGCGCGTCGTCCAGGAGACCCGGCACTTCCAGGAGAACAGCGGCACCACCGTGTCCGGCCGCAGCAAGGAAGAGGCCCAGGACTACCGCTACTTCCCCGACCCCGACCTCGTACCGGTCGCGCCGAGCGCGGAGTGGATCGAGGAGCTGCGGGCCGGCCTGCCCGAGCTGCCCGCGGCCAAGCGCCGCCGGATCAAGGCCGAGTGGGAGCTGTCCGACGAGGAGCTGCGCGACCTCGTCAACGCCGAGGCCATCGACCTGGTCGCCGCCACGGTGGACGCCGGTGCGCCGCCCGCGGACGCCCGCAAGTGGTGGCTGAACGAGCTGTCCCGCCGCGCGACCGAGACCGAGGTCGAGCTGGCCGCGCTGCCGGTCACCCCGGCCCAGGTCGCCCGGGTCGTCGAGCTGGTCGCGGAGGGGACGCTCACCAACAAGCTGGCGCGCCAGGTCGTCGAGGGCGTCCTCGCGGGCGAGGGTGAGCCCGACGCCGTCGTCGAGGCCCGCGGACTGAAGGTCGTCAGCGACGACTCCGCGCTCGGCGCGGCCGTCCGGCAGGCCATCGCCGACAACCCCGATGTGGCGGAGAAGATCCGGGGCGGCAAGGTGGCCGCGGCCGGAGCGCTGGTCGGGGCCGTGATGAAGGCCACGCGCGGGCAGGCCGACGCGGGACGCGCCCGGGAGCTCATCCTGGCCGAACTCGGTGTTCAGGCCTGATGCCCGAGTGCGGCCGACCGTCTTTGGCCGCCGACCCATGGGGATCGGCGGAGGGTGGTCACCTTGGGTGACCACGTTGTCGCCGGGTCTCAGCTTCTCCTCAATCTGGCCGTGACCTTGACCAAATAGCCTGGCTCGGGAGAAGCAGACGAGTAGAAGACGCGTGTCAGGAGCAGTGAAAAAACCGCTGGATGGCGCGCTCGCCCGCTCGGCGGCCCCCCGGTGAGTCAGTGCGGACCGCCAGGGCTCCCCGAGTCGGTCCGCGCTTGGTCTTGAGGGGTTCGGCCGTGAAGGCGATCACGCAGGGACGGGCGTCCGGTCTCCGCGCACATTGACGGGTCACCGGTCATGGCGTGACGCCGGCACCGAACGCGTCGTCAGCGGCGGCGTCCGCCTTCCGGCCCCCACCGTGCCGAGGCACGGCCGCGCGTCCCCGGACACGGGGTTCTCGAGCGCGAACGCCATCGACTGGAAGGGTGCCCATGTTCACGGCCGATATCGCGGGACGGGCCTCCCGCCGGGCCACCGCGGTGCCCGCCCTCCGGGGAGCCGTCGGCCGTTCGCGTCCGGCCGGTTCCCACCGCGGCGCCGGCGGACGGGAGCGCGCGACCGATTCCGGGGCGTCGCGATGAAGAGCGACTCACGCATCTGGTTCGGCGGCATCATGGCGATCACCCTCGTCTACGCGCTGGGCACGCTCGTCGACTCCGGCGGCCTGCCGCTCACCGTGCGGGCCGGCACCTGGCCGACGGCCGTCGCGGCCGGTCTGGCGGCGCTGTCCCTGCTGTACGCGGCGCGCACGCGCGCGCTCGGCGGCACCGAGGCCGTCGAGGCGCGGCCGGACGCCGGACGGACCGAGGAGGCGGAGGACTCCGGCGTCGACGGCGCCGCCGCGCTGCGCTTCCTCGGCTTCTCCGCCCTGGCCTGGTGCGCCGGCGCCGTCACCTATCCGGTCACCGGCCTGTTCAGCGCGAACGCCGCGCTGTCGCTGACGTTCGCCGATCTGTTCTCCCTGGTCGCGCTGCCCCTCTTCGCCATAGGTTTCACCCGCTTCGCGCCGCTGCCCCAGGGCGTGCGCCCGTCCCTGCGGCACTTCACCGACAGCTACGTCTGCGCCGCCGCGGTGTTCGCCGTGGTGTGGCTGCTGCTGTTCGCCCCGCTCTACAGCGAGCTGGAGAACTCGGGTTTCATCGGGTTCGCCCTGGTCTACCCGGTCGCCGACATCGTCGTCCTGTGCCTGCTGGCGCCTCTGGTGTTCACCTCGCCGCACCGCACCCGCCGCGCGGTCGTGCTGACGATGGGCGCGTTCATCATCATCTGCGGCGCCGACCTCATCGGTACGATCACTCGACTGACCGGGGAGCCGCTGGCCGGCGGGATCGAGTACCCGGTCCGGTTGCTCGGGTTCGCGCTGCTGGCCGGCCTGCCGTGGCTGATCCGGGACAACGCCGGCGTCGCCCCGCGGCGCATCACCGGGCGGGGCCTGTACCGGTTCGCGCCGGAGATCGCCGCCACGGCCGCGCTGGCCCTGGCCGCCGTCGTCCTCACCGTGGCCGCGCTGCGGATCGACGGCGTGGCGCCGGTGCTGCCGCTGGTGGCGGGCTCGGCCGTGCTCGTCCTGCTGGTGCGCGTGGCCGGTCTGCTGGAGGAGAACGCGACGCTGGCGCGCATGGTGCACACGCGCGAACGGCACTTCCACGAGCTGGCCAAGAACAGCGGTGACGTCATCCTCATCCTGGAGGAGGACGGCACCATCTTCTACGTGAGCCCGGGCACGGCCGAGGCGTTCGGCTACCGGCTCGACGACATCCTCGCCGACCCGATCACCGCGATCGTGCACCCCGAGGACGTCCCCCGGCTGGGCGCCGCCGTGTCGGCGTTCAAGCGCGGCGCGACCGAGGGCGTCCACCTGCGCGTCCGGGTCCGGGCGGCCGACGGCACCTGGCGGCACACCGAGTCCACGGCGTCGTTGTACGAGCGCCCCGGCGAACCGAACCGGCTGCTGGTCACCGCCCGCGACATCAGCGCCCAGGTGGCGCTGCAGGAGCAGGTCAACCACCTGACCTTCCACGACGGCATCACCGGGCTGCCCAACCGGGCCTACCTGGAGGAGCGCGCCCGCGAGGTGCTCGGTCGCAGCGGCCGGGCCGAGGGGCGGCGCAGCGGGGTGGCCGCGATCTTTTTGGACCTCGACGGCTTCACGGCGGTCAACGACTCCGCCGGCCACACGTTCGGCGACTACCTGCTCGCCCAGGCGGCGCGGCGGCTGCGGTCCACGGTGAACGCCGGCCACACGCTCGCGCGCTGGGGCGGCGACGAGTTCTCCGTGCTCATCGAGGAGAGCGCCCAGGCCGGGCACGTCGTCGACCTCGCGGAGCGGCTCGTCCGGGTCATCAGCGGCGAACCGTTCCAGGTCGCCGACCGCGAGGTGGTGCTCTCGGCCAGCGTCGGCGTGGCCTTCGCCGAGCCCGGCATCGACAGCGGTGAACTGCTGCGCAACGCCGACATGGCGATGGCCAGGGCGAAGGAGCTCGGGGGCGGCGGCAGGCTGGAGATCTACGCCGCCCACATGCACGCCAAGGTGGTGCACCGCCTGGAGCTGCAGACGAAGCTGCGCCAGGCGCTGGCCGAAGGCGAGTTCCTGCTGGAGTACCAGCCCGTGGTCGACCTGGAGAGCTCGCGCGTCACGGCCGTGGAGGCGCTCGTGCGGTGGCGGCACGACGGCTCCGTCGTGCCGCCGGACGAGTTCATCGGTCCCGCCGAGGAGTCCGGGCTCATCGTCCCGCTGGGCGAGTGGATCCTGCGGGAGGCCTGCCAGAAGGTCGCGGTGTGGCGGGCGACCTCCGACTGGGACATCGGGCTGTCGGTGAACATCTCGGTCAAGCAGGCCCTGTCGTCGCGCTTCGTCGAGACGGTCGCCGGCGTGCTCGCCGAGAGCGGCCTGGCCGCCGACGTGCTGACGATGGAGGTCGACGAGGAGGTCCTGCTGGAGAACCCGGGCGAGGCCGTCGCGCGGCTGTCGGAGCTCCGCGAGCTCGGGGTCCGCCTGGCCATCGACGACTTCGGCATGGGATACGCGTCACTGGCCCATCTGCGCCAGCTCCAGGTGGACGAGATCAAGATCGACCCGTCGTTCATCCGCGACCTCGGCACCGACGGCACGGTCACGCTGCTGACCCACACCATCATCCGGCTCGGCCAGGACCTCGGCATGCAGGTCGTGGCCGAGGGCATCGAGCGCCCCGAGCAGCTGGAGCGGCTGCGCGCGATGGGCTGCGCCTACGGGCAGGGCTTCCTGGTCGCCAAGCCGATGGCGTCCGACGGCGTCGAGGCCCTGGTCGGGGGAGAGGCCGACATCTCCATGGCGTAGGGAAACCGGGGCCCTGGCCAAATCCATCCCAGGGCGCGGCCGCAACTCTTTTGCCCCTTATGTCCGCCACCTGCGATGCAACCGCATGGTGATCCAGGTATCTCGGATCGTGAGACAAAACGGCGTTTCATTTGACGCGGTACCGCCGCCTCGGTCATTGTTGACAACGTGCAGAGCAACTTCCTGATTCTCGTACTTGGTCGGCGCGCAGCAGGCTGACCAAGCTAACGTTGCGCGCTCCCCTCAACCGCCTCCTGGCCGGTGGGGGGTTTTTTGTTGCCAGACACGCGAAACCTCGAGCCCTCCGAAGGATCTAGTGATGACCGAGCAGATGACCGGAGCCCAATCGCTCATCAGGTCGCTGGAGCATGTCGGCGTCGACGTGGTGTTCGGAATTCCCGGCGGGGCCATCCTCCCCGCCTACGACCCCCTCTACGACTCCGCCAAGGTGCGCCACATCCTCATGCGGCACGAGCAGGGCGCCGGCCACGCCGCGGAAGGCTACGCCTACGCGACCGGCCGCCCCGGCGTCTGCATAGCCACCAGCGGTCCCGGCGCCACCAACCTGGTCACGCCGCTCGCCGACGCGCACATGGACTCCGTGCCCATGGTCGCGATCACCGGCCAGGTGGCGGCGCCCGCGATCGGCACCGACGCCTTCCAAGAGGCCGACATCTGCGGCATCACCATGCCGATCACCAAGCACAACTTCCTGGTCCGCGACGCCGCCGACATCCCGCGCACGATCGCCGAGGCGTTCCACATCGCCTCCACCGGCCGCCCGGGCCCGGTCCTGGTCGACATCGCCAAGAACGCGCTGCAGGCCGACACCCGGTTCGCCTGGCCGCAGCGGCTCGACCTGCCCGGCTACCGCCCGGTCACCAAGCCGCACGGCAAGCAGGTCCGCGAGGCCGCGCGGATGATTGCCGAGGCCAAGCGCCCCGTCCTCTACGTCGGCGGCGGCGTGATCAGGGCCGGCGCCTCGCAGGAGCTGCGGGTCCTGGCCGAGCTGACCGGGCTGCCGGTCGTCACCACGCTGATGGCGCGGGGCGCCTTCCCTGACAGCCACCCCCAGCACCTGGGCATGCCGGGCATGCACGGCACCGTCGCCGCCGTGGGCGCGCTGCAGCGCGCCGACCTGATCGTCGCGCTCGGCGCACGCTTCGACGACCGGGTCACCGGCAAGCTGGACAGCTTCGCCCCCGACGCCAAGATCGTGCACGCCGACATCGATCCGGCCGAGATCTCCAAGAACCGGCACGCCGACGTCCCGATCGTCGGCGACTGCCGCGAGGTCATCGCCGACCTGGTCGTGGCCGTGCGCAACGACCAGGCCGCCGACCGCCGGGGCGACTACGCCGCCTGGTGGGCCCAGTTGGACCGGCTGCGCACCGTCTACCCGCGCGGCTACGAGGAGCCGGGCGACGGCAGCCTCGCACCGCAGCACGTCATCAAGCGGATCGGCGAGCTCGTCGGCCCGGACGCCGCCTACGTCGCCGGCGTCGGCCAGCACCAGATGTGGGCCTCGCAGTTCATCGACTACGAGAAGCCCGGAACCTGGATGAACTCCGGCGGCCTCGGCACCATGGGCTTCTCCGTCCCGGCCGCGCTCGGCGCCAAGGCCGGCGCCCCCGACCGCGCGGTGTGGGCGATCGACGGCGACGGCTGCTTCCAGATGACCAACCAGGAGCTCGCGACCTGCGCGGTCGAGGGCATCCCGATCAAGGTCGCCGTCATCAACAACGGCAACCTGGGCATGGTCCGGCAGTGGCAGACCCTGTTCTACGAGGGCCGCTACTCCAACACCGACCTGCAGACCTCCCCGAAACCCGACACCGAGAAGGTCCGCATCCCCGACTTCGTCCGGCTCGCGGAGGCGTACGGTTGTGTCGGGCTCCGCTGCGAGCGGGTCGAGGACGTCGACGCCACCATCGAGAAGGCCATGGCGATCGACGACGCACCGGTGGTCATCGACTTCACCGTCAACCACGACGCGATGGTCTGGCCGATGGTCGCCGCCGGCGTCAGCAACGACAACATCCAGTACGCGCGCGACATGGCGCCGAACTGGGACGACGAGGAATAAGGAACAGTTTCGATGAGTCTGCACACGCTGTCCGTCCTGGTGGAGGACACGCCGGGCGTGCTGGCCCGGGCCTCGGCGCTGTTCTCCCGTCGTGGGTTCAACATCAACTCCCTCACGGTGGGCCCCACCGAGTACGAGGGCATGTCCCGGATGACGATCGTGGTCAACTGCGACCGCCACCCCTTGGAGCAGGTGACCAAGCAGCTCAACAAGCTGGTGAACGTCATCAAGATCGTCGAGATGGACTCCGACGCCTCCGTGCGCAGGGAACTGCTGCTGGTCAAGGTCAAAGCCGACGCCAACAGCCGCAGCCACGTGCTGGAGACGGCCGAACTGTTCCGCGCCAACGTCGTCGACGTCAGCCCGGACGTGGTCGTCATCGAGGCCACCGGCAAACCCGAGAAGCTCGAAGCGCTGATCCGCAACCTCGAGCCGTTCGGTATCAAGGAGCTGGTGAAGTCCGGACTGGTCGCGCTCGGCCGCGGGCCCAGATCGATCGCCGATCGCTCGCTGCGCGCCGTCGAACGCAGCGCCTGACCGGGCGCCGACCACCCAACCGATCACTCATGCGCCCGCGCGGCGGATGCCGGGCCGCGGCCGCCGCACGGGCGCCGGAGAACTCTTCGTCAAGGAGCAAGCCGAAGTGGCAGCACAGATGTACTACGACGACACCGCCGACCTGAGCATCATCCAGGGGCGCAAGGTCGCCGTCATCGGTTACGGCAGCCAGGGGCACGCGCACGCGCTGTCGCTGCGGGATTCCGGCGTCGACGTCCGGGTCGGCCTCGCCGAGGGCTCCAAGAGCCGCGCGAAGGCCGAAGAGGAGGGCCTGCGGGTCGTCACGCCGGCCGAGGCGGCCCAGGAGGCCGACCTCATCATGATCCTGGTCCCCGACCACATCCACCGTGACCTCTACGCCGACGAGATCGCCCCGCACCTCAACGAGGGCGACGCGCTGTTCTTCGGCCACGGCTTCAGCATCCGCTACGACCTCATCCAGCCGCCGGCCGGCGTCGACGTCGCCATGGTCGCCCCGAAGGGCCCGGGCCACCTGGTCCGCCGCCAGTTCGAGGCCGGCCGGGGCGTCCCGGTGCTCGTGGCCGTGGAGAAGGACGCCTCGGGCGGCGCCTGGGACCTCGCGCTCTCCTACGCCAAGGGCATCGGCGGCACCCGCGCCGGCGCGCTGAAGACCACCTTCACCGAGGAGACCGAGACCGACCTGTTCGGCGAGCAGGCCGTCCTCTGCGGTGGCCTGTCGGAGCTGATCAAGGCCGGGTTCGCCACCCTCACCGAGGCCGGCTACCAGCCCGAGGTCGCCTACTTCGAGTGCCTGCACGAGGTGAAGCTCATCGTCGACCTCATGTACGAGGGCGGCATCTCCAAGATGAACTGGTCGGTCTCCGACAACGCCGAGTACGGCGGCTACACCCGCGGCCCGCGCGTCATCACCGAGGCCACCCGCGAGGAGATGCGCAGGATCCTGGGCGAGATCCAGGACGGCAGCTACGCGCGCGAGCTCGTCGAGGAGTTCGACGCCGGCCGCCCGAACTTCCTCAAGCGCCGCGACTCCGAGCAGAACGAGCAGATCGAGAAGGTGGGCGCCGAACTGCGTCCGCTGATGAGCTGGCTCAAGGGCTAGTCGAGCCGTCGCGCGCCGAGCCCCGGGACCCGTCGTCCCGGGGCTCGGCGCGTTCGGCCCCCGCCGACCGGTCCATACCAATCGCCGGGACATCGGCTCGATTAAGCTGGGGCTTCGCGGAATCGCCGGGGGGTCCGGCACTAGACTCTTCCCCGGCCGCGGCGCCGCCCGGAGCCGGTGCCGCGTACGTCAAGACGCTGCGGCGCGCCGCAGCGACCACACGCACTCCCCATAAGGATCTCGCTGTGCCCAAGCCAGTCGTCCTGGTCGCGGAAGAACTCTCGCCCGCTGGAATCGCACTGTTGGAGGAGGACTTCGACGTCCGCTCCACCGACGGCGCCGACCGCTCACAGCTTCTCCCGGCGCTCGCCGACGTCGACGCCCTGATCGTGCGCAGCGCGACCAAGGTGGACGCCGAGGCGCTGGCCGCCGCCCCCAAGCTCAAGGTGGTCGCGCGCGCGGGCGTGGGGCTGGACAACGTTGACGTCGAGGCCGCCACCAAGGTCGGCGTGCTCGTCGTGAACGCGCCCACCTCCAACATCGTCAGCGCCGCCGAGCAGGCCATCAACCTGTTGCTCGCCTCGGCCCGCAACACCGCTCCGGCGCACAACGCGCTGATCAACGGGGAGTGGAAGCGCTCCAAGTACACCGGTGTGGAGCTCTACGACAAGACGGTCGGCGTCGTCGGCCTGGGCCGGATCGGCGTGCTCGTCGCCCAGCGGCTGTCGGCCTTCGGCACCAAGCTGATCGCCTACGACCCGTTCGTACAGCCCGCGCGCGCCGCGCAGATCGGCGTCGAGGTCGTCACCCTGGACGAGCTGCTGGAGCGCAGCGACTTCATCACGGTGCACCTGCCCAAGAACAAGGACACCCTGGGGCTGATCGGCGAGGAGGCGCTGCGCAAGGTCAAGCCCGACGTGCGCGTCATCAACGCCGCCCGCGGCGGGATCGTCGACGAGGACGCCCTCTACCAGGCCCTCAAGGAGGGCCGGGTCGGCGGCGCCGGCATCGACGTCTTCAGCAAGGAGCCGTGCACCGACAGCCCGCTGTTCGAATTCGAGAACGTCGTGGTCGCCCCGCACCTGGGCGCGAGCACCCACGAGGCGCAGGAGAAGGCCGGCACGCAGGTCGCCCGTTCGGTGAAGCTCGCGCTGTCGGGTGAGTTCGTACCCGACGCGGTGAACGTGCAGGGCGGCGCCGTGGCCGAGGACGTCAAGCCGGGCCTGCCGCTGGCCGAGAAGCTGGGCCGCATCTTCACCGCGCTCGCCGCGGGCGTCGCCAGCCGCATCGACGTGGAGATCCGCGGTGAGATCGCCGCGCACGACGTCAAGGTCGTGGAGCTCGCCGCCCTCAAGGGCGTCTTCGGCGACGTCGTCGAGGAGGCCGTCACCTACGTCAACGCGCCGCTGCTGGCCAAGGAGCGCGGCGTCGAGGTGAACCTGGTGACCAGCGAGGACAGCCCCGACTGGCGCAACGTCATCCGGGTGCACGGCACCATGGCCGACGGCCAGCGGGTGTCGGTGTCCGGCACGCTCACCGGCCCGCGCCAGGCCGAGAAGCTCGTCGAGCTCAACGGCTACAGCATGGAGATCTCGCTCAGCGAGCACATGGCGTTCTTCTCCTACGACGACCGGCCGGGCATCGTCGGCACGGTCGGCGCGCTGCTCGGCGAGGCCGCCGTCAACATCGCCGGCATGCAGGTCAGCCGGGACCAGGAGGGCGGCAGGGCGCTCATCACCCTGACCGTCGACTCCGCCATCCCCGAGGAGACCCTGGCCGCCATCTCCACCGAGATCGGCGCCGGGACCACCCGCCGGGTGGACCTCGACTGACCTCCGGCTCGCATCGCCGAGCGCAGGGGTCCCCGCGGCACCGCGGGGACCCCTGCGCGTTTCACCGGGGAGGACGGCTGGCGATTTACTTTGCCGTCCGATATTCTGTCTTCCTAGGAGATGGGCTCTCAGTGATGACGCTGAGACCCGCGCACCGCGCCGCCCCCGCATCGATCTGGAGAGAGCGGCGAACGTCCCGGTCAGGCGATCCCACCGGAACCCGCGCGGCCCTCTTCCTCCGTGTGTGTTCACGCCCCGTGATCGGGAGGACCCCGTCGGCGTGTCGGCACGGACGTTCACTCCATCGGTTCCGTCCGAACCCACTCGCCTCGTTTCGAGGAGGATCGCCATGTACGACACCGCGCCGTCGCCCACCACGTCCGACGACGACGACGAAGCCACCCGCGCCCTGCAGGCCGCGCTGGACCGCCGCGACAACGGTGGTTCCACGGGTCACTGACTCCGTCAGGCTCCGAGCTGGGTAGTCTTGTCTCACCATGTTTCCGCTCGTCTCACCATGTGAGAGGGAGCTCCCGGCGCCCGCGCCCGCCGCCGGCGCCGGCATTGGCCAGACCCAGACACCGCCCGAGTAGAGGCAAGGCTCTTATGGCTGCTCGCACCGTGAAGTTGGCCGTCATCCCCGGTGACGGCATCGGCCCCGAGGTCGTCGCCGAAGGACTCAAGGTCCTCTCGGCCGTCGCCCCCCGGCACGATCTCGCCCTCGACGCCACCGAGTACGAACTCGGCGCCAAGCGGTGGCACGCCACCGGCGAGACGCTCCCCGACTCGGTGGAGGAGGAGCTGCGCGGGCACGAGGCCATCTTCCTCGGCGCCGTGGGCGATCCCTCGGTGCCCAGCGGTGTGCTGGAGCGCGGCCTGCTGCTGCGCCTGCGCTTCAACCTCTCGCACTACGTCAACCTGCGTCCCGTGCGGCTCTACCCCGGCGTGAGCACCCCGCTGGCCGACGCGGCCCCCGAGGACGTCGACATGCTGGTCGTGCGCGAGGGCACCGAGGGCCCCTACGCCGGCATGGGCGGCGTGCTGCGCAAGGGCACCCCCGGCGAGATCGCCACACAGGACAGCGTCAACACCCGCTTCGGCGTCGAGCGCGTCGTCCGCTACGCCTTCGGCAAGGCCGCCGCGCGCCCGCGCAAGAAGCTCACCCTGGTCCACAAGGACAACGTGCTGACCTTCGCCGGCGAGCTGTGGCAGCGCGTCGTGCGCGAGGTCGGCGCGGAGTACTCGGACGTCTCCGTCGACTACCTGCACGTCGACGCCGCCTCCATGTTCTTCGTGACCCAGCCGCGGCGCTTCGACGTCGTCGTCACCGACAACCTCTTCGGCGACATCATCACCGACCTCGGCGCGGCCATCGCCGGCGGCATCGGCCTGGCCGCCAGCGGCAACATCAACCCCGAGCCCGAGTTCCCCAGCATGTTCGAGCCGGTGCACGGCTCGGCCCCCGACATCGCCGGCCAGAGCAAGGCCGACCCCACCGCGACCGTCCTGTCCGCGGCCATCATGCTGGACCACCTCGGCTACGCCGACGCCGCCCGCCAGGTCGAGCAGGCGGTCGGCGAGGACCTGCAGGCCCGGGCGAAGGACGCCACCGTGCGCTCCACCGCCCAGATCGGCGACGACATCGCCGCGCGAGTAGCCACGCAGGGCTGAGGCACGCCTCGGCCCTGCCGGTTCAGCGGCGCGCCGAGGCACACGGACATCCCCATGCTGCGACGGGCGCGCCCCACGGCGCGCCCGTCGTCATGTCCGGGGAGAAACCCCGCTATGGCCCAGGGCACGTCGTTTCCGTCACACTAGATCTCGGGTCGGCAGTGCTGCCGACCCGATGTACCCGAGAGGACCTACTTGCCAATGAACAGCAGCACCACCACAAGCGGGTTGACGTTCGACATCCAGCCCTCGGCCCAGCGGAAGACCCCGCAGGAGCGAGCGGCACTGCTGGAGAGCCCCGGGTTCGGCAACGTGTTCACCGACCACATGGTCACCATCCGCTACAGCGAGGACAAGGGCTGGTACGACGCACGGCTGGAGCCCTACGGCCCCATCCCGCTCGACCCGGCCACGGCCGCCCTGCACTACGCCCAGGAGATCTTCGAGGGGTTGAAGGCCTACCGGCACCCCGACGGCTCGATCGCCTGCTTCCGCCCCGAGGCCAACGCCGCGCGGCTCAACCGCAGCGCCCGCCGCATGGCAATGCCGGAGCTGCCGGAGGAGCTGTTCACCGGCGCCATCGAGACGCTGCTCGAACACGACGGCGACTGGGTGCCGACCAAGGCCGACAACAGCCTCTACCTCCGTCCCTTCATGTTCGCCACCGACGTCGGCCTCGGCGTCAACCACCCTTCGCGCAACTACCTGTTCATCCTCATCGCCTCGCCCTCCGGCTCCTACTTCTCCGGCGGCGTCAAGCCGGTGACGGTCTGGCTGAGCGAGGACTACACCCGCGCCGCGCCGGGCGGCACCGGTGAGGCCAAGTTCGCCGGCAACTACGCCGCGAGCTTCCTGGCCCAGGCGCAGGCGGTCGAGAAGGGGTGCGACCAGGTCGTCTGGCTCGACGCGGTGGAGCACCGCTGGGTCGAGGAGATGGGCGGCATGAACCTGTGCTTCGTCTTCGGCTCCGGTGAGAACGCGCGCATCCTCACGCCTGGCCTCACCGGCACCCTGCTGCCGGGCATCACCCGCGACTCGCTGCTCAAGCTCGCACCCGAGCTGGGCATCCCCGCCGAAGAGGGCCGCATCTCCACCGAGCAGTGGCGCGAGGCCGCGGCCAGTGGCGAGCTCACCGAGGTGTTCGCCTGCGGCACCGCCGCCGTCATCACTCCGGTCGCCCACGTCAAGGGCTCCCAGGGCGAGTTCCAGATCGGCGACGGCACGCCGGGCCCGGTGACGATGCTGCTGCGCGACGAGCTCGTCGGCCTCCAGTACGGCCACCGCTCCGACAGCCACGGCTGGGTCCGCAGGTTGGGCTAGCGGCCCGTGCGGGAGCGGCGGCGAACCGCTCCCGCACGGCGGCGGGGCCGCCGACATCCCGGACGGCCAAGCGTCGGCGACCGCGCCCGGCCGTCCGGGATGAGAACCCGTGGTCCCACTAAGTGAGACAAATGGCGTGTGAGCTCATGCTTTTCGCGGAGTGTGTGGCACACTTGGTTTCGTGCCGTCTCAGATGATCATTATCGTGAGGCGTGCCGGCTGACGATCGGACCTTGCCGGCGCGCCGACCTCTCGTGTCCACGAGGGGTCTTTTTTGTTGGCCGAACCAGATGACGAGCAGGAAAAACCACTCCCGGGAGTTCCACGCATGCTGGACGACAGTTTCCACGTTTTCGACACGACCCTGCGCGATGGCGCTCAGCGCGAGGGCGTCAACCTCACCGTCGCCGACAAGCTGGCGATCGCGAAGCTGCTCGACGAGTTCGGCGTGGGCTTCATCGAGGGCGGTTGGCCAGGAGCCAACCCCAAGGACACGGAATTCTTCCAGCGGGCTCAAACAGAGCTGACGCTGGAACACGCGCAGCTCACCGCGTTCGGCGCGACCCGCCGGGCCGGTGTGCGGGCCGCCGACGACCCTCAGGTGGCCGCCCTGCGCGAATCCGGTGCGCCGGTCGTCACCCTTGTCGCCAAGAGTGACGACCGGCACGTCGAACTGGCCCTGCGAACCACGCTCCAGGAGAACCTGGAGATGATCGCCGACACCGTGTCCCACCTGCGCGACAGCGGCCGGCGGGTGTTCCTGGACTGCGAGCACTTCTTCGACGGCTACCGGCACAACCCCGACTACGCGCTGAGCGTCGTGCGCACCGCCGCCGAGGCCGGCGCCGCGGCGGTCGTCCTGTGCGACACCAACGGCGGCATGCTGCCCGCCGACATCGCCCGCGTCGTCACCGAGGTCGGCGAGCGCACCGGCGCCCGCCTCGGTATCCACGCCCAGGACGACACCGGCTGCGCCGTCGCCAACACGCTGGCCGCCGTCGAGGCCGGCGCCACCCACGTGCAGTGCACCGCCAACGGCTACGGCGAGCGCGTCGGCAACGCCAACCTGTTCTCCGTCGTTCCGGCGCTGGTGCTCAAGCACGGACGCGAGGTGCTGCCCGAGGGGCGGCTGCGGGAGATGACCCGCGTCTCCCAGGCCATCGCCGAAATCGTCAACATCGCCCCGGCCACCCACCAGCCCTATGTCGGCACCTCGGCCTTCGCGCACAAGGCCGGGCTGCACGCGTCGGCGATCAAGGTCGACCCGGACCTCTACCAGCACACCGACCCGGCCCTGGTCGGCAACGACATGCGGATGCTGGTCTCGGACATGGCCGGGCGGGCCTCCATCGAGCTCAAGGCCAAGGAGCTGGGTTTCGACCTGGGCGGCGACCGCGAACTCCTCGGCAGGGTCGTGGACCGGGTCAAGTCCATGGAGCTCGCCGGCTACAGCTTCGAGGCCGCCGACGCGTCGCTGGAGCTGCTGCTGCGCGAGGAGCTGGGGCGGCCCGTGCGCTACTTCGAGGTGGAGTCGTGGCGGACGCTGGTCGAGCGGCGCGCCGACGGCACCACGATGAGCGAGGCCACCGTCAAGCTGCACGTCAAGGGCGAGCGGGTGATCGCCACGGGCGAGGGCAACGGCCCCGTCAACGCGCTGGACCGCGCGCTGCGCTCGGCGATGGAGGGCGTCTACACCGCCCTGGCCGATGTGGAGCTCTCCGACTACAAGGTGCGCATCCTCGAAGGCACCTCCGGAACCGACGCCGTCACCCGTGTCCTGGTCGGCTCCACCGACGGCCACGGCGGGTGGACCACGGTCGGCGTCGGCGAGAACGTCATCGACGCCTCCTGGATCGCGCTGGAGCAGGCGGTCACCTACGGCCTGCTGCGCCAGGGGTACGAGCAGTGAAGACAGCGGGGCCGCCGACGCGAGGGGCGCCGGCGGCCCCGCCCTCCTCCCGGGATGGGGCGCCTAGACCAGCGTGACCGCGCCGCCCTCGACGCTGACCTCGACCGGGGGCAGGGGCGATCCGGCGGGGCCGCCGGCCACGGGGCCGTCGGGCCATCGCCGCTGTGGTCCTGACGGCATGGCCGGTGTCTGGCGATCGGGTCCGCACAGGGGGTCGGCTGTCGCAGTGTGCGTAGCGCCGGCGGCACAGCGGATCCGGATCCCGGAAACCTGCCCCGCCCCGCGAACGCGGCGGTCAAAGCCCGATGAGCGCTCTACCTCCGTGGAACAAACATCGAATCGACGACCCGGCACACTAGGGATGCACCCAGCCGTTCTTCTCGCAGCCCTGCAGGCCGAACGTCTGCTGCTGCATGACGGGGGCCGGCTCGCCGGTGCCGGGGCAGCCGACGTGGCCGTGGCCCAGCGCGTGCCCCACCTCGTGGTTGATCACGTAGATCCGGTAGGTCTCCAGGTCGCCGTCGAAGTGGTCGACGCCGGAGACCCAGCGGTTCTGGTTGATGACCGCGCGGCCGCCCTGGGTGCAGGAGACGTAGCCGTTCGTCTGCAGCGGGGCGCACATGAAGTCGACCGTGCCGGGTGCGGTGAGCGCGACGCGGAAGTCCACGGGGCCCTCGTCGACGCGCCGCGTCGACATCTCGCCGTCACCGCCCCAACTGCGCGGGTCGCCGAGGATCTCCTCGACGGCCGCGGCGAAGTCCTGCGGGTCGCCCGGCAGGTCCCCCTCGACCTCGACCAGGTAGCGCTTCAGGGGACCGTCCCCCGCGACCTCGCTCTCGCCCGGCACCACCTCCAGGTCGCCGCTGCCCGTGGCGACCTCCTCCTCGACCGAGCGCAGCAGCGGCGGCGTCTCGGACGGGGAGGGCGGGGCCGCGGTGGGGGTCGGCGCGCGCTGCAGCTCCGGGGACCCTTCGGGTGTGGGCGGCACCGCCTGGACCTGGCTCTCCGGTGAGAGCACGCCCGTGGCCAGTGCGCCGGTGCCCGCGCCGACCAGCACGAGACCGAGCAGGATCACCAGCGGGAGCCTGCGCCGACGTCGGCGGTGCGCCGGCCTGTGGCCTCGCGGGGTCTCCGATTCGGGCATGGGCGGACGGGGACCTTTCTGCGGCGGGGTGGGTCCTCCCAGGATCGCAGATCGGCGGAGCGTCGTGGCCGGTTTCCGCGGGCGGGGAGCGGGCGGGGTCGGACGCCCCGCCCGCGATGTCGGGCTCCGTGCCGGTTTCGGCTACTCCCCGGCCTTGACGTGCTGGATGACCTCGAAGCCCCAGATCTCGCTGCCGGTCGCGGCCGGGCCGCCCTGCCCGTGCCCGTGGCCGTGCCCGGCCTGGGCGCTGTCCCTGGCGGCCTCGGCGTGGCCCTGCTGGAACGCCCGGCTCTGCAGCCAGTTCTGGAAGTCCGCTTCGGAGCGCCAGCGGGTGTAGACCAGGTACTTGTCGGTGCCCTCGACCGGGCGGAGCAACTGGAACTCCTCGAAGCCCTCGGCGTTCTCCACCAGGCCCGCGCGCTTGGCGAACCGCTCCTCCAGCGTCGTGCCGGCGTCCTCGGGGACGGTCAACACGTTGAATTTCACGATACTCATGGAACTCAGTGTCGCCCATGCCCGCGTGGCCAGGTGAGAGGGTCGCGCTGGATAGCCTTGACAACTGACGTAGAAAAGCGGATCTCCAAAGGCAGGGCAGCTCTTTGCGCATCGCGAGATTTTCGTCCGGGGAAGACGTCGGCTTCGGCCTGATCGACACCGACGACACCGGCGAGCAGTTCGTTTCCCGGATCAGCGGGCATCCGCTGCTGGGGCAGATCCAGCTCGCCGGTGAGCGGGCCAGGCTGGAGGACGTGCGGCTGCTCTCCCCGGTGCTGCCCAGCAAGGTCGTGTGCATCGGCAAGAACTACGCCGACCACGTCGCCGAGATGAAGGACGTCACCGGCGAGTCCACCGAGGAGCCGGTGGTCTTCCTCAAGCCCTCCACCTCCGTGGCCGGTCCGAACGACCCGGTCTTCTATCCGGCGCTCTCCGAACGCGTGGACTACGAGGGCGAGCTGGCCGTCGTCATCGGCCGGGTGTGCCGCGAGGTGCCCGTGGAGCGCGCGAAGGACGTCGTCTTCGGCTACACCGCCGGCAACGACGTGACGGCCAGGGACCTGCAGAAGAAGGACAAGCAGTGGACGCGGGGGAAGGGCTTCGACTCCTTCTGCCCGATCGGCCCGTGGATCGAGACCGGGCTGAGCCTGGAGGAGGCCGGGGACCTGCGGGTGACCACCACCGTGGACGGCGAGGTCCGCCAGGACGGCCGCACGTCGCAGTTCATCCACGACATTCCGACGATGATCTCCTACATCACCTCGTTCATGACCCTGCTGCCCGGAGACGTCATCCTCACCGGCACCCCGGCGGGTGTCGGCCCGGTCGAGGTCGGCCAGCAGATGACCGTCTCCATCGAGAAGATCGGCGACCTGACCAACCGGGTCGTCACCCGGGACTAAGAGGACGATTCGAGTGACTGACAGCAATTCCGTCCGGGTGCGCTTCGCGCCCTCCCCCACCGGCATGTTCCACGTCGGCGGCGCGCGCTCGGCGCTGTTCAACTGGGCGCTGGCCCGGCAGCGGCCCGACGGCAGGTTCGTGCTGCGCATCGAGGACACCGACGCCGCGCGCAACAAGCCGGAGTGGACCGAGGGCATCATCCGGGCGCTGGGCTGGCTCGGCATCAAGGAGGGCGACCCGCACTTCGAGGGGCCCTACTTCCAGTCGACCTACGCCGGCAAGCACCGCGAGGCGGCCGAGCAGATGTTCAAGGACGGCCGCGCCTACTACTGCGACTGCACCCGCGAGCAGGTGCAGGAGCGCCGGGACAACCCGCACCTGGGCTACGACGGCTTCTGCCGCGACCGCGGCCTGGAGCCCGGCCCTGGCCGGGCGCTGCGGTTCCGGGTGCCCGAGGGCGGTCCCACCGTCGTCGACGACCGGATCCGCGGCCGGGTGGAGTTCGAGCACAGCGCCATCGAGGACTTCGTGATCGCTCGCGCCGACGGCTCCCCGCTGTTCGTGCTGGCCAACGTGGTCGACGACGTGGAGATGCGCATCACCCAGGTGGTCCGCGGCGAGGAGCACCTGTCCAACACCCCCAAGCAGCAGTTGCTGTGGGAGGCGCTGGGGCACACGCCGCCGGTGTGGGCGCACCTGCCGGTCATCGTGAACGAGAAGCGGCAGAAGCTGTCCAAGCGCCGCGACAAGGTCGCCCTGGAGTCCTACCAGGACGAGGGCTACCTCCCCGAGGCGATGGTCAACTACCTGATGCTGCTCGGCTGGGCGCCCGGCGGGGACCGCGAGATCATGCCGTGGGAGGAGATGGAGCCGCTGTTCGATATCTCCGACGTCAACAGCTCCAGCGCGTTCTTCGACGAGAAGAAGCTGCGCGCGTTCAACGGCGAGTACATCCGGATGCTCCCGGAGCCGGAGTTCGTCGAGCGCTGCCTGCCGTGGCTGCGGCCCGAGGAGGCCCCCTGGCCGGCGGAGAACTTCGACACCAAGGCCTTCGCCACCATCGCGCCGCTCGCGCAGAGCCGGGTCGCGCTGCTCGGTGAGATCGTCCCGAACGTGGACTTCCTCTTCCTGGACCGGCCGGTCGAGGACGAGCGGAGCTGGAACAAGGCGATGAAGCCGGGCGTCGGCAAGGAGATGCTCACCGCGGCCCTGGACCGGTTCGACGACCGGGACCTCGCCTGGGAGGCGGCCGAGCTCAAGACCGCCCTCGAGGAGACCGGTGCGCGGCTGGGCCTGAAGCTGGGCAAGGCGCAGGCGCCGGTGCGCGTGGCCGTCACCGGCCGCACAGTGGGCCTGCCGCTGTTCGAGTCGCTGGAGCTGCTCGGCCGTGAGCGCGTCCAGGAGCGCCTGCGCGCCGCGCTGGCCCGGCTGGAGGCCGCCGAGGCCGCCGGAGGCGCGGGGGAGTGACCGCGACGGGGTGGCCCGCTTCACGGCCGGCCGCCCCGGTATTGAGTTCGCGAGCACTCCGGATGTCCGCTAAAGTAATGCCTGCGCCGAGGGGAGCGCGGCCGAACGGAAGCGCCCCCGATAGAGCACTGGGGTATGGTGTAATCGGCAGCACGACTGATTCTGGTTCAGTTAGTCTAGGTTCGAGTCCTGGTACCCCAGCGGGTGGAGTCCCTGACTTCGCCGCGGAGCTGGTCTCAGCTCGTCCGCAGTACGCGGTCCAAGGCCCCCGTCGTCTAGTGGCCTAGGACGCCGCCCTCTCAAGGCGGTAACGGCGGTTCGAATCCGCTCGGGGGTACCAACAGGGAGACGCTCCCACTTCGGTGGGGGCTTTTTTCTGGGATCGGGGCGTCGGCTCCGGTCCGAAGCGGGACGGGGCACCCGGCGCGGTCCGGTAGCCTTGGTGCCGCAGGATCAGGCAGGCTCCCGTCGTCTAGTGGCCTAGGACGCCGCCCTCTCAAGGCGGTAACGGCGGTTCGAATCCGCTCGGGAGTACCAGCGGGAAGCCCCCACGCACCGCGTGGGGGCTTTCGTCGTCTCCGGCCGGACCGCAAGGTGACGCAGCGCACACCGTGATCCCGTCACGAAACGCGGGCCGCGGCGGGTCCTCATCGCGAAGCCCCTTGCGGGACGGCGATGAGAAAGGAGCGGACGCATGTCCGCGAACACCCGGACGCGGCGCAGGGCCGACGTGGCCGAGCACCTGCCCGACGTCTACAAGCACCTGGTGGCGATCGACGCGCTCACCAAGGACGTCCTCGGCGGCGCGCTCATGGAACTGGTGAAGCTGCGCGCGTCCTACATCAACGGCTGCGCGTTCTGCATCGACATGCACGCCCGCGACGCGCTGCGGCGGGGCGAGGAGAGCCGGCGGCTGTTCGCGCTGGCGGCCTGGCACGAGGCGCCCGGACTGTTCACCGAGGCCGAGCGCGCGGCGTTCGGGCTGGTGGACGCCGTGACGCGGCTCGGAGAGCACGGCGTGCCCGATGAGGTCTACGACGCCGCTGCCGAGCACCACACCGAGCGGGAGCTCGCGGCGCTGATCGTGGCGACGGCGACGATCAACGCCTACAACCGGATCGGCATCGCCCGGCGCGCCGAGGTGCCGCCCCTGCGTTAGGCCGGTCATTAGGCCGGTCAGCACTCCTCCGGCGGATCGGCCGTGAACCGGCGGGCCGAGAGGTCCTCCTGGGCGAGGCGGCGCATCGCGACGAACGCCTGCTCCAGCAGCAGGGTCATCGCGATCGCGTGCTCCACGTTGTCCTCCCTGGGCCGGTCGGGGTCGATCTGCTCCAGGTCGCGGCGGGCCGTGCTGTGCGCGGTCTCGGCGTAGGAGCGCAGCAGCTCGGGGCCGACGGGCCGGCCCAGCCGCGCCATCGTGGCGACGGTCCGGGCCAGGTGGAGGCGGGCGGGGGCCCGGGAGGTCACCTTCCAGCCGAGCTCGTCCAGGAGCCGGTCGGTGGCCTCCTCGGCCCGCCGCCACTCGGGGTCGTCGGCGGGCGGGGTGATCCGCGGACCGAGCTCGTACAGCGCAGTGCCCAGGAGCCGGTGCAGGCCGATCTCCGGATCGTCCACGGCGTCGAGGACGCCCTTGACGCGCGCGAGGGGGAGGTCGGCGGCTTCGGCCAGCGCCCGGATGAGCCTGAGCCTGCGGACGTGCGCCTCGGAGTAGCCGGCCTGGGTGGCCGCCGTGGCCTCGCCCTTCGGGAGCAGCCCCTCCCGCAGGTAGTACTTGATCGTCGCGACGGATACGCCGCTGCGCCGGCTCAGCTCCGAGATTTTCACCCGGCTCCCCTTCCCATCCGTATTGGATAGTTATACTCTCCAAAACTAGAGAGTGGAACTATCCAATATGGGGCGAGAGCGCTTCGACGGAGGCGGGCATGAGATTCGAGGTCCTCACCGAGGGAGTGGGGGAGAGCCTGGAGGCCGAGCCGGACGCGTCCGGACGCCTGATGGCCGCGGTGGAGGCGCCCGTCCTGGGCTGGCGCCGCCGGGCGCACGGCTGGTGCCGGGGCGACGCCTGCGTCCCCTCCGCCAGGGCGGCGCAGTTGGAGGAGGACGGCCGGATCGACGTGGTCGCGTTCGCGGAGATGCTGGGTGACGCGGTCGCCGTCGACATCGGTGCCGGGCTGGTCGCGACCGTGCCGACACCGCCCCCCGGATCGGGGACCGGCGAGGCCCCTGATTTCACCCTCACCGGCCTCGACGGGGTCCCGTACCGCCTGTCCGACTTCCGGGGCCGCAAGGTCGCGCTGGTCATTTGGGCGTCGTGGTGCGGCTGCCGCTACGACCTCCCGGCCTGGGAGGCCCGGCACCGCGAGCTCGCCGGGCACGGGTTCACGGTGGTCAGCGTCGCGCTCGACCACGCCCTCGACGACGCCCGGCCGTGGATCGAGGAGGCCGCCCCCGCCCATCCGGCGCTGGTGGACCTCGACGGCGTGGTCGCCGCCCGCTACGACGTCGTCAACGTGCCCACGGCGGTCTGGATCGACGAGGACGGGCGCGTCGCCCGCCCGCAGGACACCCAGGTGGCCACCGACCTGTTCCAATCCTTGAACGGGCTCAGCGCCGACGCCTCCCTGGCCGCGCTGCGCCGCTGGGTGACCCGAGGGGACACCGGGATCGGCGACGAGCGCCGGGGCCTGCGCGTCCCCACGGACCGGGAGCAGCGGGCCCGCGCCCACGCCCGGCTCGCCGTGGCGCTGGCCGAGCGCGGCGACGCCGACCGCGCGGCCCACCACCGCCGGCGGGCCGCCGAGCTCGCTCCGCGCGACGTGGCGATCCGCCGCGGCCTGATGGGCCTGCTCGGCGAGGATCCGTTCGGCGAGGCCTACTTCGCGCTCCGCGACGAGCTGACCGCCGCGGGCGTGCCCATCTACCGGCCCCTCGGGGCGGACACGGCGGATGCCTGACATGGCGGAGATCCACGGTGAGCGGATGACGACGGCGCCGCCCTCGGCGTCCGCCCGGTCACCCGGCACACCCGTTCGGCGGCCGACCGGCTGCGGCGCGGAGCCGCGATGTGACCGCCTCGGCGCCGTGCCATTGGAGCACACTCATCGAGCCTTGACCGCTGGTTCGCGGGTCGGGCTGGGATTTCCAGGGCTCGGACCTGCTGTGCCGCCGGCGCTGCGCGCACTGCGACAGCCGACCCCCTGTGCGAACCCGACCGTCGAACATCAGTCAGGCCGCGAAGTGGCGTTCGCTGAGAAAGGCGGGACCTGCTCGGGAACGCTTGTCTTCACTGGGCGAAACCCCTGACGGGTGTCGGAGCGTCTCCCGGTGGGGATGGGGTGGTTCAGGGTCGCCGACATCGGGAGCGCACATGGGACGCCGTGCAGGGATCGCCGCCGCCGGGGTGATCGTGGTGCTCACGGCGGCGTGTTCGGGAGCGCCGGAGGGGACCGGCGGGCCCGCATCGCGGAACGGGACGGGGGAGGAGACCGCGCGCATGGTCCCGCCCGGCGAACCCGCCGACGTCGCCACCGGCCTGGAGGTCCCCTGGGCGATCGGCTTCCTGCCCGACGGCTCGGCGCTGGTGACCGAGCGCGACTCTGCCCGCGTGCTGCGGGTGCGGCCCGACGGCACGACCAGCGAGGCCGGAGAGGTCGAGGGCGTCTCGCCGGGCAGTGAGGGCGGGCTGCTGGGGCTGGCGGTGTCGCCGGAGTTCGCCGAGGACTCCCACGTCTACGTCTACTACACCTCCGACTCCGGCAACCGGATCGCCCGCATGACCTACGACGCCGAGGACGGCCTTGGTGAGCAGGAGGTCCTGGTCGACGGCATCCCGGTCGCGCAGTTCCACAACGGCGGCCGGATCAGGTTCGGCCCCGACGGGATGCTCTACGCCGGCACCGGCGACGCCGGCGACGGCTCCCTGGCGCAGGACACCGATTCGCTCGCCGGCAAGATCCTGCGGATGACGCCGGAGGGCGAGCCCGCGGAGGGCAACCCGTTCGGAAACCTGGTCCTCAGCTACGGCCACCGCAACGTCCAGGGTCTGGCCTGGGACGAGGACGGCATGATGTTCGGCGTCGAGTTCGGCCAGAACACCTATGACGAGGTCAACGTGATCGAGCCGGGCGGCAACTACGGCTGGCCCGAGGTCGAGGGGGTCGGCGACCGGGAGGAGTACATCGACCCCGTGGTCACCTGGACCCCGGAGGAGGCCTCGCCCAGCGGGGCGGCCGTCGCGGGCGGGTCCCTGTGGGTGGCCGCGCTGCGCGGCGAGCGCCTGTGGCGGGTGCCGCTGAGCGGCGACGACGATCCGGTGCTGGAGCCGGAGCAGCTCTACGTCGGGGAGTACGGCCGGCTGCGCGCCGTCGCCGCCACGCCGGACGGCGAGGAGATCTGGGTGAGCACCAGCAACCGCGACGGCCGCGGCTCGCCCGGGGAGGGTGACGACCGCATCCTGAGCATCCCCCTGGAGGGGTGAGGCCGGGCGCGAGCGGCACTCCCTGACGGGGGGCTATCGCCCGTTCGGCTCGTGGTTGTGCAGGGCCTCGCTGATCTTCTCCGCCGCCGAGGTCACGGCCTGGGCGTGCAGGCGGCCGGGGGAGCGGGTCAGGCGTTCGATCGGCCCGGACACCGAGACCGCGGCGATCACGCGTCCGCCCGGTCCGGAGATCGGGGCCGAGACCGAGGCGACGCCCTGCTCGCGTTCGCCGACGCTCTGCGACCAGCGCCGCCGCCGGACCTGGGCCAGCGTGGCGGCGGTGAAGTGGGCGCCACGCAGGGCCTTGCGGATGCGGTCGGAGTCCTCCCAGGCCACGAGGACCTGCGCGGCCGAGCCGGCGTTCATCGGCAGTTCGCTGCCCACGGGAACGGTGTCGCGCAGTCCGCTGGTGCGCTCGGCCGCGGCCACGCACACCCGCGCGTCGCCCTGGCGGCGGTAGAGCTGGGCGCTCTCGCCGGTCAGGTCGCGCAGTTGGATGAGGACGGGGTTGGCGGCCGCCAGCAGCCGGTCCTCTCCGGTGGCGATGGACAGCTCTCCGAGCCGGGGACCGAGGACGAAGCGTCCCTGGCTGTCCCGGGTGACCATGCGGTGCCGTTCGAGCGCGACCGCCAATCGGTGCGCCGTGGGCCGTGCCAGGCCGGTGATCTGTACGAGCTGAGCCAGTGAAGCGGGCCCGGATTCCAGCGCGTCGAGCACGGACATTGTCTTGTCCAGCACACCTACGCCGCTGGATGGGCTAGAGTTGTCCATGGCTTGATATTGCCGTCTCGCTATTTGGAAAGCAAGTTCGCCCGCACGCACGGGCGCGACTCGCGCCGGAGGAACGTTCGCGCACCGCCACCAGCGGCGGAGCGCGGTGGCGAGAAGCTCCGAGGAAACCGTCGAGACGCGAGGAGGCGTCGCACATGGCTCGCACGATGGCCGAGAAGGTCTGGGAGGAGCACGTCGTCCGACGTGCCGAGGGAGAGCCCGACCTGCTCTACATCGACCTGCACCTCGTGCACGAGGTGACCAGTCCCCAGGCGTTCGAGGGACTGCGGCTCGCCGACCGGAGCGTGCGCCGCCCCGACCTCACGATCGCGACCGAGGACCACAACGTCCCCACCGAGAACATCCTGCTGCCGATCGCCGACCCGGTGTCGCGCACCCAGATCGACACGCTGCGCAAGAACGCCTCGGACTTCGGTGTCCGCCTGCACCCGATGGGCGACATCGAGCAGGGCATCGTGCACGTGGTCGGCCCGCAACTGGGCCTCACCCAGCCCGGCATGACCGTCGTCTGCGGCGACAGCCACACCAGCACCCACGGCGCGTTCGGCGCCCTGGCGTTCGGCATCGGCACCAGCCAGGTCGAGCACGTCCTGGCCACGCAGACGCTGCCCATGTCGCCGTTCAAGACCATGGCGGTCACCGTCAACGGGACCCTGAAGGAGGGGGTGACCTCCAAGGACATCATCCTTGCCGTCATCGCCAAGATCGGCACCGGCGGCGGTCAGGGCTACGTCATCGAGTACCGCGGCGAGGCCGTCCGGTCGCTGTCGATGGAGGCCCGGATGACGATCTGCAACATGTCGATCGAGGCGGGCGCCAGGGCCGGGATGATCGCCCCGGACGAGACCACGTTCGACTACATCAAGGGGCGCCCGCACGCTCCCGCCGGCGCCGAATGGGACGCCGCCGTGGAGCACTGGAGGAGCCTGCGCACCGACGACGGCGCCGTCTTCGACACCGAGGTCGTGCTCGAGGCCGACGAGATCAGCCCGTTCGTCACCTGGGGCACCAACCCCGGCCAGGGCGCGCCGCTGGACACCGCCGTGCCCGACCCGGCCGACTTCGCCGACCCCGGTGCCCGCGCCGCGGCCGAGAAGGCGCTGGCCTACATGGACCTCCGCCCCGGCACGCCGCTGCGCGAGGTCAGGGTCGACACCGTGTTCCTGGGTTCCTGCACCAACGGCCGCATGGAGGACCTGCGCGCCGCCGCCGAGATCATCAGGGGCAGGAGGGTCGCCGACGGCGTCCGCATGCTGGTGGTGCCCGGCTCCATGCGGGTCAAGGAGCAGGCCGCGGCCGAAGGGCTGGACGAGCTCTTCAAGGCCGCCGGTGCCGAGTGGCGCGAGGCCGGCTGCTCGATGTGCCTGGGCATGAACCCCGACCAGCTCGAGCCGGGTGAGCGCAGCGCCTCGACCTCCAACCGCAACTTCGAGGGCCGGCAGGGCAAGGGCGGCCGGACCCACCTGGTGTCGCCGCTGGTCGCCGCCGCGACGGCCGTCCGGGGCACCCTGTCCTCACCCGCGGACCTGTAGCCGAGAAGCCAGCCGACGTATCTAGGGAATAGCCGACATGGAGAAGTTCACCGTCCACACCGGCCGCGCCGTGCCGCTGCGCTACAGCAACGTGGACACCGACCAGATCATCCCCGCCGTCTACCTCAAGCGGGTCAGCCGCACCGGTTTCGAGGACGGGCTGTTCGCCGCGTGGCGGGCCAACGACCCCGAGTTCGTGCTGAACAAGCCGGAGTTCAAGGACGGCAGCGTGCTGATCGCCGGTACCGACTTCGGCACCGGCTCCTCGCGCGAGCACGCGGTGTGGGCCCTGCAGAATTACGGCTTCAAGGCCGTGCTGGCGCCGCGCTTCGCCGACATCTTCCGCGGCAACTCGCTCAAGGGCGGCCTGCTGACGGTCGTGCTGCCGCCGGAGGTCATCGAGCGGCTCTGGGAGGCGGTCGAGGCCGACCCCGCGACGGAGGTCACGGTCGACCTCGAGGCGCGCGAGGTGCGGGCCCCCGGCGTCGCCGAGCCGTTCGAACTGGACGACTACACCCGCTGGCGGCTGATGGAGGGGTTGGACGACATCGACCTGACGCTGCGCCACACCGACGCCATTTCCGACTACGAAACGCGCCGCAAGCCGTGGCTCCCGGTGACCCAGTAGAGCCGGGGAGCGGCCGCGCGGACGGAGGGCCGGACGCGGAGATGTGCGGGGAGACCGAGCTGGAATCCAACGCCGACGCGAACGCGAGCGAGTGCGCGGAGTCGGCGGTGCCGATGGCCGGAGGCCGGACCGCGTCGGCGGCGGAGGAAGCGAGGAGCGTGAGCGCGAAATCCAACGCCGACGCGAACGCGAGCGAGTGCGCGGAGTCGGCGGTGCCGATGGCCGGAGGCCGGACCGCGTCGGCGGCGGAGGAAGCGAGGAGCGTGAGCGCGAAATCCAACGCCGACGCGGAATTTTACCTTGATTTGGCACGGCGGTTGCGGGACGCGCATCGCCGTGCCAACGCCCTCCCCGAAGGTGTCCGGATTCCGGTAATTCGTAGGCTTTTGACGGTTACAGAAGGGGTCAAAAGGGATCCCGTGCGCGCGTCGGAGCGGCTCGACAAGATGCTCGCAGAGCTTCCTCCGCAGGTCGATCCCCCTCCGACACGCTGAATTTCCAGGCGTTTGTATTTGTGTAGGGCCCCTGGTGTCCCCTAATTTCGAGCGAGCAAGGGGGAACCGGAGGAACCAATGAACAAGCGTGACCTGATTGACGCGATCTCCGACCGGTTGGGGGACAAGAAAACCGCCACCGAGGCAGTGAACGCCGTGTTGGAGACCATTCAGCAGACCGTTGCCAAGGGCGACAAGGTGGCCATCACCGGATTCGGTGTCTTCGAGAAGTCCGAGCGCGCGCCCCGCACGGCTCGCAACCCCGCCACCGGGGCGGCGATCGACGTCCCGGCCAGCTTCGTACCGAAGTTCCGGCCCGGTTCGGACTTCAAGGCCCTGGTGAACGGCGAGAAGACGAAGTAGCGCCCGACCGCTTTCGACCACGCACAACCGCACACGCTGCCCGGGTCCTCTCATGGGGGTCCGGGCAGCGGCGCACGCGCACGCGGGTCACAGCCCCAGCTTGGCGACCACCTTGGCGGTGTGCGGGCCGACCCCGAGGGCCGCGGCCTCGCGCAGGTCGGCCGGGGTGTCGACGTCGCGCCGGACCGTGGGGACGTCGTCGAGCCCGATCTCCGCCGCTCCACCCGCGCGGTGCCGGCGGCGCGAGGCCCCCTCGAACGCCGGGGTGAACGCCGCACCGGGGCCCGCTGCGTACGCGGTGGTGCCGATGCCCGGGGTGTCGGAGAGGAACGCCTGCCCGTGCGGCCGCGCGGCCGCCAGCACCCGGTTCAGCTCACCGGGCCGCAGCGCCGGGAGGTCCGCGGACAGCGCGCACACGCCCGTCCCGGGCCGCAGGGTCAGCGCCTCGGCCGCGCCGTGCACCAGGGCGGGGTTGAGGCCGGCGCCCGGTTCGTCGGTGACGACGTGCGCGCCCAGGTCGCGCAGTGCCGAGGCGGCGAGGGGGTCATCGGTGACGACGATCACCTCGGCCGCGCCCGGGCAGCTCACCGCGGCCATCACGGTGTCGGCGGCGACGGCCAGGGCGAGTTCCTCCCGGTGGACCCCGGCGAACTCGGCGAGCCGGGACTTCGCCGCGGTCAGCCGCTTCACCGGGATCACCAGCGACCACCGCGGGTCCGCCTCGGCTGTGGTCACTGACACCCCTCGACTCGACTCCACCGGCCGGTAGAAGAGAGAGTACGTCCCGGCGGCTCCGTCGCACCGCACCTTCCGGACCACCGACCGGCCTCGGTCCCGCACCGCGGGGACTGCCTAAACTGGAGCGGTTGCGCGCGGCCGGGTATTCCCGCGCGGTTATGCTGCACGCCATCGGCACGCGGGGCCGCGCTGCCGGGGCCGAACGAAGGAGTCCGCCGTGAAACGCCGGGAATCACGATGGGTGAAGGCGATCGTCGTCGCCGTCGTCCGCCCGATCATGTCGGCCGTCACCAAGCGCGAGTGGCGGGGCCAGGAGAACATCCCGCGCGAGGGCGGCGTGATCATCGCCGCCAACCACCTGTCGATGTCGGATCCGCTGACGATCGCGCACTACCTCTACGTCGCCGGCCGCCGCTGGCCCACGTTCACCGCGAAGGAGGGGGTTTTCCGCATCCCCGTCGTCGGCGGCGTGGCCCGCTCGACCGGCCAGATCCCCGTGTACCGGGGCAGCAGCGACGCGGTGAAGGCGCTGAAGGAGGCGGAGAAGGCGCTGGCCGAGGACGGGGCCTCGGTCATCTTCTACCCCGAGGGCACCTGCACCCGCGATCCCGAGCTGTGGCCGATGGTCGCCAAGACCGGGGTCGCCCGGATCGCGCTGACCACCGGCGTCCCGGTCATCCCGCTGGCGCACTGGGGGGAGCAGCACCTCCTGCCCTACGGCACGGCCAGGCTGCGCGTCTTCCCGCGCAAGCGGGTCCAGATCCTGGCGGGGCCGCCGGTGGACCTGAGCAAGTACCGCGACCGGCCGCTGACCGCGACCACGCTGCGCGAGGCCACCGCCGACATCATGCGCTCCGTCACCGGCCTCCAGGCCGAGCTGCGCGGGGAGGAGCCGCCCGCTCAGCCCTTCGACCCCAAGAAGGCGCGGCAGCAGAAGTCGGCCGCCGCGGAGGGCGCGAACAACGGCGACGACGGCGCCCCCCGGACCTGAACGGATCCCGACCGACGACAGCCGGGCGGGAACGGGGCGCGTCCGGCCGCGGCCGGCCCCGGACCTCCCGCCGGCGGCAGAGAGGAATGACATGACCAAGGTGGCGGTGCTGGGCAGCGGCTCATGGGGGACCGCGTTCGCGAACGTGGTGGCCGACGCCGGTGTCGCCGAGGTGGTGCTGTGGGGCAGGCGCGCCGAGGTGGTCGACGCGATCGGCCGGCGGCACGAGAACCCCGACTACTTCCCCGACGTCGGGTTGAACCCCGCGCTCTCGGCCACGACCGACGCGGACAAGGCGCTGGACTCCGCGGAGTTCGTGGTGATCGCGGTGCCGTCGCAGACGCTGCGCGCCAACCTCGAGGCGTGGCGGGCCGCCGTTCCCCGCGACGCGGTCATCGTGAGCCTGATGAAGGGCATCGAGCTGGGCACGTCCCGCCGGATGAGCGAGGTCATCGCCGAGGCGCTGGAGCTGCCCGCCGAGCAGGTCGCTGTGGTCTCCGGGCCGAATCTGGCGCGCGAGATCGCCGAGCGCCAGCCGGCGACGGCGGTGGTGGCGTGCGCACACGAACCGACGGCGGTGCGGCTGCAGCACATCTGCAAGTCCGCCTACTTCCGGCCCTACACCAACACCGACGTCGTGGGCGCCGAACTGGGCGGCGCGGTGAAGAACGTCATCGCGCTGGCCGTGGGCGTGGCCGTCGGGATGGGGTTCGGCGACAACGCCAAGGCCTCGCTGATCACGCGCGGACTGGCCGAGACGGTCCGGCTCGCCGTGAGCCTGGGGGCCGACGAGCACACGCTCGCCGGACTGGCCGGGATGGGCGATCTGGTGGCGACGTGCAGCTCGCCGCTGTCGCGCAACCGCACGTTCGGCGAGAAGCTGGGCTCTGGCATGACGCTGGAGGAGGTCATCGCCGAGACCCGGCAGACGGCCGAAGGGGTGAAGTCCTCGGAGTCGATCCTGGCACTGGCCAGGGCCAACGGGGTGGACATGCCGATCACCGAGGCCGTGGTGGCGATGATGCACCACGACCTGCCCCCGGCGCAGGCGCTGCTGGCCTTCATGTCCCGCAGCGCCAAGCCCGAGCGCTACGGGATGTAGCGCCGTCCGGCCGGGTCGCGTGCGGAATCCGCCAAGGCCGCGCAGTGAACCCCGGTCGTTCGGAAATCGGCACGGTTCTCATACGATGTTCGGGGAGGAACCATGACAAACCACCCGGGTGAGAACACCCGTGCCGTGCGGCTGCCCGCGCCGTCCGCGCCGGTCGGGCGGTCGGTGCGGGGTCCCGTCCACCGCAGCACCACCTATGCCTTCGGCAGCTCCCAGGAGTACGCCGACGTCCTCGACGGCGTCCAGGAGGGCTACTCCTACGCGCGGATCGACAACCCCACCACCGAGGCCTTCGCGCACGCCGTCGCCGCGCTGGAGGGCGCCGGCCTCGACCGCGAGGTGCGCGGCCAGGCGTTCGCCTCCGGCATGGCCGCCGTCAGCACCGCCCTCCTGGCGCTGACCGAGGCCGGGGCGCACGTGGTCGCCGCCCGGTCGATCTACGGCAACACCTACTCCCTCCTGGACGGGCTGTTCCGCCGCTTCGGGGTGAGCACCGACTTCGTCGACATCACCGACCTCGACGCGGTCCGCGCGGCGATCCGCCCGCAGACCCGGATCGTCTTCACCGAGACCCTGTCCAACCCGACGATGACGGTGTCCGACCTCCCGGGCCTGGCCGCCATCGCCCACGAGGCCGGTGCTCTGCTCGCGGTGGACTCGACGTTCGCCTCCCCGGCCGTGTGCCGCCCGCTGGAGCACGGCGCCGACCTCGTCCTGCACTCGGCCACCAAGTACCTCGGCGGCCACAGCGACGCGACCGGGGGCGTGGCCGTCGGGCGGCCCGAGCTCATCGCGGCCATCCGCTCGGCCCGGATCGATCTGGGGCCCTGCCTGGCGGCCGACGAGGCGTTCCTGCTGCACCGCGGCCTCGAGACGCTGCCGCTGCGGGTGGCCCGCCAGTGCGCGACGGCCGCGGAGTTCGCCGCGGCCGTTCAGCGCCACCCGGCCGTCGCCAGGGTCGACCACCCCGGCCTGCCCGGGCACCAGGGGCACCGGCTCGCGCGCGAGCTGTTCGACTCCGGTCCGGAGGGGGCGCGCTGCGGCGCCGTCGTCACGGTCACCCCGCACGGCGACCGCGGGACCGGCATGGCCTTCGCCGACCGCCTCCGGGTGGCCACCATCGCCGCGTCCCTGGGCGGCACGCACACCCTGGTCGGCCATGTCGGCTCCACCACGCACCGGCAGATGTCGGATGAGGCCCTGCGGGCCGCGGGAATCGGCCCGGCCGCGGTGCGCTTCTCCATCGGTCTGGAGGAGCCCGAGGACCTGGTCGCCGACGCGCTGGCCGCCCTGGATGCGCTGGACGGGTCGGCATCCCCGATGTGAGGATCAACCGGGTTTGGGTCGGCGTCGCCTGTTTCCGGTTCCCCGCCATGGGGATATAGGGTCAGGCACCATGGCCGAGCAGCAGAAGACACGGGTCGCCGTCGTATTCGGCGGGCGCAGCTCCGAGCACGAGATCTCCTGCGTCACCGCGGGCAGCGTGCTGTCGGTGATCGACACCGACCGCTACGAGATCGTGCCCATCGGCATCACCCGCGCTGGCAACTGGATGCTGACCTCGGCGGAGCCGGAGCGCCTCGCCATCACCGACGGCCGGCTGCCGGCGGTGGAGGAGGCCGGTTCGGCGCTCGCGCTGCCCTTCGACACCGACTCCACCTTCCTGGAGGTCCACCCGGGCGCGGCGCCGCAGGCGCTCGGCCGGGTCGACGTCGTCCTGCCGCTGCTGCACGGCCCGTTCGGTGAGGACGGCACCATTCAGGGCCTGTTCGAGATGATGGGCGCCCGCTACGCCGGCGCGGGGGTCTTCGCCAGCGCCGCGTCGATGGACAAGGTCTTCATGAAGGCGCTGCTCGCCGGCCAGGGACTGAAGACCGGCCGCTACGTCGCGGTCGGTGACCGTGCCTGGCAGCGGGAGCGCAAGCGGATCCTCGACGACGTCGCCGAACTCGGCGGCGCCGTCTTCGTCAAGCCCGCTCGCGCCGGGTCCAGCATCGGCATCACCAAGGTGCGCGACGCGGCCGACACCGACGCCGTGACCGCCGCGATCGAGGCGGCGCGCGAGCACGACCCGAAGGTCATCGTCGAGGCCGGCATCAGCGGCCGCGAGGTCGAATGCGGCGTGCTGGAGTCGCTGGACGGCGGGGCCCCCGACGTCTCGCTTCCGGCGGAGATCCACGTCGCCGAGGGGTTCGACTTCTACGACTTCGAGGCCAAGTACCTGTCCAGCAGCAGCCTCACCATCCCGGCCGACCTGCCCACCGACGTCACCGAGCGGATCCGGCTGCTGGCCGCCGAGACCTTCGAGGCCATGGGATGCGAGGGCCTGGCCAGGGTCGACTTCTTCTACGGCGACGACGGCGAGGTCTACGTCAACGAGATCAACACCCTGCCCGGCTTCACCCCGGCCTCGGCGTTCCCGCAGATGTGGGCCGCGACCGGCCTGGACTACGCCGCCCTGGTGGACCGCCTGATCCAGACCGCGCTGCGGCGCGGCACGGGGCTGCGCTGAGCCGGGGCGCTCATCTGGTCCGCCGGTTCTGCTCGGCGAGCCGCTCCAGCACCTCGTTGACGCCGTCGAGCCAGCGCGTGATCAGCCGCAGCTCGTCGTCGGAGTACCCCTCGTGCAGGTCGATCATCGCCTCTCGCAGTCCGAGGAAGGAGCGGGAGATGTCGGAGTCCTCCCGAGGGCGCACCGCGACCATGACCTTGCGGCGGTCCTCGGGGTGGCGCTCCCTGCGCACGTAGCCGTCGCGCTCCAGGCGGTCGATGACCGCGGTGATCGCGCCCGAGGTCAGACCGGTGAGCCGGGCCAGCCGGCCGGGGGTCATGGGGCCGCTGATCTGGAGCAGCGACCAACACTGCATGTCGGTCGGGTTCATTCCGAACCTGCCCGCCATGGCGTGCACCAGCCGGATGAGCCCCACGCTCGTCCGGCGGCCACCGGTCTCGATGGCTCCGAACAGCTCCGGGCGCTCACTCGTGCCGGAGCCGGCCGCCGATGCCGCGGCCTGCGCGTCGCGGTCCCGCTCGCCCGTCGGCTCGGCCATTGCGCCACCGACCTCCGTCACCGTTTCCCCGGGTACAAAGCTATGTGATCATCCCGTCGGCCGACCGGGAGGCGCCTGCGGCGGGTGCGGCGTGGACCGTCCCGGTCCGGGCGGAGGGAAGCCGGGAGAAGGCGGGGGAGCGGGAGGGAGCAGCTGCCGGGCCAGGATCGTGCCGCCCGCCGTCGCGGCGGGGAAGACCACGATGGCCACGAACGGGATCGACAGCAGCAGGAACGCCGGCACCGAGAACCCGAGCGCCCGCAGCCGGTACCGCTGCATGGCGCGCCGCCGGTCGCCCAGCCGGCGCAGGCCGCGGCGGTCGAACGCGGCGCCGATCAGTTCGACGCAGAGCATCCAGCCGCCGAACAGCGCCGAGACCACCGGCACCACCGTCTGCCCCACCACGGGGACGAATCCGGCGGCGAACAGCGGGATCGCCACCGCGATCGAGATGACGATGAGGACCACCGACTGCCGCAGGGACCGGGCGACCGACCCCATGATCGGCTCGTCGACCTCCGCGGGCGCGTCGCCGAGTTCGTGCTCGACCTCCTCGGCGATCTTGTCGTAGAGGGGGAAACCCAGGGCCAGCGTGATCGTGCTGAACCCGATGACCATGACGAGGACCGTCCCGGCGACCAGCGCGATCCCGAGCGCGATCCGCACGGTGGTGCGCCAGACCTCGTCCCAGCCGTCGGCGAACGGCGTCATCCAGGCGACCAGGTCGTCGACGCTCATGATCAGTGCCACGAGCGCGACCAGGAACAGTATCGAGGTGAACAGGGGCGGGATCGCACCGAGGACGAACAGTCTGGGCCTGCGCAGGATCATGCCGAATCCGCGCAGCAGCACGCCGATGCCGGTGAAGATCTCTCGAAGGGGATTGGTCACGACGTGACCCTATCCGGTGCGCGAACCGGTCCTATAACGGTCGGGGATTTCGCGCTCCCTCCTCCGGCCGCAGGGAGGTTCGCAGCCCCGGCCACTGGGGTTCTGAACCTCGGCCATAGGGGTTCGCGGTGAACGGGCGGCCCGTCGTGTGGCCGGAGGCCCGTTTCCTCGGGTGCCCGGCTCCGCGCGAAGTACACCGGTCACTGTGCGGTTCAGGCCGGAACCATGGTGTCGCTCCGTACCCGAGGCGGCGGGTCTGCTTCGCGCACGGGTGCGCGGTCCACCTCAATGGGCCTTCGGCCACGCAAGAGAACCGCACCCGTACGAGCCTCCTCCTGGGGCTGAGGTGACAGACCCCTTCGGGTGAGGGAGACCTCCCCCTCCTGGACGGGCCTTCAAAACCCCCTGAGGTGAGCTTCCAGGATCTTCCGGCTACCGTGCGCCGGACGCGGACGGGGCCGCGGGGCCGTTGCGGGTGTGGGCCTCGCGGTACCAGCCGTCCCGCGCCAGCAGCTCCTCGTGCCCGCCGTGCTGGAGGACCCTGCCGTCGGCGACCACGTAGATCTCGTCCATCCGGTCCATGCCGGTGAGGTCGTGGGTGATGAACAGCGTCGAGTACCCCTCGGCCGCCGCGAGCAGGTCGGCGACGACCGCGTCGCGGGTGTCGGGGTCCAGGTGGGCCGTCGGCTCGTCGAGCACGAGGACGCGCGGCGCCGCCAGCAGCGCCCGGGCCAGCGCCAGGCGCTGGCGCATGCCGCCGCTCAACCGGGCGCCGTGCGAGCCGACCTCGGTGTCCAGCCCGTGCGGCATCGCCTCGACGTCCTCGGCCAGCCGGGCCCGCCGCAGCGCCTCCCACAGTTCCGTCCCGTCGGCCTCCGGCCGGGCCAGGCGCAGGTTCTCCCGCAGCGTGCTGGCGAAGACGTGCGGGTCCTGCGGCACACCGGTGACGATCCGCCGCACCTCATCGGCCGGGCGGTCGGTGATGTCGGCGCCGCCCAGTTCGACCGTCCCCGAGTCGGGGTCGCGGAACCGCAGCAGCACCGCCGCGAGCGTGCTCTTGCCCGCTCCGCTGGGGCCGAGCACCGCCACCTTGCGCCCCGGCGGCACATCGATGTCCACGCCGTCCAGGGCCCACGGCTCGTCGGGGCCGTAGCGCACCCGCAGACCGCGCACGCGCAGCGCGGTCTCGTCCCTGAGCGGCTCGCCGGGCGTCTCCGGCTCCTTCGCCAGCGCGCTCGGCTGGTCCAGCACGTCGAACAGCCGCTCCCCGCTCGCCCGCACCGCGCCCAGGCGTGCGGCGACCGCGGGCAGCGGGGCGACGATCTCGAACGCTGCGAGCGCGGTCAGCACCAGCACCGCGAACGGGACCGCGCCCAGCGTCGCGTCCTCGACGGCGGCGACCCCCAGCAGCAGCGTCCCCCACACGGTCAGGCCGGTGATCAGCGTGGTCGCTCCGGCGCCGAAGCCGAGCAGCGCGGCGTCGCGGCGCGCGACCCGGGTGAGCTCCCCGTCAGCCCTCTCGACCCGCCGAACGGCCTGATCCATGGCGCCGTAGGCGATCAGGTCGGGTGCGCCGTGAAGGGCGTCGACCAGCGAGGTGGACAGCTCCCCGCGGGCGGCGGCCTGGCGCCGGCCCGGCCCCTTGCCCAGAGCGGCCGCGCACAGCGGCACGGCCAGGCCGGCCAGCAGCAGCCCGGCGGCCAGCAGCAGCCCGCCGGGAACCAGCAGGGCCGTGCACACAGCGACCGTCGCGGCACCGGTGACGACGGCGACCAGCGGCGGGGTGAGCCCCCGGATGAGCAGGTCCTGCGTCGCGTCGGTGTCGCTGACCAGGCGCGACACCAGGTCGCCCGAACGGAAGCGGCGGATCGGCTCGGTGCGGGCGAGCCGTTCGTAGACCCGGACCCGTACGTCGGCGAGCGTGCGGAACGCGGCGTCGTGGGTGACCAGCCGCTCCAGGTAGCGAGCCACGCCCCTGGTGACGCCGAGCGCCCGCGTGGCGACCACGGCGACGCTCAGCGCGGTGATGGGCGGGTGCTGCGCGGCCGTGGCGATCAGCCAGGCGGCCACGCCCAGCAGGGCGACGCCCGAGCCGGTCGCCACCGCGCCCAGCAGCACTCCGAGCGCGAACCTCGTCCCGCGCGGCCGGGCCAGTGCGATCATCCGCCACAGCGGTTCGCGCGCGCTCACGACGGGGCTCCTTCGCTGATCTCGCCGATGCGGCCGCCCCGGACGCGCACGGTGTCGTCCACGGTGTCGGACCATCCGGTGTCGTGCGCGACGATGACGCCCGTCCGGTCCTGAAGCAGCCTGGTGACGGCGGTGCGCACGGCGGCGGCGTTGTCCGGATCGAGGTGGGCGGTCGGCTCGTCCAGCAGCACGATCGGTGCGTCGCGCAGGAACGCCCTGGCCAGGGCGATGCGCTGGCGCTGCCCGGCCGACAGCCGGGTGCTGCGCTCGCCCAGCCGGGTGCCGTAGCCCTCGGGCAGCGCGCAGATGAAGTCGTGGGCCTCGGCGAGCTCGGCGGCGCGCCGGACCTCGGCGACGCTCGCCTCCGGCGCACCCAGCCGGATGTTGCCGATGACCGTGTCGTCGAAGAGGTAGGGGTGCTGCGGCACCCAGGCGATCATCCGGCGCCAGGCGTCGGCGGGCACCTGCTCCAGCCGGACCCGGCCCGGATCGCCGGGGCCGCCGCCGGCTCCGCCCGTCCGCGGGCTCGGCCGCTCGACCCAGATCGTCCCCGACGTCGGTTCGGCGAACCGCAGCAGCAGCGACAGCAGCGAGCTTTTGCCCGAGCCGCTCGGTCCGGTCAGCAGGATGGTGCGCCCGGGTTCGACGGTCAGGTCCACATCGCGCAGCGCGGGCGTCTCCCGCCCGGGGTAGGTGAGGCCGACCTTGTCCAGGCGCACCCGCGGTGCGGGCCGGCCGTCGCCGCACGGCAGCAGCGGCACGGCCGCGCCGCCCGGCTCCGCAGCGGGCTCCCGCCGCGCGGACGGACCCCGGTCCAGTGTGTCGAAGGTCTGCTCCGCCGCCGCCACCCCCTCCATGCTCGCGTGGAACCGCGCGCCGACCTCGCGCAGCGGCAGGTAGGCCTCGGGGGCGAGGATCAGCACCAGCAGCGCGGTCTCGAAGTCCAGCCGCCCGTACATCAGCCGCAGCCCGATCTCCACCGCGACCAGCGCGACCGCGAGCGTGGACAGCAGTTCCAGCACGAACGCCGAGAGGAACGCCACCCGCAGCGTCGACATGGTGGCGCGCCGGTGCTCGTCGGTGATGCGCCGGATGATCGCCGCCTGCGCCTTGGCCCTGCGGAAGATCGCGAGCGTGGGCAGTCCTTCGACGACGTCGAGGAAGTGCCCGCCCAGGCGGTTCAGCAGCAGCCACCGCCGCTGCGTGCGTGCCTGGGTGTGCCAGCCGACCAGGGCCATGAAGACCGGGATCAGCGGCAGCGTCACCGCGATGACGAGGGCCGAGATCCAGTCGGCCCCGGCGACGACGACGAGGACGGCCACGGGGACGAGCACCGCCAGCACCAGTTGCGGGAGATACCGGGCGAAGTAGTCGTCCAGCGCATCAAGGCCGCGAGTGGCGAGCGTGACCAGCTCACCGGCGCGGGGAGTGTCCGCCTCCTGCTTGTCGCCGAACTCGGGGGCGCCGGGGGCGCCCTGCCCGGACAGCCAGACCGCTCCCTGCTCCCCGCCCGTCACGTGCGCGACCAGCCTGCGGCGAAGCTGGGACTTCGCGTGCGCCGCCGACCGCAGGGCGGCCGTCTCGGCGCCGTAGGACAGCGCCGCCCGGGCGACCGCGACCCCGGCCACGGCCGCGATCGCCCAGGAGAGCTCATCGAGCCCCGCGCCCGTACCGGCCCCGGCGATGGTGTGGGCCAGCAGCCACGCCTGGGCGAGCACCAGGCAGGTCACGGCCGCGCCGCAGACCGCGGTCACCGCCAGGTGCACCCGTACCGCCCGCGTGGTGCGCACCAGTCTCGGGTCGAGGGGCTTCACGGATTCACGTCCTCTACTGCTTACTGCTCGGCTTCGGCCGCGCCGGATCGGGCCGCGGGGACGCCGAGCGCGGCCGCCGGCTCGATGTGGGCCCGGGTGACCCGCTTGCGGAACACCCAGTAGCTCCACGCCTGGTAGCCGATCACCACGGGCAGAAACACCGCCGCGACCCACGACACCACCGTAAGCGTGTACTCGGCCGAGGCGGCGTTGTGGACCGTCAGGCTGAAGGCCGGATCGGTCGTGGAGGGCAGGACGTCGGGGAACAGCGCCCCGAACATTACCACCGTGGTCGCGCAGACCGTCACCGCCGTCGCGGTGAACGACCAGCCCTCGCGTCCCCGCACGGCCAGGACCACGCCGAGGACCAGCGCCGCTGCGGCGACGGCGACCAGCGGCAGCGTCCACGCGTTGCCATGGGCGAGTTGGGTCCAGCCCAGGAACGTCGACGCGGCCGGCGCCGCGACGAGGGCGATCGCCGGAACGGCCCGGCGGGCGCGCGCCCGCACCTCGCCGTCGGTCTTGAGGCCGAGGAACACCGCGCCGTGCAGGGTGAACAGCGACAGCGTGGTGAGCCCGCCGAGCAGGGCATAGGGGTTGAGCAGGTCGGCCAGGCCCGCGGTGACGACCTGGTCGGGGCCCATGGCCACGCCGCGCACGACGTTGGCGAACACGACGCCCCACAGCAGCGCCGGCAGCGTGCTGCCCCAGAAGATCGCCAGGTCCCAGGCGGCCCGCCACCGGTCGGTGTCGACCTTGGCCCGGTACTCGAAGGCCACGCCGCGCGCGATCAGGGCGAGCAGGATCACCAGCAGCGGCAGGTAGAAGCCGCTCAGCAGCGACGCGTACCAGGCGGGGAAGGCGGCGAACATCGCGCCGACGGCGGTGATCAGCCACACCTCGTTGCCGTCCCAGACCGGCCCGATCGAATTGATCATGACCCTGCGGTCGGTGTCGTCCCTGCTCAGGACCGGAAGTAACGTGCCGACCCCGAAGTCGAACCCCTCCAGGACGAAGTAGCCGATCCAGAGGACCGCGATGGCGATGAACCAGACGGTGACGAGATCCATGATCGCCGCTCCTAGTAGACGAACGCGGGGACGGGGGCGTCGCTGTCATCGGGCGCGTCCTCGTCCTTCGGCGGGACCAGGTGCGACGGCCCGGCCTTGACGTAGCGCCACAGCAGCCCGGCTTCGACGACCGCCAGCACGCCGTAGACGGCGGTGAAGACCGTGAGGGAGAGGGCCACCTCGGCCAGGCTCACGCCCGGTGAGACGCTGTCGGCGGTCATCAGCACGCCGTGCACGGTCCAGGGCTGGCGGCCCATCTCGGTGAGGAGCCAGCCGAAGATGTTGGCGGCCAGCGCCGCCGGCAGCGCCAGGATCGCGGCGCGGTAGAACCACCGGCTCTCGGGCAGCCGCTTCCCGCGCGTCAGCCACAGACCCAGGGCCGACACGGCGACACCGGCCATGCCCAGCCCCATCATCAGCCGGAACGACCAGTACAGGATGAAGATGTTGGGCGTGTAGTCACCGGGGCCGTAGTAGGCCTCGTACTGCTCCTGGAGGTCGTTGACGCCCTCGACGGTGCCGCCGAACTCCCCGGTCGCCAGGAAGCTCAGCACGTAGGGGATGTCGAGGTCGACGACGTTGGTGCGGGCGTCGGTGTCGCCCACCGCGAACATCGAGAAGTGCGCGGCGTCCTCGGTGTTCCACAGCGCCTCGGCCCCGGCGAGCTTCATCGGCTCGTGCTCGGCTGCGAGCTTGGCCTGGTGGTCGCCCGAGAAGACGACCAGCACGCCGGCGATCAGGGTGACGATCATGCCGACCCGCATCGTCTTGCGGAACAGCTCCCGCTCGTCGGCGTGCGGAACCTCGCCCGGTGTGCCGCCGTCGCCGTGGAAGCGGGACCGCAGCAGCTTGAAGGCGCTCACCGCCACCACGAACAGCCCTGCGACGATGAACGACGCGCTGACCACGTGCAGGTAGGTCGACCATGCCTGCGGGTTGCTCAGGACGGCGCCGATGTCGCTGAGTTGGGCCCGGCCGGTCTCGGGGTTCACCTCGTAGCCGACGGGGTGCCGCATCCAGGCGTTGGCGGCCAGGATGAAGTACGCCGAGAGGTTGCTGCCGATGGCCGCGGCCCAGATGCAGGCCAGGTGGATCCCCCTGGGCAGCTTGTCCCAGCCGAAGATCCACAGCCCGATGAACGTCGCCTCCAGGAAGAACGCCAGCAGGGCCTCCAGGGCCAGCGGCGCGCCGAACACGTCGCCGACGAAGCGCGAGTACTCGCTCCAGTTCATGCCGAACTGGAACTCCTGCACGATGCCGGTGACGACGCCCATCGCGAAGTTGATCAGGAAGAGCTTGCCGAAGAACTTCGTGGCCTGGAGGTACTCGTGCCTGCCGGTCCGGTGCCAGGCCGTCTGCAGGCAGGCCACGATGACCGACAGGCCGATCGTCAACGGCACGAATAGGAAGTGGTACACGGTGGTGATCCCGAACTGCCACCGTGCGAGGTCCAGTGCGTCCATGCCCGCCTCTCCAGCGCCAACGCTTCGACCACAAGTAGTACTACACATCGTAGTTCTACGCCATGTAGTAAGTCGATGGAATCGGTGCCCAGGTGAAGGAGGGGTGGGTCACGCCCGGACCGGAGGGCGGCGGGGCGCGCCTACTTCCGCGCCGATCCTGCCCTTGAGTCTCAACCTCGGCCACTGGGGGTCTTCGACATCACCCCCGGGAGGGATCCGCGGTGACTGGGCGATCCTCTCGCGTGGAAGGCCCCCAAAAGGGATCGCCCCGGCGCCGCGCCACCCACGCCGCCTGCTCGGGCGCCGGGACGCAACCGGGGTTTCGGCGCGCGGTGGAAGTGGGGATCACCGGGTCCGCCGTCCTCGGCCTCAGGGGGGTTGTGAAGCCTCAGCCCAAGGAGGGGCCCGCCCGCACGCCCATTCCGTCCCGGGGCCGAGGTTGAAACCCACGTCGACCTTGTGAGGCTTAGAAACACTGCGATGACCCCGGCAAGGCCAAGATCGCCGAGGAGAACTCAGTAGGAGCCTTCGGGGTCGGCCCCGCGCTCCTCCAGCATGTCCGCCATCAGGTCGATCTCGCTCTGCTGGGCGGTGACCATCCCCTTCGCGAAGTTCACCACGATGGGCTCATCGGCCAGGCCGACGGCGGCCTCCGCCATGTCGACGCCGCCGAGGTGGTGCTCGGTCATCAGCCTCAGGAACAGGATCTCGGCCTCCTCGCCCTCGGCCTCGCGCAGCTCCTGCATCTGCTCCTCGGTCGCCAGCCCCGGCATCCGCTCGGGGGGCTCGCCGCCGGAGCCGTGTCCGTGCCCGGCCATCCAGGCCATCGGGGGTCGGGTGCCCCTGGCGCTCAGGCCCCACAGCGCCAGCCACCCCTGCATCCGGCCGATCTGGGCCTGCTGGGTGCGGGTGATGTCGTAGGCGACCGTATCCAGCGTCGGCTCCTCGGTCTCCTCCATGATGATCAGCGACATGTCCACCGCCTGGGCGTGGTGGGCGCTCATGTCGCGCAGGAACCCGGCGTCGGCCGAGCTCTCCAGAGGGTGGCCGGGCCGGCCGACGAGGTATCCGCACACGAGGGCCGCGACGACCAGCAGCGCGGCGACCGGTATGGAGATCCTCCTGCGCCTCGGGGCCTCCCGGGCCGGTGCGGTGCCGCCTTCGCCTTCGTAACTCACGGGAACCATCCTGGTCATTGGGGAGTTCCTAGGTGGATGTGTTCTGAGGGTCTATGCTCCCCCAGAGCATAGGCACAGGTTGTCCGTCGATCCGTCATGGTGGGAGACAAGGTGGGGAAGAGTTCGGCGGAGCGCCGCCGGCAGAAGGCCGCGGAGATGCGCGCCCAGCGGCTGCGCGAGGAACGCAGGCGCAAGATCATCAAGACGACCGGCGTCACCGCGGCGGTCGTCCTGGTCGTCGGCGGCGTCGCCTTCGCGGGATACATGGAGTACCAGCGCCGCACGATCGACGGGCTGCAGGAGTTCGAGGGCCTCACCAACAACCACGTCACGGAACCCGTGGACTACGAGCAGAGCCCGCCCGCCGGCGGCGACCACCACGCCGCCTGGCAGAACTGCGGCGTCTACACCGAGCCCCTGGAGCCCTTGCACGCGGTGCACTCCCTGGAGCACGGCGCAGTGTGGGTCACCTACGACCCCGAACTCCCCTCCGACCAGGTCGAGCAGCTGGAGGCGCTCTACACCCCGGGCAGCTACGTCCTCGTCAGCCCCTACGAGGGGGACATGCCGGAACCGGTCGTGGCCTCGGCTTGGAGCAAGCAGGTCGCCGTGGACGGTCCGACCGACGAGCGCCTGGAGAAGTTCCTCCGGCTCTACGAGCGCGGCTCCGAGGTCCCCGAGCCGGGAGCGGCGTGCTCCGGAGCGGTGGGCATGACCGCCGCGGAGATCGAGGAGGCCGGCGGCATCCAGGCCGAGGGCATGCAGCAGGGCCGGTGACCGATCCCTCCCGCCGGGCGGCCGCTACAGCTCGCCGGCCGGCAGGGCGGGGACGTTCTCGGTGATCAGATCGCTGATCTCGATCAGGGCGTCGGCCGGGGGAGAGTAGGAGGGCGGGATGGTCATCTCGACGTAGGCCTGGTGTCCCACCGCCGTGTACAGGGTCGGCCGGTCGGTCGGCTGCGGCAGCCACGCGACGTCGTTGACGACCGTCAACTGGGAGTCCGGCCTGAGGCCCTCCGGGCGCTGCACGCCGCAGCGCAGCGCGATCGCGGGCGAGCCCCACGCCGCCGCGAACTCCGGATCGGGCCGTACCGTGACCCGCTCCTGGCCGTACAGGGAGTCGGGCAGCCCCGCCATCAGGGCGCGGCACGATTCGGCCGCCTGATCCCCCGGGGCGGGGGCCGGCATCTCGACGTCGCTGCTGCAACCGGCCAGCAGCATCAGCCCGACCAGCGCTCCACCCGTCGCCGCACGTCGCATCAGCTCTTCGTTTCCGTTTCCGGCTCAGATGTTCACGATCGGGCACGTCAGCGTGCGCGCGATGCCGTCCAGCCGCTGGATCCGCGCGACCACCAGGCGTCCGAGGGCGTCGACGTCCTCGGCCTGCGCACGCACGATCACATCGTAGGGGCCCGTCACGTCCTCCGCCTGGGTCACTCCGTCGATCTCGGCGATCTCCCTGACCACGTCGGCCGCCCGGCCGACCTCCGTCTGGATCAAGATGTAGGCCTGCACCATGAAACACCCCTCCTGCGTTCTGATGAGCACGCGCATGGCCGGGTCGCGCGCGCCGGGAACCGGGATCGGCCGGTTCCAGCCGGCCGGTGAGGCGCGGGTCTAGACCACTGCACTGAGAGCGTCACCGTACCCTGAGGGCTGTGGTGAGCACCATCGGGGACCTCGGTGAATTCGGGCTGATCGCCCGCGTCACCGCAAGATTCCCCCAAACGGACGACGTAATCCTCGGCCCCGGCGACGACGCGGCCGTCGTGCGCGCCGACGATCGGCGGGTGGTGGCGACCACCGACCTGCTGGTGGAGGGGCGGCACTTCCGGCGCGACTGGTCCGGCGCGCGTGACGTCGGGCACAAGGCCGCTGCGCAGAACCTCTCCGACATCGCGGCCATGGGTGCGCGCCCCACGGCGCTGCTCCTGGGATTCGCCGCCCCGGGGGACCTGCCCGCGGAATGGGCGGACGGGTTCGCCGAAGGGCTCAGCGCCGAATGCGCGGCCGCGGGCGCGGCCGTGGTGGGCGGCGACGTGGTCCGCGCCGACGCGGTGACCATCGCGATCACCGCTCTCGGCGACCTCGGCGGGCGCGCCCCGGTGCGGCGCGACGGGGCGCGCCCCGGTGACGCCGTGGCCGTCATCGGGGACCTCGGCCTCTCCGCGGCCGGGTTCGCGCTGCTGCGGGCCGGGGCCGTGGAACCGGGGCCGTGCCTGGACGCCCACCTGCGGCCGGCCCCGCCCTATGCCGAGGGACCGCGGGCCGCGGAGTTCGGCGCGACCGCCATGCTCGACGTCAGCGACGGGCTGGTGCAGGATCTCGGCCACATCGCCGAGGCCAGCGGCGTCGCCGTCGAACTGGACGGCGCGGCGCTGCGGCCGGATCCGGCCCTGGAGCGCGCGGTGGAACGGCTCGCCGGCCTCGGCGTCGCGACCCGCGGCCCGCTCGACCTCATGCTGGCGGGAGGAGAGGACCACGCGCTGGCGGCCACGTTCCCCGCCGTCGGCGGTGTTCCGGAGGGGTGGACCCGGATCGGCTCGGTGACGGCCGGATCCGGTCTCGCACTCGACGGCGAGCCGCTGAGCGCGGCCGGGTGGGACCATTTCGCCTGAATCCCGCCGGCCCCGAATTCCTCGTGACCGCCCGATCACACGGCGTGGTGATGTCGGTTTTGCGCGTCAAATCACGCTAAGCTCTGCCCCGCGTCATTGAAGGACGAATCGGGTCGCGGCCCCGTGGTGCGAGGCGGACCGAAAGTCCGGGTCCACGTCGCGGCCCCCGGCCGAGCCGGATCGCGAGGAGCGGTCGGCGGGAGCGCCGGGGGTCCTCCGGCTCGGCGCCACGGCCGGGAGGGCCGCCGACACGGACGGCTCACGAAGCGCGAGCGGAGGAGCGGGCTTATGAGGCGGCACGGCGGCGCCGAGAGCGGCCAGCGCGGTGCGCACCGCGCGGAACCGGCGGACGCCGGGGCCTTCGCCACCGTCGGCCACGTGCTGGGCAGCACCGTCCCCAAGCGGGTGCGGCCCCCGCGGCTGCTGCGCGTCCTGCTCATCTCGGGGCTGACCGTCGGGCTGATCCTGTTCGGCTACAGCACGACCCAGATCTACCTGCGTTTCTCCGAGTCCCCCGCCCACCGGGAGCCCGCACCCGAGTCCGGCTACAGTGCCCCGCTCGCGCCGACGGCCCAGGACGCATCCCCCTCGGCCGCACCGAGCGCGTCGGCCTCGGCGGGGGAGGAGTCCGGCGCCGAGCGTGCCCGTACCGGCAGCGATGACGGGGACGAGGAGGCGGGGCCCGAGCCTGACGGGGCGGCCTCCGGCGGAGCCGTCGACCCGCGGATCTCCTACAGCGCCACGGAGTGGTCCGCCACCGACTTCGGCGGCCAGGTCGTGATCACCAACAACGGCAGCACGCCCCTCGACGGCTGGGAACTGAGGCTGGACTTCGCCGACGCGGATGTGACCTCGGCCTGGGACGTCGAATGGGAGGCCACCGACAACGGCATCGTGGCGCGTCCGGCCCACTGGGAGGGCGCCATCGCTCCGGGGGAGTCCAAGACGGTCAACTTCACCGCCGAGGGGACGTCACCGGAGCCGAACGCCTGCTCGCTCAACGGCAGCCCCTGCGGGCTGTGACCCTTTGCGGCCCCTGATCCCGGCGGAGCCCGCCCGCATCCCGGAGGGGCCCGCCCACCGCCCCGGGCGGACACGACGAGCGCCGCGGCGGCAGAGCCGTCGCGGCGCTCAATGAGGAAGTCAGCGAGGGTTCAGGCCCCGGACCGAGGGCGAGGCGTGCGGCCGAAACGCGGCCTTGCGCGTGCCGTCGGCGCTACGCGCACTGCGGCGGCCAACCCCATCGGCCTCCGCTCCTGAACCTCTTCAGCGGACCCGCGCGCGGGTCAGCGGTCGACCTTGCCGGCCTTGAGGCAGGAGGTGCACACGTTCAGGCGCTTGGGCGTGCCGCCCACGCGCGTGCGCACGGTCTGGATGTTGGGGTTCCAGCGGCGGCGGGTGCGGCGGTGCGAGTGGGAAACACTGTTACCGAACCCTGGTCCCTTGCCGCAGACGTCGCAGACGGAAGCCACGGTAACTCCATTCAAGCGCTCGGGACGGCGTGCTGCCGCACGCGCGGACGACCCGAGAGAGGTCTGATGAACAGGCAGGCCGGCGCGGAGCGCCAACCGTGGAAGCGTACACGACAACCGGCGCCCCCAACGAAACGAGAGGAGTCCGGCAACCCGTGCCCGCCGTGGTGCGGGACCGTCAGGAGGTTCCGGTGAGCCGGGAGATCCGGCACCGGGCCACCGATGGCGGACGGTACCCGACACGATGCTCCGCCAAGTATAGCCCGGCCCGGATCCGTAAGATGCCACAGTGGCCTGCGCAAAGGATCATCGCCGTGTTGGGGGAGTCCAGTGACGAGTTTGCACGAGCCGCTGAACAGGACGCTCGGCGACAAGACGGCCAAGGTGCTGGCCGAGGCGCTGGACCTGCACACGGTCGGCGACCTGATGCGGCACTACCCCCGCCGCTACGCCACCAGAGGCGAGCTGACCGATCTCGCCGGTCTCGTCGAAGGCGAGCAGGTCACCGTCATGGCCGAGGTCTCGCGAGTGAGCAAGCGCACGATGCGCAACCGCAGGGGCAGCATGCTGGAGGTCGTGGTCACCGACGGCCGGGGCAGGCTCACCCTGACCTTCTTCCACCAGCCGGCCTGGCACGAGCGCCGGCTGGTGCCGGGCCGGCGCGGGCTCTTCGCCGGCAAGGTCTCCGCCTACCGCGGGCAGCGCCAGCTCGCCCACCCCGACTACCAGATGTTCCCCGCGGAGGAGGGGGCCGACCAGGAGCGGGCGCGGGCGTTCGCCGAGGAGCTGATCCCGGTCTACCCCGCGTCGGAGAAGATCGCCTCCTGGAAGATCGCCCAGTGCGTCGGCATCGTCCTGGACCAGCTCGGGGACGTCCCCGACGCCCTGCCGCCGCGGTTGCGCTCCGACCACCGGCTCGTCGGCCTGCGGGAGGCCTACGAACTCGTGCACCGGCCCGTCGACGGCACCGACATCGGCAAGGCCAGGAAGCGGCTGAAGTGGGACGAGGCCTTCGTCCTCCAGGTCGCGCTGGCCCGGCGCCGCCTCGAGGCCGCGACCCTGCCCGCCCGGGCCCGCCCGCGCGCGGCCGGCGCGCTGCTGGACGCCTTCGACGCCGCCCTGCCCTTCGCCCTCACCGAGGGCCAGCGCGACGTCGGCGAGGTGATCGCGGCGGACCTCGCCTCGACCCACCCCATGCACCGGCTGCTCCAGGGCGACGTGGGCGCCGGCAAGACGCTCGTCGCCCTGCGCGCGATGCTCCAGGTCGTCGACGCGGGAGGGCAGGCGGTGCTGCTCGCGCCGACCGAGGTCCTGGCCCAGCAGCACCACCGCTCCATCAGCGCGATGCTCGGCCCGCTCGCCCGCGGCGGCCAGCTCGACGGCGCCGAGCACGCCACCCGGACGGCGCTGCTCACCGGCTCCCAGGGGGCCGCGGCCCGCCGCGAGGCGCTGCTCGACGCCGCATCGGGCGCGGCAGGGATCGTGGTCGGCACGCACGCCCTGCTCCAGGAGCACGTGGCCTTCGCCGACCTCGGCCTGGTGGTCGTGGACGAGCAGCACCGGTTCGGCGTCGAGCAGCGCGACGCCCTCCGGGAGAAGGCGGTCGAGGGCCGTCCGCACGTCCTCGTCATGACCGCCACCCCGATCCCGCGCACCGTCGCCATGACCGTCTACGGCGACCTCGACGTCGTGGCGCTGACCCAGGTGCCGGCCGGCCGCGCGCCGGTGTCCACCCACGTGGTCCCGGCCCAGGACAAGCCGCACTTCCTGGCCCGGGCCTGGGACCGCATCCGCGAGGAGGTCGCTCAGGGGCGGCAGGCCTACGTCGTCTGCCCGCGTATCGGCGGCAGCGGGGAGGACAACGGGGAGGAGCAGGGGAGCGCCGCGCCCGGTCCGGACGAGGAGGGCGCGGACGCCGCCCGCCGCCCTCCGCTGGCGGTCCTGGACGTGGCGGCCGAACTGGCCGAGGGGCCGCTGTCGGGGCTGCGGGTGCGGGCGCTGCACGGCCGGCTGGTCCCGGACGAGAAGGACTCCGTCATGCGCGCCTTCGCCGCGGGGGAGGTCGACGTCCTGGTGGCGACCACGGTCATCGAGGTCGGCGTCGACGTGCCCAACGCCTCGGTGATGGCGATCATGGACGCCGACCGCTTCGGCGTCTCCCAGTTGCACCAGTTGCGCGGCCGCATCGGCCGCGGCGGGCTCCCCGGCCTGTGCCTGCTGGTCACCGACGCGGTCGAAGGGGCGCCGTCGCGCGAGCGGCTCGCGGCGGTGGCCGCCACGACCGACGGATTCCAGCTGTCACGGGTGGACCTGGAGCAGCGCCGCGAGGGCGACGTGCTCGGCGACGCCCAGTCCGGCCGCCGCTCCTCCCTGCGGATGCTCACCCTGCTGCGCGACGAGGAGCTCATCCGCGAGGCCCGCGAGGAGGCCGTCGCCTTCGTCGAGGCCGACCCCGGACTCGCCTCGCACCCCCCGCTGGCCGAGGCGCTGGAGGACCTGCTCACCGAGGACCGGGCGGAGTACCTGGAGAAGACGTGACGGCGTGCCGCTCCTCTCGGTTTGGAGAAACCTCGACCACTGGGGGTCTTCAACCTCGGCCCCGGGAGGGGTTCGTGCGGGTGAGGTTCTCTCGTGTGGCCGGAGGCCCGTTGAGGTGAACGCCGCACCCGTGCGCGAAGCGGAGCCGCCGCCTCGGGCTGGGGCCGATACCGCGGTTTCGGTCTGGAGTACACGCCCACGGTGTGCTTCGCGCGGAGCCGGGTGCTCCCGCGAAAAACGGGCCTGCGGCCACACGGCGGGCCACCCGTTCACCGCGAACCCCTGTGGCTGAGGTTGCAAACCTCCCTGCGGTCCCGGTTTCCCTTAACGTGGTGCGCATGACCCGCATCATCGCCGGTGCCGCCGGCGGGCGCAGGCTCGCCGTTCCCGACGGGCGGACCACCCGCCCGACCAGCGACCGCGCGCGCGAGGCGCTGTTCGCCTCCGTGCTGTCCGACCTCGGCCCGCTGACCGGCCTGCGCGCACTCGACCTCTACGCCGGCTCCGGCGCGGTCGGCCTGGAGGCGCTGTCGCGCGGGGCCGCGCACGTGCTGCTGGTCGAGGCCGACCGGCGCGCGGCGGGCGTCATCCGGCGCAACATCGACGGCATCGGCCTGCCCGGGGCGGTGCTGGCCGCCGACCGGGTGGAGCGGGTGCTCGCCAGGGGGCCGGGCGCCGACCCCTACGACCTCGTCGTCGCCGATCCGCCCTATGCCATGAGCGGCGCCGAGGTCGCCGGCGTGCTGGAGGCGCTGCGCGACCGGGGCTGGCTGGCGGGGGACGCGCTGGTCGTCATCGAGCGGGCGAGTAGAACCGCCGACCTGAAATGGCCGGAAGGGTACGAACCGGCCAGGGTCCGTCGATACGGAGAAACGGCGCTTTGGTACGGTCACGCCGCGAGTCTCCACGATCGGACCTGACCGTTTCGGCAGAATCCTCCTCAGGTGGCTCGTCGTCCGCTGGAAGTCACCAGAGAGGAGCGGTCCCCGTGCGCCGTGTCGTCTGCCCAGGGTCCTTCGACCCCGTCACCAATGGCCACATCGACATCATCGGCCGCGCCGCCAGGCAGAACGACGAGGTGATCGCCGCCATCCTCAACAACGTGAACAAGCACGGCCTGTTCAGCGTCGAGGAGAAGCTGGAGATGCTGGCCGAGTCCACCCGGGAGTTCGGCAACGTCCGGGTGGCCCAGTTCGGCGGCCTGCTGGTGGACTTCTGCCGGGAGAACGGGGTCTCCGCGATCGTCCGCAGCCTGCGCTCGGTCAGCGACTTCGACTACGAGCTGCAGATCGCCCAGATGAACTACCAGCTCTCTGGCGTGGAGACGTTGTTCATGACGGCCAACCCGCAGTACTCCTTCCTCAGCTCCAGCCTGGTCAAGGAGGTCGCCCAGCACGGCGGGGACGTCAGCAGCCTGGTGACCCCCTTCGTCGAGGAGCGGCTGCGCGCCAAGTACGCGGCCCGCGGCTGATCCGGGCGGCCCCGACCCGGCCGGAGCCGACCGCTGATTTGGGGCCGACCTGCTCCTGTCGCTAAACTCGGACTTCGATTGTGCCCATGGCCCGGTCGAGCGGCCGCCGTCGCCGAGCGGCCGAGCATCCGTCAGCACCCCGCGCACGCGGGGCGAGTTCCACTGAAAGCGCGATTACCCTGTCTCGTCTAGATCCCCGCGCCCCCTTCGTGGTCGACACCCGACCACTGGGCCGCCAGCCAGGTTCGATGCGAACGCACAGCCGCGTCGTGCCCGCTCCCGACGCGCTCGCCGTCGGGATGACCGGCGTGCCCGAGGGCTCCGACATCGAGTTGGACCTCCGGCTCGAAGCGGTCATGGAGGGCGTGCTCGTCACGGGCACGGCGCGTGCGCGGCTGGAGGGGGAGTGCGCGCGCTGCCTCGACCCGCTGGCCGACGCGGTCGAGGTGGAGTTCCAGGAGCTCTTCCGGTACCCCTCGGACGACGACGCAGCGGGCCGCGGCGGCGGCGCCGAGGTGGACGCGGAGGCCGAGGAGGAGGACTACTATCTTGAGGGCGACCTGCTCGACCTCGAACCGGTGGTCCGCGACGCGGTCGTGCTCGCGCTGCCGCTCTCACCGCTGTGCCGGGAGGACTGCCCCGGCCTGTGCGTCGAGTGCGGCGTGAAACTGGCGGACGCCGGTCCCGAACACGGTCACGGCGACCGCATCGACCCCCGGTGGGAGTCGCTGCGGAAGCTGGGCGAGGAGTCAGGCGACCAGTGAGCCCGTCGGCCGCGGCCGGACGGGATCACGTGGTGACCGACTCCAGAGCACGGGGTTGCACCGGCGGGCTCGGTCGGCGCAACCCGCAAGGCCCGCGCTCTTCGGACCGGGCCGCATCCCCGGTGTGAGCGGGGATGGCCCGCCCGAGGGCGGGCGGTCCCCAGGAGCACGGTGTTCCCGCGAACGCGGGGACTGACCCGAGAAAAGTTGGCTCCCGCGCCCGCGGGGGTGACCCAGGAGGATTGAAGTGGCCGTCCCGAAGCGGAAGATGTCGCGGAGCAACACCCGCACCCGCCGTTCCCAGTGGAAGGCGTCGCGCCCGGCGCTGGTCAACTGCCCGCGCTGCCGTGACCCCAAGCTCCCGCACGTCGCCTGCCCCACGTGCGGCACCTACAACAACCGCCAGGTCGTCAACCCGGCGTAACGCGGACGAAGGCGGGCTCAGGCGATGGGCCCGCCCTTTGTCGTCTCCGCGGCCCTGGCATCCGCAGGGCACACCGTGTCGATACGGGAACATCCCGAGGCCGTGGTGGCCGCCGGGGAGACCTCCTCCGCGGCGCTCACCTCGCTCTCGAGCGTCCCTGGTCGGCCCCGCATCGCAGCCGTACCCACCCGGGCCCGCGTCCGCGGGCCGCCGGTCGCCAGCGCGTCCTTGGTCGCCGCGCGGCGCAGAAAGGGATGTGAACGTCGAGTGGCCACGCAACTGTCCGCGGCCGAGGCCCGCGAGTTCCACCGGGCGATCGGGGTCGAACTCGATTCCACGGTGCTCACCCGCGCCCTCACCCACCGCTCCTACGCCTACGAGAAGGGCGGCCTGCCGACCAACGAGCGGCTGGAGTTCCTCGGCGACTCCGTGCTCGGACTGGTCGTCACCGACACCCTCTTCCGCAACCACCCCGACCTCCCGGAGGGCCAGCTCGCCAAGCTGCGCGCCGCCGTGGTCAACATGCGCGCGCTCGCCGACGTGGCCCGCGGGCTGGGCATCGGCCGCTACATCCGGCTCGGCCGCGGCGAGGAGGGCACCGGCGGCAGGGACAAGTCCTCGATCCTCGCCGACACGCTGGAGGCGATCATCGGCGCGGTCTACCTGGACCGGGGGCTGGACACGGCCTCGGACCTGGTACACCGGCTCTTCGACCCGATGATCGCGAAGGCGTCCGGGCTCGGCGCGGGCCTGGACTGGAAGACGTCGCTGCAGGAGCTCACCGCCGCCGAACTGCTCGGCGTTCCCGAGTACCACGTCGACGAGAGCGGCCCCGACCACCAGAAGACGTTCCGCGCCACCGTGCGCGTGGCCGGCCAGAGCCACGGCTCCGGTGAGGGCCGCAGCAAGAAGGAGGCCGAGCAGCAGGCGGCGGAGTCCGCGTGGAAGGCCATCCGCGCCCAGTCGAACGCCAAGCGCTCCGGTATCGAAGGCTGAGCGCGGCCATGCCCGAGCTTCCCGAGGTCGAGGTCGTCCGGCACGGACTGCGGCGCTGGCTCACCGGCGGCACCATCGGCGCGGTGACGGTCCTGCACCCGCGGTCGGTGCGCCGGCACCTTCCCGGACCCGCGGACTTCGCCGACCGCCTGGTCGGCCGGAACGTCACCGAGGTGTGCCGCAGGGGCAAGTACCTGTGGATGCCCCTGGACTCCGGCGACGCGCTGCTGGCGCACCTGGGCATGAGCGGCCAGTTGCTGCTGCAGCCGCCCGGGCACGAGCCGGAGCGGCACCTGCGGGTGCGCCTCGGACTGGACGTCCCGCCGGACGCCGCAGAGCGCGAGCTGCGCTTCGTCGACCAGCGCACGTTCGGCCACCTGCTGGTGGACCGGCTCGTGCCCGACGACGCCGGCGTCGGCCTGCCCGCCGTCATCGCCCACATCGCCCGCGATCCGCTCGACCCGGCCTTCGACGACGACGCCTTCGCCCTGGCCCTGCGCCGCAGGCGGACCGGCGTCAAGCGCGCGCTGCTGGACCAGTCGCTGATCAGCGGGGTCGGCAACATCTACGCCGACGAGGCGCTGTGGCGCTCCCGGACGCACTGGGCGCGGCCCACCGAGAGGATCAGCGCCCCGGAGACCGCCAGGCTGCTGGAGGCGGTGCGCGCGGTCATGCGCGAGGCACTGGCCGAGGGAGGGACGTCCTTCGACAGCCTCTACGTCAACGTCAACGGGGAGAGCGGGTACTTCGAGCGCGGGCTCAACGCCTACGGCAGGCGCGACCTGCCCTGCGGGCGCTGCGGCACGCCGATCCGGCGCGAGGTGTTCATGAACCGCTCGTCGTTCAGCTGCCCGAAGTGCCAGCCCGTGCCGCCCGCCGCGCGCTTCTAAGAGAATCCGGGGCGGAGGGTGAGGAGGTCGGCTGTCGCAGTGCGCGTAGCGCCGGCGGCACGCTCCCGCGGCGACCAACGCCTTGTACGAACCTGACCGCGAAATTTCAGTAGGCCGTTAATGGGGATCGCCGATGAGTGACATTCGCCTGACCGCCTGGGTGCGCGGCCGCGTGCAGGGGGTCGGCTTCCGGTGGTGGGTGCGCGCCCGCGCGCTGGAGCTGGGACTCGCCGGGGCCGCGACCAACCTGGACGACGGCAGGGTCGAGGTGGTCGCCGAGGGCCCGCGCGACCGGTGTGAGCAATTGCTCGTTCTACTTCGCGGCGGCACAACGCCTGGTCAGGTGGAATCCGTGACGGAACGCTGGGCGAACTCCACGGGTTCCTTCTCCGGTTTCGTTGAACGATGAGTATCCTAGGGGGGCGACGCGGTTCGTGAGCGCCACTGGGCACCGCTGCCCGGGAGACCGTCGGCCACCGCACAGGCGGCATTCGCCGCCCCGTGGTGGGTGCACCGGGGGGACCCCAGGGGGTGCTCGATCACGAGCCGTGCGCTGTGACCTGCCCGGTTACACAGAGTTATCTCAAGTGTTCATTCAACCTTGACCGGTGGCTCGCATGGTGAGACTCTGGAAGACAAACCGCGCGCTTTTTAAGCCCACGACGCGGCAGTCGATTTCAGCCGCATATTCCGTGGCTCACACGTGCGTGTATTCATCCGGTCACTCAATGTGGAGGACCCACATCATGGCGAAGGCTCTGTTCGGCCACGTCGGCGGTCCTGACCCTCGTATGGTTCAGGAAATGCGGCGGCTGCAGAAGCGAGTACGGGACCTCGAAGACGAGGTGGGCCGGCTCCAGGCACACAACGACCAGCTTTCCGCGACAGTGGCCGATGTCGCTGTCAGCGCATCCGACCGCGAGCCGGCTCTGGCCTAGCTCCCGACCCGCGCGAGACGTTAAGGGACGCCCTCACTGCCTCCGGCGTCCCTTGGAGGTCGGCATCGGTGCTCCGCGCAACCCTCTCCGGCCGTCCTTCTCGATCGTTTCCCGCAATATTATCGAGGGTTTACCCCGAGTTGTTTTCCGACAATCCTCGGTGATTTAGTTATTTTTCGCGGACCCCGGCTCCGCCGCCATCCCCGCGATGCCCCCCTTCCGCGGAGCCGTCCGCGGCACCGTGGCGACTCCCCCGATCCGGTGCCCCGGCCTCATCGACGACGGCGCTCGCGCGCCGCCCGCCCGGGCCGCACGTTTCGCATCCGGCACCGGATGTCCTCCGTTCGTGGCACTCTTACCGGGGAGAAACGCGAGCGGACGAGGGGAGACGCACGGCCGTGTACCTGAAGAACCTCACCCTGCGCGGTTTCAAGTCCTTCGCCTCGGCCACCACCCTGCGCTTCGAGCCCGGCATCACCTGCGTCGTGGGTCCCAACGGGTCGGGCAAGTCCAACGTCGTCGACGCGCTCGCCTGGGTCATGGGCGAGCAGGGCGCCAAGTCGCTGCGCGGCGGCAAGATGGAGGACGTCATCTTCGCCGGCACGTCCTCGCGGGCCCCGCTGGGCCGGGCCGAGGTCAGCCTCACCATCGACAACACCGATGGCGCGCTGCCCATCGACTACTCCGAGGTCACCATCAAGCGGACGATGTTCCGCAACGGCGGCTCGGAGTACGCGATCAACGGCGACACCTGCCGCCTCCTCGACATCCAGGACCTGCTCAGCGACTCCGGCATCGGCAGGGAGATGCACGTCATCGTCGGCCAGGGCCAGCTCGACACCGTGCTGCACGCCGGCCCCGAGGAGCGCCGCGCGCTGATCGAGGAGGCCGCCGGCATCCTCAAGCACCGCAAGCGCAAGGAGAAGGCGCTGCGCAAACTCGACGCGATGCAGGGCAACCTCAACCGCGTCACCGACCTCACCGCGGAGCTGAGCCGCCAGCTCAAGCCGCTCGGCAAGCAGGCCGAACTCGCCCGGCGCGCCGCCGTCATCCAGGCCGACCTGCGCGACGCCCGGCTGCGCCTGCTCGCCGACGACATCGTCACGCTGCGGGATGCGCTGGAGAAGGAGGAGGCCGACGAGGCGGCCGTGCGCGAGCGCCGCGCAGCGGCGGAGAAGGCCCTCGCCGACGCCCAGGCGCGCGAGGCCGCGCTCGACGCCGCGGCCGCGGAGGCCGCGCCGCTGCTCACCCGGGCCCAGGAGACCTATCACGGGCTGTCCCGGCTCAAGGAGCGGCTGAACTCGGTGGCCGGCATCGCGACCGAGCGCCACCGCAACCTCTCCGCCGACACCGAGGACGAGGGGCGCGGCCGCGACCCCGAGGAGATGGAGCGGGAGGCCGAGGAGGTCCGCGCGCAGGAGGAGGAGCTCCAGTACCGCCTCGACGACGCCCGCGAGGGCCTGGAACGCGCCGTCATCGAGCGCACGGAGGCCGAGCGGGTCCTCGCCGAGGAGGAGAAGCGGATCACGGCGGCGGCGCGCGCGGCCGCCGACCGCCGCGAGGGCCTGGCCAAGCTGCGCGGCCAGGTCGACGCGCTGCGCAGCCGGTTGTCCGCGAGCGAGGCCGAGGTCGAGCGGCTCGACCTGGCGGCGGCCGAGGCCGCGGAGCGCGCCGAGGCCGCGCAGGCCGAGTACGAGCGGGCCCAGGCCGACTCCACCGGCCTGGACCGGGGCGACGCCGAGCTCGACACCGCCCAGGACGGCGCCAAGCGCGAGCTCGCAGCGGCCGAGGCGGGGCTGAACGAGCTGCGCGACACCGAACGCACGGCCGAGCGCGAACGCGCCGCGCTGGCCGCCCGCAAGGAGGCCCTGGAGATGGGCCTCAACCGCAAGGACGGCGCGGGCGCGCTGCTCGGCGCCGGCGACCGGCTCCCCGGGCTGCTCGGCTCGGTCGCGGCCCTGGTCCAGGTCGAACCGGGAGCCGAGACCGCCATCGCCGCCGCGCTCGGAACGGCCTCCGACGCCGTCGCCGTCTCCGACGCCGCCGCGGCGGTGGCGGCGCTGGAGCTGCTGAAGGGCGACGACGCCGGCCGCGCCGGGATGGTCGTGGCCGAATCGGTCCCGGCGCCGGCCGAACGGCCGCGGCCGCCCGGCGGCGCACGGCACGCCGCCGACGCCGTCAGCCCTCCGCCGGAGCTGCGCGCGGCCGTCACCGCGCTGCTCGACCGGGTCGTGCTCGTCGAGGACGTCGCCGCGGCCCGGCGGGTCGTCGCAGAACAGCCGGAGCTGCGCGCCGTCACCCCCGAGGGCGACGTGCTCGCCTCGGCGTTCGTGCACGGCGGTTCCTCGTCGGTGCCGAGCCTGCTGGAGGTGCAGGCGGCCGTGGACGAGGCGGCCGAACGCCTTGAGGAGGCGACCGACGCCTGCAAGCGGGCGGCGGCCGACCTCGCCGAGGCCAAGCAGGAGCGTTCCCGCGCGGCCGGGGCCGTCGACGAGCTCACCGCCCGCCGCCGCGCGGCCGACCGGCGCCGCAACGAGGTGGCCCAGCAGCTCGGCAAGCTCGGCGGGCAGGCTCGCGCCGCCGCGGCGGAGGTCCAGCGCTGCACCGCTTCGGCGGCGAAGGCCGCCCAGGGGCGCGAATCCGACCTCGTCAGGCTCGAAGAGCTGGAGGTGCGGCTGGACCGGGCCGAGGCCGAGCCGATCGACGACGGCGAGCCCGACACCGACCACCGCGACGCGCTGGCCGCGCGCGCGGCCAACGCCCGTTCGGTGGAGACGGAGGCGCGGCTGGCCGTGCGCACCGCCGAGGAGCGGGCCCGCTCGATCGCCGGCCGCGCCGACGGCCTCATGCGCGCCGCGGCCGACGAGCGCCAGGCCAGGGAGCGTGCCGCGCGGCGCAGGGAGCGCCGGCGCCACCAGGCCGGGGTCGCCCGCGCCGTCGTCGACGGTGCGGCCAAGGCGCTGGGCCGCATCGAGATCTCTCTGAACGTCGCCGACGCCGAGCGCCGCGCGGCCGAGGAGGAGCGGGCCGAGCGCGACACCGAGCTCAAGACCGTCCGGGCCAGGGTCCGCGAACTCTCCGTGGAGCTGGAGAAGCTGCTCAACGTCGTACACGGCAGCGAGGTGGCGCGCGCCGAGCGCAAGCTGCGCCTGGAGCAGTTGGAGACCAGGTCGGTCGAGGAGCTGGGCGTCGCGGTCGAGACCCTCGTCGCCGAGTACGGGCCGCGGGTGCCGGTGCCGCCCCCGCCGGACGCCGGGCCCGAGGACAGCGTCGCGGTTCCCTACGTCCGCGAGGTGCAGCAGAAGCGCGCCCGCACCGCCGAGCGCCAGCTCAACCAGCTCGGCAAGGTCAACCCGCTGGCGCTGGAGGAGTTCGCCGCTCTGGAGGAGCGGCACACCTTCCTCACCACCCAGTTGGAGGACCTGAAGAAGACCCGCCGCGACCTGCTCACCGTGGTCAAGGAGGTCGACGACCGGGTCCAGGAGGTGTTCACCTCGGCCTACGCCGATGTCGAGCGGGAGTTCGCCGGGATCTTCGGACGGCTCTTCCCCGGCGGCGAGGGCAGGCTCATCCCCACCGAGCCCGGCGACATGCTCACCACCGGCGTGGATGTGGAGGCCCGTCCGCCCGGCAAGAAGGTCAAGCGGCTGTCGCTGCTGTCCGGTGGCGAGCGCTCGCTGACCGCCGTGGCGTTCCTCGCCGCGATCTTCAAGGCCAGGCCCTCGCCGTTCTACGTCATGGACGAGGTCGAGGCGGCCCTCGACGACACCAACCTGCAGCGGCTGCTGGTGATCTTCGACGAGCTGCGCTCCTCGTCGCAGCTCATCGTCATCACGCACCAGAAGCGCACGATGGAGTCGGCCGACGCCCTCTACGGCGTGACGATGCAGGGCGACGGCATCTCCCAGGTGATCAGCCAGAAACTGGACCGCGCCGCCGGGTGAGTCGGACAAAACGGCTAGAGTGGACGGGTCGGGCCTGCCGCCATGATGTCTCCGGCGCAGGTCAACGGCCCCGTGGGAGCGAAGTCCGGTGGGAATCCGGCGCTGTCTCCGCAACTGTGACGCCCTCCGCCGCCCGGTGGGGGCGAAGCCAGGTCGCCTCGCACGGACGCCGACGCTCACTGTCCTCGTGGGAAGGGCAGTCCGTCCAACCGGGCTCCGTGCTTCCCCAGTCCTTCGAAGGAGTCCCGTGCACACCGCACGTCGCCTGGCGGCCATCGCGCTGCCGGCCGTTCTGGCCCTCACCGCCTGCGGCGGCCAGACCCCGCAGGAATCCGGATCCGACCAGCCGCCAGCCGAGGGGTTCCCGGTCACCGTCACCGACGCGCGCGGTGAGGTGGAGTTCGACACGGCGCCTCAGCGCATCGTCTCGCTGTCGCCCAGCACCACCGAGATGCTCTTCGCGATCGGCGCGGGCGACCAGGTCGTCGCGGCCGACGAGCACTCGAACCACCCGGAGGAGGCCCCCGACACCGCGTTGTCCGGCTTCACCCCCAGCGTCGAGGCCATCAGCGAGTACGACCCCGACCTGGTCATCCTGGCGCGCGACGCCGAGAGCGCGGTCGAGCAGTTGGAGACGGTGGAGATCCCGGTCCTGCTGATGCCCGCGGCCGAGACCCTGGACGACACCTACGCCCAGATGGAGATGCTCGGCGACGCCACCGGCCACGCCGATGCGGCGGAGGAGGCCGCCGCGGGGGTCAGGAGCGAGATCGAGTCCATCGTCGCCGAGACCGAAGACGAGCTCGGCGACACCGAGCTCAGCTACTACCACGAGCTCGACACCGGGATGTACACCGTGACCTCCCAGACGTTCGTCGGCCAGGTCTACGCCCTGTTCGGGCTGCGCAACATCGCCGACGAGGCCGGCGACACGGCCGGGGGCTACCCGCAGTTGTCGGCGGAGTTCGTCGTCGAGCAGAACCCCGACCTGATCTTCCTCAGCTACCCCGGCGGTCGGGACAACGTCGACGCCGTCGCCGAGCGCCCGGCGTTCGACCAGATCAGCGCGGTGCGAAACGACCGGGTCACCGAGCTGGACCCCGATGTCGCGTCCCGGTGGGGGCCGCGCGTCGTGGACTTCGCCCAGAAGGTCTCCGACGTCGCCGTCGCGGCGGCGCAGGAGGAGGGGTAGTCCCTTGCGTCGCAACCGGCCCGCCTGGCCCTGGCTGCTGGGCGGGCTGATCGCGGTGGCGGCCGCGGTGGTCCTGGGAACCGCCACGGGCGCCGCCAGCATCACGACCGGCGCCATCGTCGCCGACCTGCTGAGCGGGCTGCCACTGGGGATCGAGTCACCGCTGAACGACCGGCAGCGCGCCGTGCTGCTGGAGCTGCGCCTGCCGCGGGTGCTCATCGGGGCGGCGGTCGGCGGCCTGCTGGCCGTCGCCGGCGCCGGCTACCAGGGCGTGTTCCGCAACCCACTGGCCGACCCCTACCTCCTGGGCGCGGCCGGCGGGGCCGGACTGGGCGCGACGATCGTCATCGTCTACGCCCCCGGCCTCACGGCCGGCCCGCTGCGGCTCATCCCGCTCGCGGCGTTCATCGGCGCCATCATCGGCGTGGTGGGCGCCTACGCGCTGGGCAGCGCCGCGGGGCGCGGCGGCACGGCGTCGCTGGTGCTGGCCGGCGTCGCGGTGTCGTCGTTCCTGTCCGCGGTGCAGACCCTCATCCAGCAGGCCCGGATCGAAGAACTCCAGCAGATCTACGCCTGGCTGCTCGGCGGGCTGGGCCGGGGCGGCTGGGACGACCTGCTGCTCATCGCCCCCTACGCGATCGTCAGCGTGCTGGTCCTGCTGGGCTGCGGCTACCTCCTGGACGTGATCGCCCTCGGCGACGACAAGGCCGCCAGCCTCGGGCTCAACCCGACCCTGGTGCGCCTGCTGGTGATCTCCGCCGCCTCGCTGGCCACCGCCGCGGCGGTCTCGGTCAGCGGCCTGATCGGCTTCGTCGGCATCGTGGTCCCGCACATCGTGCGCCGCATGGTCGGGAGCAACTACCGCCGCATCCTGCCGATGTCGCTGCTGGCGGGCGGGGCGTTCCTGGTGCTCGTGGACATCGTTGCGCGCACCGTCGTCGCACCGGCCGAGCTGCCCCTGGGCGTGGTCACCGCCTTCATCGGCGCCCCGTTCTTCATCCTGATCCTGCGAACCACCAGGCACCAGAGCGTCTGAGAGCCGAGATCGGCGGGGACCGCCCTTCCGGTGCCCGTCTTCTGCAAGACTGGACGTGCTATGGACTACACGATCGTTGCCGTTGTCATCTTCGTCGTCGCCCTGCTGGTGGTCGGCGGCGCGTTCCTGATCAGGCCCCGGCGACCCCAGGCCCCCGACGAGCGGGCGCGCGCCGGAGAGCGCGAGGAGGGGGGCGCGCACACCGCTGTGGCCGAGCGGGAGGAGGCCGAGGAGCCCGGTGACGCGGCGGGGCCGGTCACCGTCGCCGAACCGCCGACCGTGCCGCCGCCCGCACCGCCGATCGAGACCCCGCCGCCCTCCGCAGGGCGGCTGGTCCGGCTGCGCGCCCGGCTGGCGCGCTCGCAGAGCGTCTTCGGCCAAGGGCTGCTCGGGCTGCTCTCCAGGGACACCCTGGACGACGACGCCTGGGACGAGATCGAGGACACCCTCATCACCGCCGACGTCGGTGTCACCTCGGCCACCCAGATCGTGCAGAGCCTGCGCACCAAGGTCAAGGTCCTGGGCACCCGCAGCCCGGAGGAGGCCAGGACGCTGCTCCGCGAGGAGCTGCTCGCCCAGATCAACCCCGACCTCGAACGCGGGGTACGCACCGAGCCGCACGGCGACCGGCCGGCCGTGCTCATGATCGTCGGGGTCAACGGCACCGGAAAGACCACCACCTCGGGCAAGCTCGCCCGCGTCCTCGTGGGCGACGGGCGCAGCGTGGTCCTCGGCGCGGCCGACACCTTCCGCGCCGCGGCGGCCGACCAGTTGGAGACGTGGGGAGGGCGCGTGGGCGCCCCGGTCGTCCGCAAGGACGAGGGCGCCGACCCCGCCAGCGTCGCCTTCGACGCGGTCTCCCGGGGCATCGAGGACGGCGTCGACGCCGTCATCATCGACACCGCCGGCCGCCTGCACACCAAGACCGGGCTGATGGACGAGCTCGGCAAGGTCAAGCGGGTCGTCGAGAAGAAGTCGCAGGTCGACGAGGTCCTGCTGGTGCTCGACGCCACCACCGGCCAGAACGGTCTGCGCCAGGCGCGGGTGTTCGCCGAGGTCGTCAACATCACCGGCATCGTGCTGACCAAGCTCGACGGCACCGCCAAGGGCGGCATCATCATCCAGGTCCAGCGCGAGCTGGGTGTCCCGGTCAAGCTCGTCGGCCTGGGCGAGGGGCCCGACGACCTCGCGCCGTTCGACCCGGAGGCGTTCGTCGACGCGATCCTCGGCGAGGGCTGACCGGGCCCCGGAGGCTGTGGCGGGAGCCCGGCCGTCCCACCCGGGACGGCCCTTCAGAAGACCGTGGCCGCGCCTCGCCACCGAAGCGGTGGCCGCGCTCTGGCGCACACGGCCACCGATGTGCTTCGGCCGCGAGGTGCGGGCCCGGAAGCGACAAGAGTGCGGGCCTGACATCGGGCCCGCACCCTCGCGGCGGCCCTCCTTGCTCCCGTGCTCTACACCGCCACGTCGCGGCGGGTGAACACGCTCGCCGCGATGGCGATCAGCGCGGCCGGGATCGCCAGGAGCACGAGCAGGTATCCGAGATCGAAGCCGTTGACCAGCGGCTCGTGGTCGAACGCGTAGTAGAACGGGGAGAGGAGGCGCAGCCACTCCAGCTCTTCGACCTGAAGCGCGAAGGTGTTGCCGAGGTAGCCCACCACCGCCATCACGGCCGCGGCCATGGCCGCGATCGCCCGGCGCCCGGTGGCGGCCCCGACCGCCAGCGCCAGCGTTCCGTAGGCGAAGGCGACCAGCGTCAGCGAGGTGCTCGCCGCGAACAGCTCCAGCACACCGATGCCGAGGTCCAGCGGCGAGCGGAGCAGGAGCAGCACGGCGAAGACCGTGATCCCCAGTACCCCGATGAACACCGCGAGCCCGGCGAAGCGCTCCAGCAGCACCCTGACGCGGCCGACCGGGTGCGCCAGCACCAGGTCCAGCCCGCCGTCCTCCTCGTCGCCGGCGATCGCGCGGGCGCCGACCATGACAGCGGCGACCAGGGTCAGCACCGGCCCCAGCAGTGAGAACACGGTGGCGCCGAGGTAGCCCTCCGCGGAGCTGAAGTCGGTCCAGCCCATCGCCTCCATGAGCCCCGACGGCAGGGACCGCATGTACTCCTGCATGGCCTCACCGGAGTCGCGCATCGACGGGTAGAAGGACGTGTACAGCAGCGTCACGGCGGCCAGGCCGACCGTCCAGCCGATCAGCCCCCGTCCGTTGTCCTTCAGGAACTTGCCGAAGACGTTACGCAGCAGCATGCCGACCCGTCCTCTCGGCGTGGGCGCCGTTGGCGTAGTGGGTGAAGAACAGCTCCTCCAGGTCGGGTTCCTCGCTGTCGAGGCTGAGGACCGTATGCCTGGCCGCGGCCTTGACCAGGGCGTCGGGGCTGCCGTCGACCGTGCAGCGCAGCGTGTCGCCCTCGACCGAGAGGTCGCGGACGCCGCCCGCCGAGGCGAACTCCTCCGGCGCGACCCGGTCGGCGAAGGTGATGGTGATCCTGCGCGAGGTCCGCTCGCGCAGCGCGTCCATGTCCTCCAGCGCGACGATGCGGCCCGCGCGGATGATCGCGGCCCGGTCCGCTGCGTCCTGCACCTCGCTGAGCACGTGCGAGGACATGAACACGGTGCGCCCGTCCCCGCGCACCTCGCGCACCATGGCCAGGAACTCCTGCTGCAGCAGCGGGTCCAGCCCGCTGGTCGGCTCGTCCAGGATGAGCAGCCGCGGCTCGTGCATGAACGCCTGTACCAGGCCGACCTTCTGCTTGTTGCCCTTCGACAGGCCGCGGACGGGGCGCGACAGGTCCAGGTCGAGGCGCCCGGCGAGCTCGTCGATCCTGCGCCGGTCCACGCCCCCGCGCAGGTTGCCCAGGTAGGTGAGCAGCTCGCGGGCCGGGCGGCGGCTGCTCATGGCCATCTCGCCCGGAAGGTAGCCGACCTGCCGGCGGACCTCGACGCCGTCGGCGCGCGGGTCGCGGCCGAGCACGTTCACCTCGCCGCCGCTGCGGCGGATCAGGTCGAGCAGGATGCGGATGGTGGTGGACTTCCCCGCGCCGTTGGGGCCGAGGAAACCGAAGACCTCACCGGCCCTGACCTCCATGTCGACGCCGAACAGGGCCTGGTGGCCGCCGTAGCTCTTCGTCAGTGAACGGATGTGGATGACCGGCGGGGTGCCTGCGGTCATGTCGATGAACCCTCTTTCCTCTCCCATTCGAGCCATCGCTGCACCATGTTGGGGATCTCCTGTTCCACCCAGCGGAAGAACGCGTGCATCTCCCGCAGCCTGGCCAGTCGGCCCGGCGGCTCGTCGCTGAAGTCGGCCAGTCCGCGTTCGGCGAGTCGTGTGACCGTGCTGTACAGGGGAGCCTGCTTCTGCAGCATGCTGCTCCAGGCGTGGCCGCGGATCCGGTAGTGGTCGCGCCGCACACCGGGCAGGGCGACCTTCTCGACCCAGCCGGCGGTGAGCAGGAACCGCAGCGCCGGGCTGATCGAGCCCTTGCTGGCCCGCAGCGCGGCGCTGATGCCGGGTGCGCTCTGCTCCGGTGGATCGCAGATGAGCAGCCATCCCACGACGCGGCCGTGCATCCGGACCAGACCCATGTGCTCCAGCACGACCGCCACCTCCTCGACGTAGTGCAGCTCCTCGTCGGTCGGCGGGTTCCAGGACTCCTGTTCATTGTGATCCATTTGTTCAGTATTCATTGAACTTTCTGTACGAGCAACTCTCCTCCGGCCGGAACGCGGAAGGGAAGGGCCTTAACGGATTCTTAACGCCCTCGGGGCGGTCCCTTACGGCGCCCCGGCGGCCGCCGGAACGCCACCGCGCCCCGCGGCCAGGCCCTGACCCGGCGCTTCACGCGGCCGTAACCCCCGAAGCGATGTCTTTACGCGCGCGCAACATCGGGGCTCTCACCGAGAAACACGCCGACGTGAGGCTTTATCGCCGTGGCCCTCGCTTCCGAGCCCAATGAAGCGCCCGCGCGAACCACGCACCCCGACACGGGGACCGAATCCCCGCACCGACTATGGAGGCGACATGATCGACAGCGGCAACACCGCGTGGGTGCTGGTAAGCGCCGCGCTGGTGATGCTCATGACGCCGGGCCTTGCCTTCTTCTACGGCGGAATGTCCCGCGCGAAGAGCGTTCTCAACATGATGCTGATGAGCTTCGCGTCCATCGCGATCGTCAGCGTCCTCTGGGTACTCGTCGGCTACTCACTGACCTTCGGATCCGGTTCGGGTCCGCTGGCCCCGATCGTCGGCGGCCTCGACACGGTCGGCCTGACCGGCCTGATCGGAGCCGAGACCGACGGCCTGCCCGACCTCGTCTTCGCCGGCTTCCAGATGATGTTCGCGGTCATCACCGTGGCCCTCATCAGCGGCGCCGTCGCCGACCGCGCCAAGTTCGGCGCCTGGCTGATGTTCGTGCCGATCTGGGCGCTGCTCGTCTACTTCCCGGTCGCCCACTGGGTCTGGTCCGCCGACGGCTGGATCTTCGGCCTCGGAGTGGTCGACTTCGCCGGCGGGACCGCCGTCCACATCAACGCCGGTGCCGCGGCCCTCGCCCTGACCCTGGTGCTGGGCCGCCGCAAGGGCTTCGGCTCGGAGTCGATGCGCCCGCACAACCTCCCATTCGTCCTCCTCGGCGCGGCCCTGCTGTGGTTCGGCTGGTTCGGCTTCAACGCCGGCTCCGGCCTCGCGGCCGACACCACCGCCGCCCTCGCCCTGGTCAACACCCAGGTGGCCACCGCGGCCGCCACCGGGGCCTGGATGCTGGTGGAGCGCATCCGCTACGGCAAGGTCACCGCGCTCGGCTTCGCCTCCGGCGCCATCGCCGGCCTGGTCGCCATCACCCCGGCGGCGAGCACGCTCACCCCGGTCGGCTCGGTGGTCCTCGGCCTGGTCGCCGGCGGCGTCTGCGCCTACGCGATCAGTTGGAAGTTCAAGTTCCGCTACGACGACGCCCTCGACGTCGTGGGCATCCACCTGGTCGGCGGCGTCATCGGCTCGCTGGCCATCGGACTCCTCGGCTCGTCGCTGGCCTCGGGCGGCGACGTCGAAGGGCTCTTCTACGGCGGCAGCGCGGGCCTGCTGGGCCTGCAGGCCCTGGGCGTCTTCTCGGTGCTCGTCTACTCCTTCGCGGCCACGTTCATCATCGCCAAGGTCATCGATCTGATCATGGGCTTCCGCATCCCCGAGCACGTCGAGACCAACGGGCTCGACCACGAGTTGCACTCGGAGACGGCCTACGCCTTCGACGAACTCGACGAGATGGAGCTCTCCTCGCCGGCGCCTCCGGGCGAGGAGGTGCCCTCACAGCAGGTGCGGACGTAGCGGCCTCAGCGTCGAGACCGCTCTCCCACCACCACTGCGATGGGGGCAAGCCGGGCCGGCGGGGATCCTCCCCGCCGGCCCGGGCGCGTGCCGGGGCCTCACCCGCAGGCGCGCACGCGGACCGCGCGCAGGCGCTCGCCCTCGAAGTCCAGTTCGCCCCGGAAACGCCCGGTGTCGAAGGTCACCCCTTCCGGGCGCGGCCGCACGGCCGCCCGGGCCTGCCGCAGCACCGACTCCACGTTCGCGCGCGAGAGCACCGTGAAGTCCGGTCCGGTGTCGCCGTCCAGCACCCCGGGCAGCTCCAGCCGGCCGCCGGTGATCTCCACCACGAGCTCCGTCACCACGCCGCCGGACAGCCGCATCCGGACCGGACCCGGCTCGGAGGGGACCACCTGGGCCGCGTTCAGCGGCGGAACACCGGGACCCCAGGGCCCCACCACGTCGCGCGCCTCGGCCGCGAGGGCGCCCACCCGCAGCGCGCTGAGCCTGCCCTCCCCGATCAGGGCGCGCAGCGCCGGCCACGCCTCGTGCAGGGGCGAAAGGGGCGCATCGGAACGCAGGAGCACCAGGTCCCACGGCTCCCGGCCGACTTCGGCCAGATAGCGCGCGAGGTCCATGAACGAGGGACCGTCGCGGTCGTGGCCCTCCAGCCACAACGCGTCGCACTCGCGACACACCCACACGTGCTCGTTACCCGGTTCGACCAGGTATTCTGCGACGCTGGGCGTCTCGCAGTCCGCGCACCGCTGCACGTGGCCACCTCCTCTTTCGGCCGCCGGAGCGACGCGCGGGGCATCGGGACCCCGTCCGCGACGGGGCGCGCCGCCTCCGCGGTCACTGCTTCAACGGGCATTACGTGGTCATTCGGTACTCTTGAGCGACAACGGGGGGAACAGCACCATTCACGGTGCGCCGGTCTCCAGGTCGCCCAAAGGGATGGCCGCCCCTCCGTAGTGGACCGGAGCCCAAGCGCGGCCCGGCACTGCCCACGTTCCAACAGACATCCCTTACCCCTTGGCAGGGGCCAGGAGGCAAGATGGCGCCGGCAAATTCCAATCCGTGGCGATCCAGGGGACCGCTCACACTCGCGGCGGCATCGGCCGTGCTCGCACTCGGCACCGCCGGGTGCGCGATCGATCTCAGCGATTGGCGGCCGGGCGGAGGCGGCGAGGCGTCCCCGTCGCCCACGCCGATCGACGCCGCACCGCTCGTCGAATCGGCGCTCGACGGGCTCGCCGAGGCCCCGGCCGTCCAGGTCCAGGGCCAGATCGCCGACTCCTCGGGCCAGCCCCGCGACACGACGTTCACCGTCACCGACACCGGCGCGGCGTCCGGAACCGTCCAGGTCGACGAGTCCGAGGCCAAGGTGATGGAGGTCGACGACAAGCTGTTCGTCTCGGCCGACGACTCCTACTGGCTCTCCCAGTCGGTGTTCAACCCGGACTCCGACAGCTACCCCGATCACTGGGTGCGCGTCGCACCGGACCTGCTCGGCATCGACCCCCAGGCGGTGCTGACCCCGGCCGACCTCGCCGAGATCCTGCGGGCCCAGGCGCCGGAGCAGGGCGAGGCCGTGGAGGAGAACCTCGACGGAACCCCGGCCTACCGGGTCGACCTGTCCGGCGGCCAGATCTGGATCTCCAAGGACGAGCCGCACCGGCTGCTGCGCATGCAGATCGAGGAGCTCGCCCCCGCCGACGGCGAGGGCGTGAGCACGCGCACCGCGCTCAACTTCACCGAGCCGGCCGGCGAGGACATCACGGCGCTCTACGACGAGATGGACGCGTTCGCCGAGGACGAACTGAGCAGCGCGCGCGACTCCCGCATCGAGATCCAGTGGGACGGCGAGCTGAGCCTGGACTGCCAGACGGGCGGTGCGTGCACCGTCAGCGGCACGGCCAAGGACGTCTCCGACGGCTCCTCCTCGGGCTCCATCCAGGTGCGGATGGACGCCACGATGAACAACGAGGAGCTGGGCGACAAGGAGTGCGAGGACTCCGCCAAGCTGGAGGCCGGCGGTTCGGCCGACCTCTCCTGCAGCGTCGACTACGCCCTTGAGGCCAGCACCAGCCCGCAGAGCTACGAGATCTCCGGCAACGGCGTGCTGTCGACCCGGGCGGTCACCGGCGACGGCGTCGACGAGGTCGTCAAGAGCCTCGAGGAGCAGCGCGAGACGACGACGCAGAACGCCGAGGGCGGCGCCGAGCAGAGCCCCGAGGCCGAGTCCAGCCCGTCGGGCAACTAGGGAGGTTCACGCGCGGAGACCGAGGGGCCGGCTGTCGCAGTGCGCGTAGCGCCGGCGGCGCGCCCGCCCCCGGACTTCGGCGCCGCACCTCCGCCCACGGCTCCGGAGCTGAGATCTCTCCAGGACCGGCCTGCGTCCGGTTTTCGCCCCCGGGCCCGGCCGCCCCGAAGGCGGTCGGGCCCCTACCGTGTCAGGAGAGCCCGTCAAGGGGCGCGCACCGGGCGCATCGACGGGTAACCTGGAAAGCCAATCCCGAGACGAAGGACGGGACACACACGTGTTCGAGACGCTTTCCGACCGGCTCACATCGGTCTTCTCCTCGCTGCGCGGCAAGGGGCGCCTCTCCGAGGAGGACATCAGCGCGACCGCGCGTGAGATTCGCCTCGCACTGCTGGAGGCCGATGTCGCGCTGCCCGTCGTCCGTGAGTTCATCGCGCAGATCAAGGAACGCGCGCGCGGTGAAGAGGTCTCCAAAGCGCTGAACCCGGCCCAGCAGGTCATCAAGATCGTCAACGAGGAGCTCGTTCAGATCCTCGGCGGCGAGACCCGCGAGGTCCGGTTCGCCAAGAACCCGCCGACCGTCATCATGCTGGCGGGTCTGCAGGGTGCGGGCAAGACCACCCTCGCCGGCAAGCTCGCCAACTGGCTGGCCGGCCAGCGCAACACGCCGCTGCTGGTGGCCGCCGACCTGCAGCGCCCCAACGCCGTCACCCAGCTCCAGGTCGTGGGGCAGCGCGCGGAGGTCCCGGTCTTCGCCCCGCAGCCGGGCAACGGCGTGGGCGACCCGATCGAGGTTGCGCGCGAATCCATCGAGCACGCCCGGCGCAACAACCACAACGTCGTCGTCATCGACACCGCGGGCCGCCTCGGCGTCGACACCGAGATGATGCAGCAGGCCGCCGACATCCGCGACGCGGTCGAGCCCGACGAGATCCTCTTCGTCGTCGACGCGATGATCGGCCAGGACGCCGTCAACACCGCGCAGGCCTTCCTCGACGGGGTCGGCTACGACGCGGTCGCGCTCACCAAGCTCGACGGCGACGCCCGCGGTGGCGCCGCGCTGTCCATCCGGCACATCACCGGCCGGCCCATCATGTTCGCCTCCACCGGCGAGAAGCTGGAGGACTTCGACCTCTTCCATCCGGACCGGATGGCCTCGCGCATCCTCGACATGGGTGACGTGCTCACCCTGATCGAGCAGGCGCAGCGCACGTTCGAGGAGTCCGAGGTCGAGAAGATGGCCAGCACGCTGGCCTCCGACGAGGACTTCACGCTCGACGACTTCCTGCAGCAGATGATGATGGTCCGCAGGCTCGGGCCGATCGGCAACCTGCTCGGGATGATGCCCGGCATGGGGCAGATGCGCGACCAGATCAACAACGTCGACGACAAGGACCTCGACCGCATCGCCGCGGTCATCCGGTCCATGACGCCGGCCGAGCGGGCCAACCCCAAGATCATCAACGGCTCCCGCCGCCTGCGCATCGCCAACGGTTCGGGCACCCAGGTCAGCGACGTCAACGGCCTGGTCACCCGATTCTTCGACGCGCAGAAGATGCTGCGCCAGATGAAGAACGGCGGCATGCCGGGCATGCCGGGGATGCCCGGCATGGGCGGAGGCGGAGGCGGCAAGAAGGCCGCCAAGGCCGCGGCCAAGAAGAACAAGAAGGGCAAGCAGCGCAGCGGCAATCCGATGAAGGCCAAGCAGCAGGAGGCCGAGCGCGCGGCCGAGCGGCGGCGCCGCCAGGAGGAGGGGCCCGAGGAGCAGCAGGCGCCGCAGCTTCCGCCCGGCTTCGGCGGCGGCTCCCAGCAGCTCCCTCCGGGCTTCGGCGGCGGCAAGGCCCCCGACCTGTCCGGGTTCAAGCTGCCGAAGAAGTAGCGCGTCCTCGCACCGCTCGTCGAATCGTCTGGCACAATTGAGTGTCGACTAACGGTGTGTCGAGTCTGCCCTCTACTTACTCGCGCGCCCACGTCCAGGCTCCGGCGGGGCGCCGCAACCCCACGTGGCGCCGTAGTGCCGGGCAGTTCCACCGTTATCGGGAGAAGACCACACCAGTGGCTGTCAAGATCAAGCTCAAGCGTATGGGGAAGATCCGTACGCCGCAGTACCGCATCGTCATCGCCGACTCCCGCACCAAGCGCGACGGCAAGGCCATCGAGGAGATCGGCAAGTACCACCCGAAGGAGGAGCCGAGCTTCATCGAGGTGAACTCCGAGCGGGCGCAGCACTGGCTGTCCGTGGGCGCCCAGCCCACCGGTCCGGTGCAGCACATCCTCAAGCTCACCGGCGACTGGCAGAAGTTCAAGGGCCTGCCGGCTCCGGCTCCGCTGAAGGTCGCCGAGCCCAAGGACAAGGAGGCCAAGGAGGCCGAGTTCCAGGCCGTCCTGAAGGAGCTCGTCCTGCCCGGCGGCAACGAGGGCAAGGGCCGCTCCAAGAAGGCCGACAAGGCTGACAAGGCCGAGAAGGCCGAGAAGGCCGACAAGGCTGACAAGGCCGAGGACAAGCCCGCCGAGGCCGCAGCGGAGAAGTCCGAGGGCGAGGCCTGACGTGCTGGAAGAGGCGCTTGAGCACCTCGTCAAGGGGATCGTCGAGAACCCCGACGACGTCCACGTGCGGGCCCGCAGGCTCCGCAAGGGCAAGGTGCTCGAAGTCCGGGTCCATCCCGACGACCTCGGGAAGGTGATCGGCCGCAACGGCCGTACCGCCAAGGCCCTGCGGACCGTCGTCGGTTCGCTCGCCGGTGGCCGGTACGTCCGCGTTGACCTTCTGGATCTGCACGAAGTGCGCTGAAGTCCCGCGCGCCGGGGCGTCGGCCGCGGGCCGGCGCCCCGAACGCATGCGGACCGCGCGGGCGGGGGAGGCCCCGCCCGCGCGGGCTGACGGGCTGCGCGACGCCCCAGCGGCCTCTGGCCGCGTTGGGCTCCTCGCAAATACAACCCGGTATGAGCCTTCGGAGCCCGCCTTGCCGGGGAATGCCGGATGCGCCGCTCGCAGGCGGGTCCACAGGCCCGCGACAGCCTTCACCGAGTGCTTCACCACAGGTGGCCGCCACCCCACCCGCGCGACCTCTTATCGCCCAACAAGGAGAACGATGCGCCTCGTTGTCGGCCGGATCGGCCGTGCCCACGGCATCCGGGGGGACGTCGCCGTCGACGTGCGCACCGATGAGCCCCGGGAGCGGTTCGCGGTGGGCGCGAAGCTGCTCACCGACCCCGCGGGGGCCGGGCCGCTGACGGTCGCATCGGTCCGCACCCATTCCGGCAGGCTGCTGGTTCGTTTCACCTCGGTGGCCGACCGCACGGCGGCCGAGGAGCTGCGCGGCGTCACGCTGCTGGTGGACTCCGCCGACATCGCGCCGCTGGACGATCCCGACGAGTTCCACGACCACGAGCTCATCGGCCTGCGCGCCGTCACCGCTGCGGGCGCCGAGGTCGGCGTGGTCGACGACGTCCTGCACAGCGCCCAGGACGTCCTGGTGATCAAGGACGCCCAAGGCGCCGAGGTGCTGATCCCCTTCGTCCGGGCGCTGGTGCCCGAGATCGACGCCGCAGCCGGCCGCCTCGTCGTCGACCCGCCGCCGGGCCTGCTCGAGCTCGGCCGGTGACCCGGGAGGAGGCCGCCATGCGCATCGACATCATCACGATCTTCCCCGACTACTTCGCGCCGCTGGATCTCTCGCTGATCGGCAAGGCGCGCACGTCGGGCCTCCTCGACGTCCGGCTGCACGACCTGCGGTCCTGGACCCACGACCGGCACAACACCGTGGACGACACGCCCTACGGCGGCGGGCCGGGGATGGTCATGAAGCCCGAGCCGTGGGGGGAGGCCCTCGACGCGGTCACCGGGAACGCTCCCTCTGTTCCCCGGCTGATCCTGCCCACCCCCAGCGGCGCGCCGTTCACCCAGGCCGACGCCTCCCGGCTGGCCCGGGAGCCGTGGCTGGTCTTCGCCTGCGGGCGCTACGAGGGCATCGACTCCCGCGTCGCGGCCGACGCCGCTGAGCGGATGCCCGTCGAGGAGGTCAGCATCGGCGACTACGTGCTCAACGGGGGCGAGTCGGCGACCCTCGTCATGGTGGAGGCCGTCTCCCGGCTGCTGCCCGGCGTGCTCGGCAACGCCGAATCCGTCGCGCAGGACTCCTTCGCGCCCGGCGCGATGGACAACCTCGTCGAGGGGCCGGTCTACACCAAGCCGGCGGTCTGGCGCGACCGCGAGGTCCCGCCGGTGCTGCTGTCCGGCGACCACGGCGCGGTCGACCGCTGGCGGCGCGACGAGGCGCTGCGCAAGACCGCCCGCAACCGCCCCGACCTGCTGCGGAGGCTGACCTCCGAGGATCTTGACCAGCATGATCGGCAAGTGCTGGCGGAAGCCCGGTTACAGGTCGGCCCGGAATCTGTGGCAGACTAGACGAGTTGCCCCTGCCATTGACCTCTGCCCGCATGCTGTGAACAGGTGCCGGTGGTCTTCGGGGGCGATCCGATTTCGACCCCAGCAGATCCGCCCGCGCGAACCGCAATGTCCGTCGCCGCGGCGCGCAATCGATGAGGAACCGCTGAGATGCACACCGCTATTCAGGAGCTTGAGAAGGCCCAGCTGCGCTCCGACGTACCCGACTTCCGCCCGGGCGACACGCTCAACGTCCACGTTCGGGTCACGGAGGGCAACCGGTCCCGGATCCAGGTCTTCAAGGGTGTCGTGATTCGGCGGCAGGGCGCCGGCAACCGTGAGACCTTCACCGTTCGCAAGGTCAGCTACGGCGTGGGCGTGGAGCGCACCTTCCCGGTGCACACCCCGGTGATCGAGAAGCTCGAGGTCGCCGCCCGCGGCCGGGTCCGTCGCGCCAAGCTGTACTACCTGCGCAGCCTGCGCGGCAAGGCCGCCCGTATCCGCGAGCGCCGCGAGCCGGTCGCCCGCTAGACGGCACGGTCGCGGGGAGCGTCTTTCCCGGCATGGGCCGTCGGCCTCGGCTAGGCTTCATTGCCGATGAACAATGACGATCTGGATCCTCGCGACACCGAGATCCGCGACACCGACGACGGCGCCGTTCAGCCCGATCCGAACGGCGCGTCGGAGGATTCTGGCTCCCCCGCGTCCACCCGCGGGGGAGCCAGCGCCGTCTCGGAGGCCGCTGCGAAGCACGACGACACGGGCGGCGGCCGGAGCGGTTCCCCGCCTGATGAGAGCGGTTCGGAGACCTCCGCGGCCGCGGACGAACCGGCCGGTACAGGGGAGGGTCCGGACGCCACGATGAGCGCGAAGAAGCAGGGCAAGGGCGAGGAAAAAGCGGGCTCCTTCTGGAAGGAGCTCCCCATCCTGATCGTGATCGCCTTGGTCCTGGCGTTCGTCATCAGGACCTGGGTGGTCCAGCCGTTCTACATCCCGTCCAGTTCGATGGAGGACACCCTCCTCATCGGCGACCGGGTGTTCGTGAACAAGCTGGTCTATGAGGTGCGCGACATCAAGCGCGGCGACATCGTCGTGTTCAACGGCAGCGGCTCCTGGGACGAGGAGGACGATGTCACGGTCGAGGAGCCGACCAACCCCGTCTCGCGGCTGTTCACCTGGGTGGGCCAGCAGTTCGGCATGGCGCCCACCGGCAAGGACTACATCAAGCGCGTGATCGGCCTGCCCGGGGACACCGTCCAGTGCTGCGACGAGCAGAACCGCGTCCTGGTCAACGGCGTGCCGCTGAACGAGGACTACCTCTACCCCGGGAGCCTGGAGACCCACCAGGAGTTCGGCCCGGTGGAGGTCCCCGAGGGACGGCTGTGGGTCATGGGGGACCACCGCGCCGTCTCCTACGACTCCCGCATGCACCAGTCGGATCCGGGCGGCGGCACGATCTCCGAGGAGTCGGTGGTGGGCCGGGCCTTCGTCATCGTGTGGCCGCTGGGCAGGATGGACACGCTGCCGATCCCCGACACCTTCACCGGGCTCAACGAGGGGACCGCCGAAGCGGCGGCGGCCGGCGTCCCGTTCGCGCTCGGCGCGGCCGCGGCGGTCCCGGTGCACCTCGCCGGCCGGCGCGCGCGGCGGGGGGCGCGCCCCGTTCGGAGGCGGGGCCGGTGACCCCGGGTGGTTGACAGATACCCCATGATGGGTGCTGTGGGACGACACCGCCTTTGAGCCCGCACCTGGTTGGACGCATCGCACCGACGAAGGAGGCCGGACCACCGGACCGGGAGCGCACGACGAAAGCGAGCCGTTGGATGAGTTCTGAGGACCTGGAGAAGTACGAAGCCGAGATGGAGCTCCAGCTCTATCGCGAATACCGTGACGTCGTCGGGTTGTTCAGCTACGTGGTGGAGACCGAACGGCGGTTCTACCTCACCAACCACGTCGACCTGCAGCCGCGTTCGACCGAGAACGGCGAGATGTACTTCGAGGTGGCGATGCAGGACGCGTGGGTCTGGGACATGTACCGTCCGGCCCGATTCGTCAAGAACGTCCGCGTCGTGACGTTCAAGGACGTCAACGTCGAGGAGATCACAAAGGCGGATCTGGAGGTTCCCGCGGCCGGTCGGCCGGATCCGGAGGAGTGATCCCGCGGTGCCGCCCGGACGGCGCGGCACCGGGCATGTTGCGGCGCCCGCTCTCCGGGTAGGGCCGTCCCCGTAGGACATCAGCCGACCGGGGAGGATCCATGCGCGAGGAACAGAGCGGCGACGACGCCGCGCGCACCAACCAGGCCCGCGAGGAGCCGATGCCGGCCACCCCCGAGAGCGCCCCGGGGCAGGCCGCCGTCCGGCGCAACGAGGAGTTGGGAAGCCTCGGCACCACCTCGGACCTTCCGCCGCAGGCGCAGGCCCCCGCCGACGACCGCGCTCCGCACCCGCCCGAACGCGTGACCGGCGGCGTCCCCGCCGCCGACGCTCCGCAGAATGCCCCGGGCGTGCAGGCGACCGGCTCCGACCCCCACCACGAGGACGCCGACTGGCACGTCCGCGACGTCGCCAACGCCGTCCACGGCCGGCCCGACGGCGAGGTCGACCCCCGCCCCGACCAGCCCTCGACCGGCTCGGACACGCCTTAGCCGGGCTTCGCCGTCCGCCCGCGATCCGAGCAGGCGCGTAGGGTGTCCGCTTTTCCACAGCCGGGAGATCCGGGTGGCGCGCCGCGGTCGCCCGGCCGCACCGTGGGGTGTGGAGGTGGTCTGCATGGTCGTGCACCCACGGACGGCACAGCGGCGCACGGATGCGCTGGGGCGGCGAGGCGAGGAGCTCGCGGCGGCCTATCTCGAACGCGCGGGAATGCGGGTCCTCGCCCGCAACTGGCGGTGCCGCGAGGGCGAGATCGACATCGTGGCCCGCTGGGGCGCCACGCTGGTCGTCGCCGAGGTCAAGACGCGGGCCTGTACGCGCTTCGGCACGCCGCTGGAGGCGGTGGACGCGCGGAAACGGGCCCGGCTGCGCCGGCTGGCGCGGCTCTGGGCGGCCGAACAGGGCGCCCCCTTCCCCCGCGTCCGGATCGACGTGCTCTCGGTCCTGGCGCGGCCGGGCGGCCGGTGGTACGTCAAGCACCACCGAGGGGTGGCCTAGATGGGGCTCGCGCGCACCAGGGCCGTCGCCCTGCTCGGGGTGGAGGGGCACAACGTCGAGGTGGAGGCGCATCTCGGCGACGGACCAGCGGGGCTGACCCTCGTCGGACTGCCCGACACGGCCCTGCGCGAGGCCCGCGACCGCATCAGGGCGGCCGTCATCAACAGCGGCGAGCACTGGCCCGAGGCGCACATCACGGTCAGCCTCTCCCCGGCCAGCCTGCCCAAGCGCGGCAGCGGATTCGACCTCAGCATCGCCACCGCCGTCCTCGGCGCGAGCGGGGTGCTGCCCACCGAGGGCGTCTACGACGCCGTGCTCATCGCCGAGCTCGGCCTCGACGGCCGCACCCGCGCCGTCCGCGGCGTCCTGCCCGCGGTCCTGGCCGCCGTGCGCAAGGGGCACGGCACGGTCGTCGTCGCCCGGGGCAACGCCGAGGAGGCCCGGCTCGTCCCCGACACCGAGGTGGTCGCGGTGGGCTCCCTCGCCGAGCTGCTGGCCCGGCTGCGCGGCGGACCCGACGTCGAACCCGAGCCCGACCCCGATGACGAGCCGGCCGAGGCGGTCGGCGACGAGGCGCCCCGCCCCAGGCCGGACCTTGCCGACGTCCTCGGCCAGCCGGTCGCGCGCCGCGCCGTGGAGATCTCCGCCGCGGGCGGCCACAACCTCTTCCTCCTCGGGCCGCCGGGGACCGGCAAGAGCCTGCTGGCCGAGCGGCTGCCCACCGTCCTGCCCCCGCTGACGATGGAGGAGTCCATCGAGGTCACCGCGATCCACTCGATCGCGGGCACCCTGCCCAAGGACAAGCCGCTCGTCACCGACCCCCCGTTCTGCGACCCCCACCACACCGCCACCCGGGCCGCCATCATCGGCGGCGGCACCAGCCACCTGCGGCCCGGCTCGGCTTCGCTGGCGCACCGGGGTGTCCTGTTCATCGACGAGGCCCCGGAGTTCTCCCGGGGCGTCCTCGACTCCCTGCGCCAGCCGCTGGAGACGGGCGAGGTCGTGGTGGCGCGCGCGGCGGCCACCGCGCGCTTCCCCGCCCGGTTCCTGTTCGTCCTGGCGGCCAACCCCTGCCCGTGCGGCAAGGCCGGCAGCGCCTGCACCTGCCCGGCGCTCATGCGCCGCCGCTACCTCGGACGGCTGTCGGGGCCGCTGCTCGACCGGGTGGACCTCAAGGTCGAGCTGCAACCGGTCGCCCGGGCCGAGCTCCTCGCGGACCGTGCGTTCGCCGAATCCTCCCTGACCGTGGGCGAACGGGTGGTTCAGGCGCGGGAGCGGGCGGCCCGGCGCCTGGCCGGAACGCCGTGGAGCACCAACGCCGAAGTGCCCGGCGCGGAACTGCGCCGGCGTTTTCCGCCGCCGCCCGCGGCGCTGCACATCCTCGGCCGGGCCCTGGACCGGGGGGAGATCAGCGCCAGGGGCGTCGACCGGGTGCTGCGGGTGTCCTGGACGCTCGCCGATCTCGCGGAGCGCGGCGAACCCACCGTCGACGACACCGGATACGCGTTCGCGCTGTGGTCGGGGACGGCGCAGTGAACGGGCCTGAGGGCGAGGCGCCGCCCCGGGAGGAGTTCGATCCGTCCGGGCTCGACGCCGACGCGTCGGCGCGCGCCGGCATCACCGCGACGGCCGAGCCGGGCGATCCGGCGATGGGCCTGCTGCTCGCCGAGCACGGCGCGGCCCGGGTCTGGGAGGCGCTGGTGCACCGGGAGCGGATCCCGCCACCGGCAGGGACCGACCAGGGGGCCCACTCCGCGCGGCTGGAGCGCTGGCGGACCAGGGCCGCGGCGGTCGACGTCGACGCGCTGTCGGCGCAGGCGGCCGAACTGGGGGCGCGGCTCGTGCTGCCCGGCGACCCGGAGTGGCCGGGTCAGCTGGATCCCCTGGCCGAGCGCCGGCCCTATGCGCTGTGGGTCCGGGGTGCGCGCGACCTCCGCCACGCCTGCCTGCGCTCGGTGGCGGTGGTCGGCTCCAGGGCCGCCTCCGCCTACGGCCTGCACGTCGCGGGGGAGTTCGGCCACGCGCTCGCCGAACGCTCCTGGGCGGTCGTCTCCGGCGGCGCCTACGGGATCGACGGCGCCGCGCACCGGGGCACCCTGGCCGGCGGCGCCACCACCGTGGTCGTGCTCGCCTGCGGCCTCGACATCAGCTACCCGCGCGGCCACGAGAACCTGTTCGCCGACGTCGCCGCACGCGGCGTCCTGATCAGCGAGCACCCGCCGGGAACCTCCCCGACCCGGCGGGGATTCCTGGTCCGCAACCGCCTCATCGCCGCACTCACCCCCGGCACCGTGGTCGTCGAGGCCGGACTGCGCAGCGGCGCGATGAACACCGCCACGCACGCGCGGGAGCTGTGCCGCGTACTCATGGCGGTGCCCGGTCCGGTCACCTCCGCACTGTCGGCCGGATGCCATCGCCTGCTGCGCGACTGGCAGGCCGTGTGCGTCACCGACGCCGCCGACATCATCGAGCAGGTCGGCCGCATCGGCGAGGACCTGCGCCCCGTCGACGGCCCGGTACTGGCCGAGGACCGGCTCGACGCGACGGCCCGGCGGATCCTGGACTCCCTCCGGGGGCGCCGCTGGACCGGTACCGCCACGGTCGCCGCGGCGGCCGGAGTCGGCCTCGACACCGCGCTGCGCCACCTCGGGCTGCTGGCCGCCGGCGGGTTCGTCGAGCGCGGGCCGGGAGGCTGGCGCGCCGAATCCGGCGCCCGGAAACCCCACGGGGATAGGGTTGCGCCATGAGCAAGGGCTACAGCACGGCGGTCGTCGCGAAGGGGCCGCTGGTCTTCGTCTCCGGTCAGGTGCCCGAGGCTGCCGACGGCAGCGTGGCCGAGGGCGACGCGACCGAGCAGGCGCGCCAGGTCTTCCGCAACATCGAGGCCGCCCTCGCCGAGCACGGAACCGGTTTCCGGCACACCGTCAAGCTCACCTACTACCTGCGCCACATCGCCGACCTCGCGGCCGTGCGGGCCGTTCTGGCCGAGTTCCTCGTCCACCGGCCGCGGCCGGCCAGCACGCTGGTCGAGGTGAGCGGACTCCTCGACTCCCGCTACCTGCTGGAGATCGACGCGGTGGCCACCATTCCCGAACGCACCGAGGGCTAGTGTTCTGAGTCGTTGTTTCGGTGAATGCTGCCGTGCCGGGGGAGAGCGCTCAGGTCATCGGGCGGGGCCGGGGGGATTCGCCGCTGTGGTCCTGACGGCATGGCCGGTGTCTGGCGATCGGGTCCGCACGGGGGGCGGCTGTCGCAGTGCGCGCAAACCGAGGCTTCCTGGCCTTGTGGGCCCTAAAACGTTCAGATAACCCCAACAACGTCAAGATCGCCGAGAGGACCACCGCAAAACGGACACTTGCGCGTCCATCTGCCCCCGCCCTCGTCGCCGCTTTTCCCGTGCGGCCCACCCGTCACTCGGCAGCGGACAAGGCCGCACAGTGGGCCGTTGCCGCCTGTCGCTCTGTCGGCGCACAATCAGACAGGACCGACCAAGGATGCGAGGCGGCGAAGTGCCACGAGATCTCCCATGACCGAACCCGGAGACGACCGAGCCGATCGGTGGAGCGCCCTCCTCGCCGATTTCGAGCGGCATCTGAGCGCGGAGCTCGGCCGCTCCCCGCACACGGTGCGGGCCTACCTCGGTGATCTGCGCGGTCTGCTCGACCATCTCGCCGAGACCGGCGGCGGCGTCGCCGACCTCGACGTCACCCTGCTGCGGAGTTGGCTGGCGCGGCTGCACGACCGTGGGGTGAGCCGGGCCACGCTGGCGCGGCGCGTCGCCGCGGTCCGGGTCTTCACCGCGTTCCTGCACCGCACCGGGCACCTGGACCGGGACCCCGGGCCGCTGCTCGCCGCTCCCAAGCAGCAGCGCACGCTGCCGGCGGTGCTCGATGAGGAGCAGGCCGCCGCGGCGATGGACACCGCCGCGGCCGACGACGACGGTTCCCCCCTGGCGCTGCGGCAGCGGGCCGTGCTGGAGGTGCTCTACGCCACCGGCATCCGGGTGGCGGAGCTGTGCGGCCTGGACGTCGACGACGTCGACCGCGAACGCCGCACGCTGCGGGTGCGGGGAAAAGGCGGCAAGGAGCGGACCGTGCCCCTCGGGCAGCCGGCGATGGCCGCGCTGGAGCGCTGGCTGCGCGACGGACGGCCGCGGTGGCTGGTCCCCACGAGCGGCCCCGCGCTGCTCCTGGGGGCGCGCGGCGGCAGGCTCGGCACCCGAACGGCCCGGCGCGACGTGCACGAGAGGATGGCCGCGGCCTCGTCCGGCGACGACACCGCCCCGCACGGCCTGCGGCACAGCGCGGCCACCCACCTGCTCAACGGGGGAGCCGATCTCAGGAGCGTCCAGGAGATCCTGGGCCACTCCTCGCTGTCCAGCACCCAGATCTACACCCACGTCTCCATCGAGAGACTGACCCGCACCTACAACCGGGCGCACCCCAGGGCGTGACCGCCCCGGTGCGCCCGGCGCACCGTCACGGCGCGGACGTGTCGGCGGCCACCGAGGCCAGGTAGGCGTCGGCCTTGTCGGCGTCCATGATCCAATGCCGGAAGTCGGCCGGATCGGTGTAGCCCATGGCGAACCGGCGCGCGACGGTCGGGTTCTGGGCCGCGGTGGCCAGAACGCGCTGCACGTGCTCGGGCAGCGGCCCCAGCATCATGTTGGTGTAGGCGGTGCCGTACTGCGCGTGCGCCCAGTAGGCGTCGAACGTCTGCTGCATCCAGTCCCGGTCGAAGGGCCGGTCGCCGCGGTCCAGGATCGAACGGAGGTAGACGTCGGCGCATCGGGCGGCGTTGTTCGATCCCTGCCCGGTGACCGGATCGTTGGCGACGACCACGTCGGCCATGCCGAGCACGGACGCCGTTTCGGAGAGCCGGCCGACCGGTCGCCGCACCACCGGGGCGTACCCGCCGTAGAGGACGCAGCGCGCGTCGGTGGGCTCCGCGTCGACGAAGCGCTCGTGCTCCCACGGCGCGTACCGGCGCATCAGGTCGAGCATGCGCTCCAGGTGGGCCTGAGGGTTCGGCCGGTCCTGCCAGCAGTCCAGCGGGCCGTCGGGAATCGCCTCCCACAGCACGATGTCGCACGGCCCGCTGTTGGTGTAGCCGGGCATGTAGAGGAGCTCCCCGATGCCGGGGAAGGCGCTGATCCGCACGTGCGGCTCGGGGTACTCGGGCATCGGTGTCATGCCGTGCAGGTAGATGCAGGACAGCATGCGCTGCGGGCGGTCGTAGGGGGAGCGGCTCGGATCGCGGTCGAACAGGTCGACCAGCTCGCCCTTCCCCGCGGCGATGATCGTCAGGTCGTACAGGGCGGACAACCCTTCAAGGTCCGAGGTCATCACGCTGTGGTAGACGGCGTTCCCGCCCTTGGACTCGAACAGCTCCAGCCAGCCCGCCATCTTGACCCGCTGGTCGACCGACTGCCCGTACTCGTCCCAGCGGCCCACGAAGCCGAACGCCGCCGTCCCCGGAGGGTCGGACACGGTGAGGCGCTGGGCCACGATCTGCGGCGCCACCTCCTCCCACAGGTTCAGCCCGCGGTCGCGCTCCAGGTGCAGAGCCGGCGCGAACATGCACTGCGTGGACATGACCCGGCCGGCACGGATCTCCTCGGGGGTGCGCGCCGACATCATGGTGACGTCGTAGCCCTCGTCGAGCAGGCTCAGCCCGAGCTGGAGTCCGCCCTGGCCGGCGCCGACGATCAGGATCCTTCGCATCGCTGTCTCCTCTGACGGCTATCGGGTGGCCAGTGCGCCGGGGCCACCGGGGGCGGTGTGCGCCATCGTGTGGGTCAGGGCCGCTGTGAGGGCGTCCACCACGGAGCCCCGGTCGCGGGCGTCGCAGGTGATCAGCGGGACGTCCGCCGAGAGCCGCAGTGCGTCGCGCACCGCGTCCAGGTCGTGGGTCTGCCTGCCGTCGAACAGGTTGACGGCGACGACGAACGGCACGTCGGAGTCGTTCTCGAAGTAGTTGACCGCGGCGAACGACACGTCCAGCCTGCGGGTGTCGACCAGGACGAGCCCGCCGCTCGCCCCGCGGCACAGGTCGTCCCACATCGGCCAGAACCGGTCCTGTCCCGGGGTGCCGAACAGGTACAGCACGAGGTCCTCGGCCAGGGTGATCCGGCCGAAGTCCATCGCGACCGTCGTGGTCTCCTTGCCGTCGCCGGAGCTGAGCGGGTCGATCGTCCTGCTGGCCTGGGTCATCCACGCCTCAGTGTTCACCGGAGGGATCTCCGAGACCGCGCCGACCAGGGTGGTCTTTCCGACACCGAATCCCCCTGCGACGACGATCTTGACCGAGGTGAGCCGCGCGGGCAGGTTGTCAGGCGAGATCTCGAAGGCCATGGATGACTCTCTTCAGAAGTCGGGGGTCGTACGGAGAGGCATAGGTCTCCGGATTGATCAGCACCCGGTCGTCCGAGGCCAGGTCGCCCAGCAGGACGCGGGTGACCCCGAGCGACACGCCGCAGTGCGCGGACAGCTCCGCGACCGACTCGACGGCGCCGGAGGCCCGCTCGTACAGCGATCGCGCCTCCGGGAGGAGCCGTGCGGCGAAGGACACGTCGTAGTCCGGTGCCGACACCAGCGTGTGGACGAAGAGGTGCTGCCGCGTACGCGTCCGCCCACCGGTCAGGACGTAGGGCCGTACCCAGGGGTTGGCCTTCATGATCGCTCTCTCGCCTCGATTCGCCCGTGGGTCATGACACGCCCCTGTCGGTCGGCGTGCCGCGCAGGTCGTCGCGGATCTCCGGGGTCAGCACGTGGCCGACGCTGTCGACGAGCTGGGCCATCTGGTGGGCGACCAGGCCCAGGTTGGCGCCGTCCCGGACCAGCACGGCCAGACCGGCGAGGCTGCCGATCCCCATGAACAGGAAGTGCCCGGCCGGGAACTTCAGCATGATCTGGTCGCAGCCGTCCTCGCCGACCTGGTTCGCGATGTTGTGGCCGAGGCTGATCATGCCGCTGGTCAGGGCCGAGAGCGGGTCGGCGAGATCGGCCGCCATCTCGCCGGAGGCGATGAGCGGCAGCCCGTCGGAGGACACGATCAGCGCGTGCGCCACTCCGGGGGTCGACGTGGCGAAGTCGTTGACCAGCCAGTCGAACTCCTGGGGGGTTCGCGGCTGGGTGGGCGCACCGGCCATCACGGCACCTGCTCTTCCGGGTCGTCGTCACCTGAGCCGGGCGCGCTGCTCCACCTGGCCTTATGATCGCCCGCGGTGAACGCGCTCACGTCCTCGGCGAAGGACCGGCGGACCACTGCGGGATCGCGCGCGGGAGAAGGGGAAGGGGGAGTCGACGCCGGTGGAGCGCCGTCGTCGCCGCCGCGGATGCTCTTGCGTTCCCGGCGGGGCAGGTCGTTGACGGTCGTCAGCGGCCGCTGCGGGGCTCCGGAGCGCCCGGCCGCCCGGTCGGTGCCGGCCGGCTCCGAGCGGTGGGCCACCGTCAGGTGCGCCGGCGGGACGTGCCCGCCGGAGCCGCCGTCGGCGGCCGCTCCGCCCGCCGGCCGCCGCACCGCGGGGTCGGGCCGCCGGCCCCCGGCGGGAGCCGGGGCGGGGATCTCGCACAGCAGTCGCGGCGGGAGGGTCACCGTCGCGGTCGTGCCGCTGGAGGCGTCGGAGCCGGAGGAGGAGCGGCGCACGAGCCCGACCCGGACGCCGTGTTTGCGGGCCATGCGGTGCACCACCGGGAACCCGGTGTGCCTGCCGGTCCGTCCGTCCACCCGGGGGTCCGGATCGGCCAGCATCGTGTTCACGGCCGCGAGCTGCTCGGGGCCGATACCGATGCCGTTGTCCTCGATGCGCATCAGCACGCCGCCGTCGTCGAGCAGGTGCGCGCTGACCGTCGTCGCCGACGGCGAGTACCTGGTGGCGTTGTCCAGCAGCGCAGCCAGCAGCGAGGCGATGTCATCGGCGGCGTAGGCCACCACGGCCAGCTCCGCCACCGTGCCGACCTGGACCTGGGTGTAGCGCTCGATCGATGATTCGGCCATCCGGATCACGTCCACGAGGGACGAGACGTGGCCCGCCATCTCCTCGTCGTCGAGACCGGAGAGGATCCGCAGGTCGCGCGCTATGCGGCGCATCCTGGTGACGGCGTGGTCGACGTGGTAGAGCCGCTGCAGCCGGTCCGGGTCCTCCTCGTCGTCCTCCAGGCGGTCCAGCGCCGGGCGCAACTGCTCGGCGAGGACGAGCGTCTGCAGGGCGAACCGCTCGCAGATCCTCGGCCACGCCGCATCCGTGTCCGCCGCGTCCGCGGGCTCGGGCGCGTGGGACCGGGCCGGAGCCACCGGTCCGGCGGCCGCGCTCGCCGGCCCGTGCACGGTGGACTCCAGCCAGCGCGCCAGTCTCAGACGCAGTCGTCCCCGTTTCATGACGGGCACCCGCGATGCCGCGATGCCGATCCGCAGGGACGACCCGAGGTACCGGGCGCCGTGTCCCGGTACCGGTTTCCGCAGAGGCGCATCAGTGTCGGAAATCCCCTCTGTGGTTCTCTGGGCGCCTGAACGCCAGGCGCGACCGGCTCGGTCCGTCCGGCGGCGCACTCGTCGCCGACGGACGAAGAAAAACGTCGACATCCATGCGAGGAATGACGAGCCGGGCCCGAATGGGCGTATCGCCCCGGAAACGGCCGGTGATCAGATTGGCACATGAATGGGTGTCGGCAAAGCGGTGCGAGCCGAGATGGAATGGTAGTTCCGAAGAAGCGATCTATCGGCTATATGTCCCTTTTGGGGGTGAATTGGCTGTTCTTGGAAGGTCGGTGACGGTGCCGACACGGAGGTGGTGCCGTCCCGGCGCGCTGACGCCGGCGCCGGTCCCCTGGACGGGCAGCAGCCGCACCCGGCCCCGGCCGAGCAGGGACAGCGGATCGAGGTAGTCGCGCCCGCGCAGCAGCCCCCAATGCAGGCAGGAGCGCCGCCCGCAGTGCCGGGGGCCGCTCGCGAGGGTCCCGATCACCTCACCGGCGGCGACCTCGGTCCCGCGGTCCGGCCCCGCCTCCACCGGCAGGTAGGTCGTGCGCAGCTCGCCGTGGACGACGCTGACCACCCCGACTCCGGCCACCGATCCGGCGAAGCCGATCCGCCCGGCGCCGGCGGCCAGGACCTCGGCCCCGGGGTCGGCGGCCAGATCGGCCCCGCGGTGGCCGGGGAGCCAGCGCTGGGCCGGAGGGGCGAAGCCGCGCAGGACCTCGGGCGCACCGGCCAGCGGCCACGTCCACGGGCCGGTGTCGGCCCGGGCCGGGGGCGGCGTGAGGGCGCACCAGAGGAGGGCGGCGAGCAGGAGGGGCGGCAGGAGAAGGGGGCCGGCCGTGCGGCGGAGGGATTTCATGGTTTCGAGCGTGCGCCGCCCGGCCCGCCCGGCGCCAGTCGGATTCGCGGCCTGTGGACGGACCGCGCGCCGCACGAACGGCCGCCCGTCCCGCCGATTCCCGCCGGACGCGGCGGGCGCGGTGCTTGACACCTCGGCGCAGCCGGGTCTAAAGGCCCCGATGGGGCGGATCGGCGGTTAGAATCTTCTGGTGACCCACCATGGGTCACTCATCTCGCACGTCCCCGTGCTTCCCGCGGGGAGGGCCGTTCTCACGGTCCGCGCCGTCACCGGACGGCGCGGCGGGCCGGCCGGGACGTCAGGAACAACCGGGGCGGATGAGATATCCGCCGAACAAGGAGGACCCAGTCATGGCCGCAGTCGTGACGATCCGTCAGCTACTCGAGAGCGGCGTCCACTTCGGGCACCAGACCCGTCGCTGGAACCCGAAGATGAAGCGCTTCATCTTCACCGAGCGCAACGGCATCTACATCATCGACCTGCAGAAGTCGCTGGCCTACATCGACCGCGCCTACGAGTTCGTCAAGGAGACGGTCGCCCACGGCGGCACCATTCTCTTCGTCGGGACCAAGAAGCAGGCGCAGGAGGCCATCGACGAGCAGGCCCGCCGCGTCGGCATGCCCTTCGTCAACCAGCGCTGGTTGGGCGGCATGCTCACCAACTTCTCCACCGTCCACAAGCGGCTCCAGCGGCTCAAGGAGCTCGAGGAGATCGACTTCGACGACGTGGCCGCCTCCGGGCTGACCAAGAAGGAGCTGCTGGGCCTGCGCCGCGAGAAGGACAAGCTGGAGCGCACCCTCGGCGGTATCCGCGACATGGCCCGCGTCCCCAGCGCGGTGTGGATCGTGGACACCAAGAAGGAGCACATCGCGATCAGCGAGGCCCGCAAGCTCAACATCCCGGTCGTCGCGATCCTCGACACCAACTGCGACCCCGACGAGGTCGACTACCCGATCCCGGGCAACGACGACGCGATCCGCAGCGTCAGCCTGCTGACCCGCGTGGTCGCCGACGCCGTGGCCGACGGCCTGCTCGCCCGCTCCGGCGCCTCCGCCGGCGAGGAGAAGAGCGCCGAGGAGCCGCTGGCCGAGTGGGAGCGGGAGCTCCTCGAGGGCAAGGAAGGCAAGAACGAGACCGAGGCTGCTCCGGCCGAGGCCAAGGATGAGGCCCCCGCGGCCCAGGAGCCGGCCGCCGAGGCCCCCGCGGCCCAGGAGCCGGTCGCCGAGGCCCCTGAGGTCGAGGAGCCCGCGGCCGCCGCGGCCGAGGCCCAGCAGAAGGAAGCCTGAGCCGCTTCTTCACCGTCCCGTTCACCCACTTTCCACGGATAGAGAAAGCTATGGCGAACTACACCGCCGCCGACGTCAAAAAGCTGCGCGAGCTCACCGGCGCCGGCATGATGGCCTGCAAGAAGGCCCTTGAGGAGTCCGCGGGCGACTTCGAGAAGGCCGTCGAGATCCTGCGCGTCAAGGGCGCCAAGGACGTCGGCAAGCGCGCCGAGCGCACCGCAGCCAACGGCCTGGTCGCCCTGCGGGCCGACGGCGAGACCTCGGCCGTCCTGGTCGAGATCAACTGCGAGACCGACTTCGTCGCCAAGAACGACAAGTTTCAGCAGCTCGCCGCCGACATCGCCGCCTTCGTCGCGCGCACGTCCCCGGCCGACGTCGAGGCCCTCCTCGCCTCCGAGTACGCCGACGGCAAGACCGTCGCCAAGGTCGTCGAGGAGAACAGCGCCGTCATCGGCGAGAAGCTGGAGATCCGCCGCTTCGCCAAGGTCGAGGGCGCCTACGTGGCCAGCTACATGCACAAGTCCGACCCGGACCTGCCCCCGACCCTGGGCGTGCTGGTCGAGCTGGACAAGCCCGACGCCGAGGTGGCCAAGGACCTCGCCCAGCAGATCGCCGCGCTCGCGCCGAAGTACGTGAGCAAGGACGACGTCCCCGCCGACGTGGTGGAGAAGGAGCGCCGCATCGCCGAGGCCACCGCCCGCGAGGAGGGCAAGCCGGAGCAGGCGCTGCCCAAGATCGTCGAGGGCCGGGTCAACGGCTTCTACAAGGACGCGACGCTGCTCGGCCAGCCGTTCGTCAAGGAGAACAAGAAGACCGTCCAGAAGGTGGTCGAGGAAGCCGGCGTCACCGTGCGCGGCTTCGTCCGGTTCAAGGTCGGCCAGGCCTAGGGCTTTGACATGATGGAGGTGCCGGGGAGCGTTCCCCCGGCACCTCCGCTGAATCTGGTCAGGGCGGAAATCCCCGCGATCCCCCGTGATCCGGGCGATTTCGCGCAGCAGCACCACTCGGGGGAACCAAGAAGGAGGCCGACCGCCGTGCCGGAGATCGAAGAACACAGCACCGTGGACGGGAAACCCATGCACGACACGGGTTGGCACCGCGTCGTGCTGAAGCTTTCGGGCGAGGCGTTCGCGGGCGGTGAGCAACTGGGCATCGATCCCGGTGTCGTCCAGTACGTGGCCGAGGCCATTGCCTCGGCCGTATCGGAGGGCAGCGAGGTCGCCGTGGTGGTCGGCGGGGGCAACATGTTCCGCGGAGCGCCGATGTCGGAGCGCGGCATGGAGCGCGGCCGCGCCGACTACATGGGCATGCTCGGCACCGTGATCAACTGCCTCGCGCTGCAGGACTTCCTGGAGCGGCTCGGCGTGGAGACCCGCGTGCAGACCGCCATCCACATGAGCCAGGTGGCCGAGGCCTACATTCCCCGCCGCGCGGTCCGCCACCTGGAGAAGGGCCGCGTCGTCATCTTCGGCGCCGGCCTCGGGGCCCCCTTCTTCTCCACCGACACCACGGCCGCTCAGCGAGCGCTGGAGATCGGCGCGCAGGCGGTCCTCAAGGGCACGCAGGTCGACGGCGTCTACGACGCCGACCCGCACCGCAATCCCGGCGCGGTCAAGTTCGACCGGCTCAACTACAACGAAGTGCTCACCCGCGGCCTGAAGGTCATGGACGCCACGGCGGTGAGCCTGTGCATGGACAACGGTCTGCCGATCGTCGTCTTCGACCTCATGGGGCAGGGCAACATCGTCCGTGCCGTCCGGGGCGAGAAGATCGGCACGATCGTGTGCCCCGCGGACGCCTGAGTCCGCGCCAGATCACACACCGACGCCAACAGCGATCCACGGGAGCCCGGAAATGATCGAAGAGACCCTCCTCGAGGCCGAGGAGAAAATGGAGAAGGCCGTCGGGGTCGCCAAGGAGGACTTCGCCTCGATCCGGACCGGTCGTCCCGGCCCGGCGACGTTCAGCCGCATCACGGCCGAGTACTACGGCACTCAGACGCCCATCAACCAGCTCGCGTCGTTCCAGGTGCCCGAGCCCCGCATGGTGGTCGTCTCGCCCTTCGACAAGGGGTCGCTGCAGGCCATCGAGAAGGCGATCCGCGAGAGCGACCTCGGCGTCAACCCGGCCAACGACGGCAACCTGATCCGGGTGGTCTTCCCCGACCTGTCGGAGGAGCGCCGCAGGGAGTACATCAAGGTCGTGCGCAGCAAGGCCGAGGACGGCAAGGTCTCGATCCGCAACGTGCGCCGGCACGCCAAGGACGCCCTGGACAAGGCCGTGAAGGGCGGTGACATCGGCGAGGACGAGGGGCACCGCGCGCAGGACGAGCTCGACGAGCTCACCCACAAGTACGTCGCGGAGATCGACGAGCTGCTCAAGCACAAGGAAGCCGAACTGCTCGAGGTCTAGTGTCAGTCTCCAACGAGTCCGCCTCCGCCGGGGGAGACGGCAGCGGACCGCTTTCCACGGAACTCGCCGGTGCTTCCCCGGAAACGCCTGGAGAGCCATCCCCGGATGGCTCCGCAGCGGACGGAGCCGAGCGTCCCATGACCGGAGAGAAGAAGTCGCGCTTCACGTTCCGCAAGCGAGGAGGCGAGCCGATCCGGACAGGCCGCAACCTCCCGCTCGCGGTGGGGTCGGGCGTGGCCCTCGGCGCGCTCGTCCTGCTCTCCATCTACCCGTTCCCCGCGGCGTTCGTCGCGATCGCCGCGGCGGCCGTGCTGCTCGGGCTGCGGGAGCTGAACCGGGCGTTCGCCTCGCGCGGCATCGGGCTCGCCCTGCCGCCCCTCATCGCGGGGGGCCTGGCGATGCAGGTCGCGGCCTACTTCGGCGGTGCGCTCTGGCTGGTCGGCGCGCTGGCCGTCACCACGGTGGTCACCCTGTCGTGGCGGCTGCGGGGCGGCGCCGACGGCTACGTGCGCGACGTCGGCGCGAACATGTTCACGCTGGCCTACCTGCCGTTCCTGCTGGGCACGTGGCTGCTTCTGCTCGCAGCGCCGGGTGACGGCCAGGAACGGATCATCGCGTTCATCATCGTGACGATCAGCAGTGACATCGGCGGCTACTTCGCCGGGATCACCGCGGGGCGGCACAAGATGGCGCCGACCATCAGCCCCAACAAGACCTGGGAGGGCTTCGTCGGCTCCGTCGCCGGCTGCATGATCGCCGGCGCCCTCACCGTGTGGCTGATGCTGGACGGCCCGATCTGGGCCGGCCTCGTACTCGGCATCGGGGTCGTGCTGGCCGCGACCGTCGGCGACCTGATCGAGTCCCTCATCAAGCGGGACCTCGGAATCAAGGACATGGGCAACTTCATGCCCGGCCACGGCGGCCTGCTCGACCGGGTCGACTCCCTCCTCGTCGCGGGCCCGGTCGCCTGGGTCGTGCTGACCCTCCTCGTCCCCGCGGCCGGCTAGCGCCGCGGGCGACGGACCTCACCTGCGGGTCAGGGTGCGCACCTCCCGGCTGCTCAGGGCCGCGAGCGTGGCGGCGACGAGGAGGGCCGCGGCGCCGAGCAGGGTCGGGCCGGTACCGAACCGCTCGGCGATCGGGCCGACCGCCATTTCGCCGACGGGCAGCGCGATGAAGGAGCCCAGCGCGTCGTAGGAGTAGACCCTGGCCAGCTTTTCGGGCGCGATGTTCTGCTGGACGGAGACCTCCCAGGCCACCCCGAACTGCTCGGTGGCCATGCCGACGAAGAACATCAGCGGCAGCAGCAGCGGAACGTGCGGCGCCTCGGCCAGCGCGACCAGCGGCAGCGCCTCCAGCAGCATCAGCGCCACCCCGAAGCACAGCGCGCGTCTCGGCTGCCAGCGCGCGGCCAGCAGGCCGCCGAGCAGGGCGCCCACGGCCTGCAGGCCGAGGATCACCCCCCACGCCTCGCGCCCGAAGGCGGTGTCGGCGACCGCGGGGCCGAGTACGACGACGCCGCCGGAGAGCACCGCGTTCACCACCGTGAACTGCGCCACCACGATCCACACCCAGGGGCGGGCGGTGAACTCGGTCCACCCGTCGAGCAGGTCGCGCAGCACGTTGGCGCGCTCCCCGACCGGAGCCGCCGGTACCCGCACGAGGGCGAAGCACGGCGCCGCGGCGGCGAACAGCGCGGCGTTGCCGGCCAGCGCCCACCCCGGTCCGATCAGGCCGGAGAGCACGCCGCCGAGGGACATCCCCACCGTGATGCCCAACTGGCTGCTGATGCGGGCCAGCGCGTTGGCCTGGCGCAGGATCGCTGCGGGCACGGTCTGCGGGGTCAGCGCCAGGACGGCCGGCAGGCCCGCCGCCGCTGCGGCGCCGTTGACCAGGCTGAGCACCAGCAGCAGCGGCAGGGAGGCGGAGTCGAGCAGGACCGCGGCCGCGATCCCGCCCTGGGAGAGCGCGGCGAGCGCGCAGGCGCCCTGCAGCATCAGCGATCTCGGGAGCCGGTCGGCGAGCACGCCGCCGAGCAGCAGCAGCGCGACGTTGGCCAGCGAGCGGACGCCGACGACGAGGCCGAGGTGCACCACCGAACCGGTGGCGTCAAGGACGGCGAAGGCCAGCGCGATCGAGGCCACGCTGTTGCCGACGTACATGAGCAGGCGCCCGGCCAGCAGCGCCCGGAAGGGCGCGCGGCGCAGCGGTGCGGTGACGGAGACGCCTTCGGCGGGGATCGTCATGTCCCCTCGCACGGCCGGGAGGGGACTGGATCGATCACGCGGACAAGAGTGCGCGACCGGGGTCCGGAGGTCAACCGGTTATTGTCGTCGCTTTCGCCGATCTTGGTCTTGAGCTTTGACCTCAGCCGCCGGAGGTTTTCGACCTCGGCCGAAGGTGGGATTCGCGGTGGCCGGGTGATGGTGCACGCCGCCCCCGGCCCCAGGGGGTCGTGAAGCCTCGGCCGAAGGTGGGATCCGCGGTGACCGGGTGATCCTCTCGCGTGGCCGAAGGCCCCTCAAGGGATCGCACCGGCGCCGCGCCGCCCACGCCGCCACCTCGTGTGCCGGGACGCGACCGGGGTTTCGGCGCGCGCCCACGGCGGCGGGCCGCCGTGCCCGCTCGCCTCGGCCACCGAGGGCGTGAAACACCGGCCACAGGGGGTTGAACCCCAACCCAAAGACTGAACGCACACCGCCGCCCTTGGGCGCCGGGCCGAAACCAGGGTGCCGTCCCGCGTCCACGGCGTCGGCGTGCGCTTCGCGCGCGGGAGGGCGATTTTGCGTCCACGGGCCTTCGGCCACGCGAGAGCATCGCCCACCCGCACGCCATCCCTCCTGGGGCGGGCCTTCACGACCCCCTGGGGCTGAGGTTGAAACCCGAGGCCAAGACTGGCGGGAGGTGGAGAGACCTCACTCCAGCACCCAGCTCCGGCCCTCGGCGGCGAGCTTGGCGATCAGGGTGGCGGCGTCGTGCTCCTTGGCGAAGAGGTGCTCGGGACGGGTGATGGGGACGATCCACAGCCAGTTCACCGGGTCGCCGTGGAAGGTCAGCCCCGAGACGTCCACCGGGGGAGCCGAGCCCGCACCGGCCAGGGGAGCGGGATCGGCGACCAGCAGGACGGCGGTGTTGCCGCCGCGCAGCGGGGAGTCCTCAGGACCGTCCATCCACTTCACGCTGTGCCCGTTGCCGAACCAGGTGACCGCCCGCCAGGGGAAGGTGCCCAGCCACCGGAAGATCCGCGCCGCCACGTGCGCGGGCGTGGTCGTCGCCAGCGCCAGCTCGATGCGGGCGTGAGCGGAGGTGTCGGCCATGTAGCGGTCCAGCGTGGGCATGCGCTGCCCGCTCATGCCCACCGTGCTGAGCACGGTGTAGGGCCGGTCCGGCGTGGGCGGCCGCTCGGAGACCCGGATCAGCGGATCGTGGCCGTCGGAGACGTCCCAGTAGTGCCCGGCCGGACCCACCGTGCGGTTCAGGTGGTTGAACACCGTCCGCTGCACGCTCCGCCAGGCGTTGGGGGCGGCCCGCCACTCCCAGTAGGCCTCCGCGTGCACCACGCGGGGCCACAACTGCGCGGCCACGTCGTCCAGCGCCCAGGCGTAGGGGCTGCGCCCGATCGCCTCGCGCGCGTAGCCCGGCAGGCCCCGATCGGCCTCGGCCCAGCCCGGGATGATCGCCAGCAGACCGTCGTCGTCGAGGAGGGCCACCCCGTCGCCCTCCTCGAACCACACCGCGCGCAGCCGGGCCGGATCGAGCCGCGAGCGTCCCTGCGGATGCTTGGTGTGGTCGGCCGGCATCAGCGGGGCGTGCCCGGCGTACAGCCCGGCCGGATCGCTGGTCTCCGGCGCCATCTCGTGGTTGGCCAGCCACACCGGCACCCGCACCTGGCCGCGCGGATCGAGCAGGTAGGCGGCCGTGGTCCGGGAGTCGTACTCCACGACGACGCGGCGGCTGCGGTAGGGACTGGCCCGGTCGAGGAGGATGTGTGTTCCGGTCACCGGCACTCCTCGTCGCTCGTCGTTCGTCGCCGCCGCACGCGAACCGCGCCGACGCCGCATAGTATGGGCGTCAGTGCCCGTACGGGCGGCACCGCAGCAGACCCGCCGATCATGTCGTTCACGTCGCAGTGAGCCCTAAATTACCGTGAATCGCCGCTCTGCCGCCGCCTCAATCGATTCCTCCCGCGATCTGGACCCATTCATGCCTGCCGAGCTCACCTTTGCCGCCCCGCGCCGGGCCAAGCCGCCCCGGCACCTCGCCGACCTCAGCCCGGACGAGCGCCGCACCGTCGTCACCGAGCTCGGCGAGAAGCCGTTCCGCGCCAAGCAGCTCGCGCAGCACTACTTCGGTCACCTCGAATCCGACACCGCCAACATGACCGACCTGCCGGCGGGGGCGCGCGAGCGGCTGGGCGAGGCGCTGCTGCCCACGCTGCTCACCCCCGTCCGCCACATCACCTGCGACAACGGGATGACCCGCAAGACGCTGTGGCGCGCGTTCGACGGGGTGCTGTTCGAGTCGGTGCTCATGCGCTACCCCGACCGCGTCACGCTGTGCGTCTCCTCGCAGGCCGGCTGCGGCATGAACTGCCCCTTCTGCGCCACCGGCCAGAACGGGCTCACCCGCAACCTGTCCACGGGCGAGATCGTGGACCAGATCGTCGCGGTCGCCCGGGACCTGGCCCGCGGCGAGGTCGCCGGCGGTCCGGGGCGCATCGGCAACATCGTCTTCATGGGCATGGGCGAGCCGCTGGCCAACTACAAGAAGGTCCTGGAGTCCGTGCGGCGCATCACCGATCCGGTGCCCGGCGGGCTGGGCATCTCCCAGCGCGGGGTCACCGTCTCCACCGTGGGGCTGGTGCCGGCCATCGACAAACTCATCGCCGAACGGCTCCAGGTCCGGCTGGCGGTCTCCCTGCACGCCCCCGACGACGAGCTGCGCGACGAACTGGTCCCGGTGAACAACCGCTGGAAGGTCGCCGAGGTCCTCGACGCCGCGTGGCGCTACGCCGGAACGACCGGCCGCCGCGTCTCCATCGAGTACGCGCTGATCAAGGACGTCAACGACCAGGCGTGGCGGGCCGACATGCTCGGCGAGCTGCTCGCCGGCCACCTGGTGCACGTCAACCTGATCCCGCTCAACCCGACGCCGGGCTCGAAGTGGACCGCCTCGCGTCCGGAGGACGAGCGGGAGTTCGTCCGCCGCCTTCAGGCGCACGGGGTCTCGGTCACCATCCGCGACACCCGGGGCCAGGAGATCGACGGTGCCTGCGGCCAGCTCGCCGCCGCCGAACTGTAGTCTCCGACGGCCGCCGCCCCGGCCGCGGGAGACGATGTGACACAGACCGCGCTCGCCTTCCTGGTCGGGCTGACCTCGGCGCTGCTGCCGTTCGTCAACATCGAGATCTACCTGGTGAGCGCGGCGGCCCTGGCGGGCGACGGCGTGCTCCTGGTGACGGGGATGGCGGTGGCCGCCGGAGCCGGACAGACGCTCGGCAAGGTCGCCTACTACTACATGGGGCGCGGCGTGCTGAACGTGCCCTGGCTGCGCCGCAGGGCCGAGAAGCCCGGGAAGTGGAGCGAGCGGGCCGCGGGGTGGCGGGAGAAGGCGCAGCGGCGGCCGGTGTGGGCCGCGGGGCTGGTCGCGGTCAGCTCCTTCGCCAGCATCCCGCCGTTCATGGTCGTCTCGGTGCTGGCCGGGACCGTGCGGATGCCGCTGCCGGTCTTCCTGGTGATCACGATGGCGACCCGGACGGTGCGGTTCCTCATCCTGGTCTACGCCCCGGGGGTGGCGGCGGCCGTGCTGCCCTGACCGGTGTTCGACGACGGGGTTCGCGCAGGGGAGGGTGGCTGTCGCGGTGCGCGCAAGCCACCGGCGGCACAGCATGTCCATGCCCGGAAAGGTCTCGCCTCGCTCCGCGAACGCAGCGGTCAAAGCCCGATGAGCCGTCCCGACGCCCGACGCCGCCGTGAGAAGCGGCAGCGGCCGTGCCACTCGGGGGCGAAGCACGGCCGCTGCCACGAGGTAGGACGCCCCTGGTGCGTGGGGGGTTTACCGTTGCCCGGTTTTTTCTTTGCCGCCCAATGGGGCCGGAGTCGGAATCGGAGACGGGACGCGGACCGGAGCGCCGCGACCGGGGCCCACTGATGTCCGACGGTCGGGGTCGTGCAAGGGGGTGGCTGTCGCGGTGCGCGCAAGCCACCGGCGGCACAGCATGTCCATGCCCGGAAAGGTCTCGCCTCGCTCCGCGAACGCAGCGGTCAAAGCCCGATCAGCGCGTGCCCCAGGCGTAGGTCTGCTTGCGCAGCTTCAGGTAGAGGAAGCTCTCGGTGGCCGTCACCGTGGGGACCGCGCGGATCCGGTTGAGGATCTCCAGCAACTGGTCGTCGTCCTCGGCCACGACCTCCACCAGCAGGTCGAAGGAGCCCGCGGTGATCACCACGTACTCGATGCCCTCCAGGTCGGCGACCTCGTCGGCCACCGCGTTCAGGCCGCCGCTGCACCGGACGCCGATCATGGCCTGGCGGCTGAAGCCGAGCATCATCGGGTCGGTCACCCCGACCACCTGCACCACGCCGGCCTCCAGCAGGCGCTGCACCCGTTGGCGCACGGCCGCCTCGGAGAGCCCGACGGCCTTGCCTATGGCCGCGTAGGAACGTCTCCCGTCCTGCTGGAGCTGTTCGATGATGCGCTTGGCGGTCTGGTCGAGAACGATGCCGCTCCCGCCGTTGCGCCGCGTCACCGCTGTCTCCGGCTGGTCTGTCACATGCTCCTCCGCTGCTGAATTGGTTGTTCGGCATGACCCGGACAACGAATTCAAAAGTACTCCAGGGGGCGGCGTCGGCGGTGGGCGGACTCTCATCCCCGGAGCCGGTCGCGGACCGAGTCCAGGGAGAGCAGGGCGACGTGCAGCGACAGGCACGTCTCCACCGACTCCAGGTCCGCGCCCAGTACGTGCGAGACGCGGCGCAGCCGTTCGTAGAAGGCCGGGCGGGACAGGTGGGCCCGCGACGCGGCCAGGGCCTTGTTGCGGCCCGCGCTGAGGTAGCAGCGCAGCATTTCGGTCAGGTCGCCGTCGTGCCGGGCGTCGTAGGCCAGCAGTGGGCCCAGTTCGCGCTCGACGTAGGTCTGCAGCCGCTCGTCGTCGCGGAACAGGTGCAGCAGACCGCGCAGGTGCAGATCGGGCAGCCGGTGGTACAGCCGGTCGTCGGTCTGGCGCACGGCGACGTCGCCGACCTGGCGGGCCTCCAGGAACGAGCGGCGCACCTCGCGGATGTCCTCGGTGCGCGAGCCCACCGCGATCACCGATCCGTCGCCGACGCGTGCGCGGACCCGCTCGGCCAGCCGGGTGAGGGCGGAGTCGAGCGGCTCCTTCTCCGGCAGCGCCAGCAGGATGCCCACTCGCACGTCGTCGAGTGAGCCGACCAGCGCGGGCAGCCGCAGTTCGCGGCAGGCGCGCGCGGCGCCCTCGGCGGTGTCGGCCAGCCGGGCCTGCATCGCCAGCCCGGTGCCGGCCTCCCGCATGCGCAGCACCAGGCCGATGAGGTTGCGCCCGTTCAGCGGCACGCCCACCGCGCGGGCGCGCACCAGGGCCTCCTCCGGCTCGGAGTAGGCCCGGTCCACGATGCCCGCGATGATCGTGCGGTGGGTCTGGCGCTCCAGGCTCTCCTGGTGGCGCTCCAGCAGCCGGCCCAGCGCCAGCGTCGTCGCCGCACGCTCCACGAGGATGGTCTGGCGCGGCGTGGGGGAGGCGCCGCAGACCAGGATGAGCCGGCCCCAGTCCTGCCCGCGCGCGCCGACCATGGTGACCAGCCAGCCGGTGGCCGGATCGTGCGCGGTGCGGGCCCGGGTCACCACCGCGCGCGAGCGGTTCTCCCACGCGGTCAGCAGAATGCCGGGGTCCTCGCCGTTGAGGTCGCAGGCCAGCATCTGGTGGGTGAGGTTCTCCAGCACCACCGGGCAGCCCGAGAGCTGGGCGGCCTCGTGCAGCACCTCCTGCGGGGGCGCGCCCTCCACCGACAGTTCGGTGAACACCTCGTGCAGCCGTTCGGACTCGCGCAGCTCCTCCAGTTGCTCGCTGACCACCCTGCTGTGCACGGCCTCGGTGATCTCGACGAACCGGGCCTCCCTGGCCAGTGAGATCACCGGCATCCGCGCCTCGCGGGCCGCCGTGAGCAGGGCCTCGGGCAGGGCTGAACTGTACTTGCGCCCCAGCTCCACGGCGAGGCCGCTGACGCCCACCGACGCGAGGTCGGTGACGTAGCGGCGCAGCGCGTCGGGGTCGTCGGGGATCGCGATGCCGGTGGTCAGCACGAGCTCGCCGCCGCGCAGCAGGTGGGCGAGGTCGGGGACCTCCGCTATGTGCACCCAGCGCACGGCGACGTCGAGGTACTCGGCGCCCACGATGACCCGCGGCCTGGCGCGTCGCAGGGCGGGCAGGCGGAGCACGTCGGCGAGGGAGGGCAGCACACGACCAGTGTAGGCAGCGGTATGTCAGTCCGTCGACGGTGGAGGCTTACAGGGTGGAATCCCCGCTGGTCGCAGGGGCGGGCTCTGGTCGCGCACCGCGACGGCGATCACTCGGCGTGACAAACACCCGGTCGTCCGTTACAGCATGTACGGTCCCGCCTGACAGGATGTCAATACAGCCATGACGAAATCGACAGCCTGTCGCTGGCGGACTCCCCGCTCGGCGATGAGACTGAAGGCATGTCCGATCTGCTTGCTCGCCATCGCGCCGTCATGCCCTCGTGGCTGGCCCTGTACTACGACGCGCCCATCGAGATCGTCAGTGGCAAGGGAAACCGGGTCACCGACGCCGAGGGCCGCACCTACCTGGACTTCTTCGCCGGCATCGTCACCAACATGCTCGGCTACGACGTGGCCGAGGTCCGCGAGGCCGTGGAGCGCCAGATCGCCCGCGGCGTGGTCCACACCTCGACCCTCTACCTTCTGCGCGGCCAGGTGGAACTCGCCGAGAAGATCGCGCGGCTCTCCGGGATCCCCGATGCCAAGGTGTTCTTCACCAACTCCGGAACCGAGGCCAACGAGACCGCGCTGCTGCTGGCCACCTGCGCCCGCGGCTCCGACCAGGTGCTGGCCATGCGCAACAGCTACCACGGCCGCTCCTACGGGACGATCGCCATCACGGGCAACAAGGGCTGGAAGAACTCGGCCCTGTCCCCGCTCAACGTGCACTACCTGCACGGCACCGACCGCGACCGGCCGGCGTTTCGCGGCATGTCCGACACCGCCTACATCGAGGCGTGCGTGGCCGACCTGCGTGACGTGCTCGCCACCGCGACCGCCCCCGACGTCGCCTGCCTGATCGCCGAGCCGGTGCAGGGCGTCGGCGGCTTCGCCATGGCGCCGGACGGGCTGTTCGCCGCCTACAAGGAGGTTCTCGACGAGCACGGCATCCTGTTCGTCTCCGACGAGGTCCAGACCGGCTGGGGACGCACCGGTTCCAGCTTCTGGGGCATCGGCGACCACGGGGTGACCCCGGACGCCATGACCTTCGCGAAGGGCCTGGGCAACGGGTTCGCCATCGGCGGCGTCGTGGCCCGCGGCGACCTGATGGACGGGCTCACCGCCAACGGCGTCGCTACCTTCGGCGGCAACCCGGTCTCCACGGCGGCGGCCAACGCCACTCTCGACTACGTCCTCGACCACGACCTGCAGTCCAACGCGGCCCGGCTCGGCCCGATCCTGCTGGAGGGCCTGCGCCCCCTCGCGGACTCGCTGCCCGCGGTCGGCGCCGTGCGCGGCAAGGGGTTGATGTTCGCCGTGGACATGGTCGACCCCGGAACCGGAGCGCCCGCCCCCGCGCTGGCCGCTGCGGTCCTTGAAGGGACCCGGCGGCGCGGACTGCTCGTCGGGAAGGGCGGGCTGCACGGCAGCGTGCTGCGTATGGCCCCGCCGCTGACCCTCGGCGAGGAGGAGGCCCGCGAGGGCCTGGCGATCCTCGTCGAGGCGATCACCGAGGTGAACGCGGCCGCCGAGCAGCACTGAAGCCGGCCGACCACAAGGCCGCACAGCAGACCATGGCCGCCACCAGCAGAAACCAGGAAAGGGCCGTATTCCATGGACAAGCACGTGACCCATTGGATCGGGGGCAAGCCCCACGCGGGCGCCGCCGACCGCCGCGGTGACATCTACAATCCGGCCACCGGCCAGGTCACCGGCACGGTCGACTTCGCCGGTGCCGCCGAGGTCGACGCGGCGGTGGCCGCGGCCAGGGCGGCCTTCCCCGCCTGGCGGGACACCTCGCTGTCCAAGCGCACCGCGGTCCTGTTCGCGTTCCGCGAGCTGATGCACCGGCACAGCGACGAGCTGGCCCGCATCATCAGCGCCGAGCACGGCAAGGTCGTCTCCGACGCGGCCGGCGAGGTCGCCAGGGGCCTGGAGGTCGTGGAGTTCGCCTGCGGCATCCCGCACCTGCTCAAGGGCGGTTACTCCGAGAACGTCTCGACCAGGGTCGACGCCTACTCGATCCTGCAGCCTCTCGGGGTCGTCACCGCCGTGTCGCCGTTCAACTTCCCGGCCATGGTGCCGATGTGGATGTTCCCGGTCGCGATCGCGTGCGGCAACACCTTCGTGCTCAAGCCGAGCGAGAAGGACCCCTCCGCGGCGGTCCGCATCGCCGAGCTGTGGGCCGAGGCGGGGCTGCCCGACGGCGTGTTCAACGTGGTCCACGGCGACAAGGCCGCGGTCGACGCGCTGCTGGAGCACGAGGACGTCAAGGCGGTCAGCTTCGTCGGCTCCACCCCGATCGCGCAGTACATCTACGAGACCGCCGCCAGGAACGGCAAGCGGGTCCAGGCGCTCGGCGGCGCCAAGAACCACATGGTGGTGCTGCCCGACGCCGACCTCGACCTCGCGGCCGACGCCGCGGTGTCGGCGGGCTTCGGCTCCGCGGGGGAGCGCTGCATGGCGATCTCCGCGATCGTCGCCGTGGAGCCCGTCGCCGACGTGCTGGTGGACAAGATCAAGGAGCGGGTCGCCCGGCTGCGCGTCGGTCCCGGCGATGACGAGCGCAGCGAGATGGGGCCGCTGGTCACCGGCGCGCACCGGGACAAGGTGGCGTCCTACCTGGAGTCGGGCGTCCGCGACGGCGCGACGCTGGCCGTCGACGGCCGGATCCACCCGGTGATCGGCGGCTCCTCTGACGGCTTCTGGCTCGGTCCGTCCCTGCTGGACCACGTGACCCCGGAGATGAGCTGCTACCGTGACGAGATCTTCGGCCCGGTGCTGTCGGTGCTCCGGGTGAGCGGCTACGGTGAGGCCCTGGAGGTCGTCAACGGCAGCCCCTACGGCAACGGCACCGCGATCTTCACCAACGACGGCGGGGCCGCGCGCCGGTTCCAGAACGAGGTCGAGGTGGGCATGGTCGGCGTCAACGTGCCGATCCCGGTGCCGATGGCCTACTACTCCTTCGGCGGCTGGAAGAAGTCGCTGTTCGGGGACTCCCACGCGCACGGCACCGAAGGCGTGCACTTCTACACCCGGACCAAGGCCGTCACCGCCCGCTGGCTCGACCCGAGCCACGGCGGCGTCAACCTCGGCTTCCCGACCAACGGGTAGCGCGGACGAGACGAGCGGGGGATGAGGCGCAGGTGAACGGCCCCTGATATTTCAGGAGAGTTGGCATACCTAAGGTCGTGCGGTCGCTACACGGAGTATTGTGTTAACTGGTTCGTCCGTCCGGCGGCTCCATTCGCCGAGGCCGGTGGGTCGCACACGGACATACCAGGACGGCGCGCTCATTCCCCTCCTCCCCCCACGGAAGCGGGCGCGCTACAAGGAGCGCTCCGGGTCCTCTCTCCCCCCAGACCCGGAGCGCTCCGCTCCACCGTTCCCCCTCAGTGGGCGGCGAGCGCGTGCTCCAGCGCACGCGCGTTGTGGGCCATCACGAATCCCGCGCATTCGGCGCACCCGTAGACCCCGGTGCCATCGGGCAGTTCGCCCAGCGGCCGGCGCGGCCGCGGCCATTTCGCGTGGCAGACTGCGCAGGCATCCCCCATGACCTGCGCTGTGGTGAGTGACCCCGGATCGAAGACGTAGGTGTCCTCGGCTGTACTCGCGGTGGATGTGCCAGGACCGCACATCATGCTCAGACCGCTCAACGTCCCTGCTCCCCCCGTGGTTTAGGACAGTCTGGCGGGCCAATAGTTATCGGCTCTTTATTGAATCAGAAACGGTGCTACACCGGAATAGCTCAGGCCGATTTTTGTCACTCCGAGCTTACCAACAATGACTCTACGTAGCGAGAAGGTGAATATGTCCAGTTCGCCTTTCGCGTACTGAGCTCTATGTCCGTTATGTCGGTTAACTCTTAGGGGTCACCGTGAAGCGGCGCAGCTCCAGTGCCGGGTTTTTGGACCGGACCTCCGCGACGCGCCTTCCCGAGACCTCGCCGACGGCGACGCCCACCTGTTCCCCCAGCGAAGTGACCACAACCCCCATGGGGTCCACCAGCATGCTGTTGCCCGACCCCGTCGGCGCGCTCTGCCCGGCCGCCGCGACGTAGACGGTGTTCTCGATGGCGCGGGCGCGCACCAGCGTGCGCCAGTGGTCCTCCTTCAGCGGGCCGGGCACCCACTCGGCCGGCAGCAGCACGACATCGGCCCCCGCGTCCGCGATCCGCCGGGTGACCTCGGGGAAGCGCAGGTCATAGCAGGTCTGCATGCCGAACGTGACGTCGTCGACGCTGAACGTCTGCGGGTCGGTGATCTCGCCGGCCCGCACCACCTCGGACTCGGTGAACCCGAACGCGTCGTAGAGGTGCAGCTTGCGGTAGAGCGCCGCGATCCCTCCGTCGGGCCCCGCGGCCACGAGGGTGTTGGAGAAGCGGGTGTCCTCGGCCAGCGCCTCGTTCACGCCGGCGACCACGTGCATCCCGAACCGCTCGGCGATCTCGGCCAGGCCCGTGACGAACGCGCCGTCCAGGGGCTCGGCGGCCTCGACGAAGCGCCGATCGGTGCGCGGCGCGGTGAACATCGCGTACTCGGGCAGCACCGCCACGCGCGCGCCCCGCCGCGCGGCCTCGCCCACGAGTTCGTCCGCCGCGGCCAGGTTCTCCCGCTTGTCCTCGCCCGGAGCGAACTGAACGACCGCCACGTGCACCATGGAATCCTCCTCCTCGGGTCCGCCCGCGACCGCTGGTCACCTCTATCGTCGCAAACAACGGCGCGTGCCCGCGCCCCGGAGCGGGACGCGGGCACGCGGGCGAGGGGCGGCTCACAGCCGGGCGAACGCCTCCTCGATGACGGAGAGCCCCTCGTCGAGGAGGTCGTCGCCGATGACCAGCGGCGGCAGCATCCGGATCACGTTGCCGTAGGTGCCGGCGGTCAGCAGGACGAGGCCCTGGGAGTGGCAGTGCGCGACGACGCGGGCCAGCGCCTCGGGGTTGGGGGTCGTGTCGCCGGCGCCCTTGACCAGCTCGATGGCGACCATGGCGCCGCGGCCGCGGACGTCGCCGATGATGTCGTGCTTGGCGGCCAGCGCGTGCAGCCGGCCCAGCATCGTCTCGCCGACGGCGCGGGCGCGCTCGACGAGCCCGCCGGACTCGATGGCCTCCAGCGAGGCCAGTGCCGCGGCGCATGCGGCCGGGTTGCCGCCGTAGGTGCCGCCCAGGCCGCCGCCGTGCACGGCGTCCATCAGCTCGGCGCGGCCGGTGACCGCGGCCAGCGGCAGACCGCCGGCGATGCCCTTGGCGGTGGTGATCAGGTCGGGGACGATGCCCTCGTGCTCGCAGGCGAACATGTCGCCGGTGCGGGCGAAGCCGGTCTGCACCTCGTCGGCGATGAAGACGATGCCGTTGGCGCGGCAGAACTCCACGACGGCGGGCAGGAAGCCCGGGCCCGGCTCGATGAAGCCGCCCTCGCCCTGGATCGGCTCGATCAGCACCGCGGCCACGTTCTCCGGGCCGACCTGCTTGGTGATCTGGTCGATGACCTGGCGCGCGGCCTCGGGGCCGCAGTTGTCGGCGCCGGTCGCCCAGCGGAACGGGTAGGCCATCGGCATCCGGTAGACCTCGCCGGCGAACGGCCCGAATCCGTGCTTGTAGGGCATGTTCTTGGCGGTCAGCGCCATGGTGAGGTTGGTGCGGCCGTGATAGGCGTGGTCGAAGACGACGACGGACTGGCGGCCGGTCGCGCTGCGGGCGATCTTGACCGCGTTCTCCACCGCCTCCGCGCCGGAGTTGAGGAGGATGGAGCGCTTCTCGTGGTCGCCCGGCGTGACGCGGTTGAGCGCCTCGCAGACCTCGACGTAGGACTCGTAGGGGTTGACCATGAAGCAGGTGTGGGTGAACCGCGCCAACTGCTCCTGGGCCCTCTCCACCACGCGCGGGTCGGCGTTGCCGACGTTGGTCACCGCGATGCCGGCGCCGAAGTCGATGAGGGCGTTGCCGTCGATGTCCTCGACGATGCCGCCGCCTGCGCGCTCGACGTAGACCGGCAGGTTGCTGCCCACGCCCTGGGCGACGGCCTTGAGGCGGCGCTCCTGCAGCGCGCGCGACTTCGGGCCGGGGATCTCGGTGACGATCCGGCGCTCCTGAGCGATCTCGGTGCCGGTTCCGTCGGCGGTGCTGGCCATGGCCTGTCCTCCCTACGTCGGTCAGGTCCCGCGGACGCGTGCTGACCTGGTGATCGGCCTCGACCCTACGCCGGGGGCGGGTGGGCGCTCATCTCCATGATGGATAAGATCATGGGGACGAATTGGCCATTCTGGCCGGGTTTTCGGGGGGTGCCGCGCAGGACCCGGTCGGCGGTTCCCGGAACCGGCCCCGCTGCTTTTTCGAGGAGCCCGCCGTGCCGCCCACCCTCGGCGCGATCCTGCGCACCCCCCGCCTCCGGTTGCGGCTGCTCACCGGCTGGGACGCGCTCGACCGCCGGGTGCGCTGGGTCGCCGTCAGCGAACTCACCGATCCGACGCCCTACCTGGAGGGCGGGGAGCTGGTGCTGACCACCGGCGTCCGGTGGCAGGACGGGGCCGAGGCCGCGCACGACTACGTGCGCCGCCTCGTCGCCCGCGACGTCGCCGGCCTCGGGTTCGGCAGCGGCGTCAGCCATGACGAGGTGCCGGCCGACCTGGTCGACGCGGCGGCCGAACTGGGCCTGCCGCTGATCGAGGTGCCGGGTCCCACCCCGTTCATCGCCATCGGCAAGGAGGTCTCGCGCCTGCTGGCCAAGGCGGAGTACGAGGGGCTGACCAGGGCCTTCGCCGCGCAGCGGCAGCTCACCCAGGCCTCGCTGCACGGCGCCGAGGCCGTGGTCGACCGGCTCGGCGGCGAGCTCGGCGGCTGGGTCCTGCTTCTGGCGCCCGACGGAGCCCTGCGCCACGCGTTCCCCGCCGGGGCCGGACCCAGGGCCGCGGCGCTGACGGAGGAGGTGCGGCGGCTGCGCGGCTCCCGGCACCGGGCGAGCGCGTCGGTGTCGAGCGCGGGGGAGAGCGTCGCGCTGCAGCCGCTGGGCGTGGGCGGCCGGGTCTGCGGCTTCCTCGCCGTCGGGGGCGGCCGCCGCCTGGGGCCCGACGAGCGGACCCTGGTCAACGCGGCGATCTCGCTGCTGTCGCTGGAACTGGAGCGCTCGGTCCCGGCGCGCGGCGAGGGCGTGCGGGGCGGCCTGCTGGAGGCGCTGCTGGCCGGCGCGGTCGCACTGGACTCGCCGTCCGTTGCGCGGCTGCTCGCCGCGCTGCCGCCGGAGCCCGTGGTGCTGGCTGCGGCCGAGGGCGGCGGAGCGGCCGCGGTGCCGGGCGACCCCGCGGTGGACGGCTTCCTCACCGCCGAACTGGACGGCCGCCCGGTGGTCCTGGGCAGTGCGAGCGCCGACCCCGGTGCGGCCCTGGCCGGGATCACCGGGGGACCGGTGGGCGCCGCCGACCCGGCCGGCTACGCCGATCTGCCGACGGCCCGCGCTCAAGCCGAGCGCGCCCTCGACGCCGCGCGCCGCGACGGCGCGGCGCTCGTCCGGCACCGCGATCTGCCCGGCGGCTTCCTCGGCCTGGTCGACACTCCGTCGGGCGCCCGGCTCGCAGGGGAACTGCTCGCGCCGCTGCTCGCACACCGCTCGGCCGAGGACCTCGTGGCGTCCCTGCGCGGCTACCTCGCCGCGGCCGGGCGCTGGGACGCCGCGGCCGAGTCGCTCGGGATCCACCGGCACACCCTGCGCTACCGGATCACCCGGATCCGCGAGCTGCTGCCCGGCGACCTCGACGACCCCGACTACCGCGCCGAGCTGTGGCTGGCGCTGCGGACGCTGCAGAAGGACTGACCTCGACGACCGGGTTCGCGCAGGGGCCGGCTTCCGCGGTGCGCGCAGCGTCGGCGGCACAGCGGATCCGGGCCCCGGGATTCCCGTCTCGCCCCGCGAAGCAGCGGCCAAGCCCGATGGGACGCAGGGGGCCACTCCGGTCGATCCAGGCTCTGACCTGCGAAATCTTACCTGTGAGTAGGTGTGGCTTCGGGAGTTAACTGCGGGTTAGCCTGATTTTGCGGTGATATGGGGATGGGGTCACCCGGGGGGTCACATGGGGTCTGCACTGCGCTCTGTGCTGGTGGTGGCGATGGCCGCGCTCGTGCTGACGGGAGGTGCGTTTCCAGGAGGGGCCGGCGCGGCCTCGGCCGACGAGCTCGCCACGATCAGCGGCGACGCAGCCGTCGAGGCCGTGCGCGACGCCGGTGCGGCCGCGCAGCGCGGCGAGCCCTACGTGCATCCCGCGGTGGGCGAGGCCTTCGCGGTCGACGCCGACGCCGTCGATCGGGAGTTCGGCGACCTGAGCGAGGTCCGCGTCGCGGTGCTCCCCGATGTCCGGATCCATCCCCGGACCATCGCCGAGGCGCTGCTCGAACCGGTGGGCGACGAGGGCGTCGCGGTCGTCTACCTGTGGCGGGGCACGGGATTCCGGCTGCACCTGGAATCGGGAAGCGAGGGCCCCGACGCCGACACCGTGATGAACGTGCTGCACGGTCCCGCCGGCCCCGACGAGCTCATCCAGCGCATCGACGCCCTGGCCGCACTCATCAACGGCGGTGTGATCTCCGGCGCCGCCGAGGCGCTGGCCACGCGGCCGCTGCACGTGGCACCCGGCCTCAGCACCGACATCGACCGTGCTGAGATGACCCGACTGACCAGGGCCTTCGGTCACCTGCCGCAACCGGTGCGGGTGGCGGTGCTGCCCGCGGCCGCCGCGGAGTACGAGCACGAGTTCGGGCGCTCCGGCATCGGCAGCATCGCCGAACTCGTGCGGGGCGAGCGCGACGTGCCGGTCATCGTCTACACGGTCAGCGCCGACGGGCGGATCGCCGCCGCCGTCACCAGCGAGAGCAGGGCCGACGACAGCGGGCAGCGGATCGCCCTCACCGACGCCGCGGGCTCCGCCCGCGATCCCCTCAGCGCCCACACCACGTTGACCAACCTGCTGGTCGAGCTCGGTGACGACTCGCTGATCGACGCGGCGGCCGCCCGCATCGGCGACTCGCCGTGGTACTTCGCCCCGCTGGGCGTGCTGGTGGTGGTCGGCGTCCTCATCGTGCTGCCGGGGTGGCGGCGCCCCGATCGGGACGATTCTCCCCAGGGCACGTGAAGCGGCCGGCGCCGATGGAACCCTCGCCGATCCCGACCTTGTCGGGCCTGAACCGGCGGGTCTGACCCCGGCAGGGTCAAGCTCGATGGTAGCGGGCATCGACGGAATCGTGCGCCATCGCCTCGGCCCTGGCTTTGATCGATGGGGACAGGATGCGGTCGATCAGGGCGAGGGCCAGGGCGGAGACCACGAAGGCCAGGTGGATGATGGTCTGCCACATCATGGCCTCCGACTCGATCCGGGCGGCGTCGATGAACGTCTTGAGCAGGTGGATCGAGGAGATGCCGATGATCGCCATGGCCAGTTTGACCTTGAGGATGTTGGCGTTGACGTGGTTCAGCCATTCGGGCTGATCGGGATGGCCCTTGAGGTTGATCCGCGACACGAAGGTCTCGTAACCGCCGACGATCACCATGATCAGCAGATTCGCGATCATCACGACGTCGACCAGGCCGAGGACGATCAACATGACATCGGTCTCGTCCAGGTGGCCCATCGTGGTCTCGGTGACCAGATGCCACAGTTCGATCATGAACAGCCAGACGTAGGCCGCCTGGGCCACGATCAGGCCCAGGTACAGCGGGACCTGCAGCCAGCGGCTGAGAAACATGATGTAGCCGAGCGTGAGCGTGCGGCTCCACTCTTCCTGCGGTTTGGGAACCTCGGTCATCGGTGGCGCTTTTCTTCCAAATCGGGGGTCATGGGGGTACAGGCCCCATAACTGTACGGGTGCGCGGCGACCAACGTGGGCGGCCCCGTCGGTCGGCGCGCGTCCCCCCTGCGCGTACCTCCCCGCGTGTCCCGGCGCACGACCTCGCCGGGACACGATCGCGCCGGGTCCCGGCGAGGTCGTGGACGCTCGGCCCGTGGTCCGCTGCGGCGGGGCCCTCCCGCGGGCCGGGCGGTCAGGCCGCGGCGGAGGCCGCGGGTTCGGCGGCGGTCGGCACGGCCTCGGTGCGGCGGCCGATGCCCTTGACCGCGCACACCGCCAGGCAGGTGATCGCCGTGCCGATCACGATCGCGAGCAGGAACAGCAGCGGGTTGCCGATCAGCGGCGTCACCCAGATGCCGCCGTGCGGCGCGCGCAGCGTGACTCCGAACGCCGCCACCAGCCCGCCGGTGGCAGCGGACCCCGCCATCAGCGCCGGAATGACCCGCAGCGGATCGGCCGCGGCGAACGGGATCGCGCCCTCGGTGATGAAGGAGGCGCCGAGGATCCAGGCCGCCTTGCCGTTCTGCTGCTCGGCCTGGGTGAACAGGCGCTTGCGCACGACCGTGGCCAGCGCCAGGCCCAGCGGCGGAGTCATGCCGGCCGCCATCGCCGCGGCCATGACCGTGAACTCCACCGCGTTCCCGTCGGCCGAGGCTCCGGCCGTGGCCAGCCCGGCGGTGGCGAAGGTGTAGGCGGCCTTGTTGACCGGACCGCCCATGTCGACGGCCATCATCAAGCCGATGATCGCGCCGAGCAGGACCAGGCTGCTGCCCGACAGCGATCCCAGCCAGCCGCTCAGCCCGTCCATGAGCGCCTTCAGCGGCTTGCCCAGGACCAGGAACATCGTCAGGCCGGTGACGAAGGACGCGACCAGTGGCGTCACCACGACCGGCATGATCCCGCGCACCGCCGGGGGAACCGGCGTCCGGGTCAGGCCCAGGGCGACGAATCCGGCGATGAAGCCGGCGACCAGGCCGCCGAGGAAGCCGGCGCCGACCGTCAGCGACACCGCGCCGCCCAGGAACCCGGGCGCCAGACCGGGCCGGTCGGCGATCGCGAAGGCGATGAACCCGGCGAGCACCGGCACCAGGAAGCCGAACACGGCTCCGCCGGTGAGGAACAGCAGTGCGCCCCAACTGTAGGCCGACGTGGCGTCGAACTCGTCGATGACCGCGGTGGGCTCGACGCTCGCGATCTCGTAGCCGCCGACCATGAAGCCCAGGGCGATCAGGATGCCGCCGGCCGCGACGAACGGGATCATGTAGGAGACGCCGGTCATCAGCCACTGGCGGACGCGGGTGCCGGTTCCGCCGCCCGAGGTGACCTTGGTCGCGGGCGCGGGTGCCGCGCCGCCTGCGGGGGCCGCCGGCGCGGTCGCGGGCTCGGCCGCTCCCCGTGCGGCCGCCTCGGTCGCCGCGGTGAGCACGGCCGCGGCGTCGCTGATCGGGGCCTTGACACCGACGTCCACGAACGGCTTGCCGGCGAACCGCTCCTTGTCGCGGACCTCCAGGTCCGCGGCGTAGATCACGGCGTCGGCCGCGGCGATGACTCCGGGGTCCAGCGGCTGGGAACCCGCCGCGCCCTGCGTCTCGACGTGCATCTCATGGCCTTCGGCCCCGGCGGCCTGCTCCAGGGCCTCGGCGGCCATGTAGGTGTGTGCGATTCCGGTGGGGCATGAGGTGATCGCCACGAATTTCACGGCACGGCCACCTCTCGGTTCACGATGTCGGCGACGGTGCGGGCGTCGGGGGCGTCGACCAGCGAATCGCGGAATTCCGCGTGGATGAGCCTGCGGGCGAGTGCGGCGAGGATCTTCATGTGGTCGGCGTTCCCGGCCTCGGGGGCGGCGATGAGGAAGATCAGTCGTGCGGTGCCATCGGGGCCCTGGTAGTCCACCCCGCCGGGGGCGATGCCCACGGCGAGGCTGGGCGTGCGGACGTGCGCGGAGCGCGCGTGCGGCAGACCGACCCGGCCGGGCATGCCGGTGGGCGTCTGCGCCTCGCGGGCGCGCACGTCGGAGAGGAAGCCGTCGAGGTCGGTGACCCGGTCCGCCTTGTGCAGCGGCGTCGCCAGTTGCCGCGCGGCGTCGTCGCGGTCGGCCGCGGACAGGTCGGTGAGCACGAACTCGGCGGTGATCAGGGGAAGATGCGGATCGCTCACTGGCAGTGCTCCTTATCGCTTCGGATCGCGGACGCCGCCGGGTGCGGCGCGCTCGCATGGTGGTCGTGCACGGAGCCGCGAACCGCGTGCGCGGACTCCGGCGGAAGAAGGCGGCCGGGGCCTCGGTGTCCCGCCGTGCGGGAACCAGGGTGGAGGACGGTGCCGTTCTTCGCGCATAACCGATCCGAGATGCCCGTTTGCTTGTTGATTTATATCTGAATACTTCTGTTTCTGTTGGGTGTCAAGGGTGTTGCTCGGTCGCGCGGGAGAATCGGCACGTCGGGCCCTTCGCATCGGGGGTGCTCCGGCGCGGATAGAGTGCGAGCGCGAGACGGCCGGGGACCGCCCCCGGCGCGATCGAGGAGCGACGCGAAGGGGAGCGCCGGTGCCCGAAGGCCATACGCTGCATCGGCTGGCGGCCCACTTCGGCGCGGCCTACGCCGGCCGCAGGCTCCGCGTGACGAGCCCCCAGGGCCGCTTCGCCGAGGGCGCGCGCCGGTTGGACGGCCGCACGCTGACCGAGGCCGACGCGCACGGCAAGCAGTTGTTCCTGGGATTCGACTCCGGGAGCTGGCTCCGGGTCCACCTGGGGCTGTACGGCGCGTGGACGTTCGGCGACGCCTCGGGCGAGCGGAGCCTCGGCGCGCCGCGGGTGCGGTCGGGGAGCGAGCGCGAACTGGACCTCGACGAGGACGGCTTCGTCGTGCCGCCGCCGCCCGCGGGCGCCGTGCGGGTCCGCCTCGTCAGCGCCGAGGGCTGGGCCGACCTGCGCGGGCCGTCGGCCTGCGAGGTCGTGACCGAGGACGGCAAGGACGCCGCCAGGGCCCGGCTCGGCCCCGACCCGCTGCGCGCCGACGCCGACCCGGAACGGGCGTGGGCGGTGGTCAGCAGGTCCAGGAGCACGGTCGCCGCGCTGCTGATGCGCCAGGACGTCATCGCGGGCGTCGGCAACATCTACCGGGCGGAGTCGCTGTTTCGCGCGGGGATCGGGCCGCACCGCGCCGGACGCGACCTCACCAGGGCGGAGTGGCGCATGCTGTGGGCCGATCTGGCCGCGATGCTCCGGGACGGCGTGCGCGACGGCCGGATCGTCACCACCCGGCCCGAGCACCGCCCCGATCCGGACCTGCGGCCGGTCCCGCGCTCGGACTCCTTCTACGTCTCCTACCGGACCGGTGAGCCGTGCCGCCTCTGCGGCGCCGGGGTGCGCGCGGAGGAGCTCGCCGGGCGGACCCTGTACTGGTGCCCGAAATGTCAGTCACGGTAGCCATGCGCAGATGAACCGGTAGTGAGAGCTACGCTCCGATTTCGGATCCTTATCTGTTTCGTGAACCCCTGTGTTGAAAAAGGAGAGTTCGCCGAATCCCGTTCATGTTTGTGGTTACGGTTACCCATGAGTTTCATGCGCTGATCGGACGCAGCCGGATGCGACCACAGAGGGGGAGCGGGATGGACGGCAACGGAGGAGGCGACGGCCGCCTGCGCGTCGCGGGCGAGGGGGACCGGTCGTCGGCGCTGCCGGAGGCCGACACCTGGTACATCGATCCGGTGCACTCGACCATCGGCTTCACAGCGGGCATGCAGGAGCTGGTCCGCATCCGCGGCCGGTTCGGCAAGGTCTCGGGCGTGGTCTGGGTCGGGGAGAAGGTGGAGGAGAGCTCGGCCAACGTCACGATCGAGACCGCGAGCATCGACACCGGCATCCAGCGCCGCGACAACCACCTGAGATCGCCGGAATTCCTGGACGTCGAGCGCCACCCGACGATGAACTGGCACGGCTACCGCACCGAGCCGACGGCCGACCGCGGCGTCTGGGTCTTCCACGGGGACCTGACGGTGAAGGGCGTGAAGGTCTACACGCCGCTGACCGGGCGCTTCCTCGGCCAGCGCCCCTACCCCTTCGGTGACGCCGTGCTGGCGAGCTTCACCGGTTCGGCCAGGCTGGACCGCTTCGACTTCGGCCTCGACGCCATGCCGCCCGTCCCGGGCGCCAAGCTCTTCATCGGCCGGGGCGTCGACGTCCACCTGGACGTGGCGATGATCAACAGCGACATCCGGTTCTTCACCAAGCGCTTCCTGTCCGACCGGCGCGTGCCCGGCGACGAGCTGTAGGACCCGTGGGACCGGGGCGAGCGGGCCGCGCGGCCCCTCAAGGCCGCACGGCCCGCTCGGCGGCTCAGCCGGCCCGGCGCTGGGCGACGTAGGCCTCGGCCCGGTCCTGGGCGTCGGCCCTGCTCAGTGCCTCGGCGGTGCTGGCACTGGAGGCGCCGAACCGGCGAACCGCGCTGTAGTAGATGTTGGCCACTCCGCGGCAGAGGGAATCGCCGCCGCAGACGGAGTACATGTCGTCGCGGAAGTTGTCGTCGATCCGCAGCCGGGTGGTCTCGTTGAAGCGGACCTGCAGCTTGTAGTTGCGGTAGCCGAAGTCGTGCCGGTGGCAGCTGCTCGTGAAGGAGTAGCCGATCGGCTCGTCGGGCGACCACGAGCAGGCGTCGGAGCTCCAGTCGAGCTGGTCGGCGTGCGGCTGCTGGGCGCGGGTGGCGGAGAAGTCGGCCAGCGAGATGTCGTACAGGTAGCCGTCGGTGACGGCGCGCAGCTCCTGCGGCGGCAGGGACGCGTGGGCGGCGCCGGCCCCGAGCAGGGTGAGCAGACCGGCCGCGAGAACGCTGATCAGCGCCTGGACGAAGCGTCGAGCGGGGAGACGCATGCGGGGGATCCCTTCGGCTCAAGCGGATGTGACCCTTGAGTAATAGGTGAGGTGCGCTGCGTCACGGAAGGGGGGACCGCGAAACACATGGGAACGAATCGGTTACCGCGTGGACAGGCCGAGGCGTCCTTCCCGTCAGGAGTGAGACGCGGAGGACCCGGTGCCGCTACCCGGCCTCGCCGAGCAGTTCGGTGAGTCGCGCGGCGTTGCGCTGGGCGTAGTCGCGCAGGCAGTTGTTCATCAGGACGTGCGTGCTGTCGGCCTCCGCTGCGAGGTGGCGCAGCCGCGGCACCCACTCCCGCAGCTCGGCGTCGCTGTAGCGGTAGCCGAAGCGCGCGCGCTTGTCACCGCTCTCCCAGTGCCGGGAGCGCCCGTGGAAGCGCACCACGGCCAGGTCCGACGTCACCGCCGCCACGGGCGGGACGGAGCTCGCGTGGCCCTGCGGCATGTCCACGCACACGTAGGGGAGGTCGTGGTCGACGAGGAAGCGCAGGGTCTCCTCGCGGTTCTCCTCGTTCATCCAGGTGGAGTTGCGGAACTCCACGCACACCCGCACGGGCGCGCAGCGGTCCCGGCAGTCCAGGATGTGGCGCCGGTTCTCCTCGCCGATGGGGAACCACTGCGGGAACTGCAGCAGGACCGCTCCCAGCTTCCCGGAGCGCCGCAGCGGGCGCAGGGCCGAGAGGAAGCGGTCCCACATGTCGTCGACCAGTGTCGGGTCGGCGTCGCGCAGGTAGAGGTTGCCCCGCTTGTTCGCCGTCTCGTTCGCCCGTGCCCGCAGCTCCACCGGTAGCGCCGAAGGGCGGGTCGGGTGGTGCGTGAACAGGGAGAACGCCTTGATGTTGAACGTGAAGTCGTCGGGCGTGCGCTCCACCCACAACTGCGCCGTCCGCTCCGAGGGCGGGTGGTAGTAGGTGGCGTCCACCTCGACGACCGGGAAGCGGGAGGCGTAGTACCCCAGCCGCTGCGCCGGCGTCGTGGCGTCGTCCGGATACCATCCGGACTCCACCAGGGAACTGTCCGTCCACGACGCCGTACCGATGAGGATGTCGCCCATGGCGGCAGGACTACCCCGTCGCCGGCCGGATCAACGTCCCTGGAGGGCGTCGAGGGCGACGGCCATGGCGATGACGAGGCGGCGGTCGATGTGCGGGTCGGGGATCAGCACCGTGTAGCGGTCGCGCAGCCCCCACTTCTTCTCGACCGAGAACGCGGGCCGGCCGTTGACCGCGAAGTCGAAGTGGTAGGGCAGCCAGGACAGGGAGTCCACGAACCGGCGCAGGATCGCCACCGTGGGGTTGCGCTCCTGGCCGACCGCGGCCCCGAACCCCGGCTGCTCCAGGTGCCACGTGGAGCGCAGGAGCGACTGCTTGAAGTCCTTGCGGAACAGGCCGATCGGCTGCCCTGAGGGGTCGGTGATGTCGTAGGTCGCCCCGAGGTCCATGACCCCGCGCGCCTTGAACCCCAGCACGGGGAACTGCTTGGTGTCGTCGGTGTAGAGGGTGACCTGCTCCTTGAAGGCCATCCGCTTCTGCTGGGCGAACGCGAGGAGCTCGCCCTCTTCGCCGTCGGGCAGGCCCGCGCGCACCTCGTACTGGTTGACCGTCATGCGCACGCGCTGGCGCACGATCAGTTGCTGCAGGCCTTGGATCTGCTGAATGTTCATGTCCCGTCCGGGGGGTCGTCGTTGATCGTGACCGCGACAGCTTGGCACGGAATGCGGAGGTGTGGGAGTCCTCCAGGTGAAATATCCGTGCTGCGCGGATTCTCCGGCGCGCGAGGACCGCACCGGACCCGTGCGGCCCGATCCGGCTCGATGCGGCGGGGAGTCCTCCAACGATCTCAGGCGCTCCGGCGCAGAGCCGAGGTCAGCGTGTCCGGCGACGCTGCCTCGGGCAGCGCCCGCACCAGGGCGACCAGGGCGTCGGCGTCTTCGGTCCGGCGGGCGGCGTTGAGCCGGAACTTGGTCGCCAGTTCGTCGGTCGACAGGGGGTTGTCCGGGCCGCCGCGGTTGGCCGGGACCCGCACCCGCGCGCGCGTTCCGTCGTGCAGCGTCGCGGTGAGGACCGCGGGGAACTGGCGGGGGAAGATCGCGTCGCACTCGGCGTCGGGCACGCAGCGGACCTTGGCCGCGAGGGCCAGGCGGGCCGGGTCGGCCGCTGCGGCGTCGGTGAAGTCCTCGTGGAACAGCCCCAGCCCGCCGCCGCCGAGCAGCGCGGCGGCGACGGTGTAGGGGCCGCTGAACGCCGCGTGGTAGCCCGAGCGCGGGCGGGCCTTCTCCTGCGCGGGCTCGCCGATGGTGCGCAGCACCGCCGCCGGCACGCCCAGTTCCAGGTCGGCGATCTCCTCCACCGGGAGCCCGTCGGCGCGCAGCCGCAGCGCCGCGTCGACGCCGGCGTGGGTGAAGTGGTTGCAGGGGTAGGGCTTGACGAAGATCCCGGGCAGCTCCCAGTCGGTGGTGAACCCCTCGACGACGTCGCGCGCGCGGCTCGCGTCGCCGCAGAAGGCCTCCAGGAAGCCGAACCGGCCCTCGACGACGGTGGGCGGGCCGGTCAGGCCGTGCCGGGCGAGATCGGCGGCCGCCACGCCGGAATGCGCGGCCCAGCCGCAGTGCAGCCGCTTGATGGTGCCGCCGGTGCGGTTGGCCTCGATGATGCCGGACCCCATGCTGGCGGCGATGCCGGCCGCGTGCGCCACTCCGGCCGCGTCCAGCCCTTGGAGCAGGGCCGATGCCATGGCCGATCCCACGGCGCCGCAGATGGCGGTGGCGTGCAGGCCGCGCTCGAAGAAGATCGAATTGCCCAGCTCCTCGTCGTAGCCGGCCATGCCCAGGCGGACCGCCAGTTCGATGCCCAGGCCCGCGGCGTCCAGGAGCTGGGCGCCGGAGCGGCCGTGCGCCTCGGCGGTGGCCAGCGCGGCCGGGATGACGGAGGCCGAGGGGTGCAGGACCGACGGCAGGTGGGTGTCGTCGAAGTCCAGCGCGTGCGCGAGCGTGCCGTTGACCAGCGCGGCCGACGCGGCGGGGAAGCGCTCCCCTGTGGACAGCGCGGTCGATGCGGGTCGGCCGCCCCATTCGGCGGCCACCGCGCCCGCGATGCGGGCCGGCTCCTCGCCGGCCGCGGCCAGGCAGTTGCCCAGGAGGTCCAGGACCCGGCGGGCGACGTCGTCGCGCAGGTCGTCGGGCAGGCCCTTGGTGTGGGCCGCGGCGGCCAGCTCGGCGGCCTCGGTGATCACGCCGCTCATGCGCCCACCACCGCGAGGGGGCGCACGGGCGACCCGGTGCCGCCGATGATCTTCAGGGGGCTCATGACGAACACGAACTCCCCCACCGACTCGCGCGACAGGTCCTCCAGCGCCATGTGCTCGATGATGTGGATGCCGTTCTCCACCAGCAGCACCCGGTGCACCGGCAGGACGCTGTGCCCCTTGCCCGCGGGGATCTGCTCGAAGGCGGTGGTGTCGGCGCCCGCCGCGGCGATCCGGCGCTCGGCGAGCCAGTGCGCGGCCTCCTCGGTCACGCCGGGCACCCCGTCGGCCTGGCCGAGGTAGGCCTCGGCGTCGTCGAAGCGGACGGCCCAGCCGGTGCGGACGAGGGCGACGTCGCCGGGTCCGGGTTCGGCGCCGCCGCGCTCCGCGGCCTTCTCCAGGTCGGCCGCTGTCACGCCGTAGCCCGGCTCCAGGCAGGCCGTGCCGTGCGCCGCGGCGACGTCGAGCAGGACGCCGCGCCGGACCAGCGGCTCCATCCGGTCGATGCCGTGCTCGGTGAAGCGGCCGTTGACCGTGGTCTCCGCGGCGTCGAGGCCGCCGTGCAGGCATCCCTCGTGCGACACGTGCGCGAGCGCGTCGACGTGCGTGCCGACGTGGCCGCCGGTGATGATCAGCTCGTTGGCGGCCGATCCGCCGTCGGGACGCACCATGTCGCCGTGCCGGCGGATCAGGGTCATCCGGAAGCCGGGGTGGTTCGGCGAGGACGGCATGCCGGTGAACAGCGGCTGGGCGAGGTCGATCGTGCGGACTCCGCCGCGGACCGCTGCCAGGAGTGCGTCTGTCATGGGGTGTTTCCCTCGTGCTCGGAGACGGTGGCGGGATCGAAGGCGACGACGGCCCGGGCGGCCTGCACCACGGCCGGGTCGACGAACCTGCCGTCGGCGGTCAGGAAGGCGCCGGAGCCCCGGGCACCGGCCGCCTCCAGCCCGGCCAGCAGTTCGGCGGCCTCGGCGCGTTCGCGCTCGTTGGGCGTGTAGGCGGCGTGCACCGCCGGCACCTGCCTGGGGTGGATGACGGAGCGGCCGAAGAAGCCCATGGCCCGGCCGCGTTCGCTGGAGGCGCGCAGGCCCTCCTCGTCGGCGACGTCGGTGTACACGCTCTGCACCGGGCCGGGCAGACCCGCCGCGCGCGCGGCGGTGACCACCCTGGAGCGCGCCCAGTCCAGTCCGGCGTCGGCGGTGACGCGCAGGCTCGCGCGCAGGTCGGCCTCGCCCAGCGAGACGCCGGCGACCCAGGGGTGCGCCGTGGCGATCTCGTGGGCGCGCTCCACTCCCAGCGCGCTTTCCAGCAGGACGTGCAGCGCCACGGGCGCGGCCGCGTCGGCCAGCGCCTCGGCCGCCTCGCGGACCTGCTCCGCCGACTCCACCTTCGGCAGCCGCACCCCGGCCACGGGGGAGCGCGCCAGCGCGCGCAGATCGGCCCTGCCCCACGGGCCCGCGAGGTCGTTGACCCGCACGTGGAAGGGGCGCTCGGCCCCCTCGGCCAGTTCCAGCGCCGCCGCGCGCGCCGACTCCTTGGCCGCGGCGGGCACCGCGTCCTCCAGGTCGACCACGACCGCCTCGGCCGCGCCGCCGAGGGCCTTGGCGACGCGGTCGGGCCGGGTGGCCGGGACGTAGAGCCAACTGCGCGGGGGGCGCCCGGCGGTGGAGGCGCTCATGCCGGTCCCCCCGCTTCCCCCGTCCCCTTGGTGATCCGCTCGATCGCGTCGGGTTCGACGCCGAACCGGGCGAGGACCTCCGCGGTGTCGGCGCCCAGCGCCGGTCCGGTGCTGGTGATCGCCCCGGGGGTCTCCGAGAGCCGGAAGAGCACGTTCTGCATCCTCATCGGACCGAGCTCGGGGTCGTCGACGGTGGTGATGGTGTCCAGGGCCCGGAACTGCGGGTCGTCGAGCACGTCGCGGACGTCGTAGATCGGCGCGACCGCGGCCTGGGCCTCCTCGAACGCGGCGACCACCTCGGCGCGGTCGCGCTCGGCGATCCAGGCGCCGACCGCCTCGTCCAGCTCGTCGGCGTGCCGGGCGCGCTCGGCACCGGAGGCGAACCAGGGCTCTTCGATCAGGTCGGGCCGCCCCACCAGCCGCATCACCCGCTCGGCGATGCTCTGGGCGCTGGTGGAGACGGCCACCCAGCCGCCGTCGGCGGTGCGGTAGGTGTTGCGGGGCGCGTTGTTGGACGAGCGGTTGCCCTGGCGCTGCTGGAGGGCGCCGAGCTGGTCGTAGACGGTGGGCTGGGGGCCCAGGACGGTGAGGATCGGTTCGGTGATGGCCAGGTCGACCACCTGGCCGCGCCCGGTGTGCTCGCGGGCGTGCACCGCGGTCATGACCGCATAGGCCGTGGTGAGCGCGGCGATGCCGTCGGCGAGGCCGAAGGGCGGCAGGGTCGGCGGTCCGTCGGGTTCGCCGGTGATGGCGGCGAACCCGCTCATCGCCTCGGCCAGCGTGCCGAAGCCCGGCCGCTTGGCGTAGGGCCCGAACTGGCCGAAACCGGTGACCCTGGCCAGGATGAGCCGCGGGTTGATCTCGGAGAGCACGTCGTAGCCCAGCCCCCAGCGCTCCAGCGTGCCGGGCCGGAAGTTCTCGATCACCACGTCGGCCTCTGCGACCATCCGCTTGAACGCCGCCTGCCCCTCCTGCGAGCCGAGGTAGAGGCCGACCGCCTTCTTGTTGCGGCTGAGCATCTTCCACCACAGGCCGACCCCGTCCTTGGCCGCGCCGTGCGTGCGCACCGGGTCGCCTTTGGCGGGATGCTCGACCTTGATCACCTCGGCGCCGAAATCGCCGAGCATGGTGGCCGCCATCGGGCCGGCGAACAGGGTGGCGATGTCCAGCACCACGAGATCGCGCAGCGCCTGCGCCGTGGCCGCCGGCGATGCCGCCTCGTGCGGGGAGGAGGCCCCGGGGCCCGTGTCGGGACTGTGCACCAGGTTGGTCCTTTCTGTTGCCGCTGCCGGCCACCGGGGCGGTGGCCGGCGCGGACGCGGCCGTGAGCGGGTCCTTCAGCCGCCGTTCCAGCCGAGTGCCCGCGAGACGTCGACCGCCGCGTCGCGCACCAGCGGGACGTAGCGCTCGCACGTGGCCTCGTCGAAGCGCATGATCGGGCCGCACACCGAGATCGCGCCGACGACCCGGCCGTCGGCCCAGCGCACCGCCGAGGCGATGGAACTCGCGCCGCCCTGGCGCTCACCGCCGGAGACCGCGGCCCCGCGGGCGCGGATCGCGGCGAGCTCGGCCCTGATCCGGTCGGGGTCGACCACCGTCTCGGGGGTCAACCGCCCCAGCGGTGCGGCCAGCACGGCCTCCAGCTCCGGCTCGGGCAGCTCGGCCAGGATCGCCTTGCTGGAGGCGCCGGCGTGCAGCGGGAACCTGCGCCCGATCTCCACGGTCATGCGGATCTCCCGGGTGCTCTCCATCTGGTCGATGTAGACCCGCTCCGTGCCGACCAGCTCCGACAGCGTCGTGGTCTCGTCGGTCGCCTCGTGCAGCCGCCGCACCACCGGCAGCGCCGCACGGCGCAGGTCGGAGTCGCGCAGCGACCGCGCGCCCAGCGCGACCACGGCCGGCCCCAGCCGGTAGGCGCGGCTCGCCGGGTCGAACAGCAGCGCCGACCGCGAGACCAGGCTCTGCAGGATGCGGTGCACGACGGCCTTGCTGAGGCCGAGCTCCCGCGCGATGTGCGTGACCCCCAGCGTCGAGGGTCCGTCGGTGAACAGCAGCAGCACGTCGATCACCCGTGCCGCGGCCTCGGTCCCGTTTGAGGTGGCTGAATCTCGGAGTGTTTCGCTCACAGGAACATCATTTCAGGAGTGGATGCCCTTCGCAATATGGCCCAGACGGTCGGTGAAGTCAAGATATGCGCACTTAACAGCCGTTTTACGCGTTTGCTCTTGACCTGCGGGTGTGACCGGTGCCATTGTCAGGACGCATGAGGCGTTCCTGTCATCGAAACAAAGGCGTGGCGGATCGCCGGAGGATGGAGCGGCGTATGCGAAGACTCATCGGAACGGCCGCGGCCGTGACGACGCTCGCCCTGGCGTCCGCGTGCGGCGGATCCGCGCCGGCGGGCGTCGCCTCGGCGATCGAGGACGAGCCCGGCAGCCCCGTGCGCATCGGGGCGCTGCACCCGCTGACCGGCGCCAGCGCCGGCGACGGCCAGCAGATGTCGCGGGCGGTCAGGATGGCCGCCGAGGACGTCAACGCCGACGGCGGCATCGACGGCCTCGGCGGCGCCGAACTGGAGGTGCTGACCGGCGACACCCAGGCCAAGCCCGAGATCGGCCAGAGCGAGGCCCAGCGCCTGCTGCAGAGCGGCGTCTCCGCGCTGGTCGGACCCTTCCAGTCGGCCACGGCCAGCAACGTCGCGGCGGTGGCCGAACGCAGCGAGGTCCCCTTCGTGATCGACGTCGCCGCCGCCGACGACATCCTCGAACACGGCTACGAGCACACGTTCCGGATCCAGCCCAACGCCTCGATGATGGGCGCCGCGGCAAGCGACTACCTGCAGCAGATCGCCGACTCCTCCGATGAGGAGGTGCAGCGGGTGGCGTTCCTGCACGAGCAGAGCGACTTCGGCACCAGCGTCGCCGAGGCGTTCACCGAGGCGGCCGAGGCCGACGGCATCGAGGTCGACCCGGTCATCTCCTACGACGCCGCCAAGGTCAGCGACCTGACCACCGAGGTCACCCGGGCCAAAGCAGCCGACGTCGACGTCATCGCGGCCTCCGGCTACTACCGCGACGGCCTCCTGCTGGCCCGCAACATCGCCGCGGTCGACCCCGATGTGCACGCCGTCTTCGGCGTCGCCAACGGCGCCTTCGACCTCCCCGAGTTTCCCCGCGACGCGGGAGCGGCCGGAGCCGGCTACCTCGACTCCAACTACTACTTCGACGCCACCGACCCCGAAGTGGTCGACATCCGCGAACGCTACGAGCAGCGCTACGGCGAGGAGATGCGCACCGCCGCCGTCCTGTCCTACGACGCCGTCCGGGTGATCGCCGACGCCCTGGAGCGCGCCGGCACCCGCGACCCGCAGGCGCTGCGCGACGCCATCGCCGCGACCTCGATCGACTCCCTCCTGGCCTTCGACGGCCCCATCGCCTTCGACTCGACCGGGCAGAACACCAACGCCATGCCGATCCTCACCCAGGTGCGGGACGGCGAGGTGCGCCCGGTCTTCCCCGAAACGTTCGCGGTCGAGCCGCCCCGGTTCCCCGCACCCCCCGGGAGCACCGAATGAGCACCCAGCAGTCATCGGCCGAACGACCGGCCGCCCCCGCACCGACCGCGGTCGATCCCCCGGTGGAGGGCCGCGCCGCTCGCGCCCGCCCGATGCTGGTCCGCCTGGGCCTGGTCGTCGCCGTCGCCGTCGTCGCCGTCGCAGCGGCCTACCTGCGCACCGGCGGCTCGACCATCGTCGTCACCCAGGCGGTGGTGACCGGGCTGCTGCTCGGCGGCATCTACGGGCTCGTCGCCATGGGCCTGACCCTGATCTTCGGGGTCCTCGACATCGTGAACTTCGCCCACGGCGCCCTGATGGCGCTGGCGATGTACGTCACCTTCGTCCTGGTGTCGCAGACCGGGATGGACCCCTACCTCACCCTCCTCGTGAGCGTGCCGCTGCTGTTCCTGCTCGGAGCGGCGATCCAGGGCGGCCTGCTCAACCGGGTCATGGGGCAGCCGCTGCAGAACCAGCTCCTGCTCACCCTGGCCATCTCACTGATCATCCAGAACGTCCTGCTCATGGTGTTCACCGGCAACCCGCAGGGGGTGACGGCCGACTACGGCGCACCGCTGTCGGTCTTCGGCGCGGTCGCCCAGGCACCGCGCGTCATCGCCTTCGTCGCCGCGCTGCTGCTGGCCGGGGTGCTGACGCTGCTGCTGCGGCGCACCCGGATCGGCACGGCGATCAGGGCGGTGGCGGCCAACCCCGAGGGGGCGCGCCTGGTCGGCATCGACGTCCGGCGCATCCACATCCTGACCTTCGCCATCGGCACGGCCTGCGCGGCCGCGGCCGGAACCCTGGTCACCCCCTTCGTCACGATCGAACCGCTCGCCGGTGAGGTCTTCAACATCACGGCGTTCGTGATCGTGGTGCTCGGCGGCATGGGCAACGTGCTCGGCGCCCTGGTCGGCGGGCTGCTCATCGGCCTGGCCGAGCAGCTCGGCGCCGTCTACTTCCCCGAGCAGAGCCCGATGCTGACGGTCTTCGCGGTGTTCGTCCTCGTTCTCTTCCTCCGCCCCCAAGGCCTGTTCGGGAGCCGCACATGAGTACCCCGACGCTTCCCGCGGCCGCGCCGGCGACGGCGCCGCCGCGAGCGGCCGGACCGGCCCGCCCGCTGCTCGTCCTGGCCGTCCTCACCGTCTGCCTGATCCCGCTGCCGTTCCTGCTGCCGCCGGCCCAGGAGGCCGTCGCCGTGCGCATCATGATCTTCGCGATCATGGGCGTGTCCTGGAACATCATGAGCGGCTTCGGCGGCATGTTCAGCTTCGGCCACGCCGCCTACTTCGGCATCGGCGCCTACACCTCGGCCTACCTCCTGGTCAACCACGGCGTCTCGCCGTGGATCGGGATGGCCGCCGGTGCGCTGCTGGCCGCCCTGTTCGGGGTGCTGACCGGCTACCTCTCCTTCCGCTACCGGCTGCGCGGCGCCTACTTCGCCCTGGCGACGTTCGCGTTCGCCGAGATGCTGCGGCTGATCGCGGTCAACTCCGACCTGGTCAACCGGTCGGTGGGGTTCAACGTCCCGCTGATCGAGGGGTCGTCGTGGTGGCTGCTCCAGTTCCCGGTGGGCTCGGCCAACTACTACTGGGTCGGGCTGCTGCTGACCGCGGGCGCCGTCGCCGCCAGCATCTGCTTCCTGCGCAGCCGCACCGGCCGGTTCGTCACCGCGGTCCGCGACGACGAGAGCGCGGCGTCCTCGCTGGGCATCCCGGTCATGCGCTACAAGCTGGCCACGATCGCGCTCAGCGCCGCGCTCACCGCCGTGGCCGGCGTCCTGTACGTGCAGTACTACCTGTTCGTCAACCCCGACCTCGCGTTCGGCAACGCGGTCTCGATCCAGGCGATCGTGGTGGCGGTCATCGGCGGGGTCGGCACCATCTGGGGCCCGGCCATCGGCGCCGTCGTCCTCGGGCCGCTCAACGACATCACCGCCACCCTGCTGCGCAACCCGCCCGAGTACCTGTCGTTCCTGGCCGGGCGCTCCGGCCTCGACGTGATCATCTACGCGCTGCTGCTCGCCGTGATCATCCTGGTGCTGCCCAAGGGGCTGTACGGCTGGATCAGAGAGAGGAGCCGCAGATGAGCCCCCTGCTATCGGTGCGCGGCATCACCAAGTCCTTCCGCGGGCTGCGGGCGGTCGACGACGTCGGCTTCGACGTCGAGCCCGGTACCGTCATGGGTGTGATCGGCCCCAACGGCGCCGGCAAGTCGACGCTGTTCGCGAGCGTCTCCGGCGGCCTGCGCGTCGACGCCGGGACGGTCGCGCTGGACGGCACCGACATCACCCGCTGGCCCGACCACAGGGTGGCCCGCGCCGGACTGGTGCGCACCTTCCAGCTCATGCGGCCGTTCGGCACCATGACGGTTCTGGACAACGTGGCGGTCGCCGCGGCGAGCCGGACCGCCGACACCGGCCGGGCCTACGAGCGGGCCCACGAGGTGATCGAGCGCGTCGGCCTGGAGCGCTACCGCGACCAGGCCAGCGCCGAGCTGCCCACGGCCGGGCTGAAGCGGCTGGAGCTGGCGCGCGCCCTGGCGACGTCGCCGCGCGTGCTCATGCTGGACGAGGTGCTGGCCGGGCTGGTCCCCTCCGAACGCGAGCCCGTCGTGGACCTGCTCGCCGAGCTCCGCGACGGCGGACTGACCATGGTCTTCGTCGAACACGTCATGACGGCGGTGATGCGGCTGTCCGACCACGTCCTGGTGCTGGACCGCGGGCGGGTCATCGCCCACGGGACGCCGGCCGAGGTGGTCGAGGACCCGCGCGTCGTCGAGGCATACCTGGGGGAGCGGCCCGATGCTGACGGTTGAGGGACTGTGCGCCGGCTACGGGCGCCTGAACATCCTGCACGAGATCTCCCTGACGGTCGGCGCGGGCGAGATCGTCGCCCTGGTCGGCGCCAACGGCGCCGGCAAGACCACGGCGCTGCGCGCGGTCAGCGGGCTGATCCGCCCGACCAGGGGCGCGGTCCGCTTCGACGGGGCCGCCGTCCACACCGCCCGCCCCGACCGCATCGTGCGCGCAGGCCTGGTCCAGGTCGCCGAGGAGCGCCGGCTCTTCGGCCCGCTCACGGTGCTGGAGAACCTGCAGATGGGGGCCTACGCGCGGCCCGCCGGTGAGCGGGCCGCGCGCCTGGACGAGGTCTTCGAGCTCTTCCCGATCCTGGCCGAGCGGCGCCGCCAGATCGCCGAGACGATGTCGGGCGGGCAGCAGCAGATGCTCGCGATCGGCCGGGCGCTCATGTCCCGGCCCCGGCTGCTGATGCTCGACGAGCCCTCCATCGGCCTGGCCCCCAAGCTGGTGCAGGCCGTGCTCGACGCCGTCCGGCGGATCAGGGACACCGGGGTGCCGGTGCTGCTGGTCGAGCAGAACGCGGCCCAGGCGCTGGCCGTCTCCGACCGCGCCTACGTGCTGGAGAGCGGGACGATCGCCCTGAGCGGCACCGGCGAGGAGCTGCTGCACGACGACCGCGTCCGCCAGACCTACCTCGGACTGTGAGCGCCATGGCGACGGAAGCGGCACGGCGGGCGGCGGCGCGGGCGACCGGTGAACTCGCGGCCTGGTCCGCCGGTCTGCGCTGGGAGGAGGTGCCCGAGGCGGTCGCCGACCGGCTGCGGCTGGTGCTGGTCGACACGGTCGCGGTCACCGTCGCCGGCGCGCGCTCGCCGGAGCAGCGCGCCCTCGTCGGGCAGTGGCCCACCGCCGACGGCCCGGCCCCGCTGGTCGGCGCCGGGCGCACCGGCACGGCCGACGAGGCCGCCCGGCTCAACGGCACGGCCGGTGTCCGGCTGGAACTGGACGAGGGGCACAAGCACGCGGCCGGCCACCCCATGACGCACGCGGCGCACGCGGTGCTGGCGGCGGCCGCCGAAGCCGACGTCGACGGTCCCGCCCTGTTCGCCGCGGCGCTCGCCGGCTACGAGGTGGCGGCCCGCTTCGGCCGGGCGACCCGGCTGCGGGAGGGGATGCACCCGCACGGCAACTGGGGCGTGGCCGGCGCCGCGGCCGGAGCGGCGCGCGTGCTGGGCCTGTCCGGCGCGGCCACGGCCGCCGCGATCGACACCGCCGCAGGCCTCGCCGTCGCCGGGCCGTTCGCCTGCGCGCTGGACGGCAACCCGGTGCGCGACGCCTGGGTCGGGGCCGGCAACGCCAACGGGCTCGCCGCGGCCCGCATGGCGGCGGCGGGCCTGGCACGGACGACCGGGACCGCGGCCGACACCCTCGGCGGGCTGCTCGGGACCTCCTTCGACGCCGACGGGCTCGCGGCGGGAACGGGCCGGCGCTGGGAGGTCACCGGCAACTACTTCAAGCGGCACGCCTGCTGCTCCTTCACCCACCCGGCCGTCGACGCGGTCCTCGCCGTCGTCGGGCGCCACCCCGAACTGGCCGCCGACCCGGTGCGCCGCGTCGCCGAGGTCCACGTCGAAACGCACGCGCTGGCCGGCGGCCTGGACCGGACGCAGTGGCCGACCAGGCTCGCCGCGATGTTCTCCATCCCGTTCGCCGTCGCGGCGGCCCTGCTGCGCGGCGAGGTGGGCCCCGAGGCCTCCGACCCCGATGCGCTGCGGGACGAGCGCCTGCGGGCGCTGGCCGGACGGGTCGGTGTCCGGGTCCGGCCCGAACTGACCGCCCGGCTGCCGGCCGAGCGCGCCGCCCGCGTGCGCGTGGTCACCGACCGCGCCGAGCACGTCGAGGAAGTGCCCAACCCCGTGGGCGACGCCGACCACCGCCCGATGGACGCCGCCGCCGTGCGCGCCAAGGCGCGGTCCCTGGTGGGAGCGCCGACGGCACGGGCGATCACCGACCTGGTCGCGCGGCTGGAGACCGCCGCGGCCGTCCGCCCCGTCCTGCGCGGACTCGCCGAACTGTGAGGTGTGCGACCCCATGACCAACGACCGATCCGGCCGCCGGGTGCGGCTGCTGGCGATCACCCCCATCCACGTCGACGGCGCCGAACTCGGCCGCCGGCTGGACCGGTACCGGCGCCTGGCCCCGCCCGGCCTGGAGGTCGAGCTGCGCGACATCGGCGCGCGGGCGCCGCGCGCCCTGGACGGCGCCGGCGACGTCCGGCGCTCCACCGGGCTGATGGCCGAGGCCGTCGCGGCGGCGGAGGACGAGGGCTTCGACGCGGTGCTGCCCGACTGCGTCCTCGACCCGGCGGTCCCCGCCGATGCCGCGGCGCCCGGGCGGGTGCGGGGCATCCTCCGGCTGTGCTGCGGACGGCTGTGGGGCGAGGGCCGCCGCTTCGGCGCGGTGGCGCGCAACGCCGCGATCGCCGCCGAACTCGACCGCAGGGTGGCCGACTACGGCTGCGCCGAAGGCTACGTCGGGACCGAGGTCCTCGACCTCGACGTCGCCGCGATCGCCGATGAACGGCGGTGGAACGAGGCCCTCGGCGCCGCGCTGGACCGGCTCGCCGGACGCGGGGCGAGCGCCGTGATCAACGGGTGCAGCGCGGTCGACCTCGATCCGGGGGCGGCCTTCGGCGTCGACGTCGTCGACCCCACCGCGCTGGCGCTGGCCGCGCTCGCCCCGCTGCCCGCGTCCGCCGTGCTCCCCGCCGCGGGAGCCCGCTCGTGACGCGGCGCCGGGCGGCACCGGCGATCGCCGCGGCGCAGAACGGCGCCGGGACGTCCTCCCGGCGCGACGGAGTCCGTGAGAAGGGAACAGTATGTCCGAGTTCGATCTGATCATCAGCAACGTCCGCGTGGTGCGGCCCGACACCGACACGGTGCGGACCGGCGACATCGCGGTGCGCGACGGCCGGGTGGCCGAGATCGCCGAGGGCATCGACGCCGCCCGCGCCCTCGAGACCGTCGACGGCGGGGGCCGGCTGGCGTTCCCCGGGGCGGTCGACGCCCACCAGCACTGGGGGATCTACAACCCGCTGGAGATCGACGCCCGCACCGAGAGCCGGGCGTCGGCCCAGGGCGGGGTGACCACCGGCCTGACCTACATCCGCACCGGCCAGTACTACCTGAACAAGGGCGGGGACTACGCCGACTTCTTCCCCGAGGTGCTGCAGCGCGCGCAGGGCGCGGCGCACGTCGACTACGCCTTCCACGTCGCGCCGATGCAGCGCAGCCACCTGGACGAGCTCGACGCGCTGGTCGACGAGTTCGGCGTCACCTCGTTCAAGATCTTCATGTTCTACGGCAGCCACGGCCTGCACGGCCGCTCGGCCGACCAGGCGTCGTTCCTGATGACCCCGCCCGGCGAGCGCTACGACATCGCCCACTTCGAGTTCGTGATGCGCGCGCTGCAGGGCGTGCGTGAGCGGCACCCGGAGATCGCCGAGCGGATCTCGCTGTCGCTGCACTGCGAGACCGCCGAGATCATGGCCGCCTACACCCGCATGGTCGAGGAGGAGGGCGAACTGTCGGGGCTGGCCGCCTACAGCGCCTCGCGGCCCCCGCACTCCGAGGGCCTGGCGGTCACCATCGCCTCCTACCTGGCCCACGAGACCGGCCTGCCGACGATCAACCTGCTGCACCTGTCCTCGGCCAAGGCGCTGGAGGCCGCCCTGACCATGGCCAGGGCCTTCCCGCACATCGACTTCCGGCGCGAGGTGACCCTGGGCCACCTGCTCACCGACATCGACACCGCGCACGGCGTCGGCGGCAAGGTCAACCCGCCCATCCGCCCCCGCGACGACGTCGAGGCGCTGTGGCGGCACGTGCTGGCCGGCGAGGTGGACTGGGTGGTCAGCGACCACGCCTGCTGCAAGGACGAGGCCAAGTTCGGCGCCGACCGCGACGACGTCTTCCTGGCCAAGTCCGGGTTCGGCGGCGCGGAGTACCTGCTGCCCGGCCTGGTCTCCGAAGGCCGCAAGCGCGGCCTGTCCGACCCGGCCGTCGCCCGGCTGGTCTCGTGGAACCCCGCTCAGCGCTACGGGCTGACCGGCAAGGGCACCATCGCCCCCGGCTACGACGCCGACATCGCGCTGGTCGACCCCGACGCGCCCTGGACCGTCCGGGCCGAGGACTCCGAGTCCACCCAGGAGTACACGCCCTTCGAGGGCGTCGAGATCGGCGCCCGGGTCACCGACGTGTTCCTGCGCGGCACCCGGATCGTCGACGCCGGCAAGGTCGTCGGCGACCCCCATGGCGCCTACATCAGGCGCAACCGCTGAGGCCCGCCGTAAGGATCAGTCGCGCGACACCCGCCAGCCGCGCGGGGCGGCGAGGGCGTCGGCCTGCTCCGGGCCCCACGAGCCCTGCGGGTAGCCGATGGGCTCCGGCGGTTCGCGCAGCACCGGATCGCACACCTCCCACAGGCGCTCCACCCCGTCGGCCCGGGTGAACAGCATCGGGTCGCCGCGCATGACGTCGAGGAGCAGCCGCTCGTAGGCCTCCAGCGGCTCCGTCCCGGCGAAGGAGCGGGCGAAGTCGAGCACGAAGCGCGCGGGCGCGATGTCCAGGTCGGGGCCGGGGCGCTTGGCCCGCACCTCGATGGTGATCTCCGGCTCGTCGGTGAGCTCGAACACCAGCTCGTCCACGCCCTCGCAGTCCTCGTCGGCGAGGTCGAACATCTTCAGCGGCGGCCCGTGGAACCCGACCGTGATCGTGCGCCGCTTGGCCCGCAGCGCCTTGCCGGTGCGCAGCAGGAACGGCACGCCCGACCAGCGCCAGTTGTCGACGCGGGCCTCCAGCGCCACGAACGTCTCGGCCGTGGAGCGCGGGTCCACCCCCTCCTCCTCGCGGTACCCCTCGTACTGGCCGAACACCACCCGGTCCGGGTCCAGCGGGCGCAGCGACTCGAACACCTTGGTCTTCTCGTCGCGCAGCGCCTCGGCGGTCAGCCGCGCGGGCGGCTCCAGGGCGACGAAGCTCAGCAGTTGGAACAGGTGCGTGGAGACCATGTCCTTGAAGGCCCCGGTGGCCTCGTAGAAGCCGGCGCGGCCTTCGAGCCCGATCTCCTCGGGCACGTCGATCTGCACGTAGCCGACGTGGTGCCGGTTCCACACCGGCTCGAACAGTCCGCTCGCGAAGCGCAGGGTGAGGATGTTCTGCACCGCCTCCTTGCCCAGGAAGTGGTCGATGCGGAAGACCCGCGACTCCTCCATCACGTCGTGGATCGCGGCGTCCAGCTCCCGCGCCGACGCCAGGTCGGTGCCGAAGGGCTTCTCGACCACCAGGCGGGCGCGCGCGTCGAACCCCTCCTTGGCGATCATCCGCACCATCGGCTCCATGACCGAGGGCGGAACCGACAGGTAGAGCAGCCGCTCGGCGTCCTCGCCCAGCTCCTCCTCGGTGCGGCGCACCAGCGAGGCGAGGTCGGCGCCGTTGTCGGTCGAGGCGGCCCGGTAGGACACCCCGGCCGCGAACTCGCGCCGCTCCCGCGCGTCGCCCTCCTCCGGGGCGAACTCCTCCAGGGACCGACACACGTGGTCGCGGAAGTCCTCCTCGGAGCGCGGGCGCTGCCCGGAGGCCACGATGCGCGTCTCGGGCAGCAGGCCGGCCCGGTCCAGGTGGAACAGCGCGGGGAAGAGCTTGCGCCTGGCGAGGTCCCCGGTCGCGCCGAAGAGCACGAACACCTGCGGCGCGGGCCCGCTTCCCGCGCCGCTGTCGGAAGTCGGTTCCATGGTGGCTCCTCTCGATGGGACGTCGGCCGGACGCGTCCTCGCAGCACCGACTTTCCCGAAGGAACGAGCTCTAACGTGCGGGCGCCGCCCGAGTCAGCGCGGGGAGACCTCGCTGGTGACCTCCCAGGCGATCTCCTCGGCGAGGTCGTCGGTGAGTTCGGCGCCGCCGAGGCGCTCGGCCAGTTGGGTGGCGCGGTACAGGACGCGGAAGCCGAGCGCGCCGGCCTCTCCCGCGCTCACGATCGCGTAGTCCTCCCACAGGGACGGATCGACCGCGATCACGATGACGTCGTCGTTGTGCGGGACCGCCCCGGGCTCGTGCGCCTCGTACAGGTCCCGGATGTCATCGGCCGCCACGACGGGCAGGTCCCGCTCCGCCGTGTAGTTCTCCTCCAGCGCCGCCGCCTGCTCGACGCTCAGATCGCCGCGGTCGTAGCCGAAGTCGTCGGCGTGCGCCCCGAGCACCTGCTCGATCCCGGCGACCTGCCGCCGCACCGCCTCCGCGCTCGCGGCGCCGTAGCTCGCGTCCCTGATCCGGACGGCCAACTCGTGCACGTCCACCTGGTTGCCTCCCCCGAGTCACCGGCTCCCTGGGCGGCCGCGCCGCCACCGGACCACATGCTCCCACAGGCTGATCCGGTGGCGGCGCGGCTTGGCGGAGCGAGGAGGGCGGGCGTGCGGCCGACCGGTGCGGACGCGTGGTCCCGCACCGGGCTCACCCCTCGCTGACCTTCCTGCGCAACGGCCGGATCCCGCGGTGGGCGCGCGTCCCGTCCCCGGCGGCGGCGCGCGCCCGCGTCCGCGCCAAGACCTCCTCGGCCCGCGCGAGCGCGGCGCGCCGGTCCCGCAGGTCCTGCTCGGCGGCCTCCAGACCGGTCCGCGTGGTCCTCAGGTGCTCGCGCTCGGCGTCGGAGGCCTGCTCGGCGTCCTCGACCCGCCGGGCCAGCGCGTCGTCCCTGCGCTGCCACCGCCGCAGGCGCCGGCCGAACGAGAAGAGGACGTCGGCGAGGTCGGGCCTGAAGTCCCAGTGGTCCTGCCGCACCTCCTGGCGCTCCGCAAGGGTCCGCGCCATGGCCCGCAGCATGGTGACGGCGTCGGCCATCTCCGCTTCGGCTGAGCGGACGGCCTCCTCGGCCTCGGCCACCCGGGCGTGCGCCCGCGTCCAGCGCTCCCGCACCGCCGGCAGCGCCGCGGCGGCCCTGGACGCCTCGGAGCGCCGCGTCCGCAGCTCCTCGGCCGCGCGAACGGCGCGGGTGAACCCCGAAACGCCGGCCGACCACCATCGGCGCACGGCGTCCGGCCCCGCTCCGATGTCCTTCCCGTGGAGCAGGCCCGCCGGATCCGCTCCGCCCCGTTCATCGTCGACTTCCCGCGCACCGGTTCCCCCGCATCGCCCGTCTGTCACGTTCCGTCCGAAGATCGCCACGAAACGTTAATATCACCGCGGTCGCCGACACGGCAGGGGCGGACGGCATCCGAGCACCAGACCGCATCCGGCCACGCCCGAAAACCGCGCCGATAAAGATCCCCGTGATAAAAGCTCCCGGTGCGGGAGCGCAGAGCACGGCCGAGACCTGCTGCGCTGACCCCTTCCGGGCGGTTTCGGCCTTGTGGGCGTTGAAACCGCCGGTTTAGGGCCTCCACCCTGTCGGCCGTGACCTCACCGGACGGCCCGCGCCGGCCGCCGCGCAATGGCGCCGTCCGAGAGCGCGGTCGCGCCGCTCCCCGGTGTCACGCGGGCACGGCCGCCATCTCCCGCACGGGCTGCGCCGGGTCGGGGTCGGCGACGACCTCCACGCCTTCCAGGTCGATGTCGCCGGGGCCGGGGATGGTGGTGCCCGGCAGCGCCACCGCGGCGCCGCCCCAGGCGACCGCGCGGCGCAGGCGCTCGGCCGGTGCCGACTCGTCGAGGAGGTAGCCGGCCAGCGCGCTGTCGCCGGCCCCGACCGTGCTGCGCGGAACGATCGGCGCGGTGCCCGCCCACCAGGTCCGCTCCGGTTCGACCAGCAGGGCCCCGTTGCCGCCGAGCGTGACGAGCGCGGCGCGGCCGCCCCAGCCGAGCAGCTCGCGGGTGGCCTCGACGACGTCGCCGATCGTGGGCAGTTCACGGCCGAACAGCTCGGCCAGCTCGTCGTGGTTGGGCTTGAGCAGGTCGGCGGCGCCCGCGCGGGCCGCGGCCTCCAGCGGTCGGCCCGAGGTGTCGACCGCGACGGGTACGCCGTGCGCCCGCGCGATCTCGGAGAGGCGCACGTAGAAGTCGTCCGGCGTGCCGGCGGGCAGGCTGCCGCCGGCCACGAGCCAGTCCGGTCCGTGCGCCAACTGGGCCTCGACGGCCCTCAGCAGCGCTGCGGCCTCGGCCTCCTCCAGCGTGGCTCCGGCGACGTTGAGTTGGGTCGTCGTCCCGTCGGCTTCGGCGGTGGTGACGTTGCAGCGGGTCACGGCGGCGACGGGGACGCCCACGGCGGCGATCCCCTGCTCGCCGAGGAGCGCGGAGAGCTGGGCGCCCTCGGCGCCGCCGACGGGCAGCACCGCCACGGTCTGGCAGCCGTGGTTGCGCAGCGCGCGGGAGACGTTGACGCCCTTGCCCCCGGGGTGTGCGAGGGCGGTTCGGATGCGCAGCACCTCGCCGCGGGCGAAGGCGTCGATCTCCAGGGTGCGGTCGACACTGGGATTGGGCGTGACTGTGAGGATCATTCGAGCTCGCTTCGGGTCCGGCGGTGGCTGGTCTCCGCTGTCGGGTCGGAGTCGGGATGCGTCGGAGGGGGCGAGGCCGATGGCGTCGGCGGCATCGGCTCCCGATCGCGGGCGGGGGCGACGGTCCCATCCTAGACCAACAGGTCTAAACCAATTCGGCAGCGGAGGTGAATTCCGCGGTTCGATGCGCCCGGCGGCGGAGGTCCGAAGCGGAGCCGCGCCATTCGCCGTTAACACGGCTTCCGGCGTTTGACAACCCTTGCATTAATGTTAGGTAGATTACTAAAGTTAAGGCGTCGCTAACGGAACGGATCGTTGTCGCCACCTGGGGTCGCTCGTGGCCCGGCGCCGACTGGGAGCGCTCCCAGGCAATCGTAAGCAGTGATCCGGTGTGCGCGCGCCATGTTCCGACCCGAGCGTGCGGGCCCTGATCCCCCGGGGCTCGCACGCACCCACCACGGCGCCTCGCGGAATGCGGCCGGCGCCCCGGCTCCCGGCCGCATCCCGCGAGGCCCTTCCCCCGCTGCGCCGAACCCCCGAGGATGATCATGAAAACGCGGTTCACGATCGCGGGCGCGACAATCGTCGCGCTCCTGATCTCGATGTTCGCCCTGATCCAACCCGCGCAGGCCGCGACCGGCTTCCACGTGGAAGACGGCCGCCTCTACGACGCCAACAACAACGAGTTCGTCATGCGGGGCGTGAGCCACCCGCACGCCTGGTACCCGGGCGAGACCGATTCCTTCGCCGGCATCAAGTCCCACGGCGCCAACACCGTGCGCGTCGTCCTGAGCAGCGGCCACCAGTGGACCAGGAACGACGCGGCCGACGTCGCCGACGTCGTCTCGCTGTGCAAGGCCAACCGGCTCATCTGCGTGCTGGAGGTCCACGACACGACCGGCTACGGCGAGTCGGACGCGGCCGCGACGCTGGACCAGGCCGTCGACTACTGGATCGACATCCGCGATGCGCTCGTCGGCCAGGAGGACTACGTCCTCGTCAACATCGGCAACGAGCCCTACGGCAACGACGAGGCCACCTACTCCTCCTGGGCCTCCGACACCTCCGACGCGATCAACCGGCTGCGCGACGCCGGCTTCGACCACACCATCGTGGCCGACGCGCCCAACTGGGGCCAGGACTGGTCGTTCACCATGCGCGACAACGCGGCCGGGGTGTTCGCCTCCGACCCGGACCGCAACACCGTCTTCTCGATCCACATGTACGGGGTCTTCGACACCGCATCCGAGGTGAACGGCTACCTCAACGCGTTCGTCGACGCCGGGCTGCCGATCATGGTCGGCGAGTTCGGCCACGACCACTCCGACGGCGATCCCGACGAGGACACGATCATGTCCACGGCGCGCTCCCTCGGCGTCGGCTACATCGGCTGGTCGTGGAGCGGCAACAGCGGCGGGGTCGAGTACCTCGACATGGTCGACGACTTCAACGCCGACAGCCTCACCTCCTGGGGCGAGCGGATCTTCAACGGCCCGGACGGCATCGGCGAGACCGCCGAGGAGGCCTCCGTCTACGACGGCGCGCCCGGCCCCGACCCGACCGACCCGCCGGACCCGACCGACCCGCCGGCCCAGGGCGGCTGCACGGCCGAGTACTCGATCGTGGGCCAGTGGCAGGACGGCTTCCAGGGCAAGGTCACGGTGACCGCCGGCGACTCCGCCATCAGCGGCTGGGAGGTGACCTGGACCTTCCCCGGCGGCCAGTCCATCTCCTCGGCGTGGAACGCCTCGGTCGCCGGCAGCGGCTCGGCCGCCACGGCGGCCAACGTGGGCTACAACGGCACCCTCGGCGCCGGGGCGAGCACCGAGTTCGGCTTCATCGGCTCGGGAAGCGCCGCCACCCCCTCCGAGGTCACCTGCACGGCCGACTGACGCCCGCGTCGGCGCGACACCTCCGACCGACCGGTGGCCGGGCGCGCGCCCGGCCACCGCGGCGGTGGTACACGTGGACGGTGAGCATCGCGACGCTGCAGGACCTGCTGGCCGACTTCGCCGACCGCCGTGACTGGGGGCGCTTCCACACGCCGAAGAACCTGGCCATGGCGCTGGCAGGGGAGGCGGGGGAGCTCGCCGCCGAGTTCCAGTGGCTCGACCCGGAGCAGTCCGCCCGGGTCATGGACGATCCGGCCAAGGCCGAGGCGGTGCGCCTGGAGATGGCCGACGTCCTGAGCTACCTGCTGCGCCTCGCCGACGTCCTGGACGTGGACCTCGAAGCAGCGGTGCGGGAGAAGACCGCCGTCAACGAGGCCCGCTTCCCCGCAGGGCGGTAGCGGCGCCGACGGCCCTTTCGCGCGTCCCGCACCGGTGTTCGACGACCGGGTTCGCACAGGGGGGCTGCTGTCGCAGTGCGCGCAAGCCGTCGGCGGTACAGCGGGTCCGAGCCCTGGAAATCCCACCCCGACCCGTGAACGCGGCGCGGCGGTCAGAGCTCGATCAGTCCAGCAGGCTCTTGGGGATGACCTCCTCGCGCAGGGCGCGGGAGACGTCCTCGGCGTCGCCGATGTGTCCGATGTGGTCGGTGCGGCGGCGGACCTGGGCGCGGACGGCCTCGACCACGGCCTCGCTCTGCAGCACCTCGGCCAGCGGCGCACCGGCCAGGGCCGCGCGCCACCGGCGCAGGGTCTCCAGCCGCTCGTGCTCGACGGCCTCCTTGCTCAGGTGGAACAGCGCGTCCACCGTGGCCTCGGGCTCTCCCTCACCGAGCAGGTCGACGTCGAGGATCAGCTCGGTGCCCGCCGCCTCGCCGACCGTCAGGTGATAGGCCTGCCACACCCGGCCGTTGGTGAGCATCAGCCATTCGACGCCTTCGTCGGCCGCGTTGGTCCGCACCTGGCGCAGGTTTCGGGCATCGAGATTCTGGCCGCACCGCTTGACCTCAATGAAGGCGAAAATGCGGTCGCCGATTCGCAGTCCGTAATCGACGGACTCGCCCTTGGTCCGGTATTCGGTCGTCAGGTCGTCGTATTTGCTGTATCCGAGCCCGTCGCTGAGGAAATCGGTGACCAGCATCCGGGTGTCGCCCTCGTTGGCGTCACGCTCCAGCAGGTCACTCAGTGGCCTGGTGAGACGCTCGACGGCGGTGGCCAGCCGGCGCCGTGCGTCGGCCTCCCACCGCGGGACGGGATTCCCGGCGAGGGGGAATTCTCCGGTCCTGGTCAATACCTGGGTCGCGTCCGCATCCATGGGCGTGCTGAATTCCATTCCGTGCAACGTCGGCTCGGTCGTGCGCCCTCTCGGAGAATGCGCCACTGAATGGGAACGATAACCGTCTGGGCGGTATCTGGCAAAACGAGCCGAATAGGCGCGGCCGCGCCCATTCGGGGAAGGGGGACGGGAGCGGGCGGGGCGTCGCCGGGTGCCTCATCGAGCTCTGACCGCCGCGTTCGCGGGGCGAGGCGGGACTCTCAGGCGTCCGGGCCCGCTGGGCCGCCGGCGGCTTGCGCGCACCGCGGCAGCCGACCCCTGTGCGAACCCGGTCGTCGAACACCGGTCAGCCGAGGTGCTCGGCGAGCACGGAGCGGTGGGTGGGCCGGGCCAGGGCGTGCAGGTCGCGGCCGGTGTCGGTGACGGCCACGAACATCGCCCGCCGGTCGTTCTCGCACATCGTGCGGGTGGCCAGGCCGCGCCGCTCCAGGCGCGCGACCGTCCGCGACAGGGCGCTCTGGCTCAGGTGCATTCCGGCGGCCAGGTCCTGCATGCGGAACTTGCAGTCGCCGGCGTCCACGAGCAGGTCGAGCGCCTCGAACTCGCTCATGCCGATGCCGTGCCGCTCCTGCAGCGCGCGGTCCAGCGCGCACGACAGGTCGTGGTAGCAGGCGAGCAGATCGCGCCACCTGGCGGTCAGCTCCCCCTCACGTGTCGGCGTCATGGCGCGCAGCTTAACATGCGCGCACAACATATGTCCACGCATTAAATGCGTGGACATTAAATGCGCACGCATGTAATGTCGGCGCCCGTGACCACCACAGCACCCACATCGACGACATCCGCTCCCCGAACCGGCGCGGAAGAGGACCCGCGCTGGCCCGCGCGACTCTGGGGCCTGCTCATCGTCCTGTGCCTCGCGCTGTTCCTCGACGGCCTGGACGTGTCCATGGTCGCCGTGGCGCTGCCGTCCATCGGCGCCGAACTGGGCCTGGCGACCGCGGAACTGCAATGGATCATCAGCGGCTACGTGCTCGGCTTCGGCGGCCTGCTGCTCCTCGGCGGCCGCACCGCCGACCTGCTCGGCCGGCGCGACGTCTTCCTGATCGCCCTGGCGGCGTTCGCCGCGGCCTCCCTGCTCGGCGGGCTGGTCGACAGCGGACCCCTGCTCATCGCCACCCGATTCGTCAAGGGCATCGCCGCGGCCTTCACCGCGCCGACCGGGCTGTCCATCATCACCACGACCTTCGCCGAGGGGAAGCAGCGCAACCGGGCGCTGTCCGTCTACACGATCTTCGGCGCCAGCGGATTCTCCTCCGGGCTGATCTTCGGCGGCCTGATGACCGGCCTGGGCTGGCGGTGGACCTTCTTCTTCCCGGTGCCGATCGCCCTGGCCGCCCTGATCGTCGGCATCGCGCTCATCCCCAGGGACCGCCCCGCCGCCAAGGGCGGCTACGACATCCTCGGCGCGGCCTCCTCGACGGCGGCCATGCTGATCCTCGTCTACACCGTGGTCACCGCCCCCGAGGTCGGCTGGCTGGCACCCCGGACCGTGGCGCTCTTCGTCCTGGCCGCGGCACTGGCCGCCGCGTTCATCGCCGTCGAGCGGCGGGTGGCGCACCCGCTGGTGCGCCTGGGAATCCTGCGCAGGGGCACGCTGGTGCGCGCGAACCTGGCCATGATGGCGCTGTTCGGCTCCTTCGCCAGCTTCCAGTTCCTGCTCACCCTGTTCCTGCAGCAGGCGCTGGACCGCACCCCGCTGCAGATGGCCCTGGCCCTGCTGCCCGCCGGGCTGCTGGTGGCGCTCAGCGCGTTCTTCGCCGACCGGCTGATCGACCGCTTCGGCACGCCCCGGCTGATCGCCGCCGGACTGCTCGCGCTGTCGGCGGGATACCTGCTGTTCCTGCGCGTGGACACCGACCCGGTCTACGTCACGATGATCCTGCCCACCGCGATTCTGCTCGGCACGGGCTTCGCACTGGGCTTCCCGGCGATCAACGTGCAGGCCACCACCGGCGTCCACGACGACGAGCAGGGCCTGGCGGCCGGGCTGGTGCAGACCTCCGGCCAGGTCGGCGGCGCACTGGTCCTGGCCGTGACGACAGCGATCATCTCGGTCGACCACGCCACCGGCGAGGGGAGCCCGGAAGGGGCCTCGGCGGCTCAGATGCTCGCCCAGTTCCAGCCCGGCCTGATCTTCGTCACCGCGGTGGCGGTCACGGGCGTGGCGGTGACCCTCCTCCCGCTCCTGCTGAAGAAGAGGTCCCGCCCCTCAGCGGCCACGGGGGCCCGCTGAGGGGACCGCGGACGGCGCGCCCGCCGGCACGAGTCGCCCCTCGCGCCGGCGGGCGGGGCCGGATGCGGCCGCACCCGAGGAAGGCCCGGCGCCTCGGCCGCGCCCTCAGGCGCAGTAGCTCCCCCGGGCCGGCCAGGTGCCGGTGCGTCGGAGCTCGCGCATGATCTTGGAATGGGCGCACCGCACGGCGTGGCCGGCCTCCGGGGCGGCTTCGCGCAGGTCCCCGCTGTCGGCGTCGATCACCATCCGGAACCTCTCGGGGGCATCGCCGAACCCGCAGCGGTAGACGACGCCACCGGCCTCCTCGCCGATCCGCGCGAAATACACCAGGATCGCCATCGTCGCTCCGCCTTCCCATGGGTACTCGGCGACCGCACCGCCATCATGGCGCACGCGCGGCCGCTGCCGCACGGCCTCGATCGGGCGCACGGCGTCCCGCCCGAGGCGCTGGAACTGGTCGACGCCGCGGTGGAGATCCCCATGGTCGGAACGGGTACGAGCCTGAACGTGGCGGTGGCCGGATCACTGGTGCTCTACAAACTCGCCGGTCTGCTCTGAAGGGGACCGGGACGGGTATGGCACCGTGCAATGGGAACCCGGCGGAGCGGGCAGGCTGTCAGGAGCCGGCCGATTTCTCGGCACCCGTCCCCGAAAGAAAGGCAGGGGTGCAGCCGTGGCCGACACGAAGGAGTTCAAGCGGTCGCCGAGCCGCTTCACCGACCGGATCACCGCCGACGGCGCGCAGGGCCGGCCGGTCGAGGCCGGGCGCTACCGGCTGGTGGTCAGCCGCGCCTGCCCGTGGGCGAACCGGTCGCTGATCGCGCGCCGCCTGCTGGGGCTGGAGTCCGCGGTCTCCCTGGCCGTGACCGACCCGATCCAGGACGAGCGGAGCTGGCGCTTCACCCTCGACCCCGACGGCCGCGACCCCGTGCTGGGCATCCGGTACCTGTCAGAGGCCTACCTGGCGCGCGAGCCCGGCTACACCGGCGGGGTGAGCGTGCCCGCGATCGTGGACGAGCCCAGCGGGGTGCTCGTCAGCAACGACTACCGCAACATCCCGGCCGACCTGGCCACCGAATGGACCGCGCTGCACCGCGACGGCGCGCCCGACCTCTACCCCCGGGCGCTGCGCGAGGAGATCGACGCCGTCGCCGAAGACGTCTTCCGCGACGTCAACAACGGCGTGTACAAATGCGGCTTCGCCCGCGACCAGGGCGCCTACGACCGGGCGTTCACGGCGCTGTTCGACCGCCTCGACGCGCTGAGCGAGCGCCTCGCCGCCCGCCGCTACCTGGTCGGCAGCGCCATCACCGTCGCCGACATCAACCTGTTCGTCACGCTGGTGCGCTTCGACGCCGTCTACCACGGCCACTTCAAGTGCAACCGGAACAAGCTGACCGAAATGCCGGTGCTGTGGGCCTACGCCCGCGACCTGTTCCAGACCCCGGGGTTCGGCGACACCGTCGACTTCGACCACATCAAGCGGCACTACTACGAGGTCCACCGCGAGATCAACCCGTCGGGGATCGTCCCGGCCGGCCCCGACCTGTCGGGCTGGACCACCCCGCACGGCCGCGAGGCCCTGCCCGGGACCCCGTTCGGCGACGGCACCCCGCCGCCCCCGCCGCCCGAGGCCGAACGCGTCCCGCCGCTGCGCTGACCGCCGCCCCCCCGCGGCCACCGGCCACCGGCCGCCGCCACGACCGAGAGAGAGCACGCGATGCCCTTCGAACTGGGGATCTACCACTTCGGGGAGATCACCGAGGACCCGCACACCGGGGAGCCGCCCACGCACCGCGGGCGGCTGCGCGACCTGGTGGAGCAGGCGCGCCTGGCCGACCAGGTGGGCCTCGACCTGTTCGCGGCGGGCGAGCACCACCGCACCGACTTCGTGATCTCGGCGCCGGCCGTGGTGCTGGCCGCGATGGCCGAGCGCACCGAGAACATCCGGCTGTCCTCGGCGGTCACCGTGCTGTCCTCCGACGACCCGGTGCGGGTGTTCCAGCAGTTCGCCACCCTCGACCTGCTCTCCGGCGGGCGCGCGGAGATCATCGCCGGGCGCGGCTCCTACATCGAGTCGTTCCCGCTGTTCGGCTACGACCTGGACCAGTACTCGGAGCTGTTCGCCGAAAAGCTCGACCTGCTGCTCCGCCTGCGCGAGGAGAACCCGATCACCTGGTCGGGCCGGCTGCGCCCGCCGCTGCGCGACGCCGACGTCACCCCGCGCCCCGAACGCGTCATCCCGGTGTGGGTCGCCGTCGGCGGCACCCCCGCCTCGGTGGTGCGCGCCGCCCAGCGCGGGCTCCCGCTGGCGCTGGGCATCATCGGCGGCGGATACGCGCGCTTCGCCCCGTTCGTCGAGCTGTACCGGGAACGGGCCGCGGCCGCGGGCTACGACCCCTCGGCGCTGCCGGTCTCCATCAACTCGCCCGGGTTCCTGGCCCCCACCAGCCAGCAGGCGCTGGACATCTCCTACCCCTACTTCGACGCCGGGATGACGCAGAACTTCCACCGGCGCGGGCACGGCTTCCACACCCCGCCCGAGGCCTACGCGGCGCAGTCGTCCCTGGACGGGGCCTACCTCAACGGCAGCCCGCAGCAGGTCGTCGACAAGATCCTCGCCGAGCACGAGGTGTTCGGACACCGGCGCCAGGTGATCCAGATGGGCTTCGGCGACGTTCCGCAGAAGGAGATGCTGCGCTCCATCGAACTCCTGGGCACCGAGGTCGCCCCGGTGGTCCGGAAGGAGATCGCGGCCCGCACCGGAGAGCAGACCGCGTGAACGCGCCGCTGAGACCACCCGGCGTCGCGTCGCGGCGCACCGCAGCCGATTCACCCCCTGAGGTGGCCGCGGACGCGGACTTTCCCGAGGAGCGCCGACGGGTGGTGCGGGAACTATGGGATTCCGGCAGTCCCGATGCCGCGCGCCTCGTCGCGTCGCCGACGTCGACGAGGGCCACGGTGGTCGAGGACGAGGTGCTGCCGCGGGACTGGCGTCTCCTGCTGTTCCAGGACAACGCCCCGCACGGTCTCGCCCTCTATGCGGTGGCCGGCCCGGAGGGATCGGCCATGGTCCTCTCCCGCCGCCCCGAAGGCTACGCGAAGTTCGCCGACGAGGCGGGGATCGGCGTCGACTCGACGGACGAGGCCCTCACCACCGCCGAGTTCTTCCTGGACAGGACGCGCGCCCTCCACGTCCACCAGTCGGTGCTGCACACTCCCTCCGATGCCGTGCTCTCCCGGTTCGCGGACGTGTCAAAGGCCGAGGAGCAGCTGGAGAGGGCCGTAAAGGCGCCGAGCGTCAAGCAGACCCGGAACGGGTACCGGATCATCCTGTACGTCCAGCGCGGCGACAGGGTCGACCGGTGGAAGGGCGCCGTCACCCGATCCGGCCGGATCGAGGGCGCGTTCACCACCGTCATCGAGGGGCTCCCGGTGGATCTCCCCCGCTGAGCTTTCCACGGTCCGCCCAGTGCGGACCCGGGAGAAACCAGGCGACGCGTGCCCGTGCGGGCTGCTAGTTTCGCGCACCGTGATTGCCATCAGCGAAGACGAGATCCGGAAGTCCTTCGTCAACTGCTCCAAGGGCGAGGCGCGCAGGCTGAACCTGCCCAAGGGGCTCGCCGAGCTGCCCTGGGCGGACCTGGACTTCCTGGGCTGGCGCGACCCGGGCGCACCGGACCGCGGCTACCTCGTCGCGGAGCGGGGCGGTGAGCTCGTCGGGGTCGTGCTGCGCGTCCCGCAGGGTGGCCGCAGGAGCTTCACCAAGACCACCGTCTGCTCGCTCTGCCTGACCGGCCACCCCGGCTCCGGGGTCTGCCTGCTCGCCGCCCGCAAGGCCGGTCCGGCCGGCCGCCAGGGCAACACGGTCGGCACCTACATCTGCGCCGACCTCGCCTGCCCCCTCTACGTCCGCGGAGTGAAGAAGCCCGCGATGGGCGGCCGCTTCGAGGAGTCCCTCACCCAGGACGAGCAGATCGCCCGCACCCTGGCCAACCTGGACCTCTTCCTCACCAAGGTCCTCGACGACACCGAGGCCGCCGCGACCCCGCGGTGACGGCAGGCACCGTGCGAGCACGGCGCCGGCCGTCACCGCCGCCCGCCGCGGGCGCGGTGCGGCCCGGTCAGCTCCAGTGCCGGGCGGCGCGTCGCTCCATCAGCTCCCGGAAGTGGCGGGTGGTCTCGGGGAGCAGCTCCCCGGTCCCCCAGTCGACGATGACGCCGTACTGTCGGATGAGGTCGAGCATGCTCAGCTCGCCCTCCCGGTAGCGCCGTGCGACCTCGGCCGGTTCCGTCTCCAGCCACGTCCGACGAACCAGGCGGATCTCCGATCGGGCGCGCTCGGTGGCCGCATGGTCGATCTCGTAGGCGTCGATCTCCGGATCCACGGGATCGACCACCACGCCGTAGTCCTTGCGGGCGCGCTCCACGGAGACGTAGCCGTCGATGACGTCCTCGAGCACGGCCTCGGCGTCGCGGTCCAGCGGGTCGCCGTAGCCGCCCCCGCCGGCCGAGGGGCGGGTGAAGGTATCGCCCGACTCGATCGCGACGTTGGAGAACATCGAACCGAGGAAGCGCTCCTGTGCGGTGCCCCTGTTCAGCCACACCCCGTGCGGGATCGACGGCAGGCCGCCCTCGATGCCCCACGTGACCGACCGGGCCCGGTCGCAGCAGTAGGAGATGACGCTCTTCTCACTGTCGGTGAGCGTCCCGCCCTTCTCCACGCCGCAGCCGCCGCGGTTGCGCCCCGGGCCGCCGGAGTCGGTGATGATCGCGTGCGTCGTGGTCAGCACCGGGTTGAGCCGCTCCTGGCCTTCGAGCGGCTGGACGGCCAGTCCGACTCCGAACACCGGCGAGGTGGCGTTGGAGCCGTCCTTGGTGCGCCGACCGCCCCAGCCGCCGGCCATCCAGTCGTACCACATGAAGTAGGAGCGGTCCCGGCTTCGGCCGTCGTAGCCGCCCAGCAGCAGGTACTCGAGGTTGAACGAGCAGGCGATCGCGCGCTCGGGGACGATGCCGGACCACAGCTCGAAGATCGCGTTCATGATCTTCTCGTACGGGCCCGAGCAGAAGCCGGTGACGGCGACGGGCCACCCCGCGTTGACGACCGTGCCCTCCGGCCCCAACTCGGTGCGCACGGCCCGGTAGAACCCGGAGTTCAGCGGGACGTCGGGGAAGAACGTCTTGGTCCCGGCGACGATCCCGGAGAACGCCGTGCCGTACCCGCCGTTGAGGAAGCTCGCCACGGCCGGCGCCGAACCGGTGAGGTCGTAGCTGACCTGGTCGCCCTCGATGGTCATGGTCACCCGCACCGGGACGAGCCCTTCGCCGCGGGCGGGGTCGAAGTCGATGTGGTCCTCGGTGGTCCACATGCCGTCCGGCAGCCGGGCCACCCGGCTGCGGACCAGGCGCTCCACGTAGTCCTGCACCTCGCGCAGCGCCTCGACCACGGTCTCGCGGCCGTACTTGTCGACGAGCCGCAGCACCTCGCGTTCGCACACGCTGGTCGCCTCGGCCTGGGCGTACAGGTCCCCGAGACTGATGTCGGGAGAGCGGGTGTTGGCGACGAGCATCTTGGCGAGGTCCTCGCGCAGTTCGCCGCGGTGCCACAACCGGATCGGCGTGATGCGCAGCCCCTCGCTGAAGTGGGTGGTGGCGTTGACGTCGAAGGAGCCGGGGACGTTGCCGCCGATGTCGGCCCAGTGCCCCTTGTTCTGAGCGAAGGCGATGAGCCGGGAGCCGGCGAAGATCGGCCGGATGAAGCTGACGTCGTTGAGGTGGGTGCCCCCCATGTAGGGGTCGTTGACCGCGAAGACGTCCCCGGGGTGGATGTCGTCGCCGAACTCGGCGATGACCGCCCGGCACTGGAAGTGCAGCGTGCCGACGTGCACCGCGATGTCCTGGCTGCCCTGCATGACCGTGTTGCCCTCGGCGTCGCACAGCGCCGAGGAGAAGTCCCGCGAGTAGATCACGAAGGAGTAGCAGGTGCGCAGGATCTGCTCGGACATGAGGTCGACGGCGGTCGCGAAGGCGTTCTTCAGGACCTCGAGGGTGACCGGGTCGAGACCTCGCTCCGGTGCCGTTCCCGTTGCGGTGGTGCCGCTCATCAGGCCTCCTCGCGGACGTGGATGCGGATGTTGAGCCACTCGTCGACGACCGCCCGGGCGCCGGGCGGCACCACGGTCGTGGAGTCGAGCTGCTCGATGATCGCCGGACCGGCCAGTTCGGTGCCGGCCTCGAGGGCGTCGCGTTCGTGGACGGGGGTCCGGACCCTGCCGCCGGCCTCCTCGAAGTACACGTCCCGTTCGGCGGCGGGCTCCGGCCGCGCGCCGGGAACCGGATCGTGTCTGGGAAACCGGGGCTTGGGCGTGGTCCCGACGGCCTTCAGGCCGAGCTGGTAGACCTCCACGGGGACCTCGTCGCGGCGGAAGGAGTACTCGCGCTCGTGCTCCTCGTGGAAGCGCTGGACGGCGGCGTCCAGGCCGCCCGGACCGCCGTGCGCGATGACGGCGAGGGAGCGCCACTGGCCCTCGTAGCGCATGCTGATGGTGCGCTCCAGGACGATGTGGTCATCGGACACACCCTCGTGGCGCAGCCGCTCGGTCGCCTCGCTCTCAAGGGCGGCGAATTCGCGCTCCAGCCGTTCCCGGTCGGCTTCCTGCGCGGTCGACTGGAACATGACCGAGAGGTCGTGGCGAACGTCCACCATCAGACACCCCTGCGCCGACGTGACACCGGGGTGCGGCGGGATCAGCACGACCGGGATCGACAGCTCCTTCGCCAGCGACGCGCCGTGCAGCCCGCCCGCGCCGCCGAACACCACGAGGACGAAGTCGCGCGGGTCGTAGCCGCGCCGGATGGAGATGAGGCGCACCGCGTCGGCCATGTTGGCGTTGGCCACCTGGATGACGTCGGCGGCGGCCTGGTCGAGCTCCCGGCCCAGCGGGGAGGCGACGCGCTCCTTGACGGCGCGTTCGGCCGCCTCCCGGTCGAGCCGCATCGCGCCCGCGACGAGCCGGGAGCCCAACCGTCCCAGCACGAGGTTGGCGTCGGTGTTGGTGGGCTCCGTTCCCCCTGCGGAATAGCAGGCCGGACCCGGTTCGGCCCCGGACGACTGCGGGCCGTTGCGCAGCGACCCCGCCTCGTCGATCCATGCGAGCGATCCTCCGCCGGCCCCGATGGTGCGCACCTCGATGCTGGGGAAGGAGATCGGATAGCCGTACTGGACGTGCCAGTCCTTGGTGACGCGGATCTCCCCGCCGTGCACGAGCGAGATGTCGGTGCTGGTGCCGCCCATGTCCAGGCCGATCGCGTTGTGGTACCCGGCGCGCCGGGCGATCTCGCGCACCGCGATGGCCCCGGCCGCGATCCCCGACGCGGCCAGCCGCACCGGGTAGCGCTGCACCATGCGCGGGGTCATGGAACCGCCGCCGGAGTGCAGGAGCAGCAGGTCGCCCCGGTAGCCCCCCGCGGCGAGCTCGTTCTCCAACCGGTCGACGTACCCGCTGACCAGCGGGGCCAGCAGCGCGTTGGCCACGGTTGTGGAGAAGCGGTGGTGCTCGAAGATCTCCGGGAGGACCTCGCTGGAGGTCGAGACGGCGACACCGGGGAGCTCCTCCTCCAGGATCTCCCGCATCCGGAGCTCGTTCTCCGGATTGGCGTAGGAGTTGATGAAGCAGACGGCGACGGTGTTGACGCCCTTGCGGGCCAGGACGCGGGCCACCCGGCGCGCCTCGTCCTCATCGAGGCGGGTCACGATCTCGCCGGCGTAGTCGATCCGCTCGGTGACCTCGTAGCGGTCCCGGCGCCGGACGTAGGGCCGGGCGACGTCGCTGTAGGCGTCCCAGAGGTCGTCCTTGGTACCGTCCCTGATCTCGATGACGTCGCGGAACCCGCGGGTGGTCACCATCGCCGCGGGCGGGAAGCGGCGGGTGATGAGCGCGTTGGTCGCGACGGTCGTGCCGTGCGAGAACAGGCTGACGTCGCTCAGGTCGACGCCCGCCTCGGCCACCCCGTTGAGGACGGCGCGCATCGGGTCGGACGGCGTGGACGGGACCTTCGCCACGGTCGTATGCTCGGTCGATTCGTCGAAAACACAAACGTCGGTGAACGTGCCGCCGACGTCGACCGCCACGCGGAGCTTCGGCAACGTGACCTCCTCCGGGTCTTTGGATTGTGTTCAACTATGCGAAGGAGGCCACCCTCGGACAATTGTGTGCGCCGAGAACGTGCCCCGGTGGCCTTGTGCATAGTGAGAACCGAAGCGGACAACGGTGACGGGAACGGGGACATGGTCGAGGATCGCTTCTGGCTGCGCCTCTCGGACGTCCTCGCCGAGCCGTCGCTGCGGCTGCGGCCGATCGTCGGGACGGAAGACGACCCCGTCGTGCGCGGCGCCCACCCGGTGGAGGCCCCCGATCCCACCCGCTGGCTCGAGCCGGGGTGGCTCATGCTCACTACCGGAACCGGGCTCGCCGACGGGCCTGACCCGACCGCGCGGCAGCGCCGGCTGGTCGGCGAGCTGCAGGACTTCGGTGCGGCGGCCCTCGGGTTCGCGACGGGGGTGGTGTGGGAGGAGGTCCCCGAGCCGCTGCTGGAGGAGGCGGCCTCCCGCGGCTTCCCCGTGTTCGGCGTTCCCGCGGAGGTCCCGTTCCTGCACGTCGTCGACTACGTCAACCGGCGTACCCTCGCGGCCGACCTCTACCGGTTGAAGAGCGTCGTCGGCATCCAGAACGACCTGCTGGAGGCCCTGACCGCGCGGGCGCCCGAGAAGGCGCTGATCCACCGGCTCGCCGCGCTGCTGCACGGAGCCGTCGTCCTCTACGGCCAGGACGGCGGGATCATCGCCTCGGAGGGCGGCGGTCCGACCAGGCTGATCGAGGCCGAGCTGCGCGTCGGCGCCACCGGTCGGCGCCGGTTCTCCGTGGGGCGCTGGTCGGTGGTCGCCGAACCGATCGTCGTGGGCGCCGTCACGCACTGGCTGGCGATCGCCTCCCGCGACCACGGGCGGGGCGACGAGCTCAACGAGACCGCGATCGAGGCGGCCCGCCGGATCCTGCACATGATGATCCGCTCCCAGGAGAGCCTCACGACCGAGGACCGGCTGCGCAGAGCGGAACTGCTGCGCGTGATGCTGTCGCGCGGGCCGCTCGACGACGCCTACGCGTGGGACCGGCTGGAGCGCTACCGCTTCGAGCGCCGCGAACCGCTGCGCATGGTCGCGCTGGCCAGCACCGAGTGGCCGGTCGGGCAGCGGGGCCGGTTCAGCGAGGCCCAGCGGCTGGAGCGGGTGGCCGACCTGGAGCGGGCCGCGGCCGACCTCGGGCTCCCGGTGCTGTTCGCCGGGCACGGGCAGCGGATCGCTGCGGTGGCGGCCGCACGGGAGAACCTGCTGGACGAGTGGTTCGCCCAGGCCCGCCCGGCCTACCGGTTCGGGCTCAGCGAGGTTTTCCACCGGCCCGACGACGCGCCCAACCGGATCCGGGAGGCCGACCTCGCCGCGACCTCCGCCGAGCACACCGGCACCGCCGTCCGGCGCTTCGAGGACGTCGACCTCGGCGAGTGGCTGATGGCGGGCCGGCCGGGCGACGAGATGCGCGCGAAGGCCCACCGGCTCCTGGCCCCCGTCGCCGACAACCCCCTCCTTATCGACGCGCTGACCGCTTACTTCGCGTGCTCGCTGGACGTCCAGCGCACCGCCCGGCGGCTCCGGTTGCACCCCAACTCGGTCCGCTACCGCCTGCGCCGGGTCGAACGGATCCTCGGCCGCGACCTGGCCGACCCCGCCACCATCACCGATCTCCACCTGGCCCTGCACCCCTCGATCAGGTGAGGCGGCGGTACCCGTCGCCCGCGAGACGGGAGGGCGCGGCCGGACACCTCACAAGGGCGTCCCGCTCTCCACGCCGATCCCGCTCCCACGGTCATGTCCGGGCCCGGACATGACCACAGGTACAGGACCGCCGAGAAGGGAACGGGCCGCCGACCGCGACGCGGCCGATCCGGCGGCCCTCAGGAGGTACCGGCGATGCCCTCCAGCTTCTCGCTCAGCCCGGGGCGCTCGCACGCCTGGAAGATCCGGTGCAGTTCTTCGACCACGCGGTGCCCCAGATGGGCCCGTTCGTCGGCGTTCAGCCCCTGCAGGAGTTCCATGCAGAGCCCGATCACCTGCCCGACTCCGTCATCAGCCTCTTGGGTAGAGGCCGTTGTGGAGTCGACCACCTCGTCCAGAGCGACGCCGATCTGCGGGATTCGCTCGACCTGGTCGGGGAAGCGAGCCAGCCACCAGAGTCTGGCCAGCCCCCCGTCCTGGAAGACCTCGGTGCGCAGCAGGCTGGCCTGCTCCATCGTCGTCCGGTGCCGCAGCGCCAGGACCTCGGAGTCGTGTTGCGCGAGCTCTCTGTCACGCGCCCTTTGGACGTCCTCGGCCGGGACCTCCAGTTCGCAGCGGGACCAGGCGATGCCCTGGGACGAAAGCTCCGGATCGGCGAGCAGCGCCCGGTTGACGTCCAGTTCCGTGCCTTCCGGGTCGGCCGGTGAGCACTTCCTCGCGACCTCGGCCGCGCAGGCGCGTACCGCACTCTGAGCAGCCAGCGACCGGGCGGCACGCTCCGACGGCTCGGACGTGCCGGGACGGATCGCCGCGGTGAACCGGGCGTTGAAATACAGCTCATCGAACTTACTGGGCAACCTGCCGGCGAAGTCGCTTTCGACGAGCGCGGGCTCCTCGCCCGAACGGGCGAGGAGGAACGAGCCGAGGGAGCGCCTGTAACCGAGCATCAGAGACCTTCTCTCCGTGCTTCTCCGGTCTTCGGGGCGAGGCTGACGGCATCATGGACGCGGTTTTTCAACTCCAGGATCATCGGAGTACCGCCGGAGTCCTGCTCGGCGTGCCAGTGGTCGATGAGTTTGCTCGCCGCTGCGACGCGCGGAATGCTGTCCTCGGCGGCGCCGGACAGGATGTCGGCGATCACCGCGAAGTCCCCCCGTTCCTTGACCAGTGAATTCAGCCAGGCCGTGATCGGTGGGCCCGCCAACGGTTGGTACTCGGTCTCCAGGAGCGGATGCCATGCCCGAGCGATGGCTCTGTTCAGCGGCCGCTGTTCCGCGGCCATGGCATCGGCGAGCAGGACGGGCAGACCGGTGTCATCCACCGTTGCGAGAAGGGCGGCGATCGCCTCCCTCGCGACCTGATGGCGCCCGCGTCGCCGCGGATCATTGGCCCATTCGGTCAGCTCCCGTAGGACCTGCGGCCTGATCTCCGGAGAGGCCGCGAAATGGCTCAGCGTCCGATGGACCTCGTGGCGAACCTTGTCGTCGGGAAGATCGGCCAGCCACTTGAGCCGGGTCAAGGCCGTCCCCGGATCGAGCGTTCCGTACGTGGAGCAGACCCGGACCGCCGCGATCGCGAGCGCGCGGTCGGAGGGGTTCTTGGCGATCTCGTAGAGCGTACGGCGCATGGCACGCCCTTCGCGGGGCCGTGCCGCGACGTTACCCGCCATGGCGACCGCGACGTCGACGGTCCTGGCCGACCGGGCCCACGCGATGAACAGCCCGGTCACCCAGGCGAAGTCATCGTGGCGTTCGGCGAGCCCCAGCCAGCGTTCGGCTATACGGGCCGGCCACGTCGGCGGGTGACCGCCGTCGGGAATCCGCGTACTCCAGTCCAGTAGCGGTTTTCGGACCCGGGGATGCTGCCACCACAGGTAGTCGAGTACAGCGGGGGAGTAGGCCAGATCGGTGAACCGGACCGTGCGGTCGGGGCCCACTTCGGCGCCCACCCGACGCACGGTCGCCTCCAGGCCGGCCCCTGATATGCCGGTGGCGTCCGAAGGGGCCACCTCGAGTTCGCCGGCGAGCCGCGCGGCCGCGATCAGCACCTGGTCGGCCGGTTCGTGCTCCAGCATCGCCACGGTGGCCAAGAGCACCCGGTCGTAGATCCCGGCCTCGCTCTGACGCCGCTCGAACCACTTCTTCAGCTCTTCTTCCCAGTTTCCGTAGGCGGAGAGCGCCAACGTGATCCAGTCGTCCTGCCCCACCTGCGGGTCGGCCAGGAAAGCCTCATGGGCCAGACGCGCCATCCGCGCGGCCGAAGCGGGTCTGGCCTCGTCGAGGGCCGCGGTGACCCGCTCGTCTTTCAACCACGCGTCCGCGTCGGCGGCGGGAAGGAGGTGGTGGAGATGCCGGAGGAAGACGTCCCTGCCCCGAGGTGCGGTGACCGGCAGCCTGCGGGCTCCTCCGATACCGCCGTCCGGACTCTGGCCGTCGCGCATGACGATGACAACGGCCGACCCGCGCTCCCTGGCCTTGGCCGCGTAGCTGTGCAGGGACTGGGCCCGCGTCTCGGTGAGCGGGCCCGTCCCGGACAGGTCGATCAGATACCCCTGACCGGAGTCGCAGACCAGTTTGGCCGCACTCCACGCCTCGTCCTCCTCCACCTGGACCGGGCGGATCGGAAGCCCCAGCTCCGCGAGCGCGGCGATCGCGGCCCAGCGGCGTCCGGTCCCCGGCTCCCCGACCACGGCACCGGAACCGGTGGCCTTCAGGTCGGAGACGAACCGCCGATGGCGCTCCGGGACCGCGGAAACGAACGTCTCCCTGACGAACTCCACGTAGTCGGACTTGAAGTGTCCGGCCTCGAACAGGTCGACCGCGAAGTAGTTGTGCTGCTGCCCGATGGTCTGCCGGTTGTCCTCGTATCGGTGATGGCTGTGCACACCGCCGTACACCGTTCCCGCCTGGATGATGTTCTCGGCGTCGCCCTGGTTGGTGTAGCTGTTTCGAACCGGCGCCTCCGGGACGCGGCCTTCCGGCTCACCGCCGCCGTACCCGGGGCCGTCCGCCGGCGGCTCGGCGCCCGGACCTCGGTGCTCGTCCCATGGGTACTGGGGCTCGCTCACCGGTTTCCCCTCCCGGAGGAGTTGATGCCGCCGTGGAACGTCTCCGTCTGGACGATGTTCTCCGCGCTGCCCGTGTTGCTGAATTTGTTCACCGTCGGCGCGGGCGCCGGGCGTTCCGCCGTCGGCGGTTGAGCGGTGGGGACGGCGGAGTCCGGTTCGGCGGCTTTCCGTTCCGCGGCTTCGACGCTCCGGGAGGCCTCCGCCGCCATCGAGGGAGTCGGAACGTAGAGGTATCCCTCGGAGGTGTAGGCCTTAGTGGGCAGGCTGACGTGTACCGGCCGGAACCTGCTCGACTGCACTCCGCCGAAGCCGCCGAGCACGGCGTCCTCGTAGACGCGGCGGGAGACGATCACGGCGAGCAGCGTGGTGTTCGGGTCGGTCCCGGCGAGCTCCGCCTTGACCGGCTCGGCATCCAGCAGCCGGTGCACCTGGATCATCGCCTCGCCCATGGCGTCGACCGGGCTCTGCCCCCGGGTGTCGGGCAGCGGTCCCACATCGATGCCGGCGCGCAGCCGCAGCCGCAGTTCCCGGTCGTGGAACGCGAGCCGCGGCTGCAGCAGGCGGAGTTCATCCTCCAGCCGGTCGAGGAACGGGTGGATCAGGTAGGGCAGGTACTCGGGTTCCATCCCGATGACGTAGCCGTCGCCGCTGTGCCGGGAGAAGCGTGCCTCGCTCCAGACCTGCTCCATTCCACTGCGGTGGAACGCCCTGGCCAGGACTTCGGGGATCGCCTGCCCGATGATCTGCTGGCTCCGGTCGGTGTTGCGGCTGAACTTCTCCGCGTCCACCGCGAGTACCGCGCGGTACGGGGGCAGGGGAACGCTGCCGGTGCCGTTTCGCTTTTCGAGTTCCATGGAGGCTCCGAGAATCGCATGAGGTCGGGCCCGGACGCTCCGGCCCGTCGATTCCCCAGCCTCCGGGGTGAAGACCCGCCTCTGTGTTCAGAACCGGACACAGCCGGACCCAGTGGCTCAGATCACGCGTCGCCGCGCGCGAGTGAGGTCAGCAGCGCGTGGTCGTGGATGGCCACGTGGTTCCGTCCCGTGCGGATCACGCCGAGCTCTTTCAGGCGGGCGTACTCCAGCGCCACCGAGGTCCGGGAGAGCCCGATGTAGTCGGCGATCTCCTGCTGCGGCAGGGCGATGTCGAGCAGTGTTCCGCGTCCCCGAGAGGAGCCGGCGTCACCGATCCCGGGTTCGATGGGCTCTCCCAGCGTGTCGGCGAGCCGCAGGAGTGCGGTGGCGAGCCGTCGTCCGGCCGAAAGCATCGACTGCTCGGCGCGCAGCTCGTCGCTTTCACGCTGGCGGGTGAGGATGCTCTGCCAGACGGCGGACTCCAGCCCGGCTTTCTGAACGGACCGGCGGAACCTGTCGCTGAGGAACACCCGTGTCTCACAAGGGGCCGTGGCGACGACCGTCGCCCCGCGCGCCTGACCCGACCACAGCGAAGGCTCACCGAGCAGTTCGCCGACTCCGCGGAACGCCAGCGGGACCTCGGTCCCCTCCGGCCGGAGCATGGAGACCCTGGCCACGCCGCTCATCACCAGATGCACGGTCGTACCGGGCTCGCCCTGGCGCATGATCGGCTCACCCCGGACATACCGCCGCAGACTCCCGCTGCCCGCCATCCGCCGCCACTGCTCATCCGTCACCAGACTCCCGAACCCCTGACGCGCCAACTGGCCCTCACTCCCATCGCGTTTTGCTCCAATGGCAATACCTGGATCCAGGCCGTGGAAGCGCTTCTCGGGAACTGGCCGCTTCCGGTCGTGAAAGCGGAGCCGTGGGCGGACGGCTCATGACGGTCGGCCGCTCATCGAGCCCTGGTCACATGGGCCATGACAGCGGGAGTCTGACGGCTCTTGTCAGTTCCTCATTGAAGAGCGATATCTGTTCATCGGTCTTGAATTCGTCGGCCGGCAGGTGCGCAAGGCTCGGCGCGCCGAGCCCGTGGACCGCATCATCATAGGCAGACGAAATGGCAGAGCCGATAAGGAGTGTTGTGGCTTCGTCGATGTCGATGTCTTCTGCAGGCCAGCCATATCTGCCTTCGGTGACCCTCAATGGCGGGAAAATACTCCAGACGTCTTGTTCGGGATCCACAAGACGTAGTGCTCCAGGGCCGACGAAGTTCATGCCGTAGTGAGAGATCAGGCTTGGATCCTTGCTGCGCTCGTGCATGAGGTCGGCCGAGTAGAACAGCGTCACCTCCGGAACCCGTTGTGCATAATGCAGGACACGTGTGGCGCACTCGCGTATTGAAGAAGCGGATGACAGAGTCGGGACCACCTTGCCCATGCGTAGTCCGGTGCGGTGTACTATCTCCTGGTGGAGCGCATTGACAGACTGCGCTGAAGGCCATGATGTAAACGACCTGATGTCCAAAGACGAAGCCGCTCTTGCGGCGCTTATGAACCGGGACGGTGGATGGAACTCCTGCCATTCGACCTCCGGTTCCCTGGAGTGGAGACCCGGTACAACCGGATTGAGGGCGAAATCGATCATGGCCATAACGGTGATCGGATCCAGTTCACGCCCAGCAAGGTATTCAGCAAATCTGTACGGTATCCCGTATTCGCTATCGAAGACCTTGCCGAGCATTCGCAGTAATGCTGGATCGGCGTACCTGTTGAAGGTGCCCGTCTGCTGGGTGACCTCATCGAGTACAGCTGCACACTCAAGTAGTAGCCGGGTGCTCAGCAGCCCCTCGTTTCCTGCCACCAGACTCATCTGTCCAAGGATCCTCGGACCGCCCCTCTCAGATGGGAGACGCGGAAGCATTTCTTTTTCTTCACTCTGGACCCAGATGATGTGCAATGCTGACTGAACGGATTCCCTCGTTGCCCATGAATGGGCCGGTACGCTCAAGAACCTCGGCTCCAAAAGGATCTGGTAGGCCATGTGCAGGTCCAGCCAGTCCTGTTGGTGAAGACTCAGCTGAGTGCCGAGGCGGTTCTCGGGGTCCGTGTCGGAGTAGTCGAAAATCGGAACTCCGGTTGACCACCCACGAGAGAAGCGCACAATATCCTGGGTATCGAGGTTCTGGAGTGTGTGAGCTGCCAGGACATCCCGGGTCCGACGCAGTAGCGTAAGGAGGACTCCGATCGTCGAGCCGTGGAAACGTGCCCAGTGACTGCTCTCATGGATATAACGCATATTCCATGATGCAACGGCGGTCACTATGTCATTTGCGTCTATATTGGTGGGGTCCAGGAAGAGCATCTGGCTTCGCAGATTCAGTTCTGCTCCGGACGGACTGGACAAACGGGGCGTGCAGACGCTCATCGAGTACTTTCCGAACCGCTTTCCGAGGCTGGGCGGTCGTCACTTTCAGAGGCGGGTTTCACCTCGCTCACCTTCCCACGGTCCCGTGCACGACTCACGAGGAGACGGAGCGAGTCGTAGATCGCACTCGTCGCGATGCCCGTCGCGATGGCGATCGCTATCTCGGCCCACGCGTCATGGCGGAGGGACCCTTGGTCGGCCGGGCCGGCGGCCTCGAATCGGACCGTGCAGTGCCGTCCGAGGACGGGATCGGCGGCGATCTCCTCGGCCAGGACTTCGAGATTGGCTCTCTCACCGCGGTACACCAAAGTCTCCATGCCGATCAGACTGATCAGGGCATTCGGAAGTTCCCGGGGTTCCGAAAGAATCCGAGGATCAGCGGCTCGCCTCTCCTCCGGAGTGCCTGGGCGCAGTAGACGCAGAGCCGGCGCAGCGCACGGCCGAGATCAGGGAGGTGGAAAGCGGCCTACCGGTCGTAAGCGACCAATACGCTTGCGGCATGGCGATCGAGGTCAGCATCCCCAGTCTCAAGGCCGCCTACGCCACGCATCGCGACACCGCCGACAGTCTCGGTTCGGGAGTGTCGGCGTGCTTACTGCGCTTCTACGCGGTGGAATGTGCGCTCAAGGCCGCCCTGCTCCGGAGAGAGAACAAGCGGAGCACGGCGGATCTGGAGAAGCGCGACCGGTCCCATGACCTGCGAGCACTGGCCATACGGCTCAGGCTGCCACGACACGAGATCGAATCGCTGATCGACTGTACGCTCAAGTCCGACAGTGGTCGCCGGGTCGCTCCAGAGGAACTCCATGAGGTGTGGCGCTACGGCGCCGCATTGCGGGATGAGGACCAGAAGCGGATGGAGGCCACGCTCTTGGCCTTGCTCACCTGGGTACGACGGGAACCGGGACTGTGACGGACACCTTCTCCATCAATCCGCCGGACCGTCTGTTCACCTGGGTCGACGTCGACGAGCATTTCCGGTCGCTGGCGATGCGCAGGCGGTGGCCCGGCTGGCTTCGAGAGGTGAGCGCCTACTGGGACGGCGTCGAGTTCACCGTCCTTGCGGGAACGGACCAGGGGGAGATCTGGGCCTGGCTGCGCTCTGTTCTCGGGCGCTTGAGCATCGACACTGAACGCGCCGTCATCCTCCTGGAGTCCCCGGACCAGGAACGTGTGCTGCCGGTCGTGTTCGTCTGCGTGGACGCGGACGATCCGACTTCGGCCAGGCGGCGTCCGGAATGGAACGAAACCCTCCTCACCTCCGATCTGGGCCGGCCGCTCCCGTCGCCGACAGCACGTCGATTCGCTGATGAAATAACGGTCGGCGCCTTTCACTCCTTCAAGGGCGGTGTCGGACGCACCCTGCACTGCGTGGCTCTCGCGCATCTCGTCGCCACCCGAAGCCGCGAGCGGGTCCTGCTCATCGACGCCGACATGGAGGCTCCCGGCGTCAGCTGGATGATGCGCTCCCAGGGATTCCGGGGCGAGTTCTCCTTCGCGGACTTCCTCGCCCTGGTGCACGGCTCGATCGAGGGCGACAGCGCAGAGGCGGTCAAGATCGCTCGACCCTACCTGGTGAACCAGGAGATGGACGGCGTCTTCGTTCTTCCGGCGCAGCGCGACCCGGAGAAGTTCGGGCCGCCGCGCATCGAGCCCCGGCACCTGCTCTCACCGGGCCGCTCTCCGTACTTCCTCACCGAGTCGCTGGCCGATTTGGCGCACGAGCTGGGAGCCAGGACGGTACTGATCGATCTGAGGGCCGGCATGAGCGAGACCAGCGCTCCGGTCCTTCTGGACCCGAGGGTCAAGCGGGTGTTCGTCACCACTGTCAGCGATCAGTCGGTCCGAGGCACGGTCCGCCTCTTGAACGAGTTGGCGCTGCGGGCGCCCAGCCTGCGTGAGTCCGACCCCGTTCCGACCGCGCTGATCACCCAGTTCGACGATCGCGACCACGAGGAGCTCGTCGAATCCGTATCCAACGACTTGGGCGATGCCATCGCGGGGATCATCTCTCCCGGCGCAGGAGGGGAGGACTCGGCCGACCGCGGAACCGGAGAGCTGAGCCGCCTGTTGATCAGCGCGCCGCTGCGCAGTCCTTTCAATTCCGCCCTCCTGGCGCTGCCCGCCGCATGGGGAGCGGTCCGGACCGCTCTCGACCGCGCCGAGACCCTCGACGTCCTCGAGGAACTCGCCGACGAGCTCACGCCGCCGCATGAGGACTCGGCCGAGGGGCGGCTTTCGGCCTACGAAGCCGAAAAATGGCAACGGGATCGGGGCCGCCTGGCGGAGTTCGCCGACCGGATGCGCTCTCCGGAGAGCGGGGACGTAGGCGGCGATCTCCTGCGTACGGACGCACTGGTCCATCTGGCCACCGCGCACCGGACCGACCTGCCGATCGAGATCATCACCGGCGCCAAAGGCTCAGGAAAGACGTTCACGTACCTCATGCTGTGCCGGAACAGGCGCTGGCAGGACTTCGTGAAGGAGGTCAGGGGGGCCGGAGCGGAACTGGACGCGCCGATCGTTCCCGTCCTCGCTCCACGTGATCTTGCCGGGAAAGCGAAAGAGACGGTCGACACGGCCGGATCCGCAGCCGCCAGAGAACTCGGAGGCGCCCGCCCCGACACGACTCCGCACGACCTCATCACCGAAGCGCTCAGTCGGCAGCACACGGATATGGAGTGGCGGCAGATCTGGCTCACCTGCTTCGCGCGTGCAGCCGGACGGACTTCCTACCCGCACATGGCCGAAGAGGTGCTGGCCGGTCTCGCCGCCAAGAGCCGTGCGGTGTTCGTGTTGGACGGGCTGGAAGACCTCTTCCCCGAACCGCACCAGGACACACGCCAACAGCAGGCGCTGCGCGTGCTGCTGACGGATTGCCAGGAATGGCTGCGCGCGCTGCGCGGCCGCCCGCTGGGACTGATCGTTTACATCCGTCGGGACCTGGCTCAACGCGCTCTGCCGGGCGACTCCGGTCGCATCCTCGCCGAGTACCGCAACCATGCGTTGCGGTGGGAGCGGACCGAGGCGCTGCGGCTCGTGGCCTGGGCGGCGGACAGGGCCAAGGCACTGCCCTTCCCGAGAGACAAGAAGGTGCTCTCGGCAACAGAGAACGAATTGTCCGAGCATCTGACCTCGATGTGGGGCGAGCAGATGGGGGCCCGAGGGGCGAAGGAGGCGCGTTCCCAGGAGTGGTTTCTGACGGCCCTTTCCGACTTCACCAATCAGATCCAGCCCAGAGATGTTTTCCGGTTTCTCGCCGAGGCGGCCCGCCTCTCGGCGGCCGAGCCAGGGGAGTGGAAGCGACTGCTCGCTCCTTCGGCGATGCATGAGGCGCTGCTCGCCTGCAGCCGGGCCAAGACCGAGGCGATGGCCCGGGAGATTCCGGCCGTCGGTGCGGTCTTCGAGCGCTTCGCGGGGGTGGACGAGGACCGCCGAACGGTTCCCTTCGACTCCGAGGCGATCCCCCTGAACCTGGATGAGTTCGAAATCCTCACGGCCAATGGGATCATTGCCCAGGTCAAGGGGGAGTACTGGATGCCGGAGATCTACCGTCGAGCGCTCGGCTTCACGGCGAAGCGGAGGCCACCGCTGCTGTCCATCGCCAAGGAGGCCCGGCGGCGCTCGGCCGGCCTGTGACCGGTCGGCGCGGATCAGCCGGAGACTGCTGCTCGGCCTTGGCGGTACGGGGAGGAGGTGTCTCCGCCGACCTCTATCCTTGGCCGGAGCGGTTCGTAGTTGAAGAGAGGGCGTTTCGATGGCCGACCGGTGGTGGGGACAGCGCTCCGAATACGTGTGGGAGCAGGAGGCGCTCGAGCACGTCAAGGCCCAGATGCCCGACCGCGACCCCTACCGCGCGTGGCAATGCTTCTCCTTCACCGCCAACACGGGCCAGATCCGCGAGTGCGACCTGTTCGTCGTCACGCCGGTCGGTGCCTTCCTGGTCGAGATCAAGAGCCATCCCGGACGCGCCACGAACCTCGGCGGCACGTGGGTGTTCCAAGGTGAGCGCCGACGCACCATCGACAACCCGTTGCACCTGGTCAATCAGAAGGCCAAAGAACTCAAGAGTCAGCTGGAGTGGGCCGCCAGGAAGCTCAAGATCCACGACTACAGTTCCCCGTTCTTCCAGGCCGCGGTCTTCCTCTCCGCCCCGGACCTGCGCTGCGCGTTCGACGACAATCAGAAGCAGCATGTCTACGGCCGCGACGGACTGGAGAAACAGACCGGCCTCGACGGCATCTGGAACGGCCTGCTCAACAGGCCGACGGGGAGGAGCAGGCCCGATCCGGTCTTCTTCCGCAACGTCGCCCGACTGCTGCAGGCGATCGGGGCGCAGCCCAACGATCGCGACCTTGAGTTCGGCTCCTACGTGTTGGACAGGCGGGCGTTCGACAGCGGCCCGACCTGGACCGACTACCTCGGCGAGCACACGATGCTCAAGAGCAAGCAGAGCCGCACGCGCATCTACCACCACGGCGAGGCCGGTAGCGACGCCGCCAAGGAGTCCATCAAGCGGGCCGCCGACCGGGAGTTCCGCTCTCTTGACGGTATCGCCCACGAAGGCATCGTCAAGGCCGAGCACTACGGCGTGATCGACGGCCGCGGGCCGGCGATCGTGTTCGCGCATCGGAAGAACTGGCAGCGCCTCGACCACTACATGCAGGAGAACGGAGAGGATCTCGACGCTTTCACCAGGGTCGAGATGGTGCGCCAGCTCGCCGAGGCGGTCAACCACGCCCATCGCAACCGACTCTTCCACCGCGCCCTGGCCGCGCGCAGCGTCTGGGTCGAGCTCGACGGGCGCTACCCCCGGCTGCGCATCGCCGACTGGCAGGTCGCCGCACGCCAGGGCACCGCGTTCAGCAGCGGAGGACACACCACACGCCAGGGGGACACCCGGCATCTGGAGGATGCCATGGGGGCCCGTGTCCTGGCCGATCACGTCGAGGCCGCGGCACAGGCCTACCTCGCCCCGGAGTTCCCCGCCTTCAACGGCGATCCGCGTGCGCTCGACATGTTCGGTCTTGGCGCACTCACCTATCTGATCTTCAGCGGCCGGGCACCGGGCAGGGACCGCTACGAGGTCAGCGAGCAGATCAGGGAGCACGGCGAGCTTACCCCCGCCGCGGTCAGCGACGACGTCACCCCGGTCATGGACACGCTCGTTCGCGAGGCCACGCGGCGGGCCCCGGGAGAACGTACCCGATCCCCCCGCGACTTCCTGCGCCGGATCGACGAGGTCGAGGAGTACCTGACCCGCCCCGACGCCGTCACCGACCCGCTCACAGCGGTCAAGGGCCAGGAGGTCATCGACGGCTGGACGGTCAAGAGCGTCCTCGGCAAGGGCGCGACCTCGCGGGCTCTGCTGGTGGAGCGCGACGGAGCCGAGCGGGTCTTCAAGATCGCCATCGACAAGACGGCCGCGAGCAAGCTCGCCCACGAAGCCGAGCAGCTCAAAATCCTTCGCAACCACCGCATCGTCGCGATGATCGGCGACGACCTGCTGACCATCGGCGAGCACACCGCGCTGCAGCTGGAACTCGCCGGGGAATTCACCCTCGCCGAGTACCTGCACCTGGCGGGCAGTCTCGGTATCGAGGAGCTGCACCGGTTCGGGGTCCACCTGTTCGAGGTGGTCGACTACCTGGAGGACCGCCAGGTCTTCCACCGCGACATCAAACCGGCCAACCTGGGGGTCCGCGAGCGCAGGAAGAAGGGCAGGGAACTGGTCCTGTTCGACTTCTCCCTGGCCGGGGCCAGAGTCGAGGACGCCAAGGCGGGCACCACCGGCTACCTTGATCCGTTCCTGGATCTGGACGAGCCCAAGCGGTCCTACGATGCCGCCGCCGAGCGCTATGCCCTCGCTGTCACCCTGCATGAGATGGCGTCGGGAGAACTCCCGGTCTGGCACGAGGACGGGGTCGACCCCAGCTTCCTGCCCGCCGACGTCGAACTTCCGCGGCTGCGTGAAGAGGGCTTCCCCGATCAGCTGCGCAAGCCGCTGACCGCGTTCTTCCGGCGCGCCCTGCACCGCAGGCCCGAGCGTCGATTCGACTCGCTGGACGAGATGCGCGCCGCCTGGGAGCGGGCCTTCCAGGCCCCGGCGGAGCGGCCGGTCACCACTCCGGACAGCCTCGCCGCGGGTCCCCTGGACGACGAGGCGACCCGGCGACGCAACGCCGAGACCGCCACCGCCGAGACCCCGCTCTACCTTGCGGGCCTCAGCCCGCGCGCGCTCGACGCGGCCACCCGCGTACTGCGCTGCGAGACCGTGGGTGACCTGCTCGCCAAGGCAACGGCCGATCTGCGCCGCGTGCGCGGGGTCACCCTGCATACCCGCAATGAGCTGGTCGCCCAGGTCAACCAGTGGCGCAAGCGGCTGGACAAGGCCGAGCCGGTCGCCTCGGTGACCGCCAAACTGCCCGCAGGCGGTGACGAGGAGGCCAAGCGGCAGGCCAAGGAGCAGGCGAGCCTCGACAAGATCATTCGCCAGTTCATCCCCAAGACCACGGAGGAGAACAAGGCGTGGGTCCGGGTCACGCGTGAGCTGCTGGGTCTGCCCGAGGACGCTCCGGCCGCACCTGTCTGGCCCACTCAGAAGGAGGTCGCCCAGCGGCTCCGCCTGAACCAGGTCTATGTGTCCCAGCAGCTCACCAGGGCGCGCAGGCAGTGGCAGAAGAGCAACCTCCGCGCGGCGGTGCGGGCCGACGTCATTACGATCCTGGAGCGGCACGGCCGTCTCCGTGAAGTCCGCCAGATCGCCGAAGAGCTGCTCAGCATGCGCGGCTCCGCACTTGAGGATGCGCAGGCCCGCCAGGCGCACGCCCTGGCGGCGGTGCGTGTGGTCGCCGAGTACGAGGAGCGCGTCGAGGAGCCGGCGTTCGTGCTGCGGCGCAGCCGTTCGAACAGCAGCGTGCTCGTCGCCCAGGTCATCGACGACGATCCCAGTGTCCCGGTCGAGGCCGACATGCTCGACTATGCGGTGGCGCTGGGCAAGGCCGCCGACCGGTTGGTGAAGTTCGACGACGACACTCCACTGCCGTCTCCGAGCGACGTACGCGCGGCGCTGCGTGCCGTCCCTTGCGAGGAGGGCATGACGCCGCTTTCCGACGTCGACCTGGTACTACTGGCCGCGGCGGCCTCCGAGCACGCCAGGGCGACCGCCCGCCTGGAGCTGTATCCGGAGACCTTGAACTTCGCCCGGGCGCTGGATCTGACCCAGGCGGTCAGTTATCTGGGCGAGCCGGGGATCACTCCGCAGCAGATCCGCGACCGGGTCCGGGCCCGCTTCCCGCGGTTGGCGATGCCCGACGACTTCGAGCTTGAGAAGCTGCTGAAGAGCCGGCACCCCGAACTCAGCAGTCATAGGGTCGACGGCGTTGTGCACTGGTACCTGCCGGCCGTGGTCAGCTACGCCTCGACGGGCACGATGACCGGGCTCGGCGGCGGCCCGATGGCGGCGCCCTCCGAGCAGCAGCGCGCCGAGCGCCGACTCGACCAGGCCGCGGCCAAGGGCGGCTACCTCGCCGTCAAGACCTGGCTGCAGGATGCCGAGCGCGCCGCCGCGCGGGTGAGCTCACGTCCGGACGTCGCCGCCATCGACGTCTCAGCGGAGTTCGTGTCGATCCTGACCCGGATGATCGACGAGTTCGGCGGCCCACCCTGGAGCATCGTCGTCGGCGCCGACCGCCCGGGAGGACCGCCAGAGTTCGGCAACATGGCAGCCGAAGCCTGCACGAAGCTGGGGGAACGCATTCGCGCGGCGGCCACCGACCGCCCGGTGTTCCTGCACGGGGCCACCCCGCTGGCCCGCTACCCCGCCGGCCGGAAGCTGCTGCGTGCCCTGTCCCAGGACGCCCGCGACAACGGGACCGCTCCATACGGCTTGTGGCTGCTGTGCCCCATGCGCAACCCCCAGCGCCCGGCTGCCCTGGACGACGAACCGGCCGGCACCATCACCGAAGCCGAGCAACTGGAACTCCCCAGAGGCTTCGGCGCCGAGGCAGTGGCCCTGGCGGGGTGAAGTGCGGCCGCCTGCCACGAGCAGCGTGAAGTTCCGGCTTGTTTCCGGCCACTGTGCGTATCGGAACTTCACGGTCGGCGCGTTCGATCCGGCTTCTACCGAACCGGGACCCCGCGGACGGTGGTCAGGATGTAGCTCGGAAACCTGAGGTCGGCCCAGGTGAACCGGATGATGCGGAGATCAGGACAGGCGAGTTCAAGGGCGTTCTGCCTGCGCCGATCGTAAAGAAGCGCCTCGGGCAGCTCGTGCGGGCCGCGCCCATCGGCTTCGACGAGCAGTCGGCGGCCCTGCCACCACAGATCGCCGACACCGATCAGTCGGCCCTGCGCGTCATAGAAGGGATGCTGCAGGTCATCGGGCGGGATACCACCGTCGGCGCAGATGAGTCGAATCCTCGTCTCCAGCGGGCTCTGTGCGCGGCCGTCGGCCAGCCGCCACCACGGCAGTGAACGGGCGCATCCCGGCCGACCGGCGTTGGCGGCGGCGAGCCGGGAAAGCTCGGCGGTATCGAGAAGCCCGCGGTTGAGAGCCGAGTCGAGCAGACACACCGCCGCGGTACGGTCCACCCGCAGCAGCACGTCGCGCAGCGTGCGGCCCGGGACGGTCAACCGCAACCCGCCCCGGGTGGTGGTCTCAGAGCGTTCGGTGGCCCAGGTGTGCAGCGAGATCCCGGCGACCTTGCGCTGCGTGCCCGCGGCCGGGATGGTCATGTGCACCGCCCCGTCCCAGAGCGGCAGGCCCTGCATGTCCCACAGGCGGGCGGCGGTCTCGGCACTGGCGAAGGCCGCGGCCCCCAGCGCCAGCTGGGCGGCCATCACCGCCGACAGCAGCCGGTGCCTGAGGCCAGGGAATTCATGGTCCCGAACCCGGTAGACCCCTTGGTGCACGCACCTCCACGTGTCTCGGCGCAGCAGGCCCCGCACCTCGCGCCGACCGAGTCCGCATCGGCGCACCTGCGCACTGCTGAGCACTCCGTACTGCCCGGACGCGATGTCGTGCGCCCTTTGAATCGGATCCATACGCCCGAGCATGGCCGCACGGACGCCGCCCGGCGATCCGGATTTCCCACCTGTGGACACACGGCCGTGGCCAGGCGCCTACGCCCGACACATTATCTGGCAAGTGGACATGGCACACCAGCCCGGGACACCCAGGGAGACCGCTTCCCGGGCGCTCCGGTTACCGGTAGCCGCCAACCCGATATGGCTTCTCCGGGGCTCTGCTTCATCAAGGCGGGGAGCGCGGGCTTAGCTGGAGACCAGGTCCAGGGGTGACTTCGCCGCGATCGTGGCGGGACCGCTGTCCTCGGCGGAGACCGTGAACTCGCGGTCGGGGAACATGGTGATCAGTTCCAGCCAGTCGCGTACCGTCATTCCCCTGTCCAGCTCCGAGGTGTTCTGCTTGTCGCCGGAGCCGGGGGTCATGACCAGCGCGTGGATATCCGTCGTAACGGTGGCGAGCACGACGGGATGCGTGAACGATTCGAGCCGGCGGAAGACCTCAACAGCCTCGTCCTTCGGAGAGCACACCAGGATCGTGTATCTCCCGTCCGATTCGCGCACCTGCGGATTCCGAGCCAGGTAATCGGTGAACCGCGGGTTCGTGCGGGCGTGCTCGGCCAGTTGCTCGGCCACCCGGTGCACGTCAGCGCGGTCGGAACCCTCTATCAGATTCAACCGGACCGCTTTCAACGTCTGCAAGCGCCAATCGATCTCTGTCGTCTCCGCGCGTGTGGGGCGCTGCTCGCCGTCGTCCAGCCCGATCCCGCGCAGCCAGTCGTTGACTTCGGACCACAGCCAGACCAGGGAGTGGCCGACGGTGCCTTCCGGCGCAGGAAAGGGGACGCCGTCCTGCCGTTGCCGCTGTCCACGGACCCACTGGGTGACGTTCTGGCGTGTCCGTTCGGTCCGCTCGGCGATGTCGGAGACCCCGACGAGGTCCCGGTCAAGGCGGACGATCCGCATCGTCGGGACCAGACCCAAAGCACGGGTGACGACGGACTTCGCGGCGGTGACCGCGTCCGGCCCTTCACCGACCACGGTCATCCTGTGCACGCCGTGCGAGCAGGAGACCAAGGCGTCAAGCTCTTCGGTGAGCAGCTGAACGGCGTCGTGGTCGTCGATACTGATCCCGTCCAGAACGAAGATGAACTCGTACTCGGACATCGATCGCTACCTCTCCGGGGTGTTGCGCGGTACGGCGTAGAGGGAGTGCCGTAGATACTCCGTGCATCTTCAGTGTTGCACCGCTGTTGACAAACGTCAACGTGGTTAGAGTACTGGTGTGGCGTGAGAGTACTGCGCTGAGCAGCGAAAACGTGAAAAACCGCCTCTGGTCGCGGCTGTTGCCTACTCCTGCGAAGGAGCGTGCTCGTCGCGTGATCCGGCGAGGCTGCGTCGCGGATCGTCTTCGGGAAGCGGGCAGCGGCCGGCTTCCTGCTTGATGCGGCGGGCGGCTCGGTCGGCGTTCTTGGGAGTCCCGGGCACTTGGACGCATGAGCACCCGCAATCGCAGTACAGCCGCCCCCAGTGCCCCTCCTTGTGAAGGGTCCATCCCTGCTCGACCAGCTTCTTGAGGACCTTGCGGACCTCTTTGTCCTGGTGGTCGGAAGGGCTGATATCCCTGCCCGTCATGCGTCGACCTCCGCGGAAGCCGGAGCGCAAGCGCAGGGCCAGGGCATGACTGATTCAGGGTGGTTCTTCATATGCTCCGACAGAGGGGGATCGCTACCGCAAAACCTGTGCCAAAGGCCAGTATTCCAGGATTCGGCGGCTCACGCTGGGGCTACTGCCGGAGTCCGCCTGTGGCGGACGAGCGGAGTGACGGCCGCGTCTGGCTGCGCGGCGTGGGGAGGCTCGCCCGGGGTGAGGGTGGTGGGACGGCCGCCTCAGCGGAGGAGGTTGGCCGGGGTGAAGGCGGGGGACTCGAACAGTGCCCAGACGGTCAGACCGCCCTCGTCGGTGGGGGTGTGGCCCCAGTCGTCGGTGACCTCGGCGACCAGGTGCAGGCCGCGCCAGCCGAGCGCGTCGGGGTCCATCGGCTTGACTTCGGGAAGTGGGTGGCGTCCGGCCGCGAGGTCGGCACTCCTGGGCCCCTGGTCGGTCACCGAGACCACGGCCAGCCCGGTGACGAGCGCGCTGACGCTGACCGCGAGCGTACCGCCGGGCTCACCGCTGCGGGTGTGCCGGCAGGCGTTGCCGAACAGTTCGGAGACCGCCAGTTCGGCGTCGTCCACGATCCGCCTGTGCTCGCGCAGCGCGGTGCGGACCATCTCCCGGACGGTCGGGCAGCAGCCGATCTCACCGGGGAACTCCTTGAACTCGGTTACGGCGTTGAGGCGGCCGAACTCGTAGCCGGGCATCAGACCGCCACCGCCTTCCAGCCCGTGGCCCTCAGGGAACCCGCAGGCTTCAGGGATGCGGCCTTCAGCCCGGTGCGCCGCTCGGTGACCAGGTTGGCCCGGCGGGCCTGGGGGACGGCGGGCCGGTACCACGGCCGCCCGGTCTCGGTCTCGGGCTCCACGGGAGAAGGCGGCGGATCGGCGAGCCGCTCGGCCGCCGCCTCGACCTGCGAGACGTCGGCATAGGCCGTCCGCCCCCAGATGAACCACCGGCCGCCGGTGACGGCCTGGACGACCACGACGGGGACCGTGCGGCCGTGGTGCCGGACGTAGAGCACGGGGTGAGAGGTGGACGCGAGCGCGAGGAGCGCGGTGCCGCCCCGGGCGCGGATGGCGGTGAGCAGGTGGGTGAGGAGTGTCCTCCTGGGGTCGCCGTGGGTGGGTGGGTGGTCGCCATGAGGAGTGTTAACGGGCATGCGGAAACCTCCAGAAAACCCGCCGCCTATCTGCGACGATGTGGGTGTCACTGACAAACATGACTCTATGTCGGGTCACCCTCGACATCAATACGCTTCCTAGTGTTACCCGGATTCTTTCTCTGGAGGTCTACACTGCGACGCATGCAAAGGAGCTACAGCCCGAGTGTCCGGCGCCGCCGGATCTCCTCCCAGCTACGCCGATACCGTGAACAGGCTGGGATGACAGCTACCGCGGCAGGTAAGAAGCTGGGCTGGCCCCAACAGAAGATTTCCAAGATCGAGAGCGGCGAGCAGAAGCGGATACCGACCGTTGAACTGGACGCGTTGCTCGACGCCTACAAGGTCAAAGACCCAGAGGTGCGTGCTGCTCTCCACGATTGCGCCAGGCTCGCCAAAGAACGCGGGTGGTGGTCGAAGTACAAGGATGCGTTCCCCGGCGGGCTGCCGGACTTCGAGGCTGAGGCTTCAGTCATCCGAGCCTATGAGGCGCAGGTGATCCCGGGGCTCCTACAGGTCCCCGGCTACGCCGAAGCGGTCTTCCGTGCCTACAAGCTGCGGTCCGACGAGGAGACCGAACGGCTCGTGAAGGCGCGCATGGAACGCCAGCACATCCTGAACCAGGTGGATCCGCCAGACTACCTCGCTGTTATCGACGAGGCTGCTCTGCGGCGGGTAGTGGGTTCCGTGGAGATCATGCGAACCCAACTACGCCACCTCACGCACATGGCCGCACGGCACAACATCGACATCTACGTGCTGCCGTTCGCTGCCGGCGCCCATGCCGCAACGCTCGGAAGTTTCGCCATCATGGACTTTCCCGACTTGTTGGATGGGAGCATCGTTTATGTGGACACGGCGACCTCTACGCTGTACCTCGAAGAGGAGCATGAGCTGAGGGAGTACAACTCCATGTTGAGCCGGGCGCAGGCTTCCGCGCTGGATCCGGCTAAGTCCTTGCAGCTCATCAACGACATCATCCAGTCTCTAGAAGAGTGAGCCGAGTGCCTGACCAGCGAGTTTGGCGGAAGAGCAGCTACAGCGGCGGCCGCGAAAACTGCATCGAGGTCGCCGATCTCCCTGACGCCTCCGCGATCCGCGACTCCAAGCGCCCTGATGCTGCAGTCCTCGTCTTCTCCACCGCTGAGTGGTCGGCATTCCTGCTCGCCATGCGTGAGACGCGGCTGTAGGGCAGTGACTGTAGCCTCCGATCCCGCTACTCGATGGGGCGGTCGAGCTTGGGGCCGATGTAGGCGATCCTCGCTTCGGACGACTCCGGGACCAGGCGGAAGTGCAGGCGGCCCTTGCCAGGCGTGAAACGCGAGTGGAGTTCGAACAGCCGCTTCTCGCCGTCGAGGTCGACGCACCAGCAGAGGTTGCGGCGGGTGGCCGACTCCGGGGTGGTCCTGGTCTTGTAGGCGGGCGTGCGAGTTTCTGTGGGACCCCATGCCGCCACGGCTTCCTGTAGCTCGGTCAGCCGTTCCCGGACCGGCTGCACCCACGCGTGTTCGAGAGAGCCGAGGTCCTTCTCGACCCGGGGCAGGAACGAGAGGTTCGGGAAGAGATCGCCCCGAGCCTCCCAGAGATCCACCCCCGTATGTACGGAGTCGGTGCCGGCGCGTGTCAGCCACTCGGAGTGCGTCTCCACATGGGTGGTATCGGACGCGTGCTCGACCTCGACGGTGTCCGTGAGGGGCACGCCCTCCCCGTCTTCTGCCTCGACCAGCATCTCCCGCTCGACGGCTACGTGCGCCGTCTGCCAGTCGTCGCACAGGGGAAGGCTGACGGAGAGCCCGCCGCGGATGTGGGCCGCGCCGATGCCTAGCGCGGCTACTCCTTTGTGGCGGTAGTCGACCAGGGCCATCGCATCCGGCGGCAGTACCGAAACGTGCGGGGACTTCTTGTTCCGCAGAAGCTTCAGGTAGCGGAACTCTTCCCTGGCGCGTCCGCGGTTGCCCCACTGGCGTACGGACAGTCCCTGAGCGAGTTCGAGATCCCCGAACTGCTCGTCGGTGACCAGGGCGGTTCCCGGACGGGCCTTGTAGACCGAGCGGAGCATGCGGACGAACTCCGTCATACCGGTGTTGACGTCATCATGGGTCGCTGTGCTTCGGCAGGAGAGCTCGTTGAGGAAGAGGTGGAGGGTCAACCGAGGGTCCCTATCTGACTCGGGGGGCGGAGATAGAGGAGGACAGCAGCGGTGTTCTTATTGAATTCTGGCCGCTGCGTTCGCGGGGCGAGGTAGGGCTTTCACGGCTCGGTCCTGCTGTGCCGCCGGCGCTACGCGCACTGCGACAGCCAACCCCCTGTGCGAACGGCGATCGTCAAACATCAGTCGGTCCGGGTTCTCAATCCAGCAGGCGGTCCAGCGTGGTGTCCCACTCGTCGAAGAACCCTTCGGGCCAGTCGCTGAGCATGCCGTCGCTCGCGATCACAGGACTCAGGATCTCGACGCCGCCCGGCTGCGTCTGACGGAAGTAGTGCAACTGGACGTCGTCCGCAGAGATGGGATGGGTCTGCTCCTTCACGGCCAGTCGCACGCCGTTGAGGATGTGGTCGCTGTGCGTCTCGACGATGACCTGCGCACCGGCGGCCACGGCCCTGGCGAGGAGGAAGGCGATCTGCGTCTGCCCTCGGGGATGCAGATGCGCCTCGGGGTTCTCCAGCAGAAGCAGGGTCCCCGGACGCGCGCTCAGGCAGGCGACCACGATGGGCAGCGTGTAGGTCAGGCCGAACCCGACGTTGGTGGGGCGGCGCCGGTTCGACGACGACAGGCCGGCCGTGCCGCCGAATCCGTAGCTGAGCCGGACATGGTCGGTGCCGTCGATACCGACGGCTTCCAGGTTCACGCCGGGGCTGATCTCGCCAAGCCACGCCTCGGCCTGGCTGAGCAGGGTCGCCGAGCGGGCCGCCGGGTGCTGGAGCGGCTCCGTGACGTCGGTGTCGTCCTGGTGGTGGCGCAGGTAGTTGACGGTGTGCTCCCCGTGCGCCCCGAGGAAGCCTTGCCGGATGGCGACTTCGTGCGACCGCTCGTAGATGGCGGCGGGGGAGACCCGGTCGGCGCGCAGGTACTGGAACCCGCCCGGCTGGGCGGAGAGCAGGCTGTGCTCGGCCGCTCCGGAAATGTCGGCCGACAACATGTCGAGCTTGTCGGTCGTGGCCTCATAGGCCAGCGTCCAGCGGTACGGGACGCCGTCGACGTCCACACCGACGCGGATGTACTCCCCATCGATCTCGTCGTCTTCGACCCAGTCGGCGTGCAGGACGTCGCGCCCGGCCCCCAGCTCGATCAGTGAACCGTTGAGTAGCAGTCCGCCCCCGGGGCCGAGCATCGCGGCCAAGGACGACTGCTTGATGAGGGCGAGGGACTGCATCACGGTGCTCTTACCGGAGGAGTTCAACCCGGTGAGCAAGGTGAGGGGCCGGAGTGGGATCTCGGCCTGCCGGAACGCCTTGAAGTTGGTCAGCTGAATCCGGTCAAGCATCCACGTCTCCCTGGTGCTGTTCGAACAAGGCGTCGACGAGCGCGAAGCGCAGCCGTACCTTGGCGTTGTCGCCGGTGCTCATGGAGATCGCACGGTCGAACTCGACGTTCTCCAGCAGGCTGATCAACCCGTCGTTCACCTGTTGCGAGTTCCTGCGCAGCATTGCGATCTGCGGTGCCGAACGGGTCGCAAGGTTTACGGCGACCGTCTCGAACAGGGCCTTGTTGATCGGGGAGAGTCGGTCCTTGCCGCGGACCTGCTTGCGGAAAGCGTTGTCGCCGAAGATCGCTCGCGACGCGTCCATCGCATGGTCGAACTCTTGGCGAAGCGCGTCGATCTGGTCATCAGGCAGATGGTTGATGTCCGACATGGCCTCTCGGAGGAACTCATCCAGGTCGGCGGCTCGGTAGTCGCTCGGATTCGACAACCGGAAGGCGAGGAACCGCAGGACCATTTCACGGTCCGACATCCGCTTGTCGGAGACCCGGCCCAGGGTGGCGAGCTGGAAGGACTCCGCAGCCGCAAGCTCGCCCAGCAGCTCCCGGGCCTTACCGGGGTTCAACGCATGCCGGAGTTCCTGCAAGGTCAGAGGCATGCCGCCGGTGTTGATCCTGGCGAAGATGTTGAACTTCACCTCCTCGGGGGTGCCCAGACCGATCACATGGACCACGAACTCGGTCTCGTGCAGCCGCGTCTTCAACCCGCCGGGGAGCTGGTCATAGGTGAGGCCGTTCAACTTCCGAAGATATTGAAGCCCTTTGAGGACTAACGGCGGCTCGCCGACCAGCTCAGGCTCGATGAAGCGGGAGATCGTGGTCAGACGCTGGACGCCGTCGACCATCTCCCAGGACTCTTGGGCGTTGGTCTCGGCCGCATAGAAGGTCGGCAGCGGAATCCGCAACAGGAGCGACTCGATCAGCTGGCTCTGCTTGGCCTGGTTCCAGATACCTGCGTTGCGCTGGAAGTCAGGGTTGAGGAACAGGACCTTCCGCCGCAGCCTGGACAGCATGAGATCGACCGTCATGGTCTTGGTCTTGACGTTGATCTGCTCCGGGTCGAACGGGTCGCTGATCTCGGTCGTCGGCGCCTCCGGCTCGAAGCCGTCGAACGCCATCTGCTCCATCTCGATGTCTGAGCTGTATCCCGCCTGATCCAGCGGAACCGAGGCCTCGTCAGGCGCATCAGCGCCGGGGGCGGACTGGCTCACGGCTGAGACTCCTCCTGGCTGTCGACGGCTCGATGCTGTGCATGCCATGCACACATCTTGTCGGACTGGGGGCCGACTCGCTCTGTGGGCTTGCCATGGGCCCTGTCCGTGCATGCCGCCTCAGCGGAGAGTAATCGGAGCCCAACGGCCTCGAAGCGTCGGTGGGATCGGCGAGAATGGTTGGATCGGTTCCCCCTTCATCGCCGGGAGTGTCAGTGGTCGATCACGCATCGTTGCTCAAGGACCTCAAGAAGCAGGTCGGTGCTCTTGAGGAGGATCTGCGGGAGCGGAGCGAGGATCCCACCGCGGTCAACGAGCACACGGGTAAGACCTTCGAGGAGGAGCTGAAGGTCGAGTACCACCGCGCGTTCCAGGCGGAGCGTACGGCGGCGACCTACGGGGAGTGGCGCGAAGGGCGCATCACGCAGGCCGCGGTGGCGTGGGTGCTGGCGACGGTGTTCGTGCGGTTCTGCGAGGACAACGGTCTGTTGGAGCAGCCCTTCATCGCCGGCCCCCGGGACGAGTCCAACCGCTACGACATCGCCCAGGAGCTCAAGGACGCCTGGATCCTGGAAGAACGGCGCAAGAACCCGGAGGCCTCCGAGCGCACCGACCGGGACTGGCTGGTGCACACGTTCGAGCAGATGAGCGTTTCGGCAGTCATGGAGGGGCTGTTCGACCGGGCGCACAACCCGATGTGGACCATCACCCCGTCCCACCAGGCGGCCAAGAACCTCATCGGCTTCTGGCGCACGGTGGGCGATGACGGGCACCTGGTCCACGACTTCACCGATCCCGTCTGGAACACCCGCTTCCTCGGGGACCTCTACCAGGACCTCTCCGACGCGGCGAAGAAGACCTACGCCCTACTGCAGACCCCGGAGTTCGTCGAGGAGTTCATCCTCGACTACACCCTCGAACCCGCCATCAAGGAATTCGGGCTCGATGGCAATCGGATCTTCCAGGCCGAGAGCAAGGGCTTCCGGCTGATCGACCCCACCTGCGGCTCGGGACACTTCCTGCTGGGCGCGTTCCACCGACTCCTGGAAAAGTGGCGCGACGCCGAGCCGGGCGTGTCGGACTGGGACCTCATCGCCCGCACCCTGCGCAGCGTCCACGGTGTTGACAAGAACCCATTTGCGGTGGCCATTGCCAGGTTCCGGCTGCTGATCGCGGCGATGAAGGAGGGCGGAATTACCAGGCTGTCAGCGGGCAACCCTGATTGGCCGATCGTGGTGGCAACGGGGGATTCGCTGATTCATGGACGTGGCGCACCGGGTCGCAAGACCAGCCTGTTCGATACCGAAGAGGTCCACCGGTACATCACCGAAGACATCTACGATTACACCGCCGAGTATGACTTGCTTGGTTCCGGTAGCTATCATGTAGTGGTGGGAAACCCGCCTTACATTACAGTCAAGGATAAACAGGAAAATCAGAACTATCGGGATGCGTATCCCGAGGTCTGCTCCGGAAAATATGCGCTTTCCGTTCCATTTTCCCAGCGGTTCTTCGACCTGGCCGTGAGTCGGGGAGACCGAAGCATGCAGGGGTCTGGCTTCATAGGGCAGATTACCGCAAACTCCTTCATGAAGCGCGAGTTTGGTAAGAAGCTGATCCAGAATTACTTTCATTCTGAGGTTAATCTCACCCACGTTATTGATACTTCTGGTGCCTACATGCCTGGCCACGGGACTCCAACGATCATCCTCTTCGGGCGCAATAGCGTCTGGAGTCCTGGAAGTAAGGTTCGTGCAATTCTCGGGATTAGAGGAGAACCCTCCCAACCGGACGCCCCCGCTGATGGCTTGGTTTGGCGGTCAATTGTCGACCAGATTGATTTCCCGGGAAGTGAGAGTGGGTGGGTTAACTCTGTCGACCTTAATCGGAATGACCTTGCGAGCTTTCCTTGGAGTCTTACGGGTGGTGGCGCAATTGATCTATTTGGTCGGCTGGATACCGGAAATAAGCTCGACTCCCGGATTGATGGAGGGGTCGGATTCTATGACATCACAGGCGATGACGAAGTCTTCGTTCGCAAGGAGTGGCGGCCTGTAAGTTGGGGGATAGAAGGGCGGTATCGGCGTTTTGCAACCGGAGACGATGTCAGAGATTGGGTATCGACATCAAGTTACGTATTGTGGCCTTATTGTGGGCAGCGTCCAGATATGTCTCTGCAGAACAGTCTGCTGTTCTGGCCGTACCGCACCCTAATGAAGTCTGGCCTGACCTTCGGTAAGAACCGCGAAGAGCGAGGGATGGCCTGGCATGAGCACACGATGCTTAACTGGAGTCGTGTTGCTGCTCCGCAGTTAATCGCGTTTGCCTGTGTTGCTACGCATGCTCATTTTGTGCTCGACCGAGGTGATACGGTCTTTAACCGGCATGCGCCGGTGATCAAGCTGCCTAAGGAGGCCACGAAGGAGCAGCATCTGGAGCTTCTTGGGGTGCTGAACTCCTCGACGGCGTGCTTCTGGCTGAAGCAGGTCAGTCAAAGCAAGGGTAATGGCGGTATTGGGGGTGGGATTTCAGACGAGCTGTGGGAGCACCGATTCGAATTTACCGGTACCAAACTCCAGGAATTCCCACTCCCCGCAAGCCTCCCTCTCGACCGTGCACAGGAACTCGACCAGCTAGCCCAGCATCTCTCCTCCCTCGAGCCCTCCGCTGTCGTGGCCGCCAGCACCCCCACTCGCGTCCGCCTCAACGACGCCCAGACAGAGCACACCGCCACCCGCGCCCGGATGATCGCTCTTCAGGAAGAACTCGACTGGGACGTCTACCACCGCTATGGACTCATCTCCGATGAGGAGCACGCAGCCCTTGTCCTTCCTGACACCGCCGACGTCCCCGACATCAACCTCGGCGAACGGGCCTTCGAGATCGTTCTTGCCCGCAAGATGAAGATGGGCGAGGCCGACACCGAGTGGTTCAAGCGGCACGGCTCTACTCCCATCACTGATACCGAGATCCCGTCCCACTGGCCCGACGCCTACAAGAAGGTCGTCGAAAGGCGTATCGAGCTGATCTCCTCCCGCAAGGACCTCGCCCTCATCGAGCGTCCCGAGTGCAAGCGGCGCTGGCAGTCGGAGCCGTGGGAGAAGAAGGAAAGGGCCGCTCTCAAGTCCTGGCTGCTGGACAAGTGCGAGGACCGGGACATCTGGTTCCGGGAAGAGGACTTCGGTGAGCAGCGTCCGTACACGCTCTCTGTCCTCGCGCTCGCGAACCGGCTGCGCGACCTGCACCCCGAGGCGGTCGAAGTCGCCGCGCTCTATGACAGCGACAAGGACTTCTCCGACGTCATCACGGAGATCGTCGAGACCGAGCACGTCCCCTACCTCGCCGCATTCCGCTACAAGGACAGCGGCCTGCGCAAGCGCAGGGAGTGGGAGCGCGTCTGGGACCTCCAGCGTGAGGAGGACGCGCTCAATGCCGACCGAGCTGAAGGGGAGCCCGAGCAGCGGCTCTCCCCGCCCATCCCGGTCCCGCCCAAGTACACCTCCGCCGACTTCCGCAAGACCACCTACTGGGCCAACCGCAGCAAGCTCGACCTCCCCAAGGAGCGCTTCATCTCCTACCCCGGCGCGGAGACCGAGCAGGATTCCTCGCTCGTGCTCGGTTGGGCCGGGTGGAACCACGCGGAGCAGGCCGACGCCCTGGCGACGCTCGCGCACAACCGGGTGGAGGAGCACAACTGGGATCAGGACAAGGAGAGGATGACTCCGCTGATCGCGGGCATCGCGGAGCTGCTGCCATGGGTGAGGCAGTGGCATTCCGAGGCGAACGAGTACGGGCTGGTTATGGCCGACCAGGCGGAGACCGACCTGACCGGCCTCACCAACGCCACGGGTATCACGCCCTCGGAGATGGCGGCGTGGCGGCCCGCGGCACCGACGCGGGGCCGCAGGAAGAAGGGGTAAGGGGAGCGGCGGCCGCCGTGGAGTTCCGGCCGTCGAATCCCCGGATCATTGGTACGAACTTCACGGCCGGTCCCGCTCGGCCCCGCCCGGCGCGGGGCGATCTTGGACCAGACTGCCCCGCACCGGGGAGAGGGAAGCTCCCGTGCCGGGGCTCCCACTCCGGCAATACCCTTGACGATGTACCTGGTTCACGCTGGAAAATCCACGGTATGCACCACACTTCCACCCAGCAGTAGAAGGGTCTCCCTCGGCGATGGCGACTTCCTCCTCGTCCCCCTCCGGTGCCGGCTCCGGCGGCAAGCGGTTCATCGGGGACCTCATCGAGATCCCCGAGGCGGTCCACGACGGCGACCTCGTGTTCAAGGTCGCCGAAGGCGTGGAGGAGCAGCAAGCCCAGGCGGTTCGCGACTACGTCGTCACGCCGCAGCTGGAGGCGTGCTTCGACGAGGCGCTCGACGCCATCAAGGGCGGGATCGCCAAGGGGCAGTCGCGGGCCACCTACCTCAACGGGTCGTTCGGGTCCGGTAAGAGCCACTTCATGGCCGTGCTGCACGCCGTCCTGCGCCACGACCCGGCCGTGAGGGACCTGGAGCGGATGCCGACCATCCTCGCCAAGCACGACGACTGGCTGGAGGGCAAGAGGTTCCTGCTCGTCACCAGCCACCTCGTGGACGCCGAGTCCATCGAGTCCGCCGTCCTCGGCGGGTACGTGCGCTACGTCCACAAGCACCACCCCGAGGCGCCCGTCCCGCCGGTCTACCGGACCGAAGGACTGCTCGCCGACGCCCGCGACCTGCGGTCGGCGCTCGGCGACGAGGCGTTCATCGCCGGCCTGCCCGGCTCCGGCGGCTCGGGGGCGAGCGGCGGAAGCACCTGGGGCAGGTGGTCCACCTCGCTGGCGTGGACGTCGGAGCAGCTCGACGAGGCGTTCGCGGTCTCGCCCGGCAGCACCGACGAGGAGGAGCTCAAGCTCCGCCGCAAACTCATCAGCGCCCTGCTGAAGGGCCACTTCAAGCGCTACGCCGACACAATGCACGGCGAGGAGGAGGCCTTCGTCACCCTGGACGACGGGCTGTCCGTCATCAGCCGGCACGCCAAGGAGGAGCTCGGCTGCGACGCGGTCATCCTGCTGCTGGACGAGCTGATCCTGCGCTTCACCAAGTTCATCGGCAACGAGTCGAAGATCAGCGAGGAGGTGCAGAAGGTCGCCAAGCTGGTGGAGTCCTCCGAAAGCCACCGGCCCGCGCCCATCATCAGCTTCGTGCCGCGCCAGCGCGACCTGCGCGACCTCGTCGGGATCTCCGGCGGCACCGAAGGCGTCAGCCAGACCCTGAAGTACTGGGACGGGCGATTCGGCCACATCGGGCTGGAGGACAAGAACCTCACCGAAGTGGTGCGGCACCGGCTGCTGCGCGCCAAGACCCCCGAGGCCGAAGCCGAGATCAGCGCGGCCTTCAAACGCATGGTCAACGCCCGGCCCGAGGTGCGCGACACGCTCCTGGACACCGAGGGCGGCGACGCCGACACCTGGGACGACTTCCGGGCGCTCTACCCCTTCAGTCCCGCGCTGCTGCACGTCATGGTGGACCTGTCCGGTGCGCTGCAGCGCCAGCGCAGCGCGCTCAAGCTGATGCGCCAGCTGATGATCAACCACCGCTCCACCCTGCCGGTGGGCCAGCTCGTGCCCATGGGCGCGGTCCTGGACGTCCTGGTCGAAGGCGAGGACAAGCCGTTCCGCGACCGGCTCAGCGCCGAGTACGAGAAGATCCGCAACTTCTACCGCGACAAGGTCCGGCCCTGGCTGCTGCGCCGGCACAGCCTCACCGACGACGAGGCAGCGGTCGACCTGGAGGTGCGCCACCCGTTCCGGGCCGAGGACCTGCTGGTCAAAACGCTGCTGCTGTCGGCGCTGGTGCCCAACGTGCCCGCGGTCAAGGAGCTCACCGCGAGCCGGCTGATCGCCCTCAACCACGGCATCATCCCCGCCCGGCGCACCGGACAGGACATCGCCAGGGTCACCCAGTTCTTCAAGGAACTCAACACCCAGTTCGGCGAGGTCCGGGTCGGGCCCGAAGCCGGCAATCCCACCATCACGCTCAACCTGCTGCGGGTGGACACCGAGTCGCTGATGCGCCAGGTCTACACCGCCGCCAACGACCAGGCGCTGCGGCAGCTGTTCAAGCGGCTGCTGTGGGAGGAGCTCGGCCTCGAACCCGACGCCGCGCGCACCTGGATCGTCTGGCGCGGCACCCGCCGCCTGGTGGAGTTGGACTTCGGCAACATCCGCTCCGAGGACTCCCTGATGCGCCAGCGGTTCAAGCCCGAGGCCCCGGGGGCGCTGCGCATCGTCATCGACTACCCCTTCGACGAAGGCGACCACAACCCCGCCGAGGACCGCCAGCGGGTCCAGGATCTGCGCGAGGAGTTCGGCGAGCCCCCGGCCACGCTCGCCTGGATCCCGCACTTCCTCTCCGACAACCGCCAGCAGGACGCCCGGCGGCTGCTGATGATGCAGCATCTGGTGCAGCCCGGCGTCATCGAGGACAAGGCCCCGAACTGGAGCTCGGAGGACCGCCGGGAGGCCCGTGCCCAGCTCGACAACCAGCGCTCCCAGATCGAGGGCCAGCTGCGCGGGTTGATGCGCGGAGCCTACGGTGCCGTCGCCCGCAACGACACCGACTTCGGGTACCCCATCGACGAGCACATCGAGGCGCTGCCGCCCAACGTGCGGATCCGGATCGAGGCCGGCAGCCAGCTCCCCGACGCGCTGCAGCGCATCGCCGGGCAGCTGCTGGACCACCTCTACCCCGAGCATCCCAGATTCGCGTCCCAGACGGGGGCCATGCCCGAGGTCCGCCGCACCGACCTCACCGCCGTGCTGCAGGCGGTGGAGGCGGCCAAGGCCGACAAGCTGCAGCGCTACGAGCCGGCCAAGGGCGAGACCGCCGCGCTGTACCGGGTCGCCCACAACCTGCAGATCGCCCAGGTCACCGAGGTCTTCCTGCTACAAGACACCTGGCTGGGCATCCTGGACGACGCCGCCCGCTCCGCGCAGGCCGACACCACCGAGATTCGGGTGCGCGACCTCAAGAAGTGGATCCTCGACCGGGAAGAGGGCAAAGGACTGCCCCCCGAGATCGTTGACCTGCTGGTGCTCGTGTACGCGGTGCAGTCGGACCGGGCCTGGATGCGGGCGGGCAAGCGCTACACCGACGTCGGTATCGGCCGGCTCGACGGCGACATCGTCCTGCGCCGCCAGCCGCTGCCCTCCGAAGAGGACTTCGACCTCGCCAACCGCCGCGCCGAGCAGCTCTTCAAGCTCTCCAGGCAGCCGGTGCTCAACGCCCGCGCCGTGCAGCGGCTCGCCGAGCAGCTCAAGGAGCAGGGCGGCGTTTGGCTGGCCGGCACCGAAGGGCTGCTGACCCAGTTGGAGAGGCACGCCGAACTGCTGGGCCTGGACGAGGAGGCGCCGCGCATGCAGACCGCGCGGGCCGCCTACGAACTGCTGGGACGGCTGCGCGGGCTCACCGACGACACTGCGCTGGTCACCGCGCTGGCCCAGGCCGACCTGCCGCGCGAACCCGAGATCTACCGGATCAGCATGGCGGCGGCGTCTGCTGTCGCCGCGGCGCTGGAGGCCACCCGGTGGGAGACCTTCGAACTGCTGGCCCAGCTGTCCGGTGACGGGAGCGAGTACGCGGGCGAGGCCGCCGAGCTGCTGGAGCGGTTGGGGCGCACCGCCCGGTTCAACGAGCAGCAGAAGAAGCTCGCCACCGAACTGGAAGCGGTGTCCCGCGAGGCGTTCGCCCTCATCAAAAAGGCGACGGCACGGCCGGCCGCGCCGCAGCCGCCGGTCGTAGGCCCGGCCGGAGCCGATGGGCAGCCGACCGATGCAGGCCCGACATCGGTGAGCGGGAGCATCGAGCGCGTCACGTCGTCCGGTGCCGTGGCCGTCGGGCAGATCACGGCGGCGGACGACCCGGGCGCGGTCGTCGCGAAACTGAGAGAACAGCTCGGTATCCCCGCCGACGCCACCATCGAGATCACGGTACGGGCGGTCGAGTGAGCACGGTCGCCGCGCCGCCCGATACTCCGGGCGCGCGAGCCGCGCAGAGGGAGCACAAGGGATTCGTCCGCCGCCGCGCCGTCGTCAGCCGGGTATAGCGTCGAACGCTCGAGACCACCCGGTGATCCGGGCGGTCGACTCGGCGGAACATGATCCGCATCGGTGAACCAGCACAGGAGGAGCAGCACCATGACGGCCACCGGAACCGCTTCGGCCCAGCAGGTGACGGTCGAGGCGGTCAAGGGCGGGCTGCGGCGGGCGCTGGAAAAGGACGAGCACCGGGTCAGCAGGGGACGGCCGGCGTCGGTGGCACGCGCGATCGCGCTGAAGGCCGCCCCGGTGTGGAGCGGACCGGAGCAGATCGCCGTCGAGCACCGGGGCAAGGAGGTGCGCGCGCGAGTCGCGGTGGCACCCACGGTGCTGGCGGTGCTCACCGAACTGAGCCGCCCTCTCACTGAAGCCGACTACCTCGTGCTGCTCACCCCCTGCAGAGAGGACACCGACCTCGGCCCCTCGTTGCTGGGGCGGCTGCTCGGCCACGAGGTCTTCACCGTGAACAGCTGGGAGCTGCTCGCCGATGAGCTCGGCATCCGGATGCTCGACCCGCGGCTGCACTCCCGCAAGTGGGCCTGGCTGGCTCGCGGACTGCGCGAGGTCGGTGTCGGCAGTGAGTGGCACAAGAGGACATCGGTCCTCAAGCTCGAGGACGCGCTGCGGCGGCTCGCGGCGATCCGGTTCGGCCGGGAGGCCGGCGACCGGCTCGACGCCGCCGCACTGCTCGACTGGACCAGGAAGCCGGAGCTGGTCACCCGGTTCGGTGAGCTGGACGAGGACGAGCGCCACGGACTGCGTGCCGAACTCGAACACGGCATCGGCCCGGTCGCCCAGGTGGTGTTCCAGATGCTGGACAAGCAGCAGGTCTACGACGCACTTCCAGCAGGTCTGGTGTTCCGGGAACTGCTGGACCCCGACAACGCCGGCATCCCCGGTGTGCGCGACGCCCGGGTCCGGGCCGAAGAGCGGTTCGTCGGCACCCCCGCACCCAAAACGGAGGCGCTGTCGCGGTTCGCCGACAGCAGTGAAGCGGCCCTGCTGCGCATGATGGACGGCCATGAGCACGACGCCGCGGTCCACGCGAGCGATCGGGCCGAGGAGATCCTCACCGCGCTGGGTGCCGACGGAGTCGCGGCGACCAGCCGAGTGCTCAGCACCGGGCTGCAGGCCCGCCTTGCTGCCCTAGGCGCCGAGATCAGCACCGCGATCCAGCCGCAGATGCCCGCTCCCGAAGCCCGGGACACGGTGCAGGCCGAGGAGGCGCTCACCCGGTTGTGGGAGCACCGGCGGTTCGACTCCGACTCGCGTGAGGGCGCGGACGCGATCGCCGCAGTACGGCTCGTGCGCTGGCTCGCCTCCGGACCGCCTACCCCCCGTACCGCCGCCGAGGGGGTGGCCGATCACATGGCCGGCACCGCCTGGGTGGACCGGGCGGCGAGCCGGTTGTGGGCGTCGCACACCGAGATCACGGCATTGCACGACGCCTACCAGGACCTCTACGCGCGGGTGCGCGACCGGCGCGCGGAGATCGACAAGGCGTTCGCCGAACGCGTCGCCGCGTGGACCGAGGTGTCGTCGCACACCGACGAGCTGCTGCTCGCGGAGAACCTCCTGCAGCGGGTCGCCCGGCCGCTCTCGGCCGAGCGTGCGCCGCTGATCGTGCTGCTCGACGGGATGAGTGCGGAGATCGCCGTCCAGATCGGCGCCGAGATCGCCGGCGGCGGACGGTTCAAGGAGATCGCCCGCACCGAGCAGGGGCGAGAGGGGGCCCTGGCCACTTTCCCCTCGATCACCGGCTGCTCACGCGCCTCGCTCTTCTCCGGGCGGCTCACCACCGGCGGGCAGAGCCAGGAGCGCGCCGGGTTCACCGCACTGTGGAAGCAGCCGTCGTGGGGACCACGGGACAGCACTCTGCTGTATGAGGCCGACCTGCAGACGGGAGCGGGCGACCGGCTGCCCGAGAGCGTCCAGAAAGCCGTCGACGACACGGGCCGGGTCGTCGCCGCCGTGATCAACACCGTGGACGACGCACTGGCCGACGGCCGTGAAGCCGACGACGTGAGCTGGCGGGTCGACCAGCTCGGCAAGCTCGGACCGCTCCTGGACGCGGCCGCACGCGCCGGGCGCCCGGTGGTCCTCACCTCCGACCACGGCCACGTGTGGGACCGGCGGGAGAACAGGAAGACCGAGAAGGGCGAGTCGGCCCGCTACCGCACGGGGGAGCCCGGCGAGCGGGAACTGCTCGTCACCGGGGACCGGGTGCTCGCCGGAGGCGGCGAGATCGTGGTGCCGTGGGACGAGCGGATTCGCTACACCGCCCGCCAGGAGGGCTACCACGGCGGTATCTCAACAGCCGAGATGGTCATTCCGGTCCTGGTGTTCGTTCCCGACACCGCGCTCGTCCCCGCCGGATGGGCGGCACTGCGTCCGGCGGACCATGAGCCGTCCTGGTGGGCCCGACCGCTGACCGTCGAACCGGGAACGGCCGCCGCTCCGGAACCGGCCAAGCCCGCGAGGAAGCCGAAGAAGAGCCGTCCGGCGCAGGACACCGTTCTCTTCAAGGACGACTCTCTCGGCACCCTCGTGACCGACACCGAGATCTTCGAGCTCAGCCGCTCCCAGATCTCACGCGCCCCCGACGCGTCGAAGGTCGCAGCGGTCATCGACACCCTGGCCGGTGCGGGCGGCGCCACTCCCCGGCTGCCCGTCGCGCACGTCGCGCGGGCCGCGGGGGAGTCGACCACCTCCCACCGGGCGGTGCGCTTCCTGAAAATGGTGAAGAAGGTCCTCAACATCGAAGGGTTCCCGGTGCTGGATCTGCCCGAGGGCGAACGGGCCGTGGAACTCAACGTCGAACTGCTCAGGCGGCAGTTCCTGTCCGGAAACGAGTGAGTTGAGCAACGTCAGCGCCGCTCGCCGCGGCGAAGTCATCGACGCGCTGCGGCGCGGGACCGTGCCACAGTCGGGGCTGGACCTGTTCGCGGTCGGCCTGGAACGGTTCGGGAACGTCCTCGACAAGGAGTTGGCGACCGCGGCCGCGGGCGGCGCAGGGTTCAAGGCTGTGCGCGGCGAGTACGGGTCCGGCAAGACGTTCTTCTCTCGCTGGCTGGGGGAGCGCGCCAAGCGGGCGAACTTCGCGGTGACCGAGATCCAGGTCTCGGAGACCGAGACTCCGCTGCACAAGCTGGAGACCGTCTACCGACGGCTCACGGAGCGGCTGGCCACGGCCACCCAACCGCCCAGCGCGCTGCGCGAGATCGTCGACAACTGGGTCTACACCCTGGAGGAGGACGTCCTCGACGAAGGCGGCATCCCCGAGGGGCCGGACGGCCCGGACGAGCAGCGGCTCGCCGCGGCGGTCGGCGAGCTCCTGGAACGCCGCCTGGCCGAGGTCGCGCGCAGCAACCCCGGGTTCGCCGCGGCCCTGCGCGGCTACCACCGGGCGCAGACGGAGGGCGAACCGGCGATCGCCGAAGCCCTCATCGCCTGGCTGGGCGGGCAGCCCAACGTCTCGGCCGCGGCCAAGCGCTACGCCGGGATCAAGGGCGACCTGGACCACTTCGGCGCCCTCTCCGCGCTCCAGGGCCTGCTCACCCTCCTGCAGGGGTGCGGCCACCCCGGCCTGCTGGTGGTGCTGGACGAGCTGGAGACCCTGCAACGGGCGCGTACCGACACCAGGGAGAAGGCGCTCAACGCGCTGCGCCAGCTGCTGGACGAGATCGCGGCCGGCCGCTTCCCAGGGCTCTATCTGGTGATCACCGGCACGCCCGCCTTCTACGACGGGCAGCAGGGCGTCCAGCGCCTCGCGCCGCTGGCGCAGCGGCTGGCCACCGACTTCATGCCGGACCCGCGCCACGACAACCTGCGGGCGGCCCAGATCCGGCTCGGCGGGTTCGACCTGGAGAGGCTGCACCGGCTCGGCATCGCCATCAGGGAGCTCTACGTCGACGGCGCCGAGGAGCCAGAGCGGATCCGGGCGCGGGTCGGCGACGCCTACCTGATGGAGCTCGCCGAGGCGATCGCCGGAGAGCTCGGCGGGCAGGTCGGGGTCGCGCCGCGGATGTTCCTGCGCAAGCTCGTCGACGTCATCGACCGGGTCAACGACATCGACGACTTCGACCCCCGGCTGCACTACCGACTCACCGTGAAGGCCGCCGACCTCAACGACGTCGAGCGCAACGCCTGGACCCAGCGCGCCGGATCCGCCGACGAGGTGGAACTCGACCTGTGACCGCCACCGGCAGCCTCGACCTGCTGCACCCCACGCTGGCCCACCACGTCGTCAACACGCTGGGCTGGCCGGGGCTGCGGCCGCTGCAGCGCGAGGCGCTGGCGCCGCTGGTCGGGGGTGAGGACGCCGTCCTGCTCGCGCCGACCGCGGGCGGCAAGACCGAGGCCGCGGCCTTCCCGCTGCTGTCGGCGATGGCCGCGGGAGGGTGGACCGGAGTCTCGCTGCTGTATGTGTGCCCGATCAAGGCGCTGCTGAACAACCTGCTGCCGCGTCTGCAGAGCTACGCCGGATGGATGGGGCGCTCGGTCGGGCTGTGGCACGGCGACGTGGGCACCGCCGCGCGGCGGCGCCTCCTGCGCCGACGGCCCGACATCCTGCTGACCACGCCGGAGTCGCTGGAGGGGATGCTGGTCAGCACCAAGGTCGACCACCGGGACGTGTTCGCGGGAGTGCGGGCGATCGTGGTGGACGAGGTGCACGCCTTCGCAGGCGACGACCGGGGCTGGCACCTGCTGGCGGTGCTGGAGCGGCTCACCCGGATCTGCGGGCGCCCCGTCCAGCGGGTCGGGCTGTCGGCGACCGTCGGCAACCCCGACGACCTGCTCACCTGGCTGCAGGGCAGCGGTGCGGGGAAGCGGCCGGGCCGCGTCATCGCACCCGGGGTGAGCCTGCCCGGGGCGAATTCGCCCGCCGAACCGCCGCCGGGGGACGTGGAACTGGACTACGTCGGGTCGCTGGACAACGCCGCCAAGGTCGTCGCCGCGCTGCACGCCGGTGAGAAGCGGCTGGTGTTCTGCGACTCCCGCCAGGCCGTGGAGCATCTGGGCGCCGCGCTGCGCGTGCGGGGCGTCACCACATTCCTGTCGCACGCCTCCCTGGCGGTGGACGAGCGCCGCCGCGCCGAGCAGGCCTTCGCCGAGGCGCGCGACTGCGTGATCGTCTCCACCAGCACGCTGGAGCTGGGCATCGACGTCGGCGACCTCGACCGGGTCGTCCAGGTCAACGCGCCCGGAACGGTGGCCTCCTTCCTGCAGCGCATCGGCCGCACCGGGCGGCGCTCCGGCACGCGGCGCAACTGCCTGTTCCTCGCGCTGGACGAACCGGGGCTGCTGCGTGCGGCGGCGCTGCTGCGGCTGTGGGGGCGGCACTGGGTCGAGCCGGTCGTCCCCACGCCCGAGCCCCGGCACATCATCGCCCAGCAGCTGCTGGCGCTGTGCCTGCAGGAGTCGCAGGTGGGCGAGCACCTGTGGCCGGAGTGGTGGGACGGGCTGGAGCCGTTCGAGCACGGCGAGCCGATCGTGGCGCACCTGCTGCGCGAGGGGTTCGTGGACCGCGACGGCGGCATGCTGATGATCGGACCCGAGGCCGAGCGCAGGTTCGGGTGGCGGCACTTCATGGAGCTGACCACGGTCTTCACCGCGCCGCCGGAGTTCACGGTGCTGCACGGGCGCACCGAGATCGGGCGGGCCAACCCGGCGCTGCTGTCGTCCAGGGAACAGGGGGAGGGACCCCGGCGGCTGCTCCTCGCCGGCCGGAGCTGGGCGGTGACCTGGGTGGACTGGAAGCGGCAGAAGTGCTTCGTCGAACCGGCCGACGACGGCGGCGGCAAGGCGCGCTGGGACTCCACCGACCGGGCGGGCTCATCGTTCGCGCTGACCCGTGCCGTGCGCGAGGTGCTGCTGGGAGCGGACCCGCCGGTGCGCCTGACCCGGCGCGCGGTCAAGGCCCTGGGCAAGGCGCGCGAGCGCCACATCGAGCACGTGCACGCCGACGGCTCGGTCGTCACCCGCACCTCCGGTGACGTCCGCTGGTGGACCTGGGCCGGGACCAGGACCAACCTGACCCTGCGCGCCACCCTCACCGGCCTCGTCGACCCCGCTCAGCAGGCGCACGACAGCTACCTCCGGCTCCGCGAGGACGTCGATCCCGCCAGGTGGGCGGCCGTCCGAGAGGGCGCCGCCGACCGCATCGCGCTGCCCGAGGTCAGCGAGAAGGCGTTGGAAGGCCTGAAGTTCACCGCGGCACTCCCGTCCCACCTGGCCGCCCGCACCCTGGCGGCCAGACTGGCCGACGTGGAGGGCGCACGACGGCTGCTGGGGGAGCCGACGAGGTTCGTCGTCGGGTAAGCGACAGGCTCGGCAGCGCCACCGATTGATGAGGCGCGAGGTGCGGTCGATCCCCGCGCAAGGAATCCAAGATCATCTGTGGCCTGTCGGAAGTGATCTTGATTTAGATCCGTAACCTTATCTTCCTAAAGTTCCCTTACGTATGTTTTTTGGGCTCTTGTCCTTGATTCGTGTCTCTCTGGTCGTAGGTAGCGGATCCCCTTTTTCGTTGGTTGCGCACAGTAATGCTGCATAGAGCGAAGAGCTGACTACACCCCGATCTACCTCTCTTTTTATCTATGAACTGGAGTTTCTCTGTTGAGTATTAGAACCGGGTGCGTCGCTGTAGCGGTCGTCTTAGGACTGATCGTCTTCGGGTGCGGCGTCTCTGATGATGAAAAAGGAAGTAGCCAGGCGGCTCCGGAAACGAGTGAGTCGCCGACTGTAGAGGACGCCCCTTATTCATCGCCTTCAGTCGAGAGGGAGGATGATGGCGAGGAAGGAGGTAACGGAAGAATAGGGCCCAATCAGACCGAAAAAGAGAAGGAGTTCGATGAGAACATCAGGGCCAACTTCTATGACCCTGATTCCGAAGATGAGGAGCAGGTCAGAGAGGAGACGCCAACGTCTACTGGGGGACTGAGGCCTACGCCGGAGTCCACGTCGATGAAGAGAGAGTCCTTGTCGGTATAGACGGCGAGCTGGATATACCGGACGACACGCTCAGAGGACTCGCCAAATGGTACGGGAATATGGCGGGAGATCCTCAGGGTATGCCTGAATACACCTGGGAACTGGTGGACTCCGAGACTGGTGAGAAGATTGATATACCCGAGCGGACGTCCATGACGATGCCTGATCTCTCAGGTAAGCGTGGAGATCTGGCGGTGACCATGCTCCAGGACGCGGGGTATGCGGGGACTACATCTGAGCTTCGGTTTGCAAACATCGACCCATCTGAAGACGGCAGTGTGTGGATGCGCGCAAATTGGGTGGTAGTAGAGCAGTCGGTTCCCGCCGGGGAGGAAATTGAGGTTGACGCAGATATCACCCTAGGCGTCGTGCGTCCGCTATTGTAGTGATACTTCCACTGAGGCTTGCAAAAGTCGTGTGATGCGCCTGATGGGGATCGATCCAACCGGCGAACACGATCGGGCAGTGGCGGCGTGAGCGCAGATCAGTGAAGAGAGGAACCCGGCCCCGCTGAGGCAGCCGCAGCGATCGCCGAGTTCGCCATCGATCCTTGAGTTTCAGCCGCCGATCAGCGCCTCCAGTACCTCCAGTGCGGTCCCACGCTGGAGCCGGTCGTGCACTGTCTGGTTTCGGTAGTTGCGCAGGCAGCCATAACACGAGGTCTCATAGCCGCAGTCGCAGTCGCGCATACGCCGCATTGCTTCTGCTGCCACCAGGTCGAACGACTCCGCGATGCGCCGGGAACCGCCCGCGCCTCCCGGGACGGTATCAAAGATGACCAGCGTCGTTTCGCCCTCCGCACGGCGATACAGCGATCCTCCGATATCGTCCCGGCTGATCTCCAGAGCCGACGACGCCCCTTCGAGAAGCGCGTACAGCAGGGAGGACCGTGCGGTCTCCGGCATCGCGCCGCGCTCCAGACGGCCGTCGAAGGAGACCTCCACCAGGTCGGTCTGGTAGCGGTGAGCCAACGAGTACGGTGCCAACCGCCCGGTGCAGGTCTGGTTGCGGAACAGGTGGTCGTGCTCCTTCGGCGGGTCCCGATGCGCTGAGCCACTCAGACCCCGACCGCATCGGTCGCAGATCAGGTAGCCCGCTCTCCCCACACCTTCGGAGACGGCGACGAGTTCACCGCGGCTACCGGACCGGCAGCGTATGGTGCCGCCGTCTCGCATCGGCCACGCGAACTCGGAGGGGTCCGCCGCCAGCCTCAGCACATGGGTCGCCCCGATCCAACTGCGCACGGGCGGAGTCTCACCCGCCTCACCGACCGACGAATCGGCGACGAATCCGAACTCCGGCACACAGTAGTGCTTCTGCACACCACGACGCTGGGCCCCGCACGAGGCGCAGACCGGATCGATCTTCTGGCTGCTCTCCTGGTAGTAGCCGCAGCTGTCGCACACCGCGTAGTACCTGGACAGCAGTTCCCGCCCGGGGAGGCGGTAGACACCGCCCGAGGTCCACCGCTTTCCGCCCGCGATGACCGAACTCCCCGGAGCGTACTCATAGATCGCCGAGGTCAGGTCCCGGGCGAGCTCCAGGTCACGCCCCTCTTGGGCGAAGTATGTGCGCAGTTCGACCGTGTCCACGGGAAACCCGTACTTGGGCAGCACGTTCTTGGTCGCGAGGTAGTTCAGCAGCGGCCGGTTCTTGATCGTGTTGACGGTGCGGAGGAAACGGGCGGCCAAACCGTCCCTGCGCGCTTCGAACGCCTCCACCCGCTGGCGTTCGAAGTCCTGGACGTCCTCGGTGATCTCGCGCCGTACGTCTTCGAGTAGCGCGCACAGGTCCTTGGCCCATTGGCCCGAGGCCAGACCGATCTCTTCGGCCACACTCGGTTCCAGAACCCGCGACAGTGCCTCGGTGAGCTCGTCGGGGACCGAATCGAGATAGGCGGCGACACGCTCCACCGGCGCGGAGGAGCCGTCCTCGCCCGGCAGGAAGAATGCTCCAGCGGTCGTCCACGTCTCCACCGGACTGTGGTACCGCAGGAACGCGGCGAGTGCGACCGAGTGCGCGTGCCGGCGGTCGATCCGCTCGTTGCCCAGAGGGACGAAGGGCGCGCGCACCGCTCCGGCGATCATCTCCCGTGGATCCTGATAGCGGAAGAGGTCGTGGGCGCGTCGCCGGGCGTAGGTCACCGCCAACGCCGCCGAGGACGCCCGGCGTCCGGCGCGACCCGCCCGCTGCACGTAGTTGGCTGTGGTCGGCGGCATGTTGCGCAGCAGCACCGACTGCAGCTCACCGACGTCGACACCCAACTCGAACGTCGTGGAGCAGGACAGGGCGTTGACGTCGCCCCTGATGAACTCCTGCTGGATCTCGGCCGCCCGTTGATTGGACCATTGGGCGGTGTGCTCCATCGCTCGCAGCCGCACGGGGGACAGGCCGCGATACAGCCGACGGTAGTGGTCCTCGTCCTGCTCGGGAGCCGGAGCCGTGTAGCGGACCAGGGCTCCTTCGCAGTTGATGGTCTGGCACACGCCGCGTACGGAGACCGGCGCGAACCTCTTGCACCGGTCGCACCGGTAGAGCCGTGTTTCGGCCGTCACCGGCTCCGGCACGAGGTAGGTGAAGTCCACTTGGTAGACGAGGCCACTGCGATGGTCGCGGCCACCCACCAGCCACCCGTCCCTGGTGTCGCGGAGGAACCGCCAGCACTGTTGGAGTACCGTCGTCGGTTCGACCGAAGCACCGAGGGTCTTCAGCAGGCGACGTATGTAGTTCAGTCGGCGGTTGTCCCCCTTCGTCGGCATCCAGCTCAGGACTTTGCGCGCACGGTCGGCACCCGACTCGCGCGCGTACACCGGGCCGAGCCGGGGAGCGAAGATCTCATCGCGCGGATCGACGTTCTCCGGCATGGTCAGGGCGCCCTGTTGCCGGAGGGTACGGACGAGTTCACTCAGCAGGTCCCAGGTCTCCATGGCATCGAGGCCGAGTTCGGCTCCGATACCGCTCGCGGGCGGGGCCTCCTCCGGCCGATCCATACCGACCCTGAGCAGTCCGCGCCCTTCGAGGGACTGCCGCTCATCGGTGGCGACCAGCTCCCGCATGACCCACCGGGCGGCTTGTTTGGCCCGGTCCTGTCGGGAGGTTCGCCTCCGGAAGAGTCCGGCCTTGGCCGCGGCGGTGGTGGTGTGCTCGATGAGATCGTCGGTCCAGAACTCGTTCCCCGGGGTGTGGCCGGCGTGCAGCCCGGCCAGGATGAGGCTGCGGTGCTGAACCTTCTGGTAGGTGGATTCCAGATAGGGGGCGAAGAACGCGGCGTCCTGCCGGCTGTCGCTGAACATCAGGAGCTTGCGCCCGCCTCCCGGACGGTCGGCCACCGTCGTGTCCGCGTCTTCGGGCAGAGCCTGGTACAGAGCCGTGGCGATGACCGCCGCGGCGGCATCATTGCCGCTCTCGAAGCGCCGGATGATGTTGGTCGATCGAGCACCGCATCCGCGGCAGCCGCTGACGCCTGCGTTCCCCGAGCGCATGGCCCATACCCGACGCAGGCGCTTCCCCGCGCACGAGGCGGCGCACCGTACGACCGGCGTCTTGCCCAGCGCGCCGCACGACACGCACAGGTGGTATTCCATGCTTCTCACGGCCTGCTGCGGCGGCTCCAGCGTGTCGTCATCGTCATCGACGATCTCCGCCTCACCGCCGAGATTCAGCCACTGGGGGCGTTCCTGCAGTCCATTCTGCGGTCGGAAGAGGGATGCGCCCTCCTCTGGTCTGACCGTTCCCACCAGGTAAACGTCGCCGCAACGTTGGCAGGACCCGAACTCGAACACCGCCGCGGAGCAATCAGGACAGATTTCATGGCGGGCCAGCGCCACATGCGGTCCAGACTCCGAGAGGCAGGTGAAGGCACCCTCCGATGCCCGCGCGAACAGGTGGTAACGCGCCGACAGCAGCGGTGTTCCCTCGTCATCGTGGATCCGGCTGCCCAATGCCACCAGTGCGGCTACGGTGCGTACCTGCTGGGTCTCGTCCAAGGCGGGATCGGCGTCGGGGACCTCGTAGAACAGCCGCTGCGCGACATCCTGGAGGGTTCGCGGGCCGTCATTCTCCAGCAGCGTACGCATGGCCGCCATGCGGCGCTCCTGAGCGAGAACGGAGAAGGCCGACCGCGCCTGCCGACCGTGCCGGCCCGCGGCGACCAGCAACTGCTCTTCCGGATTCCCGCTGTCAGCGATGCGAGCGTACTCTGCGGCGGCCAACGGCCCCCACGTGTGTTCAGGAGCGTCCTTGCGCCGGGCCGCACCGATCAGGTCCTGGCGGTCCGGATCGCCCTCCATCCATTCGAGAGGCTCGGTGAACAGCCGCTGCGCGAATGCGGTGGCCTTCTCCCCGTCGTCGCCGACCGTCGCGCTGGTGGCGATGCACTGCAGCGCTGTGCCGGGGGCGACCCTGTCGCGTAGCCGGCGCAGCAGCATCGCGACCTCCGCGGCCTTGGCGCCGTCGTAGACGTGCGCCTCGTCAAGCGCAATGAAGCGCCAGTGGCCCGCGTGCTCCCCCTCGAAGAGGTCGAGGTCAGCAGGGCGCAGCAGCAGGTACTCCAGCATCGCGTAATTGGTGAGCAGCAGGTGAGGAGGGGTCTTGCGCATCTCCACCCGGCTGATGAGCTCGTTTTCCAACAGCGGTTGATCGGGATGGAGGGAGCGGAACTCCTCCCGGGCCCTGTCGGGACGTTCGTGCGTGTCACCCGTGTAGCGGCCGAAGGTGATGTGGGGTGTGTCCTTCAGCAGCAGACGCAGCCGCTTGAGCTGGTCGTTGGCCAGGGCGTTCATCGGGTACAGCAGGATCGCGCGGACGCCGGGACCCAGCTCGCCCGCATCGTGCTGGCGGGACAGCTCGTTGAGGATGGGCAGCAGGAAGCTTTCCGTCTTGCCCGATCCGGTCCCGGTCGCCACGACGAGGTTGCGGCCCCTGGCGGCCTTGCGGATCGCGTGCTCCTGATGCAGGTACAGCGGTCGATCACCGGGAAGCTCCTCGCTGAAGAGCCGTGCGAAGCCGGGATGCAGAACTTCCTCATCGATGAGCTGACGCAGTGTGGCACCGGTCAGATAAGGCGGAGTGGCCTCCAGAAAGGGCCCCTTGCTCAGCAGCGCGCTCGTGGACACCTGGTGGTCCAGAGCCTGTGCGATGGCGGGATCGCGGACAGGCAGCAGGGAGCGCAGATAGCGGCGGTAGGTGGTGGTGATCAACTCGCTGGTCGCGAGGGTGTCCAAGGGAACGGTCAACGGCTCTCCTTGTGGATTTCGGTCCGCTCGGCTCCGGCGAGCGAGAGTTCGGCGAGCACCAGATCGGTGGCGACGAGTTCGGGAACGATTTCGGCGAGTTGCAGCCACCACTTTCCGGCCCTGTCCGCCACGTCCGCCGCTCCTGCCAGACAGCCGACCGGAAGGAAGTCGAAATCGGCGTCGCGCCGTGCGGCCAGTCGCGCGAGCAGTGCCAGCTCGATCGACAGGGCGGACAGCGCCTCAAGATCATCGGCGTGCGACGAAACTCCTCGACCATGTGTCAGAGCAAGTGCCGGTCCCCGGTAGACGGCGGGGAGCCGCGTGAACTCCCGGTCCAGCACCGTGACATTCGGCCTGGCCCAACGTCGTAGTCCGATGTAGGACTCGTCAGAGAAGACACGTTGAAGTCCTCGCGCGGCGCGCCGTCGGCTTGCGAGGGTGAGAAGAGGGCGCGGCAGGGCCGTCCCGTCGGCACGTGCTGAACGTGGCGGCGCAGAAGCGAGGGAAGAGACGGCATTCGTGTGCAGCACGGAGTCGCGAACGTGTGGATCTCCCTGTCCGCAGAGGATCGGCAGGGCAACCTCACCGCAGCACCGGACAACGCATTCGAGGAGCCGTTGTGCGTTCCCGGTGCACTCTGCCGGATCGACGGGCAGCCAGGGGAGCGTGCCACTGGTGACCACGGCCGCGATCGCGGGGGCTCTCCGCCACAGGAACACGGCGTCGTGGATGTCGACTTCGCCTCCTTGCGGGGCCGTTGCCAAGCCGCTGAGGACCAGCAGACGGGTGCTGTCGGCCGGATCGAGGTCGGCGTCGCAGTGTCCCAGCAGCGCGGTCTCCGGTTCCGCCCGCAGCGTTTGGATACATTCGTCGGCCAGACCACTGCGCATGCCCGGGTGTTGCAGCTTCGGGGTGTGAGCCTGCAGCGACCACAACCTGGCCGCGTCGGTCACCGTGAGACGGAGGTCCGCTGAGCCGAGCGCACCGCAGAGGAATTCGATCAGCCTTCTCTCCCCGGGATCGTGAGCCGTAGGAAGTCCCGGAGCCCGATAGGTCAGGCAGTGCGGCGATGACGGATCCGGCCACCGGGGCCAGTCCGGCTCACCCGCCCACGGATCGCTGACGTTCAGCAGGAGACGTCCCGGCCCGGAATCGTGGAGTTCGGGCGGCAGGTCGATGACGCCATCGGCTCCGACCGCAGTGATCCACGGGACCCGCCATGGAGCATGGTCCAGGTAGCAGGCCGCGTCCACCTTCCCGGTGTTGACAAAGCCGCGCAGGTGTAGCCGGCCGTTCGCATAGGCCGCGCCGTGCGCCAGTCGCCGGGGGCGGACGTCGGCCACGGGGATGAGGTTCTCCCCGAACGGAAGCATCAGCCGGAGGGATCGATAGGTGCGTGCGGTGTCCACCAGTTGCGCCAGTGGATAACGTACCGGCGAATCGCCGCGCCGACGCGATGGGCGGATCTCCTGGACGGTCTCCCGCCCTGCGCGTGCCTCTAGGGGAGGAAGCGGATCCGCGCCGGGGAAATCGATCAGTAGATCCCCCTGGTCTGCGAGTGACTCGATCTCCAGCGGAAGGGGATGGGCGCTCCACTGCGATGTGCCGGCTGTTGTGCGCAGGCGTACATGCGGAGGTGTTACCACGATGTCTGCTTGAGCGCTGGTGCGGCTCCGCAACCGCAGAGAGCGAGACACCGTTTCGGGAGTGAACGTCAGTCGACCAGGTTCGGCTCGGATACCCGCGGGGACGGAGAGTTCGGCTCGTCCCTCGGCGGGGCCCTCAGGTCGCGGCCTGCGGACCTCAGGGCTGTAGGTGATGTCCAGACCTTCGGCGACGGTGAACAAGGTCTGTGTTCCCCGGCTTCTCTGACCACGCACCGTGACATGGAAGGCTCCGAGGACAGGACGGGGCAGCTCGGCGAGAGGGCTCACGCTGCCGTCTCCATCGGCGGTGAAAGCGGTGAGGAGCTGATGCGTGTCGTTCCTGATCTCAATGGCCCAGGCAGCCTTTGACGAGGGAAGCCAGACCTCTGGCAGCGTGCTGAAGACCGGTCGCCCCGCATGGTCGGCGGCACCTGTGAGTGCCGGACCGTATTCCCAACGAGGGCGCGGACGCTGAGAGGTGAATCGGGAAGGTGAGCCTTCCAGCGCAATCCATCGCGCCTTGCCCAGGTCGATCTGGGTCAGACACCAGCCTTCCCAGCCGAACGGCGGGTCCGCCTCGGCCAGAGACCGAGGCGAAGCGGTGTCCGCCTTCAGACGCCTGCCGTCCGGATGCAGAATCCATACCAGGGCATTGGGAAGGGGGGTGCCAGAGGGGATGAACGCCCCACTGTCAGCCTCAAAGACCAGGAGCGGGTTCGCGGAGTCGACCAGTGTCAACTCCTCCGGAGAGTGGAGACCGTCCAGGGGGGAGACCATGATGACGCCCGCCGGGCCGGGAAGGGGGTGTGTGGTCTCGGGCCGCTCGTCGGACAGGTCCCATGGGTCCGCGCTTTCGACTGTGGCGCTGACGCCGTCGATCTCCACCTGCCATTGCGGAACGGCAACCAGTTCGTCCGGATCGATCGGAAGGACGAGATGGACTCCGAGGTCGTATGGGGAAAGCCGGATGTGGGGATGGAGGAGTCGCGCTCTCGCCGGATCAGCCTCCTGGTTCTTGTGAGAGCGGTCGAGAACCTGGCGCGCAGGGGACAGGAAACGCTGAGGGAGTCCGACCTCCTCAGCGCTTGTCTGGTGGCCACTGCGCAGCCGGTCCAACAGCACGAGACAGCGATCGACGATTTCGAGGGCGTAGTCCGAATCCGATCTGATGAAATCCTGGGCGGGGAGAGCTAGAGCGTTGAGCCGGTGCTCTCCTGCGAGCGCCCAAGAGCGGAAGGACTCCGCGTCCATATTCACTTCCCGGGCGTCACGCTCGATGAGTAGCGTAAAGAAGTCCTTCAAGCAGTGGCTCGGCATTCCCGCGTGTGCGAGAATTGGGCCGTAATAGCGGCCGCTGCGCTGTGCTCTTTGCTGCTTGCCGAGAGCTCTGAGTGAATCGAGGAAGGCATCTCCCCAGATCTCTCTGTCTTTCTGCCGATGTGATATTCCGGTCGCGCTCCAGAAGGCGCTCCAGTATTCACCGTGGCCTTCGGCGCTGTAGTGTTCGGTCGCCAGCCCCGCCATAGTTCCGGCCACGCACGCCGGAAACCCGCTGAGAGTCCGGGAAGCGCTGCGCTCTCCTTCCCGGTCCAGTTTCCGATGGAACAGGCTCCCCAGAGAGCGTGCTGTCTCGGCCACCTCGTCGGGGGCCAGCTCGGCCTCGGCGATGATGGAGACGGGAGCGATCCTGCCGCGCCAATCTTCCTCGCGTATGCGGAGTATTCCAAGGATGTCCGCCCACGGCTTCTCCTGGGGCAAGCGCAGCTCCCCTCTCTAGAAGCGGCAACTTGGTAGTTTTGCATAGAAATGCAGGACCCACAATCCTTCACAGGCTATTTTGTCTTGCGCTCGGCATGTGAGTGGCAATAAGAGTGTCGGAGTGTGTGCGGATTGTGAGTGGGAAGGTGTCCAATTGCTACGGACCGCTGTCCGGTTACTACTTCCAGTGGCCTGGTAGGGCCCAACGGCTGTCTTCCTGACCGGAGTCGTCGGCTGGAGAACAGCCCTCCACGGCGACCGGGTGTTTTCGACGCAGGAGTGAATATAGCATGAAAACATCGTCAACGGCATGAAGTGTGGAAAGATGAGTTAACGATATGCATGCTGAGGCAAGCAGACATACCAGTGATCGAGGGGCGGCCGGACGCTGAGCGGCTCTCGTCCGGTCCCGTAGCGGTATGCCGTGCTCACCTCTGACGTTCTGCCTCGCCTCCGGCTGCGCGAGTGATCAGAGACTCTTCGTTGTTCACGAGTTCTAGAGTGCAAGCGAGCTGGGCGTTCAATCCCTATACGTATCGAGGCGCAAGGAACGCGAGTGTTCTATGGTTGCCATCGTGCAGGAGCCCCATCCCCCAAAACCGAATGGTCCGCGTTCTCGCCACGAGGCGGCCGTGCTCGCGGAGCGACAGCGACGGGCTCGCCTCAAGGGGGAGCGAAGGCGGACCGAGGCCGCCCGGATCTGGGCGGAGTTCGGTGTCGCCGTGGAGCGGGTCGATGCCTTGCGTGACATCGTCGCCACTGTGGTCTCCGCGAGCGGCGAGCCAGATGAGGCAGTAGTGCTGCGACGCCTTCTCGACGGTGCGCCCAGTGAGGGTGGGCCACGGGAACTGAGGCGGCTCCTTCGCGCGATGCCTCCCCTTGCCGCCATCCCGCATATCGCGGATCTTTATGCGATCGGACTCCCCATGGTGGCCGGAGTCGGAGCGCAGGCCGCTCTGCTGGCTGCCGCCGGCTCGGCGACTCCGGACGGTCTCGCGTCGGTCGATTCGGACTCTCCCGCGTGGCGGCTCTGGCGGGACGTCCTGCTCGTGCGGCACGGGTCGGTGCCGATGGACCCGGCCGGCTTCACACGAGCGGCGCCGCTCGCAGCCGTCGATGACTACCTCGACAACGGCGGAGAATCCGTGGCACGGCATTGGTCGCAAAGGGAAGCCGCCGAGCGGGTCTACCTCCTGGCCCGTGTCGATCCACACGAGCTCACCGAGGCAGATCTACTGGACCTCGAGTGGGACGATGAGATCTGGCGCAGGCGGATGATCGACGCGGCCCCGCAGCCTCCACCCGAGGACGCACCCGAACTCACGCGGCTCCTCTACGCGGTCGGCGCCGGAGACGCCGATGCTCTGGCGCAGGCCGCGCACATGCTCCCCGACGAGAAAGCGGAGATGATCGGGCGCGTGCTCGACTCCCCGGCGCACCTGGACACATGGCCTGAGGAACTCGTCCGCGACCCCGGGATGTGGCCGGCCCTGGGGCAGGTGTGGAAACCGGACGCTCAGGCGGTGCCGACAGACGACCACACCTCCGACTTCGTCTCCTGGTGCGGGTTGCGCGACGGCTACCACATGCTGCTCGACCTCGACGACGGAGCCGAAGAGGTGTTCGGCCTGTTCGAGCGGGCTCCGGACCCCAAAGTCAGGGAAGAGGCGGTGAATATGCAGGTCTACCTGCGGTTCCGGTTCTCCGCCCCGACCGATTCCGGCGTGCTGTCGTGGGGTGAGTCCCGGTTGCGGAACCTGGGCAGAGGCAATCCGACGCTGGCCGCCAACCTTCGCTGGATCGCCGAGCGCAAGGCCGCTTCGGTCAATGACAGGGAACCGGTGCCCAACCCCTACCTCGAACTGGGGGTCCATCACGGCGCACCCGCTGCGGAATGGCAGTCCGCCTGGCGGGCACTGCGCCGGAAACTCCGCGGGAACACAGGAGACCTCTCCGACATCAACCTGGCACGTGACCGATTGAGGGACATGGAGACCGCCGGCGGTCTGGGGCAGCACCGGTTCTTCCAGGTGCCGCTGGATCAGGGTTTCCTGCTTCCTCAACCGCGGATTCCCCGATGTCTTGTGCCGGAAGGCACGATCCTCACGCGCCGGACGCCTCCGCTGCGTGACGTGGATGTCGAGCGGTTGAGGGCGGTTGCTGCCGATGATCTTTTGACGAGGATGCAGTGAGCGAGGACCGACAAGTGCCCCAATCCGATCAAGAAATGCCGGAGCGCTCGGTCAGCGACCAAGACCTGACCGAGTTCCTGCTGGAGCTTCCTTCTTCCGAGCGCCGGAGGCTGATGACGCTCCTGGCCACCAGGGTCGAGCCACGCCGCATCGCCGAACCCCTCGCCGAACAGGTCCAGCAGCTCCTCGCCGACCTGGATGTGACCGCGCTGAGTAAGGCTGATGCCAAGGACACCGTGCGACGCGCGCTGGTGGAGACCATGAAGGCCCGTCAGACCCACCTGGCCCAGCTTGCCCAGCTCCGGCAACTATGTGATGAGTCGGATCGCAGCGGGGCACTGGAGCGGAAGGTCCACGACTTCTGTCAGTCAGCAGGGCTGCTACAAGTCACGAATATGGACGATCCTTCCCTATTCCGAGTCGTCTCCGGAAGTGGAGAATACGCGGTGGTCGAGAGGCCAGCCTACGTTGACAGCGCTGATGGACGGCTGGTCATTGTCGGTGAGATCAGGTTGACCAGCATTCCTCCGGAGCGGAGTGGCGTGACGAAACGGCAGGGACAACGTCCATCAAATTTGCCGAAACGGGGCGGCGCGGGCAAGCGGCAGGGTGGCGGTAGGCAGCGGAAAGGACGCAAGTGAGCTTCGGAATCGACTTCGGGACCACCAACTCGGTGCTGGCGCACTGGGACGGAGAGGATGTCGAGGTCGTCTCTATGGAGGCGGGCAACCTCGATGACTGGAGCTATCCGGGATTCGACGAACTGTTCCCCTCTTATGTCGGGGCCAGCTCCACCCGGCCACGGCTGCTGTTCGGCTGGGAAGCCAAGCTTCGCTCGGAGCTCTCGGTTCCGGCGGCCAAACGGCTGCTCGGTGGAGACGCGATGATCCCCATCGCGAACCGGGAGTGGCCCGCCTCGACGGTCTCCGCCGGAATCCTGCACACCATCCGGGAGCGGGCGAGCACCGAACAGCTTCTCGACGTCGACAAGGCTGTGGTCACGGTCCCGGCGAATTCGGCCGGCGCGGCCCGCTACCGCACCCGCGCAGCCGCACGCGAAGCCGGTATCCGAGTGGACTCCCTGATCAACGAGCCGACGGCGGCCGCCGTCTACTACAAGTACCTGATCCGGGAGGAAGGCCCTGAGCGCATCCTCACCTTCGACTGGGGCGGTGGCACCATCGACGTCACCGTTCTGGAGGCGGTGGACGGGGTCTTCGAGGAGCAGACGTCGCGCGGAGTCGCCAAGCTGGGCGGACTCGAGGTCGATGCCCGGCTGGCCAAGCTGGTTCTGGGACGGATCAAGCAAGGCCCGCAGACCCCGGCGGAAGAAGCGGCGTTCGCCCGCGACATCGAATTGGCCAAGATCAGGCTGTCGTCAGAGGACATCGTCACCATCCCGACCCCTGACCGAGGCTCAAACGCCAGGGTATCCCGAGGCGAGCTGGAGAACGCGATCGCCGATGTCGTCCAGTCGGCCATCGAGCCGCTGCGTGCCTGCCTCGACGATCTGCGGATCACCCCCGAAGACATCGACGCGGTGCTGATGATCGGCGGTAGCAGCCAGATTCCCCTGGTCAGGTCGATGGTCGGCGACATCATGGGTGATCGGCTCGTCTCCGACGATGTGTGCGATTCGCTCACCTCCGTCGCGCGGGGTGCGGCGATCGCGGCCGCCGTCATCGACGGGGAGATCGACATCGACCTGGCGGTCACCACCACCCACGCGCTGGGCACGGCCTCCACCCGAAAGACCAAGAGTGAGAGAGTGCGCACGTTCAGTGAGATCATTCCGCGCAACGCTTCGCTGCCGCGCATCGAACACAAGCACTACACGCCCAACAGCGAAAACCAGCGCCGGATCAACCTGGAGATCTGGGAGGGCAACCCTGATGATCCCGTCGCACGGGAGCCGGATGCTGACAACGATGGGAATGTCTGTCTGACCGAACTCGCGATCGATCTGCCTCGAACAGCCGGCTCCCAGGACAGCGGGTTCACGCTGACCTACGAATATGACGTGAGTGGAATCCTGCGCGTCAAGGCGGTCGCTGATCACGGCGGTACGGTTCTCATCGACAAGGAGATCAACGCCTTCGGTCTTTCCAGCACCGGGGTGGGGGTCAGCCGGAAGAGTCTGCACGACTTTCTGGAATTCGCTCCTGACCTGGGAAGCCGGGCCTTTCGTACCACGGACGACGACGGCGTGGTCCTGAACCAGGAGCACTCTCCGGGCGCTGCTCCTCCAATGCGGGTGCCGGCCGCCGATCCCGGACAGGACACAGCACCCTCTCCCGCGGAGGTCGCCGCGCGGACGCGGCCGAAAGCGGAAGCAGAGACTCCTGCCTCCCCGCATCAGGATTCCGATGTGGTCGTGCAACCGGCGAATTTCGTCATCGACGGGTCGAACATCGCGTGGGGCAATGGGAATCGCGCCATGGGAGGGCGTCCCAGCTACGCTCGCCTCAAGAGCGCGGTCGCGGCTCTGCGGAAGAAGTATCCGAACGCGGACGCCCACGTGGTCGTCGACGCCAACTTCCGGCACCTGGTACCGGAAGACGAGTACGCCGAGGTCGACCGCGCTATTGCCGAGGGGGAGATCCACCGTGTGCCCGCGGGAACCGTGGGGGGAGCGGACGTCTTTATCCTCGATGTCGCCCAAGCCAAAGGGGCCACGATCGTCAGCAACGGCGGTTTTCGCCAGCACGAGGAATACCATCAGTGGCTTTTGGGGGACTCACGGCTTTTCGGTGCGCAGGAGATCGCCGATGTCTGGGTGTTCAGGGAACGCCGCCCCGCCGCTGCCCGCTCAGAACAGTGAGCGGCCCTCTTCGCCGATAAGGCCCTTATTCATGAATATGGACGGTAAGTTCTGGTATTTGTCGTAACGGTGGTGAATTTTCCCGGTGTCTTCAGGGCAGCGGCTCATCGGTTGCGGGCATGTGCCAGGATTCCACAGGAACCAGAGCGTAGTATTCTCACAGCGGCCGCGGCTGAGGTCTAATCAAGGGGTAGTTCCGTCTGCCCGAGTCTGCGGGGCGGTTTACGCAACCCAGGCTTGATGGGCAGGACACCGGCTGTGGTGAGGCCGTCCACGGTGACCAGCGGGCCGGAGAGGATCTCGTCCAAAAACTCGGCCTGGCGCGGTTCCAGCTCCACCAGCCGGGTGAGCACGGTGAGGAGCTCCAGCAGTTCGTCGGTGAAGCGCGGGGTCCAGCGTTCGGGGCGGATGTCGTCCAGCGGTGATCCGCGGCGCTTGTTGCGCGGATTGCGCTGACGGGAGGAGAACCACTTCTTGACCACCCGCATGCCGCCGACGTCGTAGTCCCACACTTCGGGGAGCACCGGGGAGATGACCCCGCCGCCCACGTACAGTCGCCGACCGCGGTCGCCGCTGTCGCTGTCGTGCCGGATCACGTCAGGCATCGCGGTGGGCGAGTCGGGGATCTCGACGATCACTTCGGGACGGCGGTCCTTCGGCAGACGGGGCGGTCCCGGTGGCCGTCCGGCCGATGTGTCGGCGAACCGCTCCCCGTAGGTGTGCAGCCAGATGACCTCGCGGCCGAGTTCGACGGCGCTTGCCCACATGGCCGGATCGCGGGTCAGTGGGACCCGAATGCCGGGAACGGTCAGGTGACCGCGAAAGGCAGCGGTGTAGCCGGGGTGGGCGACGGTGGCGGCGATGTAGGCGATGAGGTCATCAGGGGAGACGGCGAGCTCCAGGCTCTGGGAGAGGAAGGGGAGCAGACCGCGTGCGAGGTTGGGGGAGAGCCCTTCGGGATCGCGGTAGAGGGGGAGGACCCGGCCGCCTCGGCCGTTGAAGCAGTGCACGTTGGGCACCAGCGAGCTGAACACCAGCCCTGGACCCGTGGCGAACGGGTGTGCGTGCTGCTCCACCGTGTAGATCTGTCGATCACCGCTGGCGTTCCAGAGCGAAAGGCGGAGCCGGTCCACACAACGCTCGTCGTTGAAGAGATACTGGCGATCGAAGGAACGGAAGGAAACGGGGGCGATCGGAGGGGGAGTGAGCGCTTTCTCCAAGGAGCCCAGTCGGGGCGCGGGTCTTTCGATCCATCGGCTCTGCGTGGCTTTGAAAAGACGGTTCTTGTCCTCAGGGGCCGCGGATGCGAGTCGATTCCACCGCCGCAGCAGGGTTTTCCGGTCCGGGGCGTATACCCAGGTCCGATTCGGGTTCACGCCGGTCTGCCGCCACGGCAGCAGATCGTCCATGGCGGGGTGGGAACGCCAGAGCGACTCCTCCGGGACGAACGGTGAGGTCCACTCCGCCTCGCACTTCTGCCAGCGTGCGCCGTCCAACCGCAGTTCCGGATCACCGTCCAACGCACCGAACTTGGCCGCGCGCTCACCTTCCAGTCGAGTGTGCCAGACGCGTGCGGGTTCTCCCGGGCGCGGACGTCCGTACCGCGCGAAGATGCCGATGCAGACGGGCTGCTGCACGCCTCCGAAGATCCGGGTGCGTCCCGGCGGACGGTGTCCCTCCGGCGACAGGTCGATCACCCAGCCCTCGTCGGCGGTCGTGCGCAGGTAGCGCCGCATACCGGCGAACGCGCTCTGGGTCAGGTACGCGGACGTGCTGACGAAGGCCACGATTCCGCTCGGCTGCTCGGGGTGGGCGTCGAACACCTTCCAGGTGGCCCAGCGCCAGAAGTACGTGCCCACCGCCGACAGCTTGTATTCGAGTCGGCCGTTGCCGGATTCGCGGAACTCGTCCATGGACGGCCTGGCGGTGATCGGGTCGGCGACCGGATCCGACCGGCGTGCCTCAAGCCACGGTGCGGGGTCCTGCTGCCTCGCATCCTTGATGTAGGGCGGATTCCCGATGACCACCATCACCGGGGTCGCCTTCTTAATCCGGTTCGCCTCGTCCCTGAAGCGGACGATCTCCTCGTAGCGCAGCCCGAACCGTTCATAGGCGTGATGCGGATCGTCGAGCGTGTTGACCAGGAAGCGCCGGTGCTCCTCGGGAACCTCGGTGCCGTACTGCTCCTTCAACTGCTGGTGCAGACGCAGCTCGGCGACCGCGAACGGGGCGGTGCTGCGTTCGAAGCCGACCAGGCGATCGCGGTACAGCTCCTTCAGGTGGGTTCGGGCGTGCACCTCGCCGAACGTGTCGCTCAGGGTTCCCGCGACGGAGTTCATCACCGAGGCGAGGAAGGTTCCCGTGCCCATCGCCGGGTCGACCGTGGTCACGGACTCGTCGGCCAGACCGCGGTGCCGCGCCATACGGCTCTTGAGAACGTCGTCGACGAAGTCGGCCATGAATCGGGTGACCGGTTCGGGGGTGTAGTAGGAGCCGGTCTCCTTGCGGAGTTCGGGATCGTAGCGCGACAGGAACGTCTCGTACAGGTCGACGTAGGCGGTCTGCTCCCCACGCATCATGCGCTGCCAGTCGATCGGCTCCAGAACGCGGATGAGAGTGGGGAGTATGGTCGATTCCTGCGCGGTGCGTGAACCGGTCAGAATGCCGAACGCCTCTCCGAGGAAGGGGTGGCGCTTGCCGAGGAGTTCGCTGATCTCATGGACGCTGCGGCCGCTGAACTGGGCACCGGACTCCCGCGCCAGGATCAGGGCGAAGGTGATGGTCTGGGCGTAGGCGTCGGCGAAGTCCCGTCCAGAGGCGAGTTGGGGGAACAGCAGTTGCCGCCATTCCTCGGCCAGTCGGGTGAACGGTCTGTCGCCGCCGTTGGCCCGCTCTTCGGCGATGATCTCGGCCACCTCGTCGCGTAACTGCCGGCAGAGGTCGGCTGTTCGGCTGATGAGCTGGTCGAGGGTGTAGTTAGGTTCGGGTTCCCAGGAAAGAAAATCCCAGATCAGCCGCTCGAACTCCGCTCCTACGGCATGCTTCGGCCGCCGCCTGCCGAAGAGGCCGGAGATCTCAACGGTCGGTCCCTGCTGTACGCCGTAGCGGAACAGTGCCCACTGTGTTCCGTTGCTGTAGAGAATGTTGGGCAGTCTCTGGAATTTCTCCCACTGTTCACGGTCGTGCCTGTCCAGGAAGTCGCTGGGCGGGATCGGCTTCGACGGCTTCTTCAGTTCCACATAGCCGATTCGGTTGTTCGGGCCGGCTGAGACGCCGGTGGCGTCCACCCCGAAGTCCGGACGTGCCTGCAATGCGGGGAGGGAGACCTCGCCGTAGGCGCGGGCGGGAATTCCCAGGGTTCCGCCCATGCTTTCGATCAGTACCTTGAACGGTCCGCGCAACTGCTCTTCGTCCTGGCCGCCGCGTCCCAGGGAATTCGTCACCGACGTGGCGAAGTCCGCGACGATCCGTTCGACGACTTTGCGTTGGCGGGGTATCCGGCCTTGGAGGTTCACTGCTTCGTCTGGACCGTACGGCAACGCCGTCATCGCGTCTCCGGGGGTGAGACCTGTCCCTTCACCTACCAGGAGACGCTTTGGAATGAAATAAGTCAATGGCTGATATATAGGAGGAAAGGGAAGTGAGTGAACCGGGATGATCAGAGTTGATGAAGTGAATGTTCATCGAGCTCCGATTGGGCGATGGTCGCTTTCTCGCTCTCCGTCTCTTGAGTGAACCGCCGGTAGTGGAACCGTGCTCGTACGGTTCGTGTCGATCGGCGCATGAGGAAAGCGCCTGTCCTCCAGGTGCGGAATACTGGTCCGGAGCACGTACCGGTCCTGATCCCCCCGTAGAGGACGACGATGACGAAGCTCTCCACCCTCCTCGACCACATCGATAGCGGAGCGATGCTGCTGCCGGAGTTCCAGCGCGGATACGTGTGGAACCGCGACCAGGTCAGAGGACTGATGCGCTCCCTCTATCTAAACTATCCGGTCGGCTCGCTCCTGGTCTGGGAGACAGAGGTGGAACCCTCATCGGTCCGGGGCGAGTACAACGCCACCGGGTCCAGAGCCCTGCTGCTCGACGGCCAGCAGCGCATCACCTCGCTGTACGGGGTCATGCGCGGCCGACCTCCCGCGTTCTTCGAGGGCGACGCCAACGCCTTCACCGGTCTGCACTTCAACGTCGAGACCGAGGTCTTCGAGTTCCACATGGCGAACAAGATGCAGGGCGACTCACGCTGGGTGGATGTGTCGCGCCTGTTCCGCCGGGGAGTCGACGCGGTGCTGGACGGCTTCGACGACGACATGCCCCGTTCAGACGAGCGGGTCTTCACCCGCCGCCTGATGAAGCTCCACGCGATCCAGGAGCGCGATTTCCACGAGGAGAAGATCACCGGCAGGGACAAGACCGTCGATGTCGTCGTCGACATCTTCAACCGGGTGAACTCCGGTGGAACCAAGCTGTCCAAAGGTGACCTCGCGTTGGCGAAGGTGTGTTCGGAGTGGCCTGAGGCGCGTTCCGTCATGCGGGAGCACCTGGCCCGATGGGAGGAGGCCGGTCTCTCGTTCAGCCTCGACTGGCTGCTGCGCTGCGTCACCGCGGTCGCCACCGGAAGGCCCTTCTTCTCCTCCCTGGAGGACGTCGACACCAAGGACTTCCGTGCCGCACTGGAGTCGGCCGTCCACTACATCGGCAGGTTCCTCGACGCCCTCGCGGGGCGGTTGGGCCTCGACCACGACCGTGTGCTCATGGGGCGCTACGCCATTCCGGTGGTGTGCCGACTGCTCCACCTCAACGGCGGCGACTTCGATGATGCCGGGCACCGAGACCGCGTTCTCTACTGGTACGTTCATGCGGCGCTGTGGGGCCGGCACTCCGGTTCCACCGAGACGATGCTCGCCCAGGACTATGCCGCGGCCCAGGCCGACGGGGTCGACGGGCTCCTCCGCGCGCTGGAGAAATGGCGCGGCGGTCCGCTGGCGGTTCGGCCCGTCGACTTCGCCGGATCCACCAAGGGATCGCGCTTCTACCCGCTGCTGTACCTGCTGACCCGGGTCGGACAGGCCCGCGACTTCGGATCGGGCCTGCCGCTGCACGCGGAGATGCTGGGTCATCTGACCAGCCTCCAGGTGCACCACATCTTTCCCAAGGCCCTGCTCAAGGACCACTACGACCGCAGGCAGGTGAACGCGGTAGCCAACTTCTGCTTCCTCACCCAGGACACCAACCTCAAGGTGGGCAAGCAGGCCCCGGAGAAGTATTTCACCGAAGCCGAGCAGAAGAATCCGGGAGTTCTGGAGTCCCAGTGGATTCCGCTCGCATCGGAGCTGCGCGGTGTCGACCGCTACGAGGATTTCCTGCGCGAACGCACGGAACTGCTGGCCGATGCCGCCAACCGGTTCCTGGACGAACTCCGCGAGGGCGGTACGGCCACGGTGGGAGCAGATCTGAGGCGGGTCGCGGTGATCGAGGAAGACGACACCGAGCACGACGCCCGCGCCGCGCAGATCACCGACCTCATCGACGAGCTGATCGCACTGGGCTGCGCCGCTCCCCGGCGCGACGTCGAGATCACCGATCCGTCCGGCGGGCGTCCTCTCGCGGTGGCCGAGGCCTACTGGCCGGACGGATTGCAGACCGGGCAGGACGATCCGGTGGTGTTGGAGCTCGACCCGGACGAGGCCGACGAGGCGGCACTGGAGGGGCTCGGCTTCCGGGTCTTCACTTCCGGCGAGGCGCTGCTGGAGTATGCGCGGCTGCGCAACGCCGCGGCGGCCGGAGTGGAGGGTGAGGAGCCGTCCGTACCGGCCACAGAAGAGTCGACGGCCGAGGGCGCCGAGGCCCCGGAGGTCCTGGCCGCGTTCGACGAGGCCCTGCATTCGGCGTGCGACCGGGCGCAGACGGAGGCCGGGTACCGGGCGGCATACTTCCGGCGGATGCTTGAGGACCGCGGCGCGCTGGCGACGGCCCGGCTGCTGCTGGCCAAGCCGACCATCTCAGACGGCTTCGTTCAACTGTGGGAGCGCGGGCGGCTCGATCTGACCGTGGAGGGGGTCGTGCTCGACCATCCGGCCTACGCCCGGCTCTTCACCCCCGAGGAACTCGACATCGCTCGCAGCCGCATCGAGCGGCACCGGTAGCAGGGGCGTTCCGAGCGGCCGAAGGGGCGGGCCGGAGATCCGACCCGCCCCGATGCTCACTTCGCGGGCAGGAACGGGCTGGGGTCACCGCCATGGGAGAGGTAGAGCGCGTCGCGCGCCCGGGTGCATGAGACGAACAGCAGATTGCGTTCGCGCTGCAGGTCGTGGCCGTGCGCGACGGGGTCCTCGGTGCGATCGGTGACCTGGGTCTTCAGCGGCAGCAGGTCCGCGTCCACGCCGACGACCGCCACACATCGGAACTCCAGCCCCTTCATCCCGTGCATGGTGCCCACCCGTACCCCTGGGCCGTCGACCAGCGGGCCGTTGTCGATGTCGGCCTCACGAAGGCGAGCCGTCACCGAGTCGGCGACGGAGCGGGTGCGCACGGCGATTCCGATGGAGTCGGCTTCGACCCCCTGTTCCAGCCATCCGTTGATCTGACCGACCAGGGCGTCGAGTTCGGCCGTGCGTTCGGTGAAACCGTGTACGACGGGCCTGCGGCCGTGCAGTGGGGAGATGTAGGTCTCCAGGCCGTCCTCCAGATCGTCCAGCCCGGTGATGGGCGCGGCTCCCAGAAGACGCACCGCCCAGGACAGGATCTCCTGGGTACTGCGGTAACTGACGGTCAGTTTGCGGCTGCGGCCGCGCACGTTGATACCGAGCGCGGCCAGTGAGACCCGATGATCGTAAATCCGCTGGTGTGGATCGCCCGCGATGAATAGATCGTCGGGGCCCTCGGGGACCAGCGCCCGGATCAGTCGCCACTTCGCCGGATGCAGGTCCTGGGCCTCGTCCACCACCACATGCGTGTACAGCCGCTCCCCGGTGCGGTTCAAAATGTCGGCGGCCTCGGCGGCCACCTGAGTGAACGTCCACTGGTTCGCCTGTGCCATCCGCTCGGTGGCGGCCAGGACGGCGCGCCATACCCTCTGCTTCTGGTCGGCGCTGAGCCGATTGCCGCGTCCGCGCCGCTGGGCCTCCAGATAACCGCGTTCGGTACGCAGATCCTGGGCGAGGACGACCTGCTCCCATTCGGACAGCAGGAAGGCCCCGGAAAAACCGCTGTCCGCGCCGGCCTCGTCCCAGAGTCGTTCCAGCTCACGGGAGCGGGGAAACTTCAGCGTCGTTCCCCGCTCCCGGCTCACCACCTCGTAGGCGACCTTGTCGAGGTTGCGCACATCGATGCGATCACGCTGTCCCGGATCCTTGATCAGCAGTTCCATCTGTGAGCGCAGTGCCGCGTCGAGCGTCTTGGTGAACGTCGTCAGCAGGATCTGTGGTGGGCCGGAGTCGTATCCGGCGGCGAGGTGGGCGACGCGGTGTACTGCGGTCACCGTCTTACCGGTGCCGGCGCCCCCCGTCACCATCGCCGGCCCGTTGTAGCTCCGGCGGTAGGCGATCCTGCGCTGTTGAGGGTGCAGGAACACCCGCCACAGATCGAACGGGGTGTCCAGCATCTCGCGCAGGCTTTCGGGGCCTTCCACGAAGACCGCCTGGCCGGGGGTGCGGCGGATCGCCGCGGTGAGGTCCTCCGGGTCGATCTCCTCAGGTGCGACCGCTTCCACCAGATCCTTGCTGACCTCGGCCCAAGCCTCTTCCGGGGTCATACCGGAGGCCAGCGCCACCAGGGCGTTGTGCTGCGCAGCGGGCATCATCGACTGGATGGCGTCGAGATGGCCTTCGTCGGGAAGCAACCGCACGATCGACAGAGTCCGGTCGTCGATGCCCAGCTGGGTCAGGTGTTTGTCCGGAACGTGGTCGAACAGTCTGCTCTCGGCCGCTGCGGCGACCGGTGCGAGAACATCGCTCATGGTCTGCAGTTGCGCCTCGTCACGGATCTCCAGCACACCCAGCGCCCGGTTGACGGAAAAGCGTTTGTTGCGGATGTAGGCGTAGGCCTCGTCATGCGGCAGGACCGTCACCAGTAGATAGGTGTCACCCTGCTCGGGAGCGAGCACGACTCCTCGATAGTTCTGGGTGATGCGCAGGGAACGGGCACGGGGATCACGCGCGTCGGCGACCTTCTCCAGGTGGCCCCCGGCGTAGTAGGTGTCGGCGAACTTGTCGAGCGCCTCGTCGACGGCCTTCTGAACCCGTTTCTCCAGCTTCGCGTATCGGGTCAGAAAGTCCTTGTCGATCGCGAGCTGAGGCATGGGGGAAGTCCTCTCCAGGCGTCTGGAACGCGGTCGCGGAAGAACGCCGGGTTTCCTACGGGGAGGGGAAACCCGAGACAAGGCCACCTTACGGTCTGCACGCGTACCGCAGACTGCGCCGTCGACCGTGCCCGCACCGGCCCGCTCGCCGTCTCGTACACGCGATCAGCACCGCGGCGGAGAATGAGCGGCTCCGGCTCTCACTCTCTCCGCGGCGCTGCCAGGGAGCCGGTGAGGTGGACGGTCGTCGGGAGCGTTCGGCTGGGCGGGCGGGGGGTCTCCGGGGTGGCTTCGATGATGTCGGCCAGGGCCGACACCGCTCGCCGGCCCAGTTCGGCGACCGGGACGCGGACGGCGGTCAGGGGTGCGCCGGGCAGGTCGGCGAAGGCCATGTCGTCGGCCGCGGCCACGCTGATGTCCTCGGGGACGCGCACGCCGCGGCGGCTCAGTTCGAAGACCAGGCCCAGCAGCACCGAGCTGTTGTAGGCGAGTGCCGCCGTGCATCCCGACGCCAGGACGGCGTCGGCGGCCGCCGCGCCTTCGGTGAACTCCGGCGGCATCGGCCCGAGGACCCGGATTCGCAGGTCGGGGCGGCTCGCATGGTCGGAGAGGGTCTGCTGTCGGCGCCGGTCCATCCAGGAGCCGGGCGGCCCCGCGAGGTAGGCGACGTCGGTGTGGCCGAGTTCGACCAGGCGGTCGTAGACGCGGGCCAGCCCCCCGGGGGTGTCGACGGTGTAGGAGGTGAGGCCGGGGACCTTGCGGTTGACGACCACCACGGGCCTGCGGTCGTGGACCTTCTTCAGCTCCGCGGCCGTGCCCACGGGCATCAGCAGCACGAACCCGTCGACCTGGCCTTCGAGTTCACCGAGGGCGGCGGCCTCGCGTTCGGGCGAGCCGTCGGTGACGGCGATGATGAGCCACCGCCCGGTCTCCTTGGCCATGGCCTGGGCGCCGGCGATGCTGCCGGCGTAGAAGGGGTTGTCCAGGCCGGGGACGAGCATGGCCAGGAACCCGGTGCGCCCGGTGGTGAGCGCGCGGGCCGCGGGGTTGGCGCGGAACCCCACCTGTTCGGCGGCGGCGCGCACGCGCTCCAGCGTGCGGGGGGAGACCATGTCGGGCCGGCTCATGGCCCGGGACACCGTTGAAGCGGACACTTTGGCGATCCGCGCCACCTCCTCAAGTCCGGCCACTCCGGCTCCTTCGTCTCGTCTCGGCACGGCGTCATCGGTTCTTAACACGGCCACCCCTGGCCGGGGGTGCGGTCACAGGCTACGATGCTGCAAGCGCTTGCAGAAGCGCTTGCACGTATTTCGCCTGTTCGACAGGGATGTAATTTGCAATCTGCGTATCGGTGCGGCCGGACGCCGACCTCCCGGGGGTGGATGTGACCCGCCGCGTCACCATGCGCGTACTGCTGCTCCCCGGTCTGGCCGTGCTGCTGTTCGCCTTCCTCTACCCGGTGGCGCTCACACTCGCGGCACCGCCCGACGGCGACCCGGCGACGGTCGCCCGCGAGACCGGGACCCTGCTCAGCGACCCCCACCTGCTGCCGGTCATCGCCCGCAGCATCCGCGTGGCGGTCATGACCACGCTGATCTGCCTTCTCCTGGGCTTCCCCACCGCCTACCTCGTCTCCAGGGCGCCGGCCCGTTGGTCCGGCAAGCTGCTGGCGCTGGCGATCTTCCCGCTGATGCTCAACACGGTCGTGCGCACCTACGGCTGGATCGCCGTGCTCGGCGGCAACGGCGTGCTCAGCACCGCGTCCCAGGCCCTGGGGCTGGGCCGGGTCCAGCTGCTCTACACCGAGACCGCGATCGTGCTCGGCCTCGTGCAGCTCTTCCTGCCGCTGATGATCCTGTCCAGTTACTCCAGCCTCTCCCAGCAGGACCCGCGGCTGGAGGACGCCGCGCGCGGCCTGGGAGCCGGACCCGGCCGGGTGTTCCGCCAGGTCGTGTTCCCGCTCGCGCTCCCCGGCGCCCTCGTGGGCTGCACCCTGGTGTTCGCCGGATCGATCACCGCCTTCACCACGCCGCAGCTGCTCGGCGGCTCGCGCGAGCGCATCCTGTCCACCCTGCTCTACAGCAGGGTCAACGTGAGCCTCGACTGGCCCTCGGCCAGCGCGGTCGCGCTGGTCATGACGGTGCTGGTGCTCGCGGTGGCGGCGCTGTCGGGCCGGCTGAGCAAGCGAGGGAGCACCACCTCATGATCCTGAGACGCCCGCTGCTGTCCCTGCTGAGCGCGATTGCGTTCACCGTCATGCTCGGCCCGGTGGTGATCCTGCTGGGGGTGGCGTTCACCGCCGGCAGCACCCTGACCTTCCCACCCGAGGGCCTGTCCCTGCGGTGGTTCGCCGCCGCGGTGGAGTACCGGCCCTTCATCGACACGCTGGGCACCAGCCTCGTCGTCGCGGTCGCCTCCACGCTCGCCGCGCTGGTGCTGGGCGTGCCCGCCACGCTGGCGCTGCAGCGCGGGGCCGTGCCGGGGCGGGCGGTGGTCGAGAACCTGTTCATGACCCCGATCATCGTGCCCGAGCTCGTCCTGGGGCTGGCGCTGTTCCAGCAGTTCATGGTGGGGCTGCACATCACAGCGCTGGGGACGCTGATCATCGGGCACACCGTCCTGCTGCTGCCTTATGCGGTCCGGGTCGTGGGCGCCTCGCTGGCCCTGGCCGACCCGAAGCTGGAGGAGGCCGCCCGCGGCCTCGGCGCCGGCCCGGTCCGCACCTTCTTCACGGTGACGCTGCCGGTCATGCGCCCCGGGATCATCTCGGCCACGATCCTGGCCTTCATCACCTCCCTCAACAACGTCCCGCTGTCGCTGCTGCTGACCGGCCCGGGCGTGGCCACGCTCCCGGTCGAGATGCTCAACTACGTGCAGTCCTCGTTCGATCCGGTGGTCGCGGCGGTCAGCGTCATCCTGCTGGCACTCAGCGTCGGGGTGGCACTGCTCACCGAGCGCCTCGTCGGGTTCAACAAGGTCTTCGGCCGCTAGCGGCCGGGTTCAAGGAGGCATCGCGAAATGACACCAGTAGTCCGGCTCGACGGCGTGGGGCGGCGGTTCGGCGGCGCGAAGAACGGCGTCGCGGCGGTCGACGGCCTCGACCTCACCGTCGAGCGCGGCAGCTTCACGACGCTCCTCGGCCCGAGCGGGTGCGGCAAGACCACGACACTGCGCATGATCGCCGGATTCATCCGGCCCACCTCGGGGCGCATCCTGCTGGAGGGCGAGGACGCCACGAGCACGCCGCCCGAACGCCGCAACATCGGCATGGTGTTCCAGTCCTACGCCCTGTTCCCGCACATGTCGCTCACCGACAACGTGGGCTTCGGCCTGCGCGCCCGCAGGCTCCCCTCCGCCGAGGTCAGGCGGCGCGCGGGCGAGGCACTGGAGCTGGTGGGCCTGTCCCACGCCGCCGACCGCAAGCCCGCCGAACTGTCGGGCGGGCAGCAGCAGCGGGTCGCCCTGGCCCGGGCCGTGGCCATCGAGCCGTCGGTGCTGCTGCTGGACGAGCCGCTGTCCAACCTCGACGCCCGCCTGCGCGTGCAGATGCGCCGGGAGCTGCTGCGGGTGCAGCGCGAGACCGGGGTCACCGCCGTCCTGGTCACCCACGACCAGGACGAGGCGCTCCAGCTCTCCGACACCATGGTGATCCTCAACAGCGGCCGGCTGGAGCAGCAGGGCGACCCGCGCGCGGTCTTCCCCGCGCCGGCCAACCGCTTCGTCGCCGAGTTCCTCGGCTACGACAACTTCCCCGATGTGCCCGGCATGGGCCCGGTGACGATCCGCCCCGAGCACGTCGTGCTGTCCGCGGTCGGCACCGGCGGCGGAGCGGACGGCGCGGAGCTGGACGGCACGGTCACCGACGTCACCTACCAGGGCAGCCACTGCCTGGTCGGAGTGACGGCCGGATCGGACCGCGTCACCTGCGTGCACCCCGGCGACGAGTTCCGGCCGGGCGACGCCGTGCGCGTCCTGCTGCCCCGGCACCGCCTGGTGGAACTGGCCGACGGCGCCGCGCCGGCGGGTGCGCGGTGAGGCGGGTCGTCGCCGCCGTGTCCGGCGCCCTCGCCGCCACCATGGCACTGACCTCGTGCGCTCCCACCCGCGAGAACGACACCGACACCCTCGTCGTGAGCACCTTCGCCTTTGCGACCGAGGAGTTCATGCAGGTCATCGGTGAACCGTTCGAGGAGGCCACCGGGATCGAGGTGGTGCTGGACACCGGCAACAACGCCACCCGGCTGACCAAGCTCCGGATCAACAAGGAGCGGCCCGACACCGACGTCGTGCTCATCTCCGACTACTACGCCCAGATCGGCAAGGAGATGGAGCTGTTCGAGAAGGTGCACCCGACCGCGGTGCCCGCCATGGCCGAGATCGCCCCGTGGGCCGTCGACCCCGACGGCTACGGCCCCGCCTACACCTTCCAGCTCCTCGGCCTGATGTACCGCACCGACACCGTGCGGCAGCCGCCCGACTCCTGGGACGACCTCTATGAGTCCGAGGTCCCCGGCGGATTCGCGCTGCCCGACATCTCGGTCTCGGCCGGCCCCATGCTGGTCCAGGCCACCGCCGAGGCCTACGGGACGGGCCCGGCCGACGTCGACACCGGGTTCGAGCGGCTCGCCGGGATCGGCCCCGAGGCGCTGCAGTTCTACACCCGCTCCACCGAGCTCACCAGCCTCCTGGAGCGGGGCGAGGTCGCCATGGCCCCTGGCCTGGACAACTTCGCGATGAACGCGGTGGAGTCCGGGCAGCCCATCGGATTCGCCGTGCCCGACGAGGGGCGCGTGATGACGGCCAACACCGCCCAGATCGTGGCCGGCGCCCCGAACCGGGAGGGCGCGCAGGAGTTCGTCGACTTCCTGCTCGACCCGGAGGTCCAGTCCGAGGTGGCCGAGGTCATCTACGACAAGCCGGTCCACCCCGACGCCGAGGTCACCGACCTGATGACCGACGTCGCGGGCGAGTCGGCCCTGGACCCGGCCGGGACCGGCTACCACCAGGGCGACCTGGAGCTCATCGCCGCCGAGCGCACGGCCTGGCTGGACCGCTTCGTGGAGGAGGTCGCCAGATGAGCACACCGGTCCTCGTCGACTGCGATCCCGGCGTCGACGACGCCATAGCGCTGCTGTACGCCCTGGCCTCCCCCGAGCTGGACGTGCGCGGCGTGACCACGGTCGCGGGCAACGTCTCCCTGGCCCACGCCAACCGCAACGCCGCCCGGGTGCTCGACCTGGCCGGCGCCCGCGACGACCTGCCCCTCGTTCCGGGCCTGACCGGCCCCGTCGCCCGGCCCGCGCGCATCCCCGACGAGCCGATCCACGGCGAGGGCGGCCTCGGCGGACTTGACCTGCCCGAGACGGGCCGGGTCCCCGTGAGCGGCCACGCCCCGGGGTGGCTGGCCGAGCAGGCGCTGGCCGCGCCGGGAGAGCTGACCCTGGTGGCGCTGGGCCCGCTGTCCAACGTCGCGGCGATGCTCACCCTGCACCCCGAGGCGGGGCCGGCGCTGCGCGAGATCGTCGTCATGGGCGGGGCCGCCCACTGCCAGGGCAACATCACCCCCGCCGCCGAGTTCAACTTCTTCGCCGACCCCGAGGCGGCGCGCCTCGTCCTGGAATCGGGGCTGCCGGTGCGGGTCGTGGGCCTGGACGTCACGCGGGCCGCGCTCTTCCCGCTGGAGCGGGCCGACCGGCTCGCCGCGCTGCCGGGAGCGGCGGGGGCCGCGGGGACGCTGCTGCGCGGATTCGTGCTGCGCTACCGCGAGCGCTTCGGCGTCGCCGCCGTCCCGGTGCACGACGCGCTCGCCGTCGCCGCCGTCACCCACCCCGGCCTGCTCGACTTCGAGAGCGGGGCGGCCACGGTCGAGTGCGCCGGAGAGGTCTCCCGCGGCGCCCTGGTCGCCGACCTGCGCCGACCGGAGCGCACGCGCGCGGTGCGCGTCGCCCTCGGGGTCGACGCCGAGGGCTTCACCCGGCTGCTCGCCGACCGCCTCGCCGGCTACGCCGACCCGACCGCGACCACCGACCGACCATGAGGACCGAGGAACCCGCCGTGCCCCACTCCGCCCCCGTCGACCTGCTCATCCGGGGCGGCAGCGTGCTGTCGGTGCAGACCGGAGAGGTCTGGGCCGCCGACGTCGCCGTCGTCTCGGACGCGATCCGGGCCGTACTGCCGCCCGGAACGCCCGCCGAGGCCGCCGAGGTGCTCGACGCCACCGGGCTCGTCGTCGCGCCCGGCTACATCGACGCGCACATGCACATCGAGAGCTCCATGCTCGCCCCGCGCGAGTTCGCGCGCATCACCCTGCCGCGGGGCACCACCACCGTGCTGGCCGACGCCCACGAGATCGTCAACGTCGCCGGACGCGACGCCCAGGCCTGGATGATCGAGCAGGGGCGCGGCACGGGCCAGACGATGCGCTGGGCGGTCCCCTCGTGCGTCCCGGCGCTCGCCGGGTTCGAGACCGCCGGCGCCGAGCTGAGCGCCGAGGACATCGACGAGATGCTCGGCTGGGACGGCGTGACGACCCTGGGCGAGGTGATGGACTACCGGGCGGTCGTCTCCGGCGAGCGGCGGATGCGCGACATCGTCGCGGTCGCCCGTGCCCGCGGGGTCCGCCTCGACGGCCACTGCCCCAACCTCTCCGGCGCCGACCTGAACGAGTACCTGTGGGCGGGGATCGACTCCGACCACTGCAAGAACACCGCAGAGGTCGCGGTGGAGAAGGCCCGGCTGGGCATGCTGCTGATGCTGCAGGAGAAGTGCCTGACCCCCGAGGTCGTCGACGCGCTGCTCGCCCTGCCGCACCTGCCGGACCTGTGCCTGGTGACCGACGACGTCGCGGCGGACGCCATCCTCGACTCCGGCCACCTCGACCGCGTCGGCCACGTCGCCCTCGAACGCGGGATGGCGCCGATCGACGTGCTGCGGGCCCTCACCGTGCACCCCGCGCGCCGGCTCGGCCTGCACGACCGCGGAGCGGTGAGCCCCGGCAAGCGCGCCGACCTGGTGCTGCTGCGCTCCCTCACCGACCTCACCCCCGCGGTTGTGATCGCCGGCGGAGCGGTGCGCGGCCGCGGCGGACGTCCCGTGGACGACGCGCCCGCGGCTCCCACGGGCAACCCCTTCGCCGCGACCGTGCACCTGGAGGCGCGGAGCGAGCACGACGTGCTCTGGCGGGCGGACCTGCCCGACGGGGAGCACGTCTTCCGCGCCCTGCGGGTCAACGAGGTCGACACCTACACCGAACCGGCCGAGGTCGTGCTGCCCGTGCGCGACGGCGTCGTGGACTGGGAGGGGCGCACCGCGGTCGTCGCCGTGCTGGAGCGCCACACCGGCCGCGCCGCGATGTCGGTGGCCCCGGTGGTCGGCCACGACCTGGGAGAGGGGGCCTACGCCGGCACCTACGCCCACGACAGCCACAACCTCACCGCCGTCGCCACCACCCGTGCGGCGCTGCGGACCGCGGTCAACGCGGTCATCGAGGCGGGCGGCGGCCTGTGCGCGGCGATCGGCGGGGCGGAGCCCGTCCTGCTGCCGCTGCCGATCGGCGGCGTGATGTCGGAGCGCTCCGCCGACGAGGTCGCCCGTGCCTGCGGCGCGGTCCGCGCGGCCCTGCGTTCCTGGGGATGGCGCAACCGCAACGTGTTCATGAGCGTCTCGACGCTCACTCTCGCGGTGTCCCCCCAGGTCAAGATCACCGACCGAGGCCTGGTCCGGGTCGTCGACCGCGCCTGGGAGCCGCGGACACTGGGCTGACGGCGGCCGCGGACCAGAGGTGCCGGGGCGGTGCACGGGCGATCGGCGGCCGTCCGCCTCGGCGGGGTCGGGAGACGGGGACGCCCAGGCCGGCTCGCACAGCTTTTCGCGTGGTGACGAGACCGCTTCGGGCGCGCATGCGTGAGTATGGGGTGGGCCTGCCATGCGTGATCGGGGCGGGAAACGGGCGAGGGGGAGTCGTGGGTGAGGCCGGGCGGCACGGGGACTCGGTTGACGAGCTGATCGCCGGGGCGCTGGCGGCGTTGGGGCGGCGGGACGGCGCGGGGTTCCGGTGGCGGGCGGACCAGTTGGTCGCGCGGCCCGATGAGGCGGCGCGCGGCGCCGTGGACCGCGCCCTGTTCTCCCGGCTCGTCGTCACCGTCGGCTACGCGTGGCACAACGGGTGGCAGCCGGCCGAGCTGGTGCGCCACGTCCGGCGGGAGAGCGGCACCGGAGCCGACGACGGGGCCGTCCACGGGCGGGTGGCCGCCGACGCGGTCGCGGCGCAGATGCGCCGCTACGACGCCGCGACCGTCGACGAGCGCTGGGAGGCGCAGCTGGCCGCCCTCGACGCGCGCGTGTGGTGGGCCTCCGACGACGACTACGTGCGGGAGTGGAGCGTGCGCGAGGGCGCCCGGCGCGCCGAATGGGTGGAGTACGCGCTCGAAGCGCTGCACGTGCTCTCCGCGCTCCCTCCGCTCGCCCCGCTGTGCCCGCCTCCCGGCAGGGCCCGCCGGAGTCCGGCGGCGGAGCCGACGCGGCGCGCCCCGGTGGAGCAGCGGATGCTCGACCGGGTCCGGGCGCTGCTGGCCAAGGCCGAGTCCACCGAGTTTCCCCGGGAGTCCGAGGCGCTGACCGCGCGGGCGCAGGAGCTGATGGCGCGGCACAGCATCGACCACGCGCTGCTGGCGGCCGAAGCCGGGGACGACGGGGACGGCCCGGCGGGGCGCCGGGTGCCCGTCGACGACCCCTACCCCGAGTCCAAGGCGGTCCTGCTGGACGCGGTGGCCGAGGCGAACCGGTGCCGCGCGGTCTGGGACCAGCGGCTGGGGCTGTCCACCGTGATCGGCTTCGCCGAGGACGCCGACGCGGTGGAGCTGCTGTTCACCTCGCTCCTGGTCCAGGCCACCACCGCGATGACCAAGGCCGAGGCCGCGCAGCGGACCAAAGGACGCAAGCGGACCAGGACGTTTCGCCGGTCGTTCCTGCACTCCTTCGCCCAGCGGATCGGTGAACGGCTGGCCGGAGCCGCCGACTCGGCCGCGAAGCAGGCCGCGGCCGAGTCGGCCGGACGGGACCTGCTGCCGGTGCTCGCGGTCCGGGAGCGGGCGGTCGAGGCGGCCGCCGAGGAGATGTTCCCGGAGACGGTGCGCAGCAGGGTGCGCGGCGTCCACGACCGGGAGGGCTGGATCTCGGGCCGGGACGCCGCCGACGCGACCCCGCTGCGCGGCCGCTGATGTGCCGGGTCGCCGGTTCGGTAGGGATCGCCGCCGGGAGCCGGAGACCTCGGGTGGCCGTGATGCCGGTGCCACCCGGACGGGGCGAGCACGGCGCAGACCGCACGGCCGCCGAGCCCCGGACAGCGACGGGGGTGCCCAGCGAGTACCCCGGGATCGTGGAGCGCTCGCCCCGGCGTCCACCGCGGTGCGCACGAGCGCGTCGGCCAGGCCGTCCAGGGTGAGCGGCCCGAAGTCGGCGTCGATGCCCCCGCCGGTGCGGGTCGCGGGTTCACGCGCGGTTCCAGCGGGTGAAGCCCCCGTCCAGCGGCCGCGCCCGGTAGCCGTGCTCGCGCAGCAGCCGCACGGCCTCGGGGGAGACCACGCAGTAGGGCCCCTGGCAGTAGGCGACGATCTCGGCGTCCCGCGGCAGCCCGGCCGGCCTCTCGTGCAGCTCCTCCATCGGGACCGACGCCGCGTCGGGCACGTGGCCCGCCGCGTAGTCCTCCGCCGGGCGCACGTCGATGACCACGAGGCCGGGGTCGCCGAACCGCTCCCGCAGCTCCGCCGCCTTCATCGGGCGCATGACCGCGGGGTCGCCGAGGCGGGCCGCCACCGCGTCGCGCAGGTCGGCCAGCCGGTCCTCGGCGAAGTCCTGGAGCCGGCCGAGGAACTCCGACACCCCGGGGTCGGCGGTCCGGTGGTGGACCCGCGTCCCCTCCTTCCGGCCGGTCACCAGGTTCGTGCCGCGCAGCCGCTGCTGCGACTGCGCCGAGGTGTTCTTCAGCGGGATCCCGGCCTCCTCGGCCAACTGCTCGACGGTGTACTCCTTCTGGTCGAGCAGGCGCAGCCGCACCGGGCGGGACAGCGCCTTGCCGATCCGCGCGAGCTGGGCGTAGACCGGCTCCTCAGCGACCCCGGCCGTCGATGGGCACCTCACCGCGCAGGAATTGGACGTACCTCTCGGCGCAGGCCTCGACGACCCGTTTGGCGTCCCGGCGCAGCACCGGCCCCCACCAGCCGCCGTAGACGCGGTCGAACCGGTAGGGGCGCACCGCCTCGACCACGCCGCGCACCCCGCGCTCCGGCATCGGCAGCCGGTTCGGCGCGCTCCACGCGAAGGTGACCCGGTCCTCGCCCGGGGTCACGAAGACGGTGTCGCCGACGAGCAGAGCGCCGGCGCCGTCGGCCCCCTCGGCCCAGTGCAGGACCGAGCTGCCGGGGAAGTGCCCGCCGCACTGCACGAGGGTCACGCCGGGCAGCACCGGCAGCGAGCCCGACCACGTCCGGACCGCGGGGGTCGGGCGGCCGAGCCAGGCGACGTCGACCTCGGGCAGCAGGATCTCGGCGTCGAAGGCGCTGCTCCAGTCGGTGATCGCGCCGTACATGTGGGGGTGGCTGGAGCTGACGGCGCGCAGCCCGCCCGCGTCCCGCACCGCCTGGACGGCCTGGTCGTCGATAAAGCCGGGCGGGTCCCACAGCAGGTTGCCCTCTGACGTGCGGACCAGCAGCGCCCGCTGGCCGACGCCCAGGTCCGGCCGCACGCCGATGCCGATCAGGTCCGGCTCCACCTCCCGGATGTCGGTGCGGTATCCGGACGCGGCGAGTTCGGCCATGGTGGTCCACCGCTGCCCGGCCGGAGGCACCCACTGGCGTTCGTCCGCGCAGATCGGGCAGGTGTCGGGCGGCGATTCGGCCTCGGGGGAGTGGCCCCCGCAGGTCGGGCAGATCCACACCGGCCGGTCACGCGCTTCGGATTCCATGGCTATATATCTAACGAACTTTAGAATAATGGTCGAGGATCCCCGTGTGCCGCGGCGGTTCCGCCGCTGTGGTCGCGCCCGGCCCGAACGCGACCACAGCGGCGAGAGGACCGCGGGTCAGCGCCGCCGACCGGGGTCGTCCCCGCCCGGGGCCTGAGGCGGGCGGACTTCGGGGCCCTGCTGCGCGCGGCCGCGCTTGCGGCTGGCCTGGTACTGGCTGGAGTAGGCGGCCTTGGAGACGCGCTTGGCGTCGTCGCGCCGGGCCCGGCGGGCGAGTTCACCGAGCTCGTCGAGCTGGGCGTCGACGTCGTCGCGCATGCCCGCGGGGGCGCTCGGCCGCCCTTCGGCGAGCCTGCGGCGCGCGGACTCCAGCTTCGCCGCGGCCGCCTCCCTGTCCCCGCTCTGCAGCGAGGCGGCCGCCTCGCGCTTGGCGGTCTGCGCCTCCTGGTAGGCGAGTTCGGTGCGCACCGTCGGGTCGGGGATCCGGCCCGCCGCGTCGTCACCGGGAACCACGTTGACCGAGACCGGCAGCGAGACCGTGTACGTCGTCAGCGACGCCGGATCGACGTAGGTGACCTCGACCGATGCCACCTGCGCCGCACCGAGCGCCGCCGTGCCGGGGACGTCGACGCGCAGCAGCAGCCGCCGCTGCTCACCGGAGTGGAGGTCGCCGAGCTCCACCATGACCGACCCGTCGTCCAGCCGGGCCGAGGGGAGTTCGCCGACCACCGACACCGACCGCGCCGCTCCGACGGGTGCTGCCCGCAGCGACGCGGCCTGGGCGGTCTTGTCGAGCAGGTGGTCGACCTCGCCGGCGATGAGCTCCCCGGCGGTGTCGGGCTCCTCGGCGAACAGCGCGCTGCCGGTGCCGCCGTCGGAGACCGCGCCCAGCAGCTCCTCGTCGTAGCCCAGGCCGTAGCCGAGGGTGCCGGTCGCCACCCCGTGCCCGTGCGCCGAGCGCGCGCACTCCGCCAGCCGCCGGTGGTCGGTGATGCCCCGGTTGGCGTGCCCGTCCGATATCAGCAGCAGCGTGGCCCCCCGATCACCGGAGGCGCGCCGGGCCTCCTGGATTCCGCGCAGCAGTCCGCTCGACAGGTCGGTGGCGCCGCCGGGTTGCAGAGCGCGGATGCGCCGCTTGACCTCGGCCTTGTCCGTCAGGGGCCCGGCCGGGACCTCGACCCGGGCCTGGTGGTCGAAGCTGACCAGGCCGAAGTCGTCGGTCGGGTCGAGCCGGTCCACCAGCTCCAGCAGGGCGCGGACCGCGCCGGCCAGGCGTCCCCGCCCCATGGAGCCGCTGCGGTCCAGAACGATCTGCAGCGTCGCGGGCGGGCGCTTCGCGGTCGGCTTCTCCGGGGCGGTGACGCCGAGCAGGGCGGTCACCGCATCGGCGGAGTCCACCGGGACGACGTCGAAGTCGAGCAGGGCCGATACGTGCACGGGCGGGACTCCTTCGATCAGGGGAAGGGGAACACGTCCGCCAGTACAGCACGCGACACCGACAATCGCCCGCCGCAGCGGGATCCCCGGTGGCCGGAGCCGGTCGCCGGCGGTACGGACGTCTTGTGCCGCGCCTCAACGCCGAGACCGAACCGCGACACAGATTGCGGCGGGAGAGGCGCGTCGCCATCGGGCGGTGGTCTCAGGGCCCGCACGGGCGGGGCCGGCGGCGGCCGCCGCGGAAATCTCCCGGACGCGGGGGATTGACCCGGTGGCGGCGCGTTCTTAACATTCCACGCAAGGTGAATCGATTCGACGCACCCGTGCGGGCATCTGTCGAATCGATTCGATTGCGGAAGAGAGGTGCGGCCGTGGCCACGATCAAGGACGTCGCCCGTGCGGCGGGGGTGGCGCCGAGCACGGTCTCCTACGTGCTCAGCGGTTCGAGGAAGATCTCCGCCGAGACCCGCGTCGCGGTGCAGGCCGCGATCGAGGAGCTGGGCTACCACCCCAACGCCGGGGCGCGGTCGCTGCGCAGCACCCGCACCAACGTCATCGCCCTCGCGCTGCCCCTGCCCTCGCGCGGCTACCTGCCGGTCGGCGGGCGCTTCACGTACGGCCTCGGTGAGGCCGCCGGCGAGCACGGCTACGACCTCCTGCTGATCACGGCGGCCGGAGGAGGGTCAAGGGGGCCCGGCCTGGAGAGGGTCGCCCGCAGCAGGCTCGCCGACGCGGCCGTGCTCATGGGCGTCGAGATGGAGGACCCCCGGATCGGCGCCATGCGCGCCCTCGGCTTCCCTGTGGCGGTCCTCGGCCGCCCCGCTGACGAGTCCGCCGCCCCGTGGGCCGACCTCGACTGGGAGGAGGCCGCAGCGGCGTCGGTGCGGACGCTGCACGACGCCGGCCACCGCCGCATCTGCTACCTCGCGACGGTCGAGGACGACATCCGCAGCCGCCGCAGCTACTCGGTGCGCGGCATCGACGGCGCCGACCGGATCGCCGCCGAACTCGGCGCGCAGATCCCGGTGTGCCCCTCCAGCGGCGACCCCGAGGAGCTGCGCCGCCGCCTGGACGCCCTGTTCGACGCCGAGCGGCCGCCGACCGCGCTCGCCGTCCAGCACCCCGCGGCGATCCCGGGCATCCTGCGCCACCTGGCCGGGCGGGGGCTGCAGGTCCCCAGGGACGTCTCGCTCGTGGCCATCGGCAACTTCCCCGAAGACCTCGGCGGGCTCGATGTCACCCGCATCGAACTCCCCGTCCAGGAGATGTCGGCCGCCGTGACCCGGCTGGCCGTGGCGGCGATCGAGGGGGCCGGCGACCCCGGTCCCGCCGCCCGCTCCTCTGCCGGACACGTGCTGATCCCGCCCCGGATCACCCGGGGCGGCACCGTGGCGCCCGCGCCCTGAGCCCCCATCCCCCATCGCGATCCGAGAGACCCCGCTGGTCGACGCGGGCGGCCCGCCGGTCGCCCGCCCGTCCCGACGACGGAGAACCCCCATGAGAGACCGCCCCCTCCGCCCGCCGCCGGCCGCGCCCGTCATCGCGGCCGCCGCGGCGCTCGTGCTCATCGGCGCGGGCTGCGCCGCCGAACCCGACCCCGACGTCTACACGGTCATGAACTCCAACACCGACGAGCCCTACGCCACCTGGGACCAGGAGGCCATGGACCGCTGCGGCGACGAGATCGGCGTGCGCGTGCAGCAGATCAGCGTCCCGGCCGACCAGCTCGTCCCCAAGGCGCTGCGCATGGCCTCGTCGAGGTCCCTGCCCGACGTCCTCACCATCGACGGCTCGGACCTGCCCCAGTTCGCCGCTGCCGGGGGGCTGGTCCCCCTGGAAGAACTCGGCCTGTCGACGGAGACGCTGTCCGAGGGCGCGGTCTCCTTCGGCAGCTACGAGGGCACCTACTACGGGGCCGCCCGCGCGGTGAACTCGCTGGGGCTCTTCTACAACGAGGAGATGCTGGCGGAGGCGGGCGTCGAACCGCCGGAGACCTGGGAGGAGCTCGGCACGGCGGCGGCCGGGCTCACCGAGGGCGACCGCTACGGCCTCGCGATCAGCGCCCTGGCCACCGAGGACGGGGTCTACCAGTTCCTGCCGTGGCTGTGGTCCAACGGCGGCGACGAGCGGGAGCTCGACTCGCCCGAGGCGGTCGAGGCGCTGGAGTACGTCACGTCGCTGATCGACGGGGGCTCGGCGTCGCGGTCGGCCGTGAACTGGACCCAGGCCGACGTCAACGACCAGTTCATCGCGGGCAACACCGCCATGATGATCAACGGCCCGTGGCAGATGCCGGTACTCAAGGAGCACCCCGAGCTGGACTGGGCCGTGGTGGAGATCCCCGTGCCCGAGGCCGGCGGCACCCCGGTGGCCCCCATCGGCGGGGTGACCTTCACGGTCCCGGTCAACCGCGACCACCCGGAGCGGGAGGAGGTCGCGGCGCGGATCGTCGCCTGTATGACCACCCCCGAGGCGCAACTGGACTGGTCCACCAAGGGCAGCAACGTCCCCGTCGACCCGGGCGCGGCCGAGGAGTACCGCGAGGCGGTGCCCCGACTCGCGGCCTTCGCCGACCAGGTGCAGACCGCGCGCAGCCGGACCGAGTACGTCGGCACCGACTGGAACATCTACTCGCAGGCCATCGGCACCGCGCTGCAGGCGGCGCTGACCGGCGAGGCCGCTCCCGAGGACGCCCTCGCCCGCGCGCAGTCCCAGGTCGAGGCGGAGCTGAGGAGCCGGACATGACGACGATCGCCTCCAACGCGCCCGCCTCCGCTGACCGGGAGCGCTCCCGGACCCCGGACCCCGGCGTCGCCGCCGCGCGCCGCCGGCGCCGGATCCTCTCGCAGTGGCTCTTCATCGCCCCCGCGGTGCTGTACATGCTGGCCTTCTTCGGCTACCCGCTCGTGCGCAACGTCGTGATGAGCTTCCAGCAGTACACGCCGGCCACCTACTTCACCGGTGAGGCGCCCTTCAACGGCCTGGACAACTGGCGCGCCGTCTTCACCGACGCGCTGTTCGGCGCGTCGCTGTGGCACACCCTGCTGTTCACGGTCGGCTCGCTGGCCGGCCAGTTCGCCATCGGCATGGCGCTGGCCGTGTTCTTCTCCCGCCGCTTCCCGCTGTCGGGGATCATGCGCTCGCTGCTCCTGCTGCCCTGGCTGATCCCCATGGTGGTGGCCGGAACCGTCTGGCGCCGCGTGCTCGACCAGGAGACCGGGGTGCTCAACGAGGCCCTGCAGGGGCTGCGGCTCACCTCGTCCACCATCCCGTGGCTGAGCAGCCCCGACTTCGCGCTGCTGTCGGTGGTCCTGGTCAACATCTGGATCGGCATCCCGTTCAACATGGTGATCCTCTACGGCGGGCTGCAGGAGATCCCCAAGGAGATCCGCGAGGCCGCCGTCCTGGACGGCGCGAGCCCGCTGCGGGCGTTCTTCGGCGTCACCCTGCCCATGATGCGGCCGGTGGTGACCGTGGTGCTGGTGCTGGGCTTCATGTCCACGGTCAAGATCCTCGACCTGATCCTGGCGCTCACCAACGGCGGCCCGGCGCACGCCACCGAGACCCTGGGCACCCACACCTACCAGTTGTCCTTCCTGCAACTCGACTTCGGCCAGGGCGCCGTCGTCGGCAACGTCCTGATCCTGATCAGCATGGTCTTCGCGGTGATCTACCTGCGGGCCAACCGCGACGGGCTGGGGAGATGATGAGCATGCGCATGACGCGCACCGACCGGCTGAACGCCCTCAGCCTCGCCTTCGGCGTGATCGTCCTGGCCGTCCTGCTGTTCCCGCTGTACTGGATGATCAACACCGCCCTCCAGCCCGGCGCGGCGATGGCCGAACTCAGGTGGGTCCCGCAGACGCTGGACCTCGGCAACTTCGGCCGCGCCTGGGAGTCCCAGGCGGGGAACCTGCTCACCAGCATGCTGGTGGCGCTGGGCGCCGTCGCCGTGTGCCTGGTCGTGGCCGCACCCGCGGCCTACGCCCTGTCCCGGCTCCGGCTGCGCGGCGCCCGCACGGTCGTCTTCGGCACCCTGATCACCCAGATGGTGCCGGGCATCGTCGTCGCCAACGCCCTCTACAACGCCTACGTCGAGCTGGACCTGGTCAACTCCTACCTCGGCCTGGTCCTCGCCGACGCCTCGCTGGGCATCCCCTTCACCATCATCCTGCTGCGGGCGTTCATGGTGTCGATCCCCGAGGAGGTGCTGGAGGCCGGGATGGTCGACGGCGCGGGGCGGCTGCGCGTCCTGCTGAGCGTCGTCGTGCCGATGAGCCGCAACGCGCTCATCACCGGCGGGCTGTTCACCTTCCTCTTCGCCTGGAGCGACTTCCTGTTCGCCCTGACGCTCAACACCACCGACGCGGTGAAGCCGGTGACGCTGGGCATCTACGAGTACATCGGCGCCCACGTCGGCGACTGGGGAGCGGTGATGGCCGTGGCGACGCTCTCCTCGATCCCGGCCGCGATCCTGCTCGTCGTCGCGCAGAAGTACGTGGCGGCCGGGATATCGGGAGGGTCGATCAAGTGAGCCGGCCACCTCGGATCATTCGACGGGGAGAAGCCGGGTGCCGTTCACAGGCCCTGCTGCACCCCTGTCGGCCCGGTGAGGCCGTCGTCGGCGCGCTGACGGCAGCCTTCCCACGCCATCAGTGGTGCACGGAGAGGTGCGGCCACGACTCCGACCCCCATCGACGATCCCAGCCCCCTTCGACAGAGCACATCGAGCACGGACACGAGGACAGCGCACCATGACAGCAAGCGACCCGCCCGCCCTGCCCGCCGACTTCCTCTTCGGCACGGCCACGGCCTCCTACCAGGTGGAGGGGGCCGTCACCGAGGGCGGCCGACTGCCCTCCATCTGGGACGCCTACTGCCGCACGCCCGGCAGGGTGGCGCGCGGCGAGACCGGTGACACGGCCTGCGACCACTACCACCGCTACCCCGAGGACATCGCGCTGATGAAGGAGCTGGGGGTGGGCGCCTACCGCTTCTCCACCGCCTGGCCGCGCATCAGGCCCGCCGGGGACGGCCCCGCCAACCCCGAGGGGCTCGCCTTCTACGACCGCCTCGTCGACGAGCTCCTCGCCGCGGGCATCGAACCGATCGTGACGCTGTACCACTGGGACCTGCCGCAGGCGCTGGAGGACCGCGGCGGCTGGCGGGTGCGCGCGACCGCCGAGCGCTTCGCCGAGTACGCCCGCATCACCGCCGACCACCTCGGCGACCGGGTGCGGCGCTGGATCACCCTCAACGAGCCGTTCTGCTCCTCCTTCGTCGGCCACGCCGTGGGGCGGCACGCCCCCGGCACCCGGGAGGGCACCCCGGCGCTGGCGACAGCGCACCACCTGCTGCTCGCGCACGGTCTGGCGGCCCGGGAGCTGCGCGCCTCGGCCGCCGCCCACGGGCGCCCGGTCGAGGTCGGCATCACGCTCAACCTCGATCGGCTGGTCCCGGCCACCGACTCCGCCGCCGACCGCGCCGCCGTGGACCGGGCCGAGACGCTGCACAACCGCGTCTGGACGGAACCGCTGCTCAACGCCTGCTACCCGGACAACGAGGCCGAGACCTGGGGCGAGCTCGCCGACGGGTCCTACCGCGCCGAGGGCGACCTGGCGACCATCTCCCAGCCGCTGGACTTCCTCGGCGTCAACTACTACCGGCCGACCAAGCTGCGCGACGCGCCGCACCGGGAACCCGACCCCGCCCGCCGCACGGCGATGGACATCCGGACCGAGGAGGTCCCCTTCGAGGGGGTGCGCCACACCACCATGGGCTGGCCGGTGGTCCCCTCCACGTTCACCGACCTGCTCGTCGACCTGCACCGGCGCTACCCGAACCTGCCGCCCGTCCTCGTCACCGAGAACGGGTCGGCCGAGGAGGACCGGGTGGACGCCGACGGGCGGGTCCGCGACACCGACCGGATCGACTACGTCCGCGACCACCTGCACGCCGTCGCGGCGGCCATCGAGGCCGGGGTCGACGTCCGCGGCCACTTCGTGTGGTCCCTGCTGGACAACTTCGAATGGGCCTACGGCTACGACCGGCGCTTCGGCATCGTCCGGGTCGACTACGACACCCTGGAGCGCATCCCCAAGGACAGCTACCACTGGTTCAAGGAACTCATCGGGCGGCACGCGGCGCGGCACGGCGCCGCGACGGCCTCATAAGGCCGGAACCGCACCGACGAGAGGGGCCCGGGTCGGGGCGGCGGCCACCGGCCGCCGTTTTCGGCCCGGGCCCGCACCACCCGCGCGACACCACACGAAGGCGGCCGATGAAGTTCACCGATGGGTTCTGGCAGATGCGGGACGGCGTGCGCGCCCACTACGCGCGCGAGGCCCGCGACGCCCGCGTCCTCGACGACAGGATCACCCTCTACGCCCCCGTTCGGGAGACAGCCCACCGGGGCGACACCCTCAACACGCCGCTGCTCACCGTCGACTGCTGGTCGCCGGCCCCCAATGTGATCGGGGTGCGGGTCACCCACCTGGCCGGAGGGGTGCGCCCGAACCCGGCCTTCGCGCTGTCTCCCGGCACCGGTGTGGTCGCCAAGACGGCCAGGGACGGCTCGATCGTCGAGCTGTCCAGCGGGGCGCTGTCGCTGCGGGTCGACACCGAGGGGCCCTGGCGCCTGGACTTCCGCGCGAACGGGCGCACGCTCACCTCCGTCGACGAGCGCGGCATGGGGTTCGTGGAGACCGACGACGGGGCGCACCACATGCTGACCCGGCTCTCCCTGGGCGTGCGCGAACTGGTCTACGGCATGGGCGAGCGCTTCACCCCGTTCGTCCGCAACGGCCAGACCGTGGACATCTGGCAGGCCGACGGCGGCACCAGCAGCGAGCAGGCCTACAAGAACGTCCCCTTCTACCTGACCAACCGGGGCTACGGCGTCCTCGTCGACCACCCGGGGGCCGTCTCCTTCGAGGCGGGCTCCGAGGCGGTGGGCCGCGTGCAGTTCAGCGTCGAGGACCAGTCCCTGTGCTTCTACGTCGTCTACGGGGGGACGCCGAAGGGGGTCCTGGCCGGCTACACCGCGCTCACCGGCCGCCCGGCGCTGCCGCCGCCGTGGTCCTTCGGCCTGTGGCTGTCCACCTCGTTCACCACCTCCTACGACGAGGAGACCGTCAGCACCTTCGTCGACGGCATGGCCGAGCACGACATCCCGCTGAGCGTCTTCCACTTCGACTGCTTCTGGATGCGCGAGTTCCACTGGTGCGACTTCGAGTGGGATCCGGAGGTGTTCCCCGACCCCGAGGGCATGCTGGCCCGCCTCAAGGAACGGGGGCTGCGCGTCTGCGTGTGGATCAACCCCTACATCGCGCAGCGCTCCGCACTGTTCGAGGAGGGGACGCGCCTGGGGCACCTCGTGCGGCGGCCCGGCGGCGACGTGTGGCAGTGGGACAAGTGGCAGGCCGGGATGGCGCTGGTCGACTTCACCAGCCCCGAGGCCCGCGAGTGGTACGCCGACAAGCTGCGCGCGCTGCTCGACATGGGCGTGGACGCCTTCAAGACCGACTTCGGCGAGCGCATCCCCACCGATGTGCGATGGGCGGACGGCTCCGACCCGGAGGGCATGCACAACTACTACACCCAGCTCTACAACCAGACGGTGTTCGACGTGCTGCGGGAGGCGCGCGGCGAGGGCGAGGCGGTGCTGTTCGCCCGGTCGGCCACGGCCGGCGGCCAGCAGTTCCCGGTGCACTGGGGCGGCGACTGCGGCTCCACCTACGGGGCCATGGCCGAGAGCCTGCGCGGCGGGCTGTCGCTGGGCCTGTCCGGGTTCGGGTTCTGGAGCCACGACATCGGCGGGTTCGAGGGCACCCCCGACCCCGGCCTGTTCAAGCGCTGGCTCGCCTTCGGCCTGCTCTCCTCGCACAGCCGGCTGCACGGCAGCCGCTCCTACCGGGTGCCGTGGGCCTTCGGCGAGGAGTCGGTCGCGGTGGCCCGCGCGTTCACCCGGCTCAAGTGCGAGCTCATGCCCTACCTGTTCGGGGCCGCCGTGCAGGCGCACGAGCAGGGGGTGCCGGTGATGCGGGCGATGCTGCTGGAGTTCCCCGACGATCCGACCTGCCACCACCTCGACACCCAGTACATGCTCGGCGGCGACCTGCTCGTCGCGCCCGTGCTGAGCGAGGACGGGTCCGTGGAGTACTACGTCCCCGAGGGGGAGTGGACGCGCCTGCTGACCGGCGAGACCGTGCGGGGACCGGCCTGGCGGCGCGAGACGCACGGCTACGACTCCCTGCCGCTGCTGGTCCGCCCGGGGGCCGTGCTCCCGGTCGGCGCGGTGGCGACCCGGCCCGACTACGACTACCTGGACGGGCTGACCCTGCGCGTGCACGGCGCCGTCGAGGCCGCGGAGAGCGGCGGGCGGGAGCTGAGGCGGGCCGTGGTGCCCACCGCGGAGGGCCACCGGGCGGCGGCCTTCAGGACATGGGCCGGCGACGGCGCCGTCACCGTCGAAGTCCACGCCGAGGACCCGCCCGCCTGGAACGTACTCCTGGTGGGCGTGCACGGCACGGGAACGGTCGAGGGCGCCTCCCGCGTCACCGACACCGAGGCCGGCGTCCGCGTCGCGGTGGAGGCGGGCACCCGCAGGGTGCGGGTCGGGCTGCGCTGACGGCTGAGGAACGCGCCGGGGCCGCGGCGCCCGCGTCTGCTCGCGGGCGCCGCGGCCCCGGCACGCCGTCAGGGCAGCCGGCCGACGTGGGCCAGCGCCTGCTTGAGCAGCACGCCCTGACCGCCCGACATCTCCTGCTGGAGTTCGGGGCTCGCCGCCTCCTCGGGGGTGAACCACTCCAGGTCGAGCGCGTCCTGCCGGGGCCGGCAGTCGCCGGCGACCGGGACGACGTAGGCCATGGCCACCGCGTGCTGGCGCGGATCGTGGAACGGGGTGATGCCGGGGGTCGGGAAGTACTCGGCGACGGTGAACGGCTGCGGTGATGCGGGGATCCGCGGGAGCGCCACCGGCCCGAGGTCCTTCTCCAGGTGGCGCACGAGGGCGTCGCGGATCCGCTCGTGGTAGAGGACCCGCCCCGCCACCAGGGCGCGGCTGATCGTCGAGTCCGGGGCCGCGCGCAGCAGCAGGCCCACGCGCGTGACCGTGCCGGAGTCGTCGGTCCGCACGGGGACGGCGTTGACGTAGACGATGGGCAGCCGCTGGCGCGCCGCGTCCATTTCCTCGCCGGAGAGCCAGCCCGGCACGGTGTCCGTTGTTTCGGTCATGGCGCCGTTCTACCGCATCGGGCGGCCCCGATGCCGCTCACCTCGCCCGTTGAACGGGGACGATGGGGGCTTGGTATCCTCAGAGGGAACTTAATCGGTTAACCGGCCGGAGGTCGGTCATGGAGGTGGGGACCGCCGATGAGACGCCCGACGATCGTCGACATCGCCAAGGCGGCCGGTGTCTCCACGGGATCGGTCTCCTACGCGCTCAACGGGCGGCCGGGGGTCTCCGAGCCGACCCGCGAGCGCATCCTGGCCGTCGCGGCGGAGATGGGCTGGGCGCCCAGCACCGCGGCGCGCGCCCTCTCGGAGGGCCGGGTGGGCGCGATCGGCCTGATCGTGGACCGGCCGGCCCAGGTGCTGGGCGTCGAGCCGTTCTTCATGCAGTTGATCTCCGGCGTCCAGGCGGAGCTGGCCGGAACCGGCACCGCCCTGCTGCTGCAGGTCTGCGAGGACCGGGAGGCCGAGATCCTGACCTACCGGCGCTGGTCGGCCGAGCGCAGGGTGGACGGCATGCTGCTGGTGGACCTGCGGGTGGACGACGTGCGGGTGGAGGTCGTCACCCGGCTCGGGCTGCCGGCCGTGGTGGTCGGCGGGCCCGGCGGCGTCGGGCCGCTGCCCTGCCTGTACTCCGACGACGACACGGCGATGCGCGAGGTCGTGCAGTACCTGGCCGCGCTGGGGCACCGGCGCGTCGCCAGGGTGGCCGGACCGCCGGAGTTCGCGCACACCGAGGCGCGCTCGGCCGCCTTCACCGCGGCCGCGGCGGAGTTCGGCCTCGAACACGCCGAGATCGTACACGCCGACTACACGGGCGAGGCCGGCACCAAGGCGACCCGCCGGCTCCTGGCCGCGGCCGCGCGGCCCACCGCGCTGGTCTACGACAACGACCTGATGGCTGTGGCCGGGCTGGGCGTGGCCCACGAGATGGGGGTGGAGGTGCCGGCCGAGCTCTCCATCGTCGCCTGGGACGACTCGGTGCTGTGCCGCCTGGTGCGCCCCGCGCTGACGGCGGTCGGCCGCGACGTGGCCGGGCACGGCAGGCAGGCGGCCCGGATGGCGGCGCGGGCCGTGGCCGGAAGCCCGGTCGCCGACCAGGCCACGGCCCCGGCGGAGCTCTTCCCGAGGGCGAGCACGGGCCCGGTGCGGAGATAGCGCCGTGTGTGGGATCGGCCCGGGAAGGGGCTTGGCGGAAACCTTGGCTTCAGGGGTTTGCCACCTCAGCCCCTGGAGGGGGTTCGTGCGGGTGCGGTTCTCTCGTGTGGCCGCAGGCCCGTTGGGGGTGAACGCCGCACCCGTGCGCGAAGCGGAGCTGTTGCCTTGGGTGCGGGCCGACACCGGGGGTTTCGGTCTGGACGCAGGGCATCCGATGTGTTTCGCGCGGAGCCGGGCACCCCGGGAACACGGGCCTTCGGCCACGCGACGGGCCGCCCGTTCTCCGCGAGCCCTTATGGCTGAGGTTCAAGACCCCCGGTGGCCGAGCCACCGGGGGTCTTCTCCTCTTTGTCACAGAGGGGTAACGGCGCGTTAAGGCCTCATTGACGCCATGCCTCCCTCGTGTTTCACTCTTCCCAACTTATCCGCTTAAGTCGATGATCCGCCGGGTGTCTGGGAGCGCTCTCACGCACCCGGGCGGAGGAGTGACCGCATGAGTTTGATCCGCGGTCAGGGAGCGGGTGCTCCGGACGGAGGAGGGAGAGTCGTAATGCGAAACCGGATGAAACCGCCGGCCGCGCTCCTGGCGATCGGCCTGGCGGCGACGGCCTGCACCGGCGAGGGCGGCGGTGGGGGCGGCGCGGGCGCCTACCCGAGGAACGAGACCCTCTACACCACCGGCACCCAGTGGGGACCCCCCGCCAACTGGAACCCCATCATGAACTGGACCTATGCCACCGGAACCGTGGGATACGCCTACGAGACGCTGTTCCTCTACGATCCCTACGCCGACGAGTACACCCCCTGGCTGGCCGAGAGCGGGGACTGGACCGGCGAGGACACCTACGAGCTGAAGCTGCGCGAAGGCGTCGAGTGGACCGACGGCGAGCCGCTCACCGCCGACGACGTCGTCTTCACCGTCGAGCTCGGCCAGATGGACTCGGTCCCCTACAGCAGCCTGTGGGACTGGCTGGACGGCGCCGAGGCCGTCGACGACCACACCGTCCGCTTCACCTTCTCCGACCCGCGCCGCCAGGAATGGGCGAACTGGATCTACAGCAACGCCATCGTGCCCGAGCACCTGTGGGCGGACCGCTCGGAGGAGGAGGTGTCCTCCGGCGCCAACGAGGACCCGATCGGCACCGGTCCCTACGTCTACGAGACCCACGACGAGGACCGCATGGTCTGGGCCAAGAACGAGGACTGGTGGGCCACCGAGGCCCTCGGCCACGAGGTGCGGCCCGACCACATCGTCGACATCGTCAACTCCAGCAACGACGTCGCGCTGGGCCTGCTCACCCAGAACGACATCGACATCAGCAACAACTTCCTGCCCGGCGTCGACCAGACCATCGACGGCGACCCGCAGATCTCCAGCTACCACCCCGAACCCCCCTACATGCTCTCGGCCAACACCGCATGGCTGGTCATGAACATGGAGCGGGCGCCGATGGACGATCCGGAGTTCCGGCGGGCGCTGGCGCACTCGATCGACATGCAGCGGATCGTCGAGGGCCCCTACAGCAACCTGGTGGAGCCGGCCGACCCCACCGGCCTGCTCCCGGCCTGGGAGGACTTCGTCGACCGGTCGGTGGTCGACGAGCACGGGTTCTCCCACGACCCCGACGAGGCCAGGAGGCTCCTGGAGGAGGCCGGCTACACCGACGAGAACGGCGACGGCCTCGTCGAGACCCCCGACGGCGACCCCGTCGACCTGACGATCATCGTCCCCTCCGGCTGGACCGACTGGATGGAGGCGATCCGGATCATCAGCGAGAGCGCCCAGGAGGTCGGCATCGACCTCGATGCCGAGTTCCCCGACGAGGCGGCGCTGCAGGACGCCAGGGAGACCGGCGAGTTCGACATGCTGATCAACAACGAGCGCCAACTCAGCAACACGCCGTGGACCTACTACGAGTACCTCTTCCAACTGCCGGTCCAGGAGCGGCAGACGAGGACCAACTTCGGCCGCTACGAGAACGAGGAGGCGTGGGGCCTCGTCCAGGACCTCGCCCGCACGCCGGTCGAGGACCGCGAGGGAATGCAGGAGATCATCTCCGAACTGCAGGAGATCCACCTCACCGAAATGCCGGTGATCCCGCTCTGGTACAACGGCCTGTGGTCGCAGGTCAACAACGGGACCTGGACGAACTGGCCCTCCGCGGCCGAGGACACGCCCGACCACCTGCCCACCACGTGGCGCAACTACAACCAGTTGGGCGCGATTCTGACCCTCACCGAGATCGAACCGGCCCAATAGCCCGTGCGGCCGTTCGATCGGTCCGCTCCCCTCTCCTCCCCCCGTTTCACGACCGGGGGAGGGGAGCGGACGTCCGCATGGATTCCGTTGTCAGGAGGAGCGTGTGTGGCGCTATTTCGGTAGGAAGCTCTTTGTCTACGCCCTCACCTTCTTCGTGGCGGTGACGATCAACTGGATGATCCCGCGGTTCATGCCGGGGGACCCCGTGCGCAGCATGCTGGCCCGGGCTTCGGTGGGCGACGCCGAGGCCCTGGAGTCGATGCGCGACTACTACTCCTCGCTGTTCGGCCTCGACCAGCCCGTCTGGCGGCAGTACCTCAACTTCTGGGGCTCGCTGGCCCAGGGCGACCTCGGCACCAGCGTGTGGCTGTTCCCCGCGCCGGTCTCCGAGGTGATCATGGGGGCGGTCCCCTACACGCTCGGGCTGCTGATCCCGGCGATCCTGCTGAGCTGGTTCGCCGGCAACAAGTTCGGCGCGTTCGCGGCGCGCGGCAAATGGCTCGACAACACCGTGCTGCCGGTGGGCTACCTGCTCACGGCCACGCCCTACATGTGGCTGGGGATCCTGCTGGCCTGGAGCCTGGGGATCGTCGCGGGGATCTTCCCGACGGCGGGCGCCTACGGGTTCGCGCTGCAGCCGTCGTGGTCCTGGCCCTTCCTCGCCAGCCTGCTGCTGCACTGGTTCCTGCCGTTCCTGTCGCTCTTCCTCGTGGCGTTCGGCGGCTGGGCGATCGGCATGCGCAACATGATCATCTACGAGCTGGAGGCCGACTACTCCAACTACCTGGAGGCGCTCGGCGCCCCGCGCCGGCTGATCCGCGGCTACGCCTTCCGCAACGCGATGCTGCCCCAGCTCACCGGGCTGGCCCTGCAACTGGGCACCATCGTGGCCGGCGCCCTGCTCACCGAGATCGTCTTCTCCTATCCCGGGCTGGGCAACCTCATCCTGGAGGCGCTGAACAACCGGGACTTCTTCCTGCTCCAGGGCGCCTTCCTGTTCATCGTCCTCGGCGTGCTGATCGCCAACTTCGTCATCGACGTCCTCTACGTCCTGGTGGATCCGCGGATCCGGATGCAGATGCAGGGAGGGACCGCATGACCGCAGAGCAGGCACCCCGCGACCGCGTCCCCGGGCCCGATCCGGCGACGGCCCCCGAAGTCGACGCCGGCGCGCGAGGGCGGGGCGACACCCTCTACTTCGCCCGGCGCAACCCCAAGCTGCTGGCCGGGCTCGCGGTCATCGCCGTGCTCCTGGCCACCGCCGTCGTCGCCCCGATGTTCATCGAGGAGGGGCCCAACACCTACGTCGGGCCGCAGGCGCAGCCCCCCTCGGGGGAGTTCTGGTTCGGCACCACCAACTTCGGCCAGGACGTCTTCGCCCAGTTCGCCCACGGACTGCGCTCGACCTTCCTGGTCGGCCTGCTCGGCGGCGGGGTCGCGGCGCTCGTCGGCATGGTCATCGGCTTCACCGCCGGCTACCGGGGCGGGCTGGTCGACGAGGTCCTCAACATGATCACCAACATCGTGCTGGTGCTGCCGGCCCTGGTCGTGCTGATCATCGCCGCCGCCTACCTGGAGGCCCGCGGGATCATGGTGCAGTCGCTGTTCATCGGGCTGACGTCGTGGCCGTGGGCCGCGCGCGCCATCCGCGCCCAGGCCCTCTCGCTGGCCACCCGGGACTTCGTCGACCTGGCCCGGCTGAGCGGCCGGCGCGGCTGGAAGATCATCTTCCGCGAGATCGCCCCGAACATGAGCTCCTACCTGTTCATGACCTTCATCCTGCTGTTCGGCGGGGCGATCCTGATCGCGGCCGGCCTGGACTTCATCGGGCTGGGCCCCACCCAGGGCGTCTCGCTCGGGCTGATGATGCACAACGGGGTGAGCTGGAGCGCCCTGCAACTGGGCATGTGGTGGTGGTTCGTGCCCCCGGGGCTCGGCATCACCGCCATCGTCGGGTCGCTCTACATCATGAACGTCGGCCTGGACGAGGTGTTCAATCCGCGACTGAGGGAGTTGTGAGCGGCGTGAGCCTCGAAGTATCCGACCTCACGGTCCACTACCGGACGCTGCGCGGTGACGTGCACGCGCTCGACGGCGTCGGCTTCAGCCTCGCCGACGGCGAGATCATGGGCCTGGCGGGGGAGTCCGGCAGCGGCAAGTCCACCCTGGGCAAGAGCCTCATCCGGATGGACGCCCGGATGAAGCACGTCCGCGGCACCGTGCGCCTGGACGGGGAGGAGCTGCCCGTCGGCGACCAGGCCGCGATGGCGCCCTTCCGCTACCACAAGGTGTCCCTCATCCCGCAGTACGCCATGAGCGCGCTCAACCCCACCCGCAGGATCGGCAGGATGATCGCCGAACTCCTCGAATCGCGGGGGGTGCGCTTCACCTCCGTGCGCGGCGAGCTGCACCGCAGACTGGACCTGGTCGGGCTGTCGGCCGAGGTGCTCAAGCGCTACCCGATCGAGCTGTCGGGCGGCATGAAGCAGCGGGTGGTGATGGTGCTGTCCACCCTGCTCGACCCGTCGCTGCTCATCGCCGACGAGGTCACCTCCGCGCTGGACGTCTCCACCCAGCGCGCGGTGTCGGAGGCCCTCGTGGAGTTCCGCGACCGCGGCTACCTCACCGGCATGATCTTCGTGACCCACGACATCTCGCTGGTCTACCAGATCGCCGACACCATCATGGTGATGTACGCGGGCAAGCCGGTGGAGAAGGCGCCGGCCCGCTCCGTCGTCGAGGCGCCCCGCCACCCCTACACCCGGATGCTCATCTCCTCGCTGCCCGAGGTCGGCGTCACCTACACCGAGCAGCGGCTGGCCGGGATCCCGGGCAGCCCTCCGGGCCTCCTCGACCCGCCGAAGGGCTGCCGGTTCAAGGACCGCTGCCCGCTGGCCTTCGCCAAGTGCGAGGAGGAGCCGCCGTTCGTCGAAGTCGACCGCGGCCACTGGGCCGCCTGCTGGAAGGCGGGGTAGCGACGATGCTCAGACTCGACCGGGTGTCCAAGGTCTACCGGATCGGCGCCTTCGGCGGGGAGCGGCTGCGCGCCGTCCGCGACGTCGGCTTCGAGGTGCGGCCGGGCCAGGTGGTCTCGCTCATCGGCGAGAGCGGCAGCGGCAAGAGCACCATCGGCAGGATGGTCCTGGGGCTCACCCCGATCACCGAGGGCACCATCACCTTCGAGGGCACCGACGTCTCGCGGCTGCGCGGGCACCGGCGGCGCAAGGAGTACTACCGGCGGGTGCAGGGCGTCTTCCAGGACCCCTTCAGCTGCTTCAACCCGATCTTCCCCGCCGACAGGGTCTTCGCGCTGATCCGGGCCGAGTACTTCCCCGAGGCGGGCGACGCCGAATGGCGGCGCAGGATCGCCGAGTCCCTGGACGTCGTCCGCCTCGGCCCGGCCCAGGTCCTGGGCAAGTACCCGCACCAGCTCAGCGGCGGCCAGCTGCAGCGCCTCCTCATCGCCAGGGCGCTGCTGCTCGACATCAGGATGCTGGTCGCCGACGAGGTCATCAGCATGCTGGACGCCTCCACCCGCATCGACGTGCTCAACCTGCTCGGCGACCTGAAGGCCCGGGGCATGGGCATCCTGTTCGTCACCCACGACCTGTCGCTGGGCAACTACGTCAGCGACACGTCGGTGATCCTGCGGCGCGGGGCGATCGCGGAGTCGGGGCCGACCGGCCGGGTCTTCGCCAACCCGCTGCACCCCTACACCCGCCGCCTGCTGGCCTCCGTGCCGCGGCTCCACCGCACCTGGGCGCAGACGGACGCCGAGCGCGCCGCCGACGCGGAGGGCGGCTGCCCGGTGCACGGGCCGGGCGGCGGCGACGGCGGCGGCGTCCGGCTGGTGGAGGCCGAGGAGGGCCACTTCGTGGGCTGCTCGGGGGACGGCGCGGACGGATCGTGCTGAGGGCGGCGTGACCCGCCAGGGAGGCTGTGGCGAGAGCGCGGCCCGTTTCGCCGGCGGATGGCCTGCAAACCGGCCGCGGCCGCGCCTCGACACCGAAGCGGTGCTGAGGTCCGGTGCGTACGGTCACCGACGTGCTTCGGCCGCGAGGCGCGCGCCGGGCCCCTGACGGCACGGGTCTGAATGACGGGCGCGCACTCTCGCGGCAGCCCGCCCCCTTCGCCCACCGCGGTGCACAAGTTCTGAATCCGAGCGACGTCTGGAGCAATGTGGCAGTCCACTTCGACCTGCGTGAGAACTGGACCGTGCGGGCCGTGCCGCCCGCGGGGCCGCCGGAGGAGGCGGCCGAAGCGGTCACGGCGCCGGAGGGCGTCCCGGCCGCGGTGCCGGGGTGCGTGCACACCGACCTGCTGGCCGCTGGCCTCATCGGCGACCCCTACGCCGACGACAACGAGACCCGGCTGGGGTGGATCGGCCGCACCGACTGGCGCTACGCGACCGTCCTGGCCGAGGACGCGCTGACCGGCCTGCTGGAGGGGGCCGAGCGGCTCGACCTCGTCTGCGACGGGCTCGACACGGTCGCCGAGGTGCGCCTCAACGACAGGGTCGTGGGCCGCACCGCCAACATGCACCGCTCCTACCGGTTCGACGTCACCGACGCGGTGCGCGCCGGGGACAACGAGCTCGCGGTCACCTTCACCTCCGCCTACCGCTACGCCGAGGACCTGCGGCTGCGGCTGGGGGACCGGCCGGGCGCCTACCCCGAGCCGTTCCAGTTCATCCGCAAGATGGCCTGCAACTTCGGCTGGGACTGGGGGCCGACCCTCGTCACCGCCGGGATCTGGCGGCCGATCGGCCTGCACGCCTGGAGCACCGCCCGCCTGGCCGGGGTGCGCCCGGAGATCACGGTGCGCACCGGGGCCGACGGCCGGACCGAGGGCGTGGCGCGGCTGCACGTGGAGCTGGAGCGCACCGGGGCCGGAGCCGACGCGCCGCTGACCCTGACCGCAGCGGTCGCCGGACAGCGGCGCGAGGTCGCCGTCGCCCCGGGGGAGTCCGCGGCCGTCGTCGAGGTGCGAGTGCCCGATCCGCGGCTGTGGTGGCCGCGCGGCCACGGCGACCAGCCGCTTTACGACCTCGGTCTGCGCCTGGACGGTCCCGGCGGGGAGCTGGACGCGTGGCGGCGCCGCGTGGGCTTTCGCACCGTCGAGCTCGACACCCGTCCCGACGCGGCGGGCACCCCGTTCACCATCCGGGTCAACGGCGAGCCGATCCTGGTCAAGGGGGCCAACTGGATCCCCGACGACTGCTTTCCCGCCCGCGTCACCCGCGAGCGCTACGCCGAACGCATCGACCAAGTGGTCGGCGCGAACATGAACCTGCTCCGGATCTGGGGCGGCGGCCGCTACGAGAGCGACGACCTCTACGAGCTCTGCGGCGAGCGCGGCGTGCTGGTCTGGCAGGACTTCCTGTTCGCCTGCGCGGCCTACCCCGAGGAGCCGCCGCTCGCCGAGGAGGTCGAGGCCGAGGCGAGGGAGGCCGTCGTTCGCCTGGCCCACCACGCGGCCCTGGTCCTGTGGAACGGCAACAACGAGAACATCTGGGGGCACGAGGACTGGGGCTGGAAGGCCGAGTTGGGCGCCCGCACCTGGGGCGAGCGCTACTACCTGGACCTGCTCCCGCGGATCGTGGCCGAACTCGACCCGACCCGCCCCTACTGGCCGGGCAGCCCCTACTCCGGTCGGCCCGACCGCCATCCCAACGACCCCGCCCACGGCACCGTCCACATCTGGGACGTGTGGAACGAGCGCGACTACACCGGCTACCTCGACTACCGGCCGCGCTTCGTCGCCGAGTTCGGCTTCCAGGCCCCGCCGGCCCACGCCACGCTGCGGGCCGCGGTCGGCGACGAGCCCCTGGCACCGGACTCGCCCGGCGTCCGGCACCATCAGAAGGCCGAGGACGGCGACGGCAAGCTCGCGCGCGGCCTCGCCCCGCACTTCGGCCCGGCCGCCGGATTCGACGACTGGCACTACCTCACCCAGGTCAATCAGGCCAGGGCCATCAGCCTGGGCATCGAGCACTTCCGCGCCCAGTGGCCGCTGTGCGCCGGCACCGTGGTCTGGCAGCTCAACGACTGCTGGCCGGTGACCTCGTGGTCGGCCGTCGACGGGGCCGGGCGGCGCAAACCGCTGTGGTACGCGCTGCGCCGGGTGCACCGGGACCGGCTGGTCACCGTGCGAGCCGACGGCGGCCTGTCGGTGGTGCTGTGCAACGACACCGGCCGGACGTGGGAGGGGCGGGTGCGCCTGGCCCGCCGCGACCTCGCCGGGGCCGTGCTGGAGGAGGTCGAGGCCGGGTTCCAGGTCGGCCCGCGCGGGCTGCTGCGGCTGGCCGTGCCCGAGCCGGTCGCCCGGGCCGAGGACCCCGCGCGCGAACTGGTCACCGCCGACGTCACCGCGGACGGGGACGTCGACCGCGCCTGGTGGTTCTTTGCCGAGGACGTCGACCTGGCCCTGCCCGAACCGGAGTACGACGCCGAGGCGCTGGTGCGCGGCGGCGACCTGCGGGTCACCGTCACGGCGCGGACCCTCCTGCGCGACCTCGCGCTCTTCCCCGACCGGCTGGACGGCGCGGCCGAGGTGGACGAGGCGCTGGTCACGCTGCTGCCGGAGGAGTCGCACACCTTCACCATCGAAGGGGGCGCGGCGCTGGACCCCGAAGCGGTGCTGCGTCCGCCGGTCCTGCGCTGCGTCAACGAGGCGGTCCGCACGGCCCCCGACCCGGCGCGGTGACCGCGGGCGCCGCCCCCGCCCGGCACGGGTCCGGACGGGGGCAAGCGCTTACCTGATGGGCGCGGAAGGGGGCCGTGCCCACCATGGGGAAGGGATCAGATGTTGCCGGGGCCTGCGCCGCCGGAGACGATCGAGGGGATGTCGCCCGGGTCGTCCAGGGAGTAGGAGTAGGGGATGGGGTCGACGCTTCCGCCGGTCTCGGGGTCGCCGGAGTCGTCGTAGACGTTGTCGCGGGCGACGACGGCGCCGTCGTCGGAGGAGCCGTAGCCGACGTGGGTGGGGTGATCGACGCCCTCGAAGTAGTTGCCCTCGACCAGGACGCCGGCGTCCATGGTGGAGGCCACGCCGTACTCGGCGTTGTCGCGGTAGTAGTTGTTGAAGACGTGCACCGGGTTGCCGAAGCGCACCCGCGGGTGCCGGGTGTCGCTGCCGTCGAAGAAGTTGTGGTGGTAGGTCACCCGCAGGTGCCCGATGTCCTCGGTGTGGCCGTCGGAGTGGCCCAGCAGCATGGACTTGTCGTGGTCGAACACGTGGTTCCAGGAGACGGTGATGTAGTCCGACTCGCGCTTGGCGTCCACGGCGCCGTCGTGGCCGCCGGTGAAGCTGTTGTGGTCGACCCAGACGTTGGTGGACGCGTCCTGGATGTTGATCGCGTCGTCGTCCCAGTCGCGGAAGTTGATGTTGCGGATGATGACGTTGTGCGCGGAGTCGACGTCGATCCCGCCGCCGGTGATGGTGGCGTCGGAGCCGAGGCCGATGATCGTCTTGTCGGAGGCGACGTCGTTCATGCCGGACAGGTCGATGGTGCCGCTGACCTGGACGGTGCGGGGGCCGTCGCTCTGCATGGCCGAGACCAGGTCGTCTCCGTTGGTGACGGTGGTGGTGTCGCCGCCCGCGCCGCCGGTGGTGCCGCCGTTCTGGCTCGCCCAGCCGATCGGGGAGTCCATCGGGACCGGGTCGCCGGCGCCGGCCGCGGGTGCGGGCCCGGCGATGGCGGTGACGCCGGCCAGTGCCATGGCCGGCGCCGCGGCGATCGCGGTCCAGGTGCGCCACCGCCGCGAGGCGCGCGGGGCCGGTGATTCGGTCGTCGGGACGTGCATGAGGAATTCACCTTTCTCGTAGAACCCGCCGCCCCGATGACGGACCTCCTTAGTGGTCCGCCAAGGGGGAATCGGGACGGCGGGATGCGGTGCCCCACCGGTCCGAGCCCGTGGAGCACCGCAGAGGGAAAGCGCTTTCCGTTACCGGAATATTACGGACCGGATTCGGGAGTGTCAATAGCGTTAATTGCTCGCTTCGCGAATCCGCAGGTGAGATATTCCAGATTAGATTAATGATCATCGTCGGGTGATATAAGATCATTGCCGACGCGCTTTCGCCGATCTTGACGTTGCGTTTTCGCCTCGGCCCCGGGATGGAATGGAGTAGGCGTGCGGGTGGGCCCCCTCGACCTCGACCCCCTGGGGCCGGGGAGCGTGCACCATCGCCCAGTCACCGCGGGCTTGCGTCCTTCGGCTGAGATTCACACCCCCCGATGGTCGAGGTTGAAACTCACGTTGGCGTTGTGGGGGTTATCGCAGCGTTTTCAGGCCCGATAAGGTCGAGATCGCCGGGAGAACCACTGCAGAACGGATACCCGAGCAGCCGACCCGAGCCTGCCCCTGCTCCTGCTTTTTCGGTGCGGGCCACCCGCCGCTCGGCGGCGGACAAGGCCGCACAGCGCACCTTGGCCGCCTGACCACCGATCACTCGACGCGACTCCTGCAGACCTCGGTATTCGCGTTGTCTGTGTGCCGCGTCCGGTGGCTACGGCCTGATGTGCGGCCTCGTGGTCGGCGGCCCGGCCGCCTTCGGGCCGCCGCGGTGTCCCTATGATGATCCCTCGCCCGGTCTGCGCAGGTCCGGGCGTTGAACGGAGAGATCATGGCGATTGACGGACGCGACGCCCACGACCTGCTGCGGGATCTGATCGCCCTCGACACCGTCGCGGCGGGGGAGGGGGCCGCGGCGGCCCTGACCGCCGGGCTGCTCGACGACGCGGGGCTGTCCACCCGCACGGTCGGCTGGGAGCCGGGCCGGGAGCAGGTCGTGGCGGTCACGCCCGAACCGGCCGAGACGCCTCCCCTCACCTTCACCGGGCACCTGGACACCGTCCCGGCCGACGCCCGCGACTGGCGCACCGACCCCTGGCTGGCCGAACTCGACGGCGACCACCTGGTGGGGCGCGGAGCCAGCGACATGAAGTCGGGCGTCGCGGCGTTCCTGGCCGCGCTGCGCGACCACCGGTCCCGGCCGCACCGCTGCCGCGGGGTGCAGGTCGTGCTGACCGCTGGGGAGGAGACCGGCTGCGACGGGGCCGCCCGCATCCCCGCCGACCTGCTCCGCCCGGGCGGCTGGCTGCTCGTCGGCGAGCCCACCGCCAACCGCGTCGTCCCGGCGCACAAGGGCGCGCTGTGGCTGCGGCTGGCCGCGCGCGGGGTCTCGGCGCACGGATCGGCCCCCGAACTCGGCCGCAACGCGGTCGTCGCGCTGGCCCGGGCCGCCGTCGCGCTGCACGACGCCGCCGACTGGCCCGAGGCCGAGGGGTTCGGCGCCGTGACGGCGAACGTGGGGCTGCTCAACGGCGGCACACAGCCCAACGTGGTGCCCGACGCGGCGGAACTCCTGCTGGACCTGCGGACCGTCCCCGGCTCCGGGCCGGAGGAGCTGCGTTCGCGGGTGCGCGCGATCGTCGGTCCCGACGTCGAGATCGCCGACCTGGTGGACCTGCCCATGGTGAGCACCCCGCTGGACTCGCCGCTCGTCGCGGCCGTGCGCGCCGTGCTGCGCGACGCGGGGCTGGCCGACGAGCCGTCGGCGCCGGCGCGCTTCTTCACCGACGCCTCCGTCCTCGCCGGGGCGCTGGACGCCGCGGGAACGGTGGTGCTGGGTCCCGGGGAGCCCGGCCAGTGCCACGTCGTGGACGAGTGGTGCTCGCTGACCCGCCTGGAACAGGCCGTGGACGTCTACGGGCGGCTGCTCGACTCCTGGTGCTCGCCCGGTTCGGACCTGCTCGACATGGGCTGAGGCCCCGTCTGCCCGCCCGCCCCGGTGCTCTGGCGCACGACCAGGCTCGGGGCGAGCGCGATGTGGGCGGCGGCGGCGCCCCCCTGCGCCGCGGTCGCCAGCAGCCGGACCGCCTCGGCCGCGATCCGGTCGCGGGGCTGGCTGATCGTGGTGAGGGCGGGCTCGAACAGGGCGGCGAAGTCGATGTCGTCGTAGCCGGTGATCCGGATGTCGCCCGGCACGTCCACCCCGTGGTCCCGGCAGGCCCGCAGGGCGCCGAGCGCGATGAGGTCGTCGGCGCACACGATCGCCTCGGGCAGGTCGGCGTCGCCGAGCAGGACGGCGGTCGCCCGCCGGCCCCAGTCCACGGAGTACTCGCCCAGCAGGATCCAGTCCGGGCGGGTGCGCATCGCGAGCCGCTGCGTCTGCAGCCGGAAGCCGGCGAGCCGCAGTTCGGTCGAGGAGTTCGTCAGCGTGGAGCTGATGAAGGCGGCCGAGCGGGCCCCGGTCCCGTGCAGGTGCTCCAGCAGCAGCCGCATGGACTCGTGGTCGTCGACGCCCACCCAGTCGGTGTTGGTGCCGGCGACGTGCCGGTCGAGCTGGACCAGGGGGATCGCGGCGGCCGCGGCCTCGACCGCCGGCGTGCTGCGGGTGCCGTGGCACGGGCTGATGATGATGCCGTCGACCTGCCGCGCGGCCAGGGAGCGCAGGTGCCCCTCCTCCACCGAGGTGTCCTGCCGAGAGTCGCACAGGAACAGTTGCCGGCCCTCCGCCTGCAGCACGTGCTCCACGCTCTCCACCAGCGAGGTGAAGAACGGGTTGGCGATGCTCGGGACGACCATCCCCACGGTGTCGGTGCGGCTGCGCCGCAGCGCGCTGGCGATGGTGTTGCCCGAGTAGCCGAGCTCCCGGGCGGCGGCGTCGACGCGCCGGCGGATCTCGTCCGAGACCGGGCGGGCGCCGGAGAGCGCCCGCGACACGGTCGCCGTGGAGACGCCGGCCTTGGCCGCTACCTGCGCGATCGTTATGCGATGCAATCGGTTGCCTTCCTTGGTGACATGCAGACTCCCCCGTAACAGCAGGTTTACAGCATAGGTATTGACCGCCTCGTTGGAGTGCCCGTACATTCTGGGTACTTTCTCGGCAATCGATTACATCAGCGAGAGGTTCATGAGCAGCCATCAGCAGCCGGGTGTCTTCCCGCCGAAGCCCGATGCCGTCCGCGAACTCTTCGGGACGTCGCCGGTGATCATCGGGGCCGTGCATCTGCCGCCCCTGCCGGGCAGCCCGCACTACCGCGGGCGGTCCCTCGACGAGATCTCCCGCTTCGCGATCGAGGAGGCCGCCGCCTACCATGCAAACGGTTGCCACGGCGTGATCGTCGAGAACCACTGGGACATCCCCTTCCTCAAGCCCGGCGAGCACGGGTACGAGACCGCCGCCGCCATGGCCGTCGTCACCGCGCGGGTGCGCGAGTCCGCTGCCGCGGACCCGGCCGGGGGCGTCGGCGTGAGCGTGCTGTCCAACGCGGCGGAGTGCTCCATCGCCTCGGCGCACGCCGCCGGCGCCGGCTTCGTCCGCGTCAACCAGTGGGCCAACGCCTACGTCGCCAACGAGGGCATCATCGAGGGCCGGGCCGCCCGCGCCACCCGCTACCGGCACCGCATCGGCGCCGAGGGCGTCCGGGTCTTCGCCGACGTGCACGTCAAGCACGGCTCGCACGCCATCGTCGCCGACCGCACCCTCGCCGAGCAGACCGAGGACGCGGAGTTCTTCGACGCCGACGTGCTCATCGCCACCGGCTCGCGCACCGGCGACGCGGCGTCCCCCGACGAGGTCGAGGGCATCAAGGCCCACACCCGGCTCCCGGTGGTCATCGGCTCCGGCATCGACGCGGACAACATCGGCGGCCTGCTGCCCGCCTGCGACGGCGTCATCGTCGCCTCATCGCTCAAGGACAACGGCCGCTGGTGGGGCCGGGTGGCCCCGGAGAAGGTCCGCGCGCTGGCCGCGGCCGCCGAGCGGGCAGGAGCCGACCTCCGGTGATCCTGTTCTGCGGTTACGCCAACGTCGACGTCGTGGCGCGCGTCCCGGGGCTGCCGGGCGGCGGCGACCGGGTGCACGCCGCGGCGATCGAGTACCGGCACGGCGGGATGGGCGCCAACGCCGCCGTCGCCGCCGCCCGCATGGGCGCCGACGCGGCCTTCGGCGGCGCCGTCGGCACCGCACCGATGGACCGGGAGTTCCTCGCCGCGCTGGCCGCCGACGGCGTCGACACGGACTGGTGCCACACCGACGCCTCCGTGGCGACGGCGATCGTCCTCGTCACCCCCGACGGCGAGCGCGCCATCATCAGCCGCGACGACGGACTGGACCCGGCGCGCATCGCCGCGGGCGTCCGGCGGCTGGCCGCGCGCGGCGGCGGCTGGCTCTACCTGGACGGCTACCGCTGGCCGCACGCCGCAGACGCCCTGGCCGAGGCCGACCCGGCCGGGACCGTCCGGCTCTTCGTGGACCTCGACGGCTGCGCCGACCCCGACGCCGCCCGGGTCGCGCTCTCGTGCGCCCGGCACGCCGTCGCCGGGCGCGCCCAACTGGAGTCCCTCTTCGGGGCCACGGGCGAGACCCTGTCCGCGCTCGCCCGGCGGCACGACGTCGTCCTGCTCGCCACCGACGGGGCGAACGGCTGGCGGCTGGCCGAGCCCGGCGGTCGGGTCGAGCACGGGGCGGCGCTGCCCGTCGACGCGGTCGACGCCACCGGGGCCGGGGACTGCTTCTCCGGCGCCTACCTCGCCGGTCTCGACGAGGGCCTGGCCCCCGTCGCGGCCGCCGGGACCGCGGCCGCCGCCGCGGCCCTGTCCTGCACCGTCACCGGTGCCCGCGGCGCCCCGGACCGCGGTGCCGTCGAGGCGCTGTCGGCCGGGGCGGCCGACCGCCCCACCCGGACCACACCCATTCGGAGCACACCATGACCAAGAACGCGGGGATCGCCGCGCTGAGCGCCATGCTGCTGCTGGCCACCGCGGCCTGCGACGCCGAGGTGCGCGAGCAGCAGGCGGCCGAGGAGCAGGCGGCGGCCCAGGGCCCGCCGGCCCCCACGGACGTGCCCACCGCCTGCGAGGTCGAGGGCGAACCCGTCGAGATCGGCCTGGTCACCATCAACCTTCAGGCCCTCTTCTTCAACCAGATCATCACCGGAGCCCAGCGCGTCGCCGACGAGGCGGGGGCCGACCTGCAGGTGGTCAACGGCGACGACGACTCCGTCACCCAGGCCAACGCGATCAACGACCTGGTGGCGAGCGGCGTGGACGCGGTCGTCGTGGACGCCGTCGACACCGAGGGCATCAGGCCCGCCGTCCGCGGCGCCGACGCGGCCGGCGTGCCGGTCGTGGCGGTCGACGCCACCGTCGACGACCCTGCGGTCTCCACCCAGGTCGGCGTGGAGAACGCCGAGGGCGGCGCGCAGATCGGCGAGCACCTGCTGGAGGAGTCCGGCGGCGAGGGGACCGTCCACGTCGTCAGCGCCCTCAACAGCACCGTCCAGTTGGAGCGCCAGGAGGGCTTCACCGAGGCCGTCGAGGACGGCGGCATGGCCGCGGGAACGGTGGTGGACGGCCGCAACATCCAGGAGGACGCCCAGACCGCGGCCGAGAACCTGCTCACCGGCGACCCCGACACCGAGTACGTCTACGCCACCGGGGAACCGGCCCTCATCGGCCTCGCCGCGGCCGTGCGCGGCCAGAACGCCGCCGACCGGGTGACCGTCGTGGGCTGGGACATGTCGGAGCCGGCCGTCGACGGGCTGCGCGAGGGCTGGATCAGCGGCGTCGTCCAGCAGAACACCTTCGAGTTCGGCTACGCGTCCATGGCCTCCGCCATCCGGCTGGCCTGCGGCGAGGAGGCCCCTGAGGACATCCCCGTCCCCATCCAGATCGTCACTCCCGACAACGTCGAGGACTACCTCTACTACCTGGAGAAGTGACCATGACCGACGAAACGCCGCTGGTCGAACTCCGCGGCATCCGCAAGTCCTTCGGGGCGGTCAGGTCGTTGCGCGGCGTCGACCTGACCCTGGGGCGCGGCGAGGTCCTCGGCCTCGTCGGCGACAACGGGGCCGGCAAGTCCACCCTGATGAAGGTCCTGGCCGGCGCCGTCCAGCACGACGAGGGCGAGATCCTGGTCAGCGGGCGCAGCGTGCGCTTCGCCAGTCCCGCCGGCGCGCGGCGCGAGGGGATCGGCATCGTCTACCAGGACCTCGCCCTGTGCGACACCCTCGACGTGGCGAGCAACCTGTTCCTGGGCCGCGAACCCCGCAAGGGCCCCTTCCTGGACCGGGCCGCCATGCACGCCCAGGCCGCCCGGATCCTCGACGACCTGCACGTCCGCGTCTCCTCCACCCGCCAGGAGATCGGCCACCTCTCCGGGGGGCAGCGCCAGACCGTCGCCATCGCCCGCGCCGTCTCCACCCGGCCCGACGTCCTCATCCTGGACGAGCCCACCGCCGCGCTGGCCGTCGCCGAGGTGGAGTCGGTGCTGCGACTGATCGGCGACGTCGCGGCCAGGGGCGTCGGCGTCATCCTCATCACCCACCGCCTCCAGGACCTGTTCCGGGTCTGCGACCGCATCACCGTCATGTACGAGGGGTGCAGCGTCGACGACGCGCCGATCTCCGACCTCGACATCGAGAGGCTCGTCGCGATGATCACCCGGTCCGACACCGACAAGGAGGTCCGCTCGTGACCGCGGACACCGCCCCCGGCGTCTCCACGGCGACCGGCGCACCGCCCCGGCCCCCGGGCCGCACGGCGGCCCTGTGGCAGGAGGCCAACAAGGCGACCCTGCTCATGGTCGCCGTCACGGTCGCGCTCTTCGCCCTGTTCGGCTTCGCGTCGCCGACCTTCCTGACCTTCGACAACCTCTCGAACCTGGCCACCCAGATCGCCCCGGTGGTGATCGTCGGCGTCGCGATGACCTTCGTCATCACCTCGGGGCAGATCGACCTGTCCGTGGGCTCCACCATCGCCTTCGTCGCGGCCGTCAGCGCCGAGCTGCTGGTCTCCGGGCTCGACTCCTCCCTGGTGATCGTGATCGGCATCCTCGCCGGCGCCTTCTGGGGGCTGGTCAACGGCTGGCTGTCGGCCTACAACCGCATCCCGCCGTTCGTGGTGACGCTGGCGACCATGTCGGTCATCCGCGGCATCGCGCTGCTGCGCACCGAGGGCTTCTCCGTGCCGATCGACAACCGGCTGCTGCTCGCCAGGATCGGCAACGCCGAGTTCCTCGGCTTCTCCGCCCTGGCCTGGATCGCGCTGGCCATCACCGTGCTCGGCGCGGTGCTGATGCACAAGACCCGCTTCGGCCAGTACGTCACCGGCATCGGCTCCCAGGAGGAGTCGGTGCGCCGGGCGGGGGTCAACACCCGCCGGATCAAGATGCTCGCGCTCATGCTCACCGGGATGGCCGCCGGCGTCGCCGGCCTGCTCATCGCGGCGCGGCTGGGCTCGGGCTCGGCGAACTCGGCGCAGGCGTTCGAGCTGACCGTCATCGCGGCGGTCGTGCTCGGCGGCACCGACCTCTTCGGCGGGCGCGGCACGATCGTCGGGACGGTCATCGGCGCCGTCATCACCGGGGCGATCGCCAACGGCCTCACCCTGCTCGGCATGAGCCCCTTCCTCACCCCGATCATCACCGGGTGCGTGCTCATCCTGGCGATCTGGATCAACCTGCGCGGGCGCGACATCGGTCAGCTCGCCGCCAGGATGCTGGGGAGGAGCGGGTGAGCGGCGCCGTCGGGGTCGGCACCGTCACGGGCGTGATCGGCAGCGACCGGCTCGGGCTCACCCTCCCGCACGAGCACCTGGTCAACGATCTGCGCTCCGCCGTGGTGCCGCCGACCCGGCCCGAGCGGGCGTTCCTCACCGACGCCGCGGTCACGCCGGAACTGGCGTGGCTGCTGCGGGAGGACCCCTACGCCTGCCGCGACCACTGCGTGCTCGACGACGTCGACGCGGTCGTGGCCGACCTCGCGGTCTTCGCCGAGGCCGGCGGGCGCAGCGTCATCGACCTCACGCCGCCCGGCATCGGCCGCGACCCGGCGGCGCTGCGCGGGATCGCCGAGCGCACCGGGCTCAACGTCATCATGGGCTCCGGGTGGTACCTCCAGCGGTTCCACCCGGCCCACCTCGCCAGGACCGGCGTCGACGACCTCGCCGCCGAGCTCGTCGCCGAGTTCCGCGCCGAGGGGCCCGGGGCGGCCGGCCCCGGCGTCATCGGCGAGATCGGGGTGTCGCCGGACTTCACCGCCGACGAGCACACCGCCCTGCGCGCGGCCTGCGCGGCCCAGCGGGAGGTCGGCGTCCCGCTCTTCGTGCACCTGCCCGGGTGGCGGCGCCGCGCCTTCGAGGTGCTCGACATCGTCCTGGAGGAGCAGGGCGTCGATCCCGGCGCGGTCGTGCTGTGCCACATGGACCCCTCGGGGGAGGACCCCGTGTACCAGCTCGCCGTCGCCGAACGCGGGGCGTGGCTGGAGTTCGACATGGTCGGCATGCCGTTCCGCTACCCGGGGGAGGGGCAGTCGCCGGCGCCGGCCGACACCGCCCGAGCCGTGCGCACGCTCGTCCGCGCCGGCCACGCCGGCCGGCTGCTGCTCAGCCACGACGTCTTCCTCAAAAGCATGCTGACCCGCCACGGCGGCAACGGCTTCGGCTACGTTCCGGTGCTCTTCGCCGACCGGCTGCGCGGGCTGGGCGTGGACGACGCCACCGTCGACCTGCTCCTGGCCGGCAACCCGCGGCGGCTCTTCGAGGCCGCAGCCCGCGGCCGCGGCGCACGACCCGCGGCCGACCCGACAACGAACAACGCGACCATCGCGAGGAAGGAGCCGTCGTGAGCCGCGTCCTCATCGCCGGCGAGAGCTGGATGACCGAATCGACCCACGTCAAGGGGGTCGACTCATTCACCGTGCACTCCTACGTGGAGGGGGTGGGGCCGCTGCGCGACGCGCTGGAGGCCGCGGGGCACACCGTCACCCACCTGCCCGCGCACCTGGTCCCCGCGCGGTTCCCCGGCGACGCGGAGGCGCTCTCGGCCTACGACCTGGTGGTGCTCTCCGACATCGGGGCCAACTCCATCCAACTCGACCCCGCCGTCCTCGAGCGCTCCGAGCGCGGCGAGGACCGCCTGGCCAACCTCGCCGGATGGGTCGCCGAGGGCGGTGCGCTGATGATGATCGGCGGCTACCTGTCCTTCACCGGCTTCCAGGCCAAGGCCGCGTTCCGGCAGACCCCGATCGCCCCGGCCCTGCCGGTGGAGCTGCTGCCCGACGACGACCGGGTCGAGCTGCCCGCCGGAGCCGACCCGGCCGTGCTCGACGCCGGGCATCCCGCCCTCGGCGGCGCCGGCGGGCAGTGGCCGCACCTGCTCGGCTACAACCGCGTCGCCGCCCGCGACGGCGCCGCGACGCTGGCCACGATCAACGGCGACCCGCTCGTCGTCGTCGGCGAGCACGGCCGGGGGCGCACCGCGGTGTTCACCTCCGACTGCTCGCCGCACTGGGCGCCGCCCTCGTTCTGCGAGCAGTGGAGCGGCTACGGGCGCCTCTTCGACGGGCTGGTGCGATGGCTGGCGAACTGACCGCGGCCTCGCGCAGCGAGCGGCTGCTCGCCGCCACGCGGGGCGCGCTCGCCGACGCCGCGGCGGCGCGGCTGATCACCGAGATCACCGAGGGGCGGGTCGACGAGGTCGCCTACGCGCGCTACCTGCTCATCGAGGAGGGGTTCGTGCATGCGGCGGCCCGCGTGCTGGGCGCGGCCGTGTGGCACGCGCCGAGCTGGGAGGCGACGGTCGGGCACGCGCGCTCCCTGCACGGGCTGGTCACCGAGCAGCGGGCCTATTTCGCCCGGGCGCGCGCGGACTGGCCGGTCCGCGCCGAGCCGGGCCCGGCGGGGCTGCGGCAGGCCGAGGGGCTGGCGGAGCACGTGCTGCGCGGCGCGGCCGACCACGGCTACCCGGCGATCGTCACCGCGATGTTCGCCGCCGAGCACCTCTACCTCACCTGGTGCTCGGCCGCCGCCGCCTCCGGCGCGGCGCGCCCGGCCACGGTGCAGAACTGGGTCGACCTGCACGCCCGCGCCCCGTTCACCGACCAGGTGGCCTTCCTGCGGGCCGAGGTCGACGCCCTGCCCGCCGACGTCGGCGACTCCGCGCTCGCGGAGTGGTTCACCGGCATGCTCCGCGAGGAGATCCGGTTCCACGACGCGGTGTACCTGGACTGACCGGCGCGCCCGGCCGGCCCCGCGAAGGGCCGGCCGGGCCCCGCTCACCACGCCGGGGGCAGGTCCCGGTGCAGGCGGGCGAGGGAGGCCCAGTCCCCGAACCGGGGGACGGGCTCCCAGTGCAGGTCCACCGGGACGTCCCGGTGCTCGCTGACCGATTCCCCACGGGTCGCGCTGTCCCGGACGGTCTTCTTCGTGTATCCGTCGGGATGGTAGTCGCAGGTCTCCACGCGCACGGTGTCACTCAGCATTCGCGAGCGCGAATTCTGCGGATAGTCCCAGGACGTCGTGGCGCCGAGAAAAAGGGAGTCTTCTCCCAGTGAGTGAAATCCGTACGAGATCTCCTTGCGCCCGTACCGCCCGATGAACGTCGATCCGGCGCGCCCCTCCTCCCAGTCGATCTCGATGATCACGGAGGAGTGCGGCGTGCCTATGAGCACCGTGAAGGGCTCTCCGAAGCGGTAGCGGCGCTCCGCCTCCTGCGGGGAGACGGGCGTCCGGGGGCGCTGGGACAGCACGTCCCATGCCTCGCAGTAGGTGATCCTCATGGGCTTCTCGCTCAATGTCGGTGCCGGATTCCGGCGGACTCGATGGGTGGCCTACCGTAAGTACGGCCGCCGATTCACCTGCATGGCGGAACCCATCCTCATGGAACCCGGGAGTTCCGTACAGAGGTGTCCGGGTGGGCATTCTTCGCCCTCCGGGTGACGGAATTCAGGCGCTCCCGCTGTAAACCGGGCCACCTAAATGCGTTTCGGCCGGGAAATCCATTCTGGAAAGGGCTGTCAGGCCTTTCCGCGGCCCTTTTCCGGTGGTAGGGTCCACCGCCCCGGGCGAGCGTGAGGGATGGGACGGCCGCCCGAGCGGGACCGGCCGTCTCAGCGGGAGCGGCCGCCGCGGGCCGGTCCGCCGGCGAGGGCCTCGCAGACCTCCAGCAGGCGCGAGCGCAGCGCCGTGCCGCGTTCGGCGAACTCCTTCTGCGCCGCCATGTACTCGGCCTTGCCCTCGGCCGTCTCGATGCGGACGGGGGAGTAGCCGTGCCCGCTCAGGTCGTAGGGGGAGGCGCGCATGTCGAGCTCGCGGACGTCCCTGGCCAGCTCGAAGCAGTCCAGCACCAGCTCGCCCGGCACGGCCGGAGTGAGCTTGTAGGCCCACTTGTAGCAGTCCATCGTGGCGTGCAGGCAGCCCGGCTGGTCCTGGTCGACCTGGTCCCGCCTGGTGGGCCGGAGCCGGTTGAGCGGGCGGGCCTCGGGGGTGAAGAAGCGGAAGGCGTCGTAGTGCGAGCAGTGGACGCGGTGCGACTCCACGACGCGGTCGGTGCCCTCGGAGCCCAGCCGCAGCGGCACGCGGGCGTGGCGCACCTGTTCGGGGGAGAGCCGGTAGACCATCGCCCACTCGTGCAGCCCGAAGCAGCCCAGGTGCGCCGGGCGGGCGTTCACCGCCCGCAGCAGGGCCGAGACGAAGTCGACGGTCGCCCCGCGCTCGGCGTAGAACGCCTCGGCGTCCAACCCCACGCCGCGCGCGGACCCGCCCCGGGGGTCCGGCACGGTGAACTCCCGGTACCAGCGCCGGTCGAGGCGGTCCAGCGCGGCCTCCCCGAGCAGGACGGCGCCCGCGCCGGGGTGCCAGCGGCGCAGCCGGCCCGGCTTGTGGCTGTAGTAGGTGAACAGGAAGTCCTCGACCGGGTGCGCGGCGCCGAGCCGGCGCCGCTCCAGGTGGCCGGCCAGCAGCGCGTCGGCGCGCTCGTGGTGCCGGGCCTCGCGCTCCCGCCACCGCGCCTGCTCCAGGACCCGCCACCCGGCGGCCGCGGGGATGCCGATGCTCATATCGGCCCCAGGATATGCGCAGTCCCGGCCCGGCGGCCCCGCGCGGGCCGGGCCGCGGGTCCGCTCAGTCCCCGCCGGTGATCAGGGCCCGGAAGGTGACCGGGCCGACCCACCCGTCGGCGTCGATGTCCTGCACCGACTGGTACTCCGCCACGGCGCCCCTGGTCTCGGGACCGTAGATCCCGTCGAGGTGGAGGTCGTAGCCGTACCCGTCGATCAGGGCGACCTGCACCGCCTTCGCCTTCAGGCCGTGGTGCCCCGGGCCGATCAGGCCGAAGTCGTCGCGGATGTCGTTCCAGGTCTCGGCGTCGGCCTTGCCGGTGATGGGCAGCCTCCTGGCGCTCTGGTAGTCCTCCACCGCCGCGGTGACCTCTTCGTCGAAGACCCCTTCGGCCTCCGACTGGTCGTAATGGCCGTACTCGTAGAGCAGGAACTCCACCACGCTCACCCGGAACCCCTCCTGCCCCTCTTCGAGCACCGGCCATTGCCGTGCCTCGACCGCCGGTGACGCGGAGGGCCGCGTGCTCGATCCGTCGGCCAGGGCCGCCGGAGCCGCCGCCATCGCGCCGGATGTGAGGGCCAGCGCGGTGGCGGCCAGAGCGGCCACCGGGGTGCGCTTCCTGATCATGCGAGTTCCTCTCTCTGAGTGATCGAGTGATGTCCTTGCGTATATAAGACACCGACTTCCCCGCACCGGCCCGCACGACTCGCGCACGATTCGACGCGCCCAGCGCGGGCAGGACGACCGGGCGGGCCGGACAGCCGTCGGCCCCGACGACGCCGGACGCGGAGGTATCGCGATGAAGCAGCGGAAGCTGGGCGCTCAGGGACTCACCGTCTCCGAGCAGGGGCTCGGATGCATGGGGATGTCCTTCGCCTACGGGACCGGGGACGACGCCGAATCGCTCCGGACCATCGAGCGGGCGCTGGAGCTGGGGATCACCTTCCTCGACACCGCGGACATGTACGGGCCGTGGGCCAACGAGGAGCTGGTCGGCCGGGCGGTCAAGGGGCGCCGCGACGAGGTCGTCATCGCCACCAAGTTCGGCAACGAGGTCGACTCCGGGGGCGCCATGACCGGGCGGGTCAACGGCCGGCCCGACTACGTCCGCCGGGCGCTCGACGGCTCGCTGCGCCGCCTGGGCACCGACCGCGTCGACCTCTACTACCAGCACCGGGTCGACCCCGATGTGCCGATCGAGGAGACGTGGGGCGCCCTGGCCGAGGCGGTCCAGGCGGGCAAGGTCCGCCACCTGGGCATTTCGGAGGCCGCGCCCGAAACGATCCGGCGCGCGCACGCGACCGCCCCGATCTCGGCGCTGCAGACCGAGTACTCCCTGTTCACCCGCGACGTCGAGGACGACGGCGTGCTCGCCGCCGTCCGCGAGCTGGGCATCGGGTTCGTCGCCTACAGCCCGCTGGGGCGCGGGTTCCTGTCGGGGAACATCCGCGGTATCGACGACCTGCCCGAGGACGACTGGCGGCGCAACGCGCCGCGGTTCCAGGGGGAGAACTTCGCCAGGAACCTCGACGTCGTGGACGAGGTCCGCGGGCTCGCCGAGGCCAAGGGCGTCACGCCCTCCCAGTTGGCGCTGGCCTGGGTGCTCGCCCAGGGCGGGGACGTCGTCCCGATCCCGGGCACCAAGCGCCGCCGCTACCTGGAGGAGAACGCCGGAGCCTCCGGCGTCGAGTTCACCCGGGCCGACATCGAGGCCATCGAGAGGGTCGCGCCGGTCGGCGTGACCACGGGCGAGCGCTACGCGCCGGCGGGCATGCGGACCGTGCGGCGCTGACCTTCCGCGCGCCCGGAGAGGGGCGCCCGCGGCGTCGCCTCCCTTCACCACCGGATGACGCCGGTGGTGAAGGGAGGCGACGGAAGGCGACGCAAGACACTGCCAGGTGGCCGGATGGCGCGGGAGCGGTGTGCTAATGTCAGGATCGGTTGTTAGTCTTTGATTTCGCAGTTGATGGTTCTTGTCGCCCGCGGAGTTTTTGGCCGGCGGGCGTTTTCTGTTTCTGGAATCGGCTCGCGACAGCTCTCGGACGCCGCAACGTGCGCGTCCGGGCCACCGAGCTGAAGGAGAGAACATGGCTCAGGGAACCGTCAAGTGGTTCAACGGCGAAAAGGGCTTCGGCTTCATCGCCCCCGACGACGGCAGCGGCGATGCGTTCGTGCACTACAGCGCCATCTCGGGTGCCGGATTCCGCAACCTTGAGGAGAACCAGCGCGTCGAGTTCGACATCGTCGCCGGCCCCAAGGGTCCCCAGGCGGAGAACGTCGTCGGCATCTAAGACATCCCTCGCGACTCCCGGTCGTGAGTTCCGGGCCCCCACGCCACCGCGTGGGGGCCCGACCTGTTTCCGGCGCACCGGAGGCCGGGACGCGGAGGGCGGCCGCGTCGGGTGAAGAAGGCGTGACCAGGCGCGATGCGGCCGGACGGCGAGCGGCGCGGCGGCGCCTCCCCGGCCCGGGGCGAGGGGCCGGGGGCCTTCGCGGCCGTGCGGTCTCCCCCGTTCCGGGCCCGGAGGACCGCGAAGGGTGATATGGCCGTGACGCGCCGTCCCTGGCAAAGATGAGTAAAGTGACGCTAGTCTCATCTAGCCCGGTTTACCTCCTATTCCTTCTGGAACTGCGAACCTTGACCGATAACCGCGCCGACGCCGCCTCCCGATGCCCCTGGCAGGACTCCGCCGTCCCGTTGTACGAGGGATACGAGGGGACCGACCGCCACGAACTCTGGGAGAGCCTGCGCGAACGCTTCGGCCAGGTGGCCCCGGTGCGCCTGGAGCCCGACCTCGCGGCCTGGCTGCTGCTGGGCTACGAGGAGAACCTCGCGGTGCTGCGCGACTGGAGCGGCTACTCCCGCGACACCCGCAGGTGGCGGGAGATCCGCGAGGGCCGCCGTGAACTCGGCGCCGAGCTGCGGCCCACCATGGCCTACCGCTCCAGCGCGCTCTACTGCGACGGCGCCGAGCACGCGCGGCTGATCGCCCCGATCGCCGACGCGCTGTCCAAGCTGTCGGAGACCCGCGTCCGCAAGGACATCGGCGAGGTCGCCGACCAGCTCATCGACGCCTTCTGCGAACGGGGCGAGGCCGACCTCGTCGGCGACTACGCCGCACTGCTGCCCCCACTGCTGATCAACCGGTTCTTCGGCCTGGAGGACGCCTACGGCTACGTCCTCGGCCACCTGTCGACGACGCTGTGGACCACCGACGGCGCGGTCGCGGCCGACGCGGTCGCGCGGATGCGCGACTACTTCGTCGGTCTGGTGCAGCACAAGCGCGCCGAGCCCGGCGCGGACGTGACGAGCTGGATGATGGACCACCCGGCCGAGCTGACCGACGCCGAGATGGCCGATCAGTTGATCCTGCTGGCCGGCGCCGGGCACGAGCCCACCTCCAACCTGCTCGGCAACGTGCTGCGGCTGCTGCTGACCGACCCCGGCGTCGCACGCGAGTACGCCAGCGGCGGGGTGCTGCTGGACGAGGTCGTCAACCACGTCATCTGGACCGAGCCGCCGATGCAGGCGCTGGCCGCGCGCTTCCCGACCCGCGACGTCACCATCGACGGCACCGCGATCGGCGCGGGCGAGCCGCTCGTCATCGGCTTCGCCGCCGCGCACGCCGACCCCCGTCTCGGCCTCACCCGGCACGCACCGGACTCGGCCCTGCCCACCGGCCACAACAGCGCCCACCTGATGTGGGGCGCCGGCGAGCACCGCTGCCCGGCCCAGCCGCTGGCCCAGCAGATCGTCCGCATCGGGGTGGAGCGGCTGATCGACCGCCTCTCCGGCATCCGGCTGGCGGTGGACCCCGCCGAGCTGCGCTGGCGCCGCGAGGTCTTCGTCCGCGGCCTGATCGAACTCCCCGTCTCCTTCACCCCGGTGGCGGCCCCCGAGCGCCCGGCCCCGGAGGCCCCTGCGCCGCCCCCCGAACCGGAACGGCAGGACCAGACCGGCCCCACCGACCTGCTCAGCCGCGTCCTGCGCTGGTGGCGGGGGAGGAGCAGGTCCTAGCCTTATCCATCCGGGCCAGTCCGAGGCTTCGGATTTGGACGTTTCGGCCAAAGCCGGACGGGGATGCGGCCAGTAGCGTCACTGGCATGTCTACGCGTCCGTTCTGGCTGGCCGGCACTGCTGCTACCGGCGACGATGAAATCACGGTGACCCACCCCTACGACGGGCAGGTCGTGGGAGCGGTGTCGGTGCCCACCGAGGCCCAGATCGAGGAGGCCGTCGCGGCCGCGCACGGCGTGCTCGACCGGGCGGCGGCGCTGCCGGCCCACGTGCGGGCCGAGGCGCTGGCGCACGTCTCCCGGCGGCTCGCCGAGCGCACCGAGGAGATCGCGCGGATCATCACCGACGAGAGCGGCAAGCCCGTCAAGTGGGCGCGCGGCGAGGTCGGCCGGGCCGTCTCGGTGTTCCGCTGGGCGGCCGAGGAGGCGCGCCGCGACAGCGGGGAGATGCAGCGCCTGGACACCGACCCCGCCGGCACCGGACGCATCGCCGTGATCCGCCGCGTGCCCAAGGGGGCGGTGCTCGGCATCTCGCCGTTCAACTTCCCGCTCAACCTGGTCGCGCACAAGGTCGCGCCCGCCGTCGCCGTGGGCGCGCCCATCATCCTCAAGCCGGCTCCGGCCACCCCGATGTCGGCGCTGGTGCTCGGCGAGATCCTGGCCGAGACCGACCTCCCCGCCGGCATGTTCTCCGTCCTGCCCATGCCCAACGAGCGCGCGGCCTCCCTCATCACCGACGAGCGGCTGCCCGTCATCTCCTTCACCGGCGGCCAGTTCGGCTGGGAGCTGCAGCGCCGGGCCCCGCACAAGCACGTCACGCTGGAACTGGGCGGCAACGCGGCCGCCGTCGTGCTGGCCGACGCCGACGTCGAGTGGGCCGCCGAGCGGGTCGCCCTGTTCGGCAACAACCAGGCCGGCCAGGTCTGCATCGGCGTGCAGCGGGTCATCGTCGACGACGCCGTCCACGAGGAGTTCACGGCCCGGCTCGTCGAGAAGGTGGAGGCGCTGGCGACCGGCGACCCCCGCGACGAGGCGACCGACGTGGGCCCGCTGATCGACGAGGCCGCGGCGGTCCGCGTCACCGAATGGGTCGAGGAGGCCGTGAGCGCGGGCGCCGAGCTGCTCGCCGGCGGCAAGCGCGACGGCGTCACCGTCGCCCCGACCGTGCTGGCGGCGGCGCCGGCCGACTCCAAGGTGGTTCGGGAGGAGGTCTTCGGCCCGGTCCTGGTGGTGCAGCGGGTCTCCGGTGTCGACGAGGCGTTCGCCCAGGTCAACAACAGCGACTTCGGCCTGCAGGCCGGCGTGTTCACCCGTGACCTGCAGACCGCGTTCCGGGCGCACCGCGAGCTCGACGTCGGCGGCGTCATCATCGGCGACGTCCCGTCGTTCCGCGCCGACCAGATGCCCTACGGCGGGGTCAAGAAGTCGGGAGTCGGCAAGGAGGGCCTGCGCTCGGCGATGGCCGACCTCACCTACGAGCGGGTGATGGTGGTGACCGGGGTCCCGCTGTAGCGGCCCCGGTCCCGATTCGGCGGGCGAAGGCGAGGACCCGGGAGTCGCCCCTCCCGGGTCCTCGCGCTCGCCGTCCCCGCGAGGAGTACCGAGTCCCGGGGCGCCGAGGCCCCGGAGAACCTTCCGGCGGCCCTCATCGAGCTCTGACCGTCGAGTTCACGGGGCGAGGCGGGACTTCCGAGGCGCGGATCCGCTGTGCCGTCGGCGGCTTGCGCGCACTGCGGCAGCCGATCCCCTGTGCGCCCCCGATCGTCACATGCCGATCAGAGCGCCTGCGCCGTGTCGTAGACGCGCTCGGCCGCCGAGCCGAGGCGCGGGCCGTACTGCCTGCCGGGGTTGTCGGCGTACTTGAAGCTGATCACCGAGGTGATGGTGCCCGTTCCGGTGCGGGGGTCGAAGCCCGACAGCCACGGTCCGCCGCTGGAGCCCTCGCTCATCCTGCACGCCATGCCCGAGGCGGACGTGCCGCCCCGGTCGGGGCGGACCGGGCCGGAGCAGTAGTGCAGGTGGCGGCCGTCGTAGCGGTCCACCGAGGGGTAGCCGAAGGAGTACACCCGATCACTGTGGCCAGTGCCGAACGCGATCTCCTGGTGCCCCGTCCTCTCGGCCACGTGGGCGCCGCCCGAGCCGGTGTCGAGCACGGCCATCCCGAAGTCGAAGCTGTCGTCGGCCTCGCGCCCCCACTGCGGCGCGACCAGCATCTCGCGCGCCGTGTAGTCGCCGTAGGGGCGGTCGCCGTCGTCGTAGCCGGGCACGAAGACCCAGTTGCGGGCCCACGGACCCGTGCCGTCCTTGAGGCAGTGGCCCGCGGTGATGACCGTGTCCTTGTTCTCAGCGGGGATGACGGAGGCCGAGCAGGTGAAGTCCCTGCCGTTCATGGTCAAGAAGACCCTGCCGGTGGTCCTGGTGACCTTCCCGCCCCCCGTCCAGCGCTTACCGGTGCTGCCGGAGCGGGGCGCGGCCTGGTGCTCGGTTCCGCCGTGCCCGGGGGAGGCGGGGGAATCCGCCTCCTGGGCGGCCGTCAGGGGCCGCGCGTCCGGCGCCTCGTCGAGGGACGGCCCGATCGGCTCGGCCGCGGCCATGCGCTCGGCCGTCCAGTAGGCCAAAACGTCGCGCCGCTCGCCGGGGCCGTCGGCCGCCGATTGCCGCACGACCCCTTCGTGCGCCCGGGTCGCGGTGGCGGCGGGCCGGTCGGCGCCACCGCCGTCGGCGGGGACGCCGGCCATGGCGATGGCGATCCCGGCGAGCGGACCGAGGACCTTGTGGGCGACGGACGGTGTCATGGACCGGAATTCTGCCATACTTTCAGTAGCAGGTCAGTCACTTTGTGTTTGCAGGGCAGGTGGGGGAGTCGATCCGCGCCGCCGCGGCGCCGCCCCTCGTCGACGGGGACGGCGCCGCGGCGGCGGGCGCTCCTCAGCCCACGTGCGCGTCCTTTCAGGCCATGGGCACGCTCAGCCAGGACGGATCGTCCTCGGGCGAACCGAACTCGACCTCGCCGCCGATCCGGCTCTCGCTGGTGTAACGGGGGTCCTTGGTGTCGACCACGAGCGTGAGCTCGTGCCCGGCCGGGACGTCCCAGACCACGGGGTCGAGTTCCACGTCGATCGCCACCGGCTCGCCCGGCGCCGCGTCGCGCAGCGTGACGGGCTTGTGGGTGATCAGGGCGCCGGTGCCGTAGCGGTCGACGGCGTAGAGGTAGACGAACAGCGAGGTGTCGGCCCTGCTCGGGGTCACGGTGAGGTGGGCCAGTGGCGCACCGCTGACCGTGGCGCCGTCCTCGTAGGGTTCGCTCGTCCACACCCCGGCGCGGTAGCGGTTCACGAAGGGCAGCGAGACACCGGTCGGGATGTCGGCGAACTGCTGCAGCGCGCCGCTGGCCAGCAGCGTGCCGCTGTTGGCCAGGGTGTCGACGCCGGTGCGGATGTCGTAGTCCCAGCCGGTCGCCGGGTCGCCGCTCAGGCCGCCGGTGGACTGCCAGCGTTCGAACGAGCGCCTGGGCTCGGTCAGGTAGTGGGTGTCGGTGGTCGCGGTGACCGACTCCCAATCGGGGTAGGTCACCCAGCCGCCGGAGCCGTTGTTGGGCTTCAGGCGCACGGGGTCCTCGGCGTCGATGCCGTTGTCCACGCCCCGCAGGTGGTGGTCGAACCACCGGGTGAGCGACTCCCAGGTCTCGTTGGGCAGGCCGAAGGCGCCGAAGGCCTCGGGGGTGGCGTGGTCGCCCGGTGTGAGCATGAGCCGCTTGTCGGTGCTGAGCCCGGAGTAGAAGTCGGTCAGCGGCCCCGGAGGGAAGATCCCGTCGTTCCAGGCGTGCGCGATCATGACGGCCGGGTCGTTCGCGTTGATCAGGTCGATCTTGGTCGCGGCGGACCGCTCCGGCGCGATGTCGAGGGCCGGCTGCAGGTTGCCCCTGCGGTACTCGTCCTCGACGTGCTCCAGGTCGTCGCCGAGCCGTCCGGTGATCCTGCCGACCGCGAGCAGCATCTCGACGGTCTGGAAGCTGACGGTCTCGTTGGGGTAGATGGACGCGGCCAGGTCGCTCCAGCCGCTCATCGCGCCGACGGCCTTCACCCGGTCGTCGACGGCCGAGGTCAGCAGGCTGATCCCGGCGCCGTAGGAGATGCCGGCCATGCCGATGCGGTCGGGGTCGGCGTCGGTGTTGTCCAGCGCCCAGTCGATGACCTTGCGCGCGTCCGTCACGTCCTTGGGGCCGGCGACCTCGATGCCGCCGCCGGAATCCCAGAAGCCGCGCGAGGTGTAGCTGACCACCTGGTAGCCGGACTCGTAGGCGAGCCTGCGGGCCGCCCCGACGTACAGCAGGTTGTTGGTGCCCCACGCCGACGGCATCACCAGCAGGGGGTGCGGCCCCGGCCTACCGGTCGGGGTGATGACCAGGGCCTTCAGGTCGGTGTCGTCGGCGCCGGAGATCGTGACGTACTCCGTGGTGGAGCCGACGTCATCGGCGTGCGCGAGAGGTGGCGCGAGCATCACGAGGAGTAGTGAGGCGAGGGCGGCAGCCAGCGCCGTCCACGGTTTCTGCATGGGGGGACCTCTGGGGGAGCGGGGTGAGCGGGGGAGGGATCGATCGGGCGGTCGGTGACCGAGTGAACGGACCGGACCGCGATCCCGTGGACGGCCGCGCCTTACCGTCACGTTCTCTATTTAACTGGGGAGTAACTTACTGTGGAGTCAAGTTAAGCCGGGGAGCCCCCGCTTGTAAAGGGGCTTCGGAATCTGCCGGGCAGCGGAGAAGGCCGCGCGGCAGACCGTGGCCGCAGGCGGCCCGGGCCCGGCCGCCTCGTGCAGAACTCGGTAAGGAGCCGGATCCAGACGCATTCCGCCCCGCTCGGCAGCGGGCGAGGAGGGTCAGTCGTCCGCGCAGGTGCGCAGGGCCAGGAGGCGCGCCAGATCGCGCAGCGATGCCATCGGCCCGGGCCGACGGGCGGCGGGGGCGTGCGGATCGGTCGCCCGCTCCTCCGCGCGCTCCTCGCGCAGCCGCTCCTGGCTCTCCCGCACGACCTCCGGCGGCAGTTCGACCGCGATCCAGCGCTCCGGGCAGTCCGCGTGCGGACCGGGGGCGATCGGCCCGGTCGCCGTCGGGCCCTCTGCCTCCCCCGCCGCCGTCGAGCTTTCCGCCGTCCCCGCCGTCCCCGCCGCCCCCTCTTCGGCCCACGCCGTCCCCGGTGCGCACAGCGCGATGAACAGGGCGGTGAGCAGTGTCACCAGCGGCGTCCGGCGCATGGATGTCCTCGCTGATCGTCGTCGCTGCGGCTGTCCCGGCGGGGACCGCGGGTGCGGTCGGGCCGCCCACGTAGTCTCACCGCCCCGCGCTGCCCACCGGTAGTGGCGGCGGGGCTGCCTTTGTGTCGTCGGCGCGGCCGCTCCACCGGCGCGGAAACCGCGGAACGGGCCGAAGGGCGCGGTCAACGTGCCCGCCGCGGCCGCCTCCGGGCCGCCGGACCCGGCGGGACCGATTGTGGCCGTTTCCGGCCGACGAGGTGCGCGACAATGGGGGCGTGCATATCGCGGAACAGCCTGACGAGGTGTCCACCACCGTGTCCTCTCCCACGCGCCGTGAGGTCGTGATCCTCGGGTCCACCGGTTCGATCGGGACCCAGGCCATCGATGTCGCCACCCGCAACCCCGACCGCTTCCGGGTCGTGGGGCTCGCGGCCGGGGGCGGCCGCCTCGACCTGCTCGTCGACCAGGCGTGCGCGCTCGGCGTCGAGGCCGTGGCGGTGGCCGACCGGGCCAGGGCGGTCGAGCTGGGCCGCCGCCTGGCCGAGCGCGGCAGCGCGGCCAAGGTGCTGGCCGGCCCCGAAGGGATCGCCGAGCTCGCCGCCTGGCGGTGCGACGTCGTGCTCAACGGCATCACCGGGGCGCTCGGCCTGGAATCGACGCTGGCGGCCCTGCGGGCCGGCCGGCTGCTCGCGCTGGCCAACAAGGAGTCCCTGATCGTCGGCGGTCCCCTGGTCCGCCAGGTCGCCCGGCCGGGGCAGATCGTGCCGGTGGACTCCGAGCACTTCGCGCTCGCCCAGTGCTTCCCCCGGGTGCCCGAGGAGCGGCTGACCAGCCTCGCCCAGGGCCAGGTGCAGGCGCGACCGGAGGAGGTGCGCCGACTGGTCATCACCGCAAGCGGCGGCCCGTTCCGCGGCCGCTCCCGCGCCGAGCTCGCCGGGGTCACCCCCGCCGACGCGCTCAACCACCCGACGTGGAGCATGGGCCCGGTCATCACGGTGAACTCGGCCACGCTGGTCAACAAGGGCCTTGAGGTCATCGAGGCGCACCTGCTGTTCGACGTCCCGTTCGACCGCATCGAGGTCGTGGTGCATCCGCAGTCGGTGATCCACTCCATGGTGGAGTTCGTGGACGGCTCGACGCTGGCCCAGGCCAGCCCGCCCAGCATGCGGATCCCGATCGCCTACGGCATGGGGTGGCCGCATCGGGCCACCGCCGTGGCGCCCGCAGTGGACTGGACGAAGGCCCACACCTGGACGTTCGAACCGCTGGACAACGAGGCGTTCCCCGCTGTGGAGCTGGCCTGCCGGGTCGGCGCCGCCGGCGGCACCGCGCCCGCCGTCTACAACGCGGCCAACGAGGAGGCCGTGGCCGCCTTCCTGGACTCCCGGCTGGCATTCCCCGCGATCGTGGACACCGTGTCCCAGGTAGTCTCAGAACATCCGGATGCGGACACGGGGTCCGTCCTCACGCCGGCCGAGGTCCACGCGGCCGACGAATGGGCCCGGATCCGCGCCAGGGAGCTGATCGCCCGGCAGGTTTAAGGGGACGTCTAGATGGTCGCGTTACTGACCGCACTCGGGATCCTTCTCATGGTCCTGGGCCTGCTCTTCTCCATCGCCTGGCATGAGCTGGGGCACCTGAGCACCGCCAAGATGTTCGGCATCCGGTGCACCCAGTACATGGTCGGCTTCGGCAAGACCCTGTGGTCGACGAAGAAGGGCGACACCGAGTACGGCGTCAAGCTGGTGCCGCTCGGCGGGTACGTGCGGATGGTCGGCATGATCCCGCCGGCCAAGAAGCGCGACGACACCTCGGGCAAGCCGATGTCGCGCTGGCGCGCCATGATCGAGGACGCGCGCGAGGCGAACAACGTCGAACTCGAACCCGGCGACGAGGACCGGCAGTTCTACCAGCGCGCGCCGTGGAAGCGGCTGATCGTGATGTTCGCCGGCCCGTTCATGAACCTCGTCCTGGCGGTCGTGCTGTTCGTCATCCTGCTGATGGGGCTCGGCCTCTACCAGCCCACGACGACGGTCGGGGCGGTGCACGAGTGCGTGGTGCCCGCGGCGACGATCGACGACACCTGCCCCGAGGACGCCGAGCCGTCCCCCGCGGCGCAGGCCGGGCTGCTGCCCGGCGACAGGATCGTATCGATCAACGGCGAGGAGACCCCCGACTGGCGCTCGCTGCAGGACGCCATCCGGGCCGACATCGGCCCGGGCACGATCGGCGTCGTGCGCGACGGCGAGTCGATGACGCTGCGCACCGAGTTCATCGAGAACCAGGTGGTCAAGCTGGACGCCGACGGCGACCCCGTCGTCAAGACCGACGCCGACGGCGAACCGGTGCTCGACTCCCAGGGCCGGCAGATCCCCGAGACCGTGCCGGCGGGCTTCGCCGGGTTCGTGCCGATGGACGCGCGCCAGCCGCTGAGCGCGGGCGAGACCGCCGTGTTCATGGGCGACACCGTGCTCGCCGTCGGCGAGGCGATCGTGACCCTGCCGACGAAGATCGACGACGTCTTCGGCGCGGCGTTCCTCGGTGCCGAGCGGACGCCGGACTCGCCGGTCGGCATCGTGGGGGCCTCGCGCATCGGCGGCGAGATCATGACCATGGAGGCTCCGCTGGTGGACCGGCTCGCCATGGTGGTCAACCTGGTCGCCGGGATCAACCTGTTCCTGTTCGCCTTCAACATGCTGCCGATCCTGCCCCTGGACGGCGGGCACATCGTGGGCGCCGTCTGGGAGTCGATCCGGCGCAGGCTGGCCAGGCTGTTCAAGCGCCCCGACCCGGGTCCCTTCGACGTCGCGCAGCTGATGCCGGTGGCCTACGTGGTCGTCGCGTGCTTCCTGTGCTTCAGCCTGATGCTGCTGGTCGCCGACATCGTCAACCCGGTGCGCCTGATGCAGTGACCCTGCCGGGTCCCCGCCCGCCGTAGCAGGCGCGGCGGCGGACCGGCGGAAAAGGCCCCATCGTGTCTGAACAGCCGGTGAATCCGGCGAACACGGCACGCGGGCCCGACCGGTGCGGGTAGCCTTAAGCCCGCAAGGAATCGCGAGGCCCGCGTCACGCGTTCCCCGTTGTGGTGCCGCGTGTCCCATCGCGGCCGCCTGGTACACATGACTCCGAATGACGCCGCCGGCCGACCCCGGCGGCCGGCGAGGTGAAACCGCGTGTCCGTCGATCTTGGAATGCCGATTGCCCGTCCGCGCCCGCTGGCGCAGCGGCGTAGATCCCGGCAGATCATGGTCGGCAACGTCCCTGTGGGCGGGGACGCTCCGGTGTCGGTGCAGTCGATGACCACGACGCTGACGGCCGACGTCAACTCCACGCTGCAGCAGATCGCCGAGCTGACCGCGTCGGGCTGCCAGATCGTGCGGGTGGCGGTGCCCAGCGCCGACGACGCCGAGGCGCTGCCGATCATCGCCAGGAAGTCGCAGATCCCGGTGATCGCCGACATCCACTTCCAGCCCAAGTACGTCTTCGCCGCGATCGACGCCGGATGCGCGGCGGTGCGGGTCAACCCGGGCAACATCAAGAAGTTCGACGACAAGGTCGGCGAGATCGCCCGGGCCGCCGGTGACGCCGGCGTGCCGATCCGCATCGGCGTCAACGCCGGCTCCCTGGACAAGCGGCTGCTGGAGAAGCACGGCAGGGCCACGCCCGAGGCGCTGGTGGAGTCGGCGCTGTGGGAGTGCTCGCTGTTCGAGGAGCACGGGTTCCGCGACATCAAGATCTCGGTCAAGCACAACGACCCGGTGGTGATGATCAACGCCTACCGGCTGCTGGCCGAGCAGTGCGACTACCCGCTGCACCTGGGGGTGACCGAGGCCGGTCCGGCCTTCCAGGGCACCGTCAAGTCCGCGGTGGCCTTCGGTGCGCTGCTGGCCGAGGGTATCGGCGACACCATCCGGGTGTCGCTGTCGGCGCCGCCGGCCGAGGAGATCAAGGTCGGCAACCAGATCCTGGAGTCGCTGGGGCTGCGCGAGCGGGGGCTGGAGATCGTGTCGTGCCCCAGTTGCGGGCGGGCCCAGGTCGATGTCTACACGCTGGCCGAGGAGGTCACCGCGGGCCTGCAGGGCATGGACGTGCCGCTGCGGGTGGCGGTGATGGGATGCGTGGTCAACGGGCCGGGTGAGGCCCGCGAGGCCGATCTGGGGGTGGCCTCGGGCAACGGCAAGGGTCAGATCTTCGTCAAGGGCGAGGTGATCAAGACCGTGCCCGAGTCCAAGATCGTGGAGACCCTGATCGAAGAGGCCATGCGCATCGCCGAGGACATGCAGGACGCGGGCACCGAATCCGGCGAGCCCACCGTCTCCGTGGCCGGCTAGCGGCCCACGGGCACACACGACGAGGAGGGGGGAGCGCCGCGGCGCTCCCCCCTCCTACGTTTCGGGCGTGAAGGGATCGATGACCTTCGCACCGCTGTGCGCGACGTCCTTGGTATTGCGGGTGACGAGCGTCCAGCCGTGGACCTTGGCGGTGGCCGCCATGAGACCGTCGACCGTCGAGATCGGATCGGGCACGTTCAACCGGCCCCATTCCTGGGCCACGTCAGCGGTGATCGGCACGATGCGATCGGCATAGGCCGTCTCGATGCCGTCGAGCCATCTTTCCAGCGCCTCCGCCTGCGCCGGATCGCGGCGCCGCTTCTGCTCCACACCGAGCCGGAGCTCCCCCAGAACGAGCACGCTGACCCGGATCTCATTGTTCGGAACCGTCTGAATCCAGTCGGCGACGTGCGGATCCGGCCGCTTCTTGCGGAGTTCCGACACGACGTTGGTGTCGAGGAGGTAGCTCATCCTCAGGGTCCCGGTTCGATCGTGCGCGGAAGGTCTGGAGAGCGCGGGATTTCCAGGTCATCGACCTTCGGGCCGGAGAGCAGGTAGTCCTTGAAGGTCATGGAGGGCTCGGTGAGATGTCGGTATTCGGTGATGTCGATGACGACGACTTCTTCATCACCGTGGCGGGTGACGATTTGGGGACCGTCGTTCTTGGCTGAGCGTACGAGTTCGCTGAACCGCTGTTTGGCCTCTTGGATCTGCCAGTGCATGGAAACAGTCCTGTCTGTCTGGTCTGACTAGACTACAACATCGGCGCTCCTCCCGGTCGGTGGCGAGTGGTGTTCGGCACGTTGAGTTCGATGCGTCGGTCCTGCGTGGGGAGCGAAATCGATCACCGACTGTTTCCGTTGTCTTCAACTCATTTTTGCGCTGTTTCAGTTGCGTTGGGCGAGAGGTCTTGTCCATATCCTTCCTTCAGGAGGGGAAGGTCGGCGGAGCGCGTTGGAGTGGAGGCTCCTCGGCGTGGCCGGGTTCGGGGTTTCGTGCGCCGTATCGTGATAGACGCACATTTTTGCTGCTGATGCGCAAGAAAACGGTCTTATGTCCGATGTCGGCGGTCGCTAGCGTTTGCTCCGGTGCGTTCCGGGTCACACGGCGCAGGGGGAGTGCCGGCCTTGCGGACGTGCCTTCGTCATGCCTTTTTTCACGTGAGGAGCAGGAGTGGAGCAGCACGGGACATCCGAGGCGCCCCCCGGACCCGCAGGTCAGGGCGCCCGGCCCGCGACCGCCGCGCCGCGGCTGGCCGAGCGGCTCACCCGCCGCAAGCCGGTCGGCGCGCTGGTCGAGGAGAGCGGCGAGGGCGAGGGCGGGCGGCTGCGCCGTTCGCTCGGGCTGGGGCAGCTCACCGCGATCAGCATCGGCGCGACGCTGGGGACCGGCATCTTCGTCGTCCTCGGCGAGGCGGTCCCGATGGCCGGGCCCGCCGTGGTGCTGGCGTTCGTCCTCGCCGGCCTGACGGCCCTGTTCTCCGCGCTCGCCTACGCCGAGCTCGCCGGCATGATCCCGGCCTCCGGATCCTCCTACTCCTACACCTACGCCACGCTGGGCGAGATCGTCGCGTGGGCGTGCGGCTGGTGCCTGATGCTGGAGTACGGGGTCTCGGTGGCCGCCGTCGCGGTGGGCTGGGGGCAGTACCTCAACGAACTGCTGTCGCTGACGATCGGGCTGACCATCCCGGCGGCGCTGAGCCAGCCGCCCGGGGACGGCGGGGTCGTCAACCTGCCGGCCGCGGCGGTCGTCCTGCTGGCCATGGTCGCGCTGCTCGGCGGGGCCAAGGAGAGCGCGTGGATCAACAGCGTCATGGTGGTCATCAAGGTCGGCACGCTGGTGCTGTTCTGCGCCGTCGCCTTCACCGCGATCGACGCGGGCAACTACAGCCCGTTCATGCCGCTGGGCATCGCCGGCGTGAGCGCGGCCGGCGCCTCGCTGTTCTTCTCCTACATCGGCTTCGACGCCGCCTCGACCGCCGGCGAAGAGGCCCGCAACCCGCAGCGCGACCTGCCCAGGGCGATCATCCTGTCACTGGTCGTGGTGACGGCCCTGTACTGCCTGGTCGCGCTGGCGGCCGTGGGCGCGGTGCCGTGGCAGGACTTCGCCGGGACCGACGCCACGCTCAGCTACGTGCTGGAGACGGTCACCGGCGGCTGGGTGTGGTCGGTGGTGCTGTCGATCGGCGCGGTCATCGCGATCTCCAGCGTCGTGCTCGTCGTCCTCTACGGCCAGACCCGCATCCTGTTCACCATGTCGCGCGACGGCCTGGTGCCCAGGATCTTCTCGCGGATCGACCCGCGCAGCCGCACGCCCCGCGCCAACACCCTGATCGTCTCGGCGTTCATCGCGCTGCTCGCCGCGCTGATCCCGCTCGGCCACCTGGCCGACGCCACCAGCATCGGGGCGCTGTTCGCGTTCGGTCTGGTCAACGTCGCGGTGCTGGTGCTGCGGCGGACCCGGCCGGAGCTGCCCCGCACGTTCCGGGTGCCGTTCTCCCCGGTCCTGCCGATCCTCGGCGTGCTGTCCTGCGGCTACCTCATGGTGAGCCTGAGCCTGGTGACCTGGCTGACCTTCGCCGCGTGGATGCTGGCGGGGCTGGCCCTCTACCTCGGCTACGGGATGCGCCGCTCGCGGCTGGAGCCGGGAACGGCCCGGGAAACGCGCCCATGAGCGAGGCCCGGACCACGGGCGGCGTCCTGCGCGTCGCCCTGCACCAGGGGTCGGCGCACTCCGCCGACGTGCCGGAGAACCTGCGGCTGCTGGCCGATGCCGCCCGGCGCGCCGCGCGGCAGGGGGCACGACTGCTCGTCTGCCCGGAGATGTCGCTGACCGGATACAACATCGGCGATGGCGTCGCCCGCTCGGCCGAGCCGGCCGACGGGCCGATGCGCCGCGCTGTCTCGGCCATCGCCGCCGAGGCGGGGATCGCCGTGCTCTACGGCTTCCCCGAGCGCGACGGTCCCCGCGTGCACAACGCCGTCCAACTGGTCGACGCGCGCGGCCGGGCGGCGGCCCGCTACCGCAAGACCCACCTGTTCGGCGACATCGACCGCAGGGCGTTCGCGGCCGGGGACACCGCCGTGGTGCAGGCGACCGTGGACGGCGTCCGGGTCGGGCTGCTGATCTGCTACGACGTCGAGTTCCCCGAGACCGTGCGGGCGCACGCGCTGGCAGGCACCGAACTGCTGCTGGTCCCGACGGCGCTGATGCGGCCCTACGAGGCCGTCGCCCGCACCCTCGTCCCCGCGCGCGCGATCGAGAGCCAGATCCACGTCGCCTACGTCAACCGGCGGGACCGCGAAGGCGAGCTCGACTACTGCGGGCTCAGTTGCCTGATCGGCCCCGACGGCACCGAACTCGCCCGGGCCGGGGGCGACGACGAACTGGTCGTCGCCGACGTCGACGCCGAACGGCTGTCGGCGGCCCGCAGGGAGATCGGCTACCTCGCCGACCGCCGCCCCGAGCTGTACGGGTCGCTCGCCGACCCGCGCTGATCCCCCGTTCGATTCCGCCCCCCACCCCCACCAGAGGAGGACCACGCCCATGACGTCCGCCGTCCCCGTCGCCGTCCCGCCGACCGTCCGGGCGGAGCGGCCGCTGACGATGTGCGGGCCGGACTTCCCGTTCGGCTACGACGACTACCTGGCCCACCCCGCCGGTCTCGGCTCGGTGCCGCCCGACAGCCACGGCACCGAGGTCGCCGTCATCGGCGGCGGGCTCTCCGGGATGGTCACCGCCTACGAGCTGATGAAGCTCGGGCTCAGGCCGGTCGTCTACGAGGCCGACCAGATCGGCGGCCGGCTGCGCACCGTCGAGCTCGACGGCTGCCCCGACGACGTGGTCGCCGAGATGGGCGCCATGCGCTTCCCGCCGTCGTCCACGGCCCTGTTCCACTACATCGACAAGGTGGGCCTGCGCACCGAGCCGTTCCCCAACCCGCTGACGCCGGCCGCGCCCAGCACGGTGGTCGACCTCAAGGGCCGCGCGCACTACGCGCGCACCGCGCAGGACCTGCCGCCGGTCTACGACGAGGTGTCGCGGGCCTGGTGGCGCACCCTTGAGGAGGGCGCCCGCTTCGGCGAGATGCAGCAGGCGATCCGCGACCGCGACGTCGCGCGGATGAAGGCCGTCTGGAACGAGCTCGTCCCCACCATGGACAACCAGACGTTCTACGGCTTCCTGTGCGACTCCCCGGCCTTCGCCTCCTTCCGGCACCGGGAGATCTTCGGCCAGGTCGGCTTCGGCACCGGCGGCTGGGACACCGACTTCCCCAACTCCATCCTGGAGATCCTGCGCGTCGTCTACACCGGCGCCGACGACGACCACCTGAGCATCGTCGGCGGTAGTCGGCGGCTTCCGCTGCGGCTGTGGGACCGGGTGCCGGACAAGGCGGACCACTGGCCCACCGGGACGACCCTGCGCTCCCTGCACGAGGGCGGGCGGCCGCGCCCGGCCGTCACCCGCATGTACCGCACCGCGCCCGGCAACGTCACGGTCGCCGACGCCTCCGGGGCGATCCGCACCTATCGGGCGGCGGTGTTCACCGCGCAGAGCTGGATGATGCTCAGCAAGGTCAAGTGCGACGAGGCGCTGTTGCCGATCGACCACTGGACGGCGATCGAACGCACCCACTACATGGAGTCCTCCAAGCTGTTCGTTCCGGTGGACCGCCCGTTCTGGCGGGACGTCGACCCCGCGACCGGCCGCGACACCATGAGCATGACGCTGACCGACCGCATGACCCGGGGCACCTACCTGCTGGACGCGGGGCCGGACCGCCCCGCGGCGATCTGCATGTCCTACACCTGGTGCGACGACTCGCTGAAGTGGCTGCCGCTGTCGCCGCACGAGCGGCTGGAGGTCATGCTCGCCTCACTGGGGGAGATCTACCCCGGCGTGGACATCCGCGGCCACATCATCGGCGACCCGGTCACCGTCTCCTGGGAGGCGGAGCCCTACTTCATGGGCGCGTTCAAGGCGAACCTGCCCGGCCACTACCGCTACCAGCGGCGGCTGTTCACCCATTTCAAGCAGGACGACCTCGAAGAGCGCCACCGCGGACTGTTCCTGGCCGGCGACGACATCTCGTGGACGGCCGGCTGGGCCGAGGGCGCGGTGCAGACCGCGCTCAACGCCGTGTGGGGGGTGATGCACCACCTGGGCGGCCGGACCGACGCCGCCAACCCCGGCCCCGGCGACGTGTTCGACGACATCGCCCCGATCGAACTCCCCGACGACTGAAGGCCGACGGCCCTGAAGGCATGAACCTCGACCACAGGGGGCCTTGAACCTCAGCCGCAGGACGGAGCCCGCGGTGACTGGGCGATTCTCTCGCGTGGCCGAAGGCCCATGGACGGAAATCGCCCATCCGCGCGCCACCTTCGTCCTGCGGCGGGCCTTGACCCCCGGGGTCGAGGTCTCACAGCCCCGCCGGCGCCATGTCCGGGGCCGGTTCGGGAAGCACCTGCTGGTCGACCAGGCGGGACAGGACCAGGGTGCTCTTCGTGCGCACCACGAAGGGCTGGGCGCCGATCCGCTCGATGGTCTCCTCCAGGTGCCCCACGTCGCGGGCCCGGATGTGCACGACCGCGTCGGCGTCGCCGGTCACGGTGCAGGCCGAGATGACCTCGGCGCAGCCGGTGAGGCCGGCCCGGATCTCCGTGGGCGAGGTGCGGGCGCGGCAGTAGAGCTCGATGTAGGCCTCGGTGCCCCAGCCGATCGCGGCCGGGTCCAGCCGCACGGTGAAGCCGCGGATCACCCCCGAGGCCGTCAGCCGGTCGATCCGGCGCTTCACCGCCGAGGCGGACAGCCCGACGGCCGCCCCGATCTCGGCGAACGTCGCGCGGGCGTCGGCGCCCAGGAGCGCCACGATCCGCTCGTCAACGTCGTCCAGCCGCACCGTTGTCCACCCCCTGAGTTCTCCCCGGTCCCGCGCTGCCGCGTCCGGCTCCGCCGCCGACGATGCTACCGGTGCCCCGATGAAGAGCGCTCCGGCGCCGCGTCCGCGCCGGTGCCGGGGCGATCGGGACGATTCCGGCCGCCGCCGTGTCGCTTCCAGGCATACTCGAATAACACGGAGAGAATCCATGGTGTCACCGAGTGTTCAAGGGGGAGTCGGGTGAAACGACGCGCCGGCGGGGCGGTGGCGGCGATCGCCGCCGGGACATTGCTGGCCGCAGGGGTCGTATCGGCGCCGGCGGCGGCCGAGCCCGGCGGGCTCGACTGGGGCGGGTGCGCCGATCTGCGGCCCCGCGAGGACGAGCGGCTCGAATGCGCCACGCTCGACGTCCCGATGGATCGCGGCTCCGCGGCCGGACCGGAGCAGAGCGTCACCCTCGCGCTCTCCCGGGTTCCGGCCCGCGGGGAGCGCACGGGGACGCTCCTGGTCAACCCCGGCGGTCCCGGCAGCAGCGGCCGCGGGTGGGCCTCCATCGTCGCGCTCGGGCTCCCCGACGACCTGCGGGACCGCTACGACGTCGTCGCCTTCGACCCCCGGGGCGTCGGCGCGAGCACCCCGGCCCTCACCTGCGATCCCGGCCACTTCGATCCGGTGCGGCCCGACACCGTGCCGCACGACGCGGCCGACGAGGACGCGCTGCTCGACCGCGCGGCCGACTACGCCCGGTCGTGCCGGGCGGCAAACGGCGACCTGCTCGAACACGCCACGACCGTGGACAGCGCGCACGACATGGACGCGATCCGCGCGGCGCTCGGCGTCGAGCGCATCGACTACCTCGGCTACTCCTACGGCTCCTACCTCGGAGCCGTCTACGCGACGCTGTACCCCGACCGCGTCGGCCGCCTCGTGCTGGACAGCATCGTCGACCCGGACCGCGGATGGTACGAGGGCAACCTCGCACAGAGCCGCTCGCTGGACGCCGCGACGGGCCACTTCTTCGACTGGATCGCCCGGCACGACGACGTCTACGGCCTGGGCGCCACCGGCGACGAGGTCGCCAAACACTACTACGAGGTGCGTGAAGGGCTCGCCGAACGGCCCGAGCAGGCGGTCGGCCCGACCGAGTACGAGGGCACCTACCTCGTGGCGGCCTACGCGGCCGCCTACTGGCCGCCACTGGCCCGGGCCCTGGCCGACCAGGTCAACGACGACGACCCGGCCGCGCTGATCGCCGCATACGAGAGGTTCGGCGAGAGCGCCGAGGACGAGCCCGCCTACGCCGCATATCTGGCCACCGAGTGCACCGACTCGGTCTGGCCCAGGAGCTGGACCACCTGGCGCGCCGACGGGCGGGAGGTGCACGCCGAGGCGCCCTTCCTGGGCTGGAACAACATCTGGTACAACGCTCCGTGCATGTTCTGGCCGGTCCAGGGCGGTCCGTGGTTCCAGGTCGACGGGTCCGAGGTCTCCGACGCACTGCTGGTCCAGGCGACCGACGACGGCCCGACTCCGCTCCACGGGGCCTATGCCATGCGGGAGCGCTTCCCCGGCTCGCGGCTGGTCATCGAGGACGGCGGCGTCACGCACGGCGTCTCGCTGAGCGGCAACACCTGCGTGGACGACGCGGTGGCCGACTATCTGCGCACCGGTGAACTGCCCGAGGCCGGGGGCGGTGCCGACGGCGCCGACCTCACCTGCCCGGCGCCGCCCGAACCGGAGCCGCACCGGGCCCAGACCGCACCGGCGCCGGAGGCCCGGCCGTGACCGGTCCCCGGTGGTGTCGGCGGATCGGTCGTCTAGGCTGGGACCGCGGGAGAAGCAGGGGATGCCGACGTCGACGGTGCCGACCGGATACGGTGGCGGCCGCGGGCGACCGCGCCCCCTCGCCGCTCATGGTGGTTGCTAGCAGGTGAGGTGATGCCAGTGCTTCGGACCTCACCGGTACGCGTGCTGGGCGAGCGCGACTCCGCCGAGGTGCACGCCCTGCTCGACGCCGACCCGATCGGCAACGTCTTCGTCAGCTCCCGCCTGCACGCCGCGGGGCTCGACCCGGCCCAGCTCGGCGCCGAACTGTGGGGCTACATCGAGCGCGGGTCCATCACCGCGCTGTGCTACGCCGGGGCCAACCTGGTCCCGGTCAACGCCGGCCCCGAGGCCGTCCGGCACTTCGCCGAGCACGCCCGCTGGCAGGGGCGCAGGTGCTCCTCGATCGTCGGCCCCATCCCCGCGGTCTCGGACCTGTGGCGGCGCCTCGGCCCGTACTGGGGCCCGGCCCGCGCCATCCGGACGCGCCAGCCCGTGCTGGAGCTGTCCGCCCCGCCCCTGGTCGCCCCCGACCCGCTGGTGCGCCGGGTCCGGGTGAGCGAACTGGGCATCCTGCTGCCGGCCTGCGTCGCGATGTTCACCGAGGAGGTGGGCGTGCCGCCCGACTCCGGGGACGGCGGTTCGCTGTACCGGGCCAGGGTCGAGGAGCTGGTCCGCACCGGCCGGGCCTTCGCCCGCATCGAGGACGGCCGGGTCGTGTTCAAGGCCGAGGTCGGCGCCGTCACTCCGCACGCCTGCCAGGTGCAGGGCGTCTGGGTGCACCCCGGCCTGCGCGGCCGCGGACACTCCCTCGGCGGCATGGCCGCCGTGGTCGACACGGCCCTGGCCGAGATCGCCCCGCGGGTCACCCTCTACGTCAACGACTACAACGAGCCCGCGAGGGCCGCCTACCGCCGCGTCGGCTTCCAGGAGGTCGACGCGGTGATGTCGGTGCTGTTCTAGATCGCTGACGGGAGAAGGCCGGGACGGTCTCCAGGCCCTGCCGGGGTCCTGCGGGCCTGGTGGGGCTGTTGCCAGCGCGCTGACGGCAGCCTTCCCGGATCATGCGGTGGTGAACGAAAGGACTGCGGCCACAGCTTTCCAATTCCCGTCAACGATCTCAGGCGGTGTTCTCCGGGGCGGCGCCGTGTCCGTCCGGCACCGCGCCGCCCCGGTTCCTCGCCCGCGGCCGGTCCGGACCGGTGCGACCGGGGCGGGAGGGAGCACGGCCGCCTCGGGGGCAGGGAGGCCGGCCGTGCTCCCGGCTCGGGAGGGGCCCTCATCGGGGCGCCTCGGCGCCCCGCGGTCTCAGCGCCGTCCGTTGACGCGGGGGTCCAGGCCGCCGTCCCCGCGGCGGTCGCCGTTGACCCGGCCGTACGGGTCGGCCTCCTCGTATTGGTCGGTGACGCCACCGCCGCCGTTGACGGTGACGGTCCCGTAGTTGTAGCGGACGTGGGCCTGGGGCCCGTTGTTCGTGATGTGCGGCGCCCACCAGCGCGCCGGCTCCGCGGCGGGCTCCCGGCGCGGGCCGACGGCCCTGGCGCGGGTGGTCGGGACGTGGATCCAGGCCCTGGCGTGGAAGCACTTCTCCTCGTCGGCGACCTCGACGGGGGTGAACTCCCTGCTGTAGAGGTCGTAGTCGCCCTGGCCGACGACGTCGCTGTAGATGGAGTCGGAGACCACCAGCGCGAAGTCGACGTCGGGGTTGTCGCGCAGCGCCCTCTTGGCCTCGGCCGAGTCCCGCAGCCGGCAGACGGAGACGACGGCGGCGCCGGCGTAGCCGTTGGCCCCGAGCGAGACGTTGCCCTGGTCGAAGGCCACGCGCAGCCGCAGCCGCGCCTCGTCGCGCAGGTTCGCGTTGTGGTGGTAGAGGGCCATCGCCAGTTCGTGGGTGAAGTAGGCGATCACCCGGGCCTCCTCGATGCCCGGCTGGAGCAGCGCCAGTTCTCCGTCGCCCTGCGGCTGCACGTCCCAGCAGGAGCGGTCCAGGTCCGCGTTGTCGCAGACCATGTCCATGATCCTGATCAGCCACTCCTGGGCGTCGATCTGGGCCCTGCGGCCCCGCCCGCCGTAGGACTCCGCGTCCACGGCCAGGCACATGCGGCGAATGGCGGGGGTGGGGTACTCCATCCGGACACCTTTCTTACGGGGGATCGGCGGGGGAGGCCCGTCGGGGGTGACCGCATCCACGGTCGCGCGGATCAACGGGGGAGATCCCGTATTGCTACGGTGTTGCCGGGATTTCCCCGGGCAGCTCGGCGAATCGCCTGAGGCCCGGCAGGTCCCGCACGACGTAGCTGCGGTACCCGACGCTGACCACCTCGTGCTTGCGCAGCTCGGCGAGCGCCTTGTGCACGGCGGGCTCCGAGGCGGCGACGATGGCGGCGAGCTCGGGCTGGGTGAGCGGGATGCCGATCGAGACGCCGCCGGCGACGGGACGCCCGTGGTCGGCCAGGACGCGCAGCAGGGCGCGCGCCACCCGGACCGGTACCTCCTGGCTGCTGAAGTCGATGATCTTGTCGGTGGCCGAGCGCAGCTTCGCCGCCACCGATCCGTTCACCACCCGGAAGGCCGCCGGGTGCCGGTGCAGGAAGCCCTCGAACTCGTCGAAGGGCAGCAGCCGGGCCGCGATGGCCCCGATGGCCGCCACCCGGGCCATCCGCGTGCTGCCGTCCATGCCGGCCAGTTCGCCGACGAGGTCGCCTCGGGAGCGGACCGCCAGCAGGATCGTCCGGCCGCTGCCGGATTCGCTGAGGATCTTGACGTGCCCTTCGACCAGCACGAACACGTGCGTGCTCGATTCTCCTTGGTGGAGCAGGACCTGGCCCGCCGCGAATTCGCGCCGGGTCCCGAGGGAGAGCAGGTCACCACGCTGCGATTCGTCCAACTGGCCGACAACGCTTTTGGCGGGCCAGGAACGGTGAGGTAAACCATCGAGCCGCATCGTCCAGGGTTTTTCGTATCTCGGATGCCGTCCGGGAACGGCGGGGTCGGATTTCCGTTTTGTGGGGAACGGACATAGCCATTCCCTAAAAACGGCCACCCGAAAACGATCAGACAGGGAAGAAAGGTGTTGCCTCTGGGTGATATGAGGCCCCGTGTCCTATTTGATAATAGGTGCCCGCGTGGGGGCGTCGGGACGCCGCCGCGGGGCGGGCGCGCTCCGCGCAGCGACGAATGCGCCGCGTGCCGGTCCCGTTCCGGGAGGGGGCATCCGAAAATGGGACGGGCGGACCCGCGTGCGCTCCCTTATTCGGAGCGGGCGGTCAGGGAAGGGGAAACGGTGACATCGCCGGAGGTGGCCAAAGTCACCTTTTCCGTGGAAAGGAGCATCCGAAACTGTCTACCGTTGAGCCGCGTGAAAAGGGTGGACGGCGGCTTCGGGGCGTTTCGGATGGCGGCGTCCCCACAGGCGGCGAGTCATGGTGGTCCGGGACAGAACGGCTCAGCCCCGGCCGAACCGGAGTTCGACGTCACCGCCCTGCCCGGCTCCGGCGCACTGCTCGGCGGCCAGAGCCTGGCGCTGGCCACGGCGTCCAAGGACTCCGAGAAGGCGGAGGCGGTCACCAGCGGCGACGACGCCCGGGGCCTGAACTCCAACCAGCTCGGCTGGATCCAGGCGCGCGCAGACGGCCCTGGCCGGGCGGGTCCCGGACGGCCCCTGACGCCATCGCCGAAAAAAGGCGTTACGTCCGCTCGGCCGCCCCGCTCCTCCGGTCGTCGCGCATGCTCGTGTGCATCGGCGACTCGCCGAAGGACAGCTCGAAGTCGGGCGTGTCCGCGATCAGCGCGCGGGTGTAGTCGTGCTGCGGGTCGGCCAGCACCGTGCCGACGGCCCCGTACTCCACGATCCTGCCCTTGTTGAGCACCGCGACCCGCTGGGCGATGTTGCTGACCAGTGCGATGTTGTGCGTGACGAACAGCAGCGCCATGCCGTCGTCCTGCAGGTTGCGCAGCAGCTCCACGATCTCGGCCTGCACCGAGACGTCCAGCGCCGAGGTGATCTCGTCGCAGATCAGCAGGTCCGGCCGGGTGGCGATGGCGCGGGCGATGCTCACCCGCTGCCGTTCGCCGCCGCTGAGCTGTTCGGGGAACCGCTCGCCGTACTCGGCCGGCAGCGCGGCGCGCTCCAGGGCGGTGGCGACGGCCCCGTCCGGGTCGGCGACCCGGCCCATCAGGTGCAGGACCGGCTGCAGGACGAGGTCGCGCACCCGCTTGCGCGGGTTCAGCGCCTCGTAGGGGTTCTGGAAGATGTACTGCACCCGGCGCCGCTGGTCGGCGGTCCGCTTGTAGCTGCTGGGCGCCAGGGCCTCGCCGTCAAAGGTCAGCTCACCGGTGAACTGGTGGTGCAGGCCGACGATCGAGCGGGACAGCGTCGTCTTGCCCGACCCGGACTCGCCGAGCAGCGCCACGCAGTCGCCGGGGGCGACGTCGAGGTCGATCCCCTCCAGCACCGTGGTCCGGCCGTAGGAGGCCCGCAGGTCCTTGACCCGCAGGACGGGGGTCTTCGGTTCGTCCCCGGGTTCCTCCTCGCCGCTGGTCTTGAGCAGCGGGACCGCGCGCAGCAACTGGACCGTGTAGGGGTGCTTCGGCGCGCCGATCAACTCGGCTGCGGGGCCCCGCTCCACCAGTTCGCCCTTGTACATGACCGCGATCTCGTCGGCGAGGTCGGCGACCACCGCCATGTCGTGGCTGATGTAGACGCCGGCGGTGCCGTAGGTGCGGGTCATCTCCCTGATGGTGGTGAGCACGTGCGCCTGCGTGGTGACGTCCAGCCCGGTGGTGGGCTCGTCCAGCACGATCAGGTCCGGTCGGCCGATGAACGCCATCGCGATCGCGATGCGCTGCTGCTGGCCGCCCGAAAGCTGGTGCGGGTAGCGGCCGAGGAACGCGTCGTCGTCGGGCAGCGCGACCTCGCGCAGCACCTCGCGCACGCGCTCGTCGCCGCCCACGTCCTCGGGCAGCGCCTCGCGCAGCTGGGTGCGCAGCCGCAGCGCCGGGTTGAGCGCCGAGGCCGGCGACTGCGGGATGTAGGCCACGGCGCGGCCGCGCAGTCTGCGCACGGCCGAAGGGGACTGCCCGAGCAGCGCCCGGCCCGAGACCTCGATCGCGCCGGCGGTGATCTCGGTGGCGCGCTTGCAGTGCGCCAGCAGCGCCAGGCCCAGGGTCGTCTTGCCCGACCCCGACTCCCCGACCAGGCCAAGGATCTCACCGCGCCGCACGCGCAGCGAGACGTCGGAGATGATCTCCACGTCGGAGGGGTGTCCGACGACGGTGACGCCGGAGACGTCCAGGGCGATCCGCTCGGAACCGGTGTCGACGGCCTCGGTCGTTGCGCTCACTTCTCCACCCCTCTGTCGATGCCGATCGAGGCCCGGGAGAGCCCGTCGGTGATGAGGTTGGCCCCGATGGTCAGCACCGCGACCGCGGCCACGGGCAGGGCCACCGCCCACGGCTGCACCGTGATGGCGATCCGGTTCTCGTTGATCATCAGGCCCCAGTCGGCCGTCGGCGGCTGCAGGCCCATGCCGAGGAAGCCCAGGACGGCGACCACGCCGATCGAGTAGGTCAGCCGCAGCCCCAGCTCCACCAGCAGCGGGCTGGTGATGTTGGGCAGGATCTCGCGGACCATGATCTTCCACCGGGGCACGCCGATGGCCTCGGCGGACTTGATGAAGTCCTGTTCGATCACCCGCAGCGTCGCCTCGCGGATGACGCGGGCGACCCGGGGCACATGCGTGACCCCGACGATCAGCACGATCAGCCACACCCGGGGGCCGATGACGGACATCACCAGCAGCGCCGCGATGAGCTGGGGGAAAGCCAGGACGATGTCGTTGAGGCGCATGATCAGCTCGTCGGGCCAGCCGCGCCGGTAGCCTGCCACGATGCCCAGGACCGTTCCCGCGGCGACGCCGCCGAGCGCGGCCGACCCGGCCAGCAGGAGCAGGGTGTAGCCGCCGTTGAGGAAGCGGCTGAGCACGTCGCGGCCGAGCTGGTCGGTGCCGAACAGGACGCCTTCCGCGCTGGTCACGTAGGGTTCGCCGACGAACTCCGTGGGGGTGTGCGGGCTGATGAAGGGGCCGAGGACCGCGATCGCCACGATCAGCCCGGCCAGGACCACGCCGACCTTGGTGCGGCCGTAGCGCCACGCGGTCCGGAACAGGCCGGCGCGGCGCCGCTTCGGCGCGGCCGCGGCGGGTGCGGCGGCGCTGTCGACCGGGGGGCCGGCCTCCGTCGTCGTACTCATCGTGCGGACACCCTCACCTTCGGGTTCGCGGCCAGACCCACGATGTCGGCCAGCAGGTTGACCACGATGTAGACACCGGCGATCAGCAGCACCACGGCCTGGATCACGGGCAGGTCCCTGGTGGTGATCGCGTCCATCAGCGCCAGGCCGATGCCGGGGAAGCGGAACAGGTATTCGATGGCGACCACGCCGCCGGCCAGCCAGGCCAACTGCAGCGCGATGACCTGGGCCACCGGGCCGATCGCGTTGGGGGCCGCGTGCCGCCAGATCACGGTGCGCTCCGGCAGCCCCTTCAACCGTGCCTGCTGCACGTACTCGCTCTCCAGGACCTCGATCATGGAGGCGCGCATCATGCGCACGATCGGCGGGCTGACCGCCAGAGCGAGGGTGAGCACGGGCAGCACCAGTTGGTCCGGGTACTGCCACACCGCGCCGGCCCCGCCGCCGAAGACCGGGGGGAACAGCCGCAGCCAGCCGGTCGAGAAGACCAGGATGAGCACGATGCCGACGGCGAACTCCGGCAGGGAGGCCAGGATGAGCGTGCCCATGGACGTGGCGTGGTCCGTCCCCTTGTCGCGGCGCAGGGCGCTGTAGGCGCCGAGCGCGAGCGCGACGGGGGTGGCGATGATCGCGGCGAAGCCCATCAGCCACAGCGAGTTGGAGACGCGCGGCGCCAGGTACTCGCCGACCGGCAGGCCGGCGGCGAAGGACTGACCGAAGTCGAGGGTCGCGACGCCGGCGAGCCACTTGCCGTACTGGACGACCAGCGGATCGTAGAGGTGGAGCTGCTCGCGCATGGCGTCGAGCCGCTCCGGGGTCGCCTCGCGGCCGAGGATGGCGCGGGCCGCGTCGCCGGGCAGGGTCTGGGTCGCCAGGAAGACGACGACGGAGACCGCGAACAGGGTGATCAGCCCGAACAGCAGGCGGTTGAGGATCAGACGTGTCATGTGCGGTGGCCTTCTGGTGCGTGGGGCGGGTTCACGGATGTCACTTCGTCTCGAACCACACCCCGCGGAAGCGGTAGCCCGTCAGCGGGTGGCCGGTCACCGACGGCTCGAAGCCCTTGACGTTGGCGTTGTAGCCGTCGATCACGGTCGTGAAGCCCCACACGATGTAGCCGCCGCGCTCGTACTCGATCTCCTGCGCGCTGTGCAGCAGTTCGGCGCGCTCGTCGTCGTCGACGGTGGCCTGGGCCTCCTTGACGAGGTCGATCCACTCCTCGTCGGCCCAGTGCGTCTCGTTGAACGGCGCGTCGGGCAGGCTGCCCTGGGCGGCCTGGGAGACGTAGTTGCGGGTGCCCCAGAAGTCCTGGGCGAAGTCCCACTTCAGGTAGTTGTCGCCGTAGAACTCCTCCGAGGTCACCCTGCGCAGGTTCACGGTGACGCCGGCGGCCTTGGCCTGCTCGGCGAAGACCTGCGCGGCCTCGACGACCCCGGCGTTGATCGGGCCGGTGACGAGCTCGACCTCCAGGCCGTCCCCGTGGCCGGCCTCCGCCAGCAGCCGCTTGGCCTCCTCGATGTCCTGCTCGCGCTGGGGGAGGTCGTCGGCGTAGGCCGGGTCGAAGCGGGCGTAGAGGTCGTTGCCGATGGAGCCGTAGCCCGACAGCGCCTGGTCGATCATCTGCTGCCGGTCCACGATGAGCCGGAACGCCTGGCGGACGCGCACGTCGTCGAAGGGTTCGCTGTCCACCCGCATGGTGAACGGCAGCCACTGGCCGCTCTCGGACTCCAGGACGGCGAGGTGGTCGTAGGCGTCGACGACCTTGACCTGGCTGTGCGGCAGTTGGCTGATGGCCTCGACCTGGCCGCCGAGCAGCGCGTTGACGCGCGCGGTGTCGTCGGGGAAGTTGATGATCTCCAGCTCGTCGACGAAGGGCTCGCCCTCGCGCCAGTACTCGTCGAAGCGGGTGAACAGGCTGCGCACGCCGGCGGTGAAGTCCTGGTACTTGAACGGGCCGGATCCCACGGGGGCCGCCGGGTCGTAGTCCTGCGGCACGATCCCGCTGTAGTACTCGGCGAGGACGTCGAGCAGGTTGACGGTGGCCTCGGTGAACGGGACCTTGACCGTGCGCTCGTCGACGGCCTCGATGCCGTCCCGGTCCAGCGTGGCGAAGCCGGCCGCGCCGGTCTTGGGGTCGTCGGGGTCGGTGATGCGGCGCAGTGAGAAGGCCACGTCGGCGGCTGTGATGTCCCTGCCGTCGTGGAACTTCACGCCCTCCCTGAGCACGACCGTCCACACCGTCGCCTCGGCGTTGGGCTCGATGGACTCGGCCAGCGCCATCTCGATCGCGTAGTCGGTGCCGAAGGCGCAGAGCGTGTCGTAGAGGTTGAAGACCCGCGCGATGTCGGTGTTGTCGACCGCGATGTGGGCGTCGATGCTGTCGGCCGCGGAGCCCCCGGCGATGCCGATGCGCAGCCGGCCGCCGCGCCGGGGGTCGTCGTAGTCCTGCTGGCGCACGTAGGCGTCGGGGTTGGCGGCCGAACCGCACGCGACGAGGGCCGGGGCGACGACCGCGCCGGCCGCACCGAACCTGAGCACGTCGCGGCGGGTCGTGCCGTGGGCGGGAGCGCTCCTCGGATCGCGATCGGGCTTCCGCGGTAACGATGGCACGACACACCTCTTCGGCTTTTGCTCCGGGGGCCGGTCAGGGGAGGGCGATCCGCCCGGCCGTGCGCGGCCGCCGCGTGCGAAGCGTTCCCGAGCCCGTCCTTCCCGAATGAGGACCAACAAGGATTGAGGAACCGGACGCGCCCTCAGGGCGCGCACCGGCGGAACCGATGGTCCTCAGCTCGCTTTCCCAGGTCAAACCGTGATGAGTCGGTTACTTTGGGTATTTGTGCCGGACTCGGCCGGGTGCGGCGGGCGCCGGCCCCCGAGGAGGCGGGGACCCCGGTCTCACTGGGGAAACCCGCCCGTGCCGCCGCGTCGAGGCGTTGCTTTTTTCGCAACGCGGAGGTGCGGCGATCCCCGCGCCGCACCCGGTTTTCCCGGACTTCGCGGCGGTGCGGTTGTGATGCAATCGATGCCATCGGGTGGCTGAACTGTGTTTTTACTGCGTGTTTTGCCCTTTTCGTCCCTTTTGTCGGAGTCTTGGGCCGGCCGCGGTGCTCGACTCGCACGGCCCGGGCATCGGGAGGGCCGGCCCGCGGGAGCCGTCGGTCACGGGGCGACCGGTCGCCCCGTCAGAGCCTGCGGTCCCATGACGAACTCCGGGTCCACCTGCGCGCCCAGGTCCGCTCCGGTGGCGTCATCGGCCCACGCCCGCGCGTTGCGGAGGTGGAACTCCACGCTCTGGCGGGTGAACTTCGCCCAGTCCTTGACGGTGCCGTCGACGGTGTCGCGCATCCGGGCCAGCGCCTTGACGCTGTCCTCCTCCAGTTCGCCGAAGTCGGGGTGGCGGCCCTTCTCCATCGCCCGCACGAACGCCGACTGCCCCAGGCAGACGTCGAGGGCCTCGCCGACGTGCTCGCGCAGGAACTCCACGTCGTCGGGGCCCTGGACCTTGTTGCCGATGACCTTGATGGTGACGCCGTGGTCCCGGGCGTACTCGGCGTACTGCCGGTAGACGCCGACCCCGCGCAGCGTCGGCTCGGCCACCAGGAAGGTGACGTCGAAGCGGGTGAACAGGCCCGAGGCGAAGGAGTCGGCGCCGGCGGTCATGTCGACCACGACGTACTCGCCCGGCCCGTCGACCAGATGGTTCAGGTAGAGCTCGGCCGCGCCCACCTTGGAGTGGTAGCAGGCCACGCCGAGGTCGTCCTCGCCGAACGGGCCGGTGAGCATCAGGGTCGCCCCGTCGGTCCGGTGGCCGAAACGCCGGTGGATCGGGTTGTCGGGGGAGAGGTCCAGCAGCCGCGACCCGCGGCCGGGCGGCGTCGTCTTGACCATCTCTCCCGCCGAGGCGATGCGCGGGTTGTCGCCGCGCAGCACCTCCTTGATCTCGTCGATGTGCGAGCCGAGCGGTGCGACGCCGGCGAGCTCGGAGGGCGGCACGCCCAGGGCGGCCCCCAGGTGCTGGTTGATGTCGGCGTCGATCGCCACGGCGGGGAGGCCTGCTCCCGCGAGGTACCGGGTGAACAGGGCCGACAGGGTGGTCTTACCGCTGCCGCCCTTGCCTGCGAACGCGATCTTCACGAGTAGTCTTGCCTTTCACGACGACGGTCGGTTCCCGCGGCGGCCGAGGTCGCCCTCGGGTCGCCGATATGACAGAAAATGATTATCGTTGCTGAGGCGTGGTGTGTACGGCATTTCCCCGGATCCGTGTGCCGGATGTGGGATCACCCACGGCGCGGCGCGGCCGCCGGAGCGGGCCCGTGCCGCCGCTCCGCCGTCCGTTGCCGCAAAACTTGCAGGTCGGGGAGGTTTCGGTGGCGCGTGGCCGGTTTCCTTTGTCGTATCGCGAGACGACACATGGCCGCGTTTTGTGGGGTACGCGAGATAGCGGTCCCCTCGGTGTGCTGTGCTGTGCATGGTGCGCTGTTGTCTAGGGTGATGGCCGTCGCGGTCTGACGGGTAGGGCTCGGGTGGCAGGTGCTATCGGGTGCTGATGGGAGTGATACGGGGATGAGCGAATCGCAGCGACTTCAGGAATGCGCCGCTGCTGACCCGTTCGACGCCCCCGCCCTGGACACGGACGAGCTTCTCGGGACCGCCACCGATCACACCGTGTGGAGCTGCGTCGGCAACCTCACCGCGGTGCGCTCGATCCGCGCCAGGGTGCGCGAGTTCCTGGAGCGGACCGGCCACCCCGGATCGGTTCAGGACGACGCCGAGCTCGCGGTCAGCGAACTCGCGACGAACGCGCTGCTGCACTCCCGGTCCGGTCAGATCGGCGGCGTGATGACGCTGTTCATCCGGACCGACCAGGACTGCGTCAGGATCGCGGTGGCCGACCAGGGGGAGAAGACCACCGAGACGGCCGAAGGCGGGGCGCTGCGCGAGGACGGCGAGGACTACGGGCGGGGCAAGCTCATCATCGAGAACTGCACGTCCCGCAGCGGGGAGTACTGGACCGACGCCACCCACGTCGCCTGGTTCGAGATCGACTGATTCGGGCCGGGCGCGGGACCCCGCGGCGCGCGGGCCGCGCCGCTGGGGCCGACCGGGTTCAGGCGGGAACGCCGATGCGCCGGGGAACCGGGCGGCCCCGGACCGTCGCGCCGAAACCGGCCAGGACCCGCCGCCCGCCCTCTTCGTCGTCGAGGGCGACGGCGACCACGGAAGCGCCGTTCCACAGCGCGACGGCGGCCAGCGCGGCACGGTCGGACTCGGCCATGCCGTTCTCGACCGCGACGACGTCGGAGCCGGTGACGCCGAGCTCGTCGCCCAGTCGGTGGAAGCGGCCGAGCAGATCGGCGTGGGAGTGCAGGGCCGTGCGCACGCCCCGGCCGGAGCAGGGAGCGTAGCTCAGCACGCCGCTGCCGGACCGGCCGCGCGGGGGGACCGGGGCGGCGCCGCCGGGGGAGGGGAGCAGCAGTTCGTCGAACGGAGTCGTCTCCGGGGCGCCGCCGAACGCGACGACCTGGCGCACCCTGGACCGCTCCGCGAGCTCCAGCGCGACGTCGGCCAGCGCCGCGGTCACCACGATCAGCCGGGTGTCCGTCTCGACCAGCACATCGATCAGCGTCTCCAGGTCGGAGGCGAGTTCCAGCGGCAGCGCGACGCCGCCCGCGGCCATCGCCGCGTACACGGCCGTGAGCCGGGCGGTGCCGACCGGGGCCAGGATCCCCACCGTGTCATCGGGGCGTATGCCGCGGCGGCCGAGCCCGGACGCGGCGCGCTCGACGGTGCCGGCGAATTCGACGGCGCCGATCCGCCCGCCGAGGGAGTCGGCGACGAAGGAGCGCCGGTCGCGGCGTCTCAGCCGTTCGAGCAGTCCGCCGGTGAGCGATCCGGCGGGGGACGCGCGGGCATCGGGGGGAACGGGCCGTTCCGCGCGAGAGGAGCCGGATGGCCGGTCAACCTCCATGCGTCCCCTCCATATGGTCGCCAGGTCTGCGTGGCCGGAGGGGATCGCCGACCGGGCTCGTCACGCCCCCTCCACGTGGCGAGCCCGGGAGCGCCGTGCCGTTGACGCCGCGGATGCCTCCCCTCAAAGGCACCCGCGGCCGCACGGTTCCCAGCGATGTCGTGGATGATCGGCGATCGTCTGCTCCATCGCCCCCGTGTTCACGGAGCAAGGCGCCGGCCGATCGACCGGTCCGCGTCCGCAGCGGTCCACGACGCCCCGGGGACTTGCGTCCCAGGACGCATGAACCGGTTCCATTCCGATGCCGCCGAGCGGAGTCGGATGAACGGGTTCACGGATAAGAGATTAGCGTTTTCCTGAGCGTTTGCACATGCATCCACGTGTGCAGCTGCATATGTAGATTTGTCCCCGCTCGGTATGTAGACAGCGTTCCAGCAGGTCACAAGGGTTTTGATGCGGTGGGTCCGCCAGGGTGCACAGCGGGCCGTGGCCGTCCGGCCGCCGAGGAGACGGGCGAAGTACGGCTACGACCGCACCGTGTGCTCGGAGATCCAGGCGGCGATCTGGGTCCGGGAGTTGAAACCCAGTTTGGTGTGGATGTTGGCCACGTGGCGGGCGACCGTGACGGGGCTGATGAACAGCGCCTCGGCGATCGCGCGGTTGCCCATCCCGTCCCCGATGAGCAGCGCGATCTCGTGCTCACGGGGGGTCAGGGACGGGGGAGCGGTCCGCTCCGCGGCCGTATCGGCACCGACCGGGGGCGGCGGCAGGACCCGTCCCGCGTCGATCAGGTGCAGCGCCGCCGCCACGCTCTCCTCCACGCTGAGACCGCGTCCCTGCTCCCACCGGGAGTCGAGCGTGCGGGAGTCGACCGCGGACTCCTCCGCCACCGCGGGCCGGGCCGAGGCCGACGGGGGAAACCCCGCGCGCTCGCGGATGGCCGCGGCCGCGCCGGCGATGCGGTGGGCCTCCTCCGCCAGCCCCTGGCCGGCGGCCACCCCGGCGATGGCCGACAGGCACCGGGCCACCCCCATGCGCTGGCCCGTCCCGTGGCTCATGAGCAGGCTCTCGCTCAGGTAGTCGTAGGCCTGCCGGGTGGCCCCCTGCCGAGCGGCGACCCGGCCCACCCCGGCCAGGCAGCGGGCGAGCTCCGGGGATGCCCCGACGCCGCGCAGGATGTCGAGGGCCTCGCGGAAGTAGCGGTCGGCGTCGAGGAGGTCGCCCCGCGCCTCGGCGACCGTCCCCCGGCCGATGAGGGTGCGGCCCACCCCCCACCGGTGGTCGGAGTCGCGCAGGATCGCCATCGCCGCCTCGTAGTGGGCGTCGGCCGCGTCGAGGCTCCCCTCGCGGGCGGCCAGCGCGCCGAGGATCCCGCGGGCGATGCCCTCGTTCCAGCGGTCGCCGATCCCGCGGGTCAGCTCCGTCACCTCGGCCAGCCGCCGCCGGGCCCGGTCGTAGCGGCGGCCGCGGACGTCGATCATGGCGAGGGTGTTCAGGGCCAGTGCCACCGACGGGTCGTCACCGGCCTCCCGGCACAGCCGCAGCCCCTCCTCGCCGATCTCGCGGGCCCGGGCGTGGTCCGGCTGCTCCCAGGCCAGTTCGGCGCGGCGGACCATGGCCCGGCCGCGCAGCGCCTCCCCGACCCCGCTCGCGCCGTCCATCGCCAGGAGCCGGTCGGTCCAGCAGATGCCCTCGGCGAAGTGCCCGTTGGCCATCCAGAACGGGCGCATCGCGACGCACAGCCGCAAGCCCTCCTCCACATCGTCCCGGGAGACCGACCAGTTCAGCGAGGCGCGCAGGTTGTCGTACTCGGCCACGGCCTGCTGCCAGAGCAGAAGGCGCTGCGACCACGGCAGTCCGGTGCGGTGCCCCACGTCGTCGGCGAGGTCCTCGGCGATCCGCAGCATCTGCTCGCGGTGCCGGGTCCGCAGAGCCACCTCCTCGCCCGCCTCGGCCAGCCGTTCGGCGGCGTAGTGCCGGATCGTGTCGAGCAGCCGGTAGCGGACCCGTCCCCGCTGTTCGCCGACGACCGTGACCAGGGACCGGTCCACCAGGGAGGTGATCAGGTCGAGGACGTCGACCTTGGGCAGCAGTTCGTCGCAGCAGACCTGTTCGGCCAGTTCCAGGTTCCAGCCGGAGAACACCGACAGCCGCCGCAGCAGGACCCGTTCGGCGTCGCTCAGCAGCGCGTGGCTCCAGTCGATGACGGCGCGCAGCGTCCGCTGGCGGGCCGGAGCGCCGCGGTCCCCGCTGGTCAGGAAGCGGAACCGATCGCTCAGCCGGTCGGCGATCTGGGGCAGGGAGAGCAGCCGGACCCGGGCGGCCGCCAGTTCGATGCCCAGTGGGATGCCGTCGAGCCGTCGGCAGATGCCGGCCACGGTGCGCAGCCGTTCCGGCGTCACGGCGAAGTCGGGCGCGCAGGAGCGGGCGCGCTCGACGAACAGCCGCACCGCCTCCGACTCGCCCGGATCGGCGTCGCCGTGCCGCTGCGGCAGCGACAGCGGCGGCACCCGCCACACCGACTCGCCGCCGATGCGGACCGGCTCCCTGCTGGTCAGCAGCAGCGAGACCGACGGGCAGAAGTCCAGCACCGACCGGCTGACGGCGGCCACGTCGTCGATGACGTGCTCGCAGTTGTCCAGCACCAGCAGCAGGCGCCGGGGCCGCAGCGCGTCCTGCAGCGTCGCGCCGGGCTCCCGGCCGGTCTCCTCGCGGACGCCGACGGCCGAGGCGATCCGCGAGACGACCTCGTCGCGGGTGCGGACGTCGGCGAGTTCGGCCAGCCACACGCCGTCGGGAAAGGAACCGGTGGCGTGCGTGGCCACGCGCAGGGCCAGCCGGGTCTTGCCGATGCCGCCCACGCCGCACAGCGTGACCAGCCGATTGACGTCGAGCAGCCGGAGCAGGTCGCTCACGTCGCGCTCACGGCCGATGAAGCCATCGGTCTCCAAGGGCAGGTTCTGCCGCGCCGGCGCGGTGTGTGATGCCATGGCCTCACGCGAATAGGGGGTCGGGGGATCGCCCCCACCCCGCCCGGGGGTGGGGGCGTTGCTGCGGCGAACGAGCTGCGACCGGGAGCCTTTCCCGCCGGTGCCCGGAGTTCTGTTCTTAACCGCTCCGGCGCACCCGCGCAACCGGTATCCCGGAATCAGTGCCTTTCGGCCCGGCTCCGAGGGACCTAAGGCTCGGCGCTCGGGCGGCGACTCCACGGCTCCCGGCGTTGAGCCCCACCCTCGGCCTTGAGTTTCAGCCTTGACCACAAGGAGTCTTCGACCTCAGCCGAAGGGGGGATCCGCGGTGACTGGGCGATCCTCTCGCGTGGCCGGAGGCCCCCTACAGGGATCGCCCCGGCACCGCGCAACCCACGCCGCCACTCTGGGCGCCAGACCGAAACCGCGGTGACGGTGCGCGCCCACAGCGGCGGGTCCGCTTCGCGCGCGGGTGGGCGATTTCCATCCACGGGCCTTCGGCCACACGAGAGAATGGCCATCCGCACGCCCTCCCTCCTGTGGCGGGCCTCAAAGACCCCCTGAAGCCAAGGCTTCCTTCGCCCCCAAGGGCCGGCCTTCAGCTCTCAAGGGTCGACGTCGTGGTGGCCGGTCCAGTCAGCCAGTTGGGCGCGCGAGGAGAAGCCGAGTTTGGCGAAGATGTTGGCGATGTGGCGGGCGGCGGTCGCCTGGCTGATGAACAGCCGCCCGGCGATCTCGCGGTTGGACAGGCCGGCCCCGACCAGCCCCGCGATCTCGTTTTCCCGCGGGGTGAGCGGCGACGGCGAGCTCGGCGGTTCGGGGAAGGACAACGCCTCCTCCACCACCTCCTTCAGCGACAGGGTCCGGCCCCTGCTCCAGGCGGCCGCCGCCGCCTCCGCGCCGAGGCGCCGCCCGGCGTGGGAGCGCAGCCGGGCGCTGTAGCGGCCGTGGCGGCCCAGATCGGCGTGGATCGCCTCGGCCGCCGCACCCAGCGTCGCCGCCCTGGTCGGCTGCTCCTCGGCCATGGCGAGACCGGCCAGGGTCTCCAGGGCGCGCGCGATGGCGAGCCCGCGGCCGGAGACGACGCTGAGCCGCAGCCCTTCGGTCAGCCGGCGCCGCGCCTCGGCGACGTCGCCCCGCACGATCGCGAGCCGCCCCAGGCCCGCGAGGCAGCGGGCGGAGTCCGGACCGGACCGGGTCTCCTCGAAGACCGCGAGCGCGGCGTTGAGGTGGTCGGCGGCCGAGGAGAGGTCGCCGCGCCGCGTCGAGAGCATGCCCAGGCCGTTGCGGCACCGGGCGGCGCTCCACGCGTCACCGAGGTCCTCGGCGACCGTGAGGGACTCGTTCAGGAACCGCTCGGCCGCGGCGTGGTCGCCGCGCTGGTTGGCCAGCATCCCCAGCGTGCCCAGGGTCAGCATCTCGGTGGCGCGGTCGCCGCTGCGCCGGGACGCCTCCAGGGCCGCCTGCCCGTCGCGCCACCCGGCGGCGACGCCCTCTGTGCGCAGAGCGGTGCCGGCCAGGGCGGCGAGCGCGGCGGCCTCCGCCGCCTCGTCGCCGTGCTCGCGGGCCAGCCGCAGCCCCTGCGCCGCGGCCGCCTCGGCGGCGGCAGGACCGTCGACGTCCAGGCACAGCTCCGCGTAGACCACGAGCGCACGGGCGCGCACGGGGTCGGGCAGGTCCGGCGGCGCGGCGGCCAGCAGGTCGCGCAGGAGCGCGCTGCTCTCGGCGAACAGGTCGCGCATGATCCAGTAGGTGCGCATCGCCGTGCACAGCCGCAGCCCCTCGGCGACCTCGCCGTGCTCCAGCGCCCAGACGAGCAGGCGGTTCAGGTCCTCCCGGCCGCGATCGATCCTCTCGGCCACCATGCGGCGGCGCGCCCAGAGCATCGGGCCGGACACCAGCGCGGCCGCGCGCTCCATCCCGGACACGGCGTAGTCGAGGAAGCGGCGGTGGTAGACCTCCTCCTCGCCGTTCGCGGCGAGCATCTCGGCGGCGTAGGCGCGGACGGCGGTCGGCAGGCGGTACCACGCGGCCCCGTCGGACTCGGAGTCGAGGACGATCAGGGACTTGTCCAGCAGCGACTCGTGCAGGTCGAGGACGTCGTCGCGGGGGATGGGCGGAAAGGCGAAGAGGTCCTCCGCCATGTCCAGCGGCCATCCGGACAGCATCGACAGCCGACGCAGCAGCACCTGCTCGGGCTCGGTCAGCAGCCGGTGGCTCCACTCCACCGCCGCGCGCATCGTGCGCTGCCGGGGAGGGAGGTCGCGGTCGGTGCGGGCCAGCAGCGGGAACCGGTCGTCCAGGCGCTCCAGGATCTGCTCGACCGACAGCACCCGGATCCGGGCCGCGGCCAGTTCGATGGCGAGCGGCACGCCGTCGAGCTCCCGGCAGACCTCGATGATGTGCCCGATGTTGTGCGGCGTCGCCTCGAACCCGGGCCGCGCGGCCGTGGCCCGGGTGACGAACAGCCGCACGGCGTCGTGGCGCAGCGCCTCCTCCACGGGGACCGGCCAGATCTCCTCCGGGACCGGCGACCGGGGCGGCCGCGCCGGCGCGCGCCACGGGCCGGTGCGCCGCGCGGGCAGCGACAGCGGCGGCAGCCGCCAGGTCGTCTCGCCGGGAATGCGCAGCGGCTCGCGGCTCGTGGCCAGGATCCGCACCTCCGGGCAGGTGCTCAGGACCGTCCTGCACAGCCCGGCCAGCGGAGCGACGGCGCGCTCGCAGGTGTCGAGCAGCAGCAGGATCCGCTGCGGGCGCAGGAGCGCGGCCACCGAGGTGCGCGACGGCGCTTCGGCCCCGTTCCCGCCGTCTCCGGCGGCGCCCAGGGCGCGCGCGACCGCGCGCATGGCCTGCTCCTCGGTCGCCGCCCCGCTCAGGTCGGCGAGGACGACCCCGTCGGGGAAGCGGGGGAGACAGCGCTCGGCCACCCGCACGGCCACCCGGGTCTTGCCGATTCCGCCGGTGCCGGTGAGGGTGACCATGCGCGCATCACCGAGGAGGACGCAGAGGTCGGTGACATCGCGCTCCCGGCCGATGAACGGGCCTGTGTATGCGGGCAGATGGTGGCGAGGATGTGACATGGCCTCGTCTTTTTTCGGCCGACCGGGTCGCGTGAACCGCTCGGACGCGTCGGCGATCGCCCGGCGCGAACGCGAGCCTTCAGGCGAGTCTCTCAGGCGGGAGTCGCCATGTCCGCGAAGTGGCCGATTTCGGGCATGAAAAAGCGGGGCGGGAGCGCGTCAAGGAACTTTCGGCCCCCGAGTCGCGGGCGCGTCCGCGCCGGGGCCGGCCCGCGCGGGCCGGCCCCGGCGCTCCCGTCAGGCGCGCGTCCAGGAGGCCGGGTCGGCCTCGGTCTGCTCGCCGGTCGCCAGGTCCTTGACCTCGTGCGGACCGCCGTCCTCGAACGGCGGGAACCACACGAACGGGATGCCCTTGCGCGAGGCGTACTGGATCTGCTTACCGATCTTGGCGGCCTGGTGGTAGACCTCGGTGTTGAACCCGCGCTCGCGCAGCAGGGCCGCCGTGCGCAGCGCGTCGGCGCGGCGCGCGTCACCGGGCACCGCGACCAGGACGTCGGTCGGGCACAGCCGGCCGGCGTCGATACGCCCCTCGGCCACCAGCTTGGCGAAGATCCGGGTCAGGCCGATGGAGATGCCCACGCCCGGCAGGCTGCGCCGGATGAACTGGCCGGCCAGGTTCTCGTAGCGGCCGCCGGCGCAGATGCTGCCGTAGCCGGGGTCGTCGTCGAACGTCGCCTCGTAGACGGTGCCGGTGTAGTAGTCCAGGCCGCGGGCGATCGACAGGTCGGCCACCACGCTGCCCGCGGGCAGGTCGGAGAGCGAGTCCAGCACGAACCCGAGCTCGTCCAGGCCTTCGCTCAGCAGCTCCGACCGCACCCCCAGCTTGGCGACCTGGTCGAGCACGGAGGTGTCGGAGCCCCTGATGCCGGAGAGGTCGAGGCAGACCCCGGCCTGCTCGTCGCTGAGGCCGACCTGCTCGACCAGGATCGCGCGCACGCCGTCGGCGCCGATCTTGTGCAGCTTGTCGACGGCGCGGATGACCGCGAGCGGGTCGCCGATGCCCAGGCCTTCGTAGCAGCCCTGCAGCACCTTGCGGTTGTTGATGTTGAGGGTCCAGGCCGGGATGTCCAGGCCCGAGAGCACCTCGTGGACGATGCGGGGCAGTTCGGCGTCGAAGTGCAGCGGCACCTGGTCGACGTTGATGACGTCGATGTCGCACTGGGTGAACTCGCGGAACCGGCCCTCCTGCGGGCGCTCGCCGCGCCAGACGCGCTGCACCTGGTAGCGCTTGAACGGGAAGACCAGCTCGTTGAAGTGCTGCGCCACGTAGCGGGCGAACGGCACCGTCAGGTCGAAGTGCAGGCCCAGCCGCGCGTCGCTGTCGTCACCGGCGTCGGCCTGGAGCCGGTGCAGGGTGTAGACCTCCTGGGAGGTCTCGCCCTTGGCCATCAGCACGTCGAGCGCCTCGACCGAGGGCGTCTCCACCGAAGCGAAGCCGTAGCGTTCGAACCCGGCGCGGATATGGTCCAGCCAGCGCTGCTCCACCGACCGAATCTGGGGCAACCACTCGGGGAAGCCGCTGATGGGAGTGGGACGGACGATGCGCTGCTCGGACATGGGTTCGGTTGGCTCCTTAAGCCTTGCACCGGGTCGGACCAGTCCAATGTTAGGCCCTGGCGCGCCGCGCCCCGGCAACCGCGCGAGGTCCGCACCACCCCCTTCTCACCTGGTGGACAGCGGTGGGGCCGCCTCGGCGAGCGCCGCCATCGCCAGGGCGAAGCAGCGCGCCGGCGGGTTGACCAGGCCGGCCCCGACCTGTCCGGTGCCGGGCACCCTGCCGGCCATGCCGGTGTTGATCTGCGGCAGGACGCCGGTGCGCACGACCCCGGCCACGTCGATGCCGGTCGGTGCGCCCCGGAAGTCCAGGATGGGGAGCTGGAAGGCCGGGTTCTCGGCGAGCGTGATCTCGTACATGCTCCGCGACGTCGCCAGCGCGAAGTCCACGTCGCCGCCGACGAAGCGCACGATCGCCGGGGCCGTGGCCATCACGAAGCCCCCGATCCCCGCGGTCTCGGCGATCGTGGAGTCGCCGATGTCGGGGTTGGCGTCATCGGGGCCGTAGGAGCCCAGGTAGAGGCCGTCGGGAAGTTCCGCCGGCGCGGTGAACCAGGTGTCGCCGGTGCCGGAGACCTGGACGCCGAAGTCGGTGCCGTTGCGGGCCATCGCCACCACCATGGTGCTGCCGGGGACGTCGCGCCCGGCGTCCATCATGAGCTTGGCTCCCGGCATCACCAGGTTCAGGAAGAAGTGGTCGTTGCCGCTGACGAACCGGACGGCTTCGGCGACGTCGGAGGCCGGCGCGCCGCCGCCGACCAGCTCGGGCAGCACCTCGCGCAGCAGCATGAGCGTCCCGGCGCGGTTGCGGTTGTGCCCCTCGTCGCCCATCTGCAGCATCTGGGCGACGATCGCGCCGATGTCGACGGGGCCGTGCGCCCGCACGGCGTCGCGCAGCAGCGGCCCGAGCACGGCCGACATCCAGCGCAGCCGGTCGATGACCTCGGGGCCGTAGGCGCCGTAGCGCAGCACCCTGCCCAGGCCCTCGTTGAGCGAGCACCAGGACCGGCGGCCGGTCGCGGGGTCGGCCAGCTCGAACACCCACATGGAGGGGCTGATCACCCCGGCCATCGGCCCCACGGCCGCGTGGTGGTGGCAGGAGTCGAGCCGGGCCGCGCCCGAGGCCAGGGCGCGTTCGGCCGCGTCGGGGTCGGCGGCGAGGCCCTCGAACACCATCGCGCCCATCAGCGCGCCCCGCAGCGGTCCGGAGGCCCGCTCCCAGTCGACGGGCGGCCCGGCGTGCAGGAAGTCGCCGGCCTCCAGCCCGAGCGCCTCGCCGGCCGGCCGCACGTCCACCAGTTGCGGGCGCACGGCGAGCACGCGTTCGACCGCGGTGGCGTTGGCCGCGGCCCGCCGCGGGTCGGCGAGCACCCGCACGAGGGCGTCGTCGAGGGAGCCGTCCCCCATGGGCGGCCGGAAGCCCACCCGCGTGACGGGCACCGCCTGCGCCGCCAGCGCGTCGGCGAACATCCCCGCCCCGACCGAGACGACGGACGGATCGGTGGTGAGCAGCGCGGATTCTCCGGACATGGATGAGCCTTTCATCGCGATGCGGGGTCGGGCCCTCTGGCGGGCCCGCCCGTTGCGGCCGTCCACAGGTGAGGATGATGTGGCCGCGCGGTCAGTACGGATCCGGTGAGGCTGGAGCCCCGGAGAGCACGGGCGGGCCTTTCCGGAGCGGGTGGGCGGCCCCCCTTAGGGAGGGCGGGGTATGGGCCGGTCACGGTGCCGTCAGCAGGGCGACCGCCCGACGGGTGGCCTCGGCGTTGGACAGGTACACCTCGGCGCCCGCGGCGCGCAGCGTCTCGGCCTGGGCCGACAGGCCCTGGGCGTCGTCCTCGGCGCCGCACAGCGTGACGACCACGGGGGCGGGCGAGTCCGCGGCGCGCAGCACCGCCGCCACGCCCGCTGCGGGGTCGGGGTGGGAGCCGTGCCCGATGATGACGTCGAGCAGCACCGCGCCGCACGCCGGATCGGCGAGTTCGGCGGCCAGCCGCTCCTCGCGCACCGACGGGTCGATCATCGGGTGCGGCCGGCCGGCGGTGAGGTCGTCGTCGCCGAAGTCGATGACGAGGTGGTCGTCGGAGCGCAGGCCCGCGTCCAGCGTCCAGCGCTCGTCGTCGGGGTGCAGCGGGATGTTCGAGGCGATCGGGCCGAGGACGGCCGAGGCGATCACCATGGCCTCGTCGGCCAGCGTCCCGCCGCAGAAGAGCCCGCGCAGTGCGCCGGCGCGGGGGCGGACCGGCTCGTCGGGGAGCCAGGTCGGCCACGCGGGCGCCGGGCGGCCCAGCGCGGTCGCGACCTCGGCGGCCGCGGCGCTGATGTCGGTGCCGTCGCCGCCGAGCAGCACCAGGTGCACCGGCGTGGCCAGGGCGGCGCACTCGGCCTCGATCTCCTTGGCGACCTGGGGCGCCGGCGGCTTGGAGACCAGCACGATCCGCTCGGTGCCGGGGTCGGCGTCGAGGAGGTGCAGCGCCCGCCGGGTGGAGCGGCCCGCGACCTCCGCCGAGAGGTCCCGGCCGCCCACGCCCAGGCAGTGGCCGACGCCGACGCCCGCCGCGTCCAGCAGGCACATCAACTGCTGGGCCCCGGTCCCCGACGCCGCGACGACGCCGACGGGGCCGGGGCGCACGGCGTTGGCGAACCCGAGCCCGGCCCCGCCGATCACCGCCGTCCCGCAGTCCGGCCCCATCACCAGCCGGCCCAGCCGCTCGGCCGCCTCCTTCAGCGCGATCTCGTGCTCCAGCGGGACGTTGTCGCTGAAGACCAGCACGTCCAGTCCCGCGTCCATGGCGTCGAACGCCTCGGCGGCCGCGTAGCGGCCGGGCACCGAGACCAGCGCGACCGTGGGCGGCGACTCCGGCGCCGCCGCGCGCGCGGCGGCGCGGACCGTTCGGGCCGGCGCCCGGGCCGCGCCGCCCCCGCCGCCCCCGCCGCCCGCCATGGCGGCCAGTTCCTCGTCGGCCCGGCGCAGCGCGGCGGCCAGGACCTCCTCGTCCACCGCCCGCACGGCCACGAGCAGGTCGTTGGGCCCCACGTCGGCGGGGGCCGCGCCGCCCATGTCGGCGAGCAGTCCCAGGTTGAGCTCGGTGGCCATCGCCACGAGCGCGGCCTCGACCCCGTCGAGCGCGGCGACCTCCCTGCTCACTCGCATGAGTCCCACGGAGTCGCGGTAGGTGCCCCTGCGGACGTCCACCGTCATGGCGCGCGTGCCGGTCGGGTCAGTGGTCACGGGTACTCCTTGTCTGCTGGGTCGAGTCTGCCGCGCCGGACGGGCCCGGGCGGGTGCGCGACACGGCCAGCGCCCCGGCGAGGACGCCGAGTGCGAGGTCGGTTCCCGAGGTGTGGCCGATCGCGCGCAGCGCCGCCAGCGCCGGGCCGACCGGTCCGTGGCCGGCGGCGGCGTCGAGCAGGTCGGTGGCCTCGGGGCAGCTCTCGCCGCGCGCGGCGTGCGCGATGAGTGAGGCCGACAGCGCCGTCGTCGCGGTCGCGGCGCGGGCCAGTGCGGCGTCGGCGAGCGGGCGGCACAGCGAGGGTCCGCCCAGGTGCCGCACCGCCAGCAGGAAGCCGCAGACCGCGTCGTCGCCGCTGGGAGTGAGGCCGGGGCCGAGGCCGATCAGGCCGGCGCAGGCGCGTTCGGCCCGGTCGGCGCCGTCCAGGGCGGTGTGCAGTGGGGCGGTGGCCTCGGCGGGCAGGCCCCCGGTGACGCCGGTGAGCGCGTCGCGCAGTCGGGCGGCGGCCCGTGTCGCCGCGGCCGCGTCGTCCCTCGTGAGGGGGCGGGGCGGCCGGGGACGCCACCACCGGCTCACTCGGACGGAAAGTGAGCCGGCGGGGCCGTCGAACCGCACGCAGCGCCGACCGATCCGGGCCGACGTCGCCTCGGCGACGTCCGCGAACGGCGCGGCGCTCTGCGGCTCGGCGAGGACCACTCCATTGGGCAACCGCACGGCGTCGTGTGCCAGTACCGCGATCACGGCCGACCGCGGAGGGTCCACAACCTCAAGGTAGACCGCCGCGCGGAAGACGCCCAGTATTCGAGTCGGCCGAAATGGGCCGGTCACAATGTCATGAAGCCTGTCAGCGGCGGCCGCCCGATGCGTCGCGGCCGCCGGAACCCGCGCCCGGCAGGCTTCACGGGCGCGAGAGCCCTGGTGCGGTGATCGCGCGCTCACGCCCACCCCCTTCACGCTCCCGGCTTCCTGGAGGACGACGCTATGCGAGCCGCTATCGTCTACACATGGAAAACGTTGCCAACGATCCGGCCGACACTGCACAGAATCTGCCGAGCGCGGACCGTGTCCGGTCATCCAGCACGTTGGCGCGTGGCCTGACGGTCGCCGACGCGCTGAGTCTGTCGAGCCTGTCCGGAGCGGAGGTCGTGGCCGGGGCCGCGGGCCTGGACCGCGTCATCCAGCGGCTCAACGTCATGGAGGTCCCCGACATCCTGCCGTGGGTCAAGCCGGACGAGCTGCTGCTGACCACCGGCTACCCGCTGCGCAACACCCCGCAGGACATGGTGCGGCTGGTGCGCGACCTCGCCGAACGAGGACTGGCCGCCGTCGCGGTCAAGCTCGGCCGCTACGTCGACGAGCTGCCGGGGGAGATGCTGCGCGCGGCCGACGAGCTGCGGTTGCCGATCCTGCTGCTGGGCGACGAGGTGGCCTTCGACGACGTGCTCAACCAGCTCCTCACCGACATCCTGAACCGGCAGGCGGCCACGCTCGCGCGCTCGGAGGAGGTGCACCGCGTCCTGGTCAACGTCATCCTGGCCGGCGGAGGGCTCGCGGCGATCACCAACGAGCTGCCCGCCCTGCTGGACGGCGGCGTCATGGTCACCACCCCCGACGGCCGGGTGCTCGCCCGCTCGGGGGTGTCCGAGGAGGTGCTGCGGGATCCGCACCACTTCGACCTGACCAGCGGCCGCTTCCACATGGAGCGGTTCAAGCACGGGGTCCGCGCGCTCGACGACGACGACCCGCGCGTCGTGCAGGTGCCGATCCTCGCCGGGAACCTCGACCACGGGCGGATCGTGCTGATCAGCCACGAGCGGCCCATCGACCACACCGACGTACACGTCCTGGAGCGGGCCGCCGCGACCGCGGCGCTGGTCATCACCAAGGACCTCGCCGTCGCCGCCGTGGAGGGCAAGTACCAGGGCGACTTCCTGCGCGACCTGCTCGCCGGGCGCGCGGGCGATCCCGAGCACGCCGTCCGGCACTGCGCCACGCTCGGCTGGGACATCGATCGCCCGCTGGTGGTCGTCGTCGCCGAGATGGACCCCGAACCGGCCTCGCCCGTGCCCGCGGCCGGCGACCTGCGGCCGGTCCACGAGCGCTTCGCCAGCGCCTGGACCATGGTCGTGCGGGAGCGCGACCCCAAGGCCGCGATCGCCGGCTACAGCCAGGAGGTCGTGGTGGTGATGGGGGCCGGGTCCTCCGGTTCCGACCACGCCCGGACGGTCCGCTCGATGGTCGCCCAGGTCTCCGGCGACGGCGGAGGCGGCCGCAGGCCCTTCGCCACCGGCGTCAGCCGGGTCGCCGCCTCCCCCGAGGAGATTCCCACGGCTTACGAGCAGGCCAAGCAGGCCGCGCGGGTCGGGCGGCAGATGCACGGCTCCGGAGCGGTCGCCGACTTCGACGACCTCGGCGTCTTCCGGCTCATCAGTCTGGTCCCCGACAGTGCCGAGCTGCGGGCGTTCATGACCGAGACGCTCGGGGACCTCGCCGAGCGCGGCGACGCCGAGACCGAGGACCTGCGCACCACGCTGGAGGTGCTGCTCGACAACAACCTCAACGTCGCCGAGACCGCCCGCCTGCTGCACTTCCACTACAACACGCTGCGCTACCGCATCGGCAAGCTGGAGCGCATGCTCGGCCCCTTCACCACCGACCCGCACCTGCGGCTGAACCTGATGGTCGCGCTCAGGGTGATCCGGATGCGCGGGCTGCGGCCGTAGGAGGCGGCGCGGGCGTCCGGATGCCGGCCGGACGGATCGTGGCGGCGGCCGTCAGGGCACGGAAGGCGGAACAGGGCGATTCGGGGTGGAATATAACTATTCGCCCACGCCGTCGCCGCCGTCGTCAGTTTCCGACCGCGCACGCATTAGAGTCCCAAGCGCGCGCTGAGGAGAGGACGGAGGCGGTATGTGGCAGTTGTGGGGGCACGACGGGACGCTCGTCGTCGAGGACAACGGCGATCTGGTGTTCGTCTTCGGACCGCAGGCCGACCCGGCGAAGGCCCGCTTCGGCCACCGAAGGTTCCCGCGCGGCGTCATCGCCTGGGCCGAGACCGTGGACGGCGGCTGGCTCGCCAAGCCCTACTTCCGGCTGCACCGCATCGGTGAGCCGCGGAGGCCGGACGCCGATCCGAGCCGGAACTCCGACATCCTGCTGCTCACCGGCGACGACCAGGTCGCCGCCGTGCGCCCCCTGGTGGCCGAGCTGTGCGCCGACCGGGAGCCCCCGGTCGAGCAGCCCTTCGACGACGTGGTGCTGCGCGAGGACATCGCCCGCGCGGCGAGCGACGCCGACCTGTTCCTGGCGAAGAGGTCGCTTCGGGCGCTCCCCGAGCAGGTCACGGACGACGAGACCGTGGAGTTCATGACATCCGGGTCCCATGACGGCGACTCCGGTCTCGTCGTCGTGACCGACCGGCGGCTGCTGCACGTGTCGGAGAGCCGGATGTTCGGCTCGTCGACCCTGTCCATCCCGGTCGGGCAGATCGTGTCGGTGGAGATGTCGTCGGCCGGCTTCGGGGAGGCCGCGGGATCGCTGGTCGTGCACACCTCCAGCGGGGAGACCGCGTTCGACGTCGTCGGCGATGACGGGCTCAAGGAAATCACGGCCCGGCTGCGGCGGGCCGCGGACGACGCCGACCGCCATGCCGGCGCCCCGCCCGCCGGCCCGCCCGCCGCCCCGCCCGCCGGCCCGGCCGCGGCGGCGTCCGCTGCGCCCGGCGGCACCCAGCGGCTCCTGGACGAGCTGCGCCAACTCGGCGAACTGCGGGACTCCGGCGTCATCACCCCCGAGGAGTTCGACCGGCTCAAGGACAGGCTCATCGGCGACATCTGACGAGCTTCGACCACCGCGTTCGCGGGGCAGGGTGGGATTTCCAGGGCTCGGACCCGCCGTGCCGCCGACGCTACGCGCACCGCGACAGCCGACCCCTGTGCGGATCCGGCCGTCGAACATCAGTGAGACCGCGCGTCCGCCGTAACCGGGCCGCAATGGGGCGGAGACGGCTCCGACACCTGCCCGTGCCGGACTTGGAGCGCGTGGTTCCCCGCGCGGCCCGCACCGCGCCCGCCGGCGGAGTTGGGCAGCACTGCACAACTGAGGGGAGAGTGTTTAGCAGTTGTCGCCAGTGAAGCCGGTTTCCGCAGCTCCTTAGGGTTGCCCCATTCAGTGAAGCAGGTCACTCTCCGGGCTTCGCGAAAAAGGGGTTGCAGGCCGGGTCCGCCGGGGAACCCAGTCGCGCCAGAGTCGTCTTTTGGAGGCGGGTATGAAACTCGGCTTGGGCTGGAAACTCTACGGGGACGGCAGCGCCCCGCCCCCGGGAGCGGTGGTCAAGCCCGACGAACGGCTGTCGTGGGGCAGGACCGCGGGCCTGGGCGCCCAGCACGTGGTCGCGATGTTCGGCGCGACCTTCGTCTTCCCGATCGTCATGGGCCTGGACCCCAACCTGGCCATCATGATGTCGGGCATCGGCACGATCCTGTTCCTGCTCATCGTGAAGGGGAAGATCCCGAGCTACCTGGGCACCAGTGCGTCGTTCGTGGGCGCCGTGACCGCCATCCGCGCCGCGGGCGGCGACAGCGCCACCGTGACCGGCGCCATCCTGGTGGCCGGCGCGGTCCTCGCGCTGTCGGGAGTGCTCATCCACCTGCTCGGCCCGCACGTCATCCTCAAGGCGTTCCCGCCCGCGGTCACCGGCGCGGTGGTCATGCTGATCGGCTTCAACCTCGCCCCCGTCGTCGCCACGGCCTACTGGCCCTACGACCAGTGGATCGGCCTGCTCACCATGGGCTTCGTTGTGCTGGCGACCGTGCTGCTGCGCGGCTTCCTCGGCCGCATCACCATCCTCCTCGGGCTGATCTTCGGGTTCGTCATGTCATGGCTCTTCGACCGGGTCTTCGGCATGGCCTCGGTGCCCGGCGATGAACCCGGCAGCGTCGTCGACGCCTTCAGGGTGGACCTGTCGGGCGTCGCCGAGGCCTCATGGATCGGCCTGCCCTCCTTCCACGCCCCCGACTTCCAGACATCGGCGATCCTGGTCGCGCTGCCGGCCGTCATCGCGCTGATCGCGGAGAACGCCGGCCACGTCAAGGCGGTCCAGGAGATGACCGGGGAGGACCTCGACCCCCACATGGGCCGCGCCATCTTCGCCGACGGCGTCGCCACCACGCTGGCCAGCTCCGTCGGCGGATCGCCCACCACGACCTACGCCGAGAACATCGGGGTCATGGCGGCGACCCGGATCTACTCCACGGCGGCCTACTACGTGGCGGCGATCGTGGCGATCCTGTTCGGACTGTGCCCGAAGTTCGGCGCCCTGATCGCCGCCACGCCCAGCGGCGTGCTCGGCGGCATCACGGTCGTGCTCTACGGCATGATCGGACTGCTGGGCGCCAAGATCTGGGTGGAGAACCGGGTCGACTTCGCCAACCCCGTCGTGCTCGTCCCGCTGGCCGCCGGCCTCATCGCCGGCATCGGCGGCGTGGAGGTGGCGTTCACCGACACCTTCGTGATCAACGGCATCGCGCTGGGCACGATCATCACCCTGGTCGGCTACCACCTGCTCGTCTGGCTGGCCCCCGAGCACATGGTGCCGCGGCCGGTCGGTGCGCGCCCCGAGGGCGACGAGGGCGCGGGGATCATGGTCGTGGGCACCGGCGACGACACGGCGCTGCCCGAGGCGGCGAAGGAGGAGAGGGCCGTGGAAGGCGCGGACAAGGAGGGCCCCGACCGGACCTGACACCCGGTGCGCCGGGCGCGGCGCAGTCCCCGCACCCGACGCCGCAGGCGTCCCCTCAGCTCACGAAGAGGAGTCCCGTGAAACCACCGGCTTTCTCCTACCACGCTCCGACCACGCCGGCCGAGGCGCTGGCGACGCTCGCCGAGGTCGGGCCGCACGGCAAGGTGCTCGCGGGCGGGCAGAGCCTGATCCCGCTGCTCAACATGCGCCTGGCCGCGCCTGAGCACCTCGTGGACATCAACGGCGTCACCGGACTGGACCGCATCGACGTCGACGCCGACGGCGTGCGCGTGGGAGCGCTGGTCCGGCACGCCCGGCTGGAGGCCGACGGCGCCGCTGCGGCCGCGGTGCCCCTGCTGCGCCAGGGGCTGCGGCTGGTGGCGCACCCCGTCATCCGCAACCGCGGCACCACCGTCGGCAGCCTCGCCCACGCCGACCCGTCGGCGGAGATGACCGCGGTCCTCGCCCTGCTCGGCGGCGCGGTGGAGGCGGCCGGCGCATCCGGCACCCGGACGGTGCCGGCCGCGGACTTCTTCATCGGGCCGATGGAGAGCTGCCTGCGCCCCGACGAGCTCGCCGTCGCGGCCCGCTTCCCGCGGCCGGCGCCGGGCAGCGGCAGCGCGTTCGTCGAAGTGGCCCGCAGGCACGGCGACTACGCGGTGTGCGGCGTGGCCGCCGTCGTCACCCTCGACGCCGATCTGCGGATCGAGGCGGCCCGCGCCGCCTACCTCTCGATGTCGCCGGTCCCGCTGGTGCTGGACCTGACCGAGGCGGTGGCCGGGCGCGCGCCCGGCACCGCCGACTTCGCCGCCGCCGGACGGCTGGCGCGGGACCGGACGGAGCCGGAGACCGACATCCACGCCACCGCCGAGTACCGCCGCCACCTCGCGGGGGTGCTCACCGCCCGCGCGCTGCGGGAGGCCGCCGACGCCGCGGCCCACGACACCGCGGTGCCCGGACTCGACCCGACCGGAACCAGGAGCGCACGATGAGCGAGGAACTCCACGAGATCCGGCTGCGCGTCAACGGCGCGCCGCACACGACGACGGTGCCCGCCCGGCGGCTGCTGTCGGACTGCCTGCGCCACGACCTCGGGCTCACCGGCACCCACGTCGGGTGCGAGCACGGGGTGTGCGGGGCGTGCACCGTGCAGATCGACGGCAGGCCCATGCGCTCGTGCCTGATGTTCGCCGTCAGCGCCCAGGGCCACGACATCACCACCGTCGAGGGGCTGGCCCGTCCGGACGGCGACCTGCACCCGGTCCAGCGCGCGTTCCGCGAGTGCCACGGCCTGCAGTGCGGCTTCTGCACGCCCGGCTTCCTCACCGTCGCGGCCGCCTTCCTGGAGGACAACCCCGACCCCACCGAGGAGGAGGCCCGCGAGGCCATCGGCGGCAACCTGTGCCGGTGCACCGGCTACGTCAACATCGTCAAGGCGGTCCTGCGCGCCGCCGAACTCCGGCGCGCGGCGTCGGCGGCGGTTCCGGAGCAGGCCGGGGCGGCGCGGGCCCGGGCGGAGGGAGGACACCGGTGACGACCAAGATGTTCGGCGCGCCCGTTCAGCGCACCGAGGACGAGCGACTGGTCACCGGGCGCGGCGGCTACCTCGACGACCTGGGCGCCGGCGCCTACGCCGCGGCGTTCGTCCGCAGCCCGCACGCCCACGCGCGCATCCGCGACGTCGACGTCATGGCCGCCCTCGACGTCGACGGGCTGGTCGCCGTCTACACCCACGACGACCTGTCCGGGGCGATGGCCGAGCCGCTGCCGCTGCTCATCCCGCACCCGGCCATCCTCGACGGCCGTACGCCCTACGCCCTGGCCAAGGAGTACGTGCACCACGTCGGCGAGCCGGTGGCGATGGTGGTGGCCCGCGACCGCTACGCGGCCGAGGACGCGGTCGAGCGCATCATGGTCGACTACGAGCTCCTCGACCCCGTCGTCGGCATCGACAACGCCGAGCGCGCCGAACGCGTCGTGCACGCCGGCATGCCCGACAACGTCGCCGCGCACCTGGTGCAGGAGGTCGGCGACGCCTCCGACGCGATCGCGGCGGCGCCGCACACGCTCGAACTGGACCTGGACATCGAGCGCTCGGCGTGCACCCCGATGGAGGGCCGCGGCGTCTACGCCCGCTGGGACGGCGCCGACGGGATGCTGCGGCTGTACAGCTCGACCCAGACTGCCTCGGGCGTGCGCGCCGCCGTCGCCGCCAAGCTGGGCCTCGAGCTCGGCCAGGTCGAGGTCGTGGTCCCCGACGTCGGCGGCGGGTTCGGCGTCAAGATCATGCACCCGTGGCCCGAGGAGCTGATGGTGCCGTGGGCGGCCCGGCTGCTCGGCCACGAGGTCAAGTGGGCCGAGGACCGCCGAGAGCACTTCGTCTCCGCCGCCCACGAGCGCGGCCAGCACCAGCGGGTGCGCGCCGGCTTCGACGACGAGGGCCGGCTGCTCGGCCTGGACGTGCGGATCCTGCACGACAACGGCGCCTACCTGCCCTACGGCATCATCGTCCCGATCGTCACCTCCACCCAACTGCTCGGCCCCTACAAGCCCGGCGCCTACCGGGTGGAGTTCCGCAGCCTCTACACCAACACCGTCATCGTCACCCCCTACCGGGGCGCCGGCCGGCCCCAGGGCGTGTTCGCGATGGAGCGGACCATGGACGCCATCGCCGACTACCTGGGCAGGGACCGCACGCAGGTGCGCGCGGCGAACTTCATCCAGCCCGACGAGATGCCCTACGACCAGGGACTGCTGTTCCAGGACGGCCGGCCGCTCGTCTACGACTCCGGCGACTTCCCCGCGTCGCTGGCCAAGCTGAAGGACCTCATCGGCTGGGACGACTTCGAGTCCTACCGGGAGCGGGCCCGGGCCGAAGGGCGCCGCGTCGGCATCGGGCTGGCCTGCTACGTCGAGGGCACCGGCCCCGGCCCCTACGAGGGCGGCCACGTGCAGGTCGAGACCAGCGGCAGGGTGCGGGTGGCCACCGGGCTGACCAGCCAGGGCCAGGGGCACCAGACGATCCTCGCCCAGATCGTCGCCGACGAGCTGGGCGTGCCCATGTCCGACATCTCGGTGACCACCGGCGACACCCGCCGCATGCCCTACTCGGTGGGCACCTACGCCTCGCGCGGCGCGGTGATGAGCGGCAGCGCGGTCGCCCTGGCCGCGCGCAGGCTCAGGGACAAGGCGCTGCGCATCGCCGCCGACGCGCTGGAGGCCGACGCCGGCGACCTGGAGATCACCGACGGCCGGGTCCAGGTGAAGGGCAACCCCGGCGCGGGCATCGACCTGGGCACCGTCGCCGTGCTGTCCAACCCGCTGCGCTACGCCTTCGACGAGGCGTCGAAGGCGGCCACCCAGTTCGGCGGCGGCACCGACCACGACCGCCCGCCGGTGGCCGACGACGACGAGCCCGGCCTGGAGGGCACCGACTTCTACTCGCCGCTGCGCTGCACGTTCGCCAACGGCATGCACGCCGCGATCGTGGAGACCGACCCCGAGACCGCCGAGATCACGATCCTGCGCTACTGCGTCGTGCACGACTGCGGCAAGCTGGTCAACCCGCTGATCGTCGAGGGGCAGGTACACGGGGGCGTGGCCCAGGGCGTGGCGGGGGCGCTGTACGAGCGGATGGCCTACGACTCCGGCGGCCAGCTGCTCAACGCCTCCTTCATGGACTTCCTCGTCCCCTACGCCAGCGAGGTGCCCCGGATCGAGATCGACCACCTGGAGACGCCCAGCCCGCTCAACCCGCTCGGCATCAAGGGCGCGGGCGAGGCCGGCGTGATCCCCGGCGCCGCGGTGCTCGCCGCGGCGATCGAGGACGCCGAGGGCTTCCCCATCCGCGCCATGCCGATCTCGCCCTCGGAGCTGTTCCACCTGCGGGCCGGGTTCGCCGCAGGGGAGATCCGCCCGCTGCACCGCCGGTCCGGGGACACGGCCCGGGCCCTCAGTCACGAACAGGAGAACCAAGACACATGAAGGTCACGGGCAACGCCACCCTGAACGCACCCGCCGACAAGGTGTGGGCCACCATCCTCGACCCGGCGGTGCTGGCCCGCACCATCCCGGGCTGCGAGCGGTTGGAGACGACCGGCCCGGACCGCTACCGGGGCACGATCACCGCGGGGGTCGCCTCGATCAAGGGCACGTTCCTCGGCGACGTGGAGCTCACCGACCTGGAGCAGCCCTCCTCGCTGGTGCTGCGCGCCTCGGGGGCCGGAGGGCCGGGCACGGTCAAGGCCGATGTCGCCGTGCGGCTGGCCGACCTGGGGGACGGGCGCACCGAGCTGACCTACGACGCCGACGCCGTCGTCGGCGGGATGGTCGGCGGCGTGGGCCAGCGCGTGCTCACCGGCGTGGCCAGGAAGATGGCGGGGGAGTTCTTCACGGCCATCGACGGCGAGCTCACCGGCCGCACGGCGGTCCCGGCGGCGGTCCCCGAGCAGCCGGCCGCGCCCGCCACCGAATCCGCCGCGGCGGCCGGCACCGGCGCCGCGGTCCCGGCGACCTTCCCCGGGCGCGCCGCCGCGGTCGGCGCGGGCGCGAACGAGGGCGAATTCGTCAAGGGGGCGGTCTTCGGCGCCGCGATCGCGTTCGCCGGAGTGCTCATCGGCGTACTCGCAGGCCGCCGCCGCAAGGGCTGAGAGGGCGCCGAACATGCGCCGCGTCTCACACCTGCGCGGAGTCTCAGGACGGTCACACGGCACGCCCTCGCGGTGCTAGGTTCGCTTGGTAGCCGTCGATCTTGCGGCCACACCCCCTAACCCGGCACGGTCGCCGCCCCGCCCGCCGGGGCGGCACGCGCTTGAGCCAGCGTCGCGAGGACTACAGACAAGTGAACGATTCCCCGAAGCTCTCCACCAAGATCATCGTCGCCGGCGGGTTCGGCGTCGGAAAGACGACGTTCGTGGGCGCGGTCTCCGAGATCCCCCCGGTGCGCACCGAGGCCGCCGTCAGCTCCGCCAGCGTCGGCATCGACGACCTGTCCAAGACGCCGGACAAGACCAGCACCACCGTCGCCATGGACTTCGGCCGGATCTCGCTCGACACCGACCTCACCCTCTACCTCTTCGGCACCCCCGGTCAGCAGCGGTTCTGGTTCATGTGGGACGACCTGGCGCGCGGCGCGCTGGGCACCGTCATCCTGGTCGACACCCGCCGGCTGGAGGACTCCTTCCAGGCCATCGACTACTTCGAGAAGCAGTACCGGCTGCCGTTCCTCATCGCCGTGAACTCCTTCACCGACGAGCACGACTACACCGTCGACGAGCTGCGCGACGCGCTCGCCCTCGACCCCGAGGTCCCGGTCGTGCCGTGCGACGCCCGCGACCGCGAATCGGTGCTGAAGACCCTGGTCACCCTGGTCAAGCACGCGATGGCGGTCGAGGCGCGCCAGCGCCGCCAGCTCGTCCACTAGCACCCGCCCGCGCCGGCCGCCGCGGCCGGAGAAGATTGCCGGGTATGTGGGGAACCGTTCGCCCCTCCGCCGCGTTACCCTGCTGTGGTGTTCGGACGAATGGCCGCCCGCGTCCGCCAGGTTCTCGGTAAACCGGGTTCGGTGGATCTGCGCCCCTATACGAAGCTGCTGACGTCGATCGACGACCGAGAATCCGCGCTGCTCGAACTGAGCGACGCCGAACTCACGGCCAAGGCCGCGGAGCTCGGCAACGCCGAGCTGCCCTATGAGCGCGACGACCTGGTCGAGCTGTGCGCGGTCGGCCGCGAGGCCGCCCGCCGCGCGCTGGGGGAGCGGCCGTTCGACGTCCAGCTCCTCGGCGTGATGGCGCTGCTCGACGGGCACGTCGCCGAGATGGCCACCGGCGAGGGCAAGACGCTCGCCGGCGCACTGGCCGCCGCCGGGTTCGCGCTGCGCGGCCAGCGGGTGCACGTGATCAGCGTCAACGACTACCTCGCGCACCGCGACGCCGAGTGGATGGCCCCGGTGTATGACCTGCTGGGCGTGGCCGTGGCGCGGATCGGCCAGGAGTCCGGCACCGAGGAGCGCCGCGCGGCCTACGCCGCCGACGTCACCTACGCCTCGGTCAGCGAGCTGGGCTTCGACGTGCTGCGCGACCGGCTGGCCACCGACGAGTCGGCGCTGGTGGTGCCCGAGCCCGGCGTCGCGCTCATCGACGAGGCCGACTCCGTCCTGGTCGACGAGGCGCGCGTGCCGCTGGTGCTGGCCGGCGCGGCCGAGGCCGCCGAGTCCGACGCGGCAATGGCCGACCTGGTCAGGGAGCTGCGGCCCAGGATCCACTACGAGATCGACGACGAGGGCCGCAACGTCCAGCTCACCGACGCCGGCATCGAGGCGGTCGAGGAGCGGCTCGACGGCGTCGACCTGTACTCCGGGGACGACCCGGGCGTCCTTCCCGGCGTCAACCTCGCCCTGCACGCCCACGCGCTGCTGGAGCGCGACGTGCACTACATCGTGCGCGAGGGCGAGGTGAAGCTGGTCAACGAGTCCCGCGGCCGCATCGCGCTGCTGCAGCGCTGGCCCGACGGCCTGCAGGCCGCGGTCGAGGCCAAGGAGGGGGTCGCGGTCAGCGAGACCGGGGAGGTCCTGGACTCCATCACGGTGCAGGCGCTGCTGCTGCGCTACCCCGTCCGATGCGGCATGACCGGTACCGCGATGGCGGTCGCCGACCAGCTCAGGGAGTTCTACGAGCTGGAGGTCGCGGTCATCGAGCCGAACAAGCCGTGCGTGCGCGTCGACGAGGCCGACCGTCTCTACGCCACGCCGGAGGAGAAGGAGGACGCCCTCGTCGCCGAGGTCGCCGAGGTCCACACCACGGGCCGGCCCATCCTCATCGGCACCCAGGACGTCGCCGAGTCCGAGCGGCTGGCCAAGCGGCTGGCGGCCGAAGGACTGGACTGCGCCGTGCTCAACGCCAAGAACGACGCCGAGGAGGCGGGGGTGATCGCCGAGGCGGGGTCCCACGGCGCGATCACCGTCTCCACCCAGATGGCCGGCCGCGGCACCGACATCCGGCTGGGCGGCAGCGACATGGCCGACCGCGACCGGGTGGTCGAGGCCGGCGGGCTCTACGTCATGGGCTACGGCCGCTACCCCAGCAGCAGGCTGGACGACCAGTTGCGCGGCCGGTCCGGGCGGCAGGGCGACCCGGGCAGCTCGCGGTTCTTCGTCAGCGTCGAGGACGACCTGGTCGCCAACAACGCGCCGGAGAGCCGGGGCTACGAGGTGACCGCCGAGGGCGAGATCACCGACTCCGCGTGGCGCAACACCGTCGACCACGCCCAGCGGGTGGCCGAGGGGCGGCTGCTGGAGCTGCACCGCAACACCTGGCGCTACAGCAAGCTCATCGACCTGCAGCGCGGCGTCGTGCTGGAGCACCGCGAGAACGTCCTGAGCGGAGACCTGGCCGACCGCCAACTCGCCTCGGACCGCCCGGAGCGCCACGCCGAACTGGTGGAGGAGGTCGGCGAGGAGGAGACCGCGCGGGCCGCCCGGCTGGTCACGCTGTACCACCTCGACCGCGGCTGGACCGACCACCTGGCGTTCCTCGCCGACCTGCGCGAGGGCATCCACCTGCGCTTCCTCGGCCGCCGCAATCCGCTGGACGAGTTCAACGCCGAGGCGGCGCCGGCGTTCAAGGGCTTCCTGGACGACGCGCGGGCACGCGCGGCCGAGGCGTTCGACGAGGCGCCGGTGGCCGACGGCCGGGTCGACGTCGCCGGGGCCGGCGTGAAGCGCCCCTCCATCACCTGGACCTACATGGTCCAGGAGCACCCGTTCAGCACCGAGTTCGAAACGGTCGTCGGCCGGGTCAGGAACGCCGTGTCCGGGAACCGGTGAGGCCACGGCGGCCCACCCGCGCCGGTCCCGACCTTCTCCGTCCGCGGCGGTTGTCCCGGTGGGCGCCGAGGTCAGCGCACGAACGCGTCCAGGGTGATCGGAAGGTCGCGGACGCGGACGCCGGTGGCGTGGTGGGCGGCGTTGGCCACGGCCGCCGCGGTGCCCACGATGCCGATCTCCCCGATCCCCTTGGCCCCCATCGGGTTGACGTGGGGGTCCTCCTCGTCGATCCAGTGCGCTTGGAGATCGACGACATCGGCGTTGGCGGCGATGTGGTACTCGGCGAAGTCGTGGTTGACGACGCACCCGAAGCGCGGGTCCATGACGCTGTCCTCGTGCAGCGCCATGGACAGCCCCATCGTCATCCCGCCGATGAACTGCGAACGGGCGGTGCGCGGGTTGATGATCCGCCCGGCGGCGAACACGCCCAGCAGCCGCGGCACCCGGACCTCGCCGGTGTCGGCGTGCACCCGCACCTCGGCGAACTGGGCGCCGAACGCGTGCATGGCGAACCGCCTGCTCGCGGTGTCCTCCGGTGTCTCCGCCCGGGCCTCGGCGCCTTCGGCGGGGGCGGTGCCGTACCGGTCGCGGAACGCGCGGGCGGCGGCCGTGATCGTCGACCCCCACGAGACGATCCCGGAGGACCCGCCCTCGACCGAGGCCTTGGGCAGCGCGGAGTCGCCGATCTCCAGCCGCACGGACTCCACCGGGACGGCCAGCGCCTCGGCGGCGATCTGGGTCAGGGCCGTCCAGGTACCGGTGCCGATGTCCACGGCGCCGATCCGCACGGCGTAGCGCCCGCCGCCGAACCGGATCACCGCGGTCGAGCCGGGTATGCGGTTGACCGGGTAGGTCGAGCTCGCCACCCCGGTGCCGACGAGCCAGCCGTCCTCCAGCCGGACGCCGGGGGACGGATCGCGCTCCGCCCAGCCGAACCGGCGCGCGCCCTCGCGCAGGCAGGCGATGAGGTTGCGGCTGGAGAACGGCTTGCCGGACTCCGGCTCGGTCTCGGGCTCGTTGCGAACGCGCAGTTCGACGGGGTCGACGCCGCAGGCGGCGGCCAGCTCGTCCATCGCGACCTCGGGCCCGAACATCCCCGGGCACTCGCCGGGCGCGCGCATCCACGTGGGGGGTGCGACGTCCAGAGCCGCCAGCCGGTGGGTGATCCTGCGGTTCGGCGCGGCGTACATCGTCTCCGTCGGTTTGCCGGCCTGCTCGACGAACTCCTTGGAGCGGGCGGTCTGGGCGACGACGTCGATGCCGATCGCCGACAACCGACCCTCGGCGTCGGCGGCGAGCCGGACCCGCTGGATCGTCGGGGAGCGGTAGCCGACCAGGTCGAACATCTGCTGGCGGGTCAGCGCGAGCTTGACCGGTCGCCCCTCCGTCGTCCGGGCGGCCAGGCTCGCCAGCACCACCGGAGCGTGCAGCGGGCCCTTGGAGCCGAAGCCGCCGCCGACGTGCGGCGCGATCACCCTGACCCGCTCCGGGGAGAGGCCGAACAGCTCGGCCACGGTCGTGCGGACATCGTGCGCGCCCTGCGTGGACTCGTACAGCGTGAGCCCGGCGTCCTCCCAGACCGCGACGGTGGTGTGCGGCTCCATCGGGTTGTTGTGCTCCATCGGCGTGGAGTAGGTCCGGTCCACGCTGACGGCGGCCGATGCGACGGCCGAGACGAGGTCGCCCTGCTCGGTGTCGGCGTTCTCCGGCGCGTACAGGTCGGAGCGCTCGGCGGACAGCTCGACGTCGTGCGGCCGCACCTCGTAGTCGGCCCGCACGAGCCCCGCCGCCCGCCGCGCGGTCTCGGGCGTCTCGGCGATGACCGCGCCGATCACCTGCCCCCGGTGGGCCACCGCGTCGGACTGCAGTACGGCGAGCTCGGCGTCCCCGATGTCGGCCAGCCGGTGGGCGTTCTCGTGCGTGAGCACGGCGAGCACCCCGTCCAGCGCCTCGGCCGCGCTCGCGTCGACGGCGGTGACCCGGCCGCGGGCGACGGTCGCCTGCACCGGGTGCAGGTAGGCCGGGTTCTCCAGCCGGTGCTCGAAGGCGTAGGTCGCCGTCCCGGTGACCTTGGCGGGTCCGTCCAGGCGCTCCAGGTCCGCGCCGATGGCCCTGGTCCCCTCGGCGTCCAGCAGGCCGCTCATCGGTCCTCCTCCCCCGCGAGGTCGCGCAGCGTGGCCACCAGCGTGTTGCGGGCCAGCGGCGGCTTGAACTCGTTGCCGTCCAGTGGCCGCGCGTCGTCGAGCTCGGCCTCGGCCGCGGCACGGAAGGACTCCTCGGTGGCAGGCGCGCCGCGCAGCGCCTCTTCGGCGCGGACGGCCCGCCACGGCTTGTGCGCCACCCCGCCCAGCGCGAGCCGCGCGTCCCGGATCCGCCCGTCGGCGAGGTCCAGCGCCGCGGCCACCGAGACCAGCGCGAAGGCGTAGGAGGCCCGGTCGCGCACCTTGCGGTAGCGGGAGCGGGCCGCGAAGGCCAGGTCGGGGAGGTCGACGGCGGTGATCAGCTCCCCGTGCTCCAGCACGGTGTCGCGCTCGGGCTCGTCGCCGGGGAGCCGGTGCAGGCCGACCAGTGGGATGCGGCGCTCGCCGCCGGGGCCCTGAGTGACCACCACGGCGTCCAGCGCGCTCAGCGCCACCGCCATGTCGGAGGGGTGGGTGGCGACGCACCGCTCGGAGGCGCCCAGGATCGCGTGGTAGCGGGTGTAGCCGCCGAGCGCCGAGCAGCCCGAACCGGGCGCGCGCTTGTTGCACGGCATGGTGACGTCCTGGAAGTACACGCACCGGGTCCGCTGCAGCAGGTTCCCGCCCGTGGTGGCCAGGTTGCGCAGCTGTCCGGACGCGCCGGAGAGCAGCGCCTGCGAGAGCACCGGGTAGCGCTGCCGGATCAGCGGGTCGGCGGCGAGGTCGCTGTTGCGCACCCCCGCGCCGATCCGCACGCCGCCGCCGGGCAGCCGCTCGATCCGGTCGAACGGCAGCCGGGTGACGTCCACCAGCAGGTCCGGTTCCGCGACGCCGAGCCTGAGGTGGTCGACCAGGTTGGTTCCGCCGCCCAGGAACGCGGCGCCGGGGGTGGTGGTGACGGCGGCGACGGCGTCGGCGGCGTCCTCGGCGCGCCGGTAGTCGAAGGGGATCATCGGCGGGCCCCTCCCGCCTCGCGGACCGCGGCGACGATGTTGACGTAGGCGCCGCAGCGGCACAGGTTGCCGCTCATCCGCTCGCGGATCTCCGCGTCGTCGAGCACGGGGTGGTCGGTGAGGCGGGGCGTCGCCGCGCTGGGCCATCCGGCCTCGGCCTCGGCCAGCATCCCCACAGCGGAGCACACCTGCCCGGGCGTGCAGTAGCCGCACTGGAAGCCGTCGTGGTCCACGAACGACCGCTGCACCGGGTGCAGCTCCTCGCCCGCTGCCAGGCCCTCCGCCGTGACGACCTCCGCTCCGTCGTGGGCCACCGCCAGCGCCAGGCAGCTGTTCGCCCTGCGACCGTCGAGCAGCACCGTGCAGGCGCCGCACTGGCCGTGGTCGCAGCCCTTCTTGGGCGAGGTCACGCCCAGCCGCTCGCGCAGCGCGTCCAGCAGTGACGTCCGCGTGTCCACGTGCAACGGCCGCTCCTCGCCGTTCACCCGCAGCATGATGTCGGTTTCCATCCCATACCCCTCGTCACGAACCCCTGGCCCACCATCGGCTACCCGGGCCGCCCCCTTTCCTAACCGCCCCGCCTGCTCGCAGCCGACCCCGTCGCCGGACCGCCACACGACTTCCGCGAACCTCGGTACAAGGCCGAGTACATCTGGATCGACCGCGCTCTCCGCGCGCCCGGGCGGCCGGGAGGTGCCCAATCCTTGCCGAAACCCTTGGCAGATCTTGCCGATTAATCACCGGCCGGAGCGCAGTTGAATCCGTAGCAGCCACACCACGCACCGCACGGAGGAGCTGCGCTGATGACGGGACAACGGTCCGCACGGCGGGTCCGGATCGGAATCGACACCGGAGGCACGTTCACCGACGTCGTCGCCCTGGACGAGGACACCGGGGAGCTCGTCACCACCAAGACGCCCTCCACCCCCGCCGACCCGGCCGACGGCTTCATGGACGGCGTCACCAAGGTCGTCGGCCTGCTCGGCGGCGCGGTGGAGATCGGCTCCATCTCGCACGGAACCACGGTGGCGACCAACCAGCTGCTGGAGGACCGGATCGACCGCCTCGGCTTCATCACCACCGAGGGCTACGAGTTCGTCCTGGAGATCGCCCGGCAGGCGGTGCCCGACGGCTACGGCAACTCCTACTTCTGGGTCAAGCCCGACCGCATCGTCCCCGTGGACCTGGTACGCACGGTCGGCGGCCGGCTGGACCACACCGGCGCCGAGATCCGGCCGCTGGACGAGCAGCAGGCCGCCGAAGCGGCCCGCTGGTTCCGCGATCAGGGCGTCGACACGATCGGCGTCTGCCTGCTGCACTCCTACGCCGACCCCGGCCACGAGCGCCGCGTCCGCGACATCCTGCGCGCCGAGCACCCCGGCGCCGTCGTCTCCATCAGCTCCGAGGTCCTGCGCGAGTACCGCGAGTACGAGCGCTCCATGACCACCCTGGTCGACGCCGCGGTCAAACCCCGCGTGGCCCGCTACGTCAGCGGCATCCGGGACCGCATCGACGCGTCCGGTACCGCCGGCGACGGCCGCAGGCTGCCCTTCCACATCATGAAGTCCAACGGCGGCGTGCTCTCGGCCGAGGAGGTCGTGCACCAGCCCATCACGACCGTGCTCTCCGGGCCGGCCGCCGGTGCGCTGGGAGCCGCGTTCATCGCCCGGCACGCCGGGTTCGACCGGGTGCTCACCCTGGACGGCGGCGGCACCTCCACCGACGTCTCCGTGGTCGTCGACGGCGAGCCCAGCCTCACCACCGAGGGCAGCATCGGGCGCTTCCCCTCGAAGATCCCCATGATCGACATCGTGACCGTCGGCGCGGGCGGCGGCTCCGTCGCCTGGATCTCCCCCGAGGGCACGCTCAAGGTCGGCCCGAGATCGGCCGGCGCCGACCCCGGACCGATCTGCTACGGCAACGGCGGGACCGAGCCCACCATCACCGACGCCCACGCCATGCTCGGCCGGATCCCGCCGCACCTGCTGGGCGGGGAGATTCCGCTCGACGTCGCCGCGGCCCGCGAGGGGATCACCAAGGTCGCCGACCAGCTCAGCCTCGGCCCGGAGCAGGCGGCGACCGGCATCCTGGAGATCTCGGCGTGGAACCAGGCCAACGCGCTGCGCCAGATCACCGTCCAGCGCGGGCTGGACGTGCGCGACTTCCACATGGCGACGTTCGGCGGCTCCGGCTCGCTGCTGCTGTGCCGGCTGATCGACATCCTCGGCCTCGCCGGCGTCATCGTGCCCCGCGACCCCGGAAACGTCTCGGCGTTCGGACTGCTCACCGTGGACGTCAAGAACGACTACGTGCAGACGGCCGTGGCCAGACACGCCGACCTCGACCTGGACCGCCTCGCCGGGATCTACGCCGCCCTCGCCGGACGCGCGGCCGAGGCGCTGGACAGCGAGGGCTTCGCCAGGGCCGAGCACCGCTACGACCGCACCGCCGACCTGCGCTACTTCGGTCAGGCCTACGAGGTGCGGGTCCCGGTGCCGGACGGCCCGGTCGACGCCGACCTCGCCGAGCGTGTCGCCGGGGCGTTCCACGACGCCCACCTTCGGCTCTACGGCTACGACTTCCGCGACGACCCGAACCAGCAGGTGGAGTGGGTGAACCTGCGGGTCTCCGGCGTCGGCCCGATCCGCAGCCCGCTCCCGCAGGAGCCGACCGCGCGCGACGGCGACGCCTCCCGCGCCCTGGCGGGGGAGCGCGAGGTCTACTTCGACGACGCGGGGATCCCGGCCGGCCACCGCACCACCCCGGTCTACCGGCGCCGGGACCTGGCGCCGGGCGACCGGATCACCGGCCCCGCCGTCATCGAGGAGTTCGGCTCCACCGTCCCGATCCATCCGGGCTTCGCCGCGCGGATCGACCGTTCCGGCAACATCGTCGTCACCACCGGCACCGCACGGGAGCGCTGACCCATGACCACCGCCACGACCGGCCCCAAGGCCGTCGACCCCGTCGTCCTGGAGATCGTCGAGGGCACGCTCGCCTCGGTGGAGAAGGAGGTGGAGACCGCGATCGCGCGGACCTCCCGCTCGCCGATGATCCGCGACGCCCACGACTTCCGCGCCGGCATCCACGACCGCAGGCTGCGCAAGCTCACCGGGCGCTCCTACTCCGCCCTGGTCCACCCGGTGGCCCGGGACTTTCCGCTGGAGACCATGCGGCCGGGGGACGTGTTCTTCCACAACGACGTCTACGAGTCCGAGGGCGGCATCGGCCACCTGCCCGACCTGTGCGTCACGGTCCCCGTGTTCCACGACAGCGGGGACGGCCCCGAGGTGGTGGCGTTCGTCCAGGCGTTCGGCCACCACGACGACATCGGCGGCGCCTGCCCCGGTTCGATGCCCTCGGGCGCCACCTCCGTCTACCAGGAGGGCCTCATGGTCCCGCCGATCCGGCTGTGGGACCGGGGCAGGCCCAACGAGGCGGCGCTGCGCATCATGACCCGCAACTCCCGCATGCCCGACTCCCTGGCCGCCGACCTCGACGCCGAGTGCTCGGCCTGCCTGATGGGCGCGCGCCGGCTCGGGGAGCTGTTCGACCGCTACGGGCGCGCGACCGTCGAGGACTGCTTCGACGCGCTCCTCGACGCGACCACAGAGACCTATCGGCGCGAGATCCTGGCCAAGATCCCCGACGGCACCTACGTCTGGGAGGACTACGCCGAGCACGACGGCGTCGACGAGCCCCGCCTGCACACCCAGCGGATCACGCTGACCAAGGTCCCCGACCGGGTGATCATCGACTTCACCGGGACCTCGCCGCAGGCCAAGGGGCCGATCAACCACTGCGGGGACTACGCCGACGGCAACTTCCTGAAGAAGTGGCTGGCCCCCATCCTGCGCAACCTCGCCGACACGCCCGAGCGCATGGCCGAACTCGACGTCAACGAGGGCGTGGTCCCGCTCATCGAGATGCGCTTCCCGCCCAAGGGCACGCTGCTCACCCCGGTCTTCCCCGCGCCGACCAACGCCCGCACCTTCGTGATCCTGCGGCTGCTGGGCGTGCTGGCCGGGGTCCTGGCCAAGGCGGTGGACGGCAGGATGCCCGCGGACCAGGAGACCATCCGCTACACCGGCGTCCACGGCACCGACGCCGACGGCAACCCCTACCTCATGCGCGAGGTGCTCGGCGGCGGGTCCGGGGGCCGGCACTACGCCGACGGCGAGGACACCATCCACGTCGTGCCCGACTCGCGCAACCTGCCCACCGAGTTCACCGAGTCGCGGTTCCCGTTCGTCGTGGAGCGCCTCGGCCTGGCCGTCGACTCCGGCGGGGCGGGGCGGTACCGGGGCGGCCTGGGCTACGAGAAGCACATCCGGATGCTGCGCGACGCCTCGTTCATGTCCATCGCCGACCGCTCCATCCTGTCGTGCTGGGGGGTCAAGGGCGGCCGGGCCGGCCGCCCCTTCCAGGTCACCATCGACCCGGGCGGCCCCGACGAGCGGGAGATGGAGGGGCTGGCCGACGACGAGCCGGTGCGGGCCGGCGAGGTCATCCGGATCCGCACCACGGGCGGCGGAGGATGGGGCGATCCCCTGGACCGCGCCGTCGAATCGGTCGTCCGGGACGTCGCCTGGGGCAAAGTCTCCCGCGAGGCGGCCCTTTCGGACTACGGTGTGGTGGTCAGCGGACCGGCCGACGCACCCCTGGCCGACCACGCCGAGACCGAGCGGCTGCGCGCGAGGCTGCGCGCCGAGCGGCCCTCCGACGCCCCCTTCTTCGACCGGGGCCCGGGGTACGCGGTCCTGTCCGGGGGTGCGCAGCACGCGGAGGTGGATCGACTGTGAGGCAACCGTGCGTCCTCGTGACCGGGGCCGCGGGCAAGACCGGACGCACCGTCGTCACCGCGCTCGCCCACGCCGGCGTGCCCACACGCGCCCTGGTCCACCGGCCCGGCCACGAGGACGCCGTCCGCGCGTGCGGCGCGGACGAGGTCGCCGTCGGCGACATGCGCGACCGGCGCGTCCTCAAGGACGCCGCCGACGGCGCCGCCGCGATCTACCACATCGCCCCGAACATGAGCCCGGACGAGGTGGAGATGGGGGAGGTGCTGGTCTCCGCCGCCCGGGCCGCCGGGGTGTGGCGGGTGGTGCACCACTCGGTGCTGCGCCCGCAGATCGAGGCGATGCCGCACCACTGGGCCAAACTGCGGGTGGAGGAGGCGCTGTTCCGGTCCGGCCTGGACGTCACCGTGCTGCAGCCGGGGCCCTACGTGCAGAATCTGCTGGGCGGCCTGGCCGAGGTCCAGGAGACGGGCGAGCTGCGGGTGCCCTACTCCATCGACGTGGAGTTCGCCATGGTGGACCTGTGGGACGTCGCGGCGGTGGCGGCGCGATGCCTGACGGAGCCGCGCCGGCCGGTGACCGCCGACCAGGTGCGCGGGTCGGCCAGGGTCGGACTGGCGTCCCTGGACGACCGGGGCGGCGACGACGACCACTCCCACGCCGTCTACGAGCTGGCCGGCCCGGCCAACGTCTCGGTCCGGCACTACGCCTCGGCGCTGGGTGACGCCCTGCACCGCCCGGTGCGCCCGGTCGCCGTGCCGCTCGACGAGTGGCGCGAGGGGGCGCGCCGCTCGGGCCTGCCCGAGCACGCGGTCGCCGGCCTGTCGGCCATGTTCGACCACTACGACGTGCACGGCCTGCGCGGCAACGGCCGGATGCTGCGCCACCTCCTCCGCCGACCGGCCACAGACCTGCGCGAATGCCTGCGCCGCGAACTGCGCCCCGTCCTCGTGGAGCAGCGCCGCCTCCACTGAAGGACGGTGGGTCGGACGCGTGCGTATGTCTACATGTGACAGCCATGGCCGACTTCTTGGGCAGTTCTCGCCCGCGCTGGAGCGGGGTCGGTTCTCTACAGTCGGCACTACGTCCCGAGCGGGACGGCCAGCGCAAGAGGAGACCGATGCCCGCACAGCGCCGCGTTCTCGTCGCTCTCGGCGGCAACGCCATGACCACCCCCGACGGCAGCGCCCGCCCCGATGACCAGCGCAAGGCCATCGAGGGCGCCATGGAGCACGTCGCCGACCTCATCGAGGCCGGCACCGAGGTCGTGCTCACCCACGGCAACGGACCGCAGGTCGGCAACCTGCTGGTGAAGAACGAACTCGCCGCGCACGTCGTGCCGCCGGTGCCGCTGGACTGGTGCGGCGCGCAGACGCAGGGCACCATCGGGTTCACCATGGTCGGCGCGCTGGAGGCGGCGCTGCACCGCCGCGGACTGCGGCGCTCGGCGGCCGCGCTGGTCACCCGCACCCTGGTCGACGCGGCCGACCCCGCCTTCGCCAGCCCCAGCAAGCCCATCGGCCGATACCTCGACCGCGGCGAGGCCGAGCGCCTCATCGAGCTCGGGCAGAACTGGGTCGACCTCGGCGCCCGCGGCTGGCGGCGCGTGGTGCCCTCCCCGGAGCCCCGCGAGATCCTCGACGCCCCGGCGATCGGCGCGCTGCTGGACGCGGGCGTGGTGCCCGTTGCGGCCGGCGGCGGCGGGATCCCGGTCGTGCGCGACCCCTCGGGCGCGGTGCGCGGGATCGAGGCGGTGCTGGACAAGGACCGCACGGCCGCGCTGCTGGCCCGCACCGTGCGCGCCTCGACCCTGGTCATCGCCACCGACGTGCCCAACGCGGTCCTGGACTTCGGCACGCCGGCCGCCCGGCCCATCGGCCGGATCAGCGCCGCCGAGCTGGGCGAGTACGCCGCCGCCGGGCATTTCGGCGGTGGCAGCATGGGGCCGAAGGTGCAGGCCGCGCTGCGGTTCGTGGCGGCGGGGGGCGAACGGGCGGTCATCACCGCGCTGGACCGGCTGGAGTCCGGGCTGGCCGGCGCGGCGGGGACCGTCGTCGAGCCGTGAGACCGGCGGCCGGGACCGGCCGCCGCAACGAGGGAGCGGTGCGGCCGGGCGGCGGCGACGGGTGCCCGGTGTCCGAGACCGATGCAGAAGAAGACGACCGACGAAGAGAGGGGGCCGCAGGTGCCCAGGCCGATTGAGGTCCACAAGGTAGCGATCGAAAGCGTCACGGACGCCTCAGGGCTCGCCAGGCTGATCGACGACGGCGTGTTCGCCGCCGACGACGTGCTCGCCGTGATCGGCAAGACCGAAGGCAACGGCGGGGTCAACGACTACACCCGCATCCTGGCCGACCGGGCGTTCCGCGAGGTGCTGGTGGCCAAGGGCAGCCGCAGCGACGCCGAGGCCAAGGAGGTGCCGCTGGTGTGGTCCGGCGGCACCGACGGCGTCATCTCGCCGCACGCCACGATCTTCGCCCACGCCCCCGAGGGCCGCTACGCGCCCGACGACGAGCCGCGCGTCACGGCCGGCGTCGCCATGAGCGAGGCCATCCTGCCCGAGGACATCGGCCGGCCCGAGATGGTGCGCAAGGTCGCCGACGGCGTGCGCAAGGCCATGGAGATCGCCGGGATCACCGACCCCGCCGACGTCCACTACGTGCAGACCAAGACGCCGCTGCTGGTGCTGGAGACGATCAACGACGCCAAGTCCCGGGGCCACGACGTCTTCACCGAGGACACCCTGAAGTCCATGGACGTCTCCAACTCCACGACCGCGCTGGGCATCGCCACCGCGCTCGGGGAGATCGAGGAGCCCAAGGCCGAGCAGATCCACTCCGACCTGTCGCTGTACTCCTCGGTGGCCTCCTGCTCCTCGGGCGTGGAGCTGGACCGGGCCCAGATCGTGGTGGTCGGCAACGCCCGCGGCGTCGGCGGGCGCTTCAGGATCGGCCACGGCGTCATGCGCGACGCCCTGGACTCCGACGGGATCTGGACGGCCATCCGCTCGGCAGGCCTGGACCTGCCCGAACGGCCGCACCCCGACGACCTGGGCGACGCGCTGGTCAACGTGTTCCTCAAGTGCGAGGCCGACCCGACCGGCCGGGTGCGCGGACGCCGCAACATCATGCTGGACGACTCCGACGTGCACTGGCACCGCCAGATCAAGGCGACCGTGGGCGGGGTGACCGCCGCGGTCACCGGCGACCCGGCGGTGTTCGTCTCGGTGGCGGCCGTGCACCAGGGGCCCTCCGGCGGCGGCCCGGTGGCGGCCGTGGTGGACCTCGGCGCCTGAGTCCGACCGCTCCGCGGCCCCCGGCGACCCGGTCGCCGGGGGCCGCGCCATGCCCCGGGCCACCTGCGCCGAAACCCGCAATTCCAGGGATGTTCTCCGGTATGCAATTGCCCTGGGGCCCGATAGGGTTCGGGAATCCGCGTTTGAAAACAATGGTCCGGTAATGCCCCGGCATTGCCACGACCGAGGCTCGGCTCATACGGCAGGGAAAGAGTCCGACGTGGCCCATGAACTCGGCGCACAGGAGAAGATCACCTACGGCCGGAACGACCGGTTCGAAGGCGGCCCGGTCGGAGGGGGCCGGTTCTGGCTGGACGAGCAGGGAAGACCCGTGGCCAAGATCGGGGGCCCGCCGGACTGGCAGCCCGAGGTCATGATCGACGTGCGCATCGGCGACACCTTCGCCGTGGGCGGGCAGACCTGGCGGATCACCGACATCGTCGACGCCGAGTCCCCCAAGGCCTACCTGCTGGCGGTCCGGGTCGGCTGATCCGGCGCCGGACGCGGATGCTGTCCCGCCGCGCTCCCGCCCGCCGATCTTGGCCTTGAGTTTCAACCTCGGCCATCGGGGGCCGTGAAGCCTCAGCCCAAGGAGGGATCCGCGATGACTGGGCGATCCTCTCGCGTGGCCGAAGGCCCGTAGACGGAAATCGTCCACCCGCGCGCCGTCCCTCCTGGGGCGGGCCTGGCCGATCTCCTGGGTCGAGGTCGGCCAGGCCGCCCGACCCGGTGTGGCCGAACGCGCCCCGGTCTCCTGGGCGGCGGTCCCGCGTGCGCAGAACGCAGCGGAGCGCTGCGCTGACCCTGCGAATCGAGACGCTTCGGTTACGTGGAACACGTTCCCGCCGAGACCTTCCCGCCGCTACCTTCGATGCTGGTCGGAGGCTGTTCCGCGCTCCCGCTGCGCCGGACCCGGCGCCCGCACCGGCCCCTTCCCGCGGTCGGCCGGAGCGCCGCGACCGGTCCCAGGGGCTGTCCCCCGTCCCTGGGGCCGTGTCACCGGCCGCGTCGCGCGACCGGTGGGTGCGGGCGGGGCGTGTCCCCGTGTGGGTTAGGTTCTTCGCATGGGCATTCGGCATATCGCGCTGTTCCGCTGGATCGAGGGCACCACGCCCGAGCAGGTCGAGGCGGTCGAGGAGAGGCTGACCAAACTGCCGGGACTGATCCCGCAGCTCAAGGCGTACGCCTTCGGCGCAGATCTGAGGATCGGTTCGGGCAACTACGACTTCGCGGTCAGCGCGGACGTGGCGGGGGAGTCGGACTTCATCGCCTACCGCGACCACCCCGAGCACCAGGCGGTGCTGGCCGTCATCAGGCCGATGCTCGCCGACCGCGCGGCGGTGCAGTTCAACATCGCGGACTAGTGTTCTACTGAGGTTTGCGGAAGTCGCGCGGGGTGGGATGGCGGGGAGGCTGCGGCGGGAGCGCGGCCCCTTTCCTCGGGCGGGATGCTTTATCGCCGCCGGTGGGCCGCGCCCCGCCGCCGAAGCAGACGGCAAAGGTGTGCGCGAACCCGCGCCACCGCTTCGGCCGGGAGGCGCGGCCCCACGCCGGGCTCACCGGTGAAGGACGCGCCAAGAGGGCCGCACTCTCCCGGCGACCTCCCGCAGAACCGTCCCTGCACCTAAAAGGCCCGCTCGACTTCTGCAAGCCTCAATAGATCCTGTTCTCATTTATCGGGCGCCCGGTGCCGGAGACGGCTCGGGCGCCTTTGCCGTTTCCGGTAAATACTTATGTTCTCAGGGGGATCCGAGGCGGACCCGAAGTTTCCGGCGCGGGGTGCGGACCCGGTCTTGCGCTAGAACGGGTTTCAGTATTAGGTTCCCTTGCAGAGCCCCGGGTCCGGCGGGGCGCTCCGCGGCTCCCCTGGGTCGCGGAGCGCGCCGGACAACGGGCACGAACGCGTCGCCTGCCGGAGACGGATCGCGCCCCGTCTCCGGCGGGCGACGTCCCCCGACCTTTTCGCTGACGTCCCCTGACACCGCGGCGGCTCCGCGGCCACTTTCGTGACCTGCGGCGGCCGAAGTACTAGCCTGGGCCTGTCCACGGCAACGGCGCGCCACGGGGAGCGGACATGGGCCAGCAGACGACCGGGACCGGTGCGGATTGGACGCGGGCCCCGGGGGCCGGCGCCGAGCGGTCCGCGGCGGTGCCGCCCGCACCCGGGGACGACCGGCAGGACGACTACCGCTCGGGCCCGGTGGGCCGGCGGCGCAGTTGGTACGGGACCAAGAAGCACGTCAAGCGGGTGCTCGGCTGGCGGCTGCCCAACCTCGCGATGCGCGGGGCGGTCGGGCTGGCAGCGCCGCGGCTGCGTGGGACCGGTCGGCTGCCGGCGCCGGTCTCGGTCCCCGAGGTCGTGGGCCGGGTCGACGGGGCCGAGTACGTCATGCTGCGGCCGTCGCGCTGCGTGGTGGCCAAGGAGCTGTACTGGGGCGGCGGGCGCCGTCCGCAGCCCGCCGACGACTTCGCGGTCCGGCTGTTCGCCGCCGCGGCGCGCCCTGCGGCGACGATGCTGGACATCGGCGCCTACACGGGGCTGTTCACGCTGGTCGGCACCGCGGTCAACAGCGAGCTCCGCGCGCACGCCTTCGAGATCGTCCCGGAGGTCTACCACGCCCTGTTCGACAACTGCGTGCGCAACCGGGTGCTGCACCGCACGACCCTGCACCACGTGGGCGTCGGCGACCCCGCCGTCACGATCGGCATGCCGGTCCGCTCCGGCGACTCCGCGCTGCCCTGCTTCTACTCCAGCGAACTGAGGTTCCGCGACGGCGTGCCCATCGGCGTCGTGGCACTGGACTCCTTCACCGACCGGACGCCGGTCGGCGGGCGCGTGCTGCTGAAGGTCGACGTCGAGGGGACCGAGGCCTCGGTCTTCGAGCACGGCCAGGGATTCCTCGCCGCCCACCGGCCCGACGTCCTCTGCGAGGTGCTGCCGGGGGCCGACGGCGAACGGCTGCGCGAACTGCTGGAGCCGCACGGCTACCGGTTCCACCTGGTGGGGGAGCGCGCGCTCGCCCCGGCCGGCCCGATCGTGCCGCACGAGCGGTTCCGGGACTGGTTCTTCACCACCCGCGAGCCCGCCGAACTGGAGGGGCTGGGCATCCCGATGGCCTAAGTCGTTGATGGGAGAAAGGCGGGGACGGTTTCCAGGCCCTGCTCGGCCTTTGCGGGCCCGGGTGGGGCTGTTGTCGGGCCTGCAGCGTCCGGCGACGCGCTGACGGCAGCCTTCCCGGGTCACCAGGGGTGAATGGAGGATTGCGACTACAGCTTTCCGACCCCGGCAACGATCTAGGTGTGCTGTTCCGGGACGATGCCGTCGAAGAGGACCCTCGTGAAGTGCCGGGCGAGGTCGCCGGTGTCCAGGGGGCCGTCGGGGCGGTACCAGCGCGCCGTCGCCCAGATGGCGTCGCGGGCCGTCCGGTAGGTGAGCCCGGGGTCGAGGTCGGAGCGGAAGGCGCCCCTGTCCTGGCCGTCCCTGAGCACGCCGGTCCAGATGCGCCGGACCTCCCGCTCCGCCCGGTCCAGATAATCGAAGCGTGAGAGGCGCCGGAGGTAGCACCGGTCGTTCTGCAGCACGGTGATCGCGGCGCGGTGCGGCTCCAGGCAGGCGTGGGCCACCGCGATGAGCTCGGTCAGCAGCCTCCGCGGGTCGCCGCCGTCGGCGACCGCCGCGCGGTGGTCGCGCAGCAGGTCGTCCAGGAAGGACGAGAGGATCTCGTCGACGATCGACTCCTTGGAGTCGAAATGGTGGTACAGGCTGCCGGAGAGGATCCCGGCCTGGTCGGCGATCTGGCGGACCGTGGTCGCCTGGAACCCCTGCTCGGCGAAGAGGCCGGCCGCGAGGCGCACCAGGGCGTCGCGCCGCTCCGAGGCGGGCGGGGCCGCGCCGTGCCGACGGCCCCGCCCGCGCGGGGCGCCGTCGTTCTCGGTGTCCACGCCCCCATTATGGGCGCCGCCTCCGCCCGGCCCGTCGGACAGCGGACGTTCGGCCTGTCGCTACTTGAGCAGGCCGGCCATCTCCGTGACCGTCGGGCAGGGCCAGCGCAGCATGCAGCAGCGGCACCGCTGCGTCATCGGCGCCGGCCCGCTGGAGACGCCGCCGCCGTCGCGCGGACGGTGCAGGGACAGCAGGTTCAGGCAGGTGTCGGCGAACGCGATGATCTCGCTGCGGGCGTTGGCGTAGAACGCGACGTCGTTGATGCGCAGCAGGGCGTTCTCGGCCGGCTGCGCGGGGATGCCGACGGTCTCCGGTCCCCAGGAGACGGCCTTGGCGGCCCGCTCGCGCACCCCTTCGATGTAGAGCCGCAGTCGTTCGTGGTCGTCCAGCCGCCCTGGAGCGGAAACGGAAACGTCGATGGGCATTGTGAATTCCCCCCGGTCGGAACGGCGTCCGACCTCACCCCGATGTTACTAAGAGTGAAGCTAGTGTTACAGATTGTTGCACTGCTGTGCGGGGAAAGCGGCGGGGCGCGCCGGGGAGTCCGCGCCGCGGACCGGGCATCGGTGACACCGGGGACGAAAGAGCGCACGGGTTGTCCCGGGGGTCTGGGACAACCCGTGCGGGGCGGGCGGAAAGGGGTATTCGCCGCCGCTCGTGCGAGCCTGGAACAGGTCGCTATCCGCAGTTCCCCCCGCAGTTGCAGGAGCCGCCGCTCTGGCAGCCGCAACCGCAGCCGGGACCGCAGTTGCATCCGCCGGGAGCCGGGGGAGTCGGACTGGACTGGGGCATGGTCCCTCCTCGGAGCCGAGGACCGGCACGGCATGCGCGTGCTTCGCTGCACCGCATGGGGGAGCACCGTCGTCGTGCTCCGTAGAGAGGGTTTCCCGGTTCCCAAGATCGGCAATCCCCCCGGCCGGTATCGGAAAAAGGCCCGCGGCGCCGGATTCGGCTGACCGCGGGCGCGCGCACCAGGCGCCTCACCGGTGTTCGGCGATCGGGTTCGTACAGGGACCGGCTGTCGCAGTGCGTGCAGCGTCGGCGATACAGCAGGTCCGGGCCAGGGAAGACCCGCCTCGTCCCGCGGACGCAGCGGTCAAAGCTCGATCAGGCGAAGAAACCGGACGCGACGGCCGGCCGCCGCAGTATTCGGTACAGCCAGATCTGCCCGATGACCATGACCGGAAGGAGCGGTGCCACGCCGGCCCCCACCAGGGCCAGTGTCGCCGGCTCCGATTCGAGTCCGGGCAGTTCAACGGCCGAGGCGACGAGCAGCGGTGGAACCGCCATGGCCAGCGCCGAGGTATGCCGCGACCAGCGGGGGCCGGACAGGCCCGAGGTCGAGGCGAGCGCCGTGACCAGGACGGTCAGCACCACGACCGCCGACAACGGGCGCCCGACCGCGGTGCCGCCGGACAGCACCGCGGCCCCGATCGCCAGGACCACCGCGCCCAGGGCCGCGCGCGCCAGCACGCGGGTCGCCTGGGCCGCGACATCGGCGGACTCCGCCGGATCGGCGGCGGACGCGGAGACCGCGACCGGTGCAGCGGGGGACGCGGCGGCCGCCACGGGGGCCGCGGCGCTCCCAGGGGCGACCGCGGCCGCCGCCCGTGCGGTGGGGAGCGGATGCGGCGGCACCACCGCGCTCTCGTCCGCGGGAACCAGCCGCTCGGCGCCGAACGCGGCCCCGCGCAGCGCGAACAGCAGCGCCACCGCGATCGCGCAGACCACCCCGAACACGCTGAACGCGGTGCCGCCGAGCAGCGCGGCCAGCACCAGCCCCCAGCACAGGGCGAGGGTCCAACTGCCGGCGACGACGGCGGCGTCCCAGAACCCGTGCCATCGGCGGGCGTCCACCCGCGCCCGGAACCACAGCCCGGCGTCGCGCCACAGCCATCCGGCGAGCAGCGCGACGAACACCGGCCACTGCTGCACGACCACGGCGCTCTTGAGTTCGGGGAAGGCGGCCGCGACCACCCCGACGGCCGCGACCAGCCACACCTCCGTGCCGAGGAAGTAGGGGGCGATGGCCGACGCCACCCGGCGCCGCTCGGCGGAGCCGCGCGCGAGGTAGGGCATCAGCATGCCCAGCCCGATGTCGCAGCCTGCGAGCACGAAGTAGCCCACCACCAGGCCGGCGAGGAAGACAACAGCGAGGGATTCCACGGAACTCTCCTAAGTGCGCGGGGCCTGAGGTTCTAGAACGTGTGGACGGGCGTGGCCGACTCGGTCTCGGGCTCGGCGGCGGGAGCGAGGGGGCCGCCCTCGGGGCCGCGCCGCGCGTAGCGGACCAGCAGCCCGCAGGTCACCGTCGCCAGAATCGCGAAGGCCCCGGTGAACAGGGAGAACGACAGCACCGCCATCCCCGATGTCATGTCGGTGAGCGCGTCGGCCGTGGTCAGATGGTGGGTGACCACCCAGGGCTGGCGGCCGGTCTCCCGGTAGACCCACCCGCCGATGCTGGCGATGAACGGCAGGAACGGCGAGAACACCAGGATCCAGTGGAACCAGCGCCACCGGTCCAGCCGGCGGACCAGCCACACCAGCAGGCCGGCGCCGACCAGGGCGCCGATGCCCATCCACGACATCACCATGGACACGTGCCCGACCTCCCCGATCGTCTGCACCGAGCCGACCCCGGCCGCCTCGATCCGTTCGATCTCGGCGGCGCTGAGCGTGTCCCCGCTGGTCGGCGGGACCTTGCCGAAGAGCCCGTACTGCATGCCGCCGAACGCCGGTGTGGGCATGACCCCCAGGGCGGTGACGAGGAGGCCGCGCTGGATCCCGCGCCGGAACATCCCGTCGGGGTCGTTGCCGCGGCTCAGGTGGTAGGCGCTCACCGCGGCCGTCACCAGCCCGCCCACCAGCAGGGCGCTGGAGACGATGTGCCCGAACGCCAGGAGCGCCGCGGGGTTGGTCATCAGCGCTGTGGCGTCGGTGAGCACGGCGGCGCCGGCGCGGACCTCGAAGCCGACCGGGTTCTTCAGGAAGCCGTTGGAGACCAGCACCCAGAAGGCCGAGGAGTAGGCGGTCAGCGTGACGACCGCGAAGACGCCCAGGTGCGCCCACCGGTTCATCCGGTCCCAACCGAAGATCCACAGGCCCAGGAACGTCGACTCGACGAAGAACGCGGCCATCGTCTCCACGGCCAGCGGGGCGCTGAAGACGTTGCCGAACATGTCGTTCAGCCCGCTCCAGTTCGTCGCCAACTGCAGCTCCATCACCAGGCCCGACAGCACGCCCATGCCGTAGTTGACCAGGTAGAGGCCGCCCCAGAACCGCACGGCGCGCATCCGGGCCGCGTCGCGCCGCAGGGTGGCGCCGAGCTGGGCGCCGAGGATGAACGGCGCCATTCCCAGGGTGAAGGCGACGAACAGGTAGTGCGTGCCCGCGGTCAACGCGAACTGCAGGCGCGCCCACTGGACGGGATCGTCGAGCACTGAGGGGCTCCTCAAGGAGTCGTCGGGAAAGCGGCTCCTCGATGGTCGCGCCCGGCCGTCTCGCGCCGCATCGCCCGCTCGGAGGCTCCTGGGCTACCCCGTGCGGAGTGCGCGCTCCGAGCCGCTACACCCTCAGGCGTAGGGGAGGACCCCGACCCGTCCCTGACCGACCCCGAAGGGCCCGGTGCCCCGCCCCACCGAGCGGAGCGCCGATCAGTCCGTCCAGCCCGGCCTGACCAGCCCCGTCTCGTAGGCCAGCACGACGAGCTGGGCGCGGTCGCGCACCCTGAGCTTGATCATCGCGCGGCTGACATGGGTCTTCGCCGTCGCGGGGCTGAGCACCAGGCGGTCGGCGATCTCGTCGTTGGACAGTCCGGCGCCGACCAGGGCCACGATCTCGCGCTCGCGGTCGGTGAGCTCGTCCAGCCGGGCCGACGGCTCGGGACGGCGCGGCCGGCCGGCGTAGTCGGCGATCAGCCGCCGGGTGACGTTGGGCGACAGCAGAGCGTCGCCCCTGGCCACCACACGCACCCCCTGCAGCAGGTCCTCGGGCTCGGTGTCCTTGACCAGGAAGCCGCTGGCGCCCATTCGCAGCGCGTCGAAGATGTAGTCGTCCAGGTCGAAGGTCGTCAGGATGACCACGCGGGTCTCACCCAGCCGCGGGTCGGTGAGGATCTGCTCGGTGGCGACCAGGCCGTCCACGCCGGGCATCCTGATGTCCATCAGGACGACGTCGGGCCGCTCGGTCCTCGTCAACCGGACCGCCTCGGCTCCGTCGCCGGCCTCGGCGACCACGCCGATGTCGGGCGTGCTGTTGAGCAGCGCGCGGAAACCCGCCCGCACCAGGGCCTGGTCGTCGGCCAGCAGTACCCGGATCACGCCTCTTCCGTTCTCTCCGCACACTCCGGCAGCCAGGCCGAGACGGTGAAACCGCCGTCGCGGCCCGCCGCGGCCCGCAGGTCGCCGCCGAGCGCCGCGGCCCGCTCCCGCATGCCGGTGATGCCGTTGCCCGGAGCCAGGTCCTCCGGTGCGCCACGGCCATTGTCCCCGACCACGATCGACATCCCCTTCGGCTCGTAGCCCAGCTCGACGGTCACGGCCGTCGGCTCTGCGTGCCGGACCGCGTTCGTCAGCGACTCCTGGACGATCCGGTAGGCGGCGGAGTCGGTGCCGGTGGCCAGTCGGCGCGGCTCGCCGACGGAGCGGACCGTGACCTCGACCCCCGCCGACCGGGTCCGCTCGACCAGCTCCGCCAGCCGGGACAGCCCCGGGGCCGGCGAGCGCGGAGCGCTCTCGTCGACGGAGCGCAGCACGCCCAGCGTCGCGCGCAGCTCCCGCAGCGTCTCCTTGCTGGTCTGCTTGATCGTGGCCAGCGCCTCGGCCGCGCGCCCCGGCTCGGAGTCGATCAGGTACAGCGCGCTACCGGCCTGCACGTTGATCAGCGAGATGTTGTGCGCGACGACGTCGTGCACCTCGCGGGCCAGCCGCAGCCGCTCGTCGGAGGCGCGCCGGCGCACCTCCTCCTCGCGGGTCCGCTCGGCCTCCTCGGCCCGCTCGCGCAGCACGTCCCGGTACTCGCGGCGCTTGCGCATCACCTCGCCGAAGATGAGGATGACGAGTACCCACGAGAACATGCCCAGCGCGTACTCCGGCCGGGGCACACCCAAGGCCAGCGCCTCCCAGATCTGGATGATCAGGAACTGCGCCAGGCCGAGCAGCCAGCCCCGCACGCGGTATCCCTGCTCGACCACGGTGTACAGCGCGATCGCCCCGGCGACGATGACGAATCCGTCGGAGAAGTTGAGGGGGTAGTAGGCCGTCGTCGCGGTGCAGGAGACCAGGCCCACGAGGATCGGGTGCGAACTGCGCCACAGCAGTGGCACGACCGCCAGGGCCAGGACCACCAGCCCCCACGGCGCCAGCGGGTTGCCGTAGGACGTTACGTCGCGGTCCAATTCGGCGTAGTAGCTGCTGCTGAAGGCGATGGCGCCCACGGCGAGCGCGACGGCGACGTCGTCGCGCCGGATCCGTCCGATCCGTTCCAGGAGCCCGTTCATCGCTTCGACGGTACGCGCACGGGCGCCCGGCCGCGTCCCCCTCCGGGAGTCGGCGGGCGCGGTGGCACTACCCCGCAGGGAGTAGTGCCACCGCATCGGGTCACCGGCGGCGCGGCCCCACGTACTCGGCGGCCATCGCCGAGACGAGCAGCGCGGCCCCCACGGCGCCCCACGCCGTCATCTCCTCGCCGAGCAGCGCCATCGACAGCAGCGCGGCGGTCAGCGGCTCGGCGATGGTGGCCACGGCGGTCGCCGTGTCCGAGGCCGTGCCCAGACCGCCGAAGTAGGCGAGGTAGGCCAACGCGGTCGGCACCAGGCCGAGGAAGGCCAGCAGGGCCAGGCCCGCCGGGTCCGCGGGCGGCGCCATCCCCGCGGACAGTCCGGCCGGCGCCAGCAGCACCCCGCCGAGCAGGCACCCCAGCCCGACGTTGCACAGCGGGTCCAGCCCGGCGACCGCTCTACGGTTGACCAGCGTCATCACCGAGAAGACCAGCCCGGCCGCCAGTGCGCAGCCGAGCCCGGCCGCCGTCCGCCACCCGGGCGCGTCGACGCCGGGATGGCCGGCCAGCAGGACGAGGCCGGCCACGGCGAGCAGCACCGACACCGCGAGCCGGGGGCCGGGCGCGCGCCGCGCGGCCGCGCAGATGCCGATCGCGACGAACACCGGCACGCTGCCGATCTTGACCAGCGTGGCCAGCCCGACCGGGATCAGCGCCAGCGAACCGAAGTACAGGCTCTGGAACGCGGCGTGCAGCACGCCGTTGAGCACCAGTCGGCGCACCAGGGCGCCCGACCACTCCAACCGGCGCAGCCGGCCGGAGGCGAGGAGGAGGGCCGTGATCAGCAGGCCGCCGAGCAGCAGCCGGTAGGTCGCGACGGCGAACGGGCCCAGCCCGGTGCCGGACTGCAGCAGGGCGCCGGCGATGCCGCCGGTCCCCCACAGCAGTCCGGCGGTGACGAGCAGTGCGAAGCCGCGCCGCGTGGCGCGGGCGCGGGAGAGGGAGGTCATGGCTGAATCGGACACGGACGTGCTCCAACGTCGACGAGGGAAGAGAGGCGTCGGCGCGGGGCGTCACGGTGACGCGGTCGTCACGGCCGCGCGGCCGTGCGGCGGCGCGGTCAGGGCGCCCCTAGGAGGCGACGGGCGGGGGCGTGACGAAGCGCCGGGTCTGATGAGCCATGGGTCGACTCTAGCCCACGGGGCGGTCACGGCGGGATGCGGGCCGGCTCGCGCGGTGATCGGCGGGAACGCCGCCGCGGACGGCTGCGTCTGAGACTGCGCGCTCGCCGCCGCGCGGTCCCCGGGCCGGTCCCCGGCCCGCGGCGGTCCGCGGAGCGCAGTCAGTCGTCGGCAAGGAGCACCGGACTCACGATGAACCCCCCTTATCACGGGCCGCACAACGGACCGCAGCACGACGTCCACGCGCGGCTCCTGGGCGAGCCCTTCCACATCGCGGCCCCGTTCCTGCGGGTGCTGCTCACCGGCGAGCCCACCATGCTGGGCCCCGACCAGCTCGCCTACTCGATCAACCCCTACCTCACCGCGATGGTGGGCTACCGGCTGCACCCCGCGACGTACGAGTCGGCGATCATGGAGAAGCGGCACGCGCAGGCCTGGGGGGTGAGCAAGCAGGACCTGTGGTTCACCGCGCTGGGCAACATGGCCTACGACCGGTACGAGCCGCAGGCGCTCCAGGCCGCCGGCGACACCGTGGTGCACGCCGTGCACGGCGTCACCTGGCCGGGGTCGGCGCACATGATGCGGCTGGTCGAGGTCATGCGCGAACCCGCGCCCTTCGGCGCCGTGGTCATGCTGCCCAACCCGAACACCCTGCTCTACGCGGTGCTGCGCAGCAAGCGCTCCGGCCCGGTCCTCGCAGCACTCCACCGGCACCACCAGAGCATGGTCCCGCCCGAGGGGCCGGTCAGCGACCAGCTCATCCTGTGGCGCGGCGGCAGGGTCAGCGGCATGTCCACCCGGCCGGGCCCCGACGGCGCCGTGCAGATCAAGAAGTCCCAGGAGTTCCGCTTCCTCCTCGACCACGAACTCCCGGACTGACGCCCCCGAGCACCTCTCCCGGACCCCGACAAGGAATCCCGTCCTCATGAGCTACAACGTCCACCACGGCCAGGCCGACCACGTCCACGCGCAACTGATGCGGGACCCGTTCCCCGCCGTCGCGCCGCACCTGAGGCTGATGGTCGTCGACGACCCGTACATGATGGGGCAGCGCCCACTGGCCTATTCGGTCAGCTCCCGCTGCACGGCCGCGCTGTGTGTGAAGCAGAGCCGCACCGAGGCGGTCTTCCTCGGCCAGGACCACGCCCACGCGTGGGGCGTGGGCAAGCAGGACATCTGGTTCGCCGCGCTGCAGAACATGGCCTACGAGCCCGTCGAGGTCACCCCGAACGAGTCGACCGCCGACGTGCCCCTCTACACGCTCTACGGCAAGGACTGGGCGGGGTCGGCGCACATCATGCGCTTGGGCGACGTGCTGCCCGGCCCCGCGCCCTTCGGGGCCGTGGCCATGCTGCCCGGCGTCAACTCCATCCTGTTCGCGCCGCTGCTGAGCAAGCGCTCCCTGCGGATCCTGCCGATGATGTGGCTGGTGTACAAGCGTTTCAGCAGCGAGGACCGGGCCGTGACCGACCATCTGCTGTGGTGGCGCGGCGGCCGGCTGAGCGCGATGGACGCCATGGACAGCGAACAGGTGGACGGCAAGAGCGGCATCCACCTCATCGAGAGCCCGGAGTTCCAGCGGATGAAGGACGAGCTGCCGGACTAGGGCCGCGGAGGCGGAGAGGGGCGCGGCGAAGAGCACCGTTGAACCGTTAACCCGCGAAGGTGTCCTCCGGAGGCGCGGGGGAGTCCTGGGCGGTCGTGTCGTAGACGGGGGTCGCGCCCGCGGTGAACCTCCGCAGTTCGGCGTCGGTCAGCACACGGGCCATGTCGGGGTCGCGGTGGGCGCGGCGGGCCAGCTCGTCGACGGGCAGCGCGCGGTTGGCCGCGACCAGCACCAGGTTGCCGAACCTGCGCCCCCGCAGCACCGCCGGCTCGGCGACGAGCGCCAACTGGCCGAACACCGCGCCGACGGTGGCGGCCTGCGCGCGCACGTGCCGCAGCCGCTTGCCGTCGCCGACGTTGGCCGCGTAGACCCCGTGGGGCCGCAGCACCCGTGCGACCTCGGTGACGAACTCCACCGACGTCAGGTGCCCGGGCGTGCGCGCGCCGGAGAACACGTCCGCCACCACCAGGTCGGTGGCGTCGGCGCGTCGCTCGCCCAGCCAGGCGCGGGCGTCGCCGGTGCCCACGCGGATGTCGGCGCGCCGGTCCCAGGGGAGGTCGCGGCGGACGCGCTCGATGAGGCCGGCGTCGATGTCGACCGCGCGCTGCCGGGACCCGGGCCGCGTGGCGGCGATGTAGCGGGCCAGGGTGAGCGCGCCCGAACCGAGGTGGAACGCGTCGATGGGCGCGCGCTCGGGCGCCAGCAGGTCCACCACGTGCCCGAAGCGCCGCATGTACTCGAAGTCCAGGTAGGTGGGGTCGGAGAGGTCCACATGGGACTGCGGGGTGCCGTCCACCACGAGCATCCACGACTCGGGGCGGTCGGCGTCGCGCAGCAGTTCCACGGCCGGCCGCTCCGGTCCGCCCCCGGTCCCGGCGCCGCGTTCGCCCATGATCCCCACCCGTCGACTCCGTCCCTCGGGCCGGTCGGCCCGCACACACGGTAGACGAACCGGGACCCGGCCGCCGTGGCGGGGACCGCGCTCGCGCGGCGCCGATCCGGCGCGCGGCTGCGAGCGGTACGCCGGACCGCTAGCCTGGAACTCCTCTCTTTTCTTTTCCCGTGTCTGTTCGAGGAGTGGCCGTGCTGCTGCGGATGTCGACCCTGTTCCTGCGCACCCTGCGCGAGGACCCGGCGGACGCTGAGGTGCCGAGCCACAAGCTGCTCGCCCGCGGCGGCTACGTGCGCCGCGCCGCGCCCGGCGTCTACTCCTGGCTGCCGCTCGGCAAGATCGTCCTGGAGAACGTGGCGAACGTGGTGCGCGAGGAGATGAACCGCATCGGCGGTCAGGAGGTGCTGCTGCCCGCCCTGCTGCCCCGCGAGTACTACGAGGCCACCGGCCGCTGGACCGAGTACGGCGACAGCCTCTTCCGCATCGTCGACCGCAAGGGCGCCGACTACCTGCTCGGCCCCACCCACGAGGAGCTGTTCACGCTCCTGGTCAAGGGCGAGTACTCCTCCTACAAGGACTTCCCGGTCATCCTGTACCAGATCCAGGAGAAGTTCCGCGACGAGGCCCGGCCCAGGGCCGGCATCCTGCGCGGCCGCGAGTTCCACATGAAGGACGCCTACTCCTTCGACATCGACGACGAGGGCCTGCAGCGCTCCTACGAGCTGCACCGCGACGCCTACATCAGGATCTTCGACCGGCTCGGCCTGAACTACGTCGTCGTCGCGGCGACCTCCGGCGCCATGGGGGGTTCGGCCTCCGAGGAGTTCCTCGCCGAGGCGGACACCGGCGAGGACACCTTCGTCCGCAGCACCGGCTCCGACTACGCCGCCAACGTCGAGGCCGTGCGCACGCCGGTCCCCCCGGCGCGGCCCGTCGAGGGGCGGCCCGAGGCGCAGGTGCACCACACGCCCGACACCCCCACCATCGAGACCCTGGTGGACTTCCTCAACGGCGCCGGCCTGCGCGGCGCCGACGAGCGGCCCCGGACCTTCACCGCCGCCGACACGCTGAAGAACGTGCTGGTCAAGATCCGCCGCCCGGGGGAGACCGAGTGGGAGGTCCTCGGCATCGGCGTGCCCGGTGACCGCGAGGTCGACATGAAGCGGCTGGAGGCCTCACTGGAGCCGGCCGAGGTCGAGCTGCTGGAGGAGGCGGACTTCGCCGCCAACCCGTTCCTGGTCAAGGGCTACGTCGGGCCGAGGGCGCTGCTGGACAACAAGCTGCGCTACCTGGTCGACCCGCGCGTCGTCGAGGGCACGGCCTGGGTGACCGGCGCCGACCGGCCCGACCACCACGTGGTGGACCTGGTGTGCGGCCGCGACTTCACCCCCGACGGCACCATCGAGGCCGCCGAGGTGCGCGACGGCGACCCCTCACCCGACGGCCGCGGCACCCTCTACACCGCGCGCGGCATCGAGATCGGCCACGTCTTCCAGCTCGGCCGCAAGTACACCGACACCTTCGGGTTCGACGCGCTCGGCCCCGACGGCAAGCCCAAGCGTGTCACCATGGGCTCCTACGGCATCGGCGTCTCCCGGGTGGTCGCCGCGATCGTCGAGCAGTCCCACGACGACAAGGGCGTCGTGTGGCCGCGCGAGGTCGCCCCGGCCGACGTGCACGTGGTCGGCACCGGCAAGGGTGAGCAGATCGAGGTCGCGCTGCGCATCGCCGAGGAGCTGGCGGCCAGGGGCGTGCGCGTCATCGTCGACGACCGCAAGGGCGTCTCGCCTGGCGTGAAGTTCACCGACGCCGAACTGCTGGGCGTCCCCACCGGCGTCATCGTCGGCAAGGGCCTGGCGTCCGGCGTCGTGGAGCTGCGCGACCGCGCCGGCGGCGAGCGCGAGGAGATCCCCGTGGACACCGTGGTGGAGAAGGTCGCCGCGATCGTCAAGGACGCCTGACGGGGCGGCGGCCCGCCCCGGAGGGGCCGCTACAACTCCCCTCCCGGGAAGCCTGGGAAGGGCATCAGGTCGGCGCCCCATGCCAGCGAGCGCACGGTCGTCGACTTCAGGGAGCGCCCGGCGAGGTCGCGCAGTTCGGGATCGCCGGCGGCGGCCAGCTCCAGGTAGGCCTGGGCGGCCGTCCGCTCCAGCCCGGCGGCGAACTGCGCGAGCGCGTCCGGCCCGTCCTCGGCGGGCAGCTCGTAGGCGCGCTCCCCGGCCGCCGGATCGGCGTCGCGTTCGAGGAGCTCCGCGCGCAGGGTGTCGCGCTGGCCGCGGTGCGCGTCGAGGTGCTCGTAGGCCCGCTTCCGCGCCGCGTCGCCGGAGTTCGCGCCGACGAACCCGTAGCCGTAGACGGCCGCGTGCTCCGCGCGCAGCGCGTTCTGCAGCGCCTCGATGTGGTCGAACCCCTCGGGGCCGGTCGTGGCGCTCATCATGCCTCCGGGGTCTCGGTCGAGAGCAGGTGGGCGTGGCCGGCCTCGCAGGCGCCGACGCTGGCGAAGAGCTGAGCCAGGCCGGAGTCGGCGACCTCGGTCATCTGGCGGGCGCGGGACGCCGCCGCGGCCTCCTCGGCCACCCGCAGCGCCGGGACCGGCACCGGAGCGTCGGGCTCCGGCGCGGTCTCGGGTGCGCCGCCGGCCTCGGGCGCGCCGGTGGCGCCGCCCCGGGGCTCCTCCTCGCGCTCCGGCAGCCGGTCGCGCAGCGCGCCGAGATGGCGCTCGTGGTCGCCCACGAGCCGCTCCAGCAGTTCGACCGGTCCCCGACCGGCGGAGATCGTCGCCCGGTACCGGGCGACGATCCGCTCCTTCTCGGCGATCGCGCCGCGAAGCAGGTACTCGTCCGGTGAGATCTCGCTGGGGTACCACCGCGCGCCCTGGCAACCGCTCAAGCCGACCGCGGCCAGGCCCGCGATCGCACCGGCGATGACCGTGCGCCGGCTGACCGGGTCGTGGCGCAACCGTGCCTCCTCGAAAGCCGTGCGGGACAAGGGCGCCGCACGCGTCGGCGGCCCCGCGAAGGCGTGCGGACATGGGGTGTGCGACCCATCTTTCCACGACGCGCACGCCCTTCGCGCGCGCCGCAGGCGGGGCGGGCCGGACCGGGACGGGGAATTCTCCCGCGCGATGTGGAGCCGGAGCATGCCTGGGTATGCGCCGACTGTGGATACTCTTGGTTCAAACCGCCGTCTGCCCGGACGCGCGGACGAACTTTGTGCAGAGCTGGACCGCCCCGCCCCTTGCGGAGAGCGGGCGGAGACCGCCGAGGAGGATCACTGATGGGCGCGCAGGCTCGCCACGACCGTCTGGCGCGGTTGCTGGAACCGGTCCTGGCCGAGGCCGGGCTGGACCTGGAGGCCGTTGAGGTCACCCCGGTCGGCAAGCGTCGCCTGCTGCGCGTCGTGGTCGACTCCGACGACGGCGTCGACCTCGACTCCGTCGGGGAGGTCAGCCAGACGATCTCCAGTACGCTCGACGCCTCCGATGTCATGGGCAATGCCCCTTACGTGCTCGAAGTGACCTCGCCGGGCGTGGACCGACCGCTCACGCAACCTCGGCACTGGCGGCGGGCGCGGGGACGCCTGGTGCACGCCCCGCTCGCCGGCGGTGGCGAGGTACGGGGACGCGTGACGCAGGCCGACGAATCCGGCGTCACCCTGGACGCCGACGGTCAGAGTCGGGTATACGCCTATTCCGACCTGGGGCGCGGCAAGGTCCAGATTGAATTTCGCCGCGATGCCGAAACCGGCCCCGGCGCCGACGCGGCGGACTAGAGGGGGAGCCCCGTGGATATCGATATGAGTGTCCTGCGCAGCCTGGAGCGCGAGAAGGACATTTCAGTGGACCTCGTCGTCAAGGCGATCGAGGACGCCCTGCTGATCGCCTACCACCGGCAGGAGGGGACCGAGTCCTCAGCGCGGGTCGAGCTGGACCGCACCAGCGGGCACGTCACGGTGTGGGCCGAGGAGTCCGATGACGAGGGCAACGTCATCCGGGAGTACGACGCCACCCCCACCGGGTTCGGCCGCATCGCCACCTCGACGGCCAAGCAGGTCATCCTGCAGCGCCTGCGCGACGCCGAGGACGAGCTCACCCTCGGGGAGTTCGCCGGCCGCGAGTTCGAGGTCGTCTCCGGCATCATCCAGCAGGGCAAGGACCCGCGCAACGTCCTGGTCGACCTGGGCAGGATCGAGGCCATCCTGCCGCCGCAGGAGCAGGTGCCCGGCGAGAACTACACCCACGGCGAGCGGCTGCGCGCCTACGTCGTGCAGGTGCGCAAGGGGCACCGGGGCCCGTCGGTGACGCTGTCGCGCACCCACCCCAACCTGGTCCGCAAGCTGTTCCAGCTGGAGGTCCCCGAGATCGCCGACGGCACCGTCGAGATCGCGGCGATCGCGCGCGAGGCCGGGCACCGCACCAAGATGGCGGTCAAGTCCAACAAGGCCGGGGTCAACGCCAAGGGCGCCTGCATCGGTCCGCTGGGCAGCCGGGTCCGCAACGTCATGGCCGAACTGCACGGCGAGAAGATCGACATCGTCGACCACTCCGACGACCCCGCGGTGTTCGTGGGCAACGCTCTGTCCCCGGCGCGGGTCACCCACGTCGAGGTGCTCGACGCCGTCGCCAGGGTCGCCCGCGTCACGGTGCCGGACTACCAGCAGTCGCTGGCGATCGGCAAGGAGGGGCAGAACGCCCGCCTCGCCGCCCGGCTCACCGGCTGGCGGATCGACATCCGGTCCGACGCCGAGCCGACGGAGTCGGCCGGGACCGCCGAACCCTTCGTGGAGACCGGCGACGACCGGCCTTCCGGCCCGGCGGACGCGCCGGCCCGCTAGAATGGGAGGCGCTGACCGATCGGTGCCCGTGCGCACGTGCGTGGGGTGCCGGTCCAGAGCAGCCCAGTCCGATCTGCTGCGGCTGGCGGTCGAGGGCGACATGATCACGCCGGACACCGCCGGACGCATGCCGGGCCGAGGTGCCTACCTGCACCCCGACCCGACGTGTTGGGAGACGGCCGACCGGCGCAAGGCGTGGAACCGGGCCTTCCGGGCCACGGGCCGACTGGACGCGTCGCGCGTCGCCGCGCACTTCGCCGCCGCCCCGCGCGTTTGAGTCGGTCGCAGTTCCGGATAGGGTTGGAATGATCGCGCCGCCTGTTCGGTTGGAACTACCGGACGGTCGGCGGGTCTTGCTATGTCGGCATGTCCGATGTAACTGACCCATTGTTGTGTAACAGACGAGTCGGAAGCGGGTCGAGATTGCGATGAGCGCTCGATGAGTACGCAGCGATGAGTACGTCAAGCTAGCGACGGTCCGGCACAAGCCCATGTCCCGGACCGAGTAGAGGAGAGCAGTGGCGAAGGTCCGGGTATACGAACTCGCCAAGGAGTTCGGTGTTGAGAGCAAGGCCGTCCTGGCCAAGCTCAACGAAATGGGCGAATTTGTGCGTTCGGCGTCCTCGACGATCGAGGCGCCGGTCGTCCGTCGACTCAAGGAAGCCTTCAACAACGGCGCCGCCGAGAAGAAGGGCGGCGAGCGCAAGTCCCGCCCGGCGGAGCCCAAGCCGCGTCCGCGCGGTGAGGACAAGGCCCCGGCCGCGGGCGAGAACGGCGCCGCGGCTCAGCGGCCCTCGGTCCCCAAGCCGGGACCCAAGCCGAGCGCCCGTCCCGCGTCGCCGCCCGCCGGCGGCGTTCCCAAGCCGGGTCCCCGGCCCGGTCCGCGCCCCGCGGGGCCGACCGGTGGCCAGGGCAGGCCGGAGCAGCCCGCCAAGCCCGGCGGCGACCGTCCCGAACGCGGCCCGCGCCCCGAGCGCGGTCCTCGTCCGGAGCGCGGCGAGCGTCCGGAGCGCGGCGAGCGCACCGGGCGTTCCGAGGGCAAGGGGCCCCGTCCGGGTCCGCGGTCCACGGGTCCGCGTCCGGGCAACAACCCGTTCGCCTCGACGGCCAGCGGCATGGGCGCCAAGCCGGCGCCGCGTCCGGGCCCGCGTCCCGGTCCGCAGGGCGGTCAAGGCGGTCAGGGTGGCCAGGGCGGTCAGGGCGGTCAGCGCCCCGGCGGTGGCGAGCGCAGTGGTGCGCCGCGTCCCGGCGGCGGTGGCGAGCGCGGCGGTGCGCCGCGTCCCCAGGCCCCGCGCCCGCAGGCCCCGCGTCCCGGCGGCCCGGGTGCCGGCGGTCCGCGGCCCGGCCCCGGCGCCGGTGGTCCGCGTCCCGGTGGCGGTCCGCGCCCCAGCCCGATGAACATGCCGTCCTCGCGTCCCGCGCCCGCCGGTGGCGGCGGTCGCGGTGGCGGCGGCGGTGGCCGCGGTGGCGGCCGTCCCGGTGGCGGCCGCGGTGGCCCCGTCGGCGCCGGTCCGCGCGGCGGCGGTCCCGGTGGTCCCGGTGCCGGTCCGCGTCCCGGCGGCTTCGGCGGCCGTCCCGGTGGCGGCGGTCGTGGTCGCGGCGGCGGCACGGCGGGCGCCTTCGGGCGTCCCGGCGGTCGTCCGGGCCGTGCCCGCAAGTCCAAGAAGCAGCGGCGTCAGGAGTTCAACGAGCTGGGCGCTCCGTCGTTCGGCGGCGTGAAGATCCCGAGCGGCAACGGCCAGACCATCCGGCTGTCCCGCGGCGCCTCGCTCTCGGACTTCGGTGACAAGATCGACGTCAACCCGGCGTCGCTGGTCCAGGTCATGATGCACCTGGGCGAGATGGTCACCGCGACCCAGTCGCTGCCGGACGAGACGCTGCAGTTGCTGGGCGAGGAGCTCAAGTACAAGATCGAGGTCGTCAGCCCCGAGGACGAGGACCGCGAGCTGCTCGAATCGTTCTCCATCGAGTTCGGTGAGGACGAGGGCAGTCCCGCGGACCTCATGCCGCGTCCGCCGGTGGTGACCGTCATGGGCCACGTCGACCACGGTAAGACGCGCCTGCTCGACGCGATCCGCAACACCAACGTGGTCAGCGGCGAGGCCGGCGGTATCACCCAGCACATCGGTGCCTACCAGGTCGCGACCGTGGTCGACGATGACGATCGCAAGATCACCTTCATCGACACCCCGGGTCACGAGGCGTTCACCGCCATGCGTGCCCGCGGTGCGCAGGCCACCGACATCGCGGTGCTGGTGGTCGCGGCCGACGACGGCGTGAAGCCGCAGACGGCCGAGGCCATCGACCACGCCAAGGCGGCCGAGGTACCGATCGTGGTCGCGGTCAACAAGATCGACGTCGAGGGCGCCGACCCGCAGAAGGTGCGGGCCCAGCTCACCGAGTACGGCCTGGTGGCCGAGGAGTACGGCGGCGACGTCCAGTTCGTCGACATCTCCGCGAAGCAGGGCGTCAACATCGACGGTCTGCTCGAGGCGGTCGTGCTGACCTCCGACGCGGCGCTCGACCTGCGCGCCAACCCGGAGCAGGACGCCCAGGGCCTCGCGATCGAGGCCTACCTCGACCGCGGCCGCGGCTCCATGGCCACGGTGCTGGTCCAGCGCGGAACGCTGCGCGTGGGCGACTCGATCGTCTGCGGCGACGCCTACGGCCGCGTCCGGGCCATGCTGGACGAGAACGGCGACAACGTGCAGCAGGCCGAGCCGTCCCGCCCGGTCCAGGTGCTCGGTCTGACCAACGTGCCCAGCGCCGGCGACAACTTCCTGGTCGTCAAGGACGACCGGGTCGCACGCCAGATCGCCCAGCAGCGCGAGGCGCGCGAGCGCTTCGCCCAGCAGGCGAAGGCGAGCCGCCGGGTCACGCTGGACAACTGGCAGAAGACCCTTGAGGAGGGGGCGCGCAACGAGCTGCTCCTCATCATCAAGGGCGACATGTCCGGTTCGGTCGAGGCGCTCGAGGAGTCGCTGCTCAAGATCGAGGCCGGCGGCGACGAGGTGAGCATCCGCGTCATCGGCCGCGGTGTCGGTGCGATCACGCAGAACGACATCAACCTGGCCGCCTCCGCGGAAGCGATCATCATCGGCTTCAACGTTCGGCCCGAGGGCAAGAACAGCGAGCTCGCCGACCGGATGGGCGTGGACATCCGCTACTACTCGGTCATCTACCAGGCGATCGACGAGGTGGAAGCGGCGGTCAAGGGCCTGCTCAAGCCGGTCTACGAGGAGGTCCAGCTCGGCTCGGCGGAGATCCGCGAGGTCTTCAAGGTGCCCAGGATCGGCAACATCGCCGGTTCGATCGTCCGGAGCGGCACCATCAGGCGGAACAGCAAGGCCCGCCTCATCCGGGACGGCGTGGTCATCTCCGACAACCTCACGGTGGAGTCGCTGCGCCGGTTCAAGGACGATGCCACCGAGGTCCGCGAGGGCTTCGAGTGCGGTATCGGAGTCGGCTACAACGACATCCGGCTCGAGGACGTCATCGAGACGTTCGAGATGCGGGAGAAGCCGCGCGACTGACGCCCTTCGCGTCATCCCCGGGCCCCGGCTGCCGAGCCGGGGCCCGGGTCCTTGGGTCCGCCCTCCACCGACCCGCCGCGAGCGGTACAACAACAGACAAACCACGGGGTGAACGCGTGTTCGTTGGGGCTCTGACCCTGGACGTGCTGCTCGGCGACGTCCGTTCCCTGAAGCAGAAGCGCTCGGTGGTACGGCCCATCGTGGCCGAGCTTCACCGCAAGTTCGCCGTCTCGGTCGCCGAGACCGGCGACCAGAGCCTGTACCGGCGCTGCGAGATCGGGATCGCCGTCGCCTCCTCCACCGCCGCGCACTGCGTCGAGGTCCTCGACGCCTGCGAGCGGCTGGTCGCCGGCCGCCCCGAGATCGAGCTGCTCTCCGCCAGGCAGCGGCTCTTCAGTCAAGAGGAAGATTAGAGACATGGTTGACGCCGCACGCGCGCGCAAGCTCGCCGACCGGATCCAGAAGATCGTGGCGGAGATGCTGGAGCGCCGCATCAAGGACCCGCGGCTCGGATTCGTCACCGTGACCGACGCGCGGCTCACCAACGACCTGCGCGACGCGACGGTCTACTACACGGTGTTCGGCTCCGACGAGGAGAAGGCCGGAACGGCCGCCGCGCTGGAGAGCGCCAAGGGCGTGATCCGCTCGGAGGTCGGTCGCCAGACCGGCCTGCGCCACACCCCGAGCCTGGTCTTCGTGGCCGACGAGGTCCAGCAGAACGCCCAGCACATCGAGGAACTGCTGGCCAAGGCCCGCGAGGCCGACGCGGAGGTCGCCCGCGCCGCGGCCACCGCCCGGCCGGCCGGCGAAGCCGACCCCTACAAGGCACCGCGCGAGTACGACGACGAGGACCACGGCGAATAGCGGTCCCCGGCCCGCACGCGCCCCACCCGGCCGGGTCGTCCGGCAGCACGAGGAAGCACCTCCACATGAGCACCAGCGCCGACACGCCGCGCGCGGCCGCGCCCGACGGCGTCGCCATCGTCGACAAGCCCGCCGACTGGACGTCCCACGACGTCGTCGCGCGGGTCCGCAGACTGGCGGGGACCCGCAAGGTCGGCCACGCCGGCACGCTCGACCCGATGGCCACCGGCGTGCTCGTGCTGGGCATCGGGAAGGGCACCCGGCTGCTGGGGCATCTCACGCTGACCGAGAAGGTCTACGAGGCCACCATCCGGCTGGGCGCGACCACCGACACCGACGACGCCGAGGGCGAGCCGCTGGCCCGGACGCCGGCCGACGGGGTCGACGACGCGGCGGTGCGCGCCGGCGCCGCGCGGCTCACCGGAGCGATCCAGCAGGTCCCGCCGCAGGTCAGCGCGATCAAGGTGAACGGCCGGCGCGCCTACAAGAAGGCCCGCGCTGGCGAGGAGGTCGAGCTCAAGGCCCGGCCGGTGACCGTGTCGGAGTTCGCCGTCGGCGACGTCCGGCGGGTGCCCGACTCCGAGGGGCTCCTCATCGACGTCGACGCCCGCGTCACCTGCTCCAGCGGCACCTACATCCGGTCGCTGGCCCGCGACCTGGGCGCGTCGCTGGGCGTCGGCGGCCACCTCACGGCGCTGCGCCGCACCAGGGTCGGCCCCTACGACCTGGCCGGGGCCCGCACGCTGGACCGGCTCGCCGAGGAGTTCACCGCGGTGCCGCTGGCCGAGGCGGTGTCGGTGGCCTTCCCCAGCCGCGTGCTGACCGAGGAGGAGGCGCGCAGGGTCGCCCACGGCAACCGCATCCCGGCCGCAGGCCTCGGTCCGGGGCCGATCGGCCTGTTCGCCCCGGACGGCAGCGTGCTCGCGCTCGCCGAGGAGCATCCCGGCTACAGCAAGCCGATCGTGGTGTTCGCCTAGCGGCAATGCCGTGAGATTGAGGTTCGCCGAGCCGGTGCCGACCGGTGTCCCACAGGTCTCCCCGGGGTCGAGCGTGCTTGGCAAGGCCGCGGTCAGCGCGTCGGCGGTGGCCGCGTGAGAGGTCTCGCCCGGCTTTTTACGCGCCAGAGTCCGGCCACCGGACCTGTACACGCGCCGACACCGCGACCTTTCGCGTCGCCGGCGCCGGCGCGCTGACGACAGCCTTGTTTCGCAGGCTCCGGCCAGGGGAGTAATGGCCCCGCAACACCCCTCGACACTCCCACCCGCTTCTCAACCTCACGGCATTGCGGCTGGCGGTGGCTCCAATCCCGATGGGGGCGTGGCTCGGCGGAGGAGGAGGCGCGGGGACGTGGCACCCTGGTTCGGGGAGGAACCCACCACCATCGGCGCGAGGGGAGCTGTGTGATCGTGCGGCGTTGGCTCGGACCGGATGAGATACCCCGGGACTGGGGACGCTCCGTCGTGACCGTCGGGGTCTTCGACGGTGTGCACCGCGGCCACCAGACCATTCTGCGGCGGGCCGCCGAGCACGCCCGCAGGCTGGGGCTGCCCGTCGTGGTCGTCACGTTCGACCCGCACCCCGACTCCGTGGTGCGCGGGGGCGCGGCCCCGGCCGCGCTGACATCGGGGGAGCGCAAGGCCGCTCTGCTGGAGGAGCACGGCGCCGACGCCGTCTGCGTGCTGCCGTTCACCAGGGAGCTGGCGTCGCTGTCGGCGGAGGAGTTCGTCCAGCGCGTGCTCGTGGACCGGCTGCACACCGCCGCGGTCGTCGTGGGCGAGGACTTCCGGTTCGGCCACAAGGCCGCCGGCGACGTCGAGACACTGGTCACGCTGGGGGAGAAGTACGACTTCACCGCGGAGGGCGTCCGGCGGGTCGCGGGGGCCGACACCATCACCTCCACGCTGATCCGCGGCCTCGTCGCCGAGGGCGACGTCGCCGGAGCGCTGGAGGAGCTGGGGCGGCCGCACCGGGTCGAGGGCGTGGTGGTGCACGGCGCGGCCCGGGGCAGGGAGCTGCTCGGCTTCCCGACCGCCAACCTCGACCTCCCGCCCGGCACCGCGGTCCCCGCCGACGGGGTCTACGCCGGCCGGCTGCTGCCGGTCGGGCCGGACGAGGACGGATCGTGCTGGCCCGCCGCCGTCTCGGTCGGCACCAACCCGACCTTCGAGGGCGATCGGCGCACCGTCGAGGCCTACGCGCTGGACCGCGACGACCTCGACCTCTACGGCCGGCACATGGCAGTGGACCTCCTGCACCACATCCGGCCGATGCTGCGCTTCGACAGCGTCGGGGAGCTCATCGAGGCCATGGCCCGCGACGTCGCCCGCACCAGGGAACTGCTCATCGGGGAGTGACCCCGGCCGCCTCCCGCGGCCCCGGCGCCCGCCGAGCGGTGGTCCGGGCGGGCGCGGGAAGGTAGTACGCTGAAGAGCAGCCGGTCCGATGACCGGCGTCTTCGATCGTGCCCGACGGGCGTCGAGGGCGGCACCGCCCCCGCTCCGCGCGATCGCCGATCCACCCGGTGACTGTTCGCACGCATGGTCGCCGGATCCGCGCCGGCTCCCTCTTCGAGGGCGGCGCGGACATTCACAGCACCGGCGTGCCGAGAACTGAGAAGGAGCGTCGTGTCGATCGACACCGCCACGAAGAACAAGATCATCGCCGAGTACGCCACCAAGGACGGCGACACCGGCTCCCCCGATGTCCAGGTCGCGATCCTGACGCACCGGATCATCGAGCTCACCGAGCACCTGAAGTCGCACAAGCACGACCACCACAGCCGTCGCGGCCTGCTCCTGATGGTCGGTCGCCGGCGCCGCCTTCTGCAGTACATCGCGAAGAAGGACATCAACCGCTACCGCAAGCTGATCGAGCGCCTCGGTCTGCGCCGCTAGCGGACATCTCAGCCAAGGGAGTGGCCACGGCCGCTCCCTCTCTTGTAGTAGTGCGACACCAGATCGGTTTCGCGGGAGTGCGATACCAAATTGCTTTTCGTGGGAGTGCGATACCAAATTGATTCTTAGTACTCTGGTGTGAGACCGGCCGCCGTGGCCTGCGGGGCAACCGCCGCGCGGCGGTCGACAACCGAATCGAGCGCTTTCCCGCGCCCCTACCTCCGGCTGCCACGTCGCCGCCGGTCCTCGGTAGTGGTCTTCGGCCCGCCCGCAGGCGCGCCGAGGGCTTCGATCGATGGCCGGCCGTCGTGATCGACGAGACGACACCGGGGCACGGACGCGGGATCTCGAGTATCCAATCCGTGTAGGAGGTCGCCCATGGAGGGCGCATATTCCGCCGAGGCCGTGATCGACAACGGCCGCTTCGGCACCCGTACCATCCGCTTCGAGACGGGTCGGCTGGCCCGCCAGGCCGCCGGCTCCGCCGTGGCCTACCTCGACGACGAGACCATGGTCCTGTCCGCGACCACGGCCTCCAAGCGTCCGAAGGACAACCTCGACTTCTTCCCGCTGACGGTGGACGTCGAGGAGCGGATGTACGCCGCGGGCCGCATCCCCGGCTCGTTCTTCCGGCGCGAGGGCCGTCCCTCCGAGGACGCCATCCTCACCTGCCGCCTGATCGACCGGCCGCTGCGCCCGTCGTTCAAGAAGGGGCTGCGCAACGAGATCCAGGTCGTCGAGACGATCATGGCGCTGCACCCCGACCACCTCTACGACGTCGTGGCGATCAACGCCGCCTCGATGTCCACCCAGATCTCCGGCCTGCCGTTCTCCGGCCCGATCGGCGGCGTCCGGGTGGCGCTGATCGAGGGGCAGTGGGTGGCGTTCCCGACCCACACCGAGCTCGCCGACGCCACCTTCGACATGGTCGTCGCCGGCCGCGTGCTGGAGGACGGCGACGTCGCGATCATGATGGTCGAGGCCGAGTCCACGCCGAACACGCTCAAGCTGGTCGCCGACGGGGCCGTCGGCCCCAACGAGCAGACCGTCGCCGAGGGCCTGGACGCGGCCAAGCCGTTCATCAAGGTGCTGTGCCGGGCGCAGCAGGCGCTGGCCGACCAGGCCACCAAGGAGACCGGCGAGTTCCCGGTCTTCCTCGACTACGAGGACGACGTCTACACCGCGGTCGAGAACGAGACCCGCGCCGAGCTGGCCCAGGCGCTGACCATCGCCGACAAGCAGGACCGCGAGGCCGAGCTCGACCGGGTCAAGGCGCTGGCCGCCGAGAAGCTCGCCGAGGCCTTCGAGGGACGAGAGAAGGAGATCGGCGCGGCGTTCCGCTCGCTGACCAAGCAGCTCGTGCGCGAGCGGGTCATCCGCGACCAGGTCCGCATCGACGGCCGCGGGCCCAAGGACATCCGGCAGCTCACCGCCGAGGTCGGCGTGATCCCGCGGGTGCACGGCTCGGCGGTGTTCGAGCGCGGCGAGACCCAGATCCTGGGCGTCACCACGCTGAACATGCTGCGCATGGAGCAGATGGTCGACACGCTCAACCCCGAGCGGACCAAGCGCTACATGCACAACTACAACTTCCCGCCGTACTCCACCGGTGAGACCGGCCGCGTCGGTTCGCCCAAGCGCCGCGAGATCGGCCACGGCGCGCTCGCCGAGCGGGCGCTGCTGCCGGTGCTGCCGTCCCGCGAGGAGTTCCCCTACGCGATCCGGCAGGTATCGGAGGCCGTCGGCTCCAACGGCTCCACCTCCATGGGATCGGTCTGCGCCTCGACGATGTCGCTGATGTCGGCCGGCGTCCCGCTCAGGGAGATGGTCGCCGGCATCGCGATGGGCCTGATCAGCGAGGGCGGCGAGTACGTCACGCTGACCGACATCCTCGGCGCCGAGGACGCGTTCGGCGACATGGACTTCAAGGTCGCCGGCACCCAGGAACTCATCACCGCGCTGCAGCTCGACACCAAGCTCGACGGCATCCCGGCCTCCGTGCTGGCCGCCGCGCTGCAGCAGGCCCGGGGCGCACGCCTGGCCATCCTGGACGTCATGCAGGAGGCCATCGAGCGTCCGGCCGAGATGAGCCCGCACGCGCCGCGCATCCTCACCGTCAAGGTGCCCGTCGACAAGATCGGCGAGGTCATCGGCCCCAAGGGCAAGATGATCAACTCGATCCAGGACGAGACCGGCGCCGAGATCACCATCGAGGACGACGGCACGATCTACATCGGCGCTACCGACGGCCCGTCCGCCGAGGCCGCGCGCGACACGATCAACAGCATCGCCAACCCGACGATGCCGGAGGTCGGCGACCGCTACCTGGGCACGGTCGTCAAGACGACGGCGTTCGGCGCGTTCGTCTCGCTGCTGCCCGGCAAGGACGGCCTGCTGCACATCTCGCAGATCCGCAAGCTGCACGGCGGCAAGCGCATCGAGAACATCGACGACGTGATCAGCATCGGCGAGAAGATCCAGGTCGAGATCCGCGAGATCGACGACCGCGGCAAGCTCTCCCTGGTCCCGGTCGAGGTCGTCGAGGCCGAGGCGGCCGGTTCCGAGTCCTCCGGCGCCGACGCGGCCGAGGGCAACGGCGAGGCCCCCTCCTCCGGCGACGGTGAGCGCCGGCGCCGCCGCACCCGCGGCGGTCGGGGCGAGAACACCTGATCCGCAGCCCGGCTCGAAAGGGCGGTCGCACCGTGTGCCGGTGCGACCGCCCTTGAATCTTCGTGGAGACGTGGAGACAAGGACGTATGAGCAGCACAGTGCCTTCGGCCGCCACCGCCGTCACAGCGGCCGAGCAGGAGCCCGACAGCACGCTCACCCTGGTCCGGGCCGGGGAAGGCTCGGGCGAGGTGCGCCGGACGGTGCTCCCCGGCGGCCTGCGCGTGGTGACCGAGACGATGCCCGGCGTGCGCTCGGCGGCGTTCGGGATCTCGGCCACCACCGGCTCCCGTGACGAGGACGCCGCGCACGCCGGCTCCGCGCACTTCCTGGAGCACCTGCTGTTCAAGGGGACCCGGCGCCGCAGCGCGCTGGAGATCTCCGCGCTGCTCGACGGCGTGGGCGCCGACCACAACGCCTACACCACCAAGGAGCAGACCACCTACTACGCGAAGGTGCTGGACCGGGACCTGCCGCTGGCCATCGACGTCGTCAGCGACATGCTCACCGGCTCGGTGCTCGACCCGCAGGAGGTCGAGACCGAGCGCGGCGTGATCCTCGAAGAGATCGCGATGTATGAGGACGAGCCCAGCGACGTGGTGGACGACCTCTTCGCCGCCCGGTTCTTCGGCGCGGACACCCCGCTGGGCCGCCCGGTGCTCGGCACCGACGAGACCATCTCCGCCCTGCCCAGGGACCGGATCTTCGAGCAGTACCGGGAGTGCTACGTTCCCGGCGAGCTCATCGTCGCCGCGGCCGGCAACCTCGACCACGCCGCAGTGGTCGACCAGGTGCGCGATGCCTTCCGGCCGCAGTTGGCGGCGGCCGGCGACGCGCGGCCGTCCGGCCCGCGCGGACCGGGGGCGCCCGTGGCGGTGCACCCGGGCGCGGTGCTGCAGTCCAAGGACACCGAGCAGGCCCACCTGATCCTCGGCACCGAGGGGGTGACCCGCACCGACGAGCGCTGGTACGCGCTGAAGGTCCTGAGCTCCGCGCTGGGCGGCGGCATGTCCTCGCGGCTGTTCCAGGAGGTCAGGGAGAAGCGCGGCCTCGCCTACGCGGTCTTCGGCTACGCCGGCAGCTACGCCGACACCGGGGTCTTCCAGGTGTACGCGGGATGCCTGCCCGACAAGATCGACGAGGTGCTCGACGTCTGCCGCGACGAGCTGGCCAAGGTCGCGGAGTACGGCATCACCGACGAGGAGCTGGCGCGGGCCAAGGGCCAGATCCAGGGCTCGTGGGTGCTGGGCACGGAGGGGACCAACTCCCGGATGGGCCGCCTGACGATGCACGAGCTGGGCTACCCGCGGCACTACTCGCTGGAGGAGGACCTCGCGCTCTTCGACGCGGTGACGATGGACGACGTCCGCGCCGTGGCGGCCGACGTCCTGCGCCGCCCCGAAGCCCTCGCCGTCGTCGGCCCTTACGAGCAGGACCGGCGGTTCTGACGGCGGTTTCGATCCCGACGCGCCGGAGCCGGAGGGCGCCTCCCGATCCGATACGGTGAAACGCGTGATCAAGGTAGGAGTCTTTGGCGCCCAAGGGCGCATGGGGTCGGAAGTCGTCAGGGCCGTCGAAGGGGCCGCGGACACCGAACTGGTGGCCGCCGTCGACGCGGCCGACGAGCGCGCCGGGGTGCTCGGAGCCGACGTCGTCGTCGACTTCACCCACCCCGGCGTGGTGATGGACAACCTGCGCTGGCTCATCCCCAACGGCATCCACGCCGTCGTGGGGACCAGCGGGTTCGACGAGGCCAAGCTCGCGGAGGTGCGCGACCTGCTCGCCGAGAACCCCGGCGTCAGGGTGCTCATCGCCCCGAACTTCGGCATCGCCGCGGTGCTGATGATGCACTTCGCGACCAAGGCCGCGCCTTACTTCGAGTCGACGGAGATCGTCGAGCTGCATCACCCGAACAAGGCCGACGCGCCCAGCGGCACCGCCCACCGCACGGCCGAGCTCGTCGCCCGGGCCCGCGCCGAGGCCGGGGCCGACCCGATGCCGGACGCGACCACGTCGGAGATCGAGGGCGCCCGCGGCGCGAACGTCGACGGCGTGCGGGTGCACGCGCTGCGCATGACCGGGCTCATCGCCCACCAGGAGGTCATCTTCGGCACGCACGGCGAGACGCTGACGATCCGGCACGACTCGATGAACCGGGAGTCGTTCATGCCCGGCGTGCTGCTGGGCGTGCGTCGCATCGCCGACCTGCCGGAGCAGCTCACCGTCGGCCTGGAGCCGCTGCTGGGGCTTTATTGAGGTTTGCAGAAGTCGAGTGGGCCTTTAGGTGCAGGGACGGTTCTGCGGGAGGTCGCCGGGAGAGTGCGGCCCTCTTGGCGCGTCCTTCACCGGTGAGCCCGGCGTGGGGCCGCGCCTCCCGGCCGAAGCGGTGGCGCGGGTTCGCGCACACCTTTGCCGTCTGCTTCGGCGGCGGGGCGCGGCCCACCGGCGGCGATAAAGCATCCCGCCCGAGGAAAGGGGCCGCGCTCCCGCCGCAGCCTCCCCGCCATCCCACCCCGCACAACTTCTGCAAACCTCAGTACCGAGTTCTGCGGAAGTCCGGTGGGGCCGTCGGTGGCCATCGGTTGCGGTTCGGTTACCGGAGGCCTGCTGTGCGGCGCTTCTCTCGGCGATCTTGACCGTGAGTTTTGACCTTGGCCTCTGGGGATTGTGAAGCCTCAGCCACAGGTGGGATCCGCGGTGACCGGGCGATCCTCTCGCGTGGCCGAAGGCCTATGAAAGGGATCGCACCGGCGCCGCGCCGCCCACGCCGTCTGCTTGGGCGCCGGGCCGAAACCGCGGTGTCGGCCTGCGTCCACGGTGTCGGCCCGCCCTCCCTCCTGGGGCGGGCCTTCACGACCCCCTGGGGTCGAGGAGGGGGGCCACCCGCGCGCCCACTCCGTCCCGGGCCCGAGGTTCAAACCCAAGTTGAAGTTGTCGGGCCTTAAAACGCTGCGATAACCCCGACAACTTCAAGATCGGCGCAGCTGCGCCCTTCCCGGTCCGGCGCACCCGCGTGTTCCCCCGCGGATATGGGTCCGTTTGTCACTGGAGAGGAGCACACTGGAAGCATGCGCATCGCGGTGGTCCCGGACGGAGAGGGCGGGGGACGACTGCGCGAACTCGCCGCCGACGGGGTGTCGGAGGCGAGCCTGTGGCGGGTCAGCGACCTCGCCGGCGCCATCGCCGACTATGAGAAGCACGCGGCGGAGTCGCCGAGGTGGGTGTGGGCGTCCACCGACGAGGTCTACCCGCCCCTCATGGAGCACTCGCTGCGGATCGGCCGGTGCCACGACGTCGCACTGGTCGAGGCGCTGCTGCTGGGCCACCAGGGGCGCTTCGGCGAGGCGCGCTCGCTGGGCGCGGCGTGGGCGCGGCTGCACGGCCGCGACGTCCCGCCCGACCTCGCTCACCACCCCGGCACCGGCGTCGTCCCCCAGGCGACGCTGTTCGAACCCGACCTCTCCACGCTGCCGCCCGACGTCGACCGGCTCGCCGCGCTCGTCGAGGTCCACGCCGACCAGCAGCGCCGCATCGCCGCGCTCCCGAGTCCCGACCGGTTCGCGCTGCTGGCGGCCGTGGAGTCCGCCGGAGCCCTGGCAGCGGTGGAGATGGCCCACGTCGGCGTGCCCTGGCGCGCCGACGTCCACGACAAGCTGCTCACCGAGCAGCTCGGCCCGCGCCCCTCCGCCGGCGCCCGCCCCGGCGTGCTGGCCGAGCTCGCCGAGCGGATCAGCGACGCGTTCGGCCGCCAGGTCAACCCCGACTCCCCGGCCCAGTTGCTCAGGGCGTTCGCCGCCATCGGCCATCCGGTCCCCTCCACCCGCTCGTGGGTGCTGCGCCGGGTGGAGCACCCCGTCGTGCCGCTGCTGCTGCGCTACAAGGAGCTGGCCCGGCTGCACTCGGCCAACGGATGGACGTGGCTGGACACCTGGGTCCAGCATGGCCGGTTCCGGCCGGACTACGTTGTGGGCGGCGTCGTCTCCGGCCGCTGGGCCACGCGCGGCGGCGGGGCCCTGCAGATCCCCAAGGTCGTGCGCCGCGCGGTGGTCGCCGACCCCGACTGGACGCTGATCGCCGCCGACGCCGGCCAGCTCGAACCCCGCATCCTCGCCGCGGTCTCCGGCGACCACGCGCTCGCCGCCGCGGCCGGCAGCGACGACCTCTACGCCCGCCTGGCCGGCGCGTTCGAGGGCGACCGCCAGCGGGCCAAGATCGGCGTGCTGGCCGCCATGTACGGCCAGACCGGCGGGGACGCCGCCCCGCTGCTGCGCACCATGCGGCGCACGTTCCCGCGCGCGATGGAGTACGTGGACGCCGCGGCCCGGGCGGGGGAGGAGGGGCTGCTGGTGCGCTCCTGGCTGGGGCGCACCTGCCCGCCGCCCTCGCCCATGTGGCGGCGCATCGTGCTGGGCGACGCCGGGTCCGGTGCCCCGGACGGGCGCGATGGGCGGGACTCCGATGAAGGCGACCCCGCCGGCCGTGCGGCGCGCGAACGGGGCCGGTTCACCCGCAACTTCGTCATCCAGGCCACGGCGGCCGAATGGGCCCTGGTGTTCATGGCCGCCGTGCGGCGCGGGCTCGCCGCGCTCGATCCCGGCGCCGGAGTTCCGCAGACGGTCTTCTTCCAGCACGACGAGCTCGTCCTGCACGTCCCGCGCGCCGCGGTCGATTCGGCGGTCGAGGTGCTGCGCGGGGCCGAGGTCGAGACCCGTCACCTGCTGTTCGGCGCGACCGAGGTGCGGTTCCCCTTGGACATCGCGGTGGTGGAGTGCTACGCGGACGCGTGAGGCGCCGCGTCGCGGCGGCCGGATGCCGCGTCGTTCATGCTTTCGCGGCTTGAAACCCGCCCGTTTTGGACCCATCCTTGTACCCAACGTGGCAGCGCGCTGGAAGGTGGGTTCGAGGGTGCGGCATCGTCTGTCGGCTTGTGCGGGTTCGACGGTGGCTTTCGCGGTGGCTTTCAGCGCGTTCGGCGCTCCGGCATGGGCGGACGACGTGCGTCCGAACGTCCAGCCGCGCCCGCCGATCGACGTCGGCCGCGATGACGGGGCGTCGGCGCGCGCCTCGGGCGAGTCGCCGGAGCCGTCCGCCCCCGAGGTGGCCGACGAGGGCGACCTGGAGCGCGACGTCGAGGTGGAGCCGTTCAGCGAGGCGCGCTCCCGGGAGTACTTCGCCGTGGCGCCCGAAGGGCTGTCGGAGGAGACCGTCGAGGAGGTCGCGAAGCTCGACGGAGTGGCCTCCGCCGAGGTGGTGGACGCGGCCAGGGTGCGGATCGACGGCGAGCCCACCAGCGTGCTGGGCGTGGACCCCTCGTCCTTCCGCAACTACGCCCCCGAGCCCTCGGCCGAGTCCGACGAGATCTGGCAGGGCGTCGCCGAGGGGCGCATCGCGCTCTCCAACGAGGTGGGCAAGCAGCGCGGCCTCGACGTCGGCAGCGAGATCACGGTGGCCGGCGGCAAGGGCGAGGTCGACCGCCAGGTCTGGACGCACGCCACGTCCGGCGTGGCCGGCATCGACGGGCTGATCTCCCGCGAGGTGGCCGAGGACCTGGGCTTCCCCAAGGGCAACGCCCTGGTGATCTCGGCGCCCGACGCCGACCTGTGGGAGGTCCGCGACGACCTCGCCGAGGTGCTGGGCGAGGACGTCGGCCTGCAGTTGCTGGCCGAGGAGCCCGAGGCCCGCCCGGCCGGGGCCGAGGGCGCGGCCGTCGGCGGCGATACGGTCGAGGAGATGATCGCCGCGGCCGAGTCGCAGTTGGGCGTGCCCTATGTGTGGGGCGGTGAGACCCCGCAGGGCGGGTTCGACTGCTCGGGCCTGGTGCAGTGGGCGTTCGCCCGCGCGGGCGTGGCCGTTCCCCGCGTGACGCACGACCAGTGGTGGGCCGGGGAGCACGTCGACTACGACGAGGCCCGGCGCGGGGACCTGATCTTCTGGCGCAGCGACCCCACGGCCCCGGACTACATCTCGCACGTGGCGATCTACCTGGGCGACGGCAGGATGCTGGAGGCGCCGAGCACCGGCGACGTCGTCAAGGTCACCGACGTGCGGACGGCCAAGATGGCCGGCGTCGTCCGCGTGCACGCCGCCGACTAGACGCAATGCCGTTCAGTTAAGGAAGTCAGGGCTCTGTCAACACCGTGATGTCCACGGTGGCTTTGTAGGTAGTGCGGTCTACCCCGTTGGAGCGGGCGTGGTACTTCGAGATCGCGCGTTTGACCACCCGCGGCGCCGTCCGCAGACGCCGCTGGGGCAGCAGGTTCGCCAACACCTGCTGCCCGATCACCCCCCGCAGGTCGACCCGCTCGCCGGCGATGGTGTTCTCGGCCCGGACCAAGCAGTCCCGGGCGGCCTCGACCGCCACGGTGAAACTCGCTTGGAGCGGGCTGTGGCCGGTGGCGGTCACCGCGTCAGCGATCGCGTACCGCACCACCTGGTAGGTCGCCAGCAGCGCCCACACCTCCTGCTCCAGCCCTTCGGGGTCCTTGGCCCGCAGCACCCGGCGGCCGAGCAGGGAGGACTTCAGCTCACCGTAGGCGGTCTCGATCTCCCACCGCTGGTGGTACAGGGCCACCAGGTCGGTAGCCGGGTAGCGGTCGACGTCGACCAGGGTGGTGGCCAACCGGTAGCGGCCGGTGCTTTGGCCCTGGCCGGTGGCGATGGTGATCTGTGCCTCGATCAGCCGTAGCCGCCGCTTGCCGCGCATGACCAGCCAGGTCCCGTCCTTGAGTCGGCGTAGCCGTCGGGGGTTGCTGCCGGCGCTCATGCGCACGAGTATCTCGGCTCCGGTCGCGGTGAACTCTTCCAGCACGGTGGCGGCGTCAAAGCCGCGGTCGGCCAGGACCAGCCGGCCTGGGCCCATCGCCTGGCACAGGGCGGGCGCGTAGGCCGTCTCGCCGTGGCGGACGGGGCCGAACGTGGCTGCCAGGAGTGCGCGCGAGCCGGTCGCTACCAGGGCCAGCAGCCGTAGCTGGGGGTAGCCCGCCCCGGCCCAGCGGGTCGCTCCCTGGGAGCGGTGCACACTCCGGTTGGCTGCTGAGGCGGGCACGTCCAGCAGGGTGCCGTCGATGGCGCACACCAGCAGCCCTTTGAACCGGTGGGCGGTGTGGGTGGGGTCGGCCAGGAGGGTGAACAGGGCTTTGAGGGGTGCGGGGCCCAGGCGTTTGCGGGCGTAGAACAGCGCCGAGGCGGTGGGGCGGGGGGTCAGGTTCAGGCCGCTGGTGAGTTTGCGCCAGATCGCGGTCCAGCCCAAGGGGGCGAACAGTCCACCTGCCAGGAGCAGGTACACCACGACGCGGGCGGGCAGGAGACGGAGTCGCTGGTGGTGTCTGCCGCGCTCGGCGAGCACGGCGTCGACCATCTCGAAGGGCACGATCTGGGTGAGTTCTCCCAGGTGGCCGGGGGCGAAGACGCTGGGGGCGGAGCGGACTTCGCGGGTCGTGGCACAATGGTCGGGCAAGGGGTTCCCTGGTGACAGGCGTTGTGAGAGATGACTGTTCTACCAGGGAACCCCTTCTTCATGCTCCAGGGGGCAGGGGCCGGGGTTGACAAGGCACATCAGCCCCTAACTGAACGGCATTGCGACTAGACGTGCGCTGAAGCCTTGTCGAGAGCCTGAGACGCGTGGGAGCACTCCTCGACCCCAGGGGGTTGGTAAGGCCGGCCCCAGGAGGGAGGGCGTGCGGGTGGGCGATTTCCGTCTATGGGCCTTCGGCCGCGCGAGAGGATCGCCCGGTCACCGCGGATCCCTCCTTGGGTTGAGGCTTCACGACCCCTTGAGGCTGGGGGCGGCGTGCACCGGCGCCCGATCACCGCGGGCTCCGTCCTTGGGCTGAGGCCAAAGACCTCCGGAGAGTGAGGGCGCGGACACGGCGGTCCGGTCCGCACACATGGCGAAGGGGCCGTGCCACGCCGCGCCGGCGCCACACGGCCCCTTCCGTCTCCTGCCTCAGGCCAACCGGGAGGGGAAGGCTGGCTCCGCAGGAGGGAGGGCAGGGCGTGCCGCTGAGGGAGGGGGTTGTCAGCGAAACGGTCCCTGCGCGAGGCTATTCGATTATCGGTCGACGCCCTCGGTAATGGAGCTGCGCTTGCTACCGCGTCAACATAAGCCGCACATGGCCGCTTTGGCAAGAGACCAACGCCGTTGCGGCATCAGTCCTAAAATAGCCGAAATCACGGCGGCCTACGGCAAATCAACCATGATTTCCTTTGCCGCGGCCAGGACCCGCTCCCCCAACTCCTGCCGGCTGCGGCCGCCGGGGACGGGGGTCTCCAGGTAGACGGTGGCCACCGACGCCACCACGGCCGCCGAGTGGATCGGGGCGGCCACCGCCGACATCCCCGGCAGCACCTCGCTGCGGGAGTAGGCCCAGCCGCGGCAGCGCACCTCGGCCACCTCGGGGCGCTCGTCGGGCCGCGGAGGCCACGCCGCCAGCACGGCCAGCCCGGGGGCGCCCCGGTCGAGGGGATGGCGCATGCCGGGCGCGTAGGCGATGTGGGCGACGGACTGGCGCGGCTCCACGGTCAGCAGCGTGATCGCCTCGTTCCCACTCGGCACCACCAGGAACGCGGTCCTGCCGAGGTCGTTGGCCAGTAGCGACAGGACCGGCAGTGCGGCGGACTGCAGGTCGTGGCGGACCCCGCGCGCCAGGATCGGCAGTCCGAGTCCCAGTTCGTAGGCGCCGTCGGCGGTGCGGCTCACCAGGCGGTGGTCCTCCAGCGTGCGCAGGATCCGGTAGACGATGGACCGGTGCACCCCGAGCGACCGGGCGAGCTCGGCGATGGCCATGGGGGCCTGAGCGTCGCGCAGGGCCTCCAGCACCCGGATCCCGCGGTCCAGAGTCTGGGAGCGCGTTCCCGCGGAGTCGGGCCGCCGGCCGCGGTCGGCCGGGCCGACGCCTTCCGTCATGCACTTCTCCTCATGAATCGGATTTCATGAACCGAGTCGCGAGAAACTCGTGATTTCCCTCGCTTGGGCATGCTCGTGATCCATAATCGCACAACGATATGCGCCTCAAGCGGATCAATGTAGCGCGTATCACATTGGTTCAACGGCGGAGGCGCGGTTTCCGCGGTCGGCGGCGAGGTCCTACCGCCCCATCGCGTACCCCTGGGCGCCGCGGGGGTTGGCCGCGGCGCGCAGGACGCCGCTCTCGGGGTCGCGGCTCACCGCGGAGAGGCGGCCCAGCGACCACGGTTCCGACACCACCACGCGGTGCCCCCGCCGACGCAGCTCCGCGATCGCGGCCTCGCCGAACCTGGACTCCACGACCACCTCCCCCGGCGCCGTCTCGCGCGGGTCGAAGGAGCCGGGGAAGGCGTTGGTGTGGAACATCGGGGCGTCGATGCCCTCCTGCAGGTTCATGTCTCCGTGCACCAGGCGCAGGAAGTAGGTCAGCGACCACTGGTCCTGCTGGTCGCCTCCCGGCGTGCCCAGGGCCATCACCGGCTCGCCGCCGCGGGTGACCAGCGTGGGGGTGAGCGTCGTGCGGGGGCGCTTGCCCGGGGCCACCATGCTGGGGGAGCGCGGGTCCAGCCAGAACATCTGGCCCCTGGTCCCCAGCGGGAAGCCGAGCTCCTCGATCACCGGGGAACTGGCCAGCCAGCCGCCGCTGGGCGTGGCCGAGACCATGTTGCCGTGCGCGTCCACGATGTCGAGGTGGCAGGTGTCGCCCCGCTGCTCGCCGGCGCGGTTCACGGTCGGTTCGCCGCTGGTGCCGGCGGCCCGCTCGGTCTCCCCGGCCAGCCGGAGCTCGGGCAGGTAGGGGGTGCGGCCGTCGGGGTCGCCGGGGCGCAGCTCCAGCGATGCCTGCTCGCCGACCAGCCCGGAGCGGCGCTCGGCGTAGTCGGCCGAGAGCAGCGCCTCCAGCGGGACGTCGGTGAAGCCGGGGTCGCCGTACCACGCCTCGCGGTCGGCGAAGGCGAGCTTGGCGGCCTCGATCACCCGGTGCGCGAACTCAGGGGAGAGCACGTCCGACTCACCGGTCCCCAGGGCCTCGGCCAGCCGCAACTGCTGCAGGAACACCGGCCCCTGGCCCCACGGTCCCGTCTTGTGCACGGTGCGCCCGGCGTAGTCCAGGCTCACCGGGTCCTCGTAGGAGGCGCGCCAGCCGGCGAGGTCGTCCCCGCCGAGCAGGCCCCGGTGGGACTCGCCGGAGCCGTCGGGCACCGGCGCGGCCAGGAAGTCCAGGATCGCCTCGGCGACGAAGCCCTCCCGCCACATCCGGCGGGCGGCGTCGATCTCGCCCTCCCTGGTGCGCGCCGAGCGCTCCGACTCGGTCACGATCCGCTGGTAGGTCGCTGCCAGCGCGGGGTTGGCGAGGAAGGAGTCGGCGGACGGGACGGTGCCGCCGCGCAGGTACAGCTTTGCCGAGGAGGGCCACCACTGGGTGAACACCTGCTCCAGCTCGGCGATCTTCTGCACGATCTGCGGCATCAGCGGGTAGCCGTGCCGGGCGTGGCCGATGGCGTGCTCCAGCACGTCGCGCAGGCGCATCGTGCCGTGGTCGCGCAGCAGGAGCAGCCAGGCGTCGAAGGCGCCGGGCACGCAGGCCGGCAGCACCCCGCTGCCGGGGATCCGGTCCAGCCCGGCGAACGCATCGGGCGTCGCGGCCGCGGGCGCCGGGCCCTGCCCGCACAGCACGGTGGGGCCGCCTCCTGCGGCCTGGAAGATGATCGGCACTTCACCCGCGGGTCCGTTGAGGTGCGGCTCGACGACCTGCAACGTGAACCCGGTGGCCACGGCCGCGTCGAAGGCGTTGCCGCCCCGCTCCAGTACCGACATGCCCGCGGCGCTGGCCAGCCAGTGGGTGGATGCCACCATGCCGAATCGGCCGCGGAGCTCGGGACGGGTGGTGAAGTCGGGCATGGGGTGGTCCGCCTCCTGTCGGTGCGCCGGATGGGCCGGACGGCCCTCAGGTCGTGGCCAGGTTACCGATCCGAGGTATTCCAGTACACGGTATGCCGTCCACGGGTCCGGGGGCACCGGCACCGCCTCCCTGACTCCCCCTGACTCCACGCGCCGGGAAAAACCCGTCGGCGCGCCTTGTCGGTGGCGTGCGTCACATTTAGCATGATTCCAAAAGCGAGCTTTAGGTTCGATAATCGATCAGAGGTGCCGTGCATGGGTAAGCCGTTCGCAAGCTCCGCCGACCTCGATGCGAAGCAGCAGACACTCGAGGTGCTCGCCGACGGGGTCTACGCGCTCACGGCCGAGGGCGATCCCAACGTCGGCGCGATCGAGGGCGAGGACTTCCTCGTCTGCTTCGAGGCGCTGGCCACACCCGTCGCGGCACGGGAATGGCTCGCCAGGCTGCGCGAGCACACCGACAAACCGATCCGCTACCTGGTGCTCTCGCACTACCACGCGGTCCGGGTCCTGGGCGCCGACGCCTTCGGCGCCGACGTGATCGTCGCCCATGAGCGCACCCGGGAGCTGATCGCCGAACGCGGCCGGGCCGACTGGGACAGCGAGTACGGGCGGATGCCGCGGCTGTTCAAGGAGCCCGAGTCCATCCCCGGCCTCACCTGGCCCACCGCCACCTTCACCGACCGCTTCACCATCGACCTCGGCGGCGACCGCGGCGACCTCGTCCTGCAGTACTGCGGGCGCGGGCACACCGAGGGCGACATCGTCGCATGGCTGCCCGAGCACAGGATCCTGTTCGCCGGCGACCTCGTCGAGGCCCAGGCCGCCCTCTACACCGGCGACGCCTTCCACCACGACTGGGCCACCGGCACGCTCGACCGCGTGGCCGGGTTCGGCGCCGAGGCGCTGGTCGGCGGCCGCGGCGCGGTGGCCAGGGGAAGAGAGGCCTGCGCCGCCGCCGTCGAACAGACCCGCGGCTTCCTCGACGTCATGCGGGAGCGGGTCGGCGCCGTGCACGGGCGCGGCGGCACGCTGCGGGAGGCGTTCGAGGCCGCGCACACCGCGCTGGCGCCCGAGTTCGGCCGCTGGCCGATCTTCGAGCACTGCCTCCCGTTCGACGTCGCGCGGCTGTGGGAGGAGTACGACGGCGTGGAGCGGCCGACCGTCTGGACCGCCGAACGCGACCGCGAGGTGTGGGCCCGGCTCCAGGGCTGACGCCGTCCGTCCGCGGGAGGAGCCGCGGCACGGCCAGGACGGCGCGCAACCCCGGCACCGGAACAGAATCAGACGGGAGTGACCATGACGCCCACTGTCCCGCCGCCCACCGCACCGGGTGACGGCGCCCCGCCCGGCGACCCGGTGCTGATCGCCGGGGCCGGCCCGGTGGGCCTGTGCGCCGCGCTCGCCCTGGCCCGGTTCGGCGTGCCCAGCCTCGTCCTGGAGGCCCAACGGGAGCGCGACGCCGCCTACTTCCACGAGAGCGGCTCCAAGGCGATCTGCTTCCAGCGCGACGTGCTCGACACCTTCGACCGGCTCGGCGCCGCGGCCCCGCTGCTGGCCGAAGGCACCACCTGGACCACCGCGCGCACCTACTACCGCGGGCACGAGCTGCGCACCGTGACCTTCCCCAGGCGCGGCGGCGCGTTCGACGCCGAACTGCCGCCGTGGATCAACATCTCCCAGGCGCGGGTCGAGCGCGAACTGCTGAGCGCGGCCGAGGCCGAACCGCTCGTCACCATCCGCTACGACCGCCGCGTGGTGGGCCTCAGCCAGGACGCCGACGGGGTGCGCGCCGACACCGACGGCGCCGCGGGCCCGGCGAGCGCACGCGGGACCCACCTGGTCGGCGCGGACGGCTCGCACAGCGCCGTCCGCAAGCTGCTGGGCGCGGCCTTCCCCGGGGAGTCCTTCGCCGACCGGTTCCTCATCTGCGACATCCGCGCCGAACTGCCCTTCCCCAACGAGCGGCGGTTCCACTTCGACCCCGAGTGGAACCCCGGGCGCCAGGTGCTGGTCCACCAGTGCCCCGACTCCACCTGGCGCATCGACTGGCAGGTGCCCGACGGCTACGACCTGGAGGCCGAGCGCGCGAGCGGGGCCCTGGAGGAGCGGATCCGCAAGATCGTGGGGGAGCGGCCCTACGAGATCGTGTGGGCCTCGGTCTACCGGTTCCACGAGCGCTGCGCCGAGCGGTTCCGCGACGGCCGGGTGCTGCTCGCCGGCGACGCCGCCCACCTCTACGCGCCGTTCGGGGCCAGGGGGCTCAACTCCGGCGTGCAGGACGCCGAGAACCTCGCCTGGAAGCTGGCGGTCGTGCGCGCCGGCCCGTCCCCCGCGGCGGCCGAGGCGCTGCTGGAGAGCTACCACGAGGAGCGCTGGGCCGCGGCGCAGGAGAACCTGCGGGTCACCGGCGACACGATGCGGTTCCTGGTGCCCAAGGACGAGGAGCACCGGCGGCGCCGCCGCGACGCGCTGGAGCTGGCCGTCACCGATCCCGGGGCGCGGTCCCGGATCGACTCCGGCAAGCTCGCCGAGCCCTACTGGTACACCGGATCGCGGCTGACCACCGTGCCGGCCGCGCCCGAAGCGGTGCCGGCCGAGGCCGGCGCGCCCCGCCCGCCCGTGCCCGGCGTGATCTGCCCCGACGGCCCGTGCCGGGTGGCCGGCCGCCCGGAGGCGGTCCGGCTGCGCCGGCTGCTCGGTCCGGGCTTCACCGTGCTGACCGCCCGCACCGGCCGGGCCCGCGCGCTCGCCGCGGCGCTCGCAGGCGCCGACCTGCCGGTGAGCGCGTTCGCCCTCGACGACATCGACCCCACCGGGACCCTGGCCGCGGCGCTGCGCTGCGACGGCACGACCGCGCACGTGGTGCGCCCCGACGCCCACCTGTGCGCCGTCGTGCCCGCCGACGACGCCGACGCGGTGCTTGCTGCGGTCCACCGCGCCTGCGGCCGTCCGGCCGCGGTGCCCGAAGGGCTGCGGTGAACGCGCACCGCTCCGGACGGCCGGGGAACACCCCACCGCAGGCCCTTACCGAGGCTTTCGTCGACTGTGCGGAATCCGGTCATGGGGCCGGGGGCGGCCCAGGCCCGCTGTGCGGCCTTGCGGTCTGCCGGGCGTCGGGTGGCCTCGGGCGGGGAGGCGGCGGCGAGGACGGTGGGGGTCTGGGCGGGCGCGCAGGCCCGGAGAAGGAGCCCGGCTCAGCGCCGGTCCGACAATCGGGCCTCCAGCTCGCCGCGGTGCCGGTCGACCCAGCGCCACGCCTCGCGCACCGCGCGCGCCGCACCGGACTCCCGCAGCCCGGCCATCGCCGGATCGCCGGCCGCGGCCCCGGCCTCGATCCCCCTCCAGCAGCGGTCCTGCCACCACAGGACCGTTCCGATCAGCCGGCGGCGGTCGATCGCCCCGTAGGCGTCGCAGAGCAGCCGGGCCCGCCGGGCGGCCTCCGCGACGCCGGCCCCGTCGGGGCCGAGGCCGGCGTACTGCCAGCACGCGTGCGCGACGTCGTGGACGCGCTCGCCCGGAGCGGCGGCGTCCCAGTCGATGAACGCCACCGGGCGCCGCCCGCCGTCCGGGCCCCGGTAGACGGTGTTCTTAGGGGACAGGTCGTTGTGGCAGGCGACCTCCGAGCCCGCGGCCAGTGCGGTGCCCGCCGTCAGGTCGTGGAACTCCCGGACGAGCTTGGCCACGCGGACCAGGCTCTCGTCGGCGTCCACGTCCGGCGCTCGCGGAATCCGCCACGGCACGTGCCCCTCGACGAAGCCCAGGACCTCCCTGCCGCGGTCGTCCGTCCCCAGGAAGCGCGGCGCCCCGCTCCAGCCGCACCGTTCGAAGAAGCCGAGCAGGCGCCGTGTGTACGCCGCCCGCTCCGGCGGGCGGCGACGTACGGTGGCACCAACGCGCACGACCTCGTTGACGCGGCCGCCCGGCAGCAGCTCCTCGGCCATCCGCCCATTCTGCACGACCGCAAGCCCACGGGCGCGAGCGCACGTCCGTGCGACCGGTCCGGCGCCGATCGCGGCGCCGGCCGAGAAAGGACCCCGCGATGCCGTACTACCGCGCCGTCGGCGAGCTCCCGCGCAAGCGCCACATCGTGTTCCGCCGCCCCGACGGGGGCGTCTACGCCGAGGAGCTCATGGGGGAGGAGGGGTTCTCCTCCGACTCCTCGCTGCTGTACCACCGCCACCTGCCCACGGCGATCGTCAAGACCGAGCCCGTGACCGAACCCGGCGGCCCCGACGCCGAGGTCACGCCGAATCTCCCGCTGGCGCCCCGGCGCTTCCGCACCCAGGACCTGCCCGCGGGCGGCGACCTCGTGGGGAGCCGGCAACTGCTCGCCGCGAACGACGACGTGCGGATCAGCTTCGCGGCGGTCGACGGGGCCAGCGAGCTCTACCGCAACTCCGTGGGCGACGAGACCGTCTACGTCCAGTCGGGGTCGGTGCGGCTGGAGTCGACCTACGGGGCCATCGAGGCCGCCGAAGGCGACTACGTGGTCGTGCCCACCGGGACCATCCACCGCTGGGTGCCGCACGGCCGCGTCAACGCGCTGGTCATCGCGGCCGCCGGGCACATCCGCCCGCCCAGGCGCTACCTGTCCGACCAGGGACAGTTCCTGGAGCACGCCCCCTACTGCGAGCGCGACCTGCGTGCCCCGGCCGAACCGCTGCTCGCCGAAGGCCCCGAGGCCCAGGCGCCCACCCCGGTCCTGGTGCGCACCCGCGGCGGCCTGACCCGCATGACCTTCGCGCACCACCCCTTCGACGTCGTGGGGTGGGACGGCTGCCTCTACCCCTATGCCTTCAACATCGACGACTTCGAACCCATCGTGAAGAAGACGCACGCGCCGCCGCCGGTCCACCAGACGTTCCAGGGCCCCAATTTCGTCGTGTGCTCCTTCTGCCCGCGCCCGCTGGACTTCCACGCCGACGCCGTGCCCATCCCCTACAACCACCACAACGTCGACAGTGACGAGTTCATGTACTACGTGGGCGGCGACTACGCCGCGCGCAGGGGGTCGGGCATCGACGTCGGCTCGATCTCGCTGCACCCGGCGGGGTTCACCCACGGTCCCCAGCCCGGTGCGGTCGAGGCCGCGCTGGGCGCCCGGCAGACCTCGGAGACCGCCGTCATGATCGACACCTTCCGCCCGCTCGGCCTCGGCCCGGCCGGCCGCCGGGCCGAGGACCCCGGCTACGCCTGGACCTGGGCCCGCTGACGGCGCCGGGCGGCCGGGCCTGCCGGACCGGGTGGTGTGATCGGGCCGACCCGGGGCAGGGGATTTGCTCCGGGGCGCTTCCGCGCGGCGGGTGACATCCACACAACGAGGAGGACCGTGACAAGCAGTTGGGTACCCGGAGCCGACGAATCCGGGTTCGGCGCCGACAACCTGCCCTACGGGGTGTTCACCCGCTCCGGCGGGGGACCGCGGGTGGGCGTGCGCGTGGGCGACCACGTCCTCGACCTCGCCGCGGCCCTGGGGGACCCCGAGTTCTCGGCGCCCTCGCTCAATCCGTTCATGGCGCGCGGGTCCACCGCGTGGCGGGCCACCCGGGCCAAGGTCTCGGGGATGCTGACCAGCGAGGGCGGCCGCGCCTCCGCCGAGCCTCATCTGGTCCCGCTGGGCGAGGTGGACCTGCGGCCCCCCTTCGAGGTCGCCGACTACGTCGACTTCTACTGCTCGCTGGAGCACGCCTCCAACGTCGGCAGGATCTTCCGCCCCGACGAGGAGCCGCTCAAGCCGAACTGGCGGCACCTGCCGGTGGGCTACCACGGCCGCTCCGGGACGGTGGTGCCCTCGGGGACCGACATCGTGCGCCCCTCGGGGCAGCGGAGGTCCCCCGACTCCGACGGCCCGCTGTTCGGGCCGAGCACCCGGCTCGACATCGAGGCCGAGCTGGGGTTCGTCGTGGGCAAGGGGACGTCGATGGGGCGGCCGGTGCCGGTCTCCGACTTCGCCGAGCACGTGTTCGGCGTCGTCCTGGTCAACGACTGGAGCGCACGCGACATCCAGGCGTGGGAGTACGTCCCGCTCGGCCCGTTCCTGGGCAAGTCGTTCGCCACGTCGGTGTCGCCGTGGGTGGTGCCGCTCGACGCCCTGGGCGCGGCCCGGTTCGCCGGGCGCGAGCAGACGCCGGAGCCGCTGCCGCACCTGCACCGCGTCGCCGACTGGGGCCTGGACCTCGCGCTGGAGGTGCGCCTCAACGGGGAGGTCGTCTCCCGCCCGCCCTATGCGGCGATGTACTGGACGGCCGACCAGATGCTGGCCCACCTCACCAGCAACGGGGCGTCGCTGCGCACCGGCGACCTCTACGCGTCCGGCACGGTCTCCGGCTCCCGCCGCGACCAGCGCGGCTCCCTGCTGGAACTGAGCTGGGGCGGCGCCGAGCCGCTGACGCTGGCGGACGGGTCCGTCCGCACGTTCCTGGAGGACGGCGACGCGGTCGCCGTCTCCGCGACGGCGCGGGGCATGGCCGGCGGCACCATCAACCTCGGCGAGGTCACGGGAACGGTCCGGCCCGCCTGCGGGTAGGGCCTGCCCGGCGGATCAGCGCCCCGCAGGCCCCGGCGCCCGGTGGACGACCGGACGCGCGCCCGCCCGGCGGGCCGGCGCCGACCGGTTACAGCCAGGGCAGCATGGTCCACGGCCAGGGCCACTCCTCGGTCTTGGAGCGGGGCTCCTCGGCCTCGTCGGAGCGGGGCGTCTCGGTCTCGTCGTCGGCCGACTCCTCCTCCGCCGGCTTCTCCGTCTCGGCCAGCAGGGCGTTGATCCGCCACTTCTCGATGCCGAGCTGCTCGGCGCAGTGGTCGACCGCGGCCTTGCGCTCGGGCGCCGCCGCCTCGTTCCACCGCTCCTCGTCCCACTGCACCTTGGCCATGTCCTCGCTCAGGGCGGAGGGCGGGGGAGTGAGCACGTAATCGGCCAGGCACTGCTTGACGGCCGCGGTGTCCGCCGCGTCCTTGGAGTCCTGCGAGTCCTCCCCGGCCTCGTTCCAGTAGCCCGAATCCGCGGACGGCTCGCCGTCCCGGCTCCGTCCCACCGAGACGAACTGCGCGCTCACGCCATCGAACCCGTCGAAGGTGGGCCGGACGAACCCCCTCCGCTCCTGGACGCCCTCGCCCATCCTGACCAGTTCGCCGGAGTCCCACCGCTCCGGCCGCAGGTACACCAGCACGCCGACCCCCGGCCGCTCGACCCAGAACAGGTCGCCGGTGGACCTCGACAGGTACGCCTCGCGTCCGTTGTTGTCGATCTTCTCCAGCGACTCCGCGTCGAGCCGCCGGTAGCGGCTGTCGCGCAGGTCCTCCAGGGTCCTGATCTCGTCGGAGCGGATGATCGTCACCTTGCCGTTGGTGGCGCCGCGGCCCTCCGTCCACGCGACATAGGAGGTGCGGGCGCCGTCCTCGGCGGCGGCGTGGGTCTTCATGCTCTGGCCCTCGAGGCCGGGCGGCAGGTAGCCGATGCTGAACCCGTCCAGTGAGTACGACGACTCCTGTCCCGGCACGTCCCAGGACAGCGCGGGCCGGTCCGCGGCCGCCGCCGTTGCGCCGAGGGCGCCGAATCCGGTCACCGACACGGCGGCCGCCGCCGCCAGAGCGACCCACGTCTTATGTGGCTTGCGCATGTTCGACCTTTCGTGTGACTACTCAACGTCATGATTGCAACACACGAGGTTACGGTGTGTACTGGTCGCCCCAAAGGTCTTGCAATAAGTAATCAAATGCTTACAACCTGATGTGTGTTCGGCGAGGCGGGCGGTCGTCCGTCGGTGCTAACGGAAGGGATTCTCCGGAGGGGCATCGGCGGCTCGCCTGGCCGACATCTGTCGGTAACCGATCGCTATGAGCCTGAGACGGTCAGTGAATCGGGCTCGATGAGGGAGCGCCATGTTCAGACGGCTGGGATTCATCGCCATCACCGCCACCTGCGTCGCCGTCAGCGGCGCGGGCGTGGCCGCCGCGGCCCCCGGAGCTGGGGAGGCAGGTGACCGCGCCGGCTCCGGCGGCGCACGGCCCACCGTGGTCGACGTCGCACACCGGGGCGCCTCGGCCTACGCTCCGGAGAACACGCTGGCCGCGATCGACGAGGCCGAGGCGCGCGGCGCCGGCACCGTCGAGGTCGACGTCCAGCGCACCAAGGACGGGGAACTGGTGCTCGTCCACGACACCGACCTCGTCCGCACCACCGACGTCGAGTCGGTCTTCCCCGACCGCGAGTCCTACGCCGTCGCCGACTTCACGCTGGCCGAGATCCGCCGGCTCGACGCCGGGTCCTGGTTCGACGCGGCCTACGCCGGCGAACCGGTCCCGACCCTGCAGGAGGGCCTCGACCGGCTGCGCGAGCACCGGCTGAACCTGCTGCTGGAGGTCAAGTCGCCCGAGCTGTACCCGGGCATCGAGGAGCAGATCGCCTCGACGCTCAAGGACAACCCGTGGTGGCTGGCCCCGGCCCGCCCGCACCGCGCGCACCGCCTGGTGATCCAGAGCTTCGACTGGGACTCCGTGGAGACCTCGCACCGGATCCTGCCGCGCATCCCGCACGGCCTGCTGGGCGTCGTGCCCGAGGACGAGATCGCCGACTACGCCGAGTGGGCCGACCAGATCAACCCCAGCCACACCCGGATCGACGCCGACTACGTCGACGCCGTGCACGACGCGGGACTGGAGACCTACGTCTACACGGTCAACGAGCCCGCCGACATGCGCGCCGCCATCGCCAAGGGCGTCGACGGCATCATCTCCGACTACCCCGACGTGCTGCGCAAGGTCATCGCGGAGGAGACCGCCTAGCACCCGGCGCCGGCCCTGTTCCCGCCGGACCGGGACCGCGTCTTCGCGGAGCCCCGGGCCGGCGGGCGGCTATGCTCGCGGCGGGCGAGTCGACGCAACGAGCGAGGGGCAGAAGTCGTGGAGCGGATCAGGCTGCGTATTCCCGACGAGCAGATCGACTGGCGGGCGACCGGATTCTGGTGGCCGGGGCGGCCGATCGCGGTCAGCGAGTTCGCGGCGCGCCGCCCCCACCTGTTCGGCGGCGCGTTCACCTGGCCGATCATGGTGCTGCGGCGCTCGAAGCTGGAGCGCAACATCGCGGCCCTGGCCGAGTTCACCGCCGCGCACGGGCTCACCTTCGCCCCGCACGGCAAGACCTCCATGGCGCCCGTTCTGTTCCAGGCCCAGCTCGACGCCGGAGCCTGGGGCCTCACGGCGGCAACGGCCAACCAGGTGCTGGCCTACCGGCGCTTCGGCATGCCGCGGGTGCTGCTCGCCAACGAGCTGCTCGACGCCACGGCGCTGCGCTGGATCGCGGCGGAGCTGGACCGCGACCCCGACTTCGAATTCCTCTGCTACGCCGACTCGCCGGCCGGCGTCGAAGTCGCGGCCGGCGCCGTCGCGCGGCGGCCCGGAGGGCGCCCGCTGCGGATGCTGGTCGAGCGGGGCTTCCCCGGCGGCCGGACCGGCTGCCGCACCGAGGACCAGGTCATGGAGGTCGCCCGCGCCGTCGCCGCGGCGCCGGGACTGGAGCTCGCCGGCGTCGCCGGGTACGAGGGCGGGCTGGCCACCGGCGACGCCGTGCGCGACTTCGTCCGCGGGCTGGCCGGGGACGCGGCGCGCCTGGGCGCCGAGGGGCTGGTGGCCGCTCCGCCGATCCTGTCCGTGGGCGGCAGCTCCTGGTTCGACGTCGTCGCCGAAGAGCTGGCCGACCGCGGCGACCTGCGCGTGGTCCTGCGCAGCGGGGCCTACGTGGCCCACGACGACGGCCTCTACCACCGCAACTCGCCGTTCCGCCGGGCCGGCGGCGCGGAGGACGACCTCGCCGGAGCGCTGGAGATCTGGGCGCAGATCTCCTCGGTGCCCGAACCCGGCCTGGCCATCGCCACCATGGGCCGCAGGGAGGCCAACTCCGACGCGGGCCCGCCCGTCCCGCGGGTGCTGCGCCGCCCGGACGGTGAGCAGGCGGACCTCTCCGGGGCCGAGGTCACCGCCCTCAACGACCACCACGCCTACCTCAGCCTGCCCGCGGGCGTACGGGTGGCCCCCGGCGACCTGGTGGGCTTCGGCATCTCCCACCCGTGCACCGCATTCGACCGCTGGCGCCTCATCCCGGTCGTCGCCGACGACGACACCGTCGTCGACGTGCTGCGGACCTACTTCTAGTCGGCCTCTGGCCGCAATGCCGTGAAGTCAAGGTTCGCGGGTCAGTGGCACGCCGGTGGCCGACGGTTCTCCCCGTGGCCGAGCGCGTCCGACGCGCTGACGACGGCCTGATTCCGTGGACTTCGGCCGGGGGAGCCCTGGCCCCGTGGCCGCCTTGACGGATATCGCGCAGCGCCGACTGAACGGCATCGGCTCTAGTCGGCTCGGCCGCGTCCCTTGACTCCCGGGCGGAGCTGCCAGGGGCGCGGGCCGTCCAGGGGACGGTACTCGACGCCGATCGCGTCCAGGCGCTCCAGGTGCGACTCCAGCCTGGGCAGGAACTCGGTGTAGTCGCGCTCACCGGCCCACCAGACGGCCTCGGCGAACGCCGAGAGTCGAGGGAAGACCATGTAGTCCACCGTGCGCGGCGAGTCCATGTGCTCGGTCCAGACGTTGACCTGCGCGCCGATCACGTGCCGCGCCTCCGGCCCTGTCAGCTCGGCCGGCACCGGGTCGGCGGCGTAGACGTCGGCGAGGCCCAGCACGGTGCCGACCGGGATCGGCTCCTCGCCGGCGGACTGCCGGTAGTCCAGGTAGGAGGTCCGGGTCGGGCACATCACGACGTCGTGCCCCGCGCGGGCGGCCGCGACGCCCCCCTCGGTCCCCTGCCACGAGACCACCGTCGCGCCGGGGGCCAGGCCGCCCTGCAGGATCTCGTCCCAGCCCAGCAGCCGCCGGCCGCGCGCGGTGAAGTGGTCGTCGAAGTGCCGGATGAACCAGCTCTGCAGCTCGTCCTCGTCGGCCAGCCCCTCGGCCTCGATCCGGGCCTGGGCCGACTCGGAGGCCTTCCACTGCTTCTTCGGGCACTCGTCGCCCCCGACGCAGATGTATTCGCCGGGGAACAACTCCATGACCTCGTCGAAGACGGTGCGGTAGAACTCCAGCACGGTGTCGGAGACGTCGAGGACGTTGTCGATGATCCCCCACTCCGTGCCGACCTCCAGCCGCTCGCCCGCGCCGAGTTCGGGGTGGGCGGCGATGGCGGCCTGGGAGTGGCCGGGCACGTCGATCTCCGGGACCACCGTGATGTGGCGGGCCGCGGCGTAGCCGACGATCTCGCGGATGTCGTCCTGGGTGTAGAAGCCGCCGTGCGGGCGGCCGTCGAAGACGGGCGGCTGCGCCGCGCCGACCTGGCTCTCCCGCCGCCACGACGCCACCTCGGTGAGCCGGGGGTAGCGCTTGATCTCGATCCGCCAGCCCTGGTCGTCGGTCAGGTGCAGGTGCAGCACGTTCAGCTTGTGCAGGGCCATGAGGTCGATGAAGCGCAGCACGTCGTGCTTCGGCATGAAGTGCCGCGCGACGTCGAGCATGCAGCCGCGCCAGCCGAACCGCGGCCGGTCGGTGATCCGGACCGCCGGCAGCGTCCATGCCCCGGTGTCCAGCGGCGCGCGCCGGTAGGCGGAGGCGGGCAGCAGTTGGCGCAGGGTCTGGGCGCCGTAGAAGACGCCGGCGGCGTCGTGCCCGGTGATCCGCGCGCCCGAGGCGTCGACCGCCAGCCGGTAGCCCTCGGCGCCGAGCCCTGCGGTCGCGTCCACGCGCAGCCGGATCAGCGGGCCGCCGCCGTCTCCGGGCGCCAACGGCAGCCCGGTGGCCGCGCCCAGTTCCGCGCGCAGCCACGCGGCGGTGCCCCCGGCGGCGGCGTCGGCGTCGATCCGGGTGTCGGCGTCGAGGCCGAACCCTTCGCCCTCACCGGGGAGGTGTTCGGCGGGGCGGGGGACCAGCAGGCGTTCGGGCACGGGGAGCTCCTCTTCCGGTCTAGACCAGTGGTCCCGCTCATGCTGCCACGATCGGCGCGAAAACGACATACCGGCGCGGGTGAGGAGCCCGGAACGGGGCGCGGGCGTGCGGCCACCGAACACGGACGACCACGGAGAGGGGCGACGCGGGCGCGCAGAGCTACGTGACCGATATCTCATCGGGTCCCTCCGCGGCCGCCGATCCCGCAGAACACGGACTTCTCACCGGAACGACGCCGAGCGGCGCCTCCGGAGCACTGTCGCTCCGGGGCTCCAAAAGGTACTTTTCAAAGCTGATGACCGGTTCTTGACCGTCTTCGACCTTGTGGAGGTGGCTCGTGGCCGACCCGTGCGTGGCCATCGCGGACACCGGAGGGCTCGACCCCGCTCCCGCAGTGGAACTGCTCACCGGTGAGGGCTTCGACGTGCGGGTGCTCGGAACGAGCGAGCCCGGGCGGATCGCCGCCGGGGCCCCCGCAGCGGTGGCGCTCATCGTGCACGACACCGCCGTGGACGCGGCGCTGCTGGACCGGCTGCCCGCGCTGCGCCTGGTCGTGTCCATGAGCGACGACGCCCCCGTCGACGCGGCCGCCGCCGAGCGGCGCGGCCTGTGGGTGGCCCGCCTCCCGCAGGGCAGGGAGGTCGACCAGGTCGCCCACCACGCCCTGGCCCTCGCGCTCGCCCAGTTGCGCAGGCTCGCCCGCGACCACGGCGACCACCGGCGCCCGCGCGACCTCACCCTCGGCCTGGTCGGCATGAGCAAGGTCGCCACCCGCTTCGCCGAACTCGCCCGCCCCTTGTTCGGCCGGATCGTCGGCGTCGACCCCTACGCGCGCGCGTGGCCCCCGGGCGTGGACCGGCTGGACCTCGGAGCGCTGCTGCCCGCCTGCGACGTGGTCTCCCTGCACACGCCGCTCACCTCGGAGACCGCCGGCATGATCGACGCCGGGGCCATCGCCAGGATGCGCCGCGGCGCGATCCTGGTCAACATCGCCCGCCACGGCCTGGTCGACCGCAAGGACGTTCTCACGGCGCTGCACACCGGCAGGCTGGCCGGCCTGGCCTCCGGTCACACGCCCGCCGCCGACCGGCACGCCCACGAGCTCTGCCCGCTGCGCAGCCACCCGGCGGTGCTGATCTCGCCGAGCGCCCCCGCCAAGCCGGTGCACTACACCCGCGACCGGGTCCTCCGCCTGGCCCGCAACGTCCTGGCCTGGCGGGACCGCGGCATCCCCCTGGACCCCGTGGTCCGCTCCGACTCCGAATCGCCCCTGGTGTCGGCCTGACGCCGACCTGGCAGCGCCTCACCAGAGGGGCCGGGGCCCCGGCGCGGGTACGCTCGGACGGGTGAACCGAATCCTGGCCACGGCGGTCGTCATCCTCTCGTCGGCGGTCGTCCTCGTGCTCGAGGTCGCCGTGGTCCGGCTGGCCGCGCCCTACGCCGGCGACACGCTGGAGACCTACACCGCGGCCATCGGCGTGGCCCTGGGCGCCATCGCCCTCGGCGCGAAGTACGGCGGGGACGCGGCCGACCGCAGACCCCCGCTCAAGCTGCTGGGACCACTGCTGGTGTTCGGCGGCGGACTGACCATGCTGGCGCGCCCGATCGTGCTGGGGCTCGGCCCGTCCCTGACCGGAGCGGGGCCGATCACCGCGCTGCTGCTGGTCGCCTCCAGCATCGCCCTGCCGGTGGCGCTGCTGTCCGCCGTCACCCCGGTCGTGGTCAAGACCCAGTTGGCCGACCTCGACCGCACCGGCAGCATCGTCGGCCGGTTCAGTGCCTGGGGCACCGTCGGCGCGCTCGCCGGGACGTTCCTGACCGGCTACGTCCTCATCGCCGCGTTCCCTGTCTCCGTCGTGCTGCTGGCCACGGGCGGCGGCCTGATCGCCTTCGGGGGCTTCCTCCTGCTGCGCCACGGCCTGCCGGGCGACCGCAGACAGGGCCCGGCCATGCTCGCGGTCGCCCTGCTCGGCGCGGGCCTGCTCGTCGGCGTGCGCTCCCCGTGCGACGCCGAGACGGCCTACTACTGCGCCCGCGTGGAGTCCGATCCCGACCGCCCCTCCGGGCGCGTGCTCGTCCTCGACGACCTCCGCCACGGCTACGTCGACCTCGACGACCCCGGACACCTGGAGTTCGGCTACACCCAGTGGTTCGGCGCCGCGATCGAGACCCTCGCCCCCGAGGGCGGGCTGTCGGCGCTGCACGTGGGCGGCGGCGCCTACACCCTGCCCCGGTGGCTGGCCGAGACCCGCCCCGGCTCCGACAGCGAGGTCTTCGAGGTCGATCCGGCCGTCACCGAGATGGCACGGACCGAGCTGGGCCTGCGCACCGGGCCGGAGTTGTCGGTGCGCCACGGCGACGCCCGCATCGCCATCACCGGGTCCGGCACCGGCGCCTACGACGTCGTCGTGGGCGACGCCTTCGGCGGCCTCAGCGTCCCCTGGCACCTGACCACCCGCGAGTTCGCCACCGAGATCCACCGGGTGCTGCGCCCCGGGGGCGTCTACGTCGCCAACATCATCGACCGCGGCCCCAGGGACTTCCTCGCCGCCGAGGTCGCCACGCTGGCCACGGTCTTCGACCACGTCCGGGTCATCGGCCACCGCGACGGGTTCGGCTCCCCGGCCGGGGGCAACCACGTCATCGTCGCCGCCGACGACCCGATCGAGACCGGCGCGCTGGAGCGCGCCGTCGCCGACGCCGAGGAGCCCGGCCGGCTCGTCGAGGCCGGCCTCCTCCGGCACTGGATCCGCGACGGGATGGTCCTCACCGACGACCACGCCCCCGTCGACCAGTTGCTCACGCCCTACCTCACCTGATCGCCGCCGGTCGGCCGCACATTTCCGGCGGAGTTCCCTCCCCGGACTCCCCGCCTTCCGGACGAGGCCAAGCGGGAGCGGAATACCTACCGTTTGAGCGACGGCCGCAGGGCGGACCCGCGACACGGGCGCGCGCGGCCGGTCGTTTCCGGCGGGAGAGCGGGTAGCGGGGGAGCGGGGGTGATTCACATGCACGAATCGAAACGGGCGGGCCCGACCGGCGCACCGCCGTCCCGCACCGATGGTGGGGCTGGCACTACCGGGCTCCGGGTGGTGACTGTATCGCCTCTCCACCGCCCCTCTTCGTACGGTTTTCCTGTGATCGGCGTCGCCGGGACGCCGAATCGGAGGAGGGGAGGAACGCCGTGAGGAGCCACCACGGCCGCGGCGTCCGAACCGGAGGGTCGTGGCCGCCATGCTGATCTGGTCGGTGGGCATCGCGCTCGCCGGCGCGTTCTGCATGGCGCTCGGCTCGGCGCTGCAGGAACGCGACGCCGTTCGCGCCCCCGGACACAGCATCGCCCGGATGGGCTTTCTGCTCCACCTGGTCCGGCGGCCCCGATGGATCTTCGGCACGCTGGCCGCCGCGGCCGGCGTTTCGCTGCACCTCGTCGCGCTCAGTGGGGCGCCGCTGACCATCATCCAGCCGATCGGGGTCACCGGCCTGCTGTTCGCGATCGTGCTCTCCGCGCTGTTCAACCGGCGCCGCGTCCGCGCGAGCCAGGTCGTCGCCGGCCTGGCGGTCATGGTCGGGCTGAGCGGCGTGCTGCTGCTGTTCCCGCACACCTCGGTCCAGCCCGTCATGCCCATGTCGACGGCGCTGCTGCTCACCGGCGGCGTCATCGCCGCGGGCGCGGTCGCCTACGCCGCGGCCCACTGGGTGCCGGCAGGGCCCAGGGCCGTGCTGCTGGCGACGCTCGGGGGCGCCGCGCTGGGCACGACCTCGGCTCTGGCCCGGGTGGTGGCCTCCGACACGGCGACGCAGTTCACGGCGGTCTTCAGTTGGCTCACCGTGCTGGCCGTGGTCGTCGCGGTGTTCGGCGGGCTGCTCCAGCAGAACGCCTACCGCACCGGCCACTTCGCCGCGGCCTACGCGACGCTCCTGGTCGTCGATCCCATCACGGGCGCGGGGATCGGCACGCTGCTGCTGGGGGAGGGGCTGCCCACGACGCCGCTGGACCAGGTGCTGGCCACGGCCGCCGCGCTCCTGGCCATCGTGGGGACGGCGGTGCTGGCCAGGGCGAAGAACCGCAACCCCGAGGCCGCCGGACGCACCAGTGGGAAATCCCGGACCGATCTCGTCCGCACGACTTCAGGAGAAGCGACATGACCGCGACAAGTCGGCGATCCCCCGCCGCCAGGAGCAGCGCGAACCGGGCCCCGGGCTCGCGGAGCCGGATCCTGATCGCCACCGACACCTACCCGCCGGACGTCAACGGCGCAGGCTACTTCACCTACCGCCTGGCCACCGGCCTGGCCGCGCGCGGCGACGACGTCCACGTGGTGTGCGCCTCGGCCGCGGGCCGGCCGAGGGTGGAGCACGCCGACGGCGTCACGCTGCACCGGCTGCGCTCGGCCTCGGTCCTGGTCCACCCCACGATGCGCACCGCCGTGCCGCTCGGCGTGACCGGGCACGTCGCCCGGATCATCGACCGGCTCGCCCCGCACGTCGTGCACGCCCAGAGCCACTTCACGATCAGCCGCGCCGCGATCCGCGGCGCCCGCACATCGGGCACGCCGGTTGTGCTGACCAACCACTTCATGCCGGACAACCTGTTCGCCCACGCCCACGTCCCCGATCGCCTGCACACGCTCGTCGGTGCGCTGGCCTGGCGGGACATGATCCGTATCGCCTATGAGGCCGACTGCGTCACCACGCCCACCGAGCGCGCGGCCAGGCTGCTGTCCGCCAAGGGCTTCAGCCGCCCGATCGAGGCCGTCTCGTGCGGCATCGACCTGGAGCGCTTCCAGCCGCGCCCGGACAAGCGCAGGGAGGCGCGTCGGCATTTCGATCTGCCCGACCGCGAGACCATGGTGTTCGTCGGCCGGCTCGACGAGGAGAAGCGCATCGACGACCTGATCCGGGCCATGCCGGGGCTGCTCGATCGCCGCGACGCCCAGTTGGCCCTGGTCGGCACCGGACAGCGCCAGGCCGAGTTGAAGCGGCTCGCCGAGTCGCTGGGCCTGGCCGACCGGGTGCGCTTCCTCGGTTTCGTCCCCGACGACGAGCTGCCGCTGGCCTACCTCGCCGCCGACGTGTTCGCGATCGGCAGCGTCGCCGAGCTGCAGAGCATCGCGACACTGGAGGCGATGTCCACCGGGCTGCCCGTGGTGGCGGCCGACGCGCTGGCGCTGCCGCACCTGGTGCACCCGGACCGCAACGGCTACCTCTACGCTCCCGGAGACGTCCCCGCGCTGACCCGGCACCTGCTCGCGGTCCTGGAGTCCCCGGAGCGCCGGGCGGCCATGGGCGCGGCCAGCAGGGAGATCGCGCAGACCCACGACCACCGGCGCTCGCTGGACCGGTTCGAGGAGATCTACGCCGAGGTCCGGCCGACCCGCACGGTCCCGTCGCAGTACGGCCTCGTCACCACCGGTCTCCCTCGGGCCGGGCGCCGGTCCGCGATGGCGGCCTAGACGAACTGACCGCGGGGGTGGAGGGCTGTGGTCGAAGTCCTCCGTTCACCACCGCATGACCTGGGAAGGCCGCCGTCAGCGCCGGCGCGCCGACGACAGCCCCACCGGGCCCGCACAACCACGGCAGGGACCCGGAGACAGTCCCAGCCCTCTCCCGTCAACGTCAGTAGCACATCTAGCCGCGCATCGGGCGCCGGGACGGAATGGTTCGGCCCGGCGCCTACGTCACTTTCCGTACTTTTTGCGACACGTTCCGGTGATATCTCCCTGGTCCGGGAAACACCCTCACACGTGTGGTTCGTTGGGGGCAGACGCAGCGGGTCATCGTCCGTGGTCGATGGGCTGACGGCCCGGATCGACCGCGCGGAGCGCGACGCCGACGCCCACGAGGCCGTGATGGCCGTCCACGAACGCGAGCACGCCGAACTGGCGCGCAGGGTGCGGCTGCTGGAGACCGAACTCGACGTGCTGCGGCGGGAGCGCATCGACGCCTACGCCCGCTGGTGGAACGCGCGGGAGGATCGGGACCGGACCCGCCACATCGCGCGCCGCCTGCGACGCCGCCTCCAGCGGCTGCGCCGCCGCCTCCCCGTGGTGGGCGGCTGCGCCGACGGGTACGTCGAGGGCTGAGCGTGATCGCCCCGGTACCGACGGCCGCCGATGCGTGCGTTGAACCGGCAGGTCACTCCAGTGGTTTCCATCAGATATCGGCGCATCGGCGACATATGCTTTCGACATGGAGAGCAAGGAGTCGACGCCGGACCGGCCCGGTGACCTCGACGACCCCGCCTGTCCCACCCGCCGGCTCATCGACCGCGTCGGCGACAAGTGGAGTGTGCTGGTCATCCTGCACCTGGTCCGGGGCACACACCGCTTCTCGGAGCTGCGCTGCGCCATCGGCGGGGTGACGCCGAAGGTCCTCACCCACACGCTGCGCGAGCTGGAGCGCGACGGACTCGTCGAACGCGAGGTCCACGCCGAGGTGCCGCCCCGCGTGGAGTACCGGCTCACCGACCTCGGGCGCGACGCCGTCGCCCCGCTGGACGCGCTGCGGGATTGGGCCGAGGCCGGCCTGCCGCGCGTCCTGCGGGCGCGCGAGCGCTACGACGCCGGCCGTTGACCGCTCACGGCGTCCGCGCCCGGCGTCGCCCCGAGCGCACGGCGCACGTCCTGCGCCGCGGCGTAGAGCGCCTGGAGGGTGGCGTTGATCGCCGGGCGCCGCACGCTGCCGCCGCGCACCACGGCGTAGACGTCGCGCACCGGCGCGCCGTGCGGCAGGCGGCGTATGGCGATCCCTCCGGTTCCGGCGGTGAGCGCCAGCGCGGGCACCGCCGCGATCCCGATCCCGCGCGACACCAGGCTGAGGATGGTGCCCAGCCCCTCGAACTCCCAGGCGGCGGCCGGGGCGCCGCCGAACTCGGCCAGCAGCCGGTCGGTCGCGCCGCGGGAGGGCTCGCCCTGCGGCGCCGTCACCCATGACTCGTCGCGCAGTCGGCGCAGGTCCACCTCGACGTCGGGATCGGCCAGCGGATGCTCCTCGGGCACGGCGAGCACCATGGGGTCGTGCAGCAGGTGGTAGTGGCGGAGCTTGCCCGCTGCGCTGTCGGGGCGGCGGCCCGACCAGTCGTCGACCAGGGCGACGTCGACCTCGGCGGTGCTGACCAGGCGGGTCCCCGTGCCCTCCATGGTCTGGCGCAGCACCAGCTGCATGCCCTCGTGCTCGCCCAGGCGCTGGGCCAGCGACGGCGCGAACGCCACCGCCGCGGTCGGGAACGCCGTCATGGTGACCCGGCCCAGCGCCACGCCGGCCTGCGAGGCCAGCACCGATTCGGCGGCCTCGACCATCGCCAGGATCTGCTCGGCCTGCTCGGCGAGCAGTCTGCCGGCGTCGGTGAGTTCGGCGCTGCGCGCGGTGCGGTCGAGCAGCGGCGCGCCCACCTCGCGCTCCAGCGTCGAAAGCTGCTGCGACACCGCCGAAGGCGTGTAGCCCAGGGCCGCGGCGGTGGCCGCGATCGTGCCCTGGTTCGCGAATTCATTAAGAAGATGTAACCGCCGCAGGTCGAGCATAAGACCACCTTAGGGTACCCATCGAAAAGGCTCGCTTGTCCTGATGGACATGAATGGGCAGGCTGGGGGTAGTCGATCTTCGTGCACTCGTGATCGGCATTCGTCGTCACCGGACGTATGTGGAGTTGATTTCCCGATGTCTGTCACCGTGTCCGCGACTCTCGCCGTCAATGAGGCGATGGCGGAGAAGCGGCGCCGGGGCCTGCCCGTCCTGCCGATGGGATTCGGTGAAGCGGGCCTGCCCGTCCACCCCGCCCTGCGGGACGCCCTGTCGGCGGGGGGTGACAGAAACGCCTACGGCCCGGTCGCCGGCATCGAGGAGCTGCGCGTCGCTGCGGCGGGGTACTGGCGGCGCCGCGGTCTGCGGACCGACCCGGACCTGGTGGTCGCCGGACCGGGCAGCAAACCGCTGCTCTACGGACTGCTCCTGGCCATCGGCGGCGACGTCGCCCTCGCCTCACCGAGCTGGGTCAGCTACGCGGCCCAGGCCCGGCTGGCCGGCCACCGGCCCATCATGGTGCCGACCCCGCCGGCGCAGGGCGGGGTGCCGGAGCCCGACCTGCTCAAGGCCGCCGTGACCGAGGCCCGCGGCCGCGGGCGAGACGTGCGCGCCGTCGTCGTCACCACGCCCGACAACCCCACCGGGACCGTCGCCTCGCGCGAGACCGTCCGCAGGCTCACCGAGGTCGCGCGCGACCTCGACCTGGTGATCGTCTCCGACGAGATCTACCGCGACCTCGTGCACGACCCCGCCACCGCCGTGCACAGCCCCGCGGAGTTCGCCCCCGAACGCACCGTCGTCTCCACCGGGCTCAGCAAGAACCTGGCCCTGGGCGGCTGGCGGCTCGGCGTCACCCGCCTGCCGGACAACGACCTGGGCGGGCGGCTGCGCGCCGAACTGCTCGGCGTGGCCAGCGAGATCTGGTCCAGCCCGACCGGGCCGGTCCAGCAGGTCGCGGCCTACGCCTTCGGTGAGCCCGCCGAGATCGCCGACCACATCGCGCGCAGCCGACGGCTGCACGGCATCGTCGCGCGCGCCGTCGCCGACCGGTTCGCGGCGGCCGGCGCCATGGTGGCCGCGCCCCAGGCGGCGTTCTACCTGTACCCCGACTTCGACGCCTGGCGGGAGCGGCTCCTGGAGCGCGGGGTCACCACCGGGCCCGAACTCGCCCGGTTCCTGCTCGACACCTACGGGATGGGCGTGCTGCCGGCCGCCGAGTTCGGCGAGAGCGGGGACGCGCTGCGGCTGCGGGTGGCGACCAGCCTGCTCTACGGCGACACCCAGGCCCGGCGCTACAGCGCCCTGGCCGCCGACGATCCCACGGCACTGCCGTGGATCCGCGCCCACCTGGACCGGCTCAGCGAGGTGCTGGAGGACGTGACCGCCCCACTGGGCGCGATGACGGCGCGGTAGTGGCCGATGAGCTCGTCGTTGATCGCATCCCACGTCCGGGCGCACACGGTGGCGCGGGCGGCCGCGGCCAGGCGACCGCGCAGGTCCGGGCTGTGGATCAGCCGGCCGGTGGCCAGGCGCAGCTCGCGCACCGAGTCCGGCGCGTACAGCAGCCCGTTGTGCTCGGGGATCACCAGGTCCAGCGGTCCGCCGGAGGCCGGGGCCACGACGGGTACGCCCGAGGACAGCGCCTCCTGCACGGCCTGGCAGAACGTCTCGTCGGCGCCGGTGTGCACGAAGACGTCCAGGCTCGCGTGCAGCCGGGACAGCTCCGCGCCGGTGCGCTGCCCCAGGAACACCGCGTCCGGCAGCATCCGGCGCAGCCGCGCCCGGTCGGGCCCGTCGCCCACGATCACCAGCCGCGCCCCGCGCAACCGCGCGACGTGGGCGAGCAGGCCGACCCGCTTGTCCCGCGCCAGCCGCCCGATGTAGCCGACCAGCACCTCCCCGCCCGGTGCGAGGCGCCGGCGCAGCCCCTCGTCGCGGTGGCGCGGGTGGAAGCGCTCGCCGTCCACACCGCGCTGCCACAGGCCGAGCCGGGGGAAGTCCCGCTCGGCCAGCCGGTGCAGCGTCGCGGAGGAGGGGACCAGTGTCCGGTCCACGGCGGCGTGGATCCGGCGCAGGTAGGGCCACAGCGCGTCGCCCGCCGGGATCCCGTAGCGGGCGGCGAAGCCGACCAGGTCGGTCTGGAACACCGCGACGGTGGGCAGCGCCCAGCGCCGCGCGACCTCCACCGCCGCGTGCCCGAGGAACGCCGGTGAGGCCAGGTGGACGATGTCGGGGGCGAAGCCGCGCAGCGCCGTGGTGATCAGTCGGCGGGTGGGCAACCCGACGGAGAAGCTCCGGTATCCCGGCAGCGGAACACCGGGCAGGCGCAGCACCGGGAAGCCGGCGTAGTGGGCCGGGCCGGGACCGGGAGCGAGGATGACGGCCCGGTGGCCGCGCGCGGCGAGGTGTTCGGCGATCCGGCAGACCGAGTTGGTCACACCGTTCACCTGGGGCAGGAAGGACTCGGTCACGATCGCGACGCGCAGCGGCGCCGCCGGGTCGGTGGAGGGGGTGCGGCGGGGGTGGCGGGCATGGGTCTGTCTCCCAAGGGCGGGTCCTCTCCGGCGCCCGTCGACGCCGGACCACGCCGTCGACGCTAGACAGCCGACGTGAACCGGGCCGGGTCCGCGGATGAACGCCCGTTGAGGGGGAGCGGAGCGCGGCGGCGTCGGCACCGTGGGGGATGGAGGGGGCGGCGGGTTTCCGAACGGGCGGAATTCGCGCGACCATGGAGGCGCGTTCCCGCGCCACCGCGTCGAAAGGAGTCCCGGTGACCCTCACCGAATGGGCGCAGCACGTCTGCGCCGAATTGGAGCTGCAGGACGAGATCGGCAAGGCCGACGTCGATCGGATCCTCGACCTGGCCAAGGACGCCGCGCACTCCGTGGCGCGCCCCGCCGCTCCGCTCACCACCTACCTGCTGGGCATCGCGGTGGGCCGCGGCGCCGACCCCGAGAGCGCGGCGGCCCTCATCAGCCGGCTCGCGCTGGCGCAGGCCGAGGACGGCGAGGAGCGGGCCCGACCGGACTCCTCCCGCCCCTGACCCGCCGCAGCCGCAATCAGGGCGTGGACGAACCGTGACGCGAAAGTGACGAAGCGGTGTAAATGTTTGGCTGCATCCCGTGCCCGGTGCACCTCCGGTACGTACCACCGCCATCGGACCGGCGCCCACCACAAGTGGTCGCGGGGAGATGACGGATCCCCGACCGAACCAAAGGAAAGTCGTTCATGGAGCAACTCCAAAGCATTCTGGACCTGGTCTCCGGGGTCGTCTGGGGACCCTTCGTCCTCATTCCGCTACTGCTGCTGACGGGGCTGTTCCTCACGGTTCGGCTCGGCGGCCTGCAGTTCCGGGTGCTCGGCCACGCCCTGTGGCTCGCGCTCATCCGCCGCAAGGAGCACGGCGGAGCCAAGGGCGACATCTCGCACTACCAGGCTCTGAGCACGGCGCTGGCCGCCACGGTGGGCGTCGGCAACATCGCCGGTGCGGCGCTGGCCATCGGCGTCGGCGGCCCGGGCGCGCTGTTCTGGATGTGGATGACCGCCCTGCTGGGCATGGCGACCAAGTACAGCGAGGCGCTGCTCGGCGTGAAGTACCGCCGCCCCGACAGCAAGGGCGAGATGAGCGGCGGCCCGATGTTCTACCTCAGCCGCGGCCTCGGCGGCGGCCTCGGCAAGACGCTGGGCGTGCTGTTCGCGCTGTTCGGCGCGCTCGCCTCCTTCGGCATCGGCAACATGACCCAGGCCAACACCGTCTCCGCCCAGCTCGAGAGCGTCTGGAGCGTTCCGACCTGGGTCTCCGGCATCGTGATGGTGGTCGTGGTCGGCGCGGTGGTGCTCGGCGGCATCAAGAGCATCGGCCGGTTCGCCTCCGGGGTCGTCCCGCTGATGATCGTGGTCTACATCCTCGCCGCGCTGACCATCCTGATCGTGCACGTCGGCGACCTGCCGGCCGCGATCGCCCTGGTCTTCCGCGACGCGTTCACCGGCAGCGCCGCGACCGGCGGTCTGCTGGGGTCGGCGCTGCTGTTCGCCATCCAGCAGGGCGTGGCGCGCGGCATCTTCTCCAACGAGTCCGGCCTCGGCACCGGCGGCATCGCGGCCGCGTCGGCGAAGACCGACCAGCCCGTGCGCCAGGCCATGGTCTCCATGACCCAGACCTTCATCGACACCATCATCGTCGTGACGATGACCTGCCTGGTCATCATCGTCACCGGCGCCTGGCAGGAGGGCGACAAGACGGACGGCTCGCTGATGACGTCGGCGGCCATGAGCGATGGCCTCTCGGTGATCTCGCCGGCCCTGGGCACGGTGGGCGGCTACATCATCGCCATCAGCGTCATGTTCTTCGCCTTCACCACCATCGTCGGCTGGTGCTACTACGGCGAGCGCTGCATGGACTTCCTCTTCGGCCGCGTGGCCGTGGTCCCGTTCCGGGTGCTGTTCACGCTCGTGGTCATGGTCGGGGCGACCCTCGAGCTGACCACGGTCTGGAGCTTCAGCGACATCGCCAACGGCCTGATGGCGCTGCCGAACCTGGTCGGCCTGCTGCTGCTCTCGCCGATCGTGGCCGCCGAGACCAAGAAGTACTTCGCCAACCCCGACTGGAGGAATCCCGACGCGCCGATGGTCGACGTCCGCTAGCGACGGCGCAGGGCAGCGAGCGGCGGAGCGAAAGGGGCGCCGCGGCCACCGGCCGCGGCGCCCCTCGCCGTCCGCCCCTTTCAGCCGCGCTCCCCGACCCCCTCGCCCCACCAGGCGTGGAAATGGTGGACGGGGCCCTTGCCGTGGCCGACCTCCAGGTCGTCGGCGTGCCGCAGCGCCTCGGTGAGGTAGTTCTTGGCGTCGCGCACCGCCTCGAACCAGGCGCGCCGCTGCGGGCGCAGCGCGGCGATCGCCGAGGACAGCGTGCAGCCGGTGCCGTGGGTGTTCTTGGTGGGGATGCGCTCGGCCGAGAACGTCTCGGGGGCCGCCTCCGCCGCCACCAGCAGATCGGTGCTGCTCTGCCCGCTGAGGTGGCCGCCCTTGAGCAGCACCTGCCTGGCCCCCAGCGTCAGCAGCCTCGTGGCCTGCTCGCCCATTGACGCCAGGTCGTGCACCTCCTCCTCGCCGAGGAGTTCGGCGGCCTCGGGCAGGTTCGGCGTGACCAGGTCGGCGCGCGGCAGCAGCTGCGACCGCACCGCCTCGATCGCGTCGGCGGCGAGCAGCCGGTCGCCGCTCTTGGCCACCATGACCGGGTCGAGCACGACGTTGGGCAGCCGGTGGTCGTCGATGGCCCGGACCACGGCGTCGATGACGCCGGTGTTGCCCAGCATGCCGATCTTGACCGCGTCGACCCGGACGTCGTTCAGGAGCGTGTCGAGCTGGCTGGTGATGAACTCCGGCGGGACCTCGTGCACCTCGCGCACGCCGGTCGTGGTCTGTGCGACGAGCGCGGTCACCACGCTCATGCCGTAGCCGCCCAGGGCCGAGAAGGTCTTGAGGTCGGCCTGGATCCCCGCGCCGCCGCTGGGGTCGGTTCCGGCGATGGACAGGATGTTGAAGCTGGTCAAGGACGTCCCTTCGCTAGCACTACCTAGATCAGGTTCACGGGTGTGCTCTCAGCCGGACCGATCCGGCACCCCGCGCCCATGGTGACAACGCTAGCAACGATCATGGCGGGAACGCCGTCCCCGACCGCCTCAGCCGCCGGGCGTGGCCGTCTGCGACGACGGCGAGGGGCCGGGCTGGTCCTCCGGTAGCAGCGTGCTGGACAGGTACTCCACCAGCAGCGGCGCGAGGATCAGCGTGACGATGCCGACCAGCAGCGAGATGAGCAGGCCCCACCAGCGGCCGCGGTGCGCCGCGCCGAAGCCGCCGGGGGCGCCCATGGTCATCTTCGCCCCGACCGGCAGCGGGGTGTTCGGCCCGGTCACGGCGCGGGGCGGCGCCAGTCCGGAGACGTCGAGCCGAGTGGGCGTGAGGTCCTCGGTGGTGCCGCCGGCGGCGACGTCGGCCAGTGCGGAGTCCAGCGCGGCGCCGACCAGGCGGTGCTCGGGGTCGTGCTGCAGCATGCCGTTGAGCACCGGGCGCAGCGGACCGGCCCGCCGGGCCGGGTCGGGGGCCTCCTGCATCGCCGCGGTGAGCCGGGCCGCCGGGGTGTCGCGCTCGTAGGCCGAGCGGCCCTCGACCGCGAAGTACAGGGTCGCGCCCAGCGACCACAGGTCGGCCGCCGGGGTCATGGTGCCGTCGTGCAGCCGTTCGGGCGCGACGTAGCCGGGGGAGCCGGGCAGCCGTCCGGTGAGCGTGAGCCTGTCCTCGGAGTCCGACACCGCGATGCCGAAGTCGCTGAGCACCGGTCGGCCGTCGGGCAGCAGCATCACGTTGCCCGGCTTGACGTCGCGGTGCAGCACGCCGGCCTCGTGCGCGGCACGCAGCGCGGCGAGCAGCCGGCGGCCGATCTCGGCCACGCGGCGGGGCGGCAGCGGCCCGTCGTCCTGCACCACCTGGTCCAGTCCGCGGCCGCGGACCAGCTCCATGATGATCCACGGCCGGTCGGCCTCCTGCACGACGTCGTGGACGGTGACGATGGAGGGATGGCTCAGTCCCGCGCAGATCCGGGCCTCGCGCATGGTGCGGCGCACCAGCTCGTCGCGGACGTCGGCCTCCAGGTCGCGGGAGACCCGGACCTCCTTGACGGCGACCTGCCGGTGCAGCAGTTCGTCCTCGGCGCGCCAGACGGTCCCCATGCCGCCGTGGCCGATCGGCTCGACCAGTCGGTAGCGTTCGGCGAGTATCTGCGGGCCCATGGTCAACGACGATAGCGCCGGCATCGCCGCCGGCGCATCGCGCGGACGGTCACCTCTCGGCCACGGACGCCGGGTCCCGGACCACGGCGGCGGCCCACCGGTAGTCCTGCTTGCCCACCGCGGTGCGCTTGACCTCCTCCACCCTGTGGAAGCGGCGCGGCACCTTGAAACCGGCCAGCCTGGTGCGGCAGAAGTCGCGCAACTGCTCGTCGGTGGGACTGCTGCCGGGCGCGGGTGAGACCACCGCGGTGACGCGCTGACCGAGCCGTTCGTCCGGCGCGGGGACCACGATCGTGTCGCTGATGCCGGGGTGCGACTTGAGGACGGACTCCACCTCTTCGGGGTAGACCTTCTCGCCACCGGTGTTGATGACGGCCGAACCGCGCCCGAGCAGCACGACGGAACCGTCCTCGGCGACCGTGCCGAAGTCCCCGGACATCACCCAGCGCCGGCCGTCGGCATCGACGGGGAACGTCCGCTCGGTCGTGGCCGGATCGTTGTAATAGCCGAGCGGGATCCGGCCGGTGCGCGCGATCCGGCCGATCTGCTCGGAGCCGGGCGGCAGCGGCCGCAGCGCCTCGTCCAGCACCGAGACGCTGGCGCCCATGGTGAAGCGGCGGGTGTCGCCCTCGGCCCCGGACGCGCCGCACACGCCCGTCTCGGAGCCGCCGTAGCTGTCGTTGAGGGCGGCAGTCGGCCGCCACGCCCGCCACAGCTCCCGCACGGCCGGGCTCAGCGGAGTGCCGCCGGAGCTGAGCACGTGCAGTCCGGCGCACCGGTGCGGCTCGGCGAGCAGGCGCTGGGCGAACGGGCGCGCCATGGCGTCGCCCACGCACTGCACCATCTGCACGCCCTCGCGGTCGGCCAGCGCCACGGCGCGGCGCGGATCGAAGGCCCGGTCGGTGTTGAGCACCACGGTCTGCCCGCTGAACAGCATGGCCAGGGCGTTCCACTGGCCCGCGGCGTGCATCAGCGGGCCCAGGACCAGCATCGCGCGCCCGCGGGCCCGTGCGGCGCGGGCGCCCAGTTCGCCGGGGCCGGCCGCGCGGGGCGAGCCGGGGCGACGGCGCTCCAGAGCCACCCGGAACAGGTCCTCCTGGCGCCACATCACGCCCTTGGGGTAGCCGGTGGTGCCGCCGGTGTAGAGCAGGTAGAGGTCGTCGCCGGAGGTGCGGGGCAGGCCGCGGGAGCCGGCCCCGGCCCGGGCGAGCGCGGTCTCGTAGTCGACGCCGGCCAGCGGGGCGGCGCCGGAGCCGTCGTCCAGCAGCACGACGTGGCGCAGCTTGGGCAGGTCGGCCGTGATCCCGGCGACCGGGCCGGTGAGCGAGCGCTCGGCGATCAGCGCGACCGCGTCGGAGTCGGCCAGGACGTGGCGCAGTTCGGCGGCGACGTAGCGGTAGTTGACGTTGATCGGGACGGTTCCGGCGCGCCAGGCCCCGAACGCCGACTCCAGCCACTCGGCCCGGTTGAACGCCAGAATCGCGACGTGCTCGCCCGGGCGGACCCCCGCAGCGCACAGGTGCCGGGCCACGCGGGTGGCGCGCCGGTCGAGCTCGGCGAAGGAGATGCGGCGCTCCCCGGCGACCACCGCGGTGCGCTCCGGCACGGCGCCGGCGACCGCCTCCAGCAGTGCGGGCAGGGAGAGGCCGCCGGAACCGCTCGGGCCCGGTTCGGTACATCGCATTTCGGTCATGGGTGCCCCTCAGTCGCGGTTCTACCCCGGGACAGGTATGACGACCGATCCTGCAGGTATGGGGCAGGTCACGTCCGACCGGGGTGCGGTCTGCGCCGGGAACGGGTCCGGGCCGAAAACCCCGTGTCGCCACGGCTTTTCCCCGCCCGCCCGGTCCGCGGCCCCGGAACGGCGCGAACGCGCCACCGTGCGGCTGTGCCCAAGGTCACGGCGCTACCCGACCGGCCGCGACGGATTCGCGCCGGCCGTCGGGGCGACATCGGGCACGGGGCAAGAGCGCGATCTGACAGCTCTGGGCGCCCCACTATGGCGGCACCGCACCCTTGCGCCTGCGAGATCCCATCTGTTCCACTGCTTGAGGCCGCCCGAACGGGCGCTTTGTGCGTTATCCGAGCGGGTATCCAACGATCGAACAACGATCAATGGTGATCGGAGGCAACTGGATGAGCAACACGCGCAGTCTGGGCCACGACGCGGTCAGCGGCAGCGATCCTGCCGGCCCCGTCGTCTCCACCACACAGCACATCGGACTCGCCGAGACGCACTCGGCGCACAACTACAACCCTCTGCCCGTCGTCATCGCCGAAGGCGACGGCGCATGGGTGACCGACGTCGAGGGCCGCCGCTACCTCGACTGCCTGGCCGGGTACTCGGCGATGAACTTCGGCCACCACAATCCCGAACTGCTCGCCGCGGCGCACCGCCAACTGGACCGGGTGACGCTCACCAGCCGCGCCTTCTACAACGACCGGTTCGCCCCCTACGTCACCGCGCTCGCCGAGCTCGTCGGCAAGGAGCAGGTGCTGCCGATGAACACCGGGGCCGAGGCGGTCGAGACCGGGATCAAGGTCGCCCGCAAGTGGGGCTACGAGGTCAAGGCGATCCCGGCCGACGAGGCCACCATCGTGGTGGCCGGGGGCAACTTCCACGGCCGCACCACCACCATCGTCTCCTTCTCCGAGGACCCCGAGGCGTTCGGCGGCTTCGGCCCCTACACCCCGGGCTTCCGCGTCGTCCCCTACGGCGACGCCGAGGCCGTCGCCGCCGCGGTCGACGCCACCACGGCGGCGGTTCTGGTCGAGCCGGTGCAGGGCGAGGCCGGCGTCATCGTCCCGCCGCCGGACTACCTGCCCCGCCTCCGCGAGATCTGCGACCGGGAACAGGTGCTGCTCATCGCCGACGAGGTGCAGTCGGGCCTCGGGCGCACCGGCACGGTCCGGGCGTGCGAGCACACAGGGGTCGTCGCCGACCTCTACCTGTTCGGCAAGGCGCTGGGCGGCGGCATCCTGCCGGTCTCGGCGGTCGTCGGCGACGCCGACGTGCTCGGCGTGATCAGGCCGGGCCAGCACGGCAGCACGTTCGGCGGCAACCCGCTGGCCTGCGCGATGGGGAGCACGGTCGTGCGGATGCTGCGCGAGGGCCCCTACCTGGACGACGCACGCCGCCTCGGCGAGGTGATGAACACCAGGATCAAGGAGTTCATCGGCAACGGCGTCGTCGCCGCGCGCGGCATCGGGCTGTGGGCCGGCGTCGACGTCGACGCGTCGCTGGCCACCGGGCGCGACCTCTGCGAGCGCCTGGCCGAGCGCGGCGTGCTGGTCAAGGACACCCACGGCTCGACCATCCGGCTCTCGCCGCCGCTGGTCATCACCGAAGAGGACCTCAACTGGGGCCTGGACCAGCTGGGAGAGGTCCTGACCGACCTGCGCGCCGGTCGGTGAGGCCGCGGGCCGGGCTCACTCGGTCTCGGCGGCCAGCACCTCGGGGCTGGCGTTGTCCACCGTCGAGCGTGTCGCGTAGATCGGGCGGCCCGGTCCCTCCTCGACCTGGGCACGCACCCGCGCGCTCACCGCGTTCTGCCCTTCCGACGTGGGGTGGAAGGTACTGCGGTCGATGGTGATGCCGTCGGTGAGGCTGCGCAGCAGGACGCCGTTGACCCAGGGCTCCTCGGTGCCCACCTCGTGGCCGTCCAGCGCGTCGTAGACGTCCACGAACTCCACGCTGCCGACCTCGCCCCAATCGGCGATCCCGGCGTCGACCTCGGCGACGGCCTCCTCCAACTGCTCGTTGAACCGCTGGATCGTGTCGTTCAGCCAGATCTGGTCGCCCGAGGTCAGCGTGTAGTACAGCCCGGAGGGCTCCTCGACGAACAGGCGCGGATAGCCCAGCACGATCACCCGGGAGTCGGGGACGCGCTCGCGGACCTCGGCGAGCACGTCGGCGAAGGTCGCCTCGAACGTGCGCATGCGCTTGTCGACGTCGTCCTCCTGGGCCTGGCAGGCGCTGCTCTCCAGCAGCGGGACGCGCAGCATGCAGGTCTTGAGCACCGAGGTGAACCCGAGGTCGTTGCCGCCGATGCCGATCGTGACCAGCGAGGTGTGCGGGGTGAGCGAGGCGATCTGGGAGTCCTCCGAGTCCAGCGACTCCAGCATCACGTTGCCCCGCTGCCCGCTGCAGGCCAGGAAGGTCAGCTCGCCGGCGAAGTCGTAGGAGCGGGCCACGGTCTCGGGGTAGGCGTTGGCCGAGCGCCAGCACCCGTCCGCCACGGCGGTATCGGGCGCGTAGTCCTCGGCGCCGTCGCCGGAGGAGTAGGAGTCGCCGAGGGCGTAGTAGTTTCCCCAGGTCGCGGCCTCGACAGGGGACAGTTCGACCAGCCGGCCGTCCTCGTCGGGCCCGTCGCCGGGCGGAGGGAGGCCCGGGCCGCACCAGGTGCCGGAGAGATCGCACCACGCCTGCCGGACCGCGCCGCGCGTCGCGGGCACGGCGGCGACGACGATGCAGGTGACGACCAGCACGGCGGCGATGGCACCGAGGACGAGGGTCCGTGTTCCGACGGCCGGTTTCCGCACTGCCCCGCTCCGCCTTCCGCTCTGCCACTGTCGGCGTACCGGCCACAAGATTACCCGCCGCGGCACACCGCGGATTCGGCCGGAACCGGCCCGGGCGCGGCGGGGTTTAAACGCGCCCGGCCCCTTCAACGTGAGTTTCAACCTCGGCCATCGGGGGTTGTGAAGCCTCAGCCGAAGGAGGGACTCGCGGTGGCCGGGTGATGGTGTACGCCGTCCCCGGCCTCAGCAGGGGGTCGAGGCGGAGGGGGCCCACCCGCGCGCCTACTCCGTCCCGGGGCCGAGGTTGAAACCCAAGGTCAAGATCGGCGAAGGCCCTCGGGCCGGGTGGCGGTGACGACCTCCAGTGCGCGTCCGATCTCGTCCTCGGTGAGGTCGGCCCGGGCGGTCAGCCGCAGCCGGGAGTGTCCGTCGGGGACCGAGGGCGGCCGGAAGCAGCCCACCCGCACGCCCGCATCCAGGCAGCGCCGGGCCCATTGCACCGCGGCATCAGGGGAGGGGGCGCGGACGGAGACGACGGCGGCGCCGGGGGCGCCGGTGCGCAGTCCCGCCGCCGTGAGTCCCGCCGCCAGCCTGCGGGCGGTCGAACGCACCCGCGCGGCCCGCTCCGGTTCGGCGCGCAGCAGCCGCAGCGCCGCCAGCGCGCCGCCCGCCGACGCGGGCGCGAGCCCGGTGTCGAAGACGAACGTCCGCGCCGTCTCGGCGAGGTGCCGGATGACTCCGCGCGGCCCCAGGACCGCGCCGCCCTGCGCGCCCAGCGACTTCGACAGCGTCACCGAGACCACGACGTCGCCGGCCCCGCTCAGCCCGGCGGCGCTGAGGGCGCCCGCGCCGCTGTCGCCGAGCACCCCCAGGCCGTGCGCGTCGTCCAGGACCAGTGCCGCGCCGTGCTCCCTGCAGGCCCGCGCCAGCCCGGCGACATCGGCGAGGTCGCCGTCCACGGAGAACACGGTGTCGCTGACCACCAGCCGGCGGGGCTCGGCCGCGGCGGCGAGGGCCGCCCGCGCCGCCGCGGCGTCGGCGTGGCCGAACAGCGACACGCGCGCGCCGGAGGCCTTGGCCAGCCGGGTCGCGTCGATCAGCGAGGCGTGGTTGTACCGGTCGCACACGAGGTGGGTCCCTGCTCCGGACAGTGCGGTGACCATGCCCAGGTTGGCGGCGAACCCGGAGGAGAACACCAGGGCGGCCTCGGCGCCGTGGAAGTCGGTCAGCTCGGCCTCCAGCTCACCGTGCAGGGCGGTGCTGCCGGTGACCAGGCGCGAACCGGTCGCGCCCGCGCCCCAGCGCACGGCGGCGTCGGCGGCGGCGCGGGTGACCACGGGATGGCGGGTCAGCCCCAGGTAGTCGTTGCCGGCCAGGTCCAGCACGTCCTCGTGCCGGCCCCGGGGGCGCAGCCGCCGGGTCAGCCCGGCCCGCGCCCGCTCCGCGGCCGCCCGTTCCAGCCAGCCGAACGGGTCCGCCGCCTGCACGTCGGCCGTCACGATCGCGCTCCCTCCCGTCCCCCGCCAGGTCCCCATGACCCTCACACGCCGCGCCCGCACCCGTCATCCGTGGAACCCGACAAAGATCGGCGCGGATTCTCTGGCGCCGCCCGCCTTCCGGCCGGCGGCGCGGATTGGCAGCATGGAGCGCCATGACGCTACACACAGTGACGGAGTCGGCCGCGAGTAGGGCGAACAGGGCGGGCAGCGCGGATCGTGGAAGCGGCGCCGCGTGGGTGCGCGAGGTGGACCGCGCGCACGTGTGGCATCCCTACGAAGCCGCTGCCACCGCCGTCGGCACACGGCCCTCCGACGCGCCCTTCGTGGTGCGCCGGGCCGAGGGCACCCGGCTGCACCTGACCGCGGCCGACGGCACCGAGCACGAGGCCGTGGACGGCATGTCCTCGTGGTGGTCGGCGATCCACGGCTACGCCCACCCCGTCCTGGACGAGGCCGTGCGCGCGCAACTGGACCGGTTCTCCCACGTCATGTTCGGCGGACTCACCCACGAGCCCGCCGCGCGGCTCGCCGCCACCCTGGTCGAGACCACCCCCGATCCGCTGCGGCACGTCTTCCTCTCCGACTCCGGTTCGGTCTCCGTGGAGGTCGCGCTGAAGATGTGCCTGCAGTACCAGCGCTCACTCGGCCGGCCGGCCAAGCGCCGGGTGCTCACCTGGCGCGGCGGCTACCACGGCGACACCTTCCACGCGATGTCGGTGTGCGATCCGGAGGGCGGCATGCACGCGCTGTGGGGCGACGTGCTGCCCCGCCAGGTCTTCGCCGCGGCCCCGCCCGAGGGCTTCGCGGCCGAACCGGACCCCGCCTACCTGCGCCACCTGGAAGAACTGGTCGCGGCGCACGCCGGGGAGCTCGCCGCGGTGATCGTGGAACCGGTGGTGCAGGGCGCCGGCGGGATGCGCTTCCACAGCCCGGCCTACCTGCGGGCGCTGCGCGAGATCACCGCCCGCTACGGCGTGCTGCTGGTCTTCGACGAGATCGCGACCGGGTTCGGCCGCACCGGCGAGCTGTTCGCCGCCGACCACGCCGGGGTCTGCCCCGATGTGATGTGCCTGGGCAAGGCGCTCACCGGCGGCTATCTCAGCATGGCGGCGACGTTGTGCACGACCGAGGTCGCCGAGGGCATCGCCGGCGGCGAGGTCCCGGTGCTCGCCCACGGCCCGACGTTCATGGGCAACCCGCTGGCCGCGGCCGTCGCCGACGCCTCGATCGGGCTGCTGCTCGGAGGGGACTGGCGGGCCGATGTCGCGCGGATCGAGGCGGGGCTGCGCGCCGGTCTGGAGCCGGCCCGCGCGCTGCCGGGAGTCGAGGACGTGCGGGTGCTCGGCGCGATCGGCGTCATCCGGCTCGACCGGCCGGTCGCCATGCGCGCGGCCACCGAGGCCGCCCTGCGCGCGGGGGCGTGGCTGCGGCCGTTCCGCGACCTCGTCTACACGATGCCGCCCTACATCAGCGACGCCGCCGACATCGAGCGGATCACCGGCGGCATGCTCGCCGCGGCCCGGGCCTCGGTCGGGGCATGAGCGTCCTCGTCGTCACCGGCACCGGAACCGAGGTCGGCAAGACCGTCGCCACCGCGGCCGTCGCCGCCGTCCGGACCGCGAGCGGTGAACGCGTCGCCGTGCTCAAACCCGCGCAGACCGGCGTGGTCGGCGCGCAGCGGGGCGACGCCGACGAGGTGGCCCGGCTGGTCCCCGGCGTGACAGCAGTGGAGCTGGCCCGCTACCCCGAGCCGCTGGCGCCGGCCACGGCCGCCCGCCGCGCCGCACTGCCCCCGATGCCGGTCCGGCGGGTCGCCGAAGCGGTCGCCGGGCTGCGCGAGCGGCACGACCTGGTCCTCGTCGAGGGCGCGGGCGGGCTGCTGGTCCGGTTCGACGACACCGGTGCGACCATCGCCGACGCCGCCGCCGAGTTGGGCGCCCCGGTCCTGGTGGTGGCCCGCTCCGGGCTGGGAACGCTGAACGCCACCGCGCTGACGACCGAGGCCCTGCGCGCCCGCGGCCTGGACTGCCCGGGCGTGCTGATCGGCGGCTGGCCGCCGGCTCCCGACCTGGCCGAGCGCTGCAACCTCGCCGATCTCCCCGAGGCCGCGGGCGCCCCGCTGCTGGGCGCCCTCCCCGAGGGACTCCCGCGCCGCCCGGCAAAGGAGTTCGCCGCTGCCGCGGCCGCCGCACTCGCTCCGCCTCTCGGCGGCACCTGGAACGCGCAGGCCTTCCGGCACCGGTACGCGCCGGAGCCGGGCCTCAACCGCGTGCGGACCCCGGCGGGACCGGACTGCGCAGGGTGAAGGCGCGCGGGGTGGGTCCGTGCTCCCTGAGGTCGGCCAGCCGGGCGCGGGCCTCGGACGCGGAGGGCCGCCGGCCGTCCCCGATCCACCACAGCGCCCGCTCCGTGGCGACCGGCAGACCGGTCCGGCGCCGCCAGGCGAGCAGGTCGTCCCTGCTGCGGTAGGCGAAGTCGCGCAGGTCGGCGAGGGAACGCCACAGCGAGACCTCCGGCGTCCCGGCGTCGCCGGCCTCGACGACCGCCACGTGCCCCGGATGCCCGGCCGCGCGCGCCCGCAGCGCGGCGGCGAGTTCGGCCACCTCCGCGCCGTGTTCGCCCGCGTCGGCCGGCAGGAGGATCGCGTGGGCCTGGGCCAGCACGGGGACCGGGGGCACCGGTGACCCGGCCGCGGCGGCGGGGCGCGGGCGGGAGAGGTCGGCGGCCGGCGGCGCGACCGCCGAGAGCGTGGGCGTTGACGACGACATGTGCGCCTCCCGGCACGATCCGGTAAAGAGTCCATTCGAACCATGGACCAAGACCAATTTCAATGCCAATATCGCAGTGGAGTGCGGGATCCGGTAGGGCCAATGGAGCGTGAAATGGACTCTTCTCACGGTGTGGACGAGCTGGCGACCCTCCTGGGCGGATGGTCCGGCGGGGACGGCCCGCTCTACCGCAAACTCGCCCGTGCGCTGCGCCGGACGGTCGAGGGCGGAACCCTCGCCGTGGGCGAGCGGCTGCCCTCCGAACGCCTCCTGGCCGCGGCGCTCGCCGTCAGCCGCACCACCGTGGTCGCCGCCTACGACGAGCTCCGCGCCGAAGGGGTGCTGGACAGCCGCCGGGGCAGCGGCACACGGGTCAACCCGGCCCTGGCGCCGGTGCGCTCCGACGGCTGGGTGCCAGGCGGGCGCAGCCGCCCGATATACCAGCGGCTGATCGACGGCCCGAGCGAGCTGATCTCGCTGTCCTGCGTCACCGCGGAGGGACTGCCCGAGGTGGCCGAGGCGGTCCGGGACGTGGCCGCCGAGGAGCTGCCCGCGCTGATGGCCGAGGCCGGCTACCACCCGCGCGGCCTGCCCGCCCTGCGCGCGGCCATCGCCGACCACCACACCCGGCGCGGGCTGCCCACCCGCCCCGAGGAGATCGTGGTGACCACGGGCGCTCAGCAGGCGGTCGCGCTGGTGTCGGGGCTGTACCTGCGCAACGGCTCGCCCGTGCTGGTGGAGTCGCCCAGTTTCGCCGGGTGCCTGGACCTGCTGCGCGCGACGGGCGCCGACCTGCTGACCGCGCCCCTGGACTTCGAGGGCGTCGATCCGGTCGCGGTCAGGGAGGCCCTGCGCGAGCGCGGCCCGCACCTGCTCTACGTCATGCCGAGCTATCACAACCCGACCGGGGTGATGATGTCGGCCGCGCGGCGGCGCGAGATCGCCGGGCTCGCTGCGCGGTACGGCGTCCCGGTGCTGGAGGACAGCGCCTACACCGGCATGCGCGCGCCCGACGAGCCCGGCCCGATGGCCGCGTTCGCGCCGCCGGAGGCCGAGGTGGTCACCGTCGAGTCGCTGGCCAAGGTGGGCTGGGCCGGGCTGCGCATCGGCTGGCTGCGCGCCCCCGCCGAGATCGCCGAGCGGATCAGCCGCCGCAAGGCGCTCACCGACCTGGGCAGCCCTCTGCTGGACCAGGCGGTCGCCGCCCGGCTGATCCCCCGGCTGGACGGGCTCGCCCTGACGCGGTCGCGGATGCTCGGCGAGCGGCTGGCGCTGCTGGAGGAGCGGTTGCGCGAGGCGCTGCCGTCGTGGACGTGGCGGCGGCCCGACGGCGGCTCAGCGCTCTGGGTGCGGCTGCCCGGGACCAGCGCCCAGGTCTTCGCCCAGATCGCGCTGCGCCACGGCGTCGAGATCGTGCCGGGATCGGTGATGGCGCCGGGTGACGGGGAGACCTACCGGGAGTTCTTCCGGCTCCCGTTCGGCTTCGGGCCGCAGGTCCTGGAGGAGCTGGTCCGCAGGCTGGCCCGCGCCTGGACCGAACTGCGCCGGCACGGCCCCTGCGAGGAGGCGCCCCTGCGCGTCGTCGTCTGACCGGTGTCCGAGGTCGCTCCGCACAGGAGGCCGGCTGCCGCAGTGCGCGCAGCGCCGGCGGCACAGCAGGCCCGAGCCCTGGAAACCCCGCCCCGCGAACGTGGCGGTCAAAGTTCGACGAGCGCGAAGCACGCCCCCGGGGGAGTGGCGGAGGGCACACCTGTTGTTCAATGTTGGCCAACATCCGTACGTGGGCGAAAGCCGGACGCTGACCCTCCGGCACCCGCCGAACACCGAGGAAGGGCGCGAGAATGTCCCAACGGCCACAGCCACCGGTGCTCTGGGAACCCGACGGCGACCGGCGCGAGCGCGCGAACATCACGGCCTTCGCCCGCTGGGTGCGCGACACCCGCGGCGCGAAGGGCGTCGACGCCGACGACTACGACTCCCTGTGGCGCTGGTCGGTGACCGACCTCGACGGATTCTGGGCGGCCGTCTGGGACTACTTCGGCGTCCGGGCCGACACGCCCTACGAGCAGGTCCTGGCCGACCGGGAGATGCCCGGCGCCACCTGGTTCCCCGGCGCGACGCTGAACTACGCCCGGCACATCTTCCACGGCCGCGACGACGACGCCGTGGCCATCCGGCACGCCTCCGAGCTGCGCGTACTGGGGGAGTGGACCTGGGGCGAGCTGAAGCGGCGCACCGCGGCCATCGCGGCGGGGCTGCGCCAACTCGGGGTCGGCCCCGGCGACCGCGTCGTCGCCTACCTGCCCAACATCGCCGAGGCGGTGGCGGCGTTCTACGCCTGCGCCGCCGTCGGCGCGGTGTGGTCGTCGTGTTCGCCGGACTTCGGCGTGCGCAGCGTCACCGACCGGTTCGCCCAGATCGAGCCGAAGGTGCTCCTCGCCGTCGACGGCTACCGCTACGGCGGCAAGGACTTCGACCGGCGCGACGTCGTCGCGGCGCTGCGCGAGCGGCTGCCCACGGTGGAGCACGCGGTCGTGCTGTCCTACCTGCGCGACGAGCCCGTCGAGGGCGCCCTGTCGTGGGAGGAGTTCGAGGCCGCGGGCGAGGGCGCCGCCCTGACGTTCGAGCCCGTCGCCTTCGACCACCCGCTGTGGGTGCTGTACTCCTCCGGCACCACCGGTCTGCCCAAGGCCATCGTGCACGGGCACGGCGGCATCCTGCTGGAGCAGCTGAAGAACCTCAACCTGCACCTGGACGCCCGCGCCGGCGACCGCGTCTTCTGGTTCACCACCACCGGCTGGATGATGTGGAACTTCCTGGTCAGCGTGTTGCTGACGGAGGCCTCCATCGTGCTGTACGACGGCAACCCCGGTCACCCCGACCTCGGCGCGCTGTGGGACCTGGCCGAGCGGGCGCGGGTCACGGTCTTCGGCACCAGCGCCGGCTACCTGGCCTCGTGCATGAAGGAGGGCGTCCGCCCGGCGCGCGACCGCGACCTGTCGGCGCTGCACGCGATCGGCTCCACCGGTTCGCCGCTGTCGCCCGAGGGCTTCGCCTGGTGCTACCGGGAGTTCGGTTCCGGGCTGTGGCTGTTCTCCACCAGCGGCGGCACCGACGTGTGCAGCTGCCTGGTCGGCGGGGTGCCCACGCTGCCGGTCCACGAGGGCGAGATCCAGGCGCGCTCCCTGGGCATGGCCGTCGCCTCCTGGGACCCCGAGGGCAGGGAGGTCATCGGCGAGGTCGGCGAGCTGGTCGTGACCGAGCCCGCGCCGTCGATGCCGATCTACTTCTGGGGCGACCCCGGCGGGGAGCGGCTGCGCGACAGCTACTTCTCGGTGTACCCGGGCGTCTGGCGGCACGGCGACTGGATCGAGATCACCGAGCGCGGGACCGCGATCATCTACGGCCGCTCCGACTCCACCATCAACCGCGGCGGCGTCCGCATGGGCACCAGCGAGATCTACCGGGCGGTGCTCGCGCTGGACGAGGTCGTCGACGCGCTGGTCGTGGACGTCCCGCAGCAGGAGGGCGGTTCGCGCATCGAGCTGTTCGTGGTGCTGCGCGAAGGCGCCGTGCTCGACGACGACCTCACCCGGCGGCTGGCCAGGGGCATCCGGGAGGACTGCTCGCCCCGGCACGTCCCCGATGCGGTGCGCGCGATCTCGGAGGTGCCGCGCACCCTGTCGGGCAAGGTCCTGGAGGTCCCCGTCAAGCGGATCCTGATGGGCGAGGCCCCCGAGCGGGTCGCCAGCCGCGACTCCCTCGTCAACCCGGGGGCGCTGGACTACTTCTCCGCGCTGGCGGGGGAGCGGGGCTGACTGCTCCGTCCCGATTCAGGTCGCGGAGGGCGGGCCGGGATCCTGCACGGCCAGGACCACGGCCTCCCCGTCCTCGTCGACCCGTTGCAGGGTGATCGCCCTGCGCCCCACCTGGAAGGAGGCGCCCTGCCGGCCGCGCAGGACGTCGAAGTCGAAGTCGTCGGCGGCGACGTGCAGCACGGCCGTGCCGCCGGAGACGTCGGCCAGGCCCACGTTGAGGTCCTCGTCGCCGAGGTTGGTGCCCTGGTGCAGGGTGTGCGCCTCCGCGGCCCCGGACCACGAGGCGGGAGAGGAGGGCGGTGCCGCGCCGTCCCCTCCGCCGATGCAGCCGGCGGCGCCGCCGACCAGGGCCAGCGCGACGAGCGGCCCCGCGAGCCCGCCCACCGGAGTCGGTCGCATGGTCATCGCTCCTCCCGCATCAGGCTGGAGTGGATCGCGGTGATGTTGCGGTTGATCTCGTCCTCGGTCAGCACGATGTCGCCGGTGTGCTCCCCCCAGGGGTTGCGCACGGTGACGGTGTCGGCCGCGGCGTCGACGGCGACCACGAAGTAGACGTGCCCGGACACGAGTTCGCCCTCCCGCATGAGAGGCCGGTCGCCGCTGAGGGGCGACGTCGACAGCGTCATGGCCTCCCCGCGCTCGGCGAACCTCGCGTAGAGGTCGTCGACGTCGGTCCGGATCAGGGGGTTCATCAGGAAGGACGGGAGGTAGTCGCCGAGGCCGGAGCCGGGTTTGAAGGCGCTCATCGCCGCGCCGGAATGCCAGTTCTCCAGCTCGCCGTACCCGCCCTCCCGCTGGGCGTAGGCCTTCTCCAGGATCGCCGGCCAGATCACCCGCTGCTCCGGGTCGGATCCGGCGAAGACGGGCTTCCCGTCGTGCAGGGGCAGGTCCGGGGTGACGGTGACCGGCCGCGCGCCGGGGAAGGCCACGGTGTAGGTGCCGTTGGGGTTGGCCGTGATCATCTCCCGGATCAGCCCGGGGTCGGCGGCGGCGATCGCCCCCATCGTGGCCATGAGCCAGCAGTCCCCGATCTGCTGCTGCCGGATGTGGCGCCAGTGGACGGGGTCGTCGCCCTCGGCGAACAGCCGGTACTCGTCGAGCTCGGCGTAGCGGGCGTCGGGCGGGCCGCTCGCGCCGGATGCGGGATCCCCCTCCACCGAGTGCAACGCCGGCTCCTGGAACCGAGCGGCCCCGGAATCGCGCAGTTCGCGCAGCTTCGCCAGGGGCGCGGTCCGCTTCAGCTCCTCGGCGGCGCCGGTGGAGCGCTGCGCCTTGCCGCAGCCGGGGCACGGAGTCGCGTCCGCCGCGCTCGGAGCCGCGCCGACGAGACCGCAGACGGCGAGCACGGCCGCGGTGAGCACGATCACGACCGCGCGGCCGACCCCGCCCGGGAAAAGGGAACGGGTCAGCGCCACGGCGATTCACGGCCGAGGCGGCGTCTCATCCGATGTCGTTTTGCGCACATGGGCATCACGGATCACATCCGGGTCGTGGGACCGGGCAACCGGGGTGACCGGCTCCCGGGCGCGCGTGCCGGGGGAGAGGGGCACGCGCCATGGGCGCACCGAGGGCTCGGGCCATCGGGGGAGGAGTGCGCTGCGCGGCCGCCGCCGTCCGCGTCGTCCGGTGGCGGGTGCCGCGTCGGCCGCCCACGCTACCCGCCGGGTCGGACTGCTCTGACCAGGGCTTCGACGGGGCGGCGGTCCGGCGTCCGGGTCTCGGGGAGCCGCCGGGAGGACAAGACCGCCGAACACGCCATAGCCTGGACGTCGTGTCTCAGCAGGTGCCCGATACGGGAACACAGGACGCGGTCCCGGCTCGCACGGGCCGGATCACCGGGGTGGACGCCGCACGTGCGCTGGCGGTGTTCGGCATGTTCACCGTGCACCTGGGCGTGGGCTCCATCGGCCTGCTCGACGGGACGGCGGCCGAGGCCTTCCACCAGCTCACGCGGGGCCGCTCCTCGGCGCTGTTCGCGTTTCTCGCCGGGGTGTCGCTGGCGCTGATGTCGGGGCACCTGGCGCCCCTGTCCGGCGACCCCCTGTACCGGGTGGGCATGCGGGTCCTGGTGCGCGCGGTGGTCCTGGCGCTGCTCGGCGGCCTGCTGGACCTGCTGGATGCACCGATCGCGATCATCCTCACCTACTACGGCGGGTTCTTCCTGCTGGCGCTGCCCCTGCTGCGGCTGCGGGCCCCGGCCCTGGCCGCGGTCGCGGCCGGTGTCGCAGCGCTCGGGCCGCAGGTGTCGTTCCTGGTCCGCTCGGCCATGGGCGAGCCCGGGTACTCCGCGGGCTCGATCGGCGGCGTCTCCGACTTCCTGATCACCGGCTACTACCCGGCGTGCACCTTCATGGCGTTCGTGGTCGCGGGGATGGCCGTGGGGCGGATGGACCTGCGCTCGACCGCCGTCCGGGTGCGGGCCGCGGCGGTCGGCCTGGGCCTGGTGCTGCTCGGCTACGGCGGATCGTGGCTGCTGATGTATCCGCTCGGCGGCATCGATCGGCTGCTGGCCGTGGAGATCGAGGCCTTCTACGGTTCCGCGGAGCTGCCCGCGTCCGACCCGGCCGCGATGGAGCCGCTGCGCCAGTGGATGGCGGAGCAGATCAACGCGCTGCACGGCGAGGTGCCCACCAGCAGTCCGCTGTGGCTGCTCGTCGCCTCCCCGCACAGCGGCACCACGTTCGAGATCGCCGGCGCCGTCGGCACCGCACTGCTGGTGCTCACCGCCTGCCTGGTGCTGGCCGACCTCCTGGGCGACGGCCTCTACCCGCTGACCGCGGCCGGGTCCATGGCGCTGACCGTCTACGTCGGACACGTCGTCGTGATCGCCCTGATCGGCGCCTCGGCCGATCAGAGCGCCCCGTTCCGGCTGGAGCTGTTCGTCGCGGGAGCGCTGGTCCTGGCGGCCCTGTGGCACCTCATCCTGGGCCGCGGCCCCTTGGAGCGGGTTCTGGGCCGGCTCGCCCGCACCGGCGCCGACCTCGTCGTTCCCCCCGACCCGCGCCCGGGTCCGAGCCCGGGCCCGCGCGCTTAGGCCGGCCAGTCCGGTCGGCGCTTCTCCAGGAAGGCGGCGATGCCCTCGCGGGCCTCAGGGGTCTGACTGGCCGCGGCCATCACCTCGACGGCGTGGGCGTAGGCGTCGGACTCCGGGCGGTCGAACTGGGCGTACAACGTCTGCTTGCCCAGCGCCTTGCTGCGCCTGCTGCCGCGGGTGGCGCGGTCCAGCAGGTCGCGGGTCGCCGCGTGCAGCTCCTCGTCGGGCACGGCGTAGTTGACCAGGCCCCATTCGGCCGCCGTCGCGGCGTCGATCACGTCGCCGGTCAACGCCATCTCCATCGCGCGTTTGCGCCCGATGCTGCGGGAGACCGCCACCATCGGGGTGTGGCAGAACCAGCCGCCCTTGCCGCCCGGCGCCGCGAAGCCGGCGCTGCCGGCCGCGACGGCCAGGTCGCAGCTCGCCACCAGTTGGCAGCCCGCTGCGGTCGCCAGCGCGTGCACGCGGGCGATCACCACCTGCGGCACGGACTGGATGCGGCCCATCAGGGCGGTGCAGGTGCGCAGCAGCTCCCGCGCCTCGGCGTGGTCGGCGGCGGCGACATCGGCGAAGTCGTGCCCGGCGCAGAACACCGGACCGTTGGCCGCGAGCGTGATCCCCAGCGCGTCGGTTTCCGACACCGCGTCGAACGCCTCGGTCAGCTCGCGCATGTGCGCCGACGACAGCGCGTTTCGGCGCTCGGGCAGGTTCATGGTGATGGTGGCGTGGTCGCCGTCCCGTTCGACGAGAACGTGTTCGTGGCCCATGCCAGGACGCTACGCCGGGCCGGTGCCGCAGTCGAGGCCGCCGCCCGGGCCGCCGGTTTGCGGTGACCGGCCGGGGGCAGCGGTGGGGCATGCCGGTGACCGGGGGCGGTCGCGGGGCGGGACGATCCGAGGGGTGCGGGGCAGTCGATGGGGGAGCGCGTCGAGCGGGAGCGGCGGGAGCCGGGCGGCCGGAAGGACCTCGGCGTCCGCGAGCGGATCGCGGCGAGGGCCAAGCGGGCTCGCGCCTACAGCGGCCACGACCGCGACACGGTGTTCTTCGTCCTCAAGAGTTCCGTGGCCGCCTTCCTGTCCTGGGTGCTGGCCGACACCGTGCTGCAGGCGCAGTCGCCGGCGTTCGCGCCGTTCTCCGCGGTGCTGATGATGCAGGCGACGATCTACCGGTCGCTGACGCAGTCGCTGCACTACGTCCTGGCCATCGCGCTGGGCGTCGCGCTCCAGGGCGCGCTGGGCTTCCTGCTCGGCCCGCACCTGTGGACGTTCGCGCTGGCCGCGGTCGCGGCACTGGCCATCGGGCGGTGGCGGCGGCTCGGCTCGCAGGGCAACAGCGTCGCCACGGCGGCGTTCTTCGCCTACTCCACCTTCGCCATGGCCACCAGCACCTCCGACCGGCTGACGCAGCTCGGCAGCATCGTCGTGCTGGTGCTCATCGGCTCCGCCCTCGGCGTGGTCGTCAACCTCGTGCTGTTCCCCCCGATGCGCTACCGCAGCGCCCGCCACGGCGTCACGTCACTGTCGCACGCCATGTACGACCTGCTCGGTGACATGTCCCCGGTGCTGCGCGAGGGCGCGCCCGGCTCCGGCCGGACCGACGACTGGTGGCGGCGCGCCCGCGACATGAGGGCGATGGTGGAGCAGGCGGAGGCCTCGGTCGGAACAGCGGAGGAGAGCATCTACTTCAACCCGCGCCGGCTGCTGCACCGCGGCACCCCCGGTTTCAGCGGCTACCGGACCACCGTGAACGCGCTGGCCCGGGCCGTCGAGGAACTGAGCTCGATCGCCCGGGGCCTGCACTACTACGGTCGCGCGGAGGGCGGGACCGAGGGGTCGCACGGGGAGTTCCTGTCCGCCTACGGAGAGTTCCTCGCCTCCATCGGCGCGATCACTCAGGAGCTCAGCGAGCTGACCGACACCCGGCTGAGCGAGCAGGTCGGCGCGTTCGGCGGGCACCTGGACCGCGCCCGGCGCTGCTACGAGCGGTTGAAGGAGACCGCGCGGCAGAGTTCGCTGGACTCGGCCGACCACTCCCACGCCTACGGCATCCTGCTGGTCGACGCCTCCAGGCTGCTGGAGGAGTTCCAGTACTGCTGCGAGGCGCTGGCCCAGGCCGTCGGCGAGCCCCTGCGCACCGGCGAGGACCGGATGCAGTCCTGAGGCCCCGGCTCAGCGGCCGGTGCCGGCCGCGCGCTCGGCGTGCCAGGGCTCGGTGAGCGCGGGGACCAGCCGCTCGACGCAGTCCCTGCCGGTGGCGAGCAGCTCGGCCAGGTCGTCCCCGCCGCGCTGGCACCACAGCGTGTGCGCGACGTGGGTCGCGGAGCCGAACGCCGCCGCCACCAGCCGGGGGCGCGGATCGGCGACGGGGTCGACGCCGGCGCGCCGGGCGATCTCGGCGACGAGCCGGTCCTGGTGCTCGCTGGAGCGGCGCAGGTGCGCGGCGAGCAGCTGCGGGCACTCGTCGATCAGCCGCACCATGAGCATCTGCGTCTCCAGGGCGTTCGCGTCCAGCTCCGTCCAAGCGTCGTGGACCGCGTTGCCCAGCGCGGTGAAGGGCTGCTCGGTCGGGGGGCGGGCGGCGAACTTGGCCTGGAAGACCTCCTCGATCGCGTCCTGGGCGGCCAGGACGACCTCCTCCTTGCCGGCGAAGTAGCGGAAGAAGGTGCGCTGGGAGACGTCGGCGGCCGCGGCGATCTCCTCGGTCGTGGTGGCGGTGTAGCCGCGCTCGCCGAACAGCCGCAGCGCCGCGTCGATGAGCGCGTCGCGGGTTCGGGCCTTCTTGCGCTCCCGCAGCCCGAGGGGCGGCGTGTCCGCCTCCGAGGTCGTCATGTCCGCCTCCATCCGCCGATCACCTCCATGCCGGGGAGGATACACCGCCGCGTCACAAAAAGGCATTTGCTGCCAAATGTCAGCCGCTGACATAATCTGCCCGGGGTTTTTGCGGGAGAACACGAGACGACGGGGGGACCCATGACCAGTACCACCACCGCCGAGCCTTCGGCGCCGGCGCCGAAGAGATTCCGCGGCGGTCCGTGGGGCACCCTGGTGGCCATCGCGTTCGGCGTCATGATGGTCGCGCTGGACGGCACCATCGTCGCGGTCGCCAACCCGGTCATCGGCGCCGACCTGAACGCCTCGCTGGCGGAGCTGCAGTGGGTCACCCACGGCTACCTGCTGGGACTGGCGGTCTTCCTGATCACGGCGGGCAAGCTGGGGGACCGGTTCGGGCACCGCCGGATGTACATGATCGGGGTGGTCGGCTTCATGCTGACCTCGGTGGCGATCGCGCTGTCCTCGGGCGTGATCCTGCTGGTCGCCTTCCGCGTCCTCCAGGGCGTCTTCGGCGCGATCATCGCACCGGCGGCCATGGGACTGCTGCGTTCGAGCTTCCCGCCGCACATGCTGGGCCGCGCCTTCGGCGTCTTCGGCAGCCTCCTCGGCGGCGCCACCGCCGCCGGCCCGATCGTCGGCGGGTTCCTGGTGGGCGTGTTCGGCTGGCAGTCGGTCTTCTACATCAACGTCCCGGTGGGCCTGCTGGCCGTGGGCCTGGGCGTGTGGCTGCTGGCCCCGAACCGGGCGGTCGACGCCGGTTCCCGGCTCGACGCCCCGGGCATCCTGCTGCTCAGCGTCGCCATCTTCGCGCTGGTCTGGGCACTGGTGGAGGCGCCGACCATCGGATGGGCGCACCCGGAGACGCTGCTCGTGCTGGCCCTCGCCCTGGTGTTCGCGGTCGCGTTCGCACTGCGCGAGCACCTGGCCGCCGATCCTCTGCTGCCGCTGGGGATCTTCCGCTCGTCCTCCGTCTCGATCGGCACCGTCCTGATGATCCTCATGGCGCTGGGGCTCATGGGATCGTTGTTCTTCGTGACGTTCTACCTGCAGGGCGTGCACGGGATGAGCCCGATCGAGTCGGGCCTGCAACTGCTGCCGATGACCGCCATGATGGCGGTCGGCTCGCCGCTCGCCGGCCGGCTCATGGACCGCGTGGGCACCCGCGTCCCGACGGCCGCGGGACTGACCGCGGCGGCGCTGGGCCTGCTGGTGCTCTCCCAACTGGCCACGGACAGCGGGGTGGTGCACATCTCCGCCGGATTCGTGCTGCTCGGCGGCGGCCTGAGCTTCGTCATGACCGGCGCGACGGCCGCGATCATCGGCAACGCGCCGGTCAAGCTGGCCGGCGTCGCCTCGGGCATGCAGCAGGCGGCCATGCAGCTCGGCGGTTCACTGGGCACCGCGGTCCTCGGCGCGCTGCTGTCGGTCACGATCGCCGGCGCGCTCCCGGGACACTTCGCCGACGCGGGCCTGCCCAGGCCCGACGCAGCGGAGCTCGCCGCCATGCAGGGACTGGTGTCCCAGGGCGCCGCGGCCGTCCCCGAGGGCGCGAGCGCCGAGGTCGCCGCGGCCATCACCGGCGCCAGCCACCTGGCGTTCATGGACGGCATGCACCTGGCCTTCGGCGTCTCGGCCGTCGTCATGTTCCTCGCGGCGCTGCTGTCCCTGGCCATGAAGCCGGCGCCGCGCACCGAGCAGCCCGCCGTGCACGTCTAGTAAAGAGCGCAAAGAATGCGCCGGATCGGTTTGGCACCCTGCTCGCCGGTCAGGTGCATCGACGAGAGCCGGCTCGACGAGGACGGCCGGGTCCGGATCCGTCAGGAAGAGGCGGGTCCGGACCCGGTTCCGACAGCGGCGCCGATCTTCGTCCTGATCTCGTCGGCGTCCAGGAAGTCGGTGACGAGGACGACCGGCGCGCCCAGGTCGCCCAGCTCGGCCGCGAGCTCGCCGGAGGTGAGCACGAGGTCGGCCGTCGCGGCCGCGGCGCGCGCCGTGCCGACGTCGGCGACCTCCACCTCGGCGTCGAGTCGCAGATCGCGGATTGCCCGCTCGGCGTTGGTCTTGAGGATGACGCTGGTGCCGACGCCCATGCCGCACACGACGAGGAGCTTCATCGGGGACCCTTCTCGTAGTCGGCGATGACCGCGTGCACCCGCGCCGGGCCGTCGGCGTCCAGCAGCGCCTCGCGCCGGTCCGGATCGCCCAGCATCCCGGCGAGCCGTGCCAGCGCCGCCGAGTGGCCGTCGTGGTCGAGGGCCGCCAGGCCGATGACGAGCCGCACGGGGTCGTTCCGGGGGTGGCCGAACTTCACGGGGGAGGCCAGGCCCGCCCAGGACAGGCCGTCGCGCAGCACCGCGCCGGAGGGCCGCGAGTGCGCCAGCGCCAGCCCCGGCGCGATCACGATGTAGGGGCCGTACTCCTCCACCGCGCGCTGCATCTGCTCGGTGTAGGCGCCGGTGGTGGCGCCGGCGGCGACCAGCAGTTCACCCGCCGCCCGGATCGCCGCGCGCCAGTCCTCGGCCTCGATGCCGGTGACGACCGCCTCGACCGGCAGCAGCCGTGACAGCGCGGGCTCCTCCATGTGCAGTCCTCCCGGTCTCCCACGCTAGGCCGGATCCGCGCGGAAGTAACGCAACCGGGGCCGAGGTGTCGCGGCCGGAAGGGGCGCCCCGGCAGCGGTGCGGGCCGCGCTCCTACACCCGTCGGCGCGTGCGCGCAAGATTGGCCGGGCCCGCGTGTGGCGGAGCCCCGCAGGGGAAGAGTTGACTCCGACCTCGAACGCATTGGGGGAATGAGGGGAGACGAGCGTGCAACGGCTCAACCTGGTGTTTGGCGCGGACGACGTCCTGTGGGAGGACAACGCGCTGTTCGAGCGCGCGATCGAGGTGTTCATCGACCACCTCGCCCATCCCACACTCACCCCCGAACAGGTCCGCGAGGTGCTCAACGACGCCGAACTGGCCAACTTCGCGACCTACGGCCACGGCGCCGGCGTCTTCGAGCGCAGCCTCACCGACTGCCTGGCCCGGCTGCGCCCCAACGCCCCTCCCGGCGAGGCCGACCGCGCCGTGCTGCGCGAGGCGTGCGCCCCGATCCGGGAGCGCGCGATCGGCCTGCTCGACGGCGTCCCCGAGACCCTGCGCGCCCTCGGCGAGCGGCACCGGCTGTTCCTCATCGGCAGGGGCGACCCCGCCGTGCAGGAGGCCAAGATCGAGGCGTCCGGCCTGGCCCCGGTCTTCGAGAGCATCGGGGTCGTGCGGGAGAAGGACCCGGCCACCTACCGCGCCTTCGCCCAGAACCACGGCCTGGAACCGGCCGACACCTGGGTGATCGGCAACTCCGTCCGCTCCGACGCCTGGCCGGCCCTTGAGGCCGGGATGGGCGCCGTCCTGATCCCGCACCAGGCGCCCCGGGCCTCCGACGGCGTCGACCCGCCCGAGGAGCACGACCGCTTCCACACGGTCAGCCACCTCGGCAAACTGACGGAGTTCTTTACTTGAGTCTCAACCTCGGCCCCGGGACGGAGTAGGCGCGCGGGCGGGTCCCTTCCGCCTTGACTCCAGGGGGTCGTGAAGGCCGGCCCCAGGAGGGAGGGCGTGGGCGGCGCGGCGCCGGTGCGATCCCTTTGGGGGCCTTCGGCCGTGCGAGAGGATCGCCCGGTCACCGCGGATCCCACCTGGGGCTGGTGTCAAAGACCCCCAGTGGCCAAGGTCGAAACTCACGTTCTAGCGCGCCGGATCGGTGACCCGCCGCTACTCCAGGCCGATCCTGCTCGCGGCCGCGGTCCAGGCACGCTCGTCGCCGACCGGGTCGTAGCGGCGCAGCTCCTGGGTCGCCGCGGTCAGTCCGCGCATCTCGGCGAGGTCGCCGACGGCCCCGGCCGCGCGGGCCTGGACGAGGACGTTGCCGATCGCGGTGGCCTCCACCGGTCCGGCGACCACCGGCAGGCCCAGCGCGTCGGCTGTCCACTGGCACAGCAGTTCGTTGCGCGCACCGCCGCCGACCAGGTGCACGACCCGCACGTCCCGGTCGGCCAGCCGCGCGGCCCCGCGGATGGTGCGTCGGTGCGCCAGCGCGAGGCTCTCCAGCACGCAGCGCAGCAGCGCGCCCCGGTCCGGCGGGGGCGCCTGGCCGGTCTCTGCGCAGTACGCCGCGATCCGCGCGGGCATGTCGCCCGGCGGCAGGAACCTCGGGTCGTCGGGATCGACCAGCGCGGCGAACGGCGGCGCGGCCGCGGCCCGGGCGAGCAGCCCCGGCAGCGCCGCGGTGTCCAGCTCCCAGGTCCGCAGGGTCTCCTGGACCAGCCACAGCCCCATGATGTTGCGCAGGAACCGCGTGCTGCCCTCCACGCCCAGTTCGTTGGTGAAGTTCGCCCGGCGCGCGGCCTCGGTGCGCACCGGCGCCGCCAGCTCCAGGCCGGCCAGCGACCACGTGCCGCACGAGACGTAGCCGAAGTCCGCGGCCGCGGCCGGCACACCGACCACGGCGGATGCGGTGTCGTGGGAGGCGACGGCGGTGACCGCGGTCCCCTCCAGCCCGGTCGCGGCCGCCACCTCCGGCAGCGGTTCGCCGATGCGCTCACCGGGTTCGCGCAGTGCGGGCAGCAGCGCCGGATCGCACCCCGCGGCCGCGGCCAGCTCCCCCGACCAGGACCGCCGCGCCACGTCCAGCAGCCCGGTGGTGGATGCGTTGGTGACCTCCGCCCCGATGCTCCCGGTCAGCCAGTAGCCGATCAGGTCGGGGATGAGCAGCAGCGTGCGCGCGGCCGCCAGCCGGGGCGTACCCCTGGCCGCGGCCAATTGGAAGATCGTGTTGAACGGCAGGAACTGCAGGCCGTTGGCCGCGTACAGCTCGGCCGCGCCGACCTCGCGCACCACCTGCTCGGCGACGCCGTCGGTGCGCGGGTCCCGGTAGTGGTGCGGGTCGCCCAGCAGCGCGCCGGTGCCGTCGAGCAGACCGTAGTCCACGGCCCAGGAGTCCACGCCCACCGACACCGGCCGCGCCTCGGCGGCCCGCCGCAGCCCGCGCAGCACCTCCCGGTACAGTCCGAGCACGTTCCAGTGCAGCCCGCTCGGCAGCCGCACCGGCTCGTTGCCGAACCGGTGCACCTCGCCGAGGCTCAGTTCACCGGCCCCCACCCGCCCCACGACGACGCGCCCGCTGGAGGCGCCCAGGTCGACGGCTGCGAAGGAACGGTGTTCGGGCATGGCGGGCACCTCGTGGTTCGGGGACTGCTTCTTCGGGGGCGCGGCGCGGGCTAGCGCAGGAACGCCGCGGCGACGCCGGCGTCGACGGGGATGTGCAGGCCGGTGGTGTGGCTGAGTTCGCCGCAGGTCAGGGTGTAGACGGCGTTGGCGACGTGCTCGGGCAGGACCTCGCGCTTGAGCAGGGTGCGCTGGGCGTAGAACTCGCCGAGCCTCTCCTCCTCCACCCCGTAGACCGCGGCCCGCTGCGCCCCCCAGCCGCCGGCGAAGATGCCGGAGCCGCGCACCACGCCGTCGGGGTTGACCCCGTTGACCCGGATGCCGTGCCCGCCGAGCTCGGCCGCCAGCAGCCGGACCTGGTGTGCCTGGTCGGCCTTTGCCGCGCCGTAGGCGACGTTGTTCGGGCCGGCGAAGACGCCGTTCTTGCTGGAGACGTAGACGATGTCGCCGCCCGTGCCCTGGTCGATGAGCACCCGTGCGGCCTCGCGGGCCACCAGGAAGGAGCCGCGCGCCATCACGTCGTGCTGGACGTCCCAGTCGGCCTCGCTGGTCTCGAGCAGCGGCTTGGAGATGGACAGCCCCGCGTTGTTGACCACCAGATCCACGCCGCCGAACGCCAGGACCGCCTCCCGCAGCGCCGCCGCGACCTGGTCGGCGTCGGTGACGTCGGCGGTGACCGCCACGGCCGCGTCCGCGGTGCCGATCTCCCCGGCGACCTTCGCGGCGGAGTCGGCGTCGCGGTCGGCCACCACCACGCACGCGCCCTCGGCGGCCAGCCGGTGCGCGATCGCCCGGCCGATGCCCGACCCGCCGCCGGTCACGAACGCCACCCGGCTGGCCAGCGCCTTGGGCTCGGGCATCCGCCGCAGCTTGGCCTCCTCCAGCGCCCAGTACTCGATCCGGAACTTCTCCGATTCGGGGATCGGGGCGTAGGACGAGACCGCCTCGGCGCCGCGCATCACGTTGACGGCGTTGGCGTAGAACTCCCCGGCCACCCTGGCGGTCTGGGCGTCCTTGCCGAAGGAGAACATGCCCACGCCCGGGACCAGCACGATCGCGGGGTCCGCTCCGCGCATGGCCGGCGAGTCCGGTGCGGCGTGGCGCTCGTAGTAGCCGCGGTAGTCCTCCCGGTAGGCGGCGTGCAGCTCCTTCAGCCGCTCGACCGCCTCCTCGATCGGGGCGTCCGGCGCGACGTCGAGCACCAGCGGGCGGACCTTGGTGCGCAGGAAGTGGTCGGGGCACGAGGTGCCCAGCGCGGCCAGCCGCGGGTGCTCGGCCCTGGAGAGGAAGTCCAGCACCGCATCGGAGTCGGTGTAGTGGCCGACCTGCGGCCGGTCGGTGGAGGCCAGGCCGCGCACGGTCGGGAGCAGGGCGGCGGCGCGGGCGCGCCGCTCCTCGCGCGGCAGCGGTGCGCGGCCCTCGACCACCGGGCCGAAGGGGTGGGCCTCGCCGGTGCGCTCGGCGATGAAGGACTCGGCGGTACGGATGATCTCCAGGGAGTTGGCCTCGCACTCCTCGCTCGTCGCCCCCCAGGCAGTGATCCCGTGCCCGCCCAGGATCACGCCGATGGCCTGCGGGTCGGCCTCCTTGACCGCGGCGATGTCCAGGCCCAGTTGGAAGCCGGGCCGCCGCCAGGGCACCCACACCACCCGGTCGCCGAAGCACTCGGCGGTGAGCTTCTCCCCGTCGGCCGCGCACGCCAGCGCGATGCCGGAGTCGGGGTGCAGGTGGTCGACGTGCGCGGCCTCGACCAGGCCGTGCATCGCCGTGTCGATCGAGGGCGCTGCGCCGCCCTTGCCGTGGGCGCAGTAGTCGAACGCCGCGACCATCTCGTCCTCGCGCTCCACCCCCGGGTACACCCCGGTGAGCGCGCGCAGCCGGTCCAGCCGCAGCACGGCAAGACCCGACTCCTGCAGCGTTCCGAGGTCGCCCCCGGAGCCCTTGACCCACATCAGCTCCACCGGCTCGCCCGTCACCGGGTCGACGGCGTCGGCCTTCGCCGAGGCGTTGCCGCCGGCGTAGTTGGTGTTGCGCGGGTCGGCGCCCAGCCGGTGCGAGCGCTCCAGCAGCGCCTCGACCTGCGGGTGGGGTGTGTGAGAGGTCATCTCCTCAGTCCTTCGATGTGGTTGGCGGCGGTGTGCGGATCCGCGGGGCCGGGGCCGGCCTTTCCGGACCGGCCCCGCGGGCTCACCCGAGTCGGAAGTCGGCGACGCGGACGGGGGAGGGCTCGGTGCCCTCGCTGGGCTCCTGGTAGAAGACCGAGAGCACGCCGTCGGAGTCCACGCGGGACTCGTCCACCAGCACCTCGCCGAAGGCGTTGACGTCGGAGCCGTCGTAGACCTTGGTCCAGTCGGTCCAGCCGCTCTCGGCCGAGGCGGCCATGATGCGCCCGCCCGGCAGCACCGCGTAGGCGTCGTCGTCGGCGGTCAGCACCAGCCGGGAGCGGCCGAACGCGCCGAGCGGCTCGGGCAGCTCGGCCTTGTGCCATGCGCCAGTGCTGTCGCGGTGCAGGTGGAAGGTGCGGCCGTGGGTCCTGCGCTGCTCGACGAAGTCGGTGACGCAGTGGGTGAAGCGCCCGGGCACGTAGCTGACCATGACGTGCGGATTGCCGCTGGAGTCCACGGCCTGGGACTCCTGGTTCATCAGCGCCTGGTCGACGTCCAGCGGGTCCGCGACGTGGCCGGGCGTCCGCACCGACACGCGGCGCTCGGTGCCGGTGACCGCGGCGAGCGCGCCGTCGCCGGTGCGCCAGGTGCGCCCCTCGTCGTCGCTGTAGACGTAGCCGGTGTCGTGGTTGGACAGGCCGCCGGGGTGGCAGAGGACCTCCCCGCCCGCTGCGGCCTCCCGCCAGGTGAACGAGGCGTGCAGCCGCCCGGAGTCGTCGTAGCCGATCCCGTGCAGGTACATGTTGCGGCTGTCGCTGACGCCGCCGTTGGCGCGGAACTCTCCCTCGGGGGAGGACCAGGCGCCCAGCTTCTCCCAGCGCCCGTCGGCGTACTCGGCCAGTTCGGTGGTCCCGTCGCCGGAGCCGCCCGTGCGGTAGCTCAACTGGAGGCCGCCGCCGGGCGCGGAGACGAACCGCGGGTAGGTGATGCCGCCGAGGTCCACGCCCCCCAGCGTCCGCTGCACCGGACCGAAGGAGTCGGCCCTCCAGTGGCCGTCGCCCCGCTCGTCCACCAGCCCGGCCTCGGAGCGCACGTAGTATACGGGGGTGTTGTGGGTGTCCATGGCCACGTGCAGTCGGCCGTCGCCGGCGGAGACGCCCAGTGAGATCGAGTTGTGGGAGTCGTCGGTGCTGAGCCGGTGCGGCAGTCGCACCGTGCGCCACCGGCCCGCCGCGCCGCGCTTGGTGACGTCGCGGCGCGCGATGACGGCGTGCCGGGTGTCGGTGTACCAGGCGGCGTACTGGAAGTCGCCGTGGGTGAGGATGCCGCTCTGCTGGTAGGAGCCGTTGTTGACCAGGCCGTCGTAGGAGACGAAGTACAGCGCCTCGTCGTCGGGGGTGGTGCTGCCGATGGGCGTCGCCGACAGCGGGGCCTGCGCGGGGGCGGGGTCGGCGTGGGCGGTGCCCGAGACAGCGAACGGCAGCAGGACGGCCGCAGCGCCGAGGCCGGTGGCCAGGGCGCGCATGGGGGATCGCACGGTTCTCAGGCCCCCCATCCGGCCTGGGTGCCGCCGACGCGCTCGGCGGCGATCCGCTCGGCGTATCCGGACGCCGCGTAGGCGGCCATCGGGTCGGGCTCCAGACCCTGCTCCCCGCGCAGCTCGGCCAGCAGCGGGCGGACGTCGGTGTCGTAGGCGTCCATCAGGACCGCGTTGGCGCCGAGCACGTCGCCCGCGGCCTGGGCCGCGGCCAGCGCCTCCGCGTCGACCAGCAGCGCCTTGGCCGTGGCCTCCTGCGCGTTCATGACCGAGCGGATCTGGCCGGGGATCTTCGGCTCGATGTTGTGGCACTGGTCCAGCATGAAGGCCACGCCGGCCTCGGGCTCGTGTGCGCCGGCGCACACCACCTCGTGCATGATCCGGAACAGTTGGAAGGGGTCGGCCGCGCCCACCATCAGGTCGTCGTCGGCGTAGAAGCGGGAGTTGAAGTCGAACCCGCCGAGCCTGCCCTCGCGCAGCAGGAACGCCACGATGAACTCGATGTTGGTGCCGGGCGCGTGGTGTCCGGTGTCCACCACCACCTGGGCCTTGTCCCCGAGCTTGAGGCAGTGGGCGTAGGCGGTGCCCCAGTCGGGCACGTCGGTGGTGTAGAAGGCCGGCTCGAACAGCTTGTACTCCAGCAGCATGCGCTGGCCGTCGCCGAGGCGGTCGCGGACGGCCTCCAGCGCCTCGGCGAGCCGGTCCTGGCGGGCGCGGATGTCGTCCTGGCCCGGGTAGTTGGTGCCGTCGGAGAACCACAGCTTCAGGTCGCGGGAGCCGGTCGCGTCCATGACGTCGACGCACTCCAGCAGGTGGTCCAGTGCCTTGCGCCGCACCCGCGGGTCGGGGTTGGCGACGCTGCCCAGCCGGTAGTCGTCGTCCTGGAAGACGTTGGCGTTGACCGTCCCGACCTCGATCCCGAGCTCCCCGGCGTACTCGGCGAGCTTGGCGTAGTCGTCGACCCGGTCCCACGGGATGTGCAGTGCGACCTTCGGCGCGATGCCGGTGAAGCGGTGCACCTGCGCGGCGTCGGCGATCTTCTCCTCGGGGCTGCGCGGCACGCCCGGCTGTGCGAACACCTTGAACCGGGTGCCGCTGTTGCCGAACGCCCACGAGGGCAGTTCGACGGCCTGTTGCCGCAGTGCCGCCCGCGCGGCGGTGATGTCGCTCATTGCAGACTCCTGACTCGTGTCCGACGGCGGCGCCGGACGTATTTTAACGTTTTAAAAGTGCGGGTGGTCAATGCCCCACCGGCTGCGAGGTGCCCGCTGTCAGTCCAGGTGGAAGACCTCGGTCAAGGGGAGCATCCCCTCATCGGGGCGGCCGTCCAGATCCTGGAAGAACGGGGCCATCTCGGCCTGCCAGCGGGCGTTGACGCCGGTGCGCTCCATGGCGGCCCTGGCGGCCTCGAAGTCCTCGGTCTCCAGGTAGCCCACCAGCAGGCCGTCCTCGCGGCAGAACAGCGAGTAGTTGTGCCAGCCGCTCTCGTGCAGGGCCGCGCGCATCTCCGGCCACACCGACGCGTGGCGCTCGCGGTACTCGTCGAGGCGGTCGGGCCGGACCTGGAGCAGGAAGCAGACGCGCCGCATCTCCACCTCCCGATCAGAAGTCGTAGTCGTCGATGTTGTCGGCGTTGAAGACCGTCGGCGGGCCGAGGACGACCTCGCCCTCGGCGCCGATTTCGTACTCGCCGAGCCGCCCGGCCTCGAAGGTCTGCCCCTCCTCACCGGTGATCCGGCCCGCGGCCAGCGAGGCGCCGGTGTAGGCGGCCAGGTAGCCGAGGTCCTTGGGGTCCCAGAGCGCGAACTCCTCGACGGTGCCGTCCTCGACGTACTCGCGCATCTGGTTGGGCGTGCCCAGACCGGTGAGCGCGACGTCGCCCTTGTACTCGGAGCCGCTGAGGTAGCGCGCCGCGGCGGCCAGGCCCACGGTCGTCGGGGAGACGACGCCCCTGAGGTCGGGGTGGGACTGCATCAGGCCCTGCATCTCCTGGAAGGACTTCTGGTCGTCGTCGTTGCCGTAGACGGTGTCCACGACCTCGATGCCCTCGTACTCCGGCTTGGCCAGCTCCTCCTCCATCAGCTCCAGCCAGGCGTTCTGGTTGGTGGCGTTGGGCGAGGCCGACAGGAAGGCGATCTCGCCCTCGCCGCCGACCTGCTCGGCGATCAACTTCACCTGGGTCTGGGCGAGCCCTTCGGCCGAGGCCTGGTTGATGAAGACGTCGCGGCACTCGGGGTCGGTGTCGGAGTCGTAGGTGACGATCCTGCCGCCGGCCTGGCGCGCCTGGTTCAGCGCGCCGCAGACGGCGTTGGGGTCGTTGGCCGCGAGCACGATCACGTCGCTGCCCTGCTGGCTCAGCGTGTTGATGTAGCTCACCTGCGAGGAGGCGCTGGCATCCGAGGGGCCGACCTCCTTGTACTCGCCGCCCACCTCCTCGACGGCCTCCTCGCCGCCGGCGTCGGCGTAGGTGAAGTAGGGGTTGTTGAGCTGCTTGGGCAGGAAGCTGATCGCCAGGCCCTCGGGGATCTCGGCGTTGGGGTCGGCCTCGCCGGTCGCGCTCGCGCCGGCCTCGTCCTCGGTGCTGCCGCGGGTCGTCGTGCCGCAGGCCGCGGTCATCAGCACCAGGCCGGCGAGCGCGCCGGCTGTGGCGCCGTAACGGAGAAGGGATCGGGACATGGTTACCTCTCGGTGCGCGAAGAGAAGGGACGGGGGACGTCGGGGCCGCCGGGTCGCCGCGACCGCGGTGCGCCCGGCCCGGGTCGGCGCGCCCGCATCCGCGCCACGGCATTGGGCGCGACGACCGAGACGACGAGCAGCAGGCCCGTGACGATGGACAGCGTGTCGGAGGAGACGTCGGCGAGCTGCAGGGCGTTGCGGATCGTGCCGAGGAGCAGGACGCCGCCGAGCACGCCGGGCAGCGCGCCGACGCCGCCGAAGATCGACACCCCGCCGAGCAGCACGGCCGCCACCACCGACAGCTCCAGGCCCGCGGCGTTGTCGGCCCGCGCGCTGCCGTACTGCAGCGTCCAGAAGACGCCGGCCAGCGCCGCGACGGCGCCGGTGGCCACGAAGAGCCACAGCTTGGTGCGGCCGACCGAGATCCCGGAGAACCGGGCCGCCTCGTCGTTGCTGCCGATCGCGTACAGCGAGCGCCCGAAGGCGGTGGAGTGCAGCAGCACGCCGAAGACCAGGGCCAGGACGAGGATCAGGACGGCCACCCACGGAATCGGCGTACCGGGGATGCGCGAGGTCGCCCCGCCCGTCCAGGAGAGCGGGAAGTCCGCCACCGCGCGGTCGCCCAGGATCACGTAGGCCAGGCCGCGGTACAGCGCCATCGTGCCGATCGTCACCGCCAGCGAGGGCAGGCCGGCGACCGTGACGAGCAGCCCGTTGACCGCACCGAGAACGGCGCCCAGCACCAGGCAGAACGGGACGATGGTCTCCAGCGGCAGCCCCGCCACCCACAGTTGCCCCATCACGGCGCTGGTCAGCCCGAGCGTGCTGGCCACGGACAGGTCGATCTCCCCGGTGATGATCACCAGCGTCATCGGCAGCGCGATCAGCGCGATCGCCGCGATGTCCAGGACCACGAAGCCGGCGTTGCGGCCGCTCGCGAACCCCTCCACCAGAAAGGAGGCGGCGAGGACCGACACCAGCAGCGCCCCGATGACCGAGGTCCCGCGGGCGGACGCCAGCGCCCGCAGCGCGGAGCGCGGCTCCGCCGGGCGGGGCGCGGCCGCCGCTTCGCCGGTGGTCGGTGTGGAGACGTCAGGCACCACGGGATTCACCTCCTCGGAGCCGGCGGGCGGCGCGCACCGCCAGCAGCCGGTCCATGCCGATCGCGACCAGGATGAGCAGGCCCACCACGGCCTCCTGCCAGAACGCGTTGACGCGCAGCACCGGCAGCGCCGAGCCGATGGTGGTGAGCAGCACCGCGCCCAGGGCGGCGCCGTAGACGGTTCCGCTGCCGCCGAAGATCGCGACCCCTCCGACCACGGCCGCGGCGACGACCTCCAGCTCCAGCCCGCTGCCGACGGTCGCGTCGAGGGTGCCGAACCGCGCGGCGTAGAGCACGCCGGCCAGGCCGGCCAGGGCGCCGTTGACGACGAAGGCGCCGAAGATCCGCCGGTCCACCGGGATGCCGGACAGCCGCGCGGCGTGCGGCTCGGAGCCGATGGCGTAGAGCTCCCGGCCGCTGCGGTAGGAGCGCAGGTACCACCCGGCGGCCACGACCACGCCCAGGGCGATCAGGGCCGGGACCGGGACGCCCAGCACACTCGTCCGGCCCAGCCCCAGGAACGAGGCCGGCATGTCGGCGGCGTTGATCTGCGTGCCGGAGGCCCACCAGTAGTCGATGCCGCGGAACACGTACAGCGTGCCCAGGGTGACGACGAGCGCGGGGACCCGCGCCGTCGCGACAAGCGCGCCGTTGACGGCGCCGCACACCGCACCCAGCAGCACGCCGGCCAGCGCGACCACCGGGACCGGCAGGCCGGGGAAGGACACGAAGAGCGTGCCGACCGCGAACGCCGACAGCCCGAGGACCGAGCCGACGGATAGATCGACGCTGCGGGTGATGACGACCAGGGTCTGGCCCACGGCCAGGATCGTCAGCAGGGTCGCGCCCAGCAGCAGGTCGTCGATGCTCTGGGAGGACAGGAAGCCCGGGTTGACCGCGGTGGTGGCCGCGATCAGGAGCACGAGCGCCAGCAGGATGCCGAGTTCGCGCACCTGCCGCAGCCGGCGGGAGGACCGGACGTCGCCGCCGCCGTGCTCCTGGAGCGGGGCCTCGGTGGTGGGGGCGCTCACGCCGTCACCTCCTGCTGTCCGGTGGCCGCGTACATCACCGACTCCTCCGTGGCCTCGGCGCGGGAGAGCTCCGCGCTCAGTCGGCCCTCGTGCATGACCAGGACGCGGTCGGCCATGCCCAGCACCTCCGGCAGTTCACTGGAGACCATGACGACGGCCAGGCCCTGCCCGGCCAGTTCCGACAGCAGCCGGTGCACCTCGGCCTTGGTCCCGACGTCGATGCCGCGGGTGGGCTCGTCGACGATCAGGACCTTCGGGCCGGTGGCCAGCCACTTGGCCAGGACGACCTTCTGCTGGTTGCCGCCGGACAGGGTGGACACGGCGTCGTCGAGTCGGCCGGCCTTGACCCGCAGCCGCTCCGACCACGCGCCGGCCTCGGCGCGCTCGGCCGAGCGGCGCAGCAGGCCCAGGCGGCTCAGCGCCCCGCGCCGGGTGAGGGTGGCGTTGCGCTCCACCGACATCTCCATGACCAGGCCCTGCTGGCGGCGGTCCTCGGGGACCAGGGCCAGCCCGGCGGCCATGGCCGCGGCCGGGCGCCCCGGGGGCAGTCGGCGGCCGGCGACGCGCACCGCGCCCGCGTCGTAGCGGTCGATGCCGAACACCGCCCGGACGACCTCGCTGCGCCCGGCGCCCACCAGGCCGGCCAGGGCGACGATCTCGCCGCCGCGCACGGAGAAGCCGACGTCGGAGAAGACGCCGGTGCGGGTCAGGCCCTCGACCTCCAGCAGCACCTCGCCCGACTCGGTCTCCTGCTTGGGGAACAGCGCCGTGACGTCCCGGCCGACCATGCGCCGCACGACGGCGTCGACGGTGAGCTCGCCGATCGGGTCGGTGGAGATGTGGCGGCCGTCCCGCATGACCGTGATGCGGTCGCACAGCGAGAAGACCTCGTCGAAGCGGTGCGAGATGAACAGGATGGCGGCGCCGGCGTCCCGCAGCGAGCGCGCCACCGTGAACAGCCGATCCACCTCGACGCCCGACAGCGCAGCGGTGGGCTCGTCCATGATCAGCACCCCGGCGTCGAAGGACAGCGCCTTGGCGATCTCGATGAGCTGCTGGTCGGCGATTGACAGGCCGCGGGCGGGCCGGTCCGGATCGATGTGCACGCCGAGCCGGGCGAACAGCCGCGCGGTCTGCTCGCGCATCGCGGAGCGGTCGATGCGCCGACCGCGGGTCAGCGGCTGGCGCCCCATGAAGAGGTTCTCCGCGACGGAGAGGTCGGGGAAGAGCGTGGGCTCCTGGTAGATCACCGCGACCCCGGCGCGCTGGGCGTCGGCCGGGCCGGAGAACCCCGTCGGCGCGCCGTCGACCTCGACGTGCCCGCTGTCGGGTCTGTGGACTCCCGCGATGGTCTTGACCAGGGTGGACTTTCCCGCCCCGTTCTCGCCGACGAGCGCGTGGATCTCGCCGGCGCGCAGTTCGAGCGAGACCCCCTGCAGCGCCTTGACCATCCCGAAGGACTTGGCCACATCGACCAGCGCCAGGGGCGGCGGCGCCGGTGAGGGCGGCTGGGCCATGAGCCCTCCTTCACCGTTAATAACGTTTTAAACTGAGAGGGACGTTAGGCGGGTCACACGGTCCCGTCAATAGCGCGGTGCGAAAATTGACCGTTCGTGATCATCTCGGGTGCGGTGATCACGGAGAGTCGGTGGCTTTGTGACTCCGTGATTGTGCTCGGGGATGTCGTACAACAGCTATTGACACGTTTTAAGGACGGTGTGACGATGAGCCCCGTCCGACTCCGAACCGTCCTCCGCCGCGATGCCGACGCCCCGCCGGGAGCCCTCCTCTTGTCCTCCTCAACCGAAGGCCTCGAACGCCCCGTGGGCATCAACGAGGTCGCCGCCCGCGCCGGGGTCTCGCGGGCCACGGTCTCCAACGTGCTGAACCGGCCGCACCGGGTGGCCGAGGCGACCCGGCGCCGGGTGGAGGAGGCCGTCCGGGAGCTCGACTACGTGCGCAACTCCTCCGGCCGCAGCCTGCGCTCGGGCCGCGCCGACGCGGTCGGACTGTTCGTCCTCGACATCACCAACCCCTTCTTCACCGAGGTGGCGCGCGGGATCGAGGACGAGGCGGCCGAGTCGGGCCGCGCGGTGATCCTGCTGAACTCCGCCGAACGGTCCGGACGGCAGCGGAGGTCGGCCCGCATGCTCGCCGAGCAGCGGGCGGCCGGAGCGGTGGTCATGCCGGTGGACGACGACCTGTCCGACCTGTTCTGGCTGCGCCGCCGGGGCGTTCCCTGGGTACTGCTGGACCACGGCGGGACCGGGGAGGCGACCGGGTGCGGCGTCAGCGTCGACAACCGGGCCGGCGGGCTCGCCGTCGGCCGGCACCTGATCGGCCTCGGCCATGAGCGCATCGCCTTCCTCAGCGGCCCATTCGCCGTCCGGCAGTGCCGGGACCGCCTGGCCGGGCTGCGCGCGGCGTGCGCGGAGAGCGGCCTGGACCCCGATGCGGTCATCCGGCTGATCGAGGTACCGATGCTCAACGCCGGCTCGGGGGAGCGCGCCGCCGAGAAGGTCCTCGGCGGCGCGGCGCGGCCGGGGGCCGTCTTCTGCGCCAACGACCAGCTCGCCCTCGGGCTGCTCAAAGGGCTCGGCGAGCGCGGGCTGCGCGCCCCGGGCGACCTCTCCGTGGTCGGCTACGACGACGTCGACGCCGCAGCCCTGGTCCATCCGGGACTGACCACCGTGGCCCAGCCCAAGTACGACCTCGGCCGCGCGGCGATGCGGCTGCTCGGTGATGAGCTCGACGACCCCGGCCACCGCCACCTGCGGTGCCGGTTCACCCCCGAACTGGTCGTGCGAGGCTCGACGGCCGCCCGCCGAGGGACGTGAAACCTCAGCCCGAGGACGCCGACTCCGCGGCGACTGGGCGATCCCCTCGCGTGGCCGCCAGGCCCCCAAAGGATCGCACCGGCGCCGCGCCACCCACGCCGTCTGCCTGTGCTCCAGACCGAAACCGCGGTGTCGGTATGCGCCTGAGTCGACGGGTCTGCTTCGCGCGCGTGAGGGCGATTTCCGTCCACGGACCTTCGGCCACACGAGGGAATCGCCCACCCGCACGCACTTCTATCCTGGGGCAGGCCTTCAGCCCTCCCGGGATTCGGGCAACACCCGACCTCAAGGTCGGCGTTCATTCCTCGCGGTGGATGCGGGCGGCGGTGCGGTCGCGGTGTTCCAGCGTGTTGCTGGTGGTCCGGGTCTGCACCCGCATCAGCCGGCGGGCGTCGTCGGCCGCGGCCCTGGCGGTCTCGGGGCGTGCGGTCCCGCCGCGCCGCGGAGTGTCGTCGGGCCGGCCGAGGTCGTCGGGCAGCCCGGCGCGGCCCACGATCCGCAACTGCGCGCTCTCCTGGGAGACCGAAGGGCGGATGTCGCCGGTCGGGGTCTTCCAGTTGCGCAGCCGGTGCTCCAGCCACTCGACGCCCTGGTAGCCCTCGCCTCGCGGCCAGGCCAGGCCGTCGGGCCGGTGACTCAGCGCGTGCAGCAGGTCGGCGATCGACCAGCCGGCCGAGAAGAACCGCGCCGCCTCGGCGCGCAGCCGGGGAAAGTCCACGCCGCGCAGCGAGTCGTCGCGCCGGCGCAGCAGCTCACAGGCCCGGTGCACGTCGCTGCGGGTGTGCACCGGCTGGTTCAGCGGATCGGGCTCGGGCCGGTGCAGCAGCGCGTCGTCGACGGTCACGATGACCTCGCCGCCGCGGTTGTCCCAGATGCTCACCTGCTCGCGCGGCCAGCCCTGGGACTCCACCAGTGCAGCGGCCAGCCTGCGCAGATCGAGCGCGTCGTCGGACGAGATCCGCAACTCCGCCATGGCCGCCCCCGTTTCTCCCCGTCTTCTCCGCGCCGGTTCCCCGGACCACCAGCCTAGCCACGCCCGACGACACCGGGTTCCGGCCGCGCGTTAAGGTGGTCGCCCGGCGTAGGACCGGGATCGATGAGGATCGAGGTGGGCCCGTGCCCGACACGGCATTCGCGTCAGACACCGCGGCGTCCAACGCGTCGCTGCGGGCGTACCTGCATGGACTTCCCGGAGTGGACGAGGTCGGCGCGAAGGCGCGCGCCGCCGACCTCGGCACCCGTTCGATCAAGACCACGGCCAAGCGCCAGGCGATCGACCTGGCCGTCCGGATGGTCGACCTGACCACGCTGGAAGGCTCCGACTCCCCCGGCAAGGTGCGGGCGCTGTGCGCCAAGGCCGCCCACCCCGACCCGGCCGACCCCTCGGCCCCGCAGGTCGCGGCGGTGTGCGTGTACTCGGACCTGGTCGCGGTGGCGGTCGAGGCGCTCGCCGGGACCGGGGTCGGCGTGGCGTCGGTGGCCACGGCCTTCCCGTCCGGGCGCGCCCCGCTGGAGGCCAAGCTCGCCGACACCCGCCGCGCGGTCGCCGACGGCGCGAACGAGATCGACATGGTCATCGACCGCGGCGCGTTCCTGGCCGGCGACTACCGCAAGGTCCACGAGGAGATCGCCGCGGTGAAGGAGGCGTGCGCCGGCACCCACCTCAAGGTGATCCTGGAGACCGGGGAACTCGCCACCTACGACAACGTGCGCCGCGCCTCCTGGCTGGCCATGGGTGCCGGCGCCGACTTCATCAAGACCTCCACCGGCAAGGTCTCCCCGGCCGCAACGCTGCCGGTCACCCTGATCATGCTGGAGGCGGTCCGCGACCACCGCGCGCGGACCGGCCGCCAGGTCGGGGTCAAGCCCGCGGGCGGAATCCGCACCACCAAGGACGCCGTCAAGTACCTGGTGATGGTCAACGAGGTCGCGGGCGACGACTGGCTGGACCCGGCGTGGTTCCGCCTCGGCGCCTCCAGCCTGCTCAACGACCTGCTGATGCAGCGCACCAAGCTCACCACGGGCAGCTACCCCGGCCCCGACTACTACACGTTGGACTAGGCAGTGGCAGACCAGATCTTCGAGTACGCGCCCGCGCCCGAGTCCCGTGCGGTCGTCTCCATCAAGCCGTCCTACGACCTGTTCATCGACGGCGAGTTCACGCCCGCGAGCGGCGAGGAGCGCATCACCACCCTCAACCCCGCCGACGAGGAGCCGCTGGCCGAGGTCGCAGCGGCCGCCGAGGCCGACGTCGACCGCGCCGTGCGGGCCGCGCGCCGCGCCTTCGAGCGCGTGTGGGCCCCGATGCCGGGGGCCGAACGCGGCAAGTACCTGTTCCGCATCAGCCGCATCATCCAGGAGCGCGCCCGCGAGCTGGCGGTCCTGGAGTCGCTGGACAACGGCAAGCCGATCAAGGAGACCCGCGACGTCGACCTGCCGCTGGTCGCCGCGCACTTCTTCTACCACGCCGGCTGGGCCGACAAGCTCGCGCACGCCGGCCTGGGCCCCGACCCCCGTCCGCTCGGTGTCGCGGCGCAGGTCATCCCGTGGAACTTCCCGCTTCTCATGCTGGCCTGGAAGATCGCCCCGGCGCTGGCCACCGGCAACACGGTCGTGCTCAAACCGGCCGAGACCACGCCGCTGACGGCCCTGGTCTTCGCCGAGATCTGCCAGGAGGCGGGACTTCCGCCGGGCGTGGTCAACATCGTCACCGGAGCGGGGGAGACCGGGCGGGCGCTGGTGGCGCATCCGGGGACCGACAAGGTCGCCTTCACCGGCTCCACCGAGGTCGGACGCCAGATCGCCCGCGCCGTTGCCGGCACCCCCAAGCGGCTCACCCTCGAACTCGGCGGCAAGGGCGCCAACATCGTCTACGACGACGCCGCGCTGGACCAGGCGGTCGAGGGCATCGTGTCGGGCATCTTCTTCAACCAGGGGCACGTATGCTGCGCGGGCTCCCGGCTGCTGGTGCAGGAGTCGATCGCCGACGAGCTGCTCGCCCGGCTCAAGGCCAGGATCGAGCGGCTGCGCATGGGCGACCCGCTGGACAAGAACACCGACATCGGGGCGATCAACTCCGCGGCGCAACTGGCGCGCATCCGCGACCTGGCCCGGATCGGCGAGGAGGAGGGGGCGCAGGGCTGGTCGCCGACCTGCGAACCGCCCGAGCGCGGCTACTGGTTCGCGCCCACGGTCTTCACCGGCGTCAGCCAGGCGCACCGCATCGCGCGGGAGGAGATCTTCGGCCCCGTGCTGTCGGTGCTGACCTTCCGGACCCCCGACGAGGCGGTGGCCAAGGCCAACAACACCCCCTACGGACTGTCCGCCGGGGTGTGGACCGAGAAGGGCTCACGGATGCTGTGGACCGCCGACCGGCTGCGCGCCGGGGTCGTGTGGTCCAACACGTTCAACAAGTTCGATCCCGCCAGCCCGTTCGGCGGCTACAAGGAGTCCGGCTACGGCCGCGAGGGCGGGCGCCACGGACTGGAGGGCTACCTTGCCGGCTGAGCGCAGGAACAAGAAGCAGCAGGAGAACCGGGGCGACGCCGCCGCGCCGCAGCGGCTCGCCGTGCGCAAGACCTACAAGCTCTACGTCAACGGAGCGTTCCCTCGTTCGGAATCGGGCAGGTCCTATCCCGTGACGTCAGCCAAGGGCGAGCACCTCGCCAACGCGGCCCTGGCCTCCCGCAAGGACGCCCGCGACGCCGTGGTGGCGGCGCGCAAGGCGTTCGGCGGCTGGGCCGGGCGCACCGCCTACAACAGGGGGCAGGTCCTCTACCGGGCCGCCGAGATGCTGGAGGGGCGCAGGGCCCAGTTCGTCGACGAGGTCGTGGCCGCCGACGGCGTCGGCCGGGGCAGGGCCGAAGCACTGGTCTCGGCGGCGATCGACCGCTGGGTCTACTACGCCGGCTGGACCGACAAGATCGCGCAGGTCGCCGGCGCGGCCAACCCGGTCTCCGGGCCCTACTTCAACCAGTCCGCGCCCGAGCCCGCGGGCGTGGTGGCGGTCATCGCACCGCCGTGGGCGCCCCTGCTCGGCCTGGTCTCGGTCGTCGCCCCGGTGATCGCCACGGGCAACACCGCCGTCGTGGTCGCCGGTGAGCGCGCCCCGCTGCCGGCGGTCACCCTGGGCGAGGTGCTGGCGACGTCGGACCTGCCGGGCGGCGTGGTCAACATCCTCACCGGCCGGCTCGCCGAACTGGCCCCGCCGCTGGCCGCCCACGCCGACGTCAACGCCCTCGACCTCACCGGGGCCGGCGACCTCGCCGCGGAACTGGAGGAGGCGGCCGCCGACACCCTCAAGCGCGTGCTCCGGCCCGAGCCCGCGCCGGACTGGTCGGCCGACCCGGGGACCATCCGGATGACGCCGTTCCTGGAGACCAAGACGGTCTGGCACCCGATCGGCGTGTGAGCGGGCAAGGCGATGCGGGAAGGACGGGGGAGGACGGCGGAGATGCGTGCGGCGGGCGTCGAGCTGGTGCGGCTGGACGGCGACTCCCCAAGGGTCGCCGACCTGCGGGCCGCGGTCCTCAAGCTCCGGCTGGCGCCGGGCCAGCATCGCTTCAGCGCCGAGGCGGTCAACACGCTGCCGCGCGCCGACGCAGACCCCAACCGCACCCCGTTCGCCGTCCTGTGCTCCGATGTGCCGGTGGGCTTCGGTATCGTCGACCGCCTCGGCGTCCTCGGCGAGATCGCCGACGACCCGGCGCGCGCCGTCCTGCTGCGGGCGTTCTACATCGACCCGCAGTGGCAGGGGCAGGGGGTGGGCCGGGCGGCCTGCGCGGCCCTGGACTCTCTCGTGCGCGGCATCGCCCCCGAGGCCACCGAGGTGCTGCTCACCGTGAACGAGGGCAATCCCGCGGCCGTCCGCGCCTACCTGGCCGGCGGCTTCGCCCACACCGGCCGCCGCTACCTCGGCGGCGACGCGGGCCCCCAATACGTCCTGCGCCGCCCCGTCGGGGAATGACGCCGTTATCTGCGGATGACCGGGCGAAGCCGGTCGCGCGCTCCCAGGCTCGGTGCGGACCTCTTACACTTCCGGCTTGTTTTCTCCGGGGGTCTTCTTCCTTGAGTCTTAACCTCGGCCCCGGGAAGGAGTAGGCGCGCGGGTGGGCGATTTTGCGTCCACGGGCCTTCGGCCACACGAGAGAATCGCCCGGTCACCGCGGATCTCTCCTGGGGCTGAGGCTTCACGACCTCCTGGGGCCGGGGGGGGGCGGCGTGCACCGTCGCCCGGTCACCGCGGATCCCTCCTTGGGCTGAGGTTCACAACCCCCGATGGCCGAGCTTAAAACTCAAGTCTTTCTCCATGAGGCCTCTTCTCTGCCGCGTCGGAGTCGATCTCCCCTTTCAGCAGGGACGCGTGCACCCCGGGAAAGCACGCGGTGATCCGGGAGGCGTGGCCCGTCCGCCCGGCGGCATAGCCCGGCGGCAGCTCCAATTCGGTGGCGATCTCGGCCGCGGCGCACTCCTCGGCGTGCCCGTAGGAGCCGTGCTCCCGGCATCTCGCCTCGGCGGCCGACCGTGCAATCGCGGTGAGCTGCCGGGACTCCGATTCACGCCGGGCGCGCTCGCAGGCGGCGGCGAAATCCAGCAGCTCCGAGCCTGAAAGGGAGTCCTGGCCGACCTCTCCCACCCACGCCGCGACCATCGAGACCGGCGCCGCGTCCACGTTCCGCGGGAAAGGCGCACCGGTCCCGACCGGTTGGGGTGGCGCGAATGAATCCACGCAATAATTCTATGTCGCCCCGCAGCGGAAAAACAAGGAATCCAGTGCCTCACTCAGAAGGAAATGTGATGCACGCCGCTACTCGGTGAAACTCGAAAAAACAAGCCAAGACTATTTCCTGGGGATAACCCGAGTGCGTCGAAAAAGGGGCGGCCCATATAGTGCGGAAGCGGCCTTTCGGTCATGACCGGAAAACCGCCGGGCAATTCCGCGCGGGGTATAAGGTGGTCCGCATCGTAGTAGCGCGACCACGAGGAGAGCCGACCGTGCACACCAACGCCCACGAACTCGCCAGGGAGGCGGCCGACGAGCTCCGCTCCCGCAGCGGAGCCGACTCCTTCGACGTCGCGCTGGTCATGGGATCGGGGTGGGCCCCGGCGGCCGACGCCCTGGGAACGGTGGGCGGGGAGTTCGCGGTCAGCGAGCTGCCGGGGTTCCGCAAGCCCCAGGTCGAGGGGCACGTCGGCCGGGTCCGCACCGTGCGCGGGGAGGCCGGGAAGGGCGACCTGCTGGTGTTCCTCGGACGCACCCACCTCTACGAGGGCCACGGCACCGACGCGGTCGTGCACAACGTGCGCACCGCCATCGCAGCGGGCGCCGGCACCGTCATCCTCACCAACGCCGCCGGCGCCCTGCGCTCCGAATTCGAGGTGGGCCAACCGGTGCTGATCACCGACCACCTCAACCTCACCGCGCGCTCCCCGCTGACCGGCGCGAACTTCGTGGACCTCACCGACACCTACTCCGCGTCGCTGCGCGCGCTGGCCCGCGACGCCGCCCCCTCCCTCGCCGAGGGCGTCTACGCCGCCATGCCCGGCCCGCACTTCGAGACCCCGGCCGAGATCCGGATGCTGCGCGCCATGGGCGCCGACCTCGTGGGCATGTCCACCGCCCTCGAGGCGATCGCCGCCAGGGAGCAGGAGGCGAGCGTGCTGGGGATCTCCCTGGTCACCAACGTCGCCGCCGGACTCGCCGACCGCCCCCTCGACCACGAGGAGGTCCTGGAGGCCGGCCGCGAGGCCGCGACCGACGTCGGCCGGCTGCTGGCCGCGATCGTCGAGCGGCTCTGATCGAACTCTGAGCGCTGTGTTCGCGGGGCGGGACTTCCAGGGCTCGGACCTGCTGTGCCGCCGGCGGCGCACACTGCGACGCCAACCCTCTGTGCGAACACGGTGGTCAAACATCAGTGAGAGGAAGGCGGCGCACCACATGGGCGGAAACCACCGCGACCAGGCCCTGCAATGGCTGGAGCAGGACCCCGACCCCGAGACCCGGGCCGAACTCGCCGCGATCCTGGACCGCGGCGACGAGGCCGGGCTCGCCGACCGCTTCGCCGGACGGCTGGAGTTCGGAACGGCCGGCCTGCGCGGCGAGCTGGGCGCCGGACCGAACCGCATGAACCGGGTGACCGTCATGCGCGCGGCCGCGGGACTGGCCCGCTGGCTGGGACCGGGACGGACGGTGGTCATCGGCTACGACGCCCGCCACGGGTCCGAGAAGTTCGCCCGCGACACCGCGGCCGTGCTCACCGGTGCGGGCTGCCGCGCCCTGGTACTGCCGCGCACGCTGCCCACCCCGGTGCTCGCGCACGCCGTGCGCGACCGCGCGGCCGATGCCGGCGTCATGGTCACCGCCAGCCACAACCCGCCCCGCGACAACGGCTACAAGGTCTACGTCGGCGGCTTCGGTCCCGCGGCCGGCAGCCAGATCGTGCCGCCGCTGGACGAGGGGATCTCCATCGCGATCGACACGGTGGGCCGGGTCGACACCCTCCCGCTCGGCGGCGACCCCGAGATCCTCGGCGAGGAGACCGTCGAGCGCTACCTCGCCGCGGTGACCGCCCTGCCGCTCGGACCCGAGCGCGACGTCTCCGTCACCTACACCCCCATGCACGGCGTGGGCGCCGCCACCCTGCTCGCCGCGTTCGACCGAGCGGGCTTCCCCGCCCCGCGCGTGCTGCCCGAGCAGGCCGAACCCGACCCCGACTTCCCCACCGTGGCCTTCCCCAACCCGGAGGAGCCCGGTGCGATGGACCTCGCACTGGCCGCGGGTGCGCGCGACGGCAGCGACCTCGTCCTCGCCAACGATCCCGACGCCGACCGGTTGGCGGTCGCCGTCCCCGGCCACGGCCTGCTCACCGGCGACGAGGTCGGCGGCCTGCTCGCCGAGCACGTGCTGGGCCGCACCCGGGGAGACGGCCGCCTGGTCGCCACGACCATCGTCTCGGCGAGCCTGCTGCCCAAGATCGCCGCGGCGCACGGCGTGCACTGCGCGGAGACCCTGACCGGCTTCAAATGGCTGGTGCGCGCGGGCGGCGAGGACGAGCGCAACGTCTTCTGCTACGAGGAGGCGCTGGGCTACTGCCTGGGCGGCGACGGGGGAAGACCCGTGGCCGACAAGGACGGCATCAGCGCGGCCCTGGCCGTCGCCTCGCTCGCGGCGGGGGCCAAGGCGCGGGGCAGGACCCTGCTCGACCTGCTCGACGACCAGGCCCGCCGCTACGGCCTGCACCGCACCCGCCAACTGTCGGTGCGCGCACAGGAACCGTCCAGGATCACCGAGGCGATGCGTCGGCTGCGGGCCGAACCGCCCAAGGGCTTCGCCGGCCTGCCGGTGGAGGCCGTCGAGGACTTCGCCGTCGGCCACGGCGGCCTGCCTCCCACCGACGCCCTGCGCTACCGCCTCGGCGGCGCGGTCCGCGCCCACGTCACCCTGCGCCCGTCGGGTACCGAACCCAAACTCAAGGCCTACCTGGAGGTGATCCTGCCCGCCCCCGACGACGTCGCGACCGCCCGCCGCGCGGCCGAAGAGCACCTCACCGCCCTGCACGACGCGGTCGCCCGCGCCATCGGGGGCTAGTGTCCTGAGTCGTTGATTCGGTGAACCTTAAGTAGGCGTTGGCGTCCGGCCGGAACATGAACACCAGCGCAGCGACGACCGACGCCAGGTGCACGCCGGTCGGCACGGCTTCGCGCCGGTACGGTTCCGCACTGGACATGTGGGATCTCCTCGCACGAATGGAAACGCGTGACGGACACCCGCAACGATGCGGTGCCGCGTACCGCGGGGCCGCGGGAGCCCGATCCCGAAGCGCCGGTGGCGCCGGCCCCACCACGCGCGGTCCGAAAAGGGAGGGGGACACCGCCATGGGACGGCTCCGCGTCCACACGATCGGCCACTCCACCAGGGAGATCGGCGCGTTCATCGAGGTGCTGCGCGCCCACGGCGTCGGCCAGGTGGTGGACGTGCGCAGATTCGCAGGGTCCCGCGCCAACCCGCAGTTCGGGCAGGAGGCGCTGCGGGAGGCGCTGGCAGAGGCCGGTCTGGCCTACCGCCGCATCGAGGGGCTGGGCGGCCGCAGACCGGCGCGGAGGCCGTCGTCGGCCAACGCCGGCTGGCGCAACGCCGGGTTCCGCGGCTACGCCGACCACATGCAGACGGAGGAGTTCGCGGCCGGACTGGCCGACCTCATCGAGGCCGCCGAACGCGTCCCCACCGCCATCATGTGCGCCGAAGCGGTGCCCTGGCGCTGCCACCGCTCCCTGATCGGCGACGCCCTGCTGGTGCGCGGGATCGACGTGGTCGACGTCATCGACGGGCGCAAATCCACCGAGCACCGGCTCACCTCCTTCGCCAGGGTGGACGGCCACCGCGTGACCTATCCGGCCGACCCGGCGGACCAGGCCGATCCGACCGATCCGACCTGAGGAACGGACACTTCGGCGCCGGCCGAACCGTCGGGATGGCACGCTGAAGCCATGGTCACCACCGAGGCGCACCGGTTCGCCTCCTTCGCGGCGCTGCTGGCCGACGAGACGCGGGCGGCCTTCTGCCTCGCCCTGCTCGACGGCAGGACCTGGACGGCCGGGGAGCTCGCGCGGCACGCCGGGGTCGCGGCCTCCACCGCCAGCGCCCACCTCACCCGCCTGGTGGCGGCCGGGGTGCTGGCCGAGGTCCGCCAGGGGCGCCACCGCTACCTGAGGCTGGCCGACGTCGAGACCGCCGACCTGATCGAACGGCTGACCGCGCACCTCCCTCGCATCGACGACCCGCCCCGCGGGCTGCGTGAGGTCCGGGCCGAGCACGCCATGGTGCAGGCCCGGACCTGCTACGACCACCTGGCGGGGCGGCTCGGCGTGGCCATCGCCGACGCCATGGCGGCGCGCGGCCTGCTGGCGCGGGAATCCGGCCTGGCCATCACCGAGCGCGGCCGCGCCTGGTTCGCCGACCTCGGCGCCGACCCCGCGACCTGGCCGCGGCGCAGACCCGCGGTGCGGGAGTGCCTCGACTGGACCGAGCGCCGCCCCCACCTGGCGGGAGCGTGCGGCGCCGTGCTGTACCGGATCCTCCTCGACCGCGCCTGGCTGGTGCGCACCGGCGACCGGCGCGCCGTGCGCGTCACCCCCGAGGGCGGGGCCGCGCTGCGGGAACTCCTCGGCCTCGACTGGCCGGATCGGCCGGACCGGCCGGATCCAGCACCTCCAACCGGAAGGGACCCCGTCCATGTCTGAACTCAAGGCGGAGGTGGCCGCGCGGTTCGCCGCCGTCAACGGCGACCACCCGATGACGCCCGCGGACGACGCCTACGTCGACGAGCACTTCGTGGCGCTCGACGAACTGTGCGCCGCGCGGTCGATCCCGGCCGACGCCGTCCGCGCCGACATCCTCGCCCGACGCCTGCCGCTGCCGAGCTACCTCCGCTCCGACGGGACCGAAATGGTTCCGGCCGACCTGCTGGAACCCGCCGAGCGGGCCGGCGGGACCGAACGGCTCGCACAGTGGTTCCAGGCCCACTGGTCCGACCCCGAGCAGGGCGCGGGGGAATGGCAGGCGTACCTGAGCGGACGCTACGTCTGCCTGCGCTCGGTCACACCGGACAGCATCCGGCGCAAGGACGAGCTGACCGGCGCGATCGGCCGGATGCTGGGCGATCCGCGGCCGGAGTCGCGGCGGTGGATCGACGACCTCCACCGCGCCGTCGACGGACTCGACGCGCTGGAGCCGCCGTTCACCGCTTATGACCGGCTGCGCTTCGGCGGACCCGTCTCGCGGGACACGATGATCGACGCCGTCCGCGCCCGGTTCCCCGGGGCCGGGGAGCGCGGCGCTACCCCACCCGGTCGATCACCAGGGGGAGCGGGTCGTACTCGCCGTTGATCTCGTAGGCGCCGGCCAGCGCCTCGGCGGCGCGGTCGAAGCGCTCGGGGTCGTCGGTGTGCAGCGTGAACAGCGGGCGGCCGGTGCGGACCTGCTCGCCCGGCTTGGCGTGCAGGGTGACCCCGGCGCCGGGGGAGACCGGGTCCTCCTTGCGGGCGCGGCCGGCGCCCAGGCGCCAGGCCGCGACGCCGACCGCGTGGGCGTCCAGGCGGGTCAGCGTGCCCGACTCGGGCGCCAGGATCGGCCGGGACTCGGCGGCCTCGGGCAGAGGGGCGTCGGGGTCGCCGCCCTGCGCGGCGATCATCCGGCGCCAGGCGTCCATGGCTGAGCCGTCGCGCAGCGCGTCGGCGGGGTCCTTGCCGCCGGTCGGTCCGGCCGCGGTCAGCATCTCCCTCGCCAGCGTCACGGTCAGCTCCACGACGTCGTCCGGGCCGCCGCCGGCGAGCACCTCCAGGGCCTCGGCGACCTCCAGCGCATTGCCGACCCGCCGCCCCAGCGGGGCGTCCATGGCGGTCAGCAGGGCGACCGTGCGCACACCGTTGTCGTTGCCGATGTCGACCATCGTGCGCGCCAGCTCCCCGGCCGACGCGGTGTCCTTCATGAACGCGCCCGAACCGACCTTGACGTCGAGCACGAGCGCGCCCGTCCCCTCGGCGAGCTTCTTGGACATGATGGAGCTCGCGATCAGCGGGACGGACTCCACGGTGCCGGTGACGTCGCGCAGCGCGTACAGCTTCCGGTCGGCCGGTGCGAGCCCGGCCCCCGCGGCGCACACCACGGCGCCGACGTCGAGCAGCCGCTCCCGCATCTCCTCCGGCGACAGCTCCGCCCGCCAGCCGGGGATCGCCTCCAGCTTGTCCAGCGTGCCGCCGGTGTGGCCCAGCCCGCGCCCGGACAACTGCGGCACGGCCGCCCCGCAGGCGGCCACGGTGGGCGTGAGCGGCAGCGTGATCTTGTCGCCCACGCCGCCGGTGGAGTGCTTGTCCGTGGTCGGCCGGGGCAGATCGGAGAAGTCCAGCCGCTCGCCCGAGCGCAGCATCGCATCGGTCCAGCGCGCCACCTCGGCCCGGCTCATGCCGCGCCACACGATCGCCATGTTCAACGCGGCCATCTGCTCCTCGGCCACCGCGCCCCGGGTGTAGGCGTCGATCACCCAGTCGATCTGCTCGGGCCCCAGCTCACCGCCGTCGCGCTTGGTGACGAGAATGTCGATGACGTCCATGCGCCCTCCTGCTCCATCCACAACCGGCCGGTAGCGGTGGCGGTGACATTCCCACCGCTGGGAGAATTGAAGACAAGGGGGCTCCCCCCTCATGGCGGAACCCCCTCGTGTCCTGTGCCGCGTCCCGGGTCACGGCGCCTCGGGCCTCACGGGCGCCGCCGCAGGTCCTCGGGGCCGAACGCCTGCGGCAGCACCTCGCTCAGGGGCAGGACCCCTTCGGGCGTGTCCATCAGCAGTGCCGCGCCGCCGTGCTCCCACAGCAGTTGGCGGCACCGCCCGCACGGCATCAGCGCCGCGCCGGCGCCGTCCACGCAGGCGAACGCCACCAGTCGGCCCCCGCCGCTCGCGTGCAGCGCCGACACCAGGCCGCACTCCGCGCACAGGCCCAACCCGTAGGAGGCGTTCTCCACGTTGCAGCCGACCACCACCCGGCCGTCGTCGACCAGCGCGGCCGCGCCCACCGGGAAGCCGGAGTAGGGGGCGTAGGCGCCGCGCATGGCGGTGGCGGCCGCGACCCGCAGCCGCGGCCAGTCCACCTCGGCCGCGCCCGTCACGGCTTCACCTCGCTCATGCCCGCCGTGCCCGCCGCACTGACCGCGCCGCCCGTCACGACCGCCGCCACTGCCGGCCGATGGCGGCCGGGGCGCGCAGCCGCTGCGCGGCCAGCGCCAGCACCAGCAGCGTCGCAACGTGCGGGCTGTAGGTGACCAGCTCGCGCGGCAGGGTGTCGGTGGTGAGATACCACACCGTCAGCAGCGCGGCCACAGCGAGCGAGACGGCGGCGACGACCGGCTTGCCCCGCCGCCACTGCCAGACCGCCACCGCCACCAGCGCGATCGCGATCAGCAGCAGCAGGGCGTGCACCGCCGTCCCCGACCCGCGGACCTGGAGGGCGTCGGTGTAGCCGAACAGCCCCGCGCCCATGGCCAGCCCGCCGGGCCGCCAGTTGCCGAAGATCATCGCCGCCAGGCCGATGTAGCCGCGCCCACCGGTCTGGCCCTCCTGGTAGATCGAGGAGGCGACCATCGCCAGGAACACCCCGCCCAGGCCGGACAGGCCGCCCGAGACCAGGACCGCGATGTACTTGTAGCGGTAGACCGGAACGCCCAGCGACTCCGCGGCGTCGGGATTCTCGCCGCATGAGCGCAGCCGCAGCCCGAACGGGGTGCGCCACAGGATGAAGAACGACGCGGGGACCAGCAGGATCGCCAGCAGGGTGACCGCCGACATCCCGGTCGTCAGGCCGATGACCAGTCCTGCGAGGTCGGAGACCAGGAACCAGCCCCGGTCCTGCACCGGCCCCAGCACATCCGCGACGAACGGCAGCCCCACGCGGGGGAACCCCGGCAGCGGCGGCGACTGCGACGCGCCGCCGCCCGGGGTGTCCTGGAAGTACAGGATCGACAGGTAGCGCATCGCGCCGACCGCCAGGATGTTGATGGCGACGCCGGAGACGATGTGGTCGACGCCGAACGTCACCGTGGCGACCGCGTGGATCAGCCCGCCGAACACCCCGCCGAGTACGCCCGCCACCAGCCCCAGCCACGGATTGCCGGTGCTCCAGGCCGCGTAGGCGCCGAACCAGGTGCCGAAGACCATCATGCCTTCGAGGCCGATGTTGATGACCCCCGCCCGCTCGGCCCACAACCCGCCGAGCCCCGCCATGCCGATCGGTACGGCGAAGGCCAGGGTGGCCTGGATCGTTCCGCTGTCGGTGAGCGCGCTCTGCCCGGTCACCAGCCGCACCGCCGACAGCGCGACGAACGCCGCCGCGGCGATGCTGACAGCGCGCCACCTGCTGCGGGAACGCGGCGGTGCCGTCTCCGGGGTCGCCACTGTCACGGCCTGGGTCATGACTTGGCCTCCTCTGACTCGGCCTCGGCCCGGCCGAGCTCCCGGCCCACCTGCTGCTGCTGGTACCGCCGGCCCCATCGGTGCACGACCTCGTAGACCACGACGACGGTCAGCACGATCATCGCCTGGGTGACCACGGCGATCTCCTTGGGAATGCCCTCGAAGTCGAGGATCTGCGATGACTGGTTCAGAAACGCCCAGAACAGCGAGGCGAACACGATGCCGACCGGGTGGTTGCGGCCCAGCAGCGCGATCGCGATGCCGGTGAAGCCGAGCCCGACCGGGAAGTCCAGGGCGTAGTAGTGGGAGTCGCCCAGCAGCTGCGGCATGCCGACCAGCCCGGCCACCATCCCCGAGATCACCATCGAGGCGACCACCATCTTCTTGACGTCGACGCCGCTGGCCTGGGCCGCGGTCGCCGACTGCCCGGTGGCGCGCAGGTCGAAGCCGAACCGGGTGCGGTTGAGCATCAGCCAGTAGCCGACGCCGACGGCGGCCGCCAGCAGGACCAGCCCGAAGACCGGTCGGCCCGCGCCCATGAAGTCCGTCGGGAAGCCCGGGACCCAGCCCGACTCCGCGATCGGCTGCGTGCCGATGTTGTTGGTGCCGATCTCGATGGCCAGCCGGTCGGTGCTGAGCAGGTAGGCGGTGATGCCGGTCGCGACGGCGTTCAGCATGATCGTGGAGATGACCTCCGACACGCCGCGCGCCACCTTCAGGTAGCCGGCGATCCCGGCCCAGAAGCCGCCGACGACCACCGCCACCAGGATGATCACGAACTGGTGCAGCCCCGGCGGCAGCACCCACGCGCCGCCGACGGCCGCGGCGAGCAGCGCGGCGAGCCGGTACTGCCCGTCGACGCCGATGTTGAACAGCTTCATCTTGAAGCCGATCGCCACGGCGACCGCCGACAGGTAGTAGGTGGTGCCGGTGTTGACGACGGTCACCAGGCTGTTGGGCTCGGTGCCGTAGGAGAGCATCCGGCCGAAGGTGTAGACCGGGTCGACGCCGGTGGCCAGCAGCACCACCGCGGTGATCGCCAGCGCCAGCACGCCCGCGACCGCGACGGCGGCGATCGCCAGCGCCAGCGTCGTGCCGAGCCTCCGGTACAGCCGGAACGCCGCGGCCGAACCGGCGAGGGCGCCCAGCGGGTAGGCGACGGGCTCGATCAGCCACAGGTCGAGCAGCACCGCGGCGAGCAGCCCGGCGACGACGGACAGGACCAGAGCGATGGGGGCGACGAGGCCGCGGTGCAGCGCCGAGTCCGCGTCGGGGGTGGCCGAGCCGACCAGCACCGCCACCACGAAGGCCGCGGCCACGGCGATCGCCAGGGCGGCGGGGGCGATCAGCGTCAGGTCGAGCACCGCCGTGACGGCGGCGCCGACCACGCAGGCCAGCACGGCGCCCACCGGGGCGGAGATGGACGTCCTCATTCTCCAGCCTCGTCTTCCGTGGCCGGCCGCCGGTCCCGTGCGGCGGCGTCGTGTCCGGGATCCAGCCCGGCCCCGGTCATGGCCGACCCGAGCTGCTCGGGGGTGACCGCCGAGGGGTCGGCCTGGGCGACCAGCCGGCCGCGCAGGATCACGTGCAGGGTGTCGGACATGCCGATCAGCTCGTCGAGGTCGGCGGAGACCAGCAGCACCGCCAGACCCTGGGCGCGCGCGGCGCGCAGGTGGTCCCAGATCGCGGCCTGGGCGCCGACGTCCACGCCCCGGGTGGGGTGGGCGGCCACGACGACCTTCGGCTCGCCGCTCATCTCCCGGCCGACGATGAGCTTCTGCTGGTTGCCGCCGCTGAGCGCGTCGGCCAGGACGTCGACGCCGGGGGTGCGCACGTCGTAGGCGTCCACGATGCGCCGCGTGTCGGCGCGGGCGCCCGAACGGTCGATCCACATGCCCTTGGCGTTGGGGCGCCGCGTCTGGTGGCCCAGCACCCGGTTCTCCCACAGCGGTGACTCCAGCAGGATGCCGTGCCGGTGCCGGTCCTCGGGGATGTAGCCGATGCCCGCCTCGCGGATCGCGCGCGTGTGCCGCCCGGTGATGTCGGTGCCGTCGAGGACGATCCGGCCCCGCTCGACCGGGCGCATCCCCATGACGGCCTCGATCAGCTCCGACTGGCCGTTGCCCTCGACGCCGGCGATGCCCACGATCTCGCCCCGGCGGATGCTCAGGGAGACGTCGTCGACGACCGTGCGGCCGTCGGCCGAGGCGACCCTGAGCCCTTCGACGCCGAGCACGACCTCGTCGCCGACCGTGGACTCCCGCAGCTCGGGCACCGGCAACTGCCCGCCGACCATCAGGGTGGCCAGCTCCCGCGCGGTGGTCCCCTCGGGGGCGACCGTGGCGACGGTGGTCCCGCGCCGGATCACGGTGATCGTGTCGGCCACCGAGAGCACCTCGTCGAGCTTGTGCGAGATGAAGATGACGGTGAGGCCCTCGCGCTTGAGCTCGCGCAGGTTGTCGAAGAGCTCATCGACCTCCTGCGGCACCAGCACGGCGGTGGGCTCGTCCAGGATGATCGTGCGCGCGCCCCGGTACAGGACCTTCAGGATCTCCACGCGCTGGCGGTCGCCGACGCCCAGCTCCTCCATGAGCCGGTCCGGTCGCACGCCGAGCCCGTACTGCTGCGACAGCTCGGTGATCCGGGCCCGCGCCCCGGCCCCGATGCCGTACCGGTCCTCGGCGCCCAGCACCACGTTCTCCAGCACCGTGAGGTTGTCGGCCAGCATGAAGTGCTGGTGCACCATGCCGATGCCGTTCTTGATCGCGTCGGAGGGGGAGGCCAACTGGACGGTCCTGCCCCCGACCGCGATGCTGCCCTCGTCCGGCCGGTGCATGCCGTAGAGGGTCTTCATCAGCGTCGACTTGCCGGCGCCGTTCTCGCCGACGATGGCGTGAACCGTGCCCGGTTCGACGGTGATGTCGATGTCGTGGTTGGCCACGACCCCGGGAAACCGCTTGGTGATCCCGCGCAGCTCGACGGCGGGAGGTGCCGTCCCGCCGTCGGAATGCGTGCTGCTCATCCGGCTCCTCGTTTCGAGGCCGCTCCGCGCCTTGTGGGCGCGGGGACGGCTGTGTCGACGACGAGCGGCCGCGGCGCGCAGGATGGTTGCGCGCGCCGCGGCCGCCCCACCGCGTCACGGCGTGGTCGGGACCTCGATCTCGCCGTCGATGATCTGCTGCTTCAGCTCGTCGAGCTGATCCTGGACGTCGGCGATCTGCTCCTCGTTGGAGGTCGTGTAGTCGACGCCGCCGCTGGCCAGGTCGAAGCGCTGGACGCCGGACTGGGCCTCGCCCTCGCTGACGGACCGCACGAACTCCAGCACCGCGGTGTCCACGCCCTTGACCGCGGAGGTCAGCACGTAGGGCTTCTGCTCATCGGAGGCGTTCTCGTACTGGTCGCTGTCGACCCCGATGAACAGCTCATCCTCCTCGGCCGCGGCGTTGAGGACGCCGTTGCCCGACGCGCCGGCCGCGTGGTAGATGACGTCGGCGCCGGCGTCGTACTGGCCCCTGGCGGTGGCCTCGCCGCGCGCCGGGTCCTGGAAGCCGTTCATGTCCGGCGGCTGGGTGAGGTAGGCCCGCTCGATCTCGATGTCGGGGTTGACGTGCTCGGCGCCCGTGACGTAGCCGGCCTCGAACTTCTGGATCAGCGGCGTCTCCACGCCGCCGATGAACCCGATGTGGTCCTCCTCGGTCTTCAGCGCGGCCGCCGCTCCGGCCAGGAACGAGGCCTGCTCCTCGGCGAAGACGAGGCTGGTGATGTTGTCGATGCCCTCGATCTCGGAGTCGACGATCGCGAAGTGGACGTCGGGGTGCTCGGGGGCGACCTTCTTCATCGGCTCGGCGTAGGCGAATCCGACGCCGATGACGACGTTGTAGCCCTCCTCGGCCATGAGGTTGAGCCGGTTCTCCTTGTCGGTGTCGGATTCGCCCTCCGTCGGTTCGAGGTCCTGGACGTCCTCGATGCCGAGCTCCTCCTGCACCTGCTGCAGGCCGCGGTAGGCGGAGTCGTTGAACGACTTGTCGCCGCGGCCGCCGATGTCGTAGGCGAGGCCGACGCGGATGTCGGAGGCCTCCTGCGCCCCGTCGCCGCCTTCTCCGCCTTCGCCGCCGGTTCCGCTGTCACAGGCCGTCATGGCCAGGCTCAGTGCGCCGGCCGCCGCTGCGGCGGCGAGTCTGGCGACAGTCTTGCGCTTCACGCTTCCTCCCCTTCAGCCCCCTCGGCGGCCCGCGATGCGCGAACCGGCCGGGTTATTCAGCCGGACAATATCCGTTCGCGAAAACGTCACCAATCGCCGCACAAAGGTTGTTATGAAGGCGAGAGCGGAGCGAAACGGACGTTACCAACCGTGTGGCGCCGGTTTCCGATCCCCGCCTTCGGAGCAGGTGACGGAGGCGGTGCGCAACGGCGGTCTCTGCCGATCAGGACGGCCGGGAGACGGCGTGCTCGCGCGCCAGGAACGCGTCGGCGCTCCGCTTGAACGCCTGGGCGGAGACGGCGTTGCGGTGGTCGCGCCGTGGCACGCGCAGCAGCTCGGCCCCCGGGACCGCGGCGGCCAGCGACTCCACGTCGGAGGCGAGCTCGTCGCGCTCGCCGGCCACGAACAGCAGGGGAACGCCGGGCGGGGCCGGCTCCGGATCGAACGGCGCGGCCGCCTGGCCCCGCGCGCAGGCGGCCAGCGCGGCGGCGTCGTTGCCCGGCATCGCCGCGACCGCGCCGAACAGCGCGCCGAAGGGGCTGTCGTCGCCGGTCCCCAGCCGGTCCAGGTCGGTGCCGGCGAACGCGTTCACCGGTCCGAATCCGCCCAGCACCGCGCGCCGCACCCGGCCGGGGCGGGTGAGCGCGAGCTGCCAGACCAGCCGCGACCCCATGGAGTAGCCGACGGCGTCGGCCCGCTCGATGCCGAGCGCGTCCAGCAGGTCGGCGAGGCGGCCGGCCAGCGCGTCCGGGGCGTAGCAGCGCGGGTCGTGCGGTTTCGCGCTGCCCCCGTGCCCGGGCAGGTCGACGCCGACCACCCGGTGGCCCGCGCCCTCCAGGGCGCCGGTCCAGCCGGTGCGCACCCAGTTGGCCTCGAAGTTCGAGCCGAACCCGTGCACCAGCAGAACGGGCGGCCGGTCGGCGTCGGGCTCGCCGAGGACCGCGTAGCGCAGCGGCACCTCGCCCTGCAGAATCTCGTACATCATCGCCCGGCTCACTCCTGCGGGGGCTTCAGCCGGACCCTGCGGGTGGGCCTGTCCTCGGCGGGGACCGTTCCCACGATCCCGGCCGCGTCGGCCACCTCGAAGGTCACCAGGGCCTCGCCCACTTCGAGCACCTGGCCCTCCTCCGCGTGCAGCCGCACGACGGTCCCGGTGTGCGGCGAGGGGATCTCGACGGCGGACTTGGTGGTCTCCAGCTCCACCAGCGGCTGGTTGCGCTCGACGCGGGAGCCGGGCTCCACCAGCCACTCCAGGACGGTGGCCTCGACCAGTCCCTCACCGAGGTCGGGCAGCGTGAACGTCTGTTCGGTCATCGTCGTCTCAGAACTCCAGGGTCCGTTGGACCGCCATCAGGATGCGGTCGATCGTCGGCAGGTACTGCGGTTCCAGGGGGCCCGCGGGGTAGGGCACGTCGAAGCCGGTGACGCGCTGCACCGGCGCGGCCAGGTCGCGGAACGCGTGCTCCTGGATGAGGGAGGAGACCTCGGCGCCCAGGCCGGCGGTGAGGGGCGCCTCGTGCACCACCACGGCGCGCCGGGTGCGCGCCACCGACTCGGCCAGCCCGTCGGCGTCGATCGGCTTGAGCCAGCGCAGGTCCAGCACCTCCAGGTCGACGCCGTCCTCGGCGGCCAGCTCCGCCACCTGCAGGCAGCGGTGCACCATCGCGCCCCACGCGACGAGCGTGGCATGGCGCCCCGGCCGCACGACGCGGCTCACGCCGATCGGGTCGGTGGACTCGGTGAGCTCGACCGGCCGGCGCTCCCAGTAGCGGGCCTTGGGCTCCATGTAGACCACCGGGTCGTCGGCGCGCACCGACTGCACCAGCAGCCGGTAGGCGTCGGCCGGGTTCGACGGCGCGGCCACCTTCAACCCCGGCACGTGCGCGAACAGCGACTCCAGGCTCTCGCCGTGGTGCTCGGGGGCCTGGATGCCGCCGAAGCTGGGCAGCCGCAGCGTGATCGGCATGGGCGCGGCGCCGCGGGTGCGGTAGTGCATCCGCGCCATCTGGTTGACGATCTGGTCGACGGCCGGATAGGCGAACCCGTCGAACTGCAGCTCGGGGATCGGCCGCCAGCCGTTCATCGCCAGGCCCACGGCCAGCCCGATGATCCCCGACTCGGCGAGCGGGGTGTCGAAGACCCGCTTCTCGCCGAACCTGCGCTGCAGGCCGTCGGTGACCCGGAAGACCCCGCCCAGCCGGCCCACGTCCTCGCCGAACACCAGCGTGCTCCGGTCCTCCTCCAGCACCCGCTCCAGCGCGCGGTTGATGGCCTGCTGCATCGACAGCTCGGCCGTTGGGGAGCCGGTGTGCTCTCCGGCGGTCGCAAGCTCGGTCATGAGAGCTCGGCCTCCTCGTGCCAGGCGCGCTGCTGCCGGCGCAGCGCCTCGGTGGGTTCGCGGTAGACGCGGGTGAACATCTCGGCGCCGTCCGGGGCCGGCGCGGCGCTGACGCCGTCGCGGATCCGGGCCGCGCGCTCGCGCGCCAGCGCGTCGGTCTCGTCGAAGAACGCGGAGTCGGCGTGCCCCGCCTCCTCCAGCGCGGCGCGCAGCCGGGCGATCGGGTCGCGCCCGCGCCAGTACCGCTCCTCCTCGGGACCGCGGTAGCGCCCCGGGTCGTCGGAGGTGGAGTGCGGGCCGATCCGGTAGGTGAGGGCCTCGATCAGCGACGGCCCGCCGCCGGAGCGGGCCCGCTCCAGGGCGCCGGAGACGGCGCGGTGCACCGCGACGGCGTCGTTGCCGTCGACGGTCGCGCCGGGCATCCCGTAGCCCGTGGCCCGCGCGGCGATGGAACCGCCGGCGACCTGGGCCTCGTTGGGCACCGAGAGGGCCCACTGGTTGTTCTGGCAGAAGAAGACGACGGGCGCGCCGAAGACGCCGGCGAAGTTCATCGCCTCGTGGATGTCGCCCTCCGAGCTCGCGCCGTCGCCGAAGTAGGCGATGGCGCAGCCGCGGCCGCCGCGCAGCCGCTCGCCCAGCGCCCAGCCGACCGCGTGCGGGACGGGGCCGCCGACGACGGCGTTGACCGGGCCGAAGCGCGACGCCATCGGGTCGTAGAGCCCGCCGTGCCACAGCGCCCGGTGGCTCGCCATGTAGCCCACCATGTCGACGCCCATCGTCAGGGCGACGGCCATCTCGCGGTAGGTCGGGAACGCGAAGTCCAGCTCGCGGTCCAGCGCGGCGGCGCTGCCGACCTGGGCCGCCTCCTGCCCGTGCAGCGAGACGTAGGCGGGGAAGACGCCCTGGCGCTGCAGTGCGACGGCCTCACCGTCCAGGGCGCGGGCGACGGCCATGTCGCGGTAGAGGCCGCGCAGCCGCTCCGGTGGCGCGCCGCCCAGGTCGACGGCCGCGCCGTCGGCGGCCGCCGGCTCGTGCGTGGGCATGTCGGGGAGCTCCCTCCGGCCGGTGATACGGATGCGAAGTCCGTGGCTGTATGGCACCGATTGTGCGCAATGGATCGACAGTTGCGCCAGATATCGGCAAGAAGTCGAAACAAACGCGTCAGGTCAGTGCGCTCAGGTCCGCAAACGTCTAATCTGGCGTCGGACGAGTCGAGGCGAACGAAACACCGTGCCGAACCGGGCGCTACAGGTCGGCCAGGGGGTCCGGCGGCAGGGCGTCGCGGCCGGCCAGTTCGGCGTCGGCGGCGTTGATGACCGGGACGTACTCTTCGTGCACCTCGAACTCCCTGCCGCCCAGTTCGAACGTCGGGACGAGGTGGGTGTCGACCGGCCCGATGCGGACGCCGCGCTCGAACACCTGCCAGACGTTCCGGGGCCGCGTGCGGCTGAACATCCGGTTGGCGACCACGGTGACGGTGGACTCCGTCACCACGACGAGGAAGAAGCTCGTCTCGTGCCAGGAGGCTGGGAAGATGTAGCGGATCTCGGCCCCGGCGGGCAGCAGGGCGCGGACCCTGTCTCGGACGGTGGAGGAAACCGGCACGGTGGACGCCTCCGTTCTGCGGTCCGGTGCTTCGCTGCGGTCGAAGACCCGGCGGTGAATCGTGATGTTACTTCCCGAAAGGTCAGTGAAGAACTCCGTTGTGTCTCGATAATTGGTAATGCAATGGACGGACCTGCCCTTTTCCTGGTAGTTCGTTCGTTGATGTCTAGTGATGTTTGACGGTCGGGTTCGTCCAGGGGGTTGGCTGCCGCAGTGCGCGTAGTGTCGGCGGCACGGCAGGCCCGAGTCCCGGAAGCTCCGTCCCGACCCGCGAACGCAGCAGTCAAAGCCCGATAGACGCTTGGAGCAGGCGCATGGCCAACGGTGGGCAGCGGCGGGGCGGACGGCTCCCCGACTCCACGGACCACACGATCATCGGCGCGCTCGCCGACGACGCCAGAACCGGGATCACTGAGATCGCGTCGGTGGCGAACGTCTCCCGCGCCACCGCCTACAACCGCATCAAACGCCTCACCGACGACGGCGTGATCCGCGGCTACTCCGTCGTCACCGACCACGGCAAGATGGGGATGGGCGTCACGGCCCTGGTGCTGATCTCGGGCAGCCAGCCCGACTGGCGGGCCAACCGCGAGATCATCTCGGCCTACCCCGAGGTCGAGTACGCCTGGTACGTCGTCGGCTCGGCCGACATCGTGCTGCTGGTCCGCGTCGCCGACACCCACCAGTTGCGCGACCTCATCCTCACCCGGCTGCAGGCGCTGCCCGGCGTGACCGCCACCCAGACCCTCACCGTCATCGACGAGGTGGTGCACCGCCCCGTCGTGCGCCCGCCGGACTGACGCCGGACCGGACGCGCCCCCGCCCCCGCGCACCGGCGGAAGCGGGGCGACGCGGAGGAGAAACAATCACGCGTGCTTGTTTTTTGCCCGCGGCCCTGACACGCTCTCCTGCATGAACGGTCGACCACTGCGCGTGGGCAACGCCTCGGGATTCTACGGGGACCGGTTCGCGGCCGTGCGGGAGATGCTCGCGGACGGGCCGCTGGACGTGCTCACCGGCGACTACCTGGCCGAGCTGACCATGCTGATCCTGGGCAGGGACCGCAGGAAGGACCCGGGGCTCGGCTACGCGCGCACCTTCCTGCGGCAGATGGAGGAGTGCCTGGGCCTCGCCCTGGAGCGCGGCGTCACCGTCGTCACCAACGCCGGCGGGCTGAACCCCGCGGGACTGGCCGGCGCGCTGCGCGAGCTGGCCGGCCGGCTCGGGCTGGACGCGCGGATCGCGCACGTCGAAGGCGACGACCTGCTACCGCGCGCCGATGAGCTCGGCCTCGCCGCTCCGCTGACCGCCAACGCCTACCTCGGCGCCTGGGGCGTCGCCGAGGCCGTGCGGGCCGGCGCCGACGTCGTCGTCACCGGCAGGGTCGCCGACGCCTCCCTGCTCGTCGGGCCGGCGGCGGCCCGCTTCGGGTGGGCGCGCGGCGACCACGACGCACTGGCCGGAGCGGTCGTCGCCGGGCACGTCATCGAGTGCGGCGCGCAGGCCACCGGCGGCAACTACGCCTTCTTCACCGAGCTGCAGCGGGCCGGCCGCGACCTCACCCGCCCGGGGTTCCCGATCGCCGAGGTGCACGCCGACGGCTCGACCGTCATCACCAAGCACGAGGGCAGCGGCGGCGCCGTCACCGTCGGGACCGTCACCGCCCAGCTCGTCTACGAGATCGCCGGTGCCCGGTACCCCAACCCCGACGTCACGGCGCGCCTGGACACCGTCCGGCTGAGCGAGGAGGGGCCCGACCGGGTGCGGATCAGCGGGGTCCGCGGCGAGGCGCCGCCCCCGGACCTCAAGGTCGTCTGCAACCGCATGAGCGGCTTCGCCAATGAGATGACGCTCGTCCTCACCGGGCTCGACGTCGAGGCAAAGGCCGAGCTCGCCGAACGCCAGATGCGCGCGGCGCTGCGCGGGCGCGAGCCCGCGCACCTGGAGTTCCGCACCGTGCACCGGGCGGCGCCCGACGCCCCGACCCAGGAGGGGGCGAGCGCGCACCTGCGGATCACGGCGCGCGACGCCGACCCCCGCGCGGTGGGCCGCGCCTTCAGCTCCGCGGCCGTCGAGCTGGCGCTGGCCGGGTTCCCGGGCTTCCACGCCACCTCGCCGCCGGGCGACGCGCGGCCCGACGGCGTGTCCGTCTCGGTGGCCGCCGTCCCGGCGCAGGAGGTCCCGCACGTCGCCGTCCTCCCCGACGGAACCCGCGTCGACATCGCGCCCTCCGCCGTCAGCAGCCCCCTCGCCGACGTCGCCGACCCCCCGCTCCCGCCGCCCCCGCCTGGAGGTCCCGTCCGCCGGGCGCCGCTCGGGCTGCTGCTCGGCGCGCGCAGCGGCGACAAGGGATCCGACGCCAACATCGGGGTGTGGGCGCGCAGCGAGGACGCCTGGCGCTGGCTGGCCCACGCGCTCACCGCCGAGGAGATCCGCCGACTGCTGCCCGAGACCGCTCCCCTGGAGATCACCCGCCACCCGCTGCCCAACCTGCGCGCCGTCAACTTCGTCGTCGAGGGCCTGCTCGGCTGCGGGGCCGGCGGCGACACCCGCCCCGACCCGCAGGCCAAGGCGCTCGGCGAATGGCTGCGGTCCAGGCACATCGACATCCCGAAGGCGCTGCTGCCATGACCCTCCTGCGCTCCGCCCTCGACACCTCCGCCGCCGACTTCGCCGCCAACCGCGACGCGATGCTGGCCAAGCTCGCCGAACTCGACGCCGAGCACGCCAAGGCGCTGGCCGGAGGCGGCCCCAAGTACGTCGAGCGGCACCGCGGCCGCGGCAAGCTGCTCGCCCGCGAACGCGTCGAGCTGCTGCTCGACCCCGACTCCCCGTTCCTGGAGCTGTCGCCGCTGGCCGCCTGGGGCAGCGAGTACCCGGTGGGCGCGAGCGTCGTCACCGGGATCGGCGTCGTCGAGGGCGTCGAGTGCGTCGTCATCGCCAACGACCCGACCGTGCGCGGCGGCGCCAGCAACCCCTGGACCGGCAGGAAGACCGTGCGGGCGATGGACATCGCCTGGGAGAACCGGCTGCCGGTGATCAACCTGGTCGAGTCCGGCGGCGCCGACCTGCCCAGCCAGAAGGAGATCTTCATCCCCGGCGGCCGGCTCTTCCGCGACCTCACCCGCTTCTCCGCCGCAGGCATCCCCACGGTCGCCCTGGTCTTCGGCAACTCCACCGCGGGCGGCGCCTACGTGCCCGGCATGAGCGACCACGTGGTGATGGTCAAGGAGCGCTCCAAGGTGTTCCTCGGCGGGCCGCCGCTGGTCGAGATGGCGACGGGGGAGCGGAGCGACGACGAGTCGCTGGGCGGGGCCGAGATGCACGCCCGCACCTCCGGGCTGGCCGACCACCTCGCCGCCGACGAGCACGACGCGATCCGCATCGGCCGGCGCATCGTCGCCCGGCTGAACCGGCGCAAGGCCGGCCCGGAGCCGGCCGCGGCGCCCGCCGATCCCCGCTACGACCCCGAGGAGCTGCTGGGCGTCGTGCCCGGGGACCTGAAGGTCCCGTTCGACCCGCGCGAGGTGATCGCCCGCGTGGTCGACGGCTCCGACTTCGACGAGTTCAAGCCGGCCTACGGCCCCAGCCTGGTCACCGGATGGGCCGCCCTGCACGGCCACCCCGTCGGCGTGCTCGCCAACGCCCAGGGCGTGCTGTTCAGCGCGGAGTCGCAGAAGGCCGCGCAGTTCATCCAGCTCGCCAACAGCAGCGCCACGCCACTGGTCTTCCTGCACAACACCACCGGCTACATGGTCGGCCGCGACTACGAGCAGGGCGGCATCGTCAAGCACGGCGCGATGATGATCAACGCGGTCTCCAACAGCAGGGTCCCGCACCTGTCGGTGCTGATGGGCGCCTCCTACGGGGCCGGGCACTACGGCATGTGCGGGCGGGCCTACGACCCCCGGTTCCTGTTCAGCTGGCCCAGCGCGAAGTCGGCCGTCATGGGCCCGCAGCAGCTCGCCGGCGTGCTGTCGATCGTGGCGCGGCAGTCCGCGGAGGCCAAGGGCCGCCCCTACGACGAGGAGCAGGACGCCGCCATGCGCGCGGCGGTCGAGGAGCAGATCGAGGCGGAGTCGCTGCCGATGTTCCTGTCCGGCCGGATCTACGACGACGGCGTCATCGACCCCCGCGACACCCGCACGGTGCTGGGGCTGTGCCTGTCGGCCGTCCACAACGCGCCCGTCGAGGGAGCGGACGGCTTCGGCGTCTTCAGGATGTGAGCTCTTGGGAGCGCGAGTGACGAGTGAACGGAGTGGTCCGCGCCGATCGCGCGGAGCGCCTGTCCGCGGGGCAGCGCAGTGAGCGAGGAACGGTTGGCGGCCAGGGAAGGCAGGACGATGATCACCACTCTTCTGGTCGCCAACCGGGGTGAGATCGCCCGGCGGATATTCCGCACCTGCCGCGCGCTCGGGATCGGCACGGTCGCGGTGCACACCGATGACACGGCCGACGACCCGTTCGTGGCCGAGGCCGACGCCGCCGTGCGGCTGCCCGGGGCCGCCCCCGCCGACACCTACCTGCGCGCCGATCTGATCGTCGCCGCGGCCGGGACCGCCGGAGCCGACGCCGTCCACCCGGGCTACGGGTTCCTCTCCGAGAACGCCGGGTTCGCGCGCGCGGTGATCGAGGCCGGGCTGACCTGGGTCGGCCCGGACCCCGGCGCCATCGAGCAGATGGGCGCCAAGATCGGCGCCAAGGCGCTGATGGAGCGCGCCGGGGTGCCGGTGCTGCCCGAGCTGCGGCCGCGGGACATCGCCGAGCCGGACCTGCCCGTGCTGGTGAAGGCCTCGGCCGGCGGCGGCGGGCGCGGGATGCGGGTGGTGCGCTCGCTCGCGGAGCTGCCCGGCGAGGTCGAGGCCGCGCGCTCCGAGGCGCTCTCGGCGTTCGGCGACCCCGCGGTGTTCTGCGAACCCTACGTGCGGGCCGGCCGGCACATCGAGGTGCAGATCCTCGCCGACACCCGCGGAACGGTGTGGGCGCTGGGCGAGCGGGACTGCTCGATCCAGCGCCGGCACCAGAAGATCATCGAGGAGACGCCGGCGCCCGGCATCGGCGAGCCGACCCGCCGCGCGCTGCACGAGGCGGCCGTGCTGGCGGCGCGGAGCATCGGCTACGTCGGTGCCGGGACGGTGGAGTTCCTCCTCGCCCCCGACGGGTCGTTCGCGTTCCTGGAGATGAACACCAGGCTGCAGGTGGAGCACCCGGTCACCGAGTGCGTCACGGGGCTGGACCTGGTGGAGTGGCAGCTCCGGATCGCCGAGGGGGCCGCGCTGGAGGGCGGGCCGCCGGCGCCGCGCGGGCACGCGGTGGAGGCCCGGCTCTACGCCGAGGACCCCGCCAGGGACTGGCGGCCGCACAGCGGCACGGTCCTGCGGTTCGAGGTGCCGGCGGCGATCGCGCGGTTCGAGGCCCCCGGCCGCTCCGGTGTCCGGCTGGACAGCGGAGTCGAGGACGGCGCTCGGGTGAGCGTGCACCACGACCCCATGCTCGCCAAGGCCGTCGCCTGGGCGCCGACCCGCGGCGACGCCGTCCGCCGCCTGGCCGCGGCCCTGGCCGGGAGCCGGATCCACGGCGTCGTCACCAACCGCGACCTGCTCGTGCGCCTGCTGGACCACCCGGCGTTCGGGCGCGGCGAGGTGCACACCGGGTTCCTGGCCGAGCACGGCCTGGACGCTCTGGCCCGCCCGCTCGCCGATCCCGGGGCCCGGCGCCTCTCGGCGCTGGCCGCGGCCCTGGCCGACGCGGCGGGCAACCGGCGCGGCGCGCGCGTGCTGGGCGGCCTGCCGAGCGGGTGGCGCAACCTCGCCTCGCAGCCGCAGCGCAAGGCCTACCGGGCCCCGGACGGCGAGAAGATCGAGGTCGGCTACCTCTTCACCCGCTCGGGCCTGCGGGCGGAGGGGCACGACGGGGTCGAGCTCGTCCGGGCCGATCCGGAACGGGTCGTGCTGGTCGCCGACGGCGTGCGCCGGACGTTCGACGTCGCCGCCTATACGGACATGACCTGCGTCGACTCGCCGCTCGGGCCGGTCGCGCTGGTTCCCGTCGGACGCTTCTCCGACCCTTCGGCGCAGGTCGCGCCCGGCACCCTGCTCGCACCCATGCCCGGCACCGTCAGCCGGCTCGCGGTCGGCCCCGGCGCGCGGGTCGCCAGGGGGCAGCCGCTGATGTGGCTGGAGGCCATGAAGATGGAGCACCGGATCACCGCGCCCGCCGACGGCGTCGTCGCCGACCTGCCGGCGGCCGTCGGCCTGCGGGTCGAGTCCGGCTCGGTGCTCGCCGTCGTCACAGAGGAGGAGAGCACGTGACCTTCACCGAACCCGAGGAGCGCACCGCGCTGCGCGAGGCCGTCGCCGGATTCGTCGGCGGGTACGGGGCCGAGTACTACAGGGCCAGGGCCCGATCGGGGGAGTACCTGGCCGAACTGTGGGCCGCGGCCGGCGAGCTCGGCTACATCGGGGTCAACCTGCCCGAGGAGTACGGCGGCGGCGGGGGCGGGATCGGCGACCTCGGCGCCGTGCTGGAGGAGCTGAGCGCCGGGGGCTGCCCCACGCTGATGATGGTGGTCTCCCCGGCGATCTGCGGCACCGTCCTGGCGCGCTTCGGCACGCCGGAGCAGAAGGAGCGGTGGCTGCCCGGGATCGCCTCCGGCGAGAGCATCCTGGCGTTCGGCATCACCGAGCCCGACGCCGGATCCAACTCCCACAACATCACCACCACGGCGCGCCGCGACGGCGCCGACTGGCTGCTGAGCGGCCGCAAGACCTACATCTCCGGCGTGGACGTGGCCGAAGCGGTGTTCGTCGTCGGCCGCACCGAGGACGCCGGGACCGGCAGGCTCAAACCCGCCCTGTTCATCGTGCCCACCGACGCCCCGGGGTCCGAGGCCCGGCGGATCGAGATGGACCTGGTCAGCCCGGACCACCAGTTCGGGCTGTTCATGGACGACGTGCGGCTGCCGGCCGACGCGCTCGTCGGCGACCCCGACACCGGCCTGCTCCAGTTGTTCGCCGGCCTCAACCCCGAGCGCATCATGGCCGCCTCCCTGGCCACCGGGTCGGCCCGGCACGCCCTCGACCGCGCCGTCGGCTACGCGGGGGAGCGGGAGGTGTGGGGCGTCCCGATCGGCGCCCACCAGGGGCTCTCCCACCCGCTGGCCCAGATCAAGATCGAGCTGGAGCTGGCCCGGCTGATGACCCAGAAGGCCGCGGCGCTCTACGACGCCGGCGACGACGCGGCAGCGGGCGAGGCGGCGAACATGGCCAAGTACGCTGCGGGTGAGGTGTCGGTGCGCGCGGTCGACCAGGCGGTGCAGACCCTCGGAGGCAACGGCCTGGCCAGCGAGTACGGACTAGGCGCGGCGATCGCGACGTCGCGCCTGGGCAGGATCGCGCCGGTCAGCCGTGAGATGGTCCTCAACTTCGTGGCCCAGCACTCGCTCGGCCTGCCGAAGTCGTACTGAAGTCTCGACCCGGAGGGGGAAGAGCGGTGGCGGCACCATCGGTCCGCGAACCCCGGCAGGAGCGCAGCCGCGCCACGCGGCGGCGGCTGCTGGCGGCCGCGGTGCGCTGCCTGGCGGAGGTGGGCTGGTCCGGCAGCACCGTCGCGGTGGTGGCCGAGCGCGCCGGGGTGTCCCGGGGCGCGGCCCAGCACCACTTCCGCACCCGCGAGGACCTGTTCACCGCCGCGGTGCGCTACGTGGGGGAGAAGCGGCTCGACGACATCCACCGCCGCGCAGCCGCGCTGCCCGAGGAGACCTCCAGGGTCGAGGCGATCGTCGAGATGTTCGCCGACGTCTACAGCGGGCTGGAGTTCCGGGCGGCCCTGCAGATGTGGGCCGCCGCGGCGCACGATCCGGCGCTGCGCGCCCACGTCGTGCCGCTGGAGGAGGACATCGGGAGGGAGGCCCACCGGGCGGCCCTGGACCTGCTCGGGGCCGACGAGTCCGGGCCGGGCGTGCGGGAGTCCGTGCAGGCCACCCTCGACCTCGTCCGCGGCCTGGGCCTGGCCAACCTCCTCACCGACGACCGCGCCCGCCGCGGCCGGGTCGTCCGGCAGTGGGCGCGGATGCTGGAGCGGGAGCTCGACGCGGCGCGATAAGCGGCCCGCACCCCGGTAGACGGGCGCGGCGCGGGTAGGGGCGTCGGGGTACCCGAACCCACCGGCCCGAGGGGGGCACAGTGAGCGAGACCGCACCCGGCGCCGCGGCGGCGCGGGGACCGCACGATCAGCCGTTCCAGTCATCCGAGCAGCCACCCGGTCCCGGCGGACTCGGCCCCGGGGAGCTCGGCCGGATCGACCGGTACTGGCGCGCGGCGAACTACCTGTCGGTCGGCCAGATCTACCTGCTCGACAATCCCCTGCTCACCGAGCCCCTGCGCCCCGAGCACATCAAGCCCCGGCTGCTCGGCCACTGGGGCACCACGCCCGGACTGAACTTCGTCTACGCCCACCTGTCCCGGCAGATCAGCCGGCGCGGCACCGACATGATGTGGATCGTCGGCCCGGGCCACGGCGGTCCCGCCGCTGTGGCCACGGCCTGGCTGGACGGCACCTACACCGAGATCTACCCCGAGGTCACCCGCGACGCCGAGGGCATGCGCAAGCTGTTCCGGCAGTTCTCCTTCCCCGGGGGCGTGCCCAGCCACGTCGCCCCGGAGACCCCCGGCTCCATCCACGAGGGCGGCGAGCTCGGCTACGCCCTCTCCCACGCCTACGGCGCGGCGTTCGACAACCCCGGCCTGGTGGTGGCCGCCGTCGTCGGCGACGGCGAGGCCGAGACCGGCCCGCTGGCCGGTAGCTGGCTGTCCGACAAGTTCGTCGATCCGGTCCGCGACGGCGCGGTGCTGCCGATCCTGCACCTCAACGGCTACAAGATCGCCAACCCCGCCCTCCTGGCCCGCATCCCCGAATCCGACCTCGTCGCCATGCTCAGGGGCAACGGCTACGAGCCGCACCTCGTCTCCGGGGACGAGCCCGAGGCGATGCACCGGGAGATGGCCGCGGCCCTCGACGCGGCGCTGGACGGGATCGAGGAGATCCGCCGCCGCGCGCACGAGGACGGGTCCGCCGGCCGCGACGTCCGCTGGCCGATGATCGTGCTGCGCACCCCCAAGGGCTGGACCGGCCCGAAGGAGGTGGACGGCGCCCGGATCGAGGGGACGTGGCGCTCGCACCAGGTCCCGCTCAGCGGCGTGCGCGACGACCCCGACCATCTGCGCCTGCTGGAGGAGTGGATGCGCGGCTACGGCCCCGAGGAGCTGTTCGGCCCCGAGGGGGCGCCCGTCGCCGAGGCGACGGCCGTGGTGCCGGAGGGGGAGCGGCGGATCAGCGCCAACCCCAGGGCCAACGGCGGACTGCTGCTCAAGGACCTCATCCTGCCCGACCACCGCGACTACGCCGTCGACGTGCCCGAGCCGGCCACCACGGCCTCGGGGGCGACCGGCGTCCTGGGCGGCTACCTGCGCGACGTCATCCGGGCCAATCCGGAGAACTTCCGGATCATGGGGCCGGACGAGACCTCGTCCAACCGGCTCGACGCCGTCTTCGACGCCACAGGGCGGGCCTGGAACGCCGAGTACCGGTCCGGCGATCCGCACCTCGCCCCCGACGGCCGCGTCATGGAGGTGCTCAGCGAACATCTCTGCCAGGGCTGGCTGGAGGGCTACCTGCTGACCGGCAGGCACGGGCTGTTCAACTCCTACGAGGCCTTCGTGCACATCGTGGACTCGATGCTGAACCAGCACGCCAAGTGGCTGAAGGTCACCCGCGGCCTGCCGTGGCGCCGCCCGATCGCCTCGCTGAACTACCTGCTCAGCTCGCACGTGTGGCGCCAGGACCACAACGGCTTCAGCCACCAGGATCCCGGCTTCATCGACCACGTCGTCAACAAGAAACCCGAGATCATCCGGGTCTACCTGCCGCCGGACGCCAACACCCTGCTCTCCACCGCCGACCACTGCCTGCGCTCCCGCGACTACGTCAACGTCATCATCGCCGGCAAGCAGCCCGCGCTGAACTACCTGTCCATGGACGAGGCGAACGCGCACTGCGCGCGCGGCGTCGGCATCTGGGACTGGGCGAGCAGCGACGCCGGGGAGGAGCCCGACGTGGTGCTGGCCTGCGCCGGCGACGTGCCCACCCTGGAGGCGCTCGCGGCCGCCGACCTGCTGCGCCGGCACCTGCCCGAGCTGAAGGTCCGGGTGGTCAACGTGGTCGACCTGATGCGGCTGCAGCCGGAGACCGAGCATCCGCACGGCCTGAACGAGCGCGAGTACGACACGGTCTTCACCACCGACCGGCCGGTGATCTTCGCCTTCCACGGCTACCCGTGGCTGATCCACCGCCTCACCTACCGCCGCGCCGGCCACGCCAACCTGCACGTGCGCGGCTACAAGGAGGAGGGCACCACGACCACGCCCTTCGACATGGTCATGCTCAACGACCTCGACCGCTTCCACCTGGTCATGGACGTGATCGACCGCGTGCCCGGCCTGGGGGTCGGCGCCGCGCACCTGCGCCAGCACATGGCCGACGAGCGCCTGCGCTGCCGCGCCCACACCCGCGAGTTCGGCGAGGACGCGCCCGACATCCGCGACTGGGCGTGGCCGCACTAGCGCTTCCCGGCAGGAAGGAGGGACGAAGACGTGCGTGTTCTCGTCGTCAACACCGGTTCCGCCAGCGTCAAGCTGCGCCTGCTCGACGCCGACAACGAGCTGCTGGACCAGCAGGACCTGACGGTCACCGAAGGGGTGGTGTCCACGCGCGAGATGGCCGCCGCGCTGGCGGACTTCGCCGGCGTGGACGCCGTCGGGCACCGCGTCGTGCACGGCGGGCGGGACTTCACCGACCCGGTCCGCATCGACGACCGGGTCCTGCGGCGGCTCCGCGAGTTCGTCGACCTCGCCCCGCTGCACCAGCCCAAGGCGCTGGCCGGGATCTCGGTCCTGGAGCGGGTGCTCCCGGACGTGCCGCAGGTGGCCTGCTTCGACACGATGTTCCACGCCGGCCTGCCGGAGGAGGCGGCCACTTACGCGATCCCACAGCGGTGGCGGGAGGAGTACCGCCCGCGCCGCTACGGCTTCCACGGGATCTCCCACGCCTACGCCGCCCGGCGCAGCGCCGAACTGCTCGGCGCCGACCCCGGCCGGCTGGTCGTCGCCCACCTCGGCTCGGGGGCGTCGCTGGCGGCCGTGCGCGGCGGCCGCAGCGTGGACACCACGATGGGCTTCACCCCGCTGGAGGGCCTGGTCATGGCTACCCGCAGCGGCGACGTCGATCCGGGACTGCTGCTGTGGCTGCTGCGCAACGCCCACCTGGAGCTGGAGGAGCTCAACGACGGGCTGGAGAAGCACAGCGGGCTGGCCGGGCTCGCCGGCACCGCCGACATGCGCGAGGTGGTCGAACGGGCGGACTCCGGCGACGCCGACGCCGGACTGGGGCTCGCGGTCTACCTGCACCGCCTGCGCGCCAAGACCGCCGCGATGGCCGCGGCGCTGGGCGGCCTGGACACCCTGGTCTTCACCGGCGGCGTCGGCGAGCACGCGCCGCGGGTGCGCTCCGGGGCCGCCGAAGGGCTGGGCTTCCTCGGCGTCGGCGTCGACCCCGAGGCCAACGACGGGGCGGGCGGCGACGCCGAGATCACCGCAGCGGACGCCTCCGTGCGCACCCTCGTCGTCACCGCCCGCGAGGACGTCCAGATCGCCGAGGACGTCCGCGCGGTCCTGGGGGGATGACCGGGACCGGTCCCGCCGCTGTCAGGCCTCGTCGAGGCGGGCCAGCTCCTCCGCGCTGAGCTCCAGCTCCGCGGCAGCCGCGCTGTCGCGGACGGTCTCGGGCCGCGAGGAGCCGGGAATGGGCACGACGACCGGCGACTTCGCCAGCATCCAGGCCAGGCAGACCTGCTGCGGGCCGACCCCGCGCTCCTTGGCGACGGCGGCGAAGGCCGCGTGCTGCGTGCCGAGTTCGCCGGCCCGGGTGATGCCGCCCAGCGGGCTCCAGGGCAGGAACGCGATGCCGAGTGAGTCGCACAGTCCGAGCTCGGGTTCGCTGGAGCGGAAACGGGGCGAGAACTGGTTCTGGACCGAGGCCAGTCGGCCGTCCAGGACCTCGTTGGCGAGGCCGATCCGGCCCGGGTCGGCGTTGGAGATGCCGGCCATCCGGATCTTGCCCTCGTCCAGCAGCTCCTTGAGCGCGCCGACGGAGTCCTCGTAGGCCACGTCGGGGTCGGGCCGGTGGAGCTGGTAGAGGCCGACGGCCTCCACGCCCAGCCGCCGCAGCGACTCCTCGCAGGCCCGCTTCAGATACTCGGGGCGGCCGTCGAGCGTCCACGTCCCGTCGCCGGGCCGCAGGTGGCCGCCCTTGGTCGCCACGAGGACATCGGAGGCGCCGGAGCCGTAGGAGGCCAGCGCCTCGGCGATGAGCGACTCGTTGTGCCCGGTCTCCCCGGGGTCGCGGTGGTAGGCATCGGCGGTGTCGATGAAGGTCACGCCGGCGTCCAGAGCGGCGTGCACCGTCGCGATCGAGCGCGCCCGGTCCGGTCGGCCCTCGATCGACAAGGGCATGCCCCCGAGGCCGATGGCGCTGACGGACCGGCCGCCGATGGTACGCGTGTGCATGGAGAGGTCTCCCTGGGGTCGATGTCGTACGCGGTGCGGGCGGGGACGCGGCCGCGGACCGGTCCCGGGCGCCGCACGCGATGTCCGTTGTGCGGTGGTTCTCCTGCCGTTCTTGACCGTGAGTTTCAACCTCGACCATCGGGGGCCGTGAAGGCCCCTCCCTCCTGGGGCTGGGGTTGAAGACCCCTGGGGTCGAGGTGGAGGGGGCCCACCCGCGCGTCGACGCGGGTTCCCTGCCCGCCGACGCCGCCCGGTAGGCCGGCGGTACGGCCCGGTCAGTCCGTCTCCGCCATCGCGGCCCGCTGCGTCTGCTGGCGGGTGGCCTCCGCGCCCAACGCGATCGGCGCGGCCAGCCACGCGTCGTCGAGCCCGAAGGCGTCGACGAGGTCGCGCGCGTGCGGGCGGAGCCGGCGGCACAGCGCGTTGACGGCCGAGGTGACCGCCTTGGCCCGCGCCGGGGTCAATCTCTCGTGCTCCAGGAACCAGGCGCGGTCGGCCTCGATGGTGGACAGCACGTACAGGTCGCACACCTGGTCCAGCAGCGCGCGGGCGCCGGGGTCGGAGCAGCGGTCGACGGCCGCCACGAACGCCTCCAGCAGGACGCGGTCGACGTGCGCGCGGCCGGCCCGCAGCACATGGTCCTGGGCGTTGTTGAACACCTCGAAGGCGTCGACGCCGTCGGCCCCGGCCCGGCGCAGCCGCCGCGCCAGGCCCTCCAGCACGTGCTCCTCGCGGTCCTCCAGCAGCTTGCACTGCCAGCCCCGGTCGTAGAGGTCGCCGCCCTCGCCCCGGCCGGGCGCCGCGTCGACCAGGCGCTCGATGATGGAGCGGGCGGCGGTGCGCTCGATGACCGTCTCGAAGAACTGCCCGGCCACGAACCGCGCCATGCCCAGGGTGTCGAGGCTGCCGAACTCGTCGCGGTAGTTGGTCAGCAGGCTCTTGGCGACCAGTTGCAGCAGCACGGTGTTGTCGCCCTCGAACGTGGTGAACACGTCGGTGTCGGCCTTGAGCTGCGGAAGCCGGTTCTCCGAGAGGTAGCCGGCCCCTCCGCACGCCTCCCGGCAGGTCTGGATCACGTCGGTGGCGTGCCAGGTGGAGACGGCCTTCAACCCGGCGGCGCGCGACTCCAGTTCCCGCTGGCCGTGCTCGTCCAGCGGCTCGCCGGTCCAGCCGTCGTGCAGCCGGGAGACCAGCTCCTCCTGGGCGAAGTGCAGCGCGTAGCTCTTGGCCAGGGCCGGCAGCAGCCGGCGCTGGTGGGCGAGGTAGTCCATGATCCGGACCTCCTCGCCGGTCCCCGGCCGGCCGAACTGCCGCCGCGCCTCGCCGTAGCGCACGGCGATGGCCAGCGCGGCCTTGGCCGCGGTACCCGCTCCGCCGGCCACGCTGATCCGGCCGCGCACCAGCGTGCCGAGCATGGTGAAGAAGCGCCGGTTGGGGCTGTCGATGGGGCTGGAGTAGCTTCCGTCGGCGGCGACGTCGCCGTACCGGTTGAGCAGCGCGGTCCGGGGCACCCGCACCCCGTCGAATCGGAGCCGCCCGTTGTCCACGCCGTTGAGGCCGGCCTTGTGCCCGCAGTCCTCGATGTGCACACCGGGCGTCGGGCGCCCCCGCCCGTCCCGGATCGGCACCAGCAGGGCGTGCACGCCGCGGCCCTGTCCGCCGGAGAAGAGCTGGGCGAACACCACCGCCATCCGCCCGTCGCGCGCGGCGTTGCCGATGTAGTCCTTGCGCGCCGCGTCGTCGGGGGTGTGGACGACGAACTCCTCGGTGCCGGGGTCGTAGACCGCCGTGGTCCGCAGCCGCTGCACGTCGGAGCCGTGCCCGGTCTCGGTCATGGCGAAGCAGCCGGGCAGCTCCACCGACATCACGTCCCGCAGGTGGGCGGCGTGGTGCCGCTCGGTGCCCAGCGCCTGGACGGCGCCGCCGAACAGGCCCCATTGCACGCCGACCTTGACCATGAGCGACAGGTCGCACACCAGCATCTCGAACGCGACGACCGACCCGCCGACGTCGTCGGAACCCCCGTACTCGGAGGAGAAGCCGTAGCCCGGCACCTCGGTCCCGGCGATCGCCCGCAGCTGCTCGGCGACTCGCGCCCGGTGCGCCTCGACGTCCAACCCGTGGACGGGCGCGAACAGCTCCCCGCGCAGCATCTCCCGCGCCTGCCGCCGCACGTGCGCCCAGCGTCCGTCCAGCAGCTCGCGCAGAGCCGCGACGTCGGCCCCCTCAACCTTGTCCGCAACATCGATGTCGGTCATGGGCCGCCCCCAAAGTCGCCGTGGTTCATCACCGTCGTAGCACTTCCCACTTCTGCCCACGGTAGGCGGAGCCTGACACCGGCAAGCCCCGGGGCGGCGCCGATCCGGTGGATCGCTATTGCATCGGGGGCATCGGTGCGGGAGGCGGAACCAGCATGTAGGCGGCCCCAGCGGTGATAAGCGCGAGAGCGCCGGTCACGATCGCCGCCCCCGCCAGCCAGCGGGCCCAGGGTCGGCTGGCCGCGTCGGTGCGCGCCAGCCCCACGATTCCCAGGAGTACCCCGCACAGGGCGGTGATGCCGTCTCCGAGAATGACGCCGGAGACCGCCGCGGACTGGTCGGCGGCCGTCACACTGGCGAGCATCTCGACCAGCCGGGTGCCGATGAGGGCCGCGCCGCTCATCACGATGGCGGCGATACCGAACGTCTCGGCGGCCAGCACACCCGGCCGCGGGGACGGGCCCGGAGCCATCGGATGCTCACCCTGCTCCGCGGCGGCCTGAGCGTCGTCGCGCCGCGCCGGCTCCTCCGACGCCGATGCCTCGCCGTGCGGCGCCCCGTCGCTGTTCTTCTCGGTTCTCTCATCCATGCGAAACAACAATAGGCGTTGACCGCCTAAAGGAAGCGTTAACCAGCGAGAACGTTCTGGTTTGGAGGAGCCGGCCAAGGCGGTGGCACCGGAATGCGGACGCAGGTTATGTTCAGACCGAACCGGGGCAGAGCAGTCAGTGCGCCTGACTGGGGGTGACCCATGGGGTATCTCACCGAGACCGAAGTCCACGATTACATCCACGGAATCTGCTTCAAGACCGGCCCTCCGGGGCTCGTCGGCGTCGAGTCCGAGTGGCTCGTCACCGATCCCGCCCGCCCCGACGATCCCGTTCCGCTCGACCGGCTCTCCGCCCTCGTCACCGAGGCGGGGCCGCCACCGGCCGGCAGCGCCATCAGCTACGAACCCGGCGGGCAGCTCGAGCTCAGCTCGCTGCCCCAGAAGGGACCCGCCGCCGCCCACGCGGCGCTCGCCGCGGATCTCGCCCACATCGAAGCCCGCCTCCGGGAGGCGGGACTCCGGCTGCACGGCGAAGGCCTCGATCCCCGCCGCTCGCCGACCCGGCAACTGGCGCTTCCCCGCTACGCGGCCATGGAGCGCTACTTCCGGACGGCCGGCCCGACCGGCCGCACCATGATGTGCAGCACCGCCTCGCTCCAGGTCTGCCTGGACATCGGCGCGGACCGCGCCGACGCCGAGCGCCGCTGGCGGCTCGTGCACCGCCTCGGCCCGCTGTTCGTCGCGGCGTTCGCCAACTCTCCCGTCTGGCGGGGCGGCCGCACCGGCTGGCGGTCCACCCGCTGGGCGATCTGGGCCGCGATCGACTCCTCCCGCACCCGCCCCGCGGTCTGCGGCGACCCGGTCGAGGCCTGGACCGACTACGCGCTGCGGGCCAGGCTGATGACGATCCGGCGCGCCGACGGACCCTGGATCATCGACCCCGGGCTGCGGTTCGGCGACTGGCTGGCCGACGGCCACCACCACCGCCGCCCGACCCTCGACGACCTCGTCTACCACCTGAGCACGCTGTTCCCGCCGGTGCGCCCGCACGGCTGGCTGGAGCTGCGGATGATCGACGCCCTGCCCGGCCGGTGGTGGGCGGTGCCGCTCGCGGTGGCCTCCGCGCTGCTCGACGACCCCGGCGCCGCCGAAGCCGCCGCCGCGGCGACCGACGAGCTGTACCGCGGGGCCGACCCCGACCGCACCGCGTGGCTCACCGCCGCGAGGGACGCGCTCGGCGATCCCGCCTTGGCCGCGTGCGCCCGCGCCTGCTTCGCCGCCGCCGCTGCCGCGCTGCCCGCGATGGGCTCAGCAGAACTCGTCCCGCTCGTGGACGCCTACCGCGAACGCTACGTCGAGCGGGGCCGCTGCCCCGCCGACGACGCGCTGAAAGGACGGACATGACCGATCGGCCCGACGAAGAACGGCTCAAGCAGCGCATCGCCGACGAACTCGACGGGGTCCGGCTGCGCAGCCACGGACTGACCGTCGACGCCCTCGACGAGGGGGAGCTCCTCAAGCAGCACTCGCCGCTGATGTCGCCGCTGGTGTGGGACCTCGCCCACGTCGGCAACTACGAGGAGCAGTGGCTGGTGCGGACCGCGGCCGGCCGGCAGGCGATCCGGCCCGACATCGACGCCCTCTACGACGCCTTCGAGAACCCCCGCGCCGAGCGGATCCACCTGCCCCTGCTGACCCCGCGCGAGGCCCAGGACTACAACGCCGGGGTGCGGGCCCGCGTGCTGGAGGCCCTGGAGCGGGCCGACCTCGGCCCGGGATCGCCGCTGCTGGACGGCGGCTTCGTCTACGGCATGGTCATCCAGCACGAGCACCAGCACGGCGAGACCATGCTGGCCACCCACCAGCTCCGCACCGGCGACCCGGTGCTGCCGCGGCTGGACGACCCCGGTCCGCCGGGGCCCGGGGCGCCGCCCGGGGCGGCCGAGGTGCTGATCGAGGCCGGCCCCTTCACCATGGGGACGAGCGACGAGCCGTGGGCCTACGACAACGAGCGCCCGGCCCACACCGTCGACCTCCCGGCGTACTGGATCGACACCGCGGCCGTCACCAACGCCGCCTACCTGGAGTTCATGGCCGACGGCGGGTACGGCGAGCCCCGCTGGTGGAGCCGCGCCGGCTGGGAGTGGCGCACCCGCTCGGGCAAGCGCGCGCCGGCCTTCTGGCGGTGCGAGGCCGGACAGTGGCTGCGCCGCAGGTTCGGGCGCGTGGAGCAGGTGCCGCCGGACGAGCCGGTGCAGCACGTCTGCTTCCACGAGGCGCAGGCCTACGCGCGCTGGGCCGGCAAGCGGCTGCCCACCGAGGCCGAGTGGGAGAAGGCGGCCCGCCACGACCCGGCGACCGGGGCCTCGCACCGCTTCCCCTGGGGCCACGCCGAGCCCGACGCGCACCGGGCCAACCTCGGCCAGCGCCTGCTGCGGCCCACGCCGGCCGCGGCGTTCCCCGCCGGGGCCTCGCCGCACGGCGTCCGCCAGATGATCGGCGACGTCTGGGAGTGGACCTCCAGCGACTTCCGCGGCTATCCGGGCTTCCGGGCCTTCCCCTACGAGGAGTACTCCGAGGTCTTCTTCGGCGCGGAGTCCAAGGTGCTGCGCGGCGGCTCCTGGGCCACCCACCCCGGCGCGGTGCGGGCGACGTTTCGCAACTGGGACCTCCCGATCCGCCGGCAGATCTTCGCCGGGTTCCGCTGCGCCCGCGACGCGGAGCGGCTCTGATGCCGGGGCCGCACCGCGCAGGGCACGCCGAAGGTGAGGTCCCGGGGGGACCCCTTTTCTCAAGTCAACCCGGCGCGGCCCCCGGCGCGCCACCTCCGGTGGCCGGGCTGTGGACGACCGGAGAGGTGAGCCGCTGATGTGCCGACACATGGCCTACCTCGGGCCGCCCCAGACCCTGCACGAGCTGCTGTATGCCTCCGCGCACTCGCTGCACGCGCAGTCCTACGCGCCGCGCGAGCAGGTGCACGGTTCGGTCAACGCCGACGGGTTCGGGGTCGGCTGGTACGACCCCGTCCGCTCCGAGCCCGTGCGCTACCGCCGCGCCATGCCGATCTGGGCCGACGCCTCCTTCGCCGACGTCGCCCGGGTCACCCGCTCCGCCTGCGTCGTCGCCGCGGTGCGCGACGCGACCGTGGGGTTCCCCGTGGACGAGTCCTGCGCGCAGCCCTTCCGCGCCGACACCTGGCTGTTCAGCCACAACGGCGTGGTCGCCGACTACGAGTCCGTCGCCGAGGCGCTGGGCCCGCCCATCCCCTCCGGGGTCCTGGACGCGCGGGCGCCGGTGGACTCGGCCCCGCTGTTCGCCATGGCCGTGCGGCTGTGGCGCAAGGGCGAGTCCATGGAGCGGGCGCTGGCCGCCGTCGCCGAGGCGGCCCGCTCCTGCTCCTCCGGCCGCTACAACCTGCTCGCCGCCGACGGCACCCGGCTCGCCGCCACCGCCTGCGGCGACACGCTCTACGTGCGCCACGGCGACGGCTCGGTCCTGATCGCCTCCGAGCCCTGCGACGACGACCCCGCCTGGCGGCGCGTCCCCGACGACTCGCTGGTCACGGCCACCACCGACGACGTCACCATCACGGCCGTCCGATGAGGCCAGGAGGGCACCATGTTGCGCATCGACCGCCATCTCACCGCCGACGACCTGGCCAAGGCGCTGCGCCGCGACGTCTGGGACGGCCTGACCTCCGCGCCCAAGACCCTGCCGCCCAAGTGGTTCTACGACGAACGCGGCAGCGCCCTGTTCGAGGAGATCACCCGGCTGCGGGAGTACTACCCGACCCGCGCCGAACGCGCCGTCCTGGCCGCCCGCGCTGCTGAGATCGCCGCCGTCACCGGCGCCGACACGCTGGTGGAACTGGGGTCGGGGTCGGGGGAGAAGACCCGGCTGCTGCTGGACGCGCTGCGCGGGGCCGGCACGCTGCGGCGCTTCGTGCCCGTCGACGTCAGCGGGGACTTCCTGGAGGAGGCGGCGGCCAAGGTCGCCCGGGACCACCCCGACATGGCCGTGCACGCCGTGGTCGCCGACTTCGAGCGGCACCTGCACCTGCTCCCCACCGGAGGGCGGCGCCTGGTCGCGATGCTGGGCTCCACGATCGGCAACCAGACGCCGGCGCAGCGCGGCTCCTTCCTGCGCGACCTGCGCACGGCGCTGGGGGCCGGCGACTCCCTGCTCCTCGGCCTGGATCTGGTGAAGGACCCCGGGCGCCTGCTGGCGGCCTACGACGACGCGCGCGGCGTGACCGCCGAGTTCAACCGCAACGTGCTGCGGGTCATCAACCGCGAGCTCGGAGCCGACTTCCGGGTCGGCGCCTACACCCACGCCGCCGTCTGGAACGCCGAGGCCGAGTGGATCGAGATGCGGCTGCGCGCGGTGGAGGAGCAGCGCGTGCGCATCGCGGGGCTCGACCTCACGGTCGGCTTCGCGCGGGGGGAGGAGCTGCGCACCGAGATCTCGGCGAAGTTCCGCCCCGAGGCGATCGGGACCGAGCTGGCCGGCGCGGGGTTCGCGCTCGTGCGGTCCTGGACCGATCCCGCGGGCGACTTCACCGTGGTGGTCGCCGAGCCGGGGTAGGCGCCCGGCCCTCCCGCCCCGGTTCCCCCGCGCCCCGGTTCCCCGTGCCCGGACACGGCCGTGTCGCGGGCGGGTTGCGGTGCCGTGACGTCGCGAGCGGGACGGAACCCGATTTGGCGGTCATCCGTCATAGATGCCGCGAACGGCGCACGTCGGGGGTCGGTAGGCTCGCCCCGGCGTGCCAGGGCTCGAACGGGAACCGGGGGGCGAACGGTGCAAGAACTGGTGCTGGTCCTGATCGCGGCGGGGGTACTCGCCGTGCTCGCTGTGCTGCTGTACCTGCTGTGGCGCTCACGCCGCGCGCCCGCCCCGCCCGATGCGGGGTCCCCGCGGCCCCCGCGCGACCCGTTCGCCGACGTCGCCGAGACCAGCGGCGACCCCACCCGGATCAAGGCCGGCGACATGCTGGACTTCGGGACCGAGCGGACCTGGATCCGCGGCAGCCTCCGGCTGTCGGAGGGGGGCTACGACTGGGCCGAGCACTTCCTGGAGGTCGAGGAGGGGCGCCGCTGGCTCTCGGTCGAGGAGGACCCCGACGTCCAGATGGTCATGTGGACGGCCCGGCCCGAACTCGACCTCACCCCCCACGCCGACACCCTCGAACTGGAGGGCGTCCGCTACCGGCTGGTGGAGCGCGGCACCGCCTCCTACCGCTCCGAAGGCACCACGGGACTGCGCGCCCAGGGCGGCATGGACTACGCCGACTACGAGGCGCCGCAGGGGCGGCACCTGGCGTTCGAGCGCTTCGACCACGGCCGGTGGGAGCCGAGCCTCGGCGTCGCCGTCGCGCCCGGCTCCTTCACCGTCTACCCGGGAAGCTGAAGCGGTGCGGCAGACGATCACCGAGCCGTTCGTCGACACCAGGGCCGCCGACCTGACCTGGACCCTGGAACACCCGCCCGTCGAGCCCCTGGCCGCGCGCGTGCTGGAGTCCGGCGACGGCGCGGTCCGGATCGAACTGCGGATCCTGGGCGCCTCCCACCAGGTCCTGCTGGAGGCGGGTCGGGAGCGCCTGGCCGAGACCGTGGCCTGCCTGCCCGGCGCCGCCGGCGGGCTGCCGCGCCACGCGGCCTCCTCAGCCGCCGGGCCGCACCACTACGACTTCGCGAGCTCGGTGCGGCGTCTGGGCCCCGAGGCGTTCGCCGAAGAGGTGGCGCAGGCGAGCCTGGCCGTCGCCGACCACCCGCGCGGGCTGCTCGCCACCTTCCCCGGCGACTCCCTCGCGGTCACCGGGCTGGTCACCGAGACCGACGGCCGCACGCTCCGCTGGCGCAGTTGGCACGCCTACCCGCAGAGCGGCGAGCTCGTGACGACGACGACATCGGTTTCCCTGCGCCGATCCACCCCCAGACCGGAAACGGAGACGCCCGGCGATGCCCTTTGACGCCTCATCGACCCCCGCGAAACGGAGATGGCCGACCGCCGTCGGAGCCGTCGCCTGCGCCGCCGTGTTCGGCCTGCTGCTCGTCGGCTGCGGCGGCAGCCGCCACTGCGGCGATTACGACCGGGTCGGAGACGACTACGTCTACGACCGCAACGACGGCAGCTATGCGCTGGTCGACGGCGACTACGTCTACGACCGCGGCAACGGCGACTACGACCGGGTCGGAGACGACTACGTCTACGACCGCGGCGGCGACTACAGGCTGGTGAACGGCGAGTTCGACCGTGTCGGCTGCCGGTCCGGCTCCCGCGGCTCCTCCGGCTACTCCGGCTCCTCCGGCCGTTCCGACAACGAGCGCTACTCCGGTGGCGGCAGCAGCAACCGCGGCGGCGGCCCCGGCTGGGGAAAGTGATCGCACGCTCCCCGATTCCCCCTCCTCCCACCCCGACAAGATGAGGATCAGATGGACCTGCTCTACAACATCGGCGCCTGCCTCGCCTACGGCGTCGTCGGCACGCTGCTCATGGCGCTGGGCTACATCGCCGTCGACCTGCTCACCCCCGGCAAGCTGCACGAGCTGATCTGGACCGACCGCAACCGCAACGCCACCCTCATCGTGGCCGCCAACACCCTCGGAACCGCGCTCGTCGTGGTCTCGGCGATCCTGGCCAGCGAGGAGGGACTGGCCAACGGGCTGATCAGCACGGCGGCCTACGGCGCGGTCGGCCTGGCGCTGATGGCCGCCTCGTTCCTCATCCTCGACGCGCTCACCCCGGGCAGGCTCGGCTCGATCGTCGGCGACAACGAGCTGCACCCGGCGGCCTGGGTCAACGCCAGCGCCCACATCGCCGTCGCCCTGGTCGTCGCCGCGGCCATCTCCTGATGTCGGACACCGCCACGGCGCCCGCCGCCGCGGGTTCCGAGGACCCGGGACCGCTGCGCATGCCGGTCCGGCCGCGCGCGGCCCGGTTCCTGGTGCTGCTGGCGGTCTTCGTGTGCGCCGCCTGCGGGCTGGTCTATGAGCTGGCGCTCGTCGCGCTCGGCAGCTACCTGCTCGGCAACACCATCACGCAGGCGTCGGTGGTGCTGTCGGTCATGGTCTTCGCGATGGGCGTCGGCTCGCTGGCGGCCAAGCGGCTGGCGCGGCGGCCGGCGTTCTTCTTCGCCGTGGTCGAAGGAGCACTGTCGCTGGTCGGCGGCCTGTCGGTGCTGCTGCTCTACGCCGCCTTCGCCTGGTTCTCGCTGTACCAGCCGGCGCTGGTGGCCATCGCCTTCGTCATCGGCGTCCTGATCGGCGCGGAGATCCCCCTGCTGATGACGATGATCCAGCGCATCCGCAGGCAGGACGCAGCCAGCGCGGTCGCCGACCTGTTCGCCGCCGACTACGTGGGCGGCCTGATCGGCGGCCTGGCCTTCCCGTTCCTGCTGCTGCCGCTGCTCGGGCTGCCCAAGGGCGCGCTGGTGGTCGGCGCGCTCAACGCGGTCGTGGGCGTGGCGGTCGTGCTGTGGCTGTTCCGGGGCGCTCTGAGCCGCCGGGGCCGGGTGCTCCTGTCCGCGGGGCTGGTCCTGGTGCTGGCCGGGCTGGGCACGGCCTTCGCCCTCTCCGAGCGCTTCGAGGTGGACGCGCGCCAGGCGCTCTACCGCGACCCGGTCGTCTACGCGCAGCGGTCGGACTACCAGGAGATCGTGCTCACCAGGAGCTTCGACGGCGTCGACACCCGGCTGTTCCTCAACGGGGACCTGCAGTTCTCCTCGCTGGACGAGTACCGCTACCACGAGTCGCTGGTACACCCGGCGATGAACGGCCCGCACGCCGACGTGCTGGTCCTGGGCGGGGGAGACGGGCTGGCCCTGCGCGAGATCCTGGACTACGACGACGTCGAGCACGTCACGCTGGTCGACCTGGACCCCGCCGTGGTCGAGCTCGCGCGCACCCGCCCCGCGATCACGGAACTTAACGAGGGCGCCTTCGACGACGAGCGGGTCGACGTGGTCAGCGCCGACGCCTTCACCTGGCTGCGCGAGAACGGCGAACGGTTCGACGTGATCGTCGCCGACATGCCCGACCCCGACGACGTCGGCACCGCCAAGCTGTACTCGGTGGAGTTCTACACCCTGGCCAGGCGGGCGATGGCCGAAGGCGGCCGGATCGCCGTGCAGGCCGGCTCGCCCTACTTCGCCAACGAGGCCTACTGGAGCGTCGAGCGCAGCATGCGCGAGGCCGGGCTGCGCTCGACCCCCTACAACGTGGACGTGCCGAGCTTCGGCAACTGGGGCTTCCTGCTGGCGGCCGAGGCGCAGGCCCCGCCGGCCGAGCTGCCCGAGGAGCACCCGCGGACGCGCTTCCTGGACGAGGCCACCCTGCGGGCGGCCCAGGTCTTCCCCAAGGACCGGCGGCCCACCGAGTCCCTGCCCTCCACCCTGCTGCACCCGCGCATCATCGACTACCACCGGGAGGCGTGGCGGGGGTACTGACCAGCGCGCACGGTTTGACGGTTGCGGCCTCGGGTAGGCGGCCGGGTCAGCCGTTGTCCACCTCGGCGGCAACGGGCGCGAGCCCGCCGCGGATGGGAGGAGAGACCGTGAAAGCCGTTGTGTGGCGTGGTGTCGGAGACATCAGGCTGGAGGACGTCGCCGAGCCGTCGATCAGTGACCCGCAGGACGCCGTCGTGCAGATCACGACCAGCGCGCTCTGCGGAACCGACCTGCACATGGTGCGGGGGACGCTGCCGGGCATGCAGCCGGGGACGGTCCTCGGCCACGAGGGCGTCGGCGTGGTCACCGAGGTCGGCTCGCAGGTGCGCAACTTCCAGCCGGGCGACCGGGTCGTCATCCCCTCCACGATCGGCTGCGGCACGTGCAGCTACTGCCGCGCCGGCTACTTCGCCCAGTGCGACAACGCCAACCCCGGCGGCAAGCGCGCGGGGACGGCGTTCTTCGGCGGGCCGGAGGCGACCGGGTCCTTCCCCGGGCTCCAGGCCGAGCGCGTGCGGGTACCCTTCGCCAACGTCGGACTCGTCGCGCTGCCCGAGCAGGTGAGCGACGAAGAGGCCATCCTGATCTCCGACATCTTCCCGACGGCCTGGTTCGGCGCGCGACTGGCCGACATCAGCCCGGGGGACACCGTCGCGGTCATGGGGTGCGGGCCGGTGGGCCTCTTCTCGATCCTGAGCGCCCGGATGCAGGGCGCCGGCCGGGTGCTGGCCGTCGACGGGGTGCGCAGCCGCCTGGAGCAGGCGCGCACGCTGCACGCCGAGGTCATCGACTACAACGCCGAGGACCCGGTGGCCACCATGGTCGAGCTCACCGGGGGGATCGGGCCGGACCGGGTGATCGACGCCGTGGGCGTCGACGCCGAGCGCCCCAAGGAGGGGCCCGCCGCGCAGGGGTCGTCGCAGGACGACTTCGAGGCCGAGCGCTCCCGGATCGTGCCCCAGGCCCGTCCCGAGGGCCGGACCTGGATCCCGGGCGACGCGCCGTCCCAGGCGGCGCAGTGGGCCGTGGAGGCCGTGGCCAAGGCGGGGACGCTGTCGATCATCGGGGTCTACCCGCCGTCCATGACGAGCTTCCCGATCGGCGCCGCCATGAACAAGAACCTGACGCTGAAGATGGGCAACTGCAACCACCGCAAGTACATCCCGGAGCTGATCGAACTGGTCGCCGGCGGGACGGTCGACATCACCTCGGTGCTCACCCAGGAGATGCCGATCGGCGACGTGATGGAGGCCTACCGCGCCTTCGACCACCGCGAGCCCGGCTGGACGAAGGTGGCGATCACGACCGCGTAGGGCGGCCCCGCGCGACCCGCGACCGCCCCGCAGGATTGGAGGAGGCCGATGCCCGAGAGGAACAGGAACGATCTCGCGATCCCGGACTACGAGCACCTGCCGATGGGGACGCTGCAGCACCGCGTCCGCTCGCTGTCGGAGGAGCAGATGCGCGAGCTCATCGGCTATGAGGAGGCGCACGGCAAACGGACGCCGGTCCTGGAGATGCTCGAGCAGCGCCTCACGCAGTTGACGGAGGGCGCACGGCCCTCACCCGGATCGCAGGAGAACCGGCCGGAGACGCCGCCGGCGCCGCAGGGCGGTTCCTCCGTCAGCGGTGGCGGCGTGAGCCCGCCGACCAGTGCGCCGCCGCACGGCGTGCCGGCCCAGCCGGCCCGCCCCAAGGGCGACGATCCGAAACCCTGACCGCAATCGCGCAAGGAGCAGGGGGCGACGACCATGCCGCGACCAGGAAGCCACAAGTACGACATCCAGCGGGCGCACGAGCGCAAGCGGCTGGAGGACGAGGGGATCGCCAACGACCAGGGGGCCAACGAGGAGGCCAACCGCGAACTCCAAGGGGAACCCGACCACGAGCCGGTCCGGCGGACCGAGCGCGGCCGCGGACCCGAGGGGGACCGCGAGCCGGGGGTGTAATCCGCCGGCGGGGCCGGGCCGGGGCGCGCGAGCGGCCCCGGCCCGGCCCCGTTCAGCTCGGGAGTCCGGCCGGGTCGCGGTGGATCTTGAGGGCGCGGTCCAGGCCGCAGATCTCGAAGACCCGGCGCACGGCGCCGTGCGGGGCGACCACGCACACGTCGCGCTTCAGCAGCCGGGCACGATGGCGGATGCGGATCAGCAGGTTCACCCCGGCGGAGTCGCAGAAGGTCGTGTCGCTCATGTCCAGGACGAGGGATCCGGGGCCGGAGTTGAGCAGCGGCAGGAGCTGATCGAGGATCTCGTCGCGGTTGCAGACATCGATTTCGGCGGGCAGCGTGATGACGAGGTGCCGCCCGTGCTGTCGGACCGGCAATGAGGCCGCGATACGCATACGCTTTCGTTTTCCTTCGAGAAAGGGGCGGAAGAGGCCGCCGACCTGACCTGGGATCGCGCTCTTCAATGACCGCCCTCTCTGTCTATCAGGCAATTCTTAAAACGCGGGCAAAAATGCGCTTTGCTGATATTCGCGGAATCGCGGCCGAAACGGCGAGGGCCCCGCCCCCCGGTCGGTCGGGAGGCGGGGCCCTTCGGGGCCGGCGGGGTCAGTCGCCGTCCGCGCGCGCCGTCGCCGGCTCGGGCTCGGGTTCGCTGTCGGTCCCGGAGTCGGGCCGCTCGTGCTCCTGGTGCCGCAGCGCCTCGTTGCCCGGTACGTCGGGATCCTTGCGCAGGGCGGAGACCAGCGAGGCCATCATCAGGAACGACATGATGAAGAACGGCAGGCCGACCACGGTGATGACCTCGGCCAGGGCGTCCAGCGCGGCCGCCCCGGCACCGCCGACCAAGGCGAGCGCCACCAGGCCTCCCAGGATCGCCCAGAAGATGCGCTGGCGCGCCGGAGGCAGCGTGTTCTGGTCTCCGCTGCACATCATGTCGATGACCAGGGCGGCGGAGTCGGCCGAGGTGATGAAGAAGATCGCCACGATCACCACCGCGATCAGCGCGATCACGGTGGTGATGGTCTCGGGCACCGGGAACGCCCCCAGGAAGGCGAACAGCGCGCCGGGGATGTCGCCCTCCTCCACGACCGGGGTGACCAGCGCTCCCGGGTTGTTCTGCTCGATGTCGAACGAGGCCAGGCCGAAGACGCCGAACCAGACCACGCTGAACAGGGAGGGCAGGCCCAGCACCCCCGTCACGAACTGCCGGATCGTGCGCCCCTTGGAGATGCGGGCGACGAAGATCCCGATGAACGGGGCCCACGTGATGGTCCACGCCCAGTAGAACACCGTCCAGCCGTCCTGCCACCCGGTGTCGGCGTAGGTGTCGTTCCAGAACGCGAGCGGGATGATCCTGGCGAGGTAGTCGCCCGTCTGCTCGACCACGCCCTTGGCGAGGAACAGCGTCGACCCGGCGAAGAACACGAAGATCAGCAGCCCGATCGCCATCACGATGTTGATGTTGGACAGCCGCTTGATGCCCTTGTCCAGGCCGAGCGCCACCGAGATGGTCGCGATCGCGGTGATGACCGCGATGATGACGAGCTGGTTGACCAGGGTGACCGGGTTGTCGGTGTCGGTCGGCAGGCCGAACAGGTGGGCGAGCCCGCTGTTGATCTGCGCCGAGCCCAGCCCGATGGACACCGACAGGCCGAACAGCGTGCCCAGGATCGTGGTGACGTCGATGACCTTGCCGATGGGGCCGTGGATCCGGTCGCCGAGGAACGGGTGGAAGATCGAGCTGACCCGCATCGGCAGCCCGCGCTTGAAGATGAAGTAGGAGAAGGCGAGCGCGGGCAGGGTGAAGATCGCCCAGGTGTGCAGGGCGAAATGGTAGTTGGTGAAGGTGATCGCCTGCTTGGCGGCACCCGCGGTCTGGGCGAACTCCTCGGTGCTCATCCCGACCGGCGCCTGCGGCGGATTGGCGTAGTGGTTGATGGGCTCCGCAACGCCCCAGAACATCAGAATGGTGCCGATGCCTGCGGCGAAGAGCATCGCGAACCAGGCCCCGTTGCTGTACTCCGGACGCGCGTCGGGGCCGCCGAGGCGCACCGCGCCGAATCGGCTCAGTGCAATCCAGATCAGGAATCCCAGGAAGACCGTGACCCCGAGGATGTAGAACCAGCTGAGAGACGACAGGATGAATCCCGTCATGCTGCTGAAGAGTTCGTTCACCTGCTCGGTGAAGAGAATCGTCCCAACGACGAATATGACCGCTAGCAGTGTGGAGACGAAGAAGATCTGTGGATTGGTGCGTAGCCCGAACCTGCGGGCGAGGTTATCTAGCATCGCGGCTTCCGGTCGGTGATCTGGTGGCGGCCAACTTTTTCTGCTCCCCTGTCAGGAGCGAACTCGCCTGTCTGTTCAGTGGATGCCGATCGATGTCGCCAATGTGTCCCGCTCGTTCCATCCAGGGGGAGTTCCGCCGAATCCGCGGTGGTGACCCGGCCGGAGCCGACCGGATACTCCGCGGGAACGAGTCTGGAACTCGAGATAGAGCGGGAGATTAGTGGTGGTCGACTTTGGTTGTCAACAATCCTATGCCGTTGCCGTATTGAGACGCCGTTGAGATGTTTATTTACTGATTGGCCCGGACCGGAGCCCACCTGCGGCCGAACACCGCGATCGGCGCGCGACCGGCGCCTTCCCCGCCGGAGACAGCACGAATATGGCCACGTTCGGCCCCGAACGCGGCCGGGCCCGCCGCTGAAGCCGGTGCGGCACGAACTCGCTGGCCCGGGCCCGACCGCACGGTTGCCGTGAATATCGATGATGTCCTGCAACGGCCCGATCTTCAAGTACCTCACTTACCTCGTCCAATCGGGTCCGGGGTCCCGGGGCGCCAATTCGGAGTTCACACCGCTGGACGTTAATTCGGCCGGATCGAAAAGTCGCCTTCCGCGTGACCTGGATTCTGTCGTACCGCTCCCGAAGAGAACTCCGGCCGTACTCGCGGCCCGTCTGCCTTCCCGGCTGTTCGGGGCGGTTCCGGCGGCGGCGCTCGGCCCGGGTCCGGCCTCTCGGGGGCCGGTAAGGTGTCTTCGGGCGCGGACGTCCGCCCGCCCCGCCGGATCGGGGCGTCCGTCGCACTGTCATGCGCCACAGGAAGGAACCGGTGACCGATGGCTGTTCGCCTGATGGCGCGGACGCTGCGCGGCCTTGAGGACATCGCGGCGCGGGAGATCGAGGAGCAGGGCCTGGGCGAGGTGGAGTATCTGCGCCATCGCGAGGTGTGGTGCGCCGCGGCCGCCCCCGACCCCCGGCTTCTCGGCCTCCGCACCGTCGACGACCTGTTCCTCCTGGCCGCGGTCATCGACGGTGTCGGGCACACGAAGGCCGACCTGCCCTCCTTCGCCGAGCTCGCGCGTGACGCGCCGCTGCGCGAGCTGCTCGGGACGCGCCGTGCGTGCGGCGGCCCCGATACGGCCTCAGGGGTGGACGTCGCCGCGTCGTTCCTCGGTCGGCGCAACTACAACAGGTACGACATCGAGGACACCGTGGGCGAGCAGGTGGCGGCCGCTCTGCGGCTGCCGTACCACTCCCGTCGGGGCGGGAGCGCGCCGCCGAAGGGGAGCGCGTCCTTCCGGGTCACGGTGGAGGGGGAGCAGGCGGTGCTGGCGCTGCGCATCGCCGAGCGGCCCCTGCACCGCCGCCCCTACAAGGAGGCGTCGACGCCCGGCACCACGCACCCTCCGCTCGCCGCGGCCATGGCCCGGCTGTCCGGCACCGAGCCGGGGATGCGCGTGCTCGACCCCTGCTGCGGGATGGGCACGATCCTGATCGAGTCCTGCGGCGTCACCCCTGGCGCACGGCTGCTCGGCTCGGACAGCGACATGGAGGTTCCCGCGGCGGCCGCGGCCAACGCCGCTGCGGCGGGCGCCGACGGAGCGGGTGCGATCGCCTGGGCGGTCGCCGACGCCGGCCGGATGCCGGTCGCCTCCGCCCGCATCGATCGGGTCGTCAGCAATCCGCCATGGGACCGCCAGGTCGAGGCGCACGCCGCCTTGGCGGGACATCCGGAGCGGTTCTACAGCGAAGTCAGGCGCGTGCTGGCCCCCCAGGGGTCGGCGGTGCTGCTCCTGCACGAGGCGGAGGAGCACCTCGCGCACGCGAAGTCAGCGGGGCTCCAGCCGCGCGACGTCATCTCGGTCGGCCTGTTCGGCGCGCGCCCCTCGATCGTGACGCTCACTCCGTGAGGGGCCGGCTCGTCGGCGCGGGACGGGCGTGGGAAGGGGGCCGCGCTCTCCCGGCGGCCTCCGAAGCGACCGGGACCCCGGCAAGCCGCGGACCGCACGACCTTTGATCGAGCTCTGACTGCCGCGCTCGCGGGTCGGGGATTTCCAGGGCTCGGGCCTGCTGCGCCGCCGGCGGCTTGCGCGCACCGCGACAGCCGGCCCCCTGTGCGAATCCGACCGTCGGACACAGTCAGGACGCCAAACCGCTTGAATCGGATGCGACCTGGGATTTCTCGGCGCACCCGGCAGGATTCGAACCTGCGACCATCGGATTAGAAGTCCGGTGCTCTATCCACTGAGCTACGGGTGCCGGGTTCAATTATGGTGTGGCCGGTCGCCGCTGGTGCCCCTGTGGTCCGGAGGTTCACGAGGAGGCCGCGGCGCGGCTCGGGCGGTGGTGCGGGCGCCAGGGGTGCGCGGTTGCGGTCGGCGTCGTGAGTCGCCGTACCGCGTGGTGCGCGCCTGGCTCTGAGGCGACATTCTAGGGTATTCGGAAGATGTCACCCAAGGGCGGACGAAATTGTACCAACTATGGTCATTCGTAGTTGCGCCCCGTTAGCGCGCGGTCTCCACCAAACCGGTTCCTATTGGCGCCCGCAGAACACGCTACCGGTGATCAACCCCCGGGGTGGCGTGCATCAATGGTGTTTCGCGAACCCCGAGCCCCCGATCGGGGCCGCCGCGCGGCCGCCCGGTGGCCCTACCACGTCCAGTACTGGCCGATGGCGACGAGGAACGCGGCGATCAGCGCGATGCTCATGAGGTCCCCTCCTCTCCGGCCCGGCCGAACACGGGGGGAGGTTCACGAGGGGAGTCCTGCTGCTACTCACGGTATACGAGGAGATACGCAGAGTTGTTAACGATCGTTCCTCCTCATGGGAAGGAAAAGGAAACGGCGAAGCCGCTGTCGCGCGCATTACGGTTGGGTCCGTGCAGACGCAGCGACACCCGACGCAGACCTCCTGGCCGCTCGCCCTCGGCCTGCTCGCAGGGGCGGCCCTGGACCGCGTGCTGCCCGACCCCGAGCGGGGGCACCCGGTCGCGCTGTTCGGGCGGGCCGCCGGGTCACTGGAGCGCAGCCTGCACGCACCGAGCCGGGCGCGGGGCGCCGCGTTCACCGTGCTGGCCGTGCTTCCGGTCGCCGCGCTGGGAGCCGCGGGCCAGCGCGACGCACGGCCGTGGCGGCGCGCCGCGCTCACCGGCGCGGCCACCTGGGCCGTCGTCGGCGGCGCCATGCTCGGGCGCGAGGCCGACCGGATGGCCGACGCCCTGGAGGCCGGCGACCTCGCGGCGGCTCGGCGCCGGCTGCCGCACCTGTGCGGGCGCGACCCGAGCACCCTCGACGCCGACGGGCTGGCCCGCGCCACCGTCGAGTCGGTCGCGGAGAACACCTCCGACGCCGTTGTCGCCCCGCTGATGTGGGGCGCCCTGCTCGGCCTGCCCGGCCTGCTCGGCTACCGCGCGGTCAACACCCTCGACGCGATGGTCGGGCACCGCAGCGAGCGCTACGAGCGCTTCGGCTGGGCCGCGGCCCGCCTCGACGACGTGGCCAACTGGGCGCCGGCCCGGCTGACGGCCGTGCTCGCGGCCGCGGCGGCCCCGGTGGTCTCCGGCAGTCCGCTCGCCGCGTGGCGGATCCGCGGCCGGTACGGGCGCCGCCACCCCAGCCCCAACGCCGGCCAGTGCGAGGCGGCGTTCGCCGGCGCCCTGGGCCTGCGCCTGGGCGGCGCCAACGTCTACGGCGGCCGGGTGGAGCACCGCCCCGAACTCGGAGAGGGCCGCGGCCCGCGGGTGCGCGACATCCGCCGCGCCGTCCGGCTGGCCCGGACCGTCAACGCGGCGGCCGCCGTGCTCGCGGCGGCCGCCGCCTGGATCCCGGCCCGCCGACCGGGCTCACGCGGTTGAGAACACGTCCATGCGGAGGGCCCGCAGCTCCGCCTGGGCCTCCCGCTCTCCCGCCGCGTTCGCAGAGACGGGCGGTGGCGCTCCTCCTCGTCGGTCCCCTCGGCCGATGCGGCGGCGCGAACCGGTGCGCCGCCGCGCCTGCGGGGGCGTCCCTCGCGCCCACCCGGCCGTCCGGCTATATCGTGATGTCCGGGCCTCCCGCCCAAACCAGGCGCGCCGCCCAGGGCGGGGCCGCAGGCCCGCGGGGGCCCGGAGCGCACCCCCTCACCCGGCGGGCGCGGCCGCGACGGCCGGGCCCGCGAATCGAGAAGACGAGGACCTGACCTGATGCGGACAGCACGCGTCGGCGACGCCCCCGCGTTGCTGGTCGCCGGAACCACCTCCGACGCGGGCAAGAGCGTCGTCGCGACCGGGCTGTGCCGCTGGCTGGCCCGCCAGGGCGTGAAGGTGGCCCCGTTCAAGGCGCAGAACATGTCGCTGAACTCGGTGGTCGCCCCGGACGGCGCCGAGATCGGCCGGGCCCAGGCCACGCAGGCCGCCGCGTGCGGGATCGAACCCACCGCGGCCATGAACCCGGTCCTGCTCAAGCCGGGCGGCGACCGCCGCAGCCAGGTCGTCGTGCGCGGACGCCCCGTGGGCGAGGCCGACGCCGTCACCTACCGCGACTTCAAGGACCGGCTGCGCGAGGTCGCGGTGGAGTCCCTCGCCGAGCTGCGCGCCGACTACGACGTCGTCATCTGCGAAGGGGCCGGCAGCCCGGCCGAGATCAACCTGCGCGCCGGGGACATCGCCAACATGGGGCTGGCGCGCGCCGCCGACCTGCCCGTGCTGGTGGTCGGCGACATCGACCGCGGCGGCGTCTTCGCCGCGCTGCACGGCACGCTCGCGCTGCTGGAGCCGGCCGACCAGGCGCTGATCGCGGGGTTCGTGATCAACAAGTTCCGCGGCGCCCCCGAGCTCCTGGAGCCCGGACTGGACATGCTGCGCCGGCTGACCGGCCGCCCGGTGCACGGCGTGCTGCCCTGGCTCGACGGGCTGTGGCTGGACGTCGAGGACTCGCTGGCGCTGAGCGTGGACCGCGGGCCGATGCGCGCGCCGCTGGGCGCGCAGACGCTGCGCGTCGCCGTCGTGCGGGTGCCGCGCATCAGCAACTTCACCGACATCGACGCGCTGACCGTCGAGCCCGGCGTGGACGTGCGCTTCGTGACCGCGCCGCACGAGCTGGCAGACGCCGACCTGGTGATCCTGCCCGGCAGCCGCGCCACGGTCGCCGACCTGGCCTGGATGCGGGAGCGGGGACTGGCCGACGCCGTCGCCGCCCGCGCGGCGCGCGGCCTGCCGGTGCTGGGGATCTGCGGCGGCTACCAGATGCTGGCCGGGCGGATCCGCGACGACGTGGAGTCGGGCGCCGGCGAGGTCGACGGGCTGGGCCTGCTGCCCGCGCGGGTCGTCTTCGCGCCCGGCAAGACCCTGGGCCGGCCGCGCGGCACCGCCTACGGCCAGGAGGTGCGGGCCTATGAGATCCACCACGGCGCCATCGAGGTCGACTTCGCCCGGCCGGGCACCGAGCCCTTCCTCGACGGCTGCCGCTCGGGAGCGGTGTGGGGGACGACCTGGCACGGCGCGCTGGAGAACGACGCGTTCCGCCGCGCCTTCCTCGCCGACGTCGCCGCGCACGCCGGCCGCGACTTCGCCTGCGCCCCCGGCACCGACTTCGCCGCCGAGCGCACCGCGCGCCTGGACGCCCTGGGCGACCTGGTCGAGGCGAACACCGACACCGGGGCGCTCTGGCGGCTCCTGGAGTCGGGGGCGCCGCGCGGCCTGCCGGTGGTCCCGCCGGCGCCCGTCTTCTAGACCAGGCTGTCGCCCTCCTCGATGAAGCCCTCCGAGACCATCCAGTCCCTGGCCACGTAGACGGGGTCCTGCCCCTCCTGGTCGGCCTGGGCGTTGAGCTCGGTGATCGTCTCGTTGTCGAGCTCCTCGGCGATCGGCGCGAAGATCTCCCGCAGTTGCGGGTACCTCTCGGCGAAGTCCTGCTTCACGGTGATCGCCGGATTGTAGATCGGGAACGCCTCCTTGTCGTCCTCCAGCAGCTCCAGGCCGAGCGCCTTGATCCGGCCGTCGGTGGAGTAGGCCGAGCCGAGCGTGCACGTGCCGTTGCTGACGGCCGGGTACACCACGCCGGAGGACATCACGTCGGAGCTGGAGGGGAACTCCTCCTCGGACAGCTCGTAGTCCCTGCGCAGCGACGCCAGGCCGTCGTCGCGGTTGAAGAACTCGGTGTCCATGCACAGCGACCGCTCGTTCTCCGGGATGTTCTCGATGTCGGAGATGCCCTCGAGGTCGTACTCCTCGGCGGTCTCGGGGGTGACCACGATGGCGTAGGTGTTGTTCATCGGGGCCGGCGGGTCGAGCCAGACCATGTCGTTCTCCTGCAGGTCCAGGTCGCGGATCGCCTCGAACTGCGCGCGCGGGTCCGAGATCACCTCCTCCTGGCCCTCGTAGATCAGCCAGGCCGTCCCGGTGTACTCCCACATCAGGTCGTTCTCACCGGCCAGCATCGACCGGCGGGCGTTGTCGCTGCCCTGGATGTTGGTCTGGTCGACCACCTCGAAGCCGGCCGCGTCCAGCGCCAGCACGGCGATCTTGCCGAGGATGAGCTGCTCGGTGAGCTCCTTGGAGGTCACCCGGACCTCTTCGCCCTCCAGCTCCGGGTGGTGCTCGATCGAGCCGGGTTCCACCGGGGGGATGTACCCGGCGGCCGATTGCAGCCCGCAGCCGGCGGCCAGCGCCGCCAGCCCCACACCGGCGGCGGTCAGACGCATGTGGCGACGCATTACAGTCCCTTCGGTTGCAGGGCCTTGGTGACCAGCCCCGCGATCCAGTCGACGAGCAGGGCCAGCAGGGCGATCAGGACCGACCCGATGAACAGCGTGAGGACCCGGCTGGTGTTGACGCCGGCCACCACGAGGTCGCCCAGCCCGCCGGCGCCGATGAAGGCGGCCAGGCCCGCCACGCCCACGTTCAGCACCAGGGTGGTGCGGATGCCGGCGAGGATCACCGGGATCGCCAGCGGCAGCTCGACCCTGCCGAGCACCCGCCGCGCCGGCATCCCGATGCCGCGCGCCGCGTCGATCAGTGAGGGGTCCACCTGCTGCAGGCCGACCATGGTGTTGCGCAGCGCCGGCAGCACGCTGTAGATGACCAGCCCGACGACCGCGGGCCAGAAGCCGATGCCGACCAGGGCGGCCAGCAGGACGATGACGCCCACGGGCGGGGCCGACTGGCCGATGTTGGCGATGGCCAGCACCACGGGCGTGGACCAGCGCATCCAGCGGCGGCTCACCAGGATGCCCAGCGGGATCGCGATGGCCAGCACCAGGACCGTCGAGGCCAGGGTGAGCAGGACGTGCTCCCAGGTCTTGACGCCGATGTAGCCGAGGCTGAGCGAACGCGCCTCGGTGCTGTCCAGGTCGGCGAACTGCGGGTAGGCCATCGCCGCCGCGGCGAGCAGCACGACGACGGCCGGGGTGATGAACACCCGCCAACTGCCGCCCACCGGCGTCGTCGCCCGGCCGGCGCGGTCCTCGGAGCCCGCGGTCTCGGTCATGGTGGTGCTCACGAGCGGTCACCGCCCTCGGCGGTCGCCCCCGAAGCGGCCGGGGCCGCCGTGACCGACACGGCGGACTCCCCTGCGGCGAGCCGTTCGCGGCGGAGCCGCCGTTCGCGTTCCTTGACCTCGGAGATCGCCTGCTGCACCGTCGACAGCGTCACCGCGCCGACGTAGCGGCGGCGCCTGCCGACGACGGGGACGACCTCCTGGTCGGCGTTGATCAGCGCCTCGACGGCCTCCTGCAGCGTGGAGCGGCCGGAGATGACGGTGTCGATCCGGTCCTCCTCGCCGCTCGGCAGGTCGCCGATGGGGCCGGAGGCGTCCTCCAGGTCGGCCCGGCTCTCCCAGCGCAGCGGGCGCTCCTGGTCGTCCAGCACGACCGCCCAGTCGCACTCGGCCTCCTCCATGCGGCGGCGCACCTCGGCGACGTCCTCGTCGGCGGCGGTGCGCACGGCGTTCTCCAGCGCGACGTCGCGGACCCGGGTCAGCTTCAGCAGCTTCATGGAGGACTCGCCGCCGACGAACTGCTCGACGTAGTCGCTGGCCGGGTTGGCCAGGATCTCCTCGGGCGTCGCGTACTGCACGATCTTGGAGCCGGTGTCCAGGATCGCGATGCGGTCGCCGAGCTTCAGCGCCTCGTCGACGTCGTGGGTGACGAAGACGATGGTCTTGGACAGCTCCTCCTGCAGCCGCAGCAGCTCGTCCTGCAGGCTCTCGCGGGTGATCGGGTCGAGCGCGCCGAAGGGCTCGTCCATCAGCAGCACCGGCGGGTCGGCGGCCAGCGCGCGGGCCACGCCCACGCGCTGCTGCTGGCCGCCGGAGAGCTGGCGCGGGTAGCGGCCGCGGAACTCCGAGGGGGCCAGGCCGACCAGCTCCAGTAGCTCGTCCACGCGCCTGGTGATGCGCTGCCCGTCCCAGCCGAGCATCTGCGGGACCTGCGCGATGTTGCTCGCCACCGTCATGTGCGGGAACAGGCCCGCCTGCTGGATCACGTAGCCGATGTGGCGGCGCAGCTCATCGGGCTTCTGGGCGCGGGCGTCCATCTCGCCGATCGTGATGCGGCCCGAGGTCGGCTCGATCAGCCGGTTGATCATCCGCATCGTGGTGGTCTTGCCGCAGCCCGACGGGCCCAGCAGGACCACGATCTGGCCGGCGGGGATGGTCATGGTGAGGTCGTCCACGGCCGCATCGGAGGTGGAACCGTAGCGCTTGGACACCTCGATCAGTTCGATCGGAACGCCGCCGCCGTTCTCGCCGTCGGCGGCGAGCTGGGCCAGGGACTGGGGGGCGGAAGTGGTCTCAGGCATGGATCCGGATTCCTCGAGAAGTGGTCAGTTTGCCGATCAGGACGAAGACGGCGTCGAACAGCAGGGCCAGGAGCACGATGCCCAGGGTCCCCACCAACGTGGCGTTGAGCGCGTTGGCCGCGCCGATCCGGGCCAGGCCGGAGAAGATCTGGTCGCCCAGGCCGGGGCCCGAGACGAAGGCGGCGATCGCGCCGATGCCCATGGCCAACTGGGTGGCGATGCGCAGGCCGGTGAGGATCACCGGCCAGGCCAGCGGCAGTTGGACGCGCAGGAGCACCCGCAGCCTGCTCATGCCGATGCCGCGGGCGGCGTCGACCAGCGTGCTGTCGACGCCGTTGAGGCCCACGACGGTGTTGCGCAGGATGGGCAGCAGGGCGTACAGCGTGATGGCCGTGACGCTCGGCGCGACGCCCAGGCCCAGAGGGGCGATGAGCAGGCCGAGCATGGCGATCGAGGGGATCGTGAAGATCACGCTGGTGGTCCCGGTGGCCATCGCCGTCGCCCGCTCGTTCCGGTGGACGAGGATCCCGATGACGACGCCGACCGCGGCGGCGATGAGCACGCACTGGGCGATCATGCTCGCGTGCTGGATCGTCTGGAAGGCGAGCTTGTCGGAACGGCTCGCGATGTACTCCAAGAGGGTCACGACGCGGCCGCCTCCCTGGCACGGGGGGAGGGTAGGGGAGCAGGGGTTTCAGCCATGAGGCCGGTTTTAACCGGCTGGTCGTGGAGTACTCGCTCCTTGGAAAAAGGGTGACTTTTCTGTTACCAAACGTGTGGCGGAGGAGACACGCCGGTGTGCGATGGAACACCCGCCGGAGGACCGGCGGGCCCGGTGCGGCGGAGGGGTCAGGCGGCGGCGGCCAGGGAGCGGATGTAGTTGAACTGCTGGTGCACCTGATTGATCTGGCCCTGGCCGTACACCCCGACCTGGGTGGTGTGGAAGGCCTGGCCGTTGCGCACGGAGACCTGGATGCTTCCGCTGACCGTCTTCTCCTTCACCAGCAGGAAGAACAGGCTGAAGACGCAGATGAAGAAGAAGCCGATGAGGGCGACGACCAGCGCCCACGTGGCCATCTTCTCCTGCACGTGGGACATGTCGTTGATGCTCCATGTGCTGCCCCGCAGCGGGAAGGCGCCTCCCGGGGTGATGACCTCGGTCTGGGTCACCGTGATGTCGCCCAGGGCGGCGACCGGCTGCCCTCCGGAGGGAACGGACTGCTGGTACCCGGGGGTCTGCCAGCCGCCGGTCTGCGCGCCCTGGTCGTAGGGCACCATCTGCCCTGAGGGGTAGCCGCCCGAGGGGACTCCGCCCTGCGCGTAGGGGTCCTGAGGGTGCGGAGTGCCGCCGGGCTGTCCGTAGTACGGGTCGCCGGAGCCCTGCTGGGGGTCGGGGTAATGGCTCATGCCGAGGATTCTTCCAAACCCGCAGGGCCCGCGGCACCGTTTGGGACCGATCCGGCGGCGACCGGTAGCGGCTCGGTCGCGCCTTCAGGACCCCTGTTCCCCGGGGGGCGGGAACGCGCGCTCGGCGGGGTCGCGCTGGCGGACGTTGCCCAGTTCCTCCTCCGGCGGGCTGGGGCTCCAGTCTTTCAGCCAGATGAACACGCGGTCCTCGCCGATGCTGGTGCACACGGGCCGGTCGAGGATGCGCCCGGCGCGCTCGGCTGCCTCGCGGGTGGCGTCGCGGTCGTCCTCGCCGCCGTAGTGGTAGGCGGTGGTGCCGTTGCGCTCCAGCCTGGCCGCGATCGCGCGGGCCGTCTCCTCGATGCGGTCGGCGTCTGCGGCCGGGGTGTCGGTGGTGGGGTGAACGTTGTCGGACATGGGGGGCTCCTTGACTGTTCGGTCCTACAATGCCCGATGCGTGGGCCTGTTGTCTCCCGCCCTTCTGCGAAGATGAGGGCGACGGCGCTGAGGAACACGGTGGGAATCCGTGGCTGTCTTCGCAACTGTGAAGGGGGAGCCGCCCCGCACGACGCCACTGCCGCACGCCGGTGGGAAGGCCGGGGCCGGCCGAGAAGCCTGAGCCAGGAGACTCCGCGCCGTCGCGCACCTGGGAGAGACCGGGACGGATCCGCCGGATCCGCCCCGACGAACCGCGAAAAGACGGTTCCCGACCGGAAGAAGGACCACGCGTGGCTACGATCCTGCTGCTGTCCACGGCCGACACCGAATTGCTCGCCGCCAGCGCCGCCGAAGCCGGCTACCGCACCGCGAACCCGGCGCGCACCGATCCCGATGAGGTCCCGGCCCTGCTGGAGGGGGTCGACGTCGCGGTGGTGCGCCTGCTGGGCGGGCGCGAGGCGTGGCCGCGCGGGCTCGACGCGCTGCGCGGCAGCGGGGTGCCGCTGGTGGCGCTGGGCGGCGAGGCCGCACCCGACGCCGAGCTGGTCGCGCTGTCGACCGTCCCTTCGGGGGTGGCCACCGACGCCCACGCCTACCTGTGCGAGGGCGGGGTCGGCAACCTCCGCCAGCTCGCCCGGTTCCTCTCCGACACCGTGCTGCTCACCGGCGAGGGGTTCGAGGCGCCGGAGAAGATGCCCGACCACGGCGTACACGGTGAGCGCGCGCAGCGGACGGACCGCCCGACGGTGGCGGTCGTCTTCTACCGCGCGCACGAGCTCTCCGGCAACACCGCGTTCATCGACACCCTGTGCGATGCGGTCGAGGCCGCGGGCGCCAACGCGCTGCCGGTGTTCTCCGGTTCGCTGCGGGGCCTGTCGCGCGAGACGTCCCCGGACCTGTTCGCCCTGCTCGACCGGGCCGATGCGATCATCACGACCGTGCTGGCGGCGGGCGGAGCGGCGAGCCGAGGAGCGAGCGGAGTGGGCGGCGGTCCTCGGAAGGCGTGGCGGGAACTCGGTGAGAGCCGTCCGCGGAGCGAGGGCGGAGGCGAGCGCGACCAGGAGCGCGGAGCGGTGGCGGCCGACGCCGGCGGCGGCGACGAGGACGCCTGGGACGCCGGCGCGCTCGCAGCCCTGGACATGCCGATCCTGCAGGGGCTGGTGCTGACCTCCGGCAGGGAGAAGTGGCGGGCCTCCGACGCCGCGCTGACGCCGATGGACGCCGGGATGCAGGTGGCCATCCCCGAGTTCGACGGCCGGCTGATCACCGTGCCGTTCTCGTTCAAGGAGACCGACCCGGCCAGCGGCATCCCGGTCTACGTCGCCGACCCCGAGCGCAGCGCGCGGGTGGCCGGCATCGCGGTGCGCCACGCCCGGCTGCGATCGGTGCCGCCGGCCGAGCGCCGCCTGGCCGTGGTGCTGTCCTCCTACCCGACCAAGCACTCCCGCGTCGGCAACGCCGTCGGCCTGGACACCCCGGCCTCGGCGGTGCGGCTGCTCCGCGAGCTGGCGGCGCGCGGCTACGACCTCGGCCCCGACGACGCGCTGTGGCGGGTGCCGGGACCGGAGGAGGACCGCCGCGCCGACGACGGCGACCCGCTGATCCACGCGCTGATCGGCGCGGGCGGCCACGACGTCGAGTGGCTGACCGAGGAGCAGCTCGCGCGGGCCTCGGCGCGGGTCCCGCTGGCGGACTACCTCCGCTGGTTCGAGGCGCTGCCGACCGAGCTGCGCGACGGCATCAGGGAGCACTGGGGCGAGCCGCCGGGCGGGCTCTACGTCGACGACTCCTCCGGCGACCCCGAGATCGTGCTGGCCTCCCTGCGCTTCGGCAACGTCGTGCTGATGATCCAGCCGCCGCGGGGCTTCGGCGAGAACCCGATCGCGATCTACCACGACCCCGACCTGCCCCCTTCGCACCACTACCTCGCCGCCTACCGCTGGCTGGAGACGGCCACCGGGGACGGGGGGATGGGGGCCGACGCGGTCATCCACCTCGGCAAGCACGGCACGCTGGAGTGGCTGCCGGGCAAGGGGCTGGGCCTGGCCGCCGAGGACGCCCCCGACGCCGTGCTGGGCGGCCTGCCGCTGATCTACCCGTTCATCGTCAACGATCCCGGCGAGGGCACCCAGGCCAAGCGGCGCGCCCACGCCACCGTCGTCGACCACCTGGTGCCGCCCATGGCGCGCGCCGACACCTACGGCGACATCGCCAAACTGGAGCAGTTGCTCGACGAGTACGCGCAGGTCAGCGACCTCGATCCGGACAAGGCCCCCACGCTGCGGGCGCAGATCTGGACGCTGATCAAGGCCGCGGAGCTGCACCACGACCTGCACACCGAGGAGATGCCCGGCGACGAGGACTTCGACGACTTCGTCATGCACGTCGACGGCTACCTCTGCGAGATCAAGGACGTGCAGATCCGCGACGGCCTGCACGTGCTCGGCGCGGCGCCCGAAGGGGAGGCCAGGGTCAACCTGGTCATGGCGGTGCTGCGGGCCGCGCAGGTGTGGGCCGGCCGGGCCGGCGCGCTGCCCGGTCTGCGCGCCGCGCTGGCCGCCGGGTTCGGACTGGAGGAGCGGGCGCTGCTGGCCGAGCCCGGTGTGGCCGTCGCCGTCCCCGATGCGCTGATCGCGCTCGCCACCGGCCCGGCGCGCACCGCCTCCGACGCGGTCGACCTGATCGACGCGCTGGCCCGCCGCCTGGTCGAGGGCATGGACGAGCTCGGCTGGGTCGCGGACAAGGCCGAGGCGGTGGTGCGCGAGGTGCTGGGGCGGGACCTCCCGAACGGGGACGCGGCCGCGGACGCCGTGCGCGTGCTCGTCTTCGCCGCGGAGGAGGTCGTGCCGCGGCTGGCCGCGACCAGCGGGGAGATCGAGGCGGTGCTGCACGCGCTCGACGGCGGCCACGTGCCGGCCGGCCCCTCGGGCTCGCCCACCCGCGGGCTGGTCAACGTGCTGCCCACCGGCCGCAACTTCTACTCGGTCGACCCCAAGGCGATCCCCTCGCGCAACTCCTGGGACGTCGGCCAGGCGCTCGCCGACTCGCTGGTCCGGCGGCACCTCGACGACACCGGCCGCCACCCGGAGTCGGTGGGCCTGACGGTGTGGGGCACCGCGGCCATGCGCACCCAGGGCGACGACGTCGCCGAGGTGCTCGCGCTGCTGGGGGTACGGCCGACCTGGGACGACGCCTCGCGCCGGGTCACCGGCTTCGAGGTCGTCCCGCTCGCGGAACTGGGCCGTCCGCGCATCGACGTCACGCTGCGCATATCCGGTTTCTTCCGGGACGCCTTCCCGCACGTCATCGGCCTGATCGACGACGCGATCACCGCGGTCAGCGAGCTGGACGAGCCGGCCGAGAGCAACTACCCGCGCGCCCACGCGCTGGCCGACCACGCCGAGCACGGCGACTGGCGGCGCGCCACCACCCGGATCTTCGGCTCCAAACCCGGTGCCTACGGCGCCGGGCTGCTTCCGCTGATCGACGCCCGCAACTGGCGCGACGACACCGATCTGGCCGAGGTCTACGCGGTGTGGGGCGGCTACGCCTACGGCCGCGGGCTGGAGGGCCGGGAGGCGCGCACGGACATGGAGGCGTCGTTCCGGCGGATCTCGGTGGCCGCGAAGAACCAGGACACCCGCGAGCACGACATCGTCGACTCCGACGACTACTTCCAGTACCACGGCGGCATGGTCGCGATGGTCCGCAGGCTCACCGGCGCCGACCCCGCGGCCTACGTCGGCGACTCCGCGACGCCCGACCAGGTCAAGACCCGCACCCTGGGCGAGGAGACCCGCAGGGTCTTCCGTGCGCGGGTGGTCAACCCGCGCTGGATCGCGGCGATGCGCCGGCACGGCTACAAGGGCGCCTTCGAGCTGGCCGCCACGGTCGACTACCTGTTCGGCTACGACGCCACGGCCGGCGTGGTCGACGACTGGATGTACGAGAAGCTCGCCGAGACCTACGTCTTCGATCCGGAGAACCGCGAGTTCCTGGAGCGCTCCAATCCCTGGGCCCTGCGCGGCATGACCGAGCGCCTCCTGGAGGCCGCCGACCGCGACCTCTGGGAGTCCCCCGACCAGCAGACCCTGGACCGGCTGCGTCAAACCTACCTCCACCTCGAAGGCGCCCTGGAGGACGGCGAGTAGCGCCCCGCCCGGCGCGGACGGGGCCGGAACCGGTCAGGGGGTTGACGGGTGGGGATCGGTGTGGATCCGGCGGGGTGGTTGAGGGGTTACCGCTGGTAATAGGGGGCGTCGCACGCGAGGGGCCGAGAGGTGCTCTCGGGCGCGGGGGCGCGGTCGGGCCGACGGAGAACGTGAAACTCTTTCGCGAATGTGTTTCCCGTACGTAATCTGCCGCCAACCCCCCGTGAACGAGGTGTGCAGATGGCCCGACGCTCTCAAGGGCGCGCGGTCGCCGCGGCAGGTGTGGCGGTCGCGTGTCTGGCAACAGGTGTGATGGCGGCCGCCCCGGCGGCCGCGGAACCGGACGGACCCGACGCGGCCGAACTCATGGCGGCCGTCGAGGACTACTGCGGCGACGGGTGCCACGACATCCTGGCGCCCGGCCAGAACGGCGACGCGACCCTCGTCGAGATCCTCGGCAACCAGGTGTTCGGCACCCGGCCCGCCCACTCCGACACCCAACTGGAGGCCTACGACGACCTCCTGCACGACTACGAAGGCCTGACCGGCGACCGGCTCGGCGACTACTTCCTCGACGCCTCCTTCGGCGTGGCCGAGGAGGACGTGGGCCGGCGCTACTCCCCGCGCGAGGACGTCACCGTCGTCCGCGACGAGCACCACGGCATTCCGCACATCTACGGCACCACCCGCGACGGCACCATGTACGGCGCGGGCTACGCCGCTGCCGAGGACCGCCTGTTCCTGATGGACCTGCTGCGCAACCTCGGCCGGGGCGAGCTGACGAGCTTCGCCGGCGGCGCCGAGGGCAACCGGGCGCTGGAGCAGAGCCTGTGGCGCGGCGCCCCCTACACCGAGGAGGACAAGCGGGCCCAGATCGACCGGATCGCGGCGAGCGGGGAGCGCGGGGCGCAGGCGCTGGCCGACGTCGACGCCTACCTCGAAGGCGTCAACGCCTACATCGACCGGTCGCAGAGGAGACGCGACTACCCCGGCGAGTACGTTCTCACCGGCCACAAGGACGCCATCACCCAGGCCGGCGAGATCGAGCACTTCGCCAGGACCGACATCGTCGGCATCGCGGCCATGGTCGGCCTGCTCTTCGGCGGCGGGGGCGGCGGCGAGGTCCGGTCGGCCCTGCTCAAGGCCGCCTTCCAGGACCAGTACGGCCCGGAGGAGGGCGAGCGGGTCTGGCGGAGCTGGCGGATGGAGAACGACCCGGAGGCCGTGGTCACGGTCGAGGGCGACTTCCCCTACGCTCAGACGCCGCAGGACCCGGTCGGCGAGGCGCTGCCCGACCCCGGCTCCGTCGTCGCCTACGACATCGTGCACGACGAGACGGGGTCGGCGCGCAGCGGCGCGACCGCCTCCCCCCTGGCCGCGTCCGCGGGAGACGGGGAAGGCGACGGGGGCGCCGGCGCCGGCACGGTCGAGGACCTGCCGGAGCGGGACCGCGAGCGGCTGGCGGAGATGGCGGAGTCGGGCGACCTGACGGCGGCCGAGGGCGTGTTCAACGAGGGCGTGCTCCCCGCCGACCTGTTCGAGGGCGAGCCGAGCATGTCCAACGCGCTCGTGGTCTCCGGGGAGCACACCGCCGACGGCAACCCGATCTCGGTCTCCGGGCCGCAGACCGGCTACTACTCGCCCCAGTTGCTGATGGTCCAGGAGCTTCAGGGGCCCGGCATCAGCGCCCGCGGCGCCTCGTTCCCCGGCGTGAGCTTCTACGTGCAGATCGGCCGGGGCGCCGACTACGCGTGGAGCCCGACCTCGGCCGGCCAGGACATCACCGACACCTTCGCGGTCGAGCTGTGCGAGCCCGGCGGCGGCGAGCCGACGGTGGAGTCCCGGCACTACCGCGACGGGGCGGACTGCGTGCCCTTCGAGGAGCTCAGCGTGGCCAACGAGTGGGAGCCGACCGTCGCCGACCAGACCGCGGCGGGCTCCTACACGCTGACGGCGCTGCGCTCGAAGTTCGGCCTGGTCGACTCATTCGGCACGGTCGACGGCACCCCGATGGCGTTCGCCACCCGCCGCTCCACCTACCTGCGCGAGGTCGACTCGATCATCGGCTTCCAGAAGTTCAACGACCCGGGCCTCATCACCTCGGCCGAGGAGTTCCAGCAGGCGGCGATGGACATCGGCTACGCCTTCAACTGGCACTACAGCGACGCCGACGACATCGCCTACGTCAACTCCGGCGCCAACCCGGTGCGCACCGAGGGCACCAACCCGACCATGCCGATCCTGGCCGACTCCCCGGCCGGCTGGTCCGACTGGGACCCCGTCACCAACGGTGCCGACCACACCCCGCTGGAGCAGCACCCCAACTCCCGCAACGCCGACTACTACGTCAACTGGAACAACAAGCCCGCCGCCGGCTATACCTCCGGCTACGCGACGGGCTCGGTGCACCGGGCCGACCTGCTCGACGGCCGGGTGAGCGCGCTGGTCGACGAGGGCCACGCCTTCACCCCGGCCACGCTGGTCCAGGTCATGGAGGAGGCCGCGGCCGTCGACCTGCGCGGCGAGCAGGTGCTGCCCGAGCTGCTGGATGTGGTCGAGAGCGAGCCGATCGGGGATCCCGGCCTCGCCGCGACAGTGGCGGACCTGCGCGCCTGGATGGAGTCGGGCGCGCAGCGCAGGGAGCCGGAGAAGGGCGCGGGCGCCTACGAGCACGCCGAGGCCGTCCGGGTCATGGACGCCTGGTGGCCGCTGCTGGTCAGGGCCCAGTTCGAACCGGGACTCGGCGAAGGGCTGTACGCGCAGATGACCGGTGCGGTCCAGGTCGACGAGTCGCCGTCGGGGCACACGGGCGGCGGCGGTTCCGGCGGCGTCGACCAGGGGCAGGCGCACAAGGGGTCCAGCTTCCAGTACGGCTGGTGGTCCTACGTCGACAAGGACCTGCGCGCGGTGCTCGGCGAGGACGTCGCCGGCCCGCTGGAGCGGACCTACTGCGGCGGCGGCGACCTGGCGCGGTGCCGCGGGGTCCTGCTGGACTCGCTCGCCGCGGCCGCGGCGACGCCGGCCGAGGAGGTCTACCCGGGCGACGCCGACTGCGAGGCCGGCGACCAGCTCTGCGCCGACTCCATCATCCACTCCCCGCTGGGCGGGGTGGCCATGTACCGCGTGGCCTGGCAGAACCGCCCGACCTATCAGATCGTGCACCAGTTCGCCGACCGGAGGCGGTGACCGGCGCGGGGCGGCCGCCGGGGAGCGGCCCCGGCGGCCGCCCCGGCCCCTCCCGCGCCGCGGGCGCGGCGTGTTTCTTCCGTGTCCCGGCTGTGACTCCGGTAAAAGTGTGTCCACCCGGAGTCCAGGGGTAGCTTTAGAGATACCCGCCACACTGGACGGGAGGCCGGTGATTATGCCGTTGTGGATTATCTGGTTGGTAGCGGCCGTGGCATTGGGCGTCGCGGAGATCTTCACGCTGACCCTGTCACTGGGGCTGCTGGCGATCGCCGCGCTGGTCGCGGGCGTCGTCGGCGCGCTGGGACTGGGAGTCGTCGCCCAGGTCCTGGCCTTCGTGGTCACCGCAGGCGCCGGGCTGTGGTTCGTGCGGCCGATCGCGCGCCGCCACCTGCGCCAGCCCCCTCCGCTGCGCTCAGGGACCGCCGCCCTCGTGGGCAAGTCCGCCCTCGTGATCGAAGAGGTCACCGGCGACCAGGGGCGGATCAAACTGTCCGGGGAGGAATGGTCGGCCCGCGCCCTCGACGAGACCCTGGTGATCCCGGCCGGGGTGCACGTGGACGTGATGGAGATCGAAGGCGCGACGGCCGTCGTCTACCCCAGGGAGGCGCTGCCGTGAGCCTCCCAGGCCCTCGGCGGCACGCATGACCTCAACCTCACACCCGTTGACAAGGCAGGCAAGAGATGTTCGGACTTGAGATCCTGTTCATCGTCCTCGCGGCCATCGCGATCGTGGCGGTCGTGTCCACGGTGCGGATCGTGCCGCAGGCCCGCGCCTACAACATCGAGCGGTTCGGGCGCTACCTGCGCACCCTCCAACCCGGCCTGAACTTCATCATCCCGGGCGTGGACCGGGTGAACACCAAGTTCGACCTGCGCGAGCAGGTGTTCACCTCACGTCCGCAGCCGGTGATCACCGAGGACAACCTCGTGGTCAACATCGACACCGTGCTCTACTACGTGATCACCGAGCCCCGCGCCGCCGCCTACGAGGTCGCCAACTACCTGCAGGCCATCGACCAGCTCACCGTCACCACGCTGCGCAACGTGATCGGCGGGATGGACCTGGAGCGCACGCTGACCTCACGCGAGGAGATCAACACGCGGCTGCGCGGCGTCCTGGACGACGCCACCGGCAAGTGGGGAATCCGGGTGAACCGGGTGGAGATCAAGGCCATCGACCCGCCGCCGACGATCAAGGAGGCGATGGAGAAGCAGATGCGGGCCGAGCGGGACAAGCGCGCGGTCATCCTGCAGGCCGAGGGCGAGCGGCAGTCCAGGATCCTCACCGCCGAGGGCGCCCGGCAGCAGGCGATCCTGGAGGCCCAGGGCCAGCAGCAGGCCGCCATCCTGCGCGCCGACGGCGAGGCCAAGGCCATCGAGCGGGTGTTCCAGGCGGTGCACGCCAACAACGCCGACTCCAAGCTGCTCGCCTACAAGTACCTGGAGACGCTGCCGGAGCTGGCCAACGGCGAGAACAACACCTTCTGGGTGATCCCCGGCGAGCTGACCCAGGCCATCCAGAGCGTCACCCAGGGGTTCGCGGGCACCGGCGGCGCGGCCAAGCCGCGCCCCGAGCGACCGGAGGAAGAGGAGGAGGACGAGGAGGCGGGGACGCCGCAGCTCACCTCGGGCGACCCGCTGAGCGGCAACGCATCGCAGGCGGCCGACGAGGCCGCTGAGAACGCCGAGGCCGCGGTGGCCGACGCCAGGGCCGAGGCCGAGGCGGCGGCCGCGGGCCCGACCCAGCTCCCGGGGCAGCGGACGCAGTCCTGACCCGATCGGCCCCGCGTTCCTCCCGCACCCCCGGGGAGGAGCGCGGGGCTCCTTTCCGGGGGCCGGGAGCCGGGGTCAGACGATCAGCAGCTTGCCGGTGGTCGTGCGCCCGGCCAGGTCCGCGTGGGCCCCGGCGGCGTCGGCGAGGTCGTAGCGGCCGCCCACGTGCACCTTCAGGCTCCCGGCCGCCACCAGGCCGAGCACGTCGGAGGCGCGGTCCAGCAGCTCTGCGCGCTCGGCGACGTGGTGGGCGAGGTTGGGCCGGGTCAGAAAGACCGAGCCGGCGGCGTTGAGGCGCTGCGGGTCGACCGGCGGCACCGCGCCGCTGGACTGCCCGAACAGCGCGAGCACGCCGCGCGGGCGCAGGCTGGCCAGGCTCGCGTCGAAGGTGTCGGCGCCCACGCCGTCGTAGACCGCGGCCACCCCGGCGCCGCCGGTCAGCGACCGCACCGCCTCGGCGACGTCGGTCTCGGTGTAGCGGATGATCTCGTCGGCGCCGGCCTCGCGGGCGATCCGCTCCTTGGCCTCGGTGGACACGGTGCCGATGACCCTGGCGCCCCGCAGCTTCGCGAGCTGGGTGATGAGCAGGCCGGTGCCCCCGGCCGCCGCGTGCACCAGCACGGTGTCGCCCGGCTGCACCGGGTGGGTGGAGTGGGTCAGGTAGTGCGCCGTCATCCCCTGCAGCAGCACGGCCGCGGCCTGCTCGGAGGTGACGCCGTCGGGGATCGGGACGACGCGGTCGGCCGGGACGACCGCGCGCTCGGCGTAGGAGCCGGGCAGCATCACCCAGCCGGCCCGCTGCCCCGCGGAGACGGCGGTGACGCCCTCGCCGACGGCGCTCACCGTGCCGGCGCCCTCGACACCCGGGGTGAACGGGGTCGGCACGGCGTAGGCGCCGGAGCGCTGGTAGATCTCGATGAAGTTGACGCCCCGGGCCTCGACGTCGACGACCACCTGCCCAGGGCCTGGTTCGAGGTCGGAGACCTCGGCCATCTGCATGACCTCGGGTCCGCCGGTCTCCTCGATGACGATGGCGCGCATGCGGGTGCTCCTTGTCCGTAACCGCCGGGCCGGTGCCCGTGTTCGATGACGCCCGCTTCAGCGGCGGACGGCCGTCCGGCTATTCCCCGGTCTGCTGAGGGGTCCCGGGCTCCCCGATGTCGCTGAGCTGGTAGTCGTCGAAGTAGACGACCGCGTCGCCGCCGCTGCCCCCGCCCTCGCGCCGGATCAGCAGTCCGGTGGCGCCGTGCTCCAGCGGGTTCTCGTCGACGGCCTCGGTGATGAACTCGCCGTCCGCCCACAGCCGGATCGTGACCGTTTCGGCCTCCTGATCCCGCTCGCAGGTCATCTGCAGCCGGTTGGTCGGCTCGGAGCCCTCCGTGGAGCCGTCTCCCGCGGCGTAGTCCACTGCGGCGTGGTCCCCTTCGGAGATCCCCGCCGAACGGCTCTCCCCAGTGTCGACGAACCCGGGCACGGAGTCGACGGTGCTCATCGTGGACGAGCCGTTCTGGCCGGCGTTGCGGCGGATGACGGCCCCCGACCCGTCGAGGCGCACCAGCGCCTCGTACTGCGAGTAGACGTTCTCGTAGTCCACCTCCTCGGAGGTGCCGGAGCAGAACAGACCCGCCTGCGCGTACGGCGGGCCGCTCTGGACCGTGATGTCGACGCTGACGGAGGCCTGCTCGGGGGTGCCCCCGGTGAAGGGCGCGTAGCTCTGCCAGGAGGGGTCGTCCTGTGTGGCCCGCAGCGCGAACTGCTGGTCGACGTGGCCGGAGGAGGAGTCGTCCTCGAACTCCTTGTCGTACTCGTCCCCCCAGGCGGTCTCGGCGCTGGTGAAGTCCTCGCCGTAGACCAGGGTGCCCTCGGGGAAGGACGGATCGCCGAATACCTGCACCGCGACCAGCGCGGCCGCGGCGACCAGGGCCACGGCGCCCGCGGCGATGCCGACCGTCCTCAGCCTGACCCTGCCCCGGCCCCCGCCGGCCGGGCCGGACGCCGAGGCGCCGGGAGGCGGCGCCCCGGGGCCGGGAGGGCCGCCGTAGGGACTCTGCGGGCCGGAGGGCGGTCCGAGCGGGGGCTGCTGGGGGCCGGAGCCGAACGAGGGCTGTCCGGGCTGCCCGTGGCCGTAGGGCCCCTGCTGCACCGGCGGCGGGCCGAAGCCGGACTGCTGCGGCCCGGAGGGCGGACCAGGCGGACCATAGGGGGGCTGCTGGGGGCCCGAGGGCTGCGGCGGGTGGGAGGCGACGCCGGTCGGCGGCGAGGGCTGGTCGTAGGGCCGGGTGGCGGGGGAGGCGGCGGTCCCGGGACCGTCCGGCGGCATGGCGGCCGTCGCCTGCTGCGACAGGTTCTCCGTCGCGATGCCGTCCTCTCCGCCGTTCGGCGGGGTCGCGGCGGGGTCGTCGGAGGCCGCCGCCGCGGCGGCGGCCGCTCCCGCGGCACCGGCGGCGGCGATCCCGGTCGGCCGCGTGGTGGAGGGCGGGGTCCAGGAGCGCACCACCGTCTGGTCGATCACCGCCCTGCTGGGATCCTCCTGGCCGATCAGCCGGTTCAGCAGCTGCTGGGCGGTGGGGCGGTTGGCCGGATCCTTGTCCAGCGCCTGCGTGACCAGTTCCCGCAGCGTGGGGTCGAGGCCCTCCATGTTGGGCGCCATGGAGACGATCTGGTGCAGCACCGCCGGCACGGTCGGCGCGTCGAACGGGGCCTTGCCGGTTCCGGCGAAGACGACCAGGCAGCCCCAGGAGAAGATGTCGGAGGCCGCGGTGATGTCGCGGCCCTCGATGAGCTCGGGCGCGAGGTAGGCCGGCGTGCCCATGAGCTGGCTGGAGCGGGTCACGGCGCTGTCGTCGTCCATGGCGCGCGCGATGCCGAAGTCGATCACCTTCGGGCCCACGGAGGACAGCAGCACGTTGGCCGGCTTGAGGTCGCGGTGGATGACCCCGGCGCCGTGGATCGCGGTCAGCGCCGCCGCGACGCCCATGGCCAGGCTGTCCAGGGTGCCGCCGTACATGGTGCCGTCGGCCGCGATGGCCTCGGCCAGGTTGGGCCCTGCGACGTACTCGGAGACGATGAAGAGGGGGTCGCCTTCGAGCCGGGCGTCGATGACCGCGGCGGTGGAGAAGCGGGCCACGCTGCGGGCTGACTCCACCTCACGGGCGAACCGGCGGCGGAAGGCCTCGTCGTCGCTGAGGTCGGGATGGATGAGTTTCACCGCGACCGAGCGGTCGGCCTCGTCCTTGGCGAGGTAGACCGTGCCCATGCCGCCCCGGCCGAGACGGCCGACGATGCGGTACCCGCCCAGTTCGTGCGGATCACCCGTACGGAGGGGTTTGGCGCGCTCGTGCCCGTTTGACGTCACAGTGGTGAATTCCTTTGTGGATCGCGTGATTCGCGCCTCATAGCGTATCGAGCCCCGGACGCGGTCCCAGCGGCCCGGACCGCGTAAGGGGGCGGGGGCGCGGCGCCGATCGGAATCTCGTTCGTGTGCAGACGAGTCAACCACGCGCACGCGCCGCACCGCGAACCGCCGGCGGCCGTCCGGACCCGGTGCCGCGCGGTCGGAATCCGGTCGGAATCCGGCCACGGCGGCGGCTCACACGCTTCCGGGCGGTGACGATCTTCGATAGGGTTGGAACAGATGTTCGAATAGAGGTCTGCTCTTCCCCGCAGACGAAAGCCGGTCCGCGCGCCCTCGGTGGCGCGTGTCTCATGAGGGGAGCTGGTGGGGCGGATGTACGGCACGCCGATCACGGTGTGGGAGCAGGACGGCAGACCGGTCCGCTTCATGTGGGAGGGGCGGATCTACGTGGTGCGGCGCATTCTGGACCACTGGGTCACCGTGCGCTCGGACTTCTCGCCCGAGGCCGGGAGCGGCCGGCCCCGGCGCCGCTTCTGGCGCGTGCAGGTCGGCCCCGAACCCGGCGCCGACGTCTACGAGCTCCGCTACGACTCGGTGGGAGAGCAGTGGCTGCTCTCCCGGACGCACAGGTGAGCGGCGCGGGGGTCAACCCCCGCGGCGGGCGATCGCGGTGAGGAGGCGCTCCTCGGCGTCCGCGCCCGCGGCGACGCGCGGCAGCCGCCACAGGAAGACCGCGCCCAGCACCCACCATCCGCCGACGATGAGCCACTCGTAGGGCCAGGCCAGCGCGGCCGGCATGCCCGGCAGGTAGAGCACGGCCAGGCCCAGGCTCAGCACCAGGGCGAGCACGCCCACGGCGGTGCCGGCCGGGACCCGGAAGGGGCGCGCCATCCCCGGCTCGCGGCGGCGCAGCGCCAGGAACGACGTCGCCACCATGATGTAGGCGATGACGATGTTGATGCCTCCCGCGTTGACCAGCCACGTCAGCATCTGGTCGCCGAACAGCGGGGCGAGCACCGACAGCCCGCCGATGAACAGCAGGGCGTTGGCCGGCGTCTTGTACTTCGGGTGCAGTCGGCCGAACCAGCGCGGCACCATGCCCGACACCGCCATCGCGTACAGCAGCCGGCTGGCCCCGATGAGGAAGGCGTTCCAGCTCGTGAGGATGCCCGTGATGCCGCCGAGGATGAGGACGGTGCCCATGGTCCGGCTGTCCCACAGCGCGGCCATGCCGTCGGCGGAGGCGAGCTGGGCGTCCAGCAGCCCCTCGCGCGACAGGGCCGAGCCGACCGTCAGCATGATCAGGATGTACCACGCGCTGGCGCAGACGACCGAGAGGATCAGCAGCTTGCCGACCTGCCGGTAGGGCAGCCTGATCTCCTCGGCCGACTGGGGGATCACGTCGAAGCCGACGAACAGGAACGGCGTCGCCACCAGCACCGCGATGAGCCCGGTCGCGCCGCCGGAGAACAGCGGGCGCATGTTCTCGGTCGAGCCGCCGACGAACGCGCCGAGCAGCAGCGTCGCCCCGACCGCCAGCAGGAACAGCACGGCGATGACCTGGAAGACGCTGGCCGGGCGGATGCCGACGTAGTTCAGCGCGGTGATGACGATCGCGGCCACGATGCCGACCGCGGCCCACGAGGCGTAGACGTCGTAGCCTGCGACCGACCACAGCCGGCCGGCCTGCATGTCGGGGAAGAGGTAGAGGACGGTCTCGGGCAGCGCCACGGCCTCGAAGGCCACGACGCTGAGGTAGCCCAGCACGATGCCCCAGGAGGCGACGAAACCGCCGTGCGCGCCGAGGCCGCGCAGGGCGTAGTTGTGCTCGCCGCCCGCCCGCGGCATGGCCGACACCAGTTCGGCGTAGGTGAGACCGACGAGGGCGACGATCGTGCCGCCGATGACGAAGGCCAGCGCGGCGCCGAGGCTTCCGGCGCTGTCGAGGAACTCACCGGTGAGCACGACCCAGCCGAAACCGATCATCGCACCGAAGGCGAGGGCGAGGACGTCGCCCCGGCCCAGGACCCGGATGAACCCTTCGCTTCGCGTGTTCATGGGCGTCCCTCCTGTCACCGTACGTGTGGCCAGCGTTGCCCCTGGGGCGCCGAAATGGAATACCCCCGCGCCCTATATCGCGGCGTGTCGGGCCCACCCGGCCTCCGCGGAACTCAGCGATCCAGCGGCGGGCGGTGCAGGCCGAAGCCGGTGGCCTGCTCGAAGGCGTGCCCGACCTCCAGGACGCGGCGCTCGGCCAGGTGCGGGCCGACGATCTGCAGGCCCACCGGCAGCCCCGCCGGGGTGAATCCGGCCGGGACCGACAGCGCGGGGCTGCCGGTGACCGAGATGCAGTAGGCCGAGCGCATCCAGTCCAGGTAGGTCTCCTGCACCTCGCCGTCGATGTCGGTGGGGAACTCCTGCGACGCGTCGAACGGCGCGACCTGGCTGACCGGCAGCAGCAGCACGTCGTAGCGCTCGAAGAACTCCCGCACGCGGTGGAAGAGCGCGGTGTGCAGCCGCTCGGCGCGGGCGAGGTCGGCCCCGCTGAGCTTGCGCCCCTCCTCGATGTTCCAGACGACGCTGGCCTTGAGCCGGCCCGGGTCGGCGTCGAGCAGCGGGCCGAAGTTGCTCTCGAACAGCCACGCGCGCAGCGTCCGGAACACCTCGTCGGCCCCGCTGAGGTCCGGGGCGGCCTCCTCCACCCGGCAGCCCAGTCCCTCGAACGTCCTCAGTTGCGGGGCGAGCGCGTCGAGCACGGTCCGTTCGCAGGTGAAGGCGCCGCCGAGGTCCGGGGTCCAGGCCACGCGCAGCCCGCTCAGGTCGCGTTCCAGCGGTTCGGCGAAGCCGGCGCCCGGCTCGGCCACCGCGATCGGGCTGCGCGGGTCGGGACCGGCCAGCACCGACAGCAGCAGGGCGGCGTCGGCGGTGTCGCGCGCCAGCGGGCCCTGCACCGACAGCGTGGACCAGCCCAGCGGGGCCGGATGGGTGGGCACTCGCCCGGGGGTGGGGCGCAGGCCTACGACGTTGTTGAAGGAGGCGGGGTTGCGCAGGGAGCCGCCCATGTCGGAGCCGTCGGCGAGCGGGTGCATCCCCGCGGCGAGCGCGGCGGCGGCCCCGCCGCTGCTGCCGCCGGCCGACTTGGCGGTGTCGTAGGGGTTGCGGGTGGTCCCGAAGATCGGGTTGAAGGTGTGCGATCCGGCCGCGAACTCCGGCACGTTGGTCTTGCCGATCGTGATGGCCCCCGCGGCGCGCATCCGCTCCACGATCAGCTCGTCGCGTTCGGGCACGTGGTCGGCGAAGACCGGCGAGCCGAACGTGGTGCGCACGCCCGCGGTCTCGTGGGTGTCCTTGTGCGCGATCGGCAGGCCGTGCAGCGGGCCGACCCCGGCGCCGGAGGCCAGGCGCTCGTCGGCGGCGGCGGCCTCGGCCATCGCCCGCTCCGCGCACACCGTCACCACCGCGTTGACCGCGGGGTTGACCGCCGCGATCCGGTCCAGGTGCGCCCCGACCACCTCGCGGGCCGACACCTCCCGGGCGCGCAGCATCCGCGCCAGCTCCCGGGCCGAGCGGTAGGTGATCTCCTCGTGCATGGGCGCTCCTGCAGGTGCGATCGGGCGGTCCGCATTCCATGACAGCCGGACCGGCTCGACCCGGACCAGGGGGTATCTTGCCGATTCCCGCGGCCCGGTTGGGCAACTCTCGTCCATCTCCATGGTTCCAGGGCAAGGTACCGACCGAAGGGAGGTACGGACAGGAGGCCGTCCTCGCTCACAGGTATCGGCGAGTCCACCCGGGCGGGCGGCCCGTCCCGACCGGTGTGTCATGCTGGGACGCGGTGCCCATGGCAGGAACCCGGTGCGAATCCGGGACGGTCCCGCCACTGTGACCAGGGAGTGAACCCGCGATCAGCGCCACTGCCGGCGACGCCGGTGGGAAGGCCGCGGAGGAGCGGCGATCTGGGAGCCAGGAGACTGCCCGGCACCGCGACCCAACCGTACGGGCGTGGAGACCCGGAAGGAAAGGACCCCCGTGAGCGCTGTCCGCTACCCCTTCAGTGCGGTCGTCGGGATGGCCGACCTCAAGCTCGCGCTGCTGCTCAACGCCGTCTCGCCCGCCGTCGGCGGCGTGCTGGTGCGCGGCGAGAAGGGCACCGCGAAGTCGACCGTCGTGCGCGCGCTGGCTGCGCTGCTGCCCGACCTGGCCGCCGTCACCGGATGCCGGTTCGCCTGCGACCCCGCGGCTCCCGATCCCGAGTGCCCGGACGGCCCGCATCCGGCGGAGGCGGACGGAACGGCCGCGGCGCGGACCCGCCCGGCCCGGCTCGTGGAGCTGCCGGTGGGCGCGAGCGAGGACCGGCTCGTCGGCTCCCTCGACATCGAGCGGGCCCTCACCGAAGGCGTGAAGGCGTTCGAACCGGGCCTGCTCGCCGCGGCGCACCGGGGCGTGCTCTACGTCGACGAGGTCAACCTGCTGCACGACCACCTCGTGGACTTGCTGCTCGACGCCGCGGCCATGGGCACCTCCCACGTCGAGCGCGAGGGTGTCTCGGTGCGGCACGCCGCCCGCTTCCTGCTGGTCGGGACGATGAACCCGGAGGAGGGCGAGCTGCGCCCGCAGCTGCTCGACCGGTTCGGCCTGACCGTCGAGGTCGCGGCGACCCGCGACCCCGCCGAGCGCGCCGAGGTGGTGCGCCGGCGCCTGGCCTTCGAAGCCGACCCCGAGGCGTTCGCCGCCGCCCGCGCCGAGGAGGAGGCCGAGCTCGCCCGGCACATCCGCCGGGCGCGCGAGCGGCTGCCCGGCGTCGTGCTCACCGACACCGCCCTGCGCCAGGTCACCGCCGTGTGCGCCGCCTTCGAGGTGGACGGGTTGCGCGCCGACCTGGTGACCGCCCGCGCCGCCATGGCGCTCGCGGCGTGGCGCGACCACGCCGAGGTCACCGCCGACGACGTGCGCGACGCCGCCCGCCTCGCGCTGCCGCACCGGCGCCGCCGCGACCCCTTCGACGCTCCTGACCTCGACGAGGACCGACTGCGGGAGGCGCTGGACCAGGCGGGTGATGCGGACCCAAAAGGCCCTGAGGACGACCCGGACGGCCCTGACGACGGCGGCCCCGGGTCGGGGGAGTCTCCCGGTGACGGCGGCGCGCCGTCCGGCGACGCGCCCGGCGAGCGGCCGCCCGGGTCCGGTGCCGCGCAGGAGGCGGCGGGCGACGCGGCGGACGAGCGGACCGAGGACGGGTCCGGCCCCGCGCCGCAGGACGCCGCGGCCGACCCCGGCGAGACCTACCGGCCCCGGCTGCTCAGCGTGTCCGGCATCGGTGCGGGCACGCCCGGGCGCCGCTCCAGGGCCGAGACCCCGTTCGGGCGCACCTCGGGGGCGCGGACGCCCGGAGAGCGCGCCGCGGCGCTGCACCTGCCGGCGACCCTGCGCGCCGCGGCCCCGCACCAGCGCGCCCGCGGCCGCAGCGGCCCCGGGCTGGTGCTCAGGTCCGGCGACCTGCGCGAGGCCGTCCGCGAGGGGCGCGAGGGCAACCTGGTGCTGTTCTGCGTGGACGCGAGCGGCTCCATGGCGGCCCGGACGCGCATGCGCGCGGTCAAGGGCGCGGTCCTGAGCCTGCTGCTCGACGCCTACCAGCGCCGCGACAAGGTCGGGCTGGTCGTCTTCCGGGGACGCGGCGCCGAGGTGGCGCTGCCGCCCACGTCATCGGTCGAGGCGGGGGCGCGGCGGCTGCGCGAGCTGCGCACCGGCGGGCGCACCCCGCTCGCCGCGGGGCTGCTGCGCTCGGCCGACGTGCTGCGGGTGGAACGGATGCGCGACCCGCGCCGCCGCCCGCTGCTCGTCGTCGTCACCGACGGCAGGGCCACCCACGGCGGCCTCGACGACGCGCTGCGCGCCGGCGCCCGGATCCGCGCCCAGGGCGTGCAGAGCGTGGTCGTGGACTGCGAATCGGGCCCGGTGCGCCTGGGCCTGGCCGGCCGGCTGGCCGCGGAGACGGGTGGCGCGCGGGTCGGCCTGGAGGAACTGGGCGCCGACGCGCTGACCGGCCTGGTGCGGCACACCCGCCGCGCGGCCTGACCGGACGAACGAGGAGACGAACGACCATGCCGCAGGGCAAACCCAGCCACGTCCCCGATGACGGGCTCACCACCCGCCAGCGCCGCGCCCGGCCGCTGCTGATCGTGCACACCGGCGTCGGCAAGGGCAAGTCCACCGCCGCGTTCGGCCTGGCCACGCGCGCCTGGGCGCAGGGCTGGGAGATCGGGGTGTTCCAGTTCGTGAAGTCGGCGAAGTGGCGGATCGGCGAGGAGAAGGCGCTGCGCGTGCTCGGCGAGTCCGGTGAGGGCGGCGCCGTCACCTGGAACAAGATGGGGGAGGGCTGGTCCTGGATCCAGCGCCCCGGCACCGAGGCCGACCATGCGGCCGACGCGGCCGAGGGCTGGGCCCAGATCAAGCGCGACCTGGCCGTCGAAAGGTACCGGCTCTACGTGCTGGACGAGTTCACCTACCCGATGAAGTGGGGCTGGGTCGACGTCGAGGACGTGGTGCGGACCCTGCGCGACCGCCCGGGCACCCAGCACGTCATCATCACCGGCCGCGACGCCGACCCGCGCCTTCTGGACGCGGCCGACCTGGTCACCGACATGACGAAGGTCAAGCACCCGATGGACGCCGGCCAGAAGGGCCAGCGCGGCATCGAGTGGTGAGGGGGCGGGGCGTGCGAGCCTTGGTCCCCGGGAACGAACCCCGGCACCAGGGGGTTTTTAAGGCCCGCCCCAGGAGGGATGGCGTGCGGGTGGGTCCCTTCCACCTTGACCCCAGGGGGCCTTGTAGGCCCGCCGCAGGAGGGATGGCGCGCGGGTGGGCGATCCCTGTGGGGGCCTTCGGCCACGCGAGAGGATCGCCCGGTCACCGCGGATCCCACCTTGGGGCGAAGTCAAAGGTTTCCGGTGGCCGGGGTGGTGCGTACCGTTGCCCGGTCACCGCGGGTCCCTCCTATGGTCGGGGTTCAAGACCCCCAGTGGGCTCATGACGAAAGGAACCGTCGTGTCGCAGGTGCCTCGGGTCGTCGTGGCGGCTCCGGCGTCGGGGAGCGGGAAGACGACCGTCGCGACGGGGCTCATGGCCGCCCTCGCGGCGCGCGGGCTGCGGGTCTCCGGGCACAAGGCGGGGCCCGACTACATCGACCCCGGCTACCACGCGCTGGCCACCGGGCGGCCGCCGCGCAACCTGGACCCGGTCCTGTGCGGCGAGGAGCGCGTCGCGCCGCTGTTCCGGCACGGGGCGGCCGGCGCCGACATCGCGGTGGTCGAAGGCGTCATGGGGCTGTTCGACGGGGCGCCGCAGCCGCGGCACTTCCGCGGCCCCGGCGACTTCGCCTCCACCGCGCACGTCGCCGACCTGCTCGCGGCGCCGATCATCCTGGTCGTGGACGCCGCCCGCACCAGCCGGTCCGTCGCGGCGCTGGTGCACGGCTTCTGCACCTATGAACCCCGGGTGCGCGTCGGCGGCGTCGTCCTCAACCGCGTCGGCTCCGACCGGCACGAGGAGCTGCTGCGCGACGCCCTGGACGGCACCGGCGTGCCGGTGCTGGGCGCGATCCGGCGCAGTGACGCCGTCGCCGTACCCTCGCGGCACCTCGGGCTGGTGCCCGCTGCCGAGCGCCGCTCCGCCGCGCACGCGGCCGTAGCGTCCCTCGGCGCACTGGTCGCCGACTCCTGCGACCTCGACGCCATCGTGGCGCTGGCCCGCGACGCGGCGCCGCTGTCCGCGCCGCCGTGGGACCCGGCCGCCGAACAGGCCGAGGACGCCGGGCCGGTGCGCGGCCCCGTCGCCGTCGCGGGCGGCCAGGCCTTCACCTTCTCCTACACCGAGCACGCCGAACTGCTGCGTGCGGGCGGGGCCGAGGTCGTCACCGTGGATCCCCTGCGCGACGAGCGGCTGCCCGCGGGAACCGCCGGGCTCGTCATCGGCGGCGGGTTCCCCGAGGTGCACGCCGCCGAGCTTTCGGCCAACGAGCCGCTGCGCCGGGCGGTCGCCGACCTGGCCGCGCGCGGCGCCCCGATCGCGGCCGAGTGCGCCGGACTGCTCTACCTCGCCCGCAGCCTCGACGGCGCCCCCATGTGCGGCGTCGTGCCGGCCGAGGCGCACATGAGCGAGCGCCTCGCGCTGGGCTACCGCGCGGCGGTGGCGGTGCGCGACTCGGTGCTCGCCCCGGCGGGGACCCGGGTGAACGGCCACGAGTTCCACCGCACCGCCGTCGCGCCCGCGCACGGCGCCGACCCCGCGTGGCAGTGGGAGGCGAGCGGCCCCGAGGGGTTCGCCGGCGCGGCGCTGAACGCCTCCTACCTCCACCTGCACTGGGCGGGGGCCCCGCACGTCGCGTCCCGCTTCCTCGCGGTCGCGCGGACCCGCGCCGGAAGGGAGGCCTGATGGCCGAGAACGTCCTGCCCATGGTGGTCCTGGAGACCGACCGGCTGACCCTGCGCGCCTTCACCGAGGCCGACATCGACGGCGTCCACCGCAGCGCCTCCGACCCGCTCACCCGGCGGTGGCTGCCGATCCCCGCTCCCGGCCGGCCCTACACCCGCGCCGACGCCGAGCAGTGGTGCCGGGTGGAGGCGCCGCGGGCGCGGGCCGACGGGGACGGCCAGCAGTGGGCCGCGCTGGAGCGGTGGACGGGCACGTTCGTCGGCTCCTTCGGGCTGACCCGCACGCTGTGGGCGGCCCGCAACACCGAGGTGGGGTACTGGGTGGCCCCATGGGCGCGCGGCAAGGGCCTCGCCCCCGAGGCGGTCATCGCGATCAGCCGCTGGGCCCTGCTGGACCAGGGCTTCGAGCGCGTGGAGTTGAAGGCGGCGACGGGCAACACCGCCTCGCGCCGCGTCGCGGACAAGGCCGGTTTCAGCTACGAGGGCGTCGAGCGCAACGCCATGCCGCTGCACGAGGGGCGCACCGACCTCGCGGTCTACAGCCTGATCCCGGCGGACCTGGATCGGCGCCGACCGGATGGCGAACAGCGGACGAACAGGAAGACGGGATGACATGGGTGTGAGCAGACGGCTCGTCGGGGTCGGTGTGGGACCGGGCGATCCGGAGTCGGTCACGGTCAAGGCCATCCGGCGGATGCGTGCGGCCGACGTCGTGCTGGTTCCGGTCATGACGCCGGACGAGCAGGGGCGGGCCGAGGCCACCGTCCGCGCCCACGTCGACCACGGGCGGATCGAGCGCGTCGTCTTCGCGCTGAACGACCGCAACGGGCGCAGCGAGCGGCGCGTGCGGGCGTGGGACGAGGCCGCGCGGACCGTCGCCGGCCACTTCGGGCGCGGCGCGGGCACCGTGGCCTTCGCCACGATCGGCGACCCCAACGTCTACTCCACCTTCACCTACCTGGCGCAGACCGTGCGGGAGCTGGTGCCCGGAGTCGAAACCGAGACGGTCGCCGGGATCACCGCCATGCAGGACCTCGCGGCCCGATCCGCGACCGTGCTGGTCGAGGGCACCGAGCCGCTGACGCTGCTTCCGGCGACCGGGGGCGCGGACGGCCTGCGCCGGGCCCTCGGCCGCGACGGCAGCGTCGTCGTCTACAAGTTCGGCCGCGTCGCTCCCCAGGTCACCGAGGCGCTGCGCGAGACCGGTCGGCTGGACGGCGCCGTCTACGGCTCCCGCCTGGGGCTGGACGGCGAGGAGATCGCCCCGGTCGCCGACCTGGGCGGTGCGGCGCTGCCGTACCTGTCGACGCTGATCGCGCCGGCGCGGCGCACCGAGCGAGGAGGGAAGCTGTGAGGGAAGCTGTGAACGGAGGAGGAGCCCGTGAGGGCCGGAGCGGCGAGAGCGGCAAGAACGGCAAGGTCGTCTTCGTCGGGGCCGGACCGGGAGCGGCCGACCTGCTCACCATCCGCGCCGCCCGCGCCATCGAAGCGGCCGACGTCGTCATCTGGGCGGCCAGCCTGGTCCACCCCGACGTGCTGGAGCACGCGCGCGCCGACGCCGAGATCGTCGACTCGGCGAAGCTGCCCATGGAGGGCGTCCTGCCCTACTACCAGCGGGCGGCCCGCGACGGCCTGACCGTGGTGCGCGTCCACTCCGGCGATCCGGCCCTGTGGGGCGCGGTGCAGGAGCAGGTGGACCGCTGCGCCGAACTGGGCGCGGCCACCGAGATCGTCCCCGGCGTGTCCAGTTTCAGCGCGGTGGCGGCCCTGGTCCAACGCGAACTGACGGTCCCCGAGGTGGCGCAGTCGGTCATCCTCACCCGCCTGGGCGGCGGCAAGACCCCGATGCCCGAGGGCGAGGAGGTGCGCGCGTTCGCCCGGCACGGCACCACCATGGCGCTGTTCCTCTCCGCCGCGCGCTCCGGCCCGCTGCAGCAGGAGCTGCTGGAGGGCGGCTACCCGCCCGAGACGCCCTGTGTGGTCGCCTACCAGGCCACCTGGCCCGACGAGCTGCTGGTGCGCTGCACGCTCGGCGAGCTGGAGGCCACCGTCAAGGAGCACCGGCTCTGGAAGCACACGCTGGTGCTGGTGGGCCCCGCGCTGTCGGCCGGCGGCACGCGCTCGCACCTGTACCATCCGGGGCACTTCCACGGCCACCGGCGCGCCGAACCCGGGGCGCGCCAAGAGCTGCGGCGGGCGCGGCGGGCATGACGGACGTCCCCGAGCCGGGCTCCGAGCCAGGTCCCGAGCTGCGCGAACCCGACCTCCCGCGCACGATGAAGGTGCGCCGGAAAGCGCTGCGCACCGGCTGGACGACGGGCACCTGCGCCTCCGCGGCGGCGAAGGCCGCGGCCGAGGCGCTGCGCACGGGCCGGCCCGTGGAGGTCGTGGAGGTGGCGCTGCCGTCGGGCCGCCGGATCACCTTCGCGACCCAGCGCTGCGAGCTGCTGTCGCCGGACCGGGCCGAGGCGGTCGTGGTCAAGGACGCCGGCGACGACCCCGACGTCACGCACGGCGCCCACGTCACCGCCACCGTGACCCGGCGCGCCGACCCCGGGCTGGAGCTGGACGGCGGGATCGGGGTCGGCGTCGTCACCAGGCCGGGCCTGGGGCTGGAGCCGGGCGGCCCGGCGATCAACCCGGTGCCGCGCGCGATGATCGCCCAGGCGGTGGGCGAGGCCGCCGACGTCGGCGCCGAAGGACTGCGGGTGGTCATCAGCGTGCCCGAAGGCGAGAAGATGGCGCGCAAGACCACCAACGCCAGGCTGGGCATCCTCGGCGGCATCTCGATCCTCGGCACCACCGGTGTCGTGCGCCCCTTCTCCACCGCGTCCTGGCGGGCCAGCGTCGAACAGGCCGTGTCGGTGATGGCGGCCCAGGGCGAGGACACGCTCGTGCTGTGCACCGGAGGCCGGACCGAGAAGGGCGCGATGGCGCGGCACCCCGATCTGCCCGGGGTGTGCTTCGTCGAGGTCGGCGACTTCACCGGGGCCGCGCTGCGCCGGGCGGTCGAGTACGGCCTGACCCGGGTGGTCTTCGTCGGCATGGCCGGCAAGCTCACCAAGCTCGCAGCGGGGGTGCTGATGACCCACTACACCCGTTCCAAGGTCTCCACCGAACTGCTCGGCGAGATCACCCGCGCCGTCGGCGGCGCGGAGGAGCTGGCCCGCGAGGTCGACGCGGCCAACACCGGCAGGCACGCCTACGAGCTGTGGGAGGGCGCCGGCCTGCTGGGCGGCGCCGGCACGGAGCTGTGCCGCAGGGTGGCCGACGTGCTGACCCGCTTCACCGGCGGCGCGGTCCAGGCCGAGGTCGCCATGGTCGACTTCACCGGCCGCCGAGTGGTGGCCTCCCATCCGCGCCGGCCCTGACCCGTGGCCGTGCGCCGGCCCGCCGCCCCCTTGACCCGCCGCCCGCCCCGAACCCCGCGGCCGCGCGTTCCAGGACCCGTGAGGCCGCGGCCGGAGGGAACCTGGGATCCTTGGGGGGTGAGCGATTTCTCCATTCGACGCGCCGCCCCCAGGGACCTTCCCGCCATCGTGGCGCTGCTGGCCGATGACGAGCTCGGCGCCGCCCGCGAGACGCCCGGGGACCTCGGCCCCTACCGGGAGGCGTTCGCCGCCATCGACGCCGACCCCCACCAGCTCCTCGTGGTCGCCGAGCGCGACGCGGAGATCATCGGCACCCTGCAGTTGACGTTCCTGCCGGGACTTTCGCACCGGGGCGCCACCCGCGCCCAGATCGAGGCCGTGCGGGTCGGCGGCGAAATGCGCGGCGGCGGGCTCGGCTCGGGCCTGATCGGCTGGGCCGTCGACGAGGCGCGCCGCCGCGGCTGCCGCATGGTGCAGCTCACCTCCAACGCCTCCCGCACCGACGCGCACCGCTTCTACGAGCGGCTCGGCTTCACCGCCTCCCACGTCGGCTTCAAGCTCGCTCTGGAGAAGGCGCCGGAGTGATCACCGTCGTCGGAATGGACGGCGGTCCGCTCAGCGCTCCGGCCGCCGCCGCGCTCGCCGACGCCACCTGCGTCGCCGGCGCCGAACGGCACCTCGCCGCCGCACCCGTGCCGGAGCGGGCGCGGCGCGTCGCGATCGGGAGCCTTCCGGGCGCGCTGGAGGAGGTGCTCGCCTGGCGCGGGACCGCCGTCGTGCTGGCCTCGGGCGATCCGGGCTTCTTCGGCGTCGTGCGGGCGCTGCGGGAACGGGGCGCCCGGCCCCGGGTGGTCCCCGCGGTCTCCTCGGCCGCGCTCGCCTTCGCCCGCATCGGGCTGCCGTGGGACGACGCGATCGTCGTATCCGCGCACGGCCGCGCCGACCGGGGGCGCTGCGTCGGCCGCGCCCTCGCGGCCGCGCTGGCCCACCCCAAGGCCGCGATCCTCACCGCGCCCGGCGGCGCCGGGCCCGAGGCGTTCGCCGGGGAGCTGCTCGACGCGGGCCGCGACGTCTACGTCGCGCAGCGCCTGGGCACGGCGGAGGAGGACGTCGCGCGGGTCACCGCTGCGGCCGGTGCCGACCGCGACTGGGCCCACCCCAACGTGGTCCTCTCCGTCGACCCCGACCGCGCCGTCTCCCCGGCGGCGTCGTGGCTGCAGGGGCACCAGGGCGCCCCCGACGGCTGGGCGCTGGGCGAGGCGGACTTCGACCACCGCGGCTCCATGATCACCAAGGCGGAGGTGCGCGCCCTGGCGCTCGCCCACCTCGCGCCGCGCCCCGGCCGGACCGTCTGGGACGTCGGCGCCGGCAGCGGCTCGGTGGCCGTGGAGTGCGCCCGGTTCGGCGCGCACGCCGTCGCCTTCGAGCGCGGTCCCGAGGACTGCGCGCGCATCCGGGCCAACGCGGCCCGCCACGGCGTGCGTGTCCGCGTGGTCGAGGGCGAGGCCCCCGGGACGCTGGAGGGCGCCGCGGGACGGACCGGCGTCGACGCCGCCTTCTTCGGCGGAGGAGGCGACGACGCGATCGAAGCGGCGGTCGCCCTGTGCCGCCCCGAGCGCATCGTGGTGGCGCTGGCATCGGTGGACCGGATCAAGTCCGTGCGCGACCTGCTGCTGCTCCACGGCTACGAGGTCGGCGGCACCCAACTCCAGGCCTCGCGCCTGGCCGACCTCCCCAACGGCTCCCTGCGTCTCGCCGCCACCAACCCGGTCACCCTGATCCGCGCAACGGCACGCCCCGCCCCGTCCGGGGGCAGACCACCCGACTCCGGTGGGAACCGCGTGGCAACATCCTGACCCTTGTCAACCCCCCGTGGCCAGTCGGTGCGGGAAGCCTGTGGACAACCCGGCGCCGTAGGTGCCATAGACGCCACCGGTGTCATCGACGCCATCGGGACACGATCGAACGGAACACGACAGAAAGGTGCACATGGCCGACATCGGTGTCATCGCCGTCACGGCAGCCGGGCGGGCGGCGGCCGGGAGGCTGGTCGCGGCCTGGCCCGATGAGGCGGAGGTCGTCCGGGCCGAGCCGCCCGCCGAGGCGCTGCGCCGGGCGTTCACCGGCAGCGGCGCCGTCGTCGGCTTCCTCGCCGTCGGCGCCACCGTCCGGGTGCTCGCCCCGCTTCTCGGCGACAAGAGCACCGACCCGCCGGTCGTCTGCGTCGACGAGTCGCTGCGGTTCGCCGTCGCCGTGCTCGGCGGCCACCACGGCGCCAACGAGCTCGCCCATCGCGTCGCCGCCGTCCTGGGCTGCGAGCCGGTCGTCACCACGGCCAGCGACAGCGTCGCCGGCACCCCGCTGGACTCCTACGGCGCCGACCTCGGTTTCACCGTCGCCGACCCCGGGCCGCTCGCGCGCGTCGGCGCGGCACTGCTCTCCGGCGAACCGGTCCGGCTCGAAGGGGCCGGCGACTGGCCGCTGCCCGCGCTGCCGGACAGCGCCGACGCCGCGACGCCCGCCGCCGACGCCGCCGCCGTCATCGCGGTCACCGACCGGACCGACGGCCCCGGCACCCCCGACGGGCCCGGGCACCCGCTCACCCTCGTCTACCGGCCGCCGTCCCTCGTCGTGGGCGTCGGATCGGCGCGCGGCGCGCCGGCCGAGGAGGTCGGCGGCCTCGTCGACGCGGCCCTGGCCGACGCCGGGCTGGCCCCCGCCTCCGTCCGGGCCGTCGCGACCGTCGACCTCAAGGCCGACGAGGCCGGCATCCTGGCGGCCGCCCGCGACCGCGGTTGGGACGTCGTCACCCGTCCGGCCGCCGAACTCGCGGCGGTCGACGTCCCCAACCCCAGCGAGGTCGTGCGCGCCGAGGTGGGCACCCCCAGCGTCGCCGAGGCCGCCGCGCTGCGCACCGCCGCCGACGCCGGGCGCGCGGCCGAGCTCGTCGTGGCCAAACGCAAATCCGCCAACGCCACCGTCGCGATCGCCCGGCTGCGTCCCCGCGGCAGGCTCGCCGTCGTCGGGCTGGGCCCGGGCGCCCGCGACCTCACCGCGCCCCGCGCGGTCGCCGAACTCGGGCGCGCATCGGTGGTCGTCGGCCTCGACCAGTACGTCGACCAGGTCCGCGACCTGCTGCGGCCCGGGACCCGGGTCCTAGACAGCGGGCTCGGCCAGGAGGAGGAGCGCGCCCGCAGCGCCGTCTGCGCCGCGCGCACCGGTGCGGCCGTCGCGCTGATCGGCTCAGGCGACGCCGGCGTCTACGCGATGGCCAGCCCCGCGCTCGACTTCGCCGGTGCCGACATCGACGTCGTGGGCGTCCCCGGCATCACCGCGGCCGCCGCGGCGGCCAACCTGCTGGGCGCGCCGCTCGGCCACGACCACGCCTACGTCTCGCTTTCGGACCTGCACACCCCGTGGGAGGCCATCGAGCGCCGGGTCCGCGCCGCGGCCGAGGGCGACTTCGCGGTGTGCTTCTACAATCCGCGCAGCCGCAGACGCGACTGGCAGCTCGCCCGCGCCCTGGAGATCCTGGCCGAGCACCGCCCGCCCGAAACACCGGTCGGCCACGTGCGCAACGCCTCCCGCGACGGCGAACGCGTCAGGCTCACCACGCTGGAGGACATGCTCGCCGGCGGCGTCGACGAGGTCGACATGTTCACCGTCGTGCTGGTGGGCGGCTCGGCGAGCCGCGCCGTCGCGGGCCGGTTCGTCACCCCGCGCGGCTACCGCTGGAAGGGGTGAGTCGCGCCGGACCTGCCGGGCGGGGCGCTGATAGCGGACCCTTCGCGAGGGGGCGGCCGGACCGTTGCGCTACGGTCGTGTCCGCGGGTCCCGAACCGTCCGGCGGATATGGTGGTCGGGCTCGCCGAGGGCACCGAACGAGGCGGTGAAACACCAGGTGGAAGGGGCGATGCGGCTGTGTCCGAGCTCACTGCGGCGCCGGTCGCCGTCACATCCGCCTGCACGGCCTGCGGGGCGTGCCTGCTGACCTGCCCCGAGCACGCGATCCGGCCGGCGCACCGGGCGGGCGGCGCCGGCGAGCCGGTGCTGGACGTCCTGGCCGACCGCTGCACCGGCTGCCTGGAGTGCGTCGAGATCTGCCCGGCCGACGCCATCGCCGAGGTGAGCGGCGACGTCCGTGTCCACGACCACGCCGGGGGAGTCCGCACGTGAACCGCCAGGTCCACCCGATCGAGGTGGAGTCCTACCGCATCCTGCGGTCCCGGATCGACCTGTCGCACCTGCCCGGCCGCAGCCGGGCGGTCGCCGAGCGGGTCGTGCACGCCAGCGCCGACCTCGACTACGCCACCGACCTGGTCATCGACGAGGAGGCGGTGGAGGCCGCCGCCGCGGCGCTCGCGGCCGGCGCCCCCATCGTCACCGACGTCGCCATGGTCGCCTCCGGCATCACCGCGCGCGAGAGCGTCTGCCGCATCGGCGACCCGATCGCCGCCCGGCTGGCCCGCAGCGCCGGCATCACCCGTTCGGCCGCCGCCGTCCGGCTGGCCTACTCCGACGTCGGCCCGGGAGCGGTCTGGGTGGTGGGCTGCGCCCCCACGGCGCTGATGGAGATCATCGCCCGCCGGGTCGACCCCGTGCTCGTCATCGGCCTGCCGGTGGGCTTCGTGGGCGCCGCCGAGTCAAAGGCCGATCTGCGCGGCAGCGGCCTGCCGCAGGTCAGCAACGTCTCGGAGAAGGGCGGTTCGGCGGTCGCCGCCGCGGCCGCCAACGCACTGCTGTACGGGCCCACCCCGGCCGGGGAGGAGCCCCCGGCCGGGGGCTGAAGGAGCCCGTCGTCCCGCGGTCGGCCCTCCTCCCACCCCCCTGGCCCGGCCGCCCCGCCACAACCCGGAAGGACAAGGATTGCGACCTCCGCTGCTGCTGGTCGGCCACGGCACCCGCGACGCCAAGGGCGTCGCCGACTTCACCGCGTTCGTCGAGCGCCTGGGCAGCCGGTTCGACGACCGCGACGTCGCCGGAGGGTTCATCGAACTGTCCCCGCCGCCGCTCACCGACGCCGTCGGCGACCTGTACGACCGGGGCCACCGCAGGGTCGTCGCGGTGCCGATGATGCTGGTCGCGGCCGGGCACGCCAAGGGCGACATCCCCGGCGCGCTCGCCCGCGAGCGGGAGCGCCGCCCGGGGTTCGACTACTCCTACGGCCGCCCGCTGGGCCCGCACCCCACGATGCTCGGGCTGCTCGCCGAGCGCATGGACGAGGTGCTGGAGGCCTCGGCGGATGAGCAGGGGGACACCGCCGTCCTGCTGGTCGGCCGCGGCTCCAGCGACCCCGACGCCAACGCCGAGGTGTGCAAGGTCGCGCGGCTGCTGCAGGAGGGCCACGCCAAGGAGCGCGGGGTCGACTTCGTGGAGCCGGCGTTCATCTCGCTGGCCCGGCCCGGCGTGCCCGAGGGGCTGGAGCGGATCCGCCGGCTGGGTGCGCGCAGGATCGTGGTGCTGCCCTACTTCCTGTTCTCCGGGATCCTGCCGGATCGGGTGGTGGACCAGGCCAACGCCTTCGCCGCGGACCATCCCGGGCTCGACGTCCGCTGCGCCCCGGTGATCGGGGACTGCGACGGACTGGCCGACGTGATCGCCGAGCGCTACGACGAGGCCGTGGCCGGAGACATCCGGATGAACTGCGACACCTGCGTCTACCGGATCGCGATGCCGGGCTTCGCCGACAGGGTCGGCGCCCCGCAGACCCCGCACCACCACCCGGACGACCCGTCCCACGGCCACGGGCACGGCCACGGCCACGGCCACGGGCACTGACGGGCCCCGGTCGGTCTGGGGTCCGGCGGGGATCGGTCGCGGTTCGGCGGCCGGAGGTCTGCTGTGTGGCCTCACCCACGGTCGGCCACCGGGTGCCCTGGAAGGAAAGCGGCACCGAGGGCGGCGGAAACGCCCACAAGGTCAACGTGAGTTGTGACCTTGGCCACTGGGGATCGTGAAGCCTCAACCACAGGAGGGACCCGCGGCGACCGGGCGACGGTGCACGCCGCCCCCAACCCCAGGGAGTCGTGAACCTCAACCCAAGGAGGGGTCCGCGGTGACCGGGCGATCCTCTCGTGTGGCCGTAGGCCCCTCAAGGGATCGCACCGGCGCCGCGCCGCCCACGCCGCCACCGTGGGCGCCAGGACGCAACCGCGGTTTCGGTGTGTGGGGAAAGCACGGGCCACCGTGCCCGCCGACCTCGGCCACCGAGGGCTTGAGACACCGGCCACAGGGTTTGAACCCCGGCCCGAGGACGCGACCGCGCACCGCAGCCTTGGGCGCCGGGCCGAAATCGCGGCGTCGGTCTGTGCCCATGGTGTCGGCGTGCGCTTCGCGCGTGGGAGGGCGGTTTCCGTCTAGGGGCCTTCGGCCACGCGAGAGAATCGCCCACCCGCGCGCCACCCCTCCTGGGGCGGGCCTTCACGACCCCCTGTGGTCGAGGTTGAAACTCAAGGTCAAGATCAGCGAAGGGATCACCGTGCGCGCCCGCCCGGGCCCCTGACGCCCTTGGCGCTGCTTTTTCTCCAGGCCACCCGCCACCCGGCCGACCGGCCAACAAGGCCGTACAGCAGGCCCGAGCCGCCGGCCGGTTCAGGCGCGGAATATAGTTCAAGGCTGTTGTGGGGACGCGGGGAATGCGGGGATCCGTGCGGGTCCGCGGGGTCTTTCGGGGTTTCACGAGGTGAGGAGAACGAGGAGGGCATCGATGGTCCATGAGCACCGGTCCGGCACCGTCACCCGGCACCTGCCCGGTGCGCCGTGGACGGAATGCGACGACATGGCCGGATCCGGCTCCGTCGACCTCCGTCACCACGGTGATTCCGAGGTCGGCCCCGGCCTGCTCGACTTCGCCGTCAACGTGCGCACCGCGACGCCGCCGCCCTGGCTGGCCGAGCGCGTCGCGGCGTCGATCGCCGACCTCGCGGCCTACCCCGACCCGGAGCCGGCCCGGCGTGCCGTGGCCCGCAGGCACGGCCGCGCCCGGGAGGAGGTGCTGCTCACCGCGGGCGCCGCGGAGGCGTTCGTGCTGCTGGCCCGCGTCCTGCGGCCTCGGCGGGCGGTCGTGGTGCACCCGCAGTTCACCGAGCCCGAGGCGGCGCTGCGCGCGGCGGGCCACGAGGTGCACCGGGCCGTCCTGGAACCGGACTTCGTCCTCGCCCCCCGCGCGGTGCCCGACGACGCCGACCTGGTGATGGTCGGCAACCCCACCAACCCGACCTCGGTCCTGCACCCGGCGGCCGCGCTGGCCGGACTGGCCAGACCCGGCCGCGTCCTCGTCGTCGACGAGGCGTTCGCCGACTGCGTCGAGGGCGAACCGGAGTCGCTGAGCGCGCGCGCCGACCTCCCCGGCCTCGTGGTCGTCCGCAGCCTCACCAAGACCTGGGGGCTCGCCGGCCTGCGCGCCGGCTACCTGCTGGCCGAGCCGGCCATGGTGCGCCGACTGGGCGAGGCGCAACCGCTGTGGTCGGTCTCGACCCCCGCGCTCGTCGCCACCGTGGCGTGCTCTTCGCCACGCGCGGTCGCCGAGGCAGACGCCTGGGCCCGCGGGCTGGCCGCGGAGCGCGAGCGCTTCGCCGCGGACCTGCGCGGCCTCGGTGTGCACGTCACCCCGGGGGCCGCGGCCTCGTTCCTGCTGCTCCGGGCGCCGCGTGCGCAGCGCCTCCGATCGGCCCTGCGGGAGCGCGGGGTCGCGGTCCGCAGGGGCGACACCTTCCCTGGACTCGGCGCCGACCATCTGCGCGTGGCCGTTCGAGACTCCCGGACCAACTCCCGAATGACCCGGATTCTGGCAGAGTTGCTCTAGGCCGTGCCGGGGATACCGCTCGCTTCGCGGCCGAAGGGGAGACGACCGGCGTCCCTACATCACCACTGAGGGGGAGACTTGCCGACAACCGTCGACGACACGATGCCCGTTCACCGCGCCCCGGCGCCCGCCGCGGCCCGGCCGGGCGGCGCAGCCCTTCCACCCCGCGTGTTCCGCGGCGCCGGGGGCACCCCATGAGCGGCGGCAGCGGAGGCGACCCCGCCGACCGCGGGCGGGGCGAGGAGCGCTCCCGGCGCGACCGGCCGTGGGCCCCGCGGGAGCAGGGGCGCCCGTACGGCGCGGACGGGCGGGCCGGCCACGATCCCACCCGCTGGGACGCCGTCAGGCCCGACCCCACCGCGGCGTGGGGCGGCGGGCTCCTCGACGACCTGCCCGAGCAGGGCCGCGGAGCGGGATCGCTCCGGCCCCCGCCGCCGGCCCCGGGACCGGGGACCGCGCGGCGGCCTGGAGCCGACCAGGGACGGCGCGAGCGGCCCAACCCGTTCCACACCGCGCCCTCCGAGCAGGGCGGCCCCGAGGCCGCGGAGCAGGGCGCCCGGCAGGAGACGACTCAGCGGGCCGCGGAGTCCGCCCGCGCGGCTTCGCCGCGTCCCTCCGTCGATCCGGACACCCGTGAACAGGGCCTGCGGCAGACCGCGGAGGCCCCTCAGCGGGCCGCGGAGTCCGCCCGCGCGGCTTCGCCGCGTCCCTCCGTCGATCCGGACACCCGTGAACAGGGCCTGCGGCAGACCGCGGAGGCCCCTCAGCGGGCCGCGGAGCCCGCCCGCGCGGCCCCACCGCGTCCCTCCGCCGACCAGGGCGTCCCGCAGGAGGCCCCCCACCAGGACACGGACCACTCCTTGGAACCGAACGTCATCCCGTTCCGCGGGGCCGGGTACGACCGGACCCCCGCGGTCCCCGACCATCCCGGTACGCACTCCCCGGCCGCCGACGGCGCCGCGACCGCCCCGGCCCCGGTCGCCGATCCGGCCTCCGGGCAGCGGGCCGCCGACCCGCCGGAACCAGCCGCACCCGAACCGCAGGGCGAATCCGTGAACGCACATGCCGCGGCTCCGCTGCCGGAGCCCTCCGAACCCGCCGAGACGGCCGCGGACCCGGCCGGCCCCGCCTCGGCCGCGCACGCCTACACCGATCCCGAGCGGGCGGCCGTCTACCGCGCGATCCGGGAGCGGCGCGACGTCCGCGTCGGCTTCCGCTCCGATCCGGTGCCCGACGAGGTGCTGATCCGCGTCCTGCAGGCCGCGCACCAGGCGCCCTCCGTCGGCTTCTCGCAGCCGTGGGACTTCGTCGTCATCAACGACCCCGACGTGCGCGCCCGCGTCCAGGACCTCGTCGGGCACCAGCGCGAGCGCTACGCCAGGGCGCTGCCCGGGGCCCGCGCACGGGCCTTCTCCGGGCTCAAGGTCGAGGCCATCCTCGACACCCCGGCCAACATCGTGGTCACCGTCGACCCCACCCGCGGGGGACGGCACACCCTGGGCCGGCACGCCCAGCCGCAGACCGCCGGGTACTCCGTCGCGCTGGCGGTGGAGAACCTCTGGCTGGCGGCGCGCGCCGAAGGGCTCGGCGTCGGCTGGGTGAGCTTCTTCGAGGAGCGCGACCTCGCCCGCGAACTCGACCTGCCCCCGCACCTGGAGGTCGTGGCCTATCTGTGCATCGGCTACGTCGACGACTTCCCGACGGAGCCCGAACTGGCGCTGGGCGGCTGGGCGCAGCGCCGGCCGCTGTCCTGGGCCGTGCACCGCGACCACTACGGACGCCGGGGCCTGCCCGGTGAGCAGCCCACCAGCCTGCTGGAGGAGACCATCGCGGCCATCGGCCCGCCGAACCGGCGCGCCGTCGGCGACGCCCGCGACCGGCAGGGCCGGATGACCAAGCCGCCGGGGGCGCTCGGCGTGCTGGAGGACATCTCGGTGCAGTTGGCCGGCCTCGCCGGCGAGTGCCCCCCGCCCGTCCCCGAACCCGCGGCCGTCGCGATCTTCGCCGGGGACCACGGGGTGCACGCCCAGGGGGTGACCTCGTGGCCGCAGGAGGTCACCACCCAGATGGTGCACAACTTCCTGGACGGCGGCGCGGTCGTCAACGCGTTCGCCGACCAGGTGGGCGCCGAGGTGACCGTCGTCGACGTCGGCGTCATCGGCGACCTGCCGGGCGTCCCCGGACTGCTGCCCCGCAAGATCGCGCGCGGCACCGCCGACTGCACGCAGGGCCCGGCGATGACCAGGACCCAGGCCGGCTACGCCATCGAGGCCGGCATCGAGGTGGCGCGCGACCTGGTCGCCGCCGGCAACCGCTGCCTGGTCACCGGCGACATGGGCATCGCCAACACCACGCCCTCGGCCGCGCTCATCGCCGCGTTCACCGGCCGCGATCCGGCCGAGGTGACCGGCCGCGGCACCGGACTGGACGACGCGGCGCACGAGCGCAAGATCGAGGTCGTGCGCCGGGCGCTGGAGGCCAACGACATCGACCCCGGCGATCCGGTGGGCGTGCTCGCCGCCGTCGGCGGCCTGGAGCACGCGGCGCTGACCGGGTTCGTCCTCGGCGCCGCGGCGCTGCGGGTGCCCGTTCTGCTCGACGGGGTGATCGCCGGCGCGGCGTCGCTGGCCGTCGCGGCGCTCGCCCCCGACGCGCTGCACGCCTGCGTCGCCGGCCACCGCTCCAGCGAGCCGGGGCACGCCGCGGTCCTGGAGCACCTGGGGCTGCGCCCGCTGGTCGACCTCGAACTCCGGCTGGGCGAGGGGTCGGGTGCGCTGCTCGCGCTCCCGCTCATGCAGGGCGCGGTGCGCGCGCTGCGCGACGTGGCGACCTTCGACGCGGCCGGTGTGACCGAGCGGCGGTGACCCGGTTCGCCGCCCCGGGGCCCCGGTCCGAGGGCGGCCAAAACCCGCGGTCAGCGCGTCGGCGCCGCCCGGAGGACAGTGTTCCGGATCGCTTCGGGGAATTGAGACGTAGCCGTAATCCCGGTTTGACACTGTATTTTTTTGGAGGCAGGAGCACGGCCGCTCGCCGTCCGCGCCGCCGACCCTCGGCGCGGGACCGAGCGGGGCGACACGCCCGAAGGAGGGCGCCGCCCGTGGCCGGGCACCGCACAATGGTGGGGACCGGCGTGCGGCGGAGCACCATGGCCGCCTGGGAACGCAGGGGCCACATTCTGCGATTGTTGGAGGGCTGCCTCGGTGACGTACCTTCTAGGGTTGCGCCTGGACGGACGCGATGTCCTGGTCGTGGGCGGGGGCCGCGTCGCGCAGCGCCGGGTGCCCGTTCTGCTCGACGCGGGCGCGCGGGTCACCCTGATCTCCCCCGAGGTCACGGCGACGCTGGAGGACCTCGCCGCGGCCGGCCGGCTGAGCTGGGAGCGGCGCGGGTACCGGCCCGGGGACGTGCGCGACGGGGACCTCGGCGACTTCTGGCTGGTGCACGTCGCCACCGACGACCCCGGGGTCAACGCCGCGGTGGCCGAGGAGGCCGACTCGGTCCGGGTGTGGTGCGTGCGCGCCGACGACCGGCACGCCTCTAGCGCCTGGACCCCGGCCAGCGGCTCCGCGGCCGGCGTCACCGTCGGGGTGATCGCCGACGGCGATCCGCGGCGCGCCGCCGGCCTGCGCGACGCCGTGACCGAGGGGCTGGCCGAGGGCACGCTGGACGCGCGCAGGGGCCGCGAGCCGCTGCGGGGGGTCGCCCTGGTCGGCGGCGGCCCCGGCGACCCCGGCCTGATCACGGTGCGCGGCCGCCAACTGCTGTCGCAGGCCGACGTGGTCGTGGTCGACCGGCTCGCCCCCACCTCACTGCTGGACCAGTTGCCCGGCGACGTCGAGATCGTCGACGCGGCCAAGATCCCCTACGGGCGCTCGACGACCCAGGAGGAGATCAACCGGGTGCTCGTCGACCGCGCCAAGCAGGGCCGGTTCGTGGTCCGGCTCAAGGGCGGCGACTCCTTCCTGTTCGGCCGCGGCGCCGAGGAGGCCGCGGCCTGCGTGCGCGAGGGAGTCCCGGTGACCGTCGTCCCCGGGGTCACCAGCGCGCTGGCCGGACCCGCCGCCGCGGGGATCCCGGCCACCCACCGCGGCGTCGCCCAGGACGTGCACATCGTCTCGGCGCACGTCGCGCCGGACGACGAGCGTTCCACCGTCGACTGGGGCGCGCTCGCCCGGGTGAACGGCACCGTGGTGGTGCTCATGGGCGTCGAGCGGATCGGTGCCATCGCCGCGGCGCTCATCGGGCACGGCCGGGCGCCCGACACCCCCGTCGCGATCGTGCAGGACGCCACCCTGCCCACCCAGCGGACGGTCGTCGCGACCCTGGAGACCGTGGAGGGGATCGCGGCCGAGGGCGGCGTCCGGCCTCCGGCGATCGTGGTCATCGGAGAAGTGGTGAACGCGGCCCGGGAGCTTGACATACTGCACGGAGGGCCCGATCATGCCGGTTCCCCGCCCCTGTCCGGTGAATCGGCGGCACGATCGGCCGATGACAGGAGTGACACGGGTCGCAAGGGGAATCGGGTTCTGTGACCGCGAAGACCGATGAGAAGGGCGGAACCGCCATGACCCGGCCGCCTGCTGTGCCGGAAGCGACGGGACCGGGACGATCGGCGCCCGGACGGTCCGCGGACGCGCGCGGCGGTCCGAAGCACCGTGGTCCCGTGGCCAGCGACGCGCAGTTGGAGAAGGTCCTCGAAACGCTGCGCGTCCGGATCCAGGACCTCGGATTCGCAGAGGGACTGCCCGGCGCCGACGAGGGCCGGACCGCCCGCAGCGACGTTCTGGCCCAGCTCGACGACTACGTGCTGCCGCGCGTGCGCAAGGCCGACACACCGCTGTTGATCGCCGTGGCCGGGTCCACCGGAGCGGGTAAGTCCACCCTGGTCAACAGCCTGGTGGGAGAACAGGTCACGACCACCGGCGTGCGCCGCCCGACCACCAACAGCCCGGTGCTCGCCTGCAACCCCGCCGACGTCGGCTGGTTCAGCGAGGCGTCCTTCCTGCCCACGCTGCCGCGCGTGCGCCAGCAGGGGCTGGCCATGCCGGGCAAGGACGGCATGCTGGTGCTGGCGGCGAGCGAGTGCATGCCCGAGGGGGTGGCGCTGCTGGACACCCCCGACGTCGACTCCGCCGTCGCCGCCCACCACGAGTTCGCCGCCAAGTTCCTCGACGCCGCCGACCTGTGGGTGTTCGTCACCACCAGCCGCCGCTACGCCGACGCGAGGGTGTGGGAGTTCCTGCAGGTCGCCCGGGACCGCGACACCTCGCTGGCCGTCGTGCTCTCGCGCGTGCCGCGGCGCGGCCGCGACCAGCTGGTCGACCACTTCGGCGCGATGCTGGAGGCCAACGGCCTGGGCCACGCCACCCGGTTCACCATCCCCGAGACCGACCAGGTCGCCGGGGGCAGGTTCACCGCCAACACCGCCGACCCCGTCCGCGACTACCTCGCCGACGTCGCCGGCGACCTGGTGCAGCGCGACACCGTCTCGCGCCGGACCTTCGCCGGCGTGCTGAACAGCTTCCGCACCCGGGTGCCCGAACTCGCCAAGCAGGTCGAGGTGCAGGCCGAGGCGGGCAGGGTCCTCGGCGCGGCCGTCGACTCCGCCCACTCCGCCGCGCTGGCGGAGATCGACGAGGCCACCCGCAACGGGTCGCTGCTGCGCGGCAACGTCCTCGCCCGCTGGCAGGACGTCGCGGCGAGCGGCGAGCTCGTCCGCTCCCTGCGCGTGCGCACCAGGCGCAGGGCCAAGGCCGGCACCGACCCCGCGTCCAGGGTGCACGCGCTGGACCAGGCGGTCCGCGACGGCGTCGAGGCGCTGGTCGTCTCCTCGGCCGAGCGCGCGGCCGAGGAGGTCGTGGAGCGCTGGGGCGCCGTCCCCGGGGCCGAGGCGCTCGCCGAGCGCCACGAGCTCGCCGGCGTCCCGGAGGACCTGCCCCGCAGGGCGCGGACGGCCATCGCGGCCTGGCGGCGCACCGTGGTGGACCTCATCGCCTCCGACGGCGTCGCCAAGCGGTCGGTGGCCCGGTTCGTCACCTACGACGAGGAGGCGTTCGCGCTGGTCCTCATCATCGGTCTGCTCGGCTTCGGCACCTCCGACGTCGCGGTGTCGCAAGGGACCAGCGCGGCCCCGCAGCGCCTGCTCAAAGCCCTGTTCGGCTCCGAATCGCTGCGTAACATCGGGGCCAGGGCCCGCGAGGACCTCCGGGCGCGCACAGGCGAACTCCTCCAGGAGGAGAGGCAGCGGTTCACCGACGCGCTGGCAGCGGCGCACCTGCCCGACGAGGACGACGCCGTCCAGCTCTACCAAGCCACGTACAACCTTGAGATTGCGCGATGACGACTCACCGGAACCCCGCTCAGACCGACGAGGAAGCGGGCGCGGCGCGGCCCCGGGACGGCGCAGCGGAGCCCGCCCCGCACGGTGACGGCACCCCTTCCGGGCCGACCGCCGGGCAGGACCGCCGGTCCGACGCCGACGGCGTCCCGGCCCAGCAGGACGCGCGGCCGTGGCGCGGGGCGTGGACCCGCCCGGCCCGGGACGCGGAGACGTCCGCGTGGGGTCCCGAGACGGGCGCCGGACCCGCGGCGGAGCGGTCCCCTGCGGCCCGCAGGCCCGGCTCCGGCGATGCGGCCACCGGCTCCTACCCGAACCTGCGCCGGGCCGTGGACGCCCACACCGATCCCGGTCCGGTGCCGAGCGGCGCCGAGGACCCGGAAGACGAGGGCCCGACGGCGGCCCCGGACGCGGGCTGGCGCCGCCCCGAGGCCCCGGCTCCGGCGGCAGCGGACCCCGCTCCGGGAGCGCCGGTCCCTCCCCGCCGCCGTCCGGAGGCCCCCGCCGCCGAGGCCGCCCCCGAACCGGCCGACGCCGCCGAGACCGCGCCGCTCGGGGAGGGGACCGACGGGCGGCCGGACGCGTCCGTCGATGAGGAGGCCGCCGAGCGCGGCGCCTCCGAGGACCCGGAGCCCCTGCCCAAGCGGGTCCCGCACGGGCGGCACGCCGCGCCCTCGCGCCGGGCCCCCGCCGAGGGCGGTGCGGCCGGTCGCGGCGACCCCGGCGACCCCGGCGACCCCGACAACCTCGCCGACTGGGTCGGCAGCCTGGTCGGAGCGGTGACCGAAGAGGATGCCATCGCCGGACGGCGCACCGGCCCCCTGCCCCGGGTCGACGCCGACGCCGCGGAAGACCCCGGGGACGGGGAGGCCGAGCCCGAGGGCGATCGGCGGGGGACCGCGGCGTGGACGCCGCCGGAGGAGGCCCGGAGCGAGGCCGGCGACGAGGAGGAGTACCGGCCCGCCACCCGGGAGAGCTGGCGCCCCATGCCGGCCACGACGCGCGCCGAGCTCATCGCGCGGCTCGACGCCCTGGCCACCCTCGTCGAGATCGGCAGGGACAACTTCGGTCCCGAGCTCATCACCCGGGCCCGCGGCCTGCTCAGCCACGCCGGGGCGCGGCTGCGGCTGTCCAGCGACCACACCGTGGTCGCGCTGGCCGGCGGCACCGGCAGCGGCAAGTCCTCGCTGTTCAACGCGCTGTGCGGACTGGAGTTCTCCCGGGTCGGCATCACCCGGCCGACCACGTCGTCGGCGCACGCCTGCGTGTGGGGCGTCGAGGGCGCCGACGGCCTGCTCGACTGGCTGGGCGTCCCGCCGCGCCACCGCCACTCCCGGGCCAGCGAGCTCGACAAGGGCGACTCCGACCTCACCGGACTCATCCTGCTGGACCTGCCCGACCACGACTCGGTCCGGGCCGAGCACACGGCCGAGGCCGAGCGCCTCATCGGGTCGGTCGACCTGCTGGTGTGGGTGCTCGACCCGCAGAAGTACGCCGACGCGGCGGTCCACCACCGCTACCTCGCCGAAATGGCGGGGCACGGTGCGGTGACGGTCGCCGTGCTGAACCAGGTGGACCGGGTGGACGACGAGGAGGTCGAGGAGCTCCTCACCGACCTCCGGCGGCTGCTGGAGACCGAGTCCGGGGTGCACCCGCGGGTGCTCACCTCCTCCACCGTCACCGGCCACGGCATGCGCGACCTGCGCGAGCTGCTGGTGGAGACGGTGGTCGAGCGTCGGGCCTCGATCGACCGCCTCGTCGCCGACCTGGAGCAGGTCACCCGGGACTTCGAGGCCCACGGCGACGCCGGGGGCGGCGCGGCGCACCTGCCCGACCACGCGCGCGGCGCCCTGGTCACCGAGCTGGCCGAGGCCGCCGGCGTCTCCGCCATCGCCGACGCCACCGAGACCGCGCACGAGCGCCGCGGGTCGGGGCTCGTCGGCTGGCCGGTCCTGCGCTGGGTGCGCCGGCTGCGGCGCGACCCGCTGCGCACGATGCAGCTGGACTTCCTGCGCGAGGACGTCAAGGGCGGGCTCAACGGGCCGATCGGGGTGCAGCAGGCCGAGATCGACACGGCCGTCGTCGACGCCGCCGACCGGGCCGCCGGGGAGCTGCCCGAGCCGTGGCCCAAGCGGGTGCGCTCCGCCGCGCGCCGCGACATCGACGAGCTGCCCGACCAACTGGGCCGGGCGATCGCCGACGCGGTGCCCGACGCCGACGAGACGCCGTCGTGGTGGCAGGCGGTCCGCGTCTGGCAGTACCTGCTGATCGCCATGGCGGGGGCCGGTCTGGTCTGGCTGGGGGTGCTGCTGGTCAGTTGGATCGGCGGCGGAATGACCGGGGTCGCGGTGCTGGACGACCCGGTCTTCATCGCGTTCGCCGCGGTGGTGTTCGTGGCGACCCTGCTCGTGGGCTGGCTGACCGACGTCGGCTGCCGCAATCTCGTCGCGGTCGCGGCGTCCCGTCAGCGCGAGCGCGTGGAGGAGCAGGGCACCGAGCGGGTGCGGGCCATCGCGGCCGAGCGGATCGCGGCCCCCATGGAGCGCGAGCTCGGGGAGTACCAGCGCTACTGCCGGGCACTGGCCGCCGCGCGGACGACGAAGACCCACTGAAGCCGGCGCCGGGGCGCCCGAGCGGCGAGGAACGCCCACCGTCGCCGCCGCTCTTTCGGTGAAGCCGCCCGCCACCCGGCCGAACGCGGGGCCGCGCAGCAGGTCTGAGCCGCCGTTCCAGTGGGACCGTGGAATCGGCGGTATCCGCTGAACACGACGACGCCGGACGGGGGGAGGACCCCCGCCCGGCGTCACCGTTCACAAGAACGCCGTCGGGATCAGACCCACTGGATGCCAGCGGTCATCATTCCTCCAACCCTTGTCAGATGGCGGGCACACCGACCACCCGGCTGCATCACCCGGTGGAGACGCCCCGCCTTCCCCCTCCTGGTCATCGGCCGCGCTCTCGCGCGATCGCCCGCCGGGACCCCGTTCGGCCCGGTGAGCCCGGGCCCGGATCCGGAGGGTCTCGGCGGCTTCACCGGCACCGGTCCGCCCGGCGGTCACGGGGTCCTCCCGAGCCGTGCGGCTCACCCCGGCCGTCGCCGCGCACGGCGGCAGCGGCGCCCTGCATGACCGTCCACAACGTCATCGATGCGGTGCAGCACGGCTCAATGTAGCGGTTTTCCCACTCTGATGCACAGTTAGCAATTACAGTATTACTCCATGTAATCTCTCATCGTGTTCTCAGTCGGTACCCCGCCGGCGCGGAGGGCGGTCGCCGACCACGGGGTCGGCTGACTCCGCCGGATCGGACGGCGGGCGGGAAGTCGGGAGGCCAGAATGACGGTGGCGCGGTCGGCCGTTACTGATCGTGAGCGGTCCTGGACCTCCAGGATGCGGGCGTGGCCGCTGTTCGCGCAGCCGCGCCCGCTGGCGTGCCTCGTCTTCCTCGTCATCGCGTGCGACCTCGTGCTCGCGGTCGCCGGCGGACTGGTCACCCGGATCCGGCTGGAGGAGGTCTGCACCGCCGCCGCGCTGGTCACCTGCGGGGTCGTCTGCGTGGAGGCCATGCGCAGGCTCGGCATGCCCGGCGGGGTGGTGCGGGACCTGCTCGGCGCGTGGTGGATCCCGATGCTGCTGCTCCTGCCGCCCTTCTACTCGCTGATCGTGCCGATCCCGATCTATGTGATGCTGCAGCTCCGGATCCGCCGGGCCGTGGTGTTCCGGCGGGTCTTCAGCGTGGCGTCGGTGGCGTTGGCGGGGTTCACCGCGTCGACGGCCTTCCACGCGATCGTCACCGGCGAGGTCGTCCTCCTCGACGGCGTCAGCGGAATCACCGAGCAGAGCGTCCTGATCAGCGGTCCGGGCCTCCTGGCCGCCGTGCTGTGCTGCGCGCTGTTCAGCGTCCTCAACACGGCGCTGGTGGCCGGCGCGGTGCGGCTCAGCGCGCGCGAGACGCCCAGGCGCCGGCTGATCTGGGACCGCGAGGCGATCCTGCTGGACTGGGCCGAACTGTGCGTGGGACTCACGGTGGCGATCCTGTGCGGGCTGTCGCTGTACCTGCTGGCGCTCGTCCTGCCGCCGGTGCTGCTGCTCCAGCGCAGCCTGCTGTTCCAGCAGCTCCAGACCGCGGCCCGCACCGACCCCAAGACCGGCCTGCTCAACGCCGCCACCTGGGAGCGCGAGGCCGAGGCCGAACTGGTGCGCGCGATGCGCTCGGGGCGTCCCCTGGCCGTGCTGATCATCGACATCGACCACTTCAAGGGGGTCAACGACACCTATGGGCACCTGTTCGGCGACCAGGTCCTCCTCGGCGTCGCCACCACCCTCACCCACCAGTTGCGCCAGTACGACGTCGTCGGGCGGTTCGGCGGCGAGGAGTTCGTCGTGCTGCTCCCCGGAGCGGACATGGCCGAGACGTGCCGGATCGCGGAGCGGCTGCGCTCGCGGGTGGGCCGCATGGCGCTGCCGGTGGACGAGACCACGGTGACCGTCACGATCTCGGTCGGAGCGGCGCTGCTGCGCGTGCACGGCCGCGACCTGATCGAACTGCTGGCAGCCGCCGACCTCGCGCTCTACCGGGCCAAGGACTCCGGGCGCAACCGCGTGTGCCTGCCGGTGTCGGGCATGCCGGACTTCACCGAGCGGCCCGCCGGGCGCCCCGGCGGCGGAGGTCGGACGGCCCCGGCGGCGGAGTAATCCACAGCCCCTGAAATCCGGGTTGTCGCGCTCCGCGGCCGTGCCGCACCGTGAACGCATGGTCACCAATGGCGACTCCCGCCCGAACCCCGTCCTGACCCTTTCCACCCCCACCGACATCATCGCCGCGATCCCGTTCCTGCTCGGTTTCCATCCGGGCGACGACGTCATCGTCATCGGCCTCGGCGGGCGCTCCGCCCGGGTCCGCCTCACCACCCGCTGCGACCTGCCGGCCGATCCCGCTGCGGCGGCGCAGCTCGCCTCCACCCTGATCGCGCCGCTCGGCAGGCAGGGGTGCGACCGGGTCCTGGCGGTGGGGTACGGACCGGCCGAACGCGTCACCCCCTGCCTGGAGGCGGTCCGGGAGATCCTGGCCGGATCCGGCGTGCGCGTCGCCGAGGCGCTGCGCGTCCAGGGCGGCCGCTACTGGTCCCATCTGTGCGGCTCGCCCCGGTGCTGTCCGCCCGGCGGAACCGCCTACGACGTCGGCTCCTCCGCGGTCCCGGCCGGAGCCGTCGCCGCGGGGCTCACCGCCCGGCGCGACCGGGAGGACCTCGCCGCATCGATCGCGCCCATCGGCGGGCGGGGCCGGGCCGACATGGAGCGGGCCACCCTGCGGGCCGAGACGCGGTGCGCCCGGCTGTGGGGCCGCTCGGATCCCGGCGGCCACGCCGCGTTCGAGATCGCCGTCCGGGCCGAGGGCGTGCGCACGGTGCGCCGGGTCGTCGCGGCGGCGCTCGGCGGCGATCCGCCCGAGGCCCCCGACACGATCGCCTGGCTCGGGGTCCTGCTGCTCTCGCTGCGGGTGCGCGACGAGGCGTGGGCGCACATCCGCCGCGAGCGCGCCCAGGCCCACGTCCTGCTGTGGCGGCACGTGCTGCGCCGGATCGAACCGCCCTACAGCGCCGCTCCCGGCTCCCTCCTGGCCTTCGCGGCATGGCTGAGCGGTGACGGCGTACTCGCCGACCTCGCCCTGGACCGCGTCGACGCCGCCGTCCCCGGCTACTCGATGGCGGAGCTGATCCGCCAGGCGCTGCGGTGCGGCGTCTCACCCGGCGACTGGCGGCACTTCACGCCAGAGTGGCTGGAGGGCCGTGCCCCCGTCGCGGAGCAGGACGGCGGCTGAGACCTCGAGGACTGGCCAGGGCACCGGCGGCGAAGCCCTAGTCTTGAAGACATGCCGGAGTACATCTACACGATGCGAAATGTGCGCAAAGCGCACGGCGACAAGGTTGTCCTGGACGACGTCTCGGGGTCGTTCCTGCCCGGAGCCAAGATCGGTGTCGTGGGGCCGAACGGCGCGGGCAAGTCCACGCTGCTGAAGCTGATGGCCGGCGTCGAACAGCCGTCGAACGGCGAGGCGCGGCTCATGCCCGGGTTCAGCGTGGGCATGGTGGCCCAGGAGCCCCAGCTCGACCCGGACAAGACGGTCCTGCAAAACGTCGAGGACGGCGTGGCCGAGACCAAGGCGATGCTCGACCGCTTCAACGAGATCGCCGAGAAGATGGCCACCGACTACTCCGACGAGCTGCTCGAAGAGATGGGCAGGCTGCAGGACAAGCTCGACCACCGCAACGCCTGGGACCTCGACAGCCAGCTCGCCCAGGCGATGGACGCGCTGCGCTGCCCGCCGGCCGACGCCGAAATCTCGGTGCTCTCCGGCGGCGAGAAGCGCCGCGTGGCGCTGTGCAAGCTCCTGCTGGAGCAGCCGGACCTGCTGCTGCTGGACGAGCCCACCAACCACCTCGACGCCGAGAGCGTGCAGTGGCTGGAGCAGCACCTGGAGAAGTACCCCGGCACGATCATCGCGATCACGCACGACCGCTACTTCCTGGACAACGTCGCCACCTGGATCCTGGAGCTGGACCGGGGCAAGCTCTACCCCTACGAGGGCAACTACACCACCTACCTCGACACCAAGGCCACGCGGCTGAAGGTCGAGGGCCAGAAGGACGTCAAGCGCCAGAGGCGCCTGCAGGAGGAGCTGGAGTGGGTCCGCTCCAACGCCAAGGCGCGCCAGACCAAGAGCAAGGCGCGGCTGCAGCGCTACGAGGAGATGGCGGCCGAGGCCGACAAGACCCGCAAGCTGGACTTCGAGGAGATCCAGATCCCGCCGGGCCCGCGCCTGGGCACCAGCGTGGTGGAGGTCAAGAACCTCACCAAGGGCTTCGATGACCGCGTCCTCATCGACGACCTCAGCTTCTCGCTGCCGCCCAACGGCATCGTCGGTGTGATCGGCCCCAACGGCGTGGGAAAGACGACGCTGTTCAAGATGATCGTCGGTGAGGAGAAGCCGGACTCCGGCAGCATCAACGTCGGCGACACGGTGAAGATCTCCTACGTCGACCAGTATCGCGGCCGGATCGCCGACGACAAGAACGTCTGGGAGGCCGTCTCCGACGGCGAGTCCTTCATCCGGGTCGGCAACGTCGAGATCCCGAGCCGGGCCTATGTCGCCGCGTTCGGGTTCAAGGGCTCCGACCAGCAGAAGCTCGCCGGTGTGCTCTCCGGTGGCGAGCGCAACCGGGTCAACCTCGCGCTCACCCTGAAGCAGGGCGGCAACCTGCTGCTGCTCGACGAGCCCACCAACGACCTCGACGTCGACACGCTCGGCTCGCTGGAGAACGCGCTGCTGGACTTCCCCGGCTGCGCCGTGATCACCAGCCACGACCGGTGGTTCCTGGACCGGGTCGCGACGCACATCCTGGCGTGGGAGGGCGGCTCCGACTGGTTCTGGTTCGAAGGCAACTTCGAGTCCTACGAGAAGAACAAGATCGAGCGCCTCGGCCCCGAGGCCGCGCGCCCGCACGCGGTCACGCACCGCAAGCTCACCCGGGGTTGACCCGGAGGCGGCGATGCGATCGGGGCCCGCGGAGGCTGCGGCGCGGCCCCGGCACCCGCGCAAAGCAGCGGGAGGGCATGACAGGGCCGTACTCTCCCGGCGGCCTTCGCGCGGAGGGCGACCAACGGTCGCCTTCCGCGCCGCCACGGCATAAGCTGGCAGACGATTATGACTTCCCCGCGCGATGACAGTGATGCCCCGGTGAGCTTCTACGAGGCGGTCGGCGGCGAGGAGACGTTCGTCCGCCTCGTCCGCCGCTTCTACGAAGGGGTCGCGGACGACCCTCTGCTGCGGCCCATGTACCCCGAAGAGGACCTCGGCCCCGCGGAGGAGCGGCTCCGGCTGTTCCTGATCCAGTACTGGGGCGGTCCCCGCACCTACGGCGAGCGCCGCGGCCATCCCCGGCTGCGCATGCGCCACTTCCCGTTCCGCATCGGCGCGGCCGAACGGGACCGCTGGCTGGTCCACATGCGCGCCGCGGTCGACGACCTCGGGCTGCCGGCCGAGCTGGACCGGCAACTGTGGGAGTACATGGTCTACGCCGCGCACAGCATGGTGAACGTGCCCGAGGAGGCGGCCGAACCCGCCGCCCGGGCGGCCGACCCCGCCTCCATCACGGTCAGGTCCGATGGCGGCGACGACGACGGCGGCGACGGCGAGGTCATCCGGATCTCGCTGAAGTAGCGCCGGGGGAGCGGCGGCCCACCGGCACGACGGCGACGGCCAGCGCGCAGAACAGCGCCGCGGCGGCGAACGCCGAGGTGAACCCTTGCCACGCGATCACCACGCCCATCAGCACCGGTGTCAGCGTGGAACTGACGGCCTGCAGCGAGTTCTGCGCCGCCATGGCCCGCCCGGCCCAGGCCAGGCCCGCCGTCTCGGCGACGGCGGTGAAGGTCAGCCCGTTGTGGCTCATCGACAGCACCAGGCAGGCGAGCAGGAGCGCGACGGCCGCCGCGGGAACGGCGACCGAGGCGCCGGCGAGCAGCAGCAGCGCGGCCCCCGAGACCGCGGCGATGATCCGCACCGGTCGCAGCCGACTGCCCACCCGGTCCGACCAGGCCCCGGTGCCCAGCCGGGCCAGCGCACCGGGGACCTGGGTGCCCGCGATGACCGCCCCGGCCAGCGGCGCCGACCAGCCGTGCTCCTCCACCAGGTAGACCAGCGCGTAGGTCATCACGGTGAACTGCGGGACGCCCAAGAGCATGCTTACGCCGTGCACCCGCCAGATGGCGGCGTGCCGGTAGGGCGAGGCGGTCTCGGCCGCCATCATGGCGTCCCCGCCCCGCGGGTCCGGGCCGGGCCGCACCGCGAAGACCGCCACCAGCGGAGCCATGGCCACGGCGAGCGCGGCCGGCAGCAGCATCGCCGCGACGAAGCCGTGCCGCTCGGCGATGATCGGCATCAGCGCGGCCGACAGCCCCATCCCGAGCGGTTGGGCGGCCTGGCGCAGCCCCATCGCCAGCCCCCGCTCGCGGGCGGAGAACCAGCCCAGCACCAGCCGTCCGCCTGCGGCGTTCACCGGTCCGCCCGCCGCGCCCACCAGGGTCAGCACGGCTCCGGCGGCGACAGGCCCGTCCACCGCCGCCAGCAGGGACAGCGCCGACGCGGTCAGCAGCAGGCTGGCCGTCATGGTGAACCGCTCGCCGTAGCGGTCGATGACCACGCCCCAGCCCGGCAGGGTCAGCAGCAGTCCGAGGCTCGGCAGCCCCGCCAGCGTCCCGGCCTGCGCGATCGTCAGGCCGTAGGCCTCCCGCAGGGCGGGGATGACGAACGGCACCCCGAACAGCGCGGAGATGCTCGCGATCTGGGCGACGATGGCGAGACAGAGGATGAACCAACGATTTCCCACGATCACCGGACCAGGCTCGTCAACGGTGTTGATCCGGGTTTCCCCGAGCTGCGGGCGAGCGGTCGGCGGCGACGGCGCCCGATCCGCCGCCGCGGACGCTACCTCCCGGTGGCCAGGTGGCCGAGCAGGTACTCCCGCTCCGCGTCGTCCAGGCGGCGGACGCGCTGGGCCTCCAGGTCGAACCCCACGAGGACCGACTTGGCGCGCAGGTAGACCTGCTCGTCGTCGAGGACCTCGTACTCCAGCGTGAAGCTGGCGTTCCTCACCTCGGTCACCCACGTCTCCACGCGCACCGGCTCGCGGCGCAGCAGCAGCGGCCGGACGTAGTCGGCCTCGTGGCGGGCCACCACCAGCCCGCCGAACCGCGACCGCCCGTCGGCGCGGTCGTCCCACCTCAGAAACGAGATGCGGGCGTCCTCCAGGTAGGTCAGCATCCGCACGTTGTTGACGTGGTTCAGCGGGTCGAGGTCGGCGAACCGGATGTGGGCGAGGTGCACGTGCCGGCGCGCGGACCCGCCGTCCCCGCTCCCGTTCCGCACGGCCTCTTCTGTCGCGACCTCTGTCACTGCTGCTCATCCCTTCTTCGACGCGGCATGTCCGATTGTGCCAACCGTCCGGCCGGTACGGCCGAACCGCCCCGGCCGATCGGGTCGGGGCGCGGCCACGGCCGGACCGGTGAGGAGGCTACCGGGGCGCCGTCCTGCGGCGGTCAGGCCGGCGGCACCGTCAGGCCGGTGTGGTGGGCGAGGAAGGCCAGCTGGTCGGCGCTCAGGCCGACGCTGCGGCTGACCGAGCGGGAGCTGTGCCCGACCTCGGCCTCGCAGCGCAGCAGGATCGGGCGCTCAGCCACGGACCCGGAGGTCGCGTGCTGCAGCGCCGCGCACATCTTGCGGGCGTGCAGCGGGTCGACCCGGGTGTCGTTGGCGAACACCGCGAACAGCGTCGCCGGATAGCGCACGCCCTCGTCGACGTTGTGGTACGGCGAGTAGTCGAGCAGCCAGTCCAGCGCCTCGGGGTCGTCGGCGCTGCCGTACTCGACGTTCCAGAGCTGGCCCAGGCCGAACCGCTCGTAGCGCACCATGTCCAGCAGCGGGGCCGAGCACACCGCGGCGGCGTACAGCTCCGGGCGCTGCGTGATCGCGGCCCCCACCAGCAGGCCGCCGTTGCTGCCGCCCATGACCGACAGCCGGTCGGCGGTGGTGACGCCGGTGGCGATCAGGTGCTCGGCCGCGCTCGCGCAGTCGTCGAAGACGTTCTGCTTGTTGCCGAGCATCCCGTCGCGGTGCCACTCCTCGCCCTCCTCCAGGCCGCCGCGCAGGTTGGCGATCGCGTACACGCCGCCGGCGCGCACCCAGGCCAGCGCCGTCGCCGAGTAGCCGGGGGTCAGCGAGACGGAGAAGCCGCCGTAGCCGTACAGGACGGTCGGCCGCGGGCCGTCGGCGTCGGGCGGGGAGAGCACCAGCATCCGCACCGGCGTGCCGTCGCGCGAGGTGTAGGTGACCTGCTCGGTTGTGACCTCGGGCGGTTCCGGGGCGCCCGGAGCGGTCGCCCACGACGTGACCTCGCCGGTGCGCGCGTCGTAGCGGTGGACGCCGACGGGGGAGGTGTTGTCGGTGTAGGTGAACCACGCCTCGTGGCCGCCCTCCGGGCGCTCCATAAGGCCGCCGATCGAGCCGAGGCCGGGCAGGGCGACCTCGCCGAGCCGCTCCCCTGTGTCGAGATCGTGCACGGTGACCTCGCTGATCGCGTGCCGCCGCCACCCGGCCAGCAGCAGCGGGGACTCCAGCTCGGCCCCGTCGAGGATCGCGAAGTCGCTGAGGACCGCGCCGGGGTCGGTGTCGATCAGGGTGCGCCAGTGCTCGTGGCCCGGAGTGCGCGGGTCGGTCACGCACAGCCGCCCGCGCGGCGCGTCGCGGTCGGTGAACAGGTACAGCCGGCCGTCCCGGCCGACGTAGGGGGAGGCGTCGGCGTCCACGTCCTCCTGGATGACCGACAGCAGCGGCGCCTCCGGGCCGCTCTCCGCCAGGTCGGCGATCCAGGCGTCGTTGCACGAGGAGGTGCCGCGGATGGAGGTCAGCAGCAGCCACCGGCCGTCGCGGCTCACCGCCACGCCGTAGTACTCGGTCTTGTCCCGGCCCTCGCCGAAGATCAGCACGTCCTCCTCGACGGGCGTGCCGACCCGGTGCAGGTAGACGCGCCGGTGGTACTGCTCCTCGCCCTCGGGCACCAGGTCGGGCGCCAGCCGCCGCACGTAGTAGAAGGCGTCGCCGCCGGGCAGCCAGGCGATGGGGGAGTAGCGGCAGCGGTCGATCGGCCCGTCCACCGCTTCGCCGGTGGCGACGTCCATGACCCGCAGCCGGGCCTCCTCGTCGCCTCCCTCGGAGAGCTGGTAGGCCAGCAGCCGGCCCTCGCGGTCCGGCCGCCAGGAGTCCAGCGTGGTGGTCCCGTCCGGGTCGAGGGCCGTGGGGTCGATCAGGGCGCGCTCGGCCCCGGAACCGGGGTCGACGGTGTAGAGCACGCCGTGCTCCTGCTCGGCCGTGCGGCGGGTGAAGAACCGCCGCTCGCCGCGCCAGGCCGGAGCGCCCTCGAACCCCGCGCCCAGCAGCGCGTGCACCTGGTCGCCGAACCACCGCCTGCCGGGCAGGTCCGCGGCCGCGTCGCCGAAGAGCGCGTCCTGGGCGCTGGACCATTCCTTGGTCCCGGTGGAGTCGGGGTCCTCCAGCCAGCGGTAGGGATCGGGGACCCGGCGGCCGTGCAGCTCCTCGGTGAGCTCCAGGCGCTCGGCGGAGGGGTAGCGGGGTTCAGGCATGCCATGAACTCTATCCGCACGCGGCGCGGCCCTCCCGTCGCGCCGGCGCCCGCACCGGACGGTCATCGGCTCCCGCGCCCCGCCGGTCTTCGTTGTTTTCGTGACACCACGCATAAATGGGGTGGCGGCAACCTGGTCTGACAAAGCAAACTGAATGCGGGACGTTACTCGGCGGGAAGCACCACCCACGGGAGGTCCGTGTGGCAACGCGAACAGTACCGGTCGCCCGGCCGGTCCACAGGGAGGTCTCCTGGCTGGCCGACAGGCTGGCCGGGGACGAGACACGGGCGGTCGGCGATCCGACGGCCCGGAGGTCGGCATGAGCGCCCGGCGCGGTACGGAGGGCGGCACAGTCAGCCGCCACGTGCTGCTGCTCAACGCCAGCTATGAACCACTGACGACCGTGCCGCTGCGCCGAGCGATCCTGCTGGTGTTGCGGGAAAAAGCCGAGGTCGTGCATTGCGACGCCGCCGGCGCCGTACTGCACTCGGCCACCACGGCGCTGTCGGTGCCGTCGGTCATCCGGCTGCGCCGCTACATCCGGGTGCCCTACCGGCGCCGGGTGCCGCTCACCAGGGTGGCGCTCATGCGCCGGGACGGACACCACTGCGCCTACTGCGGGAAGCGGGCCGAGACCATCGACCACGTGATCCCGCGCAGCCGCGGCGGCGCACACGTGTGGGAGAACGTCGTGGCCTCCTGCAAGACGTGCAACCACCGCAAGGCCGACCGTCTCCTGGACGAGCTCGGCTGGGAGCTGAACGTCACCCCCACGGTTCCCCGAGGGCTGCACTGGCGGCTCATCAACGGCGAGCAGCACGGCGACCCCCTGTGGGCGCCCTACATGGCGAGAACCGCGGCGTAGCCGCGGCGTCCGGGACCGGTCAAGGGTCCCACCCGGTCCCGGACGCGGTGGGTTCTACGGCCACCGAAGTGGAGTCCTGTTCAAATCTCAGGAAGGGCGGTCAGAACCGGTCCTCGCGCAATTCGGAGACGACCTCGGCGGAGTCGATGGTGCCATCGACCTGCCCCGGAGGCGGGGGGCAGCGGACCGGAGGCCGTGGCGGGGACAACCCGGCCAGGAGCCACCAGGTCATCAAGCTCTTCAGGGTGCGACTCCTCTTCTGTGGTCATACGGGATCACCGGTCCGAGCGCAGTTGCGTGATGCGCTGATTGCTCAAGTGCAGCAGTATCCCGGCATCGCGGGCCGAGAGACCGTCGAGGGCCTCGACTGCCTCTTGTGCGGCCTGCCGGTAGTGCTCTTCGGCGGCCTCGCGCTCGCGGCGGGCCCGTTCGAACTCCTCGACCGCTCGGGCCATCCGAGGGGGCAGCCGGTAGTCCCATTCCAGGTCGAAGGAATCGAAGTCCTTGTCGAGGAGCAGTGCCAGGCCGTCGCGCAGTTCATCCTCGATTCGGTCCAGCCGCCGCGACTCCACAACGCCGCCCGCGATGCCATCGGTGACGGCGACCCACCGCTTGTCCTCCTGGCGGACCGTGACGCGATAAACCGGCCTATCCATGGTCGAGCCACCCCTTTCCAAAAGCCGGCTCCAAGGCTTCCTCGATGCCGTTCAGCGTTCCCCGAGCGAGATCATGGCTGTGGCCGGGGATGATGCTCTGGGCGACGACGTCTCCATTGCCGTCGAGAACCTGCCAGACCTGATGCGACCCCTTACCCCGAAACCCCGAACGCGGCCACCGGTGACCTTGCGCTGGAGAGTGAGCCCTTTTCTACGGGCGTGCGCTCGGGCTGCGCGAAGGACTTCGGCGGGAGTTTTGGAACCTCGAACCGTGCGACAAGCCTAGGGTGCTAGGCTTAAATTTGCCTATCAATCTAGGCAGACGTGGAGAACCGGCGCCTCCTATCCTGGTGCCATGCCTCGCTATGACTACCGCTGCCGCTCCTGCGGTGACACCTTCGAAGTCTCCCGTCCGATGGCGCGGGCCAACGAGCCCGCCGAGTGTCCGCAGGGCCACGACGACACCGTGAAGCTGCTGTCCACCGTCGCCGTCGGCGGCGTCGCGCCGCAGCCCAGCGGCGGTGGCGGCGGGTGCTGCGGCGGGGGGTGCTGCGGCTGAGCCGCGCGGCGCTGGAAACGGCGAGGGGGTGGCCGCGCGGTCCGCGCGGCCACCCCCTTCTCGTCGTCGCTACAGGCCCCGCTGCTCCAGCTGGGTGACGTCGCGGGCGGCACCGGTGGAGGCCGACGTCGCCATCGCCGCATAGGCGCGCAGCGCCGCGCTCACCGGGCGCTGCCGGTCCTTCGGGCGGAAGCCGCCCAGCTCCTCCAGCAGGGCGCGGCGGCGCTCGGCCAGCTCCTCGGCCGCGACCTCCAGCGCCAGGCCCCGGTTCGGGATGTCGATGCTGATGACGTCGCCGTCGCGGACCAGGGCGATGTCACCGCCCGCCGCGGCCTCGGGGGAGGCGTGCCCGATGGACAGCCCCGAGGTGCCGCCGGAGAACCGGCCGTCGGTGATCAGCGCGCACGCCTTGCCCAGGCCGCGGCCCTTGAGGAAGCTGGTCGGGTAGAGCATCTCCTGCATGCCGGGGCCGCCCTTGGGGCCCTCGTAGCGGATGACCACGACGTCGCCGGGTTCGATCCGCTTGTTCAGGATGCCCTCGACCGCGTCCTCCTGGCTCTCGAACACCTTGGCCGGGCCGGTGAACGTCCACAGCTCCTCCTCGACGCCCGCGGTCTTGACGATCGCGCCGTCGGGGGCGAGGTTGCCGGACAGCACCGCCAGACCGCCGTCGGCGGTGTAGGCGTGCTCGACCGAGCGGATGCAGCCGGCCTCGCGGTCGGTGTCCAGACTGTCCCAGCGGGCGTCCTGGGAGTAGGCCTTGGTGGTCCGCCGACCGCCCGGGGCCGCGTGGAACAGCTCCACCGCCTCGGTGTCGACCGAGTCGGAGCCCAGATCCCATTCCGCCAGGAACTCCGCCACGGTCTTGCCGTGGACGGTGGGCAGCGAGGTGTCGATCAGGCCGCCCCTGGCCAGCTCGCCCAGGATCGCCGGGATCCCGCCGGCCCGGTGGACGTCCTCGATGTGGTACTTCTCGGTGTTCGGCGCGACCTTGCACAGGCAGGGCACCCGCCGCGACAGCTCGTCGATCTCGGGCAGCCCGAACTTCACGCCCGCCTCGGTGGCCGTGGCCAGCAGGTGCAGGATCGTGTTCGTGGAGCCGCCCATGGCCACATCCAGCGCCATCGCGTTGCCGAACGCCGCGGGGGTGGCGATGGACAGCGGCAGCACCGACTCGTCGTCGTCGCGGTAGTAGCGGTTCGCGGCCTCGACGACGAGGCGGCCGGCGTCCTCGTAGAGCCGCTTGCGCGCGACGTGCGTGGCCAGCACCGTGCCGTTGCCGGGCAGCGCCAGGCCGATGGCCTCGGTGAGGCAGTTCATCGAGTTGGCGGTGAACATGCCGGAGCAGGAGCCGCAGGTGGGGCAGGCCGCCTCCTCCATCTCGTCCAGCTCGGCCTGGGAGACGCTCTCGTCGGCGGAGGCGATCATCGGGTTGATCAGGTCCAGCTTGCGGACCTTGGTGGCGGTGCCGTCGACCACGGTGACCTTGCCGGCCTCCATGGGGCCGCCGGAGACGAACACCGTCGGGATGTTCAGCCGCATGGCGGCCAGCAGCATGCCCGGGGTGATCTTGTCGCAGTTGGAGACGCACACGAGCGCGTCGGCGCAGTGCGCGTTGACCATGTACTCGACGGCGTCGGCGATCAGCTCGCGGCTGGGCAGCGAGTAGAGCATGCCGCCGTGGCCCATGGCGATGCCGTCGTCGACGGCGATGGTGTTGAACTCCCGCGGCACGCCGCCGGCCTCGCGCACGGCCCCGGCCACCACGTCGGCGACCTCGCGGAGGTGCACGTGGCCCGGGACGAACTGGGTGAAGCTGTTGGCCACCGCGACGATCGGCTTGCCGAAGTCCTCGCGTTCCACGCCGGACGCGCGCATGAGAGCGCGTGCGCCGGCCATGTTCCTGCCATGGGTGACCGTGCGTGAGCGAAGCGCGGGCATGGGGTGAGCTCCCGTCGAGACGAACCGGTACCAGGGTGCTCAAGGCGGTGCGGAGCCGGTGCGGCCGCCGGTCCGCTGCGCGCAGCGGTGCCGGGCGACGGTTCCCGCCTTGGGGTCGGGTACAACGTGCAGTTCTACCGATGGTATCCCCGCGGGTGAAATGCTCGCGTCTCGATGGCAAAGATCGATCATCTCAAATGGTGAGATGTGGGTCTCCGTCGACCGCGGCCGCCCGGTCCGGCCCGCTCAGCCCCGCGGCGGCAGGACCTTCTCGGCCGCCAGGTAGATCTCCTCGATCTCCCGGTCGCTGAGCCGGTCCTTGCCGGCGCGCAGCCACCTGCGGACCTTGGTGCCGGTGATGATGTCGACGCCGCGCAGCCGATGGCTGTCCCAGGGCATGGTGGGCCCGTAGATGGCCAGCGACGCCCGCACGGTGATCGGGCGGCCCAGCTCCTCGCTGATCAGCCGCTCGGCCTTGCGCGCCTCGTCCAGCGCCTCGTCGATGCGCTCGTTCTTGGAGAACCGGCCGTGGTAGAGCTTCTCCAGCTTGTTGCGCAGCGGGAGCCGCTTGTCCCACGCCTCGGAGTCGATCGCGAACGCGCCGCGCCGGCCCACGACGAAATGGTCGATCTGGCCGTTGCCGCCGGGGGTCCTGCGGGCGTGCAGGACGCGGTAGCCGACCCGCTTCATGACCTTGAGCTGGGCCTCGGTGCGACGCTGGGCGGCCGAGGGCCTGCGCCAGTGCGGGATCTCGGACCGGCGCCTGGAGGAGTGGACCTGGAAGGCGATCAGGACGGCCACGGCGAACGTGGCGCCGATGCGCCAGTCGGCGGTGAGGAGCCCGGCCAGCAGCCCGGCGGCGACGGCGGCGGCGCCGCGGAGCGACCAGCGCCGGGCGGCTCCCGGCATCAGCAGGGTCCCGTAGGTGGCCCGGGTCCTGTCCTTGGCTCCCTTGGAGTCGTCGGAATCCCTGCGGTCGGCGCCGCGCGTGACAAAGGGAGAGGTGGAGCCCGATCCCTGCCGGCGGGCGTCCTCGGAGGACGGAGCGTTGCCGTTCTTGGTGCTGGTTGCCGATTCCACGATGCTGAGAGTAGTTCGATCCTTATCCGAGTCCTAGTCCGGGAAAACTCACACTTTTGTTCCTTGGTGAAGGGGCTTTCTCACGTGTTCGGAGAGTCTTGGCCGGGAATGATGGTTCTTCCCACCTCTCTAGAGAGGCCCTCCGGCCCCCGCTGCGCCCCGGGATCCCCGGCACCCTACTCTCGGTGCGTGAGCGAGATTCATGATCTGAGCGCAGTGGAGCAGGCGGAGCGCATCCGCCGCCGCGAGCTGTCCCCCGTCGAGGTCACCGATCACTACCTGGCCCGGATCGAGCGGTTCGACGACCTTCTCGGCGCCTTTATTACGGTCACTCCGGAGCTGGCCAGAGAACAGGCCGAAAAAGCGGAAAATCGAGTCCTCTCCGACACGCCGGATGAGCTCCCACCCCTCCTGGGCGTGCCGGTCCCGATCAAGGACCTGGACATGCTCGCCGGCGTGCGCTGGACCTGGGGCTCCCGGGTCCACGCCGACCAGGTGGCGCAGGTCGACGAGGACTTCGTCGCCGAGCTGCGCCGGGCGGGCGCGGTGTTCACCGGCAAGACCAACACGCCCGAATTCGGCATGTCCTGCTACACCGAGAACGACATCGCACCGCCCGCGCGCACGCCGTGGGACCTGTCGCGTTCGGCCGGCGGTTCCAGCGGAGGGGCCGCGGCGGCGGTCGCCGCAGGCCTGGCGCCGATGGCGCAGGGCAGCGACGGCGGCGGCTCGATCCGCATCCCGGCCAGCGCGTGCGGACTCTACGGCATCAAGCCCAGCCGGGGCCGGGTCACCCAGGCGCCGGTGCGGCCGGACCTCATCGGCCTGTCCGCCACCGGCCCGCTCAGCCGCACGGTGCGCGACGCCGCGCTGATGCTCGACGTCATCGCGGTCAACCGGCCCGGCGACTACCACACCGCGCAGCCCCTGCCCGAGGGCGAGACGTTCCTCTCCCACGCCGATCGGGACCCCGGGCGGCTGCGCATCGCCCGGTTCGCCACCCCGCCGGTGCCGGGCGTGGAGCCGCACCCCGACGTCGTCGATGCCTACGAGGACGCGACGCGGCTGCTGGTGGGCCTGGGCCACGAGGTGGAGGAGATCCCCGCCCCCTTCGACGGGTCGCTGCTGCGCCTGTTCGAGGTCGTGTGGGCGGCGATGGCCACGCGCTACCCCGTGCCCGAGCACGAGGAGGGCCGGCTCCGCCCGCTCACCCGATGGCTGCGCGAGCGCGCCGGGCAGAGCTCGATCGCCGACTACCTCGACGCCACCACCGGTCTGCAACAGGGGGTCAGGGCCGCCCTGCCGCGCCTGGAACGCTACGACGCCGTGCTCAACCCGACGCTGGCCGCGCCCCCGGTGGAGGTCGGCCACTTCGACTCGGGGGCCGACCCCGCGGAGGAGTTCCGCCGGATGACGCTGTTCACCCCGTTCACCACGGTGTACAACGTCTCCGGCCAGCCGGCCGTGAACGTCCCGCTGCACTGGAACGGGGACGGGCTGCCGATCGGCGTCATGCTCGCCGGGCGTATGGGCGGGGAGGCGACGCTGATCTCGCTGTCGGCCCAGTTGGAGGCCGCCCGGCCGTGGATCGGCCGCAAACCGCCGATCTGGACGGAGTAGCCGCAGGCGGCGGCCGGGCCCCGCCGGGCCCCTGCCCGGCGGGGCCGTCCCGCGGCTCCTGCGGTCAGCGCCCTGCGCTCGGGCCCGGCCGGACGAACAGGCTGAGGAGCGCGGCTCCCAGGGCGAGCAGGGCGGCCCCCGCCACACCGGCGGCGACGCCGCCGAGGTCGATCAGCCAACCGGTCAGTGGGGCGGCGAACGAGATCCCGGTGGTGGTCGCGGTGGACAGCCAGCCGAACGCCTCGGCGCGGCGGTGCTCCGGCGCGAGCTCGCCGAGCCGGTCCATCACCGCGGCCAGGGTCGGCGCGATCGCCAGACCCGAGGCGAACAGCACCGGCGAGATCAGCCACGGCGAGGGCAGGTGCAGGACCGGCGGCAGCAGCGGGACGAGCAGGGCGGTGCCCGCCGCCGCGCCGAACGCCCGCCGCGGGATGTGCGGCGCGCCGGGCAGGCCGCCGGCGACCAGGCCGCCGACCAGCGAACCGAGCGCCCAGATCGCGGCCAGTCCGCCGGCGTAGCCCGGAGCGCCGAGCTCCCGCGCCCAGGCCACGATCACCAGGTCGACGGCGCCCAGGCCGCCGACCAGCAGCAGGCACAGCCCGATCACCAGCGCCAGCGGCGGGTGGCCGAGCAGGGAGCGCCGCGGTCCTCCCTGCGCGCCGCCGATCCCCGCGACCCCCGTCAGACCGGCCCGGCGCAGCGCGACGGCGAAGCCGAGCGCGCCGGTCAGGGAGACCGCGGCCAGCAGGACGACGGCGCCCCGGCCTCCGATGACACCGACCGCGCCCGCGGCCAGCAGCGGGCCCACCACGAACAGCAGCTCCTGCAGGGTGGCCTCGGAGGCGTACACGGCCTGCCGCGCCGGTCCGGTGGTGATGCGCGGCCACAGCGCCCGGCCGATCTGGCCGGCCGGCGGCAGCAAGAGGCCGGTGACCAGGGCGAGGGGAATGGCGGCCCACCACAGCGCGGCGGGCAGCAGCGCCAGGGCGGCCAGGCCGGCGGCGTAGCCGAGGCCGGAGCCGGCCATCAGCCGGTCGGTGGAGCCCCGGTCCGCCATGCGTCCCCGGACCGGCCCGGCCAGCGCGGTGCCCACCGTGAGCGCGCCGGAGACGAGCCCGGCCAGCGCGTAGGAGTCCGTCCACCCGGCGACCAGGAACGTCACCGCGATGGGCAGCCCGGCGATGTGCAGGCGGGCCAGCAGCGACCAGAAGAGCAGTGAGGGGAGACGGGGGACGCCGAGCAGCCGGCGGTAGGACGTCAGCACTCGGTTCATTATGCCGGTCGATCGGTGCCGGTCTGTGGCGAATGGGGTGCTCTGTCGCTTTTCGCTCCGGCTCGGGTCCCCCGATGCGTCGGGGATCCGGGGCATTCGCATGGTGGACGGGCGAGGGCCCCACGCATAGGGCATCATCGGTTTCTGTGAGTGATGCTGAGCTGACCCGGCTGGCGGAGGAACACGGTGTCGCGACGACCTACGTCGACTGGCGCGGCGCCCGGGTGACCGTGCCGGCCGACACCCTGCGCCACGTCCTGACGGCCCTGGGGCTGGACGTCGCCGATCCCCGCGCGGCGCTGGAGGCGCACTGGGAGCGCCAGGCCGGCCGCATGCTCCCGCCGGCGGTCGTCACCCGATCCGGGCGCACCCCCGGCCTGTCGCTGCCCGACGGGGCCCGGGCCTGGGTGGAGCTGAACAGCGGCTCCTGGGCCGAACTCGGGCCCGACCTGCCGCTCGGCACGCACCTGCTGCACGTCGAGCACGGCGACGTCCGCAGCCGCGCCCCGCTGCTCGTGGCGCCCGGCCGGCTCGCCGGGCCCCCGGCCGTGCCCGACCGCCGGACGTGGGGGCTCATGGCCCAGCTGTACTCGGTGCGCTCCCGGGCCTCCTGGGGGCTGGGGGACCTGCGCGATCTCGCCGAGCTGTCCGACTGGAGCGCCCGTGACCTCGGCGCCTCCTTCACCCTGGTCAATCCGATCCACGCCACCGAACCCGTCCCGCCCATCGAGCCCTCGCCCTATCTGCCGGTCAGCCGCCGCTACGCCAGCCCGCTCTACATCCGCATCGAGGACGTCCCGGAGTACATCAACCTGGAGCCGGTGCACCGGGAGGCGATCCAGCGCCTGGCCCGGCCGCTGCGCGAGCAGGGCCGCACCGCCGACCTGCTCGACCGCGACGCCGTCTGGTCTGCCAAGCGGGCGGCCCTGGAGATGCTCTATCAGGTGCGGCGCAGTCCCGCACGGGAGGCGGCCCTCCAGGCCTACCTCGAACGCGAGGGCGCGCCGCTGGTGGAGTACGCCACCTGGTGCGCGCTGGCCGAGGAGCACGGCTTCGACTACCGGCGCTGGCCCCGGCCGCTGCGCGACGTGGGCGCGCACGCCGTGGGCGCCGAGGCGCTGCGGCGCTGGCCCACGGTCGACTTCCACCGCTGGGTGCAGTGGATCCTGGACGACCAGCTCGCCGCGGCGCAGGCCAGCGCGCGGACCGCCGGGATGGCGGTGGGCATCGTGCACGACCTCGCCGTGGGCGTTCAGGCCGGCGGCGCCGACGCCTGGATGTACCGCGACGCCCTCGCCTCAGGCGTCAGCGTGGGCGCGCCGCCCGACGAGTTCAATCAGCAGGGCCAGGACTGGGCGCAGCCGCCCTGGCACCCCGTCCGGCTGGCCGAGCAGGGCTACCTGCCGTTCTCCCAGCAGATGCGCCAGGCGATGCGGCACGCCGGCGGGATCCGGGTGGACCACGTGATGGGGCTGTTCCGGCTGTGGTGGGTGCCCGAAGGGGCCTCGCCCGCCGAGGGCACCTACGTCCGCTACGACCACGAGGGCATGGTCGGGGCGCTGGCCCTGGCCGCGCACGAGTGCGGCGCGCTCGTGGTGGGGGAGGACCTCGGAACGGTGGAGCCGTGGGTGCGCGGCCACCTCGCCGACCGGGGCATCCTCGGCACGTCGGTGCTGTGGTTCGAGCGCGACGCCGACGGACCGCGCCGCCCCGAGCGGTGGCGCCGGGACTGCCTGGCCACCGTCGCCACCCACGACCTGCCGCCCGTGGCGTCCTACCTGTCGGCCGAGCACGTCGAGCTGCGCGACCGGCTGGGGCTGCTGACCCGCCCGGCGGAGGAGGAGCGCGCCGAGGCCGAGCGCCAGGTGGCCTCCTGGCGCGCCCTGCTGGTGGAGCTCGGCCTCCTGGACGCCTCCGTCGATCCGGTCTCCGACCCCGGTGCCGTGGTGGCGGCGCTGCACGCCTACCTGGCCCGTACCCCCGCCCGGATGATCGGCGTCGCGCTGACCGACGTGGTGGGCGAGCGCCGCATGCAGAACCAGCCCGGAACCAGCGACGAGTACCCGAACTGGCGCATCCCGCTGACCAACGCCGAGGGCGAGCCGATCCTGCTCGACGAGCTGATGGCCGATCCGCGGCTCGTCGAGTCGGCCCGCCGGGTGCTGCACCCGATCACCGGGGACTTCCACCCGAGGACGTGAGACAGCGGCCCCGCCCGTTCCGGCCGGAACGGGCGGAGCGGGCGGGACCGGTCAGACCCAGCCGGGGACGACGAACGCCAGCCAGGACACCAGCGGTGCGATGACGATCATCGCCAGGCCGAAGGTGAGCAGTCCGCGGTAGACGCGGTCGCGTTCCTTCTCCGGGGCGTTGGCGAGGGCCAGCGCGCCGTTGGTGGAGAACGGGGACACGTCCACCAGGGAGGAGGACAGCGACAGGGCGATCATCAGGCCGAGCGCCTCGATGTGGCCGGTGGCGATGAGCGGGACCGCCAGCGGGATCAGTGCGCTGAGCATGCCGGTCGTGGAGGCGAAGGCGGAGACGACTGCGCCGATCAGGCAGATCAGCAGTGCGGCGATGAGCGGGGAGCCCACGTTGGCGACGCCGCTGCCCAGCCAGTCGATCGTCCCGATCCGCTCCAGCAGCTCCACGTAGGTCACCAGGCCGCCGACGAGCAGGACCACGCCCCAGCTGACGTGCTCGATCGCGCCCTTGGCGTGGGCGGGGAAGAGGACCGCGACGGCGCCGGCGACCGCCACGGCGAGGAAGCCGATGTCCACTCCGAAGAGGAGCGCGCCGATGACCAGGACGACGAAGCCGATCAGGGTGGTGATGCGCTCGGCGTTGAGGGTGACCGGATCCAGCGCGGTGACCGTGGCGGTGCCGCCGCCGGTGCCCTCGGCCGGGGACCCGCCGTCCTGCTCGGGGGAGCCGCGGCGCAGCAGCCCGCGCCCTCCGTAGAGGAAAAAGGTGACCACCGCGGCCACCAGGCTGCCGACGAACGTGGTGGCGTACAGCAACGCGGGGTTGGAGCCCATGTCGTTGCCGTCCATCACGCCGTTGACGATGATGCCGAAGATGCCGAGCGGCGAGAAGCTCCCCGCGGTGGCGCCCAGATTGGTGAGCAGGCCCATCAGCAGCGGGCGTATGCCGTAGACGGCGGCCAGGCTCATGGCGATGGGGAACAGGACGGCCACGGTCGCAGGGCTGACCGCACCGATGGAGGTCAGGATCGCGGCCAGCGCGAAGAACGCCCAGGGGATGGCGGCCGGACGCCCGCGGACCACCCGCACCGCGCTCTGGACCATCCAGTCGACGCAGCCGTTGGCCTTGGCGATGGCGAACAGGTAGGTGACGCCGACCAGGGTTACGAACAGGCCGCCGGGAAAGCCCGTGGCGATCTCGTCCGCGGTCTCGCCGGCGAACACGGTGCCGACGACGAATGCCGCGATGAGGGCGATCACGCCGATGCTCACCGGCCTGGCCATGGCGACAGCGAACACCAGTACCAGGCCCAGGGCGGACAGAAGCTGTAGTGACATGGGGTTTCTTTCAGAAGGGACGGGGACGGGGACGGGGAACAGGGCCGGACGAACCCTGTCGTCCGCCGCCTTCGGGCGTGAGCCGTCCGGGCGGCGGAACGGGAGGGGCGAGGAGTCAGCGGGTCGCGACGGCGGCGGCGATGCGCTGCGCGTTCGCGCGCACGAGCTCGCCGAGCGGGGCGGTGTCGTCGTCCAGGCGGTGCATGGGCAGGAACACGCTCAGCGCCGCGATCGGGGTCCCCGATGGGGAGAGGATGGGCGCGGCGACCGATGCGATGTCGGCGCGCAGTTCGCTGCGCGCGACCGCGTAGCCCCGGGCGCGCACGGCGGCCAGTTCGGCGCGCAGCTTCTCGGGGGCGGTGATGGTCGACTCGGTGAACCCGGGCAGGGGGCCGGGCAGGGCGACGGCGAGGTCCGCGGGGCGCAGATGGGCCAGGATCGCCTTGCCGTTGGCGCTGGCGTGGCACGGCGAGCGGGTCCCTGCGGGCCAGTGGATGCGGACCGGATGGGTGGACTCCACCCTTTCGATCACCACGACCTCCTGGTCCTCACGGATCGTCAGGTGGACCTCCTCGCCGGTGCGGTCGCGCAGCTCGGCCATGACCGGCAGCGCCGCCTCGCGGACGCCCAGATCGCCGGCGATGTGCTGGGCGAGGTCTCCGGCCTTGGTGGTGAGGACCCAGCCGCTGCCCTGCTCCGGCGCGACGGAGCGGATCCATCCGGCCGACTCCAGCGCGCGCAGCGCCCGCTGCACCGAGCTCTTGGGGATGTCCATCGCCCGGGCCAGGTCGCTGACCCCGATGGGCTGCCGCTCCGCCACTGCGTCGAGGACGTGCAGCGCGGTGATGACCGATCGCACGAATGTTCTCCTTATGTCCGGGTTGTACCTTAGCCGTGTGCTACGTCACGAGACAAGAGTCACAAGTGTGCCAAATAGCGGCACGAAAAAGAGCTGAAAAAGCGGAGGCCGCCGCGATCCCTTAAGATCGCGGCGGCCTCCGCCGTCGCCGCAGGGCGGCCGCTACCGCTTCGCGGCCTCGGCGTCCCTGGTCCGGGCGCTCAGCGCGCGCTGCACGCCGGCACGGCCCTCGACCAGCAGGCGGCGCAGCGCCGGAGCCGGCTTCTCCGCCTCGATGTAGGCGTCGGTGCGGCGCAGCGTCTCCTCCTCGATCAGGTGGCGCGGGTAGGCGATCTCGGCGAACGTCTGCGCGAACTCACCGGTCCACTTGTTCCACACCTCGCCCAGCAGCGCGTAGTACGGGTCGACGTAGGGGCGCAGCAGCTCGTGGTGGGCCGGCTCGGTGAAGCCGAGCAGGGTCGCGCGGAACTCGGCGTTGGCCATCTCGCCGGCGGCGATGCGGTCCCAGGCCAGGGCCTTGGCCTCGGCCGTCGGGATCGCGGCCCGGCAGCCGGCGGCCGAGCGCTCGCCGGTCGCGGTCGGGTCGGCGTCCAGCTCCGCGGCGATCTCCTCCTCGCCGGCGGTGCCGCTGACCACGAGGCTGCGCAGCAGGGTCCAGCGCAGGTCGGTGTCGATCTCCAGGCCCTCGACGGTGATCGCGCCGTCGAGCAGGCCCTGCAGCAGCGACAGGTGCTCGCCGGAGACCGCGGCGTTGGCGAAGCCGTGCGCGTAGGCCAGTTGCAGGTCGCTGCCCGGCTCGGCCGCGGTGAGCAGGTCCTGCAGCCGTCCGGCCAGCAGGGTCAGGCCGGTGTCGCGCCAGTCCGGATCGGCGTAGTTGTACAGCGCCGAGACCGCCTGGCGCAGCAGCGTCTGCGCGACCGAGACGTCGCCGACCCCGCTGAGGCCGGAGAGGACCAGGCTGACGTAGTCGCGGGCGGCCATCTCGGCGTCGCGGGTCATGTCCCACGCCGCGGAGAAGGCCAGGGTCCGCGGCAGCGACGCCCGGATCTCGCCCACGCCGTCGACCACGGTGGCCAGCGAGTGCTCGTCCAGCCGGATCTTGGTGAAGGTGAGGTCGTCGTCGTTGACCAGGACGAGGTCGGGCCGGGCCATGCCGACCAGCTGCGGCACCTCGGTCCGCTCGCCGGACACGTCGAGCTCCACCCGCTCGCGGCGCACGATCCCGTCCTCGGTGCGGTCGTACAGGCCGATCGCCAGGCGGTGCGAGCGCAGCGTCGGGTGGTCGGGGGCGGCCTCCTGCAGCACCGCGAACGAGGTGAAGGCGCCGTCGGCGTCCACCTCGAACTCCGGGCGCATCGTGTTGACGCCCGCGGTCTCCAGCCACTCGCGCGACCAGGTCGACAGGTCGCGGCCGGAGGCGCGCTCCAGTTGGCGCAGCAGGTCGCCCAGCTCGGTGTTGCCCCAGGCGTGCTCCTTGAAGTACTCGCGCACGCCGGCGAAGAACGCGTCCACGCCCACGTAGGCGACGAGCTGCTTGAGGACCGAGGCGCCCTTGGCGTAGGTGATGCCGTCGAAGTTGACCTCGACCGCCTGCATGTCGGGGATGTCGGCGGCGATCGGGTGGGTCGAGGGAAGCTGGTCCTGACGCAGCGCCCACGCCTTCTCGACGTTGGCGAAGGTCGTCCAGGCGTCCTTCCACTTCGTGGCCTCGGCCTGGCAGTGGACGCTGGCGAACGTCGCGAACGACTCGTTCAGCCACAGGTCGTCCCACCAGCGCATGGTGACCAGGTCGCCGAACCACATGTGCGCCATCTCGTGCAGGATCGTCTCGGCGCGGCGCTCGTAGCTGGCGTCGGTGACGCGGGAACGGAAGACGTAGTCCTCCAGGAACGTCACGGCGCCGGCGTTCTCCATGGCCCCGGCGTTGAACTCCGGCACGAAGAGCTGGTCGTACTTGCCGAACGGGTACCGCAGGCCGAAGAGGCCGTGGTAGAAGTCGAAGCCCTGCCGGGTGACCTCGATGATCGCGTCGGCGTCGAGGTGCTCGGCCAGCGAGGCCCGGCAGTAGACGCCCAGCGGGATGCCGTCGTGCTCGTCGCGCACCACGTGGTAGGGGCCGGCGATCAGCGCGGTGATGTAGGTCGACACGGGCTTGGTGGCGGGGAAGTGCCAGCGGACCCTGGAGTCCTCGGCGTCCTCGGCCGGCTCGCGCTCGGCGTCGGGCGCGCTGTTGGAGACGATCTCGTAGTCGGCCGGCGCCAGCACGGTCAGCTCGAAGGTGGCCTTCAGGTCGGGCTGGTCGAAGCAGGCGTACATCCGGTGCGCGTCGGACGTCTCGAACTGCGAGTACAGGTAGGTCTTGCCGTCGACCGGGTCGACGAAGCGGTGCAGGCCCTCACCGGTGCGCATGTAGGAGGCGTCGGCGACGACGCGCAGCTCGTTGCTCGCCGCCAGCTCCGGCAGCGCGATCCGCTCGCCGTCGAACACCTCGGCCGGGTCGAGCCCGCGCCCGTTCAGCTCGACGCTGCGCACCCCGGCGGCGACCAGGTCCACGAAGGTACCGGCGCCCGGCTCGGAGCAGTCGAACCTGACCACGGTGGTGGAATCGAAGGTCTGATCGCCGGAGGTGAGGTCGAGCTCCACGTCATAGGAGGTGACGTCGAGGATTCGAGCCCGTTCCCTCGCTTCCTCGCGCGTCAGGTTGCCCGCCACGGCCCGCTCCCTTCACGGCCGCCGTCCTCGCCGGCCGTCTTCGATGACTCCTCGCCAGCCCGCGGGTCAGCGCGGCACGTGGCGACCTCGGAAGATTCTCCGTCCGATCCTGCCACGCATCGGCGCGGAATGCGGAACCGATTACGGGGGTTGGCCATGGTGAGGCGAACCGGTGCGGCGGCACCCCCGCCGTCGGCCCTTCGCCGCCCCGCTTCCACCGATGCTTCACCGAACAGCTTGAGGAGACGAGCGTGACCGAGCAACGCACCCCGGTCGACCTGTGGTTCGACCCTCTGTGCCCGTGGGCGTGGATGACCTCCCGCTGGTTGCTGGAGGTCGAGAAGGTGCGCCCGATCGAGGCCCGCTGGCACGTGATGAGCCTGGCGGTGCTCAACGAGGACAAGGACGTCCCCGAGGACTACCGGAGAATGCTCGAAGACGCCTGGGGGCCGGTGCGGGTGGCCATCGCCGCAGAGGAGCGCCTGGGCAACGAGGTGCTCGGCCCGCTCTACACCGCGCTGGGCACCCGGTTCCACAACCGCAGGGAACCCCGCGGCATCGAGACGGTCGCCGCCGCGCTGGCCGATGTCGGCCTGCCGCGGGACCTGGCCGAGGCCGCCGACTCCGCTGACTACGATGAGGCCCTGCGCAAGTCCCACCACGACGGCATGGACCGGGTCGGCTACGAGGTGGGCACCCCGGTGATCTCGGTCGACGGCGTGTCGTTCTTCGGTCCCGTCGTGTCGCCGGCGCCCAAGGGCGAGGACGCGGGCAGACTGTGGGACGGCGTTTTGCTGGTCGCGGGCACCGATGGATTCTTCGAGCTGAAGCGCAGCCGCACCCGCGATCCGATCTTCGACTGATCCGACCGACGAGCCGTCGGCGGCGAGCCGCGGCGCAGCAGTGGAGGACGTGAGTGATGAGCGCACCGGACGACGAGCGCCGGGTCGAGCCGTTCGACGACGACCTGGAGATCCTGCCCGACATCACCGGTGACGAGCGCGGGACGGGCTGGGGGGAGTCGGCCTTCGACTCCGACGACACCGCACGGCTGCTGGAGGAGCGTCCTCCGCACTGGGGTTAGGTCGTGTTTTCCGAATCATTTCGGGCTCGCGGCCACCAGGCAGGGCCCCCGCTGTGCGAGGCCGCGGAGCTTGCGGAGCAGCGCACAGTAGGGGCAGCCGAAAGCCTTCGTCAAACACTCCCTGGTCGCGCCGGCCTGCCGGTGACGAGGAGGCGGATTCGTCCGGGGGGCTGTCGCGGTGCGCGTAGCGCCGGCGGCGCGCACAGGCCTCCCCTTCCAGGCTCTCCCGCACCCCGGCGGAGACGGCCGGGACCGGAAAGGGCGGGTAGCGGATTCGCTCGTGCCGCCATCACTACGCGACCGCGGCAGCCCACCCCCTGTAGCCGCCTCACTCGACATAGAAGCGTCGGCGATGGAGGCCGCACGGCGGGCCCCCGGTCACCGAGCCGCGGTCGGTCCCCGTCGGGTGCACCGCCCAACTGATGCGAGCCTCGGTGGGGATCGGAGCCAGGGCGGGTGGCGGCGCTCAAGACCGCGCGGGCTACGCTCGGTCTCCCGGCGAATAATGGAATCTGATTCTGGGAAAGGCAGCCCGTATGCGATCCCTCTACCTCAACGGCGCCTGGGCCGACTCCGCCTCGGCCCAGGCCATCGACGTGGTCAACCCCACCACCGAGGAGGTCATCGACCAGGTCCCGGCCGGCGACCCCAAGGACGTCGACCGCGCCGTCGCGGCGGCCAGGGCGGCCTTCCCCGCGTGGTCGGCGCTCCCGGTCGCCGAACGCCGCGCCCACCTCGCCCGCGCCCACGAGCTGTTCACCCAGCGGGCCGGGGACATCGCCCGGGCCATGGCCACCGACATGGGCGCGCCGCTGAAGTTCGCCTCCCAGATCCAGACCGGCCTGCCCCTCACCATGTTCCAGACCTACCTGGACATGCTCGGCGGCGAGGTCGGCGAGCGGTTCTTCTCGGGGGAGGAGGTCGGCACCTCCCTCGTCGTGCGCGAGCCGTTCGGCGTCGTCGGCGCGATCACCCCGTGGAACTACCCGCTGCACCAGATCGTGCTGAAGGTGGTCCCCGCGCTCGCCGCCGGCAACACCGTGGTGCTCAAGCCCACCGAGGTCGCGCCGCTCGGCGCCTACGCGCTGGCCGAGCTCTTCCACGACGCCGGCCTGCCGGCCGGGGTGTTCAACCTCGTCTCGGGCACCGGTCCCGTCGTCGGGGAGGCGATCGCCGCCCACCCCGACGTCGACATGGTGTCCTTCACCGGTTCCGGCCGCGCGGGCAAGCGCGTGGCCGAGGTGGCCGCCGCCACGGTGAAGAAGGTCGCGCTGGAGCTCGGCGGCAAGTCGCCCAACGTCATCCTGCCCGGGGCCGACCTCAACCACGCGGTCAAGCGGGGCGTCGCCGACGTGATGCGCAACAGCGGCCAGAGCTGCAACGCGCTCACCCGGATGCTGGTGCACCGCGACTCCTACGACGCCGCGGTCGAGCTCGCGGCCGGCTACGCGGCCAAGTTCACGGTCGGCGACCCCTTCGAGGAGGGGGTGCGGATGGGCCCGCTCGTCTCCGCCGCGCAGCGCGACCGGGTGCGCGGCTACATCGAGCAGGGCGTGGCCGAGGGCGCGCGGCTGGCCACCGGCGGCGCCGAGGCGCCCGAGGGCCTGGAGCGCGGCTTCTTCGTGCGGCCCACGGTCTTCGCCGACGTGCGCAACGACATGCGCATCGCCCAGGAGGAGATCTTCGGCCCGGTCCTGGTGCTGATCCCCTACGGCTCCGAGGAGGAGGCCGTGGAGATCGCCAACGACACCCCCTACGGGCTCGCCGCCGGGGTGTGGGCCGGAGACAAGGAGCACGCGCTGGCCGTCGCCCGTCGGCTGCGCGCCGGCCAGATCGAGGTCAACGGCGGCGCCTTCAACCCGCTCGCCCCGTTCGGCGGGTACAAGCAGTCGGGTGTCGGCAGGGAGTGGGGCGTCTTCGGACTCGAGGAGTTCTGCGAGACGAAGGCCGTCCAGCTGTAGGGGCCGTGCGGGCGGGCGTACCGCGCCCGCCCCTCCGGTGGGGCGCCGGCGCTCCGCCGAGCCCGATCCGCTCCTCGACGACCTGGAGATTCGTCTGTCCGTGCCGGCCGGGCCGAGGTAACCGACACCACGTCGGGGACCGCGATGGGGTGTGCCAGAATTCTTGTTGAATCCGGTGCAGACGTTTCCCGATCCGTTTCAAGGTGGTCGAAGTTGAGCCAGTCATCCCCGTCCAAGGCCGGTCCGCTGCGCAAGGACGTCATGGCCATGGTCGTGAGCAATCTGGTGGCGCTGGCCTCGCTGGTGCTGTTCGGCGCGATGGGCCTCGCCATCTTCCACGTCGCGACGGCCTAGCCGCGGCGCTCCCGATCGCCCGGTGCCCCCCGAGGGCACCGGGCGATCGTGTCTCCCCGGCGCCTCCCCGGTCGCCGCCCGCTTCCATGACCTGCGACACTGGGGTTCGTGCGTGTTTATCTTGGATCCGACCATGCAGGTTTCGAACTGAAGGAGCACCTCGTCTCCTGGCTCAAGGAGCAGGGGCACGAGGTCGTCGACGCCGGCCCGGCCGGCTACGACGCGGCCGACGACTACCCGCCGTTCGTGCTGCGCGCCGCCGAGGGCGTCGCGGGAGACGAGGGCGCCCTGGGCGTGGTGATCGGCGGCTCCGGCAACGGCGAGCAGATGGCCGCCAACAAGGTCAAGGGGGTCCGCGCCGCCCTGGTGTGGAGCACCGAGACCGCGGAGCTCGCCCGCGAGCACAACAACGCCAACGTCGTCAGCATCGGCGCCCGGATGCACTCCGCGCAGGAGGCCACGCGGTTCACCGAGGCCTTCCTGGCCACCGCCTACAGCGGTGAGGAGCGCCACACCCGCCGGATCGACATGCTGAGCCGCTACGAGCGGACCGGGGAACTCCCGCCGCTGCCTTGACGCCCGCCGGAGGTCTCACCGGAGCCTGGGGACGTGCCCGCGGTCACCGCCGCCGGCGGCGCCTGTTCCGCTTCTTCGGCCGCGGCGCGGGCGGCACCACGAGGGCGTCCGGCCCGGTCACTGCCTTCCGGGCGTCCGCGGAGGAGTCCGATCCGCTGCGCTGCCGTTCCACCGGCGCGGATCCTCCTTCCTCACCCGTGACCGGGCCGGGCCCGGCGTGCCCGGGGCCGTCGCCCGCGGAGAAGGGGACGATGTCCGCATGCGGACGTGAGACGTCGCGCGCCCGCATCGCCGCGGACAGGCTGATGTGAGTGCGTGGCACGTCCGATCCGCCCGCCTTTCCGCTCGCTCGCCCGGTCACGCTCTGCTGCGACGGTAATACGGCTGCGGGCCGCTGAAAAGCCCTGCCGGTCGGCGAAATCGTCCGCGGGGTCCGGGAGCGGTCAGAAGATGACCCCGCAGTGCGGCTGGGTGGGGTGGCTCAGCGCCGTGTCCAGCTCGGCCACCGCTCCCTCGCGCTCCTCGGTCACCAGGCCGGCCGCGGCGTAGGAGCCGAGCCGGGTGCCGCCGAGGTAGGCCGCACCCAGGGTGGCGACGTCCAGGCGCACGTCCGGTTCGCGCTCGGCCGGCTCGCAGCGGGCGTTGCGGGTGTCGGCCGAGAGCTGCCAGCGCCCGGCGTTCCACGGGCAGACCCGGTCGGTCACCTCGATGACGAGGTCCACCGGCGCGGAGTAGGCCCGCTGCTCCAGCGCCCGGGGCAGGTCCACCAGCCGGACCCAGAGGTTGTCGGTCAGGATCGACCGCGCCCGGTCGCGCTCGGTCAGCAGGTGCAGCAGCGGGTCGTCCACCGGCCGGTTGCCCGCCGTGACGGTGGTGACGAGGTCGCGGCTGAGCAGGTGCTCCCACAGCAGGGCGTAGGCCGCCGGCGCCGTGGCGTGGAGCTGGCCGACGTGCAGCGCGCTGTCGGCCAGGCCGTGCGCGTCCCAGGCCGGGCGGATGCGGTAGAGCGCGTAGCCGAGCGGGCCGGCGTCGTCCTCGACCAGCGCACACTTGGCCTCGCTGAACCCGCCGCGCTCGTCCTCCGGGTCCTCCAGCAGCACCTTCCACCAGTTGTCGTCGCGGACGAACTCGCCCACCCGCTGCGCCGCCGAGCCCTGGTGCACCAGGGCGAGCTCCTTGCGGACCTCCTTCGGCGCGGCCAGCCGCACGCGCAGCGCGGGGTCGCGCGGGGCGTCGGCGCGCAGCGCGCCCTCGCCCCGGCGCAGCGTCAGGTCCACCGACCTGGCCGCCGGGCCGTAGCCGTAGCGGCCGTAGATGGGCGCCTCCGAGGCGAACAGCGCCGCCACCGCCTCGCGGCCGCGCTCGCGGATGTCGGAGAGCTGGCGGCGCATCAGCGCGCTGAGGATGCCGCGCCGCCGGTGCGTGGGCAGCACGGAGACGGCCGTGACCCCGGCGACGGGGCGCTGCCCTCCGGGCAGCGTCATGGTGAAGGAGCGGATGCCGGTGGTGCCGACGACGCGGTCGCCGTCGAAGGCGGCCAGCGTGCGGTCGAACTCGGCGATCGGGCGGGCTCGTTCGGCGTGCCGGGACGGATCACCCGCGGAGGCGAACGCCTCCTCGAACACGGCGACGAACGTCGGGAACTCCGGCTCCTCGATGGGGCGGATCCGCCATGGCAGGGCACCGCCGGAGGCGGCCGTGTCGTGCGAGAAGGACATGCTCATCTCCCTATCAGCCGGAGCTCGGCCGGCGCCAATGGTTTTGCCGGTGCCGCCGGACAGGGGCGCCCGGACCCGTCGCGCAGGGTCTCCCCCCGGGGGGTGATTTCGCTCCAATTCGCGGATGAACGGGGACGGAAGGCCTGACGCCCGCCGGGTTCTCGGCTCATACTGGACCATGAGTAGTTCTGCGCTTTTTCCGGCTTGCACGCTGGGCGGATATCGGCCGACCCCATACGCCGAATCACGGCCGCGGCATCCGTGGCGCAACGTGCTCGGGATGCTTTCGCGCGCTACAGTTCGGCAACGATGAACACCTCGACCACCCCCAGACTCGTTCGCCGCGCACGCTCGTTGGCGCAGCGACTGGTCGCGGTGCTCAGGCGCAAGGTGCTGTTCCGGTACCGGCTGGTGCTGATCACGCTCGTCGTGCTCGCCGTCGGCATCGGGATCGGCGCGGTGTGGGGACCGCCCGGCTGGTTCCCGCCCAGCGCGGTCATCCTCACGGTGCTCGCCGGAGGACTGCTCCTCAAGCGCAAGAGCCTCGCGTTCCTGCTCGTGGTCGTGGCGGCGGTGCTGCTGTTCACCGCCTTCGCGCTGGACTTCGGCCAGGTGGGCCCCGGACTGCTGGTGACGATCGGCGTCACCGCCGTGCTGGCCTACCTGCTGTCGGGCGTGCGCGAACGGCTCGGCGTGCAGGGCCTGAGCGGCGAGAAGATGCTGCTGGAGCTGCGCGACCGGCTGCGCGCCCAGGGCCGGCTGCCCGACATGCCCGAGGGATGGGGCTCCACGGCGATCCTGCAGCAGGCCGGCGGGTCCTCCTTCGGCGGCGACTTCGTGGTCTCGATGCGCCACGACCACCGCCTCGACCTCGCCGTGGTCGACGTCTCGGGCAAGGGCGTGGACGCCGGGACCCGGGCGCTGCTGCTGTCCGGCGCGTTCGGCGGTCTGATCAGCGCCGTTCCCAGCGCCGACTTCCTCGCGCACTGCAACGACTACCTCATGCGCACCGCCGTGGGCGAGGGCTTCGTGACGGCGGTTCACCTGAGCATCGACCTCAACACCGGGGACTACCTCATCACCTCGGCGGGCCACCCGCCGGCGGTCCAGTTCGACAGCGGCGCCGGGAACTGGTCCACGACCGAGGCCAAGGGGGTCGTCCTCGGCGTCATCCCCGAGATGACCTACACCCCGGTGAAGGGGCGGCTGCGCCGCGGCGACGCGATCATGCTCTACACCGACGGACTCATCGAGACCCCGGGCGAGGACCTCGACGCCGGGGTCGACCGCCTGCTGGGCGTCGCCGAGCAGCTGGTGACCAGGGGCTTCGGGGCAGGGGCCCACGAGGTCGTCGACACCCTCAGCAAGGACAAGAACGACGACTGCGCGCTCGTGGTGATCTGGCGCTCCTGAGAGCCGGGCGGGTGCGCCCGATCGTCCGCGGTGCCGGTAGGGTCGGTGTGTTCCCCGGGCAGACGAGCGGCGCCTCGCCGTCGCGGCCCGTTCCACGTGTGTGCCACCGCCCGCGGCGTCGGTGGCCCGGACCGCCGAGTCGGCACGCCCATCCCGCATCCGGGAGCGCTGCACACCCGCAGCCGCCCGTGCACGGCCGGTCCGCGCACGCCCATGGCCCCGTGTCCCGGCCCGCGCGTGCCCCGGGGGGTGCGCGACCGCTTCCACCGGATTCCCGGATGGCGCGTTATGACGAGGGGGTGCTCGGCATGGACGAAGAAGAGCGGGTCGAACTGATCGACCTGGTCGAGGCCAACGACCTCACCGGCATGCGATTGTGGCTGGCCGAGCATCCCCCCTACGAGATCGCCGACGAACTCGCGCGCATGGACAGCCATCTGGCCGCCGTCCCCTTCCGGCTGCTCGACAAGGACCGCGAACTGGAGGTCTTCGAGGAGCTCGACCCCTTCCACCAGCAGGAGATCCTCGTCGGGCTGCGGGACGGGGCCTTCCGCGAGCTGCTGGAGGAGATGGACCCCGACGACCGCGCGCGGTTGATCGGGGAGGCGCCGGCCAAGATCGCCACGCGGGCGCTGGCCGGGCTCAGCCCCTCCGAGCGCAAGATGACGGCGGCCCTGCTGGGCTACCCGGAGGAGTCCGTCGGCCGGTACATGACGCCGGAGACGGTCATCCTGCACCGCGACCTCACGGTGGGGCGGGCGCTGGAGGTCGTGCGCGCGAGGGGAACCGACGCCGAGACCGTCGACATCCTGCCCGTGGTCGACGACGGGCGGCGCCTGGCCGGGACGGTGCGGCTCAGCGACCTCGTCGTCAGCGAACCCGAGACCGCGATCAAGGACGTCGTCGACGTCCTGGTGCCCCGAGTGCGGGCCACCGAGCCGGCCGAGGACGCGGCCCGCCTCGTTCAGCAGGCGAACCTGGTCGCGCTGCCGGTCGTGGACTCGGAGGAGCGCTTCGTCGGCCTGCTGACCTTCGACGACGCCCTGGAGCTCATCGAGGCCGCCGACTCCGAGGACATCGCCCGGCAGTCCGGCGCCAGCCCGGTGGCCGGGCACTACGTCGCCGTGGGCGTGCTGCGCCTGGCCCGGGCGCGGTCGGTGTGGCTGCTGCTGCTGATCGTGGCCTCCACCCTGACGGTTAACGTCATGCAGGGGTTCGAGGGGACCCTGGAGGAGGTGACGGCGCTCGCCCTGTTCGTGCCGATGCTGACCGGGACCGGCGGCAACGTCGGTTCGCAGTCGGCCACGGCGATCGTGCGCGCCCTGGCGGTCGGCGAGGTCCGGATCCGCGACCTGCCCGGCGTGGCCTGGAAGGAATCGCGGGTCGGATTCCTGCTCGGCATCATGCTCGCGCTGATCGCGCTGATCATCGGATCGTCCCTGGTGGGGTTCGACATCGCGGTGGCGGTCGCGGCCTCGGTGATCGCCATCTGCACCTGGGCGGCGGTCATCGGCAGCAGCATGCCGCTGCTGGCCCGCCGCATGGGCGTGGACCCCGCGGTGGTCTCGGCCCCGATGGTCGCCACCCTCGTCGACGCGACCGGCCTGCTCATCTACTTCACCGTCGCCCGTGCCGTCCTCGGCATCTGATCATCGAGTCCGCATTTCACGCATGCCGATGTCCGTGATCGGGTATGGCCGAAAAGGAACGTGCCTGCGTCCTACAGGGGGTAATGACGATGGCCGGACTCGGAGACGCCTTCGACAAGCTGAAGAAGGCGGCGACCCAGAACAGGGAGAAAACCTCGGAGGGGATCGACAAGGCCACCGGCTTCGCCAAGGACCGGACCGGCGGCAAGTACGACGAGCACATCGACCGGGCCGGCGGCGCGGCCAACGACTACCTCGACCGCCAGGGCGAGGAGGGCGAGCGCCGCCAGGACGATCCCGAGGAGCAGCGGTAGCGTCCGCGCGCGGCCCCGGCCCCATTGGTGGCCGGGGCCGCGCCGCTGTCCAGGGGGAGACGCGGGGAACGCGCGGCGGCGCGGACGCGTTCTCCTGGCAGAGCGCCTGAGACGACACGGACGAAAAGGGTGTGACGGGGATGGCCGGCTGGAAGAGCATGCTGCGACAGGTCCTGCACTTCGTCAGGAGGAATCCGCACCAGGCGAGCCGAGGCGTGCACTCGGCGGGGGAGTTCGTGAAGCGGCGTACCGGCGGCAGGTACGACCGGCAGGTCGACAAGGCGACCGGGGCCGCCGTGAAGTACCTCGGCCGACAGCGGCACCACGGCCGCGGCCGCGACCACGGCGGGCCCTACCGGGGAGGACGGTGATCCGCGCCGACGGAAAAGGCGGAGCCGGTGCGTGATCACGCCGATTCGGGGCAGTAGGAGGAAAAGCAGGACCTGAACAAAGGGAGTGACCCCTCATGTCCGCCCTCAACCGAATCGTCGGAGAGGCACGGCGCCTCCTCCACACACGCTCGGCCGGTGGTTCCCCCGCCGGCGGCAGGTCCCACTCGGGCCGCCGCCCGGTGGCGCGCCGGGGCCGCGGCAACGAACTGGCCACCATCACCCGGGCCCTGCGCCGGCTCACCTCCGGCCGCGGCCGCCCGCGCCGGTTCTAGCGCATTCCGGTAGCGGGTCAACGCTCCTCGGCGGTTCCGACCGCACCGGTGCTGGAACCGCCGACCCGGGGCCCGAAGGGCCGGGATCGCCGGGAAGATGGAGGTATGCCCTCCTCCACGCGCGTGCGCCCGCCGCTCCTGCCCGTCCTCCTGGCCCGAGTCCGGGTGCCGCTCATGTGGGGCGGGGCGCTCCTGCTCGCCTTCGGCGGGCTGCTGCACCTGTCGTGGTGGGTGCGGGGTCCGGTGTTCGCCATCGGACTGCTGGTCTACCTGCGGTTGGGCCGGGTGCGCGGCGAACCGAGGACGGTCGCGCCGCCGGTGCGCGGGCGGTGGATGGCGCTGAGCAGCCCCGCCGACCACGTCCCCAGCCAGGGCATGCACGCCTACGGCCAGACCTACGCCGTCGGGCTCGTCGCCGAACCCGGCGACGGTTCCCGCCCCGATATCGGGTGGCGGCCGCTGAGCCGGGCGCCCGAGGACTTCCCCGGCTTCGGCGCGCCCGTGTACGCGCCGGTCGACGGCGTGGTGGTGCGCGCGCACGATCGGCAGCGCGACCACCGCAGCCGCACCTCCTGGCCGTGGCTGTTCGGCATGATCGCCGAGAGCGCGGTCCGGGAACTGCGCGGCCCCGCCGGTCTGCTGGGCAACCACGTGGTCATCGATCTCGGCGACGGCGCCTTCGCCGCGCTGGCCCATCTGAAGAAGGGATCGCTGCTGGTGCGCCCGGGCGACCGGGTCGCGGTCGGCGATCCCGTCGCGCGCTGCGGCAATTCGGGGAGCTCGACCGAACCCCAGGTGCGCTTCCAGCTCATGGACGCCCCGCGCGCCTGGCTCGCGGCGGGGCTGCCGTTCCGCTGGCCGGCGGAGGCGTGCGCCGACCTGTCCGACGCGGGTCTGCCCGAGGCATGGCGGCCGTTCCGGGTCTGAGGCCGCGCCCCTCGCCCACCCTCGAGGTGCCGATGCTCACCGCCCTGAACTGCGCCGATACGGTGATAGCGACAAACGGGCGAATCGGCGCGAAAGGGGTGGAACGTGGTGACGCCGTCAGGCGGGCCGTGCCGGCTCGTGGTGTGCCGGGGCTGCTGCTGCGGCACGAAGAAGAAGCGCCCCGGCGTTGACCACAAGGGCCAACTGGCGCGGTTGAGCGCCCTGGGCGACCACGAGGGCAGAGCGGTCCCGGTGCGCCTCAGCACGTGTCTGGGCATCTGCTTCAAGGCCAACGTCGTGGTGGTCCAGCCCTCCTCGGCCGGTCGCGCCGCGGGAGGGCGGCCGGTATGGCTCGGCGACTTCACCGAGGACCGGCTGATCGACGACCTCGACGACTGGATCTTCGCCGGCGGCCCGGGGATCGCCCCTCTCCCCACCACCCTGGAGCCCCACCTGACCGGCAAGGACGCCAAGAAGCCGAAGAAGGACAAAAAGGACAAGAAGGCCGAGAAGGAAAAGAAGAAGGCCAAAAAGGACAAGAAGGAGCAGAAGGTCGACAGGCCCGAGAAGAAGAAGGACCGCCGGGACGGGCCGACCGGGAAGGGCGCCAAGGAGAAATCCGGAAAGAAAAAGAAGTCGAAGAAGTGACGCCCGATCGCTCCTGCTGCTCCGATTCGGCCTTCCCGGCCCCGCCGCACCCGCACGGGACGCTGCGCGCCGACGACAGCCTCACCAGGTCGGCGGGACCACGGCAGGGCCCGGAAGCAGTCCCCGTCTTGCCCCGTCAACGATCTGGAGTGTGCACACGCACCGGGAAAAGCGGATGCAGCTCTCCCGGCCGGTGGTGGACACTGGGGTGATGGATCGGACTCGCGAGGTCGTGGGACTGGTCGGCGACGTGCTGGGCCGTGAGGCCATCGGCACCTACCTGCACGGATCCTGCGTGCTCGGCGGCCTCAAACCGGCCAGCGACGTGGACGTCCTCGTCGTCTCCCGGCGGCGCATGGACGATCGGCGGCGACGGGCACTCCTCGGCGGACTGCTCACGATCTCCGGTCTCGCGGACGGGACCCGCCCGATCGAACTCACCGTGGTCGTCCAGTCCGAGGTCCGCCCGTGGAGGTTCCCGCCGACCGGTGACTTCCTGTACGGCGAGTGGCTGCGCGAGGAGTTCGAGGCCGGTGCGGTCCCTCGGCCGGAACCGATGCCGGATCTGGCCCTGCTGATCACGACGGTGCTGGCCGGAGACCATCCCCTCTCCGGTCCGCCGCCGGCGCAGGTCCTGGACCCCGTGCCGCACGCGGACCTGCTCCGGGCGAGCGTGGCGGGCATCCCCGACCTGCTCGACGAACTGGACGGCGACACCCGCAACGTCGTGCTGACCTTGGCTCGCATCTGGACCACGCTCGCCACCGGCGAGATCAAGCCGAAGGACGCCGCCGCCGACTGGGCCCTGGCCCGGCTCCCGCCGGAGTGCCGCCCCGTCCTGGAGCACGCCAAGGAGCTGTATCTCAACCGCCGCTACTCCGAGGAGGGCTGGAGCGGCGAGTTGAGGGCACAGGTGCGTCCGCACGTGGACCGGGTGCTCACCGAGATCGACCGGCTGTCGCGCCGCTGAGGCCCGCAGCCGCGCGCGGTGCGGTCGAAGCCGGCACGTCGCACCCTTGAGCCCTTCATCGTGCGCGGTGGTCGCTCTCGACCCGGTGCAGGGCGAGGACGGCCTGCACGATCTCCGGTGGGGTGTCGAATCCCGGTCGGCTCCTGTTCCACCGGGAGCGTTCCTCCACACCGGTCCATGCCGACTCGCAGCGGCCGTGGCCGGGGCGCCGTCACGATGAAGAGGGCTCCGGGACCGGGGGTTGGAGCGCGTTCCGGGGGCGAGGGCCGTGCTCGTCCGGGCCCGCGAGGGCGGGACGCTTCCATTCCCTCCTCGGGGTGAGACAAGGGTCATAATAAATGCGCTTTGCGAAAATTTGCGCAGTGTGCAAATATTGTCGGTGTCGGAAGTCGGGGGTGGACGCCTTGGGGCTGCGGGAGCGCAAGAAGCAGGCGACGCGACGGGCGCTGCAGCACGAGGCGCTGCGGCTGGCCGCGGAGGACGGGCTGGAGAACGTCACGGTCGAAGGCATCGCCGCGGCCGCCGACGTCTCGGCGCGGACGTTCTTCAACTACTTCTCCTCCAAGGAGGAGGCGCTGGTCGGAGACGGGCCGCCGCAGCCGGGGCCCGAGGCGATGCGGATCTTCGCCGAAGGGGGACCGACCGGCGAGACGGTGGAGGACCTGAAACTGCTCCTGACATCGCCCTTCGAGGAGTACGCGCCGTCGATCGAGGAGGTCCGGTGGCGCAAGGAGCTGATGGCGCGCTACCCGGAGCTGCTCCGCCCCCAGTTCATGACCGCGTTCATCGAAACGGAGCGCGCCATAGCCGTCGCCGTCGCCGAACGCACCGGTGACGACCCCGACGCCGTCCGGCCGCAGTTGACCGCGGCCGTCGGCACAGCGGCCATGCGGTTCTCCATGCGGCGCTGGGTGTGCAACGGCGGCCGCGGCGAGCTGCACGGCATCCTCGCCGAAACCTTCGACGTACTGAAGCAGGGGATCTGACCCCGGCCTCGTCCGGCCCCCCTTCCGCCGGGACCTGACCCGCCCGGCCGTGTTCGACCGCGAGCACCGCGGTGGCGCACGCCGTCCTGACCATGACCTCAGGCCACGCGTGGGCGTGACCTTCGCGACACCAGGAGCATTCGCCCAATGAGTACGACCACCGCGCGATCCGCGCCCGAGCCGGAACCGGAGGCGTCCGGCGCGAATCCAGGCCCCAGACAGGTCAAGCTGATCTTCGTCGGCGTGATGCTGACGATGCTGCTGGGCGCGCTGGACCAGACCATCGTCTCCACGGCGCTGCCGACCATCGTCGGCGAACTCAACGGGCTGGAGCACCTGTCCTGGGTGGTCACGGCCTACATGCTCGCCGCGACCATCGGAATGCCGATCTACGGCAAGGCCGGCGACCTCTTCGGCCGCAAGAGCGTCTTCCAGTTCGCCATCGTGGTCTTCCTGATCGGCTCGGTGCTGTGCGGCATCGCCCAGGACATGACCCAGCTCATCGTCTTCCGCGCCGTCCAGGGCATCGGCGGCGGCGGGCTGATGATCGGCGCGCAGGCCATCATCGCCGACGTCGTCTCGGCCCGCGAGCGCGGCAAGTACATGGGCTTCATGGGCGCGGTCTTCGGCCTGTCCTCGGTGGCCGGTCCGCTGCTGGGCGGATTCTTCACCGACCAGATGGACTGGCGCTGGATCTTCTACATCAACCTGCCGCTGGGCGCGGTCGCGCTCGTCGTCACCGCCGTGGTGCTGCGGCTGCCCAAGCCCTCCGGGCCCAAGCCCAGGCTGGACTACCTCGGCACCGCCCTGCTCGCCGCAGCCAGCGCCGCCGTCATCCTGGCCACCAGTTGGGGCGGCAACGAGTACGCGTGGAGCGACCCGGTGATCCTCGGCCTGGCCGCCGCCGCGGTCGCCGCCGCAGCGCTGTTCGTGGTCGTGGAGCGCCGCGCCGCCGAGCCGATCATCCCGCTGCGCCTCTTCGCCGACCGCGACTTCGTGCTCGCCTCGATCATCGGCGTCACCGTCGGCATCGCGATGTTCAGCACGGTCTCCTACCTGCCGACCTTCCTGCAGATGGTCAACGGCGCGACGGCCACGGAATCGGGCCTGCTGATGCTGCCGATGGTGGCCGGCATGCTGACGGCGACCATCGGCACCGGCCGGATCATCTCGGCCACCGGCCGGTACAAGAAGTGGCCGATCATCGGCACGGCGGTCATCATGGTCGGCCTGGTCCTGCTGTCGCAGATGGACGCCGACACGCCCTACCTGTTCAACGCGTCCGGCATGCTGGTGCTGGGTCTCGGGGTGGGCTCGGTGATGCAGAACCTCATCCTGATCGTGCAGAACACCGCTGCAAAGCGCGACCTGGGCACCGCGACGTCGGCGACCAACTACTTCCGGCAGATCGGCGCGTCCTTCGGCATCTCCGTCTTCGGCGCGCTGTTCGTCGGCAGGCTCAACGACCAGATGGCGTCCCTGCCGCCGGAGGCCGCGGGAGGCATTCAGGTCCAGGGCGGCGAGGCCGGGATCAGCTCGCTGACCCCCGAGATGCTCAAGGCGTTCCCGCCGCAGGTGCAGGACTTCATCGTGCGGGCCTTCGCCGAGGCGATGCCGCCGATCTTCCTCTTCGCCGTCCCGATCGCGTTCGTCGGTTTCGTGCTCTCCTTCTTCGTCACCGAGAAGCCGCTGTCGACGCAGGTCGGCCCGGCCCAGGAGGAGACCGCCGGAACCACCGAGCCGGCCGGGGTCTAGGACCGGCCCCGAGCCGGCGGGGACGACGCGGGAGGGCGGGCGCCCGTGCGCGCCCGCCCTCCCGCCGGCCTCAGGGGCCGTGACTCACCGGGCGGCGCCGCGCTTCTCCTGCGCGGCGAACTGGGTGCGGTACAGGGCGGTGTACAGGCCGCCGTGCGCGAGCAGCTCCTCGTGCGTGCCGCGCTCCAGGAGCCGGCCGTCCTCCAGGACGAGGATCTGGTCGGCCTCGCGCACGGTGGCCAGCCGGTGCGCGATGACCAGCGAGGTGCGCCCGGCCAGCGCGGTGCGCAGCGCCTCCTGCACCGCCGCCTCGGACTCGGAGTCCAGGTGCGCGGTCGCCTCGTCCAGCACCACCACCGAGGGCGCCTTGAGCAGCAGCCGGGCGATCGCCAGCCGCTGCTTCTCCCCGCCGGAGAGCCGGTAGCCGCGGTCGCCGACCATCGTCTCCAACCCGTCCGGCAGCGCGTCCAGCAGGTGGCCGAGCTGCGCGGCGCGCATCGCCGCGATCAGCTCGTCGTCGTCGGCGTCGGGCCGGGCGTAGCGCAGGTTGGCGCCGACGGTGTCGTGGAAGAGCTGGGTGTCCTGGGTGACGACGCCGACGGTGTCGCGCAGCGACTGGCCCTCGACGCCGCGCAGGTCCAGCCCGCCGATGCGCACCGACCCCTCAGTGGGGTCGTACAGCCGGGAGACCAGGTGGGTCAGCGTCGTCTTGCCCGCCCCCGAGGGGCCCACGAGCGCCACCAGTTGCCCGGGGGCAGCGGCGAAGGAGACCTCGCTGAGCACCTGGGTGTCGTCGAGGGTCTCGGCGTGCGGCATGAGCTCCAGGGAATCCAGCGAGGACTCCTCGGCCGAGGGGTAGCGGAAGGAGACCCGGTCGAACTCCACCCGCAGTGGACCTTCGGGCAGCGGGGCCGCATCGGGCGCGTCCTCGATCATCGGCTTCAGGTCCAGGATCTCGAAGACCCGGTCGAAGCTGACCAGCGCCGTCATCACCTCCACGTGCACGTTGGACAGCGCGGTGATCGGCCCGTACAGCCGCGTCAGCAGCGTCGTGAGCGCGACCAGGGTGCCCAGCTCGAAGGCGCCGCCGATCACCAGGTTGCCGCCGATGCCGTAGACCGTGGCCGTCGCCAGCGCCGTGATCAGGCCGATCAGGGTGAACAGCAGGCCGCCGAAGACCGACTGGGTGACACCGATGTCGCGCACCATCCCGGCGCGCCGGGCGAACCCCCTGCTCTCCTCCTCCGGCCGGCCGTACAGCTTCACCAGCATGGCGCCGCCCACGTTGAACCGCTCGGTCATCAGCGAGCTCATCTCGGCGTTGAGCTCCATCCCGTCGCGCGAGACCGTGGCGACCTTGCGCCCGATGAACTTGGCGGGGAGCACGAACAGCGGGACCAGCAGCAGCGCCACCAGGGTGATCTGCCAGGACAGCGCCATCATCGTCACCAGCACCGCGACGGCGCTGATCAGGTTGGACACCACCGACTGCAGTACCGAGGTGATCGCCCGCTGGGCCCCCACGACGTCGGTGTTGAGCCTGCTGATCAGCGAACCGGTCTGGGTCCGGGTGAAGAACGCCAGCGGCATCCGCTGGACGTGCGTGAAGACCTGCGTACGCAGCAGGTAGATGACGCCCTCGCCGATCCGGGCCGACAGCCACCGGCCGGTGAGGCCGAGGACCGACTCCAGCAGCGCCAGCGCGCCGACGGCCAGCGCCAGCCCGGTCACCAGTGAGGCGTCCCCATGGGCGATCCCGCGGTCGATGATGGCCTTCAGCAGCAGCGGGTTGGCCACCACGATCCCGGCGCTGAACGACGTGACCAGCAGGAACACCACGATGGACCGCCAGTGCGGCCGTGCGTAGCCGATGATGCGCCCGATGGTGCCCGGCGGCAGGCGCGCGCCCCTCGCCGCGCCGTCGTTGACGAGTGCTCTGAAGGCGGGCGGTCCGCCCATCATCATTGCCATGCCCGGCCCCATTTCCGCTCATGTGCCGACGTATCGGACGATCACCTCAACGCGGCCGGTCACCGGGAGCTTCCCGCGTGGCAGGGTGCGGACACGGGGCCGGGCGGGCGGGAATAAATCCAGGCCGGTCGGGGGCGCGCCCGGCGCGCCGGTCACAGCGAGCGGGTGAGCTGGCCCAGCGTCGCGCTCGTCGAGCGGCCCTCGGTCAGCGGGAGTTCCCAGGCCTGCGCCCCCAGGGCCGCGGCGCCGCGCTGCTTGGCCTCGGCGTAGGGGTCGCCGCTGGTGTAGGCCAGCGCCGCCGGGCGCAGTGGGCGCAGCAGCTCGGCGTAGTGCTCCCAGTCGGTGACGTCCGGGGAGCCGGAGATGGTGAAGACCCCGTCGACGCAGGCCAGCGCGGCGAGCACCTCGGCGCGCTCCTCGGCCGGGTTGACGGGGCGCCCCGGCCCCTTCCACGCGCGCACGCGCTCGTCCGCCTCGACCCCGACGACCAGGGGGAACCCTCGCTCGCGGATGGCGGAGAGATAGCGCACGTGCCCGACGTGCAGGACGTCGAAGACTCCGGTGACGATCACGGGGCCGGCCGTCGGCGACGGCGGGGAAAACCAGTTCAGCGTCAGCGCGGGCGCACTGCCCCGCGGCGGATCGGTCCTCGTCATCACTCCACCCATCAGCACGGCGCGCGGGCCGGCCGCGACGCGGGCGGAGCCGCCATCGCGCCGGTCGAACGGGCGACGGCGCCCGATCAAAGAACATACCCCGCGCACCAGGCTATTCCCCCGCCGCGGCACGCCGCCGTCCGATCCCCGCCATCCCTGCGGCACGACCGCCGACACGACCGAGGGCCAGGCGTTCCCGGCATCGGGGACGACCTGGCCCTTGCTGCTGTGGAGCGGGCGACGGGAATCGAACCCGCACGACCAGCTTGGAAGATCGCTGACCCGCCGATCGGTCGATCTGTGAGAGGGCTCACCTGCAACGGAACCGGCCGTCGCTCCCTGAGTGAGCTCTCTGAGTGACCGTGAGTCCCCGTGATCCTTCCCCTCAACGGGCACGCAACGGGCACGGATCCCGGTTACCGGCTGAGGCGGTAGGTCGCTCCTGGGGAGTCCGGCCGCCATCCCTCGTCGAGTGCTGCCCGGATGCTCGCGGCGACGGCCGCAGGGGTGATCGCGGTGGCGGATGCTCCCATCCAGTTGCCCGGATGCGGGTGCGGGGTGGTGACCACGAGTGTCCGCCCGGGGCTGTCGGCGAGTTCGACGGCGAAGGTCATGGGCGCCTGACCTATGCCCTGGCTGTAGGTGGGACGGCTGCGCACCCGCCACCGGTAGGCGACGCCATCGACCGTGATGATCCGTGAACCCTTCTGAGGCAGCGCCATATGCCTTCCGCCGCTCCGGTAGGGGCCAAGGGTGCCCCCGAGATAGTGGGGCGCTCATGCTCGCCTACAGCGACGCACACGGCAACCCCAGCGGTGAGCAACCACGGTCCCGGTCCGAGGTGCTCGATCGCGTCGGCGCCTCAGCCTCAGACAGTCAGAGTCGCGCGATCGAGTGCCTCGGGACCCAGAACGCCGGATCGACAGCGCGGAAGACTCAGAGGTCGCTGTGGCGCTTCTGAGAGCCGACCAACGCGACGGCGCGTCCCTGCGGGGCCGGATGAGTTGCGGTCGGCCTTCGCCTCAATCCATCCCGGCGTCCGTCCGCACGCTCGGGACCGGGCGCCAGCCCGCAGCCCGAGCGCGCGGACGGCAAGCCGGTAGCGACGGCGCGAAGCGCCGTCGTCTTGATCTCATACAGCTCAATTCGGCAACCGATTCGAATTTAAACTCGAGGGAACGAAGGTCTCATCATGAAGATTGGAATATACCATCTCTCGAAGAGACAGAAAATCACTCCGAGCTTGCCATACTTCCGACTTGCATTCCCCTAACCTAACCCGCCTCTCGTCTTTACCGTAAAAAGGGGAAATTGTGCGTTCGTCATCCAGGCAGACAAGTGCGCCCTTGGATGTGTTGTATAGGGTCCCTAGATGGCCGATGATTTCACCAACCAGGTTTCGTGTCTCACTACTCCACAAGTATTTCCTCTGCACTATTTCGCGTGGAAGGCGTCGCCCCTCCCACGGGATTTCCTCTATAAGTCTCCGCGCATTCTCTCTTTCGCTGAGGTCTTCACCGCAGAGTCCAGCCCAGATGTCATCTATCATGACTTCAAGGTCGTGCAGCCAGACACTCAGCGCCTGGAAGGACGCTTGTTTTTCAGTCTGAGTTACTTTTTGTCGTTCTAGATCAGACTGCGATTGAAGTTGATGCAATGCGGAGTTGAGTTGGGCGGAGGCGGCAATCTGAGCTGATTCGACGGTAGCGCTTCTCTGAATTCTAGAGGTGAGGTAGGCTACAATCGCCGATATTCCCCCGGCGGCGCCGAGCGTGGAAATGAGCTGATCAAAAATCACGTTGCGCGAAGTCTCTTCAGGCGGACGTCTAACTTATTGCTTGAAAGTTATTTCATTGAGAGGGGCGGACCACGGGAAATGGGCTGTGTTTTCTCTTCCGCTACCTGATTTGTGTGGCTCGAACACCTCTGGGCCAATGAGGACTGGGATGCCTTCTTTGCGTAGGAGTTCCACGCTGCGTTGGAAGGGGGCGCGGTTGGCGTAGGCGGAGTTGACGAACGGGAGGATGACGACGGGGATGCCGAGGCCGATGGCTTCGTTGACCACGTCGAGGGCGTAGGTGTCGGCGATGCCGTTGGCGAGTTTGTTGATGGTGTTGAAGGTGGCCGGGGCGATGATGATGGCGTCGGCTTTGGGGCTGCGCGGGGATCCGGGTTTGCGGTGGGCGCTGCGGACGGGGCAGCCGGTCTGTTTTTCGAGGGCTTCGGTGTCGATGAAGGCCAGTGCGTTCGGGGTGGAGATGACCTGGACGGTCCAGCCCTGTTCGTGGGCCTGGTCGATGAGGAATCCGACGTCGGCGGCGGGGCCGGCCGCGCAGACGACGACGTAGAGCGTTTTGCCGTTGCTCATCGAGTGAGGCCCACCCTTTCGGCAAGTTCGGTGATGTTGGTGCGCAGGTGGCCATTCGCGCGCTGACTGATGTCGTTGATGAGGTCGTGGACGACCGGGCGGGCCTTCAGTTCCTCGTGGGCGAGCTGGTCGGCGGTCATGAGGGCTTCATAGGCGCGGTCGAGTTTGTTCCACTGGCTGTAGGCGCGGGCGGCGTCGACGAACAGGGTGACTTTGCGTTCGGTGACGTCGATGTTGGCCAGCTCGACCTGGCGGGCGTGGTCGATGGCGCTGCCCGCGTCGCCCAGTGATACGGCGATGTTGACCCGGTGCAAGAGGACGTTGGTGGGGCCGAATGCGGTCCACTGGTGGTTGTGGTCGCCGCCGAGTTTTCGGCCCGCGGTCTCGGCCTCGTCGAGCAGGGACAGTGCTTGGCCGCGGTTTTCGCGTTTGGCCGCTGCGGCTGCTCCGCGCAGCAGTAGGGCGCCGTAGACCGACAGCGAGTCGGGCGTGGGCTCGCCTTCGGCGCTGTCGAGCCGTTCGGCCATGGTGAAGGCCAGTTCGGTCGCCGCGCCGTAGTGGCGGTCCTTCATCAGGGCGTGGGTGACGATACGGGCGCTGGCGCCGACGGTGGTGGGGTTCTGGCTGCGCTCGGCGGCCTGCATGCTGCGGTCGGCCGCCAACCAGGCCAGTCCGCGTTCTTCCGACTTCAGCAGGACGCTGGCGGCGACGTGGTAGGCCTCGGCCTTGAGTACCTGGGCTCTGAGGTGGTCGTCTCCGTCGAAGTGCCGGGTGGCGGTGTCCAGGCGCGACAGCAGGCCGGGGAGCTGCTTGACCACGGTGGAGTAGTGGCATGCCTGGTAGCCGATCTTGGCCGCGCGGACCGCCTTGGCCAGAGACGGCAGGCTGAGGCTCTGCGGTGGCGGGCTCGGGGCGCTCTGGGCGTAGCGGGTGAGGGCGGTGGCGATGTCCTCCAGCCCGGCCACCGGTGCCGCTGCCGCGCCGAACAGGGTCGATCCTGCAAGGCCAACGAATTCGCGTCGTCTCACGCTGTCCTCCTGCCCGTTGGGTTCCACGCTAGGCGCGGGGATGGCGGGGGCTGCGGCGGCGTTGGCGCTGCCATCTCCGGTGAGGATGGCCAGGTTCTGCGGGGCCAGGCCGAACAGCATCCGGGCGGGGTCGGGCATGTTCAGGCCGTCGGCGATGCGCTCGAACACCTCGAAGGCGGTGACACTCTTGCGGCCGTTGAGGATCTCGCTGATACGCCCCTGGGCGATTCCGGTGGCGGCGGCGAGTCTGGTCTGACTGGCTCCGCCGTACCGTTGGGCGAACCGCAGGAGGCCGGCGACGTCGCGTTCCTGGAGGAGGCGGCGGGTCTCCTCGCGGCGCCATGCCCATACGGGAATGCCGATCGGTTCCAACGCTCGTGCGGGCATCGGGGCCTCTCGATCGCGTCTCGCGGATTCGGCCACCGCCATTATCCCCACCTGGGATAGCCAGTGGGGATGGGAACGCCTGTCCCGTAACGGAATCGTCGTCTGCATGGACGGGAATGCGGGCGGTACGTGCAACACCTGCCGGGGGCGGGGCTGGCGCTGGGTGCGGGCTCGGCGCTCTCTGCGACGCGCGGACTTCGCGCGGCTGGACGTGCAGAAGTCGCGGGAGGACTGTTGGGACTGCGGCGGCTCGGGTGAGACCGCGGTGGTGCCGCAGGAGGGCGCTGCGTGAGCTGCGAGCGCAACACCGCGCGGGAGCTGGCGCACTTGAACGCGCTGCGGGCGCGGCTGGCGTGGCTGTGCGTGGACGCGGCCGTGGTCGAGGGCCTGGCCGAACTGCGCATCGAGGCTCCGGGCGGCTCGGTGTGGGTTTCGGCCACCCAGCGGGGCTCCTATGTGCTGCACGACGGGTTGTATCAGCGTTCGGTGGCCTCGGATCCGTGGGCGGCGGCGCGCGGGGTGGTGCGCTACCTTCAGGGTCGGCTGCCCCGGCGGGGATGACCGGCGGTGGTTGAGCTGGACGCGCAGTTGGCGCGGATTCGAGGGCTGATCGCCAAGGAGCTCGCCCGGGAGAATCCGGGATGGATTTTCCGGCCGCTGCCGGACGGGGGCTGGATCGCCGTGCACGGGGGCATTCACTTCACCGCCTGCGACGCGGCGACGATGCGCCTCAAGGTGCGACTGGTGCGGCGCGAGCATGAATGTGTGGCGGGAGACCACCTGTAGGGCTGACGTCTACAGGTCCCGCTGTTAGTCTCATTTGATAGATCATGTCGGCTGACCTGGGATGGTAGGGATGACGGCCAAGGACGGCGAACGCAAATACGAGCGTGTGGCGCGGGTGATCCGCGAACGCATCGCCTCCGGTGCCTACCGCCCGGGAAACGCCCTGCCCTCCGAGGGACGCCTGTCCCAGGAGTTCGAGGTGTCGCGGCCGACGGTCATCAACGCCCTGGACGTGCTGCGCGACGAGGGCCTGATCTACACCCAGACCGGCTCGGGCTCCTACGTGCGCGGCACGGCACCCAAGGCGACCGAAGAGCTGTCCCGGCCCGGCCTCGAACTACTGGAGGGCTCCGAAGAGGCCCAGTCGGCGGAGCTGCTGCAGGCCGGCATCGTGGTCGCCTCGCCCCGGGCGGCGAACCTGCTGGAGCTGCCCACTCCGGTCAAGGCGTTCCTGCGCCAGTACGTGATCAGCGACGAGGACGGGCCGACCGAACTGGTCTCGGCATGGTTCCCGCTGGAACTGGCCTCGGGCACCCGCTTCACCTCGGCTGAGCCACTGGGGCCGAGCATCCGGCGGCACCTGTTCGAACGCAAGAGGATCCGGCTTGACCACGCGGTGGAACGCACCATCGCCCGCGCGGCGACCTCCGAAGAGGCCCAGGCGTTGGGGATCACGCCGGGCTCTGCGGTGCTCAACATCGTCGTGACCGGCCATGATGCCGACGGTAAGGCGCTGCAACTCATTGACGCCGTGCTGCCCGGTGACCGGCACGAGCTGCGCGATGTCTACCCGCTCAACTGAACCGGACAGAAAATCAGTCCTGCACAACTTGACCTATCAGATTCGCTCGCATACCGTCGAACCACAACCTGACAGTACAGGTTGTGGTTTTTCTGCTTCCTGATAGATGGGAATGGGTCTGATGGCGATTCAGGGTGCGTTGCCGGTGGCGTTCGGGACGGTGTTCCCGGCGGGGGCGTATGCGCTGGGCGTGGAGGCGATCACCGACTTCGAGACCAAGCGGCCCCAGCTGGACAAGGAGTCGGGGTTGCCGCTGTGGGCGGTGGACGTGATCGACGCCGACCCCGAGGCGCGGGGCAAGGCCAAGAGCGTGAAGGTCAAGGTCGCCGCCGAGGTGTGCCCGACGCTGCCCGATGAGGTGCCGGGCCTGCCGTTCCGCCCCATCGAGTTCGAAGGGATGGCGGTGATGCCCTACGTCGACGACAACGGGCGCCGTCCCCGCGTGGCCTACTCGCTGCGCGCCCGGGGCGTGAAGGCTCCCGGCGCTGCCGGTGCGGGACGTCGCTCGGCTCCGGCCGCGAAGGACGCTGCCTGATGGCGGGGCGCGGCGGTGCTGCGGCCAACGTGGTGAGCCTGCACGCACGCGGCGGCTCCTCGGCCACGGCGCGGTCCTACCCGGCGCGCACGCCGGTGCTGGTGCTGGAGGTGGCCGGAACCCGGCTCACCCTGGGCACCTCCGACACGGCGCGGGTCTCGGCCTCCGATGTCGCGTTCGCGCGGCTGCTGGCCGAACAGGCCCAGGCGTTCGCGGTGGCGTGCGAGCGGATGTTCCGAGGTCTGCCGACCGATCCCCAGTAGCAAAGCAAGGCGGGGCGGCCTGGTGCTGCAACACCGATGGCCGCCCCTTCTCTCTCCCTCCAGCTGCGAATCCTTTGGAAGAGGTGTGTCCAGGTTATGTCTGAACAGCCAGAACGCGTGACCGCCCGGGATGTGGCGGACTTCCTGTCCGAGGTCCTGGGCCGCTTCGGCGGGACCTCGCCCGAGACTCCGGCCGAGGACGTGGCGTTCTTCGAACGCAAGGCGGCGCTGTTCGATCGCGTCGCGGCCGAACACCCCGATGACGCTGAAGCTCAGGACGTGGCGGCTGATGTGCGTCGCCAGTTGGCCGAGGTGCGGGAGCGCTGCGGCCTGGACGGCGGTGAGGTGTGATGCTGCGTTCCAGGAACGCCGGGGCCGCGGTGCAGCCCACCGCGCCGGTTCCGGCGCAAACGGTGCGGTTCTCCACTCCGGTGGTGGAGACCCCGGGGATTTTCATCCTCGCCCGCTGGATCACCCGCCTCGTGACTCTGCTCGTCCTGCTGCCTATCCGGTTTCCCGTCGCGGTGGGCACGGTGGCGGTCTCGGCTGCGGTCGCGCACTGGTTCGGCTGGGTGGCGCTGGCGGTGGTGTGGTCGGTGGCCGATGTGGGGTTGTTGGTGTGGTGGCGTCGGTGGCCGGACTTGTTCCGGCGGTGTGTGGCGCTGCGGGCTTTGGCGGCGTGGCGGTGGGTGTGGGTGTATCGGCGGCACTGGCAACCGGTGCTGGTGGTCGCCGGGTTGGCGGAGTCCTACCAGGAGCGCCAGTACCTGCCGCGCATCCGGCGGGTGACCTGCTCTGAGTGGTCGGACCGGGTGCGGGTGCGCCTGGTGGCCGGCACCGCCCCGACCGATGTGGAACAGCGGGTGAGCGAGCTGGCGCACGGCTTCGGCGCGCCGTCGTGCCGGGTGACCGTCAACGGGCCTCGGGATGTGGTGCTGGAGTTCCCCCGCTTCGACACCCTGGCCGACCCGATTGACGCGCTGGAGGTTCCGGCCGAGGTGGATCTCAAGGCGCTGCCGATGGGGCTGTGTGAGGACGGCGCCCCGTGGCGGCTGCGGCTGCACGGAACCCACGTGCTCACCGTGGGGGTGACGGGTGCCGGTAAGGGCTCGGTGATCTGGTCGGCGGTGCGCGCGATGCTGCCCGCGATCGAGGACGGTACGGCGCAGGTGTGGGCGGTCGATCCCAAGCGGATGGAGCTGTCCTACGGACGGTCCCTGTTCGCCAGGTATGCCGACACCGGGGAGACAGCGGTGGGCCTGCTCGAAGCGGCGGTTGCCACCATGCAGGACCGGGCGGCGCGGTATGCGGGCAAGCAGCGCACCCATACGCCCACCCAGGATGACCCGTTCGTGGCCGTGGTGGTGGACGAGGTGGCGTTTGTGACCGCCTACCACCCCGACCGCGACATCCGCCGCCGCGCCGAGAACGCCCTCGCCACCCTCACTAGCCAGGGCCGCTCGGTCGGGGTGTCGGTGCTGGCCGCACTCCAGGATCCGCGCAAGGAGGTGCTGAACCTGCGCAACCTCTTCCCCGACAAGATCGCGCTACGCCTGGATGAAGCGAGCCAGGTGGACATGGTGCTCGGCGACGGGGCGCGCGAGAGAGGCGCGAACGCGCACCTGATCGACCCGGACTTGCCGGGGGTGGCCTTCGTCCGGCTGGAGGGCTCCCCGGTGCCGGTGCGGGTGCGGGCCGCGTTCGTCAGCGATGCCGACATCGACGCCATGACGGCTGAGGGGGTCGCCTGAATGCCGACTCCGACCGGCAAGACCACCCGCGCCGAGCGGATGGCCCAACCGCTGGCGCGGGAGGTCGCCGAGCAGATCGCCGCAGACAAGGGCGTGTGCATCCGTCCGGTATCTCTTCGGCGTACTGATCTGGCCACGGGAGCAACCGAGATCGTGGACGTGCCGTGCGGGTCCACGCTGGAATCCCGCTGCCCTTCCTGCGCGCGCCGTAAGCGCTCCATTCGCCGGACGCAGTGTGAGGAGGGCTGGCACCTGGCCGAGGAACCGACCGTGGTTCCGGATGAGCCGTCCGAGGTGCAGCGCTCCTGGGTGGAGAAGCGCGCGATGGTCACCGCCGAACGCGATGCGCTGGCCTCCTCCGGCAATGCCGATCCGGATGCGTTGGCGGCGCTGGATGCGGCGATCGCTGATCTCGACGAGGAGATCACTGGCTCGGGGCTGCGGGGCAAGGCCGCTCCCTCTCCGGACTCGGGCTCCTCGTCGAAGCCGCGGCGGGTCCGCTCGACGAAACGGCGCCAGGATGCTCCGGAGCTGCCCAAGCGTCCGATGGTGCGGCGCACCGTGGGCCAGACCTTCGAGGATCCGGCCTCGGGCAAGGTCTTCCGGCCGTCCCTGTTCGTCACCCTCACGTGTGACAGCTACGGGCGGGTGAAGAGTGATGGCACTCCGGTGGATCCGGGCAGTTACGACTATCGGCGGGCGGCTCGGGATGCGCTGCACTTTTCCAAGCTGATCGACCGGTTCGTGCAGAACCTGCGCCGGGTGGCCGGCTTCGATGTGCAGTACTTCGCCACCGTCGAACCTCAACGTCGCCTCGCGCCGCACCTGCACATGGCCACCCGGGGCACGATTCCCCGCTCAGAGCTGCGCCAGATCGCGGCGGCGACCTACCACCAGGTGTGGTGGCCTGCGGCCGATGAAGTGAAGTACGAGGGGGCGCGCGTTCCGGTCTGGGATGAGGACGCCGGGACTTACCTCGACCCCGTGACGGGGGAACTCCTGCCCACCTGGGATGAGGCACTGGACGCGCTCGATGACGACCTGGATGCTGAGCCGATGCACGTGGTGCGGTTCGGTCCGCAGGTGGATGCCAAAGGGGTCCTTGCCGGGTCGGCCGACGCGGACCGGTGCGTGCGCTACCTGGCGAAGTACCTGACCAAGGACATCGCCGAATGCCACACGATCGAGTCTGACGCGCAGGAACGCCACGTTGACCGGCTGGTGCAGGCGCTGCGGTTCGAACCCTGCTCGCCGCGCTGCGCCAACTGGCTGCGCTACGGCATCCAACCCCAAGACGCCAAAGCGGGCCTGCGCCCCGGCTACTGCCGGTCCAAAGCCCACAAGCGCGAACACCTCGGCTATGCCGGGCGGCGCGTGCTGGTCTCGCGCAAATGGTCGGGCAAGACGCTGGCCGACCACAAGGCCGACCGGCTGGCCTGGGTCCTCGACGCCCTCGGCGTCGACCCCACAGCCGACCCCGACGACGACACCGGGCAACCCGGCTCGCCCGTGCGGCTCTCCGTAGCGAGCAACGACGTCGCCTGGGAACTCGCCCGACCCACCGACCCCGACGTTCCCCCGCGCGAACACCGGCTTCTACGCGCGGTGGGGGAGTCGCTCAAACGCCGCGCCCAACTCGACGCGGCACGGCAGACCGATCTTTCGGCAACCGGAGAAAGGGCGGCGTGATGGACAGGAAGAGGACCCGTGCCACCGGCCGACTGCTCACCGTGGCCCAAGCGGCCGAGCGGCTCAACACCTCCGAGCGCTACCCGCGTCGCCTCATCGAGGAACGGCGGATCACCTTCGTGCGCATCGGACGGCACGTGCGCATCCCGGAAACCGCGCTGGATGAGTTCATCGCCTCCGGCGTCGTCGAGCCCGTTCGCCTGCACACGAGGAGGGCTGCCTAATGGCGTCGAAGAAGCGGCGGTTCGGACGCGTTCGGCAACTCAACTCCGGTCGCTGGCAGGCGCGCTATCCCGGCCCCGACGGCATCGACCGGCCGGCCCCCTTCACCTTCGCGACCAGGAAGGAGGCGGACCGCTGGCTCACCCTCAAGGAGGCTGAGATCACCCGCGACGGCTGGTGGGACCCCGACGCGGGGTCGGTGCCGTTTCGTGACTACGCCGACAAGTGGGTGGCCGAACGCGACCTCGCGCCGAGGTCGGCCGACCTGTATCAGAGCCTGCTGCGCCTGCACCTGAACCCCACGTTCGGCGACATATTCCTCAAGGACATCCGCGAGTCCGACGTGCGCACCTGGCGGGCCGCTCGGCGCAGGGCCAAGGTCGGGAAGGTGACCGTGGCCAAGGCCTACCGGCTGATGCGCTCGGTCCTGAACACCGCCGTGCGGGACCGGCTCATCCGGGAGAACCCGTGCCGCATCGAGGGCGCGGGCCAGGAGCACAGCGAGGAGCGTCCGGCGCTGTCGGTGGCCGAGGTGTACCGGCTGGCCGGTGCCGTCCCGGCGCGCTACCGGGCGCTCGTGCTGCTCGCGACGTTCGGCGGTCTGCGGTGGGGCGAACTGGTCGGGCTCCGGCGGCACCGCCTCGACCTCGACCGGCGGACCGTGACCGTCCGGGAGACCGCCTATGAACTCGGGGGAGTCCGGTTCGGCCCGCCCAAGTCCAGGGCGAGCCGCCGCACGGTGCAGCTGCCCGGCCTGATCATCGCCGATCTGCGGCGGCACCTGGCGGACTACGCCGAGGAGGGGCCGGACGGACTGGTCTTCGTGGGCAAGCGGGGCAATCCGCTGCGACGCACCAATTTCGCGGCGATCTGGACGTCCGCGCGCGCCGAGGCGGGGCTTCCCGGCGTCCACTTCCATGACCTTCGCCACGCCGGGAACACCTACGCCGCCGAGGCCGGCGCCTCACTGCGGGAGCTGATGAACCGGATGGGGCACTCCAGCACGCGGGCGGCGCTGGTCTACCTGCACGCGCGCGAGGACCGGGCCAGGGAACTGAGTGATGCGGTGGGGGAGCGGGCCGCAAAGGAACTCGCCGATTCGGTCCGCGGGCGCGACGTCGAACCGGAGGAAACCGAAGAGTCTGGCGATGACGACGACGGCGACCCGCCGTCCTCCGGTGCCCGCATCTGAGCATCGGGCACGCAACGGGCACACGGGGCGTGCCGGTGCCCGACACGACCGAGGGCCAGGCGTTCCCGGCATCGGGGACGGCCTGGCCCTTGGGCTGTTGGAGCGGGCGACGGGAATCGAACCCGCACGACCAGCTTGGAAGGCTGGAGTTCTACCATTGAACTACGCCCGCATGGCGCCGGGCCTCTTGAGTTTCCTCTAGACTCGTGGAGCCGACGGAGACAAGACTACAGTCTCCGCAGCGTTGGTCGCGCCCATCCGTGGGTGTCCGCGTGAGGCTCACGGGGAGTAGCGCAGCTTGGTTAGCGCGCATGCTTTGGGAGCATGAGGCCGCGGGTTCGAATCCCGCCTCCCCGACGAAACGACGTGCGGCTCGTGGGTCCTTCCGAGTGTCCATCGGCCGTGAGTCCCCGTGTATCTGCCCTAGACTTGGCGTGATTGGCAAGAAAATCACGCAGAGTTCTCAATCTCTTGTGGCGCCCCGCAGTCGGCGTCGGCCGTCGCTTCGCGCCGTTGCCGCGTGCCGTTCCGGGTCGTACCGGAAAACAGCCGGAAATCTAGGAGTACCGCCCCGTGAAGACCGATGTCGAGGAGCTCAGCCCGACCCGGGTCAAGCTGACCATCGAGGTTCCTTTCGAGGAACTCGACCACGCCTTCGACGTGACATACAAGTCGCTCGCCAAGCAGGTCCGGATCAAGGGCTTCCGCCCGGGTAAGGCGCCGGCCCGGCTCATCGACCGCTACGTCGGCCGCGGCGCGGTGATCAGCGAAGCGGTCAACCACGCGGTTCCCGAGCTCTACAACGAGGCCGTTCAGCAGAAGGACGTCTTCGCTCTCGGCCAGCCGGACGTGGAGATCACCAAGCTGGAGGACGGCGACGAGCTGACCTTCACCGCCGAGGTCGACATCCGCCCGAAGTTCGAGGTCGCCGACTACGAGGGCCTCGAGGTCACGGTCGACGACGCCGATGTCACCGACGAGCAGGTCGACGACCAGGTCGGCAACCTGCGCGAGCGCTTCGCCACCCTGACCGGCGCCGAACGCCCCGCCGAGAACGGCGACCACCTCTCCATCGACCTGTCCGCCGCCATCGACGGCGAGAAGCTCGATGACGTGCAGGCCAGCGGCATCTCCTACGAGATCGGCACCAACACCATGCTGGAGGGGCTCGACGATGCCCTCCAGGGCATGTCCACCGGCGAGTCCAAGACCTTCTCCACCAAGCTCGTGGGCGGTGAGTACGAGGGCAGGGAGGCCGACGTCACCGTCACCGTGCACAGCGTCAAGGTCAAGGAGCTCCCGGAGCTCGACGACGAGTTCGCGCAGATGGCCAGCGAGTTCGACACGATCGAGGAGCTGCGCGCCGACGTCCGCACCCGCCTGGAGCAGTCCCGCCGCCTCCAGCAGCTCTCCCAGGCCCGCGACCGCGCGCTGGAGAAGCTGGTCGACTCCATCGACATCCCGCTGCCCGACAGCGTGGTGGACGAGGAGATCACCCGCCGCCGGCAGAGCCTGGAGCAGCAGCTCACGCAGAGCGGGCTGACCAAGGAGTCCTACCTCGAGGCCCAGGAGCAGACCGAGGAGGAGTTCGAGGAGGAGCTCACCAAGGGCGCCGGATCGGCCGTCAAGGCCGGCTTCATCCTCGACCAGCTCGCCCTGCAGGAGGAGCTGGCCGCCGACAACAACGAGCTCAGCCAGTACGTGGTCGAGCAGGCCCAGCGTATGGGGATCTCCCCCGACCAGCTCGCCCAGCACCTGGTCGAGTCCAACCAGATCCGGGTCGCCTACACCGAGGTCGTCCGCGCCAAGGCCATGAGCCTGGTCGTGGAGAAGGCCAAGATCACCGACGAGTCGGGCAACGAGATCGAGCCGGACGCCCCCGAGGAGTCCGAGGACGCCGCCGAGACCCCCGAGACCGCCGCCGAGGCCCCCGAGGAGGCACCGGCCGAGGAGGCCGAGACCGGCAGCAAGGCGTAGTTTTCTCTGGCTCTCGCCGCACTCCCGCGCGACCACGAGTCCCGCTTCCGACCCCACGCGGGCCGGGGCGGGACTCGTGTGCGTTTCGCCGCCCGTGAAACACCCGGGCCGCGGCGTCCGGCACCTGCGCTCAAAGCGAACAGGGGCGGGATCCGTGCGAGAGGAGCGGTGAAGACCGTTAGTGTCGCAAGCGTCGCAACCGTTTCGATTCCGGAGCAGGTGACGAGAGTGCCGCCGACCTTCAATGAGTCCATGCGAATCGACGCCCGTACGGCCGAGTCGCCTATTCCCCCGATGTTCGACCAGACGTCGCAGCGGCTGCTGCGCGAGCGCATCGTCTTCCTCGGCCAGCAGGTCGACGACGACATCGCCAACCGCATCGTGGGTGAGCTGCTGCTGCTGTCCGCCGAGGACCGGCAGCGTGACATCACGCTCTACATCAACTCACCCGGCGGTTCGGTGACCGCCGGCATGGCGATCTACGACATCATGCAGTACATCCCCAACGACGTCCGCACCGTGGGCATGGGCCTGGCCGCCTCCATGGGGCAGATGCTGCTGTGCGCGGGCGCCCCCGGCAAGCGCTACGCGCTGCCGCACACCCGCGTCATGATGCACCAGCCCTCCGGCGGCATCGGGGGGACGGAGTCCGACATCCGGATCCTCGCCGACCAGCTGATGTACGTGAAGCGGATGTTCTTCGAGCGCGTCTCCCTGCACACGGGCCAGTCGATCGAGCAGATCGAGAAGGACGCCGACCGGGACCGCTGGTTCACCGCCGACGCGGCCAAGGACTACGGCTTCATCGACGAGGTCCTGTCCAACACCCCGGACGTGGTGTCCGGGAACAGGTAGCCGGCCCCGCCGCCGGTTCAGGACGAATTCACCCGTGTGGACACCCACAGTGTGGAAGGCTCGAACATGACCGAGTACAACCTCAACCCCTACGGCGGCGGGATGGCGCCGGCGTCTCCGCAGAGCCGCTACATCCTGCCCTCCTACGTCGAGCGCACGACGTACGGCGTCAAGGAGATGAACCCGTACAACAAGCTCTTCGAGGAGCGGATCATCTTCGTCGGCGTGCAGATCGACGACACGTCGGCCAACGACATCATGGCCCAGCTGATCACGCTGGAGCACATCGACAGCGACCGCGACATCACGATGTACATCAACTCGCCGGGCGGGTCGTTCACGGCGCTGATGGCCATCTACGACACGATGCAGTTCGTGCGGCCCGACATCTCCACGGTCTGCATCGGCCAGGCCGCCTCGGCCGCCGCAGTGCTGCTCGCCGGCGGCACCAAGGGCAAGCGCGCCGCGCTGCCCAACTCGCGGGTCCTGATCCACCAGCCCGCCATCGAGGGCACCTACGGCGCGGCCACCGACATCGAGATCCAGGCGAACGAGATCATGCGGATCCGCAAGCAGCTGGAGACGACGCTGGCCCGGCACACCGACAAGACGCCCGAGGACATCTCGCGCGACATCGAGCGCGACAAGATCCTCACCGCGGAGGAAGCCAAGGAGTACGGCATCATCGATGACGTGTTCCCCTACCGCAAGGCGTCGGTCAAGTAGGGTCGGTCCCAATGAGGACGCGTGGGAGAAGACGGGCCGGCGGATCGCACGCCGCGCACCGCGCGATGTGTGGTCGGCCCGCTTCTTCGCTTAGGCTCGTGGGAACGACGCACAGATCATCCCGTTGGTCACCCCGCAGGGAGCGCATATCCTGAAATGGCGGTAGCTCGTCCAGGACATGGGCTTGTCGCCGCCACCGGGACCCGGGAGGGCCGCGGACCGGCGTTCCCGCGCCACGCCGGGTGACGCGAAGACGGGGTGGCCTACGTTTTAAGGAGTAGCTGGGTGGCACGCATCGGCGACGGTGGAGACCTGCTGAAGTGCTCGTTCTGCGGCAAGAGCCAGAAGCAGGTGAAGAAGCTCATTGCCGGACCGGGTGTGTACATCTGCGACGAATGTATCGACCTCTGTAATGAGATCATCGAAGAGGAGCTCGCGGACGCCACCGAGCTGAAATGGGACAGCCTCCCCAAGCCGCGCGAAATCTACGAATTCCTGGATTCCTACGTCATCGGCCAGGAGCAGGCGAAGAAGGCGCTGTCGGTCGCGGTCTACAACCACTACAAGCGTGTCCAGTCCGAGGGCGACCGCCCGCGCGACGAGGACATCGAGATCGCCAAGTCCAACATCCTGCTGCTGGGCCCCACGGGCTCGGGCAAGACGCTGCTGGCGCAGACCCTGGCCAAGATCCTCAACGTCCCGTTCGCGATCGCCGACGCCACCGCGCTGACCGAGGCGGGCTACGTCGGCGAGGACGTCGAGAACATCCTGCTCAAGCTGATCCAGGCCGCCGACTACGACGTCAAGAAGGCCGAGACCGGCATCATCTACATCGACGAGGTCGACAAGGTCGCGCGCAAGAGCGAGAACCCCTCGATCACCCGCGACGTCTCGGGTGAGGGCGTGCAGCAGGCGCTGCTGAAGATCCTGGAGGGCACCACAGCCAGCGTGCCGCCGCAGGGCGGGCGCAAGCACCCCCACCAGGAGTTCATCCAGATCGACACCACCAACGTGCTGTTCATCTGCGGCGGAGCCTTCGCCGGCCTGGAGAAGATCATCGAGTCGCGGGTCGGCAAGCAGGGGATGGGCTTCAACGCCATCCTGCACTCCAAGCAGGACCTCGACGACACCGACCAGTTCTCCGACGTGATGCCCGAGGACCTGCTGAAGTTCGGGATGATCCCGGAGTTCGTCGGCCGGCTGCCGGTCATCACCAGCGTGCACAACCTCGACCGCGCCGCGCTGATCCGCATCCTCACCGAGCCGCGCAACGCGCTGGTCAAGCAGTACCAGCGGCTGTTCGAGCTCGACAACGTGGAGCTGGAGTTCACCGACGACGCGCTCGACGCCATCGCCGAGCAGGCGATCATCCGCGGCACCGGCGCCCGCGGCCTGCGCGCCATCATCGAGGAGGTCCTGCTCTCGGTGATGTACGAGGTCCCCAGCCGCGAGGACGTCGCGCAGGTGATCATCACCCGCGAGGCGGTGCTGGAGCACGTCAACCCCACGATCGTGCCCCGGGCCAAGCTCGCGGCCGAGACCGAGCGCGAGGAGAAGAGCGCCTGAGGCCGTCGGCCGGGCGGAGCGGGGAGTGGCGGCCGCCACTCCCCGCTCCGCTGTTCAGACGTGCCGGATGGTCACGTGCACACGGCTGTCGGCGACTTCCCACAGCCTCTTGATGTCGCCCTCATCGCTGGTGACGATCATGGTGGCTCCCAGGCTTCTGGCCGTGGCCACGACCGTCGCGTCCACCACATCCTTGGTGCCGGATCTTCCCAGGAGCAATCCGGCTTCGCGCGCGGTGTCCTCCGGAGTGGCGTGGATTTTGCAGCTCTTGAGGAAGCGCGCCAGGCGGGCCTGGCAGGCTCCATCCCGCCAGACCTGGGTCAACACCGATGCGGGAATGATTCTGGGCATGAGTTCCATGCAGAAGCCGCGATGCAGTGACAGCATCTCCGGGTCACCGCGTTCGGCGGCGAGAAGCGCTCCGGCATCGTAGAGAACCGGCCGGCGGCCGACGACCTGGATCAACACGCCTCCCGTTCGAGAAGGTGCTCGGCTGCACCGCTGTCGGCGTGCGACCTGGCCAGCGCATCGTGGATCTCGGCCTGTGCCCGGGAGACCGAATCGGGGCTGAGGGGACCGTGCGTCTCCTCGTACTCGGCGACGAAGTCGAGTCCGGCCTGGGTCTGCAGTACCAACTCCACTGCCTGGGACATCCAGGCGGAAACCGACAGCCCGGCCTCTTCGGCGGAGCGTCTGATCTCCCGGAGCGTCTCCTCGGGAACCGTTATGGACAGCTTCTGCGTGCTCATGCGCCGATCCTACTTCGGGTAGGATCGGCCTGTCCTGGACTTTCGCGCGAGAGCGGACGCCGGTGTGCAGGATCCTGGATGGCGCACGGCGGCCTCCGCATCCCGGTACCGGCATCGACCGCCTCAGCCGTCGATGTCGACGACCTCGCCGGAGTCGGCGTCGAGGCTGACGACGCGGGCGTCGTCGACGTGGACCTCCCAGGTGGTTCGTCCCTCCTCGAACGCGAGGTTGGCCTCGTTGGACAGTTTCCCTCCGGTCTCGGTCAAGGCCGTGTCCACGGCCTCCTCCAGACTCACCGGGGGCGCGGTGTCGAAGGGCTCGCTCACGGGCGCTCCCTGCCCGCTGCCCTCGGTGATGTTTCCGTTCGCGCTGTCGATGACGACCTCGCGGCTGCGGTCGCCGACCATGAGGTCGACGTGCCATTCCCGGCCGTGCTCCAGCTCGATGTCGTAGAGCACGCCCTCGGGGACCTGCTCCCCGGCCATGTCCGCGGCCGCGAGGATGTCGATCTCCGGATTCGCCGGATCGTCGCCCTCCTCCAAGGCCGGCTCGCCCGGCTGCTCGGTGATCTCCACGCCCTCGGGGTAGGCGGGAGGGCGTCCGCACCCGCTCACCAGGGCCAGCATGACCACCGCCATGCCCGCGACCACCCGGCCGGGACCGCCGGCGGCGCCGAAGCCTCGCATGGCTCTCCTCTCCTCTCCTCTCCTCGCCCGGTCCGGTGCTGGATCGTGCTCGTGCATCCGCTGCCCCAAAACGCGGGAGATCTGCTGGAGGAGGGCAAACAAAGCGTCAAAACGCCCCGGGCGCCCGGCGCGCGGTCACCGCCTGGCGCGGATCCCCGGCGGGCCCCAGGCGCAGGGTGATCCGCGCGCCGACGGGGGAGTCGGCCGCGAAGGACCCGCCGGAGCCTTCGGCTGCGCGGCGGGCGATGTCCAGCCCGAGCCCGGTGGAGCCGGCGCCGCTCTCGCCCCGCTGCGGTGACCGGCTCAGGCCCGGCCCCTCGTCCTCGACCACCAGGACCGCGCCGCCGCCGTCGGCCGCGCGCAGCCGCACCGAGAACGCGGTGCCCTCGGGGGTGTGCGCGAAGACGTTGCCCAGGAGCGCGTCGACCGCCGACTCCAGCTCGTCGCCCGCGACGCCGACGGCCAGTGGGCGGTCGGGCAGCTCCGCGTCCAAGCGCCGCTCCTGGTCCTCGGCGAGCACGGTCCAGAACTCCACCCGGTCGCGCACCACCCGGGTGGCGTCGCAGCGGCCGCCGTCCTCGGCCGGGCGGCGCGCGTCGTTGATACTCTGCGTCACCGCCCGTTCCAGCGCCGCGATGGAGGTCTCCAGCCGCTCCCGCTCCTCGGGGTCGCGCACCGACTCCGCGTCGAGCTTGAGCGCGGTGAGCGGGGTGCGCACCCGGTGGGAGAGGTCGGCCACCCGTTCGCGCTCGCCGACGAGCAGGTCGCTGATGCGGGCGGCCAGGGTGTTCAGCGTCGCGGCGACCGCGTTGATCTCCGGCGGGCCGTCCGGCCGGGCCTGGGCGCTCAGGTCGCCCTCGGCGAGCCTGTGCGAGGCGCCGGCCAGTTCGTCGATGGAGCGCACCAGCGAGCGCGCCAGCCGGTTCGCCACGGCCAGGCTGATCAGCAGCAGCGCCACGCCCATCAGGGCCAGGATCAGCCAGGCGCGGTAGACGCCGGAGCGCAACTGCTCCTCGCTGACCAGGACGCGGGTCACCGACGTGCCGTCCGGCGCCCCGACGCTGAACAGCACCTCGACCCCGCCGTCGGGCAGTTCGGCGTTGAACGTCCGGCCGCTGCGGGCCAGCCGCACCGCCGCCGACTCCGGGGCCGGCTCGCCGATCACCCGGCCGCCGGGGAGGAAGACCGTCACCGGGAACGGCTCCCCGGAGTTGGTGCGCTGCACGGTGGCGCGCAGCGACGCCTCGTCGCCGGTGGCGGCCACCACGCTCAGCGTCCGCGCCTCCAGGGAGGCCGAATTGAGCGCCTGGTCGTAGGCGACCGTCTGCACCAGCAGCGCGAGCGGCACCAGGAAGGCCACCAGCACCAGCGACGTGGTGGCGCCGACCAGGATCGTCAGGCGCCGCCTCACCCGGTACCGTCCTCCCCGCCGCGCGGCTCGGTCAGCTTCACCCCGACACCGCGCACCGTCTGCAGGTAGCGGGGGCGCTGCGCGGTCTCCCCGAGCTTGCGCCGCAGCCACGACAGATGGACGTCCACCGACTTGTCCGCACCCCCGTAGGGGACCCGCCAGACCTCGGTGAGCAGCTCCTTCTTCGAGACCACCTGCCCCGTTCGGCTGGCCAGGTAGTGAAGCAGATCGAACTCCTTGGGCGTGAGGTCCAGGGGGCGGCCGTCCAGGGTGGCCTCCCGCGAGGCCGGATCGACCCGCAGGCCGCTGACGGCGACCGCCTCGTCGGTGTCGGCTCCGGCCCCCAGGCGGCGCAGCACGGCCCGGATCCGGGCGTCCAGTTGCGCCGCGCTGAACGGTTTGACCACGTAGTCGTCGCCTCCGACGTCCAGGGCGCGCACGATCTCGCGCTCGTCGTCGCGGGCGGTGGCGACGATCACCGGGATCCGGGAGACGGCGCGCAGCATCCGCAGCATCTCCAGCCCGTCCAGGTCGGGCAGGCCGAGGTCGAGCACCACGAGGTCGGGGGCGGCGTCGACGGCCTCGCGCAGCCCGGCCATGGCGGTGGGCGCCGAGGAGACCGCGTGCCCGCGTTCGCCGAGGGCGCGGGTGAGGGAGGTGCGGATCGTGGGATCGTCTTCGATCAGCAGTAACTGGGCCACGGTTGAACGGTAGCCAACCGCCTGGTCGCGCATCGTCGGCGAGACGTCCGGATAGCTCTCCGTTAAGGTTCTCTTAGGGTTCGGCTCGGCAGAGTGGGGGCCATGAAACGCCAGTCCCTCCTCGCCGTCGGCGGCTGGCTGGTGGCGGCCGTCGTCGCCGTCGCCGTCGGCGTGACAGCGGTCAACCTGCTCGGCACCGGCATCACCTCCGAGCCGGTCGAGCCGATGTCCCAGGCCAGTGTGGAGCGGCAGTTGGCCGACGCGGGGCCCTCCGCCTCGCCGTCGTCGGCCGGGCCGCCCCCCGAACCGAGCCCGAGCGGATCGACGCCCGCCCCGCCCGAGGGCGCGCAGACCAATCCGGACGCGCCGGCCGACGGCAGGTCCGAGGTCTTCGAGAGCGCCGGGGGCACGGTCGCGGCCACCTGCGCCGACGGCAGCGCCGTCCTGGACTGGTGGACACCGGCCCAGGGCTACACCGTCGACGACGCCGAGGTCGGTCCAGGCTCCGAGGTCTCGGTGGAGTTCGAGGGCGGTGACGACGACGTGGAGGTGATCCTCGCCTGCGGCGGGGACGGGCCGCGGCTGCTGGGCGACGACGGTGACGACGACTGAAGCCCCCGGGGCCGGGCCCGGCCCCGGTCGGTCGGTCAGTCCTCGCCGAGGACCTCCCGCATCCGGCCGATCTCGACGCTCTGCTCGGCGATGACGTCGTTGGCCATCTCCAGCACCACCTGGTGCCGGCCGTCCAGGAGCTCCTCCTCGGCCATGGTGACGGCCCCCTGGTGGTGGGTCACCATGAGTTCGACGAACAGCTCGTCGAACTCCTCGCCCTCGGCGGCCTCCAGGTCGGCCATCTGCGCGTCGCTGGCCATGCCCGGCATGTCGGAGTGGTCGACCTCGACGCAGTCGCCGCCGTGGTCGTGCCCCTCGCCCCCGTCGAGCCCGCAGTAGTTGCGGTGCGCCGAGTTCTCCCTGGCCGGGCCGTAGACGTTGGCCTCCAGCCACTCCTCCATGACCTCGATCTCGGGGTCCTGGGCCGCGGCGATGCGGTCGGCGATCTTGCCGATCTCCTCGCGCTCGGCGCGGTCCGGGACCAGATCGGTCATCTCCAGGGCCTGCTCGTGGTGCGCGACCATCCTGCTCACATACTCGAAGTCGGCCTCGTTGTGCGTGAGGGACTCCTCGACCGCGGCCAACTGCTCGTCGGTGGCGGGGGAGGCGGACTCGCCGGGCGCTCCCGGGGCCAGGACCGGGATGTCGTCGCCGGCCTGCTCCTGCTCGCCGCCGCCGCACGCGGTGGCTCCCAGGGCGAGAAGGGCCGCACCGGCCATCGCAACAAGCCCACGCCGCACACGCGCCCCTTTCCCGATGTCACCGCCTCGCTGCGGTCACTTCCTTTTCGACTCTGGGGCGGAGAGCGCCGAATTGTCCAGTGTGACATAGAACACACTCTGATTACGGAGAGTGATAGTACCTTTCCGACCTGCGCAAACCTCTGGTCAGAAACTTCTCTCCAGCTCAGTGCGGTTCTCGCCCTCTATGCACACGTAGGACCTTCTCTGTATGTTTTCGCTAATTTTCGGCGTGTAGTGGAGAGGAGCCAAGCATGCCGGCATCCCCCAGACCGTCCACAAGACGGTCGCTGCGATCGCGCGTGAGTCGCGTCGGCGTGGCTGTCCTGGGATCGATAGCCCTCGCCTGCACCACGGCCCTGGTACCCGGGGCCGCCGCCGCGGACACCGTTCCCGGCGTGGACGAGGTCGTCACGAGCGACAACCTGGTCCATCTCGCCAACGTGCCCAAGCAGGGCGCCTTCGCCTCCACCGGGGCGTTCAACAGCGACCTCGCCTTCACCGGCGACTACGCCATCGGCGGCAACTACAACGGGTTCACGATCTACGACATCTCCGACCCCGCGGAGCCGCAGATCGTCAGCCAGGTGCTGTGCCAGGGCGGCCAGGGCGACGTCTCGGTCAGCGGCGACCTGGTCTACTTCGCCGTCGACTACCCGAGGGCCGACGAGGACTGCGGCAGCCCGGCCGTCAGCGCCTCCGACCCCGACGCGTTCGAGGGCGTGCGGATCTTCGACATCTCCGACAAGGCCGACCCGCAGTACGTCTCGGCCGTGCGCACCGACTGCGGTTCCCACACCCAGACGCTGGTGCCGGGCGACGACGGGACCGACTACATCTACGTCTCGTCCTACTCGCCGTCGTCGAGCTTCCCGAACTGCCAGCCGCCGCACGACAAGATCTCGATCATCGAGGTCCCCAAGGACGATCCGGCCTCGGCCGCCATCGCCGGCGAGCCGGTGCTCTTCCCCGACGGCGGCAACCACGACCAGCCCGGCCTGCTGCTGCCGACCCAGGGCTGCCACGACATCACCGTCTACCCCGAGCGCGACATCGCCGCGGGGGCCTGCATGGGCGACGGCGTCCTGATGGACATCAGCGACCCGCTGCAGCCCGAGGTGATCGAGCGCGTCCAGGACGACAACTTCGCGTTCTGGCACTCGGCCACCTTCACCAACGACGGCAAGAACGTCCTCTTCACCGACGAGCTGGGCGGCGGCGGCGCGGCCACCTGCAACGAGGAGGTCGGCCCCCAGCGCGGCGCCGACGCGATCTTCGACGTCAAGGGCAAGGTCGGCACCGGCAACGAGCCCGAGCTGGACTTCGCCAGCTACTTCAAACTCCCGCGGCACCAGGCCGACACCGAGAACTGCGTCGCCCACAACGGCTCGCTGATCCCGGTTCCCGGCAAGGACTACTTCGTGCAGTCCTGGTACCAGGGCGGGGTGTCGGTCATCGACCTCAACAACCCCAGGCGTCCCAAGGAGATCGCCTACTTCGAGCGCGGCCCGCTCTCCGACACCAGCATGGTGACGGGCGGCTCGTGGTCGGCCTACTACTACAACGGCCACATCTACTCCTCCGACATCCAGAAGGGCCTGGACGTCCTGCAGGTCAACGACCGCCGCCTCAGGGGCGCCGAGAACGTGACCTACGAGGAGTTCAACCCGCAGAGCCAGCCGCGCTACAAGCCCGGCAGGCGGTAGTCTCCGACGCGGTCCGGTGGCCCGCCGCCCCTTCGAGGGGCGGCGGGCCACCGCCGTCTCCCGGCCCCGCGGGTGCCGGGGGCGCACGCCGCCTCCGGGCCGGCGCGACGACGACCTAGACTCGGGAGTGCACCCGAACCGACCCTGACCTTCGGAAGAACGTGACCTCGAGCTCCGACTACCGCGCCGTCGAGGCGGCCATCATGGCCCGCGCCGGCGAATCCCTCATCGATCCCACGCTGGACCGCATCAGCGCGCTCATGGACCTGCTGGGCGAACCCCAGCGCAGCTACCGCGCCATCCACCTGACCGGCACCAACGGCAAGACCTCGACCGCACGCATGATCGACGCGCTGCTGCGCGAGCGGCACCTGCGGGTCGGGCGCTACACCAGTCCGCACCTGAAGAGCATGCGCGAGCGGATCGTCATCGACGGCGAACCGATCTCCGAGGAGCGGTTCGTCGAGACCTACGTCGACATCCTGCCCTACGTGGAGATGGTCGACGCCGACAGCGACGTGCCGATGTCGTTCTTCGAGGTCCTCACCGCCATGGCCTACGCGGCGTTCGCCGACGCGCCCGTCGACGTGGCCGTGATCGAGGTCGGCATGGGCGGGCGCTGGGACGCCACCAACGTCGTCGACGCCGACGTCGCGGTGGTCACGCCCATCGGCATCGACCACACCCAGTTCCTCCCCGACACGGTCGAGGGCATCGCGGAGGAGAAGAGCGGGATCATCAAACCCGGTTCCATCGCGGTCCTGGCCCAGCAGCCGCTGGCCGCGGCCGAGGTCCTGATGCGCCGCGTCTCCGAGATCGGGGCCAGGGTCGCCCGCGAGGGGCTGGAGTTCGGCGTGGTGCACCGCGACATCGCCGTCGGTGGGCAGCAGGTCGCGCTCAAGGGGCTGCGCGGCGGCTACGACGGCGTCTTCCTGCCGCTGTTCGGGGCGCACCAGGCCGGCAATGCCGCGGTCGCGGTCGCCGCCGTGGAGGCCTTCGCCGCGCCCGGCGAGGGCGACGACCAGCTCGACCCCGCTCTGGTGGGCACCGCGCTGGGCGGCGTCGCCTCGCCCGGCCGCATGGAGGTCGTCCGGCGCAGCCCCACGGTCCTGGTGGACGCCGCGCACAATCCGGCCGGCATGGCCGCCGCCGCCGCGACCGTGGAGGAGGCGTTCACCTTCAGCCGGCTCGTCGGCGTCGTCGCGATCATGGCCGACAAGGACGTGGCCGGCATCCTGGAGCCGCTGGAGCCGCTGCTCGCCGAAGTCGTGGTGACCCGCAACTCCTCGCAGCGCAGCATGGGCCCCGAGGAGCTGAAGGAGGTCGCCGAGGAGGTCTTCGGCCCCGACCGGGTGCACCTGGCGCCGCGCCTGGACGACGCCATCGATCAGGCCGTCACGCTGGCCGAGGAGAGCGGCGAGTTCGGCGGCGCGGGCGTGCTCATCACCGGCTCCGTCGTCACCGCCGGCGACGCCGCGCATCTCATGAAGGGGGAGTGAGGGTGCGCACCATCTGCGCCGTCGTCCTGGCGTTCGAGGTGATCGCCATCGGCCTGGCCGTTCCCGTCGCGATCCAGCTCGGCGGGCACTCCCCGGCGCTGGCCGGCGGCGTGTGGGGCGGGCTCGCCGCCGCGGCGCTGGTGCTGGCCTGCCTGCAGCGGTTCCGCTGGGCGTTCTACGCCGGCTGGGCGCTGCAGGCCGCGCTGCTGGCCAGCTCCGTCCTGGTCCCCGGCATGGTCGTGATCGGGGTCGTCTTCGCCGGGCTGTGGGTCGCCGGGGTCCTCCTGGGGCGGCGCACCGACGCGATGAAAGCCGCCGCGGGCGATCGGGCCTAACCGGTAGGGTTGCGCTCGGCCGGAGGTGCTGCGTTCCCAGGGATGGCCGCGCTGAAACCACCGGATCCACCGATCACCGTCTAGTCGCCGAGGAGGCAACAACCGTGGAGCGCACCCTTGTCCTGATCAAGCCCGATGGCGTGCGGCGCAACATCATCGGCGAGGTCATCTCCCGCATCGAGCGCAAGGGCATGAAGATCGTCGCGCTGGACATGCGCACGCTCGACGCCGGCACCGCCAAGACCCACTACGAGGAGCACGCCTCCAGGCCGTTCTTCGAGTCCCTGGTCGAGTTCATCACCGGCGGCCCGCTCGTGGCGATGGTCGTGGAGGGCGAGCGCTCGGTCGAGGCGTTCCGCGCCCTGGCCGGAGCCACCGACCCGGTCGCGGCCGCGCCCGGCACCGTCCGCGGCGACTTCGCCATGGAGGTGCAGCAGAACATCGTGCACGGCTCGGACTCGACCTACTCCGCCGAGCGCGAGATCAAGCTGTTCTTCCCCGACCTGGCCTGACCTGAGTTTCGCGGCCTCTCCTTCACGTCCTCGGCGGCCGCGGCCAACCGGTGTGTTTGCGTAGCGGCTCGGATGCGCAGCGTTACGATACGAGTAGCTCGATCCGGGTCCGTGCGGATCGACGTCGTATTGACCGCCCCGGGCAAGCCGCACCCGATTGGTGCCGCTGAGGACGTTTAATGACCAATAACCTTGCTTTTCTCGGCCGCGACATGGCGGTCGACCTCGGGACCGCGAACACCTTGGTCTACGTGCGAGGCCGGGGAATCGTCCTCAACGAGCCCTCGGTCGTCGCCCTGAACACCTCGACCGGCAAAATCGTCGCGGTGGGCATCGACGCCAAGCAGATGATCGGTCGCACGCCCAGCAACATCACCGCGGTACGGCCGCTGAAGGACGGCGTCATCGCCGACTTCGACATCACCGAGCGCATGCTGCGCTACTTCATCCAGAAGATCCACCGCCGCCGCCACTTCGCCAAGCCGCGCCTCGTCGTCGCGGTCCCCAGCGGCATCACCTCCGTCGAGCACCGCGCGGTCAAGGAGGCCGGCTACCAGGCCGGAGCCCGGCGCGTCTACATCATCGAAGAGCCCATGGCCGCCGCCATCGGCGCCGGCCTGCCGGTGCACGAGCCCACCGGCAACATGGTCGTCGACATCGGCGGGGGGACCACCGAGGTCGCCGTCATCTCCATGGGCGGCATCGTCACCTCCCAGTCCATCAGGGTCGGCGGCGACGAGCTCGACCAGGCCATCATGACCTTCGTCAAGAAGGAGTACTCCCTGATGGTCGGGGAGCGCACCGCCGAGGAGCTCAAGGTCGCCATCGGCTCGGCCTACCCGGCCGGCCCCGAGGAGCTGCACGCCGAGGTGCGGGGGCGCGACCTGGTCAGCGGGCTGCCCAAGACGGTGGTCATGTCCGCCGCCGACGTCCGCCACGCCATCGAGGAACCGGTCGCCCTGATCATCGACGCCGTCCGCACCACGCTGGACAAGTGCCCGCCCGAGCTGTCGGGCGACGTCATGGACCGCGGCATCGCCGTCACCGGCGGCGGCGCGCTGCTGAACGGATTGGACGAGCGGCTGCGGCACGAGACCGGGATGCCGATCCACCTCGCCGAGAACGCGCTGGACTCCGTCGCCATCGGCTCGGGCACCTGCGTGGAGAACTACGAGCGCCTCAACCAGGTGCTGGTTCCGGAACGGCGGCGCTGACGATGCCGGCGCCCGCCGCCACCGCACCGCCGCCCACGACGACAGGGGGCCCGTGATGCTGCGCGAGAACACCCGGTCCCGGTTCATCCTCGGTCTGCTGCTGCTGGTGTCGGCGGTCCTGATCGTCCTGGACTCGCGCTCCGACGGCAACCCGGTCATCGGCACCGCGCGCACCGCGGGCCAGATGGCCTTCGCCCCGATCTCGACGGCGGTCTCCACCCTGACCGCCCCGATCACCGACGCCTACCGGGCGCTGGCGGCCGCGCCCGGCGCGAGCGAGCGGATCGAGGAGCTCCAGGCGCGCAACACCGAACTGACCAGGGAGCTCGCCGCCCGCGACCGCGAACGGGAGCGCTCCGACGACCTGGCCGACCTGCTGCGCCTGGCCTCCCTGGGCGACTACGAGATCGTGCCGGCCCAGGCCGTCACCCGGCTGACCGTCCAGGGCTACGCCGACACCGTCACCCTCGACGTCGGCCGCCGCGACGGCGTGGACACCGAGATGACGGTGCTCAACGGCGACGGCCTGGTCGGCCGGGTCACCGAGGCCGGCGAGACCACCTCGACCGTCCGGCTGGTCACCGACGGCTCCTCTTCTGTGGGCGCGCGGCTGGCCGGCTCCAAGGAGATCGGCGTGGTCAGCGGCGGCGCGCAGGCGGTCGGCACGTCCGCACCGATGCGCTTCGAACTGCTGGACGCGACCGCGACGGTCGAGAAGGGCGAGCAGATCCTCTCGCTCGGCTCGCACGACAACGCCCCGTACGTCCCCGGCGTGCCCATCGGCGCGGTGAGCGAGGTCCATGACACCCCCGGCGCGCTGAGCCGCACCGCCGACGTGGAACCGGTCGTCGACTTCAGCCGCCTCGATGTGGTCGGCGTGGTCGTGGCCGCGCCGGAGAGCGATCCGCGCGACTCCGTGCCGCCGTCGGTGCCCGGCCCCGACGACCGGGCGGAGGACGCAGCCCGGGACGGGGCGGACCAGGAGGCCGCCGCCGACCAGGAAGCCGACCGGGAGGCCGACCAGGGGACCGGGCAGGAGCCGGAGCAGGGGACCGGCGGGGAGGGGACCGGTGCGGCCGACGAGCCGGGCACCGGAGTCGACACCGATGAGCCCCCCGGAGGCACCGGAGACGGTTCCGGTGCGGGCGACACCGGCCCGCTGGGCCGGGAGAACGAGGAGGAGCCGTCATGACCCGCGGATTGGTGGCGGCACTGCTGGCCGCGGTCGCCGTGATCCTGCAGACGGCCGTGGTCAACCGGCTGTCGCTGCCCTGGGGCGTCGCACCGGACCTGGTGCTGCTCGCCGTCACGGCGCTGGCCCTGCGCACCGGGCCGGCCACCGGTGCCGTGGCGGGGTTCGCCTCGGGCCTGGCCGTGGACGCCCTGCCGCCCGCCGACCACGAGATCGGCCGCTACGCGATGCTCCTGTGCCTGGCCGGCTACCTGGTCGGCTCCCTGCGCGAGCCGATGGCGCACTCCGGGCTGTGGCCCTTCGGCATCGTCGCGCTGAGCACGGTCGGCGTCTCCCTGGGCTACGCCTTCATCGGCGCCGTGCTCGGCGACCCGCGGGTGACCGTGCCGGCCGTGCTCGGCACCACGCCGCTGGTGCTGCTCATGACCATGGTGGTGAGCCCGTTCGTGCTGTACCCGGTGTTCTGGGTGATGCGCGGCCTGGCCGAGAACGAGTTCGCCGCGATCGGAGAGGCCCCCTGGTCGAACGGGGGGAGGACGCGATGAGCATCCGGAAGAGGATCAGCGGCGCCGGCGGCGCCAAACGCGGCAGAAGGCGCAAGGGCGCCCCCGGCGGCCCGACCGGTTCCCGGCCCGGCCACCGGGGGCGCGGCGCCCTGCTCACCGCGCAGGTGCTGGTGATCGCCCTGATGGCCGTGCTCGCGGGGCGGCTGTGGTACCTGCAGGTGCCGATGGGCGAGCACTACAAGCAGCGCGCGGCCGCCAACCACGCCCAGAACCTCATCGTGCCGGCCACGCGCGGCCAGATCCTGGACGCGGTCGGGCGCCCGCTCGTGCGCAACCACACCGAACTCGTGGTCTCGGCCGATTACCACGCACTGCTCGCCCAGGAGGACGAGGGCGAGGCGGTGCTGCACCGGGTCGCCGAGGTGCTCGGGACCCCGTTCGAGGAGCTGAGCCGGCGCACCCGGCTGTGCGGCCCGGAGGTGAGCCGCCCCTGCTGGCCGGGCTCGCCCTACCAGCCCATCACCCTGGCCGAGGACGTCGCCCCCAAGGTCGCCCTGCAGATCATGGAGCAGCAGGAGGACTTCCCCGGGATCTCCGCCCAGCAGCACGCCGTCCGCGAATACCCCGGCGGCGAGGACGCGGCCCAGCTCCTCGGCTACCTGCAGCCGGTGACCGAGGATGAACTCGCCGAGCGTGAGGAGCTGCGCGCCCAGTTCAGCGGCGTGGACCGGGTCGGCCGCGACGGCCTGGAGGCCGTCTACGACGCCCGCCTGCGCGGCGACCCGGGGGTGCGCACGCTGGCCGTGGACAACATGGGCAACGTCAGGGGGCTGATCTCCGAGACCCCGCCCGAGCCGGGGCAGCATCTGGTGACCAGTATCGACGCCGAGGTGCAGGGCATCGTGGAAGAGGCGCTGAGGCGGGGCGTGGAGCGGTCGAAGAAGTCCGGGTACCCGGCCGACTCGGCCGCGAGCGTGGTCCTGGACGTGCGGACCGGCCATGTCATCGCGATGGCCAGCATGCCCGATTACGATCCCGCCGTCTGGAACGGCGGGATCGACCAGGAGACCTACGAGGGGCTGCTGGCTGAGGGCGCGGGCCAGCCGCTGATCTCGCGGGCCGTGCAGGGGCAGTTCCCGCCGGCCTCGACCTTCAAGGCGTCCTCGCTGTCGGCCGCGGTGGAGAACGGCTCCCCGCTCGACGCCGACTACAACTGCCCGAGCTCGGTCACCGTGGGCGACCGCGCGTTCCGCAACTACGAGAGCAGCGCCCACGGCAGCATCAGTCTGCACAAGGCCATCGTGGTCTCGTGCAACACCGTCTTCTACCAGCTCGCCTACGACATGTGGAAGGAGGACGGCGGAATGGACCCGGTGGCCCACCCCGAGGACGCGATGGCGGAGATGGCCAAGGGGTACGGGTTCGGCTCGCCCACCGGCATCGACCTGCCGCACGAGGCGGCCGGGCGCATCCCCGACCGGGAGTGGAAGCAGCAGTACTGGGAGGACACCCGCGAGAACAGCTGCCGCCGGGCCGAGACGGGTTACCCCGAGGTCGCCGAGGAGGATCCGGCTCACGCCGACTACCTGCACACCGTCGCCGAGGAGCACTGCGCCGACGGCTACGTGTGGCGGGCCGGCGACGCGGCGAACTTCGCCATCGGCCAGGGCGACGTGCTGGTCACCCCGCTGCAGCTCGCCCGAGCCTACGCCGCCATCGCCAACGGCGGGACGCTGCACGAGCCGCGGATCGGCAAGGCCTTCGTCTCGGCCGACGGCAAGCAGGCCGAGCGGATCCCGCCGGGCGGGACCGAGCGGCTGCCGGTCAGCGACACGACGCTGGAGTACCTGCAGGACGCGCTGACCCAGGTGCCCAAGGAGGGCACCGCCGCCGGGGCCTTCAACGGGTTCCCGCAGGACAAGGTGTCCATCGCGGGCAAGACGGGCTCGGCGACCATCGTCGGCAAGCGGGAGTCGGCCTGGTTCGCCTCCTACGCCCCGGCCGACGACCCGCAGTTCGCCGTCGTCGTCTTCATCTCCCAGGGCGGTACCGGCGGCGTCGCCTCGGCCCCGGTGGCCAGGGAGATCTACGAGGGCATCTACGGCTTCGCCCCGACGCCGCAGGCCGGGCCGGCGGGCGAGGGCGGAGAGGAGGAGCAGGCCGGGGAGCGCGAACCGGCCCTGCCCGGCGGCGCGCCGCCGGAGAAGCTGCCGCAGGTCCGGCCCGACGGCACGGTCGCCCCGCCCGACGGCTACCGCAAGTAGCGGATCGCGCAGCAGTCACCGTCCACCGTCGTCCCAACCGGAGATGGCCCACCATGTCGCTCCACCAGAGTCCGTTCCTTCCGCAGAGGTCGTGGCACAACCGAGCGGGGCGGCTGGTCATGGACCGCCTCCCGCGCCGGATCGATTGGGCGCTGCTGGCCGCGGTCGCCGCGCTGTCGCTCCTGGGGGCCCTGCTGGTGTGGGCGTCCACCGCGGGCGACACCCATCCGAGCGAGGCCCTGGGCTACCTGCAGCGCCACCTGCTGCACCTGTGCATCGGGGCGGTGCTGTGCCTGGTCGTGGCCTGCCTGGACCACCGGACGTCGCACGCCTACGCGCCCGTCGTCTTCGTCGCCGCCGTGATCGGCCTGGTCCTGGTGCTCACACCGCTCGGTGCGGTCATCAACGGCTCCCGGTCCTGGATCGTCATCGGCGCGTTCCAGGCCCAGCCCGGCGAGATCGCCAAGATCGCGCTCGTCCTGGGCGTGGCGGCGCTGCTGGGCGAGCATCGGGACGGCGAGCACGTGCCCACCACGTGGGACGTGCTGTTCAGCCTGGTCGCGCTGGCGGTCCCGCTGGGGCTGATCCTCGCCCAGCCGGACCTGGGCACCGCCATGGTGCTCGGCTCCCTCTACCTGGGCATGCTGGCGCTGTCGGGCGCCTCCGTCGGCTGGACCATCGGGCTGATCTCCTGCGGCGTGCTCAGCGCGCTGGCCGTGTGGTGGTCCGGGCTGCTCAAGGACTACCAGATCGCGCGCTTCACGGCGTTCGTCGATCCGATGGCCGACCCGCGGGGCGCCGGCTACAACGCCAATCAGGCCATCATCTCGGTCGGCTCCGGCGGGTTCAACGGCACCGGGCTGTTCGAGGGGGAGCAGACCAGCGGCAGGTTCGTGCCCGAGCAGCACACCGACTTCATCTTCACCGTCGCGGGGGAGGAGCTCGGGTTCATCGGCGGCGGCACCATCATCGCGCTGATCGGCGTGATCGTGTGGCGGATCCTGCGGGTGGCCGCCGAATGCGACCAGCCCTACGGCCGCCTGGTCTGCGCGGGCGTCGCGGCGTGGCTGACCTTCCAGTCCTTCATCAACATCGGCATGACGGTGGGGATCATGCCCATCACCGGGCTGCCGCTGCCCCTGGTCTCCTACGGGGGCACGGCCACCATCGCCCACTTCATCGCGATCGGGCTGGTGCTGAGCATCCACGGCCGCGCCCGCGGGTTCGACTGAAGGACCCGGCAGCCGGCGCCAGCGATTAGCCTGGAGGGATCCGTGAGTGGACCCAGGCACCTTCGAAAGGCCCGTCGCCATGCCCATCGAATCCGTCTTTCCGCGTCTGGAGGCGCTCCTGCCCAGCGTGCAGAAGCCGATTCAGTACGTGGGCGGGGAACTCAACTCCGTCGTCAAGGACTGGGACGAGACCGAGGTCCGCTGGGCCCTGATGTATCCGGACGCCTACGAGGTGGGCGTGCCCAACCAGGGCATCCAGATCCTTTACGAGGTCCTCAACGAGCGCGAGGGCGTGCTCGCCGAGCGCAGCTACGCCGTCTGGGCCGACCTGGAGAAGCTCATGCGCGAGCACGGGGTCCCCCAGTTCACCGTCGACGCCCACCGGCCGGTCGGCGCCTTCGACGTGTTCGGCATCAGCTTCGCCAGCGAGATGGGCTACACCAACATGCTCACCGCGCTGGACCTGGCCGGCATCCCGATCCGCGCGGCCGACCGGGGCGAGGACCACCCGATCGTGCTGGCCGGCGGGCATTCGGCGTTCAACCCCGAGCCGATCGCCGACTTCCTCGACGCCGTCGTGCTCGGCGACGGCGAGGAGATCGCGCTGGCCGTCACCGAGGTCGTCCGCGAGTGGAAGCGCGAGGGGCGCCCCGGCGGGCGCGAGGGGCTGCTGCTGCGCCTGGCCGCCGGCGGCGGCGTGTACGTGCCCGGCTTCTACGACGTCGGCTACCTCTCCGACGGCCGGATCGAGAAGTACGCGCCCAACCGGCCGGGCGTGCCGTGGCAGGTGCAGAAGCACACCGTCATGGACCTCGACGACTGGCCCTACCCCAAGAACCCGATCGTGCCGCTGGCGGAGTCGGTACACGAGCGCTACAGCGTGGAGATCTTCCGCGGCTGCACCCGCGGCTGCCGGTTCTGCCAGGCCGGCATGATCACCCGCCCGGTGCGCGAGCGCAGCAAGGACGCCGTCGGACAGATGGTCGAGCAGGGGGTGAAGTCCTCCGGTTTCCAGGAGGTCGGCCTGCTGTCGCTGTCCAGCGCCGACCACAGTGAGATCGGCGACATCGCCAAGGGGCTGGCCGACCGCTACGAGGGCACCAACACCGGCCTGTCCCTGCCCTCGACCCGGGTCGACGCCTTCAACATCGACCTGGCCAACGAGCTCACCCGCAACGGGCGCCGCTCCGGCCTGACCTTCGCCCCCGAGGGCGGCAGCGAGCGGATGCGCCGGGTGATCAACAAGATGGTCACCGAGGCCGACCTCATCCGCACCGTCACCGCGGCCTACGCCGCCGGCTGGCGGCAGGTGAAGCTGTACTTCATGTGCGGCCTGCCCACCGAGACCGACGAGGACGTGCTCGCGATCGCCGACCTCGCCCGCGAGGTCATCAGGACCGGTCGCGAGGTCACCGGCCGCAAGGACATCCGCTGCACGGTCTCCATCGGCGGGTTCGTGCCCAAGCCGCAGACCCCGTTCCAGTGGGCCGGGCAGACCTCGCACGAGGTCGTCGACGCGCGGCTGCACAAGCTGAAGGAGACGCTGCGCGCCGACCGCCGGTACGGCAAGTCGGTGGGCCTGCGCTACCACGAGGGCCGCCCCTCCGTCATCGAGGGCCTGCTCTCGCGCGGCGACCGCCGCGTGGGCCGGGTCGTCGAGGCGGTGTGGCGCGACGGCGGCCGCTTCGACGGCTGGAGCGAGCACTTCTCCTACGAGCGCTGGGCGGCCTGCGCGGAGGCGGCGCTGGCCGACGAGCCCGTCGACGTCGACTGGTATACGGTGCGCGAGCGCGACGCCGACGAGGTGCTGCCCTGGGACCACCTCGACGCCGGCCTGGACCGCGACTGGCTGTGGCAGGACTGGCAGGACGCGCTGCACGGCGAGGAGTCGCTGGAGGTCGACGACTGCCGCTGGACTCCCTGCTACGACTGCGGCGTGTGCCCGAGCATGGGCACCGAGATCCAGGTCGGTCCGGCCGACAGGTCCAAGCTGCTGCCGCTCACCGTGGTGTGACCGCTCGGTCGGCGACACCGACGACGGCGGGCCCCGGCACCTTCCTTCGGTGCCGGGGCCCGCTTTCGTGCTCGTGTGTATGGCCCGGCGCCCCGCTCGCGCCGGGCCATACGTGTACTTAGACGATCAGCACCCGACGGAGGTTGGCAAAGATTTCCGGATTCCGCGAAAAATTTTGTGCTCTCCGGATCATCGCAGTTCAGCGTGGTGAGGGCGATCGGCGGTGACCAGCGGGTGAACTGTGGGCGACGCAACTCTTCCAGGGGCTTTTCAAGTCCGCCCGCGAGGGGAACAGCACATACGTGTGTGATCCGTCACTGATCGAGGTGTCATCCGCTCATCGGTTGACACCCTCCCGAGCCGCGCGAATCGGACGGTTCGCCCGGGCCGATGGCGCGAGGCTCCCGGAGCGCACCGTACGCTGAATAGGACGTGGATCTCCCAGGTGGGTGCGCGCCGGCCGACGGGGCGCACCCGGACACGGGAGTAATCGAGGAAAGGAGCAGCGCTGCCCCCCGCACCTGAGGGCACGACCTCGCCCTCCACCGGAAACCAGGGCCAACGGTTGCGCGTGCGCTATGCCAAGCGCGGCCGGATGCGGTTCGCGAGTCACCGCGACATCGCCCGCGCGCTCGAACGCGCGCTCCGCCGGGCCCGGGTTCCCGTCGCCTTCTCAGCGGGGTTCACGCCTCATCCCAAGATCTCCTACACGGGCGCCGCTCCCACGGGGGTGGCGAGTGAGGCGGAGTACTTCGAACTCACGCTGACCGAGCCCTGCGATCCCGAACAGGTGCGTGTTCGGCTCGACGACGCGATGCCCGCGGGCATCGACGTCGTCGGGGTCGTGGAGGCCGCGGCGGGCGGTCTGGCCGACCGCCTGGAGGCATCGGAGTGGCAGGTAGAACTGCCGGGCGTCGCCCCCGACGACGCCGCGGCCGCGGCGGCCGCGTTCCTCGCGGCCGGCGAGATCGAGGTGGAACGGCTCACCAAGAAGGGCCGCCGCCGCTTCGACACCCGCTCGCCCGTCCTCCGCCTGGATGTGGACGGGTGCGCCGCAACGGAGCAACACGAGACATATGCCATACTTCGGATGGTCGTCCGGCACACGACACCTGCCGTTCGACCGGACGACGTGGTGACCGGCCTTCGACAGGTGGCCGGCCTCGCGCCGCCGTCATCACCACTGATGACCCGGCTGGCGCAGGGGCCGCTTGACGAGGCCTCCGGCGTGCTCGCCGACCCGTTCGCCGCTGACATCGCGGCGGCCCAGAGTGCTGGGCGGGGACGGGCCGAGGACGGTGGCGGGGCGGAGGGGATCGCCCCGCTCGCGGAGGACGCACCACGGTCGTCGGCGCCCACGCGAAAGCGCGTCACATGAGTGACCTCGTTCGGGGAACGTGGGCGCGCCCTTCAGGACTTTGACCCGGTATCGCCGAGCGCGCTACCGGCGCCGACACAGCGACGACAGTCCTCGCGCGCAGCGGCCGCGGCGAACGCGCCGCCGCCGCGCCCGAGGACTCTGACGGGAGACCGCCCGGATGCTCGAAAACGAGCCCAGCAGCGGTGCCGAAGGCACCGCGGGACATACAACTGAACCGAACGAACCGGCGCCGACGGAATCGGCGGCGACCGATGCGTCCGCGCAGGCCGACACGGCCGCCCGGGAGAAGCGGGCCCGGCGCCGCAGCGCCGCGACCCGCCCCGCCGGGCCGCCGCCGGAGCCCGAGCCGGCTCCCGCAGCGCCGGTGACCGTACCCGCCACGACCGCGGCCGCGGACGCCGACGCCCCGGTCGAGTCAGTCCCGGCCGAGGCCGAGCCGGCGCGGGAGAGCAGGAGGAAGACCTCGCGCGCCACGCGCAGCGCCGGCGCGCCCAAGACCACGCGGACCCGCACCCGCAAGGCCAAGGCGGCCGACGAGGCGCCGGCCGCGGCCGATGACGCTGCGGCCGCCACCGGGTCCGAGCCCGCGGCCGCCGCCGAATCCGGGGACGCGGCCGAGCCCGGGGACGCGGCCGAGCAGCGGTCCGCGGCGGAGGAGCGTCCGACCGCCGAGTCCGCCCGGCCCGCCGAGGCGCCCGCCGGTCCCGCCGCGGTGTCCTTCCAACCGCCGATGGTGCTCTTCCAGCCGCCGGTGCCGAGCGAGCGCGCGGAGACGGCCCCCGTCCGCGCCGAGCCGGAGCAGGAGAGCGTCGACGAGGCCGAGGACGAGGAGACCGCACCGACGGCGGGCGAGGACGCCGAGGACGACCGCCCCTCGCGTCGCCGGCGGCGCCGCGGCGGCCGCGGCCGGGGCAAGTCGCGCGGCGGCGACGAAGGATTCGACGCGGAATCGGCCGGCGAGTCCAAGGAGCCCGCCGACGAGCGCTCGGGATCGACCGAGATCGAGCAGGTCGAGGCCGACTCCACCGATGACGACGCCGGGGAGGACGGCGGCTCCAGCCGCCGTCGCCGCCGCCGTCGCCGCAGGTCCGCCGGTGAGGGCGGCGAGGAGGCCCCCGGCCCCGACGACCCGCCGAACACGGTGGTGCGGGTGCGCGAGCCGCGCGCCGCGGCGCCCGCCCAGGACGAGGTGCAGGCCGTCAAGGGCTCAACCCGCCTGGAGGCCAAGAAGCAGCGCCGCCGCGAGGGCCGCGAGCAGGGCCGGCGCCGCGCGCCGATCATCACCGAGTCGGAATTCCTGGCCCGCCGCGAGTCGGTCAAGCGCGACCTGGTCGTCCGCCGCAACGGCGAGCGCACCCAGATCGCGGTGCTCGAGGACGACGTGCTGGTCGAGCACTACGTCGACCGCGCCTCCCACAAGTCCTACGTCGGCAACGTCTACCTGGGCCGGGTGCAGAACGTGCTGCCCTCGATGGAGGCGGCGTTCGTCGACATCGGCAAGGGGCGCAACGCCGTGCTCTACGCCGGCGAGGTCAACTGGGACGCCTCCGGCCTGGAGGGCCAGCCCAAGCGGATCGAGTCGGCGCTGAAGTCGGGCCAGTCGGTCCTGGTGCAGGTCACCAAGGATCCGCTGGGACACAAGGGCGCCCGGCTGACCAGCCAGATCAGCCTGCCCGGCCGCTACATGGTCTACGTGCCCGACGGCTCCATGACCGGCATCAGCCGCAAGCTCCCCGACAAGGAGCGCGCCCGGCTCAAGCAGATCCTGAAGAAGGTCATGCCCGACAACGCCGGCGTCATCGTGCGCACCGCGGCCGAGGGCGCCAGCGAGGAGGAGCTGGAGCGCGACATCTCGCGCCTGGCCGCCCAGTGGAACTCGATCAAGCGCAAGTCGAAGTCGGCGACCGCCCCTGCGCTGCTCAACAGCGAGCCCGACCTCACCGTGCGCGTGGTGCGCGACGTCTTCAACGAGGACTTCTCCAGCCTCGTGGTCTCCGGCGACGAGGCGTGGTCCACGGTCAAGGAGTACGTCGACTACGTCGCCCCGCACCTGGCCGAGCGCCTGTCGCACTGGTCGGGCGAGCGCGACGTCTTCGAGGCCTACCGGATCGACGAGCAGATCGCCAAGGCGCTGGAGCGCAAGGTGTGGTTGCCCAGCGGCGGCTCGCTGATCATCGACCGCACCGAGGCCATGACCGTGGTCGACGTCAACACCGGCAAGTTCACCGGCCAGGGCGGCAACCTCGAGGAGACGGTCACCAAGAACAACCTCGAGGCGGCCGAGGAGATCGTGCGCCAGCTCCGGCTGCGCGACATCGGCGGCATCATCGTCATCGACTTCATCGACATGGTGCTGGAGAGCAACCGCGACCTCGTGCTGCGGCGCATGCTGGAGTGCCTGTCCCGGGACCGCACCAAGCACCAGGTGGCCGAGGTCACCTCGCTGGGCCTGGTGCAGATGACCCGCAAGCGGGTCGGCCAGGGGCTGCTGGAGGCGTTCTCCGAGACCTGCGAGTGCTGCAACGGCCGGGGCCTGCACCTGTCGACCGAGCCGGTCGAGACCAAGTCGGGCGGCGGCAACGGCGGCAACGGCAACGGGCGCGGCAAGAAGAAGAACAAGGGCGGCTCGGAGAAGGCCGAGAAGCAGGAGAAGGCCGACAAGGCCGACAAGGCCGCCTCCTCCGCCGAGGGCTCCGGCGGTGACGCCGGGTCCGAGGAGGCCAAGCCCGCCGAGCAGCCGCCGGCCGAGCCCGAGGCGGCGCCGGCGGAGCCCGAGAAGAAGACCACCCGGAGGTCCTCGCGCCGGAAGAAGGAGGCCGCGGCCGCCGAACCCGCGGCCACCGGCGGCTCCGAGGCGGAGTCCGGTGCGCCAGAGGAGGCGGCCGGGTCCGCCGGCGCCGATGACGGCGCCGACGGGGCCGACAGCGGCGCCGAGCGACCGCGTCGGCGCCGGAGCCGGCGGAGCAAGTCCGCCGCGGCGGCCCCCGAATCGGCGGTGGCCGAGGCGGGGTGACCGGCCCGGGGGCGGGTCGGGGCGGTCCCACCCGGGACCGTCCGCGGACGTGCTCGCCCCCAACGGGCGGATGGTAATCTAAGGGTCGGTGCGTCGGCGCGCCCCAAACGTTCGCGCGCCCGAGACCGGCTCCTCGATTCCCACGCCCCCGTTGGGTGGGCGAGTGGTGTTGAGACTGCGGTCGATTTAGAGCGCATTTTTTCTGAAGCGAGCAGGAAGAGAGTTTCCCGGTGTACGCGATCGTGCGAGCGGGCGGCCGACAGGAGAAGGTCTCCGTCGATGACGTCTTGAACATCGACAAGGTGACCGACCAGATCGGTTCGACGGTGCAGTGGGAGCCGCTGCTGGTCGTCAACGACGGCAAGGTCATCAGCGATGCGGCCGAGCTCGGTGGCTACCAGGTCACCGCCGAGGTCCTGGGCGAGGCCAAGGGCCCCAAGATCAACATCCTCAAGTACAAGAACAAGACCGGTTACAAGAAGCGCCTGGGGCACCGCCAGAAGTACACCCAGGTCCGCATCACCGGCATCGCCTCGAAGTAGCAGGAGGAGCTCGAAATGGCACACAAGAAGGGCGCATCGTCCAGCCGTAACGGGCGCGACTCCAACGCCAAGCGGCTCGGCGTCAAGCGCTTCGGCGGCCAGGCCGTCAAGGCCGGCGAGATCCTCGTCCGCCAGCGCGGCACCCACTTCCACCCCGGCGACAACGTCGGCCGCGGTGGCGACGACACCCTGTTCGCGCTCGTCGCGGGCCAGGTGGAGTTCGGCACCCGGCGCGGCCGCAAGGCCGTGAACATCGTCCCGGCCCCTGCCCCGGTTCCCGCGGAATAGGGTCGGCACGCCGAAGCGTTGTGCACCCCGGATACGGGGCCGACACCGGGACCGGTGGTGGCGAGGGCCACGCGCTCCCCGCGCGAGCGGGAGCGTTTCCGGGTCGGCGCGGTGCAGCGCCAGTGGATTTTCGCAGCACGAGGGCGGGCCAGTAGCACTGGCCCGCCCTACGTGCGTTCAACCGGCAGGAGAGACACATGCCCGACTTCGTCGACGAAGCGGTCTTGCACATCAAGGCCGGTGACGGCGGGCACGGCTGTGCCTCCGTGCACCGGGAGAAGTTCAAACCGCTGGGCGGGCCCGACGGCGGCAACGGCGGCAGGGGCGGCGACGTCGTCCTGGAGGTCGACACCAACACCGCGACCCTGCTGGAGTACCAGCGTCGGCCGCACCGCAAGGCCGGCAACGGCACGCCGGGCCAGGGCGGCCACCGCTCCGGGGCCAACGGCGCGGAGCTGGTGCTCGCCGTGCCCGACGGCACGGTCGTGACGACCACGGCCGGCGAGGTCGTCGCCGACCTGGTGGGGCCGGGGACCCGGCTGGTCATCGCCCAGGGCGGCAACGGCGGCCTGGGCAACGCCGCGCTGGCCTCGCCCAGGCGCAAGGCCCCGGGGTTCGCCCTGAAGGGCGAGGCCGGCGAGGAGATCGACGTCCGCCTGGAGATCAAGACCATCGCCGACGTCGGCCTGGTGGGCTTCCCCAGCGCGGGCAAGTCCTCGCTGATCGCGGCGCTGTCCGCCGCGCGGCCCAAGATCGCCGACTACCCGTTCACCACGCTCATCCCCAACCTCGGCGTGGTGGAGGCCGGAGCCACCCAGTTCGTGGTCGCCGACGTCCCCGGACTGATCCCCGGCGCCAGCGAGGGCAAGGGGCTGGGCCTGGCCTTCCTGCGCCACGTCGAGCGCTGCTCGACGCTGGTGCACGTGCTGGACTGCGCCACCTACGAGCAGGGCCGCGACCCGATCTCCGACCTGGAGGTGATCGAGGCCGAGCTGGCCGCCTACGGCGAGCGGACCGAGGTCGACCTGTCGGACCGGCCGCGCATCGTCGTGCTCAACAAGATCGACGTGCCCGAGGCCCGCGAACTCGCCGAGTTCGTCCAGCCGATGCTGGAGGAGCGGGGGCTGAAGGTCATCCGGGTCTCGGCGGCCTCAAGGGAGGGCCTGCGCGAGCTGTCCTTCGCCATGGGCGAGCAGGTGGCCGCGGCGCGCGCCGCCCGGCCCCCGGCCGAACCCACCCGCCTGGTGCTTCGTCCGCGCGAGATCGGGGAGATCCCGTTCGAGGTGGTCCCGCTCGGCGACAACACCTTCCGGGTGCGCGGCGACAAACCGGCCCGCTGGGTGCGCCAGACCGACTTCTCCAACGACGAGGCCGTCGGCTACCTCGCCGACCGGCTGAACCGCCTCGGCATCGAGGACGCCCTGGCCAAGGCCGGTGCCGTCGAGGGCGCCGAGGTCTACATCGGCGACGAGGACGACTCCGTGGTCTTCGACTGGGACCCCACGGTCGACGTGGACCAGGCCCCGACCGGCCCGCGCGGCACCGACTCCCGGCTGGGCTGACGTCGCGCGGGGACCCCTGTTCCAGCCGTCTGACCGCTTGAGCGAACACGCAGATTGGAACGTGGGACGTGCACAGCGCACAGTCTGGGGGAGGATCGGGCTCCGCGGCCGCGGAGCCCGGGGCGGCGGCGGGCCGCAGGGCGGAGATGACGCGGGCGCGCCGCGTCGTCGTCAAGGTCGGGTCGTCGTCGCTGACCACGCACGACGGCCGCATCGACCGCGACAGGATTCGGGAGCTGACCGACGTGCTGGCGGCGCGGCGGGCGGCCGACGTGGAGATCGTGCTGGTCTCCTCCGGCGCGGTGGCCGCGGGGATGACGCCGCTGGGGCTGGTCACGCGGCCGCGTGACCTCGCCACGCAGCAGGCCGCGGCCAGCGTGGGCCAGGGCCTGCTGGTGGCGCATTACACCAGGGCGTTCGCCGATCACGGCCTCACGGCCGCGCAGGTCCTGCTCACGGTCGACGACATGATGCGGCGCGCGCACCACCGCAACGCCCAGCGGACGCTGACCCGGCTGCTCGACATCGGGGCGGTGCCGATCGTCAACGAGAACGACACCGTGGCCACGCACGAGATCCGGTTCGGCGACAACGACCGGCTGGCCGCGCTGGTCGCGCACCTGCTGCGGGCCGATGCGCTGCTGCTGCTCTCCGACGTCGACGCGCTCTACGACGGCGATCCCAGCCGTCCGGGCACGCGCAGGATCGCCGAGGTCCGGGAGCCGGAGGACCTCGAAGGCGTGGACATCGGCAGCGCGGGCCGGCGCGGGGTAGGCACCGGCGGCATGGTCACCAAGGTGGAATCGGCGCGGATCGCCACGGAGGCGGGCGTGCCCACCATCCTGACGTCGGCGGCCAACGCCGGGGCCGCGCTGGACGGCGAGCCGGTGGGGACGTTCTTCGCTCCGGCCCGGCGGCGCAGGCCCTCGACCCGGCAGTTGTGGCTGGCGCACGCCACGGCGGGGCGGGGCAGGGTGGTCCTGGACCCGGGCGCGGTGCGCGCCGTGCTGGGCGGGCGGGCGTCGCTGCTGCCCGCGGGCGTGATCAAGGTCGAAGGCGAGTTCTCGGCCGGCGATCCCGTGGACCTGTGCGACGAGGACGGCCGGACCGTGGCGCGCGGCCTGGTCAACTACGACGCGGCCGAGATCCCCAACCTGATGGGCCGCTCCACCCGCTGGCTGGCCCGCGAACTGGGCCCCGAGTACGAACGCGAGATCGTGCACCGCGACGGCCTGGTGCTGCTGTCGAGGACTCCCCGCCGCAGCGCACCGGCCCCCTGACGGTCCTGCCCCTGTGGGCGCAGTTCTCCGTCCACCACTGGTGACCTGGAAGGTTGTCGTCAGCGCGCCAGCGCTGGCGGCGCGAAAGGTCACGGGTAAAGACAGTCCTCGGACATGTGCCACCGGAAGCGGTCAGAGGAACAGTAGGCGACCCTGCTCACGAGCCTGTCGATGCTTCATGCAGATGTAGTTGATGCGGCGCTGGATCATCTTCAGCTCGCCTGTACGGGGCCGCCAACCCGAATCGAGCATTCGTCGCATGAGTTGACGGTAGAAGATCTCTGGATTGACCAGGATCGAGTCGCGGGTGACAACGAGAACGTTCCAGCCGGCGTCGCCGATGCGGCGCCGCCGTTCCTTATCGTGGCGGGCGGCGTCAAGGGAGTGGTGCTCACGGCCGTCGTACTCCACCGCCTGATGCAGCTCGGGATATCCCATGTCCAGTCGCACCTTCCCGCCTAACAGCGGGATCTGGCACTCGGGACGTGGGAATCCGGCGTCGATGATCAGGCAGCGGGTCTGGCTCTCGCCGGGTGATTCGGAGCGGGCGTCTGCCACGGCAAGGATCTGGCGTGCTCGGACGCTGTGAGGCGAGGCGGCCGCCGCCCGGCTGATCCTGTCGGCCGCCGCAGCGACCGCTCCGGCGCGCAGGAGCTGGTCGACCGCCGCCAGCGCCTGCGGCCGGGACATCCATCCGGCGCAGTCGGTCACGGTCCTCTCCAAGGAGGTGGCGGTCACTTCACTGACGGCCGCGGTGTGCTCGTCGGGAATGTTCAGTTCGCGGAACACCGCCCCGGGTATGCCTGGGCGCCAGACGCCAGACGCCGGACGGCACCGCGGCCTCCAGCGGCCAATGGGCCTCAGGTGCTCCCAGCGGCAGGACGTCGACGCCGTGCAGCACCGCTGCGGTACAGCCCACGAAGACGATGTTTGGTACGGCGGCACTGAGTTCTTGCGCTCGTGCCGACAGCTTCCGGCCGTAGTCACGGACATGGCGACGCGGGTCGACTCCGGAGATATGGGCTCCGTATGGGGGCAGGGGGTTCGTCATGCCTGAGTTTCGCCCGTGCGGTCGATGCGGTGCTGCGGCTGTCCACAGGAGCCAGCCGGTCGGCGGAGTACACCGATGGCCGGGGGCTGTCTCGTCGGTGGACCGCGACCTTTCGCGCCGCCAGCGCTGGCGCGCTGACGGCAGCCTTCTCGAGTCTGTCGTGGTTCGGGGAGCTCTGTGACCTGTACTGGATCAGCCGGTGCCGAGCATGAGGGGGCGTTCGTCGATTGATCGGATCGCCGACCGGATAGCCTTCAGGCATAGCCGACCAGATCGAGAGAGCCGGGACACCACCATGACCGACATCGAGCGGGACGTTCGCGGAGTCGCGGAGCGGGCCAAGGACGCTGCGGCCGACCTCGCACCGCTCAACCGGGCCGTGAAGGACGGCGCGCTGCTCGCCGCGGCCGACGCCCTCGTCGAGCGGGCCGAGGAGATCGTCAAGGCCAACGCCGAGGACGTCGCCCGCGCGCGCGAGAACGGCACGAGCGAGGCGATGATCGACCGGCTCACGCTCACCACCGAGCGGATCGCCGCGATCGCCGACGCCGTCCGCGAGGTCGCCGAGCTGCCCGACCCGGTCGGCGAGGTGATCCGCGGCAAGACGCTGCCCAACGGGCTGGAGCTGCGCCAGATCCGGGTGCCGCTCGGCGTCATCGGCATCATCTACGAGGGCCGCCCCAACGTCACCGTCGACGCCGCCGCGCTGTGCCTGAAGAGCGGCAACGCCGCGCTGCTGCGCGGCTCCTCCTCCGCCTACTCCTCCAACACCGTGATCGTGGACGTGCTGCGCGGCGCGCTGGAGGGCACCGAGGTCCCGGCCGACGCGGTGCAGCTCGTTCCCGGTGCCGGGAGGGAGTCCGCCCAGGCGCTCATGCGGGCGCGCGGCCTGGTCGACGTGCTCATCCCGCGCGGCGGCGGCTCCCTCATCCAGACCGTGGTCAACGAGTCCACCGTCCCGGTGATCGAGACCGGCGAGGGCAACTGCCACGTCTACGTCGACGAGGCGGCCGACCTCGACAAGGCGCTGGCCATCGCGGTCAACGCCAAGACGCAGCGCTGCTCGGTGTGCAACACCGCCGAGACGCTGCTGGTGCACGCCGGCATCGCCGAGCGCTTCCTGCCGCCGCTGCTGACGTCCCTGCGCGACCTCGGCGTGACCGTGCACGGCGACGACCGGGTCCGGCCCTTCGACGACGCCGTCGTGCCCGCCACCGAGGCCGACTGGACCACCGAGTACCTGTCCCTGGACCTCGCGGTGAAGGTCGTCGACTCCCTCGACGACGCGGTCGCCCACATCCGGGAGTACTCCACGGCGCACACCGAGGCCATCGTGACCGACTCCCAGTCGGCCGCGCGGCGTTTCGTGTCGCGGGTGGACTCCGCCGCGGTGATGGTCAACGCCTCGACCCGCTTCACCGACGGCGGCGAGTTCGGCTTCGGCGCCGAGATCGGGATCTCCACCCAGAAGCTGCACGCCCGGGGCCCGATGGGCCTGCCGGAGATGACCTCCACCAAGTACGTGGTGACCGGCGACGGCCACGTCCGCTAACCTCTCCCGCCCCGGGCCGTTCGCACCTTTAATAACGGCTTACCCGCGCAGAACGGGTCCCTGCCGCGAAAAGGGTAGGGAGACGCACAGGGCCCCGGACACGGGGCCCCGTGCCACGGGGGAGGAAGAGTCATGACCACTGCAGCGGAGATCATGCACCGCGGAGCGGAATGCGTGGGGGAGAACGAGACGGTGATGGCGGCCGCGCACAAGATGCGCGACCTGGGCGTGGGATCGCTGCCGATCTGCGGCGAGGACGACCGGCTGCACGGCATCATCACCGATCGCGACATCGTCGTGAAGTGCCTGGCCGAGGACATGGACCCGAACGAGTGCCGGGCCGGGGAAATGGCCGAGGGCACGCCGTTCTGCGCCGGCGCCGACGACGACGTCGACCAGATCCTGACCCGGATGATGCGGCACAAGATCAAGCGGATGCCGGTGATCGACAACCACCGGCTGGTCGGCATGATCAGCGAGTCCGACCTCGCGCCCAACCTGTCGGAGGAGCAGATCGCCCGGTTGATCGGGTCGATCAAGTCGGGGGAGGCCGACCTCGTGACCGGCTAGCGGCCCTTCGCCGGTCGTGACCTCACCGGCGTTCAGAGCATCGGCCGGTTCGGCGTCCGCGAGGTCACGACCGGCGAGCGTGGACCGGGACTCCGGCCAGGTCGAGGATCAGGTCGTAGACGTCGGTGGCGGCGATCCGGTCGCGGGCGAGTGACGGGTCGCCGCACAGCAGCACCGGCCCCTGCGCCGGATCGTCGGGGATCCTGCCGTGCGTGCCGCGCACCCAGCCGGGGTCGAGGGGCACCACGTTCATCGCGTAGCGCAGCCCCAGTTTCTTGCGCACCAGGCCCAGGCCGGCGCGCAGTTTCGCGGTGCGGTCGGCGGGGTCCAGGAACAGTTCGGCCGGGTCGTAGCCGGGTTTGCGGTGGATCTCCACCCCCCGCGCGAAGTCGGGCGCGCGCCGGTCGTCCAGCCAGTAGTAGTAGGTGAACCACGCCCCGGGGTCGGCCACCAGCACCAGTTCGCCGGAGCGCTCGTGGTCCAGGCCGTGCGCGGCCTGGGCCTCGCGGTCCAGCACCAGGTCGACGCCGTCCAGTCCGCGGCACAGGTCGGCCACCGCGTCGAGGTCGGCCGGGTCGGCGACGTAGACGTGCGCGGCCTGGTGGTCGGCCACGGCGAAGGCCCGCGACGTCCACGGGTCGAGGTACTCCATGCCGTGCTGGACGTGGACCTCCAGCAGCCCGGCCTCGCGCAGGGCCCGGTTGACGTGCACCGGGTGCGCGGCCGGCGCGATGCCGTACTCGCTGAGCACCACGACGTTCGCGCCGAGGCCGCTCGCGTCGTCCAGCAGCGGGGCCAGGGCCGCGTCCACCGCCCGCACCGCTGCGAGCGCCTCGGGCCCGTCGGGTCCGTAACGCTGCAGGTCGTAGTCCAGGTGCGGCAGGTAGCACAGGGTGAGGTCGGCCTGGGGCAGCAGCCGCCGGGTCGCGGCCACGATCCACTCCGTCGAGCGCAGCGACGCGGTCGGCCCCCAGTACTGGAACAGCGGGAAGGGGCCGAGCGCGTCGGTCAGCTCGTCGTGCAGCGCGGGCGGGCGGGCGTAGCAGTCGGGGGACTTGCGGCCGTCGGCGTGGTAGACCGGCCGGGGCGTCACGGTCCAGTCGGTGGTCGCGCCCATCGCATACCACCAGCACACGTTCGCGGTGCGGAATCCCGGCCGGTGCCGGCGCGCGGTCTCCCACACCTTCTCGCCCTGGACCAGCCGGTTGTGCTGGCGCCACAGGTGGACCTCGCCGACGTCGCGGAAGTACCAGCCGTTGCCGACGATGCCGTGGTCGCGGGGGAGCCCTCCGGTGAGGAAGGTCGACTGGACGGGGCAGGTCACGGCGGGTAGCACCGTGTCGAGCGGCGCCTGCCACCCCTGGTCGGCCAGCGCGCGCAGCCGCGGGGCGTGCTCCAGCAGGGCCGGGGTCAGCCCCACGACGTCGATGACGAGCAGTCGGCTCATGCGTCCTCCAGTCCGATCTCGGTGAGTCGGCCGCGCACCCAGGCGAGCTCTCCGGCCAAGCCCGACACCAGCCCGGCGTCGCCCTCGGGCCGCTGGTGCTCGGGCAGCACCGACCAGGTGTAGGTCTCGACCTCGACGTGGTCGGTGACGGGCGCGCCGGGGCCGAACAGGGCCGCGAGGGTGCGGGACAGGTGCTCCTGGGTGCCCTCCAGCGGGGCGAGCGGGCGGCGGTGCAGCGGGACGTGGAAGTGCACCCGCCACGGGCCGTCGCCGTCCAGGGGGGCCTCGCCGGCCAGCGCGTCGGGCAGGTCGTCGCGCGCGCGGATCCCGTCGGCCGCGGACTCGCGCACCTGGTGCAGGAAGCGGTCCTCGGCGAAGGAGGACAGCGCGGCCCTGGCGTCGGCTCCGGCCGGCCGCGGCGCCTGGACCGCCGCCGACGCCTGCGTCTTGACCACCGGCAGGCCGGCGGCGGCCAGCCGCGCCAGCGCCTCGTCGGGCTCCTCGAAGGCCACCGCCAGGTGGCAGGTGTCCAGGCACACCCCGATGTGGTCACGGTCGACCGCGGCGAGCAGCTCCGCCGCGTCGCCGGTGGTCTCCACGACGCATCCGGGTTCGGGTTCCAGGCCGACGCGCACCGGGCGCCCGGTCTCGGCGGCGAGCGCGCCCAGGCCGGCGGCGAGCCGGTCCAGGTTGTCCAGGGCGCGTCGGCGCCGGCCGGCGTCCCAGGGCGCGCGCCAGGCCAGCGGCAGCGTGGAGACGCTGCCCCGCCGGGCGTCGTCGGGCAGCAGCCGGCCGAGCACGCGGGCGCAGTCGAGGGTGTAGTCCAGGCGCTCCCGTTCGGTCCAGTCCGGGTGGTACACCCGACCCTTGACGACGGGGGCCTGGAACCCGGCGTAGGGGAAGGCGTTGAGGGTCACCACCTCCAGGCCGGAGCGTTCCAGGGCCGTGCGCAGCCGCTCGGTCTCGCCGGGGTCGCCGGCCAGGCGGCGGGCCAGGGGAGCGGGCAGCCACAGCCCCAGGCCGACGCGGTCCAGCCCGAGCGCGGCCCGGACCGGCGCGCCGTAGCGGCGCACCTGGTCGAGGACGCCGTCGAGATCCTCGGCGGGGTGCACGTTGGTGCAGTAGGCGACGTGCACGAGCGTGCCGTCGGGGTGGCGCAGCCGCATCGCCTCAGTCCTCCCGCCCGCCGCGCAGCACCGAGTTGCCGGCGAAGGTCGCCCCCGGGTCGCCGGCCTCGATGTCGTCGAGCAGCAGCCGCCCGCTCTGCCCGTAGAACTCCACCGGGTTGCGCCACAGCACCCGGTCGACGTCGTCGTCGCCGAACCCGTGGTCGAGCATGGCCCGCCCGGTCTTCGCGGTCTTCAGCGGATCGCTGCGCCCCCAGTCGGCGGCCGAGTTGACCAGCACCCGGTCCGGGCCGCGCTCGGCGAGGATGCGCACCATGCGGTGCTCGTCCATCTTGGTGTCGGGGTAGATCGAGAAGCCCATCCAGCACCCGGTGCCGGCGACCAGGTCGACGGTCGTCTCGTTGAGGTGGTCGACCAGGACCCGCTCGGGCGCGATCCCCGAGGCGGCGACGAGTTCGAGGGTGCGCCTGGTGCCGGCCGCCTTGTCCCGGTGCGGGGTGTGCACCAGCACCGGAAGGTCGTGCTGCACGGCCATCTCCAGTTGGCGGGCGAACGCCTTCTCCTCGGCCTCGCTCATCGAGTCGAACCCGATCTCGCCGACCGCGACCACCCCGTCCTTGGCGAGGTAGCGCGGCAGGACGTCGAGCACCCCGGTGCAGCGGGGGTCGTTGGCCTCCTTGGGGTTGAGCGCGATGGTGCAGTGGTGCCTGATCCCGAACCGGGCCGCCCTGAAGCGCTCCCAGCCGACGAGCCCGTCGAAGTAGTCGCAGAAGGAGCCGACGTTGGTGCGCGGCTGGCCCAGCCAGAAGGCCGGCTCGACGAGGGCGCGGACGCCGGCCGCGTGCATCGCCTCGTAGTCGCCGGTGGTCCGCGAGGTCATGTGGATGTGCGGGTCGAAGATGCGCATGTTCGTCTCCTCCGGGTCATGGGGCGGCTCGGCGCGGGAGTGCGGCCCGCTCGCGTCAACCGGGGGCGCGCGGGCGGCGCCGCTCGGCGAGCGCGCGCTCCGCGGCGGCGCGGCGGTCGGGGTGCGGTGACCGCGCCTCGGCGGTGAGCGCCCGCAGCGTTTCGGGGTCCTCGCCCACCAGGCGCCAGGTGTCGGCGGGCACGGCCCGGCCGGCCGCGACCCGCTCGACGGCGAAGCCGCCGGCCATGCGGGCCAGTTCGGCGTCGGCGCGCTCGTCCAGCCGGTGCACCGCGGCCAGCGGGACGCCGGTGAACAGGCACTTGAGCACGCCGTGCCGCCAGGCGGGCGCGGTGAGGAACCGGTGGCCGCAGGGGCCCATGGCCGCGGCGATCAGCCGCGGGTCGTTGGTCCGCAGCGCGTCGTCGATCAGCTCGGGGGCGACCGCGCCGACGTCGAGGCCGTCCAGCGCGCGCAGGACGGCGCGCTTCTCGTCGGAGTCGCCGAAGCGGTAGAGCGCGGCGACCTCCTCGGCGAGCAGGTCGGGCCGCCCGCTCAGGGCCGGGGCGTCGCGCAGCGCCGCCAGCAGCGCCGCGCGGACCCGGTCGTCCAGCGTCGGCCCCAGCAGGCCCGACGGGTCGGCCGGGTCGGCGGGGCCGCGCGCGACGAGCCGGGCCGCGGCGGGGAAGCGCACGGCGATGGCGTCCGGGTCGCCGGTGATCTCATCGGTCAGCGCGCGCAGCCGCCGCCGCGCCTCCTCGGGCAGCGCCCCCATCGCTCCTGCGTTCACGTCTCCGCCCTTCACGTGGTCGTCGCGGTGCGCGGCGCACCGGCGTCGGCCAGCGCCCGGCGCAGGGCCGCCATCGAGCGCGCCGCCACCGCCGGGGCCGCGTGGCCGTGCCGGGGCAGCTCCATCGACGCCAGCCCGGTGTAGCCGGCGTCGACCAGGGCGCCCAGCACGGCGGGCAGGTCGATCTCGCCCTCGCCCAGTTCGAGGTGCTCGTGGACGCCGGGCCGCATGTCGTCCACCTGCACGTTGGCCAGCAGCGGGCCGGCCGCGCGCACGGTCTCGGGGGCGCTGCGCGGTTCGTTGCACACGCAGTGCCCCACGTCGAGGGTGACGCCGAGCGGCTCGGGGTCGCCGAGCCGGGACCGCAGCTCCAGGACGCCGTCGAGGGTGTCGACGAACATGCCGGGCTCGGGTTCGAAGGCGAGTCGGACCCCGAGCCGCTCGGCCTCCTCCAGCACCGGTGCGACGCCGTCCACCAGCCGCAGCCAGCCGGTCCGCTCGTCGGTGCCCTCCGGGAGGGTGCCGGACCAGAACGAGACGGCCTCGGCGCCGAGATCGGCCGCCACCCGCACGGCGCGGCGCAGCAGGTCGGTCCGGCGCTCCCGGCCGACCGCCGAGACCAGCGTCGGCTCGTGCTTGTGCCACGGGTCCATGACGTAGCGGGCGCCGGTCTCCACCACGACGGCCAGGCCGAGGTCGTCGAGGCGGCGGGCCACCGCGGCGGTGCGCGCGGCCAGGTCGTCGGCGAAGGGGTCGAGGTGCGGGTGGTCCAGGGTCAGCGCCGCGCCGTCGTAGCCGAGCCCGGCGATGACGGCGAGGGCGTCGTCGAGGCGGTGGCCGCCGAACCCGTTGGTTCCGTACCCCAGGCGCAGGCTCACGTGGGCGATACCGCCTTCGAGGCCGCGCGCGCGACCGGGCCGGCGCAGACCAGGGCGGTGGCCCGCACCGGATGCCCCGCCCTGGCCAGCAGCGCCGCCTGCAGCGGGATCATCCCGCGGATGCCGGCGCCGGTTGCGCCGCGGACGGTACCGGCGTCCGGGCAGCGCAGGGCCGCGGCCTGCGCGCGTCCCACGGTCGTGGCGAAGAGCGCGGCGAATGCGGCGGCCGCGCCGGCCGGGCGCTTCGGGCGCTGCGGCGCCGCGGCCAGCGCCGCACCGGTCAGGGTGGCGGCCACGGCGAACCCGGCCGTGGCAGGGGAGGCGCCGTGGACCTCGCCGCGGCTGAGCGCGGTCACCCCGGCGGTGTGCACGGTGAGGGCGAGGGCCGGCACGGCGGCGGCGCGCGGTCGCCCGCCCGCTCCGAGCAGCACGTCCAGGCCGCGCGCGCTCGCCATAAGGACGGGGCCCAGGGGACCCCGCTTGCCCGCGAGGTCGTAGCACCAGATGACCGCGGTGAGGGGGAGCGCGGTCCGCAGGGCCCGGCGCCCGCCGCCCCAGCGCGCCGCCGCGATCCCGGCGGCGGTCAGCCCCGAGGCCAGGGCGAGCGCGTCGCCCGGGCTGACCCGGCCCGAGGGGATGGGGCGCTCGGGGCGCTCGACCGCGTCGACCGCGCGGTCGGCGTAGTCGTTGAGGACCATGCCGGCCCAGTACAGCAGGGTCGACGCCACCGGGAGCGCCCACGTGCGGCGGCCGTCCGGCCAGTCCGCGGCGGCCGCGCCGGCGAGGGTGTCACCGGGTACGGTCAGCGCGGCCGGCAGCCGCACCAGTTCGGCCGCGTCGCGCCACCTCACGCGCCCCCTCCCGCCGCGGCCCGGGCGCACCAGGCGGTGAGCTCCTCCCACTGGGCGGCCAGGCGGTGCTCCTCGCTGCCGGCCGGGTCCTTGAAGAAGAAGCCGAACGCGCCGACCGGCCCGGTCGCGCCGGTCTCGTGGGCGCGCGCCATCAGGCGCACCAGGTCCAGCACGAGCGGGGCCGCCAGCGCCGAGTCGCAGCCGGCCCAGGTGAACTGCAGGGACATCCGGACCCCGAGGAACCCCTCGAAGGAGATGTGGTCCCATGCGGTCTTCCAGTCGCCGAGGTCGGGGGCGTAGTCGATGTGCAGCGGGCCGTCGACCGGATGGCCGAGGATCGACTCGAGGCCGCGCCCCTTCGTGGTGATCTTGCTCGCGGCGTTGTCCGCGCTGGCCAGCGTGGCGCCGTCGCCTCCGCCGAGGAGGTTGTAGGAGGCCCACGAGCGCACCTGCAGCGCGCGCGTGGCGAACAGCGGAGCCAGCGCGGTCTTGACCAGGGTCTCGCCGGTCTTGGCGTCGGAGCCGGCCCAGGGCAGCCCCATGCGCTCGGCGAGCCCGGTGAGCGCGGGCGGGCGGACCGAGGGGCTGGGCGTGAAGGCGACCAGCGGGCAGCCGGCGCGCAGGGCGGCGTAGGCGTAGAGCGAACTGCCCGGCAGCGGCGACTCACCGGCGTCCAGTGCGCGCTCCAGCGCGTCCGGATCGCTCAGCGCCGGGGTCTGCGGCGCGGGCGGTTCGGTGCTGGTGAGGTCGACGACGACGACGCGGTCGAGCCGGTGCTCGTCGCGGAAGGCCCGCAAGTCGGCCTCGACGCGCGCGGCGGTCGCCCGCTGGGGCTCCTCGTCGAGGGCGCGGACCCCCGGGCGCAGCCGCGCGTCGACGGCGGCGAGCGCGTCGGTCAGCGCGGCGGGCAGGTGGGCGGGGACGACGCCCGATGCCGCCAGCTCCTCGGCCCGCTTGGTCAGCGGGACCGCGCTCACGTCGTGGCCGCCGATGACGATGTCGCCGATTCCGGGCAGTCCCGCACCGGAGATCTCGGGCAGTTCGGTGACGCAGCCGGTCCGCGCGCCGAGTCCGGCCCCGAGGGCGAGGGACCCGACGGTCGCGGTGGTGGCGACCGATCCGCGCGCCCCGATGAACCAGGCGCCGATCCGTCCGCGCGGCCGGGGATCGCCCTCCCCGGCGAGGCGGGCGGCTCCCGGTTCGGGGGGCTGCTTGGGCACGGGGGCTGACATGGCGTCCTCCTCGCGACACACGGACCAGAGGCCTGTGTTCCCGGTCACAGACATACGTCGGATGTCTCGAAAGCTAAACCGCTCGGCTACGAGCGGTCAAGACTCGGAAAACGGTTTGTCACGGCGCTTCGCCAACCAGATGACGAAAGCCGCGGCCGCAACAGCGGCCGATGGGCGGCCGGCAGAGGCGGCCGCATCCGGGCGGATGACGGCGAGGGACGTGGTATTTCCACTGGTGAGAGAGGTGGTGACTGCTCGGGTGACGCGTCCGCGTCCCGCCGGGACTCGATCCGGATCGACGCCGTCGAGGAAGATCGGCTTTGTCAGGCAACTGGACGAAGTTCGATTATTTTCGGTGAAAGATATTCCTTTTGCGGGGATCCGTGTGTAACTTCACACCTGTGACGGCCCGACCACCCCGAGCCTGTGCTAGGCGACCGCGGAGTGGCCGGGGAGCTGCCCCCGACCGGCCCAGGCCGGCCGCACGGGCACACCGGTGACCCGGCCGAGCGCGGCGCGGGTCACCCCTGCGGAGCACCCGGAGTGCGCGAAGGAGAAGGCATGGCCAGAATCGACAGGACCGAACTCGGACGGCGCGGGTTCCTGCGCACACTCGCGGCGACCACCGTGGCGGTGAGCGCCGGAACCGTCTCCGGGGCGCTGGCCGCGCCCGCCCACGCCGCCAACGGTCGGCTGATCCCGCCGGGCAAGATCGGCATCCAGCTCTACACCATCCGCGACAAGGTCGCCGAGCTCGGCTTCCGCGTGGTGTTCGAGGAGCTGGCGCGCATCGGCTACCAGGAGATCGAGTTCGCCGGCTACACCCAGAGCCAAGTCGGCCCGATCACCGTCCCGCAGATCCGGCAACTGCTCGACGACAACGGGCTCAAGGCCGTGGGGAGCCACGTGGGGCTGTCCGCGTGGCGCTCCGACACGGAACGCGAGCTCGACAACGCCGAGATCCTCGGCCTGAAGTACGTCGGCACCGCCAACGCCCCCACTCACGTCAACACGGTCGCCGGCTACCAGGCCGCCGCGGAGGAGTTCAACACCTTCGGGGCGGCCGCAGCAGCGCGCGGCATCAAGTTCTACCAGCACAACCACGCGGGCGAGTTCGCCTTCGCCGACGACCGGCCCGACGTCCGCCTCTACGACGTCTTCCTGGACAACACCGACCCCGACCTGGTGTTCCTGGAGATGGACATCTACTGGGCCTTCGCCGGCCAGTACCGCTACCCCGGCTTCGACCCCGTCGACTACGTCAACGCCCATCCGCGCCGCTACCCCCTGTTCCACGTCAAGGACGGCAAGACCAACCCCGACAACGGCAACGGCTACGACATCATCGAGTTCGGCGCCGGGGACCTGCCCTACCGGCGCTTCTTCAGCTCGCTCCGCAGCCGCGGGGCCCACCACGGCATCTGGGAGCAGGACAACGCCGGCTCGACCGCCGCGCCGCCCCACCCGGTGAACTCACTCGGCAACGCCGAGCGCAGCTACGACGCCATGTACCGCCTGCGCGGCTGACCGGCGCCGCGCCCCGCTGGAGCCGGCCGGACCAGGCCGCGCGACATCGGGCGGCGCCGCGCCCTTTCGCCCCGGCGGCGCCGGGCCGCGGCGCGCGCCCCCCCGTCACCCCCCAGGCAACGCCACAAGGAGCCCCGTGTGAACTCCGCCCCCCGACGCCTGCTCAGTCTCTTGGCGGGCGCCATCCTGCTGAGCGCGTTCGCGATCGCCCTACCCGCCACCGCCAACGCGGCCCCGGCCACCGACTGGAACAACTACGAGCGGATCACGCTGACCAAGAGCGTCGGCGAGCCGGTCGACATGGCGATCCTGCCCGACAAGCGGATCCTGCACACCGCGCGCGACGGCGACGTCCGGCTGACCGACCCCGGCACCGGTGTCACCAAGGTCGTCAACACGATCCCGGTCTACGCCAACTCCGAGGACGGTCTCCAGACGATCCACCTCGACCCGGACTTCGAGGAGAACAACTGGGTCTACGTCTACTACGCCCCGCCGCTGGACACGCCGAGCGGGTCGGCCCCCAACCGGCTGCCCGAGGGGGAGGACGAGTCGTTCTGGGACACCTGGGAGGGCAACAACCGGCTCTCCCGGTTCACCTGGGACGAGCAGGCCGGCGCCCTCGACCTGTCCAGCGAGCAGACCATCATCGAGGTCGAGACCCAGCGCGGCCAGTGCTGCCACGTCGCCGGCGACATCGCCTTCGACTCCGAGGGCGACCTCTACCTGTCCACCGGTGACAACACCCCGGCCTCGGCCCCGGGCGCCAACGGCTACGCGCCCAACAACGACGCCCCCGGCTACAACCCCGGCTACGACGCGCGCCGCTCCGCGGGCAACACCAACGACCTGCGCGGCAAGATCCTGCGCATCACCGTGCAGGAGGACGGCTCCTACACCGTCCCCGAGGGCAACCTCTTCGAGCCGGGCACCGAGGGCACGCGCCCCGAGATCTACGTCATGGGCGTGCGCAACCCCTTCCGGATGACCGTCGACCCCGAGACCGACGCCCTGATGTGGGGCGACTACGGTCCCGACGCGGGAACGGCCGATCCCGACCGCGGGCCCATGGGCTACGTGGAGTGGCAGTCCACGTCCGAGCCGCTCAACGCCGGCTGGCCCTACTGCCACGGCCCCAACGCCGAGTACAACGAGTGGGACTTCGCCACCGGCACCCCGGGCGAGTTCTTCGACTGCGACGCCCCGGTCAACAACTCGCACTGGAACACCGGCCTCACCGACATCCCCGTCCCCGCCACCGAGCCGCAGTTGTGGTACGGCGACTCAGACGACGACCAGCCATGGCCCGAGCTCACCGCCTTCGGCGGCGGCGGCCAGGGCCCCATGGGCGGCCCCGTGTACCACTACGACGCCGACAACCCCGCTCCCGGCAAGTTCCCCGAGCACTGGGACGGCAAGGCGTTCTTCGGCGAGTTCTCGCAGAACTACCTGGCGGCCCTGACCGTCGACGGTCCCGACGGATCCGTCTCCCAGATCGAGAACGTCCTGCCCAACGACCACCTCGACTCGATCGCGGCCCCACCCTGGCGCGGCATCATGGACATGGAGTTCGGCCCCGACGGCTCGCTCTACGTCCTGGAGTACGGCACCGGCTTCTTCACGGAGAACCCCGACGCCGGCCTCTACCGGATCGACTACGCCGAAGGCAACAAGACGCCCGCCGGGCAGTTCACGGCCACGCCGAGCTCCGGGCAGCCGCCGCTGACCGTGGAGTTCGACGCCTCGGCCTCCACCGACCCCGAAGGCGATGAGCTCACCTACGAGTGGGACTTCACCGGTGACGGCGAGTTCACCGCGACCGGCCCCACCGCCACCCACACCTACGAGGAGAAGGGCGAGTACTTCCCCCGGCTGCGCGTCACCGACACCTCCGGGAAGTTCAGCCTGGTGTCGGACACCGTCGTGGTCGGCAACACCGCCCCCGAGGTCACCCTGACCACGCCCGTCGACGGAGGCTTCTTCGACTGGGGCGACCCCGTCGCCTTCGACTCCACCATCACCGACCCCGAGGACGGCGACGCCGTCGACTGCGCCCGCGCCGCCTGGCAGTTCGGCATCGGGCACGACAGCCACGCCCACCCCGGCGCCACGGGCGAGGGCTGCTCGGGGACCATCCCCACCCCCTCGGACTCCGACCACGGCGAGACCGAGAACACCTACGGCGTCTTCCTGCTGACCTACACCGACGGCGGAGCCGAAGGCGTCCCCGCCGCGACGGGCGAGGCGTCGCTCTACCTCACCCCGAAGCTGCGCGAGGCCGAGTGGGCCGGTGAGCTCAGCGGAGGCGAGATCGTCGACGACAGCGGCGCCAGCGGTCAGCGCAAGGTCGGCTCGCTGGCCGAGGGCGACTGGATCTCCTTCGACCGGTTCAACTTCACCGGGATCAGCGGCGTGACCCTGCGCGCCGCCTCGGAGGCCGGCGGCACCGTGTCGCTGCGCTGGAACGCCCCCGACGGGCCGGTGATCGGCGAGATCCCCGTCGATGCGACCGGCGGGGCCGGCGACTACGTCAGCGCCTCCACCTTCCTCGGCGACACCTCGGGGGAGACCGGAACGCTCTACGTCACCACGACCGGCGGCGTCGACCTGGACTCGCTGCTCTTCCGCGGCCACGGGGTCGCCGAGCCGGCCGCGGCCGGCGACGGGCTGGACGCCCTGGCGACCGCGGTCGCCGACGCCGACCTGGACCGCAGGGTCGAGAAGCGGCTGGCCAACAAGGTCGACGTGGCCGTGCGGCACCACGACGGCGGCAGGGCCGAACCCGCGGTCGCACAACTGGAGGAGTTCCAGGACATGGCTCGCGCCGACGTGCCCGACTCCGCTCTCGCCGAGGAGCTGTTCTGGAAGGCCCAAGGGGTGATCGAGAGCCTCGGCGACTGATCGGCCCGTACCATTGTCCGACGCCGCTCGGGCGGCACAACCGCCCGAGCGGCACCCCAGGTGCTCCGGCGCCGCCATCCCCCATCGCGGTCTCCTCCAGAAAGGGAACCCATGAAGCTCCGCAGCATCGCAGCCACGACGACCACGACGGCACTGCTCACCCTCTGCGGCGGCGCGTTCCTCGCCGCTCCGGCAGCCGCCGACCTGGTCACCTCCTGCAACGGGCAGGGCGGCGCCGTCACCGTCCCCGGCGACCTCGTCGTCCCCGCCGGCAAGTCCTGCACGCTGACCGGAACCACCGTCGAGGGCGACGTCACCGTGCGGGCCGGCGCCGACCTCGTCGTCAAGGGCGGCACCTTCAAGGGCAAGGTCATCGTCCGGGAGGACGGCTACCTCGACACCACCGACACCGAGATCAGCGGGGCCGTGACCGCGCGCAGTGCCTTCGGCGCCTACCTGGAGGACAGCGAGCTGTCCGCCAACCTGCGCGCGGTCGCCGTCGACGGATCGACCGTGCAGGGCTTCGTGTTCTCCATCGGCTCCAGCGTCGACGGCAACGTCAACGCCAGAACCGGCGACCTCTTCGCGGAGTCCTCCACCATCGGCGGCGACTTCACCGGTGACGGCACCGGCTACACCGACCTCTACGACAGCGTGGTCGACGGCGACCTCAGGGTCGCCGGCAACGCCCACGGCAGCATCTTCTGCGGCGGCGAGGTCTACGGCGACGCCACCTACACCGGCAACTCCGACACCGTGCAGATCGGCTCCGACGGCCCCGTCGCCGGCTGCTCGGCGACCAGCTACTGGCACAACAACGTGACCGTGAAGGGCAACACCGCCACCGTCCACATCGACGACAACATCATCCGCGGCGACCTGACCGCCCGCGACAACGACCCCGTCGCGTTGGCCGGGCAGGACAACCGCGTGCGTGGGACGATCAACGGAGAGCTGGGCGAGATCGGCTCGGCGCAGGCCCGCACCCTCTCCGTGCAGGAGCGCTCCGAGGGACTGGAGGCCAAGGCCGACGACCGCCGCGAGGCGGCCGAAGCCGAGGCGGAGAAGGCCGGTCAGGCGTTCTGACCCCGGCACTTCTCGAGCACCGGACGGGCCCCCGCCGCCGCGGCGGGGGCCCGATCGGTGCCCGGCGCGACACAACGGCAAGGGGTGCTGATTGACCGGGGGAGACAGGGGGAGCGGGTCCGCCGTCGCCGGGATGCCGGTGTGGCAGGATGCTCACGTGGCAGCAATGCTCGCGAGCAGGGCGGAGACCCGGACCCAGGCGAGGATCCTGCGGCTGCTCCGCGACGAGGGGCCGCTGTCCCGCGCCGAGCTCGCCGACCGCCTCCAGGTGTCGCGGACCACCATCGCGGCCGAGGTCGGCCGGCTCACCGAGCTCGAACTCGCCGGGGACGCCGGACCCGCCACCTCGCGCGGCGGCCGCCGCTCCACCATCGTCGACTTCCGCGCCGACCTGAGGTTCGCCGGCGTCGACATCGGCGCCACCTCGCTGGGCGTCGCCATCACCGACGGGCGGCTGCGCGTCCTGGCCAAGGCCGCCGAGGAGATCGACGTCCGCGAGGGCCCCGAGAGCGTGCTGCCCACCGCCCTGCGCATCACCAGGGAACTCCTGGCCGAGCAGGAGAGCCCGCACCGGCTGGTCGGCGCGGGGGTCGGGGTGCCGGGGCCGGTCGACTTCGACCGCGGAGTCCCGGTGTCACCGCCGATCATGCCGGGCTGGGACGGCTACCCGGTCCGCGACGCGATGGCGCGCGAGCTGGGCTGCCCGGTGCTGCTGGACAACGACGTCAACGTGATGACGCTGGGCGAGCAGCACTCCGGGGTGGCGCGCTCGGCGCAGAACTTCCTCTTCGTCAAGATCGGCACGGGCATCGGCTGCGGGATCATGGTCGGCGGGCACATGTACCGCGGGGTGGACGGCTGCGCGGGCGACATCGGCCACATCACCGTCGAGGAGTCCGGGCCGATCTGCGCGTGCGGGGAGAAGGGCTGCCTGGAGGCGGTGTTCGGCGGCGCCGCGCTGGCCCGCGACGCCACCGCGGCCGCCCGCGCGGGGCGCTCCCGGGTGCTGCTGGACATGCTGGGGGAGCGGGGGGAGCTCACCGCGGTCGACGTCGGCGCCGCGGCGGCCCGCGGCGACGCGTGCTCGGTGCAGATGGTGCGCGAGGGCGGCCGCAGGGTCGGCCTCACGCTCGCCGGCCTGGTCTCCTTCATCAACCCCGGGCTGATCGTCATCGGCGGGCGGGTGGCCAACCTCGGGCACCTGCTGCTGTCGGAGATCCGCGGCGTGGTCTACCGGCGCTCGCTGCCGCTGGCCACCGGCAACATGCCGATCGTGCTGAGTGAACTGGGCGACGACGCCGGAGTGGTGGGCGCCGCCCGCATGGTCAGCGACGCCCTCTACGCGGTGGAGTGAGCGGCCAGGGGAGCGCGGCCGCGGTCCCTCTCCCGGTCGGGCCGTCTCAGGCGGTGCCGTTGCCGCCGCCGTCGCGGCGCCCGGCGCCCTTCCAGCGGTCGGCCACCGTGTCGAACAGCTTGCCGCCGGCGCTGGCCGCGCTGCCGGCCACGTCGCGCAGGGTGCCCACCAGCGGGTCGGCCGTGCGCTCCCAGGACTCCTGGTAGGACTTCGCCGCGTTGCGGGCCTCCTCGCCGATGGAGGCGTCGGTGTCGGTGTCGCGGCGCGGGTAGTCGCCGCCCAGGATGCGCCGGTAGGAGCCGTCGCTGATCCAGCGGTCCAGCTCGGCGAGGCGGATCACGGCGAAGGGGTGGGTCTGGCCCACCAGGTTGAGCAGCTTCAGCAGGCCGTCGCGGGCGTCGCCGCCGCGGTCGTACTCGCGCGCCTGCTCCAGGAACGCGTCGGTGTTCATCTCGGCCAGCCGGGAGCCGCCGGCCAGCTTCATCAGCGCGCGCTTGGCGGCATCGGGGTCCTGGGCGGCGAGCAGGCCGGCGCGGTCGCACGACAGCTCCGACTTGCGGTACCACTCCTCCAGCGCCGCGACGATCGCGCGGATGCCGATGTAGCCGAGCGGGATCCAGGCGACCCGTGCCGCCAGCCCGATCAGGGCCAGCAGCATGGTGCGGTAGACGGCGTGCCCGGACAGGATGTGGCCGACCTCGTGGCCGACGACGAAGCGCTGCTCCTCGGCGTCGAGGAGGTCGAACAGCCCGGTCGTCATGACGATGAACGGCTTGCTGCTGCCGATCGCCATGGCGTTGGGCCGCGGATTCTGCTGGATGTAGAGCTCGGGGACCTCGTCCAGGTCCAGGACGTAGGCGGCGTCGCGGACGTAGTCGTGGACCTCGGGGAACTGCTGCTCGCTCACCCGCACGGAGCTGGAGAGGAACATCAGGCGCAGTGCGCGCTCGTTGAACAGGCCCGAGAGCCGTTTGAAGACCTCGTCGAACCCCCGCAGCGACCGCAACGCGACCAGTGCGCCGCGATCGGCCGGGTGCTCGTAGGCTCGGGAGGAGATGGCGGTGAGTCGGACGCGGGTGCGGTCGGGAGAGTTGGCCATGTCGGCATGCTATGTCGCCATCAGGGGCCGCGCCACGATTTCCGGTATCGAGATATGACGCGTTTCTGCCCGCGGGTGCGGGGCGCCCGCTGGAGGGGTACGCGGGTACTTGCGGCGACGTGTGGGGGTAGGGGTGGAATAGCGCCGATGTGCATCGGGTTAATCTCGGCGTTGACCACGAATCCCGACAGCGGGGCCGAAACGGAGCAGCAGGGTGCCGAACGAACCGACGAGCACGTCCGAGGCGGCCGAGGGAGGCCGGTCCCGCCCGCGCCGCGTGGGCATCATGGGCGGCACATTCGATCCCATCCACCACGGCCACCTGGTGGCCGGCAGCGAGGTCGCACATCTGTTCCACCTCGACGAGGTGGTGTTCGTGCCCACCGGGCAGCCGTGGCAGAAGGAGACCGGCAAGGTCACCCCGGCCGAGCACCGGTACCTGATGACGGTGATCGCCACCGCGGAGAACCCGCAGTTCCGGGTCAGCCGCATCGAGGTCGACCGGGCGGGGCCGACCTACACCATCGACACGCTGCGCGAGATGCGCGACATCCTCGGCCCCGATGTGGAGCTGTTCTTCATCACCGGGGCCGACGCGCTGGGCGCTATCCTGAGCTGGCGCAATGTGGACGAGCTCTTCGAGCTCGCACATTTCGTAGGCTGTAACCGTCCCGGGCATCGGCTCACCGATACCGGACTGCCCGACGGCAAGGTCAGTCTCGTGGAGATCCCCGCGTTGGCCATCTCCTCGACCGAGTGTCGGGAACGCGTCCGCAAGGGCGAACCCATCTGGTACCTGGTGCCCGACGGCATCGTCCGCTACATCAACAAGACCGGGCTCTACCTCGACGATCGGGTGATGGACGGCACGCCGTGACGGCCGTCCGCGCGAGACGCCCCGCCGTCGAGGCAGACCCAGGGGAGGCAGCTAGCACATCGTGACCGCCACGGACAGGGCCGTCGAGCTCGTGAACATCGCCGCCGAGGCCGCGGCCGACAGACTCGCCCAGGAGATCGTCGCCTACGACGTCAGCGACCAGCTCGTCATCACCGACGCGTTCGTCCTGTGCTCCGCGCCCAACGACCGCCAGGTGCGCTCCATCGTCGACGAGGTCGAGGACCGCCTCCGCACGGCCGGAGCCAAGCCGGTGCGCCGCGAAGGGGAGCGCGACGGCCGCTGGGTGCTGCTGGACTACGTCGAGGTCGTCGTGCACATCCAGCACGAGGAGGAGCGCGGCTTCTACGGCCTGGAGCGGCTGTGGAAGGACTGCCCCGAGATCACCCTCCCCGACACCGCCAAGGGCGCGGTGCGCGAGGCCGAGGGCTCCGGCGACGGCTCCTAGGAGCCGTCGCCCCCGCCCGCTCCCGGGGCGCCGGACGATTCCCAGCGGCCGGGAGCGAGGCGGCCGCGAGTTGTGAGAAGTGAGGCCCTGTGACCGAGACCCGTCGCGTCGTCTGCTGGCGGCACGGCCAGACGTCGTGGAATCTGGAGAAGCGCTTCCAGGGGCAGACCGACATCCCGTTGGACCGGACCGGGGCGGCCCAGGCCGAGCACGCCGCCCGGCTCCTCACCGCCCTGGGGCCCGACGCGATCGTCGCCTCCGACCTGAGCCGGGCGGCCGACACCGCTGCGGCCCTGGCCCGCCGCACGGGGCTGCCGGTGGAGCACGACAAGGGGCTGCGGGAGCGCTCCGGCGGGCAGTGGGAGGGGCTGACCGGGACCGAGATCCGGGAGCGCTGGCCCGAGCGCTACGGGAACATGGACATCCCCGACGGCGAGGAGATGACCGCCGTCGGCAAGCGGGTGGCCGAGGTGATCGGCCGCGGCCTGGAGAAGGTGCCGGCCGACGGGGTCCTGGTGGTCGTCAGCCACGGCGCAGCGCTGCGCGCCGGCATCAACCGGATGCTGGGCCTGCCGGCGGAGTACCGCGAGGTGCTGGGGCCCCTCGGCAACTGCTCGTGGTCGGTGCTCGGCCCGCTGCGCTCGGGCGGCTGGCGGCTGCTGGAGCACAACGCGGCGAGCCTGCCCGAGGAGCGCGTGCTCGGCGACGACCGCTAGATCGCTGATGGGAGAGGGCTGGGATCGTCTCCGGTCCCTGCTGTGGTCGCGCGGGCTCGGTGGGGCTGTTGTCGGGCGCGAAGCGTCCGGCGACGCGAAAGGTGGCGGGATCGCCGCCGCTCAAGGCCCCGGCCGTCTATGGCGGGCGACCGGCACGGACAAGTGCGGCGGGACCTTTAGCGCCGCAGGCGCCGGCGCGCTGACGGCAGCCTCCCCAGGTCATGCGGTGGTGAACGAAAGAACTCCGGCCACAGCCCTCCAACCCCACGGTCGGTACATCTAACCGGGCCGTCCGGTCGGGCGGATTCGTTTCGACGAACCGCGTGGATTCCGCTATCGTTCAGGGAGTCGGCACGGGGAACACCCTGCGGCGGACTTCCCGATCGGGGGCTATGGCGCAGTTGGTAGCGCGCTTCCATGGCATGGAAGAGGTCTGGGGTTCGAATCCCCATAGCTCCACAGCGGATTCAAGGGCCGCCCCTGCACACAGGGGCGGCCTTTTTTGCGGCGGTTCTCTCGCCGATCTCGGCCTTGTCGGGGTTATCGCAACGTTTTCAGGACCCACAAGGTCAAGGTCGCTGGGAATGCGCCGGATCGCGGGTCGGGGCTGAGGCGGGACTGCGGCGGCGCGGTCGGTCAAGGCGTGAAAGTCCTTGTGCGCACTGGTCAGAGCACTCGCCGATGTCATGTAGAGTTGTACTCGCAGCAAGGGGCTATGGCGCAGTTGGTAGCGCGCTTCCATGGCATGGAAGAGGTCTGGGGTTCGAATCCCCATAGCTCCACGAGCCAGCCCGCGCTGGTCGGTGGCCTTCGGTCACCTTCCGCGCGGGCCGCTGTGTTTTCCGGGGGGCGACCCCCGAGCCCCCGAGGAACGAAATCCCGCATCCGGTCGGATGCGGGATTTTTCGTGCGCGGCTCCGGCGCGGTGCGTGGTCAGTGCGTCCCGCTCCGTTGTCCTGGCCGGTTACGGCCAGGCGGTAAACCTCAACCGGCGACCGGGTGAGGAAGCGAGGGTCTTCTCCGCGAACATCCACTGACCAGCGGCGATGCCGATGTCCTGCGACGCTGCTCGGCGACCGCTCCGGGAGGCCTCACCGTCCGTGTCGCGAATGTGGCGATTCATGGCTTCTGTGAAATGAGCGCGGAATGTAGGTTGATTCCATCTCCTGGCGAATCGTGTGGCGATTCGCGTCCTGAGGCGCACGGGCAGTGGCACCCTCATCGGTTCCCGTGCCGCGACCGGTCCATCCCCTGTTCCCGCTTGGATCTCTCCGCCCCCGCTCGGCCTGCGCGGACAGCCCCGTGATCCGTGCCCAGGACATCCGACGAGTAGACAAGCAGAGGTCGACCTTGACTCCGATATCCCCCGCCGCCCCCACCCGAGTGTTCGCCCGGCGCCTGGCGGCCTCCGGCGGCGTGTTCGCCGCGGCCGGCGCGCTCACGCTCGCCGCCGCGGCGCCGGCCCAGGCCGACCCCTCGGCCCCCGGGACCGGCGGCGCGCACTACGCCAACGCCCGCATCGCCACCGACGAGTTCTGCCTCAGCGCGCCCCCCGTCGGCGATGTCAGCACCGACCGCGCCGACGGCGACGCCTCGGCGGACTGGTCCAGCGGCGGCGGCGCGCAGAACTGGGGCGACTCCCGCGCTCCCGAGTCCGCGGAGAGCTCGGTGACCCGCACCGGCGACGAGCTCACCGCCACCGCGTCGATCGCCGGTGTGTCCTACAGCGGGCTCTGCGACGGCGGGAGCGGGGAGGACCTCCTCACCACCCTGGACGAGACCGCGCAGACCGAGATCCTCGAACTGGGCTCCGCCACGTCCACCTCCACCTGGACCGCTGACGCGGGCGCGTCGACCAGCATCGAGGTCGAGGGCCTGAAGGTCCTGGGCGAGAGCGTCGAGTTCCAGGGCGGTTCCTGGAGCGAGACCTTCGAGTTCACCGACGCCACGGTCGAGGTCGTCGCCACCAAGCACTCCGCCGAGCTCGAGGAGAACGGCGCCGACCACGTCACCACGGCCAACTCCTGGCTGCTGGTGCAGTTCAACGTCACGCCCGCCGAAGGCGAGTACTTCGAGCACCGCCTGGACTTCGCCACGACCGGCGTCTTCAGCGACAAGGACGTCACCGGCGACGGCGACGGCGATGGCGACGGTGACGGTGACGGCGATGGCGACGGTGACGGCGACAACGGCGGCGGCGACCCGAGCACCCCGCCCGGCGACGGCGACGGCGACGGCGGCGGTGACCCGAGCACCCCGCCCGGCGACGGCGACAACGGCGACGGCGGCGGTGACGGCGACGACAAGCCCGCTCCGCCCGCGGACGACAACGGCGAGGACGGCGACGCCGACGGCGGTCTGCCCGTCACCGGCGCCGCGCTCGGCGGTCTGATCGCCGCCGCGGTGGTCGCCGTCGGCGGTGGCGGCGCCGCGATGTACCTGTCGCGCCGCCGCCGGTCCGCGTCGGCTGACACCGGCGCCGACGAGACCTCCTGACGGCGGTCTTCGGCATCCGGTCAGCGGGGCCCCACCGATCGATCGGCGGGGCCCCGCCCGCGTTCGCCCGGCGGCTCGCGGAGGCCGTCGCCGCGGCGTCGGCGCCGATGTCTGCCGCGCCGCTCTTCGGGGCATGACCACCGCCGACGGCGATCACGCGAGGAGAGGAAAGACCATGTCGCTGACCCTGGGCGGGGGCCCACTGGCCGCGGACGCCCCCACGACGGTGAACTACGCCCTCGACGCGCCCCGGCACGCGCTCTTCATGCACCCGTTCCCGCGGCGGGTGCGGGCGGTGATCGGCGGGCGCACGGTGCTGGACTCCGAACGGGGCGGCCTGGTCCACGAGACCGGGCTGCTGCCGGTGCTGTACGTGCCGATCGAGGACATCGCGCAGGACCTGCTCACTCCGAGCGGCCACACCACCCACTGCCCGTACAAGGGCGACGCGGCCTACTGGAACGTCGCGGTGGACGGCGCGGTCGCGGAGAACGCCGTGTGGGCCTATCCGGAGCCCGTGCCCGAGGCCGCCTGGCTGCGCGGGTTCGCGGCGATGTACTGGGACGCGGCCGACGCATGGTACGACGAGGAGGAGCAGGTCGAGGGCCACCTGCGCGACCCCTTCCACCGGGTCGACGTCCGCCGGTCGGCCAGGCGGGTGCTGGTGCGGCTGGGGGACGAGGAGATCGCGCTGACCGACCATCCGAGGGTCCTTTCCGAGACCGGCCTGCCCAATCGCCACTACCTCCCGCTCGAAGGGGTCCGGGGCGAGCTGCTGGTCCCCAGCGAGAAGCGGACGTACTGCCCGTACAAGGGACAGGCCTTCTACTGGCACCTGCGCGTGGGGGACCGCGAGGTGGCCGACGCCGCCTGGTCCTACCCCGATCCGCTCAAGGACGCCCAGAACGTCCGCGAGTACCTGTGCTTCCTGCACGACGAGCTGACCGTCACGGTGGAGTGACCGGGGCCGGCGCGGCGGCGCGGCCGCGCCGCACGAGCGGCTGTGGACAACGGTCCCCGCCCGGTTCCGCGGACCGGTACTGTCACATGCGTGGCTGATCTCCCGGACGTCGACGAACTACTGGACGCCGCGGTGCGCGCCCTCGGCGGGGCGCGGCGCGACGGGCAGGTGGCGATGGCCCAAGCGGTCGACGCCGCCATCGACATCGAGGAACACCTCGTCGTGCAGGCCGGCACCGGCACCGGCAAGTCGCTGGCCTACCTCGTGCCGGCGATCCGGCACGCCATGGCCAACGACACCACGGTCGTGGTCTCCACCGCGACCATCGCGCTGCAGCGCCAGCTCATCGACCGCGACCTGCCCCGGCTGGCCGCCGCGCTGGCGCCGCTGCTCCGGCGCGAGCCCACGTTCGCCATCCTCAAGGGGCGGCGCAACTACCTGTGCCGGCACCGGTTGCAGACCGCGGCCGACGCCGAGCCCGACGAGGTCGAACTGTTCGACCCCCGCGCGCTGTCCTCGCTGGGCCGGCAGGTCCAGCGGTTGCACGAGTGGGCCGAGGAGACCGTCACCGGCGACCGGGACGAACTCGTGCCCGGCGTCGGCGACCTCGCCTGGCGGCAGGTCTCGGTCGCGGCCAACGAGTGCGTGGGCGCCGCGGCCTGCCCGTTCGGCGTCGAATGCTTCGCCGAGCAGGCGCGGGCCGAGGCCGGCGGCGTCGACGTCGTGGTGACCAACCACGCGCTGCTCGCCATCGACGCCATGCAGAGCTACCAGATCCTGCCCGAGCACCGCGTGCTGCTGGTCGACGAGGCCCACGAGCTCGTCGACCGGGTGACATCGGCGGCCAGCGGCGCGCTGACCGAGCGGGCGGTCGCGACCGCGGCCAAGCGCGCGGCCCGCCTGTGCGAGGTCGAGCTGACCGAGCGCCTCGGCGAGACCGCCGACGGACTCGCGCTGATCTTCACCGACGCCGAGCCGGGACGCGTCGACCACCTGCCCGAGGCGCTGGCCGGCGCCGTGGCGAGCGTCCGCGACGCCGCGCACGGCTGCATCTCCGCGCTGGGCCCGGAGAACAAGAACGACCCCGAGGCCGCCACCGCGCGCAGGCTCGCGCTGGCCGCGCTGGAGGAGGTGCACGACACCGCCGTGCGCGTCCTGGAGTCCTTCGAGCCGCCGCTGCGCGACCGGCGCGACGTCGTGTGGCTCACCAAGAGCCCCAAGCAGCCGCCGGGCCTGCACGTGGCGCCGCTGGCGGTCGGCGGCCTGCTGCGCGAGAAGCTGTTCGGCGACCGCACCACCGTGCTGACCTCGGCCACCCTCGCGCTCGGCGGATCGTTCACGACGCTGGCCGTGCAGTGGGGGCTCGGCAGGGAGACGGCGGGCGAGGAGACCCGGCCCCGCCCCGCGGCGGCCGAGGAGGCGGCGGAGGACGCGCGCGAGGCAGGGGAGGACGCCGACGACTCCCACACCGCGGCCGGTGAGCCGCGGTGGCGGGGGCTGGACGTCGGTTCGCCCTTCGATCACGCCCGCAGCGGGATCCTCTACGTCGCCAAGCACTTGCCGCCGCCCGGTCGCGACGGGCTCGACCAGCGCTACCTGGACGAGATCGCCGGGCTGATCGAGGCCGCCGGCGGCCGCACGCTGGGGCTGTTCTCCTCGATGCGGGCCGCGGCGCAGGCCGCCGAGGATCTGCGCGAGCGCCTCGACCACCCGATCCTGTGCCAGGGCGACGACTCCACCGGCCAGTTGGTCGGGGAGTTCGCCGAGGACGAGCGCTCCTGCCTGTTCGGCACGCTGTCGCTGTGGCAGGGGGTCGACGTCCCGGGGGCGTCGCTGCAACTGGTGATCGTGGACCGCATCCCGTTCCCGCGCCCCGACGACCCGCTGTCCTCGGCCCGCCAGCGGGCGGTGGGCGCGCACGGCGGCAACGGCTTCATGTCGGTGGCGGCGACCCACGCCGCGCTGCTGCTCGCCCAGGGGACGGGGCGGCTGCTGCGCGCCATGGACGATCGGGGTGTGGTGGCGGTGCTCGACCCGCGCCTGGCCACCGCGCGTTACGGGGGGTTCCTGCGGGCCTCTCTGCCGCCCTACTGGGGGACCACCGACCCCGAGGTGGCCCGCGCCGCGCTGCGTCGGCTCGACGCCGCCGCGCCGGTGGGCAGCGCGGTCTGACACGGCGCCGCGCCGTACCGGCCTGCCCGGCGGCTAGCGGCGCAGCCGGTAGCCGAAGAGCCGGACCGCGTAGCCGGGGGACTCGTCGTCGGCGGGGTGGATGTACCAGCGGTCGTCGTGGTCGCCGATCGACAGCTCGTTCCACATGAGGTCGATGAGCTTCAGCCGCGCCACGACCGAGGCGTTGGGGTCGAGCACGATGGCGTAGGAGTGGTCGGTGAGCCGCTGGGTGACCATTCCCACCGGCTGGCCGTCCCAGATCGCCGGTACGGGGGCGTGGCCGATCTCGACCCCGCACAGCCGCATCTGCTCGATCTCCTCGTCCAGGGCCTCGGCGGCCAGGGCGTCGTCCAGCTTCAGGGCGTCTTCGAGCTCGTCGCGGTCGTCGTCGGTGCGCAGGTAGGCGTGGTAGGTGCGGTGGCCGCACGGTCGGCACAACCGCCAGACAACGCACCTCGCAAGGCCGTAGGCCGATTGCGCCTCTCCTATGCCGCGGTAGGCGCTGACCCTGCGGATCGCGCCGCAATCGCAGCACAGAGCGGTGAGCTCCTGTTTCATCGTGGCAGTCCCCCTCCCAGGCGAGTATGCGATGGGAACCCTCCATTAGGGAACCGGTTCGGTGAAGGAGTTCCTGCAAACTGTCGTCATCAATGCCCAAAAAGATCTACGTACGGCCGGAATGGCCTGTCTGTTTCCTCCCAAACGCGGACTCGGGATGATATAGGACGCATCGGGCGCCGGGGCGGGGTCGGCTCCCAGGCCAGGGCGTTGTCAGGCGTTGTCGGCGACGGTCGTGGAGTCGTCGGAGGCCGAATCGCCGTCGGTTTCGGCGTCCCGCCGTGCGGCCGGCTCAGGTTTGGGTTTCGCGTCGTCCGGATCGGCGTCGAGCAGCGGGTGCTCTTCGACCCTGTAGCGCTTGATGTAGATGCTGAGGAAGGTCTGCAGGCTGGCCCCCGCGGGCAGCGCGAGCAGCGCGCCGGGTGCGCCCAGGATCGCGGCGCCGGCGATGACCGAGGCGAACGCCACCGCGGGGTGCATGTCGAGGGTCCTGGCCGTGATGCGCGGCTGCAGCACGTAGTTCTCGAACTGCTGGTAGACGGTGATGAAGACGAGGATCCAGATGGCCGGCCACGGGCCCTCCATCAGCGCGACCAGCACCGGGACCACGCCGCCGATGTAGGTGCCCACCGTCGGGATGAACTGCGAGAGAACCCCGACCCACAGCGCCAGCGCGAACGCGAACGGGATGTCCAGCACGGTCAGCGCCAGGTAGTGCGCCGCGGCGCAGATCAGCGCGAGCAGGGCGCGGGAGTAGATGTAGCCGCCGGTCTTGTCGATGGCGATCTCCCAGGCGCGCAGCACCTCGCGCTGGGTGCGCGGCGGCAGCACCGAGCAGATGGTGCGGCGGAACCGCGGGCCGTCGGCGCACAGATAGAACGTGAACAGCGCGATCGTCAGCCCGTTGAACAGCAGGACCAGCACGGTCGTCCCCGCGCCCCACAGGTTCCCGGCCAGGCTGGAGGCGTACTGCTCGATGAGCCCGCTGGCGCTGGAGATCTCGCTCAGCAGGTTGGTGGGCGAGAAGTCGGTGTTGAACGTGGCGTTGATCCAGCGCAGCACCGCGCGGGTCATCGCGGGAAGCTCGTCGACGAAATCGACGACCTGGCTGACCAGCATCGACCCCAGCACGGTGAAGAAGGAGGCGACCATGACGAACACGAGCAGCATGACCGCGCCGGTGGCGAGCCCGCGCGGCCAGCGGTGCCGGTGCAGCCAGTTGACGGCCGGTTCCAGCGCGAGCGCGAGGAACAGCGAGATCAGCAGCAGCACGAGCAGGTCCTGCAACTGGACGAAGAGCCACCAGGCGATGCCGAAGGCCGCAATGGTCCACACGGCCAGCATCATCGCCCTGGGCAGCCAGGAGGGCATGCCGTTCTTGGCGGGGGAGGGCCGCCGCTGGGCCGTCCGCTCGTTCTTGGAAGCGCTCATGGGGCGCCGGGACTTCCTTCTGCTCGGGGCACGCCTGGACGGCCGTTCCGCCCCGGCTCAGTCCTCCAGGGACAGACCTCGTTTGTTGCGCGCCGTCCACTCGCGCATGCGCTTGGGATAACCGACGATCTCAACATCGTAGGCCGGGGCCGCAAGGTTGTGCGCGACCTTCTTTATGACCTCGGGGGCACCCACCCGCCGCCGGATCCACTCACCGTCGGTGGCCACCGCGACGGCCGTGGTGCCGGTGGCGAACGTCTCGGGCTCGACGTAGAACTCCACGCCCACGCGGCTCTTGGCGAACTCGATGAGCGCGGTGATGTCGGTGTCGTCGGCGTGGCGGTCGAAGCGGTTCTTCCCGCCCTTGCGTCGTCGCACCTTCCGGAGGCCGAATCGGTCTCGCCAACCCATGTCCGCAGCGCTCCCATTCCTCAGCGTGGCAACCGTTCCCGTGTGATCCCCCCGGTTCTTCCGAAGTCTATAGGCAGGCGCGAGGGCGACTTTTTCGCGTTTCCCGTACGCGAGCGTAATCACGCTGCTACTTTCGGTGTCTGCGCGCACGAAGGGGGCGGGTTCATGACGCTGTGGACATGGGTGGGCGAAACGGCGCAGAAGCTGCGGGCCGACGGACACGACGAGCTCGCCGAATCGGTGGTCCGGATGCCGCGGTTGGCGGCCGAGGGGGACACCGCCCGGCTCCGGGCCGAGATGCCCGCGGCGCTGCGCGCCGCGCGCGGCGCCGAAGGGGCCGCGTGGCTGGAGAACTACCTGCGGCACTGGCCCGTCGCCGCGCGGGTGGGCGACCGCAAGGAGGGCACCGCGGCCCTGGCCGACGCCGAGGCGCGGCTGCGCGGCGCGCACGCGCAGGGTCCCGCGGCGTCGGGCGGCACGTGCCCGCCGGCGGCCTGCGCGGCGGAGAACGTCCTGAACTGCTACGCCAACATCGACGGCCCCGGTCACGCGGTGGACCGGGCCGCGCTGCTGGCCGAGGCCGCCGCGCACGCCGAGCCGGGGACGCCGGCGTTCGAGTCCCTGGCGGTCGCGCACGCCGACATGCTGGTCGACGACGAGCGGCCCGACGAGGCGGTGCGCCACCTGGACACCCGGGCGGTCCCGGTCCGCGCCACCGGTGCCGACGTCGGGCTGTACTACGGCTTCGGCTACGTCCGGGCGCTGCGCCACCTGGACCGGCACGCCGATGCGCTGGCCGCTCTGCGGCACCTGGAGCGGGCGGGCGTGGCGAACTGGCCGCGCGGCGCCGCTCGTGCCGATGCCCACCGGCGGATCCGGTTCGAGCGGGTGCGGCTGCTGGCATGGCTGGCCCGGGTCGGCACCTACCCGGTCGAGGAGGCCCTGGCCGCGCTGCCCGATGTCGGTGAGGCCGAGGCGCACCCCTACCTCCGGTCGGCCTGGGTGGAGGCCGTCGAGCACCTCGTCGCCCAGGGCGCGGTGCGCAACGACTGGCGCGTCGGCGTCGCCCTGACCACGTGGTCGCGCCACCTGGAGCGGGTGGGGTCGCATCGGCCCTGCCTGGAGCTGTCGCTGAGCGCCGCGCGGCTCGCCGCCGCCCGAGGCGCGCGGTGGGTCGCCGGCAGCGCGGCCGAGCGGGCGCAGCGCGCGCTGTCCGAGATCAGGCGCGGCGGCGACCTGCGCGAGGACCTGATCGAGGCCCGTTCCGAGATCGGCCGGATCCCCGCCGCGGTCCTGCCGGTCCCGGCCGACGGCCTCCTGGCCCACCTGCACGCGCAACCGCCCGAGCAGGTCGACCCCGAGCAGCAGGCCGACCTGGTGCTGGCCGGACTGGCCCGGCGGCCCGACGACACCACGCTGCTCAACGCGCTCGGCCAGGTCGGCCGCACCCTGATGCTCACCGATGCCGCGGCCGAACCCCAGTGGAGGAGGGTCCGCAGCGCGCCCGGTGACCGGACGGCGGCGCTGGCGCTGCTGGAGACCCTGCTGCACGGCGACGACACGGCCGGGGTCCGCGCCCTGGTGCGCACCCTCGCCGACGCCGCCGTCCCGCAGGACGAGCCGGTGTAGTGCGGTGATCGGCCACCATTCTCGCTCCCGGCCACCGGAAGTCTTTGAGCCCGATCCGGTGCCGGGGTTTGCGGTGACTGGGCGACCGTGCCCGCCGTCCTCGACCAAAAAGTGCCTTGAACCTCGGCCACAGGATGGAATCCGCGGTGACCGGGCGATCCTCTCGCGCGGCCGGAGGCACCCCGGGGACCGCCCCGGCGCCGCGCCACCCACGCCGCCATTTCGTGTGCCGGGCCGAAACCATGGTGTCGGCCTGTACCCATGACGTCGGCGTGCGTTTCGCGCGCGGGAGGGCGGTTTTTCCGTCCACGAGCCTGGAGGCCGCGCGAGAGAATCGCCCACCCGCGCGCCGCTTCCATCCTGGAGCGAACCTTAAAGGCTCCCTGGAGCCGGGGCTTCCCGCAGATCTTCCTGGGCCGAACAGAGCAGGGCGCCCGCGGGGTAGCCGCGGGCGGCGGCGGGCAGTTCGGCGGGGCGCCCGCTGGCCAGCACGGTGACGGTGCCGGTGCGGGGCGCGTCGGGCCGGGCGGCGGCACCGAGTCGGCGCAGGGTCTGCGCCGCGACGGCCCCGGCGGCGGTGAACAGGGCGGGCCGGTGCCCCAGCGCCGCGATGACGCGCTCGCTCACCAGGTCGTAGTGGGTGCAGCCGAGCACCACGGCCGCGACGCCGCCGGGTGTGCGCGCCGCGGCCCGGGCGACGGCCGCGTCGATCGCCGCGCCGTCGGCGGACTCCACGGCGTCGGCCAGTCCGTCGCAGGCCACCGGCGTCACCGCCACGCCGGTGGCGAAGCGCTCGATCAGGTCGTTCTGGTACGGGCTCCCCGTGGTGGCGGGGGTGGCCCAGATGGCGATGGGCGATCCGCGGTCGGCCGCCGGTTTGACGGCCGGCACGGTGCCGATGACCGGGATCCCCGGCTCCAGTTCGGCGCGCACCGCGTCGAGCGCGTGCACCGACGCGGTGTTGCAGGCCACCACGATCGCGTCGGGCCCGCCGTCCAGGGCCGCCCGTGCCCCCGCCAGCGCCCGCTCGGCGATCTCGGCCGGGGGACGCGGGCCCCACGGCATGTGGTCGGGGTCCATGGACAGCGTGAGATCTGCGTCCGGGCGCGCCTTCCGCAGTGCGGCGGCGGTGGAGAGCAGTCCGATCCCTGAGTCGACGAGGACGATGCGCACGTCTGCCGATCCTACGCCCACCGGCCCGCTCCGGAGCGGCCACGGACCGCGCCCGATCCACTCCGCTCCGCGAGGTGAACAACGGCATGCGAGCGCCGGGGATAACCCCGTGCGGTTACCTGCAGGTAGGAATATGGTGGCCTGTGGCCGTGTCGCTGGCCATTCGACGCGGCCGGAAAATACGATGACCCCTTGTGACGAAGCGGGTGAATGTGAGTCGTCAGCCTTCCCAGCGTGACCTCGCCGACCACGTCGCGGCCGTCCAGCGGCTCCGACGCGACTACGCCCGGCTTCCCGCCGGCGCTCCGGTGCGCCTGGCCAAACCCACGTCGAACCTGTTCCGCTTCCGCGACTCCGGCGACGCCCCCGGGCTCGACGTCGGCGCCTTCGACTCGGTGCTGTCGGTGGACCCGGTCGAGCGGGTCGCCGAGGTCGGCGGCATGACGACGTACGAGGACCTGGTCGCCGCCACCCTGCCGCACGGGCTCATGCCGCTGGTGGTGCCGCAACTGCGCACCATCACCCTGGGCGGCGCGGTCACCGGCCTGGGCATCGAGTCCTCCTCCTTCCGCAACGGGCTGCCGCACGAGTCGGTCCAGGAGATCGAGGTCCTCACCGGCTCCGGCGACGTCGTCGTGGCGCGGCGCGACAACGAGCACCGGGAGCTCTTCCACGGCTTCCCCAACTCCTACGGGACCCTGGGCTACAGCCTGCGCCTGCGCATCGAGCTGGAACCGGTCAAGCCGTACGTGCACCTGCGCCACCTGCGCTTCTCCGACGCGGGCGAGGCCATGGACGCCTTCTCCCGGATCTGCGCCGCGGCCGAGCACGACGGCGAGCGGGTGGACTTCGTCGACGGCATGGCCGCCGCCCCCGGCGAGTTGTACCTGACCCTGGCCTCGTTCGTCGACAGGGCCCCCTGGACCAGCGACTACACCGGCACCGACATCTACCACACCTCCATCCCGCGCTACGCGGGCCCAGGGCCGGGCGACTACCTCACCGTCCACGACTACCTGTGGCGCTGGGACACCGACTGGTTCTGGTGCTCGCGCGCGTTCGGCCTGCACAACCCGACGGTGCGCCGCCTGTGGCCGCGTTCGCTCAAGCGCTCCGACGTCTACCGCAGACTGGTCGCCCTGGACCGGCGCACCGACTTCAGCCGGCTGCTCGCCCACTACCGGGGCAGGCCGCAGTCGGAGCCGCTCATCCAGGACATCGAGGTCGCGGTCGACCGCGGCGCGGAATTCCTCGACTTCTTCCACTCAGAGGTCGGCATGGCGCCGATCTGGATGTGCCCGCTGCGCCTGCGGGAGAAGCCCGCTCCGGGTGACGACCACGTCTGGCCGCTCTACCCGCTGGAGCAGGACCGGCTGTACGTCAACTTCGGCTTCTGGGGCATGGTCCCCAGGCGCCCGGGGCAGGGCGTGCACCACTACAACCGCCTGGTCGAGCAGGAGGTCGGCCGGCTCGGCGGACACAAGTCGCTCTACTCCGACGCGTTCTACACGCAGGACGAGTTCTGGCGGCTGTACAACGGAGACGCCTACCGGCGGCTCAAGCACGCCTATGACCCCGGCGAGCGACTCCTCGGCCTCTACGCCAAGTGCGTGGGAAACAGGTGACACGCCGGCCCGCATCAGGGGAGGGGCGACGTGCGGTGAGAAGGGAAAAGCAATGAGGTTGGCGGAGATCTTCGAACGGGTCGTCGGTGCCTCGGCACCCGTTGGGTTCCGCGCCTACGACGGCAGCACCGCGGGTGACCCGGACAGTGACGTCGCACTCGTCGTCCGGACCCCGGTGGCACTGAACTACCTTGCCCAGGCGCCCGGCGCACTGGGGCTGACCAGGGCCTACGTCTCCGGTCACCTCGACCTTGAAGGTGACATGTACACCGCGCTGCAGCGGATGTCGGAGATCACGTTCGGCGAGGGCATCACCCCGCGGGAGTTCGCCCGGATCGTCAGGGACATCGGCTGGGTCAAGCTGGTCAACCGGGTGCCGCCGCCCCCGCAGGAGGTGCGCCGCTCCCGGCTGTTCGGCCTGGGCGCGCGCCACTCCAAGGGGCGCGACGCCGAGGCCATCCACCACCACTACGACGTCTCCAACGCGTTCTACGAGCTGGTGCTGGGTCCCTCCATGACCTACACCTGCGCCGTCTACCCGGCCGCCGACGCCTCACTGGAGCAGGCGCAGTTCCACAAGTACGAACTGGTGGCGCGCAAGCTGGGCCTTGCGGAGGGGATGCGGCTGCTCGACGTCGGCTGCGGCTGGGGCGGCATGGTCATCCACGCCGCGCGCGAGTACGGGGTGAAGGCGCTCGGGGTGACGCTGTCCAAGGAGCAGGCCGAGTGGGCGCAGAAGAGGATCGCCCAGGAGGGGCTGGGCGACCTCGCCGAGGTGCGGCACATGGACTACCGCGACGTGCCCGACGGCGTCTACGACCGGATCAGCTCCATCGGCCTGACCGAGCACATCGGCATGCGCAACGTACCGGACTACTTCGCCTCCCTGCACGCCAAGCTCAAGCCGGGCGGCCGACTGCTCAACCACTGCATCACCCGGCCCCGCAACGACCTGCCGCCGAGGGTGCCGGGCGGCGTGATCAACCGCTACGTCTTCCCCGACGGCGAGCTGGAGGGGCCGGGCTGGCTCCAGGCGAAGATGAACGACGCCGGCTTCGAGATCCACCACCAGGAGAACCTGCGCGACCACTACGCGCTGACGCTGCGCGACTGGGGTGCCAACCTCGACCGCAACTGGGACGCCGCGGTGCGGGAGGTCGGCGAGGGCACCGCGCGGGTGTGGCGGCTCTACATGGCCGGCTGCGTGCTGGGCTTCGAGAGGAACGTGGTCCAGCTCCACCAGATCCTCGGTGTCAAGCTCGACGGGACCGACGCCGGCATGCCGCTGCGCCCGGACTTCGAGCCTTCCGCGCGTTAGGGCCCGGGGACGGGGGGCGCCGGAACCGGTCGGCGCCCCCGCCGGCCCCATGTCGGGTTCGGTAATCCCGGGCCGGGCGGGGCATGATGGGACCATGTCCGGAACAGACGACGTCGACCACATCAAGCACCTCGCCATCGCACTGATCGACGCCTATGTCAACAAGGACCGGGACGCCGTCGAGAGCGCGGTCGAAGGCGTCACGGCCGCCGACGGCGTGGACGACGCGACCTCGGAGCTGAAGGTCTTCGCCACCTTCCTCACCCGCAGGGTCCAGGAGACCGGAGTGGTCTGGAAGCCCGCCGACTCCCGCGAGGCCGTCGCCAGGGCCGTGGCCGACCTGCTGCCCCCCGAGGTCGAGTTCGCGGTGATCAGCGCCTGGGAGGCGTACTCGGTCGGCGAGCACGCGATCGCCGAGCGTTTCACCCAGGGCGATCCGCTGATCTTCATGCACATGCTGGCCGCCTTCTCCGCGGCGATCGGGCAGGCGATCTACAGTCCCACCGAACTGCTCTCCACCCTGCGCATCGCCTCGGGCATCGCGGAGTGACCGGCTCGAAACCGCCCGCGCAGCAGCGATGTCCACCACGGGGCCCGGCCGCCATCGGCCGGGCCCCGCGGCGTCGCCGGCGGACTCCGCGCCCCCGCCACTTGACACAGAGCACTCGCGTGTAAAGAGTAGGGGTGGCGTGCCGCACACCGACCCGAAGGGCCACCCCCATGTCTCAGGCGACCCGACCCTCCGACCTCGACGGCATCGACCTGTCGGACCTGGACTTCTGGGGCAGGCCGCTCAGCGAACGCCACGAGGCGTTCGCGCGGCTGCGCCTGCACCCGCCGGTGTTCTTCGACGAGGTCGACATGGGGCCGGTCCCCGCGGGGCCGGGGTACTACGCGCTGGTGCGCCACGCCGACGTGGTCGAGGCCAGCCGCACGCCGTCGGTGTTCGCCTCCGAACCCAGCGCCGTCTCCATCCCCGACATGCCGCAGGAGTTCAACGAGTTCTTCGGCTCGATGATCAATCTCGACGACCCCCGGCACGCGCGCATGCGGCGCATCGTCAGCCGCGGCTTCACGCCGCGCATGCTCGCCAGGCTGGAGGACGGCGTCCAGCGGATCGCCGAGGAGATCGTCGACGAGCTGCTGGAGAAGGGGCCGTGCGACTTCGTCACCGAGGTCGCCGCGCGCCTGCCGCTCGTCGTCATCTGCGAGATGATGGGCATCCCCGAGAGCCACCGCGCCATGGTGTTCGAGAACTCCAACGTCGTGCTGGCCGGCGCCGACCCCGAGTACCTCGGCAGGGACCCCGACGTCGCGGTCCACCGCCTGCTGACCGCGGGCGGCGAGCTGGCGGGGCTGCTGTCGGAGCTGGCGGGCAGGCGCCGCGAGCAGCCGACCGACGACCTGACGTCGGCGCTGGTCAACGCCAACATCGACGGCGAGTCGCTCACCGACCAGGAGATCGGCTCCTTCTTCATCCTGCTGGCGGTCGCCGGCAACGAGACCACCCGCAACGCCATCTCCCACGGGCTCAAGCTGCTCACCCTGCACCCCGGCCAGCGCGAGCTCTGGTGGTCGGACTTCGAGGCGCACGCCGCGACCGCGGTCGAGGAGATCGTCCGCCACGCCTCCCCGGTGACCTGGATGCGCCGCACGGTCACCAGGGATCACGAGATGAACGGCCGGCTCTACCGGGCGGGGGACAAGGTGGTCCTGTACTACGCCTCGGCCAACCGCGACGAGACGGTGTTCACCGACCCCGACCGCTTCGACGTCACCCGCAGCCCCAATCCCCATGTGGGCTTCGGCGGCCCCGGCCCGCACTTCTGCCTCGGCGCCCACCTCGCCCGCCGCGAGATCACCGTGATGTTCCGCGAACTGCACCGCCGTGTGCCCGGGATCCGCTCCACGGGCAGACCGCAGCGCCTGCTCTCCGACTTCGTCAACGGCATCAAGTCGCTGCCCTGCGCGTTCTAGCCGGAGACCATGAGGCCGCTCCCAGCGGAGCGGCGGATTTCCCGTCACCTTTCGTGTCGCTATTATCGCTTAACGTGCATGTCTTGGGATACGGTTCCATCTCGTGTGGTTTACTTCACAGCCGCCCCGTTTTTGCGTAGGTTTCTTACATGTCGCCGGGGCCGGTGAGACGAGCGCACGGGTGCCGCGGCGTCCCGCAGCAACGAGGACGGGAGATCCGATGGGCCGAACACACGTCCTGTCCGCCGCCGCTCTGGGAGCGGCCCTCACGCTGGCACTGAGCGCCTGCGGGAGTGCCGGATCCGCCGACGGCGGGGGCCAGACCCTGGACGTCTGGATCATGGAGGGAACCAACCCCGACGCCTCCGCCTACTTCGACGAGGTGGCCGAGGAGTTCGAGGCGCAGACCGGAGCGCAGGTCAACGTCGAGTTCATCCCCTGGGGCGACGCCCACGACAAGTTCGTCACCGCCATCGCCGGCGGCACGATGCCCGACGTCGCGGAGGTCGGCACCACCTGGACCCCGGAGTTCGCCGAGGCCGGCGCGCTGGCCGACCTCACCGATCGGGTGGGCGACACCGGGACCTACGTGCCCGGCCTGGTCGAGGCCGGCACCGTCGACGGCCGGCTGTACGGAGTGCCCTGGCACGCCGCGCTGCGCTCGGTCCTCTACCGCACCGACGTCTTCGACGAACTCGGCATCGAGGAGCCGCGGAACTGGGAGGAACTGCGCGAGGCCGCCGTCACCGTCTCCGAGGAGAAGGGCGACATGACCGCCTTCCCGGTCCCCGGCGGAGCGGAGTACTCGCTGCTGCCGTTCGTCTGGGGCGCCGGCGGCGACATCGCGGTCCAGGACGGCGGCGGCACCTGGTCGGCCGAGATCGACAGCCCGGAGTCCAGGGAGGGCATCGCCTTCTTCACCGACCTCGCCCTGGAGCACGGCACCTCCTCCACCGGCGCGGCCACCTGGCTGGAGACCGACGTCCAGGACGCCTTCATCGACGGCGACGTGGCGATGGCGATCTCGGGCAGCTGGACCCCCAAGGCGATCCTGGAGGGCAACCCCGACCTGGAGGGCGACATCGCCGCCTTCCCCATCCCCGGCCCCGACGGCGGCTACAGCCCGAGCTTCGTGGGCGGCTCCCACCTGTCGGTGTTCAACGGCTCCGAGGACGAGGAGCTGGCCTGGGAGTACGTCCAACTGCTCACCAGCGACGACTACGCCGCGCGCTGGACCGAGGAGACCACCTACTTCCCCGGCAAGCAGGAGCAGCTCGCCGCGTTCACCGAATCCGACGACCCCCTCGTCCAGCCGTTCGCCGTCCAGATGAGCGAGGCCGGCCGCGGCGTTCCGGCCGACCCGGCCTACGGCAAGGTGCAGGGCCAGAAGGTGCTGCAGACGATGGTGCAGTCCATCCTCTCCGGCGACGCCTCGGTCGAGGAGGCCTCCGCCACCGCGGCCGAGGCCATCGAGAAGACGCTCAACGAGGGCTCCTGAGCGTGGGCGCACCCGTCCTGACCCGTCGACGGCCGGCCGCTCCCGCGGCCGGCCGGCCCCCGGCCTCCCGGAGCACGGCCCGGCTGCGCAGGCGGCTGCGCCCGTGGCTGCTGCTGGCCCCGGCCCTGCTGGTGATCGGGATCCTGCTGCTGTTCCCGCTCGGCCGCGTGGTCTGGCTGTCCTTCCAGGACTACGGGTTGCGCAACGTGGTCTCCGGCGAGTCGAACTACAACGGCGTCGACAACTACGTCCGGCTGCTCGGCGACCCCTACCTGTGGACGGTGGTGCTGCCCAACACCGTCGGCTTCGCCGTGGTCGCGGTGGGCGGGACCGTCGCCTTCGGCACGCTGGTGGCGCTGCTGCTGCGGTCGCTGCGGCCGCTGTGGCGCACCGTCGTCATCGGCTGCATCATGCTCGCCTGGGCGATGCCGGCGGTCACCGGCACCTACGTGTGGATCTGGATCTTCGACGTCGACCGCGGGCTGGTCGCCGAGCTGCTGCGCGCGCTCGGCCTGCTCGGCCCCGAAGGCTTCAACTGGTTCACCGAGCGGCTGATGTTCTACGGCATCGTCACGCTCAACATCGTGCACCACGGCTTCCCGTTCGTGGCCGTCACCGTGCTGGCCGGACTGCTCACCATCCCGCGCGAACTGCACGAGGCCGCGCTGCTGGACGGCGCCAACGCCTGGCAGCGGTTCTGGCGGGTCACCGTCCCCACGATCCGGCCGGTCTTCGCCGTGGTCACCATCCTGTCCACGATCTGGGACTTCAAGGTGTTCGCCCAGGTCTATCTGATGCCGGGGGGATCCGGATCCAACCCCGACGTGCTGAACTTCGGCGTCTGGTCCTACGTGCGCTCCTTCGGCCAGCAGAACTACGGGCTGGGGTCGACCATCGCGGTCCTGCTCACCCTGATGCTGCTCGCCGTCACCGTCGTCTACCTGCGCGCCCTGTTCCGGGACGAGGAGCTGCGATGACCACGACGACCGGGAGGCGGCGCTCGCCCCGGCGCACCGCCCGCACCCTGGGCAAGGGGCTCGCCGTGGCCGGGGTGCTCGGCTTCACGCTCTTCCCCGCCTATTTCATGCTGACCAGCGCGTTCGCCGAGCGGGCCACCTCGGGCATCGACGTGCTGCTCCCGAGCGAACTGACGCTGCGGCACTTCGACCACGTCCTGACCGAGGCCGGCTTCCTCACCTACCTGCGCAACTCCCTGATCGTCGCGTTGATCACGGTCGCGGGGAGCAGCCTGCTGGCGCTGCTCGCCGCCGTCGCGGTGGCCCGCTTCCGGTTCCGGCTGCGCACCACGGTCCTGGTCATGGTGCTGATCATCCAGATGGTCCCGCTGGAGGCGCTGGTCATCTCGCTGTTCCTGCTCGTGCGCGACCTGCAGATGCTCAACTCCCTGGTGGGGCTGGGCATCGTCTACGTCGCGCTGTCGCTGCCGTTCGCGATCTGGATGCTGCGCGGCTTCGTCACGGCCGTCCCGGTGGAGGTCGAGGAGGCCGCCTACATCGACGGGGCCTCCTGGGGGCGCATGTTCTGGTCGGTGCTGTTCCCGCTGGTCGCGCCGGGGCTCGTGGCGACCAGCATCTTCTCCTTCATCACGGCCTGGAACGAGTTCATCCTCGCCCTGACCTTCATGAACCAGGGCGACAAGTACACCGTGGCGGTGGGGCTGCGCCAGTTCTTCGGCCTGTACACCACCGACTGGGGCTCGGTGATGGCGGCCTCCACGGTCATCACGCTGCCCGTCATGGTGTTCTTCCTGCTCGTCCAGCGCGGGCTGGTGTCGGGGCTGGTCGCGGGTGCGGTGAAGGGATGACTCCGGCCGGCCCCGCGCGCGACCCCGCTGTGCTGCGCATGGTGCACGCGGTGCTCATGCCCGGCTTCACCGGGACGTCGGTGCCCGGCTGGCTGGCGCGCGCGATCGAGGAGGACCTCGGCGCGGTGCTGTACTTCGCGCCGAACCTCACCGGCGACGCCGCGGAGCTGTCCGGGGCCCTGCACGGAACGCGACCGGGACTGCTGGTGGCCAGCGACGAGGAGGGCGGCTCCGTCACCCGCCTGCACGCGCAGAGGGGATCGCCCCACCCCGGCCACGGGGAGCTCGGCGCCGCAGGCGATCCGCGGCGTACCCGCACGGTCGCGGCGGAACTGGGGCGCGAGCTGCGCGCGGCGGGCATCGACATCGGCATCGCCCCGGTGGTCGACGTCAACGTCGACCCGGCCAACCCCGTGATCGGCGAGCGCTCCTTCGGCTCCGACGCCGGCGAGGTGGCCCGGCACGGCGCGGCCTTCGTCGAGGGCCTGCAGTCGGCCGGCGTGGCCGCCACGGCCAAGCACTTCCCCGGCCACGGCGACACCACCACCGACTCCCACCTCGCCCTGCCGGTCATCGACATCGACCAGGCGGTGCTGCGCGACAGGGAACTCGTGCCGTTCGCCGCCGCGATCGGTGCGGGCGTGCGCACGGTGATGGCCGGCCACATCAGGATCCCGGCCCTGGACAGCGCGCCCGCGAGCGTGTCGCCGCGGGCCTACGCCCTGCTGCGCACCGAGCTCGGCTTCACCGGGGCGGCCCTGACCGACGCCCTGGACATGCGCGCGATGGCCGAGTACTTCGGCAGCCGCACCGCGCTGGAGGGGCTGGCGCTGGGCGCGGTGGCCGCGCTGCACGCCGGCGCGGACCTGCTGTGCCTGGGCAACCCGTACCAGGGGGACGAGAGCGACGAGACGATCTTCCTGACCGTGCGGGACCGGATCCTCGCGGCGCTGGCCGACGGTTCGGTCCCGCTCGCGCGCCTGGCCGAGGCGGCCGGTCGGGTCGCGGAACTGGCCGCATGGTGCCGGCACCGGGGCGGCCGGTGACGGCCCGGCGCGGGACGCGCGGCCGCGGCCCGCGCCGCGTCGCCTTGACCCGGCGCCCGATGTTCGTGGATCGTGTTGGCAACAGTGAGTCCCACCAGGTCACCACCGGCGGGGAGGGCGGTGTCGGGGGGACGTCGCCGCGCCCCGGACAACCACACAGCAGGGGGAGAGCGCGTGCACGTTGAGGTGGACGGTCATCCGATCGAACCGGACTATCCCTGGCCCAAGAGCCCGACCAACGTCCTGATCCGGTGCAACGCCTGCATGGACCTGCGCTACTTCGCCGACAGGCATGCCGAGCACCTGGACGACTACAGCCCCGGCCCGCACTGCAAGACCTGCGGAAAGCGCATTGAGTTTCGATGCACGGTATGTGACTCTCAGTGGAGACCGCTGTCCTGAGGGGGCATCGATGTCCACCTGCAGAACCTGCAACGGCACTGGCGAGATCGACATCATCACCACCGACGACGACGGCGAGCGCGTGACCCGGCACCAGCCCTGTCACGCCTGCGCGGGATCGGGCGAACGGCACGACTGGCCGCCGCCCGGGAGCCGATAGCGGCGCCGCGCCCGGCCCCTGCCCCCGGCCGGCCCGCCCCGCGGCGCGACACGAGTGGGCCGGGCCCGCTGCGTCCGGGTCTCAGCGCAGTTCGCGCTTGAGGATCTTGCCGGTGGCGGTCATCGGCAGTTCGTCGCGGAACTCCACGATGCGGGGGTACTTGTAGCCGGCCAGCCGCTCCTTGGACCAGTCGATGAGCTCCTGTTCGGTGACCGCGGCGCCCTCCTGGCGGATCACGTAGGCCTTGATCTCCTCGCCGTGGGTCTCGTGCTCGACGCCCACGACCGCGGCCAGCCCCACGGCGGGGTGCTCCATCAGCACCTCCTCCAGCTCGCGCGGGTAGACGTTGTAGCCGCCGCGGATGATCATGTCCTTGGAGCGGTCGACGATGAAGTAGAAGCCGTCCTCGTCGCGGCGGGCGATGTCGCCGGTGCGGAACCAGCCGTTGCTGATCACCTGCTCGTTGACCTCGGGCCGCTCGTGGTAGCCCTTCATCACGCAGTGGCCGCGCACCGCGATCTCGCCGGGGCCCTCGCCCTCGACGTCGTTGAACTCCCCGTCGACCAGCTTCATCTCGACGCCCCAGATGGGCAGGCCGATCGAACCGGGCTTGGCCCTGCGCTTGGGGTTGTTGAAGGAGACGACCGGGGAGGTCTCGGACAGGCCGTAGCCCTCGAGGACGTCGACCCCGAACCTCTCCTTGACCCGCTTGGTCAGCTCGCCGGGCAGCGCGGCGCCGCCGGAGACGGCGGTGGTGAGGGTGGCGGCGATCTTGGCGAGGTCGTGCCCGCCCTTGGCGCCGAGCAGGCCCCAGTACATGGTGGGCACGCCGGCGAAGATCGTCACGCCCTCCTTCTCCATGAGGTCCAGGGCCTCGTCGCCGTCGAAACGGGCCTGCAGCACCATCGTGCCGTGCCGGTACAGCGCGCAGTTCATCATCGTGGTCTGGCCGAAGATGTGGAACAGCGGCAGCACGGTCAGGAAGACGTCGTGGCCGCCGGGCTCCTTGTCGAACAGCGCGTCGGAGCCGACGGCGTTGAGCAGCAGGTTGTTGTGCGAGAGCTGCGCGCCCTTGGGGCGGCCCGTGGTGCCGCTGGTGTAGATGATCACCGCGGTGTCGTCGGCCTCGGTGCGCACCGTCTCGAACTCCCCGGGCTGGCCGTCCAGCGCGGCCCAGAACGTCTCGGCGCCCTCGATGGCCGACTCGGTGGCCCCGGCCGCCGCGGGCAGGTCGATGTAGGTCTCGCACGTCTCGACCTCGCCGAAGGCCGTCCACGCGCGCTCGCCCAGCGGGAGCTCGGGCGAGCCGGTGAAGGCGAACAGCGCCTTGGCTCCGGAGTCCTTGAGGTGGTAGGCGATCTCGGGCGCCGTCAGCAGGACGTTGAGGGGAACGACGACCGCGCCGGCCTTGAGGGCGCCGAAGTAGACGAACGGGAAGTACGGCAGGTTCGGGCACGCGATCGCGACCCTGTCGCCGGGGCGGACGCCCCTGGACACCAGGAGGCCGGCCACCTGGTTGGCGATCATGTTGACCAGCGTGTAGTTCAGCCGCAGGTCGCCGAAGACCACGGCGTCCCGCTCCGGCCGGTTGCGGGCGCCGTCCTCCAGCAGCGTGGACAGGTTCAGCATCGCGCCTCCTGTAGGAAAGGTGCTGTCGGCCACTGTTCTACCGCACAGTAACCTGCGAGGTGGAAGCAGGGGCGCCGGCGTCACTCCTCCTTCGTGAGCGTGGCGGATCCGGGCATGGAACCGGAGTCGCTGAACCCGATCTCCGAGACCCGCCACGAGGCGCCGTCCACGTCGAAGGTGTCGCCGAGTTCGAGCGTGTACTCCGCGGTCTCACCCGATCCCTCCTCCACGCTGATCAGCACGGCGGGGGCTTCGCCCTCCTCGTAACCGGTGAGCAGCAGCGAGGCGCCCTCCTCGCCGCCGGCCCCGATGGTCTGGGCGACGTCCTCGGTCAACTGGACGCGGCCGTCGTCCGCGCCGAGGACCGGCGCCGGGCTGCTCTCGGCGGCGGCACCGGCGTCCGCCGCCTCCTCCTCTCCGCCACCGCAGGCCGCGGCGCCCAGCGCGACACCCAGCCCCAGCACGGCGAAGGAGAGGGAGCGGGCGAGTCGGCGGACGCGACAGAGAACAGTCATCTTGAACAGATCTCCACATGCTCGGACGTGGCGGGAAACCACGGCAATGATCACGGTCCGTGCATTCTCCCACCACCCGCCGCCGTTCCCGGCCGAAACGCCGCGCACTCCACAGGGAGGGCCGGCCGCCGGGCCCGGGGCGCGAGTGGAAAACCGTCGAGGAGCTCTCCGGGGCCACGCTAACCTTGAAGCTCAGACACCCGACTGGCGGTGGCACCGTGGTAGGCCCGCTCGACGCGGCGGGACCCCTGAGGAGCCGTCAGGCGTGACGTGCCCCGAGCGTGAACCGGTAGAGGACAGTTCCAGCGATGACAGCGGTAGACGGAGACCAGGTGGCGAGCGACTCCTACGACGCCCGCGCCCTCCAGGACAAGTGGCAGGCCCGGTGGGCGAAGGAGAACCCCTTCGCGGCCAGTGAGGACCCGGCCGACGACCGCCCGCGCCGCTATGTGCTCGACATGTTCCCCTACCCCTCGGGCGACCTGCACATGGGCCACGCCGAGGCGTTCGCCATGGGCGACGTCGTCGCGCGCTACCGGTTCCAACTGGGCGAGAACGTCCTGCACCCGATCGGCTGGGACTCCTTCGGCCTGCCCGCCGAGAACGCCGCCATCAAGCGCGACTCCCACCCGGCGGAGTGGACCTACGCCAACATCGAGACCCAGGCCGAGTCGTTCAAGCGCTACGGCATCGCCCTGGACTGGTCGCGCCGGCTGCACACCAGCGACCCGGAGTACTACCGCTGGAACCAGTGGCTGTTCCTGCGCTTCTTCGACCGTGGCCTGGCCTACCGCAAGAACGGCCTGGTCAACTGGTGCCCCAAGGACCAGACCGTGCTCGCCAACGAGCAGGTGGTCCAGGGCCGGTGCGAGCGCTGCGGCACCGAGGTCGTGCGGCGCAGTCTGAACCAGTGGTATTTCAAGATCACCGACTACGCCGACCGGCTGCTGGAGGACATGGCCCATCTGGAGGGCAAGTGGCCCGAGCGCGTGCTGCTGATGCAGCGCAACTGGATCGGCCGGTCCCAGGGCGCCGACGTCAGGTTCGCGATCGAGGGCCGCGACGAGCCGGTCACCGTGTTCACCACCCGGCCCGACACCCTCTACGGCGCGACCTTCTTCGTCGTCGCGGCCGACGCCGCCCTGGCCGACGAACTGTGCGCGCCCGAGCGGCGCGAGGCGTTCGAGGCCTACCGCCGGCAGGTGGCCAAGCTGACCGACATCGAACGCCAGTCCACCGAGCGCGAGAAGACCGGCGTCTTCCTGGGGCGCCACGCGATCAACCCGGTCACCGGCGAGCGCATCCCCGTCTGGGCCGCCGACTACGTGCTGGCCGAGTACGGGCACGGCGCGATCATGGCGGTGCCGGCGCACGACCAGCGCGACCTGGACTTCGCCTTGAAGTTCGACCTGCCGGTGCGCGTGGTCGTCGAGACCGGCGAGGCCGACCCGGTCGAGACGGGTGTCGCCACTCCCGGTGAGGGCACCCTGGTCAACTCCGGCCCGCTGGACGGCCTGGCCAAGAGCGACGCCATCCCGCGGATCATCGGGGTCCTGGCCGAGCGCGGCACCGGTGAGGGGACGATCAACTACCGGCTGCGCGACTGGCTGCTGTCCCGCCAGCGCTTCTGGGGCACCCCGATCCCGATCATCCACTGCCCCGAGTGCGGCGAGGTCGCCGTCCCCGACGAGCAGCTCCCGGTCAAGCTGCCGGAGAACCTCAAGGGCGCCGACCTGGCCCCCAAGGGCATCTCCCCGCTGGCGGCGGCCGCCGACTGGGTCAACGTCGACTGCCCCAAGTGCGGCGGCGCCGCCAAGCGCGACACCGACACCATGGACACCTTCGTCGACTCCTCCTGGTACTACCTGCGCTACTGCTCGCCGCAGATGGACACCGCGCCCTTCGACGTCGACCGGGTCCGCAAGTGGGGGCCGATCGACCAGTACGTCGGAGGCGTCGAACACGCCATCCTGCACCTGCTCTACAGCCGGTTCTTCACCAAGGTGCTGCACGACATGGGCATGGTCGACTTCACCGAGCCCTTCACCCGGCTGCTCAACCAGGGCCAGGTGATCAACCAGGGCAAGGCCATGTCGAAGTCGCTGGACAACGGTGTCGACCTGGGCGAGGAGATCGACAAGTACGGTGTCGACGCCGTACGCCTGACCGTGGTGTTCGCCGGCCCGCCCGAGGAGGACATCGACTGGGCCGACGTCTCGCCGGCCGCGTCGCTGAAGTTCCTGAACCGCGCGTTCCGGGTCATGGTGCAGGCCGGGGCGGCTTCGGCCCCCGGGACCGACCCGGCGGCGGGCGACCTCGCGCTGCGCAAGGTCACCCACCGGACCCTGCACAAGGTGACCGAGCTGGTCGAGGTCCAGCGCTTCAACGTCGCGGTCGCCCGCATCATGGAGCTGGTGACGGCCGCCCGCAAGGCCATCGACTCCGGCCCCGGCGCGGCCGACCCCGCGGTCCGCGAGGCCGCCGAGGTCATCGCGGTCGCGCTGTCGCTGTTCGCCCCCTACGTCGCGGAGGAGGGCTGGGAGCGCCTGGGCCACACCGGATCGGTGGCCGTCGGCAACTGGCGCACCCCCGACCCCGAACTGCTGGTCCAGGAGTCCGTGACCTGCGTCGTGCAGGTGGCCAGCAAGGTGCGGGACAAGCTGGAGGTCGCGCCCGACGTCTCCGAGGAGGAGCTGGAGCGCCTGGCGCTGGCCTCGGAGAAGGTCCAGGGCTTCATCGGCGACCGCCCGATCCGCAAGATCGTGGTGCGGGCGCCGAAGCTGGTCAACATCGTGGTGGGCTAGACGACCCTGTCGGGCCCGACCGGCCGCGCGGAGCGCAGGCGCCCAGCCGTCCTCCTCCGTGCGGTGCCTTCAGCACGGGAGCGGAGCGAGGATTCCATGGCCGAGACCGGCGCCGGGCGCAACCGGACCGTGCGCCCGCTGCTCGCGGCGGGCGGGGTCGCGGTGGTCACCGCGGTCTCGATCGCGGGCGGGATCGTCTGGGGCGCGAACGGGCCGGCCGCCGAGGCCGCGCCCGCCGACGCCTTCGCCGCGGCGCCCGGCTGCGACGCCGTCGGCTCCGGCGCCGTCGAATCCGTGGCGCCCTCGGCGGTCCTGGTCTCCGCCGAGCGGGGCCCGCTGGTCAACGCCGACGCCGGCGGCTGCGCGTGGTCGTCGGTGGACGTCGAAGACGCCGCTCCGCGCACCCTCCAGGTCGACTTCACGGCGCACTTCACCGACAAGGCCGGTGAGACGAGCGGTGAGCAGGCCGCGGCGGAGGAGATGCGGCGTCTGGCCCCCGTGGGGGAGCTGGACGGCGCGGCCCCCGTGGCGGCCCTGGGCGAGGACGCGCTGATGTGGCCGAGCACGGCCGTCCGGGGCGCGGCCGAGGTGGCCTTCCGCCGGGACAACCTCGTGGTGCGGATCTGGTACGGCGGTGACGAGGACGCCGACGGGGCGGCGCTGGACTACGAGGACGCCCGCGACCGCGCGGTCGCGGTCGCCGAGGAGCTGGCGGCGGCGCTGTAGCCGGTCGGCGCCGAGATCGTTGATGGGGTTTGGAAAGCCGCGGTCGCAGCTCCCCGTTCGCCCCTGGCGGCCCGGGAAGGCTGCCGTCAGCGCGCCGGCGGTACGGAAGGTCACGCCGCACGGTCCCGTGCCGGTCGCCCGCCACAGACGGCCGGGAACCTGCACGGCGGAGATCCCGCGGCCTTTCGCGTCGCCAGACGCTGCGCGCCGACAACAGCCCCATCAGGCTCGCAGAGGTCAGGCAGGGCCTGGAAGCAGTCCCGCCCTCTTCCATCAGCGATCGAGGGGCCGGTCGTACCCGTGCACCGGACGGCGCAGCGCCTCGCCGGTGGCGAGCGCGACGGATTTTCGGTTCCCGCCTCTTCGCCGTGGAACCCCTCTTCTTCCGACTGCGTCGTAACCATGTCGATTCCGGCGGGGTCGGATGCCGGAATCGGCCGCGTCCGTTCCATCGGAGCCGTCAGGACCCCGTGAGGACCGCGGATCCGGAACGCGCGGTGTCGATCAGGTAACCGCCGCCCGTTTTGTGCCGGGATGGGGGTGGCCGACCAGTAACGTGGATCTGCTGATCAGCCTGACCTTCGGTGCAGGAAAGGGGACTCGCCGATGGCCCAGCCACCCTACGGGGGGCCGCCGCCGGGACCGTCCGGCGGGCCGCCCGGCCCGCCGGGTCCGCCCGGTCCGCAGGGCCCGGCCCGGCCGACCGGCTTCGGGCCGTCCCCGGTCCCGGCCGACGCAGACCCCTACCTGGGAGAGGCACCCAAGAGCAGACGGGGGTGCGCGATCGCCGCACTCGTGAGCCTGGTCATCGCGGTCCTGCTGCTGGGCGGCGGGGGCGTCGGCACGTTCGTGTGGCTCAACGGCGACGGCGGCGACTTCGACGCGGCCCCCGACTGCTCCGCAGGGGAGGGGGAGGCGCTGGCGAGGCTCGTCACCGACTACGAGGCCGACCTCGACGAACGGATCGATACAAGGGAGCAGCAGTGGTGGGAGGGCAGGCAGTGCCACTGGACGACGACCGCCGCCACCTCTGGTCTGCCGGCCAGTGCGAGCCTGGTCTTCATCCGCAACGGCAACCGCCTGGGTGTCGGCGGCGAGGCCGAGGCCGAGGCCGACCTGGACAGGGAGGTCGGGAGCAGTCCCGCCACACCGCTGTCCGGCCTCGGGGACGAGGCCGTGGCCTGGTACGACGATCAGAACCTGCTCGGCTGTGTCGGGGTCCGGATGTCCAACCTGTTCATCTCGACCTGCTACGAGGCGGCCACGAACTACAGCGGCACGGAGCCGGTCACCGAGGAGGAGGCCAAGACGGGCGCGGAGGATTTCGCGCGCGAAGTGGTCGATACCATCGGCGCCGGCGCCTGACCACCGCCCCCGTGCGTGAACCGGTGGGTGCCCGGCACGGCACCGGCCACGCGGCCTCTCGTGGTCCGGCTCGGCGACACCGCCGCCCGCGGCCCGCAAACGTCATCCCATAGCAAAACGAGGAACAGCACATGGCTCAGCCACCTTATGGCGGCCCCCCGCAGGGGCCTTACGGTTCCCAGCCCCCCGGACCGGGAGGTCCTCAGGGGCCGCCACCGCCGCCCGGACCGGGCGGCCCCCAGGGGCCCTACGGCCCCAACCCCTACCTGTCGTCCCCCCAGCCGCGCAAGAGCAACGGCTGCGCCATCGCCGCCATCATCGGCGTCGTGATCGTGGTCGTCCTGGCCATCGCGATCGTCGGGGTCGTCTTCCTGGCCTCGGGCGACGACTCCGGGGGCACGGAGACGGGCGGGGGCGGCAGCGCCGGCGGCTCCGGCGACTCCGGGAACTCGCAGGACGCCGGCCCCTCCTACTACACGACGCTGCCCGACTGCTCGATCGGTGAGGGCGCGTCGCTGTCCACGCTGGTCCCCGACTACCAGCGGTCCACCGACGAGGCGATGGACACCGGCGGTCAGGACTGGTGGGACGGCCGGGAGTGCGCCTGGCAGACGGGTTCGGGCCACACCGGGATGCCGGCGTTCGGCTACCTGCAGATCATGCGCAATGACGACCGCTCGGGCGTCAGCGGGGCCGAGGAGACCGAGACCGACCTGGAGACGGCCAGCGAGGGCTACGCCACGACGCCGGTCGACGGCCTGGGCGACGAAGCTCAGGCCTGGTACGACACCGAGGGCAAGCTCGGCTGCGTGGGCGTGCGGATGTCCAACATGTACTTCACCTCGTGCTACGACCAGGCGACCGACTACGCCTTCGAGGAGTCCGTCCCCGAGCAGGAGGCGATCGACGGGGCCGAGGACCTGGCACGTGAGGCCGCCGACGCGATCGCGACCGGCGGTTACTAGGAGGACCGGGAAGGACTGACGGACCGCGGCCGCGGCGTCCTCGGACGCCGCGGCCGCCGCGCTTTCCCGGCCCGTGACGCCGGTGCCGCCGGGCGCGGGGAACCCCTCAGGCGGGCGGAGAAGCCCTCAGAGTGCTCGGTCCAGGAAGTCGGTGACCGCCGGTGCGGCGTCGGGCGAGAACGGCCGGTCCGCGTCCAGCACGGGTGCGCCGGGGGAGTCGTCGTGGATCCGGAAGACGTGGTCGGCGTCGGGAAGGTCCACCCGCGACCCGTCGTCCAGACCGGTCATGAGCCGGTCCACCTCCTCGTCGACGACCTGGGAGTCGGCCGTCCCCCACAGCACGAGCGTGCTGACCCGCGCCGGCAGCTCCTCGGCGAGGCGCACCGGGTCCATGGCATCGATCTCGCGCAGGAACGGTTCGGTGCTCGGACCGAAGAGCGGGGCCAGTTCGGGGGCGAGGTCCTCGGGCACCGGCTCGTCGGCACGGATCCGGCTGATGGCGTAGCGGGTGTCGGACAGCAGGGCCGTGGCGCGCTCGGCGTCGAGCGCCCCCGCGCTCTCGCCGGTGCGCACCTGCTCGGTGAGCTGCCGGTCGAGGATGTCCAGGTAGCGGTCGCCCACCGGTGCGGCCAGGATCAGCGCCTTGGGCGGGTGGTCCGCCACGACCCGCGGGGCGCGCAGCGCGAACAGGCTGCCCTCGCTGTGGCCGAGCACGAGCAGTCTGGAGGGGTCCACCTCGGGCTGGGCGAGCAGCTCCGCGTAGGCGGCGGCCATCTCGTCCTCGAACACCCCGTAGCCGACCGGGTCGTCCTCCTCGCGCGAGGCCGTTCCGGTCTCCCCGGAGCCGAGCTTGTCGTAGCGCAGCGAGGCGACTCCGGCATCGGCCAGGACCCGGGCGAAGTTGGCGTTGGTGTCGGCGTCCGGCCGCGCGTCGCTGTTGCCGTTCCGGTCGGTCGGTCCGCTCCCGGAGATGATCAGCGCGGCGGGGATCGAGCCCTCGGCGCCGTCGGGGACGGCGAAGGTGCCGTACAGGGTGTCGGGCCCGCTCTCGAAGCTCACCTCGCGCTCCGCCGCGGCGATATCGGAGGGCGCGGCTCCGGCCTCGTCGGGGTCGTCGGAGGGAGCGCAGGCGACGGAGAGCAGCAGGGCGCCGCCGGTCGCGAGGACGCCGAGCGCGCGCGTCGAAACGGGGTGGGGCGGAGAGGCCATGCCCCCTACCGTATGCCGCTTTCGTTCCACGGGGATCGGCGGCGCCGCGGTAACCATTGAGTCGCAGAACGGTGAAAGGGCCCGTGATCCGGGTGCGGATCACGGGCCCGTGCCAAATCGAGGCCGACTCGTTACACCTTGCGCATGACCGCGACCACCTTGCCCAGGATGGTGGCCTCGTCGCCGTTGATGGGCGCGTAGGCGCTGTTGCGGGGGAGCAGCCAGACGTGGTCGTCCTCGCGCTTGAACGCCTTGACCGTCGCCTCGTCGCCGAGCAGCGCGGCGACGATGTCGCCGTTGTTGGCGTCGGGCTGCTGCCGCACGACGACCAGGTCGCCGTCGGTGATGGCGGCGTCGATCATCGAGTCGCCGACGACGTTGAGCATGAAGAGCCGGCCCTCGCCGACGATCTGCCGGGGCAGCGTCAGCACATCCTCGACCGCCTCCTCGGCGAGGACCGGACCGCCCGCGGCGATCCGCCCGACGACCGGGACGTCGGCCGCGCGGGTGACGTCGGCGGCCCGGTGCTCGTCGCCGAGTCCGTCCCAGGAGCGCACCGGAGGCTGTCCGGGAATGCGAATTTCGACCGCCCGTGGGCGATTCTGGTCGCGGTGGAGGTAGCCCTTGCGTTGCAACACCTTCAGTTGGTGCGCGACACTGGAGGGGCTGGACAGTCCCACCGCATCGCCGATCTCTCGGATGGACGGTGGGTACCCGCGTTGCCGTACGTAACGGTGGATGACGTTCAGGACGCTCTGCTGGCGGGCCGTGAGTTTCGGGGCCGAGTCCGGCGGGGTCGCAGAGGCCTGGGCGTCTGTGGCCGTGGCGGCGGACCGGAGCACGCTGACGGATCTGTCGTCCGCGTGAGGTTCCCGTGTTCCGTGGTTCTCCTCCGGCACGTCCGGCCTCCTCGGCGGTCGGTGTTCTCGGTGTGGGCTGTCAGCGGTCGTCGTCCGTGGTCGTGTAACGACGGTGTATCGAAGCGGCGTCGCATGAGCGACGGCGCCGGTATACCGCAGTGAAACATGTCCAACATTAGTGCTTGGGCAAGGCAATATCAAACAAACGTTCGAGATGGTGCTGAAAAATCCGGCGGGATGCGGTAATAATCGAACGTTAGTTCTAATGGACTGGCGTTCGAAGGTGAGGACGATGCCTGAACCGGCTCTGCAGCTCCCCTCCGACTCCGAATCCGGCGGACCCGTCGCCGGACCCGCGCGGAAGCGGGCTCCGCGCGCTCGGCGGCGAAAGCCGCGGGGTGCGCTCACCCCGGCGGAGCGCCCCGCGTACCATCGCGACGTCTACGACTGGTCCCTGGAGATCCCCGAATGGCTAGGAGAACCCGTGAGCGCTGAGAGTGGTGGCGGCGTGGCCGTCATGGCCCCGGGAGCGCTCACGGAGCTTCCCGACCTCCATTCGTTCGAACCGATCCGGCACGGCGCCAGGCTGACCAGGCGCGGGCGGGTGGTGCTCATCTCCACCCTGGCCGCCGTCACCACCGCGGGCTTCGCCGTGCTGATCCTGGTCGCCGTGGCCCTGGGCGCCTCGCCCGCCGGAGCCTCCGCCGATTCGCTCATGCTGCCGCCCCCGGAGACGATCGTCGTCAGGGACGGCGACACGCTCTGGGGAATCGCCGAGCAGGTGCGGCCCGACGACGACCCCCGCCGGACCGTGCACGAGATCGTCGAGATCAACGACCTGACCAGCACCACGCTCGAACCCGGCCAGAAGCTCGAACTGCCCTCCTGACCGCCGTCGGCAGCACCGCCCGACGGGCGCCGGTGCCCGCCGGCCCTCCGGCCGGTGACGCCGGCGCAGTGGCGTCGGGCACGCCGATCGGCGCGGCTTCTCACACCGTCCGCGCGCGACACGCCCGGATCGGTTCCCGTTATCCCCGCGGTGACCTGAGAATTTGTCTCGGAACCCCTCCCACCGGTTTGCGCCCGCCCGGCAACGGTCATAAGTTGACCACAACATCTTGTGCTTACTTGGGGGCGAGCCGCCCACAAATTGTGCTTAAGTAGGTACCTGATCTCTTCGGGGCCTTCGCCTCGGAGGGGACGAGAGCGCCCGCAGGGCTGCCCGCCGCCGGTGAGCACGGGCCGCCCGCGCGTGCGCGGGGAGATGATCGATGTGGATCTGGGGGGAGGCGTGCCGGCATGCACTGCCCGTTCTGCCGTCATCCTGATACCCGGGTGATCGACAGCCGCTCCACCGACGACGGCGTCGCGATACGCCGCCGCCGTTCGTGCCCGGAGTGCGAGCGCCGCTTCACCACCCAGGAGACCGTGCTGCTCATGGTGGCCAAGCGGTCCGGTGTCACCGAGCCCTTCTCGCGCACCAAGATCATCGCCGGAGTGCGCCGGGCCTGCCAGGGACGCCCGGTCAACGAGGACGCGCTGGCCCTGCTCGGCCAGCGGGTGGAGGAGGCGGTCCGCGGACGCGGTGCGGCCGAGGTCCCCGCGCACGAGATCGGGCTGGCCATCCTGGGACCGCTGCGTGAGCTCGACGAGGTCGCCTACCTCCGCTTCGCGTCGGTGTACCGGAGCTTTGAGTCCCTGGAGGACTTCGAGAACGAGATCGTCGGCCTGCGGGCCGACCGGTCCTCGTCGTAGCGGCCGGCGCGGTGCCGCCGACGTGCGGCGCCGGCGAAGGCGCTGAACATGCGGATCAGACGTAGCGCGAAGAGGGCCGCCCGACCCGGGGCGGTCGATCGTGCGGTGGCGTGAATTGGGTATGGCGAGAACAGGGGGAGCGAAATGACGGAGACGGACAGCCGGGGCGGCTCGTCGACTCGCAAGGGCAGGCAGGCCCAGCGCAAGGGACTGAAGATGCAGCGCATCTTCACCTCACCCGGTGTACACCCCTATGACGAGGTCGAGTGGGAGCGCCGCGACGTCGTCATGACGAACTGGCGGGACGGCTCGGTCAACTTCGAGCAGCGCGGAGTGGAGTTCCCCGCCGCGTGGTCGATGAACGCCACCCAGATCGTCGCGAGCAAGTACTTCCGGGGCGCGGTGGGCACCCCGGAGCGCGAGTGGAGCCTCAAGCAGCTCGTCGACCGGGTGGCGGGCAAGTACACCGCCACCGGCAGGGAGAACGGCTACTTCGCCTCCGACGACGACGCCGAGATCTTCGACCACGAGCTGAAGCACGCGCTGGTCCACCAGCTCTTCAGCTTCAACTCCCCGGTGTGGTTCAACGTCGGCACGGCCTCGAAGCAGCAGGTCTCGGCGTGCCAGCCCTATGACGCGCTGGTGAGTACCCCGCAGGGACTCGTTCCCATCGGTGAGCTCGTCGAGTCCGACACGGTCGGCGCCAAGGTCTATGACGCGTCCGGCGTGACGCGGATTCTGGCGACGAAGGCCAACGGGATCAAGAACGTCCTGCGCCTGCACACCAAAGCGGGATACACGCTGGACGTGACAGCGGACCACCTCGTCTGGAAGGCCACCGGCGAACACAGCGGGAAGTTCGTGCCCGCGGGACATCTGACAGCGGGCGACCAACTGCAGTGGCACCGACGTGATTCGTTCGGTGAAGCGGAGATCACCACCGCGGAGATCTCCGAGGCGGCGCTGGCGGGCTGGCTGCAGTCAGACGGTTTCGTCGGTCAGTACGAAGGAACGAACCGTTCGCTGACGATCGAGGCGATGACGGTCACCCAGGCCGAACTGGACTGGGTGACTCGGAGCCTGGAGCAGGTGCTGCCCGATGTCCACCGCCATGAACGGCGAGTGGAGACCCAGGACACCTCGTTGGATTGCCGACGTACCCGGCTCTACGGAACCGGGCTGGCGGACTTCGTGGCGAAATGGGGTCTGCGCGCCCGCGGCGTCGACATGCGGGTGCCGGAGCGCCTGTTCACGGCGCCGCTTCCGGTGGTCACGGCCTACCTGCGGAGTATCTTCCAGGCCGAGGGCTATGTCACGGAGCGGGAGAGGTCGGTCCGTATCGGAATGGACATGATCTCTGAGGAACTGGTCCGTGGAGTCCAGCGGCTGCTGCTGCGCTACGGAATCTTTTCCCGGGTGAAGCGCAAGGCCGAGCCCCGCCCCGACCGCCATGACACCTGGAGCCTTGGCATCCAGGGCGCTGGGGAACGGGCCGCGTTCGCCGCGGAGATCGGCTTCATCGACCCGGTCAAGGCAGCCAAGCTGGAGGCGAGCCTGGATGTTCCAGGCCTGGCGGCCCACCCGGTCAAACGGCTGGAGATCGCGGAGATCGAGAATCTCGGTTCGATGGAGGTCTACGACATCCAGACCGAGAGCGGCGAGTACCTCTCCGGCAACCTGCGGGTGCACAACTGCTTCATCCTGTCCGTGGACGACACCATGGAGTCGATCCTCGACTGGTACAAGGAAGAGGGGATCATCTTCAAGGGCGGTTCCGGCGCGGGCGTGAACCTCTCGCGCATCCGCTCCAGCAGGGAGCTGCTGTCCTCCGGCGGCACCGCCTCGGGGCCGGTGTCCTTCATGCGCGGCGCCGACGCATCGGCCGGCACCATCAAGTCCGGTGGCGCCACCCGCCGCGCGGCCAAGATGGTCGTCCTCGACGTCGACCACCCCGACATCGAGGAGTTCGTCGAGACCAAGGCGCGCGAGGAGCACAAGATCCGCGCGCTGCGCGACGCCGGCTTCGACGTCGACCTCGGCGGCGCCGACATGTTCAGCGTCCAGTACCAGAACGCCAACAACTCGGTGCGCGTCTCCGACGCCTTCATGCGCGCGGTGGAGACCGACTCCGACTTCGGCCTGGTCTCGCGCACCACCGGCGAGACCGTCGCCACGGTGGACGCCAAGGACCTCTTCCGCAAGATGGCCAAGGCCGCCTGGGAGTGCGCCGACCCGGGCGTGCAGTACGACGACACGATCAACGACTGGCACACCGCGCCCGAGAGCGGCCGCATCTCCGCCAGCAACCCCTGTTCGGAGTACGTCCACCTGGACAACTCCTCCTGCAACCTGGCCTCGATCAACCTGCTGAAGCTCCTGACCGACGACGACACCTTCGACATCGGCAACTTCGTCAAGCTGACCGAGCTGATCATCACGGCGATGGACATCTCGATCACCTTCGCCGACTTCCCGACCGAGAAGATCGGCGAGACCACGCGGGCGTTCCGCCAGCTCGGCATCGGCTACGCCAACCTCGGCGCGCTGCTCATGGCGACCGGCCACGCCTACGACTCCGACGGCGGCCGCGCCGTCGCCGCGGCCATCACCTCGCTGATGACCGGCACCGCCTACAAGCGCAGCGCCGAGCTGGCCGGCGTCGTCGGCCCCTACGACGGCTACGCCAAGAACGCCGACGCCCACAAGCGGGTCATGCGCAAGCACGCCGCGGCAAACGACGACCTGCGCGTCGTCGGAGGGATGGACCGCGACATCGCGGCCGCGGCCACGAGGTCGTGGGAGGACTGCCTGAAGACCGGCGAGCGCAACGGCTGGCGCAACGCCCAGGCGAGCCTGCTCGCGCCGACCGGGACCATCGGCTTCATGATGGACTGCGACACCACCGGCATCGAGCCCGACTTCTCGCTGGTCAAGTTCAAGAAGCTGGTCGGCGGCGGCTCCATGCAGATCGTCAACCAGGCGATCCCGCGTGCGCTGAAGAACCTGGGCTACCAGCAGGAGCAGATCGAGGCGATCGTCGAGCACATCGCGGAGAACGGCCACGTGGTCGACGCCCCGGGCCTGCGCCCCGAGCATTATGAGGTGTTCGACTGCGCCATGGGCAAGCGCTACATCAAGCCCATGGGCCACGTCGAGATGATGGCCGCGGTCCAGCCGTTCCTGTCCGGTGCGATCTCCAAGACGGTGAACGTGCCCGAAGAGGCCACCGTCGAGGACTTCGAGCACATCTACTTCCAGGGCTGGAAGCTGGGTCTGAAGGCGCTCGCGGTCTACCGCGACAACTGCAAGGTCGGCCAGCCGCTGTCCACGGCCAAGACCGAGGACAAGGCCGCAGCCGAGCCGGAGGTCATCGAGGTCAACCGCCCGGTCCGGCGCCGCCTGCCCAAGAAGCGCCCGAGCGAGACCGTCTCCTTCTCCGTCGGCGGCGCCGAGGGCTACATCACGGCCGGGTCCTACCCCGACGACGGCCTCGGCGAGGTCTTCATGAAGCTCGGCAAGCAGGGTTCGACCCTGGCCGGCGTCATGGACGCGTTCTCGATCGCCATCTCCATCGCGCTGCAGTACGGCGTCCCGCTGGAGACCTACGTCGAGAAGTTCACCAACATGCGCTTCGACCCGGCGGGCATGACCGACGACCCCGACATCCGGATGGCGCAGTCGGTGGTCGACTACATCTTCCGCCGCCTGGCGCTGGACCACCTCCCCTACGAGCAGCGCGCCGCTCTGGGCGTGCTCTCGGCGGAGGAGCGCGCCGCCCAGGTCGCCGGCGAGGACCCGGCCCAGGTCGCGGCGCAGGTGGAGTCCTACGCCCAGTCGGCGCCGGTCGCCGGCGACGAGTCCGGGCGCGCCCGGGTCGAGCGGGCCGAGGACGCCGACAGCGCCCACACCACCACGGAACTGGTCGAGCTGCAGCAGGGCTTCACCGCCGACGCCCCGCTCTGCGTCACCTGCGGCACCAAGATGCGTCCGTCGGGTAGCTGCTACGTCTGCGAGGGCTGCGGCTCCACCAGCGGCTGCAGTTAGGAGCAGACCGCCTCCGACGCGGCCTCCGCCCGGGCGGAGCGGTGGGACAGCGATCCGAAGAGGGGGGAGTCGGCCCGGGCCGGCTCCCCCTCCCGCGTCGGCGGGAACCCGTCGCGGCGCGTTCCCCGGGCCGGACTCGGGCCCGGCCCCGGTTGTCCGCGGGGATTAACGATCGTGGGAGGCGGGTAACCCTCGGTCACCGAGCGAAGGGTGGCCGCCATGCTGATCGCTGAAATCCTGCGGGCCAAGGGATCGAACGTGGCGACCGTCGGGCCCGACACGACGGTCGCCGAACTGCTGACGGAGCTGGCCGGGCACAACATCGGGGCGGTGGTGGTGACCGAGTCCGGCCGGGTCGCGGGGATCGCCTCCGAACGCGACGTGGTGCGCCAGATGCACGCCAGGGGCGCCGGGCTGCTGGAGGCCCCGGTCTCGGAGATCATGACCGCCGCCGTCATCACCTGTGCGCCCTCCGACACCGTCGACGCGCTGACCGTCCTGATGACCGAGAACCGGGTCCGGCACGTCCCCGTGCTCGCCGACGGCGCGCTCGCGGGCATCGTGAGCATCGGCGACGTGGTCAAGAGCCGGATGAGCCAGCTCGAGCAGGACCGGCAGCAGTTGGAGAACTACATCACCCAGGGGTGAACCCGCCGGGCTCCCGGGTCCTCCTCGGCGTGGCGGGCGGCCCGGGTGTCCGCATGGACGCCGGTCGGCGTCCGCCGCCGGAGCGGTTCACCGACCCGCGTCCTCCATGGCGCTGAAGACGGCGGCGGTCAACCCGGCCGCGATGTTGAGCAGGCCCAGCACCAGGCCGGTCCAGCCGAAGCCCTTCGCCCAGCGCAGCCGCTTCACCGCGACGTCGTAACGACCGCTGTTGTAGGCGTTGTGCACGCCGAGCATGAATCCCAGCGCGGTGACGCTGAACGGCAGGCCCGCCACCCCGCACGCGAGCACGGTGCACATCACGATGGGGATGACGAGCCAGGCGGTCATCCCCTTCAGGTGCGGACCCGTCGGCGGTCCGGGGTGGGGCGGGGGCTGGGGCGGATACGGACCGGTCATCTGCGGCTGCTCCCGGTAGGCGCGGCTGCGCGCGGCGGACGTGAATCGGGATCGGAGCCTACTGCCCTGCGCGCCTCGCAGGCGATCCGGGGACATCGGCCACCGCATCCCGTCCGGATGGAAGCCGATCACCAGGGGCGCAGCGGCTCCACGTCGTCGAGGACCGCCCGGGCCTCGGCGGGGTCGGCGGCCACAGCCTCGGCTTCGGCCCGGATACGCGCCCGCGCGCGGTTCACCGCCCTGGCCTTCTGAGCGCCTCGCGCGGATAACGGATGGTTATTTTCCGTCCATCCGGAGGACCATAACGATGTGGGAGGATTCCAGGACTCTGACCAGGGCGGCGGAACCGTGACCGGAGTCGTCGCGTCCGAGTCGACGTTCCTCGAAAACAAGGAGTCGATGCCCATGTCCTTCGCACAGACGGTGCGCGGGGCCGCAGGAGCGGTCGCCCAGGGCGGCGATCCGCGAGAGGCGGTGTCCAGCGCCTTCGGCCAGGCGGCAGAGGGGTTCGGGCTCGATCCCGGTGACTTCCTGGCCGCCCGTGAGCAGGGTGCCTCGGTGGGCACCCGGATCGAGCAGCAGACCACCTCGCTGGACAATGCGGGCGAGGTTCTCAACCGCAGCAAGTTCGAGCAGGACCGCAGCGGCTCGGTGCACGTCATCTCTCCGATGGTCATTCCGCGGGGCCGTACCCTGACCGCGATGCTGCCGCCGATCCTGCTGGCCATCGGCGGGCTCCTCGGCTCGCTGGTCACCGCCCCGATCCCCGGCGCCACCCTGATCGTCTTCGGCCCGCACTTCTGGATCATCGTCCTGGCCATCGCCGCGTTCATGTGGTGGCGCCAGGGCATGGTCATGGTTCCCGACGGCTGCCAGGCGCTGATCACCAAGTTCGGCAAGCTCGAGCAGATCGTCGGCCCGGGCCGGGTCACCCTGTTCAACCCGTGGAAGCGGGTCTCCTACCTGGTCAACACCACGCGGGAGTACCCCTTCAACGCCCCCATCCGGGAGGCGCCCACCAAGAGCGGCGTCAAGGCATCGGTCGACCTCTTCCTGCAGTTCCGGATCGAGGACCCCGAGCAGTTCATCTTCGTCCTCGGCGCCGTGCAGGGCTTCCAGGACAAGCTGAACAACGCCATCAGCGAGACCACCCGCAGCCTCATCTACGACACGCAGGCCTCCGACATCTACGACCTGGTCGGGGAGAACACCGCTCGCCTGCTGGAGCAGCTCAACCAGCAGTTCCTGCCCGCGGTGCGGCTCACCAACGCCAACATCACGCACGCCGAGCCCTCCAGCCAGGAGTACCGGATGGACCTCGCCGCACCGGAGATGGTGCGCGTGGCCAAGGAGGCCTACACCTACGAGTACGAGCTCCAACTGCGCAAGGAGCAGAACGAGGGCGACCTCAACAAGGAGCTCGCCTCGCTGAACGAGACCCTCTCGGCGATCCAGGCCGACATCGCGCAGTACCAGGCGCAGATGGACACCGCGCTGGAGCGCGAGACCAACCGGGCCCGCGCGCTGGCCCGCCAGCGCTTCGTCGAGGCCGAGAGCACCGCCAACGCCAACGCCGCGCTGCTGGAGGCCCAGGCGCTGGACATCCGCGCGGTCAGCGCGGCCGAGGCCCCGGAGATCCTGAACTACCGCTTCCAGCAGGACCTGATGGCCAAGCTGGAGTCCGTGGCCGACAGTCTGCCCCAGGTGCTGCAGATCGGCGACGGCGACTCCGCCAGCGTCAACTTCCTGCAGGTGGCGCAGCAGATCATCGGAGGCGCCGAGCAGGACCTGTTCTCCGACGCCGACATGGCCGCCATCCGCACCCGCCTCGGCGAGATCCAGGAGCGCATCGCCTCCAGGGAGGCCGAGATCACCGAGCTGCTGGAGGCCGAGGACAAGACCGTCGAGGCGCCCGACCCGGCGCACACCGACGACGTCCCCGGAGCCGATCGGGTCGAGGAGATCCGCCGGTCGGTCTCCGACGGCGTGATCGACGAGCGCATCGAGGACATCGCCGAGACCGGAAGCGCTCCCGAGGCGCAGGCGCCGCCCGCCGATCCGGCGCCCGGCGGCGAGTGGCCGTGGCCCGAATCCGGGCGGGGCGGCCAGGCCGGACCGTACCAGGGAGGTCAGGAATGACTGAGCCGGCATCGCACGGCCGCGGCTCCTCCAGCATCAAGGAGTCGCTCGCCGGGTGGAGCGACATCGCGCGCCTGCTGCGCGGCGGCGACCAGGGGGCGCTCGTCCCCGTCGTCATCCCGCGCGACAGTCGCGGGCTGAAGTGGATGACCCTCATCTGGATCAGCCTCTACCTGCTGTGCTACGCGGTCATCGTGCTGCTCGTGCAGCCGTTCGCCCTGACGTGGACGGCGATCCCGGCCTTCGTGGTCGCGATCATCGCGCTGCTCCTGGCCGTGCTGTGGTGGTGGCGCTCGTCGATCGTGGAGATCGAGCAGGGCACCAGCGGCGTGCTCACCAAGTTCGGCGCCGTGGTCGGCGTGCTCGACCCGGGCCGGCACTACCTGTGGCACCCGTGGTCGCGGGTCGACTTCGTGGTCGACACCTCCACCGAGATCCCCTACACCGCGCCGGTGCTCGCCTGCCCGACCAACGAGAACGTGCCGCTGAAGTCGATCGAGTTCTTCCTGAAGTTCCGCATCATCGACGCGGTGGCCTTCGTGCGCACGATCGGCGCCAGCAACTTCGACCTGGTGCTGTCCAACGCGGTGCAGGACGCGATCCGCCAGCGCAGCCGCCGGGTGCGCACCGAGGGCGCCTACGACCTGCGCGGCTCCGACGTCGCGGACATGCAGGACCTGCTCAACCGGCAACTGAGCCGCTACGGCGTGCGCATCATGGGCTGCAACATCCCCGATGTCCAGTTGCCCAACCAGTACCAGCAGCACCTGGCCACCCGCGAGCGTGTCGCCAAGGAACTGGTGGCCTACGAGCAGGAGTGGGAGCTCACCCGCAAGCGCCGCATCGACACGCTGCTCATGGACATCGAGCGCTCCAAGAAGACCCGCGACGCCAAGATCGTCGAGGTCAACGCGGCGCTGAACAAGGCCCGCAAGGACGTCGCGCAGATGCTGGAGGAGCAGGAGACCGAAGCGCAGCGGGTCCGCTACGAGATCGAGACCCGGGGCCGGGCCGACCTGGTGGCCGCGCAGAACGAGGCCAAGGCGCAGCGCCGCCTGGCGACGTCCTACCGGGACAACCGCGCGGTGCTGCAGTATGAGCTGGCCCGCCGCCGGCTCGACGTCGGCGCCACGCTCGCCGAGCACGCGCCGCAACCGGTGGTCGTACGCACCGAGGGCGGAGCCGGAGACTCCTCGGCGCTGTCCACGCTGCTCATGGCGCAGTTCCTGCCCGGGTTGGGGGAGCAGCGGCGGAGCCGTTCGGCGCTGGCCCGGAGCGACGGCCGCGAGTCCGAGGCCGAGGCCGCCGCCTCCGACGTCTTCCAGCAGGCCCAGGGCGCGATGGCCGCGGCGGCCCAGCGCCAGCAGCAGATGCAGGACCAGTACCAGCAGGAACAGCAGCAGGCCATGCAGGAGCAGTTCCAGCAGGGCGAGGGCTACGGCCGGCAGCGCCGCCGCTGACGCCGCGACGAGGGGGCGCCCATGGGCGCCCCCTCACGCGGATGCGGCCGCGGTCGGCAATCGTTGAACCCCGTATTGCCGTGTCTTGAACCCCGCCGACGTAGTGTTTTCGTATCGGGGGGAGGTTGTTCCCGGATTCCCGTCACCCGTCGCAAAGGTGCCGCAGCGGAATCCGGGAACAGTTGTTTCTCCGGCCCTTCCGCGCCGCCCCACCGCACCCCCGGGCCCTCGCGGCGGGTTCCCGCTCCTCATTCGCGCTCATGCCGCGTGGGCGAGCTCCTGGTAACCGCAGTCGATGTCCACGCCGTGCCGGGCGGCGATCTCCACGAGGTCCTCGATCTCACCGGCCTGCGTCACCGCCAGGTCCTCGTCCCCGTTCTCCCTGGCCCGGCGCAGCGACTCCAGCGCGTCGTAGATGCGCAGGTGCAGAGTTGTCATGAATTCGTTCATACCGTCCCTCGCTCGGCGAAGCACCGATTCACGTCCATCTCAGGTCTACCCCGGCGAGGTTAAGAACGGAGTGAGACGCGGCCCGATGCGGCCGGGCGCCCCCGGTGAGAAGAACCACCGCCGCCGCGGCGTTTGCCCGGGGCCCTTCTCGGTACCGGCCGGGCCTCCCACCGGTGTCCGACGGTCGGGCCCGTCCAGGAGGCGGGATGCCGCGGTGCGCGCAGCGTCGGCGGCGCGGCAGGCCCGAGCCCCGGAGATCCCGTTCCGACCCGCGAACGCGGCGGGCGAAGCCCGGTCAGTATTCGGTCCAGGAGTACCAGTTGCCGGAGATGTGCTCGTAGACCACGCCGCCGTGCCCGGGGACGAAGACGTCGGTGGGCAGCGGCTCGGAGCTGTAGGCCAGGCCGGACTCGTTCAGCAGTCCGGCACCCTGCACGGTGAACCGGGTGACGCCGTCGTCCACCGACGCGGCCTTCAACGGGTACAGGCCGACCCACTCGCCGTTCAGCGGGATGGTGGTGGAGCGGTTGAGGGTGTCGCGCACGTGCAGCAGCTCCTGCGCCGAGGCGTCGACCCGGGCCTGGAGCGGGGCGTCGCTCACCGACAGCGCGATGGCGGCCAGGGCGATCAGGGGCGCGGTGATCCAGCGCAGCCAGTAGTGCCTGATCATCGGCCGGGCCACGGTCAGCGCCGTGCCCAGCCGCAGCGCGCCCATCCCGGCGAGGAGCGCGCCGCCGCCCATGCCGATCACGAAGGTCGGCAGGTGGCCGCCCGGCATGCTGTCCTCGTAGAGCAGGGCCAGACCGATCAGGACGCAGGCCGGGAGGTAGAGGCGCCCCGGCGGCCGGGACCCCCAGGAGATCAGCCGCCGCCCGAACGTGGGCTTGTCTGCGATCTCGATGAGCTTGGCGACCGAGTCCTCTCCGGCCGGCTGCGTCGTCCCCCCATGGGGCGGGGTTCCACCGGACGGAGGAGTGGCGGCGGACATGGCGGGTTGCCCCCAACGGACTTTTGCGGGTGATGGCGGCGGCGACCGGTCGCGCCGCGGCCGTGTCAGGTTGTCGGCGGCCGTCGAGGCACGGCCCGTCATCAGGATAGAGGAGCGGCGGGGCGGGATTGCGTAACACGCACGGAAACCGGGGGAAACAGGGAAACAGCGGAGAAACGGCGGAGGGGCATGCGGCGTTCGGACTAGGCTTGGTCGGGTGTCTGCGAAATCCTCCATCGAACCCCCCACCTACGAGCTGGAGCGGGAGCTCGCCGCGGGCGGGGCGGGGCTCGTCGCGGGGATCGACGAGGTCGGCCGCGGGGCCTGGGCCGGACCCGTGGTGGTCTGCGCCGCGGTCACCGACGGCTCCGAGCCGCCCGAGGGCCTGACCGATTCCAAGCGGCTCAGCCCCAAGCGCCGGATCACCATGAGCGAGCTGGTCCGGCCCTGGGTGCGCGACCACGCGTTCGGACGGGCCGAGCCCACCGAGATCGACGAGGTCGGGATGACCGAGGCGCTGCGTCGCGCCGCCGGCCGCGCCCTGGCCGGGCTGGCCCGGCGGCCCGATGCGGTCATCCTCGACGGCAAGCACGACTACCTCGGTCGGCCCTGGGCCGTGCGCACCCGGATCAAGGCCGACCTGACCTGCGTCAGCGTCGCCGCGGCCTCGGTACTGGCCAAGGTGCACCGCGACGCGTTCATGGCCGGGCTCGACCCGGAGTTCCCCGGTTACGGTTTCGGGACGGCCGCGGGCTACCCCTCACCGGTGCACCGTGCGGCGCTCGCCGAGCACGGGCCGACCCCGCACCACCGGATGTCCTGGGCTTATCTCGATGACCTGCCGAAATGGCGGCATCTGCGCAAAGTGCGGCCGGCGGCCGGCGACCAGCTCAGCATCCTGTGACCCGGGTGGAGCACGACACGCCGAGCGGTTCGGGACCTCCACTCCTTATGAAACCCCGGCCGTTGACGGCAGTATGGGGTTCGCCCCGGGGTACTGCTGTGCGAAGAGGACGACCGAAAACCGGGGGCACGGGGCCGTACGGGTAAAGGGGGGTCAGGAGATGCCGCGCAACGACGAACCCCGGACCACCGGCAGGCCCGCGCGGACGCCACCGCTGCAGCGGCTGCGCGACGCCTACTCCCGCCAGGCCCTGCGCTCGCGCCTGGCCGCGGGGTTCACCGCCGTCACGGTCGCCGCCCTGCTCGCCTTCCTGGTCGACGTCCCCGTTCTCGCCGCGATCGCGGTGACGGTCATGGTCCTGGCCGTCTTCGCCGCGCTGATGCGGTCCTCGGCCGCCGTCGCGGCGGCACTGGTCTGCGTCGCCTGGATCGCCGTCGCCTACCCGCTGTTCCAGATCCCCCTGGCCGGGGCCCCGGTCGTGCTGGTCCTGCTCCTCCTGCCGCTGCTGGTCTCGCTGGCTGCGACCCGGATCCGGGCCTTCCCGGTCTGGCACACGACCCTGCTGGCGCTGCTCATCGGGCTCATCCTCGGGCTGGCCGTGGCGCTGACCAGCATGCTCACCGACGCCGTTCCGCCGGCCCTCGGCGTGACGTGCACGGTGGCCGCCGCGGGCGCCGCGCTGCTGTGGCGGGCGGTCGCGGGCTACCGGCTGCACCGCGAGACCCGGCCGCGCGGGGACGCGCCGACCGCTCCGGACCCCGGCGCCGCCGCGGCGCAGGGCCGCGGCCGGTCCCCGGCCGGGCGAGGGGGGACGCGGCGGACCGGCACCGAGAGCGCCGCCGTGCCCGTCCCCGTCGACGAGGCGCTGGCCGAGCTGGAGGACATGATCGGCCTGGACCCGGTGAAGCAGCAGGTCCGGGCGATCGCCGCGTCCATCGAGGCGGCCCGGCTGCGCGCCGACGCCGGCTACGCGGTCGACAAGCCGCTGCGCCACCTGGTGTTCTCCGGCCCACCCGGCACCGGCAAGACCAGCGTGGCGCGCACGCTGGCCACGGTCTTCCACTCCTTCGGGCTGCTGCCCTCCCCGAACGTGGTCGAGGCCCAGCGCGCCGACCTGGTGGGGGAGTACCTGGGGGCGACGGCGATCAAGACCAACGAGCTGGTGGACCGCGCGCTCGGCGGGGTGCTGTTCATCGACGAGGCGTACTCGCTGGTCAACGACGGCGACGGGCAGTCGGACCGGTTCGGCAACGAGGCCGTGCAGACCCTGCTCAAGCGGGCCGAGGACGATCGCGACCGGCTCGTCGTCATCCTCGCCGGCTACGACAAGGAGATGGACCGCTTCCTGGCCTCCAACCCCGGCCTGGCCTCCCGGTTCGCCACCAGGGTGACGTTTCCCAGCTACCGCCCCGAGGAGCTGCAGCGCATCGCCGAGCACCAGTTCGACCAGCGCGGCGACCTGCTCGACGAGCAGGCGCGCCCGGCGCTGCGCTCGCGCTTCGACCAGGCGGCGCAGCGCGGGGTGGTCGACGAGCTCGGCAACGGCCGCTTCGTCCGCTCCCTGGTGGAGAAGACCGCCGAGGCCAGGGACGTGCGCGTCGTCACCAGCGGCGAGTCCGGCCGCCAGCCCGCCCCCGAGGAGCTGGTCACGATCCGCGCGGCCGACGTCGCCACGGCCTATGACCAGTTGACCGAGCGCCTGCCCGGCTTCACCAAGGCCCCCGACGTCGACGAGGCCCTGGCCGAGCTCGACGCGATGATCGGCCTGGACCCGGTCAAACGGCAGGTCCGCTCGATCGCGGCCCAGCTCCAGATGGCCAAGCTGCGCGAAGGGCAGGGGCTGCCGGTCCAGCCGCCCATGCGGCACTTCGTCTTCGTCGGCCCGCCCGGCACCGGCAAGACGACGGTGGCGCGCATCCTCGGCCGGGTGTTCGCGGCGCTCGGCCTGCTCAACCGGGCCGACGTGGTCGAGGCCGGCCGCGCCGACCTGGTCGGCGAGCACCTGGGCGCCACGGCCGTCAAGACCAACAAGCTGGTGGACCGCGCGCTCGGCGGGGTGCTGTTCATCGACGAGGCCTACGCCCTGGTCAACCCGGGCTACAGCGGAGGTGACGCGTTCGGTTCCGAGGCCATCCAGACCCTGCTCAAGCGGGCCGAGGACGACCGCTCCCGGCTGGTCATCGTGCTGGCCGGCTACCCGGCGGAGATGGACCGCTTCCTGGCCAGCAACTCGGGCCTGTCCTCGCGGTTCAACGTGCGGGTGGCCTTCCCCAGCTACACGCCGGAGGAGCTGACCGAGATCGCCGACCGCGTGGCCGCCGGGGCCGGTGACGCCTTCGACGAGCAGGCCAGGGAGGACCTGCACCAGATCTTCGGCCACGTCTGCGAGGCGGGCTGGATCGACGAGTTCGGCAACGGCCGCTTCGCCCGGTCGCTGTTCGAGAAGGCGTGCTCCTACCGCGACCTGCGGGTCTCGGAGGAGCTGGGCGACGCGGCCACCGCCGAGGAGCTCACCCTGGTCACGAGCGCGGACCTGCGGCAGGCCTACGGCGAGGTCACCCAGGGATGACGTCCGGGTCCGGGGTCGGCCCTCCGGTCGCCTGAACGGCCACCTAGGGGACAAGCCAGGGTGCTCCACCGCAAATCGGTCCGATGACGCCCCCAATCCGGCGGTACGCCCTGCTAATGTCCGCTGCATGAGTCGTTCCACCGCCCCCATCGGCCAGGCCGTCATCTTGGCGGGAGGCCAGGCGACCCGCCTGCGCCCCTACACCGACACCCGACCCAAGGCGATGGTCGAGGTCGCCGACCGGCCCATCATCGACTACCAACTGGAGTGGCTGGCGGGGCACGGCGTCGAGCACGTCGTGGTGTCCTGCGGCTACAAGGCCGAGGTGCTGCGCGAACACCTGGCCGCCCGTCCCGACGGGCCGGAGATCAGCCTCCTGGTCGAGGACGAACCGCTGGGGCGGGGCGGCGCGCTGCGGTTCGCGGCGTCGGGCCTGCGGGAGGCCGACTCCCCCTACTTCGCGCTCAACGGCGACGTCCTCACCTGGTTCCCGCTGGACGAGCTCACCGCCTACCACCGCGAGAAGGGCGGCCTGGTGACCCTGGCGCTGGCGCAGTACCGCACGAGCTGGGGCATCGTCGACGTCACCGACAGCGGACTCATCGAGGGCTTCACCCAGAGCCCCCTGCTGCCGTTCTGGATCAACGCCGGCGTCTACGTCTTCGAGCCCGCGGCGACGCCGCTGCTGCCGGAGAAGGGCGACCACGAGTCCACCACCTTCCCCGGGCTGGCAGCGGAGGGGCGGCTCTTCGGCTACCGCATCGACGGCTTCTGGCGCGGCGTGGACACGGTCAAGGACGTCAAGGAGGCCGGCGAGCAGATCCCGGCGCTGCGCGGGAACGCCCTGGCGACCTGACCGCCACCGGTTCGGGGCGGATCGGTATCGTCGCGTCCGTGACCAATGACGCCCCCATGCTGACCACCGCCCCCAATTTCCGCGATCTCGGCGGCGCCGCCGCGAACGGCGGCGAGCGCGTCCGCCGCGGCCTGCTGTTCCGGGCCGACGCCCTGTCCCGGCTGGACGAAGCCGACCTGGCCGTGCTGGAGGGCATGGAGCTGCGCCAGTTGATCGACCTGCGCACCGTGTTCGAGCGGGACCGCGCGGCCGACCGGGTGCCCCGGGGCGCCGAGTACGTCGTGCTGGACGTGCAGCGCGACCACAGGACCGGCGGGGACCTCGCCGCGGTCTTCGCCGACCCCGAACGGGCCAACGCCCTGCTGGCCGACAACGGTGCCGAGCGGTTCATGCACGAGGTCAACCGGATGCTGGTGGGCACGGAGGACGCCTGCGCCGGCTACCGGGAACTCGTCGAGCGCGCGGCGCACGGGCCGCTGCCGCTGGTGTTCCACTGCAGCGCGGGCAAGGACCGCACCGGCTGGGGAGCCGTCGTCATCCTGTCGCTGCTGGGCGTGCCGAGGGAGGCGATCATCGCCGACTACCTCGCCAGCAACGGCCGGCTCGGCGCGGTCATCGACTGGATGATGGGCATGGTCCGGACGCAGGGCATCGACGCCGACCAGGTCAAGCCGATGCTGGAGGTGCGCACCGAGTACCTCGAAACGGCGTTCGCCGAGGTGGACAGGGTCCACGGCTCCTTCGACGGCTACGTCGCGGGCGGCCTGCGGCTGAAGCCCGAGACCGTGTCGGCGCTGCGCGAGCGCCTGCTGACCTAGATGTTCTGCCCTATGAGGTCGGCGACGCGGGAGGCTGTGGCCACAGCCTCCGACTCCCGTCAGCGATCTGGTGCGTCGAGTCGTCGATTCGATGTGTGTTCCACGGAGGTGGGGCGCTCATCGGGCTCTGACCGCCGCGTTCGCGGGGTGGGGTTTCCCGGGGGCGGATCCGCTGTGCCGCCGGCGGCTTGCGCGCACTGCGACAGCCGGCCCCTTGTGCGAACGCGATCGCCGAACATCAGTCAGACGTCGTCGAGGCGCTTGGCCAGGCCCGCGTCGTCCTCGGACTCGTCCAGGACGTCGAGCAGCGTCTCCAGCACCGCCATCCTGGTGTGGCCCCGGTCCAGCAGGCGCTGGGCCGCCGCCCACAGGTTGGGCGGATCGCCCTTCCACAGCCGTTCGGCCAGTCGCTCGTGCGCCGCCAGCACCTCCTGGACCTCCGGACTGTCGGTGCAGGTGCCGGCCGCGCCGTCTCCGGGATCCTGGTCGGCGGAGTGCCGACCCCGCTGCGAGGGGGCGTCGTACTCGCCGAAGTGGTCCAGCCGCAGCAGCGCGCGGCGGCCCGTCGGTGTCGTGGGGTCGAAGTCGCCCGCGTCGTCGGAGAGCAGGTCGCCGGCCAGCAGCGGGAACGCGAACATGCGGCGGGGCAGCGCGGACAGGTCGCCGTCGGGCAGCAGTCGGCGCACGGCCTCCTGGCGCAGCCCGAAGGAGGCGGCGGGGTCCCGGTAGGAGGTGGCGAAGGAGGCGATGGCCTCCCACAGCGCGTCCAGCGTGGCGTGCACCGCGATCTCGGGCAGGCCGCCGCGCGGCCCGGCCCAGCGGATCCACGCCGCCAGTACGTGCGGCATCGCCTCCTGCTCCTCGGGCAGCAGCACCACCCGGCGGGGCAGCCAGGTCAGCAGGAACGCCTCGACCTTGCGCGGGCTCACCCGCAGCGGCCGACCGGAGTCGATGTCGCAGCCGTAGTTGATGATGTGGTCCACGCAGCGGCTGGCGGCGTAGCTGTCGGACAGCTCCGCCGCGGCGTCGGAGGCCAGGAACCGCGCGGCCAGGACGGCGCGCCGGTCGCGGCGCCAGCTCGGGGGCCTGGCCGGGTTCTGCGGGCGGGGCAGCGCTCGGGCGCGGGCGCGGACCAGGGCGTGGTGGGTGGCCAGGGGGCCGTCGGCGGAGTCGCCGATCCCGGTGTCGCGCGGCGCGCGGCCGCCGGCCGCCGAGGCCAGCAGTTGGTCGGTCCGCTCGACGGCGGTCTCCAGCAGCGTGCGCGCGCGCTCGGGTTCGATCGGGTCGAACACGGCCATGGGATCGTTCTCGGTCTTGCCGCGGCAGTGCTCCAGGAGCCGGTCGACCTTGGAGGTCACCCAGGCGTCGCGCAGGATGCCGCCGGCGTTGTGGTCGACGACGGCGATCAGCGCGTGGCCGGCCTCGCCGGTGTCGGCCCCGGGGTCCTCGTCGTAGCGGAAGGTGCAGATCACCTCGTCGGTGTCGCCGAACCTGGAGCCGGACACATAGGCCGCGACCGGGCGGACCTCGCCCAGCGAACCGGCCCATCCGGGGCGGGCGGTGCCCTGCTTGACGAGGTCGAGAACGGCTCTCTCGGCCAGGACGCGCTGCCTGCGCGAGGGACCGAGCGAGGCGATGCCGGCCAGCAGCGCCAGTCCGGCGGGGGTGCCGGATTCGGCGGCGTACTCGACCAGCCCCTCGCCGAGGAGGCGCTCGACGTCGACTCCCGGCACGCGCCGTCCCCACCAGGCGCCGAGCAGTTCGCTGATGACGAGTTCGGCGTCGAGCGGGTGCCGCATCGCGAGCAGGGCGCGCGCGGCGCGCAGCATCTCGGCGAAGACCTCGTCGGGCAGAGGTGCGGGGCCGGGTTTTCGTGAGGGAGGCGGTACGGACACCCGTTGAGCCTAAGGCACACCGGCCCGGGACCACGGTCGATCCCGGCAAAGAAGCGGCCGCCGCGGCCGCGGGGGCGCGCCCCCGTGCGGGGCGCGCCCGTGGACGCTTCAGCCGAGCCGGTCGCGGCCGGCGAGCCGCGGCGGCCGGAGACTCGATGGGGGCTCGGACTTGATCATGGCCTGCAGGTGCTCCCTGGCGACGCGCTCCACAAGACCGGGGGTGACCTTGAAGCCCAGGTGCTCGGCGCATCTCCAGGTGTCGGCGACGCAGCGTTCCACGCATTTGTGCGGCAGCGCGTCGAACTCGGTTCGGAGTTGGGCGGTGACCTGTTGCAGGTCACCGGCGTCGTACGTCTTGAGCATCCTCGCTCACGCCCCCCTCGATGGCGGTGGTCTGGACGGCGACCACCATCCATTTCACAACGCCGGACTCCGGTGTCAAGACCTCGCCGGGCGGCTCTTACGGAGGCTTTGTGCGAGGCTTGACCCGTGGCGGCCCGATTCGGGTCCCGTCCACGGCGGAAACGCCGAGGGGGCGCTGCCGCGCGCTCCACTGGCGTTTATGGCCGCAGCGCTCCTCGACCGCCCGGTCTCCGGCGGAGCGCGGGGCCGCAGACCTCGCGGCCGTCGGGCAAAGGCTCGGCAAAGCGACCTTGACGCTCCTGGGACCGTCGAGCGCGGCCCCGAGTCCGTCGGCGGCGGCCCGTGGTGGGCGGGCGCGGTCCGCCGGAGGCCGGGCGGCCGCCTTGAGCGGTGGCCGTCGGCGTTCCCGGCCGGAACCGGAGCGGACGGGAATTGGCCGGACCGAAATTCCACCTTTTATGCTGAGGGTCCAGTGCAGGACGTATCATTCACTTTCGGCTATGTCTCCTTACTGTCCGCTGCGGCCGATTCGGCGAGGGCGATGCGCCGTGGCTTATGCTGAGGCGACTGGGAGCACGCGACGGTGGTCGGGCGAGGGGCCGCCGCTCCCAGGAGGCGGGCGCCGTCCCCGCGGCTCCCGGATCCCGTGAAGTTCTCGGCCGCCGGCGTTGGAGCGGCCGGAGTTCCCCAGCCATAGACCCCCAGCGACGGGGAAAGGATCCCGGAGGTGTCAAGGATGAGCACCGAGACGTCCGTTCCGTTTCCCCGCCTGTCCGGGTTGAATCCGATGGACGCCGCGCTGCTCGAGACCCTGCTGAAGGAGGCGCCCATCGGGTTCGCCTTCTTCACCCCGGACCTGCGCCACCAGCGGGTCAACCGCACGCTCGCGGCGATCTACGGGCGCCCGGCCGCCGACTGCCGCGACCGCACGCCCTCGGAGCTCCTCGAGGAGCCCGACGCCCACGCCCACGAGGCGGCGCTGTCGGCCGTCCTGGCGGGGGAGTCGGTGGTCTACAGCGACCACCACCTGATCGGCGGAACGCCCCGGCGGCCCGACGACGACCGGCACTGGGCGCTGTCCTGGTTTCCCGCCTATGATCTCGACGGCCGGATCACCGGGGTCGCGCTCATCGCGGTCGACATCAGCGAAAGACACAAGGCAGAGGTGACGTTGCGTCGCAGCGAGGAACGCTATCGATCGCTCCTGCAGGCCAGTAATCAGATCGTCTGGGCCGCCGACCCCGGCGGCAGACCCCACGAGGACTGCTCCGAATGGCGCGCGGTCACCGGCCAGTCACCGGAGGAGTACCTCCGCGTCGGCTGGCTGGACGCGGTCCACCCCGACGACCGGGAGCGGGTGGGCCGCGACTGGGACGACGCCGTGCAGGACAAGACCGCCTTCGACGCCACCTTCCGGGTCCGGCTGCGCTCGGGGGACTTCCGGCACTACCACTCCCGCGCCGTGCCGCTGCTGCGCGAGGAGGAGGTCGTCGAATGGGTCGGGACCCACGCCGACGTCACCACCCAGCGCGAGGCCGAGGAGATGCGCCAGCGCCTCACCCAGCAGTTGGGCGAGGCGGCGCTGCGCACGGTCCGGCTGCAGAAGGCCACCTCCGATCTCGCCGAGGCGCTCACCGTCGACCAGGTCGTCACGGTCATGACCGAGATCGGCGAGACGGCGGTGGGGGTGTTCCGCACCGGAGTGGCCCTGCTCGACCGAGAGCGGCTGCGGCTGCGGCTGCTCAACCCCGACGGCATCCCCGACCTGCCCGGTGCGCCGCCGCACGAGGTCGGCCTGGAGTTCCCCAGCACGATGACGATGGCGGTGCGCGATCGCAGACCCGCCATCGCCGGCTCCCCGCAGGCACTGCTGGAACTGCTGGAGGACGACGAGGACGCGGTCACCTACCTGCGGCACACCGATGAGCGCGCCTGGGTGGCGCTGCCGCTGATGAGCGCGGGGCGCGCCATCGGGGCGCTGCGCTTCGCGTTCAACTCCACCCGCGACGTCTCCGACGAGGAGCGCGTCTTCCTGGAGGCCCTGGCCGGCCAGTGCGCGCTCGCCCTGGAGCGCGCCACGCTGTACGAGCGGGAGCACCGCACGGCCGAGGCGCTGCAGAAGAGCCTGCTGCCCGAGGACCTGCCCGAGGTGCGCGGCATGCGCTTCGCCTCGTTCTACAATCCGGGCACCAAGTACGTCCAGGTGGGCGGCGACTGGTACGACGCCTTCAAGCTCTCCGACGGCCGCGTGGCCGGGGTGCTCGGCGACGTCATGGGCAAGGGCATCAAGGCCGCCACCGGCATGAGCCGGGTGCGCAACGCGCTGCGCGCGCTGGCCTTCAGCATGCCCGAGCCCGCCGACGTGCTCACCGGCCTGGACAGGATGTTCGAGGCCACCGAGCGCGAGGAGCAGATCACCACGCTGGCCTACTTCGTCCTGGAGCCCGACACCGGGCACGGCTACCTCGGCAACGCCGGGCACCTGCCGCCCCTGCTGGTCGCCCCGGACGCCGAGCCGAGGCTGGTCGAGACCGAGCCGGCCACCCCGCTGGGGATGCCCTCCGGCAGGGAGCACCACAAATTTTTCGTCCCGCCCGGTAACACCGTGGTCCTCTATTCCGATGGACTAGTAGAGAACCGGAGGCGAGCGGTCGCCTCGGGGTTGGACGAACTTGTTGCCGTCGCGTCCCAGGCGCCAGCGGAGGTGGTGGGCGATCCGGAGAAGATGCTCGAGTACCTTGTTGAGAACATGCTCGCTGGGTATGAGCAGGACGACGATGTCACGCTGCTCGCCGTCCACGTGCCGGCATCGGAGTCGGGGCCGGCCGACTAGACCGTACGAAGAACTCTCCCGCCTTGCCTAAGGTGGAAGACGATCCACAATGGTCCCCGTGCAGACGGGGGAAGATCCGCGTCCGTCTGCGGTGAAAATCCTACTGGGCGGATGTGCCGAAGCGCTAGAGAAGGCACATACGCTCTAGAGAAACCTAGTGGTCCCCGCGCAGGCGGGGGTGATCTCGGGCTTGAGTGAGGAATGAAAGCCATCTTCCCTCCTGACTCTTCGGGTCGTCGAGTCCAGCAATCTCGCCACACGTCCGTTCGAGAGGTGTTTGTGTCACCTGCCAGTTCGACCCGCTCCAAGCAGCCGGAGTCGCTGCAAGAGCCAGTCATCCAGCAGCTGATCGAGCGTGGGCGGTCCCAGGGGTACCTTGAGCCCGAGGACGTGCGCCGTGCCTTTGAAGAGGCCGACATTCCGATGTCGCAGGCCCAGGCTGTGCTTCGCAGCCTGACCAAGGAAGGCGTGACCCTCGTCGTGGGTGCTGCGGAGTCCGCACCCGCTCGCCGCAAATCCGCGCGCCGCAAGACGGCCGCCCCCAAGACCGCCACCACGAAGGTGAAGCGCGCAGCAGCGGCGCAGGAGCAGCCCGAGACCGTGACCGCGGTCGTCGACTCCGCCGCAGCCCCGGCCAAGCCCGCCCCGGTCAAGGCGGTCCCGGCCAAGGCGGCCCCCGCCAAGAAGCGTGCGGCCGGCGAGGCCGGAACCAAGGGCGCCCCGGCCAAGGCGGCTCCGGCCAAGCGGACCGCCGCGAAGGCCACGGCCAAGGCCGACGGGAAGAAGGACGAGGTCAACCCCAACTCCGAGGAGGCCGAGGACGAGGACGTCGACCTCGAGGCCACCGAGCCGAACGAGCCGGCCGAGTCGGCCGAGGAGTTCGAGGAGACCGGCGCCGAGCTGGAGCTCGTCGAGGACACCGACGACGGCACCGAGACCATCGAGGGCCCCGTCGCCGGCTCGGGCGTGAAGCCCGAGATCGTCGGCATCCCGGAGAAGGCCGCGGCCAACACCTCCGAGGACGAGGCGTTCGTCCTCTACGACGATGACGACGACGCCCCGGCCGCGCAGGTCGTCGCCGCCGGTGCGACCGCCGACCCGGTCAAGGACTACCTCAAGCAGATCGGCAAGGTCCCCCTGCTCAACGCCGAGCAGGAGGTGGAGCTGGCCAAGCGCATCGAGGCCGGGCTCTTCGCCGAGGAGAAGCTGGCCGAGGAGTCCGAGGCGCTGTCCTTCGACTTCCGCGACGAACTGAACTGGATCGCCGAGGACGGCGGCCGGGCCAAGAAGCACCTGCTCGAGGCGAACCTGCGCCTCGTGGTGTCGCTGGCCAAGCGCTACACCGGCCGCGGCATGCTCTTCCTCGACCTGATCCAGGAGGGCAACCTCGGCCTGATCCGCGCGGTCGAGAAGTTCGACTACACCAAGGGCTACAAGTTCTCCACCTACGCCACCTGGTGGATCCGGCAGGCCATCACCCGCGCGATGGCCGACCAGGCCCGCACCATCCGCATCCCGGTGCACATGGTCGAGGTCATCAACAAGCTGGCCCGCGTCCAGCGGCAGATGCTGCAGGACCTCGGCAGGGAGCCGACCCCGGAGGAGCTCGCCAGGGAGCTCGACATGACCCCGGAGAAGGTCGTCGAGGTGCAGAAGTACGGCCGCGAGCCGATCTCGCTGCACACCCCCCTGGGCGAGGACGGCGACAGCGAGTTCGGTGACCTCATCGAGGATTCCGAGGCGATCCAGCCGGGCGAGGCCGTCAGCTTCACCCTGCTCCAGGAGCAGCTCCACTCGGTGCTCGACACCCTGTCCGAGCGCGAGGCCGGCGTGGTCTCGATGCGCTTCGGCCTCACCGACGGCCAGCCCAAGACCCTGGACGAGATCGGCAAGGTCTACGGTGTGACCCGCGAGCGGATAAGGCAGATAGAGAGCAAGACGATGTCGAAGCTGCGGCACCCGTCGCGTTCCCAGGTGCTCCGCGACTACCTGGACTGACACGTCTTTCGCCTCGTCTTTTCGACGTCTGTTGCGCGGTGCAGGGCCGGCCTCCCGCTGGGGAGGCCGGCCCTGCACGCGTGTGCGGCGCCCGTCGCCCCGGCCGTGTGTACCCGCGAGTGTGGCGAGGCTGCGCGGACGGTGCCGAGTCGATGGGCGCCGCGCGATGTTCCCCTTGTTTCCCTTCATCCGACACCCACGATGATGCCGGGTGGGATGTATGGGCGGGATAAAGAACCGAGACCTGTTCGTTACTTTTGTCGGCCGTGACCGGCGCCCCGCGCCTGGTTTGCGGCTTTGTGCCGCGAAACAGGGAAAACGTTATGGAAAGTCCAGCTTCCCGGGCGGGGGCGGCCGCTAGCCTTCCTGTCCATGGGGCTATTCGGACGGCGTAGGCGCGCCGCGAGGAACACCGTGGCAACCGACTTCATCGTCGGCCGGACGTGGCACGACATCGCCCTGGACGCCGGTGTGGACGCGGTCTCCGAGGGATACCTGGCGGCCGGAACGGCGCTGCTGCGGGAGACGCGCGAGGACCCCGAACTCCGGGCGCAGCGGGTGGAGGCCCTGGGCAGGGCCGCGGTCGGGCGCAGCGGGGGAATCACCGAACTGCTGACCGAGGACGCCACCGAGGCCGACGCGACCGACATCCTGCTGTGGCTGGGGCGCACCCTCATCGACGAGGCGTGGCAGATCCGCGGCGGCGGCTGGGCCGAGACCGTGGGCAGGGACCGCTTCAAGCTGTTCCGCGCGACCCTGGCCAACGCGCGCGAGCCGCTGCTGGCCGCGGCCGAGCTCGACACCGCCGACCCGGTCCCGTGGGAGTGCATGCAGTGGCTCGCGCTGGGCCTGGAGCTGGAACGGGACCACAAGGACGCCATCTGGCGCAACATCGCCGAGCGCTGCCCGACCCTGATGTCGGCGCACTGGGGGCGGCTGCAGGTCCTGGCGGAGAAGTGGGGCGGCTCGCACGAGGAGATGTTCGACTTCGCCCGCCAGGTGGTGGACGCGGCCCCCGCGGGCCAGCCGCTGACCGCGATGCTCCCCCTCGCCCACGCCGAGTACCTGCTGCGGGAGCGGCGCCCGCTGCTGGAGAGCGGCGAGTCACGGGCGTTCGTGCGGTTCTCCGTCGACCACTACACCATGGAGATCGTCGAGGAGCTGGAGGCGGCCGCGAACAAGTGGACCGCCACGATGGCCCCGCACCCGCGCGGGCTGGAGGCGCACCACCTCTTCGGGGCGATCCTGGCCGACTGCGGGTTGGACGACGCCGCCCGCCCTCACCTGGAACGGGTCGGCGACCGCCTGCACGTCATCCCTTGGAGCTACCTGGGAGCCGGCAGCGCCGGCGAGGAGTTCTCCGACGCCCTGCAGCGCCTGGGCATCGCCTGACGGGGAGCCGCGGGGCCGGCTCAGCCGCGCACGACGACGTTGAGGACGCGGGGGGAGCCCGCGCGAGCGGGGGCGCCGAGTTCGGCGGTGTGGCCGAGGTCGTTGAGCGCCGCGGCCAGCTCCTCCGGGGTCTCCGGAGCGGCGCGGGCGGCCAGCAGGGCATGGGCGATCTCACCGCGGGTCGCCTTGGCCATGTGGCTGACCACGGACCGCTTGACGGTGCCGTCCACCGTCGTCTCCCGCAGCACCCGGACGGTGACCGTGCGGGCGGCGGTGTCGGTCCCGGGCTTGAACGCGGCGGCGTAGGCGGCCGAGCGGCAGTCGATCACGAGCCGCCCGTCGGCATGCTTGTCGAGGAGGTCGTTCAGGTGCGTGCGCCAGAACGCTCCCAGCGCGCCCAGCGGGGGCAGCTTCACCCCCATCGACAGCCGGTAGGGCGGCAGCGGGTCGGTGACGCCGACCGCGCCCCACAGACCGGAGAAGACCAGCACCGACTCGCGCGCGACCCCGGCGGCGTCCCCGGACAGCAGCTCCGGCAGCCGCAGGGCGTCGTAGAGCACGCCGGTGTAGAGCTCGGCGGCGCGCAGGGTCGGCGCGGTGCGCAGCTCACGGTCGCGCCGGACCGCGTCGGTCTGCCCCGCGGACAGCCCCAGCACCTCGCGGGCCCGCTCGACCGGCCCAGCGCACAGCTCCTCCAGCGCCGCCAGCACGCGCTCCCTGGCCCCGGTCACCTCGGTCAGGCTCAGAGCCGAGAGGTCCAGCGGCGGCCCGTCCCCCGTGGTGGCCTTTCCCTCGGACGGCGGCAACAGGATCAGCATGGGTTCTCTTTCGGACTCGCGTGCTTCAGGGCGAGGGCGTCGACACCTCCCGGTCGGCGCACGGTCTCCCGCAGGGCCGCGTCGACCGTGTCCTCCGCCGTGCGGGTTCCCAGGATTTCGGCGGCGCACGCCGGCGTCTCCGCGTCGATGCCGTCGATCAGGATCTCGGTCATGGCCCCTCCTCGAACGACGGTGCTTTCCTGGCTTTCCCGCTCCCCGCACGCACGGACATGACGAGTGTACGCACCGCGTGCTGCGGGCCGTGCTCGGGCGATGCCGTCCTGAACGGCTTCGATACGCTGCTTCCTCCGGGAGGTGGAGCTGGTGAACGATTGGGCCGGGCGCGTGGCGGCCGACTGGCCGGCGCTGCACGTGGAGCAGCGCGGCGGGTGGCGGCTGGGGTACAGCGAGGGCGTGACCAAGCGGGCCAATTCGGCGTTCGCGCTGGAGCCGGGCGCCCGCGCCGAGGTGCCGGAGGAGTTCTATCCGGCCCGGGGACTGGCGCCGTGCGTGCAGGTCTGGCGGGGCGGCGAGGCGCTGGACGCGGAGCTGGCCGGGCGGGGCTACCGGGTGGTGGATCCCAGCCTGGTCATGGAACGGGAACTGGGGGAGCGGCCCCCGGCGGGCGAGGACGTCGCCGTCGCTGCGGGCCGGGGACGGGCCTGGCGGGAGGTGCGGGCCGAACCGGACGCGTCCGGCCGCGCCGCCGAGGTGACCGGGCGCATCATGGACCGGGCCGCGATGGGCTACGCCGTCCACGGCAGCGGTCTCGCGCGCGGTTGCGCGGCGCTGAACGGTGAATGGGTCGGGGTCTACGCCATGTTCACGCGTCCCGAGGCGCGCGGCACGGGGCTGGGCGCAGCGGTGCTCGACGCCCTGCTGCGTTGGGGCCACGACAAGGGGGCCCGGCGCGGCTACCTCCTGGTGACCGAGGACAATGCCGCCGCACGCGCGCTCTACCGGCGGGCCGGGTTCGGCGCCGTCAGCGGGTACCACTACCGGGTGCTCGATTCCCCCGGGCCCCGGAGCGGAGGCTGACGCGGGAGACGACCCCCGGACAGACTTCGGCGGTGGCCCCCCGCATCGGGGGGCCACCGCCGCAAGTCTCTCTATGTCTAACGCTCGTTTTCAGCGGCCGTGGCCGGAGTCGAGTGGAGTCGGTCGGTCTCGTCCTGGATCTCCGAGGCGATCCTACGGAGCGAGTCGTCGTGCTTGCGCATGTGGTGCGCGCAGAACAGCAGTTCGCCACCGGAGTTGAGAACCACTCGGACGTACGCCTGCGCTCCGCAACGGTCGCAACGGTCAGCAGCCGTCAGCGGCTGGGTGGGGGCAAGGGTTCCAGTCACTTCGCCTTCCTCAATGCTCGGCGTTAGTCACTCAGGACAACATCTAACCGGACCAAGAGCTTCCCAACCAGCCCTCCTGTACGCCGACAGCGGAATCAGCCCGGTTTGTGAGCTACCTCTCCACTTAACTGATTCATCTGGTCGGGTTCCCTCCCCGCGACACGCCCGCTACACGGATGTCGGTAAGTGCCGCTACCCTGCAATTCGAACTACTGTGCCTATGGCATCGGAATCGAGCGCGCACCACCGGCCTCGACAGCAGGCGGGCGCGCTCGAACGGTGCCTGCCCCTGTCCGTCCGCGCTCGCCCCCGAGAACAGCGCGCGCTCGAAACCCTCGATTTCGCAGGAGTGTCCACGTGACCGCCCTCACCGCAGCCGTCCATGACCCCGAGGACTACTCCGCTCGGCACCTTTCGGTCTTGGAAGGTCTTGAGGCGGTCCGCAAGCGGCCCGGCATGTACATCGGTTCCACCGACAGCCGGGGGCTCACCCACTGCATGTGGGAGATCATCGACAACGCCGTGGACGAGGCGCTCGGCGGCTTCTGCACCCGCATCGACGTCGTACTGCACGCCGACGGATCGGTGGAGGTCCGCGACAACGGACGCGGCATCCCCGTCGACGCCGAGCCCAAGTCCGGGCTGTCCGGCATCGAGCTGGTCATGACCAAGCTGCACGCCGGCGGCAAGTTCGGCGGCGGCTCCTACAACGCCTCCGGCGGGCTGCACGGCGTGGGCGCGTCCGTGGTCAACGCGCTGTCGGGCCGCCTCGACGTCGAGGTCGACCGGCAGGGCCACACGCACGCGATCAGCTTCAAGCGCGGCATCCCCGGCTCCTTCGCCGCCGACGGCCCCGACGCCGACTTCGAGCCGGCCTCCGGCCTCTCCCAGGTCCGGCGGGTGGCCAAGAAGGTCACCGGCACCCGGGTGCGCTTCTGGGCCGACCGGCAGATCTTCCTCAAGGACGCCGACATCGCGCGCGACTCGCTGCTCGACCGCGCCCGCCAGACCGCGTTCCTCATCCCGGGCCTGACGATCTCGGTGCGCGACGAGCGCACCGAGGGCGAGCCGGTCTACGAGGAGGAGTTCCGCTTCGACGGGGGCATCAGCGAGTTCTGCACCTACCTCGCCCCCGACGGCCCGATCAGCGAGGTGCTGCGGATCGAGGGCAGCGGCCAGTTCACCGAGACCGTCCCGGTGCTCGACGACAACGGCCACATGACCCCCACCGACGTGGACCGCCGGCTGGAGGTCGACGTCGCGCTGCGCTGGGGCACCGGCTACGACACCAACGTGCGCTCCTTCGTCAACGTGATCGCCACCCCCAAGGGCGGCACCCACATCGCCGGGTTCGAGCGCGCCCTGGTCCGGGTCGTCAACGACCAGTTGCGGACCGCCAAGCTGCTCAAGGCCAGCGACGACCCGGTGATCAAGGAGGACGTCCTCGAAGGCCTCACCGCGGTCGTGACGGTGCGGCTGCCCGAGCCGCAGTTCGAGGGCCAGACCAAGGAGATCCTGGGCACCTCGGCGGCCAGCCGGATCGTCTCCCAGGTGGTCGGCAAGGAACTGCGGCACTTCCTGACCTCCACCAGGCGCGCCGAGAAGCAGCAGGCCCGCACCGTGCTGGAGAAGGTCGTCGGCGCGGCGAAGGCCCGCCTGGCGGCCCGGCAGCAGCGCGAGACCCAGCGGCGCAAGAACGCGCTGGAGAGCTCGGCACTGCCGGCCAAGCTGGTCGACTGCCGCAGCGAGGGGCTGGACCGCAGCGAGCTGTTCATCGTCGAGGGCGACTCGGCGCTGGGCACGGCCAAGCTCGCCCGCGACTCGGAGTTCCAGGCGCTGCTGCCGATCCGCGGCAAGATCCTCAACGTGCAGAAGTCGTCGGTGGCCGACATGCTCAAAAACGCCGAATGCGCGGCGATCCTGCAGGTCATCGGGGCCGGGTCGGGCCGGACGTTCGACGTGGAGGCCGCCCGCTACGGCCGTGTCATCCTCATGGCCGACGCCGACGTCGACGGCGCGCACATCCGCTGCCTGCTGCTGACGCTGCTCTACCGCTACATGCGGCCCATGCTGGAGGCCGGCCGCGTCTACGCCGCCGTGCCGCCGCTGCACCGCATCGAGCTGACCAACGTCCGCAAGAAGCGCGGCGCCAAGCCCGAGGACCGCTACATCTACACCTACTCCGACGCCGAGCTGCACCGCAGGCTGCTGGAGCTGGAGAAGAAGGGCAAGACCTGGAAGGAGCCGGTCCAGCGCTACAAGGGCCTGGGCGAGATGGACGCCGACCAGCTCGCCGAGACCACGATGGACCCGCGCCACCGCACGCTGCGCCGCATCCGGGTCGAGCACGCCGAGGAGGCCGCGGCAGTGTTCGACCTGCTGATGGGCAACGAGGTCGCGCCCCGGCGCCAGTTCATAGCCCAGGGAGCCCAGGAGCTGGACCTGGCCCGGATCGACGCGTAAGTGGAGGGGGCCTTCGTACAGGCCCGGCCACCCCAAGGGCTTTGAGGCCCGCCCAAGGAGGGAGGGCGGTGCGGGTGGGCGGTTCTCTCGCGTGGCCGCCAGGCCCGTGGACGCAAAATCGCCCTCCCGCACGCGAAGCGCACGCCGACGCCGTGGACACGGGCCGACACCGCGGTTTCGGCCTGGAGCCCATGGTGGCGGCGTGCGTTCAGTCTTTGGGTTGGGGTTCAAACTCCTGTGGTCGGTGTTTCACGCCCTCGGTGGCCGGAGTCGGCGGGCGCGGCGGCCCGCCGCCGTGGGCGCGCGCCGAAACCCCGGTCGCGTCCTGGCACGCACGGTGGCGGCGTGGGCGGCGCGGCGCCGGGGCGATCCCTTGATGGGCCTTCGGCCACGCGAGAGGATCGCCCGGTCACCGCGGGCTCCGTCCTTCGGCTGAGGCGAAAGCCCCCGGCGCTCAGCTCGCCGGGGCGTCGTCCCACTCTCCCGTGGCCAGGAAGCGCTCCAGCGTCGCCGTGGCGGGCTTGAGGTCCATGCCCTGGGCGGCCACCCAGTCGTCGTCGTAGTAGCTGTGCCGGTAGCGCTCGCCGCCGTCGCAGATCAGCGTGACGACGCTGCCGCGGATGCCCGATGCGCGCATCTTCGCGACGAGCTGCCACACGCCCCACAGGTTGGTGCCGGTGGAGCCGCCGGCGCACAGCCCGGTGACGTCGTTGAGGTGCCGCATCGCGGCGATGCTCGCGGCGTCGGGCACCGGGACCATCAGGTCGATGACCGAGGGCACGAAGCTCGGCTCCATCCGGGGCCGCCCGATGCCCTCGATGCGCGAGGGCATGCCGGTGGCGTAGTCGGTGGCTCCGGTGGCCCATCCGGGGAAGAACGCGGAGTTCTCCGGGTCCACCACCGCCAGCCTCGTGTGGTGGCGGCGGTAGCGCAGGTAGCGCCCGATGGTCGCCGACGTGCCGCCGGTCCCCGCGCCCACCACGATCCACTCCGGGACCGGATGGCGCTCCATGGAGAGCTGTTCGAAGATCGACTCGGCGATGTTGTTGTTGCCCCGCCAGTCGGTGGCGCGCTCGGCATAGGTGAACTGGTCCATGTAGTGGCCGCGCGTCTCCGCGGCCAGCCGTTCGGCCTCGGTGTACATCTCTGCGGGGATGTCGACGAAGTGGCAGCGCCCGCCGTAGCGCTCGATCAGCGCGATCTTCTCGGGGCTGGTCCTGCGCGGCACCACCGTGATGAAGTCCAGGCCGATGAGCCGGGCGAAATAGGCCTCGGAGACGGCGGTGGAACCGGAGCTGGCCTCGACGATCGTGGTGCCCTCGGTGATCCAGCCGTTGGCCAGGCCGTAGAGGAACAGCGAGCGGGCCAGCCGGTGCTTGAGGCTGCCGGTGGGGTGCACCGACTCGTCCTTGAGGTAGAGGTCGATGCCCCATTCCCCGGGCAGCGGGAACACATGCAGGTGGGTGTCGGCCGACCGGTTCGCGTCGGCCGCCACCATGCGGATGGCCTCGTCGACCCAGGAGCGCGTGCGCGCACAGGAGCGGTCGATCCAGCCGGACCCGCCGGAGTCGTTCGAGGGGGCTGTCATGAGCGACAGCGTATACGCGAACGGGCCGCGTCCCCGGGGACGCGGCCCGTTGTTCGCCTCTGTTCGCTAGAGCGGTCACGTCGGGTCAGTCGAGGGAGCCCCCGGCCATCGCCGCGTGCATCCGCCGGTGCGGGGCGGCCTCGGTGTCGCGGCTCTGCCGCTCCAGGGAGCGGGCGAGCGCGATGTGCGCCCAGGCGTCGCAGGGGTCGAGTTCGATGAGCCTGCGGAACGTCGCCTCGGCCCTGTTCAACTGCGCGGAGTGGAAGTAGGCACGTCCCAGGAGTTCCAGGACCGACCGGCTGTCGGGCTCGGCCTCGGCCAGCGGGGCCAGGATCCGGGCTGCGCTGATCGGGTCGCCGAGGTCGAAGAACCGCCGGCCGCGGGCAAAGGTGTCGTAGGTCGTCTGCGCCATGCGCACTCCCTTCGTCGGGCATTTCAACAGCGGGGCCCGACGCGGCATTCCCGCGCTCACTCCTCGAAGGGCGTCACCCGGCCGCTGTCCACGTCGTAGACGGCGCCGCTCACCGGCAGGTCCGCGGGCAGCAGCGGGTGGTGCCGGATGCGCTCCAGGTCGTGGCGCAGCGCGGCCCGCTGGTCGGGCGTGGTGTTGAACTCCAGGCTGCGGGTGTCGACCCCGTAGGTCCGGGCGATGCCGTCGTGCACTTCGTCGTCACTGGAGACCGAGGCCATCTTGCACCGGGTGTGCGGCATGACCAGAACCCGGTCCACGCCGAGCAGGTAGGTGGCCAGGACCAGCGTACGCAGCGTGTCGTCGGTGACCCGGGCGCCGGCGTTGCGCAGGATCTTGGCGTCCCCCGGCTTGAGCCCCAGCGTGCCCAACGGTTCGATGCGGGAGTCCATGCAGGTCACCAGTGCCAGCCCGCGAGCGGCGACCGGTTCGAGCCCGGCCAGGCCGAAGTCGCGGACGTAGTCGGCGTTCGCGGCGAAGAGGTCGTCGAAGGCATTGCTCATGTGGAACTCCAGGGAATGCGGGTGCTCGCGCGGCACGGGAGCGCCGTGCGGCCGCGTCGCGGCCACACGGCGCCGGTGCCGCTGAGGATCGAACATAAGGTGACAGTTTTGTTGCCGACTGTAGCGTGGCGGTGTGGCGGCCGGATGCGGTGGGACCGCGTCGTCACCGCCCGGTATCGGTCTGGCCGGTGCCGACCGCCGAGATGGGGCGGGGCAGCGCCTCGCCGGAGCCGTCCCGGCGGGGATCGGCATCGGGCAGCCGCACCGGCCCGCCGTCGGCCCGCGAGGCCCTGGCCGGGGCCCGGCCCATCCAGCCGAACAGCAGGACGTCCTCGCCCTTGAGGAAGCGGTGGCAGCGCACGCCGCCGGTGGCCCTGCCCTTGACCGGGAAGGCATCCAAGGGGGTCAGCTTGGCCGCACCGGCCTGCGTGCCGGGCAGCGCGGTGGAGCTGCCGGCGACCGTGACGACCACCGAGTCCTCCGGCGCGGTGACGGCGCCGAACCACAGTGCGCGGGCGCCCTCGGACAGCCGCACGCCGGTGACGCCCCCGGCCGGGCGGCCCTGCGGGCGGACGCCGCCGGCGGCGAAGCGCAGCAGTTGGGCCTCCGAGGTGATGAAGACGAGGTCCTCCTCGCCCGTGACGAGCTGGGTGGCGCCGACGAGCCGGTCGCCGTCCTTGAGGTTGATGACCTCGAAGTCGTCCTTGTTCTGCGGGTAGTCCGGGGCGACCCGCTTCACGATGCCCTGCCTGGTGCCCACGACCAGACCGGACTCGTCACCGGTGAGGGTCGCCAGGGAGACCGCGTGTTCGTCCTCCGCCAGCTCGACGAACTCCGTCACCGGGGATCCGGAGGCCAGCGGCGGCGCGTCCGCGCTTTCGGCGGGCAGCTCGGGCAGCTCCAGCACGGGCAGCCGGATCAGCCGGCCCAGGTCGGTGACCACGGCGACCTCCCCGCGCACGGTGGCGGGCACCACCGAGGTGGTCGCGTCGTGCCTGGCGCGCGGCCCGTCGAACATCCGCGGCAGGGTCGCGCCGGCGCTGCGCCCCAGCATGCCGGTGGAGCTCAGCAGCACGTGGCAGGGGTCGTCGCCGACCTCCAGCGGCACCGCGGCGCTGCGGGTGAGACCGGAGCTCTCCTTGAGCACGGTGCGCCGCGGCGTCGCGTACTCCTTGGCGACCTCGCCCAGCTCGCGGGAGACCAGCCTGCGCAGCTTGGAGTCGGACTCAAGGATCGCGGTGAGCTCGGCGATCTCGGTGTTGAGCTGGTCGCGCTCGGTCTCAAGCTCCAGCCGGTCGTACTTGGTGAGGCGGCGCAGCGGGGTGTCGAGGATGTAGCGCGCCTGGGTGTCGGAGAGCTCGAACGTGGTCATCAGCCGCCGGCGGGCCTGGCCGGAGTCCTCGGAGTCCCGGATCAGCGCGATGACCTCGTCGATGTTGAGCAGCGCGACGAGCAGGCCTGCGACCAGGTGCAGGCGCTCCTCGCGCTTGGCTCGGCGGTGCTCGCAGCGGCGGCGCACCACGTCGAGGCGGTGCCCGACGTAGACCGAGAGCAGCTCGCGCAGGCCCAGGGTCTGCGGCTGGCCGTCGACCAGCGCGACGTTGTTGATGCCGAAGGACTCCTCCATCGGCGTCAGCCGGTACAGCTCCTCCAGGACGGCCTCGGGGTTGAAGCCGTTCTTCAGCTCGATCACCAGCCGCAGGCCCTGGTTGCGGTCGGTGAGGTCCTTGAGGTCGGAGATGCCCTGCAGCTTCTTCGACTGCACCAGGTCCTTGATGCGGCCCAGGACCTTCTCCGGGCCGACGTTGTAGGGCAGCTCGGTGACGATCAGACCGGTGCGCCGGGGCGTGACCTTCTCGATGGAGACGGTGGCGCGGGTGCGGAACGTGCCGCGGCCCTTGGCGTAGGCGTCCCTGACGCCGTCCAGCCCCACGATGGTGCCCCCGGTGGGCAGGTCGGGGCCGGGCACGAACTCCATGAGCTCGTCCAGTGTCGCCTCGGGGTGCGTGATGAGGTGCCGAGCGGCGGCGACGACCTCGCCGAGGTTGTGCGGCGCCATGTTGGTCGCCATGCCCACCGCGATTCCGGAGGCGCCGTTGACCAGCAGGTTCGGAAAGGCCGCCGGGAGCACCTCCGGCTCGGTCTCCTGCCCGTCGTAGTTGGGCTGGAAGCCGACGACGTCCTCCTCGATGGAGGAGACCATGAGCCGGGCCGCGGGGTTGAGCCGGGCCTCGGTGTAGCGCATCGCCGCCGGGGCGTCGTCACCGCCCAGCGAACCGAAGTTGCCGTGGCCGTCGACGAGGGGGACGCGCATGGCGAAGGACTGGCTGAGCCGCACGAGCGCGTCGTAGATCGCGCTGTCGCCGTGCGGGTGCAGCTTTCCCATGACCTCGCCGACGACGCGGGCGCACTTGACGTGCGCGCGGTCGGGGCGCAGGCCCATCTCGTTCATCTGGTAGAGGATGCGCCGCTGAACGGGTTTCATGCCGTCGCGGGCGTCCGGCAGCGCGCGCTGGTAGATGACCGAGTAGGCGTACTCCAGGAAGCTGCCGCGCATTTCCTCGGAGACGTCGATGTCGATGATCTTCTCAGCGAGTTCCTCAGAGGGTGGGGACGTAGTACGGGCCATGCCCGTAATTCTGGCCTGAGCGTGCGACCATCGCGAACCAGGGACGCGGATGGATTCGGTTCCGACCGCCCCGACCGCTCCGCCGAGGGCGGGAGAACGCCCTGCCGCGGGGCGGGAGAGGGGCGGTGCCGCAGCGGCGGAGTGAGCCGTTTCATGCGGTGCGGGGCAGGGGATCGGGCCGATGGACTCCACGCTCCGTGACCGGTCCCGGAGCCGGAAGCCGGGGAGGAGGCCGCCCGGTAAACGGGACGTCAAGTTTCAGGTCGGATATCCGGTGAGATCAAACACTGCGATTTCGGGAATTCCGCCCCCCTGTACGGTGGTGCGTCCGACCCGGGTTCCAGGATCACCAGTGGAAACACGGAGAGTAATGAATACGGCGGACCCGGCACGGGCAGCGAATGGTACACCTGCTCCGCTCCACGTCAAGGTGAGCCGAGGGACTGCCGATAACCTTTGAGACGTCCGCATCCGCCCGCAACGCTCCACCCAGCCCCGTTCGCCGCCCGGTGGTGAGAAAGGCGCGCCTCCGGTCCAACCGCCGATAACGACACTCATGCTGCTGCCCTTCATCATCGCGCTCCACGTCGCCGTGGCGGTGCTCATGCCGCCGCTGATCCGCGCCATGGGCTCTCGTGCGTTCATCGTGGCGAGCCTTCCCCTGGTCCTGTCCACCGCCTGGGCCCTCGCCCAGGCACCGGACATCGTCGCGGGGGGCTCGGCGTCCGCGTCCGTGCCGTGGGTCCCGGCCCTCGGCATCACGCTCGACTTCCGGCTCGACGCCCTCGCGCTCGCCATGGTGCTGCTCGTCTCCGGCGTCGGGGCCGTCATCTTCTGCTACAGCGCCGCCTACTTCCACTCCGACGAGCGCGCGCTCGGCCGGCTCGCGGCCACCATGGCGATCTTCGCCGGGGCGATGCTGGGCGTGGTCACCACCGACAACCTGTTCGCGCTCTACGTCTTCTGGGAACTGACCTCGATCTCCTCCTTCGTGCTGGTCGGCCACGACGACCACAAGGAGACCGCCCGGCGCGCGGCCGTCCAGGCGCTGGTCACCACCGCGGGCCCCGGCCTGCTCATGCTCATCGGGTTCATCGTGCTCGGCCGGATCGGCGGCACCTACCGGATCTCGGACCTGGTCGCCGACCCGCCGACCGACAGCACGTGGCTGCCGCTGGCCCTGGTGCTGGTGCTGGCGGGGGCGTTCGCCAAGTCGGCGCAGGCGCCGCTGCACTACTGGCTGCCGGGCGCGATGGTGGCGCCCACGCCGGTCAGCGCCTACCTGCACGCCGCGGCGATGGTCAAGGGCGGCGTCTACCTGATCGCGCGGCTGTCGCCGGGGTTCGCCGAGGTCGAGCCCTGGCGCGCGCTCGTGCTCGCCTTCGGCCTGACCACCATGGTCATCGGCGGGTGGCGGGCGCTGCGCCAGGACGACCTGAAGCTGCTGCTGGCCTACGGAACGGTGAGCCAGCTCGGCTTCCTGGCGCTGCTCGCCGGGGCCGGCACCCACACCGCCGCCGTGGCCGCCATCGGCATGCTGCTGGCGCACGGCCTCTTCAAGTCGACGCTGTTCCTCACCGTCGGGATCATCGACCACCAGACCGGTGCGCGCACCATCAGCCGGCTCAGCGGACTCGGCCGGCGAATGCCGCTCCTGGCCGCCGCCGCAGGGCTCGCCGCGGCGTCCATGGCCGGACTGCCTCCGCTGCTGGGCTTCGTCGGCAAGGAGGCCGCCCTGGAGGCGTTCGTGCCCGGCCACGCCCCGGAGATGTCGCAGACCGCGGCGCTGGTCATGTTGATCGGCCTGGTGTTCGCCTCGATCCTGACCTTCGCCTACAGCGCCCGCTTCTTCTGGGGAGCCTTCGCCGACAAGGCCACCGTCTCCGAACGCCGCTTCACGCGGCCCTCGGGCGCCTTCCTCGCCGCACCGGTGCTGCTTTCGGCCCTCGGCCTGGCGCTGGGCGTCCTGCCCTTCCTCGCCGACCCGATCGCGAGCGGCTACGCGCTGGCCTACGATGACCACGGCAAGCCCTACCACCTCGCGCTGTGGCACGGCCTCACCCCGGCCCTCGGCCTGTCCGCGCTGATCGTGGTCGTGGGCGCGGTGCTCTTCTGGCGGCGCAAGGCGGTGGCCAAGGTGCAGAACGCCATGCCGCGCTGGCCCGACGCCGAGGTCGGCTACCACCTGTTCCTGCACACCATCTACTCCACCGCGCTCAGCGTCACCCGGCGCACGCAGAGCGGTTCGCTGCCGATCTACCTCGGCATCATCCTGGCCGTGCTGCTGGCGCTGCCCGGTGTGCGGCTGCTCGCCGCCCTGGTCAACGGCAGCGTGGAGGTGCCGGGCCCCGACAGCGGGTTCCGGCTGTGGGACAGCCCGCTGGAGTTCCTGATCGCTCTGATCATCGTGGTCACCGCGATCGCGACGGTGCGCGAGCACCGGCGGTTCCCCGCGCTGATCCTCATCAGCGCCCTGGGCTTCGGCATCGCCGGCCTGTTCGTGCTGCACGGAGCGCCCGATCTGGCGCTGACGCTGGTGCTGGTGGAGACGCTCACGACGATCATCCTGGTGTTCGTGCTGCGGCGGCTGCCGACGATGTTCGGCACCCGCCCCGACGGCTGGCCCAAGCGGCTGACCGTCGCGATGTGCGTGGCCGCGGGAACGTTCATCGCGGTGTCGCTGTGGCTGATGACCCACGCCCGCACCGACCCCCCCATATCGCGGGGGTTCGCGCCCCTCGCCGTGGAGGCCGGCGGAACCAACCTGGTCAACATGATCCTCGCCGACTTCCGTGCGCTGGACACCTTCGGCGAGATCGTCGTGCTGGTGACGGCCGCGGTCGCGGTCGCGTCGCTGGTGCTGCTCAACCGCAGGAGCCGGGTGGTGGAGGAGCCCGACGCCGATGTCGGCGAGGACGAGGCCGAGCTGGCGACGCGCGCGCCGCAGCAGCCGGTCACCGAGACCGCCACGCTGGGCACGCGCGGCGGCAACGCCTCGGAGGGGCGTATCGACGACTCCGCCCGACCCGACGACGAGAGGAGGTGACCATGGCTGTCGGAGTTCCCGGGGAGGACCGCCCCTATCTGGCCGGCCGGATCGCGACGGGCGACGGCGGACCGCCCGAGGACTGGGAGGCGCCGCGGGAGCGGTGGCTGAGCACGGTCACCCGGCCGGCGTTCGGCCCGCGATCGGTGCTGCTGGAGGTCGTGGCGCGGATCCTGATCCCGGCGATCCTCACCCTGGCGGTGTTCCTGCTGGTCGCCGGGCACGGTCGGCCCGGCGGCGGGTTCGCCGGCGGGCTGGTGGCCAGCATGGCCTACGTGCTGCGCTACATCGCCGGCGGCAGGCACGAGCTCGCGGCCGGCGTGCCGATGCGGCCCAACGGGCTGCTGGCGCTGGGCATGCTGATCGCCTGCACCACGGCCACTCTCCCGCTGCTGTTCGGCAAACCCATCCTCTACGCGACGAAATGGGAGTTCACGCTGCCGGTCTTCGGACACGTCAAACTGCTCAGCGCGCTGTTCTTCGAGGCGGGGGTCTTCCTGATCGTGGTGGGCCTCGTGCTGTCGGTGGTGGCGGCCCTGGGGGCCCGCATGGAGGCCGAGGAGGAGGAGATGCGCCAAGAGCAGCTGCAACGGCACTCCCGGGAGCGGCGCACCGGGGCGGACGGGGGTGGCGGCCGGTGACCACGCCCAGCTTCATCCTGATCATCGCTGTCGGCGTGCTGTACTCCGGCGGCTTCTACCTGCTGCTGCAGCGGGCGCTGATGCGGGTGGTCTTCGGCATCGTCATGCTCGGCCACGCCGCCAACCTCTCCCTGATCCTCACCGACGAGGCCATCACCGTGCCGCCGCTGCTGGGCGGGGCCGCGGGTGAGATGTCGGATCCCCTTCCGCAGGCCATGGCGCTGACCGCCATCGTCATCACGTTCGGCGTCACGACGTTCCTGCTCGCGCTCGCCTACCGGGTGTGGCTGGGCGACGAGAACGACGAGGTGCCCGACGACGTGGAGGACCGGCGCATCATGCGGCTGACCGAGCCGGAGGACTCCTCGTGAACGTCCTCCTCGCCATCCCCTTCGTGGTGCCGCTGCTGGGCGCGGCGGTGACCCTGCTGCTGCGGCGCACCCCCCGCTCCCAGCAGATCGTCGGCACGCTGACGCTCGCGGTCGTGGTCGCCGACGCCGCTCTGCTGCTGCGCGAGACCGCCGACGGCACCGTCGTGGTGAGCCAGGCCGGCGGCTGGCCGGCGCCGCTGGGCATCACCCTGGTCGCCGATCCCATGGCCGCACTGCTGGTGCTGGTCTCCTCGGTGGTCCTGCTGATCGTGCTGCTGTACGCGATCGGCCAGGACATCGGCGGCCTGAGCCGCGCCACCCCGCAGATCTTCCACCCGATCTACCTGGTGCTGACCGCCGGCGTCTGCCTGAGCTTCATCGCCGGCGACCTGTTCAACCTGTTCGTCGGCTTCGAGGTCATGCTGACCGCCAGCTACGCGCTGATCACCCAGGCCCCCACCCGGGCCAGGGTGCGCGCCAGCATGATCTACACGACGATCAGCCTGACCTCGTCGATCCTGTTCCTGACCGGGATCGCGCTGGTCTATGCGCTCACCGGCACCGTGAACATGGCCGACATCGCCGAGAAGCTCGGCGCCGCACCGCCCGAGCTGCGCATGGTGCTGGCGCTGATGTTCTTCGTCGTGTTCGGCATCAAGGCCGCGATCGTGCCCATGCACTTCTGGCTGCCCGACAGCTACCCGGTCGCGCTCACCCGGATCTCCGCGATCTTCGCGGCGCTGCTGACGAAGGTCGCGGTGTACGCGATCGTCCGCACCCAGACGCTGCTGTTCGTCCGCGACGACATCTCGGCGGTGCTGCTGTGGGCGGCGATCGCGACGATGCTGGTCGGCATCTTCGGGGCGCTGGTTCAGGACGACGTCAACCGGGTGGTGTCGTTCGCACTGGTCAGCCACATCGGCTACATGATCCTCGGACTGGGGATCGGCACCGTCGCCGGTATCGCCGGGGTGATCGTCTACCTCGTGCACCACATCGTGGTGCAGGCGACGCTGTTCCTGGTCAACGGGCTGATGCGGCAGTACGTGGGGCACACGTCGCTGCGCGCCATCCGCGGTCTGACGACGGTGTCGCCGGCGCTCGCGCTGTTCTTCTTCCTGCCGGCGCTGAGCCTGGCCGGGATGCCGCCGTTCTCCGGGTTCATCGCCAAGGTCGCGCTGTTCGAAGCCGGTATCGCGGCCGGAGGGTGGCTGGTCCACACGGGTGTCGCCGTCGGTGTGCTCACCAGCCTGCTCACGCTCATCGCGGTCTTCCGCATCTGGACGCGGGCGTTCTGGGGGACGCCGCTGCCGGACATGGTCGAGGCCAAGGAGCAGTTGCGCAGGGGCGCCAACCTCGGAGGGCTGCGGTTCATGACGGCCATGACCGGCGTCATGGTCGGCGTCGGCCTCTTCGTGATGGCGGCGGGCGGTCCGCTCGCCGAGGTCGGCTTCACCGCGGCGCGGGACCTGGTCGACGGCGATGCCTACATCGAGGCCGTGATGGGGGAGGGAGCAGGGTGAACGAGGCCGACCTGACCCCCGCGGCCAACCGCGGTTCCGATTCGAGCTCCAGCGCGGTGGAGGCGGGGCATTCCCGGACCAAGCGGCTGCTCATGCGGCTGCCCACGGTGCTCCTGCTGACCGTGATGTGGGCGGTCCTGTGGGGCGACCCCGCTCCGGGAACGCTCATCGCGGGCTTCGCCGTGGCGTCGATGTGCTACTCGGTGGCGAAGCTGCCGCACATCCCGGTGCGGCTGGTCTTCCGCCCCTTCGCCGCGCTGCGGCTGGCCGGCAGGATCGGCTACGACCTGTTCGCCTCCAGCACGCACGTGGCGTTCCACGTGCTGTGGCGGCCCAAACGCGTCCGGGGCGCGATCGTGGCGGTGCCGATGCGCACCGACTCCGACTTCCTGCTGGCCATGGTCAGCGTGGGGCTGTCGATGGTCACCGGCAGCCTGGTGATCGAGCTCAACCGGAACCAGGGCGTGATCTACGTGCACGGGATCCCGATCGACTCCCCCGATGCGGTGGAGGGGCTGCGCAGGCAGGTGCGCCGGACCGAGAAGCTGTTCGTCCGGGCGTTCGGCACCGCCGAGGACCTGGCCGACTTCGACCGGGCCGAACGCGAGTTCGTCGCGGCGATCGAGCGGAACGAGAGAGGAGCGTCATGAGCGGCCTGGACTACGTCTACGTCGCGGTCTTCACCATGCTGGGGGTCGGAGCGGTGTGCACGCTCATCAGGCTGGTCCGCGGTCCGTCGGTGCTCGACCGGATCGTCTCCCTGAACGCGCTGTCGGTGCTGCTGGTCAGCGCGATCGCGGTGGAGGGCGCGATCCGGCAGGACGACGCCTACGTCGGGCTGATGGTGACGATCGCGCTGCTGGGGTTTCTCGGACCCCTGACGGCGGCGCGCTTCGCGGAACGGCGGACCTATGACCGCGAATGACTGGATCACCGCCGTGCTGGTGCCGACCGGGGCGCTGTTCGCCATGATCGGCACCATCGGCCTGGTGCGGTTCCCGACCCTGCTGACCCGCCTGCACGCCGCGACCAAGCCCGACACGGTCGGGCTCCTGCTGATCCTGCTGGGGTCGGCCTTCCAGCTCCCCGACCTCGGCGCGGCCGTTCCGCTGGCGCTGGTGGCGATGTTCCAGCTCGCCACCGCTCCGGTGCTCGCCCCGACGCTGGGCCGGGTGGCCTACAGCCGGGGCGAGACCAACGAGGAGTACCTGGTGGTCGACGAGCTGGCCGAGGCCGTCGAGCACGCCAGGGCCGACGAGCACGCCCGAGCCGGTCCGGAGGACGAGCGCGGGTGAGGGAGCGGCCCCTCCCGCGCGGGCACCCGGGCGGCCCGCACGGAAGGGTGCCGTCCTAGCCGGTGAACGGCACGGTGAGCACCGATTGCCCGCCGTCGGGGGCGTTCACCCGGACCTGCGACTCCTGGTGCCCCAGGGCGCTCCACAGCTCGACCCGCACGGTCCCGCCGTCGAGGTCGCCGAGTTCGCCGTCGGCCGACTCAAGGCCCTGGGAATGGCGGTAGGTCTCCCAGCCCGGCAGGTCGTCGGTCGCGAAGTAGGCGTAGGTCTCGACCCGGTCGAAGGTCCCGTCGCCCTCCAGGTCGTAGGAGACCCGGACCTGCACGGCGTTGCCCACCGCGCCGCCGGAGTCCACCGCCAGGGCGAACCCGGTGCCCTCGCCGGTGAAGTCCCCGGTGAGGCCGTCGGCCTCGAAGACGACCGGATCATTGGGCGCGCCGTCGTGGTTGGCGCCGTCCGCTGACGGGACGGCGACCGCCGCCGCGGACGCACCGGGCTCCGGCGACAGGGCGCCGCCGTCGGTGAGGTGCAGCGTCCCGTCGCCGATGCCGCCCGGCTCCCCGGGGTCGTCCGGCTCCCCGGGGTCGTCCGGGGCATCGGGGTCGCCGCTGCCGCCGGCCTCGGTCGCCACCTGCCCCGGCGGCACCGTCAGCGTGGCCCCGTCGGAGAAGTCCACGGTGAGGGGCGCCGCGCCGGGATTGAACGCCGCGTGGGTGCGCGTGTCCCCGTTGTCGAACACGGCGTAGTGGGCGGTGTCGGCGGTGACGGAGGTGTCCACGCGGCCCAGTTCGGCGAGCGTGGAGACCCACTGGTAGGTGTGGGCCTTGGAGGAGCCGGACTCCGGCTCGTAGTCGCGCCACTGCGCCTCGAACTCCCGCAGCGCCGCGTCGCCGTCGGACAGCGCCAGGTGCGCCCAGTGCACGTCCCGCCAGACCTCCGGGGCGCGGCCCAGCCGGTCCACCAGGGACCGGTGCATCCGCGCGGCGTGCTCGGGGCCGTGGCCGAGGTAGAGCGAGCCCGCGGTGATGGGCAGGTAGTTGATGCCGTAGTGCTCCTCGTCGCCGCCGTCCCACCAGATGCGGTAGTCGCCGCCGTCGCCCCAGACCATGCCCACCACGTCGTGGCCGAAGTCGGAGGGGAAGGTGTCGCCGTCGGAGTCCTGCCAGTACCGGCTCATCGCCGAGGCCTGGGTCGTGTGCATGTAGACGCCCAGGTCGCGCAGCTCCTCGTCGCCGGTCAGCGCGCCGAACAGCGCGGTGGAGGCGGCGAAGTGCATGGCCTCCGACGAGGATTCCTGGTTGTTGCCCGCGGCGAAACCGGCGTGCCCGGAGGCCCAGCCGTGGCCGGCGTAGGGCGAGAAGGAGCGCAGCCACGGGAACCGGTCATCGGAGCGGTCGGGGTTGTTGGCGTCCTTGAGCACCGTCTTGACCATGCCGCCCCATTGGTCGTCGCTCGCCCAGGCGCGGTCGTAGCGGGCGATCGTGGCCGCGGCCGTGACGAAGTAGCCGTAGTGGAAGTCGTGGTCGTTGAGCTCCTGGTCGGCGCCGAAGCTGGAGGGGTGGCCGATCAGGGTGTCCCACTCGGCGTCGTAGGCGAACATGGCGTCGTCGCCGTCGCCCGAGGCGGTCAGCCAGTCCTCCATCCTGGCCTTGAGCAGGCCGAGGAGCTCGTCCCTGCCCTCGTCGTAGCCGATGGAGTCGGCGATCGGCACGAGCTGGGCCAGGCGTCCCAGGGCCTTGCCGGTCCAGTAGGTGTCGGTGGCCCCCTTCCACGGGTCCTCGGCGTCGAGCTCCTCGTCGATCAGCGCGCGGATCCGGTCGTGGTCGGCGCTGTCCACGGTCGGCAGGCTGGGCATGATGCCCTGAGTGGTGAGCTCGGTCTCGAACCCGGTGCCTTCGGCGACCCGCATCTCCCCGCGCGGGGAGGCGTAGGCGAGGTCGGTCAGCGGGGTGGTGGTCTCCTTCCACTGGTGGGGGTAGAGCGCCATGAGCGTGCCCTCGGCCGAGCCCTCCTTGGCCTCGGTGGTCACCTCGTAGCGGCTGGTCAGCGTGGCCGACTCGGCGTCGTAGCCGTAGTCGAGGGTGGTGCCGGTGACGAAGGAGTAGGCGTAGTCCTCGAAGAGGTCCAGGTCGCCGGGGTCGGGCAGGACCGCGACCGAGACGTAGCCGCGCGAACCGACGTCGGCGCGGAAGGTGTCGCCCGATCGCGTCCAGGCGACCCCGGACGGGGCGAAGAGGGCGTAGTGCCCACCGTTGACGGTGGCGCCGAGCACGGAGCCGTCCTCGTGCCAGACGGACGGGGGCGCGGTGAAGGCGACCTCGGCCGGACCGCCGGACAGCTCGGCGTAGGCGAACGGCAGGCCGTGGCCGATGGTGGTGCGCAGGGTCCGCGAGCCGTCCGACAGGTCGGCGGTCACGGTCCAGTCGGTGTAGCCGGCGACCCTGGCGCCGGGGGCCTGGAGCCCCTGGACGCCGAGGACGAGGTCGGGGGAGTGGGTGAACTCGTACTTCATGCCGTCGCCGACGATCGCGTGCTCGCGGGCGTGGCCGATCTCCATCCCGCCGGACCGGGCGTGCAGCGACAGGGGATGGGCGTGGAGGTTCTCCCCGTAGGGATTGCCGGGGTAGCGCTGGAAGATCAGCGACGACCACCAGTCGTTGGTCGCGACCGGCTGGTCGAAGTCGTCGGTGACCTTGGGCGAGACCGGTTGGCCGTTGAGGTCGCTCGGGCCGGAGCCGCCGGGCGGCGGTTCGGTGCCGTAGCTTCCGGCGCCGACCTCGATCTGGTCGGCCGAGGCCGGGGAGGCCTGTGCGGTCAGAAACGCCGCGGCGAGCAGCGCGACGGCGGCGAGGGGGGTTCCGGCGCGCCGCCATCGGCTCTGGACGGATTGGGACATGGCAACCTCGTCGAAGTCGGGAGGGATAGAGGTGCGGTCATCCCCAGGGTGATCGGGAGCGCTCCCATATGACGGGAGTCAGATAAAGAGAGCCAGATCACCTCATCCGGGTCAACACTGGGAGCTCGTTCCGTTACGCAGATGTTGCACAGGGTGAGGGAGGTGTGGAATCCGGGGCTGTGGACGGCGCCGCGGAAGGTCCCCCGGCTCTGATAGCAAGGGGACATGGTTACCTCCGCGGCACCCGGGACCACCGTCGGCAGCGACTCCGCCATGCGCGAGGCGGCCGAACGCCATCTGCGCGCGCTCGCCGGCGACGCGGCGCGGCTGCGGGAGGACCAATGGGCGGCCATCCACGCGCTGGCCGCCGAGCGGCGCCGGGCACTCGTGGTGCAGCGCACCGGCTGGGGCAAGTCCGCGGTGTACTTCGTCGCCACCGCGCTGCGCCGCGCCGAGGGCGCGGGGCCCACCGTCATCATCTCGCCGCTGCTGGCCCTGATGCGCAACCAGATCGCCGCGGCCGAGCGCGCCGGCATCCGGGCCCACACCATCAACAGCGCCAACATCGATGCCTGGGCGCGGACCTACGCCGAGATCGAGGCCGGAGCGGTCGACGTGCTCCTGGTCAGCCCCGAGCGGCTGAACAACCCCGACTTCCGCGACCGGGTGCTGCCCGAGCTCGCCGCGGGGGCCGGCCTGGTGGTGATCGACGAGGCGCACTGCGTCTCCGACTGGGGCCACGACTTCCGGCCGGACTACCGCCGCATCCGCACCCTGCTGCGCGAACTCCCGTCCGGTATCCCCGTGCTGGCCACCACGGCCACGGCCAACGAACGGGTCACCCGCGACGTCGCCGAGCAACTCGAGGTCGGCGACGACGCCGGCACGCTGGTGCTGCGCGGCGGGCTCGACCGCGAGAGCCTGCACCTGGCGGTGGTGGACCTGCCCGACAGCACCGCCCGACTGAGCTGGCTGGCCCAGCACCTCGACGAGCTGCCCGGATCGGGCATCGTCTACACCCTCACCGTCGCCGCCGCCACCGAGACCGCGGCGTTCCTCGCCGAGCGGGGCCACGCCGTGCGCTCCTACAGCGGCCAGACCGATCAGGAGGAGCGGCAGCGGGCAGAGGACGACCTGCTGGGCAACCGGGTCAAGGCGCTGGTCGCCACGAGCGCGCTCGGGATGGGCTTCGACAAGTCCGATCTGGGTTTCGTCGTCCACCTGGGCGCGCCGCAGTCGCCGATCTCCTACTACCAGCAGGTCGGCCGGGCCGGCCGGGGCGTGGACCGGGCCGAGGTGATCCTGCTGCCGGGCCGCGAGGACCGCGACATCTGGGCCTACTTCGCCGGCCTGGCCTTCCCCCCGGAGGAGACCGTGCGCCGCACCCTCGACGCGCTCGCCCAGGCCGGCGGCCCGGTGTCGACCCAGCGCCTGGAGGCCCAGGTGGACCTGGCGCGCGGCAGGCTGGAGCAGATGCTCAAGGTGCTCGACGTCGACGGCGCCGTGCGCAGGGTGCGCGGCGGCTGGACCGCCACCGGCGCCCCGTGGGCCTACGACGCCGAACGCTACGCCGCGGTGGCCGCGGCCCGGAAGGCCGAGCAGCAGGCGATGCTCGACTACATCGCCACCGACGGCTGCCGGATGGAGTTCCTGCGCCGCCAGCTCGACGACGCGGGGGCGCGCCCCTGCGGCCGCTGCGACGCCTGTACCGGGCGCGCGTGGCCGGTCGAGATCGACCCCGAGCAGCGGGAGGCCGCGGCCGGCCACCTCAGCCGCCCCGGCACCGCGATCGCGCCGCGCAGGCAGTGGCCCACCGGTATGGCCGCGCTCGACATCGACGCCGCGGGCACCATCCGGCCCGAACACCGCGCGGAGGAGGGCCGGGCGCTGGCCCGCCTCACCGACATCGGCTGGGGCAACACGCTGCGCCGCATCCTGGCCGAGGACGCGCCCGACGAGCCGGTGAGCGATCAGGTCTTCCAGGGTCTGATCACGGTGCTGGCGGCGTGGCCGTGGCGGGAGCGCCCGGTCGGCGTGGTGGCGATGCCCTCGGCGACCCGGCCGCGGATGATCACCGATCTGGCCGAGCGGCTGGCGAGGACGGGCCGCCTGGAGCCCGTCGGCCTCCTGGAGTACACCCGTCCGCAGGGCGCCGGCCCGCGTCGCCACAACAGCGCCCAGCGCCTCGCGTCGGTGTGGCACGCCCTCACCGTGCCCGACCGGGTCGGCGCGGCCCTCGCGCGCATCGACGGCCCGGTGCTGCTGGTCGACGACCACACCGACACCGGCTGGACCCTCACCGTGGCGGCCAGGCGGCTGCGCGAGGCCGGGGCCGAGGCCGTGCTCCCGCTGACCCTGGCCGCGCGGAGCTAGGGTTCCGAAGCCCGCCTCTGGGGTAAGGAGGCCTTGGCCGCAAGGGGTCTGCAAGGCCCGCCCCAGGAGGGGGTCCGTGCGGGTGCGTTCTCTCGTGTGGCCGAAGGCCCGTTGAGGTGAACTGCGCACCCGTGCGCGAAGCAGACCCGCGGCCTCCGGTTGGGACCGACACCGGGGGGTTCGGTCCAGACCGCAGGACATCCGGTGCGCTTCGCGCGGAGCCGGGCATCCCGCATATGGGCCTGCGGTCGCACGGCGGGCCGCCCGTTCACCGCGAACCCCTATGGCCGGGGTTTCGCACCCCAATGGTTAAGGCGGCGAATCCCCGGTGCTCGCAGCCTCAGCCCAGGTCGGGGCGGGCGCCGGGCTGGTGCAGGGCGCGGGCGGCCAGGCGCTGGGCGCCGGCCAGGGCGTCCTTGGGGTGCTTGCCCATGAGCCAGGGCGGGAGGAAGCCGGCGATGAACGCGTCACCCGCGCCGATCGACCCCGGGGAGGGCTCCACCGGCTCGGCGGGGACCACGACGATGTCGTCCCGGGTCTTGGAGGCCCACAGCGCACCGGCGTCACCCAGTTTGATCACGACGTTGGGGTACCAGGCCGTCAGCACCTTGGCGGCGGCCTCGGCCTCCTCGCGGCCGGTCAGCACGGTCGCCTGGTCGTTGTTGGCGAACAGCAGCCGCGCGCCGTTGGTCCAGTCGAGGAAGTGCTCGGCGCCGGCGCGCTCCAGCGGGGCGTGGGAACCGCCGTCGACCGAGATCGACATGCCCGACTCGCGCGCCATGCGCAGCGCCACCCGGGCGGCGCGGCGCGAGCCCTCGCTGAGCAGCGTGTACCCCGACAGGTGCAGGTGCCCGTCGGGCCCGAACACGTCGCGGGGCAGGTCCTCGGGCTGCAGCGCGGCGTTGGCGCCGGGGTCGCTGAGCATCGTGCGGTCGCCCCGGTGCGTGATCATGACCACGCAGGTGCCGGTGGGGCGCTCCGGGTCCATGACCATGCGGGCGTCGATGCCGTAGCCCATCAGCTCCATCTCGCGGGTGCGCCCCGTGATGTCGGAACCGCGCCGGCCGACAAGTGCGGTCTCGGCGCCCTCCAGGGCCAGCCACGCCGCCACGTTGGCGCCGGAGCCGCCGCCGTAGGTGATCACCGACGCGGGGGTGTCGCTGCCGCGCGCCAATGGATGGAAAGCCCGCGCAACCGCATCGGTCATGAGATCACCGATCACGACCACTCGCGTCATACCGTCACCACCTCGCCGACCGTTTTCGCGCGACGACCCGTCAAAAGCGTGCCCCTGACGTTAACAGGTTCCTGGGTTGCCATGGGTAACGAAGTGGCAGAAGAACCATGTCACCGCCGACTCGGGCCCGGCCGCCCGAGCGGGGCCGAGCGGCGATCCGGGCCCTTCGCTCCCGCACGGCGGCGGCAAACTCGTTTACCCTCAAAACCGTGCAGCCTTACCCGAAACACTGGGAAGCCGACGTGGTCCTCACCGACGGCGGCACCGCGCATCTTCGGCCCATCACTCCCGAGGACGGCGACCTGCTCCAGGAGTTCCACTCCCGGTTGTCGCCCGAGACGATCTACTACCGCTTCTTCGCGCCCTATCCGAAGCTGTCCCGGCGCGACGTCGAACGGTTCACCACCGTGGACTACGAGGACCGGGTGGCCCTCATCGCGACCATCGGCGAGCCCATGGTCGCCGTCGTGCGTTACGACAAGGTGAGCGGGGACGAGGCCGAGGTGGCCTTCGTCGTGGAGGACTCCCACCAGGGGCGCGGCATCGCCTCGGTGCTGCTGGAGCACATCGGGGCCGCCGCCCGCGAACGCGGCGTGCGGCGGTTCATCGCCGACGTGCTGCCGGAGAACCGGCGCATGATCAACGTCTTCCGCGAGGCCGGGTACACCGCGCAGCAGACCTTCGACGAGGGCGTCATCCGGCTCACCCTCGACCTGGAGCCCACCGAGGACTCCAGGGACGTCATGCGGGCCAGGGAGCAGCGCGCGGAGTCCCGTTCCATCGCCCGGCTGCTCTTCCCCGAGTCCGTCGCGGTCATCGGCGCCAGCAGGACCGCGCACACCATCGGCCAGACCTCGCTGCGCAACCTCATCGCCGGCGACTTCCAGGGCCCGGTCTTCCCGGTGCACCCCGAGGCCAAGGCCGTCGCGGGCGTCCGCGCCTACCCCAGCGTCCTGGACATCCCGGACCCGGTCGACCTCGCCATCGTCGCGGTGCGCGCCGACATGGTCGCCGACGTCGTCGACCAGTGCGCGCAGAAGGGCGTGTACGGGCTGGTGGTGGTGAGCTCCGGCTTCGGCGAGGCGGGCCCCGACGGGCGCGCCCGCCAGGACGAGCTGGTGCGCACCGCGCGGGCGGCGGGCATGCGCGTCATCGGGCCCAACTGCCTGGGCATCGCCAACACCGACCCCGCGGTCTCGCTGAACGCCACGCTGTCACCGGACATCCCCTCGCGCGGCCGGATCGGCTTCTTCTCCCAGTCCGGTGCGCTGGGCCGCGCGATCCTGCAGCGGGTCGCCCAGCGCGGCATGGGCCTGTCCACCTTCGTCTCCGCGGGCAACCGGGCCGACGTCTCGGGCAACGACCTCATGCAGTACTGGGAGGAGGACCCCGGCACCGAGGTCGTCCTGCAGTACCTGGAGTCGCTGGGCAACCCGCGCAAGTTCAGCCGGCTGGCCCGCAGGCTCGCCCAGCACAAGCCGGTCGTCGCCGTGCGCACCGGCGGCTCCTCCCAGGGCGTGCCCACCGGCCACGCCGCCAACGCGCTCGCGCTGCCCGACTACGCGGTGACCTCGCTGTTCCAGCAGGCCGGCGTCGTGCGGGTGGAGGACATCACGCAGATGTTCGACGTCGCCCAGCTGTTCGCCTACCAGCCGCTGCCCTCGGGGCCGCGCGTGGGCATCGTCGGCAACTCCGACTCCCTCGGCCTGCTGGCCAAGGACGCCTGCCTGCGTTCGGGCCTGCGGCCGCACGACCCGGTGGACCTGGGCCCCACCGCGACCGCCGCCGACTTCGACGCCGCGCTCAGCGCCGCGCTGGCCGACGAGTCGGTGCACTCCGTCGTCGTGGTGTTCATCCCCGCTCTGACGCCGATCTCCAGCGACGTGGCCGAGGTCATGCGGGCCAAGGCCGCTGCGTCCGGCAAGCCGATCGTCACCACCTACCTCGGCTACCAGGGGCTGCCGGAGGAGCTCCGGCAGGTCGACGAGGACGGCGAGACGCTGCGCGGGTCCGTGCCGTCCTACCCCGCGCCCGAGGACGCGGTGCGCGCGCTCGCCCACGCCACCCGGTACGCGATGTGGCGCGAGCGCGACCCCGGCCGACACCCCGAACTGGCCGGCATCGACCGCGCCGCGGCCCGCCGGCTCATCGGCGCCGCCCTCGCCGACGCCGAGGCCGCCGGCACCGCCCCGCACTCGGTCTGGTTCACCAGCGAACCGGTGCACAACGAGGAGACCGCGGTGGAGGCCGCCGTCGCGCGGCGGCTGCTGGACTGCTACGGCGTGCAGGTCTGGACCGACATCCCGGTGGCCTCGGGCGACGCCGCGGTCGCCGCGGCCGAGGAGCTCGGCTACCCGGTCGTCGTCAAGGCCAACGCCCCCGACCTGCGACTGCGGTCGGGCGGCAGCGGGATCCGCGCCGACCTGCGTTCGCCGGAGGACGTGCGGGGCGCCTACATCGCGCTGCACGACCGGCTCGGCGACGACGCCATGCTCGTGGTGCAGCGGATGGCCGTCCCCGGCGTGCCGACGGTGATCCGGGCGGGGGAGAACCCGTCGTTCGGATCGGTGGTCGCCTTCGGGCTCGCCGACGTCACCGCCGAACTGCTCGACGACCGCGCCTACCGGCTGGCCCCTCTGACCGACGCCGACGCCGCCGACCTGGTCCGAGCGGTACGCTCCTCGCCGCTGCTGTTCGGCCTGCCCGCTGGCGCCTCGTCACTGGCCGACCAGCCCAACGTGGAGGCGCTGGAGGAGCTGCTGATCCGGGTCTCGCGCCTGGTCGACGCGCTGCCGGAGGTCACCCACGTCGACCTGGACCCGGTCATCGTCAACGCCGACGGCGCCCACGTCCTGGGCGCCCGCGTCTGGCTGCGCGAGGCGCCCGAAGTCCGTCTCGACTACGGCCCCCGGCGACTGCGGGTTCCGTATTAGCCGCGATCAGCCGCGGTCGGCCGCGGTCGGCCGTTCTCCGGCCCTCACGCCGGTTCGGGCTGCGGTTCGGGATCGGGCGGCATCGGGCCCGGAGGCTCGGGCGGGACGGGGCTGGGCTCGGGCGGGGCCGGCTCCGGATCGGGCAGGGGTGGTCCGGGCGGCGGCGGTGTCGGTACGGGAGGCACTGTCGCGTCCATGCCGCCCCCCTACCCGGATCGTGGTGCGTTACCCGTGGTGCCGCTGCGCCGACCGCCGGCGCGGGTGCGTTCGGTCACCGGGAGAGGGCAGGATGGGAGCATGAGGAAAACGCGTGCTGTGTCCACCGACTGGCGCCTGGAGATCGAGCGCAGCGGGTACTACCCGGGACTCGTGGCCGACGCCGTGGCCGCGACCCTCGGCGGGGAGACCGCCGATGCCTCCGTGGTCCACCACGAGGCGACCTTCGATCCCGGCATGGAGGTGCGGCGGCACATCACCGTCCTGGTGCTCACCCCGACCCGGCTGATCGTGTGCCACACCGACGAGCACCCGCCGGCCGCCCCCGAAGAGCGCCCGCACGCCTCCACCACCACCGACGCCATCAAGCTCGGCACCATCCAGTCCGTCGCGCTGACCAGGGTCGTCCCCGACCCCGCGGCCTACGTCCCCGGCACGCCGCCGAGCGAGGTCGTGCTGAGCATCAACCTCGCCGTCAACTGGGGCGCCATCGCCCACATCGACCTCGAACCCGCCGCGTGCGCCGACGAGTCCTGCGACCTGGACCACGGCTACACCGGGGCGATCACCGCCGAGCCGCTGACGCTGCGGGTCAGCCAGGCCGCCGACGGCGCCGACGCCGTCGCCAACATGGTCGACTTCGCCCAGGCGCTGTCGGAGGCCACCACCCGGTGACACCGCCGCAGCGGGGCGCCGCCCGGCGGCGGAGCCGACCGGGGACCGGCGGGTCCGAAGAAGCCGATGAGGAAGGGGTCAAGTGAGCACGGACACCGCGGGCTTCGAGACGCCGCGCTACGGCGCGGCGTCACTGGCCGATCTCGCGCCCTCGGTGCTCGCCTCGCTGGGGGTCGAAGGGGAGCCCAACGCGCTCGGCCTGCCGCCGACCCGCCGGGCCTGCGTGCTCCTCGTCGACGGCATGGGCTGGGAACCGCTGCGCGCCAACCGCGGCCGCGCCCCGTTCCTGGCCTCACTGCTCGACGCGGCCGGGCCCATCACGGCGGGCTTCCCCACGACCACGGCCACCAGCCTCACCTCGTTCGGCACCGGGTGCGCGCCCGGCGGCCACGGCATCCTCGGCTACCAGGTCGCCGTCCCCGGCCGCGACCGGATCATGAACTCGCTGCGCTGGGACGCCGAGATCGACCCCGCGGTCTGGCAGCCCCGGCGCACCGTCTACCAGCGGGCCGAGGCCGCCGGTGTGACCACCGCCTACATCGCCGAGGGAAGGTTCGAGGGCACCGGGTTCAGCCGCGCCTCAGCGCGCGGCAGCCGCTACGTCGCGGCCGACGACATCACCGAGCTGGCCGTCAAGGCCGAGGCCGCACTGGAGTCGGCCGACCGCGGCTACGTCTTCGTCTACCACTCCGACCTCGACACCTACGGCCACATGTTCGGGGTGGACTCGCCGTACTGGCGGCACCACCTCGGCCTGGTGGACCGGCTCGCCGAGCAGCTCGCCGACGCGCTGCCGGCCGACTCCGCGCTCTACGTCACCGCCGACCACGGCATGGTCGACACCGGCCCCGACGGCCGGATCGACGTGGAGTCCGACCCGGAGCTGAGCGCGGGCGTCCGCCTGCTCGCCGGTGAGGCCAGGGTCCGCCAGGTCCACGCCCGCGACGGCGCGGCCGACGACGTGCTCGCCGCGTGGCGGGAGCGGCTGGCCGGGCGGGCGGTGGTGGTCGGCCGTGCCGAGGCCGTGGCGGCCGGGTGGTTCGGCGCGGTGGCCGATGAGTTCCTGCCGCGCATCGGCGACGTCCTGGCGCTGGCGCGCGACGGCGTCGCGCTCGTCGCCCCGGTCGGTGAACCGGTGGAGTCGCGGCTCGTCGGCCAGCACGGCTCGCTGACCCCGGCCGAACTCCGCGTGCCGCTGCTGCGCGCGAGCCCGGCCGTCTGCTGAGACCGCCTCGGTCCCGCCCGGCCTCAGTCGTCGGCGGCCAGGCGGACAGGCAGCGGGTTCCAGGTGCCCAGGCGAGCTTGCGACGGTTCTCAACGCGCCCGCCCGGACCCACCGCCGTCCTCGCCGGACCTTCCGAAAGAGGCGGGAGGCCGGACCGCGCGGAGGCGGGGCCGATATCTTCGAGGTCACCCAAGAGGGGCCGTGCAGGCCACTGACGACGATGGAAGGGGCACCCATGCCGGAAGCCGCCGAGCCGCTGGTGCGCGGGGACGTTGACCGGGGCATCGCCACCATCACCCTGGACTCGCCGCACAACCGCAACGCGCTCTCGGCGCGGCTGCGCACCGAGCTCGCCCAGGAGCTGGCCGCGGCGGTGGCCGACGACACCGTCCGCGCCGTCGTGCTCACCGGCACCGGCCCCGTGTTCTGCGCCGGCGCGGACCTGAAGGAGATCGCGGCCGAGCGCGCCGGCCAGGATCCCGACCCCCACGCGCCCGGCATGCCCGACCTGTTCTCCGCGATCATGGACGCGCCCAAGCCGGTCGTCGCCAGGCTCAACGGCCCGGCCCGCGCGGGCGGCATCGGGCTGGTCGCCGCCGCCGACATCGCCGTCGCGCCCGCGTCGGCGACGTTCGCGTTCACGGAGGTGCGCATCGGCGTCGTCCCTGCGATCATCTCCGTCCCGGTCTCGGCCAGGATGCACGACCGCCAGCTCAGCCGGTACTTCCTCACCGGCGAGGCGTTCGACGCCGGCGCCGCGGCAGAGGCCGGCCTGCTCACCTGCGCGGTGCCCGACGACGAGGTCGGCGCCGTCACCGAGCGGATCCTGGACGGCCTGCGCCAGTGCGCGCCGCGCGCCCTGAACCGCACCAAGGCGCTGCTCAACGAGTCCGGCTACCGGGAGCGCAAGGCCGCGTTCGCCGACATGGGCGAGTTGTCCCGGGAGTTCTTCGGCGGCGACGACGCCGCCGAAGGGCGCGCGGCCTTCTTCGAGAAGCGCCCGCCGCGCTGGGCGCTGTGACCCCCGCGCCCGCCGCCCGCCGCTCCGGCGGCGGGCGTGGCGCCGACGGAGCGCACCCAGCACAATGGGGGGCGTGACTTACTCCGGAGATACGCGGGTCGGCGGACCCGCCGACGTGCGCGAACTGCCCGAGTTGACCATCAGCAAGCTCGCGGTGGGCCCGATGGACAACAACACCTACCTGCTGCGCTGCAACCGCACCGGTGAGGCGACGCTGATCGACGCGGCCAACGAGGCCGACCGGATTCTGGATCTCATCGGCGACACCGGCCTGGCCCAGGTGATCACCACCCACCGGCACCAGGACCACTGGCAGGCGCTGGCCGAGGTGGTCGGCGCCACGAACGCCCGCACCGTCGCCCACCCGGACGACAGCGACGCGCTGCCGGTCTCGGTGGACGTCCCGGTCGGGCACGGCGCGACGATCCCGGTCGGGGGGTGCGCGCTTGAGGTCGTCCACCTGCGCGGCCACACGCCCGGCTCGATCGCGCTGCGCTACGACGAACCGGGCGGCCGCACCCATCTGTTCACCGGTGACAGCCTGTTCCCCGGCGGCGTCGGCAAGACCGGGAGCGACGCCGACTTCCGGTCGCTGCTGGCCGACGTGGAGGAGCGGGTCTTCGCCGAGATGGCCGACGACACCTGGGTCTACCCCGGCCACGGCAAGGACACCACGCTGGGCGCCGAGCGCCCGCAGCTGCCCGAGTGGCGCGAACGGGGCTGGTAGCGACCCGCGGAGACGGCCGCGCGTCCTGCGGATCCCCGGGCGGGCGGCCGTCTCTACGGGCGCTCACGAGCCGACCGGGGTGGCGGGGGACCGCTCGTTCGTCATCCCCTCGTCCCGCCGGGCGGTCAACCGGCTTTCACGGCAGCTCCGACTCGTCCTCCTCGCGGACGGCCTGCTCCTCGGCGCTGTAGACGCCGCGGTCGAACCCCGTGTCCTCGGCGATGAGCGTGCCTTCGTGGTCCTCGCGCACCCCCTCGTCCTCGGAGACGAGGCGCTCGGAGCGGGGATCGGTCTCGGCCGCGTCCACCGGGTCGGGGGACTGCTCTTCGACGTCGGGCTGTTCCCGCGACAGCGCGGTGTCCAAGGGCTCCCCGGCCTCCCGCTCGGTGCCGGTGGTCCCGAACTCGTCCATCGCGACCGGTTCCTCCTGCGGCAGCGGACTGTCCTCGGTGCTGTCCTCCTGCGCGGGCAGGCCGACCTCCTCCCAGTCGGAGGCCTGGTCGTTGATGGGGTCGACGCGGTTCTCGGGACGGTTCTCACTCATGTCGGCCCCCTACCACCGCATCCGCCGGGATATGCGGCCCGCCGCTCACCGAAGCGGTAAAGCCGGGCGGATCAGCGCTCCCGCTCGGTGGGCGGCAGCGGGCGGCGCCCGATGAAGCCCAGATCGCTGCGGTGGTACCAGCCGAGCCCGGATTCGCCCTCCAGCCAGCACAGCCGGACCGAGACGCCGCTGAGCACCGCCGGGAAGTCGATCAGCACCGGCGCCAGGTTCTTGACCTCGATGCCGTTCTCGCCGAACCACGCCCGGATCTCGCTCAGCCGCGCCTCCTTCGCCTTGAGCTCGGCCATTCCGCCGAGCGCGGACTCGCCCACCGCGCGCAGGTCCGCGGCGAGCTCGGCCAGATCGGCCCGCACCGTCACCAGTTCGTCGACCCGCTTCCTGACCTGCGGCAGCAGCGCGTGCGCCTCGGCGACGCTGAAGACCCGCGGTTCGCCGCCGCCGGCGCCCCACGGCTGCGGACCCGGCACGACGTCATCGGTGTCACCCATATCCGTACCGTATTCGACCCGCCCGGGATCGTGCTCCCGGGCGGGTCCGGTGCGCCGCGCCCTCAGCCGGCGCCGAAGCAGACGAAACCGGAGCCGGCCAGGTGGTCGGCGACCGCCCGGCTCGCCGGTGCGCCGGAGCGCAGCGCCGCGTGCAGCCGGACCATCGCCGCCGCGGTCCCGATGTCGGGCACCGGCAGCACGCTGGCGATGACGGTCCCGCCGCCGCACGCCAGCAGGGCGGCGCCCAGGCCCAGCGGCACCCCGGTGGGGGAGGGCACCGACCGCCCCACGGCGCAGGAGGACAGCACGGTCAGCGCCGGCGGCCGCGGCACCCGCTCCAGGTCGTAGGCGAACAGGGGGCCGCCGGCCAGCGAGATCCCCGACCGCATCGGGGCGTCCGCGGGGACGCCGCCGTGCGCGGTGACGTGGGCGAGATCGGCGCGCCCCAGTTCGCGCACCAGCGCCGACGCGTGCGCCCGCGCCCCGCTGAGCACCCGTGCGCCGGGGCGTTCCCGCCGCAACGCCTCGATCTCCGCCTCGGCTCCGGGGAGCCCGGCCCCGGCGACGAGCAGCACGCGGGGGGTCCTGGGCAGCCTCCGCCGTCGGCAGCGCAGCCACGCCCGGCCCGAGGCGACGATGCTGACCGGACGCCCGCGCAGACCGGGCAGCAGGCCCCACGGCAGCGCCTGGGCCTCCGGGGGCGGGGCGATCACCAGGGGGCGGTCGGCGACCGCGTCGGCGACCGGCTCCACCAGCAGCCGCGCGACCAGGGCGGCGCGCTCGGCCGTGAGCGGGCCCGCGCCGGTGCCGGGGGCGGTCACGTCGCGCCGCGCCGCGTGCAGCAGCGTGTCGATCGCGTCGCCGAGCGCGGGGGCGGTCGGCAGCGGGTGCGCCCTGGCCCGGCCGTCCACCAGCGTGATGGCGACCGGCGCTCCGCGCAGCCGGGTGTAGCGGACGAACGCGCGCCGGTCCAGTGCGGCCGCGATCCCGTGCGTCACCGGGCCGGACGAGGGCGCGCCGACCGCGGGAGCCGGGCAGCCGGGGTGCCACTGCGCCAGGCCCAGCCGGGTCTCCAGGTCGTACAGCTCCGCCCCGGCGGCCTCGTCCCCGGCCGCCGCGCGGACGTGCGCGGCGCGGTAGCGGTCCAGCAGCCGCAGCCAGCCCGCGTCGCGGCACCGGCGCGCCGCGGGGGCGGTCTCCCCGGCGCGCTCGGGCCACTCCAGCCACTCCAGGGCCTCGGTCGCGTCGCCGCAGGACAGCGCCATCTCGGCGCCCAGCCGGGCCAGCTCCGCAACGGAGGCGCGGGCGTGCGCCGCGGTTTCCAGGTGGCCCGCGGCCGCCGGAGCACGGTCCGATCCGGCCAGGGCGCGCCGCAGTTCCCGCCGGACGGCCGCGCGGTCGCCCGCTGCCAGCGCCCGCAGCGCGCGGGCGTGCCCGGGCCGCGGTGCGGCCAGCGTCGGCGGCCCCAGCGGCGCGGTCGCCACGGCGTCGGCCAGCAGCCGGGCGGTCCCGGCGGTGGCCGGGAGGTCCGCGGCCCACTCCGGCAGCCGCAGCGGATCCCCGGAGCGGCCCGGCCGCGCCGGATCGTCCGCGGCGTCGACGTCCCCGCTGCCACTGGGGCCTTCGGCGGCGCCGGAGCGGGTCCCCGCGGCCCCGACGCTCGGCGGGACCGGCCGCGGCCGCTCCCGCCGACCGGTGACGAAGCGCGCCGACCACTCGATCTGCAGCGCCAGTTCCGCCCAGACCGAGTCGGGAGCGAACGCCGCACGCACCTCCCCGGCCTGCGCCGCGGCGGCCGTCCGGTCGCCCCTGCCCAGATGCAGCTTGGCGCGGATCAGGCGGGTCGTGGCGTACTCGGCGTCGGGGCGCGCATCCCCGCCCGAACGCGGCAGCGAGCGCAGCAGCGCACCGGCCTCCCTGTGCATGCCCGCGGCCACCAGGGCGTCGGCCCGGTCCAGCCGCAGCGTGGTCCTGCGCTGCTCGGGGAGCAGTACCTCGGCCGAGTCGAAGCGGAGCACGGCCCGCGCGACGTCGCCCTCGGCGACGGCCAGGCAGCCGAGGTTCTGCAGGGTCAGCCCCCGCAGGTGGTCCAGGGCGTGCTGCTCGGTGAGCGCCAGCGCCCGCGACAGGTCCTCGGCCGACTCCGCGAACCTCCCGGCGTACATCAGCGCGAGCCCGCGGTTGCACAGCAGCCCGGGCAGCAGCCGGGCGTCGGCATCGGGCCCCATCCGGTGCATCGCGGCGTCGAAGTCGGCGAGCGCGGCCTCGAACCGGCCGAGCTGGCAGGCCGACACCCCGCGGTTGATCAGTGCGAACGCCTGCGCGGGGCGTTCGGGGCGGACCGCGTCGTCCAGCAGCGGGCCGAGCGCCCCGCCGCCTCCCCTGCGGGCCAGCAGCCCCAGCCGTGAGACGCGCGCCTGGTCCGCCGCGTCCGCCAGACCGGCCCGGTCGGCGACCTCGGAGGCCTCGCCCAGCGTCCGGTCGGCGGCCCGCACCGCGCCCAGTTCGTACTGGGCCAGTCCCAGCAGCCGCAGCGCGATGGATCTGGTGCGGGGTTCGGACGAACGGGCGAGCAGCCGTCTCGCGTGCAGATGGGCCCGTGCGGGGTCCCGTGCGACAAGGGTGATCTGGTGGGCCGTCTCGTCTTCGGTTCGCCGAACCGTCATGCACCATCGCCCTTCATCCGTTGACGAGCGTGCGGGGTGGAGCGGTCACGGGGCGACGTACGGCCATCGGCCGATGACGGTCCGCCGCCCATCGTCTTCACGAATAACACGCGGAGCGCGTCCGCGTGGCGGCATCACCGAAAAACGCCGGCGGTTTCCACCGGGGTCGCCGAGAAGCCGGGTGGGTCCGAGCCGCCGGACCGGCCCTCGGCGGGCCCGCCACCCGCTCCCGGTCGCTCACACGGCGATCCAGCGCGTGGCGATCGGCGTCGCGCCGGGGCGGTGGCACAGGACGCTGATCGGCCCCCGAGGCACGTCGCGGACCACGAAGGCCCCGGCGGCGTCGACCTCCCCGCCGCAGTGACCACGGGCCCAGCGGACCTCCACCGCGCTCGCCCCGGGAGGGGCGATCTGCCCGGCGATGTCGCGCAGGTCGCCGTGGCAGGTGATCTCCAGGCTCACCGCGACGCCCGCCGCCCGGAACACCAGGAGCCGCGGGTCGGCGGCGACGTCGAGGGGACCGGCGGCCGCGCGCAGCCCCGCGGGCGGGTCCTCGGCGGAGTCGCCGTGGACATCGGCGACGAGGGCGTCGGCGCGCCGCGCGGCGTAGGCGGTGCGCGCCGCGGCCCCGACCTCCTCGGGCGGCGGTTCCAGCAGCGGATCCGGACCGCGCAGCGAGGTCACGAACCGCTCGTCGTCGGTGGGGGCGTCATCGGTGGACATCCTCGTCGCCTTTCTGCGGGTCCACATCGGGTCGGCGCGGTGCCCAGCTCACGGCCACTCGCTGAGCAGCCGGCGCAGTCGGCGGAACGCACGGCGCCTGATGCGGCCGAGCTCGCCGACCGGTACGCCGGCCAACTCGGCGACCTCGTCGGCGCCGAGCTCCGGCGCCTCCAGGCGCAGCAGCGCCACGAGCCGGTCGGGGTGGTCCAGCCGCCTCAGCGCCCCGTACACGGCCGCGGCGCCTTCGGCGGCGAGGTGGACGGCCTCGGGACTGCGGTGGTCGGGGCGGTCCAGCCCGCCGGGGTCGTACGGGTGCGTCCGCCGACGCAGCCGGACCTGCCTGCGGCACTCGTTGTGCGCGGTGACGGCCAGCCACGCGCCGACCCGGGCGGGGTCGCGCAGCCGGGTCAGGTTCTCGCTGAGGTTGCACCAGACGGTCTGGGCGACGTCCTGGCAATCGTGGAAGGAGAGCCGGTAGGAGCGGATGACCACCCACAGCCGCCCGGAGTAGCGCGCGTGCAGCTCCTCCCACGCCCGGTCGTCGCTCTCGGCCGCCCGCTTCACCAGGTCCGCGATGGAAGTCGCGTCCTGGGGCTGGTCACTCACCCGTACCCCCAGTAAAATCACACATCCCGCCACGCCGGAGGAACACGCTAACCGTTCGGCACGGCGGTTGCGGGGTGTCTGCCGGTTTCGGCCACCGACGGCCCTGGTGCCGGTGATACTCATGGGGCACAATAGGGCGAGGAGAATACCCAACACGGACATCTCCTCTGTGGGTACGAGGGCGTCGGGGAAGCGCACTCGTTCGTATCAGGAGGTTCGGTGTCCGCACGTGGCGTCTTGTACGTCCACTCCGCGCCTGCGGCGCTGTGCCCACACGTCGAGTGGGCGGTCGCGGGCGTGGTTGGCGTACCTGTGAAACTTGACTGGGAGGCACAGCCCGCGGCCCCGGGGACCTACCGCGCCGAGCTCAACTGGCAGGGCGCGCCGGGTACCTCCGGTGCCATCGCCTCGGCCCTGAACGGCTGGCAGCGGCTGCGCCATGAGATCACGGAGGAGCCCAGCCCCGGATGTGACGGAGTGCGCTATGCCTACACTCCCACCCTCGGTGTGTTCTCGGCGGTGACGAGCGCCCTGGGCGAGGTGCTGGTGCCCGAGGCGCGGTTGCGCAACGCGATGGAGCGCGCGGCGGCGCAGGGCGTCGACCTGGCCGAGGAACTGGACCGCCTCACCGGACGGGCCTGGGACGAGGAGCTGGAGCCCTTCCGCTACGCCGGCGACGGCGCCCCCGTGCGCTGGCTGCACGCCGCGGGATGACCCTTCTTCCCCCGCCGGTCCCGACGCGGTCGCAGGCGCGACCGCCGGTTCGGGACCGGACAACGCCGGGACCGGCGCCCTAACCGTCGTCCCTGTTCCCGCCGGTCTCGCCGCTCACCGCGTTGGCCAGCGCGAAGACGAACATGAAGCCGATCGGCCACAGCGGCCAGAACGGCAGGAGGCTTCCGGCGAGGACACTGGTGACGCCCCAGATCCCGATCATGATGACGGAGACCCCGGCCAGTCCCCGCCACGGCTCCAAGCGGTCGCGCCACGTCCTGGCCGACACGTCGGCCGCGCCGAGCCGGGCGGGGTCCATCTGGTCGGAGCCGCGCTCCACGGGGGCGGGCGGGGGGAGGTCGGCGGTGATCGGCGCGAGCTCGCCCAGCGTCTTCGCCCGCATCGCCGAATCCAGGCGCTCGCCGTACTCGGTCAGGTCCAGCCGGCCTTCCGACAGGGCGGCCGCGAGACGCTCGGCGACGGCGTCGCGGTCGGCGTCGGAGGCACGCAGCCGCTCTGGGGGAACGCGATCGTCGTCCATGCTCGCCTCACCTTCACGCGGAATCGTCGCAGCGGTTCGACAATGCGGCCCTTCTCGACGACCAGCCTATGCGGGCCCGGCGCCGGGCGCTCAGCGGCGGCTGCCCGAGCTCTCGTCCGGCCACACCGCGGCGGCGACCAGGATCGCGGCCCAGATCCCCAGCGGAACGAGCGGCCAGAACGGCAGCAGGGCCCCGCCGATGACGCTGGTGACGCCCCAGATCCCGGTCATGATGATGGCGCCGCCCAGCCACCACCGCCACTCGTCGATCCAGTCCTTCCACGGCGAGACGACCGGCAGGTGGCCCGCTTTGACGAGGTCGGCCGGTTCGGCTCCGGGCGCGGGCGGCTCGGGCAGGTCGGCGGTGATCGGCGCGAGGTCGCCCAGCACGACGGCGTGCATGGCCAGGTCCAGGCGGCGCTCGTATTCGGCGAGGTCGAGGCGGCCTTCGGTGAGAGCGATCGCGAGACGCTCGGCGACGGCGTCGCGGTCGGCGTCCGAGGCGCGCATGCGGCTCTGCGGAACGCGTTCGTCGTCCAACGCCCACCCCCTACGCACCGATGATGGGAAAATTCACGATACGCCGTGGTGGGACGGGTGAAAAGGCGTCAGGGGCCGATCGAACCCCGACCGCCGCGTTCGCGGGGCTGGGCGGGATTTCCATGGCTCGGACCTGCTGCGCCGCCGGCGGCCTGCGCGCACTGCGACGGCCGGCGGCCTGTGCGAACGCGATCGTCAAACATCAGTGAGGCGGTCGTCCGGCGCCGCCGGCGAAACGCCGGTCACCCGCTCTTCCCGCCGCATCCGTCGTGCTGGGGCCAGAACAGGCCGGCGATCAGGATCGCCGCCCAGATCCCCAGCGGGAGCACCGGCCAGAACGCCTGCGGCTCCCCGTTGAGGAGGCTGGTTCCGCCCCAGATGGCGACCATGATGACGGCCCCGCCCAGCCAGGAGCGCCATTCGTCGAACCACTCCCGCCACGGCGACGCGTCGCCGGAGCCGGCATCGGAGGCCGGGGGCTCGGGGGAGCGGGCCTCCTGCCGGAGCGGCAGATCGGCCGTCAGCGGTTCGAGCTGGCCCAGGGTGGCGGCCCGCATGGCCGAACTCAACCGCAGGTCGTACTCCTCCAGGTCCAGGCGGCCCTCGGCGAGCGCGGTGGCGAGGCGTTCGGCGACGGCGTCGCGGTCGGCGTCGGCGGCGCGAATGTGGTCCTGCGAACTGATCTCCCCCGGCACCGGATGCGCCTCCACTTTCCTCACTCCCCCCGCGCGGCCGCGACGGACTTCGGCGCGCGCCGTGAGCGCCAGTCTAGGAATCCGGGACCGGGCCGCACATCCTTCATCCGGCCGGTCCGCACTACGCCTTTCGGATGACGGGCCGACGCCGCCGATGTCACCGGAGCCCGTCCCCGCCGCTCTCGCGGTACCACCGGGCGACCGCGGCGCACGTGGCGGGGTCGGCCGCGCCGATCAGTCCGGTGTGCTCGAAGCCTCCGCTGTAGTCGAACGCCGACCCGTCCAGTCTGCGCAGCGCGCCGCCGACCTCCGCGAGCAGCAGTTCCGGGGCGGCGACGTCCCAGTCGCGCACCGGGACGTCCTTGACGAACAGGTGCGCCGACCCCTCCGCGATCCTGCACAGCTTCAGCGAGATGCTCCCGCACTCCAGGTAGGCGGTGTAGCCGAAGCGGTCGTGGACGGCGCGGGCGATGCCCCGCGGTTCGGGGGTGTTGTCGATCAGGGTGCCGCTGCCCGGCGGCGCGGCGCCGCAGGGCAGCAGCGAGTGCCCGTTCGCCGTGGCCCCCATGCCGCGCACGGCCGCGTACATGACGTCGGGCTCGGGGGCGTAGATGGCGGACAGCACGGGTCCGCGGTCGGCCATCAGCGCGGCCTGGGTGACGTAGCCGGGGAAGCCGTGCGCGTAGCTGGCCGTGCCGTCGACGGGATCGATCAGCCAGTACCGGTCGGGTCGGGACGCCAGCGAGGCCGGATCCTCCTCGCTGAGCACCGGGATCCCCGGATCGATCGCCCGCAGCCGCGAGCTGAGGGCGTCGTGCGCCATCGCGTCGGCCCCGGCCTTGAACTGCAGCCCCTCCCAGGAGCCGCTGGTGGCCCGGGAGTCCGCACGCCATTCGCGCAGCAGGACGCCGACCTCCAGCACGGCCCACGACAGCGCGTCGGCGAGCTCGTGCGCGATCCGGCCGGGCCGGTCGGTGTTCATCGGAGGGCCTGCACGACGGGCCCCAGGTAGTCCGGCATCTCGCGGCCGGGCCTGAAGCCGTGCGAGCCGAAGTGCGCCTCGTCGACGAACTCGTCGGCCCACCGGCGCACCATGACCAGTCCTTCGTGCCACTTGTCGGTCAGCGCCGGCCCGCCGCCCAGGGCCTGGCCGAGCAGCCCGGCGATCTCGTCCACGCCGGAGGCCGCGGTCAGTGGGGCCGTGGAGGAGAAGCGCGGGTTGATCTCGAAGATGAAGGGCTCTCCCGCCGCGTCCAGGGCGAGCTGGACGTTGAACGGGCCGTCGGCCCGGAGCTCGCGCTGGACGGCGCGGCACACCTCGGCCACGCGGTCGTTGCGCCGGGTGACCGCGAACTTGGTGACCCCGCGCTTGAGGATGATCTCCTTGGAGACCACGGCCTGCACCGCGCCGTCGCGCCAGGCCACGACGGAGACGGTGAACTCCGGCCCGGTGATCTGCTCCTGCAGGACGAGGTCGCCCGCGGAGTAGGGGGCGTCCTTGAGCAGTCGGCCCAGTTCGGCGGCCGACTCGCACACGGCCACGCCCCTGCTGCCCCGCCCCGAGCGCGGTTTGACCACGAGCGGGAATTCCAGGTCGCCGGCCCAGTCCGAGGCCAGCCGGGTCGCCGGCACCGGGATGCCGACCTCGGCCAGCCGCTTCATCAGCGCGTACTTGTCCAGGCAGGCGGTGACGAAGCCGGAGCGGGGGAGCAAGACGGCGATGCCCTCGTCCTCCAGCTCACCGATGACGGCGAGTTCCTCGTCGACCAGCGGGACGACCGCGGCCGCGTCCTCCTTGAGGCAGATTCCGCGCATCTCCGGCAGGAAGTCGTCGGTGTCGCCGGGAGGCACCAGGTAGCCGCGGTCGGCCACGTACAGTCCCGGTGCGGTGGCGTCGATGTCGGTTGCGACGACCCGGTAACCGCGCTCGCGCAGGTGCAGGATCGTTCCTGAGGTCGAGGCCGAGCCCGCGGTCGTGACCACGACGGTCGGCTGCCCGGAAAGCTCTTCAGCAGACACCGGTGAACCTTTCCGATCGATATTGGATTTGTGGGGGTGATCGGTGCGGATCTGCGTGGTGAGCGGGGACCGACGGTCTTCGTCCTTCGAGGGTAGGTCCCTGTTCTTGAACGTGCGCGGCTATGGCCGGTTCCGGTTCCCAGGACAACCGGATGGCCCGGTTCGGCGTGGGGGGAGCCCCGCGATGCGGGTCAGAACGGGCCCAGGCGGTCGGTGAGGAACGCCTCCATGTCGGCGGTCCCGGCGTAGTGGTGGGCGTCGATGCCCAGCTCCTTGGCCGCCAGGATGTTCTCCTCGCGGTCGTCGATGAACGCCGTCTCCGCCGGTGCGGCCCCCAGCTCCTCCAGCACGTGGGTGTAGATCGCGGCGTCGGGCTTGCAGACGCCGACGTCGCAACTGAAGAACAGCGCGTCGAACGGCTCCAGCAGGGGCGAGGCCCGCAGCGCCCCCGCGATGTCGGAGGGGGCGTTGGACAGCAGTGCGAGCCGGGCGCCGTGGCCGGCGAGCCGGTCCAGGACGGCGACGCTGGCGGCCGAGGCGTAGAGCCAGCCGCCCACATCGGCGGCCCAGATCTCCTGGCGCCGCGCGGCGTCCCACTCGGCGCCGATGCGCCCGGCCACCCTGCCCCAGTACTCCGACGCCGGAACGCCGGCGTCGTAGGCGCGGCGCTCGGCCCAGTACGCGGCCCAGAACTCCTCGGGCCGCGCTCCGCTGAGCCGCTCCAGCTTCGCCCGGACCTCTTCGGGCGGCGGAACCGAGATGACCTCGCCGTAGTCGAAGACCACGGTGGTGACGGGGGAGGGGGCGGGGGGCGTGATCGGCATGCTCGTTCGGCCTTTCGCTTCGGTCGGGGGTGTGCTGCTTTTCGGACGCGTTCCACGGGATGCCCGAGCGGGCGCGTTGAGGGGCCGCCCCGCCGGGGCGGCCCCTCAACGGTCGGTCACGCCTGCTCGTAGACGGGGGTGACGCCCGCTCGGGCGAGCGTGTGGAAGAAGAGGTTGAAGCCGAGGAACGCCGGGCTCGCGGTGTCGTCGATGCCCAGCGACTCCACGTCCAGTGCGTGCACCACGAAGAAGTAGCGGTGCGGTCCGTGCCCGGAGGGCGGAGCGGCACCGATGTAGCGCTTGCCGCCGGCGTCGTTGCGGATCGTGACGGCGCCCTGCGGCAGGCCGGAGCCGTTCTCGTCCCCGGCGCCGGACGGGAGCTCGGTGGTGCCCGCCGGGATGTCGCAGACCGCCCAGTGCCAGAACCCGCTCGCCGTGGGCGCGTCGGGATCGAAGCACGTCACGGCGAAGCTCTTCGTGCCCTCGGGGAAGCCGCTCCACGCCAGGTGCGGTGACACGTCCTCGCCTCCCGCGCCCATGATCCCGCTGACCTGGGCCTTGGGCAGCGTCTGGCCGTCGGAGACGTCGTCGCTGGTCACGGTGAACGACGGCACGTCGGGAAGAAAGTCATATGGAGATGGCGCCTGAGCCACGGATACCTCCCAGTCGGGTGAGTATTACGGTCTTCGGTTCTACCCCACGATGATCGTGCGATGCCCTCGCCGCAGGCGGTTTCACCGGCCGCGGACAAACGGCGGGAGCCTTCCGGGCCCGGCGGCCCCGGTTACTACAATTGGCTGCGAACTGCGCGAACGCCGGCCGGTCAACGCAGGGCGCGAAAATCGGCGCCGCGGTCGGCCGACGTCTCGGATCGGGGGAGCGCTCATGAACCGCCGCGGACGGACGCGGAGACCGCCGGCGCCTGCGGAGTGCGGGCGCCGCGCGCGGAGCTCTGGTCGTCGGTGATGACGGGTCCCGGCCCCGGCCACGTGCGCATGGTGCGCTACGTCGCGATGCCCACCGCGGTCGGCTGCGCCCGCAGGGAGGCCCTGCAGTGCCTCAAGGAATGGGGGCTGGTCGACCTCCTGGAGAGCGCCGAGCTGATGGTCTCCGAACTGGTCACCAACGCGGTCAACGCCACCGGCCCCACCGGGACGCGGACGCCGCGCTACAGCGAGCTCACGAACCTCGGCACCGTGATGCTGGAGCTGCGGGTCGACGGCGAGGTGCTGCGCCTCTCGGTCTGGGACTCCGACACCCGCCCCCCGGTCCTCAAGGACGTCGGCCCGGAGGCCGAGGAGGGCCGGGGCATCTACCTGATCGACGTGGTCAGCGCGCGGTGGGGACACTACCTGCCGCCCACCGGGGGCAAGGTCGTGTGGTGCGAACTCCCGCTGGAGCCGACCGCCGGACAACACGGCTAGTGTGCCGAGTCGCTGATCCGATGTGTATTTCAGCGGAGGTAGAGTGCTCGGATCATCAGGGCCGCGGCGGGGTCCCTGCTGTGTCACACCGCGGAGCCTGCGGAGCAGGACACGGTAGGGGAGTGACGCGGTCCGCGGGCAGCTTCGCCAATGCCACCTCGGGAACCCGATGAGTCTTGAGCGCACTACCCCGGCACGACAGGGTTCATCGAACAGCGACTCAGGACGCTAGAGCGTCGAGACCACCTGGTAGCTCTCGGCCAGGCGGCCTTCGGGCAGGCCGCCCCGGGCGGCGTTGGCGGCCAGCCAGTCGCGCATCGCGCCGCTCAGCCCTTCGACGTCGGAGACCTGGCTGGCGTGCGCGGCGATCGCCGCGATCTTGCGCTCGAAGGTCCCGGTGATGTCGGGCCAGCGGTTGGGCGCGAGCCCGTTGGACAGCCAGACCTCCGGGACCGTCCATGCGGCCAGGCCCTCCTCCGCGAGCAGCTCCGGGTGGGCGTGCGGGTTGCGGGCGTCGGGGTAGACCGCGTTGATCGCCGCCTCACCGGCCGCCAGGTGGTCGGGGTGGCTGGGCGCCATCCGCTCCCAGTTGCGGTCCGGACTGGGAATGATCATGCGCTGCGGCCGGACCTGCCGGATGACCCGGGCGATGTCGCGACGCAGCTCCAGGGAGGGGACGAGCCGCCCGTCGGGGTAGCCCAGGTGGCGCACGTCGTGCACGCCGACGATCTCGGCGGCCTTGCGCTGTTCGGCCCGGCGCACGCGCGCCATGTCCGCGCCGTCCCCGGTGCGCTCGTCACCGCCGGCGTCGCCGTCGGTGACCATGAGGTAGCTCACCTCGATGCCGGCGTCCGTCCACAGCGCGATCGTCCCGGCGCATCCGAAGTCCACGTCGTCCGGGTGCGCCATGACCACCAGCGCCCGCTCCACCTCGGCGCCGACCGGCATCCGGCTCCCTCCGTCGTACTCGACCCGGATGTGCGGTGCCCGCAGGATCCCGGCGCGAAACACCGGAGCGGCGGGCCGGTACCGGCCCGCCGCTCCACCTGGACAGCGAGTCTGCGGGTGTGATCCGCATTGGGGGCGAGACGTCCCCCTGGAAAGCACGGCAAGCACAGCAAACGCAGCGGCCCGCGGGGCAGGCGGCCGAAAGCCGCCGACCGACGCGGGCCGACTCGTGGGCGATACAGGATTCGAACCTGTGACCTCTACCGTGTCAAGGTAGCGCTCTAACCAACTGAGCTAACCGCCCGAGTGTTCCTCGGAGGTGGAGACGGGATTTGAACCCGTGTTGACGGCTTTGCAGGCCGCTGCCTCGCCTCTCGGCCACTCCACCGGATTCAGACGGGGGAGCCGCGAGGCTCCCCCTGATCTCCGAGCGGACGACGGGATTCGAACCCGCGACCCTCACCTTGGCAAGGTGATGCTCTACCAGCTGAGCCACGTCCGCGTGCCGGCCGGTTCCGCGCCGTTCACCGGCCCGGTGCCCTTCCTGCACCTAGAACTTTAGCGGAATCTGCGCAGACGGCAAATCAGAATGCCGGGCGCACCGGCGCGACCTGGGCCACAGTCGGGCGGGTCCGGTGAGGGGGGCGACCCGACCGGTTCCCCGCGCCGGACCCGCGTGGTGAACGGAACCGCGGCCGACGGTCGGCGATATACAGAGAGACGTGCGAGTTCACGGGGACGCCGATCGACGGCACGAGACCACGACCCGCTGCCACGGCCACGGGGCGGTGACGCCATGGGCCGCGGCCAGGGAGGCCGCACGCGACATCGGGGGCCGCTGCGCCCGTCCGGAGGCGGTGCGCGCACCCCTGCGCGAGGCGCTGGGGGCCGTGCTGGCCGAGGACCTGGCGGCCCTGGTCGGAGTGCCCTCCTACGACGCCTCCGCCATGGACGGCTACGCCGTCGCCGGGCCCGGGCCCTGGACGGTGGTCGGCAGGGTGCTGGCCGGGCAGGCGCCCCCGGAGGAGCTGGGACGCTCCCGGGCCGTGGAGGTCGCCACCGGCGCGCGGGTGCCGCACGGGACCGAATCGGTGCTGCCCTACGAGAACGCCGAGCGCCGCGGCGACGCGGTCCACGGGGACGCGGTCCCCGGCCGGCACGTGCGCCGGGCCGGCGAGGACGTCCCGTCGGGCGCGACGGTGCTGCCGGCGGGCACGGCCGTCACCCCCGCTGTCCTGGGCCTCGCCGCGAGCCTGGCCCACGACGCCCTGACCGTCCGCCGCCCGCGCGTGGCCGCCCTGATCACCGGGGACGAGCTCAGCCGCTCCGGTTTCCCGGCCCCCGGCACGGTGCGCGACGCGATCGGCCCGATGCTGCCCGGCCTCGCCGGATGGGCGGGTGCGGCCCTGGAGGACCCCCGCTACGTCGACGACACCTTCGGCGCCATGGCGGCGGCGCTGGAGAGCGCCGCGCGCCGACCCGACGTCTCGGTCGTCGTCGTGTGCGGCGCCTCCTCCACCGGTCCGGCCGACCACCTCCGGACGGCACTGGCCGAGCTGGACGTCACCGTCGTGGTCGACGGCGTGGCCTGCCGGCCGGGCCATCCCCAACTGCTCGGCCACTTCGGTCCGCAGCGGGCGCCCGGCCCCGTCGTCGTGGGACTGCCCGGCAACCCCAACGCGGCGCTGGCGGCGGCGCTGACCCTGCTGGTGCCGGTGCTCGCGGCACTGACCGGGCGGCTCGACCCCGGCGCCGCGCCGCCCAGGACGCTGCCGCTGCGCGACGGTGCCGGTGTCGCGCCGCACCATCGCGACACCCGGCTGATCGCCGTGCGGGCCGACGGCGGGCACGCCGAGCCGGTGGGCCACGACCGCCCGGGCGTCCTGCGCGGCGCCGCCATGGCCGACGCCCTCGCCGTGGTCCCGCCGGACTGGACGGGGCCGGCGGCGGAGCTGCTGTGGCTGCCCCGCTAGCGGGGGGACCGGTCGGGAACGGGACTTTGGTCCCCTTGTGCCGCCCCGCCGGTGTGATGAGGCTGGAACGCGGCTCGTCGAGCAGGTGACCGGCCGGCGGCCGTCCGGGAGCGGGAGCGGTGGCCCGGCACTGAGTAGACTGCGGGGCACGACTACCCCATTGACCCCGCTGATTTCCGGCGTGACGGATACGGAGTCTCACATCTATGGCCTCAACCCGGCTTTCCAAGGGGCTGCTGACGAACCGGGTGCAGCGACCGGTGCCACTGCGTGAAGGCGTCTATGAGGCACTCCTGGAGCTCATCACCCGCCGGCAGCTGCCGCCGGGGCAGCACCTGGTGGAGAACGAACTGGCCGACCGGCTCGGGGTGTCCCGCCAGCCGGTGCGCGAGGCGCTGCAGCGGCTGAGCAACGAGGGGTGGGTCGACCTGCGCCCGGGCTACGGCGCGTTCGTGCACCAGCCGACCGAGAGCGAGGCCGAGCAGCTCCTGGCGGTGCGCGCGCTGCTGGAGACCGAGTCGGCGCGGCTGGCCGCGCGCAACGCCGCCGGCGAGGGGGTCGAGCGGCTGCGGGAGCTGTGGCGCGAGGGCGTGGCCGGGCTGGAGGTCGGCGACACCGACGCCATGGTCGACGCAAACGCCGACCTGCACCGCTGCATCACCGAGCTGTCCGGCAACAGCGTCCTCGCCGAACTCGCCGGCCAGGTCGCGCGCCGGGTGCGCTGGTACCACGCCCTGGTCGTCCGGCAGCGGGGCAAGGACGCCTGGGACGAGCACGCCGAGATCATCGACGCCATCGCCGCCGGCCGGGAGGACGAGGCCGCGCGGCTGATGCGGGAGCACACCGACACCACTCGGCGCACCTACCACGAGCAGGCCGCATCGGAGTCGGCTCCGGCCGAGTGAACCGGCCCGGCGGCGCCGCGCTCCCGGAGGGGTCCCCCGGTTCTGCCGCGGACGGCCGCGAATGTGCCGCAGCCCTCTGGCGCCGTGTGCTCTGAGACACCAGAATGTGTGACCGACCTCTCTTCGGTGGTGTCCGGGAACATCGTTGCAACTGAGACGTGAGCAGAGGTGAGCGCCGGGCCCGCACCGCGCCGGATTCCACCGAGGCCGGATGCCGCGGTGCGCGCGCCGGGGCCGGACCGCCCCTCGGTTCCGGCCCCGGTCGGCCGTGTCCGCCGGCGCCGGTCTCGCGGCGCGCGAGGAGCGGGATGCTGATTCGGCAGTTGGAGTACCTCACGGCGCTGGCCAGGGAGCAGCATTTCGCGCGCGCCGCCCTGGCCTGCCACGTCTCCCAGCCGGCGCTCTCGGCCGGAATCCGCAAGCTCGAAGCCGAGCTGGACGTGCCGATCGTGCGCCGCGGCAACAGGTTCGAGGGGTTCACCCCCGAAGGTGAGCGGGTGCTGCGCTGGGCCTACCGCATCCTCGCCGAGCGTGACGGGCTGGCCGCCGACGTCGGGAGCATGCGCGACGGCCACACCGGGGAGCTGCGCATCGGTGTCGTCCCCGCGGCCATCGGCGCGGTCGCCATGGTCACGGTCCCCTTCGGGATCGAGCACCCGCGGGTCCGGTTGAGCGTGCTGGACATGCCGGCGCCCGAGATCCGCCGGGGGCTGGCCGACTACGAGATCGACTGCGGGATCACCTACCTCGGCGCGGACCCGCCCGCGGTCCCCGGCATGGCGGTGCCCCTCTACCGCGAGCGCTACCTGCTGCTGACCGGTGTGGAAGGGCGGTTCGCCGGATGCGCCGCGGTGAGCTGGGAGCAGATCGCGCACCTGCCGCTGTGCCTGCTCACCCCCGACCACGAGTGCCGCCGGACCGTCGACGCGGTGCTGCGCGGACTGGACGCGGTGCCGAGGGTGCGGGCCGAGACGAACTCGGTGCCGGGCCTCTACGCCCACGTGCGCGAGGGCGGCTGGTTCGGCGTGCTTCCGCACGCCTGGCTGAGCTCCTTCGGCCTGCCGCCGGGGATGCGGGCGCTGCCGCTGGTCGACCCGGAGCCTGTGGCCGAGGTCGGGCTGATACTGCCGCAGCGCCACCCGGAACCGCTGCTGGTGCGCGAGTTCCTGGCCTTCGGCCGGACCGTCCCGCTGCAGCGCCGCCTCGACGAGGTGGCGCCGGCGCCACCGGAGTCGGAGCAGGCCGGTTAGGGACCGGAGCCGCTGTCCGCCGTCCGGGCGGCGGGCACCGGCGTGCCCACCGTTCCTCCGTCACCGCGTGCGGGACCCGGAGCGCCGCAGCAGGACGCCGGCCTGCACCGCCGCGTAGGCCACGATCAGCGCGCCGATGAGGCTCGTGACGTGGATGCCGTCGGTGAACGCCGTCCGGGCGGCCTCCATCAGCGCCGGACCGTTCTCCGGCGCGAGCCCCCGGGCCGCCGTCACCGCGCCGCCCAGGGTCTCGCGGGCCTCGGCCATGGCCGGAGCCGGCACACCGGGCACCGGGTCGAGGTTCAGGCGGTAGGTGGCGGTGAGCACGCTGCCGAGGACCGCGATGCCCAGCGCGGCCCCGAGCTCGTAGGCGGTCTCGGAGATCGCCGAGGCCGCGCCGGCGCGGGCGGGAGGGGCCGCGGTCATGATCGCGTCGTTGGTCAGCGTGTCGGAGACGCCCACCCCGGCGCCGATCAGCGCGAACGCGACGACCACCGGCAATGTGCCGTTGTCCAGCGGCAACCGGGCCAGCAGCGCGAACCCGGCGGCGGTCAGCGCCAGCCCGATCGCGATGACGGTGCCCATGCGCAGCCTGCGCGCCAGCGCGACCGCGACGAAGTGCGCGGCCACCGCCAGGGACAGGCCCGGCAGCAGCAGCACGCCGGCGCGCAACGGGCTGATGCCCTGAACCAACTGCAGGTACTGGGTCAGGAAGAACAGCGACGAGACCAGCGCGAACACGACCATCAGGTTCGTGGCCACGCCCACGCTGAACGCCCGGATCCGAAACAGCCGGACGTCGATCATGGGATCGTCCAGGCGGAGCTGGCGGCGGACGAAGAGGTGGCCCAGCACCAGGCCGGCGAGGATCGCGGCGACCGACGCGACCGACGGCCCGCCGTCGGCGATCTTCTTCACGCCGTAGACCACCGGCAGGATCGCCGCCATCGACAGCACGACGCTGGGGAGGTCGTAGCGGCCGGGGCTCGGGTCGCGCGACTCCCGGACCAGGATCGGCGTCAGCACCAGGATCAGCGCCATGACCGGCAGGTTGATCAGGAACACCGAGCCCCAGTGGTAGTGCTCCAGCAGCCAGCCGCCCAGGATCGGGCCGAGCGCGGAGCCGGCCGAGAACATCGAGGCCCACGCCGCGATGGCGAGCAGCCGCTGGCGGGGGTCCAGGAAGATGTTGCGGAGCAGCGACAGCGTCGAGGGCATCAGCGTCGCCCCGGCGAGGCCGAGCAGGGCGCGCGCCGCGATCAGGACTTCCGCGCTGGAGGCGTAGGCGGCGACCAGCGAGGCCGCGCCGAACCCGGCCGAACCGACCAGCAGCAGCCGGCGGCGCCCGATGCGGTCGCCCAGGGTGCCCATGGTGACCAGCAGGCCGGCCAGAACGAACGAGTAGATGTCGACGATCCACAGCAACTGGGTGCCCGTGGGGGCCAGCTCCTCGCTCAGGGCGGGCACGGCGAAGCCGAGCACCGTCATGTCGACGGAGATCAGCAGCACCGGCAGCGCCAGCACAGCGAGGGCGCCCCACTCGCGGGGCCCGGCCTTCGGCGTGCCGCCGTGCGGGGTCGCCTGGGTCCGGGCTACGGCGGAACTCATCTTTCCTCTGCTTCTTCTGGTCGGTGGGGCCGTGTGCGGCCGCATGGCCATGGGATGAGCGGATGAATATACGGAGCAGTATTCTAAACCGTCCGGCCGGTACAGTGTCAATCGTGAGTGCTTCTACAACGCGTGACCGCATCCTCGACGCCCTCCAGGACATCCTGATCGAGGAGGGGAGCTCCGCCGTGACGCTGGAGGCCGTCGCCGCCGCGGCGGGCGTGTCAAAGGGCGGCCTGCTCTACCACTTCCCGTCCAAGACGGCCATGATGACCGGCCTGGTCCGCAGGCTCGCCGACCGGGCGGAGGAGGAGTTCGGCGAGGCGGTCGAGACCGAGGGCGGCGTGGTCCGGGGGTTCCTGCGGACATCCCTGCCGGAGTCCTCGGAGGAGGCCGCGCTCTACTGGTCGATCATCGCGGCGCTGCGCAGCAAGGAGGACGTCTCGGAGGAGGCCCGCAGGCTCATCCACCACGTCTTCGCCCAATGGTCGGAGCTGCTGCATCAGGAGATCGACGACCCCGTGCTGGCGGAGACGATCCGGCTGGTCGGGGACGGCCTCTACCTCACGGCCATCGCCGGCCTGCCCCAGCCCGACCCCGAGGTGGTGCGCCGGATGATGGACCGGCTCATCGAGCAGGCCGACGCCTGCCGCCGCACCTGACCGGTGTCCGACGATCGGGTTCGCGGGTCTGTTCGAGGGGCTCCCGGCCACCGCGCTGCTGCTCGTCCTCGTCGCGGCCGCGAACGCCGCGTAGCCGGGCGGCGGTCATGCGGCCGGTGCCCGCCGCGCGCACTCCAGGGCGATGAGGACGGTGGCCGCCTCGCGCGGGCGGGTCGGGTGGTGGCCAGTGAGCTCGGCGAACCGGTTCAGCCGGTTGAGCACCGTGTTGCGGTGGCAGAACAGGGCCCGCGCCGCCGCCGTGATCGAACCGGAGTCGCAGTAGGCGGCCACCGTCTCCAGCAGGCGCCGCCGTTCGTGCTCGGAGATCCCGGCCAGCCCCGACAGCACCGACTCGGTGAGCAGCTCCCCGATCTCGTCCAGGCGCGCGGCCGCCACGCCGGTCCACCCGTCGCTCAGCGTCACCGCCCCGGTCACGTCCTCGTCCAGCGCCGCGGCCAGCTCCTCGGCGGCGCGCAGCACGCGGGAGACCCGGGCCAGTCCGCGCGCCACCGGCCCGACCGCGCACGGAACGGACTCCAGCCACCGCGGCGGCACCCCGCCCCGGTCCCGGGACAGCTCCGCCACCAGTACCAGCGCACCCCGGTGGTCGTGCAGGTGCACCACGGCACCGGCCGCGCGGGCGGCCGCGGCCGCCTCGCGCAGCTTCCGCTGCCAGGCCGGCGGGGCCACCGCCACGGCGAAGTCGGCATGCGCGTCCACCCGCAGCGCCGTCGCCACCTGGCCGACGAGCTGCTGGTCGCGCCCGTCCGATGACAGCAGCCGCCCCATGAGCACGGTGCGCTCGCGCTCCCGCTCCCTGGCGAGCACGGCGACCTCGTCCAGATAGGCGGTGTGCACATGCACGGTGTGAAACTCCACGGCCTCCCACACCCGGACCGCGCCGCGCGTCAGAGCCGGCAGGTCCGCCGGCCGGATCCGCTCCAGCAGCGCCGTCCACAGCACCCGGAAGTCCATCCGCACGGCCTGCAGCAGCTCTTCCAGCGGCACGCCCTGGTGCACCCGCCGGCGGCCGAGGCGCTCGGAGACCTCGCGCAGCCGTTCGGGCGCCGGTAGCCCGCCGACCAGCCGGAGCAGCAGTTCGAGGGAGGCGCGTGCGGTCTCGCGCAGGTCGTCGGCCGGCACCGTGGAGCGGTAGGCCTCGAACGCGCCGACCTCCGCGACGAAGACCTCCACCAGTTCGTCGAGGTCGTCCATGCAGTCGCGGACCAGGACGCGCAGCTCCTCGGGCACGGGGGCGGCGAACGGGTCGCCGTGGCCCTCCCCCGGGGTTACGGGATCCCGCGCGCCGTCGGAAAAACGTCGTTCATTGTGCATTAGCCCATTATCCACTCCGCACTCCGCTGTGTTTCGTCATTGTCTCCCACCCGGTGGCGGGGCATCGTGGTGTGCATCGGAGTGCGACGCCGCACGTCGGCGCCGTCCCGCGTCGGCCGCGGGACGGCGGTGCCGCCGCAGGGCGCGCGCACGGGCACCGCAACGAGGAAGAGGAGCGGGCGATGCACCTGACGCCACGCGAGCAGGAGCGGCTGACGCTGTTCACCGCCGCCGAGCTCGCCCGGCGCCGACTGGCGCGGGGCGCGCCGCTGGGTGCGACGGAGGCGATCGCCCTGGTCTGCGACGAGATCCTGGAGATGGCCTGGGACGGCGCCGCCCTGGAGGACGTGGTCGCCCGCGCCCGGCGGCTCGTGCCGACGGAGCGGCTCCTGCCCGGCGTGCCGGCGGCCGTCCCGAGCATCCAGGTCGAGGCGCTGTTCCCGCACGGCTCCTCGCTGATCCACGTCCCCGAACCGTTCGGCCCGGCCGAGGCCGACGGGCCGGGGGCCGTCGTCGCGGCCGAGGCCGACGTCGAGCTGGCCCCGGGCCGCGCGCGGCGGCGGATCACCGTCACCAACCGCGGGCGGCGCCCGATCTGGGTCTCCTCGCACTTCCCGCTGGAGGAGGCCAACAGCGCCCTGGAGTTCGACAGGGAGGCCGCCCGCGGCCACCGGCTGGACGTCCCGGCCGGCCGCTCCGTGGAGTTCCGGCCCGACCAGGCGCAGAGCGTGGCCATCGTCGCGCGAGGAGGTCAACGATGAACAGGCTGCCCCGGCGCGACTACGCGTCCCTGTACGGCCCCACCACGGGGGACACGGTGCGGCTGGCGGACACCGACCTGTGGGTGCGCGTGGAGGGCGACGACACCGAGCCCGGCGAGGAGCTGCTGGGCGGCTGCGGCAAGACCGCCCGCGACGGCCTGCTCGTCGCGGGCAGGGCGCCCCGCGACAGCGCCCTGGACATGGTCGTCCTCGGCGTGCTCGTACTGGACCCGCTCATCGGCGTGCGCAAGACCAACATCGGCGTCAAGGACGGCCGCATCGTCGGCACCGGCCGGGCCGGCAACCCCGAGACCACCGACGGCGTCGAGCTCGTCGTGGACTCCCACACCGCGATGATCACCGGTGAGGGCCTGATCGCCACTCCCGGCATCGTCGACTCCCACGTCCACCTCTCCAGCCCCGAGGTGGTCCCCGCCGCGCTGGCGGCCGGCGTCACCTCCCTGGTCGGCATGGGGATCGGCGGCGTGTGGGACGTCGGCGCCAACCCCGCCAACAACCTGCACAGCCTCATCGAGGGCTGGCGGGACGCGCCCGTCAACGTGGCGTTCCTGGCCCGGGGCTCCTCCTCCTCGACCGAGCTGCTGGAACGCGCGGTCCTGGCCGGCGCGGGCGGCTTCAAGATCCACGAGGACTGGGGTGCGACCCCGCGCATCGTCGACACCTGCCTCGGCGTCGCCGAGCAGGCCGACCTGCCGGTCGCCCTGCACACCGACACGCTGAACGAGTCCGGCTACCTCTCCGACACGCTCCTGGCCACCCGCGGCCGCACCGTGCACGCCTACCACGTCGAGGGCGGCGGCGGCCACCCCGACCTGCTGGAGATCGTCGGCCAACCGCACGTCCTCACCTCCTCCACCACGCCCACACTGCCGCTGACCCCGGCCACCGTCGCCGAACTGCTGCCCATGACACTCACCGTGCACCGCGGCCACCACGGCCTGGACAGCGACGTCTCGATCGCGGCGAGCCGGGTCCGCGAACACGCGATCGCGGCCGAGAACGCGCTGCACGACCTCGGCGCGATCAGCATCGTCAACTCCGACTCCATGGGCATGGGACGCATCGCCGAGACGGCGCGGCGCACCTGGCAGGTGGCCCACGTCCAGGCGCACCTGGCCGGGCAGGCCGGGCCCGGCGTCGTCAACAACGAACGGGTGCTGCGCTACCTGGCCAAGATCACCCTCAACCCGGCCATCGCGCACGGCATGGCGCACGAGGTCGGGGCGCTGCGGCCCGGGAGCATCGCCGACATGGTGCTGTGGCGGCCGGCCTCCTTCGGCGCCCAGCCGGAGCTGGTGCTGAAGTCGGGCTTCGTCGCGTGGGGGGTCTCCGGCTCGGGCTCGGGGTCCACCCGGCTCACCCAGCCGCGGATGATGAAGCCCTACTTCGGCGGCCTCGGCGGGGCCCCGCGCCGGCTGTCCAGGGTCTTCGTCTCCCAGGCCTGCCTGGACGACCGCGCCGCCAGGGAGGCGCTGCCCCGAGGCGTGCGCTACAGCCCGATCCGCGACAGCCGCGGGCTCACCCGCCACGACATGGTCGCCAACACCGCGGTGCCCGATGTCCGGGTTCCCACCACGCCCGACTCGGTACTCGTGGACGGCCGGCCCATCGGCATCCACCACGCCGCCGACCTGCCGCTCACCCGCCTGCACAACCTGGCCTGACCGGCCCGACCCGCCCGCCGCCTTCCGAGGAAGACCACCGCACGTGCTGGACCTGAAGCTGTTCAACGCCCGGATCCGGACGGTCGACGACGACCGCCCCCGGGCCCGCACGCTCGGCGTGTTCGCCGGCCGCGTCGCCGGCCTCGACGACGCGGTGGCCGACCTGCCGGCCCGCACCGCCGTCGACTGCGGCGGAGCCGTCATCGCCCCCGGCTTCGGCGACGCCCACAACCACATGGCCTGGTTCGGCCAGTCGCTGGACGAGCTCGACCTGGAGGGGGCGGCGACCCTGCCGGCCCTCTACGACGCGGTCGCGCGCCGCGCCGCCGGGCTGCCGGCCGACGCATGGGTCGTGGGATCGGGCTACGACGACACCGCCATGGGCGCCCACCCGCACCGCGCCGGACTCGACCGGGCCGCCGGCGGCCGGCCGGTCTGGCTCAAGCACCGCTCCGGGCACATGTGCGCGGTCAGCAGCGAGGTGCTGCGGCTGGCCGGCGTGCTCGGCGGCGGAGCGGACGTGCCCGAGGGCGGCGTGGTGGTGCGCGACGCCGACGGCGTCCCGACGGGGCTGCTGCAGGAACAGGCCCAGGGCCTGGTCACCGCGCTCGTCATGCCCTACCCGGTGACCGAACTGGCCGACGCCATCGGCAGGGCGAGCGCGGTCTACGCGGCCGAAGGGCTCACCCACGTGGTGGAGGCCGGGATCGGCCTCGGCCTCATCGGGCGCAGCCCCGTCGAGGCCGCCGCCTACCAGCTCGCCAGGGACCGCGGCGCGCTGGGCGTCCGGGTCGAGCTCATGGTGGCCGGCGACAACCTGCACCCGCTGCGCTCGCACGCCGACGACGGCATCGACGTCGGCCTGGACCTGGGCCTGCGCACCGGGTTCGGCGACGACCGGCTGCGGCTGGGGCCGATGAAGATCTGGCTGGACGGCTCCCTGATCGGCCGCACCGCCGCGGTGACCGAGCCGTTCTGCGGCCACGCCCACGGATCCGGGTACCTCCAGGCCGGGCCCGAGGAGATGCGCGCGCTCGTCGTCGACGCGCACCGCGCCGGCTGGCGGGTCGCGGCGCACGCCATCGGCGACAGCGCCGTCGACCTCGCCCTCGACGCGTTCGCCGAGGCCGGGCGGGCCGCGCCGCGCCGCGACGTCCGGCACCGGATCGAGCACTCCGGAGTGGTCCGCCCCGACCAGCTGGCCCGCTACGCCGAACTGGGCGCCGTGCCGGTGCCGCAGCCGCGCTTCCTGCACGCGGTGGGCGACACCATGGCCGAGGCGCTGGGCCCCGAGCGCACCCCGTGGCTGTACCGGCACCGGTCCTTCCTCGACGCGGGACTGCGGGTGCCGGGCAGCTCCGACCGCCCGGTCGCGCCGGGCGCCCCGCTGCTGGGCATGCAGTCCATGGTCGAACGGCGCAGCAGCGCCGGGATCGTGCTCGGGCCCGACGAGCGGGTCGGGCCCGAGCAGGCGCTGCGCGCCTACACCATCGACGCCGCATGGGCGAGCCACGACGAGCACCGCCGCGGCAGCATCACCCCCGGCAAGCACGCCGACTTCGTGCTGCTCGCCGACGACCCCGTCGAGGTCGACAGCGGGCGCATCGGCGGAATCGGCGTCCTGGCCACGTTCGTGGCCGGGGAGTGCGTGCACGGCGCAGACCTGCTCGCCGGGCACGGCCTGGCGGTGGACGGCCCGATCCCCCAAGGCCCGCGACCGCGCGGCCCCGACACAGGAGCGACACGATGACCCAGCACGACCGGCCCGGCGGTCCGCCGGGCAAAGCGAAGCCGGTGGTGACCGACAAGGAGGCCCGGCGCATCGCGTTCGCCGCGTTCGTCGGCACCGCGCTGGAGTGGTACGACTACTTCCTCTTCGGCACCGCGGCCGCCATCGTCTTCAACCGGCTGTACTTCACCGCGCTGGATCCCACGGCGGCCACGCTGGCCGCCTTCGCCACGTTCGGCGTGGGGTTCGTGGCCCGGCCCGTCGGCGCGGTCGTCTTCGGCTGGGTCGGCGACCGCATCGGCAGACGCCCGGCGCTGCTGATCACCGTGGTGATGATCGGCGTGGCCACCGGCCTGATCGGCGTGCTGCCCGACTTCACGGCCATCGGCATCGCCGCACCCGTCCTGCTCGCGCTGCTGCGGCTGCTCCAGGGCATCGCGGTGGGCGGCGAATGGGGCGGCGCGGTGACACTGGCGGTGGAGCACGCCCCGCCGGAGCGCCGCAGCCGCTACGCCGTGCTGCCGCAGATCGGCTCGCCGGTGGGCACGCTGATGTCCTCGGGCGCCTTCGCCCTGGTGCTGCTGCTCCCTGCGGACTCCTTCGACTCGTGGGGCTGGCGGCTGCCGTTCCTGGCGGCGTTCCCGCTGCTGATCATCGCCGTCTACATCCGCCGCAGGGTCGAGGAGTCGCCGCTCTTCGACGAGCTGGTCAAGCAGGACGAGCGGGCGAAGGTCCCGGCGCTGGACGTCTTCCGGCAGGCGTGGGGCCGGCTGGTCGTGGCCATCGCCGCGGCGTTCCTCGGCGTCGGCGGGTTCTACATCATGACCACGTTCATGATCAGCTACGGCGCCGGCACCCTGGACGTCTCCCGCAGCGTGATGGTCAACGCCACGCTGGTGGCGGCCGCGGTCCAGATCGTGGTGCTGATCCTGGTGGGCCGGCTCGCCGACCGGCTCGGCCCCGGGCGGGTCACCCTGTGGGGCGGCCTGGCCACGGCCGTCTGCGCCTTCCCGATCTTCTGGCTGGTCGACACCAGGAGCACGCTGCTGATCATCCTGGCCGTCACCGCGGGGGTGGGCGTGCTCTCGATCGCTTATGCGGTCACGGGCGCGCTGCTCACCGAGCTGTTCCCGGCCCGGCTGCGCTACAGCGGCGTGGCGCTGGCCTACAACATCGCGGGTGCGCTCAGCGGCTTCCTGCCGTTCGCGGCGACGGCGCTACTGGAGACCAGCGGCGGCCGGTCGTGGTCGGCGGCGCTGCTGCTGATCGGGGTGGCGCTGGTCACCGCCGTCGGCGGCTTCTACGGCGAGCGCCTGCGCGTCAAGGACGAGGTGGCCACGGCCTGACCGGACCGGATCCGGCCGGCCCGGCGGCGGGCCGGGTCCGCCCCGCCACTCCGCGTGCTCAGACCGCCAGGGACGAGCCGTCCGGGAGCGGGCGGACGGCCGGGAGGCCGAGGTCGGCGCGCAGCCGGGCCAGCGTGTCGTCACGCCGGAAGTCGGCGATGTGCAGCCCGCGCACACCGGGCTGGGCGAGCGCGTGCCGGGCCTGCTCCAGCGCGATCCGGTAGGCGGCCTCGCGCTGGTCGGAGGCGCGCTCGACGCGCTCGATCAGATCGGCCGGGACGTAGACGCCGGGCACGTTGGCGTCCATGAACCGCAGCGCTTGGGCCCCCCGTACCAGGCAGATGGTCGGCAGCAGCGCGACCTTGCGGGTGAGGCCGGTGCGCTCGGCCAGTTCGGCGAAGTCGGCCAGCCGCTCGGGCCGGTAGCAGATCTGCAACTGCAGGAACCGCGCACCGGCCGCGGCCTTCTTCAACCCCCGGCGCACCCGGTACTCGAACGGGGGCGCCGCTGGGTTCTCCACCGCACCGATGAACAGCGGGGGAGCCGGGGTGAGCGGGCGCCCCGACAGGTAGCTGCCGCGGGCCAGCGTCGCCGCGGTCCGGATGAGCTGGGGCGCGTCCAGGTCGAAGACCCGCTTGGCCTCCGGCTCGTCGCCGGCGGTCACGTCGTCGCCGGTCAGGCAGCAGATCGAGGTGATGCCGTGCAGCGCGGCGCCGACGATGTCGGCCTGCAGGGCCAGCCGGTTCTTGTCCCTGCACACCACCTGCAGCACCGGTTCCACGCCGAGCTCGCGCACCGCGATGGCGATCGCCAGGTTGGCCGCGTGCGCGTGTGCGGCGGGGTTGTCGGTGGCGTTGATCGCGTCGACGTGCGGGGCGAGGCGGGTGACGTGCGCCCGCACGGCGTCGGGCCCGCCTCCGTCGACCGCGGGCAGCTCCGCCGTGATGACCGGTCGGGAGGCGGTGGCCGCACCGAGGAGTTCGGCCAGGCCCGGCACCTCAGGCCTCCCGCTCGCCGGCGTCCCAGCCCTGCGGGGTGACCCGGTCGCGCCCGGTCAGCAGGTTCAGCCAGGACGACGTGCCGCGCAGTCGCCCGTCCACGGGCGGGCGCAGGTCGTCGAACTCCTCGCGCCAGGGGCGCGGCATCCGCTCCGAGCGGGTCTGCGCCTTCAGCCAGACGCAGCGCATCTCGGGTCGCACCTCGCAGCGCCCGTCCTCGCGCACTCCGCCGCACGGGCCGTTGCGCAACGTCTTCGGGCAGGTCATGGGGCAGGTGAGGCCGGTGGAGTGCAGAACGCACTGGCCGCACATGCGGCAGTCCCAGATGGGTTTCTTGACGGCGTGTTCGATGGTCGCCAGCAGTTTGACCATGGGTCCGCCCCGCTTTCCGAGTCCTGCGTGACCGAGGGGTCGCGCGGATCTCAGTTGTTGCGCTATAAGAAACACGATGCTTATAGAAAAACTTTTTGGCTGGATTGCAGCGTAAAACCGGCCGTTCCGTTGCGTCAACAGATGTCCGTTGCGCTACACGAAACTAACTTGGCATGTCACCCCTTGACACCCCGAACCGCGGCGGGAGACGCTCTGTTGCGCATAGCGAATCGCGTTGCGTATCGAGTGATGGAGGTCCCCATGACCGTCATCGAGAACCCGGAGATCCTGCTCTACAGCCGGATCAGGAAGTCGCCGTACTTCTACGCGTCGCGCCGGCACGGCGTGGCCAAGTACAGCGTGTACAACCACACCTACCACCCGAGGCACTACGGCGACCCGGTCGCCGAGTACTGGCACCTGCTCAACGGAGTGACGCTGTGGGACGTCGGCGTGGAGCGCCAGGTGGAGATCACCGGACCGGACGCGTTCACCTTCACCAACATGCTGGTGCCGCGCGACCTCACCAAGTGCAAGGTGGGGCAGTGCAAGTACGTGTTCGTCACCGCCCCTGACGGCGGCATCATCAACGACCCCGTGCTGCTGCGCCTGGGCGAGAACCACTTCTGGCTGTCCCTGGCCGACAGCGACGTGCTGCTGTGGGCGCAGGGGCTGGCCTACAACAGCGGACTGGACGTCACGATCCGCGAGGCCGACGTCGGCCCGCTCCAGGTGCAGGGGCCCAAGTCCAGGGACGTCATGGTCGACCTGTTCGGCGAGCGCGTGCTGGACATCCCGTACTACTTCTGCGCCGAGTACGACCTCGACGGCCTCGACGTGGTGGTCTCGCGCACCGGCTACACCTCGGAACTGGGGTTCGAGATCTACCTGCGCAACGCCACGCGCGACGCGATGACGCTGTGGGACAAGGTGATCGAGGCCGGCACCCCGCACGGCATCCAGGTCATCGGCCCCTGCCACATCCGCAGGATCGAGGGCGGCATCCTCGCCTGGGGCAGCGACATCGGGCTGGACACCAACCCGTTCGAGGTGGGCTACGGCTACGAGGTGAGCTGGATGGTCGACCTGGACCAGGAGGCCGACTTCGTCGGCAAGGAGGCGCTCACCCGCATCCGCGACACCGGCATCAGCCGCAAGCTGGCGGGGGTGGAGATCAGCGGGCCGCCGCTGGGTTCCTACAACGACGGCTCCATGATCGACGTCTTCCCGGTCTCGCGTCCCGGCGGCGAGGTGATCGGCAAGGTCACCTCGGCCTGCTTCTCGCCGAAGCTGGAGCGCAACATCGGGTTCGCCATGGTCCCGGTCGAGGCCTCGGCGCTCGGCACCGAGCTGAGCGTGCGGACGCAGCACGGCCTCGTCTCGGCCACGGTCGTCGAGAAGCCCTTCGTCGACCCCAAGAAGTTCGTGCCGAAGCAGGATCTGCACCGGCTCGTGGCCGGCTGACCCGATCGGCGCCAAGGGGCGGTCCGCCGCGGACCGCCCCTTTCCCCGACCGCGCGCCCGCTCAGGCGAACACCACGGTGCGCCCCTCGTTGAGCAGGACGCGCTGTTCGCTGTGCCAGCGCACGGCCCGGGCCAGCACCTGGGACTCCACGTCGCGGCCGACGGCGGCGAGGTGGGCGGCGCCCATCGAGTGGTCCACCCGGATCACGTCCTGCTCGATGATCGGCCCCTCGTCCAGATCGGGGGTGACGTAGTGGGCGGTCGCCCCGATCAGCTTGACGCCGCGGGCGTGCGCCTGGTGGTAGGGCCGCGACCCCTTGAAGCCGGGCAGGAACGAGTGGTGGATGTTGATCGCCCGGCCCTCCAGCCGCTTGCACAGCTCGGGGGAGAGGATCTGCATGTAGCGGGCCAGCACCACCAGGTCGATGCCCAGTTCGTCGACCAGGCCCATCAGTTCGGCCTCGGCCTCCGGCTTGGTCTGCGGCGTCACCGGGACGTGCCGGAAGTCCAACCCGTAGGACGCGGCCAGGTCGGCGGCGTCGGGGTGGTTGGAGACGATGAGCGCGACGTCGATGGGCAGCGCGCCGATGTGCCGGCGGAACAGCAGGTCGTTGAGGCAGTGCTCGTAGCGCGAGACCAGGATCAGCGCGCGCGTGCGCACCGCGGCGTCGACCAGGCGCCAGGACATGCCGAAGGCCTCGGCGACCCAGCCGAACCCCTGGGCGAGCTCCCCGGCGCTGCGCCGCGGGTCCGGCGTCTCGAACTGCACGCGCATGAAGAACCGCCCGGTGTCGGGGTCGTCGAACTGCCGGCTCTCGGTGATGTTGGCGTCGTGGTGCACCAGGAACTCCGCCACCGCGTGCACGATGCCGGGCCGGTCGGGGCAGTCGAGGGTGAGGACGTGGTCGCGTCCCCGGATCGGTTCGGTGGCTCCGCCGGACATGGGCGCCTCCTCGCAGTCGGACGGTCGCAAAGGCGGCCGGGTGAGACATCTGCGTTGCACCAAGGTTGCGTAATGGGCAACGTGTTCTTCTATCAGAGACAGTGCGTCGGACATCCCGGGTTCGTCAAGACGCGCGACTCGCCGGATCCGGACTCGCCCGATCCTCTTGACAGGTGTGCGCACGCGACGGACGCTGTTGCGTAACTCGCGCTTTGTTGCGCTGAAAGAAACTTCGACGGCGAAGGTGGAGTGCCATGCCGACCTCCGAATCCGCCCTTCGAACCGCGCCCCGGGTCGTCCTCATCGGTGCGGGCATCGTCGGATGCGCGCTGGCCGACGAGCTCACTGCGCGCGGGTACACCGACGTCACCGTCGTGGACCAGGGGCCGCTCTACTCCTGCGGCGGCTCGACCTCCCACGCGCCGGGGCTGGTCTTCCAGACCAACGCGGCCAAGGTCATGTCCGACTTCGCCCGCTACACCGTGGCCAAGTACGGCGCGCTGCGCGTGGCCGACCGGCCCTGCTTCAACCGGGTCGGCGGGCTGGAACTGGCCGCGACCCCCGAACGCCTGGCCGAGCTGCACCGGCGCGGCGGCTGGGCGAACGCGTGGGGGATCCCGGGGCGGGTGCTCGACCCGGACGAGTGCGCCCGGCTGCACCCGCTCGTCGAGGCCGAGCGGGTGCTCGGCGGCCTGCACACGCCCACCGACGGCCTGGCCGACGCCGTGCTCGCCGCCAGGGCCCAGGCCGAGGCCGCGGTGTGGCGCGGTGCCCGGTTCCTGCCGCAGCACGAGGTGCTCGACATCGAGGTCACCGGCGGGCGCGTCACCGGGGTGCGCACCGACCAGGGCCGCATTCCCGCCGACCTGGTGGTGACGTGCGCGGGGATGTGGGGACCGCGGATCACCCGCATGGTCGGAATGACGCTGCCGCTGGTCCCGCTGGCCCACCAGTTCGCCTGGACCGGTCGGGTGCCCGCGCTGGCCGGGGCCGGAGCCGAGGCCGACCACCCGATTCTGCGGTACCAGGAGCGCGACCTGTACTACAGGGAGCGCTTCGACCGGATCGGCATCGGCTACTACGGGCACCGCCCCATGCCCGTCGACGCCGACGCGATCGGCACCCCGGCCACGGCGACCGACCGGCCCATGCCCTCCATGCTGGACTTCACCCCCGATGACTTCGCCCCGGCCTGGGCCGACAGCCGGGAGCTGCTGCCCGCGCTCGGCGGGACCGAGGTCGAGGAGGGCTTCAACGGACTGTTCTCCTTCACCCCGGACAACATGCCGCTCATGGGGGAGTCGCCGGAGGTCGCCGGCTTCTGGGTGGCCGAGGCCGTCTGGATCACGCACTCGGCCGGCGTCGCGCGGGCGATGGCCGAGTGGATCGTGGACGGCGCCCCGACTCTGGACCTGCACGGCTGCGACGTCAACCGGTTCCAGCCGCACCAACTCGCCCCCGGCTACGTTCGGGAGCGCGGCTGCCGCAACTTCATCGAGGTCTACGACGCCCTCCACCCGCTGCAGCCGATGGAGGAGCCCCGCCCGTTGCGGACCAGCCCGTTCCACCCCCGCCAGGCCGAACTCGGCGGGTACCTCCTGGAGGCGTCGGGCTGGGAGCGGCCGCACTGGTACGAGGCCAACGCGCACCTGACCGAAGGGCGCGACATCCCCGCGCCGGGGGAGTGGGCCGCGCGGTACTGGTCCCCGATCATCGGCGCGGAGGCCCAGGTCACCAGGGAGCGGGTGGCGCTGTACGACATGTCCTCGCTGATGCGGCTGGCGGTCACCGGCCCCGGGGCCGCGGCGTTCCTGGACCGCATGACGACCGGCAACGCGCACCGGGAGCCCGGCGCCGTCACCTACTGCCTGCTGCTGGACGAGACGGGCCGGCTGCGCGGCGACATCACGGTCGCCCGGGTCGCCGAGCAGGAGTTCCAGGTGGGCGTGAACAGCCCGCTCGACCTCGACTGGCTCCGCCGCCACCTGCCCGCCGACGGCACCGTCCAGGTCCGCGACGCCACCCCGGGCACCACCTGCATCGGGGTGTGGGGGCCGCTCGCCCGCGACCTGGTGCAGCCGCTGGCCGACCACGACCTGTCCAACGACGGCCTGCGCTACTTCCGCTGCGCCCGGTTCCACGTCGGTGACGTGCCGGTGCTGGCGCTGCGGGTGTCCTACGTGGGTGAACTCGGCTGGGAACTGTACACGACGACTGACCTGGGCCTGCGGCTGTGGGACACGCTGTGGGCGGCCGGCCGCCCGCTCGGGGCGATCGCGGCGGGGCGCGGCGCGTTCACCGCCCTGCGCCTGGAGAAGGGCTACCGGGCCTACGGCGCGGACATGACCAACGAGCACGACCCCTATGAGGCCGGGCTCGGTTTCGCGGTGCGGATGGCCAAGGACGACTTCGTCGGCCGCGCCGCACTGGAGGGACGCGATCCCGAGGCGGTCAAGCGCCGCCTGGCCTGCCTGACCATCGCCGATCCCGCCGACACCGTGATGGGCGGCGAGCCCGTGTGCGTCCCCGGGGCCGAATCCGCCATCGGCTACGTCACCAGCGCGGGCTACGGCCACACGGTCGGCACCGGGATCGCCTACGCCTGGCTGCCGGCCGAGCACGCCGAACCGGGGGTCGAGCTGGAGATCGGCTACTTCTCCCGGCGCGTCCCGGCCCTGGTCGCCGCCGAACCGCTCTTCGACCCGCAGATGCTCAGGCTGCGCGGCTGACTGATGTCCGACGACCGGGTTCGCGCGGGGGCGGCTGCCGCAGTGCGCGCAGGCCGCCGGCGGCACAGCGGGTCCGGGCCCTGAAACCCCCGTCTCGCCCCGCGAACGCGGCGGTCAAAGCCCGATGAGGAACCATCCGTGAGGGACACCAGAGAAAGGCCGCGACCATGAACCCATCCGCACGCGCCCCGCTCACCCGCGGCGCCGGTCCGGACGCGGCGGTGTCCGTGCGCGAACTGCCGCCGTACGCGCAGGTGGAGCTCCGGGTCGATCCGGAGGAGGCGGCGCCGGCCGCCCGGATGGCGGCGGAGTTCCTCAGCTGCGCCCTGCCGGGCCCCGGCCGGGCCTGCGGCGACGGCCGGCCGCACGTGCTGTGGCACGGCCCCGGCCGCTACCTCGTCGTGGACGAGTCCGCCACGGGGCGCGGCCTGGCCATCGGCCTGGCCTGCGCGCTGGGCGGCGAGTACGGGGCGGTGTGCGGCAGCGTCGTCGACGTCTCCGCCCGGTACGCGGTCCTGGAGCTGTGCGGCCCCGGGGCCGAGGGGGTCCTCGCCCGTGACTGCGCCCCGCCCCCGCGCCCTCGGGCCTTCGCGCCCGGCCGCTACGCCCCGACCACCCTGGCCGGCGTCCGCGTCGGCCTGCACCGCCCCGGCCCGTCCCCGTCCTACCGCGTCCTCGTCCCCGCCGACCGCGCCGGCCACGTGCTGGACCGGCTGCTGGAGACGGCGCGGGGGCGCCGCTCCTGACCGGCCGCCCCGGCGGCGCCTGCGGTGCGCGCGGCGCCCGCACTGTCCAGGTTCCGCCAAGGGTCGGCCACTATCGTGGTTTTCATGGCTACCAACAACGACCACGCACCCCGTGACGGATCGGCCGGACGAGCAGGATCCGAGTCACGGGGGCCACAGCGGGAGTCGGGTGGTGGCGCGGAGGCGAACAGGGGCGCACCGGTGCAGTCGGTGGACCGGGCCGTCACGGTGCTGGAGATCCTGGCCCGGCACGGCGAGGCCGGGGTCACCGAGATCGCCGCCGAGCTCGGGGTGCACAAGTCCACGGCCTTCCGGCTGGTCGGCGCGCTCGAACGGCGCGGGCTGGTGGAGCAGCCCGGCCTGCGCGGCAAGTACCGGCTGGGCTTCGGGATCATCCGGCTCGCCGGCACCATGGCGGCCGGACTCGACCTCACCCAGCAGAGCCGCCGGGTGTGCGAGGACCTCGCCGCCGAGATCGGCGAGACCGTCAACGTCGCCATCCGCAGCGGCGGCACCGTGGTCAACATCGACCAGGTGCGCGGAGCCTCGGCCGTGGTCAGCCAGAACTGGATCGGTCGGCAGAACCCCCTGCACGCGACCTCCAGCGGCAAGGTGCTGCTGGCCCACATGGAGTACGCCGAGCTCCGCCGACTGCTGCGCGGCCCCCTCGAAGAGGTCACCCCCAACACCGTGACGGACCCCGAAGCGCTGCGCGCCCAGCTCGACGAGGTGCTGGAGCGCGGGTACGCGACGGCGACCGAGGAGCTGGAGTTCGGGCTCAACGCGGTCGCCGCCCCCATCCGCGGGCTCAGCGGCGAGGTGATCGCCGCGGTCAGCGCGTCCGGCCCCTCCTACCGCATGGAGAGCGACCTGCTCGACGAGGTCGGCCGGACCGTCGCCAAGGCCGCCGCGGAGATCTCCACCCGCATGGGGCACATGGAGATGCGTTAGCGGCGCGCGGTCCCCAGGGCTTCGGTCACGATGCGCACGGCCTCCTCGGTGATCTCCTCGGCGCTGGGCGCGATGTCGATGGTGACGCCGTCCTCGTCGGGGGCCAGCGGCTCCAGGGTGGCCGCCTGGGAGGTGAGCAGGCCCGTCGGCATGAAGTGGCCGGAGCGCTCCCTCAGCCGGGAGGCGATGAGCTCGGTGGAGCCGTCGAGGTGGACGAAGCAGACCCCGGGCGCCCCGGTCCGCAGGATGTCGCGGTAGGCGCGCTTGAGCGCCGAGCAGGCCATGACCGTGGACGCTCCCGTCCGCTCCTGCTCGGCGATCCAGGCCGCCAGCGACTCCAGCCACGGGGTGCGGTCGGCGTCGGTCAGCGGCGTGCCGCTGGACATCTTGCCGATGTTGGCCTCGGGGTGGAACACGTCCGCCTCCGCGTAGGGCAGCCCGAGCCGTTCGGCGACGCGCATGGCCACCGTGCTCTTGCCGCTGCCGGAGACGCCCATGAAGACGAAATGCATGTTCCCACCTTCCGCGTCCCGTCCGTGAAGATGTGATCGAACGGGACGATCCAATCCAATAGTGTTACTAATGTGCCACGCCAGTCCCACCCGCCCCGACCCGGTCCCGGTCGGCGCGCGCACGAAGGAGCCCCATGGCCGCTGACGCGGATCACCGCACCCTGCACAACCGCGTGCTGGCCGACCTGGGGCCCGCCATCGCCGCGGGCGAGTACGCGGCCGGACACGTCTTCACGCTAGAACGCCTGGAGCGCGATTACGGGGTGTCGCGGACCGTGGCCCGCGAGGCCGTGCGGGTGCTGGAGTCCATGCGGCTCGTGGTCAGCCGGCCGCGCACCGGGATCCGGGTCCGGCCCGCGCAGGAGTGGAGCGTCTTCGATCCGCAGCTGATCCGCTGGCGGCTGGCCGGTCCCGGCCGCAACGACCAGCTGCGCTCGCTCACCGAGCTGCGCGCGGCCGTCGAGCCGCCGGCCGCGGCCGCCGCGGCCCGCCGGGCCGAACCGGCCCAGCGGGAGCACATCGTGCGGATCAACGAGCGGATGGCCGCCACCGGCGCGGCCGGCGACCTGGAGGCGTTCCTGCTCCTGGACATCGAGTTCCACCGGCTCATCCTGGAGCTGTCCGGCAACGAGATGTTCGCCGGACTGTCCGGGGTCGTGGCCGAGGTGCTCACCGGCCGCACCGAGTACGACCTGATGCCGCACCACCCCCGGCCCGAGGCGCTGCGCCTGCACGCCCACGTCGCCTCGGCCATCCACGGCGGCCTCCCCGATGTGGCGGAGGCCGCCATGCGCGCCATCGTCGACGAGGTCGTCGACGCGCTCCGGTCGGTCGACTAGAGGGGCCTGAGCCCTGGGACCATGGGCGAGGAGTGCGGTCAACGCGCGGACTCCACGCGAGCCGCCCCCCTCGCCCCCGAATCTCTAGAGCACCAGGCTGAGTACGAAGGCGAAGGCGAAGCCGATCACGCCGATCAGCGTCTCCATCAGGGTCCAGGTCTTCAGCGTGGTCTTGACGTCCATGCCGAAGAAGCGGCCGACCAGCCAGAAGCCCGAGTCGTTGACGTGGGACAGTGCGGTGGAGCCGCAGGCGATCGCGATCACGATGAACGACAGGTCCAGCGTCGACAGCCCCGAGGTGGCCGCGACGGCCGGAGCCACCAGGGCCGCGGCCGTGGTCAGGGAGACCGTGGCCGATCCCTGCGCCACGCGCAGCGCCAGCGCGATCACGAACGCCGCGACGATGACCGGCAGGCCGGTGGTCTCCAGGCTGGAGGCCAGGGCCTCGCCGATGCCGCTCGCCCGCAGAACGCCGCCGAACATGCCGCCGGCGCCGGTGATCAGGATGATGGAGCAGACCGGGCCCAGCGCGCCGTTGACGATCTCGTCCACGCGCTCCCGGGAGAAGCGCCCCGCGCCCAGGGCGAACATGGCCACGATGGCGGTGATGAGCAGCGCCACGGGGGTCTGGCCGATGAGGATCAGGATCTGCGCCCAGAGTTGGCCCTCGTCCACCGCGCCGGTCGTGACCAGCGTGCTGATCCCGGTGTTGCCGAAGATCAGCAGCATCGGCAGCAGCAGGACGCACAGCACGAGCAGGACGTGCGGCGGACGCTCGTACTTGAGCTCCCCGTCCGCGGTGAAGTCGTCGGGGACCGGGAGCTCCCAGCGGCGGCCGGCGAAGCGCGAGAACAGGTAGGCGGCCAGGTACCAGGTCGGCAGGCCGATCACCAGGCCGACCAGGAGCGTGATGCCCATGTTGGCGCCGAGTAGGTCGGCGGCCGCCACGGGACCCGGGTGCGGGGGCACGAAGGCGTGCATGACCGCGAACGCGCCCGCGGTGGGCAGGGCGTAGAGCAGCACCGAGCCGCCCAGGCGGCGGGCCACGCTGAAGACGACCGGGAGCATGACGATCAGCCCGGCGTCGAAGAAGATCGGGAAGCCGAACAGCAGGGAGGCCACGCCCAGCGCCAGTGGTGCGCGCTTCTCGCCGAAGGCTCTGATCAGGGTGTTGGCGAGTACCGCGGCGCCGCCGGTGATCTCCAGCAGCCTCCCGATCATCACGCCCAGTCCGACCAGCAGTGCGACGCTGGCCAGGGTGCCGCCGAAGCCGTCGAGCAGGGTCGGCACGATGTCGGGCAGGGGAATCCGGGTGGCCAGCGCCACCAGCAGGCTGACCAGCACCAGGGACACGAAGGCGTGCAGCTTCACCTTCATGACGAGGAACAGCAGAACGGCGACCGCCGCCGCCGCTATCAACAGCAACGGCACCGTGCCGTAGGCGGGCTCGATGGCTTCCACCAGTGCCTCCGAACAAGGGGGTGGGCGACCCGGTCCGCGTCGCCAATGGCGCAGCCGGGATGACTGCGGCAATGGTAATACCATTTGTGAGGCTTTGTGAGCCTCCGTGTTTCGAATTGTTATCGCCGGGCGCGGCCGACCGCCCCGCCGCACCGCGCAGGGCGGCGGCGGAGGGACTGCCGACCATGGTAGTGACCCGGGTCACATCGTCGGCCGGTCCCTCGTCAACCGCAGCGTCAGGATCTGGAACGGGCGCAGGGAGAACGCGGCCCCCTCGTCGTCGACGTCGAGGACGGGGGCCTCGGCCAGCGGCTCCTCCAGCAGGTCCACCGCCGTCGCCCGGCCCAGGGGGAAGGACGTGCCCAGCCTGGCCCGGGCGCGGCCGCCGCGGGCCTCGTACAGGCGCACCACGACGTCGCCGGAGCGGTCGTCGGCGAGCTTGAGCGACTCCACCACCACGCCGGGGTCGTCGACGGTGACCAGCGGGGCCACCTCGGCGTCGCCGGCGACGACGCGCTCGGGCAGGTTGATCCGGTAGCCCTCGCGCACCGCGTCGACGATGCCGGCACCGGGCAGCAGCGCGTAGCGCAGCCGGTGCACGCCCTGGTCGGTCTCCGGATCGGGGAACCGGGGCGCGCGCAGCAGCGACAGCCGCACCGTCGTGGTCGTGCCGCCGTCCTCGCGCACGGTCCGGGAGACGTCGTGGCCGTAGGTGGAGTCGTTGGCGACCGCGTGGCCGTACCCCGGCTCGCCCACGTGGATCCAGCGGTGCGCGCACGTCTCGAACTTGGCCGCGTCCCAGGAGGTGTTGGTGTGGGTGGGCCGGTGGAGGTGGCCGAACTGCGTCTCCGACGCGGCGCTCTCGGCGCGCACGTCCAGCGGGAACGCGGCCTTGAGGAAGGTCTCGCGCTCGTGCCAGTCGACCTCGGTGTCGACGTCGAGCCGCCGCGCCCCGCGCCGCAGCGTCAGCACCTGGGTCACCCTGGAGGATCCGAACGCCCGCGTGACCGAGACCGCGCCGGCGTCCGGGCCCTTCAGCACCACCGCCACCTCCTCGGCCCCGGTCAGGTCGGTGACGCTGTTGCGGTAGAAGGAGTCCACGTCCCAGGCGTCCCAGGCGTTGGGCAGGTCGGGGTGGATCTGCAGCAGGTTGCCGGGGCCGCCGGGGGCGAGCGCCTCGCGGCCGGTGGCCAGGTCCAGCACCGAGGTCACCAGGCCGCGCCCGTCGACGGTGACGCGCAGCAGCCCGTTGTCCAGCACGTGGCCCCGCGCACCGGAGTCGACCGCGACGTCGGGCCCCTCGGGGACCGGTCGCGCGGCGCCGAGCGCGGGCACCCCGCCGCGGGCGTGCGGAGCGGCGTTGAACACCACGCTCCCGCCGCCGGAGACGTCACCGGCGACGGCCCGCTGGGCCGCCTCGATGATCCCGGTGAGCTCCTCGGCGATCGCGGCGTAGGTGCGGGCGGCCTCGCGGTGCACCCACGCGATCGAGGAGCCCGGCAGGATGTCGTGAAACTGGTTGAGCAGCACCAGCTTCCACAGCCGCTCCAGCCGCTCGTAGGGGTAGTCGGCCCCGGTGCGCACGGCCGCCGTGGCCGCCCACAGCTCGGCCTCGCGCAGCAGGTGCTCGCTGCGCCGGTTGCCCTGCTTGGTCCTGGCCTGGCTGGTGTAGGTGCCCCGGTGGAACTCCAGGTACAGCTCGCCCAGCCACACGGGCGCGTCGGGATAGTCCTCGGCGGCCTTGGCGAAGAAGTCCGCCGCCGACTCCACCCGCACCCGGGGCGAGCCCGCCAGGTCGGCCAGCCGGTCGGCGCGGCCCAGCATCTCCCTGGTGGGGCCGCCGCCCCCGTCCCCGTGCCCGAACGGAACCAGGGAGCGCGTGGCGCGGCCCTTCTCCCGGTAGTTGCGCACGGCGTGCGCGAGCTCGTGGCCGGTCAGCTCGGAGTTGTAGGTGTCCACCGGGGGAAAGTGCGTGAAGACCCTGGTGCCGTCGATGCCCTCCCACCAGAACGTGTGGTGCGGGAACCGGTTGGTCTGGCTCCAGGAGATCTTCTGGGTGAGGAACCACCGCGCCCCCGACAGCTTCACGAGCTGCGGCAGCGCCGCCGAGTAGCCGAAGGAGTCGGGCAGCCAGACCTCGCGGGTCCGCACCCCCAGCTCGTCGCGGAAGAAGCGCGTGCCGAAGCAGAACTGCCGCGCCAGCGCCTCGGAACCGGGCATGTTGGTGTCGGACTCCACCCACATGCCGCCCACCGGAACGAACCGGCCCTCCACCACCTTCCGTCTGACCCGGGCGTAGACGTCGGGCCGGTGGTCGCGGAGCCACTCCAGCTGCTGGGCCTGCGACATCGCGAAGACCAGGCCGGGGTGCTCGTCCATCAGCGAGATGACGTTGGCCGCCGTGCGCGCCACCTTGCGCACCGTCTCGCGCAGCGGCCACAGCCAGGCCGAATCGATGTGGGCGTGCCCGACGGCGGAGATCCGGTGCGCGCCGGCGTGCGCGGGGGCGGCCAGCGAGGGGGCCAGGCGCTCGCGGGCGGCCGGGGCGGTGCCGCCGACGTCGTTGACGTCCAGCGCGTCCAGGGCGCGTTCGACCGTCCGCAGGATCTCCCAGCGGCGCGGCTCCTCCAGCGGCAGCTCCCGCATCAGCTGGCCCAGCACCTCCAGGTCCATGGCGAGCCCCCAGACCTCCTCGTCGAACACCGCGAGGTCGGTCCGGGCCAGCCGGTACAGAGGCGCGTCGCCGGCCGTGTCGGCGTCGCCGAGCGGAGTGGGCAGGAAGCCGTCCGGGCCCAGGATCAGCGGATTGGCCGCGGCCTCGACGTGCAGCAGCACCTCCTCGCCGCCCCGAGCGGGCGCGCCGATCCGCACCCAGGCGTTGCGCGGGTTGAGGCCCTTGATCGCCGTGCCGTCCGGAGCGTGCACCAGGCCCTCGGCGGAGAAGCCCGGCCGGTCGGGGTGGAACCCCAGGTCGATGACCGCCTCCACGGTGCGCCCGGCCCACTCCCGGGGCACCCGCCCCGACAGCCGGAACCAGGTGGTCCCCCACGGCGGTCCCCAGGCGTCGCCGACGGCGGCCGGAGCGTACTCGGCGGCCAGCGCCTCGCGCACCGGCACCGGCTCGCCCGGCGCGTTCCAGCGCTCCACGCGCAGCGGGACCGCGTCCCGATACACCGCCGTCCAGATCCGCTCGCCCAGCACCCGGTTGAGACGGTCCTCCACCAGCCTGCGGTCGTCGTGCATCGAACGCTCCGTTCGTCTGCGGCCTCTGGCGTACGCTTCCAGGGGGTGCGGACTTCGTCAAGGGTTTGGACAAAGGTGCCGATGCCCCCGCGTCCGTCCGGGGTCGTGCCGGCACCACCTCCATGAGTGGTGCCGGCACCGGTGACACGGCGGCGGTCCGCCCGGGAGACTGGTGCGGTCGGCGCATGGTTTTCGGACGGGACGAAAGAGCGGGACGGATGCGAAGGCTGATCAACCAGGTGCGCCCTTACGCGTGGGGGTCGACGACGGCGATCCCGCGCCTGCTGGGGCGGGAACCCGACGGCACCCCGCAGGCGGAACTGTGGCTGGGCGCCCACCCCGGCGCGCCCAGCAGGCTGGTGACCGAGGACGGGGAGGTCCCCTTCTGCGACGTCATCGCGGCCGACCCCAAGGACGCGCTGGGGGAGCGGACCGTCACCCGCTTCGGGGAGCGGCTGCCGTTCCTGCTGAAGGTGCTGGCCGCCGAGGCGCCGCTGTCGCTGCAGGTCCATCCCGACGCCGCGCGGGCCCGCGCCGGCCACGCGGCCGAGGAGGCCGCGGGGATCGCCGTCGACGCGCCCGACCGCAACTACCGGGACCCCCACCACAAACCGGAACTGGTGCTCGCGCTGGAACCGTTCGAGGCGCTGTGCGGCTTCCGCGATCCCGCCGAGGCCCGCGCCGACCTGGAGGGATTCGGCTGCGACCTCGCCGAGGCGCTGCGCGCCGACCTGGCCGCGAGGGACCGGCGCGCCGCCCTGCGCGCGGCCATGACCCGGCTGCTCACCCTGTCCGGACGTGATCGGGACGCCCTGGTCGCCGACCTGGTCGCCGAGTTCGCCGCCCGCCTGGAGAGCGGGGACCCCGCGGGGCCGCACGCCGCCACGGTCGTGGAGCTGGCCGGGCGCTATCCCGGCGACCCGGGGGCCGCCGCCGCGCTGCTGCTCAACCGGATCACCCTGCGGCCGGGCGAGGCGCTGTTCCTGCCCGCCGGCAACGTGCACGCCTACCTGCGCGGCACCGCCGTGGAGATCATGGCCGGCTCCGACAACGTGCTGCGCGCCGGACTGACCGCCAAGCACGTCGACTCCGCGGAGCTGCTCGCCGTCGTCGACTTCGCAGTGCTGCCGATCCCCTACGCCCGCCCGGTCGCCGAGGACGGCCGACTGGACTTCCGCCCCGGCGTCGCCGACTTCGCGCTCTCGGTCATCGGACCGGGCGGCGCGGCCGCGCACCTGCCCGGCGGCGCGCCGACCATCGTCCTGGCGCTGGAGGGCTCGGCCGTGCTGCGCACGGACTCCGGCGGGGAACTGGTGCTGCGCCGCGGCGAGTCGGCGTTCGTCTCCGCCGCCGACGGCCCCGTGGCGGTCGAGGGCGACGCGCATCTGGTGGCCGCCACCACCGGAGGGTGCTGGTAGTACTCGGCCCGAGCCGCGGCGGTTCCGCCGTTGAACGTGAGTTTCAACCTCGACCATCGGGGGTCGTGAAGCCTCAGCCCAAGGAGGGATCCGCGGTGACCGGGCGACGGTGCGCGCCGTCCCCGGCCTCAGGGGGTCGTGAAGCCTCAGCCGAAGGACGGAGCCCGCGGTGACCGGGCGATCCTCTCGCGTGGCCGAAGGCCCATCAAGGGATCGCCCCGGCGCCGCGCCGCCCACGCCGCCACCGTGGGCGCCAGGACGCGACCGGGGTTTCGGCGCGCGCCCACGGCGGCGGGCCGCCGTGCCCGCTCGCCTCGGCCACCGAGGGCGTGAGACACCGGCCACAGGAGCGTGAACCCCCACCCAAAGACTGAACGCACGCCGCCGCCCTTGGGCGCCGGGCCGAAACCATGGTGCCGTCCCGCGTCCACGGCGTCGGCGTGCGCTTCGCGCGCGGGGAGGGCGATTTCCGTCTTCGGGCCTTCGGCCACGCGAGAGAATCGCCCACCCGCACGCCCTCCCTCCTGGGGCTGGGCCTTCACGACCCCCTGGGGTCGAGGTGGAGGGGCCCGCCCGCGCGCCTACTCCGTCCCGGGGCCGAGGTCAAAACTCGGGTTGAAGTTGCAGACCTCGGTGAGATCCGGGTTCAAGGCCGGCGAGACCTCCAGTGGCGGACGGCCTCAGCGCGGCTGCGGCGCGGTCGCGATGCGCACCAGGTGCGCGGCCGGGGCGCTGAGCCGGAACCGGCGCGGCCAGACCGCGCGCAGCGGGCGGCGCAGGTCGACGCCGCTGACCGGCACCTCCCGGAGCCGGCCATCGGCCAGCTCACCGGTCACCGCCAGCACGCTCAGCACCGCGGGCGCGGCCCCGCTGGTCACGGCCACCTTCACCGCGGCGTTGGAGGGGAGCTCCAGCGCGGGGGCCGCCGGTTCGACTCCGGCCGTGCGGGCCAGCGCCTGCTCCAGCGTCGTCCGGGTTCCCGAACCCCGTTCGCGCATCACCAGGGGAGTCGCGGCCAGCTCCCCGACCGCCACCGGCCGCCCCCTGCGGGCCCACGGGTGCCCCGGTGCGGTCACCACGGCCAGCCGGTCCGTGCCGACCCCGGCCGCCGCGAGGTCGCGCGGCAGATCCAGCGACTCGATGAAGCCCAGGTCCACCGCGCCGTCGTGCACGAGATCGCCGACGTCCTCGGAGTTCACCACCCGCAGCCCCACCTCGATGCCGGGCTCGGCCGCGCGCAGCGCCGCCAGCCAGCCGGGCATCAGGTACTCGGCGACCGTCATGCTGGCCGCGACCCCGAGCACGGCCCGCCGCCGGCGCCGCAGAGCGGCCACCCCCTCCAGCAGCTCCTCGGCCGCCGCGACCGCGTCGCCGGCCCGCTCCAGCACGGCCCGGCCCTGCGGGGTGAGCCGCGAACCGGTGGTGTCGCGCACCAGCAGCGGCACCCCCAGTTCGCGTTCCAGGGTGTCCAGCCGCCGGCTCGCCGACGCCTGGGTCAGCCCCATCTCGGCGGCGGCTCTGCCGATGCTCCCGTACGACCCCACCAGCAGGAACAGTTCCAGGCTGGCGAGGTCGGGCCAGTTCCGCCTCATGCGCGCCTCATGCGGTCACTGTATGGGATGGTGCGGAATCGCCCCCTACCGGCGGCTGCACGGTCCGGCCAGGCTGGGCGCCATGACCACCGATCAACGTGACGACGCGCGCCCCGCAGCGGCGGCCGGGCGCGGGAGCCGCTGCCGCCGCGCGTTCACCGCGGAATCCCCGCTGCCCGGACTGGTTCTGACGGCGGCGGGCGTCGCCGCGGCCTTCGGCGCCGACGCGCTGCTCCCCGCGGCCGGTACGCTCATGGCCGCGCTGGTGCTGGGCGCGGTGCTGGCCAACATCGGGCTCGTCCGCCCGGTTTTCGTTCCCGGGCTGCGGGCCGCGACGAGGACCCCGATGCGCGCGGGGATCGTGCTGCTCGGACTGCAGCTCGCGCTGCCCGACGTGCTCGGCCTCGGAGCGCCGGTCCTGGTCATGGTCATGGCCACCGCGACCGTGACGTTCTTCGGCACGGTGCTCATGGGACGTCTGCTCGGCATCGGGGTCCGGCGCAGCCTGCTCATCGCCTCGGGCGTCTCCATCTGCGGCGCCTCGGCCGTGGCGGGGGTCAACGGCGCGCTCGACGCCGAGGAGGACGACGTCATGACCGCCGTCGCGCTGGTCACGATCTTCGGCACGGCGGCCGTGTTCGCGTTGCCCCTGCTGCGGGGCCCGCTCGGGCTGGACGAGGCGGCCTTCGGGGTGTGGGCCGGCGCGGGCGTGCACGAGGTCGGCCAGGTGGTGGCGGCCGCCGGTATCGCGGGCGGCGCGGCGCTGGCGCCCGCGGTGGTGGTGAAACTGACCCGGGTGGTGCTGCTCGCGCCGTTGATCGTCGGGGTGAACCTGTGGCTGCGCCGCTCAGAAGGGGCGCGGTCCGCCGGCGGGCGGCCCCCGATCGTCCCGCTGTTCGTCACGGGATTCCTCGGCGCCGTCGCCGTCGGCGCCCTGGGCGTGCTGCCGGAGCCGGTGCTCGCCCCGATCGAGGTGGCGCAGAACGCGCTGCTGTGCGCCGGCCTGTTCGCGATGGGCACCTCCGTCCGGCTCGCCCGGCTGGTCCGGACGAGCGGCCCGAGCCTGCTGCTGGGGGCGGCCGCGACGCTGCTCGTGCTCGGGACCGGCTACGTCGGCGTCACCGCGCTGTTCTGAGCGCCTCGCGGCTCCGACCGCCCGGTGTCCCCGCTACGCTGAAGAGCTCGTTCACGACCACGACAAGGGGTTCCACCCATGGCGCTTGAGCGTCCCGAGATCGACTTCATCGACGGCCCGCCGCCGGCCGGCCTGGAGATCACCGACGTCACCATCGGTGAAGGCGCCCAGGCCGCGCACGGCTCCACGGTCAACGTCCACTACGTCGGCGTCGCCCATTCCACCGGGGAGGAGTTCGACGCCTCGTGGAACCGCGGCGAGCCGCTGCGCTTCCCGCTGGGCGCCGGCCGGGTCATCGCGGGCTGGGACCAGGGCGTGCTGGGCATGCGCGTGGGCGGCCGGCGCCGGCTGGTCATCCCGCCGCACCTGGGGTACGGCAACCGGGGTGCCGGGGGCGTCATCAAGCCGGGCGAGACCCTGGTCTTCGTGGTGGACCTGGTCGGCGTCAACTGATCCCGGTCCCGCCGGTCCCCGCGCCCGTCGGCGCCCCGCTCCCGCGGGGCGCCGACGCGGTTCAGCCCAGTGTCGCACCCACCGTGACGTGCCCCTTCAGCAGGTCGCGGGCGATCGTGCGGCGCTGGATCTCGTCGGTGCCCTCATAGATCCGCAGCAGCCGCAGCTCGCGGTACCAGCGCTCGATGGGCAGCTCCCTGGTGTAGCCCATGCCCCCGTGGATCTGCAGCACCCGGTCCACGATCTCGTTGGCCTTCACACCGCCGTAGAGCTTGGCGATGGACTGGGCGTGCCGGGAGTCGCGGTCGGCCGTGACCTGCCAGGCGGCATGCAGCACCAGCAGCCGCAGCGCCTCGATCTCCACCTGGGAGTCGGCGATCATCCACTGGATCGCCTGGCGCTCGGCGATCGGCTTCCCGAACGTCTCGCGCGTCTTGGCGTACTCCACGCCCATGGCCAGCAGCCGCTCGCAGCCGCCGAGCGCGCGGGCCGGCAGCAGGTAGCGGCCCCTGCCGATCCACTTCATGGCCAGCGCGAAGCCCTGGCCGACCTCGCCGAGCACGTTGGCCTCGGGTACCCGCACGTCCTCGAACACCAGTGACGCCGGACCCCATTCGCCCATGGTGTCGATGGGCTCGGAGCGCCAGCCGGCCTCGCGGTCGGCCAGGAAGCAGGTGACCCCGCCGTTGGCGCCCTTCTCCGGATCGGTCACCGCGAACACCATGGTGAAGTCGGCCTCGTTGCCGCCGGTGATGAAGGTCTTCTCCCCGTTGATCACCCACTCCGCGCCGTCCTTGTGCGCGCGGGCGCGGATCGCCTTGGCGTCGGATCCGGCGCCGGGCTCGGTGATCGCGAAGCAGGACCTGCGCTCACCGGCGATCGTGGGGACGAGGTAGCGCTCGCGCTGCTCGGCGTTGGCGTGGTAGAGGATGTTGTCGGCGTCGCCGCCGAAGCGGAACGGCACGAAGGAGCGGCCCAGCTCGATCTCGATCAGCGCGGCGCTGACCGGATCCAGGCCCATGCCGCCGTACTCCGTCGGCGTCTGCACGCCCCAGAAGTCGGACTTCTTGGCGAGCGACTGCAGCTCGCGCAGCTCCGCGCCGGTGAGCCCGTGCGCCTCGCCGCGCCGTTCGCGGCGCAGCACCTCCGCTTCGAGCGGCATGATCTCGCGCTCGACGAACGTGCGCACCCAGTTGCGGATCTCCCGCTGTTCCTCGGTCAGTGCGAAGTCGACCATGTCCTATTCCCGGCCTTCCTGGTGAAAACGGGCGCGCAGCTCACGCTTGAGCACCTTGTGACTGGGGCCCAGTGGCAGCTCGGCCACGATCTCGACCCGCCGCGGGTACTTGTGCCCGGCCAGCCGCTCGCGCCCCCACGCCAGCAGCTCCTCGGCGACGATCTCGGCACCCGCGGCGGGCACCACCACCGCGCAGGTCTCCTCGCCGAGCTCGCGGTGCGGCACTCCGATCACCGCGACCTGGGCCACGTCCGGGTACTCGGAGAGGACCTCCTCGATCTCGCGCGGGTAGACGTTGTAGCCGCCGCGGATGATCAGGTCCTTCTTGCGGTCGACGATGCTGATGAAGCCGTCGCCGTCCTTGACGCCGATGTCGCCGGTGCGGAACCAGCCCTCGACCAGGGCCTCGGCGGTCGCCTCGGGGTTGTTGAGGTAGCCGGCGAACACGTTGTGCCCCCGGACCACGATCTCGCCCTGCTCGCCGGGCGCGAGCAGCTCGATGCGGTCGTCGATCCCGGCCGCGGCGATCTCCACCTCGACGCCCCAGATCGGGTGTCCCACGGTCCCGGCGCGCGCGCCGAACGCCGGCTGGTTGACGCTGGCGGTGGGCGAGGTCTCGGACAGGCCGTAGCCCTCGTAGACCTCGGTGCCGAACGCCTTTTCGAACCGGTGCAGCACCGCCACCGGCAGCGATGCGCCGCCGGAGATGCAGATCCGCAGCGAGGGGAGCTCCCGGTGCCGCTGCGCGGCCTCGGCCAGGTGGACGAACATCGTCGGGACGCCGAGGAAGTTGCTGACGTTCTCGGCGCGCATCAGCGCGATGGCCTGGTCGGGATCGAACCGGTGCTGCAGGACGAGGGTCGCGCCGGCCCGGAACGTGGTGTTCAGCGCCACCGTCTGGCCGAACGTGTGGAACAGCGGCAGGCAGCCGAGCACGACGTCGCCCCGCTGCATCGGATGGCTGTCGAACGCGTTGACCGTGGCGTTCATGACCAGGTTGAGGTGGCTGAGCAGCGCGCCCTTGGGGCGGCCGGTGGTGCCGCTGGTGTAGAAGATCACCGCGATGTCGTCGGGCTCGCGGGAGACGGCGGCGGCCAGCGGCGCCGACCGCTCGACGAGCGGTTCCAGGGCGTCGGGGGAGTCGGCGACGCCCACCGTGCGCACGGGGACGCCGGCCTGCTGCGCCGCGCGTGCGGCGAGGTCTGCGTAGTCGCCCCAGCCGATGACCAGCCGTGCCCCGCTGTCGGAGACGAGGTGCGCGGCCTCGGCGGGGGTCAGCATGGGCGGGACGGGCACGATCGTGCCGCCGGCGGCGAGCACGCCGTAGTAGCAGCGGACGAAGTCGGCGACGTTGCCGGCGAGCAGGGCGACCCGGTCACCCGGGCCGATGCCCAGCTCGCGCAGTGCGGAGGCGTGGCGCAGCGACTCCGTCCAGATCTGGGCGTAGGTGAGGCGGGCCTCGCCGTCGACGAGGGCCACCCGGTCGGGGTGGCAGCGGGCGGACTCGGCCAGGACACTGGCGAGGGACAGGTGCATGCCGGCTCCTATGCGAATGCGTTGACGCCGGTGAGGGCGCGGCCGATGAGGAGTTTCTGGATCTGGCTGGTGCCTTCGTACAGGGTCATCACCCTGGCGTCGCGCAGGAACTTGCCGACCGGGTACTCGTCGAGGTAGCCGTAGCCTCCGAACACCTGGATGGACAGGTTGGCCGCCTTCACCGCCGCCTCGCTGGCGTAGAGCTTGGCCATGGAGGCCTCGGTCGCGAACGGTTCGCCCCGGTCGATCAGGTCGGCCACCCGCCAGGTCAGCAGCCGTGCGGCGTCGGTCTCCACCGCCATCTCGGTGAGCATCTCCTGGACCAGTTGGAAGCCCGCGATGGGCCTGCCGAACTGCTGCCGCTCCCCGGCGTAGCGCAGGCTCTCCTCCAGCGCGCCGCGCGCGATGCCCACGCACCCGGCCGCCACCGACATCCGGCCTTTGTGCAGCGCCGACATCGCGATGCGGAAGCCCTGCCCCTCCTCGCCGAGCCGGGCGGAGTCGGGGACCCGCACGCGGTCGAAGGCGAGTTCGGCGGTGGCCTGCCCGCGCAGCCCGAGCTTGCCGTGGATCTCGCGGCGCTCCAGGCCGGGGGAGTCGGCGGGGACGAGGAACGCGGTCACGCCCTTGGGGCCGGGACCGCCGGTCCTGGCGAAAAGCACGATCACGTCGGCCCACGTGCCGTTGGTGATGAAGGTCTTGGCGCCGGTGATCTCCCAGTCGCCGCCCACGCGTTCGGCGCGGGTGGACAGGTTGCCGGCGTCGGAGCCGGTGTCGGGCTCGGTGAGGCCGAAGCAGCCCACGGCCTCGCCCGAGGTGAGCCGGGGCAGCCAATGGGCCTTCTGCTCCTCGTCGCCCGCCGCGGCGATCGTCTTGGCGACCAGCCCCAGCGACACCGAGACGATGCCGCGCACCGAGGAGTCGCCCCGGCCCAGCTCCTCCGTCACCAGGCAGTAGGCCAGGTGGTCGCCCTCCGAGCCGCCGTAGGCCTCGGGGACGGTCAGCCCGAGGAACCCCACCTCGCCGAGCTTGCGCACGATGCCCCGGTCGACCGCCTCGGCCCGGTCCCACTCGCGGACGTGCGGCAGGACCTCCTTGGCGACGAAGTCGCGCGCCAGATCCCGGACTTGGGCCTGCTCTTCGGACAGCCGAAGATCCATTCGCCCTCCTCTAAACCTAACAGTGTTTGGTTTGGAGCGTAGGACCTGGGATCATCGTTTGGCAAGGCGAGGGCTGCCCGAGACTGCCCGATACTGGAGGAGCACGCCGACAACGGGGAATGGGGACGAACGAGTGGCTCGACCGAAGACGCCGATCCTGAGCCCGGTGCGCATCAGGCGGGCCGCGCTGGCGCTCGTCGACCGCGACGGGCTGGACGGGCTGTCCATGCGCAAGCTCGCCGCGGAGCTGGACGTCCAGGCGGCCTCCCTCTACAGCCACTACCGGACCAAGGACGAGCTCCTGCAGGACATCGCCAACGAGATCATGGAGGACGTTGACGTCTCGGGCTTCACCGGCGGCGACTGGCGGCACGGCCTCACCGTCTGGGCGCGCTCCTACCGGGCGGCCCTGGCCGCGCACCCCCACATGGTCCCGTTCATCGCGATGGGCCCGGGGCGCAGGGAGGTCTCGCTGCACCGCGCCGACGCGGTCCACGGCGGCCTGACCGGCGCCGGCTGGCCGGCCCGCCAGGCCACCATGATCGGCGCGGCGACCAAGTACCTCGTCGTCGGCGCCGCGATCAGCTCCTTCTCCCGGGGCTTCGACGACGACGTCCGCGTCTACGTGAACCGCTATCCCAACCTGTCGCAGGCCCACCGGCTCTCCGAGCACGCCGCCGAGATCGACGAGGAGAGCTTCGGCCTCGCCCTCTCGGCTTTCCTGGACGGCCTGGAAGCACGGCTCGCGCACCTGCCGGACTAGCGGCGGGGCGGCTGCGGGAGACACGAAGGCCCCGGCGCACGCGCCGGGGCCGCAGGGGGCGTCGCGGGGCGGGTGCCCGTGCGGTTCAGCCGATCGGTTCCGGAAGGCGCTCCACGTCGTAGGCGACGCCGAGGGCGCCGCCGGTCGAGGGGTCGCCCAGTTCGACGCGCCACGCGCCGGCGAACTGGTCCACCTGCCCGTGCATCGGGATGGTGCCTGAGAGCAGGACCGTTCCAGGCCGCAGCAGTCCGCGCTCCTCCAGCACCCCGACCCAGTACCGAGGAGGGAGCAACTCGGCGAGGGTTCCGCGCTGGATCTCGGTGTCGGCCTTCTCCGCGCCGACCCAGGCGGTCAGGGTGAGGTCGTCGATCCGGTCGGCGACGTCGACCAGCCGCCACGCGCGGGAGCCCAGCACGTCGGGGGCCGCGTTCTTGCTCCAGGCCACCCCGTGCACCTCCAGTGCCCGATCGGTGTGGTCGCAGGCCACGGTCAGCAGCAGGTCCTCGGGGCGATCGCCGGCGACGACGAGCGCCCATTCGGCCTCGCCCGAAGTGTGCTCGTGCGGGGCGGCCACCGTGCCCGTCTGCTGGGCCAGATAGGGGGAGACCGGGTAGAGGGCCGGGGTCTCGGTCGGGGCCGGCACGCCGAGCTCGGCCAGCTCGCGGACGTGCGCCCGCACGTCGTCCTGGCTGCGCCCGGCGTAGCCCCCATTGAGCAGCGTCCGGACCGTGGTCTCGACGACCGTCCCGTTGTCGAGTTCGAATTTCAACGGTGTCATGTTCCGCCTCCGCACTTGCGCATACGAGCTGTATACAAGCAGTATAAGCAGTGGCGTCCGGTTCACCGCGAAGAGAGGTGCAGAACATGGCAGCGCAGGGCAACCCCGGAGTCGGCGAAGGAGGGATCGAACGCGGTGCCGTGGTGCGGGCGTTCTTCGCCAGCCTGTCCGGCACCGCACTGGAGTGGTACGACTTCGCGATCTACTCGGTCGCCTCCGCCCTGGTCCTGGGCCAGCTGTTCTTCCCGAGCCACGACCCGCTGGCCGCGACCATGCTGGCGTTCTCGACCTACGCCGTGGGCTACATCGCCCGGCCGCTGGGCGGAATCGTCTTCGGGCGCCTCGGCGATCGGATCGGCCGCAAGAAGGTCCTGGTCAGCACCTTGGTCCTGATCGGGGCGGCCACGTTCACCATCGGCCTGCTGCCCACGCACGCCGACATCGGCTCGACGGCGGCCGTCCTGCTGGTCCTGCTGCGGTTCGCCCAGGGCGTCGGCGTCGGCGGCGAGTGGGGCGGCGCCGTCCTGCTCTCCAGCGAGTTCGGCGACCCCCGCAGGCGCGGATTCTTCGCCTCCGCCGCGCAGATCGGTCCGCCGGCCGGAAACCTGATGGCCAACGGCGTGCTCGCGTTTCTCGGCCTGGTGCTGAGCGAGGAGCAGTTCCTCGGTTGGGGCTGGCGGATCGCGTTCCTGCTCTCGGGCGTGCTGGTCCTCTTCGGCCTGTGGATCCGCGCACGGCTGGAGGAGACGCCGGTCTTCCGGGCGATCGAACGGCAGGGGGAGCGTCCCGCCGCACCGGTCCGGGAGGTCCTCACCCGGCAGGCCCGGCCCCTGACCGCCGCCGTGCTCAGCCGGGTCGCCCCCGATGTCGTCTACGCGATGTTCACCGTCTTCGTCATCACCTACGCCACCCAGGAACTCGGCATGGAGTCCGGAACCGTCCTGGCCGCGGTGCTCATCGGCTCCTCGTGCCAGGTCGCGCTGATCCCGCTGTCGGGCTGGCTCTCCGACGTCGTGAACCGCAGGCTGCTCTACGGAATCGGGGCCGTGGGGGCCGCGGTCTGGTCGGCCGTCTTCTTCCCCATGATCGCCTCCGGCTCGTTCGCCCTCCTGGCGATCGGGATCGTGGTCGGCCTACTGGCGCACTCGGTCATGTACGGACCGCAGGCGGCCTTCGTCGCCGAGCAGTTCCACCCGCGGTTGCGCAGCACGGGGAGCTCACTGGCCTACACCCTCGCCGGCCTGATCGGCGGTGCCGTCGCGCCGCTGCTGTTCACCTACCTGCTCGCCAGGTACGACAGCTGGGTGCCCCTCGCGGGCTACATCGCCCTGACGGTCGTGCTGACCCTCACCGGACTGCTGCTGGGGCGTGACCCCGCGCCCGAGGAGGAGGACGGCACCGTGGTCGGCGAGCCCGCGGCGGCCGCCGCGGTGCGGTGAGCGCGCGGTCGGCTCCCGTGCCGCGGCACCGGGCGGGGCGCGGCCGGCTACGAGTCCAGCAGCACCCGCAGCGTGGCGTCCAGGTGGGCCCCGATGGCGACGTCGGCCGCCGCGCCGTCGCCGGCGTCCAGCGCGTCCAGGATCGCCCGGTGCTCGCGCAGGACCGAGCCGTAGCGGTCCCCGGTGGAGAACATGGCGGCCATGCCCGCGCGCACCTGGCGCTCGCGCAGCCCGTCGTAGAACTTGATGAGCAGGTCGTTGCGGGTGGCAGCGATCAGCTCGGAGTGGAACCGGTGGTCCCAGTCGATGAATTCGCGCGCCTGCTCGGGAGAGCTCAACTCGGCCTGGCGCTCCAGCGCCGCGCGCATCCGGTCCACGGGGGCCGACCCGGAGGCCAGCGTCTTGTGCGCCGCGTGGCGCTCGACCATCCCGCGCAGCTCCATCAGCTCGTTCAGCTCGCGCCCGGTCACGGGGGCGATGTAGGCGCCGCGCTTGGGGATGAGCTGGACCAGCTCCTCCGCGGCCAGCCGGAAGAGCGCTTCGCGGATCGGAGTGCGCGACACCCCGATCCGGTCGGCGACCTCCTGCTCGTTGATGAAGCGCCCCTGATGCTGGGGCGAGGAGATGTAGGTGTCCTTGAGGAACTCGTACGCACGGTCCCGCCCCGATGCCGCCAACGCCTCAACCTTCTTGTACGTCGAACACGTTCACTGCTTCGCACACCAGCGCGTTTACCGTCTTGTATACCAAGTGTACGCACTGCCTGATTCATCGTACCGCCCCGGATCCGGGGACAACCGAGGAGGGAATCTTCCATGCGCGTGGCACTGTGCCAGATCGCCTCGTCCACCGACCCCGCCGCGAACCTGGGGCTGATCGAGGCCGCGGTCAAGGAGGCCGCGGCCGCGGGCGCCCGCCTGGCGGTCCTGCCCGAGGCGGCCATGGCGCACTTCGGCTCCGACCTCGCCGAGGTCGCCGAACCGGTGGACGGGCCGTGGGCCTCCCGGGTGACCGGGATCGCCCATGGCCACGGCGTCGCCGTCGTCGCCGGAATGTTCACCCCCGGCCCGGAGGGGCGGGTCCGCAACATCCTGCTCGCCGCCGGCCCGGGGGTCGCCGCCACCTACCAGAAGATCCACGTCTACGACGCTTTCGGGCACCGCGAATCCGACTCGGTCGAGCCGGGCCGCATTCCGGTCTCGTTCGAGCTGGACGGATTCCGGTTCGGCCTGGCGACCTGCTACGACGTGCGGTTTCCCGAGCTCTTCCGCCGCCTGGCCCGCAACGGCGCGCACGCGGTCATCGTGTGCGCGGCGTGGGGTGCGGGGGAGGGCAAGCGCGAACAGTGGGAGCTGCTGACCCGGGCACGCGGCCTGGACTCCACCGCGTGGGTGCTCGCCTGCGGACAGGCCGACCCGGCCGCAGTGGGCGAGACGGTCACGGGGTCGGCGCCCCGCGGCATCGGCCACAGCACCGTGGTCGCGCCCGACGGGACGGTGGCGGCCCGGCTGGACGCGGCCCCGTCGGTCCTGGTGGCCGACATCGACGCCGACCGCGTCAGCGCCGTCCGCACCGCGATCCCGGTCCTCGCCAACGCGCGCCTGTGAACCTGCGCGCGCCGGACCCGCCGCCGATGAGGCGGCTGCGGGTCCGGCGCGGGGCTCGGTCGTCCACCGCGGTCGGGCCGCGGTGACCGGATCTCCTAGCGCCGCTGCGCGTCCTTCAGGGGGGACTGCAGGGCGAAGAAGGAGGGCTTGCGGGTGTAGTCGTCGGTCATCACCGTCGCCGAGCCCTCCCCCTCGAAGAACACCGGGACCCAGGAGTACTTGTCGGTGAAGCCCCAGATCGTGAAGGAGTCGCAGCCCTCCACCTCCAGGCACGCCGACAGCGCCCGCCGGTAGTAGTCGGCCTGCCTGTCCATCTGTGCGTCGGTCGGCTGCCCGCTCTCCGGCACGTCCATGCGCACGTCCAGCTCGGTGACGGCCGTGGCGAGGCCGAGCTCGTCGAACCGGCGCAGGTTCTCCTCCAGGTCGCTCGGGAAGCCGTACCGGAGGCTCAGGTGCGCCTGCGTGGAGAACCCGTGTACCGGCACGTCCTGGGCGAGCAGGTCCTGGGCGAGCGCGTAGTAGGCGTCGCTCTTGGCGTTGACGCCCTCGACGCCGTAGTCGTTGAAGAACAGCTCCGCCTGCGGGTCGGCCTCGTGCGTCCAGCGGAAGGCGTCGGCGATGATGCCCGGCCCGAGCTCGCGGATCCAGATGTTGTCCTCGGTGCGCAGGTCGCCCTGCTCGTCGAAGATCTCGTTGGCCACGTCCCACTGCTGGATCCGACCGGAGTAGCGGCCGACGACGGTCGTGATGTGGTCGTGCAGGATGGCGCGCAGCTCCTCGTCGGAGAAGTCGCCCTCCTCCAGCCAGGCCGGGTTCTGGCTGTGCCACAGGAGCGTGTGCCCGCGCACGACCTGGTCGTTGCGCTCGGCGAAGTCGACGATGGCGTCGGCCGTCTCGAAGTCGTAGCGGTCCCGCTCGGGGTGGATGTACTCCCACTTCATCTGGTTCTCGGGGGAGACCGAGCTGAACTGGCGCGCCAGGATCTTCCGGTACCGCCTGTCCGAGGTGAAGGGGTCCGGGTAGTCCTGGTCGACGTGGTGGCCGCCGCCGGCGACGGCGGTGCCGATGACGAAGCCCTCGGGGGCGGCCCAGCGCAGCCGGTCGAACCTGGCGTTGGAGTGGGGCGCGGCCTGGTGGTCGGAGGACGGATCGGCGGTGGCCGGCACCGCCGCCAGCGGCAGGGACAGGGCGGCCGTGGCGAACGCGGTGGTGACGAAGCGGATGGGTTTCATAGGGGGACTCCCATTCGGTCAGCCGGTGATAACTTCCGGAAAGTTCCGGGTGTGGAGACGATGGACGATAAGCGCAAGTCAGGCGGGGCGTCAATACCCGTCCGGATCCCCGCGCGATCGCAGTCGTCTCCCGCGCTCGTACTCTGGGTGGGTACAAAGGAGGAGCAGTGGCCGACATCCCGATCCGAGCCGTGACCATCTCCGCCATCGCCGCGGAGGCGGGCGTCTCCGCGCCGACGGTCTCGCGCGTTCTCAACGGGCGGGGCGACGTGGCCCCGAACACCCGCGAGCGCATCGAGACCCTGCTGCGCGTCCACGGCTACCGGCGCCGCGGCAGTCGGGCCGATGAGCGGGTCGGCCTGCTGGACCTCGTCTTCAACGACCTGGACAGCCCGTGGGCGGTCGAGATCATCCGCGGCGTCGAGGACGCCGCGCACGCGGCGGGCAGCGGCATCGTGGTGTCGGCCATCCACCGGCGGGCGAGCTCGACCCGACAGTGGCTGCGCAACGTCCGCTCGCGCACCAGCGACGGCGCCATCCTCGTGACCACGGACCTGGATTCCGCCCTGCGCACGGAGCTGGAGGACCTGGACCTCCCCGCCGTCGTGATCGACCCGGTCGGCGTGCCCGACCTGGCCGTGCCCACGATCGGCTGCACCAACTGGGCCGGCGGGCTCAGCGCGACCGACCACCTGATCGGCCTCGGGCACCGGCGCATCGCCTTCGTCGCGGGCCGCCCCGAACTGTGGTGCAGCCGGGCCCGCCTCGACGGCTACCGGGCCGGGCTGGAGACCGCGGGCCTGGACTTCGACGGCGAGCTGGTCGTGCCGGGCGAGTTCGACTACGAGTCCGGCTTCCGCGCGGCCGAGCAGCTGTTCGACCTCGGGGAGCCGCCGACGGCCGTGTTCGCCGCCAGCGACCAGATGGCCCTCGGGGTCTACGAGGCCCTGCGCCTGCGCGGCCTGCGTGTACCCGGCGATGTCAGCGTGATCGGCTTCGACGACCTGCCGGAGACCCGCTGGTCCTCACCACCGCTGACGACGGTGCGCCAGCCGCTGGCCGAGATGGGCAGGCTCGCGGTGCGCACCGTGCACCGGCTCGTGCGGCGCGAGGCGATCGAGAGCCCGCGGATCGAGCTGGCGACCGAACTCGTCATCCGGGACAGCAGCGCTGCGCCGCCCGCGGCGGCCGGAGGCTGACGGCACGATCCGCGCCGAGGCCGTTGACACCGCGGCCCGGCACTCCTTAGGTTGCCTTTGCATTCCGGAATCTTCCGGAAGTATCGCCGCGGCCAAGGAGGCCTGTGTGACGACCACTCGCGGACGTTCTCGGATGCGGGGCCGCCTCCCCGCACTCCTGCTCACCATCGGGTTCGCCCTCTGCGCCGCGACCCCGGCGCAGGCCCACCCGACCCCGCCGGGCCCCAACGGACCCGCCACCCCCGACATCGTCGACTCGACGCAGCGGGGCGGCCGGGCCGTGGCCCTCACCTTCGACGACGGGCCCGACCCGCGCAACACGCCCCGGCTGCTCGACGTGCTGCGCGAGCACCGCGTCAAGGCCGTGTTCTGCCTGTGGGGCGAGCACGTGCGACAGCACCCCGAGATCGTCCGGCGGATCGCGGCGGACGGGCACACGCTGTGCAACCACACGATGAACCACGACGACATGAGCACCTGGCCGCCGGAGGACATCCGTGCGGACCTGCTGGCGACCAACGCGGCGATCCGCGAGGCGGTGCCGCACGCCCGCATCCCCTACTTCCGGGCGCCCTACGGCGCCTGGGGGCGGACGCCCGAGGTGGCGGCCGAGCTGGGCATGCAGCCACTGGGCTGGAGCCTGGCCGTCGAGGACTGGGTTCCGCCCGGCACCGACGAGCTCGTCCGGCGCCTGGAGGAGGGCGTCACGCCGAGGTCGGTGGTGCTCCTGCACGACGGTGGGGGCGACCGCAGCCAGACGGTCGCCGCCGTGGCCGGCGTCGTTCCGGGGCTGAAGTCCGACGGGTGGCACTTCGCCCGTCCCGCCCGGCGCGGGTAGTCACCGGTGGCTCAGGAGATGACCATGGCCCGCATCCGCCCCCGGTGGCGTTCCGCCACCGTCGTGGTGAGCGCGCTGCTTCTGCTCTGCGGCTGGACCGCCACCAGCGCCGCGGACGGCCCCGAGACCGACAACGCCCGCGGCGGCGGCACCTGGGTCGGCACCTGGGCGACCGTGCCGACGGCCACGCTGCCCACGGCGACCCCGGTCCTGCACGATGAGACCGTCCGGCAGATCGTCCACACCAGCATCGGCGGCGACCGGCTGCGCCTGCGGCTCACCAACGAGTTCGGCGAGACGCCGCTGCGCATCGGAGAGGTGCACGTGGCGCGCCGATCAGGCACGTCGGGAACCGGCATCGACCCGGCCACCGACCGCACGGTCACCTTCGGCGGCCGCACGTCGGTGACCGTCCCGGCCGGCGCACCGATGGTCAGCGATCCGGTGCGGTTGGCGCTGCCCCCGCGCTCTGACCTGGTCGTGAGCGTCTACCTGCCGGAGAAGACCCCCGTGACCACCCTGCACGCCTTCTCCTACCAGGAGAACGCGGTGGCCGCCGGCAACGTCACCGGTGACGCGGCCGTCGAGGCGACCGAGACGCTCACCCAGTGGCACTTCCTCTCGGGCGTCAGCGTGCGCGCCCGCGGCAGGAGCACCGGGGCGGTCGTGGCGCTGGGCGACTCCATCACCGACGGCTCCGAGACCGAGGTCGACGCCAACCACCGGTGGCCCGACCTGCTCGCCGAACGCCTGCGGCACACCGGCGTGCTGAACTCGGGGATCGCGGGCAACCGGCTCCTGCACGATCCCAACCCGCCCGAGGGGAGCGAGGCCGAGGACTACGCGGCGTTCTTCGGGCAGAGCGCTCTGCGCCGTTTCGACCGGGACGTGCTGGCGCAGCCGGGCGCGGGCCACGCCATCGTCCTGCTCGGGGTGAACGATCTCGGCCATCCCGGAACCTCGGCCCCGCTCTCGGAGACCGTCACGGCCGAGGAGATCATCGGCGCGCACCGCCAGCTCATCACCCGCGCGCACGCCGCGGATCTGCGGATCTACGGCGGCACCATCCTGCCGTTCAAGGGCGACACGCTCGGGTTCCACAGCGAGGAGAACGAGGCCAAGCGGCAGGCGGTCAACGAGTGGATCCGCACGAGCGGGGAGTACGACGCCGTCATCGACTTCGACGAGGCGCTGCGCGACCCGGACGACCCGCTGCGCCTGCGGCCCGAGTACGACAGCGGTGACCACCTGCACCCCAACGACGCCGGTATGGCGGCCATGGCGGAGGCGATCCCCACTCAGCTGTTCCGCTCCGGGGGACGCGGGTAAGGGCCCCACGGGTACGGCGACGAGGATCAGGGGCCGTCAGAGCCCGGAAACGCTGCGGTATCGCGTTCGCCGCGGGTCGGAGGTCTGCTCTGACCCGCGGTGCCGTCGGTGGGCGGCAGCGGCGAACGGGCGCTGCGCCGCGCGTCCGGGGCCCGCCGGTTCCGCCCGGACCGGATAAAGCCCGAACCCTGCCGTCCGTGCCATCACGATGCCGACCACCTGCTGGCCGTGCCGGACTCTTTTCCGCTACCCTGTCGGAAAACGCTTTCCGTCTCATTCGAGCGGACCGTTCGATACGCGCGTCGCCGGGCGCCCGCGGTGCGCTGATCGATTCCCCCGACCCCACCCCGACACCGAGAACCGGGAGGTTCCCTTGGGGCAGGTTAAAACGATTCAGTTTCCATTGCGCCTCGTCCTCCGAACGCTGACGGCCGGTGCGTGCGCGGCCGCCCTCGCGGTCACCGGCGCCGGAGCGGCTCACGCCGACCCGTCCGGCCACGACCGCGGCCACGCGGACGGCGCCCAACTGGAGGACCTGGACCGCGGGCTGGTCGCCGTCCCCACCGAGGAGGGCGTCTTCCTGAGCTGGCGGCTGCTGGGCCACGAGGTCAACGCCGCCACTCCGGCGGGCCTGAAATCGCCGGCCTTCCGCGTCTACCGCGACGGCCGCCGCATCGCCACCGTCACCGACAGCACCAACCACCTCGACACCGAGGGCTCGGCCGACGCCGAGTACCGCGTCGTCGCCGGAGGGCGCGACGGCACCGACACGTCGGCCGCGGTCTGGCCGCAGAACCACCACGACCTGCCGCTGCAGAAGCCGGAGGGCGGAGCCACCCCGGCCGGTGAGGAATACGGCTACACGGCCAACGACATGAGCGTCGGCGACGTCAACGGCGACGGCCGCTACGAGTACATCGTGAAGTGGGACCCGACCAACTCCAAAGACGTCTCCCAGGTCGGCTACACCGGCAACACCTACATCGACACCTACACCCGCGACGGCACCCTGCTGCACCGCATCGACCTGGGCGTCAACATCCGCTCAGGCGCGCATTACACGCAGTTCCTGGTCTACGACCTCGACGGCGACGGCCGCTCGGAGCTGATGTTCAAGACCGCCCCGGGCACCAGGACCATCACCTACGGCAAGGACGGCGAGGTGGAGTCCGAGGACCACATCACCATGCCGGCCGAGGACGTCGCTGCGGGCCACTCCCACAGCGACGACCACCGCATGAGCGCCGATGACTACTACGACCACGTCGTGCAGATGTTCCGCGACTGGCACGAGCACCCCGAGGTCGTGGCCGGGAACTGGCCGGCCACCCTGGAGGAGGCCTTCGGCATCGAGCCGGCCTACGACTACCCGCTCTCCCGCGAGGACGCCGAGGCGCTGGCCGACCACTTCATGGACACCTACGCGCCCGGCCGCAGCGACCGCAACCGGCTGCGCGAGTTCGAGGGCTTCGTCCTCACCGGGCCGGAGTACCTGACCGTGTTCGACGGCGCGACCGGCGCGGAGCTGGACACGGTCGACTACCGGCCCGCGCGCGGCGACGACGGCCTCATGTGGGGGGACTACGCGATGTCGCGCATCGAACCGGGCAACCGCGTCGACCGGTTCCTTTCGGGGGCGGCCTACCTGGACGGCACGCACCCGTCGGCGGTGTTCGCCCGCGGCTACTACACGCGCGCCACCCTGGCGGCCTACCGCTTCGACGGCGAGAACCTCACCGAGCAGTGGTTCGTCGACAGCGGGCACGCGCCGATGGCCAACCCGTTCAACGACGCCCCGCACGGGGTCGAGGGCACCGACCCCGAGTTCGGCACGCTGACCACGCAGGGCAACCACCAGATGAGCTCCGCCGACGTGGACGGCGACGGCAGGCAGGAGATCGTCTACGGCGCGGCCACCATCGACGACGACGGCTCGCTGCTGTACTCCTCCTACGGCACCGGGCACCCCGACAGCGCGGTACCGGGCGAGCGGGTCAAGCTGGGCCACGGCGACGCCCTGCACGTCGGTGACTTCGACCCCGACCGGGACGGCATGGAGATCTGGGGCGTCCACGAGGGCGGCGCCTATGCGCCCTACGGGTTCGCGATGCGCGACGCCGCCACCGGCGAGGTCCTGTTCGGCGGATACACCGGCGTCGACACCGGGCGCGGGATGGTCGGCGACATCGACCCCGGCACTTCCGGCGTGGAGGCCTGGTCGTCCATGCCGCCCGACCAGGAGACCGACGCGGGCCTGTGGACGGCTGACGGAGAGTTCCTGGGCCGCGACGCCCCCGGCACGAACATGAGCATCCGCTGGGCGCCGGACATGACCACGCAGATCGTCAACGGGCAGGAGGCGCCCACGGTCGACGACCGGCAGGAGGGCACGCTGCTCTCCGCCGAAGGCACCCTGACCAACAACGGGACCAAGGGCAACCCGTCCCTGGTCGCCGACGTCTTCGGTGACTGGCGCGAGGAGCTGCTGCTGCGCACAGAGGATTCGGAGGCGATCCGGATCTACACCTCGACCGCGGTGACCGACCGCAAGCTCTACACCCTCATGCACGACCCGCAGTACCGGGTCGGCATCGCCGGGCAGCAGACGGCCTACAACCAGCCGGCGCATCCGAGCTTCTATCTGGCCTCGGACACCGACTGGTCGCGGGTGCCCGTCCCCGACGCGGTCTACGCCGGCCGCTAGCTCGCTGTTCAACCTCGGCCCGTGGTCGGATCACCGTTCCGGCCACGGGTTTCGCTGTTCCCCGGACAGCAGAACGGCCTGGGGCGATCATGTGCGCTGTCGAGACGCTGATGATCAAACAGGAGCCTTCATGTACCTCATGCGCATCGGCCCCGCCTGGCTCGTCCGCTACCTCAGCCGTGTCATGGTCCTGGAGCCGGGCGACTTGATCTGCGCCGGCACTCCGGAGGGCACCGGGACGACGTCCGATCCTCGATGTCTCCCGCTGGGAGCCGAGCCGCAGTCCACAAAAACAGAGGAGTCCTCTGACCTGCGGCACTACTGGTGGGCGATACTGGGATTGAACCAGTGACCTCTACCGTGTCAAGGTAGCGCTCTCCCACTGAGCTAATCGCCCAGGTCGAAACCTGGAGGCGGAGACGGGAATCGAACCCGTGTACAGGGATTTGCAGTCCCTTGCCTAAGCCACTCGGCCACTCCGCCACGAGCACCGTTGAGTCCTGCGAGTGACACCCATGCGGCTTCTCCGAGCGGACGACGGGATTCGAACCCGCGACCCTCACCTTGGCAAGGTGATGCTCTACCAGCTGAGCCACGTCCGCATGCCATGGATACGGGGGTCCATGCCACGTTCCTGCTTCGAGCGGACGACGGGATTCGAACCCGCGACCCTCACCTTGGCAAGGTGATGCTCTACCAGCTGAGCCACGTCCGCGCGGCGAATGCCGGGCCCCTCCGGGAGCTCCCGGAGCGCCGTCCTCGCTGCTGATTAAGAACTCTAGCGGATTCCGGCGCTCGGACAAACTTCAATCGCGGGCCGGGGCCGCCGCGCACCGCGGCGGCCCCGGCGGCGCGGATTCAGCGTTCGACGTGGGCCGGCGTGTTCGGCATGTCCGGACGGGGCGGAGCGGTCAGGTACTGGCCGACGCGCTGGATCACCATGTTCATCTCGTAGGCGACCAGGCCGACGTCGCATTCGGAATCGGCGAGCACGGCCATGCAGGCGCCCTCGCCGGCCGCGGCGACGAACAGGAACGCCCGGTCCATCTCGATGATGCTCTGCCGGATGTTGCCGGCGGCGAACTGCCTGCTGGCGCCGCCGGCCAGGCTCTGCAGGCCCGATGCGATGGCCGCCAGGTGCTCGGCGGCGGATCGCTCCAGCCCACTCGACGAGGCCATCAGCAGCCCGTCGGTGGAGAGCACGATGGCGTGATGCGTGCCCTCCGCGCGGGTGAGGAGGTCGTCGAGCAACCAGCTCAGTTCGCCGGGGGCGGTGCTCCGTGTGGTCATGGCTCTCTTGATCTGTTTCGTCTGTGGAATAGGGAGGGAGGGGGAGAGAGGGGGCGATTCACTCGGGGGGTACTCGGGCGGGTCGCGCGACCGTCTGGCGTGCGTCCAAGTGTTGCCCAGATGATAGTCATTCGTAACTTATCCGGCCGGTTCCGGCACGCGTTTTCAAGGAGTGGAAAGGCCGCCGCGGACGAGGTGCGCCGTGTTGGTCCGTTACCGTACCCCCGGTATCACGCTGTGGCACCGGACCCGGCCGGTGCCGGTCAGAACATCCGGGCCGGACCGCGCCGAACACCCCGCCGACCTGCTCGGCGGTGGCAGGATCGAGGCACGGTCGAATCGATCTTTCACGAGGGGGATGAGAGACATGCGGGTGTGGATCGCCGGTGCCGGGTACGGCACGGGCCGGGTGGTCGCGGCCGAGGAGGCCCGGATCTCCGTGTTCGACCACGGGATCACGGTGGGCGACGGAGTCTTCGAGACGGTCAAGGCGGTGGGGGGACGGGCGTTCGCGCTCACCCGGCACCTGCGCCGACTGGCCCGTTCGGCGGAGGGGCTCGGGCTGGACGCGCCCGACACGGGCCGCATCGCCGAGGGCGTGCGCCTGGCGCTGGAGGCCAACCCGAAGGCGGACCCGGCCAGGGTGCGCATCACGGTGACCGCCGGACCGGGCCCGTTGGGCTCCGACCGCAGCGGGGTTGAGGCCACCTGCATCGTCGCCATCGCGGACTTCCCGGCTCCGGCGCCGACGGTCGACGTCGCCGTGGTGCCGTGGACCCGCAACGAGCGCGGGGCGCTGACCGGCCTGAAGACGACCTCCTACGCGGAGAACGTGCTCGCCCTCCAGTACGCGGGGGAGCGCGGCGCCGGTGAGGCGATCTTCGCCAACACCGCCGGCAACCTGTGCGAGGGCACGGGCAGCAACATCTTCGTCGTGGTCAACGGCCGGCTCGTCACCCCGCCGCTGTCGGCCGGGCCGCTCGCCGGCATCACCCGCGAGCTGGTCCTGGAGTGGTCCGGTGGCGAGGAGGCGGACCTGCCGATGTCGGCGCTGGCCGATGCCTCCGAGGCGTTCCTGGCCTCGACCGGCCGCGACGTCCAGTCGATCCGGGCCATCGACGGTCGAGCGCTCCCCGCGGCGCCCGGCCCGGTCACCCGCAAGGCGGCGGCGGTCTTCGCCGAGCACAGCGCGGCCGACATCGACCCCTAGACCGCTGATGGGAGAGGGCCGGGATTGTCTTCCGGTCCCTGCTGTGGCTGTGCGGGCCTGGTGGGCTGACGGCAGCCTTCCCGGGGTCATGCGCTGGTGAACAGGAGGACTGCGGCCGCAGTCCTCCCGACTCCCGTCAGCGACCTGGTGTGAGGTGGGGCGCTCATCGTGCTCTGACCGCCGCGTTCGCGGGGCGGGGGCGGGACCGGGGAACGAAAAATGCCGCGACTTCCAGCGGTCGCGGCATTTTCCCGAATCACCACGCGGAGGGCGTTTGGTGGTTATGCGGTTGGGTAGGCCATCACCGAGGTCCTGGGCATGCTCCCCCTGCCTTGGGCACGGCGGATCGCTCGATCACCCCATGTCTTCCGAGTGACCGGTCGGGCTGTGTTCCGCTGTCACCGGGCGCCTTCGGCACCGGGTCTCACTGGTAGAGGTGCTGCTCGATCTCCGCGTCGAGGTCGACGTAGTCCGCTTCCTGCCCGGCCGGCACGATCTCGTAGGTGCGGTGCAGGAACTCCGCCAGCGGGGAGATCGCGGCGTCGAACTGGGCCTGCCCGAACGGCGAGGACAGCGAGATGTTGATGGTCCGCTCGCCGTCGCCCTTGGACGGCCACACCCGGACGTCGCCTTCGCCGACCGGGCGCACGATGCCGACCGTCAGCAGTTCCCTGGCGAAGATCCACTCGACCGGCTCGTCTTCGCCGACGTGGAAGGCCACCTTGATGGCGTAGGGGTCGTTCGCGGTGTAGTCGAGCCGTGCGACCAGGGGGACCGCCGTGCGATCGGGGACGACGAGCCGAAGGCCGAGCTCGGCGGTGGCAGTGGTGTCGCTACTGTTCATGTTCGCCAAACCTTTTCTCGTCCGGCTTCGCGCTATGCGGGTGGGTTGCGGTTTCACCCGCTTCCGGCGCGGCCGGTCGATGTTTCCATGAAGCGCAACCGTGGGGCTTCTTCTCTCGGGCCGCGAGGCGGCGGCCCGCCGCATCGCCTCAGCCCTCCGTAACTTTAATGAGCTGCGGAAACCAAGAATTTCCAGTTGATCTGTGTGCCGCGTCACCAGCACGGTCGAAGGTCGGCGGCCGCACGGCGGCGCCGTCTCCGCACCGCCCTCATGTGAGGGGGTTTCACGTTTGTGTACCGCGAGACGACCTCGCTGACCAGCGAGTGAGACGTCGATCACATCCCTTGATCTTCTCCCGTGTGGTGCGAGTGCGTCATCCACTCCGTCGGATGCGCTAGAGTTTTTCTTGTTCGCCCGCCAAACAGGGCGAAACCGCCGGGGCGATTAGCTCAGTTGGCTAGAGCGCGTCGTTCACACCGACGAGGTCACTGGTTCGAGTCCAGTATCGCCCACACTCCCGAGGGGCCGGTTCCAAACCACGGAATCGGTCCCTTCTTCTTTGCCCCTCCGGGTTTCGGCCCCGCGGCCGATCGGCGACCCGCCGAAGGACGCGAGCCCGAGGCGAGCGGAGCGAGGGCATTCGGTCTACTCGCCGCCGTGGATTTTCCCCATCCGCTATCCGGATCCGGCCGTGGCTAACCGCGGGACAGCCCTTTGCGGGCCCGTCGCCGACGCCGCGTCCGCACGGCGGTCTCCTTGGCGTTGTGCGCGTAGCGGCGGGCGCGCCGCAGCAGGCCGCGCGCCCAGGCGAACTCGGTGGAAAGAATCACCAGACCCAGGATGATCCCGCCGATCCCCGGCCCGGGGGTCACGCACATGATGATTCCGGCCAGCAGGGTGAAGCCGCCGACCACGGCGACGGCGGTGCGCCAGGTCCAGTGCAGGACCGGATGCGAGTGCATGCGCATGCGCCAGATCCGGAGGCGGGCGCGGAGCCGCCGCCAGCGGTTGGGCCTGCGCTTCGTGGGGGATGCCGCCGGGTCCGGTGGGTTCGTGTCGGTTACGGGGCTCGGTGACATGAGCTCACAATATCGGCCTGATCAAGAGCTGGTCTCAGACGAGTCACGCGTCGCCCGACCTTTCCGGACGACCTGATTTCCGGGAACGGTTCCATCCGATCATGATCTGGGGTGCCGGTCCACCCCCGTTTTCTCGGTTTCGCCACCCGCACGGCGCCTCCCGTGGCCGACGGGCCCCGATCGGGCGGGGAGGCGCGCGGAACCGGACCGGTCCGGGTGAGCGCGTGCCCGAACCCCGATAGCATCGAAGGGACCCCGCGCCGCAGGAGCGGCGGCGCGCGAGGGAACCGCGCACGACCATCCCACACCCTTGAGGAGTCACCGTGTCCGCAGTGCCTGAGCTGCATATCACCCTCGCCGGAACCGAGCGTGTGGTGGCGGCGGGGACGACGGCCGGCGACGCCCTTGAGGCCGACGGCCGGACCGTCATCGCCGCCCGGGTCAACGGGGAGCCCCGCGACCTCGCCCACGAGGTCGCCGAGGGCGACGCCGTCGAGGCGATCGCCATCGACTCCGAGGACGGCCGCGCGATCCTGCGCCACTCGACCGCCCATGTCATGGCCCAGGCCGTCCAGGAGCTGTTCCCCGAGGCCAAGCTGGGCATCGGCCCGCCCATCGACAACGGCTTCTACTACGACTTCGACGTCGCGGAGCCCTTCACCCCCGACGACCTCAAGCGCATCGAGAAGAGGATGCAGCAGATCGTCAAGCAGGGGCAGCGGTTCTCCCGCCGCGCAGTCTCCGACGACGACGCCCGCGAGGAGCTGCGCGACGAGCCCTACAAGCTGGAGCTCATCGGCCTCAAGGGCGGCGCCGGCGACGCCGCCGAGGGCGCCGGCGTCGAGGTCGGCGCAGGCGGGCTGACCATCTACGACAACCTCCAGCCGCGCACCGGCGAGCTGTGCTGGAAGGACCTGTGCCGCGGTCCGCACCTGCCCACCACCAGGGCCGTCCCGGCGTTCAAGCTGATGCGCTCGGCGGCGGCCTACTGGCGCGGCAGCGAGAAGAACCCGCAGCTGCAGCGCGTCTACGGCACCGCATGGGAGTCCAAGGACGCCCTCAAGGCCTACCTCACCTTCCTGGAGGAGGCCGAGAAGCGCGACCACCGCAGGCTCGGCGCCGAGCTGGACCTGTTCTCGATCCCCGAGGAGATCGGGTCGGGGCTCGCCGTCTTCCACCCCAAGGGCGGCGTCGTCCGCCGCGTCATGGAGGACTACTCGCGCAAGCGGCACGAGGAGGCGGGCTACGAGTTCGTCTACACCCCGCACGCCACCAAGGGCAGGCTGTTCGAGAAGTCCGGCCACCTCGACTGGTACGCCGAGGGCATGTACCCGCCCATGCAGCTCGACGAGGGCCAGGACTACTACCTCAAGCCCATGAACTGCCCCATGCACAACCTGATCTTCGGGGCGAGGGGCCGCTCGTACCGCGAGCTGCCGCTGCGGCTGTTCGAGTTCGGCACCGTGTACCGGTACGAGAAGTCCGGCGTGGTGCACGGCCTGACCCGCGCGCGCGGCTTCACCCAGGACGACGCGCACATCTACTGCACCCCCGACCAGATGGCCGGCGAGCTGGACTCGCTGCTCACCTTCGTCCTGAACCTGCTGCGCGACTACGGCCTGGACGACTTCTACCTGGAGCTGTCCACCCGCGATCCGGAGAAGTCCATCGGATCGGACGAGATCTGGGACGAGGCCACCCGGGTGCTGCGCGAGGCGGCGGAGAAGCAGGGGCTCGAACTGGTCATGGACCCGGGCGGCGCGGCGTTCTACGGCCCGAAGATCTCGGTGCAGGCGCGCGACGCCATCGGCCGGACCTGGCAGATGTCGACCATCCAGGTCGACTTCAACCTTCCGGAGCGGTTCGACCTGGAGTACCAGGCCCCCGACGGCTCGCGGCAGCGCCCGGTGATGATCCACCGCGCCCTGTTCGGCTCGATCGAGCGGTTCTTCGCGGTGCTGCTGGAGCACTACGCCGGCGCGTTCCCGGCGTGGCTGGCCCCGGTGCAGGTCGTGGGCATTCCGATCACCGACGAGCACGTGCCCTACCTGGAGCGGGTGGCCGAGCGGCTGCGCGCCGAGGGCATCCGCGTCGAGGTCGACGGCAGCGACGACCGCATGCAGAAGAAGATCCGCAACGCCCAGAAGCAGAAGGTCCCCTTCATGCTCCTGGCGGGCGACGAGGACGCCGGCAAGGACGCGGTGTCCTTCCGCTACCGCAACGGGGAGCAGAACAACGGCGTCCCCATCGACGACGCGGTCGCCGAGATCGTGACCGCCGTGCGCGAGCGGCGCTAGCCGACCTCGGGCCCGGGTCCCGCGAGGCGGTGCGGGTGGCCTACTCCATCCGCATCGCCACCGCCCGCACCGGCGCGCCGTCGGCCCCCTCCAGGGCGATGGGCAGAGCGCTGAACAGCGGGGCGGGGAAGTCGATCCGCTCCAGGCCGCAGAGGTTCTCGATGATGACGCCGCCCGCGCCCAGGACCGCGCGGTGGACCGGCCACGCCTGGCTCGGATGGTCCTCGTCCGGCGTCGGGTCCGGGTTCGGGGCGTCGATTCCGATGGTCCGCACGCCCGCGTCCACCAGGTGGCGGGCGGCCTCCCCGGTCAGATGGGGGTGGGCGAAGTAGCGCCGCGTCCCGTAGTGGCGGGACCAGCCGGTGCGCAGCAGCACGACGGCGCCGGGCCCGAACTCCGGATCCCACGGCTCCAGGTCGGCCCGGGTGATGGGGGAGCGGTCGGTGCGGCCGGCCGCCTCCACCACGACGGCCGGACCGGTGAACAGCTCCAGCGGCAGCTCGTCGATGCGCGCGCCGCCGTCGAAGAAGTGGCGCGGCGCGTCGGCGTGCGTGCCGCTCTGCGACCCCATCGACACGTGCAGCAGGTTGTAGCCGTCCTCGGCGACCGTCGCGGCGGGGGAGAGCCGGGGGACCGGGTCACCGGGATAGACCTGGGTGCCGGGGCCGATCGAACGGCTGAGATCGATGATCCGGCTGATGCGCATGGAGCTCCCATCGAGCGATCCGGTCGTTCCCTGCGGTGATTCGCTTGAACCGTCGGCGGAGAGGGGGACGGGGCGAGACCGTCGGAGGGCTCGGAGAGAGCATCGCCGTGTCGCCCGCCTCTTGGGGGGCCAAGCCTTTCACATCGGCCTTCTCGGGCCATTCAAGGCGACCGTCGGCACCGGGGAGTTCGCAGACGACGCGCGAGCGAGGTGCATCCGGCCCCGTGACGGGGCACGATGAAGGGCGATGACTTCCACACCCGGCCCCCAGCAGCCCGACCCGGGCGCCAACGCCATGACCGACCGGTTCCGCGACGTGGCCGGCAAGGTGCTCGACACGTTGCTCGCCGACGCTCCCGAGTGGGCCGACGAGCTCGGCGACCACCGGTTCCGCGACCGCCTCAGCGACCACTCGCCCGACGCCGACGTCCGCCGCGCGGGGGTGCTCACCGACGCCCTGGGCGCGCTCGACGAGATCGACGACGCGATGCTGCCCCCGGCCGACCACGTGGACCTGGAGACGCTGCGCACCCGGGTCAGCGCCGACCTGTGGCGGCTCACCGAGCTGCGTCCGCACACCTGGGACCCCCTCCGGCACCTGCCGGGCGACGCGCTCTACGGTCTGATCGCCCGCGAGGCCCTCCCGGTCGGCGACCGGCTGGAGGCGCTGGCTGCGCGCTGCCGCGCCGTCCCCGGCTTCCTCGCCGTGGCGCGTGACGTCCTCGGCAACGGCCCGGGCATGCCGCGCGTGCACGTGGAGACGGCGATCGCCCAGGCCCGCGGCGCCGCTTCGCTGCTGGGCGCCGACCTCGACGCGCTGCTGGAGGCCGAACCCGGCCTGCGCGCCAAGGTCGAGCCGGCCCGCGACGCGGCCCGCGAGGCCCTGGCCTCCCACGCCGAATGGCTGGAGGCCGAACTGGACTCCGCCACCGCAGACCCCCGTCTGGGGGAACGGGAGTACGCCGCCCAGCTCTGGTACACCCTCGACTCCGAGCTGTCCCCCGAGACGCTGCTGACCCGCGCCGAGAGCGACCTCATCGCCACCGAGGAGGAGATCGCCGAGGTCGCCGCGGAGTACGACGGCCGGCCCCGCTATCGGGGCCAGGTGCGCGAGGTCCTGGACCGGCTCGCGGCCGAGGCCGCCACCGGCGCCGACGACATCGGGCCGCTGTGCGAGCAGGCGTTCGAGCGCCTCCTCGCGCGCACGGCCGAACTCGACCTGGTCAGCGTGCTCGACGACCCGGTGCGGATCATCCCCATGCCGGAGTCCCGGCGCGGCGTCGCGGTCGCCTACTGCGATCCGCCCGGCCCGCTCAGCCCGGCCACCGGCGAGCCGACCCTGATCGCCGTCGCACCCCCTCCCGCCGACTGGTCGACCGAGCGGCAGGCGTCGTTCTACCGCGAGTACAACGGCCACATGCTGCGCAACCTCATGGCGCACGAGGGCGTGCCGGGGCACGCGCTCCAGCTCGCGCACGCCGCCCGCTACCGGGGCGGCACCCGCGTCCGCCAGGCGATGCCCAGCGGCTCCTTCATCGAGGGCTGGGCCGTCTACACCGAGGAGCTGCTGGCCTACGCCGGCTGGGACGACGCCGGAGACCTGCCGCTGCGCCTGGTGCAGCTCAAGATGCGGCTGCGGATGATCCTCAACGCGATCCTGGACGTGCGCACGCACACCCGTTCGATCACCGAGGCCGAGGCGATGGACCTGCTCGTCGAGCGCGGCCACCAGGAGGAGGGCGAGGCCGCGGGGAAGTGGCGCAGGGCCCGGCTCACCAGCGCCCAGCTCTCCACATACTACGTCGGCTACCGCGAGGTCAACGGCATCGCGCGCGACCTGAGCGCGGCCCGGCCCCGGACGGGGCAGCGCGCCGTCCACGACGAGATGCTCGCGCACGCCTCGCCCTCGCCCCGCCACCTGCGCGCGCTGCTCGGCGTCTAGGGACCGGCCGGAGCTCCGGCGCACCGGCCCGCGTGCCGATGCGCGTTTATGCGATGCTTATCCGGCGTTCCCTAGATTTCTGTGGCCATTGCCGCGACCGCCGCGACCCACCTCTTCCCGGAGCTGACGAACCCCCATGCCCACCGACCTCATTGTTGGATTTCTGACGCTGCTGGCGTTGGAGATCGTGCTCGGGATCGACAACCTCGTCTTCATCTCGATCCTGTCCGGCAAGCTCCCTGAGTCGCAGCGGACCAAGGCCCGCAACCTGGGCATCGCGCTGGCCCTGATCACCAGGTTGCTGCTGCTCGCCTCGATCTCCTGGATCATGAGCCTCACGACACCGCTGTTCTCGGTCTTCGGCTTCGAGTTCACCGGCCAGTCCCTCATCCTGCTGATCGGCGGCCTCTTCCTCATCGGCAAGGCCACCTACGAAATCCACGACAGCCTGGAGGGCGAGGAGAACCACGCCGGCTCCAAGGTCAAGGCGGCCTTCGGCGTCGTCGTCACCCAGATCGTGCTGCTCGACCTGGTGTTCTCGCTGGACTCGGTGATCACCGCCGTCGGCATGGTGGACAACATCTGGGTCATGGTCGCCGCCGTGGTCATCGCGGTGATCGTCATGCTGGTCTCCGCGGGCCCGCTGGGCCGGTTCGTGCAGAACCACCCCACCGTCAAGATGCTGGCGCTGGCGTTCCTGCTGCTCATCGGCATGACCCTGGTGGCCGACGGCCTCGGCTTCCACATCGACAAGGCCCTCATCTACACCGCGATGGGCTTCTCCCTGTTCGTCGAGGTCCTCAACCTGATGGCGAGCAAGCGCCGCAAGCGGAAGCGGAGCGAGCAGGACCAGGCCGCGCCGGTCAAGCTCAGCAGCCGCTACAGCGAGGAGCAGCGGCCCGCGGACGGCGGCAGGCAGGACGACAGGCAGCCCGTCGCCGACTGACCGACCGACCTCACACGGCGCACCGGGCCGTCCCGCAGGCGCGGGGCGGCCCGAGCTCCTATGCTGGCCTATGAGCCGCGATCGGGGCGGTCGCGGGCGGAGCGGGGTCCGTCACCATGCTCCCCGCGCGGCGGGGGCGGTCGTCGAGGAGAGGTGAGCGAGCGAATGGGCGGCGCGGAGCAGGAGGCCCAGGGCGGTGCCGGTGTCGGCGACGGGTTCCAGCGGCTGTGGACACCCCATCGCATGGCCTACATCAAAGGGGAGAACAAGCCCACCGGCTCCTCCCCCGAGGACGGCTGCCCGTTCTGCCACGTGCCCTCGCAGCCCGACGAGGAGGGGCTCGTCGTGGCGCGGGGCAAGGCGGTCTTCGCCGTGCTCAACCTCTACCCCTACAACAGCGGCCACCTGCTGGTCTGCCCCTACCGCCACGTCGCCGACTACACCGAGCTCAAGGGGGCCGAGGTCGCCGAGCTCGCCGCCCTCACCCAGGCCGGCATCACCGCGCTGCGCTCGGCCTCGGGCCCGCAGGGATTCAACGTCGGCATGAACCTCGGCTCCGTCGCCGGCGCCGGGATCGCCGCCCACCTGCATCAGCACATCGTTCCGCGCTGGGGCGGCGACACCAACTTCATGCCGGTGGTGGGGCAGACCAGGGTGCTTCCCCAGCTCCTGCGCCAGACGCGCGACCTGCTCGCCGAGCACTGGCCCGAGAGCCGATGACGGCAGCGGAGGCCGCCCGCGCGTTCCGGCGGGCCGCCCGGGGATGAGGTCCGGGTCGCATCCCCACCGGACCGGCCGTTTCGGCGCCGCTCGTGGGGAAGTCCATTCCGTGAAGCGGCGGATGCTCGTCCCCGCAGCGGTTCGAGCGCTCTACGATCTTGAGAAGCCATGTTGAAAATCCTGCGTCCTGTGACCGCCCGGGTGCTGCAACCCGTCGGCAGAGGTCTGGCACGGCTCGGCGTCACCCCGAACATGGTCACGCTCGTGGGTACCGTCGGCGTCGTCGCCGGCTCCCTGTTCTTCTATCCGCGCGGCGACCTCTACGTCGGCACCGTCGTCATCACCGTCTTCGTGCTGTTCGACATGCTCGACGGAGCGGTGGCCCGCGCCACGGACGCCTCCAGCCGGTGGGGCGCCTTCCTGGACTCGACCCTGGACCGGCTCTCCGACGCCGCCGTCTTCTCCGGCCTGCTGCTGTGGTTCATCGGCGACGGAGACGACGAGACGCTCGCGTGGGTGACCCTGTTCTGCCTGGTCAGCGGATTCGGTGTGTCCTACATCAAGGCCCGTGCCGAGGGGCTCGGGGTCAACTGCGATGTCGGCGTCGCCGAACGGAGCGAACGGCTGGTCATCGGCCTGGTCGCCATCGGGCTGGGGGGCCTGGACGTGCCCTACGTGCTGGCCGGCGGGCTGTGGCTGCTCGCGGTCCTCAGCGCGGTGACCATCGTGCAGCGCCTGATCGAGACCCGCAACCGGCTCGGCGAACCCCGCCAGCACGCGGACAACCCCTGACCACCCGGCCGCGCCCGAGGATCTCGGGGGCCTCATGAGGAGACGACGCATGGGAGAACGCGCATCGACGCTGGCCTACTCGCTGGGCTGGGCGCTCGTCCGCCGGTTCCCCGAGCGCGCCGGGCGCTGGGCCTTCGCCCGCATCGCCGACCGCGTCTGGCGCGGCGGGGGCGCGCGGCGGCTGGAGGCGAACCTGCGCCGCGTCATCGGCCCCGAGGCCCCGCAGGCGCGGCTGCGGGCGCTCTCACGGGCGGGCATGCGCTCCTACCTGCGCTACTGGTACGAGATGTTCCGGCTGCCCGCCATGGGGCGCGAGCAGATCCTGGGCCGCGTCCGCAGCAGCGGGATCGAGGCGCTGGAGGCCCACATCGCCGCCGGGCGGGGCGTGGTCGCCGCGCTGCCGCACATGGGCAACTGGGACCACGCGGGGGCGTGGATCACGCTGCGCGGGATCCCGCTGACCACCGTCGCCGAACGGCTGAGACCGGAGGGCCTGTTCCAGCGCTTCGTCGCGTTCCGCGAGAGCCTGGGCATGGAGGTGCTCCCGCTCACCGGCGGGGAGGCCGGCGTCTTCGCCGCGCTGGCCCGCCGGCTGCGCGCGGGCGGGCTGGTCTGCCTGCTCGCCGATCGCGACCTGACCGCCGGCGGCGTCGAGGTGGAGTTCTTCGGCGAGGCCGCCCGGATGCCGGCCGGCCCCGCCACGCTGGCCATGCGTACCGGTGCCGCGCTGATGCCGGTGTCGCTGTGGTTCGACGGCCCCCACTGGGGCATCCGGGTGCACGAGGAGATCGCCGTCCCGGCCGAGGGCGACCGCGCGCAGCGGATCCGGGCCATGACCCAGGAGCTGGCCCGGGTGTTCGAGGGCGCGATCGCCGAGCACCCGCAGGACTGGCACATGCTGCAGCGCGTGTTCGTCTCCGACCTCGAATCCCGGCGGGTCCCGGCTCCCGGCGCCACCGTTGACGGCGTCCCCGCGGTGTCGGCGGCGCCGAGACCGCCGCACGAGCCCGGTCCCCCACGGAGGCGGTGAGTCGATGCGCGTCGGTCTGGTCTGCCCCTACACCTGGGACGTCCCCGGAGGCGTGCAGCAGCACGTGGGCGACCTCGCGGAGGCGCTCATGGACCTCGGACACGAGGTGTCGGCCCTGACCCCCTGCGACTCCGAGACCGAGCTGCCCGGCCACATCGCCAGTGCCGGCCGGGCCGTCCCGGTGCCCTACAACGGCTCGGTGGCCCGGCTCTCCTTCGGTTTCCGCGCGGCCGGCCGGGTGCGGCGCTGGATCCGCAACGGCGGCTTCGACGTGCTGCACGTCCACGAGCCCGCGGCGCCGAGCCTGTCCCTGCTGGCCTGCTGGGTGGCCGAAGGGCCGATCGTCGCCACCTTCCACACCTCCAACCCGCGCTCGCGCGCCATGGCGGTGTCGGCCGCGGCGCTGCGCACGGCCCTGGAGAAGATCAACGGCCGCATCGCGGTCTCGGAGGCCGCCCGCAAGACGCTCGTGGAGCACCTGGGCGGCGACGCCGTCCTCATCCCCAACGGCGTGGCGGTGCGCCACTACGAGAAGGCCGAACCGCTGGAGGGCTGGCCCGGCGAGGGCGGCGCGATCGGGTTCCTCGGCCGGATGGACGAGCCCCGCAAGGGCCTGCCGGTGCTGCTGCGGGCGTTCAACCTGCTCGGCCGGGAACGCCCCGGACTGCGGTTGCTCCTGGCCGGTCCCGGCGACGCCGACGACGTGCGCTCCGCGGTCGATCCGGACCTGCGCGACCGGGTGGTCGCTCTGGGCCGGGTCAGCGAGGCCGACAAGGTGCGCGCCTACCACTCCGTCGACGTCTTCTGCGCGCCCAACCTGGGCGGGGAGAGCTTCGGCATCGTGCTGACCGAGGCCATGTCGGCCGGCGCGCCGATCGCCGCCAGCGACATCCCGGCGTTTCGCCGGGTCCTGTGCGACGGCGCCGCCGCAGCGCTGTTCGAGGCGGGCGAGCCCGAGGCGCTGGCCCGCGCGGCCGGTGAACTGCTGGACGATCCGGACCGGAGGGCGTCGCTGTCCGAGGCGGCCCGCGCGGCCGTGCGGGCCTATGACTGGCGTACCGTCGCCGCCGACGTCGTGCGGGTCTACGAGACCGTCCTGCCGGCCGGGATGGGCGCCGCGGTCAGCGCGGACCGCAGGGAGGCCGAGCAGCCGTGACGGCCGACCTGGTTCCGGTCCTGGCCGCCGCCTTCGTACTGGTGGTGCTGTTCTCCTTCTACATCTCCTGGCGGGCGGGCCGGCTCGACCGGCTGCACACCCGCGTGGAGACCGCGCACGCGGCGCTGGACGCGGCCCTGCTGCGGCGCAGCGCGGTCGTGCTGGAGTTCGCCTGCGCGGGAGAGCTGGAGCCGGCCTCCAGTGTGCTGCTCGCCGACGCCGTCGGCCGGACCCGCCGCGCGGCCGACCCCGGTGCGCGCGAGCTGGCGGAGAGCAACCTGTCGCGGGTGCTGCGCGCGGTGGCCGAGGAGGACGGGTTCGGCGGCGCGCGGACCGGGGACGACGCGGGCGAAGACCTGCCGGCGGAGGTGGAGGCCGCGGCCAGGCGGGTCCACATCGCCCGGCGGTTCTACAACGACGCCGTGGCCGCCATCCGCGAGGCCCGCGCCGGCCGCCTGGTCCGCGTGCTGCGCCTGGCCGGGCACGCGCCGATGCCGGACTTCTTCGAGATGGACGACGACCCGCCGGTGTTCACGGCGGCCTGAGGGCGCCCGGGGCCGGGCCCGCCGCAGCGCCGCCGTCCGCCGCGCGGCTCCCGCACGCACCCGGTCCTTTCGCCCGGCACCGCCCGGACACCCCGCAGCGCCCGGCGGGTTCCGCCGGGCGCTGCGCGTGCACGGAGCACGAAAAAGGCGGATCGATGTCTCGCGGCTATCCGATGTCGATGAGGTCGTTGAGGACGTTGATCCCGTGGTATTCGTTGCCATGGTGGTGGTCGTCGCTCGCCGAGGCCGGTGCGGCCCCGGCCAAGGAGACCGTGGCCGCGGCGATTCCGGTGATCAGGACTGCGAAGAACTTACGCATCGCTCCTCCTTCGATCCGGTGACCGGGCCCCTCCCTTGATCGCCCGGTCAGGGACAGGGAGCATGCCCGGTCGGGAATTCACCTATTCGGTCCCCGACTCTGGACATTCGTCACCAAGTGTGAAACGACGGTAACACAGAGAATTCGGAGTCCGGGTTTTTCCGGATATTGACGTTGAGATCCACCGAATCCGCGACGCGCCCGGCGCAAGGGGCCGCGCCGGGAAGGAGGCTCCGCTCGGCCCCGGTCATCGGGAGCGGGTCGGGAAATGGATGGCGGGTCGACGGTGTTCTACTCGGTGTCGCGACCGGCGCGACGGTCGACAAAATGTAAGGACTTCCCTCGACACGGCGCCGTTATGTCCTGAAAGGGCGGCTGAGGGAAGGATCTACCATGGAGACGACAGGTGCACCGGCGACCGCCCGCACGCGGCCGGCGCACCGAAGAGACCATCCTCCTCGCAAGCGAGGTAACACCCGTGTCCGCCCAGAACTTGGAGTCCGCCACCGTGGCCAACACCGCTGAGAACCCGACCGAGAGCAGGGTCGGCACCGACCGCGTCAAGCGAGGCATGGCCGAGCAGCTCAAGAACGGCGTGATCATGGACGTGGTCACGCCCGAGCAGGCCAGGATCGCCGAGGACGCCGGCGCCGTCGCGGTCATGGCGCTGGAGCGGGTGCCCGCCGACATCCGCAAGCAGGGCGGCGTCGCGCGCATGTCCGACCCGGACATGATCGACGGCATCACCGAGGCCGTCTCCATCCCGGTCATGGCCAAGGCCCGGATCGGCCACTTCGTCGAGGCCCAGGTGCTGCAGTCCCTCGGCGTCGACTTCATCGACGAGTCCGAGGTCCTCACCCCGGCCGACGAGGCCCACCACATCGACAAGTGGGCGTTCACCGTCCCCTTCGTCTGCGGCGCCACCAACATCGGCGAGGCCCTGCGCCGCATCGCCGAGGGCGCGGCCATGATCCGGTCCAAGGGCGAGGCCGGCACCGGCAACGTCGTCGAGGCCACCCGGCACATGCGTTCGATCAGGTCCGAGATCAAGCGCCTGGGAACCCTGGACGAGGCCGAGCTGTTCGGCGCGGCCAAGGAGATGCGCGCGCCCTACGACGTCGTCAAGGAGGTGGCCCGCCTCGGCAAGCTGCCGGTACCGCTGTTCTCCGCCGGCGGCGTGGCCACCCCGGCCGACGCGGCGCTGATGCGCCAGCTCGGCGCCGAGAGCGTGTTCGTGGGGTCGGGCATCTTCAAGTCCGGCGACCCCGCCAAGCGCGCCGACGCCATCGTGCAGGCCACGCTGCACTACAACGATCCCGAGGTCGTCGCCAAGGTCTCCCGAGGCCTGGGCGAGGCCATGGTCGGCATCAACCTCGACGAGCTCGACGAGACCCAGCGCTACGCCGGCCGCGGCTGGTAGTCGCGACCGTGCCCGTCGGGGCGCCCGGTGGCCGACCACCGGGCGCCCCTGCCGTTCGGGGCGGGCGCGCGGCCGCCGCCCCGGGCGGAATGATCCGCGGCCGCCGCGGTGTTGTTCGGCGCAGGCGCCTACTCTGATGGAGACGGGCCGCCGCGCGGCGGCCCGCACGCACGCGGCCGACCGCCGACCGCGCCCAGCCCGTTACCGCAAGCGAGGTCCCCCTTGTCCGCCACACCCACCATCGGCGTACTCGCCCTCCAGGGTGACGTCGCCGAGCACCTGCGCGTCCTCGACGGCCTCGGTGTGCGCGCCGTCCCCGTCCTGCGCCCCGAGGAGCTCGACGCGGTCCAGGGACTGGTCGTCCCCGGTGGCGAGTCCACCACGATGTCCAAGCTCGCGGTGCGCTACGAGCTGATGGAGCCGCTGCGCAAGCACGTCCACGAAGGGCTGCCCGTCTACGGCACCTGCGCCGGCATGATCATGCTGGCCGACCGGGTCCTCGACGGCATCGAGGGTCAGCAGACCATCGGCGGCATCGACATGACGGTGCGCCGCAACGCCTTCGGCCGCCAGACCGAGTCCTTCGAGGCGCCGGTCCGCATCGAGGGGATCGGGGACGAACCCGTCGAGGCGGTCTTCATCCGCGCCCCCTGGGTTGAGTCCACCGGAGCCGACGTCCGCGCGCTCGGACAGGTCGTGCACGGCGAACGGGCCGGTAGGATCGTCGCGGTACGACAGGGGAGCCTGCTGGCCACCTCGTTCCATCCCGAACTCACCGGGGACGCGCGTATCCACCGACTCTTCGTCGACATGGTGAAAGGACAGGCATGAGCGGCCACTCCAAGTGGGCCACCACCAAGCACAAGAAAGCCGTCATCGACGCCAAGCGCGGCAAGCTCTTCGCCAAGCTGATCAAGAACGTCGAGGTGGCCGCGCGCACGGGTGGTGGGGACCCCGACGGCAACCCGACCCTCTACGACGCCATCCAGAAGGCCAAGAAGAACTCCGTGCCGCTGGACAACATCGAGCGCGCGCGCAAGCGCGGCGGCGGTGAGGAGGCCGGCGGCGCCGACTGGCAGACCATCATGTACGAGGGCTACGCGCCGGGCGGCGTGGCGCTGCTGGTGGAGTGCCTGACCGACAACCGCAACCGCGCGGCCTCGGAGGTGCGCGTCGCCATCACCCGCAACGGCGGTTCCATGGCCGACGCCGGTTCGGTCGCCTACCTGTTCAACCGCAAGGGCGTCGTGATCGTGCCCAAGGAGGGCACCACCGAGGACGACGTGATGCTCGCGGTCGCCGACGCCGGCGCCGAGGACGTCAACGACCTGGGCGAGTCGTTCGAGGTGGTCAGTGAGGCCACCGACCTCGTCGCCGTGCGCACCGCGCTGGTCGAGGCCGGCATCGACTACGAGTCGGCCGACTCCGACTTCCTGCCGAGCATGGAGATCCCGCTGCAGGAGGACGACGCCAAGAAGGTCCTGCGCATCGTCGACGCCCTCGACGACTCCGATGACGTGCAGAACGTCTTCACCAACGCCGACATCCCCGATGAGATCATGGAGAGGATCGGCTAGCCGGCCCGCCCGGCCCACGCACCCGCGCGCCCCCGGCAGGAGCCCCACGGCCCTGGCGGGGGCGCGCCCGCGTGGAGGGCGTGCCCGGTGGACCGATGTCCTACCGCGCGGCGCCCGCTCGGCCGGTCCGGGCGCGCGGTGGCACCGGTGCCCGGTAGGCTCTGCGAACGGGCGTTCGAGGCGGGAAGCGGGACGGGGGACGGGGTGCGCGTTCTGGGGATCGACCCGGGGCTGACCCGGTGCGGCGTGGGCGTGGTCGACGGCTCCGTCGGGCGCCGGCTCGACATGGTCGCCGCCGGGGCCATCCGCACGTCGGCAGATGCCGAACTGCCGGAACGGCTGCTCGGCATCGAACGGGGGGTCGAGGAATGGCTCGACGAGCACCGCCCCGACGCGGTCGCCGTGGAGCGGGTCTTCGCCCAGCACAACGTCAGCACCGTCATGGGGACCGCCCAGGCCAGCGCCATCGCCATCACCTGTGCCGCGCGCCGCGGGCTGCCCGTCGCGCTGCACACCCCCAGCGAGGTCAAGGCCGCCATCACCGGCAACGGCCGCGCCGACAAGGTCCAGGTCGGCACCATGGTCGCCCGGCTGCTGCACCTGGAGGGCCCGCCGAAGCCGGCCGACGCCGCCGACGCGGTCGCGCTGGCGATCTGCCACATCTGGCGCGGCGGCGCCCAGGCCCGCGTGGCGCGGGCCCAGCAGGACTTCGCCCGCAAGGTCGAGTTGACCCGCCGGACGCGCGGATTGTAGCCGCGGCCCCGCCCACACCGCCCGAGTGCACGAGGAAGGTAACAGTGATCGCGTTCCTGAACGGCCGCGTGGCCGGCCGGGGCAGCGGCTCCGCCGTCATCGAGGTGGGCGGCGTCGGCGTGTCCGTGCAGTGCACGCCGGCCACCCTCGCGCGGCTGCGGGTGGGGGAGACCGCGACCGTCGCCACGTCGCTGGTGGTCAGGGAGGAGTCCCTCACCCTGTACGGCTTCGCCGAGGACGACGAGCGCGACGTCTTCGAGCGGCTGCAGGCCGCGAGCGGAGTCGGCCCCCGCCTGGCGCAGGCGATGCTGGCCGTGCACACCCCCGACTCCCTGCGCCGCGCGGTCATGACCGAGGACACCGGTGCGCTCACCCAGGTCCCGGGCATCGGCAAGAAGGGCGCCCAGCGCATCGTGCTGGAGCTCAAGGACAAGCTCGGCGCGCCGCTGGGAGGGTACGAGGACGCGGCCGATGCGGGCGCGGCCCCGGCCCCGGCCGCGCTTCCCTGGCGTCCGCAGGTCGTCTCGGGCCTGGTCAACCTGGGGTGGCCGGCCAAGGACGCCGAATCGGCCGCCGACGCCGTCGCGGCCGACGCCGGTGAGGAGACCGACGTCGCGGTACTGCTGCGCAGCGCCCTGCGCAGACTGAGTCGGGCCTAGGCCGGTGATGGGGTTGGGAGCTCTGGTCGAAAAATCCTTCATTCACCACTGATGACCTGGGCAGGCTGCCGTCAGCGCGCCAGCGGTGGCGGTACGAGAGGTCGCGCTGTATGCGGCCGCGCCGGTCGCCCGCCACAGATGGCCGGGGACCTGCACAGCGGTGATCCCGCGCCCTTTCGCGTTGCCAGACGCTGCGCGCTGACGACAGCCCCACCAGGCCCGCAGAGGCCAAGCAGGGCCTGGACACAATCCCCTTACTTCCCACCAACGATCTAAGACATGGACAAAAGGGAGGTGTCCGCCGATGTCGGAGCACGAGCGGGACCTGGTCTCCGCCGACGCCGATCTCGACGACCGCGCGGTCGAAGGCGCCCTGCGCCCCAAGCGGCTGGAGGACTTCGTCGGCCAGGAGCGCGTGCGCGAGCAGCTCTCCCTCGTGCTGCGCAGCGCCCAGCGCCGCAACAGGGCCCCCGACCACATCCTGATGTCGGGCGGGCCCGGCCTGGGCAAGACGACCCTGGCGATGATCATCGCCGCCGAGCTGGGGGCGCCGCTGCGGATCACCTCGGGTCCGGCGATCGAGCGCTCCGGCGACCTGGCCGCGGTGCTGTCGACGCTGCACGAGGGCGAGGTGCTCTTCCTCGACGAGATCCACCGCATGGCCCGGCCCGCCGAGGAGATGCTCTACGTCGCCATGGAGGACTTCCGGGTCGACGTCATCGTCGGCAAGGGGCCCGGCGCGACGGCGATCCCGCTCGACATCGCGCCGTTCACGCTGGTCGGCGCCACCACCAGGGCCGGCCTGCTGCCGGCCCCGCTGCGCGACCGGTTCGGCTTCGTCGCGCACATGGACTTCTACTTCCCCGAGGAGCTGGAGCGCATCCTCAACCGCTCGGCCGGCCTGCTCGACGTGGAGCTGGGGGCCGACGCCGCCGGGGAGATCGCCGGGCGCTCCCGCGGCACCCCCCGCATCGCCAACCGGCTGCTGCGCCGGGTGCGCGACTACGCGGAGGTGCGCGGCGACGGCCGGCTCACCCTCGACACCGCACGCGCGGCGCTCGACCTCTACGAGGTGGACGAGAAGGGCCTGGACCGCCTGGACCGCGCGGTGCTGTACGCGCTGCTGCGCCGGTTCCGGGGCGGCCCGGTCGGCCTGTCCACGCTCGCCGTGTCGGTGGGGGAGGAGCCCGAGACCGTCGAAGTCGTCGCGGAGCCGTTCCTGGTGCGCTCCGGCTTCATCGCCCGGACCCCGCGCGGACGGGTGGCCACCCCGGAGGCGTGGGCGCACATGGGCCTCACCCCGCCGCCCGACGCCGCGTTCGGTGCCGCGACCGCGCTCTTCGACGAGGGCGGCGAGCCCACCGGAGACTGACTGGCGTCTGACGATCGGGTTCGTCCAGGGGGTGGCCGCCGCAGTGCGCGCAGCGCCGGCGGCACGGCGGGTCCGAACCCCGGAAATCCCGTCCCGACCCGGGAACGCGGCGGTCAGAGCCCGATGACCGCCCGAACGCGGGACCAAAAGGACACCGAACCGTTAACAGTCGATATATGCACTGGTCAGAGAGGTTGCGTGCAGCGCGTAAGCTGGGTGGGGAAACCGGTGCGTCGGGCGATCGTTGTCACCCGCGACCGGGAACTCTAGACTGCGCGTGCCGCCTGCCGCAACAGTCCCGCACCACCGCGGCCGACCACGCGGCCGGTTCCACGCGGGAACCCGGTGACCGGTCCGTTCGTTGGAGCAGGGCGTGCCGTCCGTGCGCCGCCCGTCCCGGCGCGGCCACCGCAGAACGTTAGGAAGGACGCCCCCGTGCAGGGCCTTTTCACTTTCGCAGCAGAAGCCCAGGAAACCCCTGGCCTCCTCCAGACGATCCTCCCGTTCGTCCTCATCATCGTGGTCTTCTACCTGCTGTTCTGGCGTCCGCAGCAGAAGCGCCGCCAGCAGGAGAGCCGGATGCAGAACACGCTGACCCCGGGCGTCGAGGTGATGACCAAGGCCGGCATCTACGGCACCGTCGTGGAGGTCCGCGACAACGACGTGGAGCTGGAGATCTCCCCCGGCACCCGGATCCGCATGGTCAAGGCCGGCATCGGCGAGGTCGTCACCCCGCAGGAGCCCGACGACGACACGCCGGTCGAGGACCGTCCGGACTTCCCGGCCAACGGCTCCGACGACGACAAGGACAACCCGAGGTCCTAGCGGTCCCCGCGCTTTCGCGCGCCAACAGCCGGGGGGTACCGGCTCCGCTTGCGAGCGGGGCCGGTACCGTCGTTTCGTTGCCCCCTCCACGCCGAGAAGACCGGGACCATGCCCCAGAACCTGACCGCGTTGATCGAGCAGTGCGTCCGCGAAATCCCCGACTACCCGAAGCCCGGGGTGATGTTCAAGGACATCACCCCGCTGCTGGCCGACCCCAAGGCGTTCGCCGCCGTGGTCGAGGCGGTCGCCGGCGCCTACGAGCCGAGCGCGGTCGACTACGTGATCGGACTGGAGGCGCGGGGGTTCATCCTGGCCGCGCCCGTGGCGCTGGAGCTCGCAGCGGGCTTCGTCCCGATCCGCAAAGCCGGGAAACTGCCCGCGCGGACCTTCCGGGAGTCCTATGATCTCGAGTACGGTACCGCGACGATCGAGATGCACACCGACGCGATCGCCCCGGGCAGCCGGGTGCTGATCGTCGACGACGTGCTCGCCACCGGCGGCACCGGACGGGCCGCGGTGGAACTCGTCCGCCGGGCCGGTGGTACCGTCGTTGGATTCTCGGTCCTGATGGAACTGGCGTTCCTCAAGGGCCGCGAGAAGCTCTCCGACGTCGAACTCCGCACGCTGACCACGGTCTGAGGTCCCCGCCCTCGGGCACGGGCCGACGATGCCGTCCGAACGCGTCGACGTGCGGATACGGCAGGGCGCGTCAATAGACTGAGGGCATACGGCACCCGAGCCGCGCGTTGGAACAGGTGGGCCGCCCGGCCCACCGCACAGACGAAGAACCGGCGTATCCGGGGTGGCGGCAGTGTTGGCGTCCCCTATCGCCGGTCATAGAGACCGGTTGGTCCACACACGACCGGATCGACCTTGAGGGTCCGACCGGGACCCCCACAGCCCGGCGGGAGCAGGGCTCGCAGAGCACCGCTCGCAAAGGGCCCGGCAGACGCTCGCCGGGTGAGCCGCGGGAGGACGTCCATGCGCAGTGAAGCGGTTTCGACCGAGGCGGTGGCCACGCGCACCGAGCCGCTCGAATCGGCGCGGGAGCATCCGTCCGGCGGGTCCGCCGTCGGCGGCGGCCAGGACCGGCCCGAGTGTCAAGGGGGCGTCGCGGATTCCGCGGCGCCCCGAGTCCCCGACGACCTCGCCGCAGCCGAGGCGCAGCAGCCCGCCGCGGCCCCCGAACCGCCCGGCCCGGAACCCTCCGGGCAGACCGGCCCCGGGCCCGCCGAGGAGGAGCGGCCCGCCTCCACCACACCGCCCAGCCTGTCCTCTACCGTGCGAGTACGCCGCAGACTCGCGCGACTCGGCGCCCAGCGGGGGGTGACCATGAACCCGGTCCTCGAACCACTCATCAAGACTGTGCGGGCGACCCACCCCCGGGTCGACGTGCGGCTCATCGAGCGCGCCTACGAGGTCGCCGCCTACCACCACCGCGACCAGAAGCGCAAGAGCGGCGACCCCTACATCACCCACCCGCTGGCGGTCGCGACCATCCTGGCCGAACTGGGGATGCAGGAGCCGACGCTGGCCGCGGCGCTGCTGCACGACACGGTCGAGGACACCGAGTACAAGCTCGACCAGTTGCGCACCGACTTCGGCGACGAGATCGCCGAGCTGGTCGACGGCGTCACCAAGCTCGACAAGGTCAAGTACGGCGAGGCCACCCAGGCCGAGACCGTGCGCAAGATGGTCGTGGCGATGTCCCGCGACATCAAGGTGCTGGTCATCAAGTTGTGCGACCGGCTGCACAACATGCGCACCCTGCGCTACCTCCCGCAGGCCAAGCGCGAGAAGAAGGCCCGCGAGACGCTGGAGATCTTCGCCCCGCTCGCCCACCGCCTGGGCATGAACACCATCAAGTGGGAGCTGGAGGACCTCGCGTTCGCCACCATGTACCCCAAGCGCTTCGACGAGATCGCCCGCCTGGTCTCCGAGCGCGCGCCGCGCCGCGACGTCGGCCTGCAGGACGTCATCGAGGCGGTCTCCGCCGACCTGCGCGAGTCCAAGATCAAGGCCACGGTGCGCGGCCGGCCCAAGCACTACTACTCGATCTACCAGAAGATGATCGCCCGCAACTGCGGCTTCGACGAGATCTACGACCTCGTCGGCATCCGCGTCCTCGTCGACAGCGTCCGCGACTGCTACGCGGCGCTGGGCACCATCCACGCGCGCTGGAACCCGGTGCCGGGACGGTTCAAGGACTACATCGCGATGCCGAAGTTCAACATGTACCAGTCGCTGCACACCACGGTGATCGGTCCGGAGGGCAACCCGGTCGAGCTGCAGATCCGCACCCGGGCCATGCACCGCCGCGCCGAGTACGGCATCGCCGCGCACTGGAAGTACAAGGAGGACCGCGGCTCCGGGGGCAAGGAGGCGGCCAAGTCCAAGGGCACCGGCGACATGACGTGGCTGCGCCAGCTCATCGACTGGCAGCAGGAGACGAAGGACCCGGGCGAGTTCCTGGAGTCGCTGCGCTTCGACCTGTCGGTGCAGGAGGTCTTCGTCTTCACCCCGGGCGGCGACGTCATCTCGCTGCCGCAGGGCGCGACCGCCGTGGACTTCGCCTACGCCGTGCACACCGAGGTCGGCCACCGCACCGTGGGCGCCCGCGTCAACGGTCGGCTGGTGCCGCTGGAGAGCGAACTCAACAACGGCGAGACGGTCGAGATCCTCACCTCCAAGGCCCTCGACGCCGGTCCCAGCCACGACTGGCTGGGTTTCGTCAAGAGCGCCCGGGCGCGCAACAAGATCCGGCAGTGGTTCACCAAGGAGCGCCGCGAGGCGGCGATCGAGCAGGGCAAGGACGCCATCGCCAGGGTCATGCGCAAGCAGGAGCTGCCGATCAAACGGCTGTTCAGCGGCGAGGCCCTGATCGCGCTCGCCCACGACCTGCGCTATCCCGACGTCGACGCCCTCTACGCCGCGGTGGGCGAGAACCAGATCAGCGCCCAGAACGTCGTCCAGAAGCTGGTCGACTCCCTCGGCGGGATCGAGAGCGCCGAGGAGGACCTCGCCGAGACCTCGCTGCCCACCCGCTCGCGCACCCGGCAGCGGCCCGCGGGCAACCCCGGTGTCGTGGTCGAGGGCGACGCCGACGTCTGGGTGCGGCTGTCCAAGTGCTGCACCCCGGTGCCGGGCGACAAGATCGTCGGCTTCGTGACGCGCGGCAACGGCGTCTCGGTGCACCGCAGCGACTGCGTCAACACCAACCACCTCGACCCCCAGCGGATGGTGGAGGTCCAGTGGCAGCCCACCGAGGACTCGATGTTCCTGGTGGCCCTGCAGGTCGAGGCGCTGGACCGCACCCGTCTGCTCTCCGACATCACCCGCGTGCTCTCCGACCAGCACGTCAACATCCTGTCGGCGACCGTGCAGACCAGCCGCGACCGCGTCGCGCTGAGCCGCTTCACCTTCGAGATGGCCGACCCCACCCACCTGGGCCACGTCCTGAAGGCGGTGCGCGGCGTGGACGGCGTCTACGACGTGTACCGGATGAAGAACTAGGGACGCGAGCCCCGAGGGCCGGTCGACGGACAACGGCGCGGGGCCCGGCTCCCCCGAAGGAGTGCCGGGCCCCGCGCCGTTCGGGCCTTCGGGCTCAGCTCATCTCTTCGAGGGCCTTCTCCGCCTCGTTCAGCCATGAGCGGCGGGCGGTCAGGGCGTCCTCGGCCTCGCGGGCCTTGCGGTCGTTGCCGGCGGCGCGGGCCTTCTCCAGCCGGCCTTCCAGCTGATCGATGGAGTCGCGCAGCTGGCTGACCGTCGCCTCGGCGCGGGCGCGCGCCTCGGGGTTGGTGCGCTGCCACTCCTGGTCCTCGGCCTTGCGTACGGCGTCCTCGATCTTGCGGAACGCGCCCTCCAGCCGGTCGCGGGAGTCGCGCGGCAGCGTCCCGGCGGCCTCCCAGCGCTCCTGGTAGTCGCGCAGCCGCGCGCGGGCGTCGCGCGGGTCGCTCACCGGGAGCAGCTCGCGCTGGGCCTCCTCCAGCAGCTTCTCCTTGGCCTCGGCGTTGACCCGCAGTTCCGCGTCGCGTTCGGCGAACACCGCGTTGCGGGCCTGGAAGAAGCGGTCCTGGGCGGCCTTGAACCGCTGCCACAGCCTGTCCTCGCTGGCCCGATCGGCGCGGCCGCTGGCCTTCCACTGCTGCATCAGGTCGCGGTAGTGCCCCGCGGTGGGGCCCCAGTCGGTGGAGTCGGAGACGGCCTCGGCCTCGGCGACGATCTTCTCCTTCTCCGCGCGCACCTGCTCGCGCTGCTCGTCGAGCCCGGCGAAGTAGGCCTTGCGGCGCTTGGAGAAGGCGTTGCGCGCGCTGGACATGCGCTTCCACAGTCCCTGCTCGGTGGCGCGGTCGGCGCGCGGCGCGGCCTTCCACTCCTCGATGAGCTGGCGCATCCGCTCGCCGCCGGACTTCCAGTGCGTGGTCTCCTCGGCCACGCGCTCGGCCTCGGCGACGATCCGCTCCTTGATGTCGCGGGCCTCGTGGCGGGCCTGCTCCTGCGCGTGCTTCTGCTCGACCTTGCGCTCTTCGGCCCTCGCGGTCAGCTCGTCCAGCCGGCGCGAGAGCGCGTCGAGGTCGCCGATCGCGTGCGCGTCGGTCACCGCGGCGCGCAACTTCTCCACGCTGGACAGCGCCTGGGCCGCGGACAGGTCGGTCGTGCTGAGCCGCCTCTCCAGCAGCTCGACCTCGGTCACCAGCGCGTCGTACTTGCGGCGGAAGAACGCCAAGGCCTCCTCGGGAGCGCCGGCCTGCCACGACCCGACGACACGCTCGCCCTCACTCGTGCGCACGTAGACCGTGCCGTCATCGTCTACGCGGCCCCAGGGGTCCGTGGTCACCGTGTCCTCCTGCCGTGATGAGCCTGACGTCCGTCAGGTCCGTGTGGTCGCGGCAGCACCGGCGTCGGTGGGTCGGCCCGCGGCCGGGGCCGGAACCGGGTGTGAGCTGCCGTGACTATGCACGATATCCATACGCAATGGCTGATATCGACCTTTATTAACTTGCGCTGCCCTGCACGGAGCCGCACCGCACTGTGCGCCGCGCCGTACCGCGTCATCGTGCCGCCGAGCATCGGCGCCGCGGACGCCCGGCCCCGCCACCGGCGCCGCGCCGCCGGGATCGGTCCGCCCGGAACGCGCGCTGTTCGGGCTTGGACCAATATGGCACTGTCAAGGCGTTTGGCAAAGAGCCATCAGGCGCGTGGTGACCGAATGGTGATGATCGGCGGCGGGGCGGGACCCGGCCCTGTTCCGGCGGCTCGCGCCGGGCGCCCATAACAGGTCGCCGCCCCTCCGCGACCTCGGTACGCTCGTTGTCGTACGTGAGGCCGCGCCGTATTCGATCCGGAAACGAGGTCACCGCCCGCCGTGCTCATCGCCGCCTTCCCCGCCGGACCACTCGCCGCGAACTGCTACGTGGTCGCCGCGGCCACGGGTGCGGAGTGCGTGATCATCGATCCGGGCCAGGGAGCGGCCGAGGGCATGGAGAAGCTGCTGGCCGAGCACGACCTCACCCCGGCCGCGGTGCTGCTCACCCACGGGCACTTCGACCACGTCTGGTCGGCGGCCCAGGTGAGCGAGGCCCACGGCGTCCCGTCCTACCTGCACCCCGGCGACCGGGCGCTGCTGACCGACCCCGCCGCCGGGCTGGATCCCGGCCTGGCCGCCCAGCTCTCCGGCCTGCTCGGCGACGAGCCCATGCGCGAACCCGCCGAGGTGCTGGAGGCGGCCGACGGCGCCGTGCTCGCCCTCGCCGGCCTGGAGTTCGCCGTCGACCACGCCCCCGGCCACACGCCCGGTTCGGTCGCCTACGCGCTCCCTGCAGGGGAGGAGCACCCCGAGGTGCTGTTCACCGGTGACCTGCTGTTCGCCGGATCGATCGGCCGCACCGATTTCCCCGGTGGCGACCACCCGACGATCCTGCGCAGCCTGGAGCGGGTCTGCCTGCGCCGCTCCGACGACACCACCGTGCTGCCCGGCCACGGCCCGCAGACCACGATCGGCCGCGAACGCGCCACCAACCCGTTCCTGCGCGGCATCACCGAAAGCTGAGCCGCCACAGCGGTGGCCCGCGCGCCGCACGACACCACGTGAAGAGATGACGAGCAACTCCCCTTTCGCGGGTTCCCTCGACCGCCGAGATAGCGGCACCGGTCCCACCGATCCCCACCGACCCGGGACCGGACCTTCGCGCACGTCAGGCAAGATGAGAAGGCACTGGAACGTTGAAGGAGAACCCCGTTGATCCACACGCATGACGCGGGCGCCCTGCGCGCCGAACATGCCGACGAGACCGTCGTCCTGGCGGGCTGGGTGGCCCGCCGCCGCGACCACGGCGGCGTCGTCTTCCTGGACCTGCGCGAAGCCTCCGGCGTCGTCCAGGTCGTGGTCCGCGAGGACGACCTCGCCCACGACCTGCGCGCCGAGTACTGCATCAAGGTGCGAGGGCGCGTGCGCGTCCGCCCGGAGGGCAACGAGAACCCCGACATCCCCACCGGGGCGGTCGAGGTCGTCGCCGAGGAGATCGAGGTCCTCAGCGAGGCGGCCCCGCTGCCGTTCCCGCTGGACGGGTCGCAGGACGTCTCCGAGGAGGCCCGGCTGCGCTACCGCTACCTCGACATCCGCCGCCCCGAGCGCGCCTCGGCGCTGCGGGTACGCTCCCAGGCCACCTACGTGGTGCACGACGTCATGCGCGAGCACGGCTTCGTCAACGTCGAGACGCCCTACCTCACTCGCTCCACGCCCGAGGGCGCCCGCGACTTCCTGGTGCCGGTCCGCCTGCAGCCCGGCCACTGGTACGCGCTGCCGCAGTCGCCCCAGCTGTTCAAGCAGCTGCTCATGGTCGGCGGCATGGAGCGCTACTACCAGATCGCGCGCTGCTTCCGAGACGAGGACTTCCGCGCCGACCGGCAGCCGGAGTTCACCCAGATCGACATCGAGATGAGCTTCGTCGACCAAGAGGACGTCATCAACGTCGGCGAGCAGCTGGTCGCGCGGCTGTGGAACGAGGTGCTGGGGCAGGAGGTCCCGCTGCCGCTGCCCCGCATGCCGTTCTTCGAGGCGATGGACCGCTTCGGCTCCGACAAGCCGGACCTGCGCTTCGGCCAGGAGCTCACCGAGCTCACCGCCTACTTCGCCGACACCCCGTTCCGCGTCTTCAAGGCTCCCTACGTCGGTGCCGTGGTGATGCCCGGCGGCGCGTCGCAGACGCGCAAGGAGCTCGACGCCTGGCAGGACTGGGCGAAGGCCCGCGGCGCCAAGGGGCTGGCCTACGTGCTCGTCCAGGAGGACGGAACGCTGGGCGGCCCCGTCGCCAAGAACCTCTCGGAGCAGGAGCGCTCCGGACTGGTCGAGGCGGTCGGGGCCGAGGCCGGCGACTGCGTCTTCTTCGCGGCCGGTGCGCGGCGAGCCTCCCAGGAGCTGCTGGGCGCGGCCCGGCTGGAGATCGGCCACCGGCTCGGCCTGATCGACGAGTCGCGCTGGTCGTTCCTGTGGGTCGTCGACGCCCCGATGTTCGAGGAGGACGGCGAGGGCGGCTGGACCCCGGTGCACCACCCGTTCACCGGGCCGAAACCGGAGTGGAGCGAGAACTTCCACGAGGACCCGGGCAACGCACTGGCCTACGCCTACGACATGGTCTGCAACGGCTCGGAGATCGGCGGCGGATCGATCCGTATCCACCGCGGCGAGATCCAGCAGCGGGTCTTCGACGTGCTGGGGATCAGCAAGGCCGAGGCCGAGTCGAAGTTCGGCTTCCTGCTGGAGGCGTTCAAGTTCGGCCCGCCGCCGCACGGCGGCATCGCCTTCGGCTGGGACCGCATCATCACCCTGCTGACCGGCGGCGACTCCATCCGCGACGTCATCGCCTTCCCCAAGACGGCTTCGGGAGGCGACCCGCTGACGGGCGCGCCGACGCCGATCACCGCCGGTCAGCGCAGGGAGGCCGGCATCGACTTCGTCCCGGAGGACGAGAACGCCTAGGGCGCGTGCCCTTTCCCGGACGGGGACCCGCTGTCGCCGTGTCGATCGGGTCGCCGTTCTGGCGTAGAGTGCCTGTCTGCGATGGGCGGTGCGCGCCGCCTGCGATCCTCTACGACTAGTCACGCCGGAGTAACGATTTCGGCAAATGGCGGCCGGGCGAGATAGCGATTCGTTTGTATTTCTCTCGCCCGGCCGCGTTTTGTATTGCGGGCGGTGGAATGCCCGACGGGACGTGAGGAGGAACGGGAGGCCGCGGTGCACGGTCCGATCGTGGCGGCCCTCACCTGCTCAAACGGGTGACTATGTCGTTAAACTAAGCCGAATCGGATGTTCACGGGGGAGGCCTGCACGGGTGGGTGGGGCATTCGTAACGACACAGGGATGATCTATACGTGAATGGCACAACCGGCACCACTGACGACTTCGCCGGTTCCGGGGGGTCGACCGGTGCCGCCTTCGCGGCCGAGATCGGCGACCCCGCCGGCGCGGCGTTTCACCATGCGCCGGCGGCCATGTTCGTGGCCGATCGCACGGGCGCCATCCTGCTGACCAACCGGGCGTTCGCGCACCTCACGGGATACCGGTCCGCGGAACCGCCGCGGGGCCCCTGGCCGGACCTGCTCGCCGACAGCGACGTCGAACGCGGCTGGGAGCTGCACCGCCTGGCGCTGAGCGGCCCTCACGAGTCGCCGCACCGCAGCCTGCGCCTCACCGGTTCCGACGGAACCGCCCACCACGTCGTCGTGGAGCCGCGGCCGCTGGCCGGCGGGGACGGCGCGCAGCCCGCCGGGATCGTGGTCATGTGCCGCGGGCCGATGCGGGACGAGGAGACGCTGCGCGCCATCACCGAACTGCGCACCGAGAACTCCGACACCGCGCTGTGGACGCTGGACCTGCGCACCGGCGAGCTCGGGGAGCTCTTCGGCCCCTCCCCGCTGGGCCGGCTGCTCGCAGGGGAGAGCCGCACCCTGGAGGAGTGCCTGGCCCGGGTGCACCGCGACGACATCGCGCGGCTGCGCGACGCCATGGAGGCCTCCTACCAGGGGCGCGACTACGAGCAGCGGTTCCGGATGTTCGACCAGGTGGGCGACGAACGCTGGCTGCACGCCCGGGCGCGCTACCTCGAGGGCGGCACCCCCCGACTGGTGGGCATCATCGACGACGTCACCGAGCACGTCCAGTTGGTGCGCCGCCTGGCCGACCGCCGCCGGATCGAGGCCGCGCAGGGCCGCCAGGTCAACGAGCTGGCCGCCAAGCTCGTCTCGGCGACGACCGTCGACGAGGTCACCGGGCTGCTCACCGAGGAGTTCGTGCCGATCTTCGGCGGCAGTACCGCCGCCGTCGTGCTGCTCCAGGACGGCGTGCTGCGCGCCGTCTCGTCGTCGACGCAGCCCAACGGCACGCTGCAGATGATCGACGGACGCGACGCCACCGACACGTCCTTCCCCATGGGCGCGGTGCTGCAGGATCGCCAGCCCCGGTTCTTCGAGAGCAGGGCCGAGGTGCTGGAGCGCTTCCCGGCCGTCCAGGAGCTCCTGCACCGCACCAACGCGCAGTCCTGGGCGACGGTGCCGATCTTCGGCGACCGCAGGATCGCCCTGGGCGTGTGGCAGGTAGCCTGGACCCAGCCGCACCACGCCACCCCTGACGAGCGGGCCCTCATGCTCACCCTGGCCGGACTCGCCGGCCAGGCGCTGCAGCGGGTCAGCCGCCAGCAGGCCGAACTGGAGCTCGCCGACGCGATGCAGCGCCGGATGCTGCCGCCGCAGCTGCCGGACTTCCCCGGACTCGACGTCGCGACGCGCTACCTGCCCTCGCGTGCGGGCTGGCGGGTCTGCGGCGACTTCTACGACGCCATCCAGTTGCCGAACCGCCGCATCGGCCTGGTCGTGGGCGACGTGCAGGGCCACGGTGTCGAGGCCGCGGCGGCGATGGGCCAGATCCGTGTGGCGTTTCGCGCCTACGCCACCAACCAGAGCGATCCCGGAGTGGTGCTGGCCGAGACCAACCGGCTGCTCACCGAGACCGGCGAGATCGTGTTCGCCACCTGCGGCTACCTCGTGCTCGACCTGGACAGCGGCGAGATGCAGGCCGCCTGGGCCGGCCAGCCGCCGGCGATCATCGCCACGACCGAGGGCTTCGAGGTGTGGGGGCCCGAGACCGGTCCGCCGGTCGGCGTCGACGGCGAGAGCAAGTACCCGGTGACGACGCGCCGGCTCGCCCCCGGTGAGACGCTGCTGATGTGCTCCGACGGGCTGGTGGAGAGCTCCGAGGTGCGCATGGACGACGGCCTTGAGCGCGTCGGGCAGGCGCTGCGCTCCATGGCCACCGACGTGCACGCGGCCGCGACCTCGCTGGCCGACCTCGCCCCGGCCGGGCGCGGGGACGACATCGCCATCCTCATCGCGCGGATGCCTGAAGACGCGTTCGGCGGGTAGGTCCGCGAGGAGCGGCGCACCCGCGTGCGCCTCACGACCGCGCGAAGCGCTTCCGGGATGCCGCGCGGCAGGACATCGACCCGCCGAGCACGCCCCGGAGTCCCGGAAGGCAAAAGGAGGCCGCCTCATTTCCCGCCACCTCCCCCTGCTGGCAGGGCTGGTGTCACTGGCAGCGTTCACCGCCGTCACGGTCGTCCTCATCGGCGACGCGGTGCCGCCCTTCCAGGGCCTGGACGCGAGCGTGACCCTGTGGGCCCTGGAGGTCCGCGCCGACCCGCTCACCGCCGTCGCCGTCCTGCTGCACCACATCGGCCAGCGGCCGTGGGGGGTGCTGCTGCTGGCCGCGGTGGCGGCCCCGCTGGTGTACCTGCGGCGGTGGTGGAGCCTGCTGCTGGTGCTGACCGCATGGCTGGCCACGTCGGCGATCGCGGTCAAGGCGCTCAAGGAGCTGCTGGGCCGCGAACGGCCGGTCGACCAGCTGATCCAGGAGACCTCTCCGGCGTTCCCGTCCGGCCACGCGGCCTACGCCGCGGTCCTCGGCATGGCCGTCGTCGCCGTGGCCGTCCGGCACCGCGGGTGGGCTCTCGTCGGCGCGCTGCTGTTCACCGCGGTGATGGGCTGGAGCAGGATCTACCTCGGCGTGCACTGGTTCTCCGACACGGTCGCCGGCGCCCTGCTGGGGTGGGGGATCGCGCTGGTGACGTGGTGGGCGTTCGCGCTGCCGGGACTCGTTCCGGTCACCCGAGCCCCATCGGAGCCCGCCCCGGAGCAGGTCCGCGCGGCCGACGACTAGGCTGGGACCGTGTCCGAAACCCTGTTCGACGACGCCGGAGCCGAAGCCCAGCGCGGCCAGGAGCCGCTCGCGGTGCGCATGCGGCCGCGCACGCTCGACGAGGTCGTCGGCCAGCGGCACCTGCTCGGTGCGGGCAGTCCGCTGCGCCGGCTGGTCGAGGACGACGCGCCGATGTCGCTGTTCCTGTGGGGGCCGCCGGGCACCGGCAAGACCACCCTGGCCACGGTCGTCAGCCGGGTCACGCAGCGGCGCTTCGTGGAGCTGTCCGCCGTCACCGCGGGAGTGAAGGACGTGCGGGCCGTCATCGACGACGCCCGCCGTCAGATGGGGATGCGCGGCACGCGGACGCTGCTCTTCGTCGACGAGGTGCACCGCTTCAACAAGGCCCAGCAGGACGCGCTGCTGCCCGCGGTGGAGAACCGCTGGGTGAGCTTCATCGGCGCCACCACCGAGAACCCGTTCTTCTCCGTGATCAGCCCGCTGCTGTCGCGCTCCCTGCTGCTCACGCTGGAACCGCACACCGACGACGACGTCCGCACCGTCATCGAACGCGCGCTCGCCGACGAGCGCGGGCTGAACGGGCGCCACACGCTCGACGCCGAGGCCGCCGAGCACCTCGTCCGCCTCGCCGGGGGCGACGCCCGCCGGTCGCTGACCTACCTGGAGGCCGCCGACCTCGTGGCCGGTACGCGCTCGGAGATCACGGTCGCCGACGTCGAGCGCGCGGTGGACCGGCACGCCGTGCGCTACGACCGCTCCGGCGACCAGCACTACGACGTCGTCAGCGCGTTCATCAAGAGCATGCGCGGCAGCGACGTCGACGCCTCCCTGCACTACCTGGCGCGGATGATCGAGGCGGGGGAGGACCCGCGCTTCATCGCGCGCCGCATCGTCGTGCACGCCAGCGAGGACGTCGGCATGGCCGACCCCGGCGCCCTGCAGGTGGCGGTCGCCGCCGCCCAGGCGGTGGACCTGATCGGACTGCCCGAGGCGCGCATCAACCTGGCCCAGGCCGTCATCCACATCGCGCTCGCACCCAAGTCCAACGCGGTGATCGGCGCCATCGACGCCGCGATGGCCGATGTCCGGGCCGGCCGGGCCGGAGCGGTCCCGCCGCACCTGCGCGACGGCCACTACAAGGGCGCCAAGGCGCTGGGGCACGGCGAGGGCTACGAGTACGCCCACGACCACCCCGGCGGCGTGGTCGCCCAGCGCTACGCCCCCGACTCCGTCGCCGGGCGGGAGTACTACCGGCCCACCACCCACGGCGCCGAACGCCGCTTCGGCGAGGTCCTGGAGCGGATCAGGGGCGTGCTGCGGGGCGGATCGCGGCGCCCGTGAGGCGCCGCCGCCCGCGGCGCGGATACCTCGGACAGGGGACAGATGAAGAAGAAGCCGGCCGCCGCGGCGCCGGCCGCGGCGGCGCTGCTGACGGGTTCGGCCGTTTCGGCCGCACCCGCTTCGGCGGGTCCTACAACGGCGTCTGCGGATCGGGCCACTCCGTTGTCAACTCCGCCCAGATCCCCGGCAAGGCCACGGTGTACCTGACCTGCAGCGACTCCACCGGCAAGAACTGCGTCGTCACCGTCCTCGACGACCCCGGCGGCACGGGCCGATCTCCGCCGGGTCCGCCTCCGTCAGGTCGGTGGCGGTGGAGGGAAGGACGACGGAGAACGCGTTCGCGGCTTTCACGGGAGGGAATACCGATTCTCGTCTGTATGGTCAGGGAATCCGAGGTCGTCGCCGACCGTCCGCCACGGGGCAAGGGGAGGGAGCGGCATGTCGGCCGCTTCGGGGCCGCCCGCCGCAGGCGTCGCGCACCGGTCCGATGATCCTAGTCCTTACGGGGCGAACCGCTGGAAACCCGGCCGGAACGGACGGCGGCGCCCGGGCCCCGGCAGCGCGGCGGGGCCCTACCGGTCCGCCGGCCGGTACAGCTCGGTGATCCGCACGATCTCGGGGAGGCCGTCCTCGGTCTCCTCTTCGGCGTAGGTGACCTCGGCGATCACCACGTCGCCCCAGCTCAGGTAATTGATGAAGTCCTGCCCGGTCACCTCGAAGGTGCCGCGGCCCTCCTCATCGGTGTAGAGCTGGCCGGGGGTGAGGCAGAACCGCGCGCACAGGACCTCGGCGTCGGGCGCGATCCGCGCCTCCAGCGGGTCGCCGGAGGCCTCGGCGTCCTCCCACTGCCCGCTCCACTCCTGCTGGGTCGGGATCTCCCCGGTCGGCGCCGCCGCCCCCTCCTCCACCCGCTCGACCTCGGTGTAGACCCACGGGCCGTCGACCGGATCGGGCTGCGGGACCTCGCCGAAGCGCACCACCGCGGTCCGCGGCCCCTCCGGCGCCGGGCTCGCCGACGGCGTGGAGTCGGCCGCGGCCTGCTCGGCCGCGCCGCCGCCGGTCAGCGCCGAGACCCCGGCCCAGATCCCGCCGCCGATCAGCGCGAGGGCCAGTGCGGCTCCGCCGACCACCAGCGGCACCCGGCCGCGCCCGCCGGAGGGGGCGCCGTCGAGGTGGATGACCCTCGGCAGCCAGGCGGGCTCCACGATGCCCTGCCACTCGCGGCTCAGCAGCCGGGTCACGGCCGTGCCCGGCACACCGTGCTCGGCGGCTTCGGCGATCGAGGCGCGCTCCCACACCGCGATCGCGGCCCCCAGCAGCTCGCGCACCGAGGGCCGGGCCCCCGCCTGCTTGGAAAGGGCCCGGCGCAGCAGGGGCACGAGGTCGGCGGGCACCCCGTCCAGGTCCGGTTCGGTATCGGCCACCCGCGCGGCGAGCACCTCCGGCTCGCCGAGGCCGAAGGGCAGCCGCCCGGTGGCGGCGAACGCCACCACGGCGCCCCAGGCGAACACGTCGCCGGACTGGCTGGGCGGTTCGCCGCGGTGCCGCTCCGGGCTCATCCACGCGGCCGACTGCCGCAGGGCGGTCGCGTCACCGGGCAGGGCGCAGTCGAGGATGCGCGGCCCGGACGAGCTCAGCAGGATGTTGCTGGGTTTGAGGTCGCCGTGGGCCAGACCGGAGCCGTGCAGCGCCTGCAGCCCCTCGGCGATGCCGGCCGCCAGCGCGATGAGCCGTCCGGCCCCCATGGCGCCGCGCTTGCGCGCGTACTGGGCGAGCGGGACACCCGAGGTGTAGGGCATGGCCAGCCAGGGGGGAGTGGCGTAGGCGTCGAAGGCCACCGGCGGCACGTAGCAGCGCCCGTCCACGGCCGAGAGCGCGTGCAGCCGCCGTTCCAGTTCGGCGCGGGTCCAGTCGTCGGTCAGGTGCGAGGAGTGCAGGGTCTTGACCGCCAGGACGGCGTCGGAGGCGACCGTCGGGTTGACCGCCGCGTACACCGTGCCCGTGCGCCCCGAACCGATGCGCCCGATCACCACGTAGGGGCCGACCGTCCGGGGGTCCTCTGCGGCCAGGGGGACGAGGTTCGGCGGCACCAGAACGGACATCGTCCGCTCGGAACGTCGGCTCATGGGGGTCCTGTCTGAAGGTCGGATCCGTGGTGGGACGCGAAGCGGGGCGCGGAGCGGCGCGGCGCAATCGTAACCAAAGCGCTGATTCGACGATTGTCGGCCATGTGGATCCCTTCGTCGATCGCCGTGTGGCGCTGATCACGGGCCGCTCCAGCGGGCGCCCCGCCTCGGAGAGGAACCGCGATGCCCCCGAAGGTCGTCACGTTCGGTGATGTTCCGGCCGGTCGGTGTCGCGAAGCGTGATTGAATTGCCGATGCGACCGCGACCACGCGAGGACGATCTATTAAGACGCGCGGACGCGGATCGGGGTTGCCTCTTCTCCGGACACGATAGGGTCAGCCCTATTCGGCTCTTTCGGCTCAGCCGTCCGGATCCGCCGCACCCGCGGGCGGAGACCGGCAGCGGCGGGTAGCCGGGAGGAGCCGGCCCTCGCCGCACGGCGACGGCCGCCGTCACCGCAGCCGGTGACCCCCCGGACCCCTGGGTCCGTCCCCCGTTCGTACCCCGAACGACCCCAACCGTTAGCGGAGTCCGCATGCTGACCGGAGGAGAGGTAGCCGCCCTGATCGCCGCGGTGGTCTGGGCGGTCCTGGTCGCGTTCCTGTGCGTGGCGCTGATCAGGCTCACGCGGCTGTTGGCCGAGGCCACCAAGGTCGTATCCGAATTCGGCGAGCGCACGGCGCCCCTGCTGGACGACGTCGCCGCGACCGTGGAGCGCACCAACGTGTCCCTGGAGCGAGTCGAGGAGATCACCGCCAACGTCGCCACCACCACGGAGGACGTGTCGAGCGTGACCGCCCTCACCCGCTCGGTGGTCACCGGCCCCCTGGTCAAGGCGGCCTCGTTCTCCTACGGGATGCGCAGGGTGCTCGGCCGGCGCCGCGCCCTCGCCCTCATCCGCACGCGCCGCAGACGGGAGCGCGCATGATCGGCAGGACCTTTTATTTTGTCGCCGGTGCCGCCCTCGGCGGGTATCTTGTGCACAAGCTCAACCGCACCGCTCGTGCGTGGAGTCCGGGCGGCATCGCCGACCGCGTCGAGGGCCGCGTCGCCGATTACCGCGCCGCCCTCCGCGAGCTCAACGAGGACATCGCCGGCGCCGTGGCCGAACACGAAGCCGAACTGCGCCGCCGCCACGCCCCCGCCGATAGCGGTCGAGCACCGGAGTCCGCGCGGACCGCGCACGCCAGAACAATCGAAGCCCACGACATGAAGGACGGCCGCTGATGGAGACGGCAGAAATCGTTCGCCGCTTCCTCGCTTTCTTCGAGCAGAACGAGCACACCGTGGTGCCGTCGGCCAGCCTGGTCGCCGACGACCCCACGCTGCTGTTCGTCCCGGCCGGCATGGTGCCGTTCAAACCGTACTTCCTGGGCCAGCGCACGCCGCCCTACGACCGCGCCACCAGCGTCCAGAAGTGCATCCGCACCGTCGACATCGACGAAGTGGGCAAGACGTCGCGGCACGCGACCTTCTTCCAGATGCTGGGCAACTTCTCCTTCGGCGACTACTTCAAGGAGAAGGCCGTCCCGCTGGCCTGGAAGCTCCTGACGACGCCGGTGGCCGACGGCGGCTTCGGGGTCGACCCCGACCGGCTCTGGGTCACCGTCTACCTCGACGACGACGAGGCCGAGCGGATCTGGCGGGAGGAGGTCGGCGTCCCCGCCGACCGGATCCAGCGCTTCGGGGTCGAGGAGAACTACTGGTCCATGGGCGTGCCCGGCCCCTGCGGCCCGTGCTCGGAGATCTTCTACGACCGCGGCCCCGCCTACGGCGCCGAGGGTGGACCGGTCGCCGACGAGAACCGCTACGTCGAGATCTGGAACCTCGTCTTCATGCAGTACGAGCGGGGAGAGGGCGGAGCGAAGAAGGATTACCCGATCCTCGGCGAGCTGCCGCGCAAGAACATCGACACCGGCATGGGCCTGGAGCGCCTGGCCTCCCTCCTGCAGGGCGTCGACAACATCTACGAGACCGACACCCTCGGCCGCATCCTGCAGGACACCGCGGCGCGCACCGGCGTCGCCTACGGGGCCGACGAGCGCTCCGACGTCATGCTGCGAGTGGTCGCCGACCACGTGCGCAGCGCCACGATGCTCGTCTCCGACGGCGTCCGGCCCGGCAACGAGAAGGGCGGCTACGTCCTGCGCCGCATCCTGCGGCGTTCGATCCGAAACCTGCGGCTGCTCTCCGGCACCGACGCCTCCTTCCTGCACGACCTCACCGAGACCGCGATCAGCGCCATGAGCGGCATCTACCCGGAGCTGCGCGGCAACGCCGACCGCATCCACGAGGTCGTCGACACCGAGGAGAAGAACTTCTCCGACACCCTGCGCTCGGGCACGGCGCTGTTCGGCCGCGCCGCCGAGCGCACCAGGGGCAGCGGGTCGGCGCAGATCTCCGGTGCCGACGCCTTCCAACTGCACGACACCTACGGCTTCCCGATCGACCTCACCCTGGAGATGGCCGGCGAGCAGGGCCTCAGCGTCGACGAGGACGCCTTCCGCCGTCTCATGCAGGAGCAGAAGGACACCGCCAAGCGCGACGCCAAGGCCAAGAAGCTCGGCAACGCCGACATCAGCACCTACGCGCAGCTGCTGGAGGGTTCCGGCGCGACCGACTTCCTCGGCTACACCGACGCCGAGAGCGAGTCCCGCGTCCTCGGCCTGATCGTCGACGGCGCGCCGGTGACCGCCGCGCGCGCCGGCGACAAGGTCGAGCTGGTGCTGGACCGCACCCCGTTCTACGCCGAGAGCGGCGGCCAGCTCGCCGACAAGGGCACCGTCGCCGCCGACGGCAGGGGCACCGTGGACGTCGACGACGTGCAGAAGCCGATCGCCGGCCTGTTCGTGCACCGGGGCACGGTCCGCTCCGGTGAGATCGCCGTCGACGACCGGGTGCACGCCGTGATCGACTCCGACCGCCGCGCCTCGGTCTCGCGTGCCCACTCGGCCACCCACCTCATCCACTCGGCGCTGCGCAACGCGCTGGGCCCCTCCACCGGCCAGGCCGGCTCGGAGAACCGGCCGGGCCAGCTCCGCTTCGACTTCACCGCGAACAAGGCGCTCGCCCCCGCCGAGCTCGCCGAGGTCGAGGAGGAGGTCAACACGGTCCTGGCCGGCGACATCCAGGTCCGCGACTTCGAGACCTCCCTGGACGAGGCGCTGTCCATGGGCGCGCTGGCGATGTTCGGCGAGAAGTACGGCGACCGCGTGCGCGTCGTGGAGATGAGCGACTACTCCCGCGAGCTGTGCGGCGGCACCCACGTCAACGCCACCGGACAGCTCGGCATCGTCAAGCTGCTGGGCGAGTCCTCCGTCGGATCCGGCGTGCGCCGGGTGGAGGCGGCCGTGGGCCTCGACGCGTTCCGTCGGCTGTCCAAGGAGTCCCTGCTGGTCGGCCGGCTCTCCGAGCAGCTGAAGGCGCCGCGCGAGGAACTGCCGCAGCGCATCGACACCATGGTCTCCCGGCTGCGGGCCGCGGAGAAGGAGATCGAGAAGCTGCGCGCCGCGCAGGTCCTCCAGGCCGCCGAGGGGCTGGCCGCCGGCGCCCGCGAGCACGGCTCGGCGCTCGTCGTCGCACACCGCGCCCCCGACGGGACCGGCGCCGACGACCTGCGCAGGCTGGCGCTGGACGTGCGCGGACGGCTCGGCGAGGACCGCCCGGTCGTCGTCGCGATCGCCGGCGTCTCCAAGGACCGCCCCGTCGTGGTGACCGCCGTCAACAAGGCCGGCCAGGCCGCGGGCCTGCGGGCCGGCGACCTCGTCGGCGTGGCGGCGCGCGCGCTCGGCGGCGGTGGCGGCGGCAAGCCCGATGTCGCGCAGGGCGGCGGCAACGACGCCACCGCCGTCGGCGCCGCGCTGCGCGCGGTGGAGCAGCGAGTCTCGGAGGCCCCATGACCTCCCCGGATCACGCGCCGGCCGCGGCCGGCGCACCGCCCCTTGTTCGGCGTCCGGGGGAGCCCGGCCGTTGAGGCACGGCGTACGTCTCGCGGTCGACCCCGGCAACGCGCGCATCGGGGTCGCGCGCAGCGACCCCAGCGGCACGCTGGCGACCCCGGTCGAGACGGTCCGGCGCGGCAGGGGCGATCTCGACCGGATCACCGAGCTGGTGCTCGAACACGAGGCCCGCGAGGTCGTCGTCGGCTACCCGGCGTCGCTCTCCGGCGAGGAGGGGCCCGCCGCACGCGGCGCCCGCTCCTTCGCCCGGGCCCTGGCGGCCCGGCTCGCCCCGGTGCCGGTACGGCTGGTGGACGAGCGGTTGACCACCGTCACCGCGCAGAGCCAGTTGCACGCGGGGGCCTCCTTCGGCAAGCGGGGGGCTCAGGGCGGGCGCGCCCGCCGCGAGGTGATCGATCAGGCCGCGGCGACGGTCCTGCTGCAGAGCGCACTCGACGCCGAGCGCAGCACCGGCCGGGTCCCGGGCGAACTCGTTGAGGTGACGGCATGAGCGACAACGACAGCGGCCGCTACGGAGACCGCCCGCGCCGGGCGCGCCACGGCCGGCACTCCACGGGGACGGCCGAGGGTCCGGCCGATCCCGACTCCGACCCCTGGATGCGCGAACCCGCGCCGCTGCGGCAGCGGCGCGAGGGCACCGTTCCGGAGCAGGACGGATGGTCCCGAGGCCCGGAGTCCTTCGGTGACGGTCGTGCCGGCCGCCGCAGGCGGGCCGATCCCGCTCCCGCCGACGCCCCGGAGCCCGACCCCGTCCTGGACCGGCCCCGCGGCCGGCGCCGCCGCCCCGATCCGGCCCTCGACGCCGACCGCGACCTGCCCCGGCCCGCGCCCGGCGGCCCGGAGCGCGAACGCGGCCGCGCCGCCGCGGATCCCGCCCCCGACCGCGACGCCCCGCCCAGGGGCCGCCGACGCCGCGGGGCCGAGCCGCCCCCGTCCCCCGACCGCGGGTCCGCCCCGGAGGACGACGCCCCGCCCAGGGGCCGCCGTCGTCGCGGGACCGAGTCGCAGGCCGGTGACCCCCTGGACCGGTCCGAGCCCGCAACGGGGGAGCTCCCCGCCCGCGGCCGCAGACGGGCGTCCGCCGAGGCCGGACCCGAGCCGCGCGGGCGGCGCTCCCGCCGCTCCCGCGCCGCCGGGCCCGAGGAGGAGCCCGCCGAGCTCCTGGACCTCCCGTTCGAGGACGACGATGACGAGGACGAGCCCCCGCGCCGCCGCTCCCAGCGGCGCCGGGAGTCCCGCTCCCGGGGCCGGCGCGGCGACGGGCGCCGCTCCAGCCGCCGCCGCAGGCGCGGCAGGCTCGCCCCGCTGACCGCGGTGCTGGTCATCGTGCTGTTCGTCGGCGCGGCCGGTGCCGGCGGCTACACGCTGCTGCGCACCTACCTCATCCCGCCGGACTTCGAGGGCGAGGGCACCGGCGATGTCGAGGTCGTCGTCGAGGAGGGCGACACCGGCACCGAGGTCGGCACGACCCTGGAGGAGGCGGGCGTCGTCGCCAGTGTGCGGGCGTTCACCAACGCCCTGCGCGGCGAGGACGCCGACAGCCTCGCCCCGGGCACCTACCGGCTGCGCTCCGAGATGAGCGCCGACGCCGCGGTGTCCCTGCTGCTCGACCCCTCCTCGCGCATCGCGGCCCAGGTGACGATCCGCGAGGGCCTGCGCTCCACCGAGATCCTCGAGGAGACCGCGAAGGGCACCGGGATCCCGCTGGAGGAGCTGGAGGCCGCCTACCAGGATTCCGAGTCGCTGGACCTGCCCGACTACGCCACGGAAGGGGCCGAGGGCTACCTGTTCCCCGCCACCTACACCTTCGACCCCGGCGCCGACGCCACCGAGGTGCTGGCCCAGATGGTCGACCGCTACAAGCAGGTGGTCGAGGAGCTCGAACTGGAGCGGCGCGCCGAGGAGGCCGACCTCACCCCCAACGAGGTCATGTCGATCGCGGCCATCGTGCAGGCCGAGACCGGCGGGGTCGAGGACATGCCCGAGATCTCGAGCGTGGTCTACAACCGGCTCGAAGCGGACATGGAGCTGAAGATGGACAGCACCTGCTTCTACGCCATCGGCGAGTACGGCATCGCGATGAACTCCGACCAGCAGGACCGCTGCGAGGCCTCCGACAGCGAGTACAAGACCTACTTCCGCAAGGGCCTGCCCGTCGGCCCCATCGTCAGCCCCGGCGCGGACGCGATCGACGCCGCGCTCGACCCGGCCGAGACCGACTGGCTCTTCTTCGTGGCCACCGATCCCGAGAACGGCGTCACGGAGTTCGCCGAGACCGAGGCCGAGTTCTGGGAGCTGGTGGAGAAGTTCAACCAGAGCCAGCAGGAGTGACCAGTGGTGACCGTCTTCCCCGCCGATCCCGGCGGAAACGGATCCCGGGCCGTGCGCGATGACGCCGACGACGCCGGGACCGGCGCGGACCCGCAGGGCAAGGTGCGGCGCGCGGCCGTGCTCGGCTCGCCCATCGCGCACTCGCTGTCGCCCGTGCTGCACTCGGCCGCCTACGCCGAACTCGGCATCGCGCGGGAGTGGAGCTACGAGCGGTTCGAGTGCGAGGAGGCGGGGCTGGCCGCGTTCCTGGACGGCTGCGACGAGTCCTGGGCCGGGCTGTCGCTGACCATGCCGCTCAAACGCCTGGCGCTGTCCCTGGCCGACGAGGTCGAGGAACCCGCCGCCGCCGTCGGCGGGGCCAACACCATGGTCTTCCGCGGCGGCCGCCGGCACGCCTACAACACCGACGTGGCCGGCATCGTGGCGGCGCTGCGCGAGGCCGGGGTGCACGCCGTGCGCTCGGCGGTGATCCTGGGCGCGGGGGCCACCGCGGCCTCCGCGCTGGCCGCGGTGCGCGAACTGGGCGCGACCGAGCCGGGGGCGGTCACCGCCCTGGCCCGCTACCTGGGGCGCACCGCCGAGCTGGCCGAGGCGGCCGAGCGCATGTCGGCGGCGATCGGATTCGCCCCGCTGAGCGAGATCGACACCCACCTCGACGTGGACCTGGTCGTCTCCACGGTTCCGGCCGGCGCGGCCGACGCCTACGCGCCCGCGGTCGCGGCGAGTCGGGCCGCGGTGTTCGACGTCGTCTACGCGCACTGGCCGACCGCCCTGGCGCGCGCCGTCACCGCCGCGGGCGGCACCGTGGTGGGCGGTTTCCCGATGCTGCTGCACCAGGCCGGCGCCCAGGTGGAGCTGATGACCGGCCGCGCGCCCGCACCGGTCGCGGCCATGCGCGCGGCGGGGGAGGCCGAGCTCGCCCGCCGCGAGAAGGAGTGGGAATAGCGGTCGTTTCGGGGGTGTTGTCACACTTCGGGGCGCCGGTGTCGAAGCCGGCGACGCCCGTGTCCTGATCGGTCCGTTTTCTTGGTAGAGTTAGCGGACGAACCTGATCCGGCGCCCTCGGGCGGCGGACACGTAAGCGGAGGCCGATCCTCCCACCTGCGGGGAGCAACACCCACGTAGGTTCCGGTACACGATGCGGATGCGGTCCACGCGTTCACCGCGCGGCCCGCGCAATCCGCGTCGCGGCGCGCAGGCGGTTCCTCCGGGGCCGCCGTCATCGCGTCCTTCCGGTGGATCACCCCGCTTGCACCCGCTGGCGGGGTTTTTGCGTTGGCTCACGGGCCCGGGCGACCCCCCACACATGAAGAACTCGACAAAGATTAGGGAGGGGTCCCATCAGCGCTGAGCAGCCCCGCATTAATGACCGCATCCGGGTTCCCGAGGTCCGACTCGTCGGACCCAACGGCGAGCAGGTCGGCATCGTCCCCGTGGGCGACGCCCTCCGACTCGCCCAGGAGGCCGATCTCGACCTCGTCGAGGTCGCGCCGACCGCCCGGCCGCCGGTCGCCAAGCTGATGGACTACGGCAAGTTCAAGTACGAGTCCGCGGTCAAGGCGCGCGAGTCGCGCAAGAACCAGTCGAACACGATCATCAAGGAGATCAAGCTCCGCCCGAAGATCGACCCGCACGACTACGAGACCAAGAAGGGTCACGTGGTGCGGTTCCTCAAGGGCGGCGACAAGGTCAAGGTGACGATCATGTTCCGCGGCCGGGAGCAGTCCCGTCCGGAACTGGGCTTCCGCCTGCTGCGCCGGCTGGCCGAGGACGTGCAGGAGCTGGGTCAGGTCGAGTCCCAGCCCAAGCAGGACGGCCGCAACATGGTCATGGTGATCGGTCCGCACAAGCGCCGCTCCGAGCACAAGGCCGAGGCGCGCGCCGCAGCAGGGGGCGGCCGGTCCCGCGGCTCGCGCGAGCCGCGTCCCGCCGCGGGGGCCGAGCAGGGGAGCTGACCCCTCAGGTCCCCGGGTGACGGCCCCGACCATCGGTCCTCGCCCGTGAACAGCGGGGAGCCGGGTGGGCCGCCGCGTGCCTTCGGGCCGCGGCACCGCCCGGCCGCCCCGCCACAGCGCGAGTCGGCGCCGCACGGCCACGTGGTCCCGACCCGTGAGCGCCGGTCGCCTCGCGCAGCAGAGCGTTTCAGTATCCGTGCCGCCGGTCTTCGGCGGCACGCCGATGAAGTAGCTGAAGGAGACGACGGCGACAATGCCGAAGAACAAATCGCACAGTGGAGCCAGCAAGCGTTTCCGGGTGACCGGCTCCGGCAAGGTCATGCGTCGCCGCGCCAACAAGAACCACCTTCTGGAGCACAAGCCGACCAAGCGCACCCGCCGCCTCAGCTCCGAGGTGGTGCTCGCTCCGGCCGACGCCAAGAAGATCAAGAAGCTGCTCGGCTAGACGCCTCCTAACGAGGATCCGTCTCGCCCGAGGCGGTGACCACGGCCGACCCCGGCTGATCTCCACGCAGGTGGAGGCATACGTTCCAACCGGCCGGCCGGTTCGCTGAACCGACCGAGGCCGCCCGGTGCGCGATTTCTGCGCGCCGGCTACTCATGAGGGAGTTCCAGTGGCACGCGTGAAGCGGGCTCTCAACGCCAAGAAGAAGCGCCGGGTCGTTCTCGAGCGCGCCAGCGGTTACCGCGGCCAGCGGTCGCGCCTGTACCGCAAGGCCAAGGAGCAGATGCTCCACTCGATGACCTACGCCTACCGGGACCGCAAGGACCGCAAGGGCCAGTTCCGCCGGCTGTGGATCCAGCGCATCAACGCCGCCGCCCGCGCCAACGGCCTGACCTACAACCGGTTCATGCAGGGCCTCAAGGCCTCCGGCATCGAGGTCGACCGCCGTATGCTCGCTGAGCTCGCCGTGAACGACGGGGCCGCGTTCGCCGCGCTCGTCGAGACCGCGAAGAAGGCGCTGCCGGCCCCCGCGCAGTCCGCGGCCTAAAGCGGCGAAGCGGCACGATCGATGGCGAGCCACGAGTTCACGAGCATCCGCTCCCCCCGGATCAAGGGGGCTCGTCGGCTCGCCAAGCGCGCCTTCCGGCAGCGCGAACGGCGGTTCCTCGCCGAAGGCCCCCAGGCCGTGCGCGAGGCGCTGGCCAGACCGGGCACCGTGCACGAGCTCTACACCACGGCCGAGGCCACGCACCGCCACGCCGACCTCGTCGGCGCCGCCGCGTCCTCGGAGATCCCGGTCCACCGGGTCACCATGGAGGTCATGGGCGAGCTCGCCCAGACGGTGACCCCCCAGGGACTGCTCGCCGTCTGCTCCTTCGTCGACGTGCCGCTGGCCGATGCCACCGGCGTCCGTCTGGCCGCGGTGCTCTCCCACGTCCGCGACCCCGGCAACGCCGGAACGGTGCTGCGCACCGCCGACGCTGCAGGGGCCGACGTCGTCGTCTTCACCGACGCCTCCGTCGACCCCTACAACGGCAAGTGCGTGCGCGCCTCCGCCGGCAGCCTGTTCCACCTGCCGATCGTCGTCGGCCCGCGCATCGACGAGGTGGTCGAGCACCTGCGGGCCTCCGGCGCGCGCGTCCTGGCGGCCGACGGGAGCGGCGGCAGCACCCTCGACGACGCGGCCGACTCCGGGGCGCTCGCCGACAAGGTCGCCTGGGTCTTCGGCAACGAGGCGTGGGGGCTGCCGGAGGAGACCGTCGCGCTGACCGACGGGGCCGTCAGCGTCCCCATTTACGGCGGAGCCGAAAGCCTCAACCTCGCCACGGCCGCGGCGGTCTGCCTCTACACCACGGCGCGCCAGCAGCGGAGGCCCGAGGCCGCGAGCCGCTGATCCCGCTCCCGACCGTCCGGGGGCGCTGCGGCGGACGACCCGATCGGCGCCCGGCCGCCGGCGGTCCTCCACCCGGCCGCGCCGCGGCCGCGCGGTTATGCGCGAGGCGCGTAGTGACCCCCGATCCGGGTAGCGCGGCGTCCTCGCTGGTCCGCACCCGGCGGTATCCGTCAATGGCTACGCGCTGTACCCGTTCGTCACCGAATTCTCGGAAAACGTGGTGCTTGCCGGGTTGCTCGCCTACCCACAGTTGCCGATACGCTCGTTTCCTCACGTGAGGCTGCTCCGTCGGTTCCGCTCGCTGATGCTTGTCACGCATCATGCGGGTCCAGGTACGTGCTCCGGCGCGTAGCGAATGCAAACAGCGGGTAATGACCTTCGGTGGCGCCGTCCGGTCGGACGCCGGTGGCGCACGAGGCGGGAACGGGCGCGGCGCACGGCACACAAATACGGGCGGTTTCGCACTTCAGCGGCGGATGTTCACATATGGTTTTGGAGGCGGTCGTGGGTGGCGACCAGTCGGCGGACGGTGCCACACGGCACGCGGGATCGCTCTCTGCCGAGGACCTTCCCGACGGACTGATCGTGGCCGACCACCTCGGTCGGGTGATCGTCTTCAACCGCATGGCGGCCCGCCTCACGGGTCTGCCGACCGGCCCGACCCTGGGGCGCGACCTCCGCGACGCCCTCCCACTCCACGACCCCGACGGGCGCGACTGGTGGAAGTGCACCGACCCCTACGGCGGCCTGCGCACCCGGACCCGCCAGCCCGAACGCCTCCTGCTGATGGCCGACGACCGCGAGGTCCTGATGTCGGCCCGCTACGTCCGCGAGCGCCGCTGCGGCGACGTCACCCGGCTCGTCGTGACGCTGCGCGACGCCGCCCACCGCGCGCGCAGCGAGCGCAGCCGCGCCGACCTCGTCTCGACCGTCGCCCATGAACTGCGCTCCCCGCTGACCAGCGTCAAGGGATTCACGGCCACGCTGCTGAACAAGTGGAGCCGGCTCACCGAGAAGCAGAAGCTCTTCATGCTGGAGACGGTCAACGCCGACGCCGACCGCGTCACCCGGCTGATCGCCGAGCTCCTGGACGTCTCCCGGATCGAATCCGGCCGGCTGGAGCTGCACCGGCAGGTCGTGGACCTCGCCGAACGCGCCCGCAAGGTCATCGCGGGGCGGGTGGCCGCAGGCGAAGCCGAGGACCGGTTCCGCCTGGAGGTGTGCGGCCGGCTGCCCGAGCTCTGGCTCGACGCCGACAAGCTCGAGCAGATCATGGCCAACCTGGTGGAAAACGGAGTGCGACACGGCGCTGGTACTGTCACCATTGTGATTGAGCCGCACGAGGGAGGAGCAGCGGTGTCGGTGCGCGACGAGGGCGAGGGCATTGCGCCCGAGGCCGTTCCGCGCGTCTTCCGCCAGTTCTGGCGCAACAAGCGCCGGGGTGGCACCGGCCTGGGGCTGTTCATCGTCAAGGGGCTGATCGAGGCCCACGGCGGCACGATCACGGTCGGCCGCGCGCCCAGCGGTGGCGCGGAGTTCCGATTTACCGTGCCCGCCGGCACCCCCGAGTTCGTCTAGACGACCTCGGACGGCGGGCGATACCACGGCTTCCTTGTCGGCTTGAGTCCGCCGCCCGTCGGCGGTGGACCGTGACGGCCGCCCCGCAGCGCGCGTGGGCGGCGAGGCAACCACCATGTCTGCACCGAACAATTCCTATGATCCCGTCGAGGTGACCCCGTTGCACCCGGACGAGGTCGCCCGCATGCGCGAGGAGGCGCTGGCCGCCATCGCCGGGGCCGCCGATCTGGCCGGGCTCAAAGAGGTCCGCCTCGCGCACGCGGGCGACCGCGCTCCGCTGGCGCTGGCCAACCGCGAGATCGGCGCCCTGCCGCCGGCCGCCCGGGCCGACGCGGGCAAGCGCGTCGGCGGCGCCCGGCGCGACGTCGCCGAGGCGCTCAAGACCCGCCAGGCCGAACTGGAGGAGGAGCGCGACGCGCGCGTCCTCGTCGAGGAGTCCGTCGACGTCACGCTGCCCTGGGGCCGCGCGCCGCGCGGCGCGCGGCACCCGCTGACCACCATCGCCGAGCGGATGGCCGACATCTTCGTCGGCATGGGTTTCGAGATCGCCGAGGGGCCCGAGGTCGAGGCCGAGTGGTTCAACTTCGACGCGCTGAACTTCCTGCCCGACCACCCCGCGCGCACGATGCAGGACACGTTCTTCGTGGAGGGGCCCGACGGCGCCGACTCGGGCCTGGTGCTGCGCACCCACACCTCGCCGGTGCAGGTGCGCTCGCTGCTGGACCGCGAGCCGCCCGTCTACGTCGTCGTCCCCGGCCGGACGTTTCGCACCGACGAGCTCGACGCCACCCACAGCCCGGTCTTCCACCAGCTGGAGGGCCTGGTCGTGGACGAGGGCATCACGCTGGCGCACCTGCGCGGCGCGATCGACGCGTTCGTCACCCGGATGTTCGGCGAGGGCCTGAAGACCAGGTTCCGCCCGTCCTACTTCCCCTTCACCGAGCCCTCGGCAGAGGTCGACATGGAGTGCTTCGTCTGCCGCGGCGCCTCGGTGGGCAACCCCGACGCGTCCTGCCGCACCTGCGGTTCCGAGGGCTGGATCGAGATCGGCGGCTGCGGCGTGGTCAACCCGCGGGTGCTCACGGCGGCCGGCGTCGACACCGAGCGCTACAGCGGCTGGGCGTTCGGCATCGGCGTGGAGCGGACCCTGATGTTCGCCCACGGGGTCCGGGACATGCACGACATGGTCGAAGGTGACGTCCGGTTCACCTCGGCGTTCGGGATGGAGATCTGATGCGCGTCCCCCTTTCCTGGCTGCGCGACTACGTCGACCTGCCGGCCGGCGTCACCGCCCGCGACCTGGCGGCCCGGCTCATCGCGGTCGGCCTGGAGGTCGAGACCGTCGACGAGCTCGGCGCCGACGTCACCGGCCCGCTCGTGGTCGGCGAGGTGCTGGAGATCGAGGAGCTCACCGGGTTCAAGAAGCCGATCCGCTACTGCCGGGTCGACGTCGGCGGGGCCAACGGCTCCGGCGAGCCGCAGAACATCGTCTGCGGCGCCCGCAACTTCGCGGCCGGCGACCGCGTCGTGGTGGCACTGCCCGGCGCGGAGCTGCCCGGGGGCTTCGCCATCTCGGCCCGCACGACCTACGGCAAGGTGTCGGAGGGCATGATCTGCTCGGCCGCCGAGCTGGGCGTGAGCGACGACCACTCCGGCATCATCGTGCTGCCCAAGGGCGCGGCCGAGCCCGGCGCCGACGCCTTCGAGGTGCTGGGGCTGCGCGACGACGTCCTCGACATCGCCGTCACCCCCGACCGCGGCTACGCCCTGTCCATGCGCGGCGTCGCGCGCGAGGCCGCCGTGGTCTACGGGGTGGCCTTCCGGGATCCGGCCGAGAGCACGGAGGCGCCCCGCTCCGGCGGCGAGGGCTACCCCGCCACCGTGGCCGACCCCGCGATCTGCTCGCGCTACGTGCTGCGCGGGGTCACCGGCTTCGACGCGCAGACGCCGAGCCCGCTGTGGATGCAGCGCCGCCTGCAGATGGTCGGCGTCCGCTCCATCTCGCTGGCCGTCGACATCACCAACTACGTGATGATGGAGCTCGGCCAGCCGCTGCACGCCTGGGACCGCGCCAGGCTGCGCGGCCCCATCGAGGTGCGCCGGGCCGAGCAGGGCGAGCGGCTGGAGACGCTGGACCACGTCGTCCGCGAGCTCGACCCCGACGACATCCTGATCACCGACGAGTCCGGGCCGATCAACATCGCCGGCGTCATGGGCGGTCTGGACACGGAGATCAGCGAGACCTCCTCGGAGATCGTCATCGAGGCGGCGCACTTCGCCGCCACCCACATCGCCCGCACCTCCCGGCGGCACCAGCTCTCCTCGGAGTCCTCGCGCCGGTTCGAGCGCGGGATCGACTCCGAGGTGCAGCTCGCGGCGGCCACCCGCGCCGTCGCGCTGCTCGCCGAGCTGGGCGGCGCCACCGTCGAGCCGGGGGTCACCCACGTCGACCTGAGCGAGCCGCGCGAGCCGATCACGATCCCGGCCGACCACGCGAGCCGCATCGCCGGCGTGGACTACCCGGCCGGCACCGCCGCACACCGGCTGCGGCAGGTGGGCTGCGGGGTCGAGGAGGCGGAGCAGGGCGCGGTGCTGCGGGTCGTCCCGCCGTCGTGGCGCCCCGATCTCACCGACCCCAACGACCTCGCCGAAGAGGTCATCCGCTACGAGGGCTACGAGAACATCCCCTCGATCCCGCCGCGCGCGCCGGCCGGCCGCGGGCTGACGCCGGGCCAGCGGCTGCGCCGCGCCGTGGGCCGGGCCCTCGCCGGGGCCGGCTTCGTCGAAGTCCTCAACTACCCGTTCACGGGCGAGCGCGACTTCGACGCACTGCAACTGGAGTCCGGTGACGACCGCCGCCTGGCGCTGCGCCTGGCCAACCCGATCAACGACGACGAGCCGCTGCTGCGCACCACGCTGCTGCCGGGGCTGCTGAAGGCCCTGGTCCGCAACGTCGGCCGCGGATTCGGCGACGTCGCGCTGTTCGAGACGGGTCTGGTCTACCGGCCCGGGCCGGACGCCCCGGCCACGGCCCCGATGCTGGGCGTGGACCGCGGCCCCACCGCCGAGGAGCTCGCCTCGGTGGAGGCCGCGATCCCCGAGCAGCCGCGCCGGATCGCGGCGGTGCTGGCCGGCGCCCGCGAGCCCGCCGGCTGGTGGGGCCAGGGGCGGCCCGCGATCTGGGCCGACGCCATCGAGGCCGCCCGCGAGGTGGGCCGTGCCGCCGGCGTCGACCTCGTCGTGCGCGCCGATCGGCACGCGCCGTGGCACCCGGGCCGTTGCGCCGCGCTGTACGCGGTGGGGACGCAGGGCGCCGACGGCGAGATGCTCGTCGGCCACGCCGGTGAGCTGCACCCGCGCGTCATCAAGGCCTACGGCCTGCCGGAGCGCACCGTGGCGATGGAGGTCGAGCTCGACCGGGTCGAGGCGGCGCGCGCGAAGGTCATCGCCCCCGAGGTCTCCACCTACCCGGTGGCGACCCGGGACGTGGCGCTGATCGTGGACGAGTCGGTGCCCTCCGGCGAGGTCGAGGCCGCGCTGCGCTCCGGTGCGGGCGAACTGCTGGAGAGCGTCGGCCTGTTCGACGTCTACACCGGTGAGCAGGTGGGCGCCGACCGCAAGTCGCTGGCCTACTCGCTGCGCTTCCGCGCCTCCGACCGCACGCTGACGGCGGAGGAGGCCACGGCGGCGCGCGACGCGGCGGTGGCGGCCGCGGCGGAGCGCACCGGAGCCGCCCTGCGAGGCTGACCGCGCCATGATCACCGACCCGTCGGGGGAGGGCGCGATGCGCACGGTCGCGGCGGCGCGGGCGCCCCGGCCCTGACCGCCTCCCCCCGGCCCGAGGCCCCGCCGACCCGACTCGGGTCGGCGGGGCCTCGCCGTGGGGCGCGGCCGGCGTCTCCGGCCGCGAACGGCAGCCCTCATCCGTGTTCTCGAAACATTTTTTTCGTCCTGTTTTCCCTGTTGGGCAAGGGTTTTGGAGGCTGGGTGCCGGGGTACCCGGCATGGCCCGTGTAAATCGGGGAATTAATTCCCGTTTCGTCTCTTGCGGGGTCGGCTCCTGAGAATTTAGTGTGCAGACATCTGCCGCGATACAGGGTCATGTGCCTTCGCGGAACAGCTGTTTCATTCGGCGTTTTTTGTGCGTTTTCCGCACAACCTGGCTCGGAGGTCGCTCTATGACCGAAACAGTGGTTTCGTATGCCCGCAGTCCACTGGAGCAGCTGGAGCCCAGCCGCTTCTGGCACACCTTCTCCGATATGAACAAGGTCGTTCAGGGACCCAAGTTCGTGGTGTCGGAGGCCCAGGGCGTCTGGCTCTGGGACGACAACGGTGACCGCTACCTCGACGGCACCGCCAGTCTCTGGTATTGCAACGTGGGGCATGGGCGCGCCGAGATCGCCGATGCCGTCCACCGCCAGCTCGGCAGGCTCGACGCCTACGCCGTGTACGGCGACTTCGCCAACGCGCCGGCGCTGGAGCTCAGCGAGCGGCTGGCCTCCCACGCGCCGGTGGCCGATCCGCGCGTCATCCTCACCTGCGGCGGGGGAGAGGCGATCGACTCCGCGGCCAAGGTCGCCCGGCAGTACTGGGCGGTCCGGGGACGGCCCGAACGGGTCCACCTGATCAGCCGCACCGGGGGCTACCACGGCCTCAACGGCTTCGGCACCAGCATCATCGGCATGGACCGGTTCCGCACCGGCTACGGCCCGCTGGTCACCGACACCTCCGTTGTCGCCCACGACTCGATCGAGGAACTGGAGGCGGAGATCCTGCGGGTCGGGCCGGAGCGCGTCGCGGCGTTCTTCGCCGAACCGGTCATCGGCGCGGGCGGGGTGTACGCACCGGGCCCCGACTACTTCGCGCGGGTGGCGGCCCTGTGCGAGTACTACGGGATCCTGTTCGTCGTCGACAGCGTCATCTGCGGCTTCGCCCGCCTGGGCAACTGGTTCGGCATCGAGCGCTGGGGCGTGCGCCCGGACATGATCGTCTTCGCCAAGGGCGTCACCAGCGGCTACCTCCCCCTCGGCGGCGTCATCGTCAGCGGGGCGGTGGCCGAGCCGTTCTGGAACGAGCCCGGGCACCCCCTGCACCACGGGACGACCTACGCCGGGCACCCGACCTGCTGCGCCGCGGCCCTGGCCAACCTCGACATCCTGGAGCGCGAGGACCTGTTCACGGCCAGCAGGGAGATCGAGGTGCAACTCGACTCGGCCGTGCGCACGCTGGCCACGCACCCGATGGTGCGCGAGGTCCGCTCGGGCGTCGGCGTGATGGCCGCGGTGGAGCTCACCGAGGAGGCGCTCGCCGCGGGGATCACGACGGCGGAGATCTTCCAGGAGAGCCGGGCCCGCGGCGTGGTGCTGCGGGCGGTCCCCACGGCGCTGCTGATCTCGCCGCCCCTGGTGATCGCCTGGGAGCAGATCGAACACCTGGTGTCCACGCTCCGGGCCAGCCTGGACGCGGTGGCCCAGCGCCACGTCGACTGAAGAACCGCCGGGCGGGCCGCGCCCGCCCGGTCCGGCGACCTCCCCCGGCGGAGCGGCCGCCCCCTTAGTTATCGAGGAAGATATTTCCTTGGTATGCTAAAAAGTCGGCTGCTCAGAGCCGGCCGGGGGAGGGAACATGACATCGCAACCGAGTGAAGGCGGCGTCCGGGAGATCCGCGACGACGACCTGATCACCGCCTGGGGCCTGTTCCACGAGGCGCTCAGCGCCACCGGGCCCGTCCTGCTGCGCGGCATCGACCCGTGCGGCAAGGACATGTCGGGCCCCTGGTTCGAGGTGCTGATCAGACTGCAGCGCTCGCCCGACCACCGGCTGCCCATGAGCCAGCTCGCCCGCGAGGTCTCCCTGAGCAGCGGCGGCTTCACCAAGCTCGCCGACCGCCTGGAGCGCCACGGCTACCTGGTCCGCCAGTCCTGCCCGTCGGACCGGCGGGTCACCTACGCCGCGCTGACCCCCGAAGGGCTGGAGCTGGCGGAGCAGGCGCGCTCCAAGCACATCGCCCTGCTGCGCGAACACGTGCTGGGCACGCTCGGCGCCGAAGGACTGCGCCAGTTCGCCCGGCAGGCCAGGATGCTGCGCGACCACTCCCGCGAGCAGGCCGCCGACTAACCGAGCGAGGCCGTGAACTCACCGATGTCCGACGGTCGCGCTCGCACAGGGGGTCGGCTGCCGCAGTGCGCGCGGCGCCGGCGGCACAGCAGGTCCGATCCCTGAAGTTCCACCCCGCGGACGCGGGAGTCAGAGTTCGATCAGGGAGCCCCGAGGAACCCCGTCGGCGGGGGCCCGGGGCCGCCCGGCCAACCGCGCATATCCTCGCAGAAACCTCCCGATACCCTGTTCGCGACCGCTCGTGGTCCGCGCGCACCGCCCCGGGCCGGCGAGAGGTCGCAGATCAGCCGTGAGGAGACCGGGGGGCCAATGAAACTCGTCGCCAGCGCCGCCGAGATGCGGGCCGTTCCCCGCTCACCGCACTTCCGCAACGGCGGCGTGTCGTTCTGGTACCGGCAGGCGGGCCTGCCCGCACGCCGCCCCGCGCTCCCCGGATCGGCCGACTACGACGTGTGCATCGTCGGCGGCGGCTACACCGGCCTGTGGACCGCCTACTACCTCAAGAAGGCCCGACCCGACCTGCGCATCGCCGTCCTGGAGCGGGAGTTCGCCGGTTTCGGCGCCTCCGGGCGCAACGGCGGCTGGCTGTCCGCGGAGTTCGCCGGCTCCAGGGAGCGCTACGCCGAGTCGCACGGCAAGGGCGCGATGATCGCGCTGCAGCGGGCCATGATGGCCTCCGTCGACGAGGTCATCGAGGTCGCGCGGGAGGAGGGGATCGAGGCCGACATCGTCAAGGGAGGCATGCGCCTGGTCGCCACCAACCCGGCGCAGAAGGCCCGCCTGCTCGAGGAGGTCGGCCACCTGCAGGAGTGGGGCTACTGGCCCGAGGACATCTACCTGCTCGAACACGACCACGAGCCCCGCCTGCGCGTCGACGGCACCGTGGCCGCCGCCTACAGCCCGCACGCCGCCCGCATCCAGCCGGCCAAACTCGCCCTCGGGCTCGCCGCGGCGGCGGAGCGGCTCGGCGTCGAGGTCTTCGAGGACACCGCCGTCACCGAGATCCGGCCGCGCGACGGCGCGACCGCCCCCGCGGCCGTGACCGAGCACGGCACGGTCAGCGCCGAACACGTCATCCGCGCGACCGAGGGATTCACCGCCTCCCTGAACGGGCAGCGCCGCCAGTGGCTGCCGATGAACAGTTCGATGATCGTGACGGAGCCGCTGAGCCCGGAGACCTGGAAGCACATCGGCTGGGAGGGCCGGGAGGTCCTCGGCGACGCCGCGCACGCCTACGTCTACGCCCAGCGCACCGCCGACGACCGCATCGCCATCGGCGGCCGCGGCGTGCCCTACCGCTTCGGATCGGGCCACGACGACAACGGCGCCACCCAGCCCCAGGCCATCGCCGAGTTGTGGCGCGCCCTGGCCCGGCTCTTCCCCGCGGCCTCCGAAGCCCCGATCGCGCACGCCTGGTCGGGCGTCCTCGGGGTGCCCCGCGACTGGTGCCCGACCGTGCGCCTGGACCACGCCGACGGACTCGGCTGGGCCGGCGGCTACGTCGGCAGCGGAGTCACCACCTCGAACCTGGCCGGGCGCACCCTGCGCGACCTCCTGCTGCGCCGCGAGACCGAGCTGACCCGGCTGCCGTGGGTCGGCCGCAGGGTACGCGGCTGGGAGCCCGAGCCGCTGCGCTGGGTCGGCACCCAGGTGATCTACGGCCTCTACCGCACCGCCGACCGCAGGGAGGCCGACCGCGTCTCCCACACCTCCACCCTGGCCCGGATGGCCGGAAGGATCGCGGGACGCTGACCGATGTCCGACGGTCGGGTTCGCCCAGAGAGCGGCTGCCGCAGTGCGCGCGAGCCGCCGGCGGCGCGGCGGATCCGGCCCCGAGATCCCGTCTCGCTCCGCGAACGCAGTGGTCAGAGTCTGATGAGCAAAGGCTGACGGCCGGCCGCCGCGGCGAGCCGCACGAGGCCCGCCGCGGCGGCCGGCTTTCGGGGGATCCTTATGCGGAAACTTGCATAGTTTTGCAAGAGCATGCATGATGGTCCATGTCGAGTCCACGGTCGAGGGGGCGTCAAGGATGGGACGGACAGCGGCGGTCGCCGGTGCCAGCGGTTATGCCGGGGGCGAGCTGCTGCGCATCCTGCTCGCCCACCCCGGCATCGAGATCGGGGCGCTGACCGCGGGGGGCAGCGCGGGCACCCGTCTGGGGGAGCACCAGCCGCACCTGCTGCCGCTGGCCGACCGGATCCTGGCCGAGACCAGCGTCGACAACCTCGCGGGGCACGACGTCGTCTTCCTGGCGCTGCCGCACGGGCGCTCCGCCGCCATCGCCGAGCAGCTCGGCGACGACGTCCTCGTCGTCGACTGCGGCGCCGACTTCCGGCTCGCCGACTCCGCCGCATGGGAGAGGTTCTACGGCTCGCCGCACGCCGGCACCTGGCCCTACGGACTTCCCGAGCTCCCCGGCGGGCGGGAGGCGCTGGCCGGAGCCAGGCGGATCGCGGTGCCCGGCTGCCACGTGACCACCGCCACGCTCGCCCTCGCCCCCGCGTTCGACGCCGACATCGCCGAACCCGATGTGGTCGTGGTGGCGGTCACCGGCACCTCCGGCGCGGGCAAGGCGCCCAAGCCGCATCTGATCGGCAGCGAGGTCATGGGGTCGGCCGGCCCCTACGGCGTCGGCGGCGCGCACCGGCACAACCCCGAGATCGTCCAGAACCTGTCCGGCGTCGCCGGAACCCCCGTCACCCTGTCCTTCACCCCGGTGCTGGCGCCCATGTCGCGCGGCATCCTCGCCACCTGTACGGCTCCGCTCAAGCCCGGTGTCACCGTTCAGGCCGCCAGAACGACCTACGAGCGACGACTCTCGGCCGAGCCCTTCGTGCACCTGCTGCCCGAGGGGACTTGGCCGACCACGGCGATGACGCTGGGCGCCAACACCGCGCTGGTCCAGGTCACCGTCGATGAGGCCGCGAACCGGCTGGTCGCGATCGCCGCCATCGACAACCTGACCAAGGGCACCGCGGGAGGCGCCGTCCAGAGCGCGAACATCGCGCTCGGGCTGCCCGAAACCACCGGACTTCCCCTGACAGGAGTCGCACCGTGAGTGTCACCGCTCCCCGCGGTTTCCGAGCCGCCGGCGTCGCCGCCGGTCTCAAGGCCGACGGCGCGCGCGACGTCGCCGTCGTCATCAACGACGGCCCCTCGCGCGCCGCCGCCGGGGTCTTCACCCGCAACCGGATCAAGGCGGCCCCGGTCCTGTGGTCCGAACAGGTCCTGCGCGGCGGCCGGGTCCGCGCGGTCGTCCTCAACGCCGGCGGCGCCAACGCCTGCACCGGCGCGCCGGGCTTCCAGGACGCCCACACCACGGCCGAGCGCGTCGCCGAGGCGCTGGAGGACTCCGCGGCCGAGGTCGCGATCTGCTCCACCGGCCTCATCGGCGAACGGCTGCCGATGCCGGAGCTGCTGGCCGGCGCCGACGAGGCGATCGGCACGGCCGCGCGCGACGGCGGCCTCGCCGCCGCCGACGCCATCCGCACCACCGACAGCGTCGCCAAGATCGCGTTCAAGCGCGGATCCGGCTACACCATCGGCGGCATGGCCAAGGGCGCGGGCATGCTCGCCCCCTCCCTGGCCACGATGCTGGCGGTGCTCACCACCGACGCCGATCTCACGGCCGAGCAGTGCGACCGCCTGCTGCGGCGCGCCACGGCCGTCACCTTCGACCGGATCGACTCCGACGGCTGCATCTCCACCAACGACACCGTGCTGCTGCTGGCCAGCGGCGCCGCCGGGACCGTCCCCGACGAGGCGGACTTCGCGGCGCTGCTCACCGAGATCTGCGACGACCTCGCCCGCCAACTGGTCAACGACGCCGAAGGCGCGTCCAAGACCATCGCCATCGAGGTCGTCGGGGCGGCCGGCGAGGACGACGCCCTCACCGCGGCCCGCGCCGTCGCCCGCAACAACCTGTTCAAATGCGCCGTCTACGGCGAGGACCCCAACTGGGGGCGGGTGCTGGCCGCGGTGGGCACCACCGACGCCGAATTCGACCCCGACCAGGTCAACGTCGCGATCAACGGCGTGTGGATCTGCCGGGGCGGCGCGGTGGGCGACGACCGCTCCAAGGTCGACCTGAAGCCCCGGGAGGTCACCGTCACCGTCGACCTGTCCGCCGGCAGCGACGCCGCCACCGTGTGGACCACCGATCTGACCGTCGAATACGTCCACGAGAACTCGGCCTACAGCACATGAACTCGCGAATCGACGCCCTCGACAAGGCGAACACGCTCATCGAAGCCCTGCCGTGGCTGAGCCGCTTCCACGGCAAGACCGTCGTGGTCAAGTACGGCGGCAACGCCATGACCGACCCCGACCTGCGCGCCCGCTTCGCCGAGAACATCGTGTTCCTGCGCTACGCCGGACTGCGCCCGGTCGTCGTGCACGGCGGCGGCCCGCAGATCAGCGCCCACCTGGACCGGCTCGGCGTGCAGACCTCCTTCACCGCGGGGCTGCGCGTCACCACGCCCGAGACGATGGACATCGTCCGGATGGTCCTGGTCGGCCAGGTCAACCGCGAGATCGTCGGCCTGGTCAACGCCCACGGCCCGTTCGCCATCGGCATGTCCGGCGAGGACGCCCACCTGTTCACCGCCGAGCGCAAGCCGGCCATCGTCGACGGCACGCCCGTGGACATCGGCATGGTCGGCGAGGTCGTCGAGGTGCAGCCCGGCGCGGTGCGCACGCTCCTGGACGACGGGCGCATCCCGGTCGTCTCCAGCGTCGCCCGCTCCGACGAGGGCGTCTACAACGTCAACGCCGACACCGCGGCCGCGGCCCTGGCCGCGGCGCTGGACGCGAGCAAGCTCATCGTGCTGACCGACGTCGAGGGCCTCTACGCCGACTACCCGGCCAACACCGAGCTGATCAGCCGGCTCACCGTCGGCGAACTGGAGGAGCTGCTGCCGGAGCTGTCCTCCGGCATGGTGCCCAAGATGGAGGCGTGCCTGCGGGCCGTGCGCGGCGGCGTGCCCCAGGCCCACGTGATCGACGGCCGCGTCCCCAACGCGATGCTGCTGGAGGTCTTCACCAACGAGGGCATCGGCACGATGGTGGTGGACGAGATCCTCGAAGCCGGCAAGCTGGGCCGGCCCGAAGGCATCCACGGAGAGGAGCGGTGATGGGCGCGACCGAGGAACTGCAGGCGCGCTTCGACGCCGCCCTGATGCCCACCTACGGCACGCCGCCGATCGCGCTCGCGCGCGGCGAGGGCCGGTACGTCTGGGACGTCGACGGCCGGCGCTACCTCGACCTCATCGCCGGCATCGCCGTCTCCGCGCTCGGCCACGGCCACCCCGCGCTGACCGAGGCGGTCTCGGCGCAGGTCGCCAGGCTCGCCCACACCAGCAACCTCTTCCTGCACGAGGGCGAGGTCGAGCTCGCCGAACGGCTCATCGGCCTGCTCGGCGGCGCGGGCGAGGGCGCTCGGGTCTTCTTCACCAACTCCGGCACCGAGGCCAACGAGGCGGCGCTCAAGCTGGTCAAGCGGGCCGCCGGGCCCGGCCGCGACCACATCGTCGCGGCCGCGTCCGGCTTCCACGGCCGCAGCCTCGGCGCGCTCGCCCTCACCGGCAAGGCCGCCATCAGGGAGCCGTTCGGACCCTTCGGCCTGGACGTGCGGTTCGTCCCCTACGGCGACGCCGCGGCGCTGCGCGAGGCCGTCACCGACTCCTGCATCGCGGTGTTCGTCGAACCCACCCAGGGCGAGGCCGGCGTGGTCGTCCCGCCGCGGGACTACCTGCGCGACGTCCGCGCCGCCTGCGACGCCGCCGGGGCCGCCCTCGTCCTCGACGAGATCCAGAGCGGCGTCGGCCGCACCGGCCACTGGTTCGCGCACCAGGGCGCCGGCGTCGTCCCCGACGTGCTGACCCTCGCCAAGGGGCTGGGAGGCGGCCTGCCGATCGGCGCCTGCGTGGGCTTCGGCGACCACGCGACCGCGTTCGCCAAGGGCGACCACGGTTCCACCTTCGGCGGCAACCCGGTCGCCGTCGCCGCGGCGCTGGCCGTCCTCGACACCATCGAGAGCGAGAAGCTGCTGGCCAACGCCGTCGAGCTCGGCGAGCTGCTGGCCGAACGCGTCCGCGCCATCGGCCACCCGCTGGTCGCCGAGGTCCGCGGGGCCGGGCTGTGGCGCGCGATCCGGCTGTCGCAGCAGGCCGCGGCGGAGGTGCAGGCCCGCGCGGCCGCGCACGGCCTCCTCGTCAACGCCGTCGCCCCCGACGTCATCCGGATCGCTCCGCCGCTGACGATCACGCGCGCCGAGATCGAGGAGTTCACCGGCGCGCTGCCCGCCGTCCTCGACGAGGCCGCCGCCGGACGGGAGGCGTCCGGATGACCTCTCCGACGCAGCGGGCGTCCGCACGGTGCCGGCGACCCGGAGCGGCCGGCCTTCTCGGCCCCTCGCGCAGAGAGGACGGGCGACGATGACCGGCCGTTCCACCGATCTGCACCGGACCGGGGCCCAGGAGGACCCCGCGCCGCCCGGTGGAGACGGGGAGCGGCCGGCACCGGCCGACGACGGCACCGCGGTCCCCGTCGCCCTGACCAAGACCGCGCGCCACGCCCGCATCACCGAGGTGCTGACGAAGAACGACGTCCGCTCCCAGAGTGAGCTGGCCAAGCTGCTCGCCGACTCCGGGGTCCAGGTCACCCAGGCCACGCTCTCGCGCGACCTGGACGAACTGGGGGCGGTCAAGCTGCGCACCGTCGACGGCAGCCTCGTCTACGTCCTGCCCGGGGAAGGCGGTGAGCGCCTCCAGCGGGCGCGCCCCGACACCCTGGATCTGGAGCACGTGACCAACGCACGCATGAGTCGTCTCGCCGAGGACCTGCTGGTCTCCGCTGAAGCGTCGGCCAACATGGTCATCGTCCGCACCCCTCCGGGGGCGGCCCAGTACCTGGCCTCGGCGATCGACCACACCGACGTCCACGCCATCCTGGGCACCATCGCGGGCGACGACACCATCCTGGTGATCGCCCGCGACCCCCAGGGCGGCGAGGAGCTGGCATCGGCGCTGCTGCGGCTGGCCGACCGGCGCCCCTGAACACCGCGGCCGGTCACGCGCCGCCGCGCGAGGGGACCCGCCGCGGGGAGGCGGGAGCAGGTCCGGCGAACCGACAACGAGAAAGACACGGCCCGACCCGTCCACCGGGACCCGCCGGGCGCACACAGCACTCATCTCACGAGGAGAACACCATGACCGAACGGGTCGTACTCGCATACTCCGGGGGCCTGGACACCTCCGTCGCCATCGGCTGGATCGCCGAGGAGACCGGCGCCGAGGTCGTGGCCGTGGCCATCGACTGCGGCCAGGGCGGCGAGGACCTCGACGTCATCCGCCAGCGGGCGCTGGACTGCGGTGCCGTCGAGGCCGTCGTGGCCGACGCCAAGGACGAGTTCGCCACGGAGTACTGCGTCCCCGCGCTGCAGGCCAACGCCCTCTACATGGACCGCTACCCGCTGGTTTCGGCGCTGTCGCGGCCGCTGATCGTCAAGCACCTGGCCGACGCCGCCCGCTACCACAACGCGACCATGGTCTCCCACGGCTGCACCGGCAAGGGCAACGACCAGGTCCGCTTCGAGGCCGGCCTGGCCGCGCTCTTCCCCGAGCTGAAGGTCCTCGCGCCGGTCCGCGACTCGGGCATGACCCGGGACAAGGCCATCGCCTTCGCCGAGGAGAAGGGCCTGCCGATCGACGTCAGCAAGAAGTCGCCTTACTCCATCGACCAGAACCTGTTCGGCCGGGCCGTGGAGACGGGCTTCCTGGAGGACATCTGGAACGGCCCGATCGAGGACGTCTACTCCTACACCGAGAACCCGGCCGAGCCGCGGGAGGCCGACGAGCTCGTCATCACCTTCACCGCGGGCGTGCCCACCGCGATCGACGGCAAGGAGCTCACCCCGCTGCAGATCATCGAGGAGATGAACCGGAGGGCGGGGGCCCAGGGCGTCGGCCGGATCGACATGGTCGAGGACCGGCTCGTCGGCATCAAGAGCCGCGAGGTCTACGAGGCCCCCGGCGCGATCGCGCTCATCGCCGCGCACCAGGAGCTGGAGAACGTCACCGTCGAGCGGGAGCTCGCCCGGTTCAAGCGGGGCGTGGACCAGCGCTGGGGCGAACTCGTCTACGACGGCCTGTGGTTCTCGCCGCTGAAGAAGGCCCTCGACGGCTTCGTCACCGAGGCCAACCAGCACGTCTCCGGCGACGTCCGGATGGTGCTGCACGGGGGCCGGGCCGTGGCCACCGGCCGGCGCAGCGAGGCCTCGCTCTACGACTACGAGCTCGCCACCTACGACACCGGCGACAGGTACGACCAGAGCCTGGCCCGGGGCTTCATCGACGTGTGGAGCATGCCGGCCAAGATCGCCAGCCTGCGCGACCAGAAGCTGGGCTGAGACCCGGCCGCCCGAACCCGCGGCCGCGCGCCCGCCCGTCCGGCGGGCGCGCGGCCCTCCCGCGGCGCCCGCGGGGCGGCGCGCGCGAACGAGTCGAAGACAGACAAGGAACCCTTCCCGTGGCCAACGAGCCAGACACCCAGGTCACCCGGCTGTGGGGCGGCCGGTTCGCCGGCGGTCCCTCCGAGGCGCTGGCCCGGCTCTCCCTGAGCACCCACTTCGACTGGCGGCTGGCCCGCCACGACATCGCCGGCTCCCGGGCCCACGCCCGCGTCCTGCACTCCGCGGGCCTGCTCGACTCCGAGGAGCTCGACCGGATGCTGGCAGGGCTGGACCGCCTGGAGGCCGACGTGGCCTCCGGCGCGTTCACGCCGGTGCTCGAGGACGAGGACGTGCACACGGCCCTGGAGCGCGGGTTCATCGAGCGCGTCGGGCCGGAGCTGGGCGGGCGGCTGCGCGCCGGGCGCTCCCGCAACGACCAGATCGCCACGCTCGTGCGCATGTACCTGCGGGAGCAGGCGCGCGCCATCGCCGATGAGGTCCTGGACCTGGTGGCCGCGCTGGCCGAGCAGGCGCACGCCAACATCGACGTCGCCATGCCGGGCCGCACCCACCTGCAGCACGCCCAGCCGGTCCTGCTCGCCCACCACCTGATGGCGCACGCCTGGCCGCTGGTCCGGGACGTGGAGCGGCTGCGCGACTGGGACCGGCGCGCCGACGCCTCGGCCTACGGCTCCGGCGCGCTCGCCGGCTCCTCGCTGGGCCTGGACCCCGGGGCCGTCGCCGCCGACCTGGGTTTCTCGACGTCGGTGGAGAACTCCATCGACGGCACCGCCGCCCGTGACGTCGTCGCGGAGTTCGGCTTCGTCGCCGCCATGATCGGCGTGGACCTCTCCCGGTTCGCCGAGGAGATCATCCTGTGGTCCACCAAGGAGTTCTCCTTCGTCACCCTCGACGACGCGTTCGCGACCGGATCGTCGATCATGCCGCAGAAGAAGAACCCCGACATCGCCGAGCTGGCCCGCGGCAAGTCCGGCCGGCTCGTGGGCGACCTGGCCGGCCTGCTCACCACGCTCAAGGGGCTGCCGCTCGCCTACAACCGGGACCTGCAGGAGGACAAGGAGCCGGTGTTCGACGCCGTCGACACCCTCCGGCTGCTGCTGCCCGCGTTCACCGGGATGGTCGCCACGCTCGCGTTCAACCGGGAGCGCATGGCCGAGCTGGCCCCGCAGGGCTTCTCGCTGGCCACCGACATCGCCGAGTGGCTGGTCCGCCGGCGCGTGCCGTTCCGCGAAGCCCACGAGCTGGCCGGCGCGTGCGTGCGGGCGTGCGAGGAGCGCGGGATCGACCTGCCCGAGCTCGCCGACGCCGACTTCGCCGCGATCTCGCCGCACCTGACCCCCGAGGTCCGCGAGGTGCTCACGGTCGCCGGATCGCTGGACTCGCGCGCGGGCAAGGGCGGCACGGCCCCCGCGAGGGTCAGGGAGCAGTTGGAGCGGCTGCGTGCGGCGGTCGAGGAGCACCGGGAGCGCTTCGGCGCCGCTCCGGAGGCAGCGGGGCGCTGACGGCGGGGTCGGCCGGTCCGGAGAACGTGCCGCGGCATATCAGTCGCATACCGGATCATGCTCCGCTGTTGCCGACAAAGGGTGCATATCGGGATGCTTGGCCCGCGGATTTCGGCAAACCCGCGTCAAAATGCCCGTCAATGCTGTAGCGTCCAGATGCTGTGGGCACCATGGGTGGGCGCTCCCTGGCGGAACGTGAGGGGCGCCCCCGTGCCGAGCGGGGGAGTGGACGCGGGTTCTTTCGAGCGCGCCCCGGTGGGGAGCCGCTGCTCCCCGTCCCCTTCTCGTCCCTGGCCGAAGATCCGCCCCGATTTCGGTCGGTGTCCGCATGCCCAGCCGTGGGAGGAGCTCAATGGGCCAGTCGGGCGGTACCGTCCGCAGCATCAGGTCGCAGCTCAACAGGACCGTGCTGATCCCCAGCATCACGTTCCTGCTGCTGTTCGCGGTACTGAGCGGGGCCACGCTGCTGCAGGCCTTCTCGCTGCGCGACGCCGCGGCCGAGGGGGAGAGCGGTGTCGGCATCCACCAGGTGATGGTGGAGGTGCAGGCGGAGCGCCGCCAGGCGGTGCAGTACCTGGGCGACCCCTCCGACCGGTCCCTGCGGCTGCTGCGCGAGCAGACCGCGGCCACCGACGAGGCGGTGCGCGCGGTCGAGGACGCCCTCACCCCCGACAGCGGGGACGAGGCCGAGATCCAGGACCGGACCGCCGACCTCCGCACCGCGCTCAACGGCCGCTCGGGCCTGCGCGAAGAGGTGATGGCCGGGGAGGTCGACCGCCCCGCGGCCCTGGAGCGCTACAGCGAGATCGTCGACCTCGGCTTCCAGCTCTACGACGCCGGCGGACGGCGGCTGCAGGACGGCCCGGCCGTCGCCGAGAGCGCCACCGCCCTGGAACTGCTGCGCGCCCAGGACCTCTTCTCCCGGGCCGACGCGCTGCTCTCCGGGGCGATCGCGGCCGATGAGCTCACCTCGGCGCAGCAGATCGACTTCGCCGGTCTCGTCGACGCGGCGCGGCGCGGTCTCGACGCCAACGGCCAGACCCTGGACGACGAGGTCGCCGCCGCCCGCTCCGCGCTGCTGGAGGGCCCGGAATGGCGGGAGATGAACCGCATCGCCGACGCGGTCGCCGAGCGCGAGGTCACCGTCGCCGTCGACCCCGTCACCGGGGAGGAGCAGACCTCCCTGGAGCCGCCCGCGGCCGTGAACGACTGGCGCGAGGCCGCCGACGCGGTCAACACCGGCCTCATCACGCTGGCCGGCGAGCAGGCCAGGGCCGGCGTCGCCGTCACCGACGCCGCCGGCGACCGGGCGCTCTCGATCGCCATCGGCGGCAGCATCCTCGCCCTCTTCGCCGGAACCCTCGCCTACGGCGTCGCCTCCAAGTCCGCCAACCGGCTCACCGGCCGCCTCGCCCGGCTGCGCCAGGACGCGCTCAACCTGGCGAGGGAGGACCTGCCCAAGATCGTCCGACGCCTGGAGCGCGGCGACCCGATCAACGTCGAGGCCGAGATGCACCAGCTCGACTACGGCGACGACGAGGTCGGGCAGGTGGCCGACGCGTTCAACACCGCCCAGCGCACCGCGGTGGGCGCGGCCGTCAAGCAGGCCGAGATCCGCGAGGGCGCCAACCGGGTCTTCCTCGGCATCGCCCACCGGAACCAGTCCCTGGTGCAGCGCCAGCTCCAGCTGCTGGACCGGGTCGAGCGCGAGGAGGAGGACCCCGACCTCCTGGAGGACCTCTTCCAACTGGACCACCTGGCCACCCGCGGCCGCCGCAACGCCGAGAACCTGATCATCCTCGGCGGAGCCCAGCCCGGTCGGCGCTGGCGCAATCCGATCCCGCTGGTGGACATCCTGCGCGGAGCCATCTCCGAGACCGAGGAGTACGCGCGGGTCAAGCTGCGGATCGTGCCGAACCTGTCGCTGCGCGGCGCCGTCGTCGCCGACATCATCCACCTGGTGGCCGAGCTCGTCGAGAACGCCACGGCGTTCTCCCCGCCGCACACCAAGGTGCACATCCACAGCGAGATCGTGCCCAAGGGCGTGGTGGTGGAGATCGAGGACCGCGGCCTGGGCATGAGCGACGAGGACTACGCCGGCTCCAACCGGACGCTGTCCGCGGCGCCGGAGTTCGACGTCATGGCCCTCAACGAGGACGCCAGGCTCGGCCTGTTCGTCGTGGCGCGGCTGGCGGCCAAGCACGACATCAACGTCGAGCTGTGCAGCTCCCCCTACGGCGGTACGCGCGCCATCATCCTCATCCCCGCCGAGCTGATCGTGTCCGGGGACGCACCGGTACCCGGGCCTCCCCGCACGGCCCCCGCGGCGGCGCCCGTGCCGCGTGCGTCCGCCGGGCCCGACGCCGACCCCGACGCCGCCGGCGATCTCCTGGCACCGCCCGGCCGGGAGCCGGGCCGACCGAACCGCTCCGACGTCACCGGCCCGATCGGCCAGCACGCCCGGCCGGAGGTCCCCGCCTCCCCCAACGGCCGCCACAACGGCGCCGAGACCTCTCCCGACGGAGCCGGCCCGGCGGCCGAACCGGCCACCGGCGACGGCAGCCGCCCGCCGCTGCCCGCCCGGCGGCCGGCCGACCGGGGCGGCGCGCCCGCGGAGTCGCCCGGCCGCCCGGCGCTGCCCAAGCGCCGGCGGCAGGCCAGTCTGGCACCGCAACTGCGCAACGATTCGGCCGCCGAGGCGGACGCGGAGTCGGAGTCCACTCGCTCGCCCGAGGAGGTCCGCCGGATGATGAACGCGTTCCAGAGCGGAACGCGGCGCGGGCGGGAGGCCGACGTCGACCCGACCGCTGACCAGGCGTCCGGCACGGCCGCGGCGGAGCACGGCGACGTGCGCTCCGCAGCGGAGCGGCCGACCGCCGACCTCATGCCGGGCGACCACACCGAAGAGAGTGAATGATGGTGGAGATGAGCAACGCTGCAGGCGACCTGAACTGGCTGCTCGACGACCTGATCGATCGCGTCGTCGGCGCCGATCGCGCCATCGTGCTGTCCGCCGATGGCCTCCTCATCGGCCGGTCCCGCAACCTGTCCACCGAGGACGCCGAGCACCTGTCCGCGGTGGCCTCGGCGTTCCAGAGCCTGGCCCGCGGCACCGGTCGGCAGTTCGGCGGCGGCGCCGTCCGGCAGACGGTGGTCGAGATGGAGTACGCCTACCTGTTCGTCACCGCGGCGGGCGAGGGCGCCTGCCTGGCGGTGCTGGCCTCCGAGGACGCCGATGTCGGCCTCGTCGCCTACGAGATGAACATGCGGATCAAGCGGGTCGGGCAGTTCCTCAGCTCCTCGCCGCGCTTCCCCGAGTCCGCGACGACATCGGGCTCATCGGGATCATGAGGGACACGGGCGATCACCCCGGGGCCGGGGACGGGCCGCCGCGCGACCCGTCCCGCGGTGCGCGCGTCCGCCGCGACCCGCGGGCGCGCGACACCTCCGCCGCGCCGGTGGACCCGGCCCCGCCGGTCCCGCCGAAGGCGGCGCGGGACCAGGGCTTCTCCTACCTCGACGCCGCGGCCGGCCCGCTGGTCCGGCCCTACACGATGACAGGGGGGCGCACCCGCCCGGTCGACACCGGACTCGACATGATCAGCGTCGTCGTCGCGACGCGCCGGCACGTCGACCAGGTCGCCCTGGAACCCGAGCACGCCTCGATCCTGGACCTGTGCCGGCGGCCGGTCTCCGTGGCGGAGATCTCCGCCCACCTGGACATCCCGCTGACGGTGGTCAAGGTGCTGCTGAGCGACCTCATCAGCAAGGGCGACGTGCTCGCCCGCGCGCCGCTGCCCGCGGCCGAACTCCCCCAGATGAACGTACTTCAGGCGGTACTCGATGGCATCCGTAGACTCTGAGGCCCGGCAGGACCCCGAGACGATCCCGCTGGCGGTCAAGATCCTGATCGCGGGCGGGTTCGGCGCGGGCAAGACCACGATGGTGGGCTCGGTCAGCGAGATCACCCCGTTGAGCACCGAGGAGGTCATGACCGAGGCCAGCCTCGGCGTCGACGACCTCGAAGGGGTCGAGGAGAAGACGACCACCACGGTCGCCCTGGACTTCGGCCGCATCACCGTCAACGACGCGGTGGTGCTCTACCTCTTCGGCACCCCCGGCCAGGGCCGGTTCTGGTTCATGTGGGACGAGCTCGCCCACGGGGCGCTCGGCTCCGTCGTGCTCGCCGACACCCGGCGGCTCGACACCTGCTTCCCCTCCATCGACTTCTTCGAACACCGCGACATCCCGTTCGTCGTGGCGGTGAACTGCTTCGAAGGAGCCGACCGCTACACCGAGCAGGAGATCCGCGAGGCCGTCGACCTCGCCCCCGACGTGCCCGTCGTGCTGTCCGACGCCCGGCGGCGGGAGTCGAGCAAGGAGGTGCTGCTCACCCTCGTCGAGCACGTCATGCGCCGCCGCAGTCCGGCGGTCACCGGCTGAAACGCCCTTCCGCCGCCTGCTCCGTCCACGTTTTCCCGCCCACGAGATGGTCCGTTACCGAGGTGCGATCTTCACTGGTGAAGATCGACCGAGGCAAGATCATTACTCCCGAGTCGTTAGCATTTTTCCGTGAATCCTGACACTACGCAGAATCCGGACAGACTTCCTCCCCGCGGCCTGCCCCGGCGCCGCTCCGGTCGGCACCGCGATCCGCTGTCCTTCGACAGCTGGGTCGGCACGCCCACGCTCGTGCTCGCCGTTCCCGGCAGCGCCGACGCGGACGCGCGAGAAGCCGCCGAGGCGGGCGCCGAAGAAGGGACCGGCTCGCTCGGCCGCCGGATGGCCGACCTCGTCCGGACCCACCGCCCCGAGGTCACCATCAGGTTCGGCTACACCGAGGGAGAGGAGGCCGGTCTCACCGAAGCCCTCGCCGACCTGGAGCCCCAGGAGGGACGCGCCGTCCGCGCCGTCGTGGTCCCCCTGGTCGCCGACGCGCACCCGCCCACACTGGAGGCGGTCCACGCCGCCGTGGCGGCCACGGGCGCCGACGTCCGCGTCACCGAGGGCCTCGGACCGCACCCGATGCTGGCCGAGGCGCTGCACCTGCGCCTGGCCGAGGCCGGGTTCGTGCGGGCCGACCGCATGCGGCTGATCAGCGTCGCGGCGATGGGGACCGGTATGGCCGACGGCGTCGTCGTGGGCTGCGTGGGCGGGGCCGAGTCGGTCAACGTCGCCGGTGTCACCGCGGTGCTGCTCGCCGCCCGCCTCGGCGTCACCGTGCTGCCCGCGGCGCTGGACGACCCGGCGAGCCTGAGCGAGGTCTTCGGCCAGATCGAGGCCGCCGGCTGCGCGCGGCCGGTGATCGCCCCGAGCATCCTCGGCGGCGAGGTCTCCGGTGCCGACCTCGCCGCACTGGCCGGCCGGTTCGGGGCCCGCGTCAGCGCCCCGCTCGGCGCCACCGGCACGCTGGCCAAGATCGTCGCCCTGCGCTACGCCGAGATCCTCAACTCGCTCGGGATCGAGGAATCGCCCACGCTGGAGGACCTCCCGGCCCCCGTCGGCTCCCGGCACCGCCCGGAGAACTGATCCGGCCGGCTCGGGAGCCGCACCCTTCGCGCCTCCGCCGCCGTTGTGACGGCTCGGGACCGCCCGTCCCGCTCCGTCACCGCGGCAGCGGAGGCGTTCGCGTGTCCGCCCCCGCACCCCTCGGCAACTAATTGTGACGAAGCCGCGACGCACAGCGACAGTTTCCGATAGCGTCCTGTTCCCGTGAGGTGAAGTGGCGTTCACCGGGCCGTGCCCGTGTGGTGATCTCTCGTTCACGCGCCACGCACCCGGCCGTAGGGGGAGGCGCCATGGGCACAACACGCGGACGGACCGCGAAATCCACGATTCGCAGACAGCTCACCCGCATCGTCCTGATCCCCAGCATCAGCTTCCTGCTGCTGTGGGCGATCATGACCGCGGCGGGCAGCGCCCACGCGGTCGGCCTGACCCTGTCCGTGCTCAACGGACGCGACGGCGTGGCCGGCTTCGGCGCCATCGCCGTCGAGCTGCGCGAGGAGCGCAGACTCACCCAGGTCTACCTCGGCGATCCGACGGCCAGGGCAACGGCCGAGCTGGAGCGCCAGCGCACGCGCACCGACGACGCCTTCGCCGCGCGGTACGAGCAGGCATCCAGGTTGCTCACCCGAGGCGGCGACGCCACCCGCGACGCCACGAGGGACTTCTTCGACGACTGGAAGAGCCTGGGCGGGCTGCGCTCCGAGGTCGACGACCGGTCCCTCGACCGGGCCTCGGCGCTGCACCGCTACTCGGAGTTCGTCGCGGGCATCCACCTGATCTCCGACGCCATCGTCGTCGAGCTCGCCGACCACGAGGGGCTCTCCCAGGGCGCCCTGGCGCTGGATCTCATGCGCGCCCGCGACGAGTACTCCCAGGCCGACGCGCTGCTGGCGGGGGTGATCGCCGAGGGCGAGATGTCCTATGAGGAGACCGCCCACTTCACCTACCTCACCGCCTCCTACCGCGACGCCCTCGCCGACGCCGGGCCCGGCATGGCCCCCGAGGCGCGCGACCGCCACGAGGCGATGCTGGGCACACCGGCCTGGACCGCGGCCGAGCGGCTCAGCAGGAGCGTCGTCACCCGCGAACCGGTCGGCGGATCCGACGACCCCGAGGCCGGAGGGTGGAACGGCGACGTCCCCGTCGAAGCGCGGGAGTGGGACGAGGCCATGGCGGCCTCCGCGCCGCTGTTCAACGACCTCGTCCTCGCCCAGATCCGGGCCTCCAACGAAACGGCGTGGGCCGCGGCGCTGCACGCCATCGCGCTCAACGTCTTCGGATGCCTGCTCACCCTGGCCACCGGCATCACCGCCATCGTCATCGCGCTGCGCTCCTCGCGGCGGCTGACCGAGCGCCTGCGCAGGCTGCGGACCGAAACCCTGGAGGTCTCCGACACCAGGCTGCCCGCCATCGTGTCCCGAGCGCAGCGCGGGCGGCGGGTCGACGTCGCGGCGGAGCTGCCGTCCCTGCGGCACGGCGACGACGAGATCGGGCAGGTGGCCGACGCGTTCAACACCGCCCAGCGCACCGCGGTGGGCGCGGCCGTCAAGCAGGCCGAGATCCGTGAGGGCGCCAACCGGGTCTTCCTCGGCATCGCCTACCGCAACCAGACCCTCGTACAGCGCCAACTCCGGATGCTGGACGAGATCGAGGGCAAGGAGGAGGACCCGCGCGCCCTGCGCGCGCTCTTCCGCCTGGACCACCTGGTCACCCGGGGGCGGCGCTACGCCGACAACCTGATCATCCTCGGCGGCGCGGGGGCGGCCCGCCGATGGCGCGAGCCGATGCCGCTGGTGGACGTGTTGCGCGGGGCGATCTCGGAGACCGAGGACTACGAGCGCGTGCGGTTGAGGTCGGCGCCCAAAGTCCGGGTGCAGGGGTTCGCCGTGGCCGACGTGGTGCACCTGATCGCCGAACTGGTGGAGAACGCCGCCCAGTTCTCACCGGCCGACTCCCACGTCGACGTCAACAGCGGCCGGGTGCCCAACGGCCTCGCCGTCGACGTGGAGGACCGCGGCCTGGGAATGACCGGCGACGCCTACGCCGAGGCCAACCGGACCCTCGCGCACCCGCCGGAGTTCGACGTCATGGCCCTGACCGAGGAACCCCGGCTGGGGCTGTTCGTGGTGGCGCGGCTGGCCGCGCGCCACGGCGTCCGGGTCCGGCTGTGCCCGTCCCCCTACGGCGGGACCCGCGCGGTCGCGGTCCTGCCCGACGCGCTGCTGGAGAGCGCGGCCCCGCCCGCTGCGGAGCCCGGGCCGGTGCGCGAGACCGTGCCCCGGCAGGACGACGGCGGCCTGGAACTCCTTCGCCGGCTGGGACGGACCGTGGGGCGCGCTCATGAGCAGTAGAACGGGATGCGGCGACCCCGGCCGGCTCGTCCGGCCCTTCGCCGTCGCAGGAGCCACCGCCGACGCCAAGGCATTGGACCTGGTCAGCATCGTGGTCGCCACCCGCACCCCCACCGAGCGGGACGGGCTCACCCCCGAGCGCGAGACGATCCTGCGCCTGTGCGGGCGCCCGCGCTCCATCGCCGAACTGTCGGGATACCTGGAGCTGCCGCTGAGCGCGGTCAAGCTCCTGGTCGCCGACATGATCGCCGACGCGGCCCTGCGCACCTCCGAATCCCCGGACCCCTGCCCCGGCGAGTCCGCCGCCATCCTGCAGGCCGTCCTCGACGGCCTGCGCGCACTGTGAGGCACCCGCCCTGGGACTCCTTCGGGGCGCGAGCCCCGGGTCGCCTCCCGCACGCCGTCAGGACCGGCGGCCGCGTGGTGGTAGACCTGATCCGGACGCTGCTGACGGCGGCGGTGGCAGAAGGGGACGGAAAGGGGACTGATGAGCGGCGGGCACATCGGCATCGTCGGCGCGGGGATCGTGGGGCTCGCCCTGGCGCGGCGGATCACCATGGAGCGACCCGGGACCGGGGTCACCGTGCTGGAGAAGGAGGACCGCGTCGCCGCGCACCAGACCGGGCACAACAGCGGAGTGGTGCACGCCGGCCTGTACTACCGGCCGGGGTCGCTGAAGGCCACGCTGTGCCGGCGCGGCGTGGGACTCCTGCGCGACTACTGCGCCGAGCACGGACTGCCCTACCAGGAGGTCGGCAAGGTCCTCGTGGCGCGCGACGCCGACGACGCCGCGCGCCTGGACGCGATCGAACGCACGGCCCGGGCCAACGGCGTCCCCGGCGTGCGCCGGCTCGGCCCCGAGGGCCTGCGCGAACTGGAGCCGCACGTGCGGGGCGTCGCCGGTCTGCACTCGCCGAGTACCGCCGTCACCGACTACGCGGCGGTCACCGAGGCCCTCGCCGCCGACGTCCGCGCGGCCGGAGGCTCCGTCCGCCTTTCGACGCCGGTCATCGCGCTGCGCCAGAACGGCGACGGGGTCGACGTCCTGACCGGCGATCCCCGCGGCGAACGCGTGCGGCACAGGTTCGACGCGCTCATCGTCTGCGGCGGCCTGCACGGCGACCGCCTGGCCCGGCTCGCCGGCGCCCCGAGCGACCCGCGCATCGTCCCCTTCCGCGGCCAGTACCACGAACTGGTCCCCGAGCGCCGCCACCTCATCCGCGGCCTGGTCTACCCGGTGCCCGACCCCCGCTACCCGTTCCTGGGCGTCCACCTCACCCGGCACGTGCACGGCGAGGTGATGGCCGGCCCCAACGCGATCCTGGCCACCGCCCGCGAGGGCTACCGCATCCGCGACGTGCTGCCGCGCGACCTCGCCGACACCTTGACCTGGCCGGGCTTCTGGCACCTGGCGCGCCGGCACTGGACGATGGGCGCCCGCGAGATGGCGGTCTCGGCCTCGCGCGCCGTCTTCGCCCACGAGGCCCGCAAGCTCGTCCCCGAGGTCCGGCCCGCCGATCTGCGCCCGGCTCCGGCGGGGGTGCGCGCCCAGGCCCTGGCCCGTGACGGCCGGCTCCTCGACGATTTCGCCGTCGACGCCCACGGCCGGATCACCCTGGTCCGCAACGCCCCCTCGCCGGCCGCGACCTCTTCCCTCGCCATCGCCGAGCACCTGGTCGCGACGGTGCTGGCGGACTGACAACGGCGCCGGTCCGGATCGGGCGGGCGGCAGCGGAACGGCCGGGGTCCACCCTTCGGGGCGCCGACCCCGGCCGGACGGCTCAGCAGGCGGTGCCGAGCAGCTCCTCCAGCGCGCCCTTCTCCGCGGAGTCCACGCTCAGGCCCCACGCGTGCTTGACGTTGATCCAGCTCTTCGCGTAGGCGCAGTGGACGGCGGTCCGCGGCGGCATCCACTCGGCCGGGTCGTCGTCGCCCTTGGAGCTGTTGCTGGAGGCGCTCACCGCCCACAGCTGCGGGGTCGAGACGTCGTTGGCGAAGCGCTCGCGCCGGCTCGTCGACCACGTGTCGGCGCCGGAGTCCCACGCCTCCTTGAGCGCCACCATGTGGTCGATGCTGACCTCGGAGGGAACGCTCGTGGTCGCGCCGTCGAACGGGCTGGTCCAACTGCCGGAGGTGGGGTAGCAGTCGTTGCCGACCCGCACGTCGTCGCCGTCGCGCCGCAGCACGTACTCGCGCGCGTTGCAATTGCCCTCGACCGCCGACCAGTGCGGGAAGAGCGAGCGGTCGTAGTCGGAGGACGACCCCTCCGTCTCCACGGTCAGGCCGGCGAGCTGAGCACGGGCCTCCGACAGGCCGGGCGGCGGGGGCGGGTCCGCCGAAGCGGGGGAGGCCGGTCCGAGAACGAGCAGGAGGGCCGCGACCGCGGCCGCGGCCAGGCCGGCGGTGCGCCGGGCGGAGGTGATGGCGTCCATGTGCGTCTCCAGAGCAGAGCGGGTGCCTTCCTGTGACACTGGACAGACTCACCCCCGTCGGCCACCGTGGCAATAGCGGTCCGTGAACAACACGTGACGAAGTGCGGCCGAATGTGGTCCGCCCACCCCTGCACACCTCCGTTCGGGCCGCAGAGGCTCGGACGCTCAGCCGCCGAGCAGGTCGAAGAGGACCCCGGCCGGGAATGCGCCGACGCCCCCGCTGTGCAGCAGCGCCCGCGTCCGGCCCGGGGCGGTCCCGCGGCGCCCCATGGGCAGCGAGAGCCGCCGCGCCGCGGTGATTCCGGCCACTCCAATGCGCACCCGTCGGCGTCAGCTCGCCTCTCCGCCCGCGCCCGCAGAGGGCCGGGGCCAATTCCGCAGGGCCGTGATGAGCCCGTCGACGAGGACCTCATAGGTGTGGTCCGTGGACTGGGGCAGCCCGAACCCGCCCCGGGCCTCCAGGTCCACGAATCCGTGCACGGCGCTGCGGAACACCCGGACCGCGTCGATCAGTGCCTCCTCCGGGAGGTCGAACCCGCGGAACACCGCGAGGATCACCTCAAGAACCGAGTTCGACGCCGCGATCGCCTCGTCGTCGACGGGATCGGGGGCCCGCTGGACCGCCGCGTACCGTCCGGGGCGGGTCCGCGCGTAAGAGCGGTAGGCGGCGGCGAGGGTGCGCACCGCGTCGGCCTCCGAACGCCCCATCGCGGCGCGCCCCAGCACCTCGCCGAACTCGCGTGCGCTCAGGACCGCCACGTCGCGCCGCAGTCCCTCCAACCCGTTCACGTGCTTGTAGAGGCTCGGGACCGCGACGCCCAGCCGCTTGGCCACGGCCGCGAGCGAGAGCCGCCCGTAGCCGTTCTCGTCGCAGAGGCGCGCCGCCTCCTCCGCGACGGTCGCGGGCGTCAGCCCGGCCCTAGGCATCGCGGACCTCCGCGGCGAACGCGGTGACGGCGGAGCAGACCAGATCGGGCCGCTGGGTCTGCGGGTAGTGGCCGGCCTCGGGGACCATGACCACCGTGCCGTGCAGCCGCTGCGCGATCCACTCCGCCTCGGCCTTGGGATCGCCGAAGTCGGGGTCGAGCTCGCCCATCACCACCAGGGCCGGTGCGGTGACGTCGGCCACGCGCGCCTCGACCGGCGCGTGCGAGGTGCCGGTCGTGCGGACGAACGACCGCCATGCGCCCGGACGGCGCAGCGCGGCGCTGATGCGTGCGCGCTCCTCGGCGAAGTCCTCGGGGAGCCGGCCGGCGTGCAGTCTGGTGAGGAACGCGGACCAGGCGGCCGGGCCCCACGGCCGGGCCAGCAGCGTCCGCATGGCGAGCCGGCCGAACGCGCCCGTTGCCGGTTGGCGCGCGAACGGACCGAGCATCACGATCCCGGCCACCAGGTCGGGGCGCTCCGCGGCCGCCCACGCCGCGGCGCCGGCGCTCATGGAGTGGCCGGCCAGCAGGACGGGCCCGTCGGCGCCCAGCTTCTCGGCCAGCGCAAGCATGTCGGTGGCCGCGGCGATGTCGTCGTAGGAGTCGAACGTCGTGTCGCTGTCGCCGTGCCCGCGCAGGTCCATGGCCGCGACCCGGAATCCGGCCGAGGCCAGCGCCGGCGCGAGGTGGCGGTAGGTGCTGCGCAGGACGCCCATGCCCGGTGCGCAGACGACGAGCGGGCCGCCGCCGGCCGCCCCGTGCGTCTCGTAGGCGATGCGCCCCTGGGGGCGGTCCAGGAACCGCGTGGTGGTGTGTTCGCCGTCCTGCTTGTTAAGCTCCATAGCCGAAAAGCTAGGACCATTAGCCAATGGTGTCAAGGAAGGCGAGCGAATAGAACGAACGCGACGGCGCGGGAGGCGACCCGATACCGTAGGTGGCGTCCGGCGGGGCGGCTCGGCCGTCCGGCCCCGAAGTCACCTAGCCATACGGAAAGACCACAGTGACCGACATCATCGACGAACTCGAATGGCGCGGCCTCCTCGCGCAGACCACCGACCTTGACGAACTCCGCAAGGCACTCGCCGATGGCCCGGTCACCCTCTATTGCGGTTTCGACCCGACGGCGGGGAGCCTGCACGTCGGGCACCTCACCCAGGTCCTGACGCTGGCCCGGTTCCAGCGGGCGGGGCACCGGCCCATCGCGCTCGTCGGCGGCGGCACCGGCCTCATCGGCGACCCCAAGCCCAGCGCGGAGCGATCCCTCAACTCGGTGGAGACCATCGAGGGCTGGGTCGCAACCCTGGGACGGCAGCTTTCGGCGTTCCTGCGCTTCACCCCCGAGGGGGAGGTCGCGAACCCCACGGACGCCGTCCTGGACAACAACGCCGACTGGCTCGGCGCCATGAGCGCGATCGAGATGCTGCGCGACGTCGGCAAGCACTTCAGCGTCAACCAGATGCTCGCCAGGGAGACCGTGAAGAGCCGGCTGGACGGCGCGGGCATGAGCTACACCGAGTTCAGCTACGTGCTGCTGCAGTCCTACGACTACGTCGAGCTCTACCGCCGCTACGGCTGCACGCTGCAGATCGGCGGCAGCGACCAGTGGGGCAACATCACCGCGGGCCTGGATCTGATCCGCCGGATGGACGGCAACGAACCGCACGGCCCGGCGCACTGCCTGACCACCAACCTGCTCACCAAGAGCGACGGCACCAAGTTCGGCAAGACCGAGACCGGCACGGTCTGGCTGGACACCGAGCTGACCAGCCCGTACGCCTTCTACCAGTTCTGGTTCAACGCCGACGACCGCGACGTCGCCCGCTACCTGCGGGTCTTCAGCTTCCGTTCCCGCGAGGAGATCGAGGAGCTGGAGCGCCAGATCGCCGAGCGCCCCGCCGCCCGCGCCGCCCAGCGCGCGCTGGCCGAGGAGCTCACCACCCTGGTGCACGGCGAACAGGCGTGCCGCGACGTGATCGAGGCCAGCAGGGCGCTGTTCGGACAGGGCGAGCTCGTCGGCCTGGACGGGGCGACGCTCGGCGCCGCCCTGGCGGAGGTGCCCAACGCCCGGGTCGCCGGCCCGGTCGGCGACCTCCCCTCGGTGGTCGACCTGTTCGCCGAGACCGGTCTGGTGCCGAGCAAGTCGGCAGCCCGCCGCGCGATCCAGGAGGGCGGGGCCTACCTCAACAACACCAAGCTCGGCGACGTCGACGCGCGGGTATCCCCCGAGGACCTGCTGCACGGGCGCTACCTGGTCCTGCGGCGCGGCAAGCGCAACATCGGCGGCGTGGTCGTGGAGTAGCGGCCGCCCCGCTCGCAGGAGCGCCGCGACGAGAGTGCCCGTCCGGGCCCGTGCCGGGACGGGCGCCTCCCGTTCCCGGCGGAGCGCGACGTAGGCAGACGCAGGGAGTCGTCACCCGCCGGGCCGGAACATTTTTTCGAAGAGGCGTGTTTAGCCCTTTGGAGCAAGGGGGAGGAAGACCCTTGCAACAAACAAGCCTGACGTACCGTGCGGGCCTGATGTGAGGCCCGTGCGAGCTCGGAGCGTCGCGACCTGCTTCAAGGTCGATTCGCCCCGGACCTGGGCGCTCGTCGCAGGGCCGGGGGCTGGTTTGACGCGTCCGTGCGCGGACCCTAGACTCATCTACGCACTGCGGGGCGATGGGCGACCGGCAAGGTCCCCGGCTCGAACCGCGAAGCACCTTCCGAAGATCAGCGGTGAAACCACTCGCTGGTCACTGGTAATCTTGTTTCTCGGCCCTCCACCGAGAAGATTCGGAGTGGTTACCAAGCGGATTTCACGGAAAGCGCCGATTTGGCGGGACCGAGAAACGCTGGTAAATTGGAGAGCACAACAAAGCGGAAGCGCCGCCTCTTGAGAAGAGCCTTTCGGGCTTGTGTCGGATGAGCGGTTGTTTTTTGAGAACTCAACAGCGCGATGTTTGTTTTTCTTTATAGCCATGTTTGTTTTGGCCCCGTGCATCGTCCGTTGGATGGTGTGGGGTTCCTTTGATTGGCCGACCCTTTTTGTTGGGTTGGTTGGTCGGGGTTGTTCTCTTCGAGGTTTCCCTCCTGCCCTGGTCGGGGTGGGGGGTGTTTGGCCTTTGATGGAGAGTTTGATCCTGGCTCAGGACGAACGCTGGCGGCGTGCTTAACACATGCAAGTCGAGCGGTAAGGCCCTTCGGGGTACACGAGCGGCGAACGGGTGAGTAACACGTGAGTAACCTGCCCCTGACTTCGGGATAAGCCCGGGAAACCGGGTCTAATACCGGATACGACGCCGGCCTGCATGGGCTCGGTGTGGAAAGTTGTTTCGGTTGGGGATGGGCTCGCGGCCTATCAGCTTGTTGGTGGGGTGATGGCCTACCAAGGCGGTGACGGGTAGCCGGCCTGAGAGGGCGACCGGCCACACTGGGACTGAGACACGGCCCAGACTCCTGCGGGAGGCAGCAGTGGGGAATCTTGCGCAATGGGCGGAAGCCTGACGCAGCGACGCCGCGTGGGGGATGACGGCCTTCGGGTTGTAAACCTCTTTTACCACTCACGCAGGCATCCGGTTTTCCGGGTGTTGACGGTAGGTGGGGAATAAGGACCGGCTAACTACGTGCCAGCAGCCGCGGTAATACGTAGGGTCCGAGCGTTGTCCGGAATTATTGGGCGTAAAGAGCTCGTAGGCGGCTGGTCGCGTCTGCTGTGAAAGCCCGGGGCTTAACTTCGGGTGGGCAGTGGATACGGGCCGGCTTGAGGTAGGTAGGGGAGACTGGAATTCCTGGTGTAGCGGTGAAATGCGCAGATATCAGGAGGAACACCGGTGGCGAAGGCGGGTCTCTGGGCCTTACCTGACGCTGAGGAGCGAAAGCGTGGGGAGCGAACAGGATTAGATACCCTGGTAGTCCACGCCGTAAACGTTGGGCGCTAGGTGTGGGGACTTTCCACGGTCTCCGTGCCGTAGCTAACGCATTAAGCGCCCCGCCTGGGGAGTACGGCCGCAAGGCTAAAACTCAAAGGAATTGACGGGGGCCCGCACAAGCGGCGGAGCATGTTGCTTAATTCGACGCAACGCGAAGAACCTTACCAAGGTTTGACATCGCCCACGTACCCGTAGAGATGCGGGGTCATTTGGTTGGTGGGTGACAGGTGGTGCATGGCTGTCGTCAGCTCGTGTCGTGAGATGTTGGGTTAAGTCCCGCAACGAGCGCAACCCTTGTTCCATGTTGCCAGCACGTGGTGGTGGGGACTCATGGGAGACTGCCGGGGTCAACTCGGAGGAAGGTGGGGATGACGTCAAGTCATCATGCCCCTTATGTCTTGGGCTGCAAACATGCTACAATGGCCGGTACAGAGGGCGTGCGATGCCGTGAGGTGGAGCGAATCTCTTAAAGCCGGTCTCAGTTCGGATTGGGGTCTGCAACTCGACCCCATGAAGGTGGAGTCGCTAGTAATCGCGGATCAGCAACGCCGCGGTGAATACGTTCCCGGGCCTTGTACACACCGCCCGTCACGTCACGAAAGTCGGCAACACCCGAAACGTGTGGCCCAACCCCTTGCGGGAGGGAGTGCGTGAAGGTGGGGCTGGCGATTGGGACGAAGTCGTAACAAGGTAGCCGTACCGGAAGGTGCGGCTGGATCACCTCCTTTCTAAGGAGTCTGTGAGAGTCAGCCGTTTTTCCGACGTGGTTGACGGACTCGAGAGTGGACCCGATGTTCTGGCGTTTCTGCTGGAGGTCGTCGGGGTGGCGTGAAGGAGAACGAGCAGTCCCCTGGTCGTCTGGAAGGGCCGGGGGCGCGCTGTTGGGTGTCTGAGGAAGCAACCGCTGGTTGTTTTCCGCGGGTGCCATCCCATGCGAAGACGCTGGTTGTCCCGGGTTGTTTCGGGTTTGCCGGTTGTTTTAGCCGGGTGTGTGGTGTGTGTTTTGATTTGTGGATAGTGTGCGCGAGCATCTTGTATCTGTGGTGGCCAAGTTAGTGTGGCATACGGTGGATGCCTTGGCACCAGGCGCCGATGAAGGACGTGGGAGGCCGCGATAGTCCACGGGGAGTTGTCAACCGGGCGTTGATCCGTGGGTTTCCGAATGGGGTAACCTAGCCTGTTTCATAGCAGGTTGCCGCTGCCTGAATGTATAGGGTGGTTGGTGGTGACGCGGGGAAGTGAAACATCTCAGTACCCGTAGGAAGAGAAGACAATAGTGATTCCCTGAGTAGTGGTGAGCGAAAGGGGATGGTGGCTAAACCGTGCGCGTGTGAGACCCGGCAGGGGTTGCGTGTGCGGGGTTGTGGGATGCATCTGGCCTAGTCTGCCGGCTGGGCGCGGTGATGGTCGGGTTAGCTGAAGTCGTTGGGAAGCGACGCCGGAGTGGGTGAGAGTCCCGTAGGTGAAGGCCCGGTCTAGCCGTTGGTGTGGTCCCGAGTAGCGCGGAGCTCGAGGAATTCCGTGTGAATCTGGCAGGACCACCTGTCAAGCCTGAATACGTCCTGGTGACCGATAGTGCACGAGTACCGTGAGGGAAAGGTGAAAAGTGCCCCGGTGAGGGGTTGTGAAATAGTACCTGAAACCGTGTGCTGTCAAGCCGTCAGAGCCTTTCGGGGTGATGGCGTGCCTTTTGAAGAATGAGCCTGCGAGTCGTGGTGTGTGGCGAGGTTAACCCGGGTGGGGTAGCCGTAGCGAAAGCGAGTCTGAAGAGGGCGTGTGAGTCGCATGCTGTGGACCCGAAGCGGGGTGATCTACCCATGTCCAGGGTGAAGCGGAGGTAAGACTTCGTGGAGGCCCGAACCCACCAGGGTTGAAAACCTGGGGGATGAGGTGTGGGTAGGGGTGAAAGGCCAATCAAACTCCGTGATAGCTGGTTCTCCCCGAAATGCATTTAGGTGCAGCGTCGTGTGTTGCTTGCCGGAGGTAGAGCGACTGGTTGGCTGATGGGCCCGACAAGGTTACTGAGGTCAGCTAAACTCCGAATGCCGGTGAAGTTAGCGCGGCAGTGAGACTGCGGGGGATAAGCTTCGTAGTCGAGAGGGAAACAGCCCAGATCATCAGCTAAGGCCCCTAAGCGTGTGCTAAGTGGGAAAGGTTGTGGAGTTGCTGAGACAACCAGGAGGTTGGCTTAGAAGCAGCCATCCTTTAAAGAGTGCGTAATAGCTCACTGGTCAAGTGGTTCTGCGCCGATAATGTAGCGGGGCTGAAGTGCACCGCCGAAGCTGTGGATGCACACCGTTGGGTGTGTGTGGTAGGGGAGCGTCGTGCATGAGGTGAAGCCGCGGGGTGACCGTGTGGTGGATTGTGTGCGAGTGAGAATGCAGGCATGAGTAGCGAGACCGGCGTGGGAAACGCCGGCGCCGATTGACTAAGGGTTCCTGGGGCAGGTTAATCCGCCCAGGGTGAGTCGGGGCCTAAGGCGAGGCCGACAGGCGTAGTCGATGGATAACGGGTTGATATTCCCGTACCCGTTCACGTGCGCCCGTACCGGGGCCTCTGAGACTAACCACCACCGAAGCTGCTGGTGGCCTTCGGGCTTCTGGCGGTGGAGGCGTGGGGCCTGAGGGGGTAGTAGGTAAGTGATGGGGTGACGCAGGAGGGTAGCTCTACCGGGCGGTGGTTGTCCCGGGATAAGCGTGTAGCCCGGAGTGCAGGCAAATCCGTGCTCCGTTGAGGGTGAGGCGTGATGTCGAGGCGTTGAGCCGAAGTGAGTGATCCCATGCTGTCGAGAAAAGCCTCTAGCGAGTGCGTGGGCGGCCCGTACCCGAAACCGACGCAGGTGGTCAGGTCGAGTAGACCGAGGCGTTCGGGTGAACCATGGTTAAGGAACTCGGCAAATTGTCCCCGTAACTTTGGGAGAAGGGGAGCCCTGTCCGGTGAGCACACGTGCTGTGTGAGCTGGGTGGGGTCGCAGATAGCAGGGGGAAGCGACTGTTTACTAAAAACACAGGTCCGTGCGAAGTCGTAAGACGCGGTATACGGACTGACGCCTGCCCGGTGCCGGAACGTTAAGAGGACTGGTCAGCCCGTTTCGGCGGGTGACGCTGGGAATCTAAGCGCCGGTAAACGGCGGTGGTAACTATAACCATCCTAAGGTAGCGAAATTCCTTGTCGGGTAAGTTCCGACCTGCACGAATGGCGTAACGACTTCCCCGCTGTCTCAACCATGGGCCCGGTGAAATTGCACTACGAGTAAAGATGCTCGTTTCGCGCAGCAGGACGGAAAGACCCCGGGACCTTCACTATAGCTTGACATTGGTGTTTGGGATGGTTTGTGTAGGATAGGTGGGAGCCGGTGAAGCCGCCACGCTAGTGGGGGTGGAGGCGTTGGTGAAATACCACTCTGACTGTTTCGGGCATCTAACCTGGGACCGTGATCCGGTTCGGGGACAGTGTCTGGTGGGTAGTTTAACTGGGGCGGTTGCCTCCTAAAGGGTAACGGAGGCGCCCAAAGGTTCCCTCAGCCTGGTTGGCAATCAGGTGTTGAGTGTAAGTGCACAAGGGAGCTTGACTGTGAGACGGACGTGTCGAGCAGGTGCGAAAGCAGGGACTAGTGATCCGGCACCGGCGTGTGGAAGCGGTGTCGCTCAACGGCTAAAAGGTACCCCGGGGATAACAGGCTGATCTTCCCCAAGAGTCCATATCGACGGGATGGTTTGGCACCTCGATGTCGGCTCGTCGCATCCTGGGGCTGGAGTTGGTCCCAAGGGTTGGGCTGTTCGCCCATTAAAGCGGCACGCGAGCTGGGTTTAGAACGTCGTGAGACAGTTCGGTCCCTATCCGCTGCGCGCGTTGGAGACTTGAGAAGGGCTGTCCCTAGTACGAGAGGACCGGGACGGACGAACCTCTGGTGTGCCAGTTGTCCCGCCAGGGGCATGGCTGGTTGGCTACGTTCGGGAGGGATAACCGCTGAAAGCATCTAAGCGGGAAACCTGCTTCGAGATGAGGTCTCCTGCCACCGTGAGTGGGTAAGGCCTCCAGTAGACGACTGGGTTGATAGGCCGGGTGTGGAAGCACTGCGAGGTGTGGAGCTGACCGGTACTAATCGGCCGAGGGCTTGTCCACCGCAGATGACTGGATGCTCGCGCATGCTAGACGCACACACGAGACACGCACGTGTTTGATTTCTTCATATGGTTTCGCGCTTTTTTCCGCGTGGTCCTTGGGTTTCCCCGCGCTTTCGGGTGTGGGGGTGAGGGTTGCGGTGGTGATGGCGGGAGGGTCACACCCGGTCCCATTCCGAACCCGGTCGTTAAGCCTCCCAGCGCCGATGGTACTGCCTCCATGGTGTGGGGTGGGAGAGTAGGACGCCGCCGCATTTTCTTGCAGAGGGGGCGGGGTTGGCCAGATATCGTCTGGCCGGCCCCGCCCCCCCCTTTTTTTGCGCCCTTTTCCGGGGGGGGGTGGGGGTCTTGGCCGCGGGTGGGGTGCGCGGTGGTGGGGTGGTCCTCTTGCACGGTCGAAGGCCCGAAGACGGAAATCGCCCCTCCCGCACGCCATCCCTCCCGCGGCCGGGGTTCACAACCCCCGGGGTCAAGGCTTCCTTGATGATCTGAGAGGTGTCTCTCTGCCGTGAGGCGTGTGGGCAGCAGGCGAGTGGGTCGCGACCTGCGTGGACCCTCGTGCGTTCGGGCGCTGAGCGAGTCCTGAGCGGATGCGCGTTGACGTGCGTGGAGTCCACATGCCGTAAAGTGAGAGGGATCTTGAATCACCATGCGCTGCTACGGATGAGTGGCAGCGCTTTTGAATGTTTACGGACGGGACATGACTGACGACAGCCGATCGGGGGGCCGTGACGGCTCCGGAGCCCGCGACCACGGAGGCCACCGATCCGGCGGCAGGGGCGGCGATGGTCCTCGCTCCGGTTTCGGCCGTGGTGGTGAGCGTGGTGGCTCCCGCGCCGGCTCGAACCGGGGTGGGTCTGGCCGTGGTGGCTGGTCGAGGGATGATTCGCGTTCGGAGCGTCGTGATGACCGCTCCGGTTACCGTCGTGACGACCGTTCCCGTTCTCGCGACGCCTCACGTGACGGTGATGACCGACGCGGCGGCGAACGCGGCGGTTACCGGGGGAGTTCGAACCGGGGCGGCGGCCGGGGCGACCGTCCCTTCCGTTCCGGCGAGCGGCGTTCCGGCGGCCGCTTCGACGGCCCGCGAGGCCCTCGACGTGAAGAGCGCGATCGGAGCGATGCTCCGCGCGACCCGCGCGACGTCGCTCCGCAGTTGCCCGAGAACGTCATGCCGGGCCAGCTCGACTCCGAGGTCCGCGGCGAGCTCAGCACGTTGCCCCGCTCCCTGGCCGATGTGGTCGCCCGGCACCTGGTCGTGGCCGGTGAACTGCTCGACGAGGACCCTGAGCGTGCCTACGAGCACGCGGCCTACGCCAGGCGCAAGGCGTCGCGGGTGGCCGCTGTGCGCGAGGCGGCAGGCGTCGCGGCCTACAAGGTCGGCAAGTGGCAGGAGGCGCTGTCGGACCTGCGCGCCGCGCGGCGCATGAGCGGCCGCAACGCCTACCTTGCGATCATGGCCGACTGTGAACGGGGCCTGGGCCGTCCGGAGCGCGCGTTGGAGATCGCCCGGAGCCAAGAGGTCGGGAAGCTCGACATCGCCGACCAGATCGAGTTGCGCATCGTTGCCTCCGGGGCGCGCCGCGACCTGGGAGACCCCAGGGCCGCCCTGGTGGAGCTGCAGGGGCCCGAGCTCAAGGAGCGACGGGCGCGGCCGTGGGTGGCCCGGCTGTTCTACGCCTACGCCGACGTGCTGCTGGAGCTGGGCCGGGAGAAGGACGCGCGCGAGTACTTCGGGCGGGCCTCGGCGGTTGACCAGGAGAACGTGACCGATGCCGACGAGCGCCTGGCCGAGCTGGAGGGCGTCGAGATCGTCGACATCGGCGAGGACGTGGTCTGGAGCGACGCCGAGGACCCGGATTTCGGCGGGTTCGACGAGGATGAGGACGAGGAGCGGAACGGTTCCGGCGGCACCCCGCCCGGTGCCGGGGAGGACGCCGACCGCCTCTGAGGCCGAGCCTCGTCCGGTCCGGCGTGCGTCAGTCACGTTTTGCCCACCGCTCCGGACGGGCCGCGGAGCCCTGTCGCAGGGCCGGGTCGCGGCTGGGCGTTCGAAGGCCGGCTCCTGTCCGACCGCGCTCAGGAGAGGCAGCGGGCGACGTGCGGCGCGGCGATACGGGCTGTGACCTGCTAAATGCTACTCTTTGCAACTGCCCATTACTCTTAGTGATTGGAATGTTGTGAAGCGAATCATCGCCGCCGCCATAGCCGGAGCCGCCGGCTGCACTCTGCTCCTCGGCGTGGCCGCGCCCGCCGCAGCGCAAGAGGAGAACTCCGAGAGCAGGCGGAATGAGTGGGGTCTGCACACTCCTCTCGGCACCCTGGGGTTCTCGCAGGGCTCCTCCATTGAGGAGAACCACGAGAGCCATGAGATCAGCATCGAAGAGCAGGAGACCGAGAACGAGGAGGAGGCCCAGGAGTGACCGCCAGGGCGGGGCTCCTCGCCCGGTCCTGAGCCACGGTTTCCTGATCCGGCCGGTCGGGGTCGCTCACCGATGTCCTCGGAAGCCCTGTGGTGCGCCTGGCGGGGATCGGTCCGGCCTGGCGCGGGGCGGCAGGAGACGACGACGGAGGCGGTGGGGGCCCGAGTGCGCCAAGGTGCCCGTTCTGCGGTGGTTTCCTCGCCGGTCTTGATAGGTCTACAAGAACGGGCGGTTCTGGCCCCGATGAAGTCAAGATCGGCGCAGATGGACGCGCCGACGTGGGCCCCTGCCGCCTTCGCCGTTCTGCCGCTGCCTCTCGCTCAGGACCGCCTGTCTCCCGGTGGCGCGGACAAGGCCGCACAGCAGACCTCGACGGTTCCGGCGTCCTCACCGGTTCCCGTCCCCTGGTCTGTCACCGCCGCCTGGCATTCTCGTGCCGTGACCGATATCCCAGCGGAGAACTACGCGCAGACCTGGGCCGCCGATACCCGGGACCCTCTTCCCCTCGTCGGCGGCGAACGCGAGATCCTGACCGCCTTCCTCGACTGGCACCGCCAGACGTTCGAGCTCAAGTGCTCCGGCATTCCATCGGAGCGGCTCTCCGAGAAGGGCGTCCCGCCGTCCGGGTTGAGCCTGCACGGACTGCTCCGCCACCTCGCCGGGACGGAGCGGTGGTGGTTCCGCCAGCAGTTCGCCGGAGAGGACGTGCCGCACCTCTACTACAGCGACGACGAGCCCGACGAGGACTTCGACTCCCTGGACGGTGACATCGGCGAGGCCTTCGCGGTGTGGCGGGCCGAGTGCGAACGCGCCAGGGAGATCATCGCCGGCGCGGCCTCTTTGGACCAGACCGGCATCCACAGGGCGACCGGCAAGCCGGTGTCGCTGCGTCGGGTCCTGGTGCACATGATCGCCGAGTACGCCCGGCACAACGGCCATGCCGACCTGCTCCGCGAGCGGATCGACGGCGCCACGGGATACTGATCGGCCGGAAGGGCTCCTGACCGTCCCACCGCCTCGATCCAGTGGTTCGGGGCAACGGAAAAGGCGGTGGGACGGCGTCGGCCACCGTCGCCGGGCGGTGGCCGAGCCCTGGGGCAGTGGTCGATCCTCCGGAGGGCACGGCCTTCCGAAGGTCCTTGCCGCGGCGGCGACCCGGGGCGTCGGGCAGGATGGGCCGCGTGCTCATCGTCATGGGCGGGCTGCCCGCCACCGGAAAGACGACGCTGTCGCGCGCCCTCGCCCGCCGCGTCGGAGCGGTCCACCTGCGCATCGACACGATCGAGCAGGCGATCGTCGACTCCGGCCTGGCCGACCGGCCCCTCGGTCCCTCCGGCTACCTGGTCGGCTACTCCCTGGCCGGGGAGCATCTGGACCAGGGGCTGGCGGTGATCGCCGAGTCGGTGAACCCGCTGGCGGCCACCAGGGACGCCTGGCGCGACGTCGCCGCGCGCGCGGGCCGTCCGTGCCTGGAGGTGGAACCGGTCTGCTCCGATGCGGCCGAGCACGAGCGTCGCGTCACCACACGCACCAGCGACGTCCCCGGCCTGCGCAAGCCCGACTGGTCCGCGGTGCTGGACCGCGAGTACGAGTCGTGGGACCGCGACCACCTCGTCGTGAACACCTCGGGCCGCGCGGTCGCCGACTGCGTCGACGAGCTCCTCCGGGCGCTGGCCGCCCCGGGGCTCGGCGGAGCCGCCCGCTGATCCCGACGGCTCCCATCCGCGCGGCCCGGCCGTTCCCGAGCCGCCCGGGTTGCCCGAGCCGAGCCGTCCGAGGCCCGCGCCCGCTGTTGCGGGGCACCAGCGGAGATAACATTCGGGGGGCGCCGTTCACCGGCTCCGCCCGGCCCGCCGGACCGTTGGGCCGATCGACGGCCGGTCCGGTCGCCGAAGCACCCCGTTCCCCCGTGAGGCCGACGCCCTATGGACCCTCGACAGCCGCTGAACGGCGCGACCGTTCACCTCGGCGGCCCGCCGCCCTCCTACGACTCGGTGGTCGTCCTGCTCTTCGCCGGGGAGCGCCCGGTCCTCGTCCGGCACCGCGACCGCGCCTGGGAGTTCCCGGGCGGGCACGCCGAGGAGGGGGAGGACATCGTCGCGACCGCGCGCCGCGAGGCCCGCGAGGAGGCCGGCGCTGAGCTGGCCGAGGTGCGCGTCGCGGGCTACTACGTCCTGGCCGGCGGGCACACGACCGTGGTCACCCACGCCCAGGTCGCCGGGCTCGCGCCGCTGTCGGGGGAGTTCGAGACGACCGACGTCCGGGAGTTCGACGCCCTGCCGCCCGACCTGTCCTGGGACGACGGGATCTACGCGCACCTGCTCGACGTGCTCGGCCTGCCGGGGGCGCCGCCGATCCTCGGCCCCGCATAGGCCGCGGCGCCCCTCACGGCTCGCGCGCGTACACCAGTTGCCGGCCGCAGGGGCGGTAGCCCAGCCGGTCGTTGATCGCCAGCATCGGGGCGTTGGTGTCGTCGTTGGCGGTGTAGGCGTGGGTGTGGCCGCGCTCGCGGGCCCGGTGCAGTGCCGCCGTCTTGGTGTATCCGGCCAGTCCGAGCCCCCGGTACTCGCGGAGCGTTCCGGTCATGCCCGAGCCGATGCGCGACCTCCCGTCGGATTGGATGTTGACGGCGGCGACCGCGCGCCCGTCGACGACGGCGACGGTGCTCAGCTCCCGGTCCAGCAGCGGGTTCTCCCACTCCGAGGCCAGCCAGCCGTCGTAGGAGACCGCGTCGAGGGGGAAGTCGCCGGGCTCGTCGGCGATGGCCGCCGCCTCGACGGCGTGCACGGGGCCGGGGTCGAGGCGGTAGTCCTCGTAGCTGCGCAGTTCGACGCCCTCGGGCCGGCGGGGCAGGGGCGGGAGCGCGGCCAGCTCCAGCTCCTGGAACCTGGCCGTGCTGCGCCGCCGGTAGCCGCGGCGTTCGGCGAAGCGCCCCGAGTCCTCGTCGAGCGCCAGGGTTCGCAGGGTCACCGCTCCGACCGTGCGCAGATGCTCCTCCGCGGCCCGGGCCAGCGCGCCGCCGATGCCCCGCCCCCGGTGCTCGGGCAGCACGGTGACGTCGAAGGTGCCCTGGCCGGGAAGGGAGGTCTCCCATTCGAGGCGGGCGCCGGCCCGGCCCGCGATGCGCCCGTCGACCTCGGCGACGAGCAGCCGTCCGCGCTCGGTCGGCGGCGCGTGGTCGATCCGCCACAGCAGCGACTCGGCCGTGGTGATCAGGTAGGGGGCGACGGCGGAGCGGATCGCGGTGACGGCCGCGGCGTCGCCCCGTTCGAACGTGCGGATCCGGAAGGCCATGCGGGGAGCCTAGGCCGCCGCCGTCCGCGCTGTCAGCCGATTATTTCGCCAGCAGCCGTACGTCGGCCCGGAGGTCGGGGCTGGTCGCGCGCAGGGCGTCGATGAGCGCGTCGCCGGTCGCGGCGGCGTCGGCCCCGGTCATCGGGGCCAGCATGTCGATGATGAAGATGGCGCGCGTGGTCGATTCGGTCAGCCGGGTGCGCAGGCACTGCCGCCAGTTCCAGCGCCGGCAGGTGACGCCGGCGTCGTCGCGCCACACGACCTCGCCGGGGCTCGGGTGCTCGACGGCGGGCTCGCCGGACCTGGTGGTCTCGAACTCCTCCTCGCCGGTGGCGCGCACCAGTCGCAGCGGGCCGCGGTAGCGGTCGGCGTCCTCGCCGCCGAGCGGCGTCGCCCGGGAGACCGAGACGGCGTTGTAGGCGTCGGTCAGCCGGTCCACGCGCGGCAGCCCGGTGTCCAGGCGGCGCAGCAGAGCCTCGACGCTGGTCCGGGTGCGCTGCGGCTTTGCGCCGAAGGCCCGGAAGGCGTCCCGCCACGCGGCGACGTGCGGCAGTTCCTCGGGCGCGCCGCCGTCGAGGAGTTCGCGGGCCTGCTGCTCGGCGTGGGCCAGCAGCTTCTCGCTGACGTCGTCGCTGGGGCCCGGCCGCAGGCCGTCGGCGAGGACGAGCAGGGCCCGGTAGTCGGGGCGCAGTTCGAAGACGGCGTCGTCGACGTGGGCCAGGTCGAGCCAGGAGCGCGGGTCGTCGGACATGGTTTCTCCAGGGTCGTCGGTTGCGGGTGGGAGACGGCGAGGAGTCCGGTCCCGGGCCGGCGCCGCACGGTCATCGCCGATCGTGCGGGCCGGGCAGGTGGACGGTCATCAGGAACTCGCAGGCGGATTCGCCGCCGCAGGCGTAGGCGTGCGCGGTGTCGGAGTGGAAGAGGGCGGTCGCGCCGGCGGGGACCCGCTGCTCGGAGTCGCCCACTGTCAGCGCCAGCTCGCCGAAGAGCACCGTGACGGTCTCGTGCGCGCCGGGCAGGTGCGGGGCGCTGCGGTGCAGTTCGCCCGGGAGCATCCGCCAGCGCCACAGTTCCACGGGCGCGGGTCCCGGCGTGGTGAGCAGCAGCCGCACCTCGCCGCCCGCCGGGCCGGTCCACAGCGGTTCCGTGCTGTCTGCGCGCACCACGCGGATCCCCTCGGTCCCGGGCGGGTCCAGCAGGTCCGACACCGAGAGCGCGAGCGCGTCGGCGAGCCGCACCAGGGTGGAGAGGCTGGGGTTTCCGGCGCCGTTCTCCACCGATACCAGCGCGCCCTTGCTGATGCCCGCGCGTTCGCACAACCGGTCCAGCGACAGGCCGCGCCGGGTGCGGGCGGCGCGCACGTTGCAGGCGACCGCCGCCGCCGTGTCGCGGTCGGGCACGGATATCCTTCCGGTCGTTACGGTGAACCGCATGGTCACTACAACGACCATAGCGCATGCGGCCGCACGGGCGCCGACCGGCCGTCGATCAGAGGCCGCGGTACATGATGTGCAGCCCGACGTAGCCCTTGACCGGGTGCCGGAAGCCCTCCGGCAGTGTGGCCAGCACCTCGAAGCCGAGCGAGCGCCACAGGCCGACCGCCCTGGTGTTGGTCTCCACGACGGCGTTGAACTGCATCGCGCGGTAGCCCTCGGCGCGCGCCCATCGCAGGACGTGCTCGCCCAGGGCCCGCCCCACGCCGCACCCGGCGTGCTCGGGGGCGACCATGAAGCTCGCGCCGGCGATATGGGAGGCGGGGCCCATGTGGTTGGGGTTCATCTTGGCCGTGCCGAGGACGGTGCCTTCGGGCGCGACGGCGACGACCGTGCGGCCCGGGGGATCGAGGAGCCACATCGCGCGGGCCTGCTCCTCGCTGACGTCGCGGTCCCAGGTGAAGGTCTCGCCCGCGGCGACGATGCCGTGCAGGAAGGGCCAGATCGCGGGCCAGTCCTCGGGGGTCGCGTCTCTGATCTGCATGCCGTGATCATCGCGGTCGGGGATGCGGACCGCAAAGAGGTTTCGCCGGAGACCGCCGGGGTGCCCCGGCGGTCTCCGGGCCCCGGGACCGGTGATGGGAGAAGGCGGGGACCGTCTCCAGGTCCTGCCGGACCACTACAGGCCTGGTGAGGCCGCGGTCAGGCGCGCGGCGTCCGGCGAAGCGAAAGGCCGCGGGACCACCGTTGCGCGAGGCCCCGGCCATCGCTCGGCGGCGGCCCGCTCCACCGCCGGGGCTCACCGGGTGCCGCGCGCCTCCCGCTGGTCGGTCTCGACCTGGTCCAGCCAGTGCGTGATGCCGGCGACGTTGCTCTCGACGCCGCTCAGGATGTCCATGACCTTCTGGGACTCCGCCGGGGCGGACTCCGGCAGCGGGCGGTAGCGGCTCACGACGCGCTCGCGCACCATCGCCACGGCGTGGTCGAGGTCGCCGGGGCCGGCGTGCGCCTCGCGTACGGTCTCCACCCACATCCGCAGTTCCTCGTCGGCCCTGTGCAGCGTCTCCGCCACCGAGTCCACGGCCCCGAAGTGCGAGAACATCAGGCGCTGCGGGTCGATGTCGGTGAACAGCCGCAGCGAGCCGAGCGCGGCATCGAGGTCGAAGTCCGGGGGAGGCGTGGCCGGGCGGACGTCGCCGGTGTGGGTGTTGTACACGCCGACCGCGTCGCCCACGTAGAGGTCGCCGGTGGTGGAGTCCACGAGCCCGACGTGGTGCTTGGCGTGGCCGGGGGAGTAGTGGGCGGTGAGCCTGCGGCCGCCGCCGAGGTCGACCTCGTCGTCGGTGTCGACCGCGCGGATGCGGCCCGCCTCGGTGGGGCGCATCTCACCGAACAGCACGTCGAGCCGGTCGCCCCACACCATGCGGGCGCTGCTCATGAGCCGGGCGGGGTCGGCGAGGTGGCGGGCGCCGCGCCGGTGCACGACGATCTCGGCGTTGGGGAACATCCGCGCGATGTCGCCCACCCCGCCGGCGTGGTCCAGGTGGATGTGGGTGACCACGATGGTGGCCAGGTCGGCGGCCTCGATCCCGAGGTCCGCCAGCGCGTCGCGCAGCACCGGGGCGGAACCGGCGGTGCCGACCTCGATGACGCACGGCCGCTCGGTCCGGATCAGGTAGCTCGACGTGATGCCCGGATATCCGGCCATTCTGGTGTCGATGGCGAAGATCTCGTCGCCGAGGGGCGTGATGTCCTGCCGTTGCGTCGCGTCCACTGCGTCGTGCACCGCTTGGTCTCCCTTCCACCGGCTCGCGCCGACAGGACCCGAATCTAGTCCACCGGTCCGTCCCCGCCGGTGGCCGGGGTGCGCCGTGGAGGGGCGGGCCGCGGCGCACCCGCCGCGCGGTCCCTTCCGCCCGCCCGGAGCGGGCGTGCGGCGGTTGTCCACAGGAAGTAGATCGGTCTTTCCCGGCGGGCGCGGCGCGCTGATCCTGGAAGTGCACGAAGGCATGCCGCACGGCGCGATCGTCGGATGCCGCCGACTCGTCTCTGGGAGGATCCAGCATGCACAAGCCGTCCACGACCCACGCCACCGCCCGCCGCGCCCCGGTCCCCGGAGCCGGTCTGCTCCGCGCGGCCGCGCCGGCCGGCGGTTCCTCCCCGGGACGCGGGGCGCCGCGGCCCGCCCGCCCCCTCGACCGCCAGGGGCACCGCAACGAGGTCGTCCTGGCCGGCAGGGTGACCGCCGAGCCGGCGGTGCGCGAGTTGCCCAGCGGCGATCACCTGGTCACCTGGCGGCTTTCGATCACCCGGCCGCCGGCCGAGCAGCGTCCCAACCAGCCGGCCGACCCGATCACCTGTGTCAGCTTCCGCCCCGCGATGGAGGAGACCACGCGCGGCTGGCGGATCGGCGACGTCGTCCAGGTCACGGGCTCCCTGCGGCGCCGCTTCTGGCGCTCGCCCAACGGATCGGCCAGCGTGTTCGAGGTCGAGGCCAAGACCGCGCGCCGGGTCGACCCCACCGACGAGCCGGCGGTCGAAGGCACGGCGCAGGGGCCGGATCACCAGCCGAGCTGAGCCAGCGCCTCCGGCACGGCCGCCGGGTCCGTCCCCTGCGGGGCGGACCAGGCGGCCCCGCACAGCGCACGCAGCCCGTCGAGCCGGTCGCCCGCTCCGGCCAGCTCCAGCCGTCCCTCGCGCGCGACGGCGCTCCAGCCGCCGCAGCGCGCGAGGTGATCGTCGATACGCGTCTCGGGATGGTCGAGATTCACCCCGCCCAGGTCGTGGGCGAGGTAGGAAGGACGGTGCCGTGGCTCCGCCAGCAGCAGCTCCGCGGGGGTGGTCACCCCCGACAGCACCAGCATGGAGTCGACGTCGCGATTGGTCGCGCCTTCGATATCGGTGTCCAGGCGGTCGCCCACGACGAGTGGCCTGCGTGCTGCTGTGCGTCGTACGCCTTCTTCGTGCAGTGGCCGCTGCGGTTTTCCTGCCACGACCGGTTCCCGTCCGGTGGCGTTGGCGATCACCCGGGAGAACGCCCCGTTGCCCGGGAGCACTCCGCGCCCCAGCGGCGCGGTGGCGTCGCCGTTGGTGGCCACGAACAGGGCCCCCGCAGCCACCGCCAGCGAACCCTCGACGATCAGGTCGTAGCCCAGCCGGGGCGAGTAGCCCTGGACCACGGCCACGGGCTGCTCGGCGGCCACCGAGACCGGCCGCAGCCCGCGGTCGCGCAGGGCCTGGCGCAGCCCCGTGTCGCCGACGACCAGCACGGGCGAGCCCGCGGGGAAGCGCTCGGCGACCAGCCGGGCGGCGGCCTGCGCGGAGGTCACCACGTCCTGGGCGCTCGCCGCCACCCCCAGTCCGGTGAGGCGCTCGGCGATCGCCGCGGGGGTCCGCGCTGCGTTGTTGGTCACGAAGGCCACCCGCATCCCGCCGGCCCGTGCCTTGTCGACCGCCTCCGGTGCGCCCGGAACGGCGGCGGAGCCGATGTAGACGACCCCGTCCAGGTCCAGCAGAGCGGCGTCGTAGACGGTGCCCAGCGGGTGGGAGGAGGCTTTGAGGGTCATCGCGCCCGTAACTGTCGTCGGTGGAGTCGGTGGGGTGTGTCGCGGTTGCGCGGCCGCGGCGGCCGGCGCCCATTGCGGACGGGCCCATCGGATGAATCGTATGCGTCCGGCCGGAACGCTCCGCCGTCGGTGCCGTCCGCGGCCGGTGAGAAGGGCGGTGCTGCTCCGCGCCCATCGCCGGTGGGCGGGCGACGCGTTCACGGTCCCGGTTCTGCGTCGACGGTCCGGGCCCCTGCCTACCTGAAGGCGCGCAGGACGAGGCCGGTGCGCGGTTTCGGGCCGAACGAGGTCGACTTGCGCGGTGTCAGCTCGCCTCGGGCGGTCACGGCGTAGACGTCGGCGACGCTCAGCGGCGGCACGATCACGGCGGTCCCCCCGCAGGAGCGGGCGGCGGTCACCGCCTCGGCCGCGTCGTCGTGCACCAGCCGCGCGCCCTCGTCGGTGGCGCCCCACAGCGGCATGAGGAGGTGGCTCAGAACGGCGGTGGGCAGCGCCCGCCACGGCGCGGAACGCTCCGGCGCGGCTTCGGCCACGTCCTCGTCGGAGAAGCCGCGCAGCAGGTACCAGGAGCCTCCACCGGCGAGCAGCAGCGCCGGCCCCTGCGCGGCGGCCGCGTGCAGCCGCCGGATCGCCGACGCGGTCTCCGGTGCCGTGAACTCCTCGACCTCGGCGACCTTGCGGGCGCTCTGGGCGGCCGCGTCGGGGGCGAGACCGGGCAGGACCCGGTGGATCGCGCCGAGCCGGGGCGGTGAGGCGTCGGAGTCCACGAGGAACGCCAGCCCGTGCTCCCACGGACCGTCCGGTTGCGCTCCGGCCTCGGCGCGCAGCCGGAGGTAGGCGGCGTAGCGGTGGTGGCCGTCGGCGATGAGGGCGGTGCGGCCGGCGAGGTCGGCGGCGACGGCCGCCTGGACGCCGGGATCGGCGATCGCCCACAGCCGGTGGGTCACGCCGTCACCGGTCACGGTGTCCACCAGCGCGGCCGTGGTGGTCGCGGCGGCCTCGTCCACGGCCAGCCCGGCCGCGCCGCGTTCACCGCCGGCGCCTCCGCGGTACAGCAGGAAGATCGGCTCCAGGTTGGCCCGGGTGGCCGCCATCAGCCGGGCCCGGTCGGCCACGGGGCCGGGCAGGACGTCCTCGTGCGGCCGGACCGCGGCGCTGCCGGGCCCGGGCAGACGCAGTGCGCCGATGAGGCCCCGCTGCCGCCGCCCGTCCGGAGCGGTCTGCTCGTAGACGTAGAGGACGGGTTCGGGGTCCTGGACGAGGACGCCGTCGGCGATCCAGCGCCGGAGCGTGTGCGCGGCCCTGCGGTAGCGGTCCGGCCCCGACAGGTCGGCGGGGAAGCCGCGGGACTCGCGGGCGGCGGGGGGCAGGGTGAGCCGGACGGCGTTGCGGGGCTCCGCGCGCATCAGGTCGGTGACCGTGTCGGCGTCCAGCACGTCGTAGGGCGGAGCCAGCGCGGGCGCGAGGTTCAGCGCGGGGGAGTCGATCAGGGCTCGGGCGTCGGAGGCGGCGTAGCGCAATCCGCGAAACGGCGCCAGTTCAAGTACGTCTCCCGACTGTTCTCTGCGCACGCTCGAACGATACCCGCACCGTGCGCGCCGTCGGCCGGAGTCTGCGACGGCAGGCACGGAGGTGTCACAGCAGCTTGCGCAGCCGCATCATGTCCCCGAAGCTCGCGTCGAGCTTCACCCGGCCTGAAAGCAGCGCCTTGGCGAAGTCCAGCCGGTCCTCGGCGAGGTCGACCAGGGTGTCGCTGGAGGCGGTGAGGCGGACCTGGGCCCGCTCGGCGGGGTCCCCGGCGCGGCGCTCGGTGACGTCGACCAGGCCCTGCATGGCCAGGCGCATGTCGAACACGGTGTCCAGGTCACTGGCCGTGACGCTGACCGTGCGGTCCACGATGTGCTTGCGCCGACGGTCCTCGTCGACCTCCATGATCCGGTCGGACACCTTGGCGATCGCCGCACGGCATTCCTCAACGCTGGCCATGCCCTCCATCATGCCCTAGCCGGAGGGCTCCCCGGATCGCACGGCCGCCGCGGCCGAAGACGCCTCCCGCGGCGGGCGGCGCACGGCACATCGCCGACATGTCGGCTTCCGCAGCACCACCGCGGCGATGCGGGTAGCGTTCTGCTGGGTCCTCCCCCGCAGTGGTACCCGGCCCAAGCAGTGGCACCCGGTTCAAGAGGAGCGCGTTCAATGGTCGTCGACGCGGTACGCACCTATCTCGATGCCGCCAATGGCTTCACCGAGCTCACGCGCAAGCGCGCCGTCGCGGCGGCCAAGACCCTCCTCAAGGAGGGCGACGAGCGTTCCGGCGGCGCCATCACCAGGGCCACCGACACGGCCAGGAACACCGTGGAGAGCGTGGAGACCTCGGTCCGCACGACCAGGGTCGGCCACAACATCCAGACGCTGGCCGCCGACCTCATCGAGACCAGCAGGGCCAACCGCGCCGCGCTGAGCAGCCTCGTCGAGGGTGAGGTCGAGCGCCTCATCGACCGGCTCGACCTGGTCCGCCGCGACGAGCACGACCGTCTGGTGCGCCGCGTCGCCGAACTGGAGCGCAGGCTCGCCGCTCAGGCGGCCGCGCAGCGCTCCTCCCGCCGCACCGCGACCGCTCCGGCCGCTGCGGCGCCCTCGCCCGCGAGCGCCCACGAGGAGCAGGCCCCGGAGCCCGTCGAGACCGAATCGGCGCCCGCTTCGCTGGACGACACCGCCGCGACCGTGGCCGAGCCCCCGGCACGGGAGCCGGCCGAGGCCCCTGACACGGCCCCGGACGCGGCGGCGGAAGAGGCCCCGGCCGCGACCGCTGAGGCGGCGCAGGAGACGGCCGGGACGGCGGAGGGCGCCGAGACCGAGCAGCAGGCCCCGGAGCAGCCGGACCCGGCCCCCGCGGAGTCCGCCGCGGCCGGCACCGCCAAGAAGGGCGCGGCGTCGCGGGCCAGGACCAAGGGGACCGGGACCCGCGCGCGCACCGCCAAGGGCGGCTCCAAGCGCTCGGGCGGCGCCCGCGGCAAGAACACGGCGTCGGGCAAGGACGGCGACAAGTGAGCGGCGAGGCGCCCCGGCCGCGCCCGGTCCCCGCTCCTCCGGGGGGCGCTCCCGGCGAGGCCGCCCTCGCCGAGCAGACGGCGGAGAGCGTGCGGCGGCGCCTCGACGGGCTGGACGGGCTGCCCACGGCGGAGCACGTCGCCGTCTTCGACGCCCTCCAACGTGAGCTCTCCGCCGTCCTGGGCCGACTCGACCAGGACCAGGACGGCGGCCGGGAACGGCGGGAGTAGCGCCGGCATCCGGCCGGCGCGGGCGCCGGACCGCCCGCAGCCATCGGCCGCGACCGGTCCCGGATCGCCCCGGGCCCCCGCGGCCCCCGGCCACAGCTCAATTCAGATAGGCACCGTCACACCATGGCCAAACGCAGCCGGCTGGACGCCGAACTCGTCCGGCGCGGCCACGCCCGTTCCCGCGGGCACGCCGCCGAACTCATCGAGGCCGGGCGGGTCCGCGTCGGCGGCACCGTCGCGGCCAAGGCCGCCACCCAGGTCGGCACCGACGAGGCGATCGTGGTGGCCGCGGCCGAGGAAGGGCCGGCCTATGTCTCGCGCGGCGCCCACAAGCTGATCGGTGCGCTGGACGCGTTCGGGATCGACCCCGCGGGCCGCCGCTGCCTGGACGCCGGCGCCTCCACCGGTGGCTTCACCGATGTCCTGCTGCGCCGCGGCGCGGCGCACGTGACAGCGGTCGACGTGGGGTACGGCCAGCTGGCGTGGTCGCTGCGCAGCGACGAGCGGGTGAGCGTCCGGGAGCGCCGCAACGTCCGGGACCTCGTGCCCGAGGAGGTCGGCGAGCCGCTGCCCGACCTCGTGGTCGGCGACCTCTCCTTCATCTCCCTGACGCTGGTGCTGCCCGCGCTGGTGCGCTGCGCCCGGCCCGAGGCCGACTTCGCGATGATGGTCAAGCCCCAGTTCGAGGTGGGCAAGGAGCACGTGGGCGCCGGAGGCGTGGTGCGCGAGCCCGAACTGCGCGCCGACGCGGTGCGCACCGTCGCCGCGCACGCGGCCACCCTCGGGTTGGGCGCCGAGGACGTGGCGGCCAGCCCGCTGCCCGGCCCCTCGGGAAACGTCGAGTACTTCCTGTGGCTGCGCGCCGGCGCGCAGCCGCTGCAGGAGGAGCGGCTGCGCCGCGCGATCGAGGACGGGCCGCAGTGACGCGGCGGCCCCCGGCCCCCCTCCCCGCACGGTCCGGGGGAAAGGAAACCGATCCGGCGGATCGCATAACGTCGGGTTCGGGTAGCGACGGGGCGCACAGCGCGGGGCGCCGGTGCTTCGGGTAACGTGACCCGGCCGGACCGGATCCGGCATCGTCACCGCGCGCGGTGACGGCGAAGACCGTGAGGGCAACGAGGAGGGCGTCTCCATGACCAGTGGGGGCACGGGCGAGGTCGGCGCAGCGGGCGGCCCCGTCCGCCGCAGCGTGCTGCTGCTGGCGCACACCGGCCGGCCCGCCGCGATCCGCAGCGCCCAGTTGGTCCACGAGAGCCTCACCGAGGCCGGGATGACCGTGCGGATGCTGGCCTCCGAGGCCGACGAGCTCAAGCAGGCCGGCGCCGCGCTCGATCCCGTCGAGATCGTGCGGGCCACCCCCGAGGCGGCCCGAGGCGTCGAGCTCGTCATGGTGCTGGGCGGGGACGGCACCCTGCTGCGCGCGGCCGAGCTCGCCCGACCCGCCGGTGCGCCGCTGCTCGGCGTCAACCTCGGCCACGTCGGCTTCCTCGCCGAGGCCGAGCGCGAGGACCTCACCGCCACGGTGCGCAGCGTCGCCGACCGCGACTACGAGGTCGAGGAGCGGATGACCCTGGACATCGCCGTCTACAACGGGGGCCGCAACGGCACCGCCCCGCCGACCCGCACCTGGGCGCTGAACGAGGCCACGCTGGAGAAGGCCGAGGCCCGCCGCATGCTGGAGACGGTGCTGGAGATCGACGGCCGCCCGCTGTCGCGCTGGGGCTGCGACGGGGTGGTCTGCGCCACGCCGACCGGTTCCACGGCCCACGCCTTCTCCGCCGGCGGCCCGATCATGTGGCCCGAGGTGGAGGCCCTACTGGTGGTGCCGCTCAGCGCGCACGCCCTGTTCGCCCGCCCCATCGTCGTCTCGACCAGGGCCACCGTCGCCCTGGAGGTGCTGCCCGACACCACCGACGGCGTGCTGTGGTGCGATGGACGCCGTATGGTCGAACTGCCGGCCGGGGCGCGCGTGGAGGTTTCGCGCGGGGACGTGCCGGTACGGTTGGCCCGGCTGCAGCGGGCGCCGTTCACCGACCGTCTGGTCGCCAAGTTCGGACTGCCCGTCGCCGGCTGGCGGGGCCGCGCGGAACTCGCCGACCCCGACGGCCGGTGAGCCGTCCGGTGCTCAGGCTGCGCCGGAGAGGACAGGCGATACGGCTGGCGTATTTCAGGAGAGGGTCCGGTGCTCGAAGAAGTCCGAATCCAGGGACTCGGTGTCATCGACGACGCGGTGTTGGAGCTGTCGCCGGGGTTCACCGTTGTCACGGGTGAGACCGGCGCGGGAAAGACCATGGTGGTCACCGGGCTGGGACTGCTCTTCGGCGGGCGCGCCGATCCGCAGCGGGTGCGCCCCGGGGCCGACCGGGCGGTCGTGGAGGGCCGGCTGAGCGTGCCGCGCGAGGGGCGCGTCGCCGAGCGCGTCGCCGAGGCCGGCGGCGAACTCGACGACGACGTGCTGATCCTCACCCGGACCGTCTCGGCCGAAGGCCGGTCCCGGGCCACGTCGGGGGGCCGGTCGGCGCCGGTGAGCCTGCTGGCCTACCTGGCCGACGACCTCGTGGCCGTGCACGGCCAGTCCGACCAGCAGCGGCTGCTGCGCCAGGAGCGCCAGCGCGCCGCGCTGGACCGCTACGCCGGCGAGCGGCTGACCAAGACCGCCAACGCCTACGGCGCGGCCTACCGGCGGCACCGCGAGGTCGCGGAGGCGCTGGGGGAGCTCACGACCCGGGCGCGCGAGCGCGCCCAGGAGGCCGACGTGCTGCGCTTCGGCCTGGAGGAGATCACCGCCGCCGAACCCCGGCCGGGGGAGGACGCCGAACTGCTCGCCGAGGAGACCCGGCTCGGGCACGCCGATGCGCTGCGGGTCGCCGCGACCACCGCGCACGAGGCCCTCGCGGGCGACCCGGCAGCCAGCGAGGTCCAGGCCGACGTCGCGGGCCTGCTCGCAGCGGCCCGTCAGGCCCTGACCGCCGTGCGCGAGCACGACGCCGACCTCGCCGCGGTCGCCGACCGCCTCGACGAGGCCAGCTACGTGCTCAGCGACGCCGCCACCGAGCTGGCCTCCTACGCCGAGTCGGTGGAGGCCGATCCCGCCCGGCTGGCCGCGGTCCAGGAGCGCCGGTCCCTGCTCGGCCAGCTCTCCCGCAAGTACGGCGAGACGGCCGACGAGGTGCTCGCCTGGGCCGAGCAGGCGGCCAAGCGCCTCGGCGAGCTCGAAGGCGACGACGACCGCATCGATGCGCTGCGCGCCGAGGAGGAGGAGCTGCGGGGCAGCCTGACCCTGCTCGCCGACGAGCTCACCGAGATCCGCGGGGACGCGGCCGAGCGGTTCGGCTCGGCCGTCACCGAGGAGCTCACCGCGCTGGCCATGCCGCACGCCCGCGTCACGGTGCGGGTCAGCACCGGCGGGGAGTTCGGGCCGCACGGCCGCGACGACATCGAACTGCTGCTCGCCCCGCACCCCAGCGCTCCACCGCTGCCGCTGCACAAGGGCGCCTCCGGGGGCGAGCTCTCGCGCGTGATGCTCGCGATCGAGGTGGTCTTCGCCGGTGCCGACCCGGTGCCGACCTTCGTCTTCGACGAGGTCGACGCCGGCGTGGGCGGCAAGGCCGCGGTCGAGATCGGCCGCAGGCTGGCCCGGCTGGCCCGCCGCGCCCAGGTCATCGTGGTCACCCACCTGCCCCAGGTCGCCGCGTTCGCCGATGCGCACCTGGTCGTGGAGAAGTCCAACGACGGCATGGTGACCGCGAGCGGCGTGACGCGGCTCGATCGCACCGGCCGGGTCCGGGAGCTCTCACGTATGCTGGCAGGGCTGGAAGACTCCGAACTCGGCCGGGCCCACGCAGAGGAGTTGCTGATGATCGCGGCAGCCGACCGCGACTGACGTCCACCGCCCGCGCGGCCTGTTCCGGCCGCCCCCGCGCTTCCTCGGAAGGTGCGGGCGATGCCTCGCTCGCGGGCCCGGGCCGGGCCCGGCGGCACCGGCGCACGTGCCGTCCACGGCCGTCGACCCCTGCGCCAGTGAGGACGGTGAATTGTGTCTCCGGGTGAACACGCCGTCACCCCCCGCGTTGTGACGGAAGTGCCGCCGCCTCTGGCAAGATGCAAGCGATGAAGGTCCCGACGGCGCTGGCCGCCAGATTCCCGAAATTCCGTCGCGGTAGGGTCGACGGATCCGTCGGCGTCTCCGCTCCCGCCCGCTCGGACCGCCGGACCAAGAACCTCACCAAGCGCCTCAAGCCCGGCGACATGGCGATCATCGACCACGTCGACATCGACAGGGTCAGCGCCGAGGCGCTCGTCAGTTGCGGCGTCTCGGCGGTGCTCAACGTCGCCAGCAGCATCAGCGGGCGCTATCCCAATCTCGGCCCGCAACTGATCGTCGAGGCCGGCATCCCGCTCGTCGACGACGTCGACCCCGAGGTCTTCGCCCGCGTGCAGGAGGGCGAGGAGCTGCGGCTGGAGGGCGGCACCCTCTACCGCGGCGACGACGCCGTGGCCAAGGGCGTCGAGCAGGACGCCGAGTCCGTCGATGCGGCCATGACCGAGGCCAGGGCCGGCCTGGCGGTGCAGTTGGAGGCGTTCGCCGCCAACACCATGGAGTATCTCAAGCGCGAGCGGGAACTCCTCATCGACGGCATCGGCGTGCCCGACATCAGCACCAGGATCGAGGGCAAGCACGTCCTGATCGTGGTGCGCGGCTACCACTACCGCGAGGACATCGCGGCGCTGCGCTCCTACATCCGGGAGTACCGGCCCGCCATCATCGGGGTGGACGGGGGCGCCGACGCGCTGCTGGAGGCCGGCTACCGGCCCGACATCATCGTCGGCGACTTCGACTCCGTCTCCGACAAGGCGCTCACCTGCGGCGCCGAGCTGGTCGTGCACGCCTACCGGGACGGCCGGGCCCCCGGCCTCAAGCGCATCACCGACCTCGGCTACGACGCCATCGTGTTCCCTGCCACCGGCACCAGCGAGGACGTCGCGATGATGCTGGCCGACGACGCGGGGGCGGCCCTCATCGTCGCCGTCGGCACCCACGCCACGCTGGAGGAGTTCCTGGACAAGGGGCGCGCCGGCATGGCCAGCACCTTCCTCACCCGGCTGCGGGTCGGCGGCAAGCTCATCGACGCCAAGGGCGTCAGCCGGCTCTACCGGAGCCGCATCTCGCCCTGGACGCTCCTCGCCCTCGTGGCGGCCTCCCTGCTCACCATCGTGGTCGCGGCCTACAGCTCGCCGGCGGGGCAGGTGTACATGAACTTCCTCGCCGCGCGCTGGGACGCGTTCTACTACTGGCTAACCGGATTGTTCTCGTGATCGATTTCCGCTATCACCTGGTCTCCATCGTCGCCATCTTCCTGGCCCTGACCGTCGGCATCGTGCTGGGCACGACGATGCTGCAGGACCCGCTGCTCAACACGCTGCAGACGGAGACCTCCCAACTGCGCGACCAGAGCGACGAGCTGCGCGAGGAGAAGGACGTCGCCGACCGGCTCAGCGCCGGTGCCGACGAGATGGCCGCCGCCTACGCCGAGGACATGCTGACCGACCAGCTCACCGGCACCCGCGTGGTCGTCATGGAGGCGCCGGGGGTGCCGGAGGAACTGCGCGACGGGGTCGTGGCGCGGATCGAGCAGGCGGGCGGAGTCGTCACCGGCCGCCTGTCCTTCACCGACAAGTACATCGACCCCGGCCAGTCGAGCTTCATCCGGGAGCTCACCGGCCAGCTCGCCGAAGACGCCGAGCCGCCTCGGGGCAGCGCCCATGAGCGCGCCGGCGCCGAGCTCGCCCGAGCGGTGATCCGCTCCGAGGAGGAGCTCGAGGAGTCCTCGGAGTCCGAAGAGGGCTCCGAGGAGGACGGCGGCGAGGAGGCCGACGCCGGCGCGGTGCTCGCCGGGTTCGCCGAAGCCGGACTGCTCACCGTCCAGGGGGAGCCCAGCGGGAAGGCCGACATCGGCCTGGTCCTGGCGCCGGCCGAGCCCTTCACCACCGCTACGGCCTCCGAGCCCGAGCAGGACGACGCCACGCCGCCGGGGAACACGGCGTTCCTCGCGCTGGCCAACGCGCTCGACGCCGAGGCCGGCGGCGCGGTGCTGGTCGGCACCACCACCTCCATCGAGCCCGGAGGGCTGCTCGCCCAGGCCCGTGAGGAGCAGGCCGGGTTCACCACCGTCGACACCGCGGGCACCACGACCGGCGACGTCGTCACCACGCTCGCCCTGGCCATCACCACCGAGGGACGCAGCGGGCACTACGGCATCGGCGAGGACGCCGACGGCTTCCTGCCGGACCCGCTGCCGCAGCCCAACGAACCCACCCGGCCCGAGGATCCCGGCGACAACCTTCAGGACGAGGACGCGGAGTAGCTCCCATGCCCCCACGTCTCACCGGCGGCGGCCCCCGCACCGCACGCGGCCGATCCGCGTGGAAGCCGATCCTGGGCGCGGCCCTGGGGGCCGCGGCCGCACGGCTGGCCTACGCGGTCCTGACCCGTCCGCGCGCGCACGGCGCCACCGGCACCGCGGGCGGCGCCCCGGCCGGTGCGTCCGCCGCACCGGGCCGCCGCGCCCCCCGCCCCGGCGGCGCCTGGACCCGCACCAACTTCCGGGGCGAGCCGGTCACCCTGCTGGAGGGACCCGCGCTCGCCATCGGAACCTGCGCCGGAGCGGCGCTGGTCCCGGGACAGCCGCTCCGGCTGCGCACGGCCGCGGTGATCGCGGGTGCGGGCGCCGCGGCGTTCGGCGGCTACGACGACCTCTCGGGCTCCGGCGACTCCCGCGGCTTCAAAGGGCATCTGGGGGCGCTGGCCCGCGGCGAGGTCACCACCGGCGCGGTGAAGCTCCTCGGCATCGGCGCCGTCGGCCTGGCAGCGGCAGCGGCCGTTGACCGGCGCCCCGCCGACGTGCTGGTCAACGGCGCGCTGATCGCCGGGAGCGCCAATCTGGCGAACCTGTTCGACCTGCGCCCCGGGCGCGCGGTCAAGGTCGGCCTGCTCGCCGGGGCCCCCGCACTGGCCGATCCCGTCGCCGGTGCCGTCGCGGGTCCCGCACTGGGCGCCGCCGCCGCACTGCTGCCCGAGGACCTGGGCGAACGCGCCATGCTGGGTGATGCCGGCGCCAACGCGCTGGGTGCCGTGCTCGGCGTCGCCGCGGCGGCGCGGCTGCCGCGCGGCGCGCGCCTCGGCCTGCTCGCCGGGGTGGCCGCCCTGACCGCGGCCAGCGAGGCCGTCAGCTTCACCAAGGTCATCAGTGCCACGCCACCGCTGCGCCGGCTCGACGAGCTGGGTCGGCGCCCCGCTTCCGTGCCGGCGCCCCGGCGCCCGGCGCTCCCCGCCGACCTGCTGGCCGAACCGCTCGAACCGGAATCGGTCGACGTGGTCGGAGTGATCGAACCGGAACGGCTTCGGCGATCGTGAAGCCGTGCGCCACGCAGAGGTCCGCGGAGGCCGTGCTCGGCCCGAACCGCCTGCTGTGCGGCGGAAACGTGCGAAATCTGCGTCCGCCCGGGCCCGCCACCGCCCTTGGCGCCGCTCTTCTTGAGGACCGCCCGCTATCCGGCCGACCAGCAAGGCCGCACAGCGAGCCTTGGCCGCCTGGCCACCGACCACCCGACGCAACTTCCGCAGACCTCGGTAAGAGTGGGGTTCTAGCCCGGTAGCCCCAAGCCGGTAGCCCCAAGACGGACGGCCCGATGCGCGCCGGGCTCGTCCGCCCCCACGACTGGAGCGCCATTCCCGTGACCTGGCATCGAATCCGGCTCTTGAGCTCGGGCGTCGCCGGTGCGGCCGTGCTGATCGCGGTCGTCACCACCTTCGCCCGCGTCGCCGGGTTCGGGCGCACCGTCGTGTTCTCCCAGACGGTCGGGGACAACTGCCTGGGCACCGCCTACGTCACCGCCAACCAGCTCCCCAACATCCTGTTCGAGATCGTCATCGGCGGCGCCCTGGCCGGCATGGTCGTCCCGGTGCTGGCGGCGGCCGCCGAGCGGGGCGACCGCGAGCACGTCCGGCGAACGGCCTCGGCCCTGGTGACCTGGGTGGTGCTCGCCTCGGTGCCGCTGACCCTGCTGCTCGCCGCGCTGTCGGTGCCGGCGATGGCGCTGATGCTGGGCGGTGGCGGCGGCTGCGAGCCCGAGGCGCTGCTCACCCTGTCCGTGCGCTTCCTGCTGGTCTTCACCCCGCAGATCATGTTCTACGGGCTCGCCGCCGTGCTGTACGGCATCCTGCAGGCGCACCGCAGGTTCCTCGCCCCCGCGCTGGCCCCGCTGGTCTCCAGCCTCGTGGTCATCGCCGCCTACATCGCCTTCGTCCCGCTGGGCGGGGCCTACCGCGACCGCATCGCCGACCTGCCCCTCGACGCCGAGCTGACGCTGTCGGTGGGCACCACCGCGGGCGTGGTCGCCATGTTCGCCACGGCGTTCGTCCCGGTGGCGCGGCTGCGCCTGGGACTGCGCCCCACACTGGCCTTCCCGCCCGGTGTGGCGCGCCGGGTACGCGGCCTGGCCGTCGCCGCACTGCTGCCACTGGTCGCCATGCAGCTCAGCATGCTGCTGGCTCTGACGCTGGCCAACCGGGGCGGGGGAGAAGGCGCCGCGGTGCAGTACAGCTACGCGTGGAGCCTGTTCACCCTGCCCTACGGCGTCGTCGCGATCCCGATCGCCACCAGCGCCTTCACCACGCTGTCGGTGCGCCACAGCAAGCGCGACGGCCCCGGCTACAACGCCGTCCTGGCCATGAGTTCACGCGCCACCCTGCTGGTCACGGCGGCCCTGGCCACGGCTCTGGCCGCGGCGGCCGGGCCGGTGGCGCAGGTGTTCGCCCGCAGCGACCCGGCGCCGCTGGAGCGGGCGCTGCTCACCTACGCCCCCGGCATCGCGGGTTTCGGCCTGATCGCACTGCTCGGCAAGGCGCTCTACGCCTCGCACCACGGCCGTCCGGCCGCACTGGCCCAGATCGCGGGATGGCTGGTGGCCATGGCGGCCAACGCCGTCCTGGTGGCGCTCGCCCCGCGCGACTGGGCGGTCGCCGCGCTGGGGGCCGGCACGTCGCTGGGCCTGAGCCTGGCGGCCCTGCTGCTCCTCGCCGCGGCGCTGCGCGCCCACGGCCGCGACGCGTTCGCGGGCCTGGGCCGCGCCGCGCTGGCCGTGCTGCTCGGCGCCGGTCTGGGCTACGCCTGCGGAGCGTCGGTCGTCCACCTCTTCGAGGTCACCGGCCTATGGTCGAATGTCGGGGTCGGCCTGCTCGGCGGAGCGGTCACCCTCGCGGTCTTCGGCGCCGTCGCCGCCGTGATCGACGGCCGGGCGGTGCGGGCCGCGCTCACCCGCCGGATGAACACCCCGGGGACGCGGGCCCCGGACAGGGACGAAGGTGGAGAGGGAACGCATGAGTGAGCTGCGGATCGCGATGGCCATCGCGACCAGCGGCGGGGGTGTGGGCAACCACGTCCGCTCACTGAGCGCCGGCCTGGACGCGCGCGGCCACCGGGTCGCCGTGATCGGCCCGCCCGCGACCGAGGACCGCTTCGGCTTCACCGCGGCCGGCGCCCGCTTCGCGCCCGTCGACGTCGGCGCCAGGCCGAGGCCGGCCTCCGACCTCGCGGCGATCGGGAAGCTGCGCCGCATGCTCGCCGGCGTCGACGTCGTGCACGCCCACGGCATCCGCGCCGGCGCGCTGTGCGCGCTGGCCCAGGCCTCCCCGCTCATCGTCACGCTGCACAACGCCCCGCCCGCGGTCTCGGGCCCGCTGGGCCTGGCCTTCCCCGTGCTGGAACGCGTCGTCGCGCGCCGCGCCGACCTCGTGCTCGGCGTCTCGGGCGACCTGGTCGAGCGGATGCGTCTGCGGGGCGCCAAGGCCGTGGAGCGCGCCCTGGTGCCGGCTCCGGCGATGCCGCCGCCGGACCGCGCCGCCGCCGAGGTCCGCTCCGAGCTGGGCGTGGCGCAGGACCGTCCGCTGCTGCTGGTGGTGGCCAGGCTCGCCGAGCAGAAAGGGCTGCCGACGCTGCTGGAGGCCGCCGCGCTCTGGGCGCGCCGCGATCCGGCGCCCTTCGTGGCCATCGCGGGGGACGGGCCGCTCGAAGCCGACCTCGCCGCCCGCATCGCCGAGGGCGGCCTGCCGGTGCGGCTGCTCGGCCGCCGCACCGACGTCCCCGACCTGCTCGCCGCAGCCGACGCGTTCGTGCTGCCCAGCGTGTGGGAGGGCCAGCCGCTGGTGCTCCAGGAGGCGCTGCGGGCCAGGCTGCCCATCGTGGCGACCAGGGTGGGCGGGGTGCCCGATGTGGTGCGCGACGCCGGCCTGCTGGTGCCCGCGGGGGACGCGTCCGCGCTCGCCGATGCGGTCGGCCGGGTCCTGGACGAGCCCGCCACGGCCGGACGGCTGCGCACGCAGGCCGCGCTCATGGCCGAGACGCTGCCGACCGAGGACGACACCGTCGAGCAGGTGCTGAGCCTGTACCGCAGGCTCGCCGCCCGCAACGGCGCGGTCTCCTGAAGGCCCGCGCGGCCGGGCCGTCCCCGCGGTGACAAGACCCACACCCGGGGTGCACAAGAAGAGGCCTTCCGGGCGGTGTCCCGCGCACGGCCGGGATGGCATGATGAGACCCGGCCTTTCAATCGGCGGGAACCCATCCGCATGATTCCACGTTGATCGGTCAGAACAATCAGTGAGTGAGGGGAGTATCCCTTCCGCGGCGGTGTCGTCATCACGGATCGCAACGAGGCGAACCCGGTGCCGTCGGCCCGTGGCCGTGCCATGGGCGGGAGAGACCTCCGGTAGCACCCATGCCCGTACTTCACAGGCGGGCACCGCAACCGGAGGAGAATCCGTATGGATGTCCCCATGTGGGTCTGGCTTGTCACGATCGGCGCGATGGTCGTGATCCTGGCCCTGGACCTGGCGATCGTCGACCACCCCTGGAGCAAGAAGTCCGGGCCGAAGGAATTCGGCATGAAGCAGGCCGCGTGGTGGGCGGCCTTCTACATCGGTATCGCGATCGTCTTCGGCTTCGGCGTCTGGTACTTCGCCGGCGCGACCATCGCGGGCGAGTACTTCGCGGGCTTCGTCACCGAGAAGAGCCTCAGCGTCGACAACCTCTTCGTCTTCTACCTGATCATGGGCAGCTTCGCGGTGCCCAAGAAGTACCAGCACGAGGTCCTGCTGGTCGGCATCGTGATCGCGCTCGTCATGCGCGGCTTCTTCATCGTCATCGGCGCCCAGGCGATCAACGCCTGGAGCGAGGTCTTCTACCTGTTCGGCGCGTTCCTCATCTACACGGCGATCAAGATCGTCCGCGACCACCTCAAGAAGGACGAGGAGGATCAGGACTACACCGACAGCTTCGCGGTGCGGATGGTCCGCAAGGTCTGGCCGGTCACCGACGACTACCACGGCGCGCACCTGACGGTGAAGCAGAACGGCCGCCGCCACGTCACCCCGATGCTCATGGTCATCGTCGCCATCGGCGTCACCGACCTGGTGTTCGCGGTCGACTCGATCCCGGCGATCTTCGGCCTCACCCAGGACCCCTACATCGTCTTCACCGCCAACGCCTTCGCCCTGCTGGGCCTGCGGCAGCTGTACTTCCTGCTGGCCGGGCTGATGGACCGGCTGGCCTTCATCAGCTGGGGCCTGGCCGCCATCATGGTGTTCATCGGCGTCAAGATGATCCTGCACGCGCTGCACGAGAACGGCGTGCACGTGCCCGAGATCGGTATCGGCCTGTCCCTGACCGTGATCCTGGGTGTGATGACCGTCACCATCGTCGCGAGCCTGCTGAGGTCCAAGGGCGGCGGGAAGAAGGAGCCGACGGGGGAGAAGACCGGCCCCGGCGCCCCCTTCTGAAGAGCGGGCCGTCCGGATTCCCGGACGACCCTCTCCTCGAACGGCTGTTCGGTTATAGTGAAGCGTCCGCCGGGTTCCCGGCGGGCGCTTCGCGCGCCGGAGGCGGAAGTTTCCGGCGCTTCGAGTCGTTACTGTTAGAGGCCGAGCGCCGCACGACGGCCCAAGCGCGGTATCCGTCCCCATGGCCGTCGGTGCAGGCCACACCTTGCGCGGCAGCCAGGAGCCGGGGTCCGGCACGCCCTCACCGCGTGGTGCCGATGCCGAAGGGGTTGATGGGAGCATGGCCGAACAGCTGGTGATCCGGGGCGCCCGGGAACACAACCTCAAGAACGTCTCGCTGGACCTCCCGCGCGACGCGATGATCGTGTTCACCGGACTCTCCGGGTCGGGAAAGTCGTCGCTGGCCTTCGACACCATCTTCGCCGAGGGCCAGCGCCGCTACGTCGAGTCCCTCTCGGCCTACGCCCGGCAGTTCCTCGGCCAGATGGACAAGCCCGACGTCGACTTCATCGAGGGACTGTCCCCGGCCGTCTCCATCGACCAGAAGTCCACCAGCCGCAACCCGCGCTCCACCGTCGGCACCATCACCGAGGTCTACGACTACCTGCGGCTGCTGTGGGCCCGCATCGGACGGCCGCACTGCCCCGAGTGCGGCCGGCTGATCGCCCGCCAGACCCCGCAGCAGATCGTCGACCGGGTGCTGGAGCTGAAGGAGGGCACCCGGTTCCAGGTGCTCGCCCCGGTCGTGCGCGGACGCAAGGGCGAGTACGTCGAGCTCTTCAAGGACCTGCAGACCAAGGGCTTCACCCGGGCCAGGGTCGACGGCGCGGCCGTGCGGCTGGACGAGGTGCCCGCCCTCAAGAAGTACGAGAAGCACGACATCGCCGTGGTGGTCGACCGGCTCACGGTGAAGGAGTCGGCCAAGAAGCGGCTGACCGACTCGGTGGAGACCGCCCTGCAGCTGGCCGGCGGCACGATCCTGCTGGACTTCGTCGACCTCCCCGAGGACGACTCCGAGCGCGAGCGGGTCTACTCCGAGCACCTGTTCTGCCCCTATGACGACCTGTCGTTCGAGGAGATGGAGCCGCGCTCCTTCTCCTTCAACTCCCCCTACGGCGCCTGCCCCGAATGCAGCGGCCTGGGCACCCGCATGGAGGTCGACCCCGAACTCCTCGTCCCCGACCCCGCCAAGACGCTCGCCGAAGGGGCGATCGCGCCGTGGTCGGGCGGACACGCCAGCGAGTACTTCGGCCGCCTGATGCAGGCGGTCGGCGACGCGCTCGGCTTCGACCTCGACACCCCGTGGGAGAAGCTGCCCAAGAAGGCGCAGCGGGCGCTGCTGCAGGGCCACGACACCCAGGTGCACGTGCGCTACCGCAACCGCTACGGCCGCACCCGCTCCTACTACACCGACTTCGAGGGCGTCATCCCGTGGGTGCGGCGCCGGCACTCCGAGAGCGAGAGCGACCTCAGCCGCGAGCGCCTCGAAGGGTTCATGCGGGTCGTGCCCTGCCCGGTCTGCGAGGGCGCCCGGCTCAAGCCGGTCGTGCTGGCCGTCACCGTGGGCGGGCGCTCCATCGCCGAGGTCAGCGCCCTGCCGCTCAGCGAGTGCGCGGAGTTCCTCGGCGGGCTGGAGCTGTCGGAGCGCGACCAGGTCATCGCGGCCCAGGTGCTCAAGGAGATCAACGCGCGGCTGGGCTTCCTGCTCGACGTCGGCCTCGACTACCTCAACCTCGAACGCCCGGCCGGATCGCTGTCCGGCGGCGAGGCCCAGCGCATCCGGCTGGCCACCCAGATCGGCTCGGGGCTGGTCGGCGTGCTCTACGTGCTCGACGAGCCGTCGATCGGACTGCACCAGCGCGACAACTTCCGCCTGCTGGAGACGCTGGAGCGGCTGCGCGACATCGGCAACACGCTCATCGTCGTCGAGCACGACGAGGACACGATCCGCGCCGCCGACTGGGTGGTCGACATCGGCCCGGGCGCCGGCGAGCACGGCGGCGACGTCGTGGTGTCGGGCCCGGTCTCGGAACTGCTGGCCAGCACCGACTCCAACACCGGCGACTACCTGGCCGGCCGGCGCGTCATCAAGGTCCCCGAGGAGCGTCGGCCGCTGACCAAGGGGCGCGAGGTCGTGGTGAGGGGCGCACGCGAGAACAACCTGCACGGCCTCGACGTCGCGTTCCCGCTCGGCGTGTTCACCGCGGTCACCGGTGTCTCCGGCTCCGGCAAGTCCACGCTGGTCAACGAGATCCTGTACAAGGCGCTGGCCAAGGAGCTGCACGGCGCGCGCTCGGTTCCCGGCCGGCACGTCCGCGTCAACGGGATGAACCAGCTCGACAAGGTCGTGCACGTCGACCAGAGCCCGATCGGCCGCACTCCGCGGTCCAACCCCGCCACCTACACCGGTGTGTTCGACCACATCCGCAAGCTGTTCGCCCAGACCGCCGAGGCGAAGGTGCGCGGCTACCAGCCGGGCCGGTTCTCGTTCAACGTCAAGGGCGGGCGCTGCGAGGCGTGCGCGGGCGACGGCACGATCAGGATCGAGATGCAGTTCCTGCCCGACGTCTACGTCCCGTGCGAGGTCTGCCACGGCGCCCGGTACAACCGCGAGACGCTGGACGTCCACTACAAGGGCAAGACCATCGCCGACGTCCTGGACATGCCGATCGAGGAGGCGCTGGAGTTCTTCGAGCCGATCTCCGCGATCCGGCGCCACATGCAGACGCTCAACGACGTCGGACTCGGCTACGTGCGGCTCGGCCAGCCCGCCACGACGCTGTCCGGCGGCGAGGCCCAGCGGGTCAAGCTCGCATCGGAACTGCAGCGCCGCTCCACCGGCCGCACCGTCTACGTGCTGGACGAGCCCACCACCGGCCTGCACTTCGCCGACATCGAGAAGCTGCTCGGGGTGCTGGGGCGGCTGGTGGACAACGGCAACACGGTCATCGTCATCGAGCACAACCTCGACGTCATCAAGACCGCCGACTACGTCATCGACATGGGTCCCGAGGGCGGTTCGGGCGGCGGCACGGTCGTGGCCACGGGCACGCCCGAGGAGGTCGCCGACATCGACGAGAGCTACACGGGCCAGTTCCTGCGCAAGATCCTCTAGAGCCAATGCTGCTCGGTCAGGCGCTGCGCGGTATTTGCCGAGGGGCGTTGCGGGTCCGCTGCTCCCTTTGGCCGGAGTCTGCGGGAGGCAGGCCGACCGCAGCCTTTGCGGCCTTGTTCGAGTACAGGGAGACCTGTGGACACCGGTCGGCATCGGTCCGGCGAACCTCGACTTCACGGCATCGCCTCTGGAGCGCGCTCGGCCGGGCCCGTCCCCGCGGGCGTCGGCGTTCGCGCGCGGCCGGTCTAAGGTGGTGGCAGCACCGCAGTACCCCACCTCCGTCGGAAACGAGGACGCATGGACCACGCCCGCGCGGGGCGCAGCGCCCCTCTCGGCGCCCTCCGGCCGGCGCCGCTCGGAGCGCGGTTCGCGGCGAGGCTGGTCGACCTGGTCATCCTGGCCGGCATCGCCGCGCTCGTGGCGAGCGCGGCCGTGCGGGCCCTGCCCGGCGGGTGGACGCCGACCGGGCTGTCCCTGCCGGTCGGCATCGCACTGTCGGCGGTGACGTTCGCCGTCTACCTGGCCTACGAGGTCGGGTTCACGATGCTGCACGGCGGGACGCCCGGCAAGCGCCTCTTCGGCCTGTCCGTCGCCGCGCACGGCGGCGGCGCGGACCCGGCGGGCGGGCGGCCCGGCCCTTTCGCGCTGGTCAAGCGCTCCGGCGTGCTGTACGCGTCGGTGCTGTTCAACTACGTCCCCGTGCTGGGGCTGCTCGCCCTGGTGCTGTCGGTGTTCGCGGTGGTCTCGGCCGTCCTGGACCGGTCCTCGCACCGCGGCCTGCACGACGGCTTCGCCGGTACCGTGGTGGTGACCGGGCGTGCACGCTCGGTACCGTCATAGGGCACGCCATGAGCGCGCAGGCGCGGCGCCCCGTTCCCTCTTCCCGGTCCCGTAGGAGGTCCGTGCGTTCATGAGCCACCCCCCGCCCTGGAACGACGGTGGAGGCGTTCCCCGGTACAGCGGGCCTTCCGTCGGCGGCGATCCCGGATCCACCCGCGCGGGCGGGGTCGGCCACCGGCCGCCGCCCTACCAGCCGCCGCCCGAGGCCGGCGGCACCGGCACCTTCGTGCCGCCCTACCGGTCCCCCTACGCCGGGCCCGCGCCGGACGGCGGGCCGGGGCGGCCCTCCTCGCCCGCGCCGGCGGAGTGGTGGCAGCGGGCGGTCGCCCGGCTCATCGACGCAGGGGCCCTGCTGATTCCGGCGACGGTGCTGGGACTCATCGCCGGCCTGCTCTGGGCCGGCACGGACGCGCTCCTCGGGGCGTCGAGCTCCTCGGTCGAACGGGGCTTCTGGATCATCTACAGCATCACCTGGTTCCTGCTCGTCGGCGCCTACGACGCCGTCTGCGTGACGGTGTGGGGCCGCACCCTCGGCAAGCAGGTGATGCGGATCCGGGTGGCGGCCATCGGGGGTTCGGGCCGCCCGGGCGAGATCCCGATCGCCGCGGTGCTGGCCAGGGCCGCGGTCTTCAACGTCCTGTACCTCTTCGTCTGGGCCCATTTCGTGGTCCAGGTGCTGCTGAGCCTGGCCGGTCTCGTCTTCTTCTGCCTGTGGCCCCTGTGGGACCGGCCGCACCGGCAGGGGATCCACGACAAGATCGCCCGCACCGTCGTGCTCCGCGCCGACTGACCCGGCCGGGGCGGCCGACGCCACCCCGGCCGCGCCGGTGCACCGCGATTTGGCCGGACATCGGCCGGGCATGGAATGCTGATCAACCGAAACACGCCTACGACCACCACGAGGTTCGGGGACCCATGAACTACCCACCGCCGCCACCGCCCAACCAGCCGCCCGAGGGCGGTGGATACGGCAACCAGGGGCCCTATCCGCCGCCTCCGGGGCAGCAGCCGCCGCCCGGTTCGGGACCGCAGCCGCCCTACGGGCCGGGGCCCCAGCAGCCTTACGGTCCCGGCCCGCAGCAGCCCCCGCAGCAGCCCCCGCAGGGGCCTCCGCCCGGCGCCCACCCCGGCTACCCGGGCCAGGGGGCCCCGCCGCCCGGACCGCAGGGCGGCTACGGCCCGCCGCAGGGCGCCCCCTACGGCGGGCAGCCCTACGGGGGCCACGGGGCCCCGGGCGGCGGTCAGCGGCTCGCCGAGTGGTGGCAGCGCCTGGTCGCGCGGATCGTGGACGGCGTGATCGTCGGTGTCCCGCTCGGGATCATCAACGGCGTCCTGGGCCTGCTGTTCTTCACGGCCGCCATGTCGCCGGTCGAGGTCGACCCCAGCACCGGCGAGGTCACCGGGGGTGTGTCGACGTGGGGTACCGTCGCCGTCACCATCGTCATGTTCCTGCTCGCTTCGGCCGCCGCCCTGCTGTACGAGGGCCTGTGCCTGTCCAAGTGGGGCGCGACCGTGGGCAAGCGGCTCCTGAGCCTGCGCGTCGTCCCACTCGACGGCGCGCGGCAGGAGGGCCTGCCCTCCGCAACGGCGTTCCTGCGCGCCGGCGCCTGGTGGGTCTACCTCCCGCTGATGTTCGTCCCGGTCGTCAGCTGGATCGTCTGGCTGTACCCGCTGCTCAACGGGCTGTGGCCGCTGTGGGACCAGCCGAACCGGCAGTCGCTCAACGACAAGATCGCCAAGACCGTCGTCGTGCAGGCCGGGTAGTCCGCCCCGGCGGACCCGCCCCTCGGCGTCCGTGCGGTGCCGGGGCGCTCCCAGTCCGGTACTACAGTTCGTAGTAGTGGATTTTTTCCCGGTCGAACGAAAGGGAGCCGCGTCATGACAGCGGGGACGCCGTGTGCCTGTGGGATGAGTCGGCGGCGGCTGCTGGGCGCCGCGGGGGCGGCCGGGGCGGCCGCCCTGGGGGCCGGCGCCTGCGCCGGCCCCGGCGACGATCCCCAGCCGCAGGACAAGCTGCACGGCACGGTGATCGCGCGCACCGATGACGTGCCCGTGGGCGGCGGCACGGTCGTCATCGACGCCAAGCTCGTCGTCACCCAGCCGCAGAAGGGCGAGTTCAAGGCGTTCAGCGCCGTGTGCACGCACGCCGGCTGCACGGTGCAGGAGGTCGAGGACAACATCCACTGCCTGTGCCACGGCAGCGAGTTCGACATCGGGACCGGCGACGCGGTGGGCGGCCCGGCCGGCGAGCCGCTGGAGCCCTTTGAGGTGCGGATCGAGGGCGCCGACATCATCCTGGTGTGAGCCGGGACGCGAAGGGGGCGCGCGGCCCGCACGTCCCCTTCTCACGCCGGAGACGCCGCTGCGGGCGCTCAGCCCTCCTCGGTGCTTCCGTTGGCCCTGGAGGGCTCGGCGCGGCGGAAGGCCGAGGTCGGCCACCTCGCCGCGTAGGCGTTCTCCTCGTCGCCGGCGAACTCGGTGCGGTGGCGCGGCAGCGCCTGCGGGTAGTTCTCGGTGATGTAGGCGACCATGTGCTCGCGCACGTCGCAGCACAGGTCCCACTGCGCGTCGGTGTCGGCGGTGGTGACCACCACCCGCACCTCGATCAGGCCGTTCTCCAGGACGTCGGTGGCCTGCAGCGACCAGCGGCGGCCGTCCCACAGCGGGTGGTTGGTGACGTAGGAGCCGACCTCCTCCCGCAGCTTCTCGATCGGCACCTCCCAGTCGACCCGGAACATCACCTTGCCCGTGACCTGGCTGCCGTGCTTGGTCCAGTTCTCGAACGGGTGGTTGGTGAAGTGCGAGACCGGCAGCACCAGCCGGCGCTCGTCCCAGATCCGGACGATGACGTTGGTGAGGCTGAGCTCCTCGATGCGGCCCCACTCGCCTTCGACGACCACGACGTCGTTGATCCGCAGCGCGTCGCTGAACGCCAGCTGCAGCCCGGCGAACAGGTTGCCCAGCGTGGACTGGGCGGCCACGCCGGCGACGATGCCGATCAGACCGGCGGACGTCAGCAGCCCGGCGCCCAGCGGTTTGACGGAGTCGAACGTGAACAGGATCGCGGCGACGGCGAGGACGCCGATGACCGTGGCGACCACCCGGCGCAGCAGTTTGACCTGGGTCTGGATCCGGCGCGACTTGCGGTCGGTGTCGGCGTTCTTGACCGAGAGTTTGTCCAGGACCGTGTCGGTGACCGCGTAGGCGACGGTCAGGGCCAGCCAGGTCAGCGACGCGATCAGCGCGATCAGCATCCCGTGCCGGAAGGCCAGGTACCAGCTCCAGTCGTCGAACGCCCGGCTGTCGGGGAGGGCGATGTTCGCGCCGACGACGATCGCCGCAGCGTAGGCGGAGGCGCGGCAGCGTTTCACCAGCGGCCCGGCGACGCGCCAGACCTTCGACAGCTGGTGGGTCAGCAGCCAGTGCACCGCGGAGACGAGTGACACCGAGACGACGATGCTGACGCCCAGGGCAATCCAAGATGCGAGCGGCACGGGAACGATGCCCCCTTATGACTAGATGCAGGTAGACGAACGCCGGGTATCGAACACAACTTAGGCCATGTGGATACCGAATCGTGACGTTTGGGGGTGTGGGTTAGCGCATGGGGACCGTCGGCGGCCGCCGCGGGCTCCTCCGCCCCACCTAACCGTAGACCGCCGCTCCTCACCCGGGGAGCGGCCATGGATCTGGCCTCGAGGTGCGAGATGTCTGTCCCGGCCACCACAATGGGAGCCATGGCAGCCCAACCCCACCTGCGGCCCGAGCCCGGCTCGATCCCCACCTCGCCGGGGGTGTACCGGTTCCGCGACGCCCACGGCCGCGTCATCTACGTCGGCAAGGCCAAGAACCTGCGGTCGCGGCTGTCCTCCTACTTCCAGGACTTCGCCGGCCTGCACCCGCGCACCCAGACCATGGTCTCCACGGCGGCCGACGTGGACTGGACGGTGGTGGGCACCGAGGTCGAGGCGCTGCAGTTGGAGTACTCCTGGATCAAGGAGTACGATCCGCGCTTCAACGTGCGCTACCGCGACGACAAGAGCTACCCCTACCTGGCGATCACCCTCAACGAGGAGTTCCCGCGGGTGCAGGTCATGCGCGGCGCCAGGCGCAAGGGCGTGCGCTACTTCGGGCCCTACTCCCACGCCTGGGCCATCCGCGAGACCGTCGACCTGCTGCTGCGGGTCTTCCCGGTGCGCACCTGCTCGACCGGGGTGTTCAAGCGGGCGCGCTCCAGCGGCCGGCCCTGCCTGCTGGGCTACATCGACAAGTGCTCGGCGCCGTGCGTCGGCCGCGTCGACCCGCAGGAGCACCGCGCCCTCGCCGAGGACTTCTGCGCGTTCATGGCCGGCGACACCGGCCGGTTCATCCGGACCCTGGAGCAGCGGATGCGCGACTCCGCCGTCGAGCAGGAGTACGAGCGCGCCGCCCGCATCCGCGACGACATCCAGGCGCTGCGCACGGCGCTGGAGAAGCAGTCGGTGGTGCTCAGCGACAGCACCGACTGCGACGTCATCGCCTTCGCCGAGGACCCCCTGGAGGCGGCGGCCCAGGTGTTCTACGTGCGGGGCGGGCGCATCAGGGGCAGGCGCGGCTGGGTCGTGGACAAGGTCGAGGACGTCGACACCGGCCAGCTCGTCGAGCAGTTCCTGGCCCAGACCTACGGCGGGCTCGCCCCCGAGGGCGCCGGGCGGGCCCCCGACGGAGCCGCCGCCGCGATCCCCCGCGAGGTGCTGGTCTCGGCGCCGCCCGCCGACCCCGAGGCGGTCACCGCCTGGCTCAGCGAGCACCGCGGCGCGCGCGTGGAGGTGCGGGTGCCCCAGCGGGGCGACAAGCGGACGCTGCTGGATACCGTGGCCAAGAACGCCGAGCAGGCGCTGGCGCGGCACAAGACCCAGCGCGCGAGCGACCTGACCACCCGCAGCAAGGCCCTGGCCGACATCGCCGAGGCGCTCGGCCTCGACCAGGCGCCCCTGCGCATCGAGTGCTACGACATCTCCAACCTGCAGGGCGAGAACGTGGTGGCGTCCATGGTGGTGTTCGAGGACGGCATGGCGCGCAAGTCGGAGTACCGGCGCTTCAGCATCCGGGGCAGCGGCTCCGGCGGCGCCGAGCAGAACGACGTCGCGGCGATGCACGAGGTCATCAGCCGCAGGTTCACCCGCTACCTGGAGGAGAGCCAGCGCTCGGGCGAGCTCGCCCGGATGGGGGAGGCCGCGGAGGCGCCGCCGGGCGGTGCGCCGCCCGCGGACGCGGCCGGTTCCGGCGGCGATCCGGCCACCGCGCCCGCGCCGCCGGCCAAATTCGCATATCCTCCCAACCTGGTGGTCGTCGACGGTGGCCGGCCCCAGGTCCAGGCGGCCCGCCGGGCCCTGGACGAGCTGGGCATCGACGACGTCTCGGTGTGCGGGCTGGCCAAGCGGCTGGAAGAGGTGTGGCTGCCCGAGGAGGAGGACCCGGTCATCCTGCCGCGCGCGAGCGAGGGCCTCTACCTGCTGCAGCGGGTGCGCGACGAGGCGCACCGGTTCGCCATCACCTACCACCGCCAGAAGCGGGCCAAGGCGCTCACCTCCAGCGCCCTGGACGAGGTGCCCGGCCTGGGCCCCGCCCGCCGTACCGCGCTGCTGCGCCATTTCGGGTCGCTGCGCCGGCTGGCCGCGGCCTCGGTCGAGGAGATCACCGAGGTCCCGGGCGTCGGCCGGCGAACCGCCGAGACCATCGCGGCGCTGCTGGCCGGGACCGGCGATACTGGCGGCCACACGACCGCGCACCACCCATCAGACGAGGGCGAGCGAGACCATGGGGGATGACCAGATGACCAACAGCCTCGGTGGGGAGCTTCCGCCCGAGATCGTCGTCGTCACGGGCATGTCGGGGGCCGGGCGCAGCACGGCGGCGCGGGCGCTGGAGGACCTCGACTGGTTCGTCGTCGACAACCTGCCGCCGGGGCTGCTGCCCACCATGATCGACCTGGCGGGCCGCACGCAGGGCGCGGTGCCCCGCGTCGCCGCCGTCGTCGACGTGCGCAGCCTGGCCTTCACCGAGGACCTGCTCTCGACCGTCGAGGAGCTGCGCCTGCGCGGCATCGCGGCGCGCGTGGTGTTCCTGGAGGCCGGCGACGAGGCGCTGGTGCGCCGGTTCGAGGCGGTGCGCCGCCCGCACCCGCTGCAGGGCGACGGCCGGCTCACCGACGGCATCGCCCGCGAGCGCGAGCTGCTGCGCGCGGTCCGTGGCGAGGCCGACCTCGTCATCGACACCTCCCAGCTCAACGTGCACCAGCTCAAGGCCAAGGTCATCGGCTTCTTCGGAGAGGCCGAAGAGGCCCACCTGCGGGCCAACGTCGTCTCCTTCGGGTTCAAGTACGGGCTCCCCGTGGACGCCGACATCGTCATGGACTGCCGCTTCCTGCCCAATCCGCACTGGGTGCCGGAGCTGCGCCCGCTGACCGGCCGCGACGCCCCGGTCCGCGAATACGTGCTGGCCCAGCGCGGCGCCAAGGAGCTCCTCGACGCCTACACCGAGGTCCTGCGCCTGCTGGTCTCCGGCTACCTGCGCGAGGGCAAGCACTACATGACGCTGGCCGTGGGGTGCACCGGCGGCAAGCACCGCAGCGTCGCGATGGCCGAGCAGTTCGGCGACCGCATGCGGGAGGAGGGCCTGGAGGTCCACGTCGTCCACCGCGACCTCGGGCGGGAGTAGCGGCGCAACGGGGGCCGCACCAGCACGAGTGGCCAAGTGCGGTGGTCGTCCATAGCATTGCTCCATTCATGGGGTGTTTTGCAGGGCATTGCTCCACTCGCGAGCGGCCGCCGGGCGTCGCCCGGGGCCCGCGGCGAGCGCTGACACGGCTCGTGCACGGATTCGGATCATGAGGTACGCACGCTCAGATGTCGGGCTATGAGGACGCGGAGAACGCGCGCCAGGAACACGGGAGCGACGCCCTGCCGCCACGGGTGGTGGCCCTGGGCGGCGGGCACGGGCTGTACGCCTCCCTCTCGGCCCTGCGCCGGGTGACCACCGATGTCACCGCTGTGGTGACGGTCGCCGACGACGGCGGCTCCAGCGGCCGCCTCCGCCGCGAGCTGGGGGTGCTGCCGCCGGGCGACCTGCGGATGGCGCTGGCCGCGCTGTGCGGCGACGACGAGTGGGGCCACACCTGGAGCGAGGTGATCCAGCACCGCTTCCGCTCCGAGGGGGAGCTGCACGGCCACGCCGTCGGCAACCTGCTCATCGTCGCGCTGTGGGAGCTGCTCGGCGACTCGGTGGCCGGCCTGGACTGGGTCGGCCAACTGCTCGGGGCGCACGGCAGGGTGCTGCCGATGTCGTCGGTGCCGCTGGACATCGCGGCCGAGGTCGAAGGCGTCGACCCGGCCCGCCCCGACGAGGTCACGACCGTGCGCGGCCAGGTGGCCTGCGCCAGCACGCGCGGGCGGGTGCGCTCGGTCTCGCTGGTGCCCGAGAAGCCGCCGGCCTCCCAGCAGGCGGTCAAGGCGGTGCGCGAGGCCGACTGGGTCGTGTTCGGCCCCGGTTCCTGGTTCACCAGCGTCCTGCCGCACCTGCTGGTCCCGGAGCTGGCCGACACGCTGGTGCGGACCCGGGCCCGCCGGGTGGTGGCGCTGAACCTGTCGCCGCAGCAGGGAGAGACCGACGACTTCGCCGCCCACACCTACCTGGAGGTGCTCAGCGCCCACGCGCCCAATCTGGGCGTGGACGTCGTGCTGGCAGACCCCGATGTCGTGGAGGACACCGGACGGCTGCGCCGCGCCGCGGAGAAGCTGGGCGGCCGCCTGGTCCTGGCCGACGTCGCGGCGCGCGACGGCTCCCCGCGCCACGACCCGGACCTGCTGGCCGCGGCCTTCGACGAGGTGTTCCGGGAGGCCCCGTGACCGGCCGCGGCCGGCCGGCGGCCGCATCGGCGCTCGGCCCGACATAAGGGCCCGACCCGGCCGATGAGCGGCGATAGACGGCAAGCTCATTCAGAGCGGAAAACCCGACTCGCCGGATTGATCAGGGACAATGGACACGCGTCCAAGGGCGTGGCACAGCCCGGATCGGCCAGTAGTCTGCCACGGGAGGACGCCTTCTCACACGGCGTCCTCGCTCCAGCGAGTTCCAGGGGGAGGACCACATCCATGGCGATGACCGGCGTGGTGAAGGACGAGTTGAGCAGGCTGACCGTTCTCAAGCCATGCTGTCGCAAGGCCGAGGTCTCCACGGTCCTGCGCTTCACCGGCGGCCTGCACCTGGTGAGCGGGCGGATCGTGATCGAGGCCGAACTCGACACGGGCGCGGCGGCGCGGCGACTGCGCAAGGACATCTCCGAGGTGTTCGGCCACGAGTCCGAGGTCGTCGTCCTGTCTCCCAGCGGCCTGCGCAAGGGCAACCGCTACGTCGTCCGGGTCATCAAGGACGGTGAGAGCCTGGCCCGCCAGACCGGGCTGATCGACGGCAACGGCCGCCCGGTGCGCGGGCTGCCCCGGCACGTGGTCGCGGGCGGGACGTGCGACGCGGAGTCGGCCTGGCGCGGGGCCTTCATCGCGCACGGCTCGCTCACCGAGCCGGGGCGCTCGATGTCGCTGGAGGTGACCTGCCCCGGCCCCGAGGCCGCGCTGGCGCTGGTCGGTGCGGCCCGTCGGCTGAAGGTGCACGCCAAGGCCCGCGAGGTGCGCGGGGTGGACCGGGTCGTGGTACGCGACGGCGACTCCATCGGCGCGCTGCTGACCCTGCTGGGCGCCCACCAGAGCGTGCTGGCCTGGGAGGAGCGGCGCATGCGGCGCGAGGTCCGCGCCACCGCCAACCGGCTCGCCAACTTCGACGACGCCAACCTGCGGCGCAGCGCCCGCGCCGCGGTCGCGGCCGGTGCGCGGGTGGAGCGCGCGCTGGAGATCCTCGGCGACGACGCGCCCGAGCACCTGGTCGCGGCGGGGCGGCTGCGGCTGGCGCACAAGCAGGCCTCGCTGGAGGAGCTGGGCCAGTTGTCGGACCCGCAGTTGACCAAGGACGCCATCGCCGGGCGGATCCGGCGCCTGCTGGCCATGGCCGACAAGCGGGCCGCCGACCAGGGCATTCCGGGCACCGACGCCAACCTCACCCCCGACATGCTGGTGCCCTGACGACCGCCGCCGCAGAGTGGAATGAGGCAAAAACCCGACCAAATGGTCTAGACCTCTACGGGGTGGTGGTGCGAGTATGGTCACCGGCACTCGGGGGGCCGTCACCGACCGCGGGTCCGCCACGGCCGCCCGCCGGAATTGGCGATAGGCTCGGTCACAACCCCGACGCATGTTTCCGCGGTTCGGCGCGGGTCGTGCCAGAGCACGTCGAAGCACGTCGAACCGTGCCGAGATACATCGAACACGTGAGGAGAATGGTTCCGTGACCATCCGTGTAGGCGTGAACGGCTTCGGTCGGATCGGCCGCAACTTCTGGCGCGCGGTCCAGGCCGCCGGGGGCAGCGAGGTTGAGATCGTCGCGGTCAACGACCTCACCGACAACGCCACGCTCGCGCACCTGCTCAAGTACGACACCGTGCTCGGCACGCTGGAGGGCGACGTCGAGGTCGGCGCCGACAGCATCAGCGTCGGCGGCAAGAGCATCAAGGCGCTGGAGGAGCGCGACCCGGCCGCGCTGCCCTGGGGCGACCTGGGTGTGGACGTCGTCATCGAGTCCACCGGCCGGTTCACCAAGGCCGAGGACGCCAAGAAGCACATCGACGCCGGCGCCAAGAAGGTCATCATCTCCGCCCCGGCCAAGGGCGAGGACCTGACCGTCGTCATGGGCGTCAACGACGACAAGTACGACGCGGCCAAGCACCACATCGTCTCCAACGCCTCCTGCACCACCAACTGCGTGGCGCCGATGGCCAAGACGGTGCTGGACAACTTCGGCATCGTCAAGGGCCTGATGACCACGGTCCACGCGTACACCAACGACCAGGTCATCCTGGACTTCCCGCACAAGGACCTGCGCCGGGCCCGCGCCGCGGCGCAGAACATCATCCCGACCACCACCGGCGCCGCCAAGGCCACCGCCCTGGTCCTGCCCGAGCTGCAGGGCAAGCTGGACGGCATGGCCATGCGCGTCCCGGTCCCGGACGGCTCCGTCACCGACCTCGTGGTCGAGGTGGAGCGCGAGGTGAGCAAGGACGAGGTCAACGCCGCGTTCAAGGCCGCGGCCGAGGGCCCGCTCAAGGGCATCCTGCGCTACACCGAGGACCCGATCGTCTCCTCCGACATCGTCGGCACCTCGCCGTCCTGCACCTTCGACGCCACCCTGACCATGACCTTCGGCAACCAGGTCAAGATCATCGGTTGGTACGACAACGAGTGGGGCTACTCCAGCCGCCTCGTCGACGTGGCCAAGCTGGTCGGCGCCGGCCTGTAACTCGCCGCCCACGGCAACGGTGACGCCCTCCCTGCGGGAGGGCGTCACCGCCCATGTACGCGCATCACACCTCCCAGGAGGGGAAGTCAAGCATGCGGACGATCGAGGACCTCGACGTCGCGGGCAAGCGAGTCTTCGTCCGGGCCGACCTCAACGTGCCGCTCGACGGTGACCGCATCACCGACGACGGCCGCATCCGGGCGAGCCTGCCCACCATCAACCACCTGCGCGAGCGCGGCGCGCGCGTCATCGTCGGCGCCCACCTCGGCCGCCCCAAGGGCGAGGCCAAGCCGGAGTTCTCGCTGCGCCCCGTCGCGGTCCGGCTGGGCGAGCTGCTCGGCGCCCCGGTGCGCTTCGCCACCGACACCGCCGGCGAGTCCGCCCGCGCGGTGAGCGCCGAACTGGCCGACGGCGAGGTCGCGCTGGTGGAGAACCTGCGCTTCGAGCCGGGGGAGACCAGCAAGGACGACGCCGAGCGCGCCGAGTTCGCCGACCGCCTCGCCGGGCTCGCCGACCTCTACGTCGGCGACGGCTTCGGTGCCGTGCACCGCAAGCACGCCAGCGTCTTCGACCTGCCCCGGCGCCTGCCGCACGCGGCGGGCGGCCTGGTCTTCACCGAGGTCGACGTGCTGCGTCGGCTCACCGAGTCCCCCGAGCGCCCCTATGCGGTGGTGCTGGGCGGCTCCAAGGTCTCCGACAAGCTCGGCGTCATCGACAATCTGCTCACCACCGCCGACCGCATCCTCATCGGCGGCGGCATGGTGTTCACCTTCCTCGCCGCCAAGGGCTACGAGGTGGGCTCCAGCCTGCTGGAGCGCGACCAGATCGACACGGTCAACGACTACCTGCGCCGCGCCGAGGAGCACGGCGTGGAGTTCGTGCTGCCGGTCGACGTCGTCGCGGCCGACTCCTTCTCCGCCGACGCCGCGCACGACGTGGTCGAGGCCGGCGCCATCCCCGCCGACCGGATGGGCCTGGACATCGGCCCGCGTTCGGCCGAGCTGTTCGCCGCCAAGCTGGCCGACGCCAGGACCGTGTTCTGGAACGGCCCGATGGGCGTGTTCGAGATGGCGCCGTTCGCCGGCGGCACCAGGGCCGTCGCCCAGGGCCTGATCGACTCCGGGGCCTTCACCGTGGTGGGCGGGGGCGACTCCGCCGCGGCCGTGCGGGCGCTCGGCTTCGACGAGAAGGCGTTCGGACACATCTCCACCGGCGGCGGCGCCAGCCTGGAGTACCTCGAAGGCAAGACCCTCCCCGGCATCGCGGCACTGGAAGAGTAGGGCAATCATGGCAAACGCCAAGCGCAAGCCGCTGATCGCGGGCAACTGGAAGCTGCACAACAACCACTTCGAGGCCATCGCGCTGGTCCAGAAAATGGCGTTCTCGCTCAACGGCGCCGACTTCGACGCCGCCGAGGTCGTGGTCCTGCCGCCGTTCACGAGCCTGCGCAGCGTGCAGACCCTCGTCGACGGTGACAAGCTCAAGATCGGCTACGGCGCCCAGGACATCTCCCAGCACGAGAAGGGCGCCTACACCGGCGAGGTCTCGGGGCCGATGCTGGCCAAGCTCGGCTGCTCCTACGTGCTGGCCGGGCACTCCGAGCGCCGCGAGCACCACAACGAGGACGACGCGGTCGTCAACGCCAAGGTCAAGGCGGCCTTCGCCAACGACATCACCCCGCTCCTGTGCCTGGGGGAGGGGCTGGAGGTGCGCAAGGCCGGCGACCAGGTGGCCCACACCGTCGCCCAGCTCGACGGCGCGCTCAAGGGCGTCACCGAGGAGCAGGCCCGCCGCCTGGTCATCGCCTACGAGCCGGTCTGGGCCATCGGCACCGGCGAGGTCGCCACCCCCGACGACGCCCAGGAGGTGTGCGCGGCGCTGCGCGTGCGCCTGGGCGAGCTGTACTCGCCGGAGGCCTCGCGCGAGACGCGGATCCTCTACGGCGGCTCGGTCAAGAGCGACAACATCGCCGGCATCATGGCCAAGAGCGACGTCGACGGCGCCCTGGTGGGCGGTGCGAGCCTCAAGGCCGACGAGTTCGTCAAGCTGGTCCGCTTCCGCGAGCAGTCCTGACCTCCCGCGCCGATTCATTCGGGCCCGCGCCGTTGCTCCGCGTGCGGGTCCGAATGCCCGGGGAAGGGCCCTTCGTCCCCGAAACGGCGCGATCCGGCCGCCCGCATGGCGGTACAGAAGGGTAACGCGCGCTACACTGCGCGCAAGGTTCTTCGTCGAACCGGTCCGCGATGCGCAAGTCACGCGGTAAAATTCAGTATTGTCCCCGGTTCCTCATCCGCCGGGCCGCCGACCGCCTCGGGCGGTGCGACCGCGGAGGAACCCTAGATCGTCAATTCCCCCTCGTTGGGGTCGAGTTACGGGTGAGCACGTGATCCTCGGTCTGTCCGTTGTCCTGATGATCTTCAGCGTGCTGATGATCCTGCTGGTGCTGCTCCACAAGGGCAAGGGCGGTGGCCTGTCCGACCTGTTCGGCGGCGGCGTCACCTCCTCCCTGGGCGGCTCGTCGGTGGTGGAGCGCAATCTCGACCGCCTGACGATCATCACCGCTTCGCTGTGGATCGTCTGCGTCGTCGCCCTGGGTCTGCTGCTCAACCGGGGAGCCTAACCCCCCAGTACCCCCTCGTGCCCGTTACGGTCCGGGCACCAGCGCCCGGCACCCTGCCGCCGTGCGGAGCGCATACCAGGTTTCCCCTCACCGGGGTATGTCCTTGCGAAGGAGTTTTTCGTGGGTAGTGGCAGTGCCATCCGTGGCAGCCGCGTCGGTGCCGGCCCGATGGGCGAGGCCGAGCGCGGCGAGTCCGCGCCGCGGATTCGAGTCCCGTTCTACTGTGCCAACAAGCACGAGGTCGTGCCGAGTTTCTCGCACGAGGCTCAGGTGCCCGAGGAGTGGGACTGCCCGCGCTGCGGCTTCCCCGCGGGCAAGGACCCCGAGAACCCGCCGGCCCCTCCGCGCACCGAGCCCTACAAGACCCACCTGGCCTACGTGAAGGAGCGGCGCAGCGACGCCGACGGCCAGGCCATCCTGGATGAGGCCCTGGCCAAGCTGCGGGCCGACCGCGCGGCCATCGACGCCGCGATGAGGGCCAACGCCAACTGAGCCGGACCCGGCGACCACGACGGCGATGCCCCGCCCGACGGCGGGGCATCTCGTTTTTCCGGGCGCTCCTTCGGGGCGGGCCCGGTCCTTCGAGCGTCCGGAGCGTCGGCGTCAGGCCGGCGCCCGACCGCCCAGCCTGCGGGTGAGTTCGGCCGCGGCGTCGCGGGCGCGCGCGGCCAGCGCGGCGGGCGTGACCGGCCGGGCGCTGGGGACGGTCAGGCCGATCGCCGCCGCAGGGCTCCCGGTGTGGTCGAAGGCCGCGGCGGCCACCGAGGCGAACCCCTCCGCCACCTGCTGGTCCTCGCTCGACCAGCCGCGCCGGCGCTCGTCGGCGAGCAGGTCCCGCAGCTCCCGAGGGGAGGCCGGGCCGCGTCCGGTGCGGCTGACGAACGGTTCGGTCCCGGGGAAGAGCGCCCGCACCTGCGCGCGCGGCAGGCGGGCGAGCATGGCGCGGCCGGACGCGGTCAGGTGCGCCGGCAGCCGCACGCCCACGCCGGTGATCAGCACGGGCGCGTGGCGGGGCTGCTCCTTCAGCAGGTAGAGGGTGTCGCAGCCGTGCAGCACGCCCAGGTGCGCGGTCGCGCCGGTCTCCTCGGCGAGCCGGGTGAGCAGCGGCCGGGCCAGCCGCTCCAGCGGACCGTGGCGCAGATAGGCCGATCCGATCTCGAACGCGGCCACCCCCAGCCCCCACCGCCGCTCTTCGGGCAGGTGGGTGACGAACCCCTCCTCGGCCATGGCCTCCAGCAGTTGGTAGGCGCTGGAGCGCGGCAGTCCCAGGCCCCGCGCGATGGCGGTGGCCGAGACCGGCCCGGCCTGCGCCGCGAGGAAGCGCAGCAGCCGCAGGGCGCGCGTTGCGGCGGGAACATGGCTCATGGGTCGATTCTCGCCGCTGGAACGCGCGCCGGCCTCCCCGCTTCCGGATGCCTCCGCCTCCCGCGGTGCGCTCGGCCCGCGCGCTCCGTGGTCGCCCCGTGCGCGGGAAGACGGGGACGGAGCACCGGCGCGGGAACATAGTTCAATTTTCAACTGTTTGCTACCGTGGAGACCGAACCGGCTGAAGGAGTGACCATGAGCGTGCGCCCCGCGGGAATCCACCACGTAACGGCCGTCGCCAGCGATCCGCAGGCCAACGCCGACTTCTACCTCAACGCACTGGGGATGCGGCTGGTCAAGAAGACCGTCAACTTCGACGCCCCGGAGACCTACCACCTCTACTACGGCGACCGGGCGGGCAACCCCGGCACCATCATGACGTTCTTCCCCTGGCCCGGCGCACCCAAGGGCCGCCTGGGCGCCGGGCAGGCGACGACCACGTCGTTCTCGGTTCCCGAGGGCTCACTCGGCTGGTGGCAGGGGCACCTGGCCTCACTGGGAGTCGAGGCCACCCGGCCGGCCGAGCGGATCGAGGAGGACGTGCTCAGCCTGCGCGACCCCGACGGACTGGTGATCGAACTGGTCGCCAGCACCGACCACCACGACACCGACCCGTGGGACGGCGGTCGGATCCCGGTCGAGCACGCCATCCGCGGCGTCCGCGCGGTCACGCTCACCGAGCACGACCACGAGCGCACCGCCGACATGCTGGCCGGCCGGCTCGGATTCACGCTCGCGGCCGAGCAGAACGGCCGCTACCGCTTCCACACCGCCGACGCCGGGAGCGCCGTGGGCACGGTGGTCGACGTGCTCGCCGACCCGCGCGCACCGCTCGGGCACGTGGCGGCCGGCACCGTCCACCACGTCGCCTACCGCGCCCCGGACGCCCAGGCCCAGGTCGACTGGCGGCAGAGCCTGCTCGACGACGGCGTCGGGGTCACCGAGATCCGCGACCGCTCCTACTTCACCTCGATCTACTTCCGCGAGCCCGGCGGGGTGCTGCTGGAGATCGCCACCGACGGCCCCGGCTTCGACTACGACGAGCCGCTGCTGCAGCTCGGCCGCAGCCTGAAGCTGCCGCCGTGGCTGGAGCCCGACCGGGCCCAGATCGAGCGCGCCCTGCCCGCCGTGAAACCGGGGGACGACGCGTGAGCGGCCTCGGCTTCGAGCACGTGTTCCACCCGGCCGCCGCGCAGGGCGGGCCCACCCTGCTCCTGCTGCACGGCACCGGCGCCGACGAGCACGACCTGCTCGGCCTCGGCCGGGCGCTCGCGCCGGGCGCCGCGCTGCTGTCGCCGCGCGGGAAGGTGAGCGAGAACGGCGCCAACCGCTGGTTCCGGCGGCTGCGCGAAGGTGTCTTCGACGTCGACGACGTCATCGCCCGCACCCACGAACTCGCCGGATTCGTGGAGGAGTCCGTGGCGGCCCGCGGACTCGACCCCGCCTCCGTCGTGGCGGTCGGCTTCTCCAACGGCGCCAACATCGCCGCCGCGACGCTGCTGCTGCGTCCGGACCTGCTGCGCGGCGCCGCCCTGTTCGCCGCCGCCGCGCCCCTGCAGGGGCGCGAGCCCGAACGGGTGGACCTGTCGGCCGCATCGGTGTTCATGGGCGCCGGAACCGCCGACCCGATCACCCCGATCGACCAGGCCCGGCTGCTGGCCACCCAGTTGACCGAGCGCGGCGCGAACGTGCGCCTGCAGGAGCACCCCGGCGGGCACGCCCTGCCCCCGGCCGTCCTCAGCGGCGCGAAGGAGTGGCTGACCGGCCTCGGAGCGGCCACCCGCAGCGGCTGACCCGCCACTGGCCCCGGACCATCCCGAAAACGTGCGTGTCCGTCCCACGCACACCGGAGGGCGCCCCACTGCACGGGGGCGCCCTCCGGATTCTCCCGCGGACCTTCGCGGACCCGGGTGCCGAAGCCGTGGCGGCATCGCGGGGGCCGGCGGAGTCCGGGCCCGAGTCCCTGAGATCGCCATAGTCTGAAATCCCGGACACAATCCCCGTGTCAGAGGTCGCAGACGCAGGTCCGCGCGGCGTCCAATAGAGGCATGTCCACCTCGCTCGCCATTCCGGTCGGCCCGGAGCCGCTCACGTCCGACGACGTCGTGGCCGTCGCCCGCGACGCCGCCGCCGTCCACCTCACCGACGACGCCCGCAAGGCCCTCACCCGGAGCCGTGAACGCGTGGAGTCGCTGGCGGCGGGGGAGCTGCCGGCCTACGGGATCAGCACCGGATTCGGTGCGCTGGCCACCCGGCACATCGCCCCGGACCTGCGCGCCCGGCTGCAGCGCTCGCTCATCCGCTCCCACGCGGCCGGCGCCGGCCCCGAGGCCGAGCGGGAGGTCGTGCGCGCGCTGATGCTGCTGCGGCTGCGCACCCTGGCCTCCGGACACACCGGCGTCCGCCTCCGGACCGCCGAGGCCCTGGCCGCGCTCCTCAACCACGGCATCACCCCGATCGTGCACGAGTACGGCAGCCTCGGCTGCTCCGGCGACCTCGCCCCGCTCTCCCACGTCGCGCTCGCACTCATGGGCGAGGGCGAGGTCCGCGACGCCGCCGGGGAACGCGGCCCCGCCTCCGCCGCCCTGCGCGCCGCCGGCCTGCGGCCGCTGGAGCCGGAGGCCAAGGAAGGGCTCGCCCTGATCAACGGGACCGACGGCATGCTCGGCATGCTGGTCCTGGCAAGCCACGACCTGCGCCGCCTGCTGCGCGTCGCCGACATCACCGCCTCGATGAGCGTCGAAGCGCTGCTGGGCACCGACCGGGTCTTCGCCGCCGACCTGCAACGGCTGCGCCCGCACCCCGGACAGGCCGCGGCCGCCGCGAACATGCGCGCGCTGCTGGCGGGCTCGCCCATCGTCGCCTCCCACCGCGGCCCCGACTGCACCCGCGTCCAGGACGCCTACTCGCTGCGCTGCGCCCCGCAGGTCGCCGGCGCCGCCCGCGACACCCTCGCCCACGCCGAGGCCGTCGCGGACCGCGAACTCGCCTCGGTGATCGACAATCCCGTGGTGCTCGACGACGGCCGAGTGGAGTCCAACGGCAACTTCCACGGCGCGCCCGTCGGCTACGCGCTGGACTTCCTGGCCATCGCGGTGGCCGACGTCGCCGCCATCGCCGAGCGCCGCACCGACCGGATGCTCGACGTCGCCCGCTCCCACGGCCTGCCGGCGTTCCTGGCCGACGACCCCGGCGTGGACTCCGGCCACATGATCGCCCAGTACACCCAGGCCGCGATCGTCTCGGAGCTCAAGCGCCTGGCCGCGCCGGCCAGCGTCGACTCCATCCCGAGCTCGGCGATGCAGGAGGACCACGTCTCCATGGGCTGGTCGGCGGCGCGCAAACTGCGCCGCGCCGTCGACGGCCTCACCGACGTGCTGGCCGTGGAGCTGCTCACCGCGGCCCGCGCCCTGGACCTGCGGGCTCCGCTGGAGCCCTCGCCCGCCACCCGCGCCGTCGTCGCCGCGGTACGCGAGCGCGTCCCCGGGCCCGGCCCCGACCGGCACCTGGCCCCCGAGATCGCCGCCGCCGCCGGACTCATCACCGACGGCACCGTGCTCACCGCCGCCGAGTCCGTGACCCCGCTCCTCTAGCAACCCGGCCGATCCGGCCGCTCACGACCCTCCGCGGAAGGGACCGCCATGACGACCACGCCCGCAGGACCCCGCCCCGTTCGCGCCCCGCGCGGCACCACGCTGTCCGCCCGGTCCTGCAAGGGGTGGCAGCAGGAAGCCGCCCTGCGCATGCTGCACAACAACCTGGATCCCGAGGTCGCCGAGCACCCCGACGACCTGGTCGTCTACGGCGGAACAGGCAGGGCCGCGCGCGACTGGGCGAGCTTCGACCGCATCACCGCCTCCCTGCGCGACCTGGACGGCGACGAGACGCTGCTGGTGCAGTCCGGCCGCCCGGTCGGCATCCTGCGCACCCACGAATGGGCGCCGCGGGTGCTCATCGCCAACGCCAACCTGGTGCCGGACTGGGCGACCTGGGAGGAGTTCCGTCGCCTGGACGCCCTCGGCCTCACCATGTACGGCCAGATGACGGCCGGCTCCTGGATCTACATCGGCACCCAGGGCATCCTGCAGGGCACCTACGAGACGTTCGCGGCGGTCGCGGCCGGGCGCGGCGACGGCCCGGACCGGCCCAGCGGGGACGGCCTCGCCGGCACCATCACGCTGACCGCGGGACTGGGCGGCATGGGCGGGGCCCAACCGCTGGCGGTCACCATGAACGGCGGCGCGGCCATCGTCATCGAATGCGACGCCAGCCGCATCCGGCGCCGCCTGGAGACCCGCTACCTCGACGCGTGGGCGGAGGACCTGGACGAGGCGCTGCGGCTGGCGACGCGGGCGCGCGACGCCCGCCGCCCGCTGTCGGTCGGCGTACTCGGCAACGCCGCCGAGATGGTGCCCGAACTGCTGCGCCGGGGCGCCCCGATCGACATCGTCACCGACCAGACCTCGGCGCACGACCCGCTGGCCTACCTGCCGGCCGGGGTGGCGTTCGAGGAGTGGCGCGAGCGCGCGGCGGCCAAGCCCGAGGAGTTCACCCAACGGGCCAGGGAGTCCATGGCCGCGCACGTGGAGGCGATGGTCGGGTTCATGGACGCCGGCGCCGAGGTCTTCGACTACGGCAACTCCATCCGCGGCGAGGCCAGGGCCGCCGGATTCACCCGCGCCTTCGACTTCCCCGGGTTCGTTCCGGCCTACATCCGCCCGCTGTTCTGCGAGGGGAGGGGCCCGTTCCGCTGGGCCGCGCTGTCAGGGGACCCGGCCGACATCGCGGCGACCGACCGGGCGATCCTCGACCTGTTCCCCGACAACGAGCCGCTGGCCCGCTGGATCCGGATGGCCGGGGAGAAAGTGGCCTTCCAGGGCCTGCCGGCCCGCATCTGCTGGCTCGGCCAGGGAGAGCGGGCCGCGGCCGGGCTGCGGTTCAACGAACTGGTGGCCTCCGGCGAGATCAGCGCTCCGCTGGCGATCGGCCGCGACCACCTCGACACCGGCTCGGTGGCCTCGCCCTACCGCGAGACCGAGGCCATGGCCGACGGCTCCGATGCGATCGCCGACTGGCCGCTGCTCAACGCCCTGGTCAACACCGCCTCGGGCGCGTCGTGGGTCTCGATCCACCACGGCGGCGGGGTCGGCATCGGCCGCTCCGTCCACGCCGGCCAGGTCAGCGTCGCCGACGGCACCGACCTGGCGGCGGCCAAGCTGGAACGCGTCCTCACCAACGACCCGGCGACGGGCGTGCTCCGCCACGTCGACGCCGGCTACCCCCGGGCCAAGGAGGTCGCCGAGCAGCACACCCTCACGGTCCCGATGCGCGAGGACTGAGCCCACGCCCCGCCCCGTCCGGGGGACAGCCGCCCCCAAGGCCGGAGCGGTTCCCATTCTGGCCTTTGTCAAGCCTTGGTGCCAGCGCCGACGGGGCGGCTGTGGACAACCACCCCATCCCGCCCGTTCCGATGTGCGGCGACACGGGGGCGGGGTATCCCCGTCCAGGGGGAGGGCGGGGGACACTGCGGGGGAGCATCGCGCGAAGGCGCGCGGGAACGGCGGAAACGCAGAGGAGGCATCCGTGAGCGACACCTTCGACGGACTGTGGGCCGGGCTCGCGCCGCTGGGGCGCCACCGGAGCACCGGGGGGTACCGGCGCTTCTCCTGGAGCGCGGCCGATGCCGAGGTGCGGGCGTGGTTCGCGGCCGCGGCCGCCGACCGGGGGCTGGACGTCGAGACCGACCGCAACGGCAACCTGTGGGCGTGGTGGGGCGCTCCCGGGCCCGACGCCGTCGTCACCGGGTCGCACCTGGACTCCGTCCCCGACGGCGGCGCGTTCGACGGGCCGCTGGGCGTGGCCGGCGCGCTCGCGGCCGTCGACGAGCTGAGGCGGCGCGGCCTGCGGCCGGCCCGACCACTGGCCGTCACCGTGTTCGTCGAGGAGGAGGGCGCCCGCTTCGGCGTGCCCTGTCTGGGATCCCGGCTGCTCACCGGCGCCATCACGCCCGAGCGCGCCCGCGGGCTCACCGACGCCGACGGTCTCAGTTGGGCCAAGGCCATGGCGGCGGCCGGGCTGGACCCCGACCGCATCGGCGCCGACCCCGAGCGGGCCGGGCGCATCGGCGTGTTCGTGGAGCTGCACATCGAGCAGGGACGCGCCCTGGTGCACCGCGGCGTCCCGCTGGGCGTCGCCAGCGCCGTGTGGCCGCACGGCCGGTGGCGGCTGGACTTCTCCGGCCAGGCCGACCACGCCGGCACCACCCGGCTCGCCGACCGCAACGACCCGATGCTGCCCTTCGCCGAGACCGTGCTGGCCGCCCGCGAGGCCGCGGAGGCCCACGACGCCGTCGCCACGATCGGCAAGGTGCACGTCGCGCCCAACGGCACCAACGCCATCCCGTCCAGGGTGCGCGCCTGGCTGGACGCCCGCGCCCCCGAGGACGTGGTGCTGCGCGCGCTCGTCGACCAGGTCAATGAGGCCGCGCGGCGCAGCTCCGTCCGGCACGGCGTCGCGCTGGCCAGCTACCAGGAGTCGCTGACGCCGATCGTGAAGTTCCGTCCCGGGCTGCGCGACCGGCTGGCCGCCCTCATCGGCGCCGAGGGCGCCCCGGCCCCGGTGCTGCCGACCGGCGCCGGCCACGACGCCGGCACCCTCGCGGCGGCCGTGCCCACCGCGATGCTGTTCGTCCGCAACCCCACCGGCGTCTCCCACGCCCCCGACGAGTTCGCCGAACCCGCCGACTGCCACGCCGGCGTCGCCGCGCTGGCCGACGTGCTCGCCGAACTGGCGGGCGCCGAGACCGAGCGGGGCGCACGGTGACGCCGGGCGCTCCGCGGCGCTACCACTGCGCGTGGGCGCTGCCGGCCGCCGACCCCGGCACTGCGGCCGCGACCGCCGATGTGCTGATCGAGGTCGCCGACGGGCGTATCACCGCGGTCGAGCCGGGAGTCCGCGCGCCCGCCGACGCCGAACGGCTGCCGGGCCTGACCGTCGCGGGTCTGGCCAACGCCCACTCCCACGCCTTCCACCGCGCGCTGCGCGGGCGCACAGGCGAGCACGGCGGCAGCTTCTGGACCTGGCGCGAGCAGATGTACCGGGTCGCCGCCCGCCTGGACCCCGACTCCTACCACCGCCTGGCCCGCGCCGTCTACGCCGAGATGGCGCTCGCCGGAATCACCTGCGTGGGAGAGTTCCACTACCTGCACCACGGGCCGGGCGGACGGCCCTACGGCGACCCCAACGCCATGAGCGCCGCGCTGGTCGCCGCGGCCGCCGACGCCGGGATCCGCATCACCCTGCTCGACACCTGCTACCTCCACGGCGGGCTGCGCGCCGACGGGGCCCGCTCGCCGCTGGAGGGGCCGCAGTTGCGCTTCGGCGACGGTTCCCCCGATGCCTGGGCCGAGCGCCTCGCCGCGTTCCGCCCGCACGGACGGCACGCCCGCGTCGGCGCGGCCCTGCACTCGGTGCGGGCGGTGTCCCCGGCCGACATCGACGACTTCGTCCGGCTGCACGGCGAACTCGGCCGGCCGTGGCCGGCCGTGCACATCCACCTCTCCGAGCAGCCGGCCGAGAACGAGGCGTGCCTGGCCGCCCACGGCCGCACCCCGGCGCAGCTCCTCGCCGACACCGGGTTCCTCGACGCGTGCCGCCCCACGCTCGTGCACGCCACCCACCTCACCCCGGGCGACGTGAAGCTGATCCGCCAGACCCGCTCGCGGGTGTGCCTGTGCCCGACCACCGAGCGCGACCTCGCCGACGGGCTGCCGCCGACGGGCGACCTCGGCCCCGGGGTCCCGCTGGTCCTGGGCAGCGACGGCCACTCGGTGATCGACATGTTCGAGGAGGCGCGCGGCGCCGAGATGCACGAACGGCTGCGCACCGGGCGGCGCGGCGGCGTCGCGCCGGACCGGCTGCTGCGGTCGCTGCACGAGTCCGGCCACGGCGACGGCCTCGGCTGGGACGGGGCCGGCCGGATCGAGGCGGGGTCACGCGCCGACCTCGTCAACATCGACCTCGGCGGGATCCGCCTCGCCGGATCCGACCCCGCGCGCGCCGCCGACGCCGTCGTCTTCGCCGCCACCGCGGCCGACGTCCGCCACGTCATGGCCGACGGGCGCTGGATCGTGCGCGACCGCGCGCACCTGGCGGTCCCCGACGCCGCAGCCGAACTCGACCACGCCATCAAGGAGCTGTTCGCTTGAGCACCCCGCAGTCCCTGCTCATCGACGACATCGGAGTCCTCGTCACCAACGATCCGGCCCTGGGGGACGGGCCGTCCGGCCGGATCGAGGGGGCGGCGCTCGTCCTCGCCGGGGCCCGGATCGCCTGGGCCGGCCCGCGCGCGCAGGCCCCGGCCGCCGACGCGCGGGTCGACGCCGCCGGGCGCTGCGTCATCCCCGGCTTCGTCGACAGCCACTCCCACATCGTGTTCGCCGGCGACCGCAGCGAGGAGTTCGCCGCCAGGATGAGCGGCCGCCGCTACGAGGCGGGCGGGATCCGCACCACCGTGGCCGCCACCCGCGCGGCCTCGGAGGCCGAGCTGCTGGCCAACGCGGTGCGGCTGCTGCGAGAGGCCCGCTCCCAGGGCACCACGACGCTGGAGGTCAAGTCCGGCTACGGGCTCAGCGTCGCCGACGAGGAGCGCGCGGTGCGCGTGGCCGCCCGGCTCACCGAGGAGGCCACCTTCCTCGGCGCGCACGTCGTGCCGCCGGAGTACGCCGACGACCCCGCCGGCTACGTCGACCTCGTCACCGGGGCGATGCTGGACGCCTGCGCCCCGCACGCCCGCTGGATCGACGTGTTCTGCGAACGCGGGGCCTTCGACGCCGACGCCGCCCGGCGGGTCCTCACCGCGGGCCTGGAGCGCGGTCTGCTCGCCCGCGTACACGGCAACCAGCTCGGCCCCGGCCCCGGCGCGCGGCTGGCCGTCGAGCTCGGCGCCGCCTCGGTGGACCACTGCACGCACCTGGACGCCGACGACGTCGCCGCGCTGGCCGATCCCGCCTGCGGCACCGTCGCCACCCTGCTGCCCGGCGTCGACTTCGCCACCCGCCAGCCCTACCCCGACGCCCGGGCCCTGCTCGACGCCGGGGCGACCGTGGCCCTGGCCGGGGACTGCAACCCCGGGTCCTGCTACACCTCCAGCATCGCCTTCTGCATCGCCCTGGCCGTCCGCGAGATGCGCATGACACCGGAGGAGGCGCTGTGGGGCGCCACGGCCGGCGGCGCCCGCGCGCTGCGCCGCACCGACATCGGCCACCTGGCGGCGGGCGCCCGCGCCGACCTGGTGCTGCTGGATGCGCCCAACCCCGTCTACCTGGCCTACCGGCCGGGGGTGCCGCAGGTCGCGGCGGTCTGGAAGGACGGAGCTCTGGTGAGCGGCAGCACGGGCGCCGCAGGGTGAGCGCGCCCGGGCCCGGCGGACGGCGGAACCGGTCGAACCGGTCGGACGCACACGATCCGCGCTTCTAACACGGATGTAGCGCCGCTGAAACGCGTCCCCGTCAGGCTGGAGGGAGCCGCGAACCGCGCCGTCGATCCGGCGGGCGCGCACCACCCGAGGGGGAGAACATGACCCTGTGGCGCATCCGCACCGTCGTCGAGGACCGGCCCGGCCGGCTCGCCCGGGCCGTCGACGCCATGGTCGGCCACGGCGGCGACATCGTGGGGCTGTCCATCCACGCCGACGCCGCCGGAGCGGTCGACGAGTTCATCGTCGACACGGTCGCCGACAACCGGCCCATGCAGCAGATCATGCGCCGCCTCGGCGCGACCGTCCGGCCGCCGCGCGACGGCGTCGTCCAGGCGCGGCTGCCCGTCGCGGGCACGGCGCCCTCGCGCCGTCCGGGGCGCCTCATGGCACTGATGACGCAGGCCGGCGCGGCGGGCGACCCCGACCCGGGGACCGGCGGCGGCAGGGATGAGCCGAAGGCCGGCCCAACAGGGGGCGGGCCGGCCTTCACCCCCTTCAGCGCCGCTGGTCGGTGGAGAAAGGCCGTGCGGCGGGGCCGAGGTCTCTAGGCGTTCGCGGACTCGTTCTCGGCGTCCTGGGCCTTGGCGGCGGACTCCTCGGCCTTGGGCTTGCTCGCGCGGCGCTTCTTCACCGGACGGGAGTAGTCGACCAGCGGCTCGAACCGGGTCTCGTACTCCTTCTTGCACTCGGCGCAGGCGTCGACCTCGCGAACGGTGCCCTCCCAGGCGAACTGGACGACCTCGGTCGCCTCGACCTTCTCGTCGCGGACGGCGTGCGGGTCGCAATACTTGCGCGTGAAGACCTCGGTGACCACGGCAGTGGCATCCCTTCGGTAGTCGGTATGGGGACTGGCGTCAAAATCATACACGCGTTCGAAGGGGTGCGCCGGGGGTTTGCCGCGTCCGCTGCGCGAGCAGGGAGGGTGGAGCGGGCGTCCCGGTGAGCCTAGCGAAATCTCGCGGGTTCCCGGACCCCGGCGCCCCGGTCGGGGGCGGGCGGGGTGCGACCCTGTGGTCATCGTCACTTCACGTATCGGCTCGGGTGCGAATACGATCCATTTTCTAGGAAGATATTTTCTGGCTTGCGATCTGGGTCGGTGCGGCGTCGCCCGCGTCCGCTCGGGCGGCCCTCCCCCGGCACCGGCCCATCGAGCCAGGGCCCGTTCCCACCAGGAGAGAGACGACACGATGACCGGACAGACTCCGACGGCACCGAACCGGGTGGCCGATGTGGCGGTGCTGATCGCGCGCATCGCCGTCGGCATCACCTTCATCGCGCACGGCTGGCAGAAGATCGGCTCCGGGGTGAGCGGAACCGCGTCCATGTTCGAGGCCATGAGCGTGCCGATGCCCGAAGTGGCCGCGGTGATCGCCATGGTCGTCGAGTTCGGGGGCGGCATCGCGCTGCTCCTCGGCTTCGCCCTGCCGGTGACGGGCGTCCTGCTGGCGGCCCAGATGGCGGCGGCCTACGTCTTCGCCCACACCGCGGACCCGCTGCTCGGCGGGTACGAGCTGGTGCTGGTACTGGCCGCCTCGGCGCTGGCGCTGGGCTTCACCGGCGGCGGCATCGCCGTGGACCGCTTCCTGCCCTGGGGACGGCCGCGCGGCGCCGACCGTCCCGAGCCGGCCGGCGTCGCCTAGCGCGCCCGTCCCGGCGAAGGAGGCCGTCCGCCCTTGGGGCGGGCGGCCTTTTTCGTGCCAGGTGCGCCAGGTGTGGCTGAGGGGACACTTGCCGCCATGTGTGCGAAAAGGGGTAATGGGGGCAACCGGGCCGACACGGAACTTGTCGGTCAGAGTCCACCCGCGCCTCATCTCGTATCAATCCGAGGTCAAGGCGTGGCTCTGAGTATCGATGCGCCATGTCCCCCAGCGGATGGGAGCGATGAATGGTCCGACAGGACGGCTCTACCACCCCCGGACCCCCCACCCCCGACCGGCGTACCTTTCTGGCCATGACCGGAATCAGCGCCGCCGCCTTCGCCCTGGGTATCGAAGCCCCCGCACACGCGTCCCCCACCGCCTCCAGCGTCCCCGCCGACCCCTTCGGCCTCGGAATCGCCTCCGGCGACCCCACCCACAACGGGGTCGTGCTGTGGACCCGACTGGCACCCGACCCGCTGGCCGAGGACGGCCACGGCGGAATGCCGCTGCGCGACGTCACCGTCGAGTACGAGGTGGCCGCCGACGAGCGCTTCAGCAAGGTCGTCAAGCGCGGCAGGGCTGTGGCCTCGCCCGAACTCGCGCACGCGGTGCACCCCGAGGTCAAGGGGCTGCGGCCCGGGCGCGAGTACTTCTACCGGTTCCGCGCCGGACGCGAGATCAGCCCGGTCGGCCGCACCAGGACCGCGCCCGCGCGCGGCGCCGCGGGCTCGCTGGCCTTCGCGATCGCCTCCTGCCAGGCCTGGTACCACGGCCACTACACGGCCTACCGCGACATGGCCGCCCAGGACCTGGACCTCGTGCTCTTCCTGGGCGACTACATCTACGAGTACGGCATCACCGCGGCGAACCTGTGGCGCCAGGGGACCGGCGGGCTCGGCCGGGCGCACGCCGCCGCGACCGTCACGCTGGAGCAGTACCGGCTGCGCTACGCCCTGACCAAGAGCGACCCGCACCTGCAGGCCGCGCACGCCGCGGCCCCCTGGGTGGTCACCACCGACGACCACGAGGTCGAGAACAACTACGCCGACGACAACTCCCAGTACGGCGTCGCCCCGCGCGACTTCCAGCGCCGCCGCGCCGTGGCCTACCGCGCCTGGTACGAGAACCAGCCGCTGAGCCGGGAATCGCTGCCCTCGGGCCCCGACATGCGGCTGTACCGGAGGCTGCGCTTCGGGCGGCTGGCCGAGTTCAACGTGCTCGACACCCGGCAGTACCGCGACAACGTCCCCTCCGACGGCGGCGCGACCGGGGGCGAACACACCGACCCGGACCGCTCGATCCTCGGATCGGCGCAGGAGAAGTGGCTGTACAAGGGCCTGCGCGACAGCGAAGCCACGTGGAACGTGCTCGCCCAGCAGGTCGTGATGGCCTCCGTCGACCGCGACACCGGCGACGGCGTGACCTACAGCATGGACCAGTGGGACGGCTTCACCGCCAACCGGCGGCGGCTCTTCGACACCATCGCCGAGCACGACGTCGCCAACCCCCTGGTGCTCACCGGCGACATCCACCGCCACGCCGCGGCCGAACTCAAGGCCGACTTCGGCGACCCCGACTCCGCGACCATCGGCACCGAACTGGTCACGACCTCCGTCGCCTCCGACGGCGACGGGTCCGACAGCGACAACCTGGCCCCGATCTGGCTGGGCAACCCGCACGTGCGGCTCTACAACGCGCGGCGGGGATACGTGCAGGTGAACATGACCCCCTCGGAGGTGACCTCGGACTTCAAGGTGATCGACCAGATCGAGGCCGACGCCGACGGCAACGTGACCACGGCCGCCCGGTTCGTCACCGAGGCGGGCCGGCCCGGACTGGAGCAGGTGGCGGGAGGAGTCCAATGAGCGGGCGCGACCCCAGACCGGTGACCGGTGTGCGGACCGAGGGACGGATCGGCGCGGTCGACCTGACCTGGCGACTCACCCCCTGGGAACCGCTGGTCGACCACTACGCGATCCACGCCGCGGAGTCGGCCGACGTCGAGATCTCGGAGCGGACGCTGATCGGAAAGACGGTCTACGGCCGCTTCACCCACGACACGCTCGGCCCCCGGAGCCGGACCCTGCACTACCGGATCGTCACCGTGGACGCCGGAGGCGGGCGCAGCCGGCCGTCCAGGACCGCCAAGGGCGTCTCCACCGCCTCCATGGTGGTCGCCGGGACGCCCATCGCGCAGGTGGGGGAGTTCGACTCCAAGAGCCTGGAGCTTGCGCTGGCCCCCGACCGCGGGCAGCGCGACTACGTCTCGCGGTTCCCCGACGGCGTCGACTTCCTCCACGGCGCCGACGATCCGGCCCAGGACTGGTGCTACCTGCACCCCGGCCCGGCCGACGCCTGGGGCGGGCGCAGGCGGCACACCTTCCGGCTGCGCTTCTCGCTGGAGGAGGCGCCGAGCGCGCCGCTGGGCCTGGCGATCTGGCTGATCGACACGCACGCGAGCCTCGCGGGAACGGCGACGATCGCCGTCAACGGCGCCGACATCGAGGAGGTGGAATTCCGCGGCGGGGCCACCCGCGGCTCCCTGGAGGGCGACGCCACCGTCCCCGGGACGGCGCTGCGGCCGTCATTCGTTGAGCGGGAGCTGCCCGCGGCGAACTTCCGCGCGGGCGAGAACGTCATCGCGATCACCAAGACGAGCGGGTCCTGGCACGCCTACGACGCCGTGGGCGTCTTCCGGCTGGACTGAGCCGTCCCGCGAAGGGGCGCCCGGAACGGTCCGGGCGGCCCTTCGCCGCCGCTTCAGAGGCCGCTCCTCACTCGAAGATCTCGTCGAGGAAGCTCTTCTGCCGCCGGCGGCGCTCGCCCTGGTAATCCCGATGCCCGTGGGCTTCGGCCTCCTCGGGCCCGCCCTCACGGCGGCGGCGCCCGCCCACGTACTCGGAGTCGGTCTCATGGCCCCGGGTCCAGCGGTGCTCGGCATCCAGGAGCTGTTCCAGTTCTCCGCGGTCGAGGAAGATCCCCCGGCACTTCCCGCACTGGTCGACGGTGACGCCGACGAGGGTGTGCCGCGCCAGGGAACCGGGGCACTTGGGGCAGGTCAGTTCGGTCATGCCGACTTGGACACCCCGCGGCGCCCGCCGGTTCCACCGAATCCGCGCCCGATCCGGGGCTCCTCCCGTCCCGCCTCCGGCGCCGTGCCCGGCGGCCCGGGCCGGTCGGCCTCAGGCGCCCCTGCGACCGATCACGAGGGCCGCCGCGGCCAAGGCGGCGTAGGCCACCAGCGCGGCCGGCGCCACCGTCGTGCTGGAGGCGAGCAGCGCGGGGACGCCCTCCGACACCGGCGCCTCATCGCCGAGTTCGCACGCAGGGCCGAGCTGCACGCGCGACCGGGTCCTCCTGATCGAGCTCTGATCGCTGAGTCTGCGGGGCGAGGTGGAACCTCCGATGCACGGCCCCGCTGTGCCGTCGGCGCTACGCGCACCGCGACAGCCAACCCCTGTGCACACCCGATCGCCAAATGTCAATGAGGGGGGCGTCCGGCCAGCAGCCCCGCCACGTCCACCGGCGCGCCGCTCCCGATCGAGGCGTTGGCGGCCAGACCGGTGAGCAGCGCCCTGGCGCCGTCCTCGTGGTTGGCGCGCATGCCGATGCGCTCGGCGCCGAACAGGGTCGCGAGCATGCGGGCGTCACCGCCGCCGTGCCCGCCACCGCCCACGGTGACCGGAACGGTGACCGGCGACTCCCAGTGCCGGCGCAGGGTCAGGGCGGAGGTGATGTCCTCCTTGGGCGCCGGCATGCCGCGGACGGGGGTGCGCTCGTCCTGCTCCGGCGAGACGTGCGGGTTCTCCACGACGTCGAGCTCCAACCGGCCTCGGCTGCCGGTGATCGCCACCCGGTAGCCCTCCCAGGGGGAGTAGGCGACCAGGTGGTAGCTGAGCTTGGCGCCGGACTCATAGCGCACGAGCACCGACATGTCGTCCTCGATGCTGACACCGGAACCGAACACGTTCTGGTCGCGCCGGTAGCCGTCCTCATGCTCGGCGTCGAGGTAGAGCGTCCTCATCGCCGGGCTGTCGCTCATGTGCAGGGCGAACGGGTCGTCCTGGGCGGAGGCCTCGCCGTGCGCCCGGTCGTAGTCGGCGGCCAGCCCCCTGCGCCGGCCGTTGGCCTCGCCGTAGAAGAACAGGTCGCCCCAGGCGAACACCGTCTCGGGCCCGGTTCCCAGCCACCAGTTGACCAGGTCGAAGTGGTGGCTGGACTTGTGGACCAGCAGGCCGCCGGAGCTGCGCTTGTCGCGGTGCCAGCGGCGGAAGTAGTCGGCGCCGTGCCGCAGGTCCAGCAGCCACTCGAAGTGGACCGAGCCGACCTCGCCGATGGCGCCGTCGCTCACCAGCTCGCGCACCTTGGCGTGCACCGGGTTGTAGCGGTAGTTGAAGGCCACCGTCATCCGGCGGCCGGTGCGCTCCTGAGCGGCGAGGATCCGGCGGCACCCCTCCAGGTCCGCTGTCATCGGCTTCTCGGTGACCACGTCGCAGCCGGCCTCCATCGCGGTGGCGATGTAGTGCGCGTGGATGCTGTCCACGGTGCAGACGACGACCTCGTCCACCCGCTCCTTGACCAGCATCTCGGCGAAGTCTCGGGCGGAGTGGGCCGGCACCTCCTCCCGTCCGTTCTCGCGCACGATGGCGTTGTGGGCGCGCATGCGCGTCTCGTTGGTGTCGCAGAGGGCCACGAGCTCCGCATGGTCGGCGTGGGTGGAGGTGAGGGCGTCGGTGTACATCCGCGCCCGTGAACCGGTTCCCACGATGGCGAAGCGGCGACGGCCGGACCGTCGCGCCGTCCCGGGGCCGCTGGTGTGGTCGGTGTTGGCTCTGGAATCGCTCACCCTCTTACGGTAAACGCTTTCCTAGGCTTTGGGTAGGGCGGTTCAAGGGTGGATGCGTCGGCTGGTGCGCTGAAATGCCCAGGGAGCAGGGGTTTCAGGGAGCCGGAGGAGTGCTCGTGCGCGAGAGCGGGCATTAAACCTCATTCGGATAGCGGTTGCCAAACGAATCAGGCAACGATCTGGAAATGTCCTCCTGTGATCGCGAAGCGTAAGGTCGACTTCGGTGGGTTCATGTCCGCCAACTGTCGGCGAGAACCGCGAGGTGAGCGTTGATGCAGTTCAGAGCTTTACGACTGCTGGGCCGCCGCTTCTCGTTCCCGAGTCATTGACTTGACCGTAACGGGATGCTAAAAACCGATTATTCGAATCTTGGATAGCGCTTACCGCAACGTATGGCGCCTTCCTCAATGACCAAGCGGCGCCTCCCGAGTCGTCCTCCGGCGACCGGGAGCGGAGTCGCGAAAGACACCGGGCGGCGCGGTGACCGGAGCGCCGGCCCATGGAGAGCCGTTGACACTGATGAACTCTGCCCCTTCGACGGTGACGATCCCGACGGTGCGGATCGCCGTCGCCTTCGTGCCGCGATCACCTACCGGGTCCGGTGAGGCAACGTGATGGGACTGAAACAGCGACAGAAGACGGCGGACCCGCAGACGCCGCCCGCCGACCCCGCGCCCCGGCGGCGCGGGCACCGGCGGCGCCGGCCCAAGGACGACTCCGCGGCCGCCTACCTGTTCCTCGCCCCCTGGTTCCTCGGCCTCGTCTTCATCACCATCGGCCCGATCCTGGCGTCGCTGTACTTCTCGTTCACCGACTACAGCCTCATCGGCGATCCGCGGTGGGCCGGCTTCGACAACTACCTCGCGATGCTGGAAGACGAGCGGCTGCACAGCTCGCTCCTGGTCACCTTCCAGTACGTCTTCGTCTCGGTGCCCCTGCAGTTGGGCATGGCCCTCGCCCTGGCCATGATCCTGGACCGCGGCGTGCGCGGACTGCCGATCTACCGGTCCGTCTACTACCTGCCCTCCCTGCTGGGCTCCAGCGTCGCCGTCGCCATCCTGTGGCGCCAGATCTTCGGCGCCGAGGGCCTGATCAACTCGTTCCTCGGCTCGTTCGGGATCGACGCCCCCGGATGGGTCTCCCACCCCGACTACGCGCTGGGGACACTGGTCATCCTCAACGTCTGGACCTTCGGCGCGCCCATGGTCATCTTCCTGGCCGGCCTGCGGCAGATCCCCGCCATGTACTACGAGGCCGCCCGCGTCGACGGCGCCAGCCCGATGAAGCGGTTCCTGCACATCACGGTGCCGCTGCTGACGCCGATCATCTTCTTCAACCTGGTGCTGCAGATGATCAACGCGTTCCAGACCTTCACCCAGGCCTTCATCGTCAGCGGCGGAACGGGCGGTCCCTCCGACTCGACCCTGTTCTACACGCTCTACCTCTACCAGCAGGGCTTCGGCTCGTTCGACATGGGCTACGCCTCGGCGATGGCCTGGCTGCTCCTCGTAATCGTCGCGGGATTCACCGCGGTGAACTTCCTCGCCTCGAAGTACTGGGTTTTCTATGGTGACTAAGAGCGCATCGCGCAAGCCGACCGCTCCGGCCCGGCGGGCCAAGGCGCCCAACGGCTCCTCCCACAGCGTCCGCGACCACCGCAGACGGTTCTTCACCCACCTCGGGCTCATCGCCTTCGCCGTGGTGATGCTGTACCCGCTGCTGTGGATGCTGTCGAGCTCCTTCAAGCCCACCACCGAGATCTTCCGCGGCCCCGGACTGATCCCGGACGGGCTGATGGTGGACAACTACACCGAGGGCTGGACCGCGCTGCCGTTCCCGTTCCACCACTACCTGATCAACTCGGCGATCGTGGTGGCCGGTTCGATCATCGGCAACCTGGTCGCGTGCTCCCTGGCGGCCTACGCCTTCGCCAGGCTGGAGTTCCGGGGCAAGAAGCTGTTCTTCGCGATCATGCTCGGCACGATCATGCTGCCGATCCACGTGGTGATCGTGCCGCAGTACATCCTGTTCTCCAACCTGGGATGGATCAACACCTACCTGCCGCTGATCGTGCCCAAGCTGCTCGCCACGGACGGCTTCTTCATCTTCCTCATGGTGCAGTTCATCCGCGGTCTGCCCAAGGACCTGGACGAGGCCGCGCGCATCGACGGCTGCGGCCACCTGGGGATCTTCGCCAGGGTGATCCTGCCGCTGTCCATGCCGGCGCTGGCGACCACGGCGATCTTCACCTTCATCTGGACCTGGAACGACTTCCTGAGCCAACTGATCTTCCTCACCGACCCGGAGATGTACACCGTGCCACTGGCACTGCGGGCGTTCGTCGACTCGCAGAGCCAGACGTCCTGGGGGCCGCTGTTCGCCATGTCGATCGTCGCCCTGGGGCCGATCTTCGGGTTCTTCCTGGCGGGACAGCGCTACCTGGTCAGGGGCATCGCAACCACAGGAATCAAGTGACCGAAAGGAAAAGGCCATGTCAGCAACGAGGGGTGCCCGGCGCACCCCGATCCCCCGTCGTCGCCTGACGACGTTGCTCGCCGGCCTGTCGGCCGTGGCGTTCACCGCGACCGCGTGCGGAGGCGGCTCCGGCGACGACGGGCCGGTGGAGCTGCGGTTCTCGTGGTGGGGTGCCGACGAGCGGCACGAGACGACGCTTGAGGTGATCGAGCGCTTCGAGGCCCAAAACCCCGACATCACCGTCAGCGGCGAATACACCGACTGGGATGCCTACTGGGACCGGCTGGCCACCAACGCCGCCGGCAACGACATGCCCGACATCGTCACCCAGGAGGAACGCTACCTGCGCGAGTACGCCGACCGCGGCGCGCTGCTGGACCTGCGGGAGTACGAGGAATCCCTGGACCTGTCCTCGATCGACGAGATCGCGCTGTCCGGCGGCGAGTTGGAGGACGGGCTCTACGGCGTGGCAACGGGCGTCAACGCCTACGCGATCGTCGCCGATCCGCAGGTCTTCGAAGAGGCCGGCGTCGAGATGCCCGACGACGAGAACTGGACGTGGGACGACTACGTCGACGTCGCCGCCGAGATCTCGGAGAACACTCCCGACGGCGTCTACGGCACGCAGAACTACGGCTTCAACGAGGCGGGCTTCCAGATCTTCGCCCGCCAGCGCGGCGAGCTCCTCTACAACGAGGACGGCAGCCTCGGGTTCAGCCAGGACACGCTGGCGGAGTGGTACGAGTACTCGCTCGAACTGCAGGAGAGCGATGCTCAGCCGAGCCCGGAGTTCAGCGTGGAGGTCGAAGCCGGCGGCCCGGACCAGTCCCTGCTGGCCACCAACAGCGGCGCGATGGGCCACTGGTGGAGCAACCAGCTCGGCGGGATCGGCAACTCCGCAGGGCGCGACCTGGAGCTGCTGCGCTACCCGGGCGAGTCCGAGCACGAGCGGACCGGCATGTTCCTCAAGCCGGCGATGTACTACTCGATCTCGGCCGGCACCGAGCACCCGGAGGAGGCGGCGATGTTCGTCGACTTCCTGCTCAACGACCCCGAGGCGGCCGAGCTGATCCTCGCCGACCGCGGCCTGCCCGCCAACCTTGAGATCCGGGAGCAGATCACCGGCGACCTGCCCGAGGCCGACGCCCAGAGCGCCGAGTTCATCGCCGAGATCAGCCCTGACATCCCCGACGCCAATCCGGTTCCGCCGCTGGGCGCCGGTGAGGTCGTCGACATCGCCAAGCGCATCAACGAAGAGCTCCTGTTCGGCAATGTGACCCCGGACGAGGCCGCCGCGCAGTTCATGGAGGAGGTCGCCTCAGCCACCGGCAGCGGCTGACCCGCTCCCCCAGTCCCTTTCCTCCCGCCCCGATACGGCCGGGCCCTGTTCTAGCACCCGGTGGTGTGGCAACCACCGCGACGGGGCCCGGCCGCCTTTCCGCGGTCGGCCCTCGTCCCCCTCTCCGGAGGGCCGGCCGCGGCCGGACTACCGGGCGCCGACGTCGCGGTGGCGGAGGCCGAAGAGGCCGACGGCGCACAGCGCCGCGGCGACGAGCGTGAGCGCGGTCAGGGTGATCGGGCTCGGCGGGCCGAAGAATGGGAGGACGTGCGCGAACGGCGAGAACACGCGGAACAGCCACTCGGGCCAGCCGAGGTGCTGGCCGAACTCGACGGTGACGGCGACGACCAGGGCGCCCCAGGCCACGGCTGGCGCCCGGCGGCCCACCAGCCCGAACGCGGCCATCGCGATACCGGCCATCACCCACACAGCGGGGACCAGGGCGGTGGTGACGGTCAGCATGCGGGCCAGGTCCGCGCCGAGCTCTCCACTGTGCAGACCGGCGCCCAGGCCGAAGCCCACCCCGATGGCCACCTGGAGCAGGGCCGACACACCCAGCGCGAAGACCAGGTGACCGGCCGCCCAGCGCAGGCGGCCGACCGGAGTCGCCAAGAGCGTCTCGGCGGTGCCGCCGCCCTCTTCGGCGCCGAGGCGCAGCACGGTCATGATGGCGTAGATCGCGATGGGGAACCCCATGGCGAAGGCGATGTAGGCGAAGAAGGCGTCACCCGGCCGGCCCGCGCCCATCGCGTCGGCCCACACCCGCATCCGCTCCCCGCCGGCGTACTGCTCCATGGCGCCGGCCCCGCCGTAGCCGGTGGGCAGGCAGACGGCCAGGGCCGCGAACAGCCACACCAGGGCCGCGGAGCGGTTCAGCCGCCACGCCAGCCCGAAAGGGCCGCGCAGGCTCGCGGGGGCGGCTGCGGGCCCTGCGCGGGCCGGCAGCAGGCCCGAGCCCAGATCCCGGCGCGAGGAGAGCCGGTATGCGGCCCACAGCAACGCGGCGACCAGCGCGATGACCGGCAGGAACAGCCACCAGCGCTCATCGGCGAAGGGCCGTGCGCGCTGCAGCCACCCGTTGGGGGTCAGCCATCCCAGCCAGTGCATGCCCTCACCACCGAGATCGGAGGCGCCCCGCACGAAGTGGAGGGCGAAGAAGAGGGAGTAGGCACCGACCCCGGCGAGCCCGGGGTTCTCGGTCAGCTGCGCGGCCACCGCGGCCACCGCCGCGCAGACCCACACCGCGCCCCCGCAGACGAGCCCCAGCGCCAGCGATCCGGCCGCGGGCATCCCGTAGCCGATCAGGGCGGCCGCGCAGAGCACAGCGAGCAGCACCCCCGCGCCGAGCACCACGGCCAGGGCCGCGGTCAGCGGTGCGTGCCGCCCGATCGCGGCCGAGCCGAGCAGTTCACGCCGACCGGTCCGCTCCTCGCCCCGGGTGTGCCGCACCAGGAGGAGCGCGGCCCCCAGCGCGGCGATGAGCGTCGCCCCGGCGAACGCCTCCTGCGCGGTGAGCGCGTTGACGTCGTCGCCGTAGGCGGGCCCCTGGAAGAGCTTGAACATCGGCACGCCCACCATGACCTCGTCGAAGCGCGCCTCGCGTTCCTCGGCGGTCGGATAGGTGGCCGCCATGGAGTCGGCGCGGCCCACGACCGTGCCCCAGGTCAGCAGCAGCCAGACCGGTAGCAGGATCCGATCGCGACGCAGGATGAGGCGCACCAGCGCGCCGGTCCCGATGAACGGGCCGGCCCGGCCGGGGGCGGCAGGGGCGCCGGCCGCGGGCCGGTCGACGGCGGGGGCGTTCACCGAGACGCCGCCGCTTCGCCGCCGCCGTCCGCGCCGGGCCCGATCCGGTAGTGGCGCAGGAACAGCTCCTCCAGGGTGGGGGGCTGCGCGGTGATCGCGTTGACGCCGTGCGCGGACAGGCGGGCCAGGACCTCGTTGACGACGCCGGCGTCGACCCGGCAGCGCAGCCGGGTTCCGTCGACCCCGAAACCGTGGACACCGGGCAGGTCGCGCAGCTCCTCGGGCACGGTGGCCACGTCGGCGGTGATGGAGGTGCGGGTGAGGTGGCGCATCCCGGCGAGGGTGCCGGATTCGACGACGCGCCCGGCGCGGATGATGCTGACGCGGTCGCACAGGGCCTCGACCTCAGCCAGGATGTGGCTGGACAGCAGCACGGTGCGGCCCTTGGAGTTCTCCTCGGCGACGCAGTCGCGGAACACGGCCTCCATGAGCGGGTCCAGGCCGGAGGTGGGCTCGTCCAGGAGCAGCAGCTCCACGTCCGAGGCGAGAGCGGCGATGAGGGCGACCTTCTGCCGGTTGCCCTTGGAATAGGCGCGCACCCTCTTGCGCGGGTCCAGAGCGAAGCGCTCGATCAGCTCGTCGCGGCGGCGCGCTTTGACGGCGCCGCGCAGCCGCCCCAGCAGGTCGATGACCTCGCCGCCGGTGAGGTCGGGCCACAGGGTGACGTCACCGGGCACGTAGGCCAGGCGCCGGTGGAGCTCCACGGCCTTTTCCCAGGGGTCGGCGCCCAACAGCCGCACGGTTCCGGAGTCGGCGCGCACCAGACCGAGCAGGATACGCAGGGTGGTGGTCTTTCCCGCGCCGTTGGGACCGAGGAAGCCGTGGACCTCGCCGGTCCCGACGGTCAGGTCGAGGCCGTCCAGCGCCCGGGTCGCACCGAAGGTCTTGACCAGCCCGCAACCGCGGATCGCCTCACTCATCGCGGTGCTCCTCATCAGGGGAGCCGGAGGACTGCTGCTCGGCCACGGCGTCGCGGATCCCGGCGCCGGTGTCGGATGCGGTGAACTCGGCCATGCTCGCGTAGACGTCGAACATGGCCATGGCGATCCGGGGCGCGTTGCGGCCGTCGAGGACGTCGGCCCCCATCCGCCGGGACAAGTGCGCGTGCAGTGCGATGGTGGACATGTGCATCGCGGCCATGACCGATGCCCCGTCGCGGGCCCTGTCCGAACCCGGAGGGAAACGCTCGGGCCAGGAGCCGGTCAGGAACCGCTCGGCTGCGGCGGCCCCGCTGTCGAACAGCGACGCGGCCGCCGGTGAGTCCTCCACCATGGCCCGCGCGACGTACCTGATGATGAGTGGGCTCTTGGCGTAGAGATCGGACATGAAATCGGGGTCGGTGATCTTGCCGTCATCGACGCCGTAGGTGTCGAGGTCGCCGAGTGATTCGGCCACGTGGGCATCGCACGCCCGCCTGAGTCCCTCCTTGGACCCGAAGTGGTGCTGGACCAGCCCGGTGGAGTAACCCGCGGCCTGTGCGACGCCCTTCATGGTGGCGCTCTTGAACCCGTGCTCGGCGAACTGCGCCAACGCCGCATCCCTGATCCGCGCCCGAGCGGTCAGATCCTCCAGCGGCCGTCCGTCCGTACGGTTATCGGTACCCACGTAGTGGATCCTATACGCCTATACTGCTTATTGTAAGGATGTATTGGAAGAGGGGGATGTGGCAAGAACACCGGCCACGGCCGAAGCGCGCCGCACGTGCGCCAGGCCGGACGGGGGAGAAGCCGGACGGGAAGGGAGGGGGCGTTGACCGCGACCGCGACCGCGGTCGGCCGAGGCCGATAAAGGCTGCTCCGACCGCCGACACGCCATCCGCTGAGGCGGTGGGGCGTCGGAGCGCAGCCGGTCGCCGAAGGGTGGCCGCCCCGGGAGGTGTGGTGATCGACGGATCGGCCTCTGCCCGGTTCTGCGTCGCCGGTGACTCATCCTCTGGCCAGTGGGTTTGTTGATTCGTTCGCTGTGGCGGGGGAACCCTTCCGTTTATATGACGCCCGCCCATAGCCGAAACTCCATCGAATCGGCGCTGTTTTAGCCACCGCTTTTTATTGTTCTCCCTGGTCGGAGTAAATAAAGTGTAAGTATGTTCGAGTCTCGGCGGTCTTCTGCGGCGCCGTCTCATCTGGGGCGGGCGCGCGAGCTGCTGTGTGCGGCGGCGGCCGAGGTCGCCGCCTATGCCGAGGCCGAGATCTTGCCGGGCGCCGTTGAGGACGTGGGTGCGGAGATCGCGGAGACGGTCGCGGACCTGGAGCGGGTGAAGTTCGCGGTCTGTGCGGCGCTGGGGAGCTTTGAGCGGGCGGAGGGGTTGGCCGGTTCGGGCTATAAGCGTCTGGTGGACTGGGTGACCCATACCTGTGTGATGCCGCGGGCCGAGGCCTACTCCTATGCGCGTATCGCCCAGCGCCCGGCGGCGTTGGGCGAGAGTGAGGAAGCCTACCGGGGCGCAGAGATCAGCCTGGGCCAGCTGGAGCGCATCAGTGAGTGGAGCGCCAAAGCGGCCGAGGAGCGCAACCGCACCGCATGGCCCGATGAGGACGTCTTCGTCCGCCGGGCCGAGGCGGTTCTGCTCGGTCTGGCCTGCCAGGAGTCGACCACGTGCGAGGATCTTCGGGTAGCGGGGCGTAAGCTGCGCTACCAGCTCAACCCGGCCACGCATGAGCGCGAGTACCGGCAGCGCTATGACTTCCGGGGCGCCACCTTCGCCCGCACCAGAGACAACGGCTTTCACTTCGAGGCCTGGGGGGACGAGGTCTCGGCCGACGCGTTGCAGGCGGCGCTGGAGGCCTTCGGGTCCCCGCCGCAGCCCGCAGACGAGCGCCGGCCGCGCCAGCGGCTGTTCGACCAGCTGATCGACATGGCCGACTTCGCGCTCAAGAACAGCGACCGGCTGCCGCTGTCGGGTGGGGAACGCGCCCAGGTGCGGCTCGTCGTCTCGCTGGAGACGCTGCAAGGCGCACAGGGCGCGCTGCCCGTCCAGAGTGACTACGGCACCGTCTATCCGGTCTCGGCCACGCGGGCGCTGGCCAAGGACTGCCTGCTGCGCCGCATCGTCACCGACCCGCTGACCGGCAGGCCGTTGGATGTGGGGCGGGCCGAGCGGATCTTCCCGCTGCGGTCCCGGATCGCACTGACCACCACTCACAGCACGTGTCAGTGGGAGGACGGCTGCGACCGCCCGGCGCGCTGGTGCCAGATCGACCACCACCAAGCGTGGTACGAGGGCGGGGCCACCGACATCGACAACGGCCGCCCGCTGTGCCGCCGGCACAACCTGGAAAAGGAACACCGCCGCGCGGCAGGGGCGAGAGAGCGCCATCCGACCACACGCCGCAGACGGCACCGCACCCGCCCGGCCAGAGCCGTCCATCCGCCCGGAGACCCACCCGATCCACCGGCCCCCACTCACTCGGCCTGACCACCACACCCCTGCCGACCCCGCCGCGGACCCAGCCACGGCGGGCCACCGGCACGCCACCACCCCACCCCGGAGCCCTCGCAGGGCGATAGCACTTCACGTCGGGAAACGCCGAGCAAGGAAGCCCTGTCAGCTCCCGCCACCCCTCCTGTTGCGACTCCTCCCGGTGGGGCTACAACGCTCCCGGGGCGGCCAGACCGGCGGGGAGTTTGCTCGCCGCTGCGCGGTCGAGGAGGAAAAGAGTGCGGGACCTACCACGGGCGCCTGAGGCCGGGACCTGGATCGGGCCCGCCTCGCTCAGGGCCAGGCGCACGGCGTCGGCCTTGCCCTCGCCCGAGGCGATCACCCACACCTCGCGGGCCGCCCGGATCGCGGGGAAGGTCAGCGACACCCGGGTCGGCGGCGGCTTGGGTGCGCCGTGCACCGCCACCACCGTGCGCTCCTCCTCGTACAGCGCCGGCTGCTCGGGGAACAGCGAGGCGACGTGGGCGTCGGGGCCGATGCCGAGCAGGCACACGTCGAAGGACGGCACGTCGGCGTGATCGTCCGGCCGCGCAGCGGCGTGCAGCGACCGCGCGTAGCGCTCGGCGCCGCGCTCGGGCTCATCGCCGTCGGGCCCGCCGGGTGCGGGCATGGCGTGCACCCGGCCCGGGTCGACGTTGACGTGGTCCAGCAAGGCCTCGCGCGCGCCGGTCTCGTTGCGCTCGGCGTCACCGGTGGGCAGGAAACGCTCATCGCCCCACCAGATTTCCAGACGCCGCCAGTCGATGGCGTCGCGGGCGGGCACCTCGGCCAGTTCGGCCAGCACGGCGATGCCGATGCTCCCGCCGGTCAGCACGATCGACGCGGTGCCACGTGCGGCCTGGACGTCGACCAGGCGGGTGACGATCCGGGCCGCCGTCGCCTTGGCCAGCAGGTCGGCGTCGGGGTGCACGATGACGGTGGGCGGCGCCCCGTACCGCTCCGCCGATGCGCTGCCCTCCCGGTCGGCGGGGGAGTGCATCTCGCGGCCGACGGCCGGGGCCGCCGCCGACTCCGCTCGCTCGTCGCTCATACGCCCACCCCCGCGTGGTTCAGCAGTGTTCCCATGTGCTTGGCGGTGCTCTCATAGATTTCATCCGCGTCCAGGCGGCGCAGCTCTTCGGCGAGGGCCTCGGAGGCGCGGCGGCGCGGCAGGGCCACCGTCTGGTCGGGCTGGTTGGGCCGCGACAGCGTGGCCACGCGGCCGTCGAGCCGATTGAGGACGATGTCGCCGCCGTTGGTGATGAGCTTGGCGCCGGTGATGCCGGGGCCGTGCGACTCCTTGCGCTCCACCGGCACCTCCAACTGTTCCGACAGCCAGGCGGCCAGCAGGTCGGCGCTGGGGTAGTACGGCTCGGCGGTGACCTCGGCGGCCGTCACCCACCCGCACGGCTGGTCCATGGTGGAGGCCAGCAGCGAGCGCCACGGTGTCAGCCGGGTCCAGGTGAGGTCGGTGTCGCCGGGCCGGTAGTGCGTGATGCGGTTCATCAGATCGCCGACGGGGTCGGCGGCGCGCAGCGCGTCGGTGATGCGGCGCTGGGCGAGCCGGCCCACCGGGTCGGCGCCGGGCTCGGCCGGGCCGACCCCAGGCCACCAGGCCACCACCGGTGCATCGGGTACCAGCAGGGGGGTGACGATGGAGTCGGGGTGCTCCCCGAGTTCCCCGTAGAGCCGCAGCAGCAGCGCCTCACCGGGACCGGAGGTGCCCGGGCGGCGGATCTCGGCGTCGATCGCCGGCTCGGCGTCCGGATCGCGCCGAATCAGCGCGAGCACCCGGCTCGGGTGCTCGCGCCCGGCCTCGGTGGCGGCGCGCACGGCGTCGTAGTGGTCGGCCTCGTCGGTGACGATGATCAGGGTCAGCACCATGTTCATGGCGCCGCCGCCCACACTGTGGCGTTCGGCCCCCAGCGCCTCGCTGATCTGCGACGTCGTGGCGCGCGGAAGGTAGAGCGTCATCGGTCCTCCACGGTCCGGGCGGCCGGTGCCGGCCCCCGGCTTTCGTTCGACGGCTTTTCCACAGGTCCGGCCGCTCGGCTTGTGCTGGGCTCTTGACAACCGCGATGCTGGTCGTGCGGTTGGGAAATGGGTAGCGGGTGGCCCCCCTGGGTGGGCGGGGCGTGGCCCGGCGGGCGGAACATGATGGTTCCGATTCCTACGGTCGGCGCCATTGGCGCCCGTCGCGAGCCATCATCTCGTGCGCCGAGGACGGCCCCCAGGTTCCCGATTCGTACTGCTCGGGGCGGCCGTTCTTGGCCCAGTATTCCTCGATCGGGTCGAGGATCCGCCAGGACAGCTCGACCTCCTCCTGGCGGGGGAACAGCGGCGGGTCGCCGATGAGCACGTCCAGGATGAGGCGCTCGTAGGCTTCCGGGCTGGCCTCGGTGAAGGACTGGCCGTAGGTGAAGTCCATGCTGACGTCGCGAACCTCCATCGATGCCCCCGGCACCTTGGAGCCGAACCGCAGCGTGACCCCCTCGTCGGGCTGGATGCGCAGCACCAGTGAGTTGGCGCCCAGCTCTTCGGTCTCGGTCTGGCCGAACACTTGCTGCGGCGCGCTCTGGAACACCAGTGCCACCTCGGTCACCCTGCGGCCCAGCCTTTTGCCGGTGCGCAGGTAGAACGGCACGCCCGCCCAGCGCCGGGTGTTGACGCCCAGTTTGATCGCCGCGTAGGTGTCGGTGCCGGAGTCGGCGGGGATGCCCTCCTCATCCAGGTAGCCGATGACGGGGGTGCCGCCCTGCCAGCCCGCCGCGTACTGGCCGCGGGCGGTGCCCCGGCTGAGGTCCTCGGGCAGCGTGACCGCGGAGAGCGCTTTCTCCTTCTCCGCGCGGATGGCGTCGGCGGTGAAGGAGATCGGCTCCTCCATCGCCACCAGCGCCAGCAGCTGCAGCAGGTGGTTCTGGATGACGTCGCGGGCCGCGCCGATGCCGTCGTAGTAGCCGGCCCGGCCGCCCACGCCGATGTCCTCGGCCATGGTGATCTGCACGTGGTCGACGTAACCGCGATTCCAGATCGGCTCGAACAGCGTGTTGGCGAACCGCAGCGCCATGATGTTCTGGACGGTCTCTTTGCCCAGGTAGTGGTCGATGCGGAACACCGACTGGGGCGGGAAGACGTCGTCGACGACCGCGTTGAGTTCCTTGGCGCTCTCCAGGTCGTGTCCGAACGGCTTCTCGATGATGACCCGGCGCCAGGCCTCGCCCTCGGACTCGGCCAGCCCCGAGCGGCGCAACTGCTTGACGACCGTCGGGAACAGCTTGGGCGGCAGCGACAGGTAGAACGCGTAGTTGCCGCCGGTGCCGCGGTCGGCGTCGAGCTGGCGGACGCAGCGGGCCAGCTCGTCGAAGGAGGCGTCGTCGCCCAGTTCGCCCTGGACGAACCGCATGCCCTCGCTGAGCTGGCGCCACACGTCCTCCCGGAAGGGGGTGCGGGCGTGCTCCTTCACGGCCTCGTAGGCCAGTTGGGCGAAGTCCTGGTCGACCCAGTCCCTGCGGGCGAAGCCGACGAGTCCGAAGCCCGGCGGCAGCAGCCCGCGGTTGGCCAGGTCGTAGATCGCCGGGAGCAGCTTCTTGCGGGCGAGGTCGCCCGTCACCCCGAACAGGACGAGAACGCTCGGGCCGGCGATGCGCGGCAACCGCCGATCCAGCACGTTGCGCAGCGGGTTGGGCACCGCTCCCGGCATCACCGGTTCTTTCACTTTTCGGCTCCCCGTGGGTGGCGGCTCGCGGCCGCGGATGGACGAAGGGTCGCGGGTGAATCTGGGACGGACGCGCGGACGGATGCGGGCTGGCACGGCGGGTGAGCGCCGCCGCCGCCGCGGCGCCCCGCACGGGGCGCCGCGGCGAAGCGGTCACGGCTGCACGCGTTCCAGCGCCTGGCGCAGTTGGGCCAGGCCGGCCGCACGGTCGCGCAGGTGCAGGCGCAGAGCGGGGCGCTCACGCTCGCTCAGCGCACCGAAGTCGCCGAGCGCCTGGGCCGTCTGGAGCCGGCCGAAGGAGTAGGGCCGGCCCGGAACGTCCAGGTCGTCGGTGACCTCACCGGTGATCTGCAGGAACACGCCGTTGCTCGGGCCGCCCTTGTGGTACTGGCCGGTCGAGTGCAGGAACCGCGGCCCCCACCCGAACGTCACCGGGCGCGGCGTGAGCTCGGCGAGCGCCATGCGCAGCCGGGCGGCCGCGCCGTCGCCTTCCTCGTCGCGGTCCAGGTAGGCCATGACGGCGAGGTAGCCGGCCTCGGGCACCGCGCGCACCAGCCGCTGCAGCACCTCGGCGAGGTCCTTGGCGTCGGTGAAGAGGGAAGGGCCTGCAGCGTCTGCCAGGTGAACTTCGACCGCGTCCTCCACCAGCAGCGGCGTGCCGGTGGGCAGCGGGCCGTCGCCCGACCTCTCCAGCAGCGCCTTGGTGTTGTCCTTGGACTCCTGGACGTTGGGCTGGTTGAACGGATCGATCCCCAGCAGCCGCCCGGCTACGGCGGTGGCGTATTCCCAGGCCAGGAACTGCGCACCGAGCGGGCCGGTGACCAGTGTGTCGGCGAGCTCGGCCTCGGGCGCACCCGATTCGGAGAAGGCCACCAGGTGGGAGTCGGGGCCGGGGACGAACCCGGGCGCGTCGACGCCCTCGACCACGACCGGCAGCAGCCCGGTCCCGCTCTTGCCGGTGGACTCCGCGACGAGCTGCTCGATCCAGTCGCCCAGACCCGCCGGAGTGTCGCCGGCCAGCACGACCTTGTCGTGCCCGGTGAACCCGCCCAGCGCGGCGCCCAGCTCCAGTGCGGCGTTGCCCGAATCCGCGCTGAGCGCGTCGGTGAGCGCGCCGGCCTCCTTCAGCAGCGACTCTACGTCCACACCGGCCAGTGCGCTGGGCACCAGCCCGAACGCCGTCAGCGCGCTGTAGCGCCCGCCGACGTTGGGGTCGGCGAGGAAGGTGGTGTAGCCGCGCTCCTCGGCCAGTTCGGCCAGCGGTGAGCCGGGATCGGTGACCACGACGATGCGCTCGGCGGGGTCGATCCCGGCGTCGCGGAACGCCTGCTCGAAGGCGCGGCGGTGGCTGTCGGTCTCGACCGTCCCGCCGCTCTTGGACGACACGACCAGCACGGTGCGCTCCAGCCGGTCCGAGATCGCCCGGCGGACCTGGTGCGGGTCGGTGGTGTCGAGAGTGGTGAGCTCGGCGCCGCGGCTGGCGGCGATCACCTCCGGCGCCAGGGAGGAGCCGCCCATGCCGGCCAGGACGACGCGGTCGAGCCCGGCGGCGCGCTTCTGCGTCGCGACCCGCTCCAGCTCCGGCAGCAGCGCGCGCGAGGACCGCGGGAGGTCGATCCAGTTCAGCCGGATCGCCGCCTCCTCGGCGGCCTCGGGCCCCCACAGCGAGGAGTCGCGGGCGGCCAGCTTCGCGGGCACGCCGTCGGCGACGAGGCGCTCCTTGGCCGGGTCCGCCGCCTCCCGTACGGCTTCACGCAACGTGACCGTGAGGTTCCCGGCGTGTACCTGATCACTGCTCAAAGCGACTGGTCCTTCCTGGTTTCAGGTAAGAGTTCCAACAGAAGGGGCGAACAGGAGCCACGGCCCGGGCGGCGGTACGGGACCGGACGGGGCCTGCGGGCGCCGTCCGCCCTTCGGCGGCCCCGCGCCCGTCTGGCGGGCCCCGTCTTTTCGTCCCATGTCGCGCGGCGGCTCTAGGCGTTGGCCTCGAGCTGCTGGGAGACGCCGCCCAGGAGGCTCTCCCAGGACTTCTCGAATTTCTCGACGCCCTCGTCTTCCAGTACCCGGACCACGTCGTCGTAGTCGACGCCGACCCTGGCCAGCGACTCCAGGTCGGCCTTTGCCTGCTCGTAGCGGCCGCGGATCGTCTCGCCGGCGATCTCGGCGTGGTCGGCGGCGGCCTCCAGCGTGGCCTCGGGCATGGTGTTGACCGTGTTGGGCGCGACCAGCTCGGTGACGTAGCGGGTGTCGTCGTAGTCGGGGTCCTTCACGCCGGTGGAGGCCCACAGCGGACGCTGCGGCTCGGCGCCGGCGGCCTCCAGCGCCTTCCAGCGGTCGGAGGCGAAGACCTCCTCGTAGGCGGCGTAGGCCAGGCGGGCGTTGGCGATGGCGGCGCGGCCGCGCAGTTGCAGGGCCTCCTCGGTGCCGATCTTCTCCAGCCGCTTGTCGGCCTCGGCGTCGACGCGGCTGACGAAGAACGAGGCGACCGAGGTGATCGTGGCCAGGTCGTGCCCGTTGGCCTTGGCCTGCTCCATGCCGGCCAGGAAGGCGCCCATCACCTCCCGGTAGCGCTGCAGCGAGAAGATCAGCGTGACGTTGACGCTGATGCCCTCGGCCAGGGCCGCGGTGATCGCCGGCAGTCCCTCGACGGTGGCCGGGATCTTGATGAAGAGGTTGGGCCGGTCCACCAGCCACCACAGCGCGCGCGCCTCGGCGATCGTGCGCTCGGTGTCGCGGGCCAGCCGCGGGTCGACCTCCAGCGAGACGCGGCCGTCGACGCCTCCGACGGCGTCGTAGGCGGGGCGCAGCACGTCGGCGGCCCAGCGGATGTCGTAGGCGGTGATGGCGCGCACCGCCTCCTCGACCGACACGCCACGGACCTTCAGGTCGTGCAGTTGGGCGTCGTAGGCGTCGCCCTCCTTGAGGGCCTTCTCGAAGATCGTGGGGTTGGACGTGACGCCGACGACGCTGCGCTCGCGGATCAGCTCCGCCAGGTTGCCGCTGCGCAGCCGCTCCCGGCTGATGTCGTCCAGCCACACCGCGACGCCTTCACCGGACAGTTTCTGCAATGGGTTCGTCATGGCTTCCTCGTCATCCCCTCGTCGTCGCCCGCCGGCGAATCCGCCGAGGACCCGCCGACGGCTGCTCGACCTGCTGCCTGTCAACGAACAGAGGGTCCTTCCGCGTTCTCGAAGGACCCTCTGCACAATCGTTAATTTCCGGTCGTTGTCCCGCTCTCCTTGCCCAGCCTGGCGATGCTGGCGTGCACCGCCGCGACCACGCGGTCCGGCGTGAGGCCGAACTGCTCGTACAGCGTCTGGTAGGGCGCGGAGGCGCCGAAGTGCTCTATGCCCACCGTCTCGCCGCCGTCGCCGATGAGCTCGCGCCAGCCCAGACCGATGCCGGCCTCCACCGAGACGCGGGCGCGCACCGCCGGCGGCAGCACATGCTGGCGGTAGGAGTCGTCCTGCTCGTTGAACCACTCGATGCACGGCATGGACACCACGCGGGTCGGCGTGCCGGCGCCCTCCAGGCGGTCGCGGGCCTCCAGCGCGATCGCGACCTCGCTGCCGGTCGCGATGATGATCGCCTGGGGCTTGCCGTCGGAGGCCTCGGCGAGCACGTAGCCGCCCTTGGCGGTCTCCTCGGCGGCGCCCAGGTCGGAGCGGTCGAAGGTGGGCACGTTCTGGCGGGTCAGCGCCAGCGCGGCCGGGCGGTCCTGCTTCTCCAGGAGGGTGCGCCAGGCCGCCGCCGTCTCGTTGGCGTCGGCCGGACGGATCACGTCCAGGCCGGGGATCGCGCGCAGCGCCCACAGGTGCTCCACCGGCTGGTGGGTGGGGCCGTCTTCGCCCAGGCCGATGGAGTCGTGCGTCCAGACGTAGGTGACCGGTAGCTTCATCAGCGAGGCCAGGCGCACCGCCGGGCGCATGTAGTCGCTGAAGACCAGGAAGGTGCCGCCGTAGGGGCGCGTCGGGCCGTGCAGCGCGATGCCGTTGAGGATCGAGCCCATGCCGTGCTCGCGGACGCCGAAGTGCAGCACCCGGCCGAACCGGTTGCCGGAGAAGGACTTGGTGGAGTACTCCTCCGGGATGAAGGACGGCTCGCCCTTGGGCGTGGTGTTGTTGGAGCCGGCGAGGTCGGCCGAACCGCCCCACAGCTCGGGCAGGATCGGCGCGATCGCGCTCAGCACCTCGCCGGAGGCCTTGCGGGTGGCCATGCCCTTGGTGCTGGCCTCGAAGCTCGGCAGCGCCTTCTCCCAGCCCTCGGGCAGCTTGCCCGAGGACAGCCGGTCGAACAGCTCCGCGCGCTCGCCGGCGCCGTTGCGCCAGGCGGCGAGGAAGCCGTCCCACTCGGCGCGCGCGTCGCGGCCGCGCTCGACCGCCCTGCGCGTGTGCTCCAGCAGCTCGGCGGGGACGTCGAAGCGGGTGTCGGGGCTGAGGCCCAGCACCTGCTTCGTGGCGGCCACCTCGTCGGCGCCCAGCGCGGAGCCGTGCGCGGCGCCGGTGTTCTGCTTGTTGGGGGCCGGCCAGCCGATGATCGTGCGCAGCTTGATGAACGAGGGCCGCTCGGTCTCGGCCTGCGCGGCCAGCACGGCGCGGTACAGGGCCTCGACGTCCTCGTGGTAGGAGCCGCCGTCGGTCCAGTCGATCTCCTGGACGTGCCAGCCGTAGGCCTCGTAGCGCGCCGCGACGTCCTCGGAGTGCGCGATCTGGGTGTCGTCCTCGATGGAGATGTGGTTGTCGTCGTAGATGAGGACCAGGTTGCCCAGCTTCTGGGTGCCGGCGAGCGCGCTCGCCTCGTGGGAGACGCCTTCCTGCACGTCGCCGTCGGAGCAGACCGCGTAGACGAAGTGGTCGAACGGGCTCTCACCGGGGGCGGACTCGGGGTCGAACAGGCCGCGCTCGCGGCGTGCCGCCATGGCCATGCCCACCGCGTTGCCGAGGCCCTGGCCGAGCGGGCCGGTCGTGGTCTCCACGCCGGCGGTGTGGCCGTGCTCGGGGTGGCCGGGGGTGAGGCTGTCCCACTGGCGCAGCCGCTTGATGTCGTCCAGGCTCAGGCCGTATCCGGCCAGGAACAACTGGATGTAGAGGGTGAGGCTGGAGTGGCCGCACGACAGCACGAACCGGTCGCGCCCGACCCAGGCCGGCTCGCTGGGGTCGTGCCGCATGATCTTCTGGAACAGCAGGTAGGCGGCCGGAGCCAGGCTCATCGCGGTGCCTGGGTGGCCGGAGCCCGCCTCCTCGACCGCGTCCATCGCGAGGGCGCGGACCACGTCGACGGCGCGCTGGTCCAATTCCGACCACTCAAGGGACTTCGAGGTGTCGATGTTCACGCGGGCTCAGGGCTCCTTTCGCGCATCCAGGCCATAAAACGGGCGCGGCGCCCGGAATGTGTCCCGAGATCTGTGGATATGGACTTGCCTGCCGTGCCGGCCGCCGACCACGACCTCCGGTGCCACCACGGGCCCGCCACGACAGGGACGACTATCCCTGAGCCTATCGTCCAAACCGTACGGCCAGGATGTTCAACACGTCTCACCGCATCTCGCGGGGGCGCGGTCCTTGACCCGCCGGGTGCGGCGCGCTAGGAGGACGGGGCGCGCGCAACGGAGCGGAAGCGCGGTGGAAGCGCAGTGGAACGGACAAGGCGCGCGGAGGGGGTGGAGGGCGAGGCCGCCGGGGAGCCGGCCGGGCGGGGAGAACGGTGAGCGCCCTGCGGACGCCCGCGGCCGCCACAGCTCAGAGCGCCTCCCGGCGGACCGGCCCCGGTTGGGGGACCCCTCCAGGTAAGTACTACAGTATGTCGTTGACCGGGTTCGCGGATTCCCGGCGCGTATTCTCGGCGGGTGTCGGTGGGATCCGACGGGCGCCTGAGGGCGGCGCGCGGCCTCCGCAGGCCTGCTGTGGCGAGCAGTGAAGATTCCCTATTCCTTTGAGGTTCAGCGTGTCTGTGTCCGTAGAGCGGATGTCTCCCGCCGCGCGTTTCGCGCCGCGCGGCCGGCGGGCCGAACGGCAGGTGGGCGCCTTGCGGGCGCGGTTGGCCCCGAAGGTCCGGCCCGAGCGGCCCTGGACGCGACGGCGCTGATGACGTTGCTGAACCGCTCCCCTCACACCACGTCCGACTCCTCCTCGGCCGACCGGCCGGCCGAAGACGGCACGGCCGACGGCACGACGGCCGGCGAGTCGGCCGGCCGCGGCGCCGCGGCCGAGCCCGCGGGGCGCTCCGGCTCCTTCGGCGCCTACGTGCGCGCCTACGTGGCGCTGTCCAAGCCGCGCGTCATCGAGCTGCTGCTGATCACCACGATCCCGGTGATGTTCGTGGCCGCGGCCGGCGTGCCGCGGCTGTGGAACGTCGTCGCGACGCTGCTGTTCGGCACCATGTCGGCGGCCAGCGCCAACGCGATCAACTGCTACATCGACCGCGACATCGACCAGGAGATGCGCCGCACCCGGCGCCGCCCGGTCGCGATGCACCAGGTGACCCCGCGTGGCGCCGTGATCTACGGCCTGACGCTGGCCGTGGCGTCGACGGCCGGCTTCGCGGTGTTCGTGAACTGGCTGTCGGCCGCCCTCTCGGTGTTCGCGATCGCCTTCTACATCTTCGTCTACACGATGCTGCTCAAGCGGCGCACCGCGCAGAACGTCGTGTGGGGCGGCATCGCGGGCTGCATGCCGGTGCTCATCGGCTGGGCCGCCGTCACCAACCGGCTGGACTGGGCACCGTTCATCCTCTTCCTCGTCGTGTTCTTCTGGACGCCGCCGCACACCTGGGCGCTGGCGATGCGCTACCGCGAGGACTACGCCGCGGCCAACGTGCCGATGCTCCCGGTCGTGGCCGGCGACCGCCGCGTGGTGCTGGAGTGCGTGCTCTACAGTTGGGCGACCGTGCTGGTGTCGGTGGTGCTGTGGCCGGTCGCGCAGACCACGCTGTTCTACCCGGTGGTGGCCGTCGTGCTCGGCGCGATCCTGCTGGTGCAGGCCCACCGCCTGCTCGTGAAGGTGCGCGCGGGCGTCACCGGCCCGCGGTTGAAGACGATGGGTTTCTTCCACCTGTCCAACGCCTATCTGGCGCTGCTGTTCGCCGCGGTGACGATCGACCCGCTGCTCGCCGCCCTCATGCGCTGACCCCGCCGCTTCGGGGAGCGGGCGGGCACGGGGCGGCCCGAAGGCGCGGGCACCCGTTCGCAGGAGCCGCCCGGGGCGCTCTTCGCCTCCCGCGGTCCCGCGCGCTCTGTCGCACCGCATCGGTATAACAGGGCGCATGTCAACCACCCCCACCGCCACGGCGGAGACGGTCTGGACCGACGGCCCGGACGGATACGCGCTCGCCCTTGACGGCCGCACCCTCGTGTGCCGCGGCGCCAAGGGGAGGCGGCTGAAATCCGTTCCCAAGAAGGTGCGCGACTCCGCCGAGGCCGAACGCCTGCTCGGCCTCGCCCAATGGCTCCAGCGCCACGACCGCGAATGCCGCAAGCGCGTGGAGTCCTGGATGCTCGGCGCGCTCCCGGTCCCGGCCGCGCTGCTCGCCGAGGTCTGGCCCGACCCCTCCTGGCGCGCCCTGTTGGAGAACCTGTTCGTCGTCCCCGCCGAGGGGGGTGACGGCGGATTCCTGCGCGGCATCGGCGACGACGGCCGCATCGACGCCGAGACCGCGTGGCTCGGCGCCGAGCGCGTCGTCATCAGCCACCCCGTGCTGATCGATGACCTCGACGACGTCAGGGAGTTCGCGCTCGAACTCGGCATCGAGCAGGGCGTCCCGCAGCTCACGCGCGAGGTGCACCGCAAACCCGGCGGCCTCGCCGCCGAAGCCCGGCGGGTCGCCGACTACGCCGACGGGGAGTTCGAGGCGCTGCGCGAGGCCACCGGCCGCGCCCAGCGCGGCGGGTTCGCGGTGCGCGGCGGCTACGCGGTCTGCCGCGCCGTCGACGCCGGCCGCAGCGTCCAGGCCCGCTACTGGATCGGCTCCGACGCCCCCGAATACCGCGCGTTCACCGGCGACCTCGTCTGGGTCGACGCCGACGAGCGTCCGCTGCCGCTGCGCGAGGTCGGCCCGGTCGCCTGGTCCGAAGGCGTCCGCATGGCCGAAATGATCTACACCGGTCGTACGGCCGCGGAGGAGGACCAGGCGTGACCGCGCTCCCCGCTTCCGGCTCCGCGTCCGATCCCGGACCCGGGTCCGGCACCGCGCTCTTCGACGCGGGCCTGGCCCCTCTCGGCTCCGCGCCCGGCGCCGAGACCGATTGGGTCCGCGCCCGCCGCCACGTCCATCCGGTGCTCGGCGAGCGCCCGGCCGTGCGGCTCGCCGGCGACACCAAGGTCCCCGCGAGGACGCCGCGCTGGACCTCCTCGACTTCGCCGCGCCCGCGGTCTCCGGGCCGCACGGCCCGCTGGAGCGGTTCCTCCCGCTCAGGCCCATCCTCGAGATCTTCGCGGAGACGTGGGAACGGGACCGCACGGCACGGACCGCGGACTGACCCGTCGATACCGGGCGGCGTGCGGCACCGCGCACGCCGCCCGATGGCGGACCGGACCCGCTCGGGGGCGGCAGGGCCGCGCAGCAGGCCTCTGTGGCCGCCGCTCCAGCGGGCCGGTTCTGTCGGCGGGCCCTGGTAGCTCTGGGACCGCGCACCGACCTTCCCCCTTCCCCCGCACGTTGAAGGAGACGCCGTGCCCCCCACCGCCGTCCCCGGCGACGCCTTCCCGGCACTCGCCGACGCCGGGCTGCTGCCGCCCGATGCCGAGGTCCCCGGCACCCATCCCGTCCGGGCGCGCGCCTTCGGCCACCCGGCGCTGCCGCGGCCGACCGTGCGGATCGTCGCCGACGCCGTCGCCCCCGCGGAGGACGCCGCACTGGCCCACCTGGGGTTCGGCCTCCGGCACGTGAGCGAGCCCGTCGCGCGCGGGCGCGCGTCCGCACCCCTGCGCTACCCCTACTGGGCCCTGGTGCACGATCCGGACGGCGCCGTCGCGGCGCTCGCCGCGACCCGGAGACTGGAGGCCGCGGCCCGCCTCGCCGGGACCAAACCCGGCCGCGCCTTCTCCGCCTACGAGGACATCGCCGAGACCCTGCCGCCGCTCCAGGCCCCGCCCATGTGGGACGAGGCGGCGCGGTCCTTCATCGAGGCCGAGCGCCACTACTACGCGCAGCGCTGCTTCTCCCGGGCGCGCCGCGCCGAGCGTGTGCTGCCCGAACCGCCCGACACCGAAGCGGTTCGCGCGGCGTTCCTGGAGTTCTCCGAGGTCGGCGCGGTCGGCGTGAAGGAGGTCAAGGAGCACGTCGCCGACCTCGGCGCGCGGTTCGGCGCCGAGCGAGCCCACGCCGAACTGCGTGAACTGGCGCTGCTGCGCTCCCGCGCCGGCCTCCCGCCGTGGGCCGACCTCGTCGATCAGATCGGCGCGTGGGCGCGCGAAGCCGGTCTGGACCCGGCGGCCGAGCAGAGCGGCCTGCTCGCCGAACTCCTCTCCCTCTCGGCGGTGTCCCAGGCCGAGAACGGCTTCTGGGACCGCAACCGCACCGGAATCGCCCGGCTCGCCGAGCGCGACCCGAGGATGCGGCCCCTGCTGCGCACCATGGTGAGCGGCTCCGGGATGCGCGCCGCACCCAGGAGCTGGGTCCCGCTGCTGCTGGAGAGCGGGGCCGTCGCCGACCTCGCCGCCACCGCCGCGCCCGGCGAGACCGCGGCCTGGCTTGAACACGCCATGGCGGCGGCCACCCGGCGCGCCTGGACCGGGCAGCCCGACAACGACGCGTACGCACTCGTCGCCCCGCTCGCCGCGCGGCTGCGCGCCGACGGTGTCCCGGTCAAGGCGTGGGGCGTCAGCCTCCGCTCGGGGCGCACCCTGCGCCCGGGGCTGCTCGACACCCTGCTCGGTGAAGGCGTGCCCTTCGACGACGGCGGCGCGACCGTCGACGCCGACGCGTTCATGGGAAAGTGGGACACCCCTCCGCCGCACGGCCCGCACGGCTACGCGCCCCTCATGGCCGACTCCCGCTACGCGCCACTGGTCCGCGACCTGGTCGACCGCTACACGGAGGCCGGGCGGGTACACGTCCTTTGGCGCCTCCCGCTGCTGCGGCCGCTGGTCACCGCACGCCTCGACGTGCTCGCCGACGACCTCGTGCACGGCGGGCTGCACCGGGCGCGAACGGCGCTGGAGGTGCTGGAACATGTGGACCGGCGGTTCTGGGACGCCGTCCCCGGGCAGGTGGCCCGGATCCGCGAGGCCGACGCTGACGCGGTGCTCGCGCGCACCCTGCGCCGCGGAATCGTCGACGAGCTGGAGCAGCCGGACCGGTCGCGTGTCGTCAAGGTGAAGCGGTCGGGGCCGGGCATGCTCATGACCATGTCCTCCGCGGCGTTCGCGCACGTCCGGCGGCTGCGAGCCGCGACCTCGGGCGCGGCGGACGGCACCGACCCGGCGGACCCCGCCGATGCCGCCGATGGCGCCGCCGCGGCGCCCGGTCTCCACGCGGACCTCGCGGCACTGGACGGCGCCCGCCGCACCCGGTTCGAGGCCGTATCCGAAGTCCGCTTCGGGTGGTTCCGGGCCGGGGACGGAGATAACGGCGACCTCGTCGAGATCTCCGACGACGACCCGCCCGGACGGTGGTGCCCGCCCGGCGCGCCTCCCGCCGACATCGTGGGGCCTGAGGCGTACGGGCCCAGGAGCCCTTGGCACGAGCGGCGCGTGCGGATCGTCGACCGCAGCGGCGACCACGAGGAGGTCCTGTGGTCGCTCCCCGCGGAATCCGCCGTGTGGACGGCGGTGCACGGTGTCGCCGACGGCACCTCCGAACCGCTCCGCCCGGAACTCGCCGCCCACCTGACCCCGCGCGATCCCGAGGCTTCGGCCCGTCTGCGCGCGGTCACCGACGGGCAGGCGCGCGCCCTGGTGCGCGCCGCGGCCGCCGAGATCGGCGGCATCCACCGCTTCCAGAGCAGGTCGATGCCGCTGCCCGCCACCCGGGCCGAGGTCGACCGCCTGCTCCCCGGCGCCCACGACGCCCTCGCGAAGGGCGTCGCGGGGCTGGCCCGCGAGGCCGCGCTCTTCCAGCGCGCTCTGCGGCGGCTGCACGAACGGCCGGTGTGAGACCCGGAGGCCGGTCGGGGTCTGCGGGGCGGCGGAGAGCAGGGACCGCGAGCGCGGTGCGCCGGTCCCCGCAGGCCCTCCGGGGACGGCCGCCGCGTCCCGTCACCGCGTTCCGGTATTCCTGGCTCGTCACGCTTCACGGCGGTCCCGCCCTCGGGACCCGAGCGCGGCGACGGGCGCCCCGTCGCTCCTCCTGTCGGTTCCGTCTGGTAGGACGATGCCGACGACCCGACGCGCCAGTCCACCGGATCCAGCAGGTGTCCACCGAAAAACCGAACGAAACGGAAGGGGCGGGGTGAGCACGCAGACGACCCTGGAAGCCGCGCAGATCGAGCCCGCCGAGCTGCGTTACGCCGATGAGCTGGCGTTCCTCGCCGCCTACGACACCGGACCGCGCCCGCCCGGGTGGCGGCTGACCCCGCGCGCCGTCGTCACCTTCATCGTCGGCAGCGGCGGAGCCGGGCTCCGCGTCGCCGAGCCGGTCGATGGCGTGCCCGCGAGCATGGAGATCCCCGCGAAGTTCGTGGGGGAGCGCGGCCTCGTCGAGCGCAGCGTCGTCACGCTGGCCGGCGAGCGCGGACTGCTCCTGGTGGGCGAACCCGGTACGGCCAAGTCGATGCTCTCGGAACTGCTGGCCGCGGCGGTCAGCGGCACCGGTGCGCTCACCGTCCAGGGCACCGCCGGCACCACCGAGGAGCACCTGCGCTACGGCTGGAACTACGCGCTGCTGCTGGCCAAGGGGCCGAGCCGGGAGGCGCTCGCGCCCTCCCCGGTGCTCACGGCGCTGCGCTCCGGCCGCCTGGCCAGGGTCGAGGAGGTTACGCGCTGCCTGCCCGAGGTGCAGGACGCCCTGGTCTCGATCCTCTCCGATCGCCGCATGGCCGTCCCGGAGCTGGCGGGCACCGCGGAGGGCGACGACGCCGCAGGGGAGGGGCTGTTCCTGGCCCGCCCCGGCTTCAACGTCATCGCGACGGCGAACCTGCGCGACCGCGGGGTCTCGGAGATGAGCGCGGCCCTCAAGCGGCGCTTCAACTTCGAGGCCGTCCCGCCCATCGCCGACCTCGACGCCGAGGTCGAGCTCGTGCGCGGCCAGGCCGGTGCGGCGATCGCCCGCCACGACCGCGACCTCGCGGTCGACGACGCCGTCATCGAGGCCCTGGTCACCGCCTTCCGCGACCTGCGCTCCGGCCGCTCGGCCGAGGGCTGGCCGGTCGAGCGGCCCACGACCGTCATGAGCACCGCCGAGGCCGTGGGCATCACCACCTCCCTCGGGCTGCAGGCGGCCTACCTCGGCGCCGGCGATCTGCTGTCGCTGCTCCCCGGCTACCTCCTGGGCACGGTGCGCAAGGACGACCCCGAGGACCAGGGGCGGCTGCTGGCCTACTGGGATTCCACCGTCCGCCACCGCGCCGAGGACGGCGCCCGCCTGTGGAAGCGCCTCTACGAGCTCCGCCACGTGCTGGGGGAGTGAGCCCCGTGCGGACCGAGACGACGTCGGACGCGCAGCGCGGTCCCGCGTGACGCGCGGGCCTCGCGGCCGGCGAGGCCACGAGACCGGTCGTGAACGAAGGGACCTGGAATCCGGCCGGCGGTGCCCGCCGAGCCGGAGGCCTTCCACGGGGGCGGCGAGGGCGGGAGCGGGCTTCGGGCCGGGGTTGTCCACAGGTTGCCGGATGGGAGTTGGCGTGGAGGGCTTGACAGGGCGAGGGTGGATTTCACGCGGCTCTGCTGAGTCGGGTGGTCTGCCCCCTGGTCGGGCGGGGCATGCGCGGCGCCCGGTTCGATGGAGGTCGGACGAGGAGATGACGCACGCATGAACCCGCAGGACGGCACGCCGGCCCGGGCGGCGGCGCCCGGCGCCGCAGAGATGACCGAGGCGCTGGTGGCCGCCGAGTCACCGCACCTCATCGGGGTGCGGCACCATTCCCCGGTGCTCGCCGCCGCCATGCCCGCGCTGCTCGACGCCGCGCGGCCCGACGCCGTCCTCGTCGAGCTGCCGCACGAGGCCGACCCGTGGCTGCCGTGGCTCGGCCACCCCGAGACGACCGCGCCGGTCGCGCTGGTGCTCGGCGAGGAGCGGGCCTACGGGTTCTACCCCTTCGCCGATTTCTCGCCGGAGCTCGCCGCCATCCGCTGGGCCCGTTCCAACGGCGTGCCGGTGCGCGCCATCGACCTCCCGGCCTCGATCCGGCCCCCGAGCGAGCGCCCCGCGCTCGGTCCACCCGAGTCGGGGCCGGCGGCCGCCGTCCGCGGGGCCGAGGACGTGGACGGTGAGGAGGAGCTGTGGGACCGCCTGGTCGAGGCGCGCTCCTACGGAGCCGACCCCGAACGCGTGCGCCGCGCCGCGCTCGCCATGGGCTGGCTCGGCCGTGCCGACGAAGAGGCGCGGGGCGGCGTCGCCCCCCGGGACCTCGTGCGTGAGGCGTGGATGCGCCGCCGCGTCGACGAGGTCACCGCCGAGCTCGGCGCGCACCGCCCCGCCGCGGTCGTCGGGGCGTTCCACGCCGCGGCGCTGCTGCCGTCCGGAGGCGGCGGGGCCGAGGCGTTCGCGCTTCCCCCGACCTCCGAGGTCCCCGTTCCGGTGCCGGGCGGTCCCGTGCCCGGCGGCACGGTCACCGCGCTGATCCCCTACACCTTCGAGCTGCTCGACTCCCGCTCGGGCTACCCGGCCGGCATCCGCGACCCCGAGTGGCAGCAGGACGTCCACCGCTCGGGCGGCGCCCCCGAACTGGTCGAGCGCGCCGCGGCGAGCCGGCTCGCCGCCGTCGGGCGCCGCATGCGCGGCGACGGTCACGCCGTGGGGGTTCCCGACACGGCCGCCGCCTACCGCATGGCCCGCGACCTCGCAGCCCTGCGCGGCCTTGCCGCGCCCGGTCGGCGCGAGCTCGTCGAGGGCATGACCAGCGCGCTGACCCAGGGCGAATCCTTCGGGCGGGCGCGCGCCGTCGCCGCCGCGGCCCACCGCGAGCTCGTCGGCGAGCGCCGCGGCGCGCCCGCGTCCGGAGCCCCGGCATCGGGGCTCGTCGTCCACGTCACGGCGTTGCTGGCCGAGCTCGGCCTGCCGGGGCCGGACTCCCGGGGCCGGGAACGCGATCTGCGCCTCGACCCGTTCCGCAACGGGCGCGACCGCGCCCGGCACGTCGCGCTGAACCGGCTCGCGGCCGCCGGCGTCTCCTACGCCGAGGAGCGCGGTGTCGCGGGCCTCGGCGACGCCGAATCCCTCGGGCGGCGGTGGCGCGCCGCGTGGCGCCCCACCACCGGGGCCACGCTGGAAATGGCGGCCTGCTACGGCATCACGCTGGAGTCCGCGGCCCGGGGGCGGATCTCGGCCGACCTCCGCGAGGCCGACGGCGACCTCACTCCGGCCGCGGCCGGGGCCCTGCTCGCCCGCGCCGCCGAATGCGGCCTGCCGGAGCAGGTCGCCGAGCTGGGCGGGCGCATCGACTCCGCGGTCCTGCCGCGCGTCGGCCTGGCCGACGCCATCACCCTGCACGACCACGTCCACCGCATCGTCGCGGGCCAGGTTCCCGGGATGCGCGACGTCCCCGCGTCCCTGCCGCGCCTGCGGACCCGGCTCGCCGAGGCAGCGGTCGCCTCGGTCGCGGGCATGGCCGGCAGCACCGACCTCGCCGACGCCGCGGCGCTGCTGCGCGTCGTCCGCCTCGTGCAGGCCCAGGCCGCGCTGCCGGGTGCGGTCGGACCCCGACGACTGCTCTGGCAACTGCGCGGCCTCAGCGCCGAGGGCGGCCCCCTCGCGCAGGGGGCCGCGACCGCGGCGCTGGTCCTGCTGGACGAGCTCCCGGCGGCGGACCTGGCCGACCGCCTGGAAGGCTGGCTGGACCTCGCCCGCCCGCCGGGCGTGCTCGGCAGCGAGAACGGCGGCGACCGGGGCGGCAGCGGCGGGGGCGCCGAGGGCCGAGGGAGGCGCCACGAGGGCCATGGCGGAGACGGCGACGGCGACGCCGCGGGCCATGACGGCCGGGGCCTGGCCCACCGCATCGCGGGCGCCCTGACCGTCGCGGCCCCCGTGGTCGAAGGGGACCCCGGCGTCCTCGACGCGATGAGCGGGCCGATCGAGCGCTGGCCCGACGCCGACTTCCTCGCCCGGCTGCCCGCGCTGCGCGAAGGCTACGAGGTGCTGTCCGCGGCCGCCCGCTCCCGCTTCCTTGAGACCGTCTCGGAGCGGCACGGCCACCTCTCAGCGCACGACCTCGCCGTCGACGCCGAACGGTCGGCGGCCTGGGCGGCGGCCGACCTCGCCGCCCGCTCGGTGGTCGGCGCCCTCGTCCCCGGCCTGCTGGAGCGCTGCGGCGCGGCCGCGCCGCCGGGCCCCGGTGCCCCGGGGCCCTCCGCGGCCCGCGAGGGGAGCCCCGTCTCCGCCGACGGCGGAACCGCGAACGCCATCGGCCCGCTCGACCGGTGGCGGCTGGTCCTGGGGCGGCCGCCGAGCGAAGGCGCCGCGGCGACCGCGCACCGCGCCGCGGCCGCGCTCGACGAGCTCTACGGGCGGGGCCACGGCGAAGGAGCGCAGACCGGGGAGGGCGGTCCCCGCGGCGGGAGCGAGCGGCCCCGGCCCTCGGCGCGCGAATGGGCCGAGGAACTGGAGGCGCTGTTCGGTTCCCGGGTCCGCGAAGAGGTCCTCGGGCGGGCCGCGCAGCGCGGGCGCGGTGACGTGCTCGACCAGCTCGACCCCGAGCACGTCACCCCCTCCGTCGACCTGCTGGAGCACGTCCTGTCGTTGAGCGGCGCGCTTCCGGAGTCCCGGCTGGCGAAGCTGCGCCCCCTCGTCGACCGGCTGATCCGGCAACTCGTCGAACGGCTGGCGCGGCGGATGCGCCCCGCGCTGACCGGCCTGAACATGCCGCGCCCGACCCGCAGGCCCGGAGGTCGGCTGGACCTCGGCCGCACCATCCGGGCCAATCTGCACACCGCGCGGCCGGGCAACGACGGCGCGATGGTCGTCGTCCCCGAGCGGCCGGTCTTCTCCACCCGGGCCCGGCGCAGCGCCGACTGGCACGTCAACATCGTGGTCGACGTGTCGGGCTCGATGGAGCGCTCCACGATCTACGCGGCGCTCGTCGCGGCCGTCCTGCACGGTCTGCCCGCGCTGAGCGTGTCGTTCACGGCGTTCTCGACCGAGGTCGTCGACCTCACCGACCGGGTCGGCGATCCGCTCGGCCTGCTGCTGGAGGTGTCGGTCGGCGGCGGGACCGACATCGGCGCCGGACTCGCGCACGCCCGAGCGCGCGTCACGGTGCCCAACCGCACCGTCGTCGCGCTCATCACCGACTTCGAGGAGGGCGGCAACCTGTCCAGGACGCTCGGCGAGGTCGGAGCGCTGGCGGGCAGCGGAGCGCACCTGCTGGGCCTGGCGGCCCTGGACGACGCGGGCAAACCCGTCTACAACCGCGCGCTGGCCGAGCGCTTCGTGGCCGCGGGCATGCCGGTCGCGGCGCTGTCACCGGAGGAGCTCGCCTCCTGGATCGGGGAGAGGGTGCGCGGGTGAGGGACGCGCGGACGAGTGGCGTCGGTAGCGCTGACAGGGCGGCCGCCCGGGCCGGCGGTGCCGGGGCGACGGAAGGGAACGGAGGGGATCGATGAGCGCCGAACGACCCCGGATCGACGCGGGACTGGCCGCCGACCTGCTCGGAGCCGCACCGGGGAGGGTCCGCAGGAAGCTCGATGCCGACCCCCGCGTCGCCGAGACCTGGGAGTGGCGGGCCGACGACGACGGCTGGAGCGTCGCAGCGGGCGGTGAGACCGTGCGGCTCGCCGCCCCCGTGCTCACCGAGGCCGCCCAGGTCGGCTGCAGCTGCCTGCTCAGCCCCCGCTGCCTGCACCTGCTCGCCGCCGTCGGCGTCCTCGACTCCGCGGGCGAGGGCGAACCGGCGGCCGGGGAACCGACCGGGGAGCCGGCCGGCACCGGCCCGGTCGACTCCGGACCGGAGACCGGGAGCGGCGCGCTCCTCGACCTGGCGGCCCCCGTCGACATCGACGACGCCGCCGGCGAGGCCGCGCTCCTGGCCTGGTCGGCCGGTGCGGAGGTGCTCACCACCGGGGTGCGCGCGGCCGGTGCGCCGCACCGCGCCGGGCTCCTGCGGGCCGCCTCCGTCGCGCGCGCCGCGCGGTTGCCGCGGCTCGCGGCCGCCTGCACCACCGTCGCCGCGGGCGTCCGCGACGCCGCGACGCCCGCGTTCACCCTGCCCGGCTACACCGAGGCCCTGGGCGACCTCCTCGGTCTCGCCTGGCGGCTGGGAGGCGGGCCCGAGGGTCCCCGCCCCGCCGCCGTGCTCGCCGACGTCGGCGTGGGCCGCCGGTCCTACGCCGAGATCGGGACGCTGCGGCTGTACGGCCTCGCCTGCGAGCGGGTCGCCACCGGATCCGGCTATGCCGGGGTGGTCTCGCACGTCCTCGCCTCCGGCGCGGGCGGGCAGCGCGCGCTGTGGCGCATCGGCGACGTCGCTCCGGGGGGCGCGGAGCGGGTCACGGCGGCCTACCGCGGGCCGGTCGGGTTCGGCGGCGTCTCGCTGAGCCACCGCGACCTCGCCCGCTCGGGCATGGTCGCCCAGCGGGTGAGCGCCAGCGCCGACGGCCGGCTCAGCGGGGGCACGGCCACGACCGCCGCGACCTCGGGCGGCGCCACCTGGTGGGATCCGCCGCTGTCGGCGCTGTGGGAGGAGCCGTTCGCCGACCAGGTGGCGCGTGCCCTGGCGGCCCTGTCCGCGCCCGTGCACCGCACCGGGGCCGACCTGGTGTTCGCGGACCTGACGGTCGTCGGCCCGGGGGATTCCCCGGGAGAGGACGGTTCGCTCCTGGCCACCGAGGTCGGCACGGGACGGACCGTGCTGGCCGTCGCCGCCGGCCCCGATGACCGCGTGGGCGCCGCCAACCTGGTTCGGCTCGCCGCCGACCACGGCGCCGCGCTGCGCGTCGTGGCGCGCCCGCTGCCCGGGCGGCCCGGTGCGCTGCACCTGCTGGCCGCGGCCCCGGACGCGAGCCGGCCCCTGCCCGAGTCATGGGCCGGCCGGATCAACCTCGGGCTGGACGCGCTGCCCGGCCGCCCGCCCGGACACCCCCGGACCCCGGTGGCCGACGGGGCCCGGCGCGATCCCGAATCGCCGCTCGCCCCCTGCACGCGGGTGCTGAACCGGCTGGCCGAAGGCGGCCGCTGCGCCGCCTCGGCCGCCGCCGTCGACGCCGCCGTGCCCCGGCTGCGCCGCACCCACCTTCCCGGAGCCGCCGACCTGCTCACCGAGCTCGGCGCCGCCGCCGGCGAGCGGCTGCGCACCGCCACAGGAGAGTCGGTCCCGCCGCCCCCCGACCGCCTCGCCCTGACGTGGCTGGCCGCCCTGGCCTATGCGAGCGCGGCAGCCGCCGACCTGGACCGCCGCGCCTGGATCGGAGCCACCTCCGGCCGGTCTTCTCGGCACCGTGGACCCTACTGAGGTCCGCATCGGCCCGTGCCCGGCCCGAGCCGCCCGCGGCCGGACGTTCACCTCCGGCTCACCACACGGTTTTCGCGGACCCCGGTGAAGCGGCGACGGCTCTGATCCCCACGGCTTCGAGACGCGGCGCCGAACGTGTGTCCGGACCAGGCCGGATGGTGCCTTGAGGGGGCGGTTGGCGCTGCTGGGGCGGGGGTGAGGCGTTACGCTCGGGGACTATGCCCGCTCTTGACACAAAAGCCATCCTCGAGGGACGCAAGCCCGGCCGTCACTCGACGGGACTGATCATCGGCATCATCGTGAGCGTCGTCTGCATGCTCCTGGTGCTCGGCTACCTGCTGCTGGGCGGCCTGGCCGGCGGCGGTGCGGTCGGCGCGCTCGGCTTCGTGGTCAGCCTGGTCGCGGCGATCATCCCGGTGGCCGTCCTGATTCCGCTGATCCTGCTGCTGGACCGGCTGGAACCCGAGCCCGGCCCCGTGCTGCTCTTCGCATTCCTGTGGGGAGCGGGCGTGGCCGTCCTGGTCTCGCTCGTCCTCAACACGATGGGCATGGAGCTCTACACCGTGCCGCTGTTCGGCGCGGATCTGGGCTCCTACATCAGCGCGGCCGTCGGAGCCCCACTGGTGGAGGAGAGCGCCAAGGGCATCGTGCTGCTCTTCCTGCTGTGGCGGCGCCGGCACGAGATCGACTCCTACACCGACGGCGTCATCTACGCGGGCATGGTGGCGACCGGGTTCGCCTTCACCGAGAACATCTCCTACTTCCTCAGCGCGCTGTTCGAGCAGGGCTTCGCGGGTCTCGCCTTCACCTTCATCCTGCGCGGCATCATCGCCCCCTTCGGCCACCCGCTCTACACCGCGATGATCGGCCTGGGCGTCGCGCACGCGGCCATCAACCGGGGCGGCGCGCGCTTCCTCGCGCCCGTCGGCGGCTGGATCGCCGCGGTGCTGCTGCACGGGCTGTGGAACGGGTCCACGATCTTCGGCTGGATCGGCCTGGGCGTCGCCTACGTCGTGCTGCTCTTCGTGCTGATCATGATCATCGTGGTCGCCGTGCAGGACCGGCGGCGCCAGGTCGGGGCGATCGCCCACTACCTGCCGCCCTACATCTCCACCGGCCTGGTCACGCCGCCCGACATCCAGATGCTCAGCTCCATGGGCGGGCGCCGGCAGGCGCGCACCTGGGCCCAGCGGAACGCCGGTGCGCGCGGCCGCAAGGCGATGGAGGACTACCAGCTCGCGGCGACCGAGCTCGCCCTGCTGCACAACAGGCTGGACCGGGGGGTGGCGCGCCCGCAGTGGTGGCACCGCCGCGACTCGTTCCTCGCGCTCATGCACGTGGCCCGCGAGGCGTTCATCGGGTCCATGCCGCAGCAGGCCGTTCCGTCCTGGACCAGCAAACCCACCGACTCCGGTTTCCTCAACCGCTCCGACTTCTCCCACGTCATCGAGCGGGCGCGGGCGCAGCGCGAGGCGGGCGGCCGGCAGCCTCCGCCTACCGGTCAGCAGCTCCCGCCGTACTACCCGCGGCAGCAGCCTCCGGGGCCGCCGCAGGGCTGGTGACCGCGACCCGCTCGGCGGTGCCGAAGTACAGCCGCAGGATCGCGATCCAGACCAGGGCCGAACCGAGCACGTGCAGGACCACCAGCCATTCGGGCAGGCCGAGCAGGTACTGGGCGTAGCCGATGGCGCCCTGGCCGAGGACGGCGGCCAGCAGCAGCCACGCCTGGGCGCGCACCGTACGCGGCGCGCCGGTCCTGGCGGTGAGCGCGATCAGCGCGACCGTGCCGGCCACGGTCAGCCAGGCCAGGGCGGAGTGCAGCCGGGTCACCAGCACGATGTCGAATCCCCAGCGCGGTGCGGCGGCGTCGCCGCCGTGCGGGCCGGTGCCGGTGACCACGGTGCCCGCGATCAGCAGCAGGAAGCCGATGACGACCATGGCGGCGGCCATGCGCCTGATCGGCGGGGTGACGGTGAGCCGCAGCTCTCCCTGCGGTTCACGGCAGCGCACGTAGTAGGCGACGGTGACGATCACCACGACCATGGACAGCAGGAAGTGCGCGCCGACCGACGCGGGGTGCAGGTCGCTCCACACGGTGATGCCGCCGACCACGCCCTGGCCGAGTACGCCCACCGGGATGATGACCGCCATGGTCAGCAGGTCGCGGCGGCGGGGGCGCAGCCGCAGCGTCGCCACCAGAACGATCAAGCCGACGGCGAAGACGAGGAAGAACAGCGTCCGGTTGCCGAACTCGATGGCGGCGTTGAACGCCGAATGCTCGGTCCCCACCGGCACGAAGCTCTCCGGCGTGCACCTGGGCCACTCCGAGCAGCCCAGGCCCGAGGAGGTGACCCGCACGGTCGCCCCGGTCACGGCGATCCCGACGTTGACGACGATGTTGCCCAGCGCCCACCAGCGCACCGATCGCGTGGTCGGCCGCCAGATGGTGCGCGCCAGCAGCACCAGGGCCAGGACCCCGGTGACGGCGAACGCGATCTGCCACGCCCACAGCGGCAGGTTGAGCAGAATGATGTCGTCCGCCGCCGATGCGGCCGACGCCGGGGAAGGATTCATACGACAGATCGTAGTAGATCGTTTCGGTCCGGCCGTCCCAGGTCAGCGTCTTGGCGATCGCCCTGGTCAGTCCTGTTCCGGCTGCTCCGGCCGGTTCCTCCGCCGGCGCCTGGTTCGTTTGGTCCGCTCCGGTGGCGTCCGGGTCGCCCCCACGCTCGCGGCGACGACGCATGCCACCGCCAACCACTGCCAGGCCGACAGGAACTCGCTCAGCAGCAGCATGCCGATCAGGGCGGCCGCCGCCGGTTCCAGGCTCATCAGGATGCCGAACACCCGCGGGGGCATCCGGCGCAGCGCCTGCATCTCCAGCGTGTAGGGGACCACCGACGACAGCAGGCCCACGGCCAGGCCGATCAGCAGCAGCCGGGGATCCAGCAGGGCCGTCCCGCCCTCGGCGATGCCGGCCGGGGCCATCAGGAAGACGCCCACAACGCTGGCGATCGCCAGCCCCGAGGTTCCGGAGAAGCGCTGCCCGGTGGCCGCGCTGAGCAGGATGTAGCCGGCCCAGGCCACCGCTGCGAGCAGTGCGAACGCCACGCCCGCGAAGGTGACCTCGCCGTTGCCGCGGCCCAGCAGCAGCACGCCGGTCGCGGCCAGCGCCACCCACAGCAGGTCGACCCTGCGGCGCGAACCGGCGACCGCCACCGCCAGCGGGCCCAGGAACTCGATGGTGACCGCGATCCCCAGGGGGATGCGCGCGAACGACTGGTAGATCGCGTAGTTCATGGTGGCCAGCGACAGCCCGAACCCGACCACCACCAGCCAGTCGGCGCGGGTCCGGCCGCGCAGTGCCGGCCGGGCGAGCACCACCAGCACGATCGCCGAGGTGAGCAGCCGCAGCCACACCACGGCGCTGGGCGGCAGCACGCCGAACAGGTTCTTGGCGATGCCCGCGCCGAGCTGCACCGACAGGATGCCGATGAGGACCAGCCAGGTCGGCGGGATCGTCTCCCCGGCCGCGCGCGTCAGTGCGGCGGCGCTGATCGGTCGGAACCGGAACGGAAGCCGGGACTCACCCGCGGCGGAGTTGGCGATCACAACCAATCATCCTATGAACCGCCCGAAACGGATCGCCACGGATTATCCGCATCCGGAGGGGGCGCCGCGGGGAACGCTGAGAGAAACTCGTAGGGGAACCGAGAAAGAGCGAGGGACCATGGCCTTTTCCGTCAAGTCCGAGGTCGGCCGGCTTCGGCAGGTCATCGTGCACCGGCCCGACCTGGAGCTCAAACGGCTCACCCCGTCCAACAGGGAGGCCCTGCTCTTCGACGACGTCCTGTGGGTGCGCCGCGCCCGCGAGGAGCACGACGCGTTCGCCGACCAGTTGCGCGACCGCGGCGCCGAGGTGCACGTCTTCCACGAGCTCCTGCAGGACGTGCTGGACATTCCCGAGGCCAGGTCCTACATCCTCGACCAGGTGCTCAACGAGCGCTTCTACGGCACGCTGGCCATCGACGCGATCCGCAGCACCTTCGACGCCATGGACCCGGAGACGCTGCGCAGGTTCCTCATCGGCGGCATCACCAAGCGCGAAATCCTGGAGCGGATGGAGGAGCCGAAGTCGGTCTGGTTCCACACCCTGCCCCTGGACGGCTTCGTGCTGACCCCGCTGCCCAACCACATCTTCACCCGCGACACCTCGTGCTGGATCTACGGAGGGGTGTCCATCAACGCCATGCGCAAGAAGGCGCGCATGCGCGAGACGACGCACTACGAGGCCGTCTACAAGTGGCATCCGCTGTTCGCCCAAGCCGACTTCCAGGTCTGGGCGCCGGGCCGGGCCTGGGCGCCGGCCACCATCGAGGGCGGCGACGTCATGCCGATCGGCAACGGCTCGGTCGTCATCGGCCTGAGCGAGCGCACCCAGTCCCAGTCCGTCGAGCTGCTCGCGCACGAGCTGTTCGCCCGGGGCGGCGCCGAACGCATCCTGGGCATCTGGATGCCCAAGGCGCGCGCGGTGATGCACCTGGACACCGTCATGACCAATGTCGACCACGGCGTCTTCACCAAGTACGCGGGCCTGGGCATGCTCCCGTCCTACACGATCGAGCCCGGTGACAACGAGAAGGAGCTCAAGGTCACCGACCACGCGCCCGAGGACATGCACGGGGCGATCGCCGCCGCGGCCGGCCTCGACGACATCAAGGTCCTCACGCCGACGCAGGACGTGTTCTCCTCCGAGCGCGAGCAGTGGGACGACGGGTGCAACGTCTTCGCCGTCGAGCCCGGCGTGGTCCTCTCCTACGAGCGCAACGTCACCTCGAACACCTACCTGCGCAAGAACGGGATCGAGGTCATCACCGTCCGCGGCAGCGAGCTCGGCCGCGGACGGGGTGGACCGCACTGCATGACCTGCCCGATCGAGCGGGACGCCTGACTCTCTCGAATTTCTATTCGGAGATGTGTATATTCTTCCAGGTGGGGGTCCGGCGCCACCCGCTGCACCGTTCGCCGACCGCCCCGGCCCGGCCCGCCCGGCGGGCCGCACACTTCGAGGGACGCTGGAGGGACCCGCCGCGATGGCCTTCAACCTGCGCAACCGCAGTTTCGTGAAAGAGCTCGACTTCACCCCGCAGGAATTCGCGTTCCTGCTCAAACTCTCGGCCGAGCTCAAGGCCGCCAAGTACGCGGGCACCGAGCGGCAGCGCCTCAAGGGCAGGAACATCGCCCTGATCTTCGAGAAGACCTCCACCCGCACCCGGTGCGCGTTCGAGGTCGCGGCACACGACCAGGGCGCGCACGTCACCTACCTGGACCCGTCGGGCTCGCAGATCGGCCACAAGGAATCCATCAAGGACACCGCCAGGGTCCTGGGCCGGATGTTCGACGGCATCGAGTACCGGGGGTCGCGGCAGGCCCTGGTCGAGGAGCTCGCCGCGCACGCGGGCGTCCCGGTGTGGAACGGCCTCACCGACGAGTGGCACCCCACCCAGATGCTGGCCGACTTCCTCACCATCACCGAGCACACCGACAAGCCGCTGAGCGAGGTCAAGCTCGCCTACATGGGCGACGCCCGCAACAACCTCGGCCACTCGCTGACCGTGACCGGTGCGATGCTGGGCACCGACGTGCGCATGGTCGCGCCCAAGGAGCTGTGGCCCGACGAGGAGGCGGTGGCCGGGCCGGCCCGCGCCCTGGCCGAGAGGACCGGAGGCAGGATCGCCTTCACCGACGACGTCGCCGAAGGCCTTCGCGACGTCGACTTCGTCTACACCGACGTGTGGGTGTCGATGGGCGAGCCGGCCGAGACGTGGGACCGGCGCATCGAACTGCTCAGGCCCTACCAGGTCAACGCCGAGGCGATGGCGGCCACCGGCAACCCGGCCGTGAAGTTCCTGCACTGCCTGCCGGCCTTCCACGACCGCGACACCGGGATCGGCGAGGAGATCCACGCCAGGACCGGCATGGCGGAACTGGAGGTCACCGACGAGGTCTTCGAGTCCGAGGCCTCGATCGTCTTCGACCAGGCGGAGAACCGCATGCATACGATCAAGGCCGTCATGGTCGCGACCCTGGGGAGCTGACCGGCGCCATTGGTGTCGGTGGTCGCCTACCGGTGCGCGGTGCCGGAGGTCGGGGCGGCCTCGGCCGAGGCTCCGGCTGCGGGGGAGTCGACGGCGGCGGAGGCCGCCCGCGCCCCGGCGTCGCGGCCGTTGCGGACCGCGGCGAGCAGCAGCGCCAGCCAGCCGGCGGCCGCCACCGCCGGCTGCGCCAGGAGCATGACCAGTCCGGCGACGGATTCGGTGGCAAAGCCCGTGCCGACCTGCACCGCCAGCCACAGGAACGGCAGCGCGGCGGCGAGCGCCTGCAGCACCAGCCCGCCCGTGATCAGCGCCCGCCGGCGCGGCCGCAGGGCCAGCACGAGGACGAGCCCGATCGCCAGGACCACCGCGGACGGCCCCAGGTCGCGGACCAGGTTCACCCATGGCACACCGAGAGACTCCATCGCACCGAGGTTAGCGGTCCGGTCGGGCCGCCATGGTCTGCTGTGCGGCCTTGTCGGCTGCCGGACGGCGGGTGGTCTGCGCGGGAAAAGCAGCGATGAGGGCGGCGGCGGGTCCGGGCGGGCGCACAAGTGCCCGTTTTGCGGTGGTTCCCTCGCCGGTCTTGGCCTTGTGGGCGTTACTTGACGCTTTCAGGCCCCACAAGGTCAACGTGAGTTTCAACCTCGACCATCGGGGGCGTGAAGCCTCAGCCGAAGGTGGGATCCGCGGTGGCCGGGCGATCCTCTCGCGTGGCCGAAGGCCCCCAAAGGGATCGCACCGGCGCCGCGCCGCCCACGCCGCCTGCGTGGGCGCCAGGACGCGACCGGGGTTTCGGTGCGCGGTGAGGGCGCGGGCCGCCGTGCCCGCCCGCCTCGGCCACCGAGGGCGTGAGACACCGGCCACAGGAGTTTGAACCCCCGCCCAAAGACTGAACGCACACCGCCACCTCGGGCGCCGGGCCGAAACCGGGGTGTCGGCCTGTGCCCACGCAGGCGGCGTGCGCTTCGCGCGCGTGAGGGCGATTTTGCGTCCACGGGCCTTCGGCCACGCGAGAGAATCGCCCACCCGCGCGCCGTCCCTCCTGGGGCCGGCCTTCACGACTCCCTGGGGTCGAGGTGGAGGGTGCCCGCCCACGCGCCCACTCCGTCCCGGGACCGAGGTTGAAACTCAAGATCAAGATCGGCGAGAAGGGGTGGGCCCGGCGCCCTACTCCCAGCGGAAGAAGCGGCTCGCCAGGGCGGCCGCGACGGCGGCCCAGGCGGCGAGGACGGTGAGGGAGAGCAGGGGCGGACCGGCGCCGTCGGTCAGGACGGCGCGCAGGCCGTCGGCCAGTGCGGTGATCGGCAGGGCCGCCAGGACCGGTTGCGCGGCCTCGGGGTAGCGGTCGACGGGGAAGACCACGCCGCCCAGGCCCAGCAGCACCACGTAGACCAGGTTGGCCGCCGCCAGCGTCGCCTCGGCGCGCAGGGTCCCGGCCATCAGCAGGGCGAGCGAGCTGAACGCCGCCGTGGCCAGCAGCACCAGGACCGCGGCCTGGGCCGCGCCCGCCGCGCCCCCCGCGGGCGACCAGCCCAGGGCGAGCGCCACGCCCGCGAGCACCGCGATCTGCAGCGCCTGCACGGCCAGCACGGCCAGCGTCTTCGCGCCCAGCAGGCCCAGCCGCGACAGGGGCGTGGCGCCCAGCCGCTTGAGCACGCCGTAGCGCCGTTCGAAGCCGGTGCCGATCGCCTGGCCGGTGAACGCCGTGGACATCACCGCCAGCGCGATGATGCCGGGGGCGAGGAAGTCCACCCGCGTGCCGTCTCCCAGGTCGAGCAGCGAGGTGACGCTGAACCCGACCAGCAGCAGCACCGGGATGACCATGGTCAGCAGTAGCTGCTCGCCGTTGCGCAGCATCACGCGCAGCTCCATCCCCGCCTGCGCCAGCACCATGCGCGGCAGCGGCGCCGCGCCGGGGTTGGGCGAGAACGCGCCGGAGGCCGGGCGCCGGGCCGGGGACGCCTGCGACGGCGGGCCGGAGGGCGCGCGGGAGCGCGGGCTGGAAGAGCTGTTCCTGGCGTGATCGGTCATGATTCGCGGAGGTCCCGGCCGGTGAGTTCGAGGAAGACGTCTTCGAGGGTGCGCCGCTGTACGCGCAGGTCCTCGGGCAGGACGCCGTTGGCCGCGCACCAGGTGGTGACCGTGGCCAGGAATCCCGGCCCCAGCCCGGCGGGGTCGGCGCTCACGGCCACGTACTGGCCGCCGGGGAGCTCCTCGACGTCGCACTCGCCGGGCAGCGCCCGCAGCAGGCTCGCGGTGTCCAGGCCCGGATCGGCGCGGAAGCGCAGCTCCTGCCGCGCGTCGGTGAGGTCGGCGGTGCTGCCGTCGGCGACCACCCGGCCGTGGTCGACGATGACCACGTGGTCGGCGAGCCGCTCGGCCTCCTCCATGTGGTGGGTGGTCAGCACCACCCCCACACCGGCGTCGCGCAGTTCGCCGACGAGCTCCCAGGCGGCCATGCGGGCCTGGGGGTCCAGGCCGGCGGTCGGCTCGTCCAGGAAGACCAGTTCGGGGCGGCCGATCACGGCCGCGGCCAGCGACAGCCGCTGCTGCTGCCCGCCGGACAGTCGGCGGAACGGCGTCCGCGCCGCGGAGAGCAGCCCCAACCGCTCCAGCAGCTCCTGCGGCGGGACGGGGTCGGCGTGGAAGGCGGCCATGAGCCGCAGCCACTCGCCGGCGCGCGCGCCGGTGGGCACCCCGCCGGCCTGCAGCATCACGCCGACCCTGGGCTTGAGCGCGCGGGCGTCGGCCGCCGGGTCCAGGCCGAGGACGCGGACGCGGCCGGAGTCGGCGCGGCGGAACCCCTCGCAGATCTCGATCGTCGAGGTCTTGCCCGCGCCGTTGGGTCCGAGCAGTGCGGTCACGGCGCCGCGGGGCGCGGCGAACGACAGGCCGGCCACGGCGGTGGTGCCGCCGTAGCGCTTGACCAAGTCGGTTACCTCGACCGCGGCTGTGTCCATGCCGCAAAGTGTAGGCCGACGTCGCAGCCCCGGCGCACCGGGTCGCTTCCGCGGGGCGGGGCGCCGGGCGTGTCGGAATGTGGGATTCCCGTCCCGGGATGTGGTCGATTTCCCGCATGGGTCCGCCGGCTCCGGAGCGCGATCGCGGCCGCCGGCCGCCGAAGTGCCTGTTAGGCAAGGCTTGCCTGGGTGATGTATGGCATGCGTCACGGTTTGCTCAGAGGGACTTATTTACGCCACACTGATGTTGTGAAAAACATGAGCCACGATCCGCGGGCAGACGGGACCGCCGCGACCGGCGCGTCGCGGACGCCCGCAGGTCCCGAGCTCGGAGCCGAGACCGGCACCCGGGCACGGGTGGCGCGGCTCATTCTCGAACACGGTCCGATCACGGCGTCCACGCTGGGTGAACGCCTCGGGCTGACGCCGGCGGCGATCCGCCGCCACCTTGACAACCTGATGGTCGAGGGCATGGTCGAGGCGCGTGACGCCCGGCCGCAGGGGCGGCGGGGCAGAGGCCGCCCCGCCCGCGTCTTCGCCATCACCGAGGCCGGCCGCGACGCGTTCGTGCACGGTTACGACGACCTCGCCTCCAGCGCCCTGCGCTTTCTCGCCGAGAAGGCCGGGCCGGCGGCGGTCACCGAGTTCGCCCGCCGCCAGGTGGCCGACCTCGAACGCCGTTACCGTCCGCGGCTCGCCGAGGTCCCGCCGCAGCAGCGGGTCCGGCTGCTGGCCGAGGCGCTGTCCTCCGACGGCTACGCCGCCTCGGCCGGAGAGGCGCCGGCCCCCGGCGGCGGCGAGCAGTTGTGCCAGCACCACTGCCCGGTGGCCCACGTCGCGGCGGAGTTCCCCGAGCTGTGCGACGCCGAGGTCGAGGCGTTCGCGCGGCTGCTGGACACTCCGGTGCGCCGGCTGGCCACCATTGCCCACGGCGACGGTGTCTGCACGACCCACGTCAGCCCCCGCGACATCAATCCGGCGGGCCCCGGGGCCGGCCCTCTCCCGAGTGAGGGCGGGCCGCGCCGCGGTGAGCGGCACCGGGACGCCCGGCACCGCGACAAGCAGTACCGCGACAAGCAGCACCATGACAGGCAAGAAGGACGTCTGAGTCCAGGAGGATCCGCGTAATGACGTCTATCGCGCACCCCGAGCTCGAAGGGCTCGGCACCTATGAGTACGGCTGGGCCGACTCCGACGCGGCCGGCGCCGCCGCGCGCCGCGGCTTGAACGAGGAGGTCGTCCGCGACATCTCCGGCAAGAAGAACGAGCCGGACTGGATGCGCGACCTGCGGCTGAAGGCACTCAAGCTGTTCGGCAAGAAGCCGCTGCCCGCATGGGGTGCAGACCTCTCCAAGATCGACTTCGACAACATCAAGTACTTCGTGCGCTCCACGGAGCAGCAGGCCGCCTCCTGGGAGGACCTGCCCGAGGACATCAAGAACACCTACGACAAGCTGGGCATCCCCGAAGCGGAGAAGCAGCGCCTGGTCGCCGGTGTCGCCGCGCAGTACGAGTCCGAGGTCGTCTACCACCAGATCCGCGAGGACCTGGAGGCGCAGGGGGTCCTCTTCCTCGACACCGACACCGCTCTCAAGGAGCACCCGGAGATCTTCAAGGAGTACTTCGGCACGGTCATCCCGGCCGGCGACAACAAGTTCTCCGCGCTGAACACCGCCGTGTGGAGCGGTGGCTCCTTCATCTACGTGCCGCCGAACGTGCACGTCGAGATCCCGCTGCAGGCCTACTTCCGGATCAACACCGAGAACATGGGCCAGTTCGAGCGGACGCTGATCATCGTCGACGAGGGCGCCTACGTGCACTACGTCGAGGGCTGCACCGCTCCGATCTACAAGTCGGACTCGCTGCACTCCGCGGTCGTGGAGATCATCGTCAAGAAGAACGCCCGCTGCCGCTACACGACCATCCAGAACTGGTCGAACAACGTCTTCAACCTGGTGACCAAGCGCGCCGTCGCCTACGAGGGCGCCACCATGGAGTGGATCGACGGCAACATCGGCTCCCAGGTGACGATGAAGTACCCGGCCGTCTACCTCATGGGCGAGCACGCCAAGGGCGAGACGCTGTCGATCGCGTTCGCCGGCGAGGGCCAGCACCAGGACACCGGTTCCAAGATGGTGCACTGCGCGCCCAACACCTCCTCGACCATCGTGTCCAAGTCGGTGGCCCGCGGTGGCGGCCGCGCCTCCTACCGCGGCCTGGTCCAGGTCCAGGAGGGCGCGAGCCACTCCAAGTCCACGGTCAAGTGCGACGCCCTGCTGATCGACACCGAGAGCCGGTCCGACACCTACCCCTACAACGACATCCGCGAGGACGACGTTGAGATGGGCCACGAGGCCACGGTCTCCAAGGTGAGCGAGGACCAGCTCTTCTACCTGATGAGCCGCGGCCTCGACGAGGACGAGGCCATGGCGATGATCGTGCGCGGGTTCGTCGAGCCCATCGCGCGCGAGCTGCCCATGGAGTACGCGCTGGAGCTGAACCGGCTCATCGAGCTGCAGATGGAAGGAGCGGTTGGTTAAGGATGGCCAGCCCCAACATTGAGACCAAGGCCCACAGCCACGGGGCCGGGGAGATTCCCATCTCCAAGCTCGACGTGCACGGGTCGTTCGATGTGGACGACTTCCCGGTGCCGGGCGGCCGCGAGGAGGAGTGGCGGTTCACCCCGCTGCGCCGCCTGCGCGGGCTGCACGACGGCCGCAACATCGCCGACGGCGTGGTCAAGGTCGAAACCGAGGCCCCGGCCGAGGTCACCGTCGAGACGGTGGACCGCGGCGACGCCCGCCTGGGCACGTCGTTCCTGCCCACCGACCGGGTCAGCGCCCTGGCCTACAGCGCCTTCGCTCAGGCCACGGTCGTCACGGTGCCCAAGGAGACCGAGGCCTCGGCGCCGGTCTTCGTCCGGACCACCGGTGTCGAGCGGGGCGACGCCTACGGCCACGTCCTGGTGCGCGCCGAGCGCCACTCCTCGGCCACCGTCGTCCTGGAGTACGCCGGCAGCTCCGTCTACGCCGACAACGTCGAGTTCGTCGTCGAGGACGGCGCCCGGCTCACCGTGATCAGCCTGCAGGACTGGGAGCGCGACGCCACCCAGGTGTCGCACCACTACACCAAGGTCGGCCGCGACGCCCGCTTCAGGAGCTTCGTGGTCACCCTCGGCGGCGACCTCGTCCGGCTCTCGCCGAAGGTCGGCTACACCGGCCCCGGCGGCGACGCCGAGCTGCACGGCCTGTACTTCACCGGCCCCGGCCAGCACCACGAGCACCGCTCCCTGATCGACCACAACGTCTCCAAGACCCGCAGCCGGGTGGAGTACAAGGGCGCTCTGAGCGGCGACGACGCCCACGCGGTCTGGATCGGTGACGTGATCATCGGCGAGGGCACCGAGGGCACCGACTCCTACGAGCACAACCGCAACCTCGTCCTCACCGACAACACCCGGGTCGACTCCGTGCCGAACCTGGAGATCTTCACCGGCGAGGTCGAGGGCGCCGGGCACGCCAGCGCCAGCGGCCGGCTCGACGACATCCACCTCTTCTACCTCCAGTCGCGCGGCATCCCCGCCGACGAGGCCCGCCGCCTGGTGATCCGCGGCTTCTTCGCCGAGCTCATCAACCGGATCGAGGTCCCGGAGCTGCGCGAGCGGATCATGGACGAGGTCGAGGAGAAGCTGCAGGAGCAGGGGCTCGATGGCTGATTCGTTCGTCAAGGTCTGCGCGCTCGGTGACATCCCCGAAGAGGGGGCGCTCGGCGTCGAGATCGACGACACCCCGGTGGCGCTGGTGCGCAGCGAGGGCGAGGTGTACGCGATCAGCGACATCTGCTCCCACGCCGAGGTGAACCTGTCCGAGGGCGAGGTCGAGGACGGCACGATCGAGTGCTGGCTGCACGGATCGTGCTTCGACCTCGGCTCGGGCAAGCCGATCAACCCGCCGGCGACGCAGCCGGTACCCACCTATGTTGTGAAGATCGACGGCGACGACGTGCTCGTCTCGCTGGACACGAAGAACTCTTAAGGCGAAGAGACTGATGACGAAGTTTGAGATTCGCGGACTGCGCGCCGACGTCCTCATCGGCGCCGAGGAGCGCCAGGAGATCCTCAAGGGCGTCGACCTCACCGTCAACTCCGGTGAGACCCACGCGATCATGGGCCCCAACGGCTCCGGCAAGTCCACCCTGGCCTACGCCGTCGCCGGCCACCCCAAGTACGAGATCACCGAAGGCGAGGTGCTGCTCGACGGCGAGAACGTCCTGGAGATGGGCGTCGACGAGCGTGCCCGCGCCGGCCTGTTCCTCGCCATGCAGTACCCGGTCGAGGTCCCCGGTGTGTCCATGTCCAACTTCCTGCGCAGCGCGGTCACCGCGGTGCGCGGCGAGGCCCCGAAGCTGCGCGCCTTCTCCAAGGAGCTGCAGGGCACCATGGGCAGCCTCTCGATCGACTCCTCCTTCGCCTCCCGCGGCGTCAACGAGGGCTTCTCCGGCGGTGAGAAGAAGCGCCACGAGATCCTGCAGTTGGAGCTGCTCAAGCCGAAGGTGGCCGTCCTCGACGAGACCGACTCCGGCCTCGACGTCGACGCCCTGAAGGTCGTCTCCGAGGGCATCAACCGGGCCCGCGCCACCGGCGAGGTCGGCGTCATGCTGATCACCCACTACACCCGGATCCTGCAGTACGTGCAGCCCGACTTCGTGCACGTCTTCGCCGGCGGCCGCATCGCCGAGTCCGGCGGCGCCGAGCTGGCCGACGTGCTGGAGTCCGAGGGCTACGAGCGGTTCGCGAAGGCGGGCGCTTCCAAGTGACCGACAGCGCGCTCGCCGGGCTGCTCGACGTGGACGAGATCCGGGCCGATTTCCCGATCCTGGCCCGGACCGTCCGCGACGAGCGCCCCCTGGTCTACCTCGACTCCGGGGCGACCTCGCAGAAGCCCCGGCAGGTCCTCGACGCCGAGCGGGGGTTCTACGAACGCCACAACGCCGCGGTGCACCGGGGCGCGCACCAGCTCGCCGAAGAGGCCACCGACGCCTACGAGGGCGCGCGCGCCACGATCGCGTCCTTCATCGGCGCGGCCTCCGACGAGGTGGTCTTCACCAAGAACGCCACCGAGGCGATCAACCTGGTCGCCTATGCCATGAGCAACGCCGCCACCGCGGGCCCCGAGCACGAGCGGTTCCGCGTCGGCCCGGGTGACGAGGTGGTCGTCACCGAGATGGAGCACCACGCCAACCTGGTGCCCTGGCAGCAGCTGTGCCAGCGGACCGGGGCGACGCTGCGCTGGTTCCGGGTGGACCAGGAGGGCCGGCTCGACCTGTCCGACCTCGACGACCTGGTCAACGAGCGCACCAGGATCGTCGCGCTGGCCCACCAGTCCAACGTGCTGGGCACCGTCAACCCGGTCGCCACGATCGCCCGGCGGGCCCGCGAGGTCGGGGCCCTGGTGCTGCTGGACGGCGCGCAGTCGGTGCCGCACATGTCGGTGGACGTGGGCGTGCTCGACGCCGACTTCCTGGTGTTCTCCGGGCACAAGATGCTCGGGCCCAACGGCATCGGCGTGCTGTGGGGGCGTCCGGAGCTGCTCGCGGCCATGCCGCCGTTCATCACCGGCGGGTCCATGATCGGCGTGGTGCACATGGAGTACTCCACCTGGGCCGACCCGCCGCAGCGGTTCGAGGCCGGCGTGCCGATGGCCCCGCAGGCGGTCGGCCTGGCCGCGGCGTGCGACTACCTCGCCGCCGTGGGCATGGACAACGTCGCCGCGCACGAGCACGCGCTCACCGAGTACGCGCTCAAGCACGTCGGCGCCATCGAGGGGGTGCGGATCATCGGTCCGCAGACCCCGGAGGCGCGGGGCGGGGCGCTGTCGTTCGTCGTGGACGACATCCACCCGCACGACGTCGGGCAGGTGCTCGACGACCGCGGCGTGGCGGTGCGCGTGGGCCACCACTGCGCCTGGCCGCTGCACCGGTGCTTCAAGACGGTGGCCACCACACGCGCGTCGTTCTACCTGTACAACTCCCTGGCCGACATCGACGCCCTGGTCGAGGGCATCCGGGCGGCGCAGCGCTTCTTCGGCACCGTCCGAGACTGACGAGGGAAGGGCGAGAAGGGCACGCGCAGATGAAGCTGGACACGATGTACCAGGAGATCATCCTGGACCACTACCGCAACCCCCACAACAAGGGGTTGCGGGACCCGTACAACGCCGAGGCGCACCACATCAACCCCACCTGCGGCGACGAGGTGACGTTGCGGGTGACGCTGACCCCGGGGGATTCCGGCGACGGCGCGGTCCTCAACGGCGGCGCCACGGTCAGCGACATCTCCTACGACAGCATGGGGTGCTCGATCAGCCAGGCCAGCGCCTCGGTGCTGACCGACCTGCTGACCGGCAAGACCGTGGACGAAGGCCTGCGGGTGCTGGAGGAGTTCACCTCGCTCATGCAGTCCAAGGGCCAGGGCGAGCCCGACGAGGACGTCCTGGAGGACGCGGTGGCCTTCGTCGGCGTGTCGCAATACCCTGCCCGTATCAAGTGCGCCCTGCTCGCCTGGATGGCGTGGAAGGACGCGACCGTGCAGTCGCTCGATACCGAGAAGGAGAGCGCCTCATGACCGAGAACCAGACGGCTCCGGCCGCGGCCGAGCCCGCCGGGCAGAGCGGCGAGGCCCTGCTCGAGGAGATCAGCGAGGCGTTGAAGGACGTCATCGACCCCGAGCTCGGGGTCAACGTGGTCGACCTGGGCCTGCTCTACGGCGTCAACGTCGATGACGGGATCATCACCCTGGACATGACGCTGACCAGCGCGGCCTGCCCGCTGACCGACGTCATCGAGGACCAGGCCACCAGCGCCCTGGACGAGTTCGGCCGCGAGGTCAAGATCAACTGGGTCTGGATGCCGCCGTGGGGCCCGGACAAGATCACCGATGACGGCCGCGACCAGCTCCGCATGCTGGGCTTCAACGTCTGACCATCGGACGTTCGAGCACGTGGGGGGCCGCCCGGTACCGGGCGGCCCCCCACTGCGTTTCGCGCTCCCTCAGGGGGCGGCGGCCGGGGCCCGGCCGCCGGAGGAGTCCTCCGGCACGGCCACGGTCATGGAGGTCCGGATGGGCCGGAAGCCGAGGTGGTCGTAGAGCCGGCGCGCCGGGTTGCCGTCGCTGACGACGAGGTGCAGCGCCGCGAGCCCGTCGGCCGCCGCACGCGCCAGTGCACGGCGCAGGAGCAGCGCCCCCAGGCCGGCGTGGGCGGGGCCGGGGCGGCGGAAGAGCTCGCCGACCCAGGGCAGCCCGCCGTTGTCGTTGACCAGGACCCCGGCCACCACCCGATCGCGGGCGTCGACCGCCAGCGCGCTGCACGGCAGCAGCGGGCCCAGCACCCGGCCGGCCAGCAACGGGGCGAGCTTTCCGGTCAGGGCCTCCTCGTCGCCGCAGGAATGGTGGTCGGGATGGCCGGGAGGGAATGCGGCCCGCCACGCGGGGAAGATCTCCTCGGCGCGGCGGTCGCAGGCGGTGATCCGCGTCCCGGGCCCGGGAGCCGATCCGGCCCATCCGGGGTGCGGCGGGTCGGCCACGAGGTCGCGCCGCATCGTGTGCGCGTGGCGCATCAGGCGGCCGCCGCGCTTCACCAGTCCCTCGCCCAGCTCCACGGTGCCGGACACGATCCACCCCGGCAGCAGCTCCAGGACCAGCCCGGCGGGGTCGGTTCCCGCGGTCTCCACCTGGCGCGCCCACGGGCGCCCGTCCCGCTCGTCCTCGATGTAGGCCAGGACCGCCCGGCCCCGGCCGTCGGCCCTGACCCGCCGTCCTCGCGTGCGCTCTTGCTCCGTCAAACCCCGTCCGTCCATGTCCGTGCGCGGCCTTCGCCGCGGCCACGGGAGTATCCGGCATCCGTCCCCACCGGGGCAACCGAATCGGGCGCCCGGCGAGTCCGGCACCCCCGGTGGAGGCCCCCGCTAGTGCGCCGCGTAGAGGGTCGGGCGCAGTTCGTTGACGATGTCGGTGTCGCCGCGCTTGGTGAGCAGGTCCAGCAGGCGGGTCGGGTCGGTCGGGGCGCCGTCGGTGTCCTCGCTGATGCGCCGCGCGATGATCTCCAGCGCCTCCTCGGTGGAGGCCGGGGCGGTGTAGCCGATCAGGTGCAGCGCCTTGCTGGTCGGGCCGTGGTCGGTGAGGTCGGCCGACGGCAGCCGGCGCGCGTCGAGCCGGTCGCCGTTGACGGTGATGAACACGCGGTCGCCCGGCTGGGCCGACAGCCGGCGCAGCAGCGGCCGCAGCGAGTCGAACGCCGGCTGGTCGCGCCAGACCAGGACCAGCAGGTCGGCGCCCGGCGCGGTCAGGCACAGCAACCGCCCCGGCTGCAGCCCCAGGTGGGTGGCGTAGCCGGGCGGGACGGTGACCGGGGCGCCGTTGAGGTGGTCGGCCGTGACGTCGACGCGGTGCCACCAGCGGCCGTCGGGAGCGCGGAAGCAGCGGGCCGACGTCGTGACGTCGAGCCGCGGCTCCTGGCGCGGCTGCGCCACGGCGGGCCGGCGCCGGATCGGCAGGCCGTTGGCCGTGGTCGAGCCGGGCGAGTCCTGCGGCAGCATGGCGTGCCCCGCGGCGAAGGCCGCGGTCTGCTCCGGGGCCTCCATCGCCACCGACTCGTCCACCACCACGTAGCCGTCGCGCACGCTCACCCCCGGCGTGCTCAGCAGCCAGGCGCGCAGCGCCTGCGGACGGATCCCGAGCTTGCCCAGCCGGATGCCGGCCTCGGTGATGCTGGGACCGCCCGTCACGAGCTGCCGGGTCTGCCAGCGCAGCTGGTGGGGTTCGGCGGCGACCAGCCAGCCGTTGTGCAGCCGGCGGTCGGTGAACAGGGTGATGACGACCCGCCACAGCGGCGTCGCCAGGGACGGGACCTCCACGGGGTGGTCGGGGTGCGCGCTGATCAGGTGGTCGATCGTGGTGGCCGCGCCGAGCTGCTCGGAGATGTCGCGCAGGTGCTGGGTGACCGGCGCACCCGCCGGCGACCCCAGCCACTGCAGCAGCTGCTCCTCGACGGTGCGCTGGGCGTTGCGGATCTCGCCGATGTCCACCCTCAGCTGGTCCGACAGCACGCGGATGCTCACCGGGTCGGCGGCGAACAGCCGCTCGGCGGCGACGGCGCGCTCCAGATCGCCCCAGGAACGGAACAACTGGTCCAGCAGGTCGATGAGCGGGTGCTCGCCGAGCCCGGCCGGGGCCTCGGCGGGGGGCGCGTCGTCGTCGGGGGTTTCGGTCCGCAGCGCCTTGGGCGGGCCGAAGGCCGGCCGGCGCAGGGTGCGGTTGGGGCCCAGCAGCGAGTTGCTGCGCGGACGCCGGGTCAGGCTCTCTGCCAGCGACGGGGTGGGCGGGGGGCTCGGCGGCGGGGTGCTGCTCGCGGGCGCCGGCTCCTCGGCGGCCTCCTCGTCGCGCTGCGCGCGCAGGGCGCGCAGCGTGCGGATGGCGCGGGTCGCGGGGCTCTGCTGCGGGCCGTCGTCGACGCTTTCGGCGTCGCCGGCCCCGGTGGCGTTGGTGAGGTAGGCCAGCGCGCTGTGCACGTGCTCGGGCGCCGAGGCGGGCATCCAGTTGGCGATGGTGCGCACGGCCTCGACCATCAGGGCCGGGGAGGGCGAGGGGCCGCCGGCGCAGTCCCTGGTGAACGGGTGCACGGCCCGCCACGTCACCATGCTGACCACTTCGAGGACGCCGCAGTTGTCGGGATGGCCCCAGTCGCGCATCGCCGCGGGCGAGGCCGTGACGAGCTGGTCCCAGCCGCCGGCCGTGGCCAGCACGGAGCCGCGCACCGGCTCGGCGATCTCGTCCATGTCCACCGCCAGCGCCCGCAGCGTCGGCAGGAACTCGTCGAGCGCCAGGTGGTCCCACTGCTCGACGGCCAGCCGGGCCAGGCAGTGGGCCAGCCAGGTCGGCCCGGCGATGTCGAGGACGCGGGGCAGCGGGAGGGAGCGCCACCAGCCGTCGACCAGGCGGGCGTGCCTCAGGACGTCGGCCACGTCGGCGGACTTGCTCCAGCGCAGAGCGGGGGCGAGGTCGATGAGGCAGATCGGTGAGACGGCATTCATCTGCTGGGGACCTCGACCTCCTGGCATACGGCTCGCGGGACGTGCGGGGGGAGCGGCGCGGCTGTTCGGCTGTGCGCTACACACTACGCGTCCTTGAGCGGGCGCGGATGCCGAGCCGGTGCATTGCACGTCGTCGTCCACCGCACGGGGGAGGACGACCGGGGAGCGGATTGCTTGATTCGGCACCGGGGCGCCGACCTTCTGCGCAGATCGTATGCGCGGCCGGAGTTCCTGGGTAGACCCGGGCCGCCTGATCCGGGCGGGCGGCCGCGGAAGTCCGGGACGCGATCCCCTGGCACACGTGATGTTCGACCGTGCCGGATTCGGGCCCATTGTGACCTAAGTCATGCTCCGCGGCGGCCCACCCGCCGGGCCGTTCACCCGGGCGCTACTCCTGGGCCAGGGCCGGCACGCTCTCGGGATAGATCGGCGCGCTCACCGGGTTGCCCGGGTTCAGCGCGAGCCCCACCCCCTGGGGCAGCACGCCGGCGAGGTCGCGGGCGGGCAGCACGGTGAACGGCAGGCCCTCGCTGTGCACGCGGAGCTGCTCCTCGGAGGTGAAGACCGGAATGAACGAGGAGCCCTCCAGCTCCAGCGTCGGCAGCGCGACCGAGCCGTCGTCCTGCATGCCCGACCCCTCCGGCAGGGGCACCCACAGGCTGCCCTCGCGCAGGGTCTCGATGAAGTGCATGACGGGGGCGGTGTCGCCCTCCTCCTCTGGGCCGTCCGCCGCCCCGTCCCGCCTGCTCCGTTCGATGGCCTGGCCGAGAGCCTCCTCGACCGGATTGACGGGGAAGTCCGCGGTGCCCCCGGAGTCCGGGGCGCCGGGGACCTGGTTCTCGGAGGCCGGGTCTCCCGGCGTCGGAGTGCTCATGGCCGTGCGGCTCCTCGTGATCGTCGTACTGCCGCCGCGGTCCCTTCCGCCGCCGTGCGCGCGAGGCGCACGGCGGGACCGGGAAGCGCGCCCCACCGGCGCGACCGGCCCGTGCGCCTCCCGCTGTCCGCAACCGTGTCGGCGAAGGTCGGCGGTATGCTTGTGGGGTCCGCCGTACCCTGCCTCTTCGTTCTGACACATTCACCCCGGTGTTGCGAAGGGCACACGCGACGTCCCCGCGATTCCTCCTGACCGCGGTCCGGTACGTCCACGTGGTCGAGCCGCACGATTGATTGGTTGACGTGACTGACCTGGAGACAGATCCCCCTGACCGCGCGCAGGCGGAGAGCCCGGCGGTCATCCGCTCCTACGTGGCCATCGGGGACAGCCTGACCGAAGGGCTCGACGACCTCGGTCCGGACGGCGGCTACCGAGGGTTCGCCGACCGGCTCGCCGAGCACCTGGGCGCATCGGAGCCCGACTTCCGCTACGCCAACCTCGCGGTGCGGGGCCGACGGATGCGCCACATCTTCGGCGAGCAGCTCGAACAGACGCTGAAGTTCGCCCCCGACCTGGTGACCGTGCACGCCGGGGGCAACGACGTACTGCGGCCCAACACCGACCTCGACCTGCTCGCGCTGGACTACGACCGCGGCATCCGCCTGCTGCGCGAGGCCGGGATCCACGTCGTGATGCTGTCCGGGCACGACACCGGCTGGATCCCCGTGCTGCGCGTCTACCGGGGCCGGATCGCGGTGTTCAGCATGCACCTGCGGGCCATCGCCGAACGCAACGGCTGCGACATCGTGGACCTGTGGTCGCTGGACGCGCTCAACGACCCGCGGGCCTGGAGCGTGGACCGGCTGCACTTCAACGCCGACGGCCACCACATCGTGGCCGCGCGCATCGCCGACCTGCTCGGCCACCCGTTCGGCGGCCGCGAGATCTGGGCGAACCCCTGGCCGGGCCCGCTGGAACGGCTGCCCCGCATCATCCGGCGCCGCGAGAACCTCAAGTGGGCGCGCGAACACCTCGTGCCCTGGCTCAGCCGGCGCGCGATGGGCCGCTCCTCCGGCGACGGCCGCATGCCCAAGCGCCCGGACATGACCGCCCTGCGCGACCGCGGCCCCGGCGACGAGGGCCGCTCCTAGTCGGCCGCACCTAGCCGGACAGGCTCCTGATCAGGTCGCCGACGTGCACGATCCCCATGCACTGGCCGAACTCGTTGACCGCGATCAGGTCGTCGTAGACGCGCTCGCGGTCGGTGCCGGCGGCACGCAGGGCGGCCATCGCCGGCACGCCGCGCGACACCGTGCGCGGCGCATCGGCGAGGCGCTGCGCACGGCGCCTGGCGTGCAGCGCGTGGCCGTAGGGGCCGGTGATGGAGAGCAGGAAGCGGGCGCGGTCGAGCGAGGCCACCGGGCGCTCCCTGTGGTCGAGCAGGATGACGCTGTTGAGCGCGGTGTCGTTGGTGAAGGCGTCCAGCACCTCTTCGGCCGTCGCGTCCTCGGCCATCGTGACGGCCGGAACCGTGAACTCGCTGACCCGCGGCCCCACGTCCATCCCCGGCGCGGTGGAGGTCATGGACGAGTCGGGGACGGCGCGGACGCGGTCGCCGGGGCTCCAGTCGTCACCGGCGAACAGCGGACCGTGGGCCAGCCGCACCCCGGCCTGCCGCAGCCTCGTCAACTGCGGCACCGAACGGACGTCGGCCGCCAGCGGGAACACGCTCGACCCGCGCCCGATCCGGGACAGCCCGTCCACGACCGCGGTCCGCCGCTCGTCGCCGGGCACGCCCGCGGTGAGGTGGGGATCGATCCGGAACAGGAACGGAGTGGCCTCCAGCAGCAGGTCGGGCGGGACCTGAGCGGTGCCCAGCCCGCAGCGGAACCCCATCTCCCGCAGATGGCCCAGCCCGCGCAGCAGCGCCTCGCGCGGCACGTCGCGCAGCTCGGGGCCGACCATCAGGGTCACCTCCCGCGGCCGCCGGCCGGCCCGCCGCAGGTTGTGCTCCAGCAGGGCGAACGGCTCGCGGCCGGCGAGCACGGTGCTCGCCGGGACGGGCAGCACCAGCGGCAGCAGCGGTTCCGCCGACGCCATCCGGCGCGCGAGTCTGGCCAGGCGCTCGGCCTGGACCGCGGGGTCGTCGATCGAGGGGACCGCGCCCGGCACCTCGACCTCCACCGCGAGCACCGCGCCGGAGTCGAGGTCGACGACGGGTCGGAACACCACGGCGTCGGCGGACTCGGCACCGTGGACGTCCTCGGCGGCGAGGGCCGCGCCGGAGCGCGCGCCACTGGCGTGGAAGGAATCTCGGTGAAGGGTCACCCGTCCATCTTCACCTTCAAAACGCCGCGGACGAGGACGCGTCAGTCGAAGTTCAGTGGAACTTCCCGTCCGTGCAGCACGCCGTTAACGGTCACGTTGAGTGACCCATACCCCATTTCGCCCAATGATCCGACGGATCCTCCACGGCGGCGGGCGATTGCGAACGACAGCGGGGCGGACGAGAGCATACTCCCTCGTCCGCCCCGCTGCCAGCGCGCGGCCCGCCTCCGTTGGCGGCCAAGCGGAACCTACAGGGGGATGTTGCCGTGGGCGCCGCGGGCGGGCGGTGCGGTGGAGATGGCCTCGGCCAGCGCGGAGCGGGTCTGCTCGGGTTCGATGACGTCGTCGATGACGCCCAGTTCGCGGGCGCGCTCCAGGCCGCCGGCGATCTTCTCGTGCTCGGCGGCCAGCTCGGCCTCCAGCGCCGGACGCTCCTCCTCGGCCACCGCGGCCAGCTTCTTGCGGTGCAGGATCCGCACCGCCGCCACCGGGCCCATGACCGCGACCTCGGCGGTGGGCCAGGCCAGCACCCGGGTGGCGCCCAGCGCGCGGGAGTTCATGGCGATGTAGGCGCCGCCGTAGGACTTGCGGGTCACCAGCGTCACCCGCGCCACCGTGGCCTCGGCGAAGGCGTGCAGCAGCTTGGCGCCGCGGCGTACCACGCCGTCCCACTCCTGGCCGACCCCGGGCAGGTAGCCGGGCACGTCCACGATCACCACCAGCGGCACGCCGAAGGAGTCGCACATCCGCACGAACCGCGCGGCCTTCTCCGCCGACTTCGACTCCAGGCAGCCGCCCAGCCGCAGCGGGTTGTTGGCGATGACGCCGATCGTGCGCCCGCCCAGCCGGCCCAGCGCCGTGACGATGCTGGGCGCGTACTTGGCCTGAAGCTCGATCGACTCCTCGCCCAGCGGCGCGTCCAGGACGCCGTTGATCAGCGGCTTGACGTCGTAGGCCCGGCGCGGCGACTCCGGCAGCACCTCACCCAGGTCGATGTCGCCGACCGCTTCGGTGCGCATCTGGCCCTGGTGGCCCAGCAGCAGCGCCAGCCGGCGCCCCTGCACCATCGCCGCGGTGTCGTCGGGTGCGGTCACATGCACCACGCCGCTGCGCCGGCCGTGCGCGTCGACACCGCCCAGCTCCTCGGCGCTGATCTGCTCGCCGGTCACGCTGCGCACCACATCGGGGCCGGTGACGAACACCTTGCCGCCCGTCGACATCACCACGATGTCGGTCAGCGCCGGACCGTAGGCCGCGCCGCCGGCCGCCGGGCCCAGCACCACCGAGATCTGGGGGACCACGCCCGAGGCGCGGGTCATGGCCGCGAACACCCGGCCCACCGCGTGCAGGCTCTCCACGCCCTCGGCCAGCCGGGCGCCGCCCGAGTGCCACAGCCCGACCACCGGCGTCCGCTCGCGCACCGCGTGCTCGTAGGCGGCCTCGATCGCCGCGCACCCCGCGGTGCCCATCGCCCCGCCCTGGATGCGCGCGTCGTTGGCGAAGGCCACCGCCGGCATGCCGTTGATCCGTCCCGCACCGGCCAGCGCGGCGCTGTCGTCCTGGGCGGTGATGAGCCGCAGCGACCCCGCGTCGAAGAACGCGGCCAGCCGTACCCGCGGGTCGCGGGGGTCCTCGGCTTCGGTGGTCGGCGCCGCGGCGGCGACCACCCGATTGTCGATCACGGTCACGTCAGCCAACTCCTTCGAGGAAGCGGTCGGGAAGCGGTCGGTGGAAGCGGTCGGGTCGTCGCCCGCCCGCTCGGACGGCCGGGAGCCGCGACGGGCCGGCGGCGCACCCGCGGGCACGTCGGCGCCGGCGGGTGCGCCGCGGGTCACGGCCGACGGAACGCGATGGCGATGTTGTGGCCGCCGAAGCCGAAGGACTCGTTGATCGCGGCGACGGCACCGGTCGGCAGCTCGCGCGGCTCGTCGCGCACGATGTCGACCGTGACGCCGGGGTCGAGCTCGTCGATGTTGATGGTCGGCGGGATCCGGCCGTGGTGCAGGGTCAGGACGGTCGCGATGGACTCCACCGCGCCGGCCCCGCCCAGCAGGTGGCCCGTCATGGACTTGGTCGAGGTGACCGCCACCGCGTCGGCGGCGGAGTCGCCCAGCGCGATGCGGATCGCCTTCGTCTCGCCCACGTCACCGGTCGGGGTGGACGTGGCGTGCGCGTTGACGTGCGCGATCTCGTCGGGCTTCAGCCCGGCGTCGGCCAGCGCGTCGGTGATGGCGCGCGACTGGCCGCCCCCCTCCGGGTCGGGCTGCACGATGTCGTGGGCGTCGTCGGAGTAGCCGGCTCCCGCGGCCACGGCGTAGACCCTGGCCCCGCGTGCCGCGGCGTGCTCGGCGGACTCCAGCACGACGATGCCGGCGCCCTCGCTCATGACGAACCCGTCCCGGTTGGCGTCGAAGGGCCGCGACGCCCGCTGCGGGTCGTCGTTGCGCGTGGACAGCGCGCGCATGGCGGCGAAGGAGGCGATGTTGAGCGGGTGGATGGCCGCCTCGGTGCCGCCGGCGATGACGACGTCGGCCCGGCCCGAGCGGATCATCGCGATCCCGTCGGCGATGGCCTCGGCGCTGGAGGCGCACGCGCTCACCGGGGCGTGCGCGCCGGCGCGGGCGGTGAACTCCAGGGCCACGGCCGCGGACGGGCTGTTGGGCATCAGCATCGGCACCGTGAACGGCGAGACGCGCTTCCAGCCCTTCTCGCGGAAGACGTCGTACTGCTCCAGGATCGTCAGGATGCCCCCGATGCCGCTGGAGACGACGACGCCCAGGCGCAGCGGATCGATCTCGGGGGAGCCGGCGTCGGCCCACGCCTCGTGCGCGGCCACCAGGGAGAACTGCTGGGTGCGGTCCAGGCGGCGCAGGCGGTGGCGGGGCAGCTTCTGGGAGGGGTCCTCGGCGGCGACGCCGGCGAAGTGGACGGGCAGTTCCTTGACCCAGTCCTCGTCGATGGTCTGGATACCGGACCGACCCTCGAGAAGCGCGGACCAGGTACTGGCGACGTCACCTCCCAGCGGGGTGGTGGCACCGAGGCCGGTGACGACGACATCGGTAGTGCTCATTGGCCGATCGCCCTTCTCGTCTCGTGGTCGGTTCCCGTCGGCACGGCGCCTGCGGGGTGGGTGGCGCCTCGTGAGCGCCGGGACCGCCCGCCGGCGCTGTGGCGCCGGCGGGCGGGGGACGGCTACTTCTGGACGAAGTTGATGACGTCCTGGACCGTCTTCAGGTCCTTCAGCTGGTCGTCGGGGATCTCCACGCCGAACTTGTCCTGCGCGGCCACGGCGATCTCCACCATCGACAGCGAGTCGATGTCGAGGTCGTCCACGAAGCTCTTCTCCGGGGTGACCTGGTCGGCGGGAACACCGGCGATCTCGTCGACGATCTCGCCGAGGCCGGCCAGGATTTCCTGCTCAGAGTGGGCCATGTCGATCTCTCCTTCTTGCTTCCTGATCGTTCGTCTTCCGCGAAGGCCCGGCGCGCACGCCGAAGGACCCGATGTCCGCGGATGTCTAGGGAGTCTGCAGTACCTGGGCCGCATAGGTCAGGCCGGCGCCGAATCCCAGGGTGAGCACGGTGCTCCCCGAGGGCAGCTCGCCGCGCCCGATCATGCGCGAGAGCGCGAGAGGGATGGACGCGGACGAGGTGTTGCCCGCCGTGACGATATCGCGAGCGACGATCGCCTGCGGAGCGCCCAGCCTGCGCGCGATGGCCTCGACGATGCGCAGGTTGGCCTGGTGCGGCACGAACGCGGTGAGTTCCGCGGGGTCGACGCCGGCGCGCTCCAGCGCCTTCAGCGCCACCGGGTACAGCTCGGTGGTCGTCCACCGGAAGACCGCCTGGCCCTCCTGGTGGAGGTACTTGTTCTCGCGCATGTAGATCTTGTCGGCGCGGTCGCCGGAGCTGCCCCACACGACCGGCCCGATGCCCGGGTCCTCACTCGGGCCCACGACGGCCGCCCCCGCGCCGTCGGCGAAGATCACGCAGGTGGAGCGGTCGGTCCAGTCGAGCCACTGCGACAGCTTCTCGGCGCCGATCACCAGAACGTGGCGCGCCGAACCGGCGCGGACCGCGTCGGAGGCCACGCCCAGCGCGTAGCAGAAGCCGGCGCAGGCGGCGTTGACGTCGAACGCGCCCGGGGCGGTGATGCCCAGCCGCGCGGCGACGCTCGCCGATGAGTTGGGGATCTGGTCCTCCTGGGTGCAGGTGGCCACGATCACCAGATCGATGTCGTCGGGGGAGAGCCCGCTGGCGGCCAGGGCCTTGCCGCCGGCGGCGACGGCCATGTCGTCCACGGTCTCGTCGTCCCCGGTGATGCGCCGCTCCTTGATCCCGACGCGGCTCTGGATCCACTCGTCGGAGGTGTCCACCCGCTGGGCGAGGTCGGCGTTGGTGACGACGTTGCCGGGCTGGTGTTCGCCGAACGCGAGGACGCGTGCGCCGGGTGCCGCAGGGGTGAGGTTCATCGGGCACGACCTTCCGGATCGACGGGGGAGGCAGCGGAGGAATCGGTGGCGGGGGCCTCGGGGACCAGGCCCGTGTGCGCCTTGACCAGCTCGCGGGCCCGGTCGAGGTCGTCGGGTGTCTTGACGGCGAGCAGGTCGATGCCGCGCAGCGCCCGCTTGGCCAGACCCACCAGCGTGCCCGCGGGCGGCAGTTCGATCATCGCGGTGACGCCGAGGTCGGCGAGCGTCCGCGTGCAGGCGTCCCACCGGACCGGCGAACTGATCTGGGAGACGAGCCGACCGAGGTAGTCGCGGCCGTCGGTGACGACGGCGCCGTCGCGGTTGGACAGCAGCCGGACCCGGGGATCGGCCGCGGAGGTGGTGTCGGCCAGTGCGCGCACCCGCTCCACGGCCGGGGCCATGTGGCGGGTGTGGAACGCCCCGGCCACCGACAGCGACCGCAGGCGGGCGCGGGCCGGCGGGGCCGCGGCGAACGCCTCCAGCTGCTCCGTGGTGCCCGCGGCGACGATCTGGCCCGAGCCGTTGTCGTTGGCCGGGGTCAGCCCGGCGGCCTCGATCGCGGCCAGCACCTCCTCGCGGTCGCCGCCCAGCACCGCGGTCATCGACGTGGAGGTGGCGGCCGATGCCTCGGCCATGCCCCGGCCGCGCTCGCTGACCAGCGCCAGCGCGTCCTCCGGGGTCAGCACGCCCGCGATGCCCGCGGCCGTGAACTCGCCGACGCTGTGCCCGGCGACCGCATCGACGGCGGCGGGCGCCTCGGAGAGGTCGCCCAGCAGCGCGGTGGCGGCCGCGAGACCGGCGCTCACCAGCAACGGCTGGGCGACCGCGGTGTCACGGATCTCCTCGGCGTCGGCGACCGTACCGTAGCGCGCCAGGTCCAGCCCGGTGACCGCGGACCAGTGCTCGAAGCGCTCGGCCATGCCGGGCAGTTCGAGCCATGAGGAGAGGAAACCGGGGACCTGGGCGCCTTGGCCGGGAGCGACGATTACAAGCACGACATCCACCTTGCCCTGTAGAACATCACCAGCTTGATGGGGACAGGCACGAAGTTTAGGACGCGTGTTTTGTCGGAGTCCCACAAAAAGGGGGCGCAGGCCCGGCGAATACGGTGGTGCGCGTCACGTTCCGGCGGTCCGGTGGCGGCGGGACGGGCGGGCCCTGTCGTCTCCGGCCGCGCCTGCTGCCATCCTGGTAAGAGTGAAGACGGACCCCACTGACCCGACCGCGCCCGGGACCGGCGCCGAATCGGCTCGCGCGGAAACGGGCGGCGCCGACCCCGAGACCGTGCGCGCCGAGACCGTGCGGCGCCTGGAGCGCGCCATGGGCACGCTCGGGACCGCATCGGTGGCCAGGATGGAGAGCAGGCTCTCCTGGTTCCGCGGGATGTCGGCCGAGGACCGGTCCTGGGTCGGCCTGGTGGCCCAGTCCGGGGTCGCGGCGTTCGTCGAGTGGTTCAAGAATCCCGAGCGGGGCCGCCCGGCGATCACCGTCGAGGTGTTCGGCACCGCCCCGCGCGAGCTGACCCGCTCCTTCAGCCTGCAGCAGACCGTGGAGATGATCAGGGTGGTCATCGACGTGGTGGAGAACCAGGTGGGGGAGCTGGCCGCCCCCGGCGGCGAGCAGCAGCTGCGCGAGGCCGTGCTGCGCTACACCCGCGAGGTCGCGTTCAGCTCCGCCAAGATCTACGCCAGGGCGGCTGAGGCGCGCGGCGCGTGGGACGCCCGGCTGGAGGCGCTCATCGTCGACGCCCTGCTGCACGGCGACCGCGAGGAGGGCCTGCAGACCTGGGGCTCGGCGCTGAGCTGGTCGCGCACGCCGGTGGTCGCGATCGCCGGACTCCTGGGCGGCCAGAAGTCCGAGGGGGTCCTCGACGACATCCGCTCGCTGGCCCGGCGGGCCGGCCACGACGTCCTGGCCGGCCTCCAGGGCGACCGGATCGTGGCCGTGATCGGCGTCAACGAACAGGTCTCCGGCGACGAGCCGCTGGCGGCGGCCGCCCCGCTGTCGGGGATGTTCGGCTCCGGGCCGGTCGTGGTCGGCCCGCCAGTGCCCGACCTGCAGTCGGCCGCCTGGTCGGCGCGCGCCGCGGTCAACGGGCTGCGCGCCGCCGTGGCCTGGCCCGACGCCCCCCGCCCCGTGCTCGCCGAGGACCTGCTGCCCGAACGGGCGCTGGACGGCGACACCGCGGCGCGCCGCCAACTGATCGACGAGATCTACCTTCCGCTGCGCGGCGCCGGCTCCCCGCTGCTCGACACCCTCTCGGTCTACCTGGAGCACGCCTCCTCGCTGGAGTCCACCGCGCGGATGCTGTTCGTGCACCCCAACACCGTGCGCTACCGGCTCAGCCGCATCGCCGAGCTCACCGGGTTCACCCCCTCCGACGGGCGGGGCTCCTTCGCCCTGCGGGTCGCGGTCACCCTGGGCCGCCTGGCCGAGCGCGACGGCACGGCCGGGAGCCGCTAGGGCCAGCTCCCCCGGCGGTCGCGCCCGGCGCCCTCCCGCCGGGCCGGGCGGCGACACGCCGGCGACACGCCGCGGCGCGCCCGGCACGGGAACGGGTCCGCAGCGGGTCCGACGCGGGACCGCGGGGGCGCCTGAAGCGGAGCTCCCGCGTCGGCGCCCAAGTGTGACGCACGTTGCGGAAACTTCCCCGGACAAAGGTCAACCCGGTGCGGATTACGGGCGTCTAGGGGGGTAGGGAACACAGCGGCGGAGCAGTCGAAAACCGGATAACGTGGCCAGCGGGCGACGATCGCGAACCGCGGTCGGTTCGGCTCGTTCATCGGGCGGAACGGTCTGATCGGGTCATTCGGACCATCGGGTCATTCGGGTTGATCGGCGAAATCCGAACGTCGCAGGAACGAATCAGGGAGAACCTCTCCCGCCTACCGTGCAAGAGCACACCGCTTGGGGGCGCCATGGCTGTGACCGGCGTGAGACGGCTGTACACGAATCTGGTGGAGTTCATCCAGCAGCCCACGATGTCGGGGCAGTTGAGACGCCAGGTCCTCTTCTACGCCCCCCTCCCTCTGCCGGTCTTCGCCCTTCTCGCGCTCGCCGTGGGCGGCCAGTGGTCCTCCCCCGGTTGGACCATCCTGCTCTCCGCCTCCGTCGCTGTCGCGTCGCTCCTGCTGGCCTTCGTGGTGCAGCCGACCCCGCTGCCCGAGGGGCTCTCGGCCGAGGCGTCGGTCCGCCGCTCGCTGCACCGCTTCCGCCAGATCACGGGTCTGCGCATCGGCCTGGCGATGACCCCGATCGCCGTGGGCGCCGGGGCCGCGCTGGCCGGCGGCGGGCTGTTCCCGTTCGTCGCGGCCCTCCTGCTGGCCTGGCCGCAACTGCTGCTGGCGGTGCCGAGCTTCTGGACCGTCTCGCGCGCCCGGCGCTCCATGGAGTCCTGGGGCACCCAGGCCTACATCTGGGCGGCGCTGGCTCAGCCCGTCCGGGTGGAGTGGCCGCTGCTGACCAGGGTCGCCGCCTGGCGCCGCGCCAGGGCCGAGGCCCGCGGCGCCGGGGCGGCGAAGGCCGCCGAGGACGGCGCCGTCGCGGCCGGTACCGGCGGCACCGGGGCCGGCGAGAGCGTCCCGGACGGCGGCGACACCGCTGACCCGGCCCCGGACGCCGCCGGGACCGCGGCCGCGGACGGCTCCAAGGGCCGCTCCGAGTCCCTGATCCCGGGCCTGAACGCCGGTTCGGCGTCGGCGACGCCGCGCCCCTCCCGCCCGATCCTGCACCCCCGCACCAACACCCGCCCCAAGGCCCGCGGCGACCACCCGAGGTCCCGCCCCAAGGCCAAGAACCAGTAGGAGGCGTTCGGTGCGGCCGGGGGCCGTCTCCTCGGTCCCGGGCCGCGGCCCGGCGGCGGAGGCGCGGAGACGGTCCCCGCGCGTCATCACCGCCCGGGGAGGGCGAACGCGCCGCGCTCCTCCTCCCACGGCACCTCCGCGCCCGCGAGCTCCACGCGCCATCGGGCGTCGGGCAGCAGCCGGTGGAGTTCACCGAGCAGATCCATCCAGTGCCCGACCTGCACCTCGACCAACTGCCACGGCAGCGCCGCGTGTGCGATCTTCACGGCCCCGAACGCGATCTCGCCCGGCTCGCCGTCCTCGTGCAGCACGAAGTCCTCGCACATCCAGCGGGTCTGCGCCGCGGTCGCGTCCGGTGCCGCGTCGATCCGTTCGGACAGCGTCCGGTTGTAGCGTTCCACCAGTTCGGTCGCGCCGCTCCTCTCCGCATCGGTGAGCCCGTGAGGGCGCGCGGCGACGTAGTACAGGAATTCGCTCATTGACGGCTCCGCCTCCTCAGCGGTGATCGCGCTCGCGCGGCCGCGCCCGGACCGCACGCGGCCGCAGCGCTGCGGCCGCCCGTCCGCCGCCGCTCAGCCCGCACCCTGCTTCTCGCTCCCGGCGAGGGCGGCGAAGGCGCCGACGAGCTGCTGCTCGGCGACGTCGAAGTACTCGGCGAGCCGGTCGGCGGCCGTGCCGCAGCGGCCGTCGCGCAGAAGTTCGTAGATCTCGCGGTTGTGGCTCAGGTAGGGCGCGTGGAATTCCCGCGGAGCGGCCATCACGTGGAAGACCAGCCGGAGCTCGGCCAGGAGCTGGCGCATGATCTCGTTGGTCCGCGGACTGGCGCTCAGGGCGGCGATCGCCTGGTGGAAGTGCATGTTGGCGGTGCCGATACCCCACCAGTCGCCGCGCTCCAGCGACTCCTCGCCCTCCCGGACCGCCGCACCGACCGCCTCGACGGCCTTCTCGGGAGCCCCTCCCGCGCCGCGCAGCGCCGCCAGCTCCAGCGCGCGGCGCACCCGGTACAGGTCCACGACGTCGGTGGCGGTGGGCTTGGCGACGAACACGCCCCGATGGAACTCGTGCACCAGCAGCCGCTCGTGACCGAGCAGCCGGAACGACTCGCGCAGCGTGTTGCGGGAGACGCCCAGCGCGGCGCCGATCGCCTCCTCCGACAGGCGGGCACCGGGAGCCATCACGCCCTCGATGATGTGGTCGCGCAACACGTCGGCGACCCGTTCCGCGGTGCTCGACCGCTCCAGCGCCCCCTTGGAGTCCGCCAGCCGGCCGATCCAGTCGCCCGTCACCGTCACATCCACTCCGTTCCTCGTCATCGCGGGATCACGACGATCCCAATTGTGGCGGATCCGGCCGCGCGCCCGGTCGGCCGGTGCCCGGCCGGATGCGGCGCCCGCGCGGCCAACCCCGCCGCGCCGCCGCGTCGTCCATATCACCGGGGGGTGTGGTCCACCTGGCCGAGAGGTTTGTAGGATGTCGCTCCACATCAGATTGAAGTATTGGAGTATTGTTCAACAATTGCTGTGACGGTGTGGTTGCCGTCACCCTCCTGCACGGCCCCGGGCCCTACCGGCCCACTCGAGGTCCCACCGATTCCCCGATCCTCCGAAGCTTCCTGAAGCGAGGTCCGCCATGAACCGATCGCCAGGTCCCGCCGCCAGACCCACCGCCCCCCGGGCCGCCGGGCGCGGCGTCCTCCTCGGTGCGATGTTCCTGATGGCCACCAGCGCCATCGGCCCCGGCTTCATCACCCAGACCACGAACTTCACCGCGCAGCTCGGCGCGGCGTTTGCGTTCGCGATCCTGGTGTCGATCCTCGTCGACATCGCCGTCCAGCTGAACATCTGGCGCGTCGTCGGCGTGGCCGGCACCCGAGCCCAGGACCTGGCCAACAAGGTGCTGCCCGGAGCGGGGTACCTGCTCGCCGCGCTCATCGTCTTCGGCGGGCTGGTGTTCAACGTCGGCAACATCGCCGGGACGGCGCTGGGCCTGGACGCGCTCATCGGCCTCGACGTCAAGATCGGCGGCGCCGTCTCCGCCGTGATCGCGATCGCGATCTTCCTCATCAAGCGGGCCGGCGCGGCGATGGACCGCATCATCATCGTCTTCGGCGTGCTGATGATCGCCATGACGCTGTACGTGGCGCTCGTCTCCGACCCGCCCGTGGGCGAGGCGCTGCGCCAGTCGGTGCTGCCCGACGAGATCGGGTTCGTCGCGATCGTCACCATCATCGGCGGCACCGTCGGCGGCTACATCACCTACGCCGGCGCGCACCGGCTCGTCGACGCCGGCATCAGCGGCCCGGAGAACTCCAGGGCGATCGCCAGGGCCTCGGTCATCGGCATCATCGTCACCGGCGTCATGCGGGTGCTGCTGTTCCTGGCCGTGCTCGGCGTGGTCACGGGCGGCGCCGCCATCCTGGAATCCACCAACCCGCCGGCCGAGGCGTTCTCCCAGGCGGCCGGCGAGGCGGGGCTGCGGCTGTTCGGCCTGATCATGTGGGCGGCGGCGATCAGCTCGGTGATCGGCGCGTCCTACACCTCGATCTCCTTCGTGGCGACCTTCTCGCCGCGGCTGACCCGCAACCGCGGTTGGCTGGTGGCCGGCTTCATCGTGATCTCCATGGTGATCTACCTGGTACTCGGCCAGGCCCCGGCCACGCTGCTGATCCTCGCCGGCGCGCTCAACGGGCTCATCCTGCCCGTCGGCATGGGCATCATGCTCTGGGTCGCGGCACGGCGCTCGCGCGACCTGCTGCACGGCTACCGCTACCCGCTCTGGCTGCTCCTGCTCGGCGTGCTGGCCTGGCTGCTGACGGTCTACATCGCCGTGCAGTCGCTGTCGGGCATCGCCGCGCTCTGGGAGTGACCGCCGCCGCAGCACGCCTGCGGCGACGCCGTCGCCGGTGACCGTCTAAGGGGCGCGGTCACCGGCGGCCACCACCCCGTTCCCCGTCCAACGCGCGAAAAAAGGGAGGACATACCGTGCACATCGACCTCAACTCCGACCTCGGTGAAGGGTTCGGGCGCTGGGAGCTCGGCGACGACGAAGCGCTGCTGTCCATCGTGACCAGCGCCAACGTCGCCTGCGGGTTCCACGCCGGCGACCCCACCGTGCTGCGCCGCACCTGCGAGCAGGCGGTCGGGCGCGGAGTGGCCATAGGCGCTCAGGTGGGCTACCGCGACCTCCCGGGCTTCGGGCGGCGCTTCATCGACGTGCTCCCCGCCGAACTCACCAACGACGTGATCTACCAGATCGGCGCGCTGGACGCCTTCGCGAAGCTGGCCGGCGACCGGGTGCGCTACGTCAAACCGCACGGGGCGCTCTACAACGCGATCGTGCGGCACGAGGAGCAGGCCGCGGCCGTGGTCGAGGCCGTGCGCCTGTACGACCCGGACCTGCCCGTGCTGGGCCTGCCCGGCTCGGCCTGGCTGCGCCGGGCGGCCGAGGCCGGCCTGCGCGTGGTGCACGAGGCCTTCGCCGACCGCGCCTACACGCCGCAGGGCACGCTGGTGTCGCGCCGCGAACCCGGCGCGGTGCTGCACGACCCGGCCGCGGTGGCCGAACGCTGCCTGCGGATGGCCCGGGGGGACGGGATCGTCGCGACCGACGGCTCCGTGATCGAGCTGGACGCCGACTCCATCTGCGTCCACGGCGACAGCCCCGGCGCGGTCCGCATCGCCCGTGCGGTGTCGGACCGGCTGTCCTCGGCCGGTGTCGAACTGACGCCGTTCGCCGCCTCCCACCCGGGCCCCGCCCCGTCCGGGGGCACACCGCCCACTCCTTGAGGAACCGCGTGAAACGATTCTCCGGCCTGTCAAGCCCCTGGCGCCACCCCGGCCGCTGAACCTGTGGACGACCACCGGGAGCACGACCGGGAGCACGGCCGGCGCAACCGAGAACGAGAGGGCAGATGCACATCCTCAACTGCGCGGACTCCGGTGTCCTCGTCGAGGTCGCCGACCTCGGCGAGGTGCTGGCTCTGCAGGCGGCCCTGGCCGACGACCCGCCGCCGGGGGTCGTCGACGTCGTGCCGGCGGCACGCACCGTGCTGCTGCGGATGCGCCCGGGCGCAGGGAACGTCGACACCGTGGCCGCCGCCGTGCGCGGACTGCGCCTGCGGCCGGGGCAGCGGGCCGACGCCGGCGAGGCGGAGATCCCGGTCGCCTACGACGGAGCCGACCTCGCCGACGTCGCCGGGCTCACCGGCATGAGCGAGCGCGAGGTCGTCGCGGCCCACACCGGCGCCGCCTGGACCGTGGCCTTCTGCGGGTTCGCGCCCGGCTTCGGCTACATGGTGAGCGACGACCCCCGGCTGCACGTGCCGCGGCGCAAGGAGGCGCGCACCCGGGTCCCGGCCGGGGCGGTCGGACTGGCCGGTGAGTTCAGCGGCGTCTACCCGCGCCGGTCCCCGGGGGGCTGGCAGCTCATCGGCCGCACCGACACGGCGATCTGGGACCTGGAGCGCGACCCGCCGGGGCTGCTGCGCCCGGGGGTGCGCGTGCGGTTCGTGGAAGCCTAGGAGGGCCTGGCCGGCCCGCGCCCTCGGAGCGGGGCGATCGGGCGGGGCTCTTGGGGCGGTTCCGCCCGGTGTGCCCGGTGCATCCGGTGCGGCCCGCGGCGGGCGGCCCGGCGGAGGAGAGGGGACCCTCCGCCGGGGGGCGTCCCGCCGGACCCGCGCCGTCCGCTCCGCCCCGCGCGGAGCAGGCGCCTGCCCGGTGGAGCAGGCGGCGCCCTCCTGACGAAGCGGTGCCGGACCCGGCGCCCGCGGCGCGCCGGCGAGACGGGATACAGACGGAGACAGAGACGAAAGAAGACGAGGTCGATGCCAGCCCTTGAGGTGCTAGAGACCGGAATGCTCACCACCGTGCAGGACGCCGGGCGGTGGGGCCACGCCTCACTGGGCGTGGGGGCCTCCGGTGCGGCGGATCCGGTCTCGTTCGGTCTGGCCAACCGGCTGCTGGCCAACCCGGCCGACGCCGCGGCGCTGGAGGTGACCCTGGGAGGGCTGCGGGTGCGCGCCCGCGGGGACCTGACGGTGGCGGTGACCGGCGCGCCGTGCCCGGTGGACTGCGGCGGCCGCGCCGGCGCGATGAACTGCGTGCTGCGTCTGCCCGACGGCGCGGAACTGCGCCTGGGCCGGGCTGAACGCGGGCTGCGCAGCTACGTGGCCGTGCGCGGCGGGATCGCGGTGCCGCCGGTCCTGGGCTCCCGCAGCACCGACACCCTCGCCGGACTCGGCCCGCCGCCGCCCGCCCCCGGCGCGGTGCTGCCCGCCGGACCGCCGCCGGGGGCGTTCCCCGCCGTCGACGCCGCGCCGGTCGCCGAGCTGCCCGCCGACGAGGTGCGGCTGCGGGTGGTGCTCGGCCCGCGCGACGACTGGTTCCATCCCGACGCGGTGCGCACGCTGCTCGATGCGCCCTATGAGGTGACCGGCCGCAGCGACCGGGTGGGCGCCCGGCTGGCCGGCCCCCCGCTGCGCCGCACCCGCCCGGACGAGCTGCCCAGCGAGGGCATGGTCCCGGGGGCCCTGCAGGTCCCGCCCGACGGCGACCCCGTGCTCTTCCTCGCCGACCATCCGGTCACCGGCGGCTACCCGGTCATCGCCGTCGTGGCGACCCCCGGCGTCGCCCTGGCGGCCCAGGCGCGGCCCGGCACCCGGCTGCGGTTCCACCTGTGAGCGCGCGCCGCGGCCTGCGGGGCGAACCCCACGCCCCGCCCCGTCCGGGGGCTGACCGCCCACCTCAGGGAACCGCGTGAGAAACAGTCTGCACCTGTCAAGAGCCGCGGGCCGGCCTTTCGCGCGGGCCTGTGGACAACCGAGGAGGACGACCCCGTGAGCAGCGACGATCCCATCAGCAGCACCGCCACCCCGCCGGCCGACCCCGCCGCGCTCGGTCCGCATCAGGCCCGCGCCCTGTTCCGGGCCGGGCTGCAGGTGCCCACCTCGGGCTATGCCGCCGGGTACGCCCAGGCCAACCTGATCGCGCTGCCGCGCGAGCTGGCCTTCGACTTCCTGCTGTTCGCGCAGCGCAATCCCAAGCCCTGTCCGGTGCTCGACGTCATCGAACCCGGGCGGACGGGGTCGGCCCTCTTCGACGGGGACGTGCGCACCGACCTGCCCGCCTACCGGATCTACGTCAACGGCGAGCAGGTCGACGAGGTGGGCGACGCACGCGGTGCCTGGCGCGACGACCTCGTCGCCTTCCTCATCGGGTGCAGCTTCACCTTCGAGACCCCGCTGCTGGAGGCCGGCGTGCCGGTGCGCCACATCGAGGCCGGCTCCAACGTCGCGATGTACCGGACCGACCGGCCCTGCCGCGGCGCCGGGCGGATATCGGGGCCGCTGGTGGTCTCCATGCGGCCGATCCCGGCCGACCGGGTCGCCGACGCGGTCCGCATCACCTCCCGCTACCCGGCGGTGCACGGGGCGCCGGTGCACGTGGGCGACCCCGCGGCACTGGGTATCACCGACCTCGACCGGCCCGACTTCGGCGACCCCGTGGAGATCCGCCCCGGCGAGATCCCGGTCTTCTGGGCCTGCGGCGTCACCCCGCAGGCGGCCGTCATGGCCTCGGCCCCGGAGTTCGCCATCGGCCACGCCCCCGGACACATGGCCATCACCGACGTCCGCGACAGCGCCTACCAGGTGCCGTGACCGGCCGCGCGGGCCCGCCCGAGGGCTGTTCGGCTCCGTCCGGGGCGCGCGGGTCCCGATGTCCGCGCGCCCCGGACGGCGGCGGCCGCGCGGACCGCGCTGCGGCCGCCACCGGTCGACCGCGGTCGGCACCGCGATCGACCGGTGGCGGCCCTCAGCCGGTCAGCCGGTAGCGGTTGAGCCGCCGCACCTCGGGCCGGGCGGCCTCGCCCGGCGAGCGCTCCCGCAGGGTCTGCTTCAGCAAGGGGGAGTACTCCCAGCTCACATCGGCCTCCCGCCCATCAAGGACCAGCGTGGCCAGCGTGTTGTCGTACCAGGGGCCGTCGTCCAGATGCCAGGCCAGCGCCGGCGGCCGCACCCCCGCCAGCCGCGCTATCAGGCCCCAGGCCAGGCCGGTGATCGCGCGCGCCGACACCCACATCATCCGGCGCATCACCGGCTGCAGCCAGTTGCAGGTGGGGGAGCACACCAACTGGGCGATGCGGGTGCCCGACGTGGCCGCGCGGGTCCGCGCGTCCCTGGCCCCGGCCCGGGCCAGGTAGGAGAAGTGCACGTCGCCGCCGAGGAAGAGCACGCTGGCCGGGGGCGCGCCGCGCTCGCCCGCGGCCACCCGCAGCACCGAGTCCGAGATCGCGGCGAAGGAGCGCTGGAACGCCGCCCAGTGCTCCAGGTCGATCTTCTGGCGCATCTTCTCGGCCGGGCGGCGCAGGCGCGAGCCCCAGGCTCCCGCGCACACGGCCTCGTTCCACGCCTCCAGGTAGTGCACGCCCGAGGGCATCAGGAACGGCAGCGTGCTGGTCAGTACCAGGTGGTCGACGTCGCCGGTGAGCTGGGAGTCCAGCCACGCGGCGTCCTCGGGGCCGAGTATGGTCCGCCGGGCGTCGTCCTCGACGATGCGCCCGCACCGGTTGTCCACCATCAGCACCCGGCTGCGCCCGATGTCGTAGCGGTAGCTCCAGCGGTAGGAGGGCGGCTCGGTGTGCGCGCGCCAGGCGAAGGAGTCGACGACCTCGCGCGCGTCGCCCGGCTGCGCGGTGACCGCCTTCAGGACCGGATCGGCCGCGCGCTCCTCACAGGACAGGTTGCCCAGGTGCTGGTAGATCCAGTAGGTGCCGAGCCCTGAGGTGATCCGGGGCCGCCACCACGGGTTCTCGGCGATCTCGCGGCGCCAGGTGCCGGAGGTGTTCCAGTCGTCGCGGATGTCGTGGTCGTCGAAGAGCATCAGCGTCGGCACGGTGGACAGCAGCCAGCGGATGTCGGGGTCCGACCACGCCTGCCGGTACAGCTCGGCGTACTCGTCGAAGAACACGACCTCGTCCACCGGGGGATCGGCGTCCTCCCGCTCGGTCCGCTGCGCGCGGCGGCGCCTCAGGAACTCGGCCATGGACGGCTGGATCTCGTCGGCGTAGATCTGGTCGCCGATCATCAGCAGCACCGTGGGCTCGCCGGAGTCCAGGTCCCCGGTCTGCTCGGCGGCCGCGTCCGGGTCCTGCCCGCGCCGCTGATCGGCCAGCCGCAGCGCGTAGGCGCGCACCATGTCGACGCCGTAGCGCAGCACCGCCGCGGGGCCGTGGTCGGTGGGCGTGCGGCAGGAGCCGAACACGATGCGGGCCGGGCTCGTGCCGTCCGGTGTCCGGACCAGGCTCGGCGGGTGCGGCGAGTCCGGCTCCGGCCAGACCGCCGCGCCGTCGAGCCGGACCTCGTAAGGCAGGGCCGATCCGGGGGCCAGGCCGGTCAGTTCGCACAACGCGTAATGGTGGTCGTGCACCGTGAAGGTGTCGGCGGAGGCGGTCGCGGTTCCGGCGGTCACGGTGACCCGGCACGGCGCGTCGGTCTCGACCCAGATCGCCGCCGTCGTCTCGCTCACGTGGCGCAGCATCGGGCCGAGCCGCAGTCCAGCAGTCACACTCTCTCCTTCGTCCTGGTGCCGAGTATGGCCCCATTGGGCGCACCGGGCGAGTCCGGTGCGCCGGGCCCTCTCGGCCGGGCTCCCGCGCACATCGGTGCGGGGAGGTTGCGGCCGCCCCGAGGTGGGTAACCGTTGCCGCATGCGGACAAAACTTCTCGATCTGCACACCGGCGGATCGGAGAGCATCACCGACATCACCCGCCAGTGCGCGGACTTCGCCGCCGAGGCCGGCGCCGACGGACTCCTGCACGTGTTCGTCCCGCACGCCACCGCGGGCGTGGCGATCATCGAGCTGGGCGCCGGATCCGACGACGACCTGCTCGCGGCGCTGGCCGACCTGCTGCCCGCCGACAACCGGTGGCGGCACCGGCACGGCTCGCCCGGGCACGGCCGCTCCCACGTCCTTCCTGCGCTGATTCCGCCCTATGCGACGATTCCCGTGTTTTCCGGGGAACCGGCGCTGGGAACGTGGCAATCTATCGCCATTGTGGACGTGAACGTCGACAATCCTGACCGGCAGGTGCGGCTGTCATTCTTGACGAGCCCGGCTGACGGGGCAGGATGGTAGGAGCAGGAGCGCACGCCGGACGCGGACACGTTGACGGATGAGGCACCCAGCGTGTGAACTTAGCCAGCAAAAGCGGGATCGACCCGGGAGCGGGCCTTGTCGCGGCCGGGCCCGTGAGGAGCGGGCGACATCGATGTGTGGAGGAGGACTTTCGTGAGCGCGACCGCAGGCCAGGCACAGAGCGAACGTGGCCTGGCCGATCGACTCGGATTCAAACCGGGTCAGGTGGTGCAGGAATTCGGCTTCGACGACGACGTGGACGAGCAGCTGCGCGCGTCGATCGCCGAGCGCACCGGTAATGAGCTGGTCGATGAGGACTACGGCGACGTCGTGGATGCCGCGCTGCTGTGGTGGCGCGACGACGAGGAGGACGACCTCACCGACGTGTTGGTCGACGTGCTCCCCACGATCGAGGGCGGCGGCATCATCCTGGTGCTGACCCCGAAGGCCGGGCGCGAGGGCCACGTCCCGCCCAGCGACGTCGCCGAGGCTGCGACGACCGCGGGACTGTCGCAGACCAGCGCCGTCAGCACGGGGCAGGACTGGTCGGGCACCCGCCTCGTCATGCCGAAGGTGCGGCGCTGAGTCGATCCCGTGCCCGAGCGGCATCGTTGGAGGTATCCGCCGATCGCGGAGCAGCGTGCCGCCCGCCCCCACCGGCGGGCGGCACGCCCATGGTCTTCGAGGCGGAGGAGCAGGACGGGGGACGGAAACGCGGATGTCGATCGAGGTTGGCCGGGACGCGCCGGACTTCGAGCTCTCCGACCAGCACGGCCAGGCGGTGCGGCTGTCGGACTTCAAGGGGCGCAGGAGCGTCCTGCTGGTGTTCTACCCGCTGGCCTTCTCGGGCGCGTGCGGCAGCGAGCTGCGCGAGCTCCGTGACGGCATCGAGGACTTCCAGAACGACGACGTGCAGGTGCTGAGCGTCTCCGTCGACTCGATGTTCGCCCATCGGACCTGGGACGACCAGGAGGATTTCGGTTACCCGCTGCTGTCGGACTTCTGGCCGCACGGTGAGGTCGCCCGGGCGTATGGTGTGTTCGACGACGCCAGGGGCGTGGCTCTGCGCGCCACGTTCCTCGTCGACAAGGAGGGCGCCGTGCGCTGGAAGGTCGTCAACCCGATCTCTCAGACCCGTGACCTCGCCTCCTACCGCAAGGCGCTCGCCGAGCTGAGCTGACTCACCCTAAGGAGAGCCATGCCCTGCTACCTGTGCGGGGCGAGGCAGAACGACCCGGTCCGTGGCACGCACCCGTGGAAGCGCGGGGTGCGCCACGAACGCCAGGTGCTGATCTGCCCGGACTGCCAACTCACCCAGGACTGGAAGGCCGACCTCGACCGGTGCGGTCGGTGCCGTTCCACGTTCCTGCTGTCCCGCCTGGGCGAGATCGAGTGCCACAGTTGCGGGGAGGTCCGTCCTCAGACCTCCCCCCAGCCCGTGCCCTCCTCCGCTCACCTCGACGCCGTCCTGACCAACGAGGTCGAGCAGGCGCTCTCCCGCGTCCTGGGCGGCCTGTCCCGCCTCCCCGGTCCGCGGAGGGCGCACCGGTAGCCGCGGAGCGGTACCATCTTTCTCAGCCGTTCACCCGCCCAGCGCGGGACCGGCTCCGCGCATGCACCCGGGCGTGTAGCTCAGTTGGCAGAGCCCCCGCCTTACAAGCGGGTGGTCGGAGGTTCGAGTCCTCTCGCGCCCACAATCCCACGAACACGAAGAACGCCCCCCGGCCTGCGATAACAGGCCGGGGGGCGTCGCCATGCGTCGGTGACTGGTGGTGGCCGGTGGCGGCTCTCAGCGGAGGGCTGCGCTGAATACGCGCTGAAGGAGCAGCCCCGTCTGACCGCGCCGGCAGGAGGCGTGGTTTCTGCCCTCCCTTGCTGGTTCGCCCCGAATTCGACACTGGTCTCGTCTACGATCGCGTCACCCGGATCAAGGAATGGATCCGGGCTCTTCCCCCATCCCCCGAAGGACCCACCATGAACAAGGTCGTGGCCGCTGTTGCGGTGCTGCTCGCTCTAGCCGGGTGCGGAACGAACGAGGCTGCCTCTGACTCTGCTGAAGCCTCCCCCGCCGCGGAGGAGGAGACCACCACCCTCGAGCCGTCCCCGTCGCCGTCACCGGAGGAGCAGGCGTTCGGCCTGGGCGATGAGCAGGAGTTCGACGCCGAGATCGGCAACGCCACCATCGAGGTGATCGACTACCGGCGGCCGTTCGGGGAGCGGACCACCAGCGATGCCCTCGTCAACGCCGGTCTGGAGGTCAGGCTGTGCCTCAACGAGGTCAGGGTTCCGGAGTGGGCCGAGAACGACCCGACCTACACCGAGGACCGGGCGATGATCAGCTGGGACCCCTGGGTGGTGGTCATGGAGGACGACACCCGGGTCAGCGCCGCCTCGACGGTCTGGTCCGACTGGCCCGACGCGACCTACCCCGACGAGGAGACGCTGTTCCCGGGGGAGTGCGCCCGCGGATGGGTCCCCTTCGAGGTACCCGAGGACGGCACCGCCGTCTCGGCGGGATACCGAATCGACGGAGAAGAGCCCCTGGACTGGGAGTTGAAGGACTGAAGTAGGGCTTCGCTTCCCGAGACTGTGTCAGTTTCGCCTGGTCCCGGCTCCGCATTGGAGCCGGGACCTTTGTCCGTGTGTGAGGACGAGACTTTCCAATATGGGCTGTTCCCGATAAGGGTCAGCCCCGCCTCAGCGCCTCCTCGATCTGCTGCTTGGCACGCTCCTCCTCGCCCACGAGGCATTTGGCGTAGATCTTCTTCAGTACTGCCACGCTGTGGCCGGCCCAGCGCGCCACGAGGGTCTCGGAGACGCCCGCGTTGAGCCACGTGGAGACGCAGGTGTGCCGCAGCGCATACGGCGTCCCCGCGAGCGGGGAGCGCTGTCCGGCGTCTTCGGCGAGCGCGGCCAGGACGTCGGCGCCGTCGGTGATGCCGGGCTGATCCCAGGCCGGCGGCCGGGCCCGGCCGGGCTTGGGCGTGTCCAGGTCGATGACCACGAGCCCGGAGGGGCCGGTGGCGATGCCGTAGTTGGCCTCGGGCCACTGCTCCCACCAGGCGCGGACCTGCTCCGGTTCGCGGGTGGCGGCGTTGTTCCAGTCGCGGACCAGCGGCGGCTGCTTGGCGCCGGGGGTGATCGGGAAGACGGACCAGCCGCGCCGGAGGGCGGCCAGCGCATAGTCCACGGGGGCGAATGCGGTCATGGCGGTGGTTCCCTTCGCGTCGGCGAGCCGGTCGGGCCCGCGGTGATCTGTGCAGAGGAAGGGCGCAACCGGGGCAAGACGTGACAGCGGGACCGGTGCGAACCGCGTCCGGTCCCGCGCCGGTGCGTCCTACCGGTCGGCGGCGGGGATGATGGGCCAGCGGCCGTCGATGACGGCCGAGGACGCGGATTCGACAGCAGCGGGCGAAGAATCTTGGGGCCGCGGTCGGCGGGACGGGTCGCGCCGGCCGCGGCCATTCGAGGGAAAGGCACGGTCTGTGCGTGCAGTCGGGCGGAGCACTGGAGCGCGTTGCACACCCCGTGACCTGCGGTGAACACCCGCGTGGAGCGGCTCCGCTCTCAACTGGAGCCCATAAGTGGAGCCCAGAGCGGAGCTCATAACTGGAGCGCATGATCGAAGCACCCCCTCCGCGCGCTTTGGGCGGTTGCTCCGGTGTCCCGCCCGGGTGGGTCAGGCCGCGGTGGTGCGGCGGAGGCGGCGGCGCTGGTGGGCGGTGGTGGCGCCCCAGATGCCGGTGAGCCAGGGGCGGGCCAGGGCGTAGTCGCGGCAGCGCTGCAGGACGGGGCAGGCCTGGCAGACGGCCAGCGCGGCCTGAACCTCGGAGTGGGTGAGGTTGTGGCTGGCGGGGTGGAAGGCCTCGGGGTCGGTCTGGCCGCAGGAGCCCTGCAGGATCCAGTCCAAGGCGGGCAGGTCGGTGTCGTAGGCGTAGCGGGCGGGCTGCACGGCGGGCTTGTTCATGCGGCGGTCTCCAGGTCCTCGGGGTCGGTCTCGGTGTCGAAGGCGCAGTGCGGGCATTGGCCCAGCGAGGTCGGGATGCAGTAGGTGAAGGTGAGTCGGCAGGCGGGGCAGGTGCGCCGGGCGCGCATGGCCCACTCCAGCGAGGCGAGCACCGCCGGGGTGGGGTACGTCCAGATCGCCGCCGCTCTACGCTCTCGGCTGCGGTCCGGGGAGTTCCCTGTCGGTGCTCGGATCCCGGCCGGCCGTCAGCTCGCTGACGAATACGGTGTGGCTCCCAACACCGTCGCCAGTGCGATCCGCTTGCTACGCGACGAAGGGCTGATCACGTCTCAGCAGGGGCGGGGAAACTTCGTCCGGACACTGCCCTCGGAGACGGGCGAAGACAGCGCCGACTTCACGGCTGTCATGTGCAAGTTGGATCGTCTTCAGGAGTCGCTTCGGGCCGTGAACGCCCGCCTGGACGATCTTGAGGATGAAGTCCGAGGTAAGCGGAAAGATCGGCAACCCGCGACATAGTCCGCGAGACCTCACTCTCGACCACCCTCAACCGCTCAGCGACGATCCGACGCTCCTGCGGCGCCATATCCCCTCCTGATCTCAGAGCCTCTTGAAGCACCTACGTTCCGTAGATCCCTGACTGCACTACGATCATCCGCAAAATGAGGGCGACACCGGGAGCCGACAGACCCTGACACGAACGCGGGCATCCGTGTCAGGTGAGTGTCGGGTTCTTCGCACGATCGGCTGCCCTGCCGAGAAAGCGAGAGGTCACCATGGCTGCCATCCCCTTGCAGGCGGCCCGGCAAGAGCGCGGTTGGACCCAGAGCCAGGTCATCGCGCGGATGCGTCGGGCTGCTGACGAGCAGCTCGCGTCCGACGGCAATCTCATGCGCCAGCTGAGCCGCTGGGAGAACGGCGGCCAGGTCAGCAAGCGCTACCAGACGATCTTCTGCCGCGTGTAAGACGCCCCGCCAGAGGCTCTCGGATGGGGCACGCCAGAGCCGCCGGCCCCATCGGCTCTACTCCCCGAGTTGGACGGGCGGCTCGCCATCGTGACGGTCGATGCGGGCCTGGTCGAAATCCTGGGGAACCAGACCCAGAACTTCCGGATCCTCGATCGCCGCCTGGGGCTGCCGGCCTGCTTCCCCAGACCGAAGCGCACGTCGACCAGATGGAGAACCTGATGCAGTTCTCCTTGCCCGGCCCCAACCGTTCGCTACTTGCCCGAGCCCTTGCCGAAGCGGCCTCTCTCACCGGCTGGCAGGCTCTCGACACCGGCGAGATCCAGAAGGCCTGGCGCTTCTACGAGATCGCCAAAGCCGCGGCCAGGGAGGGAGAGAACCCGGCCATCCTCGCCCACGTCACGGCCGAACAGACGTATGCGCTCCTCGACAGCGGCCGCGCCGAAGACGCGCTTGCGCTCGTCAGTTACGCCCACCGCCAGCAGGCGCACCGCCTTCCGGCACTTCTCCGCTCGTGGCTCTTCGCCGCAGAAGGCGAGGTATGTGCCGCACTCGGCGATGAGCAGGAAACCCGCAGAGTCCTTGAAGAAGCCGCACGCCGTCTTCCTACCGGTCCGGAGGATCTTGAGCTTCCCTTCCTGATGCTCAACGAGACCCACCTCGCAAGGTGGCGGGGGCACTGCCTGGCCCGACTCGGAGCACGCGAAGCGGTGGAAGACCTCGCATCGGCATTGGATGGAATGCAAGGCGCTGCGCTCGGCAGGGCAGAAGCCGGCCTCCGGGTCGATCTGGCGCTCGCGCTCACCGCGCAAGGCGACGTCACAGAAGCCCAAAAGCATGCGAGGCGCGCCGCGGACCTTGCCGGTCGAACCGGCTCCGCCCGGCAGCGCGCCAGAATCGCCAAACTACTCGCCGCCTGAGCAGGAACGTGACGGTAGAACTCCGCCAGCTTGGCATCCGCTACCACCTGAGAGCATCTTTCTCGCAGATGGTCAGTAATGAGAAGTGCATGGCATCTTTCAGCGTCACTTCGCCTGCTTCTCCGGAAACCGGCGCTGAACTCGTGGGTGATGGCTGCGCCCGTCGGCATCGGGATCCGTAAGCTTCCCGGTGCGTCAGTGGCGAAACGCTGATTAAATGGCCGGTTGAGGACTGGATTTCTAGTCGCAGTTCGCCGTCGAATCTTGAAACCATGGGCCCTCGTCCCAAATAAGGAGTCAAGATGGAGGCCACTGTAAAGCGCCTGTCTCTCCCGGTGCTTATCGCGATTGCACTACCTCTTTTCCCTGCTCATGCGTTTGCGAGTCATGAAGCGGACGCAGGAGATGCTCCATCACCTAGGCCCTCTCTCTCGGTGGAATTCACTGACGAAGAAGCGCAGGAGGCCCTGGAGTACTGGACGCCTGAACGCAGGGGGCAGGCTCAGTCAGCGGTATTCCCAACGACTCCAGAGAGTGGCCCGCATGACGTGTCGCTAGATGGCGAGTTGGTGACACCGCGGTCACTGGCGCCGAGCGCCGCGCCGCCCACTTCTCCCCAGACAGACGCCCTGGGCAGATCCAGCCTCGAAGGGCTCCAGACATCCGCTGATCTGAGCACCGCCCAACGTTGGAACTACAATTGGGGGTACCCGCCTTCCAGCACGATCGGCAAGCTCTACGCCGTTACCACGAGCGGCGATCCGCAGATCTGCACGGCATCGGTCATCAACACACCTCATGGAAGTGCGCTTTGGACGGCCGCCCACTGCATCTACGAGCCGTTTGCGGGCGCCTACACCAATGTGGTGTTCGAACCGCAAGTGCGAGACGGACTCGGCCAGAGGGGAACCTGGAGCGCCCTTGAGATCTTCGTGCCCCCTGAGTGGGCACAGACCGGGGAGTGGCGTTACGACATCGGCCTCGTGCTCACTGCGCCAGGTGGGGAGAACGACCAGTCCCTGGAGGCGGAACTGGGAAGCCAGGGATACGACTTCGGCCACGGGTGGGACCCCGATAGCTATGGCGCGAGTCCTGAATCCAACGCGGTCAACTTCGGGTATCCGCTCGAGGGGTACAACCGTGATGATTTCGACGGAGGTGACCTCTGGTACTGCACAGGATTGCCCGATGCCAATCCCAGTACCCCGGGCCGACTCTCGGAAGGGCGTATGAGCTGCGATATGGGGCGGGGAGCCAGCGGAGGGCCTTGGATCTCACGTCTACACCCGGTCGAGGGAACGGGAACCATTATCGGATCCAACAGCCACTACAACACCGATCCCGAAGGAGAACGCATAGACGGATCCGTCTACTCCGGGTCGCACGACATCCTCGCCACAGCGCTAATATCCAACGCGCGCTAGAGCAGCCCTGGTCTCACCCCGGATTCGCGCTGCGTTTCCTCTCCTCCGTCCAGTAGTTTGGATCGCGCTCCTCAGGCGTGAAGGTGTGCTTGACGGCAGGTCCCGGGAAGGTCCGCGGGGTGGAGGAGGACCAGAAGTTCTCCAACGAAAGATCACGGGATTTGATTGTGTAGAACGCAGCCGCGGCTGCTCCCGCTGTGACTGTCACTCCGAAGAGGAATCCAACGGCAAAAGCCTTGAACTCGCGCGGCACGATGAACAACTCCTTGGGTGCGGAAGGGGCTGGGCCCCAGGGTTTAGCCCCTTCCTACCCGCATGGAGGACATGGTCATGCGCTCCCAGGCGGAGTCCACCAAGGGATGACCGCGGGTACCACCACAGTGCGCGCATTGCTCAGGCTGCGAGATGTGTGAAGGCCACGGCTCTGCTCTGACACCTGTCCGTTCCTACTCGGGGTCCAGGTCAGGTCGAAAGAATGTGAAGCAGGGCGACAAGGGTGCCTGAACTCTGGACCTGCCCGGCCGCGATCAGCGATCGGGCCTTGGACAGCGGGCCCCGCTCGTAGGTGCCCTCATCCAGCTCGCTCGGGTCGGCGACCAGGGACGCCTCACGGCCGACGAAGACATGGTGAGGGCTGCGCACCGTGCTCATGATCCTGTGCCACCACCGGCTGGTCACCACCTCCCAACTGAAGCGACTCGCCCAACCCGATGTCACCTATCCGCACTACCTGCGCAAGACCCTCAGCGGCCTGCGTCAGGCTGGACTCGTCGACCGCGTCTTCCGCCCCGCCGGAGGCGACTGCGCCTGGTTCACCACCGAGGCCGGCGCCCGGCTGGCCGAAGGCGAAGGCGCCGTGCCGCCGCGGGCCTACCGAATGGACGCCGAACGCGCCCAGGGGGCCCTGCAGGCGCACACTCTCACCGTGGTCGAGACCGGCCTGGCCTTCCTTGAACACGCGCGCCGCAGCGGCTACAGCATGGGGCCGCTGAGTTGGACGCCGGAGGTGGCCCACCGCTACCGCGACGGCAAGCGCTTCGAGGCCACGCACCTCATCAGCGACGCCGTACTCGACTACGTGCTCGTCAAGGGCTCAACATCCTGGCACGTCCACTGCTTCCTGGAGGTCGACCGCGCGACGATGCCCCCGCTGCGCCTGGCGCAAAAGGTCGGCGCCTATCTGCGCCACTACTCCTACATCCCCGGAGAGGACAGGCGACGGACCAGGACCGCAACGCGGCCCCGGAGCTATGCATGGCAGAACCGCTACACCTGGTCTCCCCGTCTCCTTGTGATCCTGGCGGGCGGCACAGAACAGCGTCTCAAAAGGCGTATGGACGAGCTGTACCTGCGTACTGAAGGGCTGCGCAGAGCGCTGGACTCCGACCTGCCGTTCGGGGCAGGGGTCACCCTGCTGCCGTGGTTGAAGGAAAGAGGACCGAGGGCAAAGATCTTCAAGCTGCTCCACATCGACCACGACGGGCTGACCGATCATCGAGCAGGCCGCTGCCCGATGCGGCCGGCTGCATCGTGATGCGGTCGTGCCCCCGCTGCCGTGCCGGGCCGGAGCGGCACCGCCGGGCGCACCGCGCGACTTCCGCGAGCTTCGGCGGCCGGATGTTCCCCGGTCCGGCGGGGTGTAGGCGCGCCCGCGGTCCGATCCGATTGCAGACTGAGAGTTTCGGGTCTATCTCGCTGGGTAATAAAGTGGTAGTTTGGGAGCGCTCCCATAAACCGGAAACCCCTCAGCCGGAAAACGGAGAACGCACAATGCACGACCGCACTCACGCACGCCCCTCCCGTTGGCCGCTCCGCGCCCTGGCCCTGCTGTCCGCGACGCTGTTCTGCCTGATCAGTTGGGCCGGTACCGCGTCAGCGCACGGTTCGATCGTCGAGCCGGCGTCCCGCAACTACGGTTGCTGGGAGCGCTGGGGAGACGACCACCTGAACCCCGCCATGCAGCAGGAAGACCCCATGTGCTGGCAGGCGTGGCAGGACAACCCCAACGCCATGTGGAACTGGAACGGGCTGTACCGCAACGGCGTCGGCGGCAACCACCAGGCGGCGATCCCCGACGGGCAGCTGTGCAGCGGCGGCCAGGCCGAAGGCGGCCGCTACAACTCCCTGGACGCCGTGGGCCCGTGGACCACGACCGACGTCGGCGACGACTTCACGCTGGAGCTGTACGACCAGGCCAGCCACGGCGCCGACTACTTCCTGGTCTACGTCACCCGTCAGGGCTTCGACCCCACCACCCAGTCGCTGGGCTGGAACGACCTGGAGCTGGTCCGCGAGACCGGCAGCTACGCCCCCAGCCAGAACATCTCGATCGACGTCAGCACCTCCGGTCGCAGCGGGCACCACATCGTCTACACGATCTGGAAGGCCTCGCACATGGACCAGACCTACTACATCTGCAGTGACGTGGACTTCGGCTGACCCGAGCCGGACCGCACCGACCGCGCGGCCCCGCCGGACGCCCCCTCGCGTCCGGCGGGGCCGCGCCGTCCCGGTGACCGGACGCGGCCACCGATGCCACCAGGCGGCGGGGGATGCCGTGGGATGGTCCCGTGGTTTCCCATGTGCCCTCCTCTCCGCCGCGGCGACGGCGTTGGGCCGTGTAGGCACCGTGCACGTCCGCGTTCCCGCGGGCGCCCGCGCACCGGTCGGCCGGTGGCGGCTCACATCGGAGGGCTGCGTTCGGGTTCGGTGCCGGGAACGTCGCCACGCAACTCGGCGCGCAGCGCCCGGACCTCGATGGTCAGCGCGTCGACCTGCGCCTGTGTCGCGGCGGCCGTCTCCTGCGAAGCGTCGATCCGCTCCACGAACCAGGAGGCCAGGGTTCCCGTCACCACGCCGAGGAGCGCGATCCCGGCGATGAAGAGCCCGATCGCGACGAGTCTCCCCATCGCCGTCACCGGGTACATGTCGCCGTAGCCCACGGTCGTGACGGTGGTGGCCGACCACCACAGCGCGTCGGTGAACGTCGTGATGGTGGCTTCGGGAGCGCCCCGCTCGGCGTCCAGCACCGCCAGCGCCGCGCAGAACACCACGAGGAGCGAGGCCGCCGCCGCGTAGCGGGCCACATTGCCGCGCATGGAGATCGACACCCGCCGGTTCATGATGTTCAGCACGCTGGCCAATTGCAGCAGTACGAGCGGCCGCAGGAACGGCACGGCGACGATGGCCAGATCGAACAGGTGGCGGCGGACGAAGGCCACGCGCCGCGGCGCCAGCCAGAACCGCGTCAGGTAGTCACAGGCGAACAGCGCCCAGGACCCCCACAGCACGAGCGCGCACAGGTCCTCCCAATGCCGGTCGAGCGCGGGGTCGAGAATCGGCCAGGCGTAGGCGGCCAGGAACAGCAGGGCCGCGGCGGAGACGGGGACGATGGTGCGCCGCCGCCAGGCCTCGAAGGCCGCCTCAGACCGCACGGCGCACCGTTTCGTCCGGCGTCCGGGGCGGCGCCCAGCCCCTTGACGGAGGGAGCCCGTCCCTTTCACACATTCGTCCGTCCTCACGCTCGACATGCGGTGGAACCGCGCACACGGCGCAGCGAGCGAAGCGGGCGCCGATGGACCGCCTCCGCCCCGCAGGCGGCGGTGGTGCAACCGGTGCGCGCTCGGCCGTGCGTCCGTTGTCCGACACGGCTGTGCGACCGTGCTCGCAGAGCCGTCCGCCGCGCGGGGAGGCTACCCCATGCGGTGATCGGCCATCCACCGGGGCCGGTGCAGCGGCGCCTCCGGGGACGCGGTGGGCGGAGTCGGGCAGGCAGCCGTTGAGGCGCTGCGCGGGCGCGACCGGGGCGGGACTTCCGGGAGTGGCCGATGTCACCCCGGGCGGGGGCGCGCGGTGCGGTGCGGGGGGTGGAGCCCGGGAGAGCAGGGGATCTCGGAGGTGAGCGACAGGTCTATACCATACTTGACTGGTCTATGCCAACTGGCTTTGGCGGGGGTTCTTCGTTCATGATGCGTCGTAACCACGCGTAAGGAGCTGACGTGTCCGTCCTGATCACTGGCCTTGATGCCGCCCCGACCAGCCACCGAGAGTTGATCGACTGGGTTCGCGAGGTCTCCGATCTGACCCGGCCGGACCGGGTTGTCTGGTGCGATGGTTCCGATGCCGAATGGGAGCGCCTGACCGGTCTCCTGGTGGAGAAGGGCACCTTCACCCGGCTCAACCCCGACATCCGCCCCGACAGCTTCCACTGCCGCTCCGACCCCGGTGACGTGGCCAGGGTGGAGGACCGCACGTTCATCTGCTCGGAGAGGGAGCAGGACGCCGGCCCCACGAACAACTGGGTCGACCCCCGGGAGATGCGGACGACGCTCAGCGGGCTCTTCGACGGCTGCATGCGGGGCCGCACCATGTACGTGGTGCCCTTCTGCATGGGCCCGCTGGGCGGGAGCATCTCCCAGCTCGGGGTGGAGATCACCGACTCGGCCTACGTCGCGGTCTCGATGCGGATCATGACCCGGATGGGCGAGCCGGCGCTGCGGCTGATCGAGGAGCGGGGCTCCTTCGTGCGGGCCGTGCACTCGGTCGGGGCGCCGCTGGAGCCCGGGCAGACCGACGTGCCGTGGCCGTGCAACCCCACCAAGTACATCACGCACTTCCCCGAGACCCGCGAGATCTGGTCCTACGGCTCCGGCTACGGCGGCAACGCCCTGCTCGGCAAGAAGTGCTACGCGCTGCGCATCGCCTCGGTGATGGCCCGCGACGAGGGCTGGATGGCCGAGCACATGCTCATCGTCAAGCTCACCCCGCCCGACGGCGACCCCCACTACATTGCGGCGGCGTTCCCCAGCGCGTGCGGCAAGACCAACCTGTCCATGCTGCAGCCGACGATCCCCGGCTGGAAGGTGGAGACGGTCGGCGACGACATCGCCTGGATGCGCTTCGGCGACGACGGGCGGCTGCGCGCCATCAACCCCGAGGCCGGGTTCTTCGGCGTCGCCCCCGGCACAGGGGAGGCCACCAACGCCAACGCGGTCCGGACGCTGTGGGGCCACAGCATCTTCACCAACGTGGCGCTGACCGACGACGGCGACGTGTGGTGGGAGGGGCTCACCGACGAGCCGCCCGCGCACCTGGTCGACTGGAAGGGGCGCGACTGGACGCCGGACTCGCCCGAACCGGCCGCGCACCCCAACGCCCGGTTCACCACTCCGGCGGCCCAGGCCCCCAGCATCGCGCCCGAGTGGGAGGACCCGGCGGGCGTGCCGATCTCGGCGATCCTGTTCGGCGGTCGGCGCGCCACCGCGGTGCCCCTGGTCACCGAGTCCTTCACCTGGCAGCACGGCGTCTTCCTCGGTGCCAACGTGGCGTCGGAGAAGACGGCGGCGGCCGAGGGCACGGTCGGGGAGCTGCGGCGCGACCCCTTCGCGATGCTGCCGTTCTGCGGCTACAACATGGGCGACTACTTCGGCCACTGGCTGGAGATCGGCAGGGCGGCCGACGCGGACCGGCTGCCGCGCATCTACTACGTCAACTGGTTCCGCAAGGACGGCGAGGGCCGCTTCGTGTGGCCGGGCTTCGGCGAGAACGGCCGCGTGCTCAAGTGGATCGCCGAGCGGCTCCGGGGCCGGGCCGAGGCGGTCCCCACGCCGATCGGCAACGTGCCGACCGGGGCGTCGCTGGACACCGACGGCCTGGAACTCGACGGGCGGGAGCTCGCCTTCCTGCTGTCGGTCGACCGCGACATCTGGCGCCAGGAGGCGTCCCTGATCCCGGAGTTCTTCAAGGAGTTCGGCGACCACCTGCCCAGGGAGCTCTGGGACGAGTACGAGGCCCTGGTCGACCGGCTGGGGTAGCGGTCGGCCGGTCCGCATCCGTCCGGGGCGCGTGCCGCCCGCATCCGGCCGGGTGCGGTGAAGGGCGCGGGCGAGCCCGGGCCCGTGGACGCCCCGCCGGTGGGGTTGTGCCGGCGGGGCGTTTTGCGCGACACTGATTACTGACCGAATGTTCGGTTAGAAAGGTGGCGGCGATGGTTGCGGACACGGTGGACGCCGGTGCGCCCGCCGAGCAGGGGCTGGAGGAGTACTTCGAGTCCAGGGTGGCCGGTGAGCAGCGGATCGAGCCGCGGGACTGGATGCCGGAGGGCTACCGCAGGACGCTGGTGCGCCAGGTGGCCCAGCACGCGCACTCGGAGATCATCGGGATGCAGCCGGAGGGGGACTGGCTGACCCGGGCGCCGAGCCTGCGGCGCAAGGCGATCCTGCTGGCCAAGGTGCAGGACGAGGCCGGACACGGACTCTACCTCTACGCCGCGGCCGAGACGCTGGGGGTGGACCGCGCCGATCTGACCGAGCGGCTCATCGAGGGGCGGCAGAAGTACTCCTCGATCTTCAACTACCCGACGCTGTCGTTCGCCGACGTCGGGGTGATCGGGTGGCTGGTGGACGGCGCGGCGATCTGCAACCAGGTGCCGCTGTGCCGCAGCTCCTTCGGCCCGTATGCGCGGGCGATGGTTCGGATCTGCAAGGAGGAGTCCTTCCACCAGCGCCAGGGCTATGAGCTGCTGCTGCGGATGATGGCGGGTACCGAGGCGCAGCGGGCGGCGGTGCAGGACGCGGTGGAGCGGTGGTGGTGGCCCTCGCTGATGATGTTCGGCCCGCCCGACGCCGATTCGCCCAACACCAGGCAGTCGATGGCCTGGCGGATCAAGCGCGACACCAACGACGAGCTGCGGCAGAGGTTCGTGGACATGAGCGTGCCCCAGGCCGACAGGCTCGGCGTCACGCTGCCCGATCCGGACCTGCGCTGGAACGCCGAGCGCGGCCACTACGACTTCGGCGAACCGGACTGGGCGGAGTTCAAGCGGGTGATCGGCGGCGGCGGTCCGTGCAACGCCGAGCGGATCGCCCGGCGCCGCGCGGCGCACGAGAACGGGGCGTGGGTGCGCGAGGCCGCGGCGGCCTACGCGGCCAAGCGCGCGGCGGAGCGGGAGGCCGCGGAATGAGCGGGCGGGAGCGCGGTCACGAGCGCGGCGAGTGGCCGCTGTTCGAGGTGTTCGTGCGCGGCAAGCGGGGCCTGAACCACGTGCACGTGGGCTCGCTGCACGCCGCCGACGCGGAGATGGCGCTGCACAGCGCCCGCAACCTCTACACCCGCCGCAACGAGGGGGTGAGCATCTGGGTGGTGCGCGCCGGGGACATCACCGCCTCCAGCCCGGACGAGAAGGACCCGTTCTTCGCGCCCAGCGGCGACAAGGCCTACCGGCACCCCACCTTCTACCCCATCCCCGACGACGTCCCGCACATGTGACGCGGCCGCACGGCGGCGTCGGTTTTCGCGCAACGAGCGAGGAAGGGCGATATGAGCGGTGACAACCCCTACGGGGCGCTGGTCGAGGAGCACGCCGGCTCCGAGGGCCGGTGGGCGTTCGGGACGGGGTTCTCCGAGGCGCTGGCCGGGGTGGACACCACGCTGCCGGCCGGTGTCGACGGCGCCGATCTGGCGGTCTACTGCCAGATGCTGGGTGACGACGCGCTGGTGATGGCGCAGCGGCTGATCGAGTGGTGCACCGGGGCCCCGGAGCTGGAGGAGGAGGTGGCGCTGGCCAACATCGCGCTGGACCTGCTGGGCCAGGCGCAACTGCTGCTGGCCCGCGCCGGCCAGGCCGACGGCTCCGGTCGCGACGAGGACGCCTTCGCCTACTTCCGCGACGCCGCGCGGTTTCGCAACGTGGGCCTGGCCGAGGCGGCCAACGGCGACTTCGCCCGGTCGATCGCCCGGCTGCTGCTTTTCGCGTCCTGGCGGCTGGCGGTGCTGTCCCGGCTGGTCGATTCGGCCGATCCGGTGCTGGCGGCGATCGCGGCCAAGGCGGTCAAGGAGCTGGCCTACCACCGCGAGTACGCGGTGACCTGGACGCTGCGCCTGGGGGACGGCACCGCCCACTCCCGCGAGCGGATGGCGCAGGGGATCGCGGCGGTGTGGCCGCTGCTGGGCGAGCTGTTCGTTCCTCACGAGGTGGAGGTGCGGCTGGTGAAGCAGGGCGCGGCGGTCGATCCGGCACAGGTGCGCGGCGAGGTCGCCGACGTCGTGGAGCAGGTGCTGGCCGCCGCGACGCTGACCCCGCCCGGCCCGCTGCCCGACGCGCCGGCCGCGCCGGGCGGCCGGGACGGCGCCCACACCGAGGAGCTGGCCCCGCTGCTGGCCGAGATGCAGCAGGTGGCGCGCGAACATCCGGGGGCGGCGTGGTGACCGATGCCCGAGCCGGTGCCGATGCGCAGCGGGCCCGCGCGCTCGCCGGTGCGGTGCCCGACCCGGAGCTGCCGATGCTGACCCTGGCCGATCTGGGCATCCTGCGCGACGTCGAGGTCGCCGGCGACGGCGCCGTCACGGTGTCGATCACCCCGACCTACTCCGGGTGCCCCGCGCTGGCCGAGATGCGCGCCGACGTGCGCCGCCGCCTGATCGAGGCGGGCTATGACCGGGTGGAGGTGCGCACCGTGCTGTCCCCTCCGTGGAGCAGCGACCACATCACCGAGCAGGGCCGGCGCAGACTCGCCGAGCACGGCATCGCCCCGCCCGGCCCGGCCCGCGCGGCGGGCCCGGTGCCGCTGGTGCTGGCGCCCACCCGGTCGGCCGTGCACTGCCCGCGGTGCGGCTCGGCCGACACCGAGGAGCTGTCCCGCTTCGGTGCCACCTCCTGCAAGGCGCTGCACCGCTGCCGCGCCTGCCGCGAACCCTTCGAGCATCTCAAGGAGATCTGAAGCCGTGACCACCACCGCCGCCGAAACGACCGCGGACTCCGGGCCGCCGCGCACCCCGCGCCGCTTCCACCCGCTGACGGTGGCATCGGTCGAGCGGTTCTGCGACGACGCCGCGGCCGTCACCTTCGACGTCCCCGACCACCTGGCCGGGGCCTATGCGTTCGCGCCCGGCCAGTCCCTGACCCTGCGCCGCACCGTCGACGGCCGCGAACAGCGGCGCAACTACTCCGTCTGCGCCCCCGCCGGGGCGCCCCCGCGCATCGGGGTGCGCCTGGTGCCGGGCGGCCTGTTCTCCTCCTGGCTGATCAACGAGGTCCGCCCCGGCGACCGGATCGAGGTCGGGCCGCCCACCGGCCGGTTCACCCCCGACCTGACCGCCGCCGCCCACCACGTCCTGATCGCCGCGGGCTCGGGCATCACCCCGGTGCTGTCGATGGCGGCCTCGCTGCTCGCCCGCACCGGCTCCACCGTCACCCTGCTCTACGGCAACCGGCGCAGCGACACCGTGATGTTCGCCGACGAACTGGCCGACCTCAAGGACGCGTTCGGCCCCCGCCTGCACCTGGTGCACGTGCTCTCCCGCGAACCCCGCGAGGCCGACCTGCTCACCGGGCGCCTGGACGCGGCCAAACTCGACGCGCTGCTGGACACCCTCGTCGCGTGCGAGCACGCCGACCAGTGGTGGCTGTGCGGCCCCCACGCCATGGTGTGCGACGCCCGCGGCGTCCTGGCGGCCAGGGACGTGCCCGCCGAGCGGGTGCACGCCGAACTGTTCTTCGTCGACGACGTCCCGCCCGAGCCCGTCCGCCACGACGAGCCGGAGGTGGACGGGCCCGCCAGCGAGGTCACCCTCGTCCTGGACGGCCGCACCACCGTCCTGACCCTGCCCCGCGACGTCCCCGTGCTGGACTCGGCCCAGCGCACCCGCTCCGACCTGCCCTTCGCCTGCAAGGGCGGGGTCTGCGGCACCTGCCGCGTCAAGGTCACCGACGGACAGGTGCGCATGCGCCGCAACTACGCCCTCGACGACACCGAACTCGCCGCCGGCTTCGCCCTGTCCTGCCAGGCGCTGCCCGTCACCGACGCCCTCACCGTCGACTTCGACGCCTGACCGATGTCTGACGGTCGGGGCCGCACAGGGGGCCGGCCGCCGCGGTGCCCGCAAGCCGCCGGCGGCACAGCGGATCCGCGCCCTGAAGGTCCCGCCCCGCCCCGCGAACGCAGCGGTCGGAGCCTGATGAGCGTCCCGGCGCGTCCGCCCCGAAGACCGGCCGGCGGCGCGCCGGTCACGACTCCTGCACGAACACCGCGACGGTGCGGGCGGGCACGGTGAGGGTGCCGTCGGCCGGATCGGCAGCGGACTCCGCGACCACGGGATCGCCGGAGGCGGCCTGCACCGGGTGCAGGCTCAGGTCGGCGCCCCTCAACGCGCCGACGGTCTGGCTCTGCTCCTGCGGGGTGGCGTTGAACACCACGGTGACCGAGCTCCAGCGCGGGTCGACGCCGGAGGCGTCCAGGTGCATCGTGATCACTCCCGGTGTCTCCCGCACCCCGCTGAGCGGGAAGGACAGCCGCTCCTGCACCGCGGCCGCCGACCCCAGCGAGAACACCGGCGAGGACCCTCTGATGCGCAGCAGTTCACCGAAGCGCTCCCGTGACGCCTCGATGGCGGTGCAGTCCGCCCGCAGCGCCGGATCCCCGAGCAGCGGCCGGGCGTAGGACCACGCGCCCTCGTTGTCGGCCGCCGGCGGCAGCCCGGCGCCGAAGTTGTTGCCCTCGCGGCAGTCCCACGTCAGCCGGTTGAACCAATCGCCCGAGTCGTAGGAGTTGCGGTCCAGGGACTTCGAGCGCAGCCGCTCGCTCCCGGCGTGCACGAACGCGGTCCCCTGGCCCAGCAGCACGGTGCTCAGCGACAGCGACTGCATGCGCACCCGGTCGGCCATCGGGGTCCCCGGCGCCAGTTTGTAGGCCAGCGCGTCGTAGAGGGTCTCGTTGTCGTGCGCGTCGACGTAGGCCACGGACTCGCCCGGTTCGGCGGTGTAGCCGCCGGGCGCTCCGTTGTAGTCGATGTCGGCGCCGGTCACCTCCTCGCCGGAGGAGGCCGTGAACCGGTAGTCCCGCAGGTTCCCGGTCAGCCCGACCTTGACGAGGTCCTGCTGGTGCAGCAGCCGGGCGCGCTGCTGCTCCGGCGTCCCGTTGGCCGGGGAGGCGTTGGGGGCGGTGAACAGGCCCGATCCGAAGCCCTGGACGCGCGGGTCCTCGTCGAACGGGCCGCCGCCGCGCACGGCGTCGCGCAGCCGGTCGTTGAAGGTGCCGATGCCGGTGCCCGCGAGGTTGGCCTGGGTCGCCTGCTCGAAGCGCGCGTCGCCGGCGACCTCGCCGAAGTCCCAGCCCTCCCCGTACAGCATGATCGACGCGCCGTCCACGCCGTCGCGTTCGAGGGTGAGTCCGTCCAGGGCCTCGCGCACGGCGAGGATGTTGGCCTTGGGGTGGTGCCCCATGAGGTCGAAGCGGAACCCGTCGACCTTGTAGTGCCTGGCCCACGCCACGACCGAGTCGACGACGAGCTTGCCCATCATCGCGTGCTCGGGCGCGGTGTTGGGGCAGCACGTCGAGGTCGCGACCGAACCGTCGTCCAGCAGGCGGTGGTAGTAGCCGGGCACGATGCGGTCGAGCACCGAGCGCCGGTCCTGTCCCGCGGCCGCGGTGTGGTTGTAGGCGACGTCCATCACCACCCGCATCCCGGCACCGTTCAACGCGGCCACCATCTCGCGGAACTCCACGATCCTGGCGGTCCCGCCGGGATCGCTGGAGTAGGAGCCCTCCGGCACGGTGTAGTGCCATGGGTCGTAGCCCCAGTTGAAGGCGTCGTCGGCGGCCACCTCGGCGACGCAGGCCTGCTGGGCCTCGGAGTCGGCGGGCAGGGAGGCGAGGTCGCAGTCCGGTTCCCGCTGCTCGCTGCGGCGCTCGGGCACCGTGGCGAAGTCGAACGACGGCAGCAGGTGCACGTGGGTCACCCCGTCCGCGGCCAGCTCCTCCAGCGCCGCGGCGCCCGCGCCGCCCCGGGCGGCGAACGCGCCGTAGGTGCCGCGCACCGGCGCGGGGACCGTGTCGTCGGCGGCGGAGAAGTCCCGCACGTGCAGTTCGTAGACCGTCGCAGCGTGCTGGGCGACGGCCGGCGGCTTGGCCGGGGACTCCCAGCCCCGCGGTGCCAGCGCGTCATCGGAGAGGTCGACGATGCGGCTGCGTTCGGAGTCCGCCGACAGCGACAGGCTGTAGGGGTCGGTGACCGAGTTCGTGACCACCTCGCCCGCCGCGGGGGAGTACACCGTCACCCGGAACGTGTAGAGCCGTCCGCGCCAGTCCGGCCGCCCCTTCACCGACCACACGCCGGTGCCGGGGTCCCGGCGCATCCGGACCGGCCGCGGCTCGGCGGAGTCCGGTCCGTCGTACAGTTCCAGTTCGACCCGCCGGGCGGTGGGCGCCCACACCGACAGCGTGGGCCGGTTCCCGCGCCAGGTCGGGCCGAGGCGCTCCTCGGCGGCCGCGGCGTACAGGTCGTCCAGGACGCCGGGGAGCTGGACGCCGGTCGCGGCCAGCACCTCTCCGCCGCCGCCCTGCTCCACCGCGACGACCTGGGAGCGCAGCGCCTCGCGGATCCGGCCGGTGCCGCCCCGGTCCACCCGCAGGGCCGCGTGGGAGGCCAGGTGCGGCCGCGCCGCGCGCTGCTCCTCGGTGAGCCCGTCGGCGTCGGGGTGCAGTCCGATGGTGCGGAAGTCCCCGGTCAGCTCGCCGTCTCGCACCGCGATCGAGCCGTCGGAGGAGTAGGCCAGGAGGTAGCGGTGGTCGCCGGAGGGGGCGATCGGCCAGGCGAGCGTGCCGCGGTCGATCCAGTGCGCCCGCGCCGCGCCGAGGTCGACGGCCGAGGCCCCGCCGTCCTCCGGCGCCCCCTCGGAGCGGACCGCGCCGACCGGAGGCGGCGCCTGGCCGGCGCGGCCGGTCGGATCCGTGGGCCTGCTCAATGGGGACTCCGTTCCGGGTGCTGCGCCGGCGGTCCCTCCCGGCTGGGGAGGCCGGGCCGCGCCGGCGGGGTGCGGGGCGAGCGGCGCGGTGAGGACGGCGGCCGCCAGGACGGTTCCGAGGAGCCGGGCGGTGCCGGCCGCGCGCCGCCGCCGGAAGCGGAGGGACCGCATCGCAGGGCCTCCCACGAATATGTCGGAAACGTTACCGGGAAGCTACCGAGGGTCCCGACGTTCTGCAAGGCTTTGCTGTAATTTTCTGAAAACCTGGCAAGGGTGCGGGTGCTGCTTCCCGGACGCGGCGGGGCGCGAGCAGGGGAGGGGCCCGCGGACCGGAGAGTGCGGCCGCTGATCCGGATCCCACCGCACGGCCGGTCACCGGCTCAGCCACCGGTAGCGGCGCACGGACAGAGGGGCGAAGACCGCGATGAGCAGCAGCGGCCAGACGACGGCCAGTAGCACCGGGTGCTGCGCCGCCCAGGATTGGCCGCCCATCGCGGCGGGGTTGCCGAACAGCTCCCTGGCCGCGTTCACCGTGGCCGACAGCGGGTTCCACTCGGCGATCGCGCCGAGCCGGTCCGGCAGCATCGCGGGGGCACGAAGGTGCTCGACAGCGAGGAGAGCGGGAACGCCAGCGGCCAGACGACCATGCCCGCTGCGGCCGGGGTGGGCACGAGCAGCCCCAGGTAGACGGCCACCCAGGTGAGCGCGAACCGCAGCAGCAGGAACAGGCCGACGGCCAGCAGTCCCTCACCCGGCCCCGCGGCCCACCGCCAGCCGATCAGCAGGCCGCAGACGATCATCACGGCCATCTCCAGCACGGCCCGGAGCATGTCGGCGGTGACGCGTCCGGTCACCGGCGCGGAGCGGGCCATGGGCATGGCCGGGAACCTGCTGATGACGGCCCTGTCGGTGTCCTGGGCCACGCCGGTGGCGGTCGCCCCGACCCCCATCAGCATGGTCATGCCGACGATGCCGGGCACGAGGAACTCCCGGTACCCGTCCTCGCCGGGGATCGCCATCGCGCTGCCGAAGACGTAGCCGAACAGCAGCACCATGACGATCGGCATCGCCAGGCCGATGACGACCTCGAAGGGCTCGCGGACCGCGTGCACCAGGCCGCGGCCGGCCGGGGTAGCCGACGGCGGCCGGCGCGGCCGCGGTCCGCGGCTGTTTCGCGTGCGGGGCGCAGGGTAGCTGGAGTCCAGTCCCCCGATTCCTCCCCGCTCCAGGTCACAACGGATCGCGGTGCCGTACCGCGCAGTGGTGCGCCGCATCGGCGCTCACCGCCGAGAACGGGGAGGTCCGGAGCGGCCGACGGCAGCAGCGGGGATCGGAGAGCGCAGTGGCGGACCTGGACCACGTCGCACGGCTGCTCGCCGCGGCGCTGGAGGAGGTCGGCGCCGGGGCGCGGCCGGGCCCCGAGCGGCTCTGCCGGGCCTGCTCGCTGCTCCTGCCGGTGGACGGTGCCGCGATCTGCCTCGTGGGCGACACGGGCAGGCGGGAGATGCTGTGCGGCGGCGACGCGCTCTCGACGCGCCTGGAGGACCTGCAGTTCATGCTCGGCGAAGGTCCCTGCGTCGACGCCTTCTCCTCGGGGACCCCGGTCGTCGCGGCCGACCTGGCCGCGTGCGGCGACCGCTGGCCGGCCTTCGCCCCCGAGGCCGTGGAGCTGGGGGCCGGGGCCGTTTACGCGCTGCCCCTGACGATCGGCGCGATCCGGATCGGCGTGCTGGACCTGTACCGCCGGACGCCGGCGGAGCCGACGGGCGAGCAGTCGGGGCGGCTGCTCGACCTCGCCGGCGTCATCGGGGCGCCCCTCCTGGCCGAGCTGAGCTTCACCGACGACCCCGAGAGCGGCCCGCACCCGCTGGATCAGGCCGTCGGCTGCCCGGAGATCCACCAGGCCACCGGCATGATCCTGGTCCAGCTCGGCGTCACGGCTGAGGAGGCCCTGACCCGGCTGCGCGCCCACGCCTTCGCGCACGGCCGCTCAACGCGCGAGGTGGCCCGCGACGTCGTGGCCCGGCGGCTGCGCTTCACCGAATGAATGAGCCGCCAGGCCACCACGGCGCGGCGGGACGCGGCCGGGACGCGGCTTCCTAGTCCTCGCCGCCTGCCAGCTCCTCGCGCAGCCGCCGCAGCGTCTTCGACAGCACCCGGGAGACCTGCATCTGCGACACGCCCACGGTGGCGGCGATCTCGCTCTGGGTCTTGTTGCCGAAGAACCGCAGCAGCAGCATGCGCCGGTCCCTCGCGGGCAGCACGGTGAGGGCGTGCTTGAGGGCCTCGCGGTCCACGACGTTCTCCAGGTCGCCGTCGCGCTCGCCGATCGTGTCGCCCAGAGAGATCTCCTCCTCGGCCTCGCCCTGGGGGGCGTCCAGGGACAGGGCGCTGTAGGCGGCCGAGGCGTCCATCAGTTCCAGCGTGGCGTCCACGTCGAGCTCCAGCGCGTCGGCGATCTCCCGCACCTTCGGGCTGCGCCCGAGCCGCTGGGTCAGCTCCATGGTGGTCCGGTTGAGTTCGGAGCGCCTCTGCTGGTGCACGCGCGGCACCCGCACGGCCCAGGTGTTGTCGCGGAAGTAGCGCTTCAGCTCGCCGGTCACCATCGGCAGCATGTAGGAGACGAAGGGCCTGCCGTAGTCGGGGTCGAAGCCGCGGATGGCCTTCATCAGGCCGAGCATGGCGACCTGCCGCAAGTCGTCCACCGGCTCGCCGCGGTTGCGGTAGTGGTCGGCCAGCCGGCGCACCCGGGGCGCGTGCATCTGCACGATCCTGCTGCGGAGCGCTTCGCGGGCCGGAGAGGACTCGGGCAGGTCGGCTAGGGCCGCGAGGATCTCCTCGGCGCCGGCTTCGGACGGGACCGGAACCCGGGAGAAGCCGTCGGCCTCGCGCGTCGCGGTCGTCGTGGCGGACGGAAGGGAAAGGGTGTCGAGCGTGGTCATGACGCGAACTCCCTCGTCACGGGGGCGTGCTGCCGTCTTTGCTGGTCGCGACGGATCACGTCACCGGCCACGGCGCGCTCGGGCGTCCGCGGTGCACGGAACCGGGCCGCGATTCGACGGGGGAGTAGCCGTCGGTTCCGCGTTCGTGCAGCTTAGGACGTGACTGTCGGACCTTGAGGCCGCGCTTCCGGACCTGGTGTGGCCTTTTCCGTGACTCAGGCGGTCAAACATCGGTGGCGGCGGATTTCATCGGCGGAAGTCACTCCGGCGCACCGATTCCTCATCGAAACGCCTGCTCAGCGGATAGAAATCTACGCTGTACAGGTGATCGTTCTTCAGAAATCCCGCACCGGCTCCGCCTCGGGCGCGCACGGTGTGCTTCGACGGCGTCGGCGCCCGCAGCGGAGCGGCCGTGGCGGCGGAGCCGGGCCGCTCTCTTCAGGTCTCTTCAGGAGTTGCCGTCGACGATGTCGGGGGCGTAGTACTCGTCCACCGGCACCGGACCGCGATAGCCCTGGCACATGCACTTGCGGTAGGAGCCGCTGTTCTCCCCGGTCCAGCGCCCCGGGATCACCACCTGGGCCTGGCAGATCCTCTTCTCCGCGTCGTGGAAGACGAGGTGGTGGCCGCAGCCGCACATCGGCTGGGGCGTGCGCGGCGGGGCGGTCACGGCCTGGTGCTGCTGCGGCTGCCGCCCGGACCGGCGGTTGGGCAGCACCCGGCCGACGAGAACGCCGCCGAGTGCGATCGCCGCGCCGATGACCAGACTCACGGGGTCCATACGCCCTACCGCCCTCCACTCGTGCCGCCGTCATCATTGTGACCCATTCATCCGCCGGAAAGGTTCCCCCGGCGGCGCTTTTCAGGGGGGAATCGCAACGGCGCGGCGGGACCGGCCCGCCGGGGCTCCCCGGCCGCGCGGCCGGTTCCGTTCCCGGTCGCCTCCGCGCGCAGTCCCTTCAGCGTCGCCACGTCGGCGGCGTGCGGGCCGGCCGGTCCCGGAGTCTCCAGGGTGATCGGCACCCCGGCGCTGACCGGGTGGCGGAACAGCTCGGCGAACGGTTCGGCGCCGATGCGGCCGGAGCCGATGTTGGCGTGCCGGTCCTTGTTGCTCGCGCACGGCGCCTTGGAGTCGTTGGCGTGCACGAGACGCAGCCGCCGGGCCCCCGCGACCTCGCCGAACCGGTCCAGCATCGCGGCCATGCCCCCCGGGGTGGAGATGTCGTGCCCCGCGGCGAAGGCGTGCGCGGTGTCCAGGCACACCGCCGCCTTCGGGTGCCACTCCAGCGCCGCGAGGTAGGGCCCGAGGTCGTCCACTGTCGCGCACAGCACCCGGCCCTGCCCGGCCATCGGCTCCAGCAGGACCTGGGGCGCGTCGGCGGCCAGGTCCTCCAGGACCGGCAGCAGGCGCGAGCGCATCCGCTCCAGGCCCTCGGCCCGGCCGCCCCGCACAGCGGACCCGGTGTGCACCACCACGCCGCGCGCCCCGATCTGCGCGCCGCGCAGCAGCGCGTGCCGTACCGTCGCGACCGACTTGGCGGCCACCTCGGCGTCGGGGGAGCCGAGGTTGACCAGGTAGGGGGCGTGGATGAAGACCGGGAGGCCGCCGCGTTCGCGCAGCAGCGCGTCCTGCCGGGGGTCGCCGGGCGAGGCGGCCCAGCCGCGCGGGTTGGTGACGAACACCTGGATGGCCTCGGCGCCGATCTCGGCGGCATAGGGCAGGCCGCGGGCTGCGAGGCCGCCGGAGACGGGAACGTGCGCCCCGACGGGCGAAACGGGTGGATCGGTCATGGTCGGTTCCAAGCCTACGGGCACGCGGCCGGTGCCCGGCCGGTGCGCGTGAGTAGCACGCCGCGGGAACCTGAGTATCCGGACGCATGTTCCGGCGCCCGCCGGGCAGCAGGATATGGCCATGACGCTCACACGCCGTCTCGCTCCCAATCCCCGCCACATCACCTACGGGATCGTCGTCGGGGGCTGCGCGGCCTTCGTGGTGTCCCTGCTCGCCACGGGGCTGTCCCGGCTGGTCCAGGCCCTGTTCCCCACCCCCGACGCCAACATCGGGCTGGGGATCGCGCTGCTGGCGTTCACGGCCGTCGTCGCGCCGTCGCTGATCTGGTTCGCGCTGCGGCGGCTGCGCGTCCCGCACGCCGGTCCGGTCGCGGTGCTGGTCTTCGCGGCCTACCTGGTGATGCCGTTCCTCCCGTTCGCGCCGTCGGCCGGGATCGTCGTGGGGACGGTGTTCATCGGCTTCTTCACCGGAGTCGCCGTCTACCTGCTCGGGTGCCTCGCCGGCACCGGCGAGCCCCGGTGAGGGACCCCGAGGTGCGGCGCTACTCCTCGCCGTCCTCGTCCTCCTCCTCGTCGTCGGTCATGGCGTCCACGCAGACGGCGACGCTCAGGACCAGCGCGGGGTCGCCGCCGGCGTCGGTGCGGTGGGTGTTGACGTCCACGGCGTAGGTGTCGAGGATCCGGAACCACTTCCGGGAGATGTGCGCGATCGGGCCGCCGTCGTCGCCGATGACGTACTCCTTGCCGAGGAAGTCGCCGGTGATCTCCCACTCGCCGCCGTCGGCGAGTTCGACGACCAGCTTGTCCTTGATCGGGTTGAACAGGCGCTTGCGGACCGTGGCCGCGGTCTCGCCGCCGCGTTCGATCCGCATCGCGTCGCGGAGGCTGAACATCCGCTTGCGGATCACCGCGATCTCGTTGCCGTCCATGTCCTTCAGCTCGAACGTCTCGCGCAACCGCAGCGCCTTGCCGTCCACGAGGAACACGCGCTCCCCGTTCTCGTCCTCGACCCAGTAGTCGTCACCGATGTCGAACACGCGCTCCCGAACCAGGAACTTCACGGCCACTCCACTCCATCGTCGATTCGACCCGCCGGTCAGGTCCGGCGGGTCGGCCGAGGACGACGCTATTGGACTGCGGCGGCTCCTGACCATCCCCGGACGCGGCCGGAAACGGCGGGGCCCGCCCCGCGGCGACCAGCGGGTGCGCCCCGCGAAGCCGGCCTCGCCCAGTGCCCGCGGCAGCGCCGGCACCGCGCGGTCGAGCGGGACGTCGATGCCGTGCCGGTCGGCGGCGCGAACCGTTAACCTGCGGTCCGTGACCACTTCACTCGCATCTCCGACTTCGCCGGCACCCCCGACCCTGGCCGAGGTGACCGCCGCGTTCGAGCGGCTCTACGATCCGGCCTGGGCCGCCTCCTGGGACGCGGTGGGACTGGTGTGCGGGGACCCGGGGCAGCCGGTGCGCAGGATCCTGTTCGCGGTCGACCCCGTCGCCGAGGTCGTCGACGAGGCCGTGTGCATCCAGGCCGACCTCGTCATCACCCACCACCCCCTGCTGCTGCGCGGGGTGCACAGCGTCGCCGCCACCACCCCCAAGGGGCGGCTGGTGCACCGCCTGATCGGGTCGGGGACCGCCCTCTACACCGCGCACACCAACGCCGACACGGCCGCCCCGGGCGTCTCCGACGCGCTGGCCGCCGCGGTCGGGCTCACCGGCGGACTGCGCCCCCTCGACCCCGACCCGGGCGACCCCGAGGGGCGCCGCGGCATCGGCCGCATCGGCACCCTGCCCGAGCCGATGACGCTGCGCGCGTTCGCCGAGCAGGCGGCGGCCGGGCTGCCGGCAACGGCGGCCGGCGTCCGCGTCTCCGGTGACCTGGAGCGCCCCGTCCGCACCGTCGCGGTCTCCGGCGGCGCCGGGGACTCGCTGCTGGGAGCGGCCCGCGCGGCCGGCGTCGACGTCTTCCTCACCTCCGACCTGCGCCACCATCCGGCCTCGGAGTTCGCCGAGCACGGCGACGTCGCCCTGGTCGACACCGCCCACTGGGCGAGTGAATGGCCGTGGCTCGCCGACGGGGCGTCCCGGCTGGCGAGCGCGCTGGGCGGCCGAGCGACTAACGTGGATGTCCGCGTGTCCGCGCTCGTCACCGACGCCTGGTCGCAGACGTTCGGTGCTCCGGACAGCACCGCGCCGTGACCGATCCAGCCGCCGTCCCCTTCTCGTCGCCACAAGGAACTGAGGACAAGTGAAAGCCGATCCCGTCCACCAGATGCGCCTGCTGGACCTCCAGGAGCTCGACAGCGCGCTGGGCCGCCTGGCGCACCGCGCCCGCACCATTCCCGAAATCGCCGAGGTCCAGCGCCTGGACGCCCGGTTGAGCGAACTGCAGGACCAGTTGGCCGCCGCGCAGACCCGTCTGGGCGACCTCGACAGGGAGCAGCGCAAGGCCGAGTCCGACGTCGACCAGGTGCGCACCCGCGCCGAGCGCGACGCCCGGCGGCTGGAGGCCGGCCAGGTCTCCTCGCCCAGGGAGCTGGAGGGCCTGCAGTCCGAGATCGCGTCGCTGCGGCGCCGCCAGGGCGAGCTGGAGGAGATCGTCCTGGACGTCATGGAGCGGCGCGAGGAGGCCGAGACCCGCCGCGCCGACCTGGAGAAGGAGCAGGAGGCCGCCGCCGAGGAGCGTTCGGCGGCCGAGGAGCGGCGCTCCACGACGGCGGGCGAGATCAAGGACGAGGAGGCCGCCGCGGCCGAGCGGCGCACCCGCGTCGCCGAGGAGATCCCCGCCGATCTGCTCGCCCTCTACACCAGACTGCGCGACCAGTACAGCGGGGTCGGCGCCGCCGCGCTGCGCTACGGCCGCTGCGAGGGCTGCAAGCTGGCGCTGAGCACCGCCGAGCTCAGCGAGATCCGCGTCGCCCCCTCCGACGAGGTGCTGCGCTGCGAGGACTGCCGGCGCATCCTGGTCCGCACGACCGAGTCGGGGCTGCAGGCGTGAGCGCGGCCGCGACCGGGCGGGGAGGGCGCGGGTGACTCGGCGGCTCATCATCGAGGCCGACGGCGGGGCCCGGGGCAATCCGGGGCCCGCGGGTTTCGGCGCCGTGGTCCGCGACGCGGCCTCCGGTGAGGTGCTCGCCGAGGTGGCGGAGCCGATCGGGCGGGCCACCAACAACGTCGCCGAGTACCGGGGGCTGATCGCGGGCCTGACCGCCGCGGCCGGGATCGACCCGCAGGCACGGGTCGAGGCCCGCATGGACTCCAAGCTCGTGGTGGAGCAGATGTCGGGCCGGTGGCGGATCAAGCACCCGGACATGCAGCCGCTGGCCCGCCGGGCGCACGAGGTCGCCTCGGGGCTGGGCGGGGTGGACTACACCTGGGTGCCCCGGGCGCAGAACGCGCACGCCGACCGGCTCGCCAACGAGGCCATGGACGCCGCGGCCGAGGGCCGCACGCCGTCGCGGGGCCCGGCCGCGCGTCCGCAGGAACCGGGGGAGGGGCCGGAGGAGGAGCCGGAGGGGGCCGGTTCCCTGCCGCCGGCGCCGGCGTCCCCGGCCGTCGGCTGGGGCCACCCCGACACCGCGCCCACCCGGCTGGTCCTGCTCCGGCACGGGCAGACCCCCCTGTCGGTGGAGCGGCGTTTCGCCGGCAGCGGCGACATCGAGCTCACCGGGACCGGCCACGATCAGGCGCGGGCCGCCGCCCACCGGCTCGCCGGGCGCGGGATCGACGCGATCGTCTCCTCGCCGCTGCGGCGCACCCGTGAGACCGCCCAGTACGCGGCCAAGGAGCTGTCGCTGGAGGTCGAGATCGACGACGACCTGCGCGAGACCGATTTCGGCGCGTGGGAGGGGCTGACGTTCGCCGAGGCGCGCGAGCGCTGGCCGGAGGAGCTCGACCGCTGGCTGGCCGACCCGGAGACCGCGCCGCCCGGGGGAGAGAGCTTCGCCGCCGTGGCCCGCAGGGTCGCCGCGGCCAGGGAGCGGCTGCTGGCGCGGCACGCGGGCGGGTCGGTGCTCGTCGTCAGCCACGTGACGCCCATCAAGGTGCTGGTGCAGCAGGCCCTGCTCGCGCCGGTCCAGGCGCTGTACCGGATGCACCTCGACGTCGGCTGCCTGTCGGAGGTCGACTGCTTCAGCGACGGTCCGATGCTGGTCCGCTCCCTCAACGACACGGCCCATCTCGACCCGCTCGCCGGGTAGAATCGTCGTCTGAGGGCGGAGTCGGCCAGACGGCCGCGGCGCGGCCTTTCGGCGGCGTCGAGGAAAGTCCGGACTCCACAGGGCAGGGTGGTCGGTAACGCCGACCCGGGGTGACCCGCGGGACAGTGCCACAGAAAGCAGACCGCCACCGCTCGCGCGGTGGTAAGGGTGAAACGGTGGTGTAAGAGACCACCAGCGGCCGGAGCGATCCGGTCGGCTTGGTAAACCCCACCCGGAGCAAGGTCAAAAAGGGGGCTCCGGCCCCCGCGCGGATGTTCGAGGGCGGCCCGCCCGAGTCCGCGGGTAGACCGCACCGAGGCTGTCGGCAACGGCAGTCCCAGATGGATGGCCGTCCGGTCCATCGGACCGACAGAATCCGGCTTATCGGCCGACTCCTCCCTTTCTCCTCTTTCCGTTTCCGGGGCCGACCGGCCGGGCCGGGCTCTCGTCCGCTCCTCGTGCGCCTGCCCTGGACCGCCGAGAACGCCGCTGACCGGTGCGGTGCCCTTCACGGGGCCGGAAACGCCGCTAGATTGGAGGGGGCGCGTTCTTTCGCCGCACGTGGCGGGTGCGCGTCACGGTTTCGGCTTCGTCCCACAACAGAGTCGGTGATTATGGGCTCCTCGATGACCTGGGTGCTGATGTTCGGGCTGCCTCTCGTCGCGATCATCGTGATCATCGCTTTCGCGCGCTACCAGTCGTCCCCGGTTAACAAGGATGAACGCGACGACCGGCCGGGCGAGGAGCAGAAGAAGTAGCCCCCGCCCGGCCGGCACGATCGGCACCGGCCGTGACTAGCGCGGCTGGTGCTCCCGCGGCCGGTCCTGGTCCTCGTCGCCGTGCTGTTCGGGGAGCACGTGCGCGGGCACCGCGGCGAAGTGCTCCCGCCGCTCGTCCAGCACGTGCACCATCGCCGTCTCCAGGTCGAAGTACATGCCGGTCAGCTCCAGCAGCCCGGCCTCGTGGCGCTGCCGCACCGCGGGGTGGGTCAGCAGGTTCTCCAACTGCTGCACGACGTTGGCCTGGGAGAGCCGGCGCACCGATTCGGCCGCGGGGACCGCGTCGGTCAGGGGGCCGCTGCGCTCCAGGATCGGCCCGGCGTGCCGCAGCCAGCGCCCGACCCTGCCCAGCTCGGCGTCGTCGGAGTCCTGCGGCGCTCCCTCCAGCAGCGCCTTCATCGCCCCGCAGTGCGAGTGGCCGCAGACCACGATCGAGGGCACGCCCAGCACCGACACCGCGTACTCGATCGCCGCCGCGGTGGAGTCGTCGGAGGGGTCGGAGTTCCAGCGCGGCACCAGGTTGCCCACGTTGCGCAGGGTGAACAGGTCGCCGGGGCCGCTGGCGGTGATCAGATTGGGCACCACGCGCGCGTCGGCACACGTGATGAACAGCGCCTTGGGGTCCTGGTGGTGGGCCAGCCGGCCCATCAGCGACCGCATCCGCTCGGCCGTGCTGGCGTGGTACTCCTGCGCCCCGGCCAGCAGCATGCCCGATATCGGATCGCCCGCCTCGTAGCCGCGCCGCATCCCCCAGGGCGCCCACCAGCGGGCCAGGCCGTGCGGCGGCGTCTTGGCGGATGGCGGGGCCTGCATCGAGTTGCGCTCGTACCAGTTCTCGTGGACCTCGTCGATGTCGACGTGGCCGCCGGTGCGCTCGTGGTCCACCCGCCAGGCGTGGATCGACTCGAACGCCGCGTGGTCCATGAAGTCCACGTGCAGGTCGAGGTCGACTCGGGCGCCCGTGGGGATCTCCCGCAGGACCTGGGTGACCTGCGGGACGCCGAGGAAGGTCAGCGATCCCTGCACGACCACGTGCCAGCGCCCGCCGCGCTCCTCGGTCAGCACGGTCACCCGGGTCAGCCTGCGCAGCGATACCAGGACGGCCAGGGCCAGCCCGATCAGCACGCCCTCCAGCAGGCCGAGCACCACCACGGCGGTCAGCGTCACCAGGTAGACGCTGATCTCGCGGTGCCTGCTCAGGTCGCGCAGGTGCGCGACCTTGACCATCTGCAGTCCGATGAAGACCAGCAGGCCGGCCAGCGCCGCCATGGGGATCAGTTCGACGGCCGGGGCGAACAGCGCGACGAAGGCCAGCACCCACACGCCGTGCAGGATCGCCGACAGCGGGGTGCGGCCGCCGGCGGTGGCGTTGGTGGTGCTGCGCACGATCACGCCGGCGATGGGCAGCCCGCCGAGCGCGCCGCTGGCGATGTTGGCGGCGCCCTGGCCGGTCAGCTCCCGGTTGAGCCGCACGCGCGGGCCGTCGTGCATCCGGTCGACCGCGATCGCGCACAGCAGTGACTCCACACTGGCCACGAGCGCGACCGTCGCCACGGCGACCACGATGCCGTGCACCTGGCCGGCCTCGGGCAGGGCGGGGCCGGTCCAGGCCTGCGCCAGGGAGTCGGGCAGCGACACCCGCTCCACCGGCCAGTCCCCGACCGTCGCCACCGCCGTCGCGGTGCCCACCGCCACCAGCGCGGCCGGGATCCGGCGCGGGCGCAGCCGGCCCAGTGCCGGGATCCGCGGCCAGGCGAACATGATCGCGACGGTGACGACCCCGACGGCGACCGCGGGGGTGTGGTTGTGCGCGATCTGCTGCGGCAGCTCCGCGACGTTGGCGACCGCCGAGCTCTGCGGGTCACCGCCGAGCACCACGTGCAGCTGCGCCAGGGCGATCGTGACGCCGACTCCGGCCAGCATGCCGTGGATCACGGCGGGCGAGACCGCCAGCGCGGCCCGCGCGACCCGGAACGCGCCCAGCGCGAGCTGGACCACGCCGGCCAGGACCGTGATGAAGCAGGTGATCCGCCAGCCGTAGGTCAGGACGAGGTCGGCGACGATGATGGTGAGCCCCGCGGCGGGGCCGCTGACCTGGACGGCCGATCCGCCGAGCAGCCCGGCGACGATCCCGCCGACGACCGCGGCGATCACGCCGGCGATCAGGGGAGCCCCCGATGCGACGGCGATCCCCAGTGACAGCGGCACGGCGACGAGGAAGACCACGAGTGAGGCTCCGAGGTCGCCGGTCAGGTGGCGCGGTAACCGCCCGGGGCGCAGCGGCGCCGGCCGGTCTCCGGTCGGTGCGTGGTGGGTCTGTTCTGCTCCCTGGGTGTGCATGCGGTTACCCCCGAGTCGTGTGTCGAACGGCGTTGTGGGGAGGCGGCGCGGTCGGTCCGGTCGTCGCGGCCCCGGTCCGCTCGCGTCCCGTGGCGTCGACGTTCCGGCTACTCGACGAGAGCCGTCGATCACTTACTGTAGTTGCCGTTGTGCTCGAAGAACCGCTGTGCGGAGTGACGTTGATAACCGTTTTCCCGGGAACTCGCATCGGGTTCCGGGCGTTACGGACGCGAAAAGGGGCGAGGCGCCTGTCGGCGCCTCGCCCCTTTCTCGTTTCGGACCGCGTGGGGATTAGCGGAACGGCCCGTCCCCGTAGCGATACATGCCCGAATCGTAGGCGTTGGGATCGCTGTCCGGGTGGTTGCGCCCTGCGGGCTGCCCGCCCTGGTACGGCGGCCACTCGCCCGAGGGGTCGGTGTAGCCGTAGCCCCCGCCGAAGCCGGGGTGCCCCCCGGAGGAGTCCCGGCCGCCGCCCTGGCCGTAGTCGCCGAGCACGTCGGGGTAGCTGTTGTAGACCGGCGGTTGGGGGGCCGCGGCGCCGGGGTGGCCGTAGTCGCCGCGGTTGTAGGCGCCGGTGTCGTATGAGCCGGTCGTGTAGGAACCGGTGTCGTAGGGGTCGCGGCTGAAGGGGCCGGTGGTGTAGGCGGGCGGGGTGTCGGGGCCGCTGCCCGGGGGCATCGGCGCCCGCTCGCCCGGCCCCGGGGAGAACCCGCCGCCGAAGGACGGCTGGGCGCCGGTCGCACCGTTCCACGCCGCGGGCCGGTCCCAGGGCGGGGCCTGCGGGTCCGTCCCGTAGCCGCCCGCGGGCTCGCCCGCGCGCCGGGACGGGTCGAAGGACGGCTCGGGGTAACCGGGGACCGGGGTCCCCGGAGCCGGCGGTTGGGGGGCCGCGGCGCCGGGGTGGCCGTAGTCGCCGCGGTTGTAGGCGCCGGTGTCGTATGAGCCGGTCGTGTAGGAACCGGTGTCGTAGGGGTCGCGGCTGAAGGGGCCGGTGGTGTAGGCGGGCGGGGTGTCGGGGCCGCTGCCCGGGGGCATCGGCGCCCGCTCGTCCGGCCCCGGGGAGAACCCGCCGGACCCGCTCTGGGCCGACGACGGGAACTGCGGCGCGGCCGGTCGCTGGTGGGAGCCGGTGTCCATGCTCGACCAGATCGGGGAGTCGGCCTCGGAGGAGCTCGGCGTGAACGACGGATCGGTCAGCGGGTCCCCGCTGCCGGCGCGCGCGGCCCCCGACAGCGGGGACCCGCTGTCGTAGGACGGGCGGCTGTGCGAGCCGGTGTCGTAGGAGGACCGGGTGTGCGAGCCGGTGCCGTACGGCGACGGCGACGGCGCGGCGGCGGCCGGGTCGTAGGACGGGCGGCTGTGCGACCCCGTGTCGTAGGACGGGCGGCTGTGCGAGCCGGTGTCGGAGGAGGACCGGGTGTGCGAGCCGGTGTCGGAGGCCGCGGGCTGCGCCGGTGCGTCCAGGCCGCGGTAGCCGGAGGCCGGCGTTGCCAGCGGGTCGCGGGAGAAGGACCCGGAGTCCCACGGCGCCTGCTGCCCGGAGCCGCCCTCGGAGCCGGCCGGGTTCCAGCTCCGGGTGGCCGCGGGCGCCGGAGCGGAGGGCGCCGGGGGCGCCGCGGGAGGCTGGGGGGCCTGGTCCCGCGCGACCGGCGCGCTGAGCGGATCGACCTTGGGCGCGCCGGCGGCGGGAGTCTGCGGACCCGAGGGCGCGGCCTCGCCGGGACCGCCGCCCTGGCCGAGGCTGGCGAGCATCGCCAGGGGGTCGCCGGAACCGCCGCCGGACTCCGCCGGGGCGCTCGCGGCGGGCGCGGGCTCCTCGGCCTCCGGGCGGGAACGGCGCCCGCGCGGGCGCGGCGGGGGCTCGTTGTTGTCGTAGAGGTCCTCGTAGTCGTCGTCGCGCACGGCCTCCATGGACGCCGTCGACTCGTTGCGGGTGTCCCTGCGGTCGGCGCGGACGTCGTCGTCGAGGTCGACGCGGTCGCCCGCGGGGTCGTCGTCGAACGCGTCGCCGTCGCGGTCGCCGTCGTCGGACAGGCTCGACCAGAAGGCGTTGTCGGACATGCCGCCGGAGTCGTCGCCCCAGTCCTCGCCGCCGCCGCGGCCGCGGCGGGCGCGCGGCCGGCGGGAGGAGGGGCGCGCCTCGTCGGAGGAGCGGGAACGGCGGCCGCCGCGCGAGCGGGGAGCCGGTTCGTCCTCGAACTCCGCGTCGTCGTCGGGATCGTCGCGGTCGCCACGGGCGGCGGCGCGGCGCGATCGCCGCGGCCGCTTCTCCTCCACCTCGTCGTCGACCTCTTCGAGGTCGTAGTCGTCTTCGTAGTCGTCGCCGCGGGCGGTGTTGGCGCCCAGGGCGCGCATGCCCAAGGCGATGAGCACGAGCACGAGCAGGACGACGACGATGGCGACAAGTGCAATGATCATGGTGAGCGCACCACCCTAGGCCCCGTGGCCTTATAGAGGACAGAGGTGCCACCGGCGGTGGTGATGGAACTGGCCGGTGCTGGACCGCGTCCGCAGCGGAGGGGGCCGCGGCGGCGGGCCGCCTGCGGTTCGCCGCGGGAGCGGTCATGGGATTCCGGACTGTGCGTGCCGGACGGGAACTCGATGGATCGTGAGGCGCGCCCCCCTGCGCGGTCGCCGAAACGCGCCCGGTGTCCGGCGCGGGCGGAGCCGCGGTAGGCGTCTGTGCCGACGTGCGAACGAACGCATCGCCGCCATGGTGTGCGCGAACCGAATTCGGCCATCAGAAAATCAACGGGGGGCACGGCCCCACTTTATGCATAGATGTGCCATCCGTGCAGAGGGCGACGATGGCTTCCTCCTGTGGCAAAGAGCTTTGCGATGTCGTGATCTGCCCGAAATATGACCCTGTGCGGTCTTCTCGCCGGTGTCTCATCTCACGGTCTGTCGGTGGCGATCAGGCGGCCGCGGGCCAGCGTGTGCGAGGCGATCGCACCCAGCGCCTCGTCCAGGGGCGCCCCGTCGGGCAGGTCGACGTCGGAGCCGAGCGCGTACACCGTGAACCGGTACTCCTGCTCCTGGTCGTCGGTGGGGCAGGGGGCCTCGTAGCCGACCTCCCCGAAACTGTTCTCGCCCTGATGGCCGGGCTGCGGAACGCTGCCCTCCGGGATCTCGGGGTTCTCCGGATCGAGTCCGTAGACCACCCAGTGCACCGTCGCGCCGCCCTCGGCCTCCAGAGCGTCGACGACCACGGCGATCGACTCGGTCCCGTCCGGCAGGCCCGACCAGCGCAGCGACGGCGAAACGCCCTCGCCGTCGCAGGTGTAGCGCTGCGGGATGGTCTCGTCCTCCTGCAGCACCGGGCTGCTCACGGTGATGTCCTCGCTCGTCTCGCCGTTGGTGCCGTCGGCCAGCACGCCGCAGCCCGTCGCGGCGGCCAGCAGCGCGGCGGCGCCGCCCCCCACGGCGGTCAGCCGACGCGTGCGGCGGCGCCTGGGGGCCGAGGAGTGTGGTGCGACGGCAAACATGGGGCTCCTGCGAAACGGACGGTCGATGGCTGCGGATTCGCCGGGCGGCGCGGGCCGCGCTCGGATCGCGGCGCCGCCGTCGCTCCTGCGGCGGGCTCCCACCGAACCTTACTGCTGTCCGTAGGCCGATCAACCCCGAATGTACGGAGTGTCGCCGGGCGGCCGCGGCGCGGTCGCCCGGCGCGCGGGTTTTTCGCCGCCCCCCGCAAGTCGGCGCCGAAACCGGTTGGGCAGCACCACCCGGTATCGGCAACGATGTATCCGTGCGGTTTTCGATTCTGGGTCCTTTGACGGTGTACGACGGCGCGGGCCGGACCGTGCCCGTCGGAGGCGCCCGGCTGCGCGCCCTGCTGGTGCTGCTCCTGCTGGAGCCGGGGCGCACCGTGGGCGCCGAACGGCTGATCGACGGCATCTGGGACGACGGCGCCACCGTCCCCGCCGACGCGTCGAACGCACTGCAGGCGCTGGTGTCGCGGCTGCGGCGGACGCTCGGTGCCGGGGCGCCGGTGCTGGGCGAGGCCACCGGGTACCGCCTGGACGTCACGCGCGACCGGATCGACCTGTGGGAGTTCGAGGACCTGGTGGGGTTCGGCCGCCGGGCCCGCTCCCACGGCGACCTCCGCGGCGCCGTGCGCGCCTTCGACGGTGCGCTCGCGCTGTGGCGGGGGCCCGCGCTCGCCGACATCTCCGCCGCGCCCGCCGGCGCCGGTGCAGCGCTGCGCCTCGCCGGCCTGCGCCGCGCGGTCACCGAGGAGCGGCTGGCACTCCACCTGGACCTCGGCCGCCACCGCGAGGTGCTGCCCGACATCGAGGCGCTCGCCGTCCAGGAGCCGCTGCGCGAACAGCCGGCCGGGCTGCTCATGCGCGCACTGGCCGCCTCGGGGCGCAAGGCCGAGGCCCTGGCCGTCTACGACCGGTTGCGCCGCGAGCTCTCCGACGAGCTGGGCATCGATCCCTCCGGCGAGCTCGGCGACCTGCACCTGCGTCTGCTGCGCGGCGAACTGGACGCCGCCGGGCCGGACCGCCCGCCCGGGCCCGGGAAGCCGGCGCTCGACGGCGGCGCCGCTCCCGTCCTGCGGCTGCCGCCGCTGCTGACCAGCTTCATCGGACGCGACGGGGAGGTGGGCGCCGCCGTCGAGCTGCTGTCGGGGCAGCGGCTGGTCACGCTGACCGGCCCCGGCGGCGCCGGCAAGACCCGGTTGTCCATCCGCAGCGGGGCCGACTTCGCCGAGTGCCACCCCGGCCTCGCCGCCGACGGGGTCTGGTTCGTGGAGCTCGCGCCGCTCACCGAGGCCGCCGAGATCCCGCACACCGTCATGGCAACGCTGGGCCTGCGCGAACGCAGCCTCATCGGTATCAGGGGCGGTGCGTCGGTCCCGGCCGGCGACCCCGTGACACGGATCTGCGAAGCGCTCGCCGGTCAGGACGTGCTGATCGTGCTGGACAACTGCGAGCACGTCGTGGCGGCGGCGGCCGGCTTCGCCGCCCGGCTCCTGGCGGCCTGCCCCGGCGTGCGCATCCTCGCCACCAGCCGGGAGCCGCTCGGGGTCCCGGGCGAGCGCCTGCTGCCGGTGCCCTCGCTGGAGCCGCCGCCCAAGGGGGCGACGGCGGCGCAGGCGCTCGACTGCGCCTCGGTGCGCCTGTTCGCCGAACGGGCCGAGGCGGTCGCGCCCGGGTTCACCGTCCACGACGGCAACGTCGACCACGTCGTGCGCGTCTGCCGCGAACTCGACGGCATGCCCCTGGCCCTGGAGCTCGCCGCAGCACGGCTGCGCGCCATGCCCGTCGCGCAGCTCGCGGCGCGCCTGTCGGACCGCTTCCGGCTGCTCACCAGCGGCAGCCGCCTGGCGCTGCCGCGCCACCAGACGCTGCAGGCCGTCATCGACTGGAGCTGGGAGCTGCTCGACGACGCCGAACGCACCCTGCTGCGCCGCCTGGCCGTGTTCGCCGGCGGCGCGACGCTGGAGGCGGTGGAGCGGGTCTGCGCCGACGTCGCGGGCGAGGGCGGGGTCGGCGGCCGCGACGTCTGGCCGGTGCTGTTCGCCCTCGTGGACAAGTCGCTGGTCGTCGCGGAGGAGCCGCAGAACGGGGAGGGCCAGGCCCCGCGCTACCGGATGCTGGAGACGATCCGCGCCTACGGCGCCCAGCGCCTGGCCGAGTCCGGCGAGGCCGAGGCCCTGCGCCGCGCCCACGCCGAGGACGTGCTGCGGCTGTGGCGGCTGGCCGACCCGATGCTGCGCACGGGCGAGCAGCTCGGCTGGCTGGCGCTGCTGCGGGTCGAGAACGACAACCTCACCGCCGCGCTGCGCTGGGCGGTGGACCGCCGCGATACCGCGCTCGCCCTGGACCTCTCCCACGCCGCCCAGTGGTACTGGCAGATGACCGACGGCTGCTCGGAGGCGTGCCGCTGGTCCGGGGAGATCGCCGCCCTGGCCGGTGACCGCCCGCCCGAGGGCAGGGCCGTCGCCTACGCCGAGTGCGTCGCCGCCATCGCCATCGGCGACGACACGGGCGCGAGCACGGCGGCCGAACTCGACCGGGCCCTGCGGATCCTGACCGAGGCCGGCGAGGCGGCCGAGGACCACCCCAACCTGATCCTGGTCCCCACCTGCCTGGCCCTGGTCCAGGGCGATCCCCGCGCGGGGATGGAGCGCATCGCGGCCTGGACCGGCCATGCCGACCCGTGGCTGCGCGCCACGGCGACGTCCTTCGAGGGCATGATGGCGCTCCAGGCCGGCCTGGCCGATCGGGCCCTCGCCCGCCTCACCCGGGCCGTCGAACTGTTCCGGCGGATCGGGGACCGATGGGGGACCGCGCAGTCCCTGACCTCGCTGTCGGAGATCGTGCGCTTCACCGATCCGGCGGCCGAGCAGGCGCTGCTGCAGGAGGGCGCGCAGATCGCGGAGGAGATGGCGTTCGCCGACCTCCTCCGCATGTTCCACGTCCGGCTGGCGGGCGCCGCCGCCGTGCGCGGTGACATCGAGGAGGCGCGGGGGCACATCGCCACCGCGCGGACGCCGATGCGCGGCGGGGCGGGGGTCGAGCAGCCGATGCGGCTCATCGTGGACTTCGCCGAGGCCGAGGTGGATCGCCGGGCGGGCGAGCTCGGCCGCGCCGAGCGCGGCCTCACGTCGCTGCTCTCGGAGATCCGCCTCCTGGGCATCGTGGCCCGCCCCCAGCTTTCGGCGATGTGGAACTGGGAGCTGGGGCGCATCGCGCTGGACGCGCGGCGCTGGGACGCCGCCCGCCGGTACCTGGCGACCGCGTGGGACGCCGCCCGCGACGGCCGCGACGCACCCTCCTGCGGCGGCGTGCTCGACGGGCTGGCCGAGCTGGCGCTCACCGACGGCGACCCCGAGCGCGGCGCGAGGCTGCTCGGCCACGCCGAGGCCGTGCGCGGCCTGCCCAACCAGGTCGATCCCGAGGTCGCGCGGCTGCGCGCGCTGCTGTGCGAGCGCCTGGGCGAAGAGGGGTTCGCCCAGGCCTACGCCCGGGGCGCGGCCGCGGGGACCGGCGGGATCACCGAGTCCGTCGACGCCTGGATCGCCGCCTGGCCGCGCGAGGACCTCTAGGAAGCACCTCTGGGAAGCCCGCCTTTAGGAACGCCGCCGGTAGGCGCGGGCGGCGAGGGGGAAGAACACCGCGACGATGGCGACCGCCCAGACCGCCGTCCACAGCAGCGGTTCGGCCACCGGCCCGCCCAGCATCAGGCCGCGCATGGCGTCGGTGACGTGGGTGACCGGGTTGATCTCGGCGAACGTCTGCATCCAGCCGGGCATGTTCTCCGGCGGGACGAACGTGGAGCTGCCGAAGGTCAGCGGGAACATCCAGACCGAGCCGAAGATGTTGACCGCCATCGGGGTGCGCAGCAGCAGGCCGACGAAGGCCGACAGCCAGCACAGCGCGAACGCGAACACCATCACCACGGCCGCGGCGGCGACGACGCCCAGCACGCCGCCCTGCGGCCGGAACCCGATGGCCACGGCGACGACGAGCACCATCACCACGGTCAGGAGGTAGCGCACCATGTCGCCGAGGATGGCGCCGATCAGCGGCGCCGAGCGGGCGATGGGCAGCGACCGGAACCGGTCGAAGATGCCCTTCTCGATGTCGGTGTTGAGCGCGACACCGGTGCCGATGGTCGCGAAGATCACCGACTGGGCGGTGATGCCGGGGATGATGAAGTCCCGGTAGGCCTGCCAGTCGCCCATCATCGCCTGGCCGAAGACGAAGACGAACAGTCCGACGAACATGATCGGCATGAACGTCAGGCCGAGGACCTCTTCGGGATTGCTCTTGATCTTGAGCAGGCTGCGCCAGGTCAGCAGCGCGCCGTGCCGTGCGGCCGACACCGGGGTGATCCGGGCCGACGGGCTCGGCGCCTGGGCGGCGGGGCGTTCCGCCGTGGTCGCGGCGCTCATGCGTTCGTCCTTTCCGGGGTCGCGCCGCTCTCCTCGTCGGCGGGGACTTCGTCGGCGGGGCGGCCGGTGATCGCGAGGAAGACCTCGTCGAGGCTCGGCTTGCGCAGGGCCAGTTCGGCGACGGCGATCTCGGCGTCGTCGAGGCGGCGCACCACCTCGGGCAGCACGCCGGGGTCGGTCACCGAGGCGTGCACCGAGGTGTCGGTGGAGCGGACCCCGGAGTCCGCCGTCGTCTCCACGATCTTGGCCACGAGGTCGAGCCGGCCGAGGTCGACCGGCCGCACCTGGAGCACCTGGGTGCCGGCCCTGGCCTTGAGCTCCTCGGGCGTTCCGGTGGAGATGACCCGGCCGTGGTCGATGACGACGATGTCGTCGGCCAGTTGGTCGGCCTCCTCCAGGTACTGCGTGGTCAGCAGCACCGTGACGCCGTCGTCGACCAGCCCGCGCACCACCTCCCACAGCCCGTTGCGGCTGTGCGGGTCCAGGCCGGTGGTCGGCTCGTCCAGGTAGAGCAGGCTGGGCCGGCCCACCAGGCTCGCCGCGAGGTCCAGCCGGCGGCGCATGCCGCCGGAGTAGGTCTTGGCCGGCCGGTCCCCGGCGTCGGTCAGCGCGAAGCGCTTCAGCAGCTCCGCCGAGCGCGTCCTGGCGTCGCCGCGGGAGAAGCCGAGCAGCCGGGCGATCAGCACCAGGTTCTGGGCGCCGGTGAGGTCCTGGTCGACCGCGGCGTACTGCCCGGTCAGGCCGATGAGCCGACGCACCTCGTGCGGCTGCTTCAGCACGTCGTAGCCGCCGACGGTGGCGTGCCCGCCGTCGGGCCGCAGCAGGGTGGACAGGATGCGCACGGTCGTGGTCTTGCCGGAGCCGTTCGGCCCGAGGACCCCCAGCACGGCTCCCGTGCGCGCCACGAGGTCCACCCCTGCCAGCGCTGTATTGCCCTTGAACCGCTTGACCAGCCCCTCCGCACGGATGGCTTCAGTCATTGATCCTCCAATTCCACATGATCGGCACCAGTCTGGCCGGGGCCACTGACAAAGCACTGACAGGTGCGGACGGCTTGCGGCAGGACCTGTCAGGTACCGACAGGTCCTGACACCTCCCGGTGCAGCGGGCGCCTGCGGGCCGCGCCGCGGCGCGGCCCGCAGGGGGTGCAACCCCGCCGCCGGCCGCCGCCTTCCCCCTGGCTGCGCGGCCCGTGCGGCCGCAGGACAGAACAGGTGAGCGCGCGGAATCGCCGTCCGTTACGGCGAATCGGCCGGACACCCCTAAAATCGGGCTGGTGACGACCACCCGGCTGCGCCCTCCCGAGAACCGCGTCTCCCCCCGAGCCGTCCACATGTGGACACTGAGCGGGGTGATCGGGGCGGTGGTGGGCATCGCGGTGCTGTCGGGCATCGCCTGGATGCTGGTCTACGCCCGCTGGTCGTGGGTGCCCGAATGGGTTCTGGAGCGCGCCTGGTGGATCCCGGTGCTCTACGGCTGCTACGCCGTCGCCAGGGCGGTCATCGCGCCGCGCTGGCGCTACCGGGTGCACCGCTGGGAGGTCACCGCCGACGTCGTCTACACCCGCGTCGGCTGGATCAGCCGCGAATGGCAGTTGGTGCCGGTCAGCCGCATCCAGACGGTCGACCACACCCAGGGCTGGATGGAGCGCCTGTTCGGATTGGCCACCCTGGAGATCCAGACGGCCTCGCACGCGGGCTCCTCCAGCATCGCCGGACTGGGCGCGCAGGTGGCGCAGCAGATCTCGGAGGACCTGGCGATGCGCGCCGGCGAACTGAGGGACGACGCGACATGAGCGGCGGAGCCGACGGAGCCGACCGTGAGAAGCCCGTGCCGCCGGTCCCCGAGGAGCGGCCGGCCGAGGAGACCCCGCCGCCCGCGGCCGAGCCGCCGGCGCGGGAGGACTCCCCCGAGGAGATCCGGGCCGAGCCCGAGCGTCGCCTCAGCGGGCTGACCACGGTCACGGCCCCGATCAACTACCTGAAGTCCTTCATCGTGCCGATCGTCGTGGCGCTGGTGGCGGGCAGCTTCAACCCGTGGGTGCTGGGCTCCTCGGCCGTCGCCCTCGCCGGCATGCTGGTCACCGGATTCGTCACCTGGTGGACGGTGCGCTACCAGGTGGGGGCCGAACGGCTGGAGATCCGCAGGGGCCTGATCGGCCGGTCCCGGCGCACCATCCCGCTGGAGCGCATCCGCGGCGTCGACGTCACCTCCACCCTGCTGCACCGCGCCCTGGGCCTGGCCGTGGTCAAGATCGAGGCGGCGGCCGGCGGAGGGGGCCAGGAGGAGGGCAAGCTCGACGCCGTCACGCGCGCCGAGGCCGAGCGGCTGCGCGGTGAGCTGCTGCACCGCCGCGCGGTGCTGCGCGGTGACGCGGCGGCGCGCGCGGGCGCCGACCCGGTCCCGGCGGGGGCCGGGGAGCAGGACGGGGCGGCCCCGCGGCCGGAGCCCGAGGCCGCCGAGCCGGAGACCGTCTACTTCGAGATGCCGCGCGGCTGGTACCTCTACGCCGTCCTCAGCCTGGGCTATCTGCTCACCCCGTTCGCTGCGCTGGCCGCGGTGCTCGGCTTCCTCGCCCAGATCGTCGACGACCTGGCCATCGACGTCGACCCCGACGAGGCGGCCGGTCTGGCCCAGCGGATCGTGGACAGCGGCGCGGCGGCGCTGATCCTGCTGGCCGTCGCGGCCGCCGCCCTGCTGCTGGTGCTGATGCCGGTCTTCGCCGTCGCCTCCTACGCCATCAACCACTGGGGCTTCACCCTGCGCCGCAGGGGGGAGGCCCTGGTCACCGAGCGGGGACTGTTCACCCGCCAGAGCGTCACCCTGGAGCACCGCAGGATTCGCGGCCACGAGCTGATCGACAACCCGCTGCAGCGGGTGCGCCGGGCCGTGCAACTGCGCGCGATCGTCACCGGCCTCGGGGACGTCTCGACGCGCGCAGCGCTGCTGCCGATCGGACCGCGTGAGCGCGTCGACGCGGTCGTCGAGCAGGCGCTGGCCCCCTACCGCGGGACCCTGACCGCGCACCCGCCGGCCGCGCGCACCCGGCGGCTGTTCCGCGCGGTCGTCCCCGCCGCCCTGGTGGCCGCCGCGGCGGCGGGGCTCGGGCTGTACTGGGTCGCGGCCCTGTTCGCGCTGTCGGCCCTGCTCGGCGTGCCGCTGGGCCTGGACCGCTACCGGTCGCTGGGGCACGGCTACGACGGCCGGCGGGTCAGCGTGCGCTCGGGGTCGCTGCGCCGCGAGCAGGCCGTGGTGCGCAGGGACGCGATCATCGGCTGGAAGTGGCGGCAGAGCCCGTTCCAGCGCCGCGCCGATCTGGCCACCCTGGAGGTCACCGTGGGGGCGGGGAGCGGCGGCTACGACGCGGTCGACGCCGACTTCGCCGAGTCCGTCTCCTTCGCGAGCGGGGTCACCCCGCACATGGTCGGCCCGTTCCTGGCCAAGGAGGGCCGGCGACCGCGGGAGGACGGCGAAGAGGAGGAGGCGTAGCCGTCCGGCTCGCCCTCGGGGTGACTCGGGTGCGCTGTGCGGCCTTGTGGTCGGCCGGGTGGCGGGCGGTGCCGCAGCGTTTTCGCCGCCCCTGCCGCCCTCGCCGCCGCTGTTCTCGGCCTTGAGTTTTGACCTCGACCACCGGGGGGCGTGAAGGCTCGGCCGAAGGTGGGATCCGCGGTGGTTGGGCGACGGTGCACGCCGTCCCCGGCCCCAGGGGGTCGTGAAGCCTCAGCCCAAGGAGGGATCCGCGGTGACCGGGCGATCCTCTCGTGTGGCCGAAGGCCCCTAAAGGGATCGCACCGGCGCCGCGCCGCCCACGCCGCCACCGTGCGTGCCAGGACGCGACCGGGGTTTCGGTGCGCGGGGAAAGCACGGGCTGCCGTGTCCGCATGCCTCGGCCACCGAGGGCGTGAGACACCGGCCTCAGGGGTTTGAGCCCCGGCTCGAGGACGCGACCGCGCACCGCCGCTTTGGGCGCCGGGCCGAAACCGGGGTGTCGGTCTGTGCCCACGGTGTCGGCGTGCGCTTCGCGCGCGTGAGGGCGATTTCCGTCTATGGGTCTTCGGCCACGCGAGAGAATCGCCCGCCCGCACGCCCTCCCTCCTGGGGCCGGCCTTCACGACCCCCCGGAGTCGAGGTGGAGAGGTGGAAGGGCCCCACCCGCGTGCCTACTCCGTCCCGGGGCCGAGGTTGAAACTCACGTTGAAGGCCGCCCATCGCCTGACAGCCGACAAGGCCGTACAGCAGACCGTGGCCGCATGGCGGCGGACCGGTCCCCGCCAGGTACCACCCAGCTTCCGTGGACCCCGGTAGAAGACACGGGGGCAAGGGCGGCGAGACGCCGTGCACCCTCCGGGGCGCTACTCCGGCTTCTTCGAGCCGAACATGATCTCGTCCCAGGACGGCACCGACGCGCGGCGGCTGCGGCCTTTGCGGCGGGCCGGCTGGGGGTTGCCGCCGCCGGCTGCGGCGGCGGGCAGCGGCGGCGTCCGCTGCTCCCCGGGGGCGCGTTCGGCGGCCGGTGCGTTCGGGCGCTGCGGCGGCGCGGGCTGTTCGGCCGGCTTGGCCGCGGGGCGCTCGGTCTGGCGCTTCGCGGGGCGCTCCGGAGGCGCCGGGGGCGCCGAGGGGGCGTCGGCGGCCGGTCTGGGCTCGGAGCGGGGGCGCTCGGCCGGCGGGTGCGGCGCCGCGGCGGTGGGGGCCTCCGGCTCGGCGGGGGCCGGGCGCGCGCGCTCGGGCGTCACCGGGATCCGCGCGGGCTGGGCCGGGGGCGCCGGAGGAGGGGGCGTCTCGGTGACCTGCGGTGGCGCGGGGCGGGCCGGCGGGGCTTCGGCGGGCGCCTGGGGCTCGCGCGCCGACTGGCGGCGCGGCACGAACGGGGTCACGTTCGCGCTGGCCGGGCCCAGGTCCAGCGGTCCCTCGGCCTCGGGGGAGGAGAAGCGGACCGCTTCCTCATCGTTGGGCGTCACGCAGCGGCGGCGCGGCTCGTAGACCCAGTGGGCCAGGTGCTCCTCGCCCCCGGCCAGGAAGGTCAGCTTGAGCTGCCAGGCGTTGTCCTCCCTCTTCCAGGAGTCCCACACCGCGTCACCGGTCTCCAACTGGTGGCGGCCGATGCGGTCGGCGACGAGGTCACCGAGGGCGGGGCCGGTGCTGGACTCGCCCTGCCGCCGCACCGTGGCCCGCTGGGCCTGCTGCCACATGAACTCGCGCTCCTGCAGCACCGGACCCTCGAACCAGCGCACGCGTTCGATGGGGATCCCGGCGGCCTCGGCGATCGCCTCCGCGGTCTCACCCGAGCGGATCCGGGCCTGGATTTCCTTGGGGCGCAACGGATTCTCCACTTCGATCTCGTACTGGCCGAGCCGGGAGAACTGGCCGCGCACAGCGGCGCGGAGACGGTCGTCGACGGGCAGCATGAAGCGGGTACCCCGGCCGGCGCTCGCCAGTACCAGGTAGGTTCCGTCCTCGCTAACGGCGACGAGGCGAAGCTCCTGCATCGCCCTCCCTTTCGCGTCCCGTCGAGGGTATGTCCTCGGCCATCCCCCATGTCATCAGTCTCGTGCGCCACCGCCCGATCGGCCAGCACCGCATCCGGCATGTCCGGAGCGTGCACCGGCGCGCGCACGGGCCGCGGTCCTGCCTCCGCCCGGCCGCGGATCCGCCGGACCGATGGGACACCTCTTTCCCATCGTGCCATCTTGACACGCGCGCCGGCCGGATCTCCGACCGTGGCGCCGGGGCGGCGCGCGGGTTTCGGTCCATGGTCGCTTGACGATCCCTCGGTGATGCTATCTCGCGTGCCGCCGGAGCACCCGGACACGATCCGAGTCCGCTCCGACGGCCGGTTCGCACCACCGCTCTTTTCCAGGTGAGGGTGCTGTTGCGCAAGTCGACACGCCCAACGCGACCGAAAAGTGATCCATACACTTCCTCGCGGTTATCGGAACATTGGCGCCCGTCGGCCGAGTTGTCCACTTATGGACGGGGGAGTGAGCGAGGGCCGTCCACTGTCGGGCAGTGGTGCGGTGATCGCTCGGCGAAAGGGCCCGCTGCGCGCGGGGCCCGCGCCGCGCCCGCGCGCGGCGCCGGAGGGGGGAGGATGAGCGAGGGCGAGGAAAAGAAGAAGCGCATCGATCTGAGCATGTCCCAGGTCGTGGGGGGCGGTGTCGCCACGCTGACGGCGGCGACCGCAGCTTCCTACCTGGGGGTCTACGGCACCATCATCGGCACCGCGGTCATGAGCGTCATCAGCACCGCGGGCACCGCGGTCGCGCAGCACTACCTGCAGCGGAGCGGGGACAGGGCCCGCGGCTTGGCGGAGCGGCGGGCCCAGGTGGCCGTCACGCGCGGGCGCTCGGACAGCGCGACGGGCGAACTGCGGGCGGCGGGCCCGGGGACCGCCGCCGACGCGGACACCCTGCTGGCGGCGGCGACCGAGACCGAGGCTCCCTCGCAGCGGTGGCGCCGCGACGGTGACGTCGAGACCACGCAGCTTTTTCCGGCGGTCGGAGAGACCTCGGGATTCGGCGCGGACGAAACCGTCGCCATCGACGCCGAAAGTCGGCCCGAACATCGGGGGAAACTCCCGGACGGGGTCCGCGGCGACGACACGCGGGCGCTGCCCTCAGCGGGCGGCGCGGAGCGGCCGGAGGCCGAGCGGGACGGGGCCGGACGGGACTCGACGTGGTGGCGGAGGTGGCGGGCCCTGGTCATCCCCGCGGTCGCGGTCTTCCTGCTCGTGATGGCGGTCATCACCGCGTTCGAGCTGTTCTCCGGCAGAGCGCTGTCGGACACGCTGCGCGGTGAGGACTCCGGCTCGGCCCCCTCCCTGCTGGGCGGGTACTCCGGCTCCGGGGCCGACGCGTCGGCCGACGTCCCGACGACCGGACCCGACACCGGCGGCCAGGAGGAGACGACCGGCGAGCAGCCGACCACCGGCCCCTCGCAGGTTCCCGGCGCCGAGGACGGCGCGGACGGCGAGGGCGAGGGCACCGGCGAGCCGACGGAACCCGCTGCCACCCCGGAACCCGGGGAGGAGGGGCAGCAGACCGAAGCGCCCGCCGACCCCGAAGGCGGCGCCGACGACGGCACCTCCGACGGCGGCGATTCGGGCTCCGACCCCGGCGGCTCCCAGCAGGCGCCGGGCGACGCGCCCCCGGCCGACGGCTCCCGGCAGGTCCAGCCGGAGCCCTAGGCGCCGACGGAGCGGATGCGGACGCAGCGGCCCCGGGAGGATTCCCGGGGCCGTTCTTCGCGCTGGGGGAGGGGCGGCTCGGTCTCAGCGGCCCAGGACGGTGTCCAGGTAGGCGTTGGCGAAGCGGCGCCGCGGGTCGACCCGGTCGCGGACGGCCAGGGCGTCGCCGAACCGGGGGTAGACCGCCTCCAGGTAGCCGCGGTCGCGGGTGTGCACCTTGCCCCAGTGCGGGCGGCCGCCCACCGCGGTGTGCACCGCCTCCAGGTCGGCGAAGTAGTCGCGGTAGGGGCTGCCCCGGTAGACGTGCGCGGCGATGTAGGCGGTGTCGCGGCCGTGGGCGGTGGACAGCCAGGCGTCGTCGGCCGGGGCGAAGCGGATCTCCAGAGGGAAGCTGATCCTGTGGCCGCGCCGCTCGATCAGGGAGCGGATCTCGCGCAGCGCGTCGCACAGGTGCTCGGCGGGGATCGCGTACTCCATCTCGACGAACCGCACCTCGCGCCGGCTGGCGAACACCCGGTGGGAGGCGTCGGTGTAGGCGCGCGCCGACAGGGCCCGGGCCGAGACCTGGTTGATCGCGGGGATCGCCCCCGGCAGCCGGGCGCCGATCCGGTTGACCACCTCGAACACCGAGTTGGACAGGAGGTCGTCGTCCAGCCACGCCCGGAACGGCGACAGCGGCTCGGCCGGCCCCGGGACGCGGTTGTTGCGCTTGGTGCTGGTCAGCCCGGTGTGCGGGAACCAGTAGAACTCGAAGTGGTCATTGCCGGCGCGCAGCTCCTCCAGCCGCTCCAGCACCTCCTCCAGCGGCATCGGCTCCTCGCGCGCCCGCAGCAGGAACGCCGGCTGCACCGCCACCGTCAGCGCGGTCAGCACGCCGAACGCCCCCATGCCCACCCTGGCGGCGTGGAACAGGTCGGGGTCCTCCTCGGCCGAGCAGGTGACGACCTCGCCGCCGGCCAGCACCATCTCCATGCCCAGCACCTGGGCGGCCAGCCCGCCGGCGGTCCGGCCGGTGCCGTGGGTGCCGGTCTGGACCGCGCCGGCCACCGTCTGCACCGCGATGTCGCCCATGTTGGCCAGCGCGACTCCGCGGGCGGCCAGCGCCTCGTTGAGGTCGCACAGCGGAAGGCCCGCCTCGACGGTGACGGTGCCGGCCCCGGGATCCACCGAGCGCACCGCCGTCAGCGCGGCGGGCGACAGCAGCAGGCCGTCGGTGATCGCCACGTCGGTGAAGGAGTGCCCCGAACCGACCATCCGGACCCGCAGGCCCTCGTCGGCGGCGGAGCGGACCGCCGAGACGACGTCGGCGGTGCTGTTGGGGGTGGCCGTCCTGCGCGGCTCGGTCCGGTGCGTGCCCGCCCATGTGGCCCACGACGCGTTCACCATGGGCCAGCACGTTACACACACCGGGGCCGGGCGGACAGCCCCGTCCCCCGCGGGGCCGGGCGCCCCGCCCGCGGCGAACGTGACGCCGCTTACCCAGGGTCACCGCGCGGTCCACCGCGTGAGCTGGTTTCATGGATCCCATGAGGCCCTACGATGCTTTCCTGCTGCTCTCCTTCGGCGGTCCGGAGAAGACCGACGACGTCATCCCGTTCCTGGAGAACGTCACCCGCGGTCGCGGCATCCCGCGCGAGCGGCTGGCCGAGGTCGGCGAGCACTACTTCCTCTTCAACGGCGTCAGCCCGATCAACCAGCAGTGCCGCGACCTGATCGAGGCCGTCCGCGCCGACTTCGACGCCAACGGCGTCGACCTGCCGATCTACTGGGGCAACCGCAACTGGGACCCCTACCTGACCGACACCGTCGCGCAGATGGCCGAGGACGGCGTGCGCAGGGTGGTCGCCCTGGCGACGTCGGCCTACAGCAGCTACTCCAGCCACCGCCAGTACCTGGAGGACGTCGACCGGGCCCGCGAGGCGGTCGGAGCCGGGGCCCCGCGCATCGACCTGATCCGGCCCTACTTCGACCACCCGGGGTTCATCGACTCCTTCGCCGACAACACCCGGGCCGCGCTGCGGCGCCTCCCCGCCGATCTGCGCGCCGACGCGCGGCTGCTGTACTCGGCGCACTCCATCCCCACCGCGATGTCGCAGGCCAGCGGCGACCCCGAGTGCCGCCCCGGCGCCGCCGGCGGCGCCTACCCGGCGCAGCTCGCGGAGGTCGCCCGCCTGGTGACCGAGCGGGTCGACGCCGATTCTGAGCGCGGCCACGCCCATGAGCTCGTCTACCAGAGCCGCAGCGGCCCGCCCGGCCAGCCCTGGCTGGAGCCCGACATCAACGACCGGCTGGAGGAGCTGGCGGCCGAAGGCGTCAAGGCGGTCGTCGTGGTGCCCCACGGGTTCGTCTCCGACCACATGGAGGTCAAGTACGACCTCGACGTGGAGGCGCTGGAGACCGCTGACAAGCTCGGCATCCGCCTGGTCCGGGCGCTGGCGCCGGGGACGCACCCGTCGTTCGTGGCGATGGTGCGCGACCTCGTCCGCGAGCGCGCCGAGTCCGAGGCGCCGCGGGCCGGGCTGAGCGCGCTGACCCCCACCTGCCACGACTGCCCGCCGGGCTGCTGCGGGCAGCGCTGATCAGCGACCGCGGCCGGTGCCGGCCGCGATCACACGGCCGGTCGTCCCGATAGGGTCGGAACCGACCCAGCGTCGGGAATCGGAGGGTTCTTGTGGTTCGTCCCTGGCATGAACTGACCGGCTACATCGCGTTGCGCCGCGTGAACGGGTTGCGACTCTCCCCGGACGGGACCCGGCTCGTCGCGCCAGTCAGCGAGCCCGAACCCGACGGCAAGGCGTTCGGGTCGGCGCTGTGGGAGATCGACCCCGCGGGCGAGGCCGAACCGCGCCGGCTGACCCGCTCCGCCGCGGGGGAGAGCGCCCCGCGCTTCCTGCCCGACGGCTCCGTGCTGTTCACCTCCAAGCGGCCCGACCCCGAGGCCGAGCCCGGCGAGGAGGCCCGGCCGTCGCTGTGGCTGCTGCCCGCCGACGGCGGCGAGGCCCGCCGGGTGGCGTCGCACCCGGGCGGCATCGGCGCGGTCGAGGTCGCCCGCGAGGCCGGCACCGTGGTCTACTCCGCCGAGGTCCATCCGGGCGCGGCCGACGCCGAGGCCGACGAGCAGGCGCGCAAGGCCCGCAAGGACGCCGGGGTCAGCGCGATCCTGCACGAGGAGCACCCGGTGCGCTACTGGGACCACGACCTCGGTCCGGCCCGGACCCGGCTCTTCGCCGCCGCGCCGCCCGCCGGAGCCGGCGCCCGGCTGGGCGAGGCGCGCGACCTCACCCCGGAACCGGGCATGGCGCTGCACGTGCAGTCCCAGGCCCTCACCCCCGACGGCGGCACCGTCGTCACCGGCTGGGCCGTCCCGCACGGCCGCGCCGACCGGCGCGGCGAACTGGCCGCGATCGACACGGCGACCGGCGAGCGCCGGGTCCTGGCCTCCCACCCCGACTTCGACTTCGCCGCGCCGGCGGTCTCGCCCGACGGCCGCGGCGTCGCCGCGGTCCGCTCCTCCCAGGGCGAATACGACGGCGAGCCCCGCGACGAGACGCTGTGGCTGGTCGACCTGGCCACCGGCGAGGGCCGCGACCTGCTGGCCGGCCACGAACTGTGGCCGCGCGAGCACGCCTGGGCCCCCGACTCCCGGGCCGTCTACGTCGTCGCCGACCTCGACGGGCGCCGGCCCGTCTTCCGGGTGGATCTGGAGACCGGTGAGCTCGTCCGCCTCACCGGCGAGGGCGCCTACAGCCAGCTCAACCCCGCCCCCGACGGCCGGACCCTCTACGCGCTGCGCGACTCCTGGGACGAGCCGCCGACGCCGGTCCGCATCGACACCGGGGCCACCGGCCAGGACCCCGTCCGGCTGAAGTCGCCGTGCCCGCCGCTGGAGGTGCCCGGCCGGCTCACCGAGGTCGAGACGGCCGCCGACGACGGCACCCGGGTCCGCGCCTGGCTGGTGCTGCCCGCCGAGGCCTCGGCCGACTCCCCGGCGCCGCTGCTGCTGTGGGTGCACGGCGGGCCCTACATGAGCTTCAACGGCTGGTCGTGGCGGTGGAACCCGTGGCTGATGGCGGCCAGGGGCTACGCCGTCCTGCTGCCCGACCCCGCGCTGTCCACCGGCTACGGCCAGGGCATGCTGCGCCGCGCCTGGGGCGCGTGGGGCCCGCGCACCTTCGCCGACCTGATGGCCGTCACCGATGCCGCCGTCGCCCGCGGCGACATCGACGCCGAGCGCACCGCGGTCATGGGCGGCTCCTTCGGCGGCTACATGGCCAACTGGATCGCCGGCCACACCGACCGGTTCAAGGCGGTCGTCACGCACGCCTCGCTGTGGGCGCTGGACGGCTTCCACGCCACCACCGACTACCCGCCGGTGTGGATGCGCGAGTTCGGCGACCCCCACACCCGGCCGGAGCGCTACGAGCTCAACTCCCCGCACCGCCACGTCGCCGCCATCCGCACGCCCGTGCTCGTCATCCACGGCGACAGGGACTACCGGGTGCCCATCGGGGAGGGCCTGCGGCTGTGGTGGGACCTCCTCGACCACGGGGTCGAGGCGAAGTTCCTGTACTTCCCCGACGAGAACCACTGGATCCTCAAGCCGGGCAACATCGAGGTCTGGTACGAGACGGTCTTCGCGTTCCTCGACCACCACGTGCACGGCAAGGAATGGCGCCGCCCGCGACTGCTGTGACACCGCCGCCCGCCCGGCGCGCTCGCGCACCGGCGCCGGGCGGGCGGCGCGGCGAGCGCGCGGTCACGAGCACCACCACGAGCAAGGAGACGACGATGGCAACGCCTGACCCGAGGGAACTCCTGGAACTGGCATCCGAGGCCGCGGGGGAGGCCGGGGCGCTGGCCGCGCGGGGCCAGGCGAAGGTGAGCGTGCTCGACACCAAGTCCTCGCCGACCGACGTGGTCACCGAGATGGACCGGGCGGCCGAGGAGCTGATCCGCGAGCGCCTGCTCAGCGCCAGGCCCGGCGACTCGGTGCTGGGCGAGGAGGGCGGCGCCGAGCAGGGCAGCAGCGGCGTCCGCTGGATCGTCGACCCGATCGACGGCACCGTCAACTACCTCTACGGGCGGCCCGACTGGGCGGTGTGCATCGCCGCCGAGGTCCAAGGCGAGGTGGTCGCCGGGGTCGTGGTGGCGCCGGTGCGGGGCGAGGCCTACATCGCGACGCTGGGCGGCGGCGCCCAGTGCGACGGCGTTCCGCTGCGCGCCGCGCCGCGGGTGCCGCTGGAGATGGCGCTGGTGGCGACCGGCTTCGGCTACGAGGCGCGGCGCCGGGCCCGGCAGGCCGAGGTGCTGCGGACGGTGCTGCCGCGGGTGCGCGACGTCCGCCGGGGCGGCTCGGCGGCCCTGGACCTGTGCGGGGTGGCCCGCGGCCAGGTCAACGCCTACTACGAGCGGGGGCTCAACCCCTGGGACTGGGGCGCCGCCGCGCTGGTCGCGCAGGAGGCCGGCGCCAGGGTGGGCGGCCTGCGCGGTGCGCCGGCCAACCCGGACCTGCTCATCGCGGCCGTTCCGGGCCTCTTCGAGGAACTGCACGACCTGCTGGAGCCGCTGGGCGCCGACACCGACGGCTGAGCCGCGCGGAGCGGGCCCCGAAACGGGGGCGGGGCGGCCGGATCGCGCTGATCCGGCCGGCCCCGCCGTTTTCGCCAGTGGCCTCGGTGGCGTCACACGCAGTTCGGGTCGATCCCGTTGCGGGCGGCGATGCGGTGCAAGTCCTCGAGCTCCGACGCGTGCGCGTCGGCAAGGAACTCGTCTCCGGCGGCCTGGGCCGCTTGGAGCGACATGTAGGTCTCGTTGATGCGGACCCGGATTTCAGACAGGAACTCGCCCATTTCACCTCACTCAATGCATGTGGCCTGCGACACGTTGAGTCACAACGTCGTGACGGGGTTGCAGCACCGGGCGCACCCGGGAACGCCTCACGCCCGACCCGACCGCCGCGGCGCCGCCGAGGACGGCCCCCGCGGGCCGAGACGCGATCGGCCGTTCGTGAACTGCTGGTCTTGCAGCGGCCGGCCACGACCCTTGGAGAACGGCCCGTGGTGATGCCCACGGGAGATCCGCACTCCTCGTCGCTGCGGTCGGCAGTTGCTGGCCCTACCCGCCGCATCGCTCCACTCAAACCACGAATCCGGCGAAGTGACCGATCCGTGACCGTTGTCGGCTATCGGCGCGAGGGCGTGTGAACCAGACGGTCCCATGATGCCAAGGGGTGCGGCGCGATCGTGTCCGGGGGGGCCGCACGCGCTCCGGGCTCCGCCCGAGGCGACCCCTGGGGGCGGTCGGCGGGTGGCATACACCACATTCCCCGATTCGCGCCATACCTTATCTCTTTCTTATTCTGGATGTGTCACATTCGATATGTGCGGGGTGAACGTCGCTGCCGGTGGTCTGGGGGATACACCGGCAGCGACTCCTCGTTTCGGGGGCCGGCGCGCCATGCGGGCCCGCGTCACCGGGGAGCCCGCACCATCCGGAGGAACGCGGTGGCGTCCCACCGCCGGCGGACACGCGCCGGCGACCGGACGCCGCCTCTCGGGCTCCCCGGCCCAACCGGATCGCGCCCCTGCGGTGCGGGTGGCGTGTGAGCTGCGAACCCCTGCTCACAGGCTTACCCACTCCTTATCCGAGGTGTGCGATAACGGTGACTGCAGCCGGGGGTTAAGCGCCGCTGCCGGTGTGTTGGGGGATGCGCCGGCAGCGGCCCTCTTTCGGGGCCTCCCTCCACTCCCGCCCTTGGCTAGGGTGGTGTCGCAAGCGGTTCACCGGGCGGCCCGCCGGCTCGCGACGGAAACGAAGGACACAGTGCGCGTACTCGTGGTCGAAGACGAACAGGTCCTCGCTGACGCGGTCGCAGTGGGACTGCGCAGGGAGTCGATGGCGGTGGACGTCGTCTACGACGGCGACGCCGCCCTGGAGCACACCAGCGTCAACGACTACGACGTCATCGTCTTGGACCGCGACCTCCCCGGAACCCACGGCGACGACGTGTGCGCCTCCCTGGTCGCCCGGAGCTATCCCGGCCGGATCCTGATGCTCACGGCCGCCGGCGAGCTCAGCGACAAGGTCGAGGGCCTCACCCTGGGTGCCGACGACTACCTCGCCAAGCCGTTCGCCTTCGCCGAGCTCATCGCCAGGGTGCGGGCGCTGGGACGGCGCGCGGCCCCGCCGCTGCCCCCGGTCCTGCGCCGCAGCGGCATCACCCTCGACCCCGCCAACCACACGGTGCAGCGCGACGGCCACGACGTCGCGCTGACCCCCAAGGAGTTCGCGGTGCTGGAGGTCCTGATGCGGGCCGGCGGCACCGTCGTCAGCGCCGAAGGGCTGCTGGAGAAGGCCTGGGACGAAAACGCCGACCCGTTCACCAACGTCGTGCGGGTCACCGTCATGACGCTGCGCAAGAAGCTCGGCGAGCCCCCGGTCATCCACACCGTCCCCGGCGCGGGGTACCGGATTTGAGACCCGATGGGGAACCCGGCCCCGAGGCGCGGCCGGGCCACGGGGCCGAGCCCGCCGGCCCGGCCGCACCGGCGCCCGGCGAGGTCCCTCCCACGCCGCCCGGCGACACCGGCACCTGGCGGCGGCTGAGCGCGCCGCCGGTCGAGCCTGCGGCGGCGCAGGGCTCGGTCTCGGGCCGCGTCACCCACCTGAGTGACAACATCAGCCTGCGGATGCGCTTCACCCTGATCTACGGGATGCTGTTCTTCGCCGCGGGCTCCCTGCTGGTGCTGCTCAACTACGTGATCGTCGCCGGCATCCTGGACAGCCTGGATTTCACCGTCGCCGGGGCCTACGACCTCGACCCGGTGATCGTCGAGGAGGCCAAGAACAGCTTCATCGAGAGCGTGCTCGGCCAGATCTCCCGGTTCTCCATCCTCGCCCTCGTCATCGTCGGCTTCCTCGCCCTGGCGCTGGGCTACGCCGTGGCCGGGCGGGCGCTGTCGCCGCTGCACAAGATCACCCGCACCGCCCGGCGGCTGTCGGAGCGCTCCCTGCACGAGCGCATCGCGCTGAGCGGTCCCGACGACGAGATCCGGGAGCTCGCCGACACCTTCGACGCCATGCTGGAGCGCCTCGACCGGGCCTTCGACGGCCAGCGGCGCTTCGTCGCCAACGCCTCCCACGAACTGCGCACCCCGCTGGCCATCAACCGCACGCTGCTGGAGGTGGCCCTGGCCGATCCCGAGGCCACGCCCGACCTCAAGACCATCGGGCGCACGCTGCTGGAGACCAACTCCCGGCACGAGCGCCTCATCGACGGCCTGCTCTTCCTGGCCAGGAGCGACCGCGAACTCGACGTGCGCACCCTGGTCGACCTGGGCGAGGTCTCCAGCACGGTGCTCAGCCAGCTCGCCGCCAGGATCGAGGAGTCCGGGCTGACCGTCCGCTCCGACCTGCGCGGCGCCCCGGTCACCGGCGACCCGGTGCTGCTGGAGCGGCTCGTGGCCAACCTGGTCGAGAACGCGCTGCGCTACAACGTCGCCGACGGCGAGATCACGGTGCGCTCCGGCATCAACGAGGGCGCGCCGGCCGTCCAGGTCGAGAACTCCGGCCCGGTGATCCCCGCCTACGAGATCGAAGGGCTGTTCGAGCCCTTCCGGCGGAGCGCCGGCGACCGGGTGCGCTCCAAGAACAGCGCCGGTCTGGGGCTGTCCATCGTGCGCTCCGTGGTGCGCGCGCACGGCGGCACCGTCGTCGCGTGGCCGCGGGCCGGGGGAGGGCTCGTCGTGACGGTGCGGTTCCCGACCGGCCACCGCCGCCCCGAGGGCGACGGCGCCTCCTGACCGATGCCCGACGATCGCGTTCGCACAGGGGGGGCGGCCGCCGCAGTACGCGTAGCGCCGGCGGCACGGCAGGGCCGAGCCCGGGAGATCCCGTCCCACCCCGCGAACGCGGCGGCCGAAGTCCGATGAGGCCCCGCGGGCCCGCGCGCTCCGGTCCGCTCGCCCCGCGCGCAGCCGATCGTGTCGTCGCGGTATCGGCTGCGCACGGCGACACTCCCGTGATATCCATACGTGTCCGATGACACGGCCGTCCAGGGTCCGAACCGGTCTCCGGTGTAGGTATGCTCACCCGGGCGTGAACACGGCGGGAACACTTCCCGGTGTGAACGTGTCTGTTCTGACCTCGTCACTTGGCGTGGGGGCCCGCGTTCCACGCCGGTGCGAGGAAAGACGGAGGAACAGGTCGGAAACCTTCGGGCGTTGGGTAGCACATGAGGACGAACCGATTCGCGGTGCCTGAGGTGGCCGCGTTCGGCCACTCGATGCTGCCATCTGGTGCGACCGCGCACCCGGGAGGGGTCACAGTCCGCTTACGCCACGGGAATTTTCCGGCCGATCCGGGCACAAGATGGGTCTCTTGAGCGTTACACCCGCGCGACGAGGCACATAGAACGAGGGGGATGGAGTAAGAAAGATGGCCACCGACTACGACAGCCCGCGCAAGACCGATGAGGACCTGAACGAGGACAGCCTTCAGGAGCTGCAGGCACGTCGGGTGGACAAGGGCACCAGCACCATCGACGTCGACCCCGACGAGGTCGCCGAGGGGATGGAGCTGCCGGGTGCGGACCTGTCCGGCGAGGAGCTCGCCGTGCGGGTGCTGCCGCGCCAGGCCGATGAGTTCACCTGCTCCCGCTGCTTCCTGGTGCATCACCGCAGCCAGCTCGCCGAGCAGCGGAACGGCCGGCTCGTGTGCAAGGAGTGCGCCGCCTGAGCAGGGCGGTCTCCCTCTCCGCTGCCTCGACGGTCGAAGAACAGTGGCGTGCGATGCGTCCCCGGAAGTCGCCGGGGACGCATCGCTTTTTCGCGCCCCGGGGCATTTCACGGGCGCCGTCTGCGTTGACGAGGCAGGGAGCCTACGGATTCGGCGAAGGGATGGGACCTGTGTCCGGTAGCACACCAGGCATCGACGGCCACGACGAGCGGGGGCGCGCCGGCACCGCCGATCTGGTGCCCGTCGGCGACAGCGAGGTGGGCGACCTCGTCCAGCGGCTCGTGGCCGATGACGGGACCGACAAGGAGCGGCGGGTCCGCCTCCTGGGCCGGCTGTCCAAGGCGCTGGCCGGCAGCGCCCGCGCGGCGGGGACCAAGGGCGTGGCCGGCGGCAGGTGGCTCACCGACCTGTTCGCCAACGAGATCGCGCCGAGGGTCCCGGTGCGCGACCGGGAGACCCTGGTCGCCCACCACGGCGGGCTCGAAGGCGAGGAGCTCGCCGACGCGCTGGTGCGCAACGCCACCAACGCCACGACCGCGGTCGGCGCCGCGGGCGGGGCGCTGGCGGCCGTGCAGTTCACCGCGCCACCGCTGCTGCTCACCGCCCCGGCCCAGATCGTGGCCGAGACCGTCGTGGTCGCCGCGATCGAGGTCAAGCTCATCGGGGAGCTGCACGAGGTCTACGGGGTTCCGGCCCGGGGCGGCCCGCTGCAGCGCACCTCCGGCTACCTGGTCTCCTGGGCCAAGAAGCGCGGGATCGACCCCCTGCAGGCCGCCGAGTCCGTCACCGTCGCGCTGGGCGCGGCCGCCAAGACGGCCCTGCGCAACCGGCTGATGCGGCTGCTGGGCCGCCACCTCACCACGCTGGGCCCCTACCTGACCGGAGCCGTGGCCGGCGGCGCGCTCAACCGGGCCGGTACCCGCACCCTGGCCAGATCGGTGCGCGCCGATCTGCGCTCCACCGCCCTGCCGGGAGGCTCCACTGCCGACGCCGCCGGCGCTGTCGGCGGCTCCCCCGCGGGGGGCGGCCGCGCCCTGCCCGAGGGCGGCGAGCGGCGCCGCTGACGCCGGCCGGCGCGGACCCTCTCGGCGCGGGAAGGCGGGCGCCGGGCATCCGGTGCCCCTCCCCCCGCTCGCGCACGCCGCCGGCCCGCGCGTCAGACCGGCAGGTCCTCGATCTCCCTGTGCTGCCCGGGGGCGAGCCGCTTGTGCACGGCCCGCATGGAGAGCACGCGGGCGACCTCCATGCCGACACCGGTCACCACGGCCCAGCCCAGGGCCTCGCCCAGACCGATGTCGGGGGACTCGGGGTCGCTCGGCGGCTCCTTGCCCACCGCCTTGGTCCACGCGAAGGTGAGGAGCTTGCGCGTGGCGTAGGCGGCCGCGAAGGCGGCCGCGCCCCCGACGATCCGGGCGGCGAGTTCACCGTCCTTGTCTGCCATGTGAACCGATCACTTCCGTTTCCGATTGATCCCGTTGCTGATCCGGTCGTTGGACCCCGTTGGGGCGTGCCGCCCGAAAACGGTGCCGTCGGAAATACTGTCACGAGCCGCGGCGGCGGCGCAGGCCCGTGCCGCGCCCGCCCGGCGCGTCCGGCACCGCGGGGCGTCGCGGCCGCTCGGAGCGGGCGGGGGCGCCCCGGCGTCCGCGCGCGCCGCTGCCGCGAAACCGGGAGCGACCAAGGTCGAAACACCAATACCATTGGCCCTATGACCAACCGCTCCCGTTCCTTCCGCGTGCCCGACAAGCCCTCGCTCGACGGCATCGAGGCGAAATGGGTAGACGCGTGGGACGAGTCCGGCGTCTACCACTTCGACCGCACCAAGAGCCGCGAGGACGTCTTCTCGATCGACACCCCGCCGCCCACGGTCTCGGGGTCGCTGCACATCGGCCACGTCTTCTCCTACACCCACACCGACACGGTCGCGCGCTTCCAGCGCATGCGCGGCAAGTCGGTCTTCTACCCGATGGGCTGGGACGACAACGGCCTGCCCACCGAGCGCCGGGTGCAGAACTACTACGGCGTCCGCTGCGACCCGTCGATCGGCTACGACCCGGACTTCGCCCCGCCGGCCAAGCCCGACCCCAAGCGGCAGGTCCCGATCTCGCGGCGCAACTTCATCGAGCTGTGCGACCGGCTCACCGTCGAGGACGAGAAGGTCTTCGAGGGCATCTGGCGGCGGCTGGGCCTGAGCGTCGACTGGCGCCACACCTACGCCACGATCGACGACGGCTCCCGGGCCGCGGCCCAGCGCGCCTTCCTGCGCAACCTGGCGCGCGGCGAGGCCTACATGGCCGAGGCGCCCACGCTGTGGGACGTCACCTTCCGCACCGCCGTCGCCCAGGCCGAGCTGGAGGACCGCGAGCGGCCCGGCGCCTACCACGAGATCACCTTCCACCGCGACGGCGGCGAACCGGTCCGCATCGAGACCACCCGGCCGGAGCTGCTGGCCGCCTGCGTCGCGCTGGTCGCCCACCCCGAGGACGAGCGCTACCAGGACCTGTTCGGCTCCACGGTGCGCACCCCCGTCTTCGGCGTCGAGGTCCCGGTCAAGGCGCACCGGCTGGCCGACCCGGAGAAGGGCTCCGGCATCGCGATGATCTGCACCTTCGGTGACGTCACCGACGTCACCTGGTGGCGCGAGCTCCAGTTGCCGACCCGCCCGATCATCGGCTGGGACGGCCGCGTCGTCGCCGAGCCGCCGGCGGACGTCGACTCGCCCGAGGCCCGCGAGGCCTACGCCGCGCTGGCCGGCGCCACCGTTCACACCGCGCGCGAGCGCATGGTCGCCCTGCTGCGCGACTCCGGCGACCTGATCGGCGAGCCCAAGCCGATCACGCACCCGGTGAAGTTCTACGAGAAGGGCGACAAGCCCCTGGAGATCGTCACCACCCGCCAGTGGTACATCCGCAACGGCGGCCGCGACGCCGAGGTCCGCGACGCCCTCATCGGGCGCGGTCGCGACCTCACCTGGTACCCGGCGCACATGCGCACGCGCTACGAGAACTGGGTCGAGGGGCTCAACGGCGACTGGCTGATCAGCCGCCAGCGCTTCTTCGGCGTGCCGTTCCCCGTCTGGTACCCGCTGGACGCCGACGGCAACCCGCGCTACGACGACCCGATCCTGCCCGACGAGGCCGCGCTGCCGATCGACCCCAGCTCCGACGTCCCGCCCGGCCACACCGAGGACCGGCGCGGCGAGCCCGACGGCTTCACGGGCGACCCCGACGTCATGGACACCTGGGCCACCTCCTCGCTGTCGCCGCAGATCGCGGCCGGCTGGGAGCGCGACGAGGACCTGTTCGCCCGGGTCTTCCCGATGGACCTGCGCCCGCAGGGTCAGGACATCATCCGCACCTGGCTGTTCTCAACGGTGGTCCGCTCGCACTTCGAGCACGGGTCGCTGCCCTGGTACAACACCGCCATCTCCGGCTGGATCCTCGACCCCGACCGCAAGAAGATGTCGAAGTCCAAGGGCAACGTCGTCACGCCGATCGACCTGCTGGAGAAGTACAGCTCCGACGCCATCCGCTACTGGGCGGCCAGCGGCAGGCTCGGCACCGACACCGCGCTGGACGAGGGGCAGATGAAGGTCGGCCGCCGGCTGTCCATCAAGATCCTCAACGCCAGCAAGTTCGCGCTGTCGGTGGCCGGGGAGGGGGCCCTGACCGGTTCGGGCGGGGCCGACCCCGCCGCGGTCACCGAGCCGCTGGACCGCGCCATGCTGGCCGCGCTGGCCGACGTCGTGGAGGACGCCACGGCGGCGTTCGAGGGCTACGACCACACGCGGGCGCTGGAGCGCACCGAGCGCTTCTTCTGGGAGTTCTGCGACGACTACCTGGAGCTGGTCAAGGCGCGCGCCTACGACGCCGAGTCCACCGCCGGGGCCTCGGCCCGCTCGGCGCTGCTCATCGCGCTGTCGGCGCTGCACCGGCTGTTCGCGCCGTTCGTGCCGTTCGTCGCCGACGAGGTCTGGTCGTGGTGGCAGGAGGAGTCCGTGCACGCCGCGGCCTGGCCCGACGCCGCGGAGTTCCGCACCGCGGCGGGGAACGGCGACCCCGCCGTGCTCACCGCGGCCTCCGAGGTGCTGCGCGCCGTCCGCAAGGCCAAGTCCGAGGCGAAGCTGTCGATGCGCGCCGAGGTCGAGCGGGTCGTGGTCCGCGGCAAGAACGTCGAGAGCGCGCGGCTGTCCCGGGGCGACATCGCCGCCGCCGGCCGCGCCGCCGACCTGGACTTCCAGGCCAGCGACGAAGCCGAGCTGCGCGTCGAGGTCACGCTCCCGGAGCCGGCGGAGTAGGCCGGCCCCGGTCCGCACCGGCCGGCGGGTGCCCCCGCCACCGCGGGGCGCCCGCCGGAGGGGAGCGGCGGGGCCGCCGCCCCGCCTTCTTCGGCGTCCGGCCGGGCGGCCGCGCGCGGTAGGCTCGCGCAGTGTGAGCCGTGAAGCAACCAGCCGCCCCGCCGCCTCGGTGGAGGTGCTGATCCACCGGATCGACCCCGATCTGCCGCCGCCGGAGTACGCCCTGCCGGGGGACGCAGGCGCCGACCTGGTCACCGCCGAGGACGTCGAGCTGGCGCCGGGAGAACGCGCCACGGTGCGCACCGGCATCGCCGTCGCCCTGCCCGAGGGTTACGCCGCGTTCGTGCACCCGCGCTCCGGCCTGGCCGCCAGGTGCGGTCTGACCCTCGTCAACGCGCCCGGGACGGTCGACGCCGGGTACCGTGGCGAAATCAGGGTGACCCTGATCAACACCGACGCCGCGACGCCGGTCCGGCTGGTGCGCGGCGACCGCGTCGCCCAGTTGGTGGTCCAACGGGTGGAGCGGGCGGTCTTCTCGGAGGTGAGCGCGCTTCCGCCGTCGGCTCGCGGGACGAACGGGTTCGGGTCCACGGGCGGCCACGCGGCGCGGTCGGCGCCGGGATGACGGCGGTGCGCCGATGATGACGAGACTCGACAGACAGTGACGGCGGTCCGGGCCCGGTGCGGCCGGGGACCGGGGAATCGGGAGAGGTGTGAGGCGTGTTCGGACGCCGACGCAAGAAGAGCGGGAAGACCGGTGCGGCCGACGCCGCCGGCACCGACGAGCTCGCCGAGGCCATCGAGCGCCACAGCGCGGTGACGGAGCCGGCCAAGTCCGATGACCGGTTCCGCGCCCAGGGGCCGTGGGACGTCTCGGAGAACGCCCCCGAGGCCAAGCGGGTCGACCTCGGCAGCCTGCAGGTCCCGGTGGGGCCCGACATCGAGGTGCAGGTCAACGTCACCAAGCAGCAGAACCGCAACGCGGTCATCGGCGTGACCGTCATCAACGGCAAGACCGCGCTGCAGGTGCAGCCGTTCGCCGCGCCCAAGACCAGCGGATTGTGGAACGAGGTGCGCGAGGAGATCAGCGCGGAGATCTCGCAGTCGGGCGGCAAGGTCGAGGACTTCGACGGCACCTTCGGCCCGGAGCTGCGCGCGATCGTGCCGATGCCCGGCAAGACCAACGAGAAGGGCACCCCGCTCGGCCAGCCGGCCCGGTTCATCGGGGTCGACGGTCCGCGCTGGTTCCTGCGCGGGGTGATCCGCGGCGAGGGCGCGGTCAAGCCCGACGTCGCCGCCCGCGTGGAGGAGATCTTCCAGAACATCGTCGTGATCCGCGGCGACCAGCCGATCCCGCCCCGCGACCTGCTGGAGCTCAAGCTGCCGCCCAACGCCAAGTCGGCGGCCGCCGCGGGCGGGACGGACCGGGAAGAGGCCCGGCGGGTCGCCGGACCCGAGGAAGCCGCAGAGCCGGCCGAGCCCGGCGACGAATCCGCCGGAGCCGCGGAATCCGCCGAGTCCGGCGAATCCGAGAAGTGACCGGTTGACCCGCGAAAGGACGCCATGACCGCCGACACCTCTCCGGCCGCCCTGCCCGAGGACTGGGAACGCGTCCTCGCCGTGGTCGCCCACCCCGACGACCTGGAGTTCGGTGCGTCCTCCGCGATCACCCGGTGGAGCGCCCAGGGCAAGCACGTCGCCGAGCTGCTGGTGACCCGGGGCGAGGCGGGGATCGCCACGCTCGAACCGGAGGAGTGCGCGGCCACGCGGATGAACGAGCAGATCGCCGCTGCCAGGGCGGTCGGCGTGGAGACCGTGGAGTTCCTCGACTTCCCCGACGGCACCCTGGAGTACGGCCTGGTCCTGCGCCGCGAGCTCGCCCGAGCGATCCGCGAGCACCGGCCCCAGGCGATCATCTCGCTGAACTTCCGGGAGTCCTTCGGCGGCGACTCCTTCAACCACGCCGACCACCGGGTCCTCGGCCCCGCCCTGCTGGACGCCGTGCGCGACGCCGCCAACCGCTGGGTCTTCACCGAGCTGGCCGAAGAGGGCCTGGAGCCGTGGCAGGGCGTGGCGCTCGTCGCATTCTCCAACTCGCCGCGGGTCACCCACTACGTGGAGATCACCGAGGAGCAGCTCGCAGCGGGTATCGCCTCGCTGGACGCCCACGAGACCTACCTGGCCGCCCTCGAAGGCTTCGACCAGAAGGGGTTCCTGCGCACCAACGCCGAGTCCGCGGGCACCCGCTGCGGCGTCGCCCTCGCCACCGTCTTCGAGGTGTTCCGGCCCTAGTGTGCCGGGTCGCCGGTTCGATGTGTGTTCGACGGAGGTGGGGCGCTCACCGGGCTCTGAACGCCGCGTTCGCGGGGCGGGGCGGGCTTGCGGGACCCGGATCCGCTGTGCCGCCACCGCTGGCCCGCTGACGGCAGCCTTCCAGGTCATGCGGTGGTGCACGGAGGACCGCGACCACAGCTTTCCGATTCCCGTCAGCGATCCAGGCCCGCGAAAGTTGCGTTCGGCCACCGACCACCCGACGCGGCTTCTGCAGACTTCGGTGGGGATCGGGTGGCTCACCCGTTGGCGGGGCCGGGGTCCTCGGGCTCGGCGAGGACGCCGAGGAACAGGATGGCGCCCCGGCGGCGCAGGACGAAGTGGAACGGGCGGTCGGCGGTGAACACCACGGGCTTCTGCGGGACGAACGCGGCGAGCCGCATCACCACGGCCGTCGCCGCCGCGCCCTCGGCCCCCTCCTCGTCGACGCGCAGCCTGGCCTGGTGGATCACCTCGTCCACGCGCAGCGGGCGCGTCGAGATGCCGCTCAGGTCGGCCTGATCGGTGAAGACGGTGCGCACCCCGGTCCCCGCCAGCACGGAGGAGAGCTCGCTGCGGTGCGTCAGCTCGAAGCGCGGCAGCGTGAGTTCGACGTCGGTGGAGGAGGCGGCGCGGTGCAGCGCGCTCAGCGTCGCGGGCTCCAGCGCGGCCGGCCGCGCCGCGTCGTCGGGCAGCAGCACGTCCAGGGCGAGGTCGTGGTCACCGGCGAGGGTGACCATCTGCCAGCCGCGGCGCCGCGCGTAGGGAAGCTGCCCGCGCCGGTGCATCATGGGCGTGCGCCGGGTGCCCGAGGGCGCGTGGAAGGGGTGTTCCGCGGTCTCGGCGACCTTGAACGGCTCCTGCCAGCGCAGCCGCACCCACAGCGCGTTCGCCAGCAGCGCCTGGACGCGGGGGTGCACGTCGCCGGGCGCGAGCAGCTCGTCGATCAGGCCGCGGGTGACCTTCGCGATCTCGGCGTTGACCGTTCGCCGCACGCCTTCGGGATCGCCCTCGAAGTCCGCGGCGTGCACGGCGGAGTCGGGGCGGGTCCGCAGCCGGGCCTCGAAGTCCGCCTCGATCGGCAGGTCCTCGCGCACCCACAGCCCCGTCCCGGTCGCCAGCTCCGGCCCGGCCGCCACGGCGTCGTCCAGCGCCGCGAGGTGGGCGTCGAGGTCGGAGCCGAGCAGCCGGGTCAGCTCGGCCCGGGTCCCTCCGGCCGCGCCCGAGGCGACCAGGCCCATGGCGCAGGCCACGGAGTAGGGCGACCACACCAGGTCGGCGGCGCCGGAGGCGGTGAGTTCGCCGTGCAGCCGCAGCGCGAAGGCGAGATGGTCGGGGCGCAGGGGATCGGGCATCGCGGACTCCTCAGGCGGTCGGTTCCGAACAACCCCGCCCAGCTTACGAAAACGCGCCCGTTTCGCGCCGGGCCGAAGAGCCGCGGCCGGGCGCGGCGTGCGCCGCGCCCGGCCCGCAGGAGCCTCCGCGGGGCGCGTGTCGCGCCCCGCCCGTTCCTCGTCAGCGGTTGCCGAGCACCCGGATGTCGGCGAGCCCGGCCGGTCCGGCCCGGTCGAAGGAGACCCGGACGTAGCGCCCGATGCCGGTGACGTCGTGCTCCTGCTCGCCCTTTCCGGTGAACGTGCCGCTCGTCAGCTCGGTCCAGCTCTCCCGGTCGGTCGAGGACTCGACCCGGTAGTCGACCCGCGCGCCGGTGCGCGGCGTCAGCAGCAGCGAGGTGATCTCGCGCCGGGTGCCCAGGTCGACCAGCCATGACGGCCGCCCGTCCCGGGGCGCGGGGCGCCAGGCGGTGGCGGGGTCGCCGTCGGTGGCGAGGTCGGCCCCGCTGCCGTCGCGGGCGCTGGAGCCCCGGGCGGTTCCGGCGGGGGCGTGGTCGAACGGCTGCTCGCCCGCGGTGTAGCGGGTGAAGTTGTAGTACTGCTTGGTCTGGGGCAGGGGTTCCCCGGTGACGTGGGAGTCGGGATCGCACCCGCCGTTGGCGTAGACGCGGGCGGTCTCGCCCAGCACGAAATTGACGATCTCCTCCTTGTCGTCGCCGCACAGGTCGGCGGTCTGCAGCCGGCCGTCGACCTCGAACCGGGTGACCACGTCGCCGTCGCCGTTGAAGACGGAGGGGAGTTCGCCGCAGCCGCGGTTCCACGCCATCATCAGGTCGGAGTGCTCGCCGTCCCAGTTGTGGACCTTGCCGGGGATCGAACCCCAGCAGCCGCGCGTCCGGCGGTCCTCCTGGAAGACCATCGACCCCTCGGAGTCGATCAGGAACAGCCCGTCCACGCCGTCGTCGCTGCGGTCGATCCTGTCCAGGCCCAGGGTCTCCAGGCCGGGCAGGTCGGGCCGGAAGTCACCGAGGATGACGTTCTGGGACTCCACCGTCTCGTTGTTGCGCCAGACCTCGTTGCCCTCGGTGTCGTGGGCGACCGTCTCGGCTCCGCCGAGGACCACGTTGGTCTCGCCGTCGCCGTCGACGTCGCCCATCCACATCGTGTCGGCGTGGTCGGCCATGTCGGCGCTCCACAGCACCGAGCCGTCGGAGTCGAGCAGGTCGTAGCCCGCCATGAGCTCCTGGCGGCCGTCGCCGTCGAGGTCGACGGGCCACGGGTAGTGCCCGACGTCGCCCTCGTGCGTCCACAGCACCTCGCCCTGGTCGTCCAGGGCCCAGATCTGGTTGTAGCGGTCCTTGAGCAGGATGTCGTTCGGTCGGCCGGTGCCCCGGAAGTCGGCGAACGCGATCGCGTCGTGGGCCTCGGGGTGCGGCAGCGCGAAGTCGCGGACGAAGTCGCCGGTGCCGCCGTCGAGGACGGTGAACCGGTCGTCCATGACGGCGACGACCTCGTTGCGGCCGTCGCCGTCGAGGTCGTGGATCTGCGCGGGGATGTCGGTGCCGTTGCGCTCGACCCGGGGGTCGGGGGTGCCCGCCTGCCAGAGCATCTCCCCGGTGATGTCGTAGGCGGTGAGCGCCTGGACCTGGCGGCCGATGTAGCGGTCGTCGGCGGAGTAGGTCGGCTGCATCATCACGATGTCGCGGCGGCCGTCGCCGTCGACGTCGCCGAGCAGCATGCGCGCGCCGCCGCCCGCGGCGCTGGTGTCGATCTCGCTGATCAGCTCCGGCTCGATCGTCGCGGAGCCGGTCGGCTCCTCCGCGAGCGCGGGCGTGGCCGTGCAGGTCAGGGCTCCGGTGAGGGCGAGGGCGGTGAGGGTGCTCGCGCGCGCCGCGGACCGCGGGGGTCGGGGCGCGGCGGGGGCGGGGCGTCGGGCGGGTTCCGGCAAGGGGGCCTCCTCAGGGGGTTGGATAGCGGCTTCCATCGGCCTGGTCGCGTGCGGGTCCGTTCTGGGGCGGAGTTGCCGGGGACGTCGGGGCGGGTGTGCGGGGAGGGAGCCCTCCGGCTGTGGCTGACTGCGGCTGATCACAATCGATCTAATTTGCACAGACCCCGTTGACGTCGTTTTAACGGCAGCTTAATCTGAGCCTCTAACAACGAGCAAGCGCTTTCCATAAAACGATTTATCGGAGCGGTGGCGGCGCGGCGGAAGCGCCGTGGCGCCTGACCGGAGGTGGGAAATGGCACGGAGAGCACGGTCACGGACCTACGGCCTGACCGCCGTCGCACTGGCCGCGGGGCTGGTCGCGGCGGGGTGCGGCGGGGGTTCGGGCAGCGGGAACGTGGAACTGCGCTACTCGTGGTGGGGCAACGCCGACCGGGCCGAGCTCATGCAGCAGGCGATCGACCTGTTCGAGGAGCAGAACCCCGGCATCACCGTGACCCCCACCTTCTCCGAGTACGACAGCTACTGGGAGAAGCTCTCCACCCAGACCGCCGGGGGCGGGATGCCCGACGTGCTGCAGATGGACTTCTCCTACCTGCGCGAGTACGCCGACCGGGGCGTGCTGCTCGACCTCAACGAGCAGACCGGCGAGAACCTCGACACCGGTGACCTGCTGGAGAACTTCCAGACCGCGGGGGAGATCGACGGGGCGCGCTACGCCGTGCCGATCGGCGGCAACGTCTTCGCCCTGTTCCACGACCCGGCGGCCTTCGAGGAGGCCGGCGCGCCGGCGCCCGAGCCCGGATGGTCCTGGGAGGACTACGACGAGGCGGTCCGGGCGGTCACCGGGTCCACGGGCGCCGACCCCTACGGCGGCAGCGACTACACCAACCTGATCTGGGTCTTCGAGCTGCAGCTCCGCCAGGAGGGCGGGCAGTTGTTCACCGAGGACGGCGAGCTCGGGTTCGACGAGCAGCGGCTGGCCGAGTTCTGGGAGCAGGGCGAGTCCCTGCGCGAGGACGACCAGGTGGTGCCGGCGTCCAAGGCCGTCCAGGCCCTGCCGGTGTCGCCGCTCGGCGCCGACCTCGCCGCGTCGGAGTTCAGCTGGGACAACTTCCTGGCGCGCTTCGCCGAGGAGGCCGAGGCGGAGGTGGAGCTGAGCCCCGTACCCACGAGCGACCCCGACCGGCTCGGCCAGTACCTCAAGCCCTCGCTGATGCTGTCGGCCTCGGCCGGCACCGAGTACCGGGCCGAGGCGGCGACGCTGATCGACTTCATGATCAACGATCCCGAGGTCGCGGAGATCTTCGGCGGCAGCCGGGGGATCCCCGCCACCACCACCCAGCGCGAGGCCGCCGAGTTCAGCGGGGTCGACGCGGCGATCGCCGCCTACGAGGACGAGCTGCTCGACGACCTGCAGGAGATGCCGCCGGCGCCGCCGGCCGGCGCGGGGGCGCTGGAGGCCGAGTTCATCCGCATCTCGGAGGAGGTCGGCTTCGACCGGATGACCCCCGAAGCGGCCGCGGCGGAGTTCTCCGCCTTCGCCGAGCGCACCCTGAACCCCTGAGCGCAGGAAGCGGTCCCTTCCGATGGTGTCGACAGCCCTGTCCCACGACTCGCCCCCGTCCGCCGGGCGCGGCGCGGCCGAGCGCACCCGCTCGGCCGCACCGCGGCGGCGGCGCGGGCGCCCCGATCGCGAAGGCCTGGCGGGCTACGCCTTCCTCTCCCCGTGGATCCTGGGGTTCCTGCTCCTGACCATGGGGCCCATGCTGGCCTCCCTGTACCTGTCCTTCACCGACTACAACCTGTTCACGGCGCCGGAATGGGTCGGCCTGGACAACTACCGCGCGCTGTTCCGCGACGACCAGTGGCTGCAGTCCGTGCGCGTGACCCTGGTCTACGTGACGGTCTCGGTCCCGCTGAAGCTGGCCGGGGCGCTGGCCGTGGCCATGCTGCTGGTCCGCCCGCGCCGGGGCCAGGGGTTCTACCGTTCGGCGTTCTACGCGCCGTCCCTGCTCGGGGCCAGCGTCAGCGTCGCACTGGTCTGGCGCGCGCTGTTCTCCGACGACGCCGTCGTGGATCGGGCGCTGTCCTCCGTCGGCATCGACACCGGCGGCTGGGTCGGCAACCCCGACTACGCGCTGGGGCTGCTCATCCTGCTCGCCGTCTGGCAGTTCGGCGCGCCGATGGTGATCTTCCTGGCCGGCCTCAAGCAGGTCCCGCGCGAGCTCTACGAGGCGGCCGACGTCGACGGCGCGGGCCGACTGCGCAAGTTCGGCTCGATCACCCTGCCGATGATCTCACCGGTGCTGTTCTTCAACCTGCTGCTGGAGACCGTCAACGCCTTCCAGGTGTTCACGTCCTCCTTCGTGGTCAGCAACGGAACGGGCGGCCCCGCGGGGTCGACCCTGTTCTACACCCTGTACCTCTACCAGCAGGGGTTCACCCAGTTCCGGATGGGATACGCCTCGGCGATGGCCTGGATGCTCGTCCTCGGCGCCGGCCTGGTGGCGGTGCTGCTGTTCCGGCTCTCGCGCGCGTGGGTCTACTACTCGGGAGATGACGGCCGATGAGCGACGAAACGGCCACCGCGACCACCACGGGCGGCGCTGCGGCGGACGGCGGCCGCACCGCCGAACGGCGGAGCAGGGGCCGGCTCGCCTCGGTGGCGTGGCACCTCGCTGCGCTGGCCCTGCTGGCGGTGATCCTGTACCCCCTGGTGTGGGTGGTCGGGGCGGCGTTCAAGCCCTCGGGCGACATCGTGGGCAGCACCCAGCTGCTGCCCACGCGGCCGGTCCTCGACAACCTGCAGCGGGCCATGGAGGGCATCGCCGGCATCAGCGCCCTGGTCTTCCTGCGCAACTCGCTGGTCCTGGCGGGGGCCTCGGTCGTCGGCACCGTGGTCTCCTCGGCCCTGGCCGCCTACGCCTTCGCCCGGCTGCGCTTCAGGGGGCGCGGCCTGATGTTCGTGCTGATGATCACCACGCTGCTGCTGCCGTTCCACGTGCTGATCATCCCGCAGTACATCATCTTCCAGCAGGCGGGACTGGTCGACACCTACGCGCCCCTGCTGCTCGGCAAGTTCCTGGCCACCGAGGCGTTCTTCGTCTTCCTCATGGTGCAGTTCATGCGCCAGTTGCCGCGCGAGCTGGACCAGGCCGCGCGCATCGACGGCTGCGGCTACTGGGGCATCTTCTGGCACGTGGTCGTACCGCTGTCGCGGCCGGCGTTCACCACGGCGGCGATCTTCACCTTCATCTGGACCTGGAACGACCTGCTGGCGCCGCTGATCTACCTCAACACGCCGGAGAAGTACCCGGTCACCCTGGCGCTGCGGCTGTTCATCGACCAGACCGCCACATCGGACTACGGCGCGATGATCGCGATGTCGGTGATCGCGCTGCTGCCGGTGGTGCTGTTCTTCCTGGCCTTCCAGCGGCTGCTGGTCCAGGGCATGGCGACCAGCGGGCTGAAGGGGTGAGCGCGGTGCCGAAGCGGTCGCCTTCCGGAGCCGCCGCCGACCGGGCCCCGGCACCGGGCCCGACCGGTCCGGCGCGGCCCGGAGCGCACCGGTCCGCGCCCGGCGAGCGGTTCGCGCTCTTCGGGGAGTGCCTGCTGGCGGGTGTGCTCGCCGTGCTGGCGGCGCTGCCCGTCGTCACGCTGCTGCCCGCGCTCGCCGCCGGCTGCGCCCACCTGCGCGCCCACATCGAGGGGGAGGGGAGCACGGGTATCGCCGACTTCCTCGCCCGGTTCCGGTCGGCCCTGCCCGGGGCGCCGGGCCCCTCGCTGGCGATCGCGGGCGCGGCGGCGGTGCTCGCGGCCGACGTGCTGATCGTGCGGGCCGGGCTGCCCGGTGGCCGGCCGGTCCTGCTGGCCTGCGTGGTCCTGGCCGCGGCGGTCGCCGTCGTCGCCCTGCGCGCCGCAGCGGCGTGGCGGCCCGGTGCGCGCTGGCCGGACCTGCTGCGCCTGGCCGCGCGTTGTTCGCGCACCGACGCCGCGGGATCGGCCCTGCTGGTCGCGGCCCTGGCCGCCGCGGCGGTCGCGGCCTGGGCGCTGGCGCCGCTGGCACTGCCGATGGCCGGATGCCTCGTCCTGGCCGCCGTGGTGGTCGACCGGCGCCGGTGAGCGCGGGCGCTCCCGCGCGCTCGCGGGGCGCGACGCGTCGGACGGGAAACACGGTGCCGCGGGGAGGCGTCGCTTAGGGTGGAAGGGGCGCGTCCCGGCCGGTCGGTTCGGGTGCCGCGCACCGACGGCCGCGCGGCGTGGCAGCGCGCGCGGCGCACCGCCCGTCAGGATCTTCCGTCAGGAGCAGCATGACCGAGCAGCACCGGGCCGTCGAGACCGCCGAGGACGACGCCGCGGCCGTGCCGAAGGCGGAGCCGAGGTCGGAATCGGCGGCGTCGCCGGATCCGGGGCGCACGGGCGCCGACGAGCCGGCCGACGGGGAGGATCAGGTGGGCGGGGAGATCTCCAAGGACACCGTCGAGTCGGTCGTCCGCGCCCAGCTCTCCAAGGCCCTGGGCGGCAAGCGCGGCATGGCCGAGGCGGCGGTGCCGACCGTCGTCTTCACCGTCACCTACCTGCTCACGACCGAGCTCAGGCTCGCACTGGGCCTGGGGATCGGTGCGGCGGTGCTGCTCGGCGCGGTCCGGCTGGTGCAGCGCTCCTCGGTGCAGTTCGTCGTCAACAGCCTGCTCGGCATCGGCGTCGCGGCCGTCTTCGCGCTGCGCAGCGGCCAGGCGGAGGACGCGTTCCTGCCCGGCATCATCTACAACGCCGGCTACGCGGCCGTGCTCATCCTGACCATCCTGATCCGCTGGCCCGCCGTCGGCCTGCTGATCGGCGCGGTCACCGGCGACCCCACCGGATGGCGGGCCAATCCCGCCATCCTGAAGCTCAGCTCCCGGCTCACCTGGCTGCTCGTGCTGCCCTGCGTCGTCCGGGTGGTCGTGCAGTACCCCCTGTGGGCGGCCGGAACGGTCGGCTGGCTGGGTGCGGCCAAGATCCTGATGGGCTGGCCGCTGCAGGTGGCCGCGCTGGCCGCCATGGTGTGGCTGCTCGCCCGGGGCCGCACCCCCATCGAGACCGACCCCGACCCCGAGGGGGAGCGGCGCTGAAGGCGCTACCCCCGCGGCGCCAGCACGTCGCCGAGTTCCTCCGAGACCTCGGCGCTGCTGAGGAACACCAGGTCGTCGCCTGCCTCCAGCATCGTCTCGGCGTAGGGGGCGCGCACGTGCCCGTCGCGCACGACCGCGACGAGAACCGTGTCCTCGGGCAGCTCGGCCGACAGCTCCCGCACCGGCCGGCCCGCGTGCGGGGCGCCGTCGGGCAGCGTGAGCTCCAGCAGGTCGGTGTCGGGCAGCGCCATAAGGGCGACCGCGTCGCCGGCGTGGTTGACCCCGGCCATGTCGTCGACCAGCGCGGCCATCAGCCGCGGCGGCGACACCGCGACGTCGACGCCCCAGGATTCGGTGAACAGCCACTCGTTGCGGGGGTCGTTGATCCGCGCGACGACCCTGCCCACGCCGAACTCGGTCTTGGCCAGCAGCGAGACGACCAGGTTGACCTTGTCGTCTCCGCTGGCGGCGACCACCACGTCGAACTGGTCCAGCCGGGCGTCCTCCAGTGAGCTCAGCTCGCAGGCGTCGGCCAGCAGCCATTCGGCCCGTTCGACCTCGTCGACGCTGATGGCGCGGCTGTCGCGGTCGATCAGCAGCACCTCGTGGCCGTTGTCGAGCAGTTCGGCGGCGATGGACCGGCCGACGCCCCCGGCCCCCGCGATCGCGACCCGCATCACCGGTTCCCTCCTTCGCCCGCTCCGCCTCCGGCCGCACCGCCGACCGCGCCCCCGGACCCGCGCAGCCGCTCCTCGACGCGGCCGATGTCGGCGGCCTGGGCGAGCACGTGGACGACGTCGCCGGCCAGCAGCGGGGAGTCCCCCCGCGGCAGCACGATCTCCCCGGCGCGCGACAGGTAGGCCACGCGCAGCGGCAGCGCGGCCTCCAACTGCTCGACGCGCAGGTCCGCCCACGCCCCGTCCAGCACGGCCTCGGTCATGACCAGCGATCCCGACGGATCGTGCCACAGGGCGTCGGGAGCGGTCCCGTCCCCGCCGTTGCGGGCACCGCCGCCCGGGACCAGCCGGCGCAGGATCGTGTCGGCCGTCCAACGCACGGTTCCCACGGTGGGGATGCCCAGCCGCTGGTAGACCTGGGCGCGCCGGGGGTCGTAGATGCGGGCGACGACGTGGCGCACGCCGAAGGACTCCCTGGCCACCCGCGCGGCGATGATGTTGGAGTTGTCACCGCTGCTCACGGCGGCGAACGCGGTCGCGGACTCGATTCCGGCCCTGATGAGCACCTCGCGGTCGTGCCCCAGACCCGCGACGGCGCACTTGGCGCTGGACGAGCGCAGCCGGCGGAACGCCTCGGGCTCGCGGTCGATCACCGCGACCGTGTGCCCCATGTCCTCCAACGTGTGCGTGAGGGTGGACCCCACCCGCCCGCAGCCCAATATGACGATGTGCACTGGCTATCCGCTCCCGGGGCGCTCGACACGGGGCGACGGGGGCGCGGGCGCGCCGCGATCCCCGTCGGCGCCAACGAACCGACCGTATCGAACGGCGCGCCGAAACGCTCGCCCGCGGTGCCCGCCCGCCCGGATCGATCGGCCCGGTCTTCGGCCGGGCCACGGCGACGCACCGCCTCGACTAGAGTTGACGCAGATGAGCGGGTGCCTTTCCCCGGCCGTCCGCGCGGTCCCCGCCTGATCCCCGCTGCCCCGCCCGCCCCGTCGCCCGAGAGGTCGTTTTACATGAGTCGTGTCGGAACCCGCCTTGAGCTGCGCGTGGACGGCGTCGCGCACGGGGGGTGGTGCGTGGGGCGGCACGACGAGCAGGTCGTGTTCGTGCGGCACGCGCTGCCCGGTGAACGGGTGCGGGTGCTGGTCACCGAGGAGACCAAGCGGTTCCTGCGCGCCGACGCCGTGGAGGTGCTGGAGGCCTCGCCGGACCGGGTGGAGGCCCCGTGCCGCTTCGCCGGGCCCGGCAAGTGCGGCGGCTGCGACTGGCAGCACGCCTCGCTGCCCGCCCAGCGCGCCATCAAGGCCAGGGTGGTGACCGAGCAGCTCCGCCGCATCGCGGGCATCGAGCTGGACCGGGAGCTCGTCGTCGAGGAGCTGCCCGGTGCCCCCGACGGGCTCGGCTGGCGCACCCGGGTGCGCTACGCGGTCGACTCCGAGGGCAACGCCGGGCTGCGCCGGCACCGTTCGCACGAGCTGGAGCTCATCGACTCCTGCCCCATCGCCCACCCGGAGGTGGAGCGGCTCGGCGTCACCGACCTGGACTGGTCGGGCGTCTCCGAGGTCGAGGCGGTCTCCTCCGGCTCCACCGCCGACAGCGCCGTCATCGTCACCCCGCGCGGGGCCAGGCTCCCGGCGCTCCCGCAGCCCAAGGCGTCCTCGGCGCTGCTGCGCCGGTTCAAGGGCGGGCGCACCCAGCCCATCAAGGGCCGGCGCGGCGTCCGCGAGAACGCGGCGGGCCGCGAGTGGCGGGTCGGCGCCGGCGGGTTCTGGCAGGTGCACCCGGCCGCGGCCGACACGCTCACCGCGGCCGTGCTCGCGGCCCTCGAGCCCAAGCCGGGTGAGACGGCGCTCGACCTGTACTGCGGCGCAGGCCTGTTCGCCGGCGCGCTGGCCGAGGTCGTCGGGCCCGAGGGGCGGGTGATGGGCGTGGAGGGCCAGGCCGACGCGGTCCGCGACGCCCACCACAACCTGCGCGACGTGCCCCAGGCGCGGGTGGACCGCGGCGACGTCGCCTCGCGGCTGCGCGAGTGGTCCGACCTGCGCGCCGACGTCGCCGTCCTGGACCCGCCCCGGGCGGGAGCCGGCACCGCCGTCGTGCGGGCGCTGGGCGCGCTGCGGCCGCGCCGCGTCGCCTACGTCTCCTGCGATCCGGCCACCCTGGCCCGCGACATCGCGGCCTTCGCCGAGTCGGGCTACGAGCTGGCGGACCTCCGCGGGTTCGACGCCTTCCCGATGACCCACCACGTCGAGTGCCTGGCCGTGCTGGAGCGCGTCCAGCGGCGGCGCCGGTAGCACTGCCGCCGGCGCCGCCGTCAGCGACCCGTCAGGCCGGGTTCTGACCCGGTGTCTCCTCCTCCTGGGTCCCGCCGGGGGCCTCCTCCTGGGTCCCGCCGGGGACCTCCTCCTGCTGCTGGGTTCCGGCCGGGTTCTCGCTCGGCTCGCCGGCCGGGGCGGAGTCGACCTTCTCGTCGGCCCACAGCACCCACGTGTCGTTCTCGGCCATCGACGGGGCGCAGAAGCCGTCGGCGATCTGCTTGGCCTCGAACAGCTCCTTGGCCGCGGCCTCGCACTCCTCCTGGCTCTCGAACGGCCCCATGACGTCGACCGCGTGCGCGGGCGCCGCGGCGATGAACGCGCCTCCGGCGGCGGCCAGGGTCGCTACCGCGCCGATCGCCAGCTGTTTGATCCGCATGTTCGTCCTTTCCGCTGGACCATCCCAACGACGCGACCGTAGGCATGTGGCACCAATCGGACCAATGACCTGGCCGAACCGGGAGAGTTCGGGAGCAGTGCAGCTCATCGGGCATCCCGGACGCCCGTGCGCGGACGGGACGGATGTCCTTTCCGAGACGGGTGGGAGAAGCGGGGATAATGGGCCCCATGCGTTTGAGGATCTTCACCGAACCGCAGCAGGGCGCGAGCTACGACACCCTCCTCACGGTGGCAAGAGCCACCGAGGACCTCGGCTTCGACGCCTTCTTCCGCTCCGACCACTACCTGACGATGGGCGGCGACGGGCTCCCCGGCCCCACCGACGCCTGGATCACCCTCGCCGGGCTCGCCAGGGAGACCGGCCGGGTCCGGCTGGGCACGCTCATGACCGCGGCGACGTTCCGGCACCCGGGGCCGCTGGCGATCGGCGCCGCCCAGGTCGACCAGATGAGCGGGGGCCGGGTGGAGTTCGGCTTCGGCGCCGGCTGGTACGAGGACGAGCACTCCGCCTACGGCATCCCGTTCCCGGCCACGGCCCGCGAGCGCTTCGAGCGCTACGAGGAGCAGCTCGACGTCATCACGGGCCTGTGGGACACCCCGGCCGGAGAGACGTTCTCCTACACCGGGCGGCACTACCAGCTCTCCGACAGCCCGGCCCTGCCCAAGCCGGCGCAGGCGCCGCGTCCTCCGGTGCTCATCGGGGGCACCGGGCCCAAGCGGACGCCGCGCCTGGCGGCCCGGCACGCAGACGAGTACAACGTGCCGTTCAATTCGGTCGAGGACACCTCGGCGGCGTTCGAGCGCACGCGCGCCGCGGTCAAGGACTCCGGGCGGCAGGCGCCCATGGTCTACTCGGCGGCGCAGGTCCTGTGCTGCGGCCGCGACGACGCCGAGGTGGCCCGCCGCGCCGCAGCGATCGGCCGCGAGGTCGATGAGCTCAAGGCCAACGGCCTGGCCGGCAGCCCCGACGAGGTCGCCGACAAGATCGGCCGCTTCGCCGAGATCGGCGCGGAGCGGATGTACCTGCAGGTCCTGGACCTGTCCGACCTGGAGCACCTGGAGCTGGTCGCGTCCCGGGTGGCGCCGCAACTCGGCTAGTACGCGCACCGCGGCGGGGCCCGTCGCCGTCCGGTGCCTCCGGCCGCTCCCGTCCCGGCCGGAGGCACCGGACGGCCGCCCGCGGAATCCGGTGGAACCCTTCTCACCGCCCCTCATTACCCGCCAGTAGCTTGATATCGAGATATATGTTCGGTAGCTTGATGTCGAGATAAAGCGAGAACGAATCACTGAGCATGTGAGGTTGATCGCGCCCCGGTGGGGCAGTTGCCATGATGGTGCCGAGGCCGCCTGATCCGGCGATGGCGGGGCCGATCCGGGATCAGGGGCATCGTGGCCGGTGAACCGCTGCGTCCGGCGTGCGGCGAGTCGGAGGCGACCACGGCTATCGGGGACCGCTCTCGCAGAGCTCGTAAGGGCAGCCTCAGTGATTTCCCGGCGCGGCCCTAAGGCAGGATGCTGGGACAAAGTGGCGAGATCAGGAGGCAATCACCGTGTCCGCGAACAGCTTCGGCAGCCGTGACACGCTCCGCGTTGGCGACGAGTCGTATGAGATCTTCCGCTTGGACGCCGTCGAGGGCTCCAAGCGTCTTCCCTACAGCCTGAAGGTGCTGCTGGAGAACCTCCTGCGCACCGAGGACGGCGCGAACGTCACCGCCGAGCACATCCGGGCCCTGGGCGACTGGGACGCGACCGCCCAGCCCAGCCAGGAGATCCAGTTCACCCCCGCGCGGGTGATCATGCAGGACTTCACCGGCGTCCCGTGCGTGGTGGACCTCGCGACCATGCGCGAGGCCGTCAACGACCTGGGCGGCGACCCGGCCAAGATCAACCCGCTGGCTCCGGCCGAGCTGGTGATCGACCACTCCGTCATCGTCGACATCTTCGGCCGGCCCGACGCCTTCGAGCGCAACGTCGAGATCGAGTACGAGCGCAACCGCGAGCGCTACCAGTTCCTGCGCTGGGGCCAGACCGCGTTCGACGAGTTCAAGGTCGTCCCGCCCGGCACCGGCATCGTGCACCAGGCCAACATCGAGCACCTGGCGCGCGTCACCATGACCCGCAACGGCCAGGCCTACCCCGACACCTGCGTGGGCACCGACTCCCACACCACCATGCAGAACGGCCTGGGCATCCTGGGCTGGGGCGTCGGCGGCATCGAGGCCGAGGCGGCCATGCTGGGCCAGCCGATCTCCATGCTCATCCCGCGCGTCGTCGGCTTCAAGCTGACCGGTGAGCTCAAGCCCGGAACCACGGCCACCGACCTGGTGCTGACCATCACCGAGATGCTGCGCGAGCACGGCGTCGTCGGCAAGTTCGTCGAGTTCTACGGCGACGGCGTCGGGTCGGTGCCGCTGGCCAACCGCGCCACCATCGGCAACATGAGCCCGGAGTTCGGCTCCACCGCCGCGATCTTCCCGATCGACGACGAGACCATCCGCTACATGCGCCTGACCGGCCGCAGCGAGGACCAGACCCGTCTGGTCGAGGCCTACGCCAAGGAGCAGGGCCTCTGGCACGACCCGTCGGTCGAGCCGGTCTACTCCGAGTACATGGAGCTCGACCTCGCCGACGTGGTGCCCTCCATCGCCGGCCCCAAGCGCCCGCAGGACCGCATCGCCCTGGCCGAGGCCAAGCCGACCTGGCGCAGGAACGCGCGCGACTACGTGCACGACGACGGCCTCGGGAACCTCCTGGACAAGACGTCCGCTGACTCGTACCCGGCCTCCGACCCGCCCGGCTACATCCCCGCCAGCGCGACCAAGAGCGGGGAGGAGAAGGAGCCGGTTCCGAACGTGCCGCCCGGCCCGGACACGACAGGCGCCCCGGCCGGCCACACCACCACCGACCTGCTCAAGCGGCCGCACAATCCCGCCACGGTCACCCTGGCCGACGGCACCGTGACCGAGATCGACCACGGCGCCGTGGTGATCGCCGCGATCACCTCCTGCACCAACACCTCCAACCCCTCGGTCATGCTGGGCGCGGCCCTGCTGGCCAAGAAGGCGGTGGAGAAGGGACTGTCCCGCAAGCCGTGGGTCAAGACCTCGCTCGCCCCGGGCTCCAAGGTCGTCACCGACTACTACGAGCGCTCCGGACTCACCCCGTACCTGGACAAGCTCGGCTTCAACCTGGTCGGCTACGGCTGCACCACCTGCATCGGCAACTCCGGCCCGCTGCCGGAGGAGGTCTCCAAGGCCGTCAACGACCACGACCTCGCGGTCACCTCGGTGCTGTCCGGCAACCGCAACTTCGAGGGCCGGATCAACCCCGACGTCAAGATGAACTACCTGGCCTCGCCGCCGCTCGTGGTGGCCTACGCGCTGGCCGGCTCCATGGACGTCGACATCACCACCGAGCCGCTGGGCACGGGCACCGACGGCGAGCCGGTGTACCTGGCCGACGTCTGGCCCTCCGCCGAGGAGATCCAGGAGGTCATGGACTCCGCGATCGCCTCGGACATGTACGAGCAGGCCTACTCCGACGTGTTCGCCGGTGACGAGCGCTGGCGCTCGCTGCCCACGCCGACCGGCGACACCTTCGAATGGGACGGCGACTCCACCTACGTCCGCAAGCCCCCCTACTTCGAGGGCATGGCCGAGAACCCGGAGCCGGTCACCGACATCTCCGGCGCCCGCGTCCTGGCCAAGCTGGGCGACTCGGTCACCACCGACCACATCTCGCCGGCCGGCGCGATCAAGGTCGACACCCCGGCCGGGCAGTACCTCAAGGAGCACGGGGTCGAGCGCAGGAACTTCAACTCCTACGGTTCGCGGCGCGGCAACCACGAGGTGATGATCCGCGGCACCTTCGCCAACATCCGGCTGCGCAACCAGATCGCCCCGGGCACCGAAGGCGGCTACACCCGCGACTTCACTCAGGACGGCGCTCCGGTGAGCTTCATCTACGACGCCGCGCAGAACTACGCCGCGCAGGGCACCCCGCTGGTGGTGCTCGGCGGCAAGGAGTACGGCTCCGGCTCCTCGCGCGACTGGGCGGCCAAGGGCACCGCCCTGCTGGGCGTGCGCGCGGTCATCACCGAGTCCTACGAGCGCATCCACCGCTCCAACCTCATCGGCATGGGCGTGCTGCCGCTGCAGTTCCCCGAGGGGCGGTCGGCGGACTCCCTCGGCCTGACCGGCGAGGAGGCCTTCTCCATCACCGGCATCACCGAGCTCAACGAGGGCCGCGTCCCCGCCACGGTGAAGGTGAGCACCGACACCGGCGTGGAGTTCGACGCCGTGGTGCGCATCGACACCCCCGGTGAGGCCGACTACTACCGCAACGGCGGCATCCTGCAGTACGTGCTGCGCCAGCTGATCGCCGAGTAGCGAGGCCGCGGCGAAGGACCCCGCCCGGGCCCACCAGGTCCGCCGGGCGGCTCACAGGCGCCGCCGCACCCAACAGGTGCGGCGGCGCTTTTTCGATCGTCCCGTTCCGGTTGGTTGTTTCCTTATTGTTCGGTGCGCCGCATTATCCTTTTTTTGGGAATTGCTTCGGTCGCTCTTCCGGCGCCTTTTGTCTCTTTGGCTCCGCGGGAGTTCCCGCCCCTCTCGCCCGGCGTGGACACGTTCTCCGCGCTGGGGAGTTCCAGCGGTCATCGACAACGGAGCCGGGCCGCGCCGTCCGCCCCGCCCTCCTTTCCGCGCAGGGGCGTCCCGGACCGGGCCGCTCAGCCGATCTTGGCCACGGTGAGCAGCACCACCGAGTCCTCCAGCGCCTCCAGGCTGTGCCGGGCATTGGGCACAATGATCAGGTCGCCGGGCCTGCCCTCCCAGGAGGCGTCTCCGCGCTCCCAGGACGTCTCCTTCGCGTGCAGGCGCACCCGGCCCTGCAGCACGTACACGGTCGCCTCCCCGGGGTTCTCGTGTTCGTCGAGCACCCGTCCGGCGGTCAGCGGGATCAGCGTCTGGCGCAGCACGTGCTCGTGCCCGCCGTACACGGTCTTGGCGCCGCGGCCGCTCGAACTCCGCCGCGCGGCTTCGAGCTGCTGACGGGCGAGGGCGGTCAGCGACAACTTCTCCATGGGATGCACCTCTCGTCTGGTCCGGTCGGCCGGCCCGGCGGGGCCCGCCGCGGGGCGGCCGCCGCGTCACCGTGCTCCCGACCATTGTGATCCGGGCCCCGCCCGGAAGGCGCAGGGACCCGCCCCGTCACACCTCCACCTTCATCGGTTCCTTGCTGGGGTGCGGCATGCCCCCGGCCGGCTCCATCGTGATGCCGAGCTGCCGGGCCGAGCCCAGGTCGAAGGACATGCCGGTGAGCATGCCGTCGGCGGAGGGCTGCAGCATGCCGGCCGAGCGCATGTCCGCGCCGTCGACGACCCACATCTGGTAGCCCATGCCCTCCGGAGCCGGCGGCAGGCCCTTCACCACGATCATCACCGCGTCGTGCTCCTGGGAGGCGAAGACGGTGGCCCGAGCCTCGCTCTCGGTGACCGGCGACTCGGTCATGCTGGTGTCGGGGGCGGCGAGCAGGGCTTCGACCTCGGCCGTGTGCGCCCGCAGCTCGGTCATGCGCCGGTCCATCGACACGGTGGCGCCGGCCAACACCACCGCGATCAGCACCGACGCCGCCGCGATGAGCCAGGGCAGCCGCCGGTGCGGCCTGCGGCGCCCGGCCATGGCGGTGACGACGGACCCCGGCGCGCGATCGGGGGCGTCCTCGGCGACGCCGGGCGGAAGCCTGCGGACGTCGGGCACGCTCGCCCGCAGCCGCAGCCACACCCGTTCGTCCGGGGCCTCGGCGGCGCCGTAGGCCAGCCGCACCGTCGTCTCGCGGAACTCCTCCAGGTCACGTCGGCAGTCCTGGCACTCGCCCAGGTGCCGCTCCGCCCTTTCGCGCTCCTCGGGGGTCAGGGCGTGCACGGCGTAGCCGGCGGTCAGCCCGTGCGCCTCGTGGTCGGGCGTGCTCATGCGCCCACCCCCAGGCAGTCGCGCAGCCGGATCAGCCCGTCGCGCAGTCGGCCCTTCACCGTGGTCAGCGGGACCCCGAGCAGGTCGGCGGCCTCGCGCTGGGTGTAGCCCGTGTAGTAGGTCAGCCGGACGGTCTCGCGCTGCAGTTCGGTCAGGCGGCGCAGGCAGCGCCGCACCTTCTCCCGTTCCAGCCGGTGCTCCACCTGCTCGGGCACGTCGTCGGCCGGGGAGGCCACCGGGTCCAGCCGGCCGGCCTCCTCGGTGCGCGCGGTGGCGGCCTGCTCCGAGCGGACCCGGTCGACCGCCCGGCGGTGCGCCATGGTCAGCACCCAGGAACGCGCGCAGCCCATCGCCGGGTCGAACCGGGCGGCCAGCCGCCACACGTCCGTGAACACCTCCTGGGTCACCTCCTCCGATTGGGCCCTGTCCCGCAGCACCCGGCGCACCAGCCCGAACACCGGCCCGGACAGCTCGCGGTAGAACTCCTCGAACGCCGCCAGGTCGCCCAGGGCGATCGCGCGCAACCGGTCGGCGAGATCGGGCGGGCCCTCCGCCGCGGATCCGAAGGGCTGTCCGTGCACCGGACCCACCGGTATCGCCCGCTCCACCCGCGTCACCGTTCCTCGACTCGTGGCCGGGCACCGGGGTGCGCGGCACGCTGATCTCCACCATGGCATTCGGAACCGGGGCGGGGGAGGCGACGTCCACCGGACGGTGAATCCCGGCGGATCCCCGCCGATCCGGACGGACCCCGGCGAATCCAGCCGTTGCGATTCCGTTACCGAAATCGGGGTCGCCCCGCTTCGGACCGCTCCGAAGCAGGGGCGTGACCGACCATCTGGACGACCGATCCTCGCAGACGTCCCCGCCCCGGCTCGTCGACGCCCTGTGCGGCGTCCTCGCCGCCTGCGCGGCGCTGGCCGCGGCCGAGCTCGCCGCGCCCCTGATCGCGCCCGGGGCCGCTCCGCTGCTCGTCGTGGGCGGCGCCGTCATCGATCTGACGCCGCCGCCGCTCAAGGACTTCGCCGTCGAGGCGTTCGGCACGGCGGACAAGCCCGTCCTGCTCGGCGGCATGGCCGTGGTGCTCGCCGCCTTCGCGGCGCTGATCGGCGTCGCCGGGCGGCGCCGCCGGCGGCTCGGCGCGGTCGGCATCGCCCTGTTCGCGCTCATCGGCGCGGTGGCTGCGCTGAGCAGGCCGGACGGAACGGCCGTCGACGTGCTGCCCTCCGTCGCCGGCGGCCTGGTCGCGGCCGCCGTGCTGTGGCTGCTGCTGGAGGCGTCCCGGCCGCGCAGGGCCGGACCGGCACCGGAGGGCGGATCCGGAGGAGGCGGCGCACCGGACGGCGCGTCCGCGCCCGCAGCAGGGGACGCCGGAGCGGGCGCGGCGTCTCGGGCGGGCGGTGCGCCGGGCTTCGACCGGCGCCGGTTCGTGCTGCTGGCGGGCGCGACCGCGACGCTGTCGGCCGGCGCCGGGTTCGCCGGGCACCGGCTCTCGGTGACCCGCGTCGACACCACGGCGGTGCGCGCGGCGATCCGGCTGCCCCGTCCCGCCTCGCCCGCCCCGCCCCTGCCCGACGGCGTCGACCTGGAGATCGCCGGCCTGGCGCCGTTCTTCACCGCCAACGAGGGCTTCTACCGGATCGACACGGCGCTGTCGGTGCCGCGCATCGACGCCACCGCCTGGCGGCTGCGCGTCCACGGCCGGGGCGTGACCGAGCGCGAGTACGCCTACGACGACCTGCTCAACCGGTCGGACCTGATCGAGCGCGACATCACGCTGGCGTGCGTGTCCAACCCCGTGGGCGGCGAGTACATCGGCAACGCGCGCTGGATCGGGGTGCCGCTGGCCGCGCTGCTGCGCGAGGCGGGCGTGCGCGCCCCGGCCGAGGGCGGTGCGGCCGACCAGATCGTGTCGCGCTCCTCCGACGGCATGACGATCGGCACCCCGGTCGCCGACGTGCTCGACGGCAGGGACGCGATGCTCGCGCTCGGCATGAACGGGGTGCCGCTGCCGGTCGAGCACGGCTTCCCGGTGCGCATGGTCGTGCCGGGGCTCTACGGCTACGTCTCGGCCTGCAAATGGCTGGTGGAGATGGAGCTGACCACGTTCGGCGCCTTCGACGCCTACTGGGTGCCGCGCGGCTGGTCGGCGAAGGGGCCGATCAAGACCCAGTCGCGCATCGACACCCCGCGCGCGGGCGGCGGCGTCGGCCGGGGCAGGGTGACGGTGGCGGGCGTGGCCTGGGCCCAGCACGTCGGCGTCGACCGCGTCGAGGTGCGCGTGGACGACGAGCCGTGGCAGCAGGCGCGGCTGTCCGAGGAGGACACCGCCGACACCTGGCGGCAGTGGCTCATGGAATGGGAGGCGGCACCGGGCGAGCACACCCTGCAGGTCCGGGCCACCGACCGCTCGGGGCGCACCCAGACCGCGGCCGAGGCGCCCCCGGCCCCCGACGGCGCCACCGGCCTGCACACCGTCACCGTGACCGTCACCTGAGGAAGCCGTTCCGCCCGGGACGGAACGGCCGTCCCGGGCGGCCATGACCCCGTGCGGTGCGCCGCACGGCGGGCGGACGGCCGCGCCGTACGTCCGTAGCACAGAGAAACCAGACAACCGCAAGGAGTGAGGAAATGAGTTCCGAGAACCTGGCAGCCCTGCGCCGCGTCGCCGCCGTCGGCGGCATCGCCCTGATGACCGCGCTGCCCCTGGCGGCCTGCAACGACGCCGAGGGGCGGGGGAGCGAGGTCACCTCCGAGTCGGAGTCGCCCATGACCGAGGAGTCCCCGATGGGCGAGGAGTCCATGGAGGAGGAGCCCATGGACGATGAGGACGCCATGGAGGGTGAGGGGTCGATGGACGACGAGGAGTCCATGGCCGACGAGGAGATGATGGACGACGAGGGCTGAGCCGACGGCGCCCCGTCTTCTCGCCGATCTTGGCCTTGTCGGGGTTGTCGCAACGTTTTCAGGCCCCACAAGGTCAACGTGAGTTGTGACCTCGGCCATCGGGGGTCGAGGGGGAGAGGACCCACCCGCGCGCCGTCCCTCCTGGGGCGGGCCTTCACGACTCCCTGGGGTCGAGGTGGGGGCCCGCCCGCGCGGCTGCTCCGCCCCGGGGCCGAGGTTGAAACTCGAGGTCAAGGTCGGCGAGGGAGCTGCGGCTTGCGTGTCCGCTCGCGTCCCTGCCCGCCCTCCTCGCCGCTTTTCCCGTGCAGACCCCGTCACTCGGCAGCCGACGGGGCCGCACAGCAGACCGTGCCCCCGAGCAGGCCTCGGCCGTCCCGCTTCTGCGGACCTCGGTGGAGCCGGGCCCGAGCCTCCGGGGCGGAGCGCTACTGCAGACCCCCGTTGCTGTGCAGGAGCTGGCCGTTGACCCAGCCACCGGCCTGGGAGCACAGGAACGTGATCAGGTTCGCGCTGTCCTGAGGCACGCCGATCCGGCCCAGCGGGGTGAGGCCGACCATGTCGGCCTTGTGCTCCTCCGTCATCCACCCGGTGTCCGTCGGACCGGGGTTGACGGCGTTGGCGGTCACGCCCAGGTGGGCGAGCTCACGGGCCGCGGCCAGGGTGATCCGGTCCACCGCGCCCTTGCTCGCCCCGTAGGGCAGGTTCCCCGCGGTGTGGTCGCTGGTCAGGCTGACGATCCGGCCGCTGCCGTGCGCGCCGCGGAAGCGCAGCCCGTACTCCCTGATCAGCAGCCACGTCGCCCGGGCGTTGACCGCGAAATGCCGGTCGAAGCTGTCCACCGTGGTGTCCAGCAGGCCGGAGTCGACGGACTCGGCGTGGGCGAGCACCAGCGCGGTGACGCCGCCGAGGCCGCGCTCGACGGTGTCGAAGAGCTCGGCCGGTGCGGCGGGGTCGCTCAGGTCGGCCTCGACCGCGAGCGCCCTCGCCCCGAGCCCGCCCAGCCGCTTCCGCAGCGCGGAGGGCGCTTCGGGATCGGTTCCCCACTCCATCCGCGCGTCATAGGGGGTCCAGTAGGTGAACGCCACGTCCCACCCCGCCCGGCCCAGGTCCAGTACCACGGACGCGGCGATCCCCGCGGACCGGCCGGCCCCCGTGACCAGGGCCAGCGGGCGCCGCGCGTCGTCAGCGCCGCGTTCGGGCGCCATGTGCATCGCATCGCTCATGGTCTTCGATCCTGGCCGCTCGGCGCCCCGGTCCGCACCCCGTTTTCTCCGTGCCCCGACGGCCCCGGCCCCATCGGTCGGCGCGGCCGGCCGGCGGGCGGTTCACCACTCCGGGACCGGACGGCTGTTGTCGATGACGAGGTCGGCGCGTTCGCGGGGGCGGCTCTCCAGGTAGAAGGCCGTCTCCTGGGTGGCCCAGCGTTCGCGGTGCGGCGCGTAGGCCGCGGCGTCGAAGCGGGCCTCCAGGCGTTCGCGGCGCACCGGATCGGGGACGTCCACCCAGACCAGCGCCGACAGGTAGGGGCGCAGATCCCTCGCCCCCGCGCCGCACCCCTCGACCAGCAGGACCTCGTCGGCGAGGGTGCGGTGCCAGCCGGAGTAGCCGCCGCGCTCCCAGTCGTAGCGGCGCCAGCACGGGTCGCGCCCGTGCAGCAGCGGTTCGACCACCCACTCGCGCACCAGCGGGACGGCCGCGGCCAGCCCGTCCCACCCGGGGTAGACGTCGTCGAGGTGGAAGACCGAGCAGCCGAGCGGCACGGCCAGCGCATCGGCCAGCCGGGTCTTGCCCGAACCGGAGCGCCCCTCCAGGGCCACGATCCTGCAGCGCCCGGCCCGCGCGGGGCCTTGGCGCAGCAGCGCGGCGGAGTCGGCGGCCCAGGTACGCGAGTCGGTCGAGACGACGAGCACGGACCGCAGCCTACCCAACCTCTTCGCGGTCTCCTGGACATCGAACCCGTGTTCGAATATGCTCGGTTACCCGGTTACCCGGTTGCGGGGGAGCGGTCACGGGGGGTCACCAGGAGGACGGGTGCGGCGGGTGCGCCCGCGCGCGCCGTCAAGGATCGGTCCAGGAATCGGAGGAGCGGTGAACGGGGAGAATCGCCGGCGTCCCGGCGGTACGGCCACCAACCACACCACGGTGATCCACAACAGCGGCGACGGCAACCAGTTCGCCGTCGGTGACCACGCGAGCGCGCCGCGGGCGGTCGTTCACGGTCACCCGGCCGACACGGCCGCGCTGGTCAGGCAATTGTGGGACGCGCTGCCCGACCTCGGTCTGGACGAGGTCGACCAGGCCGACTACGTGCAGGCGGTCAGCCACATCGAGGAGGAGGCCAACCGGGACCGTCCCCGGCAGGGCAGGATCAGGCGCGCCCTGGAGACCGTCGCCGACCTGCTGAGCGACCGTCCCGTCGAGGCGGCCCAACTCGCCCTCGCCGCGGCCGGTACCCTGGCCCAGTTCTACGGTCTCGCCGCCGGAGGATGAGGCGGAGGGCGGCCCTTCCCCCGCGGGTTCCCACGCCATAGGCTCTTTACCGCCGTGCATTCAAGCCTTGTAGGCTCGTTTTCACCAGCATCGCTCGCACGCCGGTACATCGAGGAGGGCCCGTGGTGACGGACGCGGAGGTGACCCCCGGGTCACAGGCGGCGCTGCGCCAGGCCAACCGGCAGCGGGTCGTCGAGGCGCTGCGCGAGGGCGGCACGCTCACCCAGGCCGAGATCGCGCGCACCACCGGGCTGTCGGCGGCCAGCGTGTCCAACATCGTCCGCGACCTGCGCGGCGTGGGGACGGTCTCGGTGCGCGAGACCTCCTCCAACGGGCGGCGGGCCCGGGCGGTGACGCTGCTGCGCCCGCCCGGCGTCGTGGTCGCGATCGACTTCGCCTTCTCCCGCCTCAAGGTCGCGCTCGGCGACAGCCAGGGCCGCGTCCTGCTGGAGGAGGCGATCGCCTACGATGTCGCCGCCGACCCCGAGCGCGGCGTGCGGCGCGCGGTGTGGCTGGCGGAGACGCTGCTCACCCAGGCGAGGGTGGACCATTCCATGGTCACCTCCGTCGCGGCGGCCGTCCCGGGACCCATCGACCTCGCGACCGGCGAGGTCGGCGGGATCACCTGCATGCCGCGGTGGGCGGGGTTCCGCCCCGGCGCCGAACTCGCCGAGCGGCTGGGGCTGCCGGTGCGGGTGGACAACGACGCCAACCTGTGCGCGCTGGCCGAGGCCGCCGAGGGGGTGGCGCGCGGGCTGGACCACGTCGTCTACGTCAACCTCTCCGAGGGGGTGGGCGCCGGCGTCATCGTCTCGGGACGGCTGTTCCACGGCGCCGGCGGCACGGCGGGGGAGATCGGCCACATCGGGCTGGACGAGCGCGGACAGGTGTGCCGCTGCGGCAACCGCGGCTGCCTGGAGACCCTCGTGGGCGCCCCCTACCTGCTGAACATGCTCCCGCAGCAGGGCAACCTCGGCCATCCGGCCACGCTGGCCGACATGGTCGGCGCCGCGCACGGTGCCGACCCCGGCTGCCGCCGCATCGTCGCCGAGGCGGGATCGGCGCTGGGGCGCGGGATGGCGATCGTCGCCAACATGTTCAACCCGCAGATGGTCGTCGTCGGGGGCGAGCTCGCCGAGGCCGGGGAGCTCTTCCTGGAGCCGATGCGGCGCGCCATGGATCTGGGGACGCTGGGCAGCGCACTGCGCGATCTGCGGCTGGTCCAGGGGCGGCTCGGCTCGAGCGCGGCGCTGCGCGGGGCGCTGCGCTACGCCCTTGCCTCCACCGGGTGAAGTGAGAAGGTAAAAACTCTCCGCTGTCACAGAACCGTACATATCTGGCACCATGTGCCGCGACCTGTGCTTTTATTGAATTCAAGTCGTGAATGAACGGTCTGTGACGTTTCAGTTATGTGTTCAAGGCTTGACGGCAACGTTTCAAGGGGCTTGACTTCACGCACCGGTTCGCCGAGTGTCCCAACGCACGTCGCGGCGGGTGCGTCCGCATCCCCCAGCTCGGTGGGCCCTCAGGAGGAGGTCAGAGTCGTTGAAGTCATCGAACACCCCACACGCGTTCCTTTACCGCGCCGCGATCGGTGCCGCCGCCCTCGCGATGCTCGCGGCCACCGGATGCGGCGCGACCACGACCGGCGGGGAGGCCGCTGAGGGCGGCGACGCCTCGGTCGAGGAGGGGTTCGACATCGGGCTGCTGCTGCCCGAGTCCAAGACCGCGCGCTACGAGAAGTTCGACCGGCCCTACTTCGAAGAGGCCGTGGCCGAGCTGTGCGAGAAGTGCGAGGTCTCGTACCAGAACGCCGACCAGGACACGTCCAAGCAGCAGTCGCAGGCCGAGGCCATGCTGACCGAGGGCATCGACGTGATGGTGCTCGACGCCGTCGACGCCGAGGCCGCGGCCAGCGTCGTCCAGCAGGCCAAGAGCCAGGGCGTCCCCGTCGTCGCCTACGACCGGCTCGCCCAGGGCGGGGTGGACTACTACGTCTCCTTCGACAACCAGACCGTGGGCAGGACCCAGGGCACGGCCCTGATCGAGGCCCTCGAGGCCGAGGGCACCGCGGGCGAGGGCGAGATCGTCATGATCAACGGCTCGCCGACCGACCCCAACGCAGCCGACTTCAAGGCCGGCGCGCACGAGGTCCTCGACGGCCAGGTCGAGATCGGCGCCGAGTACGACACCGCCGACTGGTCGCCCGACAAGGCCCAGCAGCAGATGGAGCAGGCCATCACCTCCATCGGCGCCGACGACATCACCGGCGTCTACTCCGCCAACGACGGCATGGCCGCCGGCATCATCGCCGCGCTCAAGAGCGCCGGCGTCGAGGACCTGCCCCCGGTCACCGGCCAGGACGCCGAGCTCGCCGGCATCCAGCGCATCATCTCCGGCGACCAGTACATGACCGTCTACAAGGCCATCAGGCCCGAAGCCGAGGTCGCCGCCGCGATGGCGGTCGCAGCGGCCACCGGCGAGGAGTACGAGGGCGGCGGCGAGCACATGCTGACCGAGGTCGAGGACGCCGACGGCAACACCGTCCCGGCGGTCCTGCTGGAGCCGGTCGCGGTGACCGAGGACAACGTCGAGGACACCGTGATCTCCGACGGCTTCTACAGCATCGAGGAGATCTGCACCGACGCCTACGCCGACACCGAGCTGTGCGAGCAGGCCGACGGCGGGGACGAGGACGAGGACAAGTAGCCCCCCGCGAAGAGGAACCGAGGGCGCCGGACCCACCCACCCGTCCGGCGCCCTCCCGGGGACCAGCAGGGGATCGAACGGACCCCGCCGGGGGCGGAGATTTAGGGAAGCCAATGAGCGAACCAGTCCTGGAACTCTCCGGGATTTCCAAGAGATTCGGCGCGGTGCAGGCGCTCAGCGAGGTGGACCTGCGGGTGCACCCCGGCGAGGTCGTGGCCCTGCTCGGCGACAACGGCGCCGGCAAGTCCACGCTCGTCAAGGTGATCGCGGGCGTGAACCCCGCCGACACCGGCGAGATCCGCTGGGAGGGCAGGCCCGTCGGCATCGGCAAGCCCAGCGACGCCCAGAACCTCGGCATCGCCACCATCTACCAGGACCTCGCGCTCTGCGACAACCTGGACATCGTCGCCAACCTCTTCATCGGCAACGAGCGGACCACCGCCGGCATCCTGGACGAGCTGGAGATGGAGCGGCGGGCCCAGGAGCTGCTCGACTCGCTCTCGGTGCGGATTCCCAGCCTGCGGGTGCCGGTGGCCTCGCTGTCCGGCGGCCAGCGCCAGATCATCGCGATCGCCCGCTCCCTGCTGGGCGACCCCAAGGTCGTCATGCTGGACGAGCCCACGGCCGCGCTGGGCGTGGCCCAGACCGCGCAGGTCCTCGACCTGATCGAGCGGCTGCGCGACAAGGGGCTCGGCGTCATCCTGATCAGCCACAACATGGCCGACGTCCGCGCGGTCGCCGACCGCGCGGCCGTCCTGCGGCTCGGCCGCAACGCGGGTGACTTCCACGTCGAGGACACCAGCTACGAGGAGATCGTGGCGGCCATCACGGGAGCCGCGGACAACCCCGTCGCACGGCGGGCCGGGCGCGTCGCGGTGTCGGGATCGGAGGAAGCGTGATGGCTCAGCAGACCCCAGTCGCCAACACCGCGGAGGGCACCCGGGACCCCCGGTTGGTCGTCGACACCGCTTCACCGAGCGGACTGCTCTCGGGGGCCGTGCGTCGGATACGCGGCGGCGAGCTCGGCTCGCTGCCGGTCATCCTCGGGCTCATCGTCATCGGGGTGGTCTTCCAGTCGCTCAACGCCAACTTCCTGACGCCGCAGAACCTGTCCAACCTCGCCGTGCAGATGGTCGCGGTCGGCCTGATGTCGAGCGGCGTCATCATGGTGCTGCTGCTCGGTGAGATCGACCTGTCGGTCGGCTCCGTCGCCGGCGTCTCGGGCGTGGTGCTCGCGGTCTGCGCGGTCAGGTACGGGCTGCCCGAGATCGTGGCGATCATCGCGGCCGTGCTGACCGGCCTGGTGATCGGGACGCTGCACGGCACGGTCTTCGCCAAGGTCGGGGTCCCGGCGTTCGTCGTCACCCTGGCCGGCCTCATCGGCTGGCAGGGCGCGCAGATCTACCTGCTCGGCTCCAACGGCACCATCAACATCGGCTACGACGGCGCGATCGCCTACCTGACCCAGACCTACTTCGTGCCCGTGGTCGGCTGGGCCATCGGCATCGCGGCGGTCGGCCTGTACTTCGGCTCCACGTTCCTGGGCGAGCGCCGCCGCATCGCCGCCGGCCTGCCGGCCAAGTCCACCGCCGAGGTCGTGGTCCGCACCGTCCTGCTGGCGATCCCGGTCTTCGGCGCGATCGCGGTGTTCAACCAGTACAAGGGTGTCCCGCTGGCGTTCCTGATCTTCGTCGGGTTCGTGGTGGCCTTCGACCTGATGCTGCGCAAGACCCGCTACGGGCGCATGGTGTTCGCCGTCGGCGGCAGCGCCGAGGCGGCCCGCCGCGCCGGCATCAACGTCGACCTGATCCGGATCTCGGTGTTCGCGCTGGCCTCCGCGCTCTCCGCGGTGGGCGGCATCCTCATGGTGTCGCGCGGCTTCGCGGTCAGCCAGTCCAGCGGCGGCGGCGACGAGCTCATGATGGCGATCGCCGCGGCGGTCATCGGCGGCACCAGCCTCTTCGGCGGCCGCGGCAACGCCTACTCGGCGCTGCTGGGCGGCCTGGTCCTCTACGCCATCGCCTCCGGCCTGTTCCTGCTGCAGATGGACTCCTCGGTCCGGTTCATGATCACCGCGGCGGTGCTGCTCATCGCGGTCGTCCTGGACTCCCTGTCGCGGCGCAGCCGCAAGACCCACGCCCGAGGCTGAAAAGAGCCGAGGGCATCCCAACCCGGCCGCGCCGCCACCCACCCCACTCCACTCCGGCGCGCGTGGCCGGCCGCGGCACCCCCGGAGATCCCTCCCCTCCGGGGGTGCCCGCTTGCGTCCGCCGCCGTCCGCGTGGCCCGGTCGACCCCGGTCGGTCCCGGCGGGATCGGACAGCCCATCATCAGATGTCCGACCTCTTTATCCCTACCGGGACGGCGGGAATATAGCGTGGACAGTCGTGCCGGACTTCCTCTTCCTCATCGCCGCGGGCACCGCGGTGCTCCTTGGCGCCATGGTGCAGGGCGGCGTCGGCCTCGGACTGGGGCTGGTCGCCGCGCCGGTGATCTCCCTGCTCGACCCCGGCCTCATGCCCGGTTCGATGCTGATCACCACGGCCGTGCTGCCCATGCTGACCCTGGGATCGGAGTGGCGGCACACCGACTGGCGCGGCATCGGCTGGGGCATGGGCGGCCGGCTGTTCGGCACCGCGGCCGGCGTGTGGATCGTTGCGGCCCTCGACCCGCGGATGCTCGGCGGGGCCGTCGGGGCAATGGTGCTGGCCGCCGTGGTGCTGTCGCTGTGGGACCTGCGGATGCGCATCACCCCGTGGACGCTCACGGCCGCCGGCCTGGTCTCCGGCGTGACGGGCACCGCGACCTCCATCGGCGGGCCGCCCATGGCACTGCTCTACCAGCACGAGCCCGGTCCGCGTGTGCGCGCCACGCTGGCCGGCTACTTCATAATCGGGGTCAGCGTCTCGCTGGTCGCCCTGGGCCTGGGCGGACAGCTCCCGGCCCGCCAGGTGTGGATCGGCGCGGCCCTGATCCCCTTCGTGGTGGCGGGCTTCCTGCTGGGCCGCCCGCTGCGGCGGGTCGTCGACGCGGGCAAGATGCGCATCGCCCTGCTGGCCGTCGTGACCGTCTCCGGCGTCGTCCTGCTGCTCCAGTCGCTGCTGTGATCCGCTGTCCGCCCGCGGGCGCGCGGTGGCGGAGGTCATCGCCGAGGCCCCGGTGCGCGCGCGGCGCGGGAGATAGTCTGGAGGCCTATGGCCAGGCCCTCCAAGGACGACCTCCGAAACGCACACGGCGCCACCGTTCCCGACGTGCTCGCACCAGGACTCGACGTGCTGTTCTGCGGGATCAACCCCGGCCTGTACTCCGGCCACACCGGGTTGCACTTCGCCAGACCGGGCAACCGCTTCTGGCCGGCGCTGCACGCCTCGGGGTTCACCCCGCGGCTGCTGAGCCCCGCCGAGCAGCACCTGCTGCCCGAATGGGGGCTCGGCATCACCAACCTCGTCGCCCGCGCCACGGCGCGCGCCGACGAACTGACGGCCGAGGAGCTGCGCGAGGGCGGCGCGGTGCTGCGGCGCCGCCTGCGCGAGTACCGCCCCGCCCTGCTGGCGGTGCTCGGCGTGACGGCCTACCGGCAGGCGTTCGCCCGGCCCGATGCGCGGATCGGGCCGCGGGACGAGACCGTCGGCGGCACACCGGTCTGGGTGCTGCCCAATCCCAGCGGCCTCAACGCGCACTGGAGCGCCGAGGCCATCGCGGAGGAGCTGGCCAGGGTGCGCGGGCGGGCGGCCGGAATCCCCGGCGGCCGCAGCGCATTCGACTGAACAAGCGTGTTCGGGTGAGATAGGTTTCGGGCAAGAGCCGCCCAAGGCTGCTTTTAAACTCGGTGCACGGTGCGTGTCGGGGGCGCCCGCACCACTGGCACGGCACATGGCCCGCTGATGAGGGGAATGACGAGAGTGACGCTGCTCGAGTCGGTGAAGAATCCGGACGACCTGAAGAAACTCGCGGCCGACGAGCTTCCCCGGCTGGCGGGCGAGATCCGTGAGTTCCTCGTCTCGAAGGTCTCCCGGACCGGAGGGCACCTGGGGCCGAACCTGGGGGTCGTCGAGCTCACCATCGCGATGCACCGCGTGTTCGACTCCCCGCGCGATCCGATCCTGTTCGACACCGGTCACCAGTCCTACGTGCACAAGATGCTGACCGGGCGCCAGGACTTCGCCGACCTGCGCCGGCAGGGCGGCCTGTCCGGCTACCCCTCGCGCGCGGAGTCCGAGCACGACTTCATCGAGAACTCCCACGCCTCCACCTCGCTGTCCTACGCCGACGGCCTGGCCAAGGCCAACAAGCTGCGGGGCGACACCGACCGCACGGTCGTCGCCGTCATCGGCGACGGCGCGCTCACCGGCGGCATGGCCTGGGAGGCGCTGAACAACATCGCCGCCGGCCGCGACCGCCGCCTCGTCATCGTGGTCAACGACAACGGCCGCTCCTACTCGCCCACGATCGGCGGGCTGGCCGACCACCTGGCGTCGCTGCGCATGACGCAGGGCTACGAGCAGGTGCTCGACATCGCCAAGAGCACCATCAACCGCGCCCCCGTCGTCGGCCCGCCGCTGTACGAGGCGCTGCACGGCCTGAAGAAGGGCCTCAAGGACGCCATCCAGCCGCAGGTGATGTTCGAGGACCTCGGCATCAAGTACCTCGGCCCGATCGACGGCCACGACGAGCAGACGGTGGAGAAGGCACTGCGCCGCGCCCGCGACTTCGGCGGGCCGGTCATCGTGCACTGCCTGACCCAGAAGGGCAAGGGCTACGCCCCGGCGGAGAACCACGAGGAGGACCAGTTCCACTCCCTCGGCGCGTTCGACGCCGAGACCGGCGTCGCCAAGCCCAAGGCCGGGCTGCAGTGGACGTCGGTGTTCAGTGAGGAGATGGTCCGGCTCGGCGCCGAGCGCGACGACATCGTGGCCATCACGGCGGCCATGCTGCACCCCACCGGCCTCGCGGAGTTCGCCGAGGCCTACCCCGACCGCATCTACGACGTCGGCATCGCCGAGCAGCACGCTGCGACCTCGGCCGCGGGCCTGGCCATGGGCGGGATGCACCCGGTCGTCGCGGTCTACGCGACGTTCCTCAACCGCTGCTTCGACCAGGTGCTGATGGACGTCGCCCTGCACCGCCAGGGCGTCACGTTCTGCCTCGACCGCGCCGGCGTCACCGGTGACGACGGCGCCAGCCACAACGGCATGTGGGACCTGTCCATCCTGCAGGTCGTCCCGAACCTCGGCCTGGCGGTCCCGCGCGACGCCGCACGGCTGCGCGAGCTGCTGCGCGAGGCGGTCGCCGTCGACGACGGCCCCACCGTCGTGCGCTACCCCAAGGGCGGCGTCGCGGCCGAGATCGAGGCCGTCGGCCACGTGGGCTCCATGGACGTGCTGCGCCGCGCGACCCGGGGCGGCCACTCCGAGGACCTGCTGCTCGTCGCGGTCGGCTCCATGGCCGAGACCTGCTGCGAGGTCGCCGACCGCATGGCCGACCAGGGCATCGGCGTCACCGTCGTCGACCCCCGCTGGGTCAAGCCGCTCGACCCGGCGCTGGCCGACGAGGCCGCCCGCCACAGCGTGGTCGCGGTGGTCGAGGACAACGGCCGCGTGGGCGCCGTCGGCGACGCCGTCGCCCGCGCGCTGCGCGATGCCGACCTCGACATCCCGGTCCGCACGTTCGGCGTCGAGCAGGGGTTCCTGGACCACGCCAAGCGCGACGAGATCCTGGCCGAGATGGGGCTCACCTCCCAGGACCTGGCCCGCAGGCTCACCGAGACGGTCTCCCGGCACACCGAGCGGTCCATGGAGGACGAGCCGGCGCGTTAGGGCCCCGGTCCTCGAGCGGGGCGCGGAGCGAGTGCGCGACAATGGGGGCATGACCACACCCGACCCCCTGCGCGTGGCGGTGATCGGCTCCGGCCCCGCGGGCATCTACACCGCGGACGCCCTGACCCGGCAGCGACGCGAGACCGTGGCCGTGGACGTGCTCGACCGGCTGCCCACCCCCTACGGCCTGGTGCGCTACGGCGTCGCGCCGGACCACACCACCATCAAGGGCGTGGCGCGCACCCTGCGCGAGGTACTGGAGAACCCGCAGGTGCGCTTCATCGGCGCGGTGGAGTTCGGCCGGGACCTCACCCGCGACGACCTCGCCCGCGCCTACCACGCGGTCGTCTACGCCACCGGCGCCACCGTCGACCGCAGGCTCGGCGTCCCCGGCGAGGACCTGCCCGGGAGCGTGGCGGCCACCGACTTCGTCAACTGGTACTGCGGCCACCCCGACGCCGAGGTCGAGCGCTTCCTGCTCGACGCGGAGGAGGTGGCGGTCGTCGGCGTGGGCAACGTCGCGCTGGACGTCGTGCGCATCCTGGCCAAGGGCGCCGACGAACTGCACCGCACCGACATTCCCCAGCCGATGCTGGACGTGCTCGCGGCCAGCCGGGTGCGCCGGATCCACCTGCTCGGCCGGCGCGGTCCGGCGCAGGCCAAGTTCACCGCCAACGAGCTGCGCGAGCTCGGCCGGCTCGGCACCGCCGACGTGGTCGTGCGCCCCGATGAGATCGACGTCGACCTCAACAGCGAGGCCATGCTGCGCGCGGCCCGCCCGGCCCGCACCAACCTCAAGATCCTCACCGAGTGGGCCGGACGCGAGCCGGCCGGACGCGAACGCCGCGTGGACGTGCGCTTCTGGCTGCGGCCGGTCGCCCTGCACGGCGAGGGGCGGGTCAGCGCCCTGGAGGCCGAGCGCACCGCGCTCGACGGCGAGGGGCGGCTGGTGGGCACCGGTGAGCGCGAGACGCTCCCGGTGGGGATGGTCTTCCGCTCCATCGGCTACGCCAGCGTCCCGCTGCCGGGCGTGCCCTTCGACGCGGCCGCGCGCACGGTCCCGCACGACCAGGGCAGGGTGCTCGACGCCGAAGGCGGCGCAGCGGTGCACGGCGACTACGTGGCCGGCTGGCTCAAGCGCGGCGCCTCGGGCGTGATCGGCACGAACAAGTCCGACGCCGCGGCGACCGTCCGCTCGCTGCTGGACGACGCGCCGGCGCTGCGCGCGGCCCGCACCGGCCTGATGCCCGTCGAGGAGATCCTGCGGGGAACCGGGGCCACCGCCACCACCTACGCCGACTGGCTGGCCATCGACGCCGCCGAGGCGGCCCGCGCTTCGGAGCTGGAGCGCGGGGAACGGGTCAAGCTCCTGGGCTGGGACGAGCTCTACGAGGCCATGCGGCGCTGACCCGGTCGGCCCCGCGGAAGAGGGCCCCGTCCGTCCCGGGGCGGCCTCCCCGCAGGCGCCGTCACCCGGTCAGGGTCCGGCTGGCGGCGAAGGTGTTGCACCCCTCGACGGTGTCGAGCTCCCACCCCTCCTCGAACCAGTGCATGCGGTTGCCGGAGCTGCCGTGGGTGTCGAGGTCGCCGCTGCTGCCGTTGAAGGTCTCGTTGATGAAGGACGCGTCGGCGGCGTCGTAGTCGGCGAAGGCCCCGACCGCCACGCCGCTGAAGCACTCGGCCTGCAACTCGGTGCGGCGCAGCACGTCCAGCGCCTCGTTCTCCGAGGACGCCGCGTACTCCATCTCGTAGGTCTCCATCAGGATCTCGGTCTGCCCCTGGACGTGGTGGCCGTACTCGTGCGCGAGCAGGGCGACCCACACGCGCTCGTCGGCGCCGCCGGGGACGGTCGTCGCGACCTCGGTGACGCTGGGCAGCAGCACGCTGATGGACATGTCCCGGTCCTGGTAGAAGGCGAGGGTCAGGCCCTCCTCGTCACTGGTGACCATGTCGTCGGGCGCCTCGCTGAGGATGTGGAAGCCGGGCGACTCCGGCCGCAGGCCGAGCTCCTCCAGGCGGGGGTGCCAGATCTCGTCGAGGCACCCGCCGACCTCGGCGCTGAACGCCTCCCAGGACGCGGCTGAGCGGGGGTTGAGGTCGGGGACGGCGCAGTCGACCGCTTCGGGGGCCGGGAGCGCGTACATCGGGTGGTCGCCGACCTCGATCTCCACGGGCTCGCCGGCCCAGTAGCGGCGGGCGTCGTACATCTCGGTCGGGTCCGGTTTGGCGCCGGAGACGGGGGTGCCGTCGAGGGAGACGAAGACCAGCGTGGCGCAGACCGTCAGGGCGACCGCGGCGACCAGGGCCGAACCGCCGGCGGTGAGCCACACGGCGGTGGACGGCCCGCCGACCGGGGGCGCGGCCGGGGGCGGTGCGGGGGGCCGGGCGCCGAGGGGCGGCCCGGCCGGGTGGGCCCCGGTGAGGACGTCGCGGGGCGGGGCGGGGGGAAACGGGGTCGGCTCCGGGCCGGGCTCTCGCTCACCGCCGCGGATGGTGTCCAATGGTGATCCTTTGGTGCGGGGGGTCGGAATCGAGGGTGATCAACTCTATTCGGACACCGCACCGCCGCGGCAACCGCGCCGGCCCGCCCCGCCGGCCCGGAGAGGCCGCGGGCCTCTTACCCGGGCGGGCGGTACTCCACGCCCGCGGTGGTGAGGATCTCGCGCACCTCGGCCTCGAACAGCGGCTCCATGTCGTCCATCACGAACGCCAGGTGGTCGAAGACCTCCATGCAGACGAGGCCGTAGAGGCGGACCCAGCACGCCATGAGGACGCGCAGCGCGCCGTGGGAGGCGCTGTCGGCGAGGAAGCCGGTGTGCTCGGCGAAGTGCTCGAGCTGCCGGCAGAGCGCCGGGGAGAGCTCCTCGTCGGGCGGGGGAGTGAACCGCCGCTGCCGCAGGAGCTCGTCGAAGAGCGTGAAGAAGGTGGCGGCGAAGCGCTGCCCGGCCTCGGCCGCGACGCCCTCGTCGGGGTCCCTCCGGTGCGGGCTCGGCGGGCCGAACAGGAGGGTGAACTCCGCGCGGTTGGCCAGCGCCCAGGAGCGGAACGCGCGCAGCGACCCCAGGATGCGGCCGTCGACGTCGTCGGCCGGCAGCGCCCGGTCGGCGTCGCCGACCGCCTCGGACAGCTCGTCGAAGAAGTCGGCCCGCAGCGACTGCAGCAGGTCGTCGAGGCCGGCGTAGTAGCGGTAGAGGCCCGGCGCGGTCATGCCCATCTCCCGGGCGATGGCCCGCAGCGAGACGCCGGGGAGTCCCTGCTCGATGAGGTGCAGGCGGGCGATGCCCTTGATCTCCCGCAGCGTGGCCTCGCGCACGCGCTCCCTGCGCGAGGGCCGCGGGGCCGGCCCGGCCTTCTCCTCGGCCCGCCCTGATATCGCCTGTTTCGGCACGCCTCTTCCTTCGTGTGATCCGACCCGAATCCGGACATGTCGTGTGTCACATCGACGCTGTGCTAATGGGGTAATTTTGAGTGAACCCCGTAAGCTAACATCGTTTACTCATCTTATGCGCATTCACTTCACGTTAACAGCATGTCGAGGAGCGGATTCATGTTCTCAGCGCTGGGCCGGTTCGCCTACCGCGGGCGCGCCTGGGTGCTCGTCGTCACCGCGCTCTTCGTGGCGTTCGCGGCCGTGTGGGGCACCGGTCTGTTCAGCGCGGTCAGCGACGGCGGCTTCGAGGACCCCGGAGCCGAGTCCACCCGGGCCACCGAGGTCCTGGAGGAGGAGCTCGGCCACGACGCGGCCGACGTCGTCGCGGTCTACCGCAGCATCGACCTGCCCGTGGACAACCAGATGTTCGTCTTCTCCGTCCGGCAGATGCTCGACGACCTGCCCGAGGACAGGGTCAGATCGGCGACCTCCTACCTGGACGAGGGCCTGTCCGACCGCGAGCGCGGCGTGCTCGTCTCCGAGGACCGGCACGCCACCTACGTCGCCATCACCCTGGAGGGCGACGACAAGGCCGAGCGCATGGCCAACTTCGAGGCGATCGCCGACGACCTCGACGCCGGGCAGCTGGAGACCCACCTCGGCGGCCCCATCGCGGTCGAGCACGAGCTGTCGGCCGAGGCCGAGAGCGACGTCGTGCGCGCCGAGCTGATCTCGCTGCCGATCCTGCTCGTGCTGCTGGTGGTGATCTTCGGCGGCGTGGTCGCGGCCCTCATGCCGCTGGCCGTGGGCGGGCTGGCCATCCTCGGCTCGCTGACGCTGCTGCGCGCGCTCACCTACGTCACCGACGTCTCGGTGTTCGCCGTCAACGTCGCCACCCTGCTCGGCCTCGGACTGGCCATCGACTACGGGCTGTTCCTGGTGAACCGGTTCCGGGAGGAGCTGCACCGCACCGGCGACGTGGCCGCGGCGCTGCCGCCCACGCTGTCCACGGCCGGGCGCACGGTCGCATTCTCCGGCGTCACCGTCATGATCGCCTTCGCCGGCCTGATGTTCTTCCCGCAGCCGATCCTGCGCTCGATCGGCCTGGGCGGCATCGCCGTGGTGCTGTTCGACATGGTCGCCGCGCTGGTGGTGCTGCCGGCCCTGCTCGCGGTGATCGGCCGCAGGGTGGACGCGCTGCGGCTGCTCCCGCGCCGCGGCAAGGGCGCGGGCGCCGTCGCGGCCGGGACGGGCGCCTGGGCGCGCCTGGCGTACAGCGTCATGCGGCGGCCGGTGCTCTACCTCCTCACCGTCGGCGCGGTGCTGGTGGCCTTCGCCTCGGCGCTGCTGTCCAACGAGGTGGGCTCCACCGACCAGCGCTACCTGCCCGAGGACTCCGGCAGCCGCATCGCCACCGAGTCGCTGCGGGAGGACTTCCCCGCGGGCGGGACCGGCCGGATCGGCATCGCCGTCACCGGGCCCGTCGACGAGGCGGCGCTGGAGGACTACGCCGAGCGGCTCGGGCGGCTGGACGGCGCGGTCGGCGCCGGCCTCGAGCGCGCCTCGGGCGAGACCGCGCACGTCACGGTCGGCTACGAGGGCGAGGTCGACGACGAGGCGACCGGGGACCTGGTGCGCGAGGTGCGCGCCGAGCCGGAGCCCGAGGGCGCCGAGGAGGTCCTCGTCGGCGGTACCGCGGCCCAGCAGATCGACAACATCAGCGCGATCGTCGACGCCGTTCCCTGGGCCCTGGTGACGGTCACCGCGGTGACCGTCGTGCTGCTGTTCATGGCCTTCGGGTCGGTGGTGCTGCCGCTCAAGGCGGTGCTGATGGGCTTCCTGTCGCTCGGCGCGTCGCTCGGCGTGGTCATCTGGGGCTTCCAGGAGGGGCACCTGGCCGGCCTGCTCGGCTTCGACGCCGTGGGCACGATGGACCCGACCTACCTGGTGCTGATCCTGATCGTGGCCTTCGGCCTGGCGATGGACTACGAGCTGTTCCTGCTCAGCCGGGTGCGCGAGGAGTACCTGAGGACGGGGGACAACACCCACTCGGTCGCCGTCGGGCTGCAGCGCACCGGCGGGATCATCACCAGCGCCGCGCTGCTGCTGGTCGTGGTGCTGGCCGCCATGGGCTCCTCGGACCTGCTGTTCCTGAAGATCATGGGGATCGGCCTGGCCATGGCGGTCGTCGTGGACGCCACCCTGGTGCGGGCGCTGCTGGTGCCGGCCACGATGCGGCTGCTCGGCAGCGCCAACTGGTGGCTGCCGCGGCCGCTGCGGTGGCTGCACGACCGCGTCGGCGTCAGCGAGGGCGAGGAGACCCCGGAGCCGCGCGGCAGCGAGGATCGCGAGCTCACCCGGACCGGCTGAGCGGCGCGGACGGAGCGGAGAACGCGGGCGCCGCCGGATCCGGCGGCGCCCGCGTCCCTTCGTCGCCTCAGCTCTCCCACCGCCCGCTCGCCCGGTCGTCCGGGATCCGCGCGCCGGGTGCGCGGCGGTCGGTGAAGTGCAGGTCGGGCCGGCGCCGGCGGGCCTCCTCGACGATCTCGGCCACGTCGTGGTTCCAGCTCGACCTGATGTGCAGGGAGTAGCGCAGCTCCCAGGGCGGCTCGATGCTCGGCACCTCCCCGTCGGCCGACGGGGAGGGGTGCTCCCGCTGCGGCACGAACGCCAGGTAGTGGTGTTGGGCGGTGCCGCCCTGGTACGGGATCTTCTGGGTGTAGGCGGTGATTCCGGCGATCCGGTCCCAGGGCAGGCGGTGGTCCTCGATCCGGTTGCGGGGCCAGGGGACCGCGACGCACACGCCCTCGTCGTCCATCTCCAGGACGGGGCGCCGGGACAGGGAGCTGCTGGAGGCCAGGAGCCCGCCGCCGCCGAACAGCACGATGGCGAGCGTCCCCAGGACGACGGTGCCCCTGGAGCCCTCCAGGACCATCGCGACGCCCGCTGCGACGAAGACCAGGCAGCCCGCGGCCAGCCACACCCCCTCCCACGTGAACCGGAAGCGGCTGCGGACCGTGAACGACCGCGCTGGGCTCGCCATGGCCCCAAGAATAGGTCGCGCACCGGGCCGCTGTGAAACAGCACACGCCCGAACCCCGCCCTCAGCCACTGAGAGGTCTGAAGTCCCGGGCGCAGGGGCTCGCGGAGAACGGGCACTCCCCCGTGTGGCCGAAGGCCCGGTTTCCGCGGGAGTGCCCGGCTCCGCGCGGAGCACATCGGATCACTCCGGGATCCAGGCCGCAACCACGGTGCCGGCCTGCTCCCAAGGCGGAGTCGGCTTCGCGCGCGGGCGCGCGGTTCTCTCCACGGGCCTTCGGCCACACGAGAGAACCGCACACCCGCACGGCCCCTTCGGGCTGGGGCCCTACAGCGCCTTCAGCCCGTTCGGGTGGAACGGGGCGCCGTTGACCTTCTCGGCGATGCCGGAGCGGTCCAGGTAGGGCGTGATCCCGCCGAGATGGAACGGCCAGCCGGCACCGGTGATCAGGCACAGATCGATGTCGGCCGGTTCGGCCACGACCCCCTCGTCGAGCATGATCCGGATCTCACGGGCCAGCGCCTCCAGGGCGCGGTTGAGGATCTCCGGCTCGGCCGAGGGCTTGTCCCCGCCGCTGAACAGCGCCTTGACCTCGGGGTCGATCGCGAAGTCCTGGCCGAAGACCTCGGTCCTGCCCGACTCCACCAGCCTGCGGTGCTGCTCGGAGACCGCGAAGCGCTCGGGGAAGGCCGCGTTCAGGGTCTCCGACACGTGCAGCGCGACGGCCGGGCCGACCAGTTGGAGCAGCAGCAGCGGCGACATCGGCAGGCCGAGCGGTGCGACCGCGCGGTCGGCGGCCTCGGGCTCGGTGCCCTCCTCGACCGCGGCCAGCACCTCGCCCATGAACAGGGTGAGCAGCCGGTTGACCACGAACGCCGGAGCGTCCTTGACCAGCACCGCGCTCTTCTTCAGCCCCTTGGCGGTGGCGAACGCCGTGGCCAGCGCTGCGTCGTCGGTCCGCTCACCGCGGATGATCTCCAGCAGCGGCAGCACCGCGACCGGGTTGAAGAAGTGGAAGCCCACCACGCGTTCGGGGTGCTCCAGCCCGCCGGCCATCTCGGTGATCGACAGCGAGGAGGTGTTGGTCGCCAGGATCGCCTCGGGCGAGACGAACCGCTCGACCTCGGCGAAGACGTCCTGCTTGACCTCCATCCTCTCGAAGACGGCCTCGATCACGAAGTCGGCGTCGGAGAAGGCCTCGTAGGACAGCGAGCCGCCGACCAGGCTCTTGAGCCGGTTGGCCTGGTCCGCGGAGACGCGACCCTTGGCCGCCAGCTTGTCGACCTCGCCGTGGACGTGGCCCACGCCCCGGTCCAGCCGCTCCTGGTCGAGGTCGGTCATGACGACCGGGACGCCGAGCCGCCGCGCGAACAGCAGCGCCAGTTGGCCGGCCATCAGACCGGCGCCGATGACGCCGACCTTGGTGACCTTGCGGGCCAGCGTCTTGTCCGGCGCGCCGGCGGGGCGGCGGGCCCGCTTCTGGGTGAGGTCGAAGGCGTAGAGGCCGGCCTTGAGCTCGTCACTCATGATCAGGTCGGCCAGCGCCTCGTCCTCGGCGGCGAAGCCCTCGTCGCGGGTGCGGTTCTTCGCCTCGGCCACCAGCTCCAGCGCGCGCACCGGAGCCGGCGCCGCGCCGTGCAGCCTGCCCTCGACCATGAAGCGGGCGTTGCCGACCGCCTGGTCCCACGCCTCGCCCTTGTCCACGGCCGCGCGCTCGACGGTGACGTCGCCCTTGACGACCCTGGCCGCCCAGCGCAGCGACTCCTCGACGAAGTCGGCCGGCTCGAACATCGCGTCGGCGATGCCCATCTCGAAGACCTGCGGGCCCTTGATCGTCTTGTTCTGGGCCAGCGGGTTGTCGATGACGAGCTTGAGTGCCTTCTCCGCGCCGATCAGGTTGGGCAGCAGGTAGGTGCCGCCCCAGCCCGGCACCAGGCCGAGGAATGCCTCCGGCAGCGCGACCGCCGGGACGCCGGAGGAGACGGTGCGGTAGCGGCAGTGCAGCGCCACCTCCAGGCCGCCGCCCATGGCGGCGCCGTTGACGAACGCGAACGTCGGCACGTCGGTCTCGCCGAGCTTGCGGAACACGTCGTGGCCCAGTCTGCCGATGGCGTGCGCCTGCTCGCGGGTGCGCACCTTCGGCACGCCGTTGAGGTCGGCGCCGACGGCGAAGATGAACGGCTTGCCGGTGACGGCGATCGCGGCGATGTCGCTGCGCGCGGTGGCGGCGTCGACGGCCTCGCCCAGGCTGAGCAGGCCGCCGGGGCCGAAGGTGTTGGGCTTGGTGTGGTCGTGCCCGTTGTCCAGGGTGATCAGGACGGCGGTGCCCGCTCCGTAGGGAAGCTCCACGTCGCGCGAGAGCGCCCTGGTGACGACCTCGTCGGCGAACAGATCGCGGGCTTCCTCGATCGCGCTGCTCACTTGTCCCCCTCGTAGCCGGTGTTCTCAGTTCTCATGGGTCGCTCGTGCTCCCCGCTCCCTGCGCGGCCGGCCGAAGGGGCGGCCTTCGGCGTCGCGGCCGTCCACTGCGCTCGCTGCGTCACACTCGCTCCCAGAGAACCGTTCCGCCCATCCCCATCCCCACGCACATCGTGGTCATGCCGTAGCGGACATCGGGCCGCTCGGCGAACAGGCGGGACAGCTGCATCATCAGCCGCACGCCCGAGGAGGCCAGCGGGTGGCCCAGGGCGATGGCGCCGCCCCACGGGTTCACGCGGGCGTCGTCGTCGGCGATCCCGAAGTGCTCCAGGAAGGCCAGCACCTGCACGGCGAACGCCTCGTTGATCTCGATGAGGCCGATGTCGTCCATGCTCAGGCCCTGGCGGGCGAGCAGCCGTTCGGTGGCCGGCACCGGGCCGACGCCCATGACCTCGGGCTCCACGCCGGCGAAGGAGAAGTCCACCAGCCGCATCCTCGCGGTCAGCCCCAGCTCGGCCGCGACGTCCTCCGCGGCGATGATCGCACCGGTGGCGCCGTCGTTGAGGCCCGCGGCGTTGCCGGGGGTCACGTTGCCGTGCGGACGGAACGGCGTCTTCAGCCCGGCCAGGTCCTCCAGCGTGGTGCCGGGCCGCGGCGGCTCGTCGGCGGTGGCCAGGCCGTAGCCCTGCTCGGCGGAGCGGACCAGCACCTCCACCAGGTCGGGCTGGATCCTGCCGTCGGCGTAGGCCTTGGCGACCTTCTCCTGGCTGCGCACCGCGTAGGCGTCGGCGCGCTCCTTGGTGATGGAGGGGTAGCGGTCGTGCAGGTTCTCCGCGGTGTTGCCCATGACCAGCGCGGAGGGGTCCACCAGCTTCTCGGACAGGAAGCGCGGGTTGGGGTCGACGCCCTCGCCCATGGGGTGGCGGCCCATGTGCTCGACGCCGCCGGCGATCACGACGTCGTAGGCGCCGAAGGAGATTCCGGCGCCGCTCGTGGTCACAGCGGTCATGGCGCCCGCGCACATGCGGTCGATGGCGTAGCCGGGGACGCTGCGGGGCAGGCCGGCCAGGAGGGCGGCGCTGCGGCCGATCGTCAGGCCCTGGTCGCCGATCTGGGTGGTGGCGGCGACGGCGACCTCGTCGACGCGCTCCGGCGGCAGGCCGGGGTTGCGGCGCAGCAGCTCACGGATGACGCGGACGACGAGGTCGTCGGCGCGCGTCTCGGCATAGAGGCCCTTGCCGGCCTTGCCGAACGGGGTGCGCACCCCGTCGACGAACACGACGTCGCGGGCGGTTCGCGGCACGATTGCCCCTCCTTCTCAAGCGGATGGGTGGTCCTGGTGCCCCACATGCTACTCGCCGGTAACTAGTGCTGCGAGCAGGAGGCCGACTTCGCGTCGGCGCGGCGGACGGAGTGCGGCGAAGGGGCCGTCGGTGCGGCGCCGGCCGGTGTCAGCGGGATGTCAGGGCGCGCGGTGAGCATGGGGGGCGAGAAGAGGATTCGTCGGAATTGTCGTCAACTTGGATTGATGCCACTCCGTGCGTGTGTCAACTTTTGTTGACGAGGGTTGGCGGCGTCCGCCGACGGCCCCGGCGGCGGCGCGGACGACCGCGCCGCGACGGCGAGACGAGAGGACGGGGCCATGGCGGGTGCACAGCGCACGGAGGAGCCGGTGCCGGAGGGCGCGGGGCCCAAAGCGCCGCTGCGCCGGCTCTGGGACCATGCCCGCCCGCACACCGGCGTGCTGGTCGTCGGCGGGCTGCTGACCTTCGTCGGAGGGCTGACCGGGCTGGCCCAGCCCCTCGTCGCCAAGCTGGTCATCGACGCGCTCGCCGAGGGCGACCCGCTCACCACCCCACTGTTCGTCCTCGGCGTCCTGGTGGTCGGCGGGGCGGTCATCGCGGCGGCGGGCATGTTCGTGCTGGAGCGCACCGCCCAGAGCGTGGTGCTGGCCGCCCGCCGCCAACTGGTCGCCCGGCTGCTGCGGCTGCGCGTCGCCGAGGTCGACCGGCTCAAGCCCGGCGACCTCGTCTCCAGGATCACCTCCGACACCACCCTGCTGCGCTCGGTGGCCACGAGCAGCATCACCAACGCCGTCACCGGCGTGCTGCTGCTGGCCGGCGGCATCGCGCTGATGGCGGTCATGGACCCGGTGCTGTTCGGCGTGACGATCGGAGTGCTGGCCGCCACCGCCCTGATCATGGGCGTGGTGCTGCCCAGGATCGGCCGGGCGACCGTCGCGGGCCAGGCCGCGGTGGGCGAGATGGGATCGCTGCTGGAGCGGGTGTTCGGGGCGTTTCGCACCGTCAAGGCCAGCGGGGCCGAGCGGGCCGAGGGCGAGCGGCTCGACGCCGCAGCGCTGCGGGCCTGGCGCAAAGGCGTGGACGTGGCCGGCTGGACGGCACTGTCGGGGACCCTGGCGGGCCTGGCCGTCAACATCGCCTTCCTGACCGTCCTGGGCGTGGGCGGGGCCCGCGTGGCGGCCGGGGCGCTGGAGATCTCGTCCCTGATCGCCTTCCTGATGCTGCTGTTCTACCTGACCGAGCCGATCACCTCGCTGGTCCAGGCGGCGACCGAGCTGCAGGGCGGCCTCGCCGCGATCCACCGCATCGACGAGGTCGCCACGCTGCAGCAGGAGGACACCGACACCGACACCGACACCGGCGCCGGCGCCGGCGCCGTCCGCGCGGACGGCGGTTCCGCCGCGGTGTCCTTCACCGACGTCGCCTTCCGCTACGCCCCCGACCTGCCGATGGTGCACCACGGCGTGACCTTCGACGCGCCGGGCCGCGGCCTGACCGCCCTGGTGGGGCCGTCAGGGGCCGGCAAGACCACGGTGTTCTCGCTGCTGGAGCGCTTCTACGACCCGACCGGCGGCGAGGTGCGCGTCGGCGGTGTGGAGGTGCGCGACTGGCCGATCGCCGCGCTGCGCTCGGCGATCGGCTACGTCGAGCAGGACGCGCCGGTGCTGGACGGCACGCTGCGCGAGAACCTGCTCATGGCCGCGCCGAACGCCACCGCGGCCGACATCGCCGACGTCGTGGAGCGGACCCGGCTGGGCCCGCTGCTGGCCCGGTTGCCCGAGGGGCTCGACAGCCGGATCGGCCACCGGGGCACCACCATCTCCGGGGGAGAGCGGCAGCGGGTGGCCATCGCCCGGGCCCTGCTGCGCGGTCCGCGGCTGCTGCTGCTGGACGAGGCGACCTCCCAGCTCGACGCGGCCAATGAGGCGGCGCTGAAGAACACCGTTCTGGAGGTGGCGCGCGACATCAGCGTGCTGGTCGTGGCGCACCGGCTGTCCACGGTGACCAGCGCCGAGCGGATCGTGGTCATGGACGCCGGGCGCGTGCGCGCGGTCGGCACCCACGCCGAGCTCGTCGCCGCCGACGAGCTCTACCGCGACCTGGCCGCCTCACAACTGCTCACGGCGTCATAGCGGGGGAGCCGCCGGTCCGGTCGGCGAGGCGCATCTGGGCCGCCGCCTCGGCGCGCCGGCCGGACCGGCGGTAGGCGTCGGCCAGGTTGCGCCGCACGATCAGCGTCTCGGGGTGGTCGGGGCCCTCCACGTGGATCGCGAACGTCAGCGCGGTCTCGTAGTGCACGATGGCCTCGTCCAACCGCCCGGCCAGGGCGTAGTCGAAGGCGAGGTTGTTGCGTGCGGTGAGCGTCTGGGGATGCGCCGGGCCGAGCAGGTCCTCGTGGTGGGCCAGCCCGAGCTCGTCGCGCAGGATCTGCCGGTCGAGTCCGGCCCCGGTCGGCGCGGGGCCCTGGCGCTCGAACAGCCACCAGGCCGCGACCGGGATGACCACTCCGACCAGGAGGAGGACCGCGATCCCCATGAACGGGCGGCCCGCCGACCACAGGGCAGCCCCCAGGAGAACCGCGACACCCGTCTGACCGATCAGCCTTGCCAGCCTCGCGAGCTCCACGGCGCCTCGTCCCGCATCGGTTCAATAACTGGTGCGTAACATTCCACGCCTACCGCCGGAATAACCCCGATGCGCCGAATTCACCCCTGACCTCCGCGGATGCCGGATCGGTCAGTACAGTGCCGCGGCGTCGCGCGGCCGCCCCACCGAGCGGTAGGCGCCGGCCAGTTCCCGGCGCACCTTCATCGTGAGCAGCCGGATCTCGTGGTCGCCGGCCGCGGCCAGGCAGTTGCGGTAGGCGCTCCGCAGCGTCTCCACGGCCTCGGCGTCCCGGCCGGCCTGCAGGTAGGTGCGGCCCAGCCGATGCTGGACCACCAGGGTCTCGTAGTGCCGGCTGCCCAGCCTCCGGTGCCGCTGGGCCAGCACCATGCGGAACTGCTGGGCCGCGTCGTCGAACCTGTCCGTGGCCAGGAACGCCAGCGCCAGGCCGATGCGCAGGCCCTCCAGCTCGTCGGAGACCGCGCCGGTGGAGTCCTCGAGGGCCCGCTCGAAGTGCACGATCGCTGCGTCGAACTGCCCGGTCCTGCGGTAGCAGAAGGCCAGGCGGGTGCGCGCGGTCACCGTCTCGGCGACGGCCGAGCCCAGCCGCTGCCTGCGCTGTTGCAGCAGGATCTCCCACTGCGCCGCGGCCTCGGTGAACCGCGCGGCGTCCTCGTAGGACCAGGCGAGGTTCTCCCGGATCACGTCGGTCTGGGGGTGCTCCTCGCCCAGGGCGGACACCGAGTCGGCCAACGCCTCCTCGAACTGCCCGATGGCCGCCTCGCGCCGACCCATCTGGGCGTACTGGCTGGCCAGGTTGTTGCGGGCGGCGATGCTGCGCGAGTGGTCGGCGCCGAGCGTCTCGACGTACTCCCGCAGCGTCTGCTCCAGCTTCGCCGCGCGCCGCCCCGGGGTCCCCTGCACGGCGGGCGCCGCGGGTTCGCGGTGCGCACTCCTGGCGCCGGTGAGCCGGCTTGCGCGCAGGAGGGACCGCCACACCGACACGAGACACACCACCCCAAGACGACCGAGAGCTTCCCGCCAGCGAACCTTGCCGTTCCGCATCAGCAACAACACAATTCAATAACTTAGTCCGCGTGCGGGCCTCCGGGCGGCAGGAGAAGGGGGTGCGCGCCCGGTGAATTGCGTCACTTTCAGGGTGAAATGCCTCGGAGGGAGGTTTAAGGCTGGTCAGCCTTGATTGTCGGCTTTTTGCAGCGCCTCCGCAAGAGCCGGCGCGGTCAGTCCGATCTGCCACGGGCGGGCGCTGTGCCGACGCAGGTGATCGGCCACGGCCTCCTCGTCCAGCGGCCGGGGCGGCGCCCACGCCAGCCTGCGGACCGCGTCGGGCTGCAGCAGGTTCTCGGTGGGCATCGTGATGCGCTCGGCGATGGCGCTCACCGCCGCGCGCGCGGCCTCCAGCCTCCGGGCCGCCGCCGGGTCCCGGTCGGCCCACCGGTTGGTGGGCGGCGGTCCGTCACCCGGCGCGCTCGGCTGCGGCAGCTCCGAGGGCGCCATGTCACGCGCCCGGTTGATCGCCTTGATCCACGTCGGCACGTAGCGGCGGGCCAGCCGCACGCCGAACGGCTTGAGGGCCGAGAGCTCCTGGGCCGTGCGGGGCATGGCCAGCGCGGCCTCGACCAGGGCGGAGTCCTGCACCACCCGGCCGGGGGACAGGTCGCGCTCGCGGGCGACGCGGTCGCGCTCCAACCACAGCTCGCGCACCACGCCCAGGCTCCGCTGATTGCGCACCCGGTGGATGCCCGAGGTGCGCCGCCACGGGTCGGGCCGGGGCTCCTTGGGCGGGGCCGCCAGGACCGCGGCGAACTCCTCGCGGGCCCACTCCAGCTTCTCCGCCTCGGCCAGCTCCGCCTCCAGCTCGTCGCGCAGCTCGACCAGGATCTCCACGTCCAGGGCCGCGTAGCGCAGCCAGTCCTCGGGCAGCGGCCGCACCGACCAGTCCACCGCCGAATGCTCCTTGGCCAGGCGCAGCCCCAGCACGCGCTCGACCATGGCGCCCAGCCCCACCCGCTGGTAGCCCAGCAGCCGGCCGGCGAGTTCGGTGTCGAACAGCAGCGCGGGGCGCAGGTCGAGCTCTGCCAGGCAGGGCAGGTCCTGGTGTGCGGCGTGCAGCACCACCTCGGCCGAACCGAACGCGGCGCCCAGCCCGCTCAGGTCGGGGCAGGCGACCGGATCGACCAGCGCCGAACCGGAACCGGCCCGGCGCAACTGGACGAGGTAGGCGCGCTGGCCGTAGCGGTACCCCGACGCGCGCTCGGCGTCGACCGCCACCGGGCCGGTGCCCCCGGCGAACGCCTCGGTGACGCGGGCGAGCCCTTCGGCGTCGGCGACGACGGGCGGCAGTCCCTCCCGCGGCTCCCGCAGCAGGGGGGCCTCCTCCGGCTTTCCCTTCGGGGCGTCGGGTTCCGGTTCACCTGTCTTGGAGTTCAGCACGTTCGCCACAGCACTACGGTATGCGGTTTTCATCCGCGGCCGGTGCGCGCGGGTCGGACCGGGCCGGCGGTCCGCGCAGCGGCGGGCCGGCCCGGTCCGCGCCTCTGTCAGGAGTCCTGGCGGGGGCGGCGCTGGGAGATGTCGGTGACGTCGAGGGGCGGCAGGCCCGCGGCCGAGGAGAGCAGGTCCAGCCAGGCGGCCATGTGCCCCGACAGGTCCTCGTCAACGGGAGACCAGGACGCGCGCAGCTCCAGCTCGGTGGTCGTGGGCTGGTCGGCCTTGATCCCGAAGCCCTCCGTGCTGGCCCGGGTGACCGTACCGCTGAGCGCGTCGTGCCCGGTGGTGCGCTCGCTCAGCGACTCGGTCAGCCAGCTCCACGCCACCTGGCCGATCAGGGGATCGACCGAGATCTCGGGTTCGAGTTCGGCGCTGACGTAGGCGACCACCCGGAACGGCCCCGGCCACTCCCTGGTGCCGTCGGGGTCGTACAGCACGATCAGCCGGCCCAGCGCGACGTCGTCGTCGTTCAGGTGGACGGTCGCCGACATCGCGACGGCGTGGGGCGCGAGTCGCTGCGGAGCGGGGATGTCCTCGACCACGACCTCGGGTCGTACCACCGGCGTGCGCAGGCTTTCGACCGCTCGCCGGAACGCGGGAGGCGCGTCATCGACCCTACCGAGAGGGGGCATGATGGAAACGTCAGCCTTAATCTTGAAATTGCCACTTCGCGCCGACGGCCCTGGAACGGCCGCGCCACGGTCGGGCGCCGACGGCCACGGCCGCGCCGCCGCGGCTCGGCGCGGGACGCGACGACGGGCACCCCATGACGGTGGCACGAGTCACGCACGAGCCCGCGGAGCTTTTCCGGCGTGTCGGTGTTTTGTGATGATCTTGGGATGTGCGGCGCGCCCGGGGAGCGCGCAGGAAGGCGCGGGTGATCCGGTCGGCACCTCCGCGGTTTCTCGCACCACCTCCCTCCTGCGCGTGGCACGATCAATGGTGTGACGCTTCAAGACTCTCCTTTCCTCCGCGCCTGCCAGCGGCTGCCGGTGTCCCACACCCCGGTGTGGTTCATGCGCCAGGCAGGGCGCTCACTGCCCGAATACCGCAGGGTCCGCGCCGATGTCCCCATGCTTGAGGCGTGCGCGCGCCCCGACATGATCGTCGAGATCACGATGCAGCCGGTGCGCCGCTACGAGGTCGACGCCGCGATCTACTTCAGCGACATCGTGGTGCCGCTGAAGGCCATCGGGGTCGACCTGGACATCAAGAGCGGCGTCGGTCCCGTGGTGGCCGAGCCGATCCGCGACCTCGACGGCATCAAGCGGCTGCGCGACCTCGAACCCGGCGACGTTCCCTACGTCACCGAGGCGGTGGGCGAGCTGGTCGGCGAACTCGGCGACCGCCCGCTGATCGGGTTCGCCGGCGGCCCGTTCACGCTCGCCTCCTACCTCATCGAGGGCGGGCCGTCCAAGAACCACGAGCACACCAAGGCGCTCATGTACGGCGAGCCCGACATCTGGGCCGAGCTGATGCAGCGCCTGTCCGCCATCACCCTGGAGTTCCTGCGGGTGCAGGTCGCGGCCGGCGCCTCGGCGGTGCAGCTCTTCGACTCCTGGGCCGGCGTGCTCAGCGCCGAGGACTACCGCACCGGCGTGCTGCCCTACAGCTCGTGGATCTTCGAGCGGCTGGCCGCGCTGGACGTGCCGCGCATCCACTTCGGCGTCGGCACCGGCGAACTGCTCGGGCTGCTCAGCGAGGCCGGCGCCGACGTGGTGGGCGTCGACTGGCGGGTGCCGTTGGACAAGGCGGCCCAGCGCGTGCAGCCGGGCACCGCCCTGCAGGGCAACCTCGACCCCGCCACGCTGTTCGCCCCCTGGAGCGCGGTCGCCGAGCGCGCCCGCGACGTGCTCTCCCGCGCCCGCGCGGCGGAGGGTCACGTCTTCAACCTCGGTCACGGCGTGCTCCCCTCGACCGATCCGGACGCGCTGGCGCGGCTGACGGACTTCGTCCACCAGGAGACGGCGGGTTAGGCCGGATCGGACCTTCCGGTCCCCTCCTCCGGGTCCTCCGGGGCCTCGGCCGCGACGGCGGCCGGGGCCGGGTGCGCCCGCGCGCGGCGCCGGCGGCGCAGCAGCAGCCACGCCGGCGCCGCGATGACCGCGGCCAGGACGAGGAACGGCAGCAGCCAGCCGAGAACGACGGCCACGCCGTCGAACAGCGCCAGCAGGGCCCGCCACCCCGCGGCCAGTCCGCCGAGGAACCCGATCGAGTCGTCCTCGTCGTCGACGACGTAGGAGTCGGGCGGCAGCAGCTCCAGGTGGACGGTGCCGTAGGCGGTCTGGTCGGCCAGCGCGCTCCGGCGCGCCTGCAGGGACTCCAGCTCCGCCTGGCGCGTGCTGATCTGGCCCTCGACGGAGAGGACCTCCTCCACCGTCCCGGCGTCCTCCAGCAGCTCGCGCAGCCGCTCCAGCGACGCCTCGGCCGAGTCGACCCGGCTCTCGACGTCGGCGACCTCCTCGGTGACGTCCTCGACCCGCCGGTCCAGGTTCACCTGCTCGCCCAGCCCGGCGAGCTCCTCCAGGGCGCCGTCGTAGCGGTCGGCGGGCACCTTCAGGGTCAGCGTCGCGCTGGGTGCGGAGTCGTCGGCGGCGCTGACGCTCTCCGCGGCCACGTAACCGCCTGCGTCGACCGTCCACGTCCGTGCCGCGTCGGCGGCCTCGGTGATCTCGGGGACCTCCACCGAGAGGTCGGCGGTGGAGATCACAGTGCGCTCGCTCACGTCGAGCTCCACCCCGGCGTCGCCGGCGCCGCCGGCCGCGTCCTCGGGGGCCGCGGCCCCCGGGGCGGCGGCCTCCTCCTGGGCCCCCCGGTCCGACACGGCGGCCCCCGACCCCGACATCGAGGTGCCGTCGCCACCGGAACAGCCCGTGAGCAGGGCGCCCGCCAGCACCGGCGAGAGCAGGACGAGCAGGCGGTGTCGTTTCTGTCGCTTCGATCGCGGTGTCGCGGTGGCGTTCATGCCGGTTCGACGTGCCCGCGCACCCGGCCGTTTCGCCCACGGCATAACGCATGAGTCACGGTCGGCGCCGCCGGTGCGCGGCGGGCGGCGTCCCCCGCTGCGGCGCCGGGGATCTGCGGGGGTGCGGCTCCGATGCCGGAGGCATCTGCGAAGCTGGTGCCATGGAGACCAGACCGCACGTCGTCGTGGTCGGTGGCGGGGTGTCCGGGCTGACCGCCGCTCACCGGCTCACCCGGGCCGGGGCCGAGGTCACCGTGTTGGAGGCGGCCCCGAGGACCGGGGGCAAGCTCGACGCCTCCGCGGTGGCCGGTGTGCCGGTCGACTCGGGCGCGGAGGCGGTCCTCGCCCGCCGCCCCGAAGCGCTGGACCTCATCGCCGAACTCGGGCTGCAGGACCGGCTGACCCACCCGGGCACGACGGCGTCGCAGTTGTACAGCAGGGGAGCGCTGCGGGCGTTCCCCGAAGGGCACCTGATGGGGGTCCCCGGCGACGTCGCCGCGCTGGCCCGCAGCGGGGTGCTGTCCAGGGCCGGCACCCTGCGTGCCGCGCGCGACCTCGTCTGGCCGGGCGCACCGGTGCGCGGCGACGTCTCCGTCGCCGACTACATCGGCGGCCGCATGGGGCGCGAGGTCGTCGACCGGCTGGTGGAGCCGCTGCTGGGCGGCGTCTACGCCGGACGCGCCGACCGGCTGTCGCTGGAGGCGACCCTCCCGCAGATCGCGCCGCTGGCCCGGAAGGGACGCTCGCTCATGGCGGCTGTGCGCGAGGTCAAGGCCGAGCAGGCCGCGCGCGCGGCGCAGGACGGTGGTGCGGGCCCGGCGCCGGTGTTCGCGACCCTGCGGGGCGGCCTGGCCACCCTCGTCGACGCGTTGGCCGAGCAGAGCGGCGCACGCGTCCAGACCTCGGCGACAGTGCGCGAGCTGCGCCGCGACGGCGCGGCCTGGCGGCTCACCGTGGGCCCGGCGAGCGGCCCGCGCCGCATCGACGCCGACGCCGTCGTGCTGGCCTGCCCGGCCCCGGCGGCGGCGCGGCTGCTGTGCGACGAGGCGCCCGAGGCGGCCGGCGACCTGGCCGGGATCGACTACGCGAGCATGGCCATCGTGACGCTGGCCTACCGCACCTCGGCCTTTCCCGCTCCGCCGGCCGGCAGCGGCTTCCTGGTGCCCGCGCGCGAGGGGCGCACCATCAAGGCGGCCACCTTCAGCAGCGGCAAGTGGCCGTGGCTGGCCGAAGAGTTGCGCGCGGTCGACCCCGGCACGGAGAAGGTGCTGCTGCGCTGCTCGATCGGCCGGGTGGGGGAGGAGGCCGTGCTGCAGCGCTCCGACGAGGAGCTCACCGCGCTGGCGGAGCGGGACCTCGCCGGGATCTGCGGCGTCGCCGGGCGGCCCGTCGACCACCGGATCACCCGGTGGGGCGGTGCCCTGCCGCAATACGCTGTGGGGCACAACGACCGGGTGGCCCGGATCCGCTCGGCGGTGGCGGCCCGCCCCGGCCTCGCGGTGTGCGGCGCGGCCTACGGCGGCGTCGGCGTCCCGGCCTGCATCGCCGACGCCACGCGGGCGGCGAACGGGGTGGCGGCCGACCTGGCCGCGCGCGGCGCGCCGTCGCGGTGAGCGCGAGCGCGCACCCCGGGTGCGGCGCGCGGGCGCCGACCGGGTGGCCCGAGCGGTTCTCCGCGGCGGTCCAAAGCGTTTCCAGAGCAGTCTTTTTCCGAACCGACATAGGGAGCCAAACGTGACCACGGGGCAGGACAGCCACAACGGTCCTTCCGGCAACGAGGACCTCAACCAGCTCATTCGCTACACCATGTGGTCGGTCTTCAAGGTCGGCGACATCGGGGCGTTCGACCGCGCCGCGGCGGCCGACGAGGTCGCCCGGCTGTTCGACGACGCGGCAGAGAAGGGCCTGACCACGCGCGGGGCCTATGACGTCCAGGGGTTCCGGGCCGACGCCGACGTGATGTTCTGGTGGATCGCCGACACCCCCGACGCGCTCCAGGAGATGTACGCGGCCTTCCGCCGCACCCTGCTGGGCCGGGCCAGCACCCCGGTCTGGTCCGTCATGGCCCTGCACCGCCCCGCCGAGTTCAACCGGGGGCACGTCCCCGCGTTCCTGGCCGGCGAGGAACCGCAGGACTACGTCTGCGTCTACCCGTTCGTGCGCTCCTACGAGTGGTACCTGCTGCCCGACGACGAGCGCCGCGCGATGCTCGCCGAGCACGGCCGCATGGCCGCCCCCTACCCCGACGTGCGGGCCAACACCGTCTCCACCTTCGCGCTCAGCGACTACGAGTGGATGCTGGCCTTCGAGGCCGCCGAGCTGCACCGCATCGTCGACCTGATGCGCCACCTGCGCGCCGCTGAGGCCCGCAGGCACACCCGCCTGGAGGTGCCCTTCTACACCGGCCGCCGCAGGAGCGTGGCCGAACTGGTCGAGTCCCTCGCCTGACCGCGGGCGGGGCGGCGCCGCGGTTCGCCGTTCCTCGCGCGGGTTCCGCAGCGGCGAGACCGTCCCGGGGCCACGCCGGAGGTGGATCGCTTGTATTGATTTGCAGTACGCTGTTCACCGTCCGCGAGAACCAAGCGGGCAGTGGTTACAGCAGTACGGCAGTGTTCCTCGCCGCCGGGCGGGCGGAGAGCCGCGTAAGCGGGTTGAAGAAACGCCTGTTGGAGACCTGGTAAGACCAGCTTGGACAGTGGCTTGGGTTGTTGAAGCAGGAACCCGTTGGAAGCCGTAGTTACGGCAGGCCAGAAATCTCCGGCTGTTCACGCCGAAGAGGACGTCAAGATGAAACCGCCCCACGAACGCGGTCTGCGGCTCCGGTCGCCGCGTGGCATCCGTGCCCGGCGGCCGGAGCTTCTCTGGTCTTTTTCGGCCCGTCGCCGTTGTGGAGACCGTTGCCCCCCTGCCCCTTTCGGCCACCGAGAGAACTAAGAGGACCATGGGACCTGTGGACTGGTCTGTATCGCTCGCCGCGAGCACCGAGAACGCCCCGATCGATCCATCGGAAGGCTACGAGGGCTTCATCGGATGGGTGCTCGGCCTGATGACCGACCTCGGCGAGGTGGGCGTCGGCCTCGCGCTGCTCATCGAGACCTTCTTCCCCCCGATGCCCAGTGAGGCGGTGCTCCCCGGCGCCGGCTTCCTGGCCTACGACGGCCACATGAACCTCTGGCTGGCCATCCTCGCCGCCACGCTGGGCGCACTGGTCGGCGGCTGGGGCTTCTACGCCATGGGTGCGATGCTCGGGCGCGAGCGCACCAAGTGGATCGTCGAGAAGATGCCGCTGCTGGAGGTCGAGGACTTCTACAAGTGCGAGCGCATCTTCGCCAAGTGGGGCGGGATGGCCGTACTGGTGGGGCGGTGCGTCCCCATGGTGCGCAGCTTCATCTCGATCCCGGCCGGCATCGAGCGGATGTCGTTCTGGAGGTTCACGCTCTACACGTTCGTCGGCAGCGCCGTGTGGAACTCGCTGTGGATCGGCCTCGGCTTCGCTTTCGGTCCGGCCATCAAGCCCCTGCTGGAGGAGTTCAGCGGCATCCTCAGCAGCGCCGTCGTCGCGATCGTCGCGCTGCTGCTGCTCTGGTTCGTCGCCGTCCGGGTGCGCAAGCTGATCCGGATCCGCCGCGGCCTGGAGCCCCTCCCCGCCGAATCCGCGACGCCGGAGCCGCTGGTCGGCGGTTCCACGGCCCCTGAGCCGACCGCTCCCGTCACGGGGGAGTCGCACTCCCCGCGGCACCGGCTGGACTGATCCGCGCGCCGCGGCCGCGGCGCAGCGGAAGCGTGCAGGCACGGCGCGGACGGGGAACGAGGAAAAGGCAAGAGGGGGCGCACCCGCCGGGTGCGCCCCCTCTTCGCCGTCCGAGTTCCCTCCCGGGCGGCGCACCGCCCGGGAGGGAACTCGGACCTCAGCCCTCCTGGACCGACGGCAGGGGAAGATCGTCCCCGTCGCCGCCCTGGTCATGGCGCCGCGTCACCAGGACGTAGAACGGGATGGTCAGGATCAGCACCAGGACGAGGCTGGAGCCGGAGTAGAGCAGGGCGTCGCCGGCGGGGGCGTCGACCGCCCACGCGGCCAGGCACCCCACGCTGCCCAGGATCCAGGCCAGCACGGCGAAGGCGAGCCGGCCGCGCGGCTTGGGGTACTCCACCCGGCTGATCATGAGCCAGGCGATGACCAGGATCATGGCCGCGCCCGCGTACACGGGGGGATCGAGCAGCACGACGGTGATGACGGCCATCGCCCCGAACGGGCTCGGCAGTCCGGTGAAGTACTCCTCGCCCGGCGCCTGGCAGGAGAACCGCGCCAGGCGCACCACCACGGCCAGCAGCACCGCGGCGGCGGCGATGATCGGCAGCACCCCGCCGTTGTCCGGGGCCAGCGTGCCCCAGGCGACGACGAAGAACGCCGGTGCGAAGCCGAAGCTGATCACGTCGGCCAGGTTGTCGAGCTCGGCGCCCATGCCGCTGCCGCCGAGCTTGCGCGCCACCCGGCCGTCGAACAGGTCGCAGGCGGCCGCGATCAGCAGCAGGATGACCGCGACGGCCATGTCGGCCCGATGCAGCGGGCCGACATGGCCGGCCGAGATCTGACCGACCTGGGCCGCGGCCAGTTGCCAGACGGCCATGAAGCCGCACAGCGCGTTGCCGAGCGTGAAGTAGTCGGCGAGCACGAGTCGCAACCGGGGCGCCGCGTCGTCGCCGTGCGCCAGGCCGGCGAATCCCTGGTCAGTCGCTGTCAAGGCGCGTTTCACCGGCCCGGACTTTCTGCCCGACCTCGACGGCCGGGGTGATCCCGGCGGGAAGGTAGACGTCGACGCGCGAGCCGAACCGGATGAGGCCGATCCTCTCCCCCTGCTCCACCTTCTGCCCGACCTCGCGATACGGGACGATGCGGCGGACCATCGCCCCCGCGATCTGGATGACCGTAACCTCGCCGATCTCGGTGTCGAAGGTCCAGATGACACGTTCATTCCGTTCGCTGTCCTTGTCAAAAGCCGGTCGAAAGCCCCCTGGCCGGTGCTCCACCCCGGTCACCACGCCCGCCAGGGGTGCCCGGTTCACGTGGACGTTGAGAGGGTTCATGAAGACCGCCACCCGGATCCTGCCATCGGGCTGGGGGTCGATGCTCTGCACGACACCGTCGGCGGAGGAGATCACGCGGCCGCTGGCCGGTCCGCGGTCGGGGTCGCGGAAGAACCACGCCATTCCCGCGGCCAGCCCGACCGCGGGAACGGCCAGGGTCTTGCGCAGGCGCGAGCCGCGGCCGGCGAGTACGGCGGCCCCTGCGATCGCGCACGCGGGTACCAGCCAGGGGGCCGAGCCGCGGGCCATGCGCACGCGCGGCCGGGAAGGGGCGACAGGATGATGATCGTCGGTCATTGGGAGCTTTCGTCGAGAGGCCTTGCGGCGGAAAACCTGCGGGTCCGGGCACGCGGGTGCCCGGAACGCATCGGGAGCCCGCAGGACGATCGTGTCGCGTCCGGTTCAAGGGAGATCGGCCTTGGCCACCCGATGAAGGGCGATGCTATGCCACGGGATGCTCCGGCTCCAAGGTCAAGGCTATGGAGTTGATGCAGTACCGGTCGTCGGTGGGGGTGGAATAGCCCTCCCCGTGGAAGACGTGGCCGAGATGGGATCGGCAGCGGGCGCAGCGGACCTCGGTGCGTATCATGCCAAGGGTTCTGTCTTCGTGCAGGGTTACCGCCGAACTGTCGGCCGGATCATAGAAGCTCGGCCACCCGCAGTGCGACTCGAACTTCTCGGCCGAGCGGAACAGCTCCGCCCCGCAGGCGCGGCACCGGTAGACGCCGACGGACGTCGCCGAGACGTACTCACCGCTCCACGGCTGCTCCGTGGCCCCCTGGCGGAGCACCGCGTACTCCTGGGAGCTCAGCCGCTCCCGCCATTCCTCCTCGGTCCTGTGGACCGACCCCGTTGTTTCGTCCATGTATGGGACGCTACCCCGATTCCTCCCGACGTGCCCGTCACCACGGCGGCCGAAGACGATCACCCGGAGTGGAACGGTCTCATGCCCTCTGTGTTCATTTCTTTACAAGTGAGAAGTTCGTTCCTCGAATCAAGGGGTACGGACCTGGCGAAGGCTAGAACCGGCCGGGAGAAATGACGATGCTCGTTTCGTATCGACAGCCGATGGGTTATCGACAACCGGTGCGCGTGAGCCTGGCCCACTACGGCCTCCTGTGGCTGGGGTACCACCTCGGCCATCTCAGGAGCCGGACCCGTCCCGCGGAGGAGACCGTCCGGGGTGCGGCGCTGCGAATCTGCGGCGCCGCGACCGCGACGGCGTCCTTCGTGCTCGCCGGTGTGGATCGGGTGCGCCCGAGGCCGCTCGGTGACGGTGCGCTGCTGCTACTGGCGGCGCTCACCGGCATCGGCGCGCTGGCCGTCGCCGGTCCGCTGGGGATCGCCCTGGCGCACTGGATGATGACCTCGCCGGACGCCGCCCCGCCCATGGGCGCGGTCGTGGTCGTGGGCGTGGCGCTGCTCGGGCTGCTGTACCTGGTGTTCGCCTCGAAGGGCGGTCGCCGCGTCAGCCGGGAGAACGCGGACGGGTAGCGGTCACGCGCACCCCCCGGCTCGCGGCGGCGGGCCGGGGCCGTCCTCCCCGGCCCGCCGCTTGGGCCCCTCCCTCATGGCGGCGCACGACGATCGGCGCGCGTCCGAAGAGCACGGGAGAGCTCTCTAGAGAATCCGCTCTCTTATATCGACACAGAACCGCCGAAGAGTCAACCGGTATACAGCCAAATGTCCACTTTTTCGCGCGAGCGGACGGGGCGCCGCGGGTCAGGCGTCGAAGTCGTACTGCAGGATGTAGGCCGATCCGTCCAGTGTCATCTCGTTGAGCTCGACGGCGCGGTGGTCCGACGTCAGCGCGGTGCGCATGACGTCGAGAACGGGGGTCCCCGCGCTCAGTGCGAGCTCCTCCACCTCGGCGGGGGAGGGCATGCGCACCCGGATCTCCTCGGTGAAATGGGCGGGGGCGTGGCCCAGTTCGGCGAGGCGGGCGTAGATGCCGCCGGGGCCGGTGTCGGCCTCGGCGATCGCGGTGCCGGCGGCGAGCTTGGCGGGGAGGTAGGAGGTGGCGAGCTGCATGGGGCGGTCGTCGAGGAGGTAGCGGCGCCGCCGCACCACCACCCGTTCCTGCTCGGGCAGGTCCAGGGCGCGGGCCACGTGCTCGGGCGCCGCGGTCTCGCGCACGGTGATGTTGTCGGCGGCGAAGGCGCGATCGGCGGTGTCGGCCTGCCAGATGGCCCGGCCGCCGCCCCACAGTTCGCGGGAGAGGCGCCGCGGACCGTGCCGGCGCAGCGGCCGGAAGGTGCGCACGTAGACGCCCGAGCCGCGCACGGCCACCACGATCCCCTCGTTGATGAGCACGGACAGGGCCTGGCGGGCCGTCGCCCTGGCGACCCCGTACCGCTTCATCAGGTCGTTCTCGCCCGGTACCCGGTCGCCGTCGGAGAGCTCTCCTGAGGCGATCGCGGACCGCAACGCCTCGGCGATCTCACGGTAGACCGGCGGAGAGGGGTCTCTCATGTCGCCTCGGTTTTCGGACGTCGGCACTGCGTTCATCCTCTCGCCCGGACTGCGCGGTCGCACGAATTGAGTTGTCCTGCCGCGGTGCCCCGCGGTGCGGCCTCTGCGCTGTTTCGGAGTGAAAAGCGGATTGCTTCATTTTTCACCCTGCGATGCCGTTGCCGCCACTGCTGGACCCACACAGCGGGTATGTCCGGTTGCAGGAGCTTTATGCATGGTTAATGTGCAGCCGAATCCGGCCCCGTGGGGCGTGATCCATCCCGTGATGTGCGGATCCGTGCCCGCGCCGGCCGTCCGATATGGCCTGATCCGGTCGTTCGATCAGCTTCGTACGTAGCGCACGAAAAGCGACTCCTCCGACTCCAGCAGGTGGCCGATGCGCAGCGACCGGGAGTGCGAGGGAGCCTCGCCGGCCACGATGCGGGACGCGGCCGGGCCCAGAAGGTGCGGGCTGACCGTCAGGCAGAGCTCGTCCAGCACGCCGTCGGCCGCCAGTTCGGCGAGCAGGTGCGGGCCGCCCTCGGTGAGCACCCGGTACAGGCCCCGCTCGGCCAGGGCCGCCATGGCCGCCTCGGGCTGCACGGAATCCTCCCCGGCCACGACGACGTCGGCGTGCTCGGCCGCCGCCGCGCGCCGCTCGGGCGGGGCGCAGGCGGTGGTGAGGACGATCGTGCGCGCGTCCGGCGGCGCGCCCGCCAGGAGCTCGGGGTGCACGTTGAGGGTCCGGGTGACCACGGCGATGGGCGGGGTCTCGGAGCGGCCCGCCCGCAGCCCCCGCCAGACCTCGCGCGGGCGCACCGGGCGGTAGCCCTCGATCCTCGCGGTCCCGGCGCCGGTCAGCACGACGTCGGCCAGCGCGCGCAGCACGCCCATGACGGCGCGGTCGGCGGGCGAGGACAGCTCAGCCGTGCGCCCCGAAGGGCCCCACGCCCCGCCGTCGGCACTGGCGACCATGTTGGCGCGCAGCCAGGGGCGGCGAAGGTCGCCCGGGTAGGCGTAGGCGGCGGCCAGGTCGGCCTCGCCGCCGGGATCGGGCAGCAGTCGGCGGAAGCGCGGTGCCGGGGACGCGGCGGTATCGGAACTCATGATCCCCGAGGGTAGCCGGGCGACCCGCGGCGGGAACGCGGCCCTCGGCTACCGTTCGCCGGATTCGCAGACCCGCCTCAGCAGCAGCACCGCCCGGTCGATCACCGTGACGGTGCCGGAGGCCGGGGCGAACGGGCGGTCGCCGATGTCGGGCTCCGCGGTGTCGAGCACGGTCTCCCACGCGGTGCCGTAGGCCTTGCCGGGCAGGGTGAACTCCACGTCGTCGTGGCCGGCGTTGAACAGCAGCAGGAACGAGTCGCCGCGGACCGCGCGGCCGCGCGGATCGGGCTCGGTGATGGCGTCGCCGTTGAGGAAGACGCCCAGCGCCCGCCCGCCGCGGCCCCAGTCCTGGTCGGCCATCAGCGCGCCGTCGGGGCGCAGCCAGGCGATGTCGCGCAGTTCGCCGTCGCGCGGCGGGCGGCCCTGGAAGAACCGGCGGCGGCGGAACACGGGGTGCTCCCTGCGCAGCTCGGCCAGCGTGCGCACGAACTCCAGCAGATCCTCCTCCTCGGCCGCGCGCTTCCAGTCCACCCAGGCGATCTCGTTGTCCTGGCAGTAGGCGTTGTTGTTGCCCTGCTGGGTGCGGCCGATCTCGTCGCCGTGGGAGAGCATGACCACGCCCTGGGAGCAGAACAGGGTGGCCAGCAGGTTGCGCACCTGGCGGCGGCGCAGCGAGACGATCGCCGGATCGTCGGTGGGGCCCTCCGCGCCGTGGTTGCAGGAGCGGTTGTCGTCGGTGCCGTCGCGGTTGTCCTCGCCGTTGTTCTCGTTGTGCTTGTGCTCGTAGGAGACGAGGTCGGCCATCGTGAACCCGTCGTGGCAGGTGACGAAGTTGATCGAGGCGACGGGGCGGCGGCCGTCGTCCTGGTAGAGGTCGCTGGAGCCCGACAGCCGCGAGGCGAGTTCGGGCAGGACGGGGTGGCCGCGCCAGAAGTCGCGGATGGTGTCGCGGTACTTGCCGTTCCACTCGGTCCACAGCGGCGGGAAGTTGCCGACCTGGTAGCCGCCGGGGCCGACGTCCCAGGGCTCGGCGATCAGCTTGACCTGGGAGATCACCGGGTCCTGCTGGACGATGTCGAAGAAGGTGCTGAGCCGGTCCACGTCGTGGAACTCCCGGGCCAGCGCCGAGGCCAGGTCGAAGCGGAAGCCGTCGACGTGCATCTCCAGCACCCAGTACCGCAGCGAGTCCATGATCAACTGCAACGAGTGCGGGTGCCGGACGTTGAGGCTGTTGCCGCAGCCGGTGTAGTCGAGGTAGTAGCGCTGGTCGTCGTCGCGGACGCGGTAGTAGCTGAGGTTGTCGATGCCCCGCAGCGACAGCGTCGGGCCCATGTGGTCGCCCTCCGCGGTGTGGTTGTAGACCACGTCCAGGATGACCTCGATGCCGGCCTCGTGCAGCGACTTCACCATCGCCTTGAACTCCTGCACCTGGTTGCCCCGGCCGGGGTGGGCGGCGTAGCCGTCGTGCGGGGCCAGGAACGCCAGCGTGTTGTAGCCCCAGTAGTTGGTGAGGCCGCGGGCGACGAGCGCGTGCTCGGGGATGAACTGGTGGACCGGCATCAGCTCCACCGCGGTGACGCCCAGCCCGGTCAGGTAGTCGACCATCACGGGATGGGCCAGGCCGGCGTAGGTGCCGCGCAGCTCCTCGGGCACGCCGGGGTGGCGCATGGTCAGCCCGCGCACGTGCGCCTCGTAGATGACGCTCTCGTTGTAGGGGACCTTGGGCGGGCGGTCGTTGCCCCAGTCGAAGAACGGACTGACGACGACGCATTTGGGCACGAAGGGGGCGCTGTCGCGGGTGTTGCGCCGCGCGGGGTCGTCGAAGTGGTAGTCGAACACCGACTCGTGCCAGGTGAGCGAGCCTTCGAGCGCCTTGGCGTAGGGATCGACCAGCAGCTTGGCCGAGTTGTGGCGGTGCCCGTGCTCGGGGGTGTGCGGGCCGTGCACGCGGTAGCCGTAGTGCTGCCCCGGCCCGATGCCGGGCAGGTAGCCGTGGTGTACGAACCCGTCGTTCTCAGTGAGCTCGATCCGGGTCTCGGCGCCCTCGTCGTCGAACAGGCACAGCTCCACCCGCTGCGCGGCCTCGGAGAACAGCGAGAAGTTGGTCCCCGAACCGTCGTAGGTGGCGCCGAGCGGGTACGGGTCGCCGGGCCAGACTTCCACCATGTGCGTCGCTATCTCTTTCCTCCGCGTGCATGACGTGATGGTTGTTCCGCCATGGCCCCGTCAGTATTCACGATCGGCGGGATCGACATCGGATCGTGCCCGCTTCGCAGGTGAAACCGGTGATATGCGCGCGACCGGAACCGGCTCGCCGACCGTCGGCGAACCGGTCCCGCGGGCGGCCGGGAGTCTGGATCGTCGATGAGGGAGGACGGGGACTGATTTTCCGGCCCTGCTTGGTCTTTGCGGGCCTGGTGGGGCTGTTGCCGGGCGCGAGGCCTCCGGCGAAGCGAGAGGCCGCGGGAACACGGCCGCTCAAGGCCCCGGCCGTCTGTGGCGCGCTGACGGCGGCCTTCCCAGGCCATGCGGCGGTGAACGAAAGGATCGCGGCCACAGCCCTCCAACTCCCATCAGCACACTAGGTCCGCGGGCGGCAGCGGTCCAGGACGGCCTCGGTGTCCACGCCGCGCGGCAGGGTGCCGAAGGCGCGTCCCCCTTCACCGCCGAGGCGCGAGGCGGTGAAGGCGTCGGCCACGGCCGCCGGGGCGTGCCGTACCAGCAGGGACGCCTGCAGGCACAGCGCCATCAGCTCCACCACGGAGCGGGCGCGGTACTCGGCGGCGTCGAGGTCGCCCAGCTCGGTGTGCAGCCGCTTGACGGCGGCGTCGAGGCGGTGGTCGGCGCCCTGGCTCAGGGCCAGCTCGGCGAAGAGCGCCTCCACGCAGACCGGCTCCTTGGCCATCGCGCGCAGCACGTCCAGCGCCGCGACGTTGCCCGATCCCTCCCAGATGGAGTTGAGCGGCGACTCGCGGAACAGCCGGGGCATCCCCGACTCCTCCACGTAGCCGTTGCCGCCCAGGCACTCCAGGGCCTCGGCGGCGTGCGCGGGCTGGCGCTTGGTCACCCAGTACTTCCCCGCGGCCACCGCCAGGCGGCGGAACGCCGCCTCGGACTCGTCGCCGCGCACGGCCCGGTCGGCCGCGCCGGCCAGCCGCAGCATGAGCGCCGTCGCGGCCTCGGACTCCAGCGCGAGGTCGGCCAGCACGTTGCGCATCAGCGGCGCGTCGATCAGCGCCCCGCCGAACGCCTGCCGCAGGCTCGCGTGGTGCACCGCCTGGACCAGCCCGGCGCGCATCCCCGCGGCGGAGCCGATGACGCAGTCGAGCCGGGTGCCGTTGACCATCTCGATGATGGTGCGCACCCCGCGCCCGGGCTCGCCGACGGGCCAGGCCAGCGCCCCGTCGTACTCCAGCTCGGCCGAGGCGTTGGAGCGGTTGCCCAGCTTGTCCTTGAGGCGCTGGATGGACAGCGCGTTGCGGGTGCCGTCCTCCAGGACCCGCGGCACCAGGAAGCAGGACAGCCCTTCGGGCGCCTGGGCGAGAGTGAGGAAGAGGTCGCCCATGGGCGCCGAGGTGAACCACTTGTGTCCGGTCAGCCGGTGCGCGCCGTCGGGGCCGCCCGGCACGGCGCGGGTGGTGTTGGCGCGCACGTCGGAGCCGCCCTGCTTCTCCGTCATCGACATTCCGGCCAGCAGGCCCCGCTTGGCCAGGGGCGGGCGCAGCCCGAAGTCGTAGGTGCGCGAGGTGAGCAGCGGCTCGTAGCGGGCCGCGAGCTCGGGGGAGTGGCGCAGGGCCGGCACCACGGCGTAGGTCATCGACATCGGGCAGCCGTGCCCGGCCTCCACCTGGCTCCACACGTAGAACTTGGCGGCCCGGGCCACGTGTGCGCCGGCCCTCTCGTCGGCCCAGGGCGCGGCGTGCAGGCCGTGGGAGACCGCGGTGTCGGTGAGGACGTGCCAGGCGGGGTGGAAGTCGACCTCATCCACACGGTGGCCGTAGCGGTCGTGGGTGCGCAGCACCGGCTCGTTGGCGTTGGCCTGCTCGCCCCAGCCGCGCGCCGGGGCGCCGCCGGCCAGCCTGCCGAGCTCGTGCAGCTCCTCACCGGCCCAGCCGCCGCCCTCGCGCTCCAGCCCCTCGGTCAGCGCGGGCTCGGCGGCGACGTCGTGGTCCTCCAGCGGGGTCGGCTGGTTGAACACCTCGTGCGTGGGAGGCATGGGCGGCGACTTCCCTTCGGGCGGGCGGCGGGTCCGCCCCAGCGTAACCCGGCCACCCACTCAAGAACTGAAGTCAATTCACTTTTGTGTGCCCGCTCGCACCGTGAACGGCCGTCGGCGCGGGGCGACGCGCGGAAAAGAGCACCGCCCGCCCTCGTCGCGGAGGGCGGGCGGTGCGGGAACGGGGGTCAGCGGACCGGGACGCGGTGCCGGGGGCTCTGGGCCAGGGCCTCGTCGTAGCGTTCCAGCACGACCCGGGCCGACTCCGGGCAGTCGCCCAGAGCGGGGGAGACCGCCGCGGCACCGGCCGCGAACGCCTGCTCGGCCACCCGGTCGGAGAAGAACCCCGGGGCCAGGAGGTAGGTCGCCACCGCGACCCGCGGCGCCCCCGCCGCGCGCAGCCGGGCCACCGCCTCGCCGGGCGTGGGGGAGGCGGCCGAAGCGTAGGCCGGCACGACCGCGCGCCACGCGCCCCGCGCGGCGAGCCGCGCGGCCATCTCCTCGATCACCGCGTTCGCGCCGGCGTCACTGGAGCCGGCCGATGCCAGCACCAGGGCGGTGTCGGGGGCCGCGGCCACGTCGGCCTCGGCCAGCCGGCGCAGCACCGCCTCCTCCAGCAGCGGGTGCGGACCCAGCGTGTCGCCGTAGCGGACACGCAGCCAGGGGAAGGCCGCGCGCACCCTGGCCAGGGCCTGCGGCAGGTCGGTCTTGCTGTGGTAGGCCGCCGTCAGCAGCGCCGGCAGCACCACGACCTCCCCGGCCCCTTCGGCGGCCAGCCGGCCGATGGCCGCCTCCGGGTCGGGCGCCACGTGGTCGAGGTAGGCCACCCGCACGTCCAGGCCGGGACGCAGCCGCCGCACGCGGTCGAACAGCGCGCCGACCGCACGCGCCGACCTGGCGTCCTTGCTGCCGTGCGCCACCGCGATCAGCGGTACATCGGTATCGGTCGTCTGAGGATTCATCGAAAGTCCCTACAGGTGGATCCCGCACTCGGTCTTGCCGGTGCCGGCCCAGCGGCCGCTTCGGGGGTCGGCGCCGGCCTCGACCCGCCGGGTGCACGGCGCGCAGCCGATCGAGGGGTAGCCGTCGTAGCGCAGGGGGTTGACCAGGACGCCGTGCTCGGCCATGTAGGCGTCGACGTCGCCCTGGGTCCAGCGCGCGATCGGATTGACCTTGACCATCTTCTTCTTGGCGTCCCACTGCACGACGCCGACGCCGCGCCGGGTGGCGGACTCGTCCCGGCGCAGTCCGCTGAGCCAGGCGTCGTAGGGGGCCAGCGCCCGCTTCAACGGCTCGACCTTGCGCAGGTAGCAGCAGATGTTGGGGTCGCGGCCGTGCAGCCTCGGCCCCAGGTCGCGGTCCTGCTCGGCCACGGTGCGCCGCGGCTCGACGTTGACCAGGTTGATCGGGTAGACGGCCTCGACCGCGTCGCGGGTGCCGATGGTCTCGGCGAAGTGGTAACCGGTGTCGAGGAAGATCACGTCGATGCCCGGCTTGACCTTGGAGACGAGGTCGACCATCAGCGCGTCGGCCATCGAGGAGGTCATGCACAGCTTGTCGCCGAAGGTCTCGGCGGCCCACCGGATGATCTCCTGCGCACTCGCCTCCTCCAGCTCAGCCGCGGCCTCCTCGGCCAGTGCCGCACCGTCCAGCGTGACGTTCATGCGTTCCCACCCGTCTGTGTGCCATCAACCGTGCCGGTAATCGCGGCGCTGCGAAGCCCGACGAACTTCACCCTGAACACCCGTGCGCAGGCGCCGCAGGTCCAGGCGTAGCCCGCGCCCTTCTCGCCGTCGCCCTCGTGCGGCTCCAGGTCCTCGTCCCCGCAGTAGGGGCAGTAGTAGGGGGCTGCTCTCTCCGTCATTGCGCGCTCACCGCTCCTCGCTCGCTGCGCGGGCGGAGCGTGCGGCGGCGCGTCGGGCACCGCCCGCTCCGCTTGCTGTGTCGGGTTTGCGTCGCGCCGTCATTGCGCGCTCACCGCTCCTCGCTCGCTGCGCGGGCGGAGCGTGCGGCGGCGCGTCGGGCACCGCCCGCTCCGCTTGCTGTGTCGGGTTCGCGTCGCGCCGTCATTGCGCGCTCACCGCTCCTCGCTCGCGCCTCACTTGAGATCGGCGTCCTCGGCCCTCGCCACCCAGGTCGCGAACGCCTCTCCGTCCTCCTTCTTGGCGAGGTAGCGGCGCAGCACGCGCTCGACGTAGTCGGGCAGCTCGTCCGCCGTGGTCTTCAGGCCGCGGATCTTGCGGCCGAAGGCGGCGTTCAGCCCCATCCCGCCGCCCAGGTGGACCTGGTAGCCCTCGACCTGGTTGCCCTCGCCGTCGGTGACGAGCTGGCCCTTCAAGCCGATGTCGGCGACCTGGATGCGGGCGCAGGAGTTGGGGCAGCCGTTGAGGTTGATCGTGACCGGCTCGGGGAAGTCGGGCAGCCGCCGCTCCAGCTCCTCGATCAGGGAGGCGCCCTTGGCCTTGGTCTCGACGATGGCGAGCTTGCAGAACTCGATGCCGGTGCAGGCCATCGTCTGGCGGCGGAAGGTGCTCGGCCGCACCTCCAGGTCCTCGGCCTCCAGCGCCGCGACGACCGAGTCAACCCTGTCCTCGGTGACGTCGAGGATGATGAGCTTCTGGTCGGCGGTGGTGCAGACGCGGTCCGAGCCGTGCGCCTCGGCGATGTCGGCGATGCGGCTCAGCCCGGTCCCCGAGACCCGGCCGACCTTGGGGGCGAAGCCGACATAGAAGCGGCCGTCGCGCTGGCGGTGCACGCCGATGTGGTCGCGCCGGGTTCCGGGGTCCAGCGTCGGCTCGGGACCGTCGGGCAGCGCGTAGCCCAGGTACTCCTTCTCCAGCAGCTCGCGGAACTTCTCCGTGCCCCAGTCCTTGACCAGGAACTTGATCCGGGCGCGGTGCCGCAGCCGGCGGTAGCCGTAGTCGCGGAAGATCGAGCACACGCCGGCCCAGACCTCGCTGACCTGGTCCGGGCGCACGAAGGTGCCCAGGCGCTGGGCGAACATCGGGTTGGTGGACAGGCCGCCGCCGACGAACAGGTCGAAGCCGGGCTGACCGTCGGGGCCGACCACGCCGACGAAGGCGACGTCGTTGATCTCGTGGTTGGTGCAGTGCACCGAGCACCCGGCGATGGCGGTCTTGAACTTGCGCGGCAGGTTGGAGAAGAGCGGGCTGCCGATGTGGTCGTCGTAGACCTGCCGGATCTGCTCACTGGCGTCGATGACCTCGTCCTCGGCGATCCCGGCCAGCGGGCAGCCCATGATGACGCGCGGGGTGTCGCCGCAGGCCTCGGTGGTCGACAGCCCCACGCCCTCCAGCCGCTCCCAGATGGCGGGGACGTCCTCGATCCGCACCCAGTGGAGTTGGACGTTCTGCCGGTCGGTGATGTCGGCGGTGTCGCGGCCGTAGGCGGTGGAGACCTCGGCGACGGCGCGCAGCTGGGCCGCGCTGAGCTGGCCGCCGTCGATGCGCACACGCAGCATGAAGTAGCGGTCGTCGAGCTCCTCCGGCTCCAGGACCGCGGTCTTGCCGCCGTCGATGCCCGGGGCGCGCTGGGTGTAGAGCCCGAACCAGCGGAACCGTCCGCGCAGGTCGGCGGGGTCGATCGAGTCGAAGCCCGCCTTGGAGTAGATGTCGATGATGCGCCGGCGGACGTTGAGCCCGTCGTCGTTCTTCTTGTTCTCCTCGTTCTTGTTCAGCGGTTCGCGGTAGCCGAGGGCCCACTGGCCCTCGCCGCGGCGCGGTCGGGAGGGCTTGTGGCCGGTCGCTGCGGATGCGGGAGGCATCGTGGGGTCCTCCGAGCTGGTCGCGGGGCGCGGCGACCGACGGGCACCCCACCGCGCACCGCGTTCCGCACGTCATCGTGTCGGAACCGGAGTTCGCGGAAAAAGGAGGTAGAGAACGTCGGCGCCGCGGATGCCCCAGAAAACGGGCGAAAAAAGGTATGAAGCGGCGGCGGGATCAGCCGACGTTACGACAGATGGCACTGCGGACCCGAAGGAAGTCCACGTGCCGACGCACGCAGAGCATTGGGTCCAGAGCAGTAGCCATGACACCGACAATGGCACGTGGGACGGATGTTTGTCCAGGTGTGGGCGGGTCGGACACGCGGTGAAGCACGTCACGTAAAACCGACCACCTCAGTAGGGAATTGGGTCACGTTTTGCCATCGGATCGGTACGGATCGCCGTGTTCGCGCCGCCCACCACGCCTTTCAGCGGCGGAGAACGCTACGTTGGGAAGGGTGCGAGCCTACCTGGAGCGAGCCCGACGCGCCGTCGAGGAATGGCGGTCCCGCCACCCGCGCGCCGGCGCGGCCGTGACGCTCGCCGTGCGCACGACCAAGTCGGCCGTGCGGGTCCGCATCATCGGGCTTGCGGCGGAGTCGGCGTTCTTCGCGCTGCTCTCCCTGCCGGCGCTGCTGCTCGGCCTCATCGGCACGCTCGGGCACCTCCGCTCGGTGCTCGGCCAGGGCACCGTGCTGGAGATCCGGGCCTGGATCCTGGACCTCGCCACCACCGCGCTGACCGCCCAGACCGTCGACAGGGTGGTGGCGCCCCTGGTCGACGACTTCCTGCGCGGCGCCCAGGGCGGGATACTCTCCCTGACGTTCCTGGTGTCGCTGTGGTCGGGGTCGCGCGCCATGAACGTCTTCATCGAGTCCATCACCATCGCCTACGGCCTCTCGGAGGTGCGGGGCTACTTCCGCCAGCGCGCGCTGGCCTTCATCGGCTACCTCGGCGGCCTGCTGTTCGCGCTGGTGGTGCTGCCGGTGCTGGTGGCGGGCCCGAACCTGGTCCGCGACCTGCTGCCGATGGCCGGCGACTACCTGCACCTGGCCTACTGGCCGGTGGTAGGGCTGCTCTCGCTGACCTGCCTGCTCGCGCTGTACACCCTGAGCGTGCCCGTCCGCACGCCCCTGTGGCGGCACCTGCCCGGCTCGGTCGTGGCGATGGTCGTCCTGCTGCTGGGCTCGGTGCTGCTGCGCGTCTACCTGGACGCCTCCTTCGGCCAGGTCACCATCTACGGGTCGCTCGCGGCGCCGATCGCCATCCTCGCCTGGTTCTACGTCATGGCGCTGGCGGTGCTCATCGGCTCCTTGCTCAACGCCGAGATCGACGCGATGTGGCCGACGGCCACCACGGCCGAGGCGCGGGCCGAGATCGCCGCCCGGCGGCACGCCAGGGCGACCCGGCTGGTCCGGCGGCACGAGGAGGCGCTGCGGACCGTGGTCGAGCGCGGCGACGCGCGGAAGGACGAGGACGAGATCGCCGAGGAGGCCGAGGCGTCGGAGGCCGAGGAGGTCCTGGAGCGGATCGGCGGAGACGCTGACGGCGCCGCCCGCGGGCCGGCCGGTGCCGCGCCCGCGGAGGAGGCCGACTCCGACGCCGCGCAGATCCCCGCGGCCGGAGGGCCGGGGGAGGAGGAGCCCGGCGACGCGTCCCCCGGGAACGAGGGGGAGCCCCGGACCGAGGAGCCGGACGTGCCGACCCAGCGGCCCGTGCGCGGCTCCGAGGCGGACGGCGGCGGGCGTCCCGGAGCCGACCCGCTGGTGTCGCGCAAGGGTGAGTGAGACCGGAGCCACCGCCGCGCGACTGTGCGGGCAGCGGCGTCGTCCGGCATGATTCTGCCGACCGGTCCCCGCCGCCCGGGGCCGCCCCTCCCCGCGCCGAACAGATGGAGAGCCCCATGGCACGTTCGTCCCGTCCCGGCAGAACCGGCAGCAGACGCCTGGTCGGCGGCCTGGCCTCGGTGCTCGCGATCGTCGTGCTGGCGGTTCTGGTCTCGGCGCTGACCGAGACCAACCTCCTTGACGCCCTGCGCGGCCTCACCGGCGGCCCCGGCACCTCCGGTCAGTCGGGCTCCGGGGGATCGGGGCAGCAGGCCCCGGCCGCGGCCGAAGCGGAGGAGGCCCGTGAGCGGCTCGCCGGAATCGAGGTCGCAGTCCCCGACTCCCGCGGCGACTACGAGCGGGAGGAGTTCGGCGACGGCTGGATCGACACCGACGACAACGGCTGCTCCACCCGCAACGACGTGCTCGCCCGCGACCTGGACGCCGTCACGGCCGACGCCGACTGCAAGGTGGTCAACGGCGTCCTGGACGACCCCTACACCGGTGAGCGCATCGAGTTCACCAGCGATGATCCCCAGGCCGTCCAGATCGACCACGTGGTGCCGCTGTCGCTGGCCTGGCGGATGGGCGCCGACGAGTGGGACCGCGACCGCCGGGTGGAGTTCGCCAACGACCCCGGCAACCTGATCGCCGCCGACGGCCCGGCCAACGGCCAGAAGAGCGACTCCGGCCCCGGAGAGTGGCAGCCCCGCGCCGAGTACCGGTGCTCCTACGCCATCCGCTACATCGACGTGACCCACCGCTACGACCTGGCCCTGGCCTCCGAGGACCACGACGCACTGGACGACATGCTCGACACCTGCGCCTAGGGTGCCCGGGGACGCTGTCAGGTCTGCCGCGCCTTCGGGGGGCGCGGGCGCAGGCTGCCGGCCAGCAGGGCCGCGACCAGCGCGGCCACGGGGATGATGAGCAGGCCCGTACCCAGCGAGGATGCGTCGGCGACCGTGCCCACCAGCGGCGGGAAGCACAGGAAGCCCACGCGGGCCAGCCAGGCCACGATGGTCACGCCGTCGCCGCTGCGCACGCCGGGGATGTCGCCGGCGGCGGCCAGGCCCAGCGGGAACAGCGTCGCCACGCCGAGGCCGGAGAGCCCGAAGCCGATGATGACGGTGGCCGGCGTGGGGAACAGCAACGCGGTTCCCAGGCCGACCGCGGCCAGCAGCGCGCCGGTGCGCGTCACGGCGACCGCCCCGAAGCGGTCGGTCAGCCGGTCGCCGGTCAATCGGCCCACGGTCATCAGCCCCTGGCAGGCCACGAACGGCAGCCCGGCCAGGAACGCGGAGGTCATGATCTCGTCGCGCATGTAGACCGCGCCCCACGACGCCGCGGAGTCCTCGATGCCCCCGGCCATCATCAGCAGGGCCGCGAGCGCCAGCAGCACCGGGGCCGACCGCACCAGCAGCGGCAGCGCCGCACCCGGGGCCGGGGTCTCCGAGGCGGCGCCGCGCTCGGTGTGCTCGGGGCCCGGAAGCAGGAACCGGGCCGCCGACAGCGCCGCCGCCGTCAGCAGGACCGCCACGAGGGTCAGGTGCGCCGGCATCGGGACCCGCAGCCCCGCCATGGCCGCGCCGAGCAGGCCGCCCCCGACGGCGCTGACGCTCCAGACGGCGTGGAAGGTGTTGATGATGGTGCGGCCGTAGCGCCGCTGCACGCGCAGCCCGTGGGCGTTCATCGCCGAGTCGGTCCAGGAGTCCAGCGTGCCGATGCAGAAGAGCACGGCGGCCAGCGCCGGCCAGTTGGGCGCCAGCGCCACCAGCGGCAGCACCCAGGCGAGCAGAACGGCGGCGAGCACCGAGGCCCGGCCGCTGCCCAGGCGTGCGATCAGGGGACCGGCCAGCATCCCCAGGAGGAGCGCGCCCAGCGGCATCGCGGCGATCGCCGTGCCGAGGGCGGTGTTGGACAGCCCCAGGTCGTCCTTGATCGCGGGCAGCCACGGCACCACGTTGGCGTAGGCGAACCCATTGCTGAAGAAGAGCCCGACGACCGCGAGCCGCGCTCTCGTGGCCACCCTGTCCGGTCCCGCGAGGGCCTGCCGGTCCGCGCCCACTCGACCTCCAGATGCCGTGCCGTGTCCCTCCCTCTCCACGGGGGCGGAGTCCGGCACCGGCCATTCTTGTGAACGCTCCCATGCGCGACGGGCGCGACTCGGGTAGAACGGATGGCGGCGGGATCGTGCGCCGGATCTCCTTGACCATAAGGGAACACAGCCGATCATGGGAGGGGTTTTCGTCCGCCGAAGGGAACCGGGGCGCCGTCGGCACGATCAGGGGTTGCGCGACGGCGGTGCCTCCCCTACATATGATCCTCCGAGCGTCTTGCCGCCCCGCCCCTCACCCCCTGTCCGTCCGCGCGAACCCCATCGACCGGTTCCTCCCCCGACCGATCAGGCGATCCCACGCTCGGCCCCAGCACGATGATCCGGAGTCCTGACTGATGATCGACATGAGCGCGCTGCGCGAGAAACCGACCCTCTCCGGCGACCATGTCCGGCTCGTGCCACTGGCCGAGGAGCACGCCGAGGCGCTCTATGAGTCGACGCAGGACCCCGAGACCCGCCGTCTGATGGGGACCCACCGCATCTTCACGCTGGGGGAGGTCCGCGAGTGGTGCGCCGAGCGGGCCGCGCAGCCCGACCGACTGGATCTGGCGATCATCGAGCAGGCCGGCGACCGGCACCTCGGTGAGCTCTCGCTCATGGACGTCGACCGCTACAACGAGAGCGCGGCCTACCGCATCGCGCTCTCGGCGATCGAGTTCACCGGCCGCGGGCTGGGCAGGGAGGCGACCCGGCTGCTGCTGGAGTACGCCTTCGAGCGGATCGGCCTGCATCGCGTGTCACTGGAGGTCTACGCCTTCAACATGCGGGCGATCGCCGCCTACCGCGCCTGCGGGTTCGCCGTCGAGGGACGGCTGCGCGACGCGCTGCTGTGGGAGGGGCGCCGCCACGACGCGCTGGTGATGTCGGTGCTGGAGCGGGATTTCCGCAGGGCCATGGGCCCGTTCCCCGGCAGGGGCGGCGCGCGTTCCGCGGCCGACCACGGCTGAACCCGGCGAGATTCACGGGTTCGCTGGGGTTGCGCGGCCGGGTGGAGCGGGTATGCCCGTAGCACTTTCTCCGTGCCGAGCCATGCGGTAGGTCGTTGTGAATCCGCTACCCGTATCGCTGCCCTTCACCGACAGAGCCGAGGCAGGACGCCGGCTCGCCGAACGGGTGCGCGCGTTCGCGGTGGCCGACCCCATTGTGGTGGCCCTGCCGCGGGGCGGCGTGCCGGTCGGCGCCGAGCTCGCCCGGAGCCTGCGGGCCCCGCTCGACGTCATCGTCGTCCGCAAGATCGGCCTGCCCGGCCATCCCGAACTGGGGGTCGGCGCCATCACCGAGGACGGCCACGTCTGCTTCGACGACTCCACGCTGGCCAGACTTCGGATATCGCGCGAGCACCTGAGCGCCGTCGTCGAGGCCGAGCGCCTGGAACTCGCCCGCCGCCTGGAGGTCTACCGCGGCGCGCGGTCGGCGCCGCGGTTGAGCGGGCGGGACGTCATCGTCGTGGACGACGGCGTGGCCACCGGCGGGACCGCCAGGGCCGTGCTGCGCATGGTGCGGCGCCACCGCCCGGCGCGGCTGGTGCTGGCCGTCCCCGTCGCCTCGGAGGCCGCGGTGGAGGCGCTGCGCCCCGAGGCCGACCACCTCGTGGCGCTCACCGTTCCGGAGAACTTCCACGCGGTGGGGGAGTGGTACCGCGACTTCGAGCAGCTCTCCGACGACCGCGTCACCGCGGTGCTGGCCGAGCTGCGGGGCGCCGGAGCGGTCGTGCGGCCGAGGCGCCCCCTGTGAGCCGTGCGACCGCCGAAAGGAGGCCGCGGGAGAGGCCCGGAGAAAACCGCGGCGCCCTCGGCGAGGAGGTCGCCGGGGCGCCACGGGAAGCGGACTCTGCGGCCGCCAGAGCGGTCGTCGGGGGGTGCGGGCCGGTTTCTTCGAATCCGGGGGAAGGAGCCGACCGGGGAGTGCGCCCGACGGACATCGCGAGAATCGTCGTCGCGGACATGGTCGTCGCCGCGATTTTCGCCCGGGGCGGGCGGTTGATCAGGCTGCGTTGGCGCGGCGCATGCGGCGCCGGCGCTCGGACGCGCGCTCGTCCTCGTTCAGGCCGCCCCACGTGCCGTACTTCTCGGGACGCGAGATCGCGTAGTCGAGACATTCGGTGCGAACAGGGCACTGAGCGCAGATCTCCTTGGCCTTGCGCTCGCGGATCTCCCGCTCCGGCTGGCGCTCGCCGTCCGGGCCGAAGAAGAGCACAAGGTCCTCGCCCCGGCACGCGGCGGCATCCTGCCAGCCCCAGCTCGGGCGGGGGCGCAGCGCGGCCTGCCGACGTACCTGAGACATGGTTGAACCACCTCTACTGAAATCACTAGTAAGCTGTCAGAAGCTGAGTCATAAAACTGGGTCGTGCAGCGTGAGCACCCAGCATGACGAAAACGCCATGCCGTCCTTCGGTGTTCCCGGTGTGGTTGAGACCACGGTGGCGCAGATCCGCCGAGGTCGGCGGGCGCTCACGCGACAGGCTGCGGAGGCGGAAACGCTCTCCCTGCGAGCCGGTACGTAATCATGCCATCCCCACTCCCGATTGCGCACGGGGGGTGGCGAAATTACTCGCTCAACCGTTATCGAAATCTGGCTCGAGTAGACCGTTGTTCGGTGGTCTGTCCAGTTTTCGACGGAATCGCAGGATCCAGTGCATGCACTGGATGTGGAACATCGTATGCCGTTTTTCGCTGTCTGGCCAGGGTTCGCGGTTGATGCGCGAGTCACATCCGGGTCACCGGGCGTTTTCCGGGGGTCGTGCGGAACGTTCCGGACATGACCGCTTCCCACGGGCACAACGCCCGCGGGGAGCGGAATGTTCCCTTTTCCTACAGCTCGCGGCTGTCGCCCGGCTCCAGGCGCTCGTAGTCGCCCCCCGCCACGCCCAGGGCGATGATGTTCTTGGCGTAGACGCCGGCTCCGGTCTCGTTGAGCAGGCCGTCGTGTACGGCGATGGCGCGCCGCGGGCCGACCTCGCGGGCGTAGTCGATCAGCTCGCTGATCTTCAGCCACGGCGCGTGCAGCGGGAGCAGCAGCGTTTCCACCGGGTCCTCGGGCACGGTCAGCGCGTCGCCGGGGTGGAACACCGCTCCGGTCCCGCCCGATCCCCCGATCCGGAAGCCGACGTTGGCGATGACCGGGATGTCGGGGTGGATCACCGCGTGGCGCTCCCCGTAGACGTGCACGTCGAAGCCTGCGATCTCCAGGGCGTCGCCGTGCCCGACCTCGTGGACCCGCGCGCCCGCCTCGGTGAGCTCGCCGAGCCCGGCCGCGATGCCGGGATGGGTGTGGATCTCCAGGTCCGGGTTGGCCCGGACCGCGGCGCGCAGCCGGTCCATGTCGAAGTGGTCGGGGTGCTCGTGGGTGATGGCGACGGCGTCGGCGCCCACGGCCGCGTCGGGCTCGCTGAAGGCGCCCGGATCGATGACGAGGGTGGTGCCGTTCTGCTCCAGGCGCACGCAGGCATGTCCCAGTTTGGTGATACGCACGGGTCTTGACGTCCTAGGTCCTGTCGGGTGGTTCGGCTCGCCGCCGCGGCGGACACCCGGGAAGCGGGTCCGGGCGCCGGCGCACTCGGCGCAGCAGTTCGTCCATTGTCGCGGCGTCGACGGAGTCGAGCGCCTCGGTTCCGATCGGAGGGTCCGACGCGGGTGCGGGGTCCTCCCCCGTGAGAGCGGGTGAGGGGACGGCGCGCGCCGGAGCGGACGCGCAAACCTCGGATTCTCGCGTCTTGTCCACGAAACATGGCCTCCCCCTCCGGGCCAGGCGCCACACCGGAGGGCGGCGGAATTTTGGCCGGCCGTTGTCCGGCCGGTGATCCGGACGTGACCGCCGCGTGCGGAGGAGAGCCACCGCACCACCCTGTACCGACCGCGCCCCCTTAGGGGAGCTCTGCGGGTCCGAGGCGGGAACGGCGCATGATCCTGGAACGTCCTAGGTAGTGGGAAAGCAGGGTGTTCGGGCGCGTTCGGCGCCCGGGCGCCCGCGAGGACAACAACGGGGACCGCCGGCGCCGGTCGGCGGCACACGAGGCATCGAGTAAGGGGACGCACCACCGTGGCGCTGCTACGTCTCATCCTGAACATCGTCTGGCTGATCGTCGCCGGATTCTGGCTGGCCGTCGGCTACGCCGTCGCCGGCGTCATCTGCTTCATCCTCATCGTCACGATCCCCTTCGGCGTCGCGTCGTTCCGCATGGCCAACTACGCGCTCTGGCCGTTCGGCCGGGAACTGGTCCGCCGCTCCGGCGCCGGCGCCGGCAGCATGGTCGGCAACGTCATCTGGATCATCGTCGCGGGCTGGTGGCTGGTCATCGGCCACATCGCCACGGCGATCGGCCTGGCCGTCACCATCATCGGCATCCCGATGGCCTGGGCCTCGCTGAAGATGATCCCGGTGGCGCTGGCTCCCTTCGGCAACGAGATCGTCTCCAGCGAGGTGCGCCGGGAGCCCTGGCAGATCTGACGTCGCGGGTCCGGCGGGGTACGTTCGTCGTACCGGCCGGCGCGGCGGTGACGCCCGCGCGGGGCGCGGCAGGGGGTTCGATGGACCGACGTTGGTCGGACGGGAGTAAGGGGCCAGGGTGCAATTGACACGACCGAGTCAGTGGTCGTTCTTCAGGAGGCGGAAGCCCGCGGCCGCGGCGGAGGAGCCCCGGGAGGAGGTCGAGGTCGTCGTCGCCGAGCCCGAGGATGAGGAGGACGACCTGCTGCGCCGGGTGAGCGACGCGGCCTGGCGGATCCTCATCATCGGCGCGGTGATCGTGCTGCTGCTGTGGGGCGCCACCTACATCCGGGTCGTCGTCCTGCCGGTCATCCTCGCGGTCTTCCTCACCGCGCTGCTGATGCCGTTCGCCAACTGGCTGCGCCGCAAGGGGCTGGGCCGGGGAGCGTCGACCACGATCGTGATGCTGACCGCGCTCATCGTCTTCAGCGGCAGTATCACGGTGATCGTGCAGCCGGCCGTCGCCGGCTTCCAGGACCTGGTGGCCAGCGTCGGCGAGGCGATCACCCAGTTGGAGGGCATCGCCGCGAGCTTCGGCCTGGACGCCACGACGCTGAACCGCCTGCTGGAGCAGGGCTGGAGCCAGCTCCAGGACAACCGCAGCCAGATCGTCAGCGGCGCGTGGGCCGGGGCCGTGGTCGTCGGCGAGTTCCTGCTGGGCCTGGTGCTGGTGATCGTGCTGACCGTGTACTTCGTGCACTCCGGCGACAAGCTGATGGAGTGGGTGCGCGAGCTGTTCCCCCGCAACACCCGCGGCGCGCTGCGCACCGCCGGCGACATCACCTACGGCGTGATGGGCCGCTACGTGCGCGGGGTGGCGCTGGTCGGCCTCTTCGACGCCGTCCTCATCGGCATCGTGCTGCTGATCGTGCTGGACGCCAACCTGGCGATCCCGCTGATCATGCTCACCTTCATCGGCGCGTTCCTGCCCGTGGTCGGCGCCTTCGCCTCGGGTCTGCTGTCGGCGCTGGTGGCCTTCGTCGCCGAAGGCTGGATCATCGCGCTGATCGTCGTCGGCGCCACCATCCTGATCCAGCAGTTGGAGAGCAACCTGTTCGCGCCGCGGGTCTACGGGAAGTCGCTGGACCTGCCTTCGGCGGTGGTGCTGCTGGCCATCACGATCGGCTCGATCGTCGCCGGGATCGCGGGCGCGTTCCTGGCGACCCCGGTGGCCGCGGTCCTCGCAGCCCTGCTGCGCAACCGGCCCTTCGCCGATTCCAGAACGGAAGGGGCCGAGAAGCAGCGGATCGCCGCGGGCGGCGCGGCCGACGGCGCCGGGACCGAGCCGGCCGCCGCCGGCGACCGTGACTCCCCGGCCCCCGCGGCGGTGCCCGCCGAGACCTCCGCGACGAAGCAGGAGCAGGAGCAGGAGGGCGGCGGCAAGCGCAAGCGCTGACGCCAGGGACCGGCCCGGACCCTCCGCGCGCCGCCGGACCGCCACGGTCCGGCGGCGCCGACGCCCGGGGCGGGTGCCGCCGGTGTGCGCGCGGACCGGGGAGCGGCTACCCTCGAGTCCGTGCGTGGAATTCCGGACTGAAACCCGCAGGCGCCCGCGTCGCTCGCCCCCTCATCGGCTGAGCCGCCGGCGCCAGGCCGCCCGTTCCCCGTCCCGCACGACGTCGCAGAAAGTCCTCCTTCATGCTTACCGCCTCTGACCTTGAACTCCGCGTGGGCGCCCGGCTGCTGCTGGAGCCCACCGGCTTCCGCGTCGCCGCAGGCGACCGCATCGGCCTCGTCGGCCGCAACGGCGCCGGCAAGACGACGATGACGAAGGTGCTCGCCGGCGAGGCGTCGCCCTCCTCGGGCAGGGTCACCACCGGCGGCACCATCGGCTACCTCCCGCAGGACCCGCGCACCGGCGACCTCGACGTCATCGCCCTGGACCGCGTGCTCTCGGCGCGCGGCCTGGACGAGGTGCTGCGCAAGATGCGCGTCGCCGAGGAGAAGATGGCCTCCGACGACCCCAAGCGCCGCGACCAGGGCGTGCGCGCCTACGCCCGGATGGAGGAGCGCCTGCACGTGCTGGGCGGCTACGCCGCCGAGTCCGAGGCGGCCTCCATCGCGGCCGGCCTCGGACTGCCCAACAGGGTCCTCTCCCAGCCGCTGCACACCCTCTCCGGCGGTCAGCGCCGCCGGGTCGAGCTCGCCCGCATCCTGTTCAGCGGCGCCGACACGCTGCTGCTGGACGAGCCGACCAACCACCTCGACGGCGACTCCATCATCTGGCTGCGCGACTTCCTCAAGTCCCACCAGGGCGGGCTGATCGTGATCAGCCACGACGTCGAACTGGTGGAGCACGTGGTCAACAAGGTCTTCTACCTCGACGCCAACCGCTGCGTCATCGACATCTACAACATGGGCTGGCGGGCCTACCTCGCCCAGCGCGAGGCCGACGAGCGCCGCCGCAGGCGCGAGCAGGCCAACGCCGAGAAGCAGGCCTCGGCGCTGCAGAAGCAGGCCGACCGGTTCCGCGCCAAGGCGACCAAGGCCAAGGCGGCCCAGCAGATGCAGAACCGCGCCGAGCGGATCCTCGGCTCGGTGTCGGGCCAGCACAAGGTCGACCGCGTCGCCAAGCTGCGCTTCCCCGACCCCGCGCCCAGCGGCCGCACCCCGCTGACGGCCTCGGGGCTGTCGAAGTCCTACGGGTCGCTGGAGATCTTCGCCGGCGTCGACCTCGCCATCGACCGGGGCAGCCGGGTGGTCATCCTCGGCCTCAACGGCGCGGGCAAGACCACGCTGCTGCGCATCCTGGCCGGGGTGGAGAAGCCGGACACGGGCGAGGTCGCCGAGGGGCACGGCCTGCGGCTGGGCTACTACGCCCAGGAGCACGAGACGCTCGACGTGGACCGCTCGGTGCTGGAGAACATGATGAGCGCCGCGCCCGACCTGCCCGAGGTGGAGGCGCGCCGGACGCTGGGCTCGTTCCTGTTCACCGGCGACGACGTCGACAAGCCCGCCGGCGTGCTCTCCGGCGGGGAGAAGACTCGGCTGGCGCTGGCCACGCTCGTGGTCTCCAGCGCCAACGTGCTGCTGCTGGACGAGCCGACCAACAACCTCGACCCCGCCAGCCGCGAGGAGATCCTCAGCGCGCTGCGCAACTACAAGGGGGCCATCGTGCTGGTGACGCACGACGAGGGCGCGGTCGACGCGCTGCAGCCGGAACGGGTCATCCTGTTGCCCGATGGGGTCGAGGACGTGTGGAACGCCGAGTTCACCGACCTGATCGCCCTGGCCTGACAGAGCCCGGACCGACCTTTTTCCCGACCCCGGACGCGGGCGGCGCAGAGCGCCGCCCGCGTTGCCATGCCGCGCTTTACGGTCTCGGTTACGACGTGTCCGAAATACGGTCGAAGGGCCGACACGCGTTCTTTTCCGGTGCCGGTGGGTAGCCAGCCGACGCCCCATGACTGATCATGGGCTGCAATGTCGCTTCGGTCGCCAAGAGCACAGGAGGTACTCGTGGCCGAGACCCTGAGAAAGGGCACCCGCGTGACGGGAACCGAGCGTTCGCAGCTCGCCACCGAGCTGAAGAAACGGTACGACGGCGGTGAGAGCATCCGGTCGCTGGCCGCCTCGACGGGGCGGTCCTACGGCTTCGTGCACCGCCTGCTCACGGAGGCGGGGGTGAGCCTGCGGGGCCGCGGCGGGGCCACGCGCAGAAGCCGATCCTAGAAACTGAGGGCACGAAACAGACTCTGACCTGCCTGAATACCTTCGCGGACCCGCCCTGGCGCGGTGCCCGCCGCCGGTCCGACCCCCGGAGAGGAGCACGCCGCCCCCGAGGGGTTACTGTGAGGGCCGTCAACGGTGAACCGAATCCCGCTCGGTCATGGTGAGCGGGGGAGGCGGAGGTGTGCATGGCGGAGGCGGCGATCCCTTCGGCCGAGGATCTGGCGGCGGCCGGACTGCGGCTGGAGCTGGACACCGCCGGCGCGGTCGCGACGATCACGCTCGCGCGACCCCGGCGGCGCAACGCCATGACCGGCCGCACCTGGACCACCCTGGCCCATGTCGGCCATAGCCTGCCCTCATCTGTCCGTATTGTGGTCATCACCGGCGAAGGGCCGTCGTTCTCGGCCGGAATCGACCTCGCCATGTTCGGCCCCGAAGGAGTATCGGGAGAGACGTCCCTCTTCCGGCAGGCCGGTACGCGACCGCGGGACCGGGCGGCCCTGGACGAGGGCATCGCCGAGTACCAGGCGGGCTACCTGTGGCTGCGCCGCCCCGACATCGTCTCCGTCGCCGCCGTGCGCGGGCACGCCGTCGGTGCCGGCTTCCAACTCGCACTCGCCTGCGACCTGCGCGTCCTCGCCGACGACGCGAAGCTGTGCATGAAGGAGCCCGCTCTCGGCCTGGTGCCCGACCTCACCGGCACCAAACCGCTGGTGGAGCTGGTGGGCGTCAACCGCGCGATCGAGCTGTGCCTGACGGCGCGAACGGTCTCGGCGGAGGAGGCCCGCGAACTGCGGCTCGCCGAACTCGTGGTCCCCGGCTCCGACCTCGACGACGCCGTCGCCGACCTCGTGGCCGCGCTGCTGGCCGCACCGGCCGAGGCCGCGGCGGCCACCAAGGCGCTGCTGCTCCAGGCGCAGGGCAACACGCTGGAGGAGCAGGCCCGGGCCGAGCGCGCCGCCCAGGTCGAGCGCCTCATCGCCCTCAGCGCCCAGGGCTGAGAGCCCCGCCGCCCGACCGGCTCCGCCGCGTGGCGTGGACCACGCCGGGAATATCCGGAACCGCTTACCGGTTAGGACCGGTTGTCTAGTACGCTGCTCCAGGCGGTCAATTCATGCTGCGCGCATCCGGCGCGCCGGGCCGTCTGGCGCCGGGGGAAGCTCTCCTGAACCCCCGTGTCGCGTTATCCGGCGCGTTTGTGTGATTTCTTCGCGGTTGCCGCTGTGGCCCCGAAGCCTTCCTCGAAACGCCGCCATTGATGAGGAAGGTTTACGTCACTTGACGGACAATGCCGCATGCCCTGCTTTCGGTGATCTCGGCCTGCCCGCGAAGATCGTCGACAAGCTGCAGCAGAACGGGTTGACCAACCCGTTCCCGATCCAGGCAGCGACGATCCCCGATGCCCTCGACGGCCGCGACGTGCTCGGCTGCGGCCGCACCGGCTCCGGCAAGACCCTGGCCTTCGGCCTGCCGGTGCTGGTCCTGGCCGGTCAGCAGCGCTCGGAGTCGCGCCGCCCGCGCGGCCTGGTGCTGGTCCCCACCCGCGAGCTCGCCCACCAGGTGCGCGACGCCCTCGAGCCCTACGCGCACACCCTCGGCATGCGCATCGGCGACGTCGTCGGGGGCAGCTCCTACACCCGCCAGATCAACGAGCTGCGCCGCGGCGTCGACGTGCTCGTCGCCACCCCCGGCCGGCTCAGCGACCTGATCGAGCAGGGCGCCTGCGACCTCTCCGACGTCGTGCTCTCGGTCCTCGACGAGGCCGACCAGATGTGCGACATGGGCTTCATGCCGCAGGTCAGCGAGCTGCTCGACCAGGTCCGCCCCGGTGGCCAGACGCTGCTGTTCTCCGCGACGCTGGACGGCGACGTGGACAAGCTCGTGCGCCGCTACATGAACGAACCGCGCACCCACTCGGTCGACCCGCCGGTCTCGCAGGTCACCACGATGGAGCACCACCTGCTCAAGGTGCTCCCGCGCGACAAGAACCAGGTCGTGACCCAGATCGCCGCGCGCGACGGCCGCACCCTCCTGTTCGTGCGCAGCAAGCACCGGGCCGACAGCATCAGCGAGCAGCTCGTCAACGCCGGTGTCCCGGCCGCGTCGCTGCACGGCGGCAAGACCCAGAGCGTGCGCACCAAGACGCTCGCCAAGTTCCGCGAGGGCCGCATCCAGGCGCTGGTGGCCACCGACGTCGCCGCGCGCGGCATCCACGTCGACGGCATCGACCTGGTGGTCAACATCGACCTGCCCACCGGCCACAAGGACTACCTGCACCGCGGCGGCCGCACCGCGCGCGCCGGGGAGTCCGGCCGGGTCGTCTCCATCGTGGCGCCCAACCAGCGCCGCCAGGCCCGCCGACTGCTCGTCGACGCCGGCGTGGACGCCAAGCAGCACCTGGTCAACCCGGGCGACGAGCTGCTGACCGAGGTCACCGGCGCCCGCGAGCCCTCCTACGAGCCGTGGATCGAGCCGCCGGAGCCCGAGCGCCGCGGTCGCGGCCGCGGTGGTCCGCGCCAGCGCCGCAACGGCTACGGGGGCGGCCGCCCGCGCGGCGAGCGTCGCGACTTCGGTGACCGGCGCTCCCGCGGCGACCGCGACGGCCGCCCGCGCCGCGACTTCGGCGAGCGCGGCGACGGCGGCCACCGCGCCCCGCGCGGCGACGACCGCCGCGGCGGCCAGCGCGCCGACGGCGAGCGCCGTCCGTTCCGCGACGACCGCCCGCGCCGCGACGACCGCCCGTTCCGCGACGACCGCCCCGGTCGGCGCGGCGAGGACCGCCCGTCGTCCTGGCGCGGTGGTGACGACCGCCGCGGCGGTCGCAAGCCCTACCGCGGCGGCGAGCGCCGCCACCCGGGCGCCTCACGCGCCTGACCGGCGATACCGGCAACGACGAGAAGTGGCCACGCCCGCAGGGCGTGGCCACTTCTCGTCGGATGCTCCCCGTACTTCGGCGGGACCGCGGTGCGGTCCCGGGGTCAGTCCCTGTGCGGCTGGGCCTCGCCGCTCCGCTGCCCCTCGTCGTCGTGGTAGCGCTCGGGGGGCTCCACGATCACGACGTCGCGCTGGATGCCCAGCAGGTAGCCGGCCAGGCCGCCCACGACGAACAGTGCCGCGCCGGCGCCGAACACGACCCAGTTCGGTCCCATGATCAGACCGAGCCCGCCGGTGACGAAGCCGGCGATCATGATGGCCACGGCCACCCACGACGTCCAGCTTCCCCAGTGCGAGGAGCGCTCGAAGGACGCACCGATGTCGGGCTCGTCACCCTTGTTGTGCTGCCGGTCGTCTCTGTCCATGCCGCACCTCCCTGTTGTGGCCGCTTTCCCGCTGGAGTGGGAGGCAAACGTCGGCCCGGCGCGGGAAGCAGCGGCCCCGCCGCCGCTGTTGACGGGCATGGCGACGGTTCGCACCGGCCCCGGCCGCGTATCGTCGCCGGCACCGCAGACGGCGAGACGGCGGGGGCACCGCACACGATCGGGAGGACGCACACGATGCAGGGGTCCAACGCCACGTGGAGCACGTTTCGCAGCTTCTCGCGGGACAGGAGCGTGGCGAGTGAGCGGCTGCGTCCGGGCACCGTGCGCAGGGTGGCCGGCCACGCCCGCGGCCACAAGCGCGAACTCGTGCTGTTCCTGCTGCTCACCGCTTTGGGCGGCGGCATCGTGGTGGCCACCCCGCTGCTGATGAAGGCGATCATCGACGAGGGCGTCGTGCCCGGCGACACCCGCCTCGTCGTCTGGCTGGCGCTGGCCCTGGCCGGCCTGGCCCTGGTCGAGGCCGTCCTCACCCTGGCCCAGCGCTGGTACTCCGCGCGCATCGGCGAGGGGCTCATCCACGACCTGCGCACCCAGGTGTTCACGCACGTCCAGCGCATGTCCCTGGCGTTCTTCACCCGGACCCAGACCGGTTCGCTGATCAGCAGGCTCAACACCGACGTCATCGGCGCGCAGCGCGCCCTGACCACGACCCTGTCCTCGGTGGTCTCCAACGTGGTGAGCCTGGTGCTGGTCCTGGTCACCATGGTCGTGCTGTCCTGGCAGATCACCCTGCTGGTGCTGCTCCTGCTCCCGCTGTTCGTCGTCCCGGCCAAGGCGTTCGGCCGGAAGCTGGCCGTCATCACCCGGGAGCGGATGGCGCTGGACGCGCAGATGAGTTCGCTGATGACCGAGCGCTTCAACGTCGGCGGCGCGATGCTGGTCAAGCTGTACGGCCGCCCCGAGGAGGAGTCGGCGGAGTTCGCCGGACGCGCGGCCAGGGTGCGCGACATCGGTGTCGTCTCCGCCATGTACAGCCGGCTGTTCTTCACCGGTCTCACCCTCGTCGCCGCCCTGGCCACCGCCGTCGTCTACGGTCTCGGCGGGGTGCTGGCCATCGGCGGCGCGCTCCAACTGGGCACGCTCGTCGCGCTGGCCACGCTGCTCACCCGGCTGTACGGGCCGCTCACCGCGCTGTCCAACGTGCACGTCGACATCATGACCGCGCTGGTCAGCTTCGACCGGGTCTTCGAGGTCCTGGACCTCAAGCCCTCGATCGCCGACCGGCCCGGCGCCCGCGACCTGCCGGAGGGCCCGGTGGGCGTGGAGTTCGAGGACGTGGCGTTCCGCTATCCGCACTCCTCGGAGGTCTCGCTGGCCTCCCTGGAGTCGGTCGCGGCCCCGGCCCGCGGCGACGACACCCGGCAGGCGGCCGAGCAGCCGGTCCTGAGCGTGGTGTCGTTCACGGCGGCACCCGGCGAGATGATCGCGCTCGTCGGCCCCTCGGGCGCGGGCAAGACCACGGTCACCCACCTGGTCACCCGGCTGTACGACCCCACTGAGGGGTCGGTGCGCATCGGCGGGCTGGACCTGCGCGAGGCCACCGGCGCGTCCCTGCGCGACACGGTCGGCGTGGTGACCCAGGACGCGCACCTGTTCCACGACTCCGTGGCCGCCAACCTGCGCTACGCCCGGCCCGGCGCCACCGAGGACGAGATGGCCGAGGCGCTGCGCGCGGCCCGGCTGGAGCACCTCGTGGCCGAGCTCCCCGACGGGCTGGACACGGTGGTCGGGGAGCGCGGCTACCGGCTCTCCGGCGGGGAGAAGCAGCGGCTGGCGATCGCCCGGCTGCTGCTCAAGGCGCCCTCGGTGGTGGTGCTGGACGAGGCGACCGCGCACCTGGACTCCGAGTCCGAGGCGGCGGTGCAGGAGGCGCTGTCGGCGGCGCTGGCCGGGCGCACCTCGCTGGTCATCGCGCACCGGCTCTCCACCGTCCGCGAGGCCGACCGGATCCTGGTGCTCGACCGGGGCCGCGTCATCGAGCAGGGCCGCCACGACGGCCTGCTCGCGCACGGCGGCCTGTACGCCCACCTGTACCGCACCCAGTTCGCCGCCCAGGAGAGCGGCGCCGCGCCGGCCGAGGGGGACCGGCACGCCGAGGGGGACCGGCACGCGGGAGTGTGAGCGGCGCGGGATCGGGCAGCCATGATCACGGGGACCGCCGCATCCGGACCCCGGCCAACGACGTGAGGAGACGACCCGGCCATGCCAGTGACCACCCGTGAGGTACATCTCACCGCCCGTCCGCGGGGCGAGCCGACACCGCAGGACTTCGCCCTGGTCGAACGGGCTCTGCCCGAGCTCGGGGAGGAGCAGATGCTGGTGCGCAACCTGGCGGTGTCGGTCGATCCCTACATGCGCGGCAAGATGAACGGCAAGCGCACCTACACCGACCCCTACGAGCTGGACGAACCCATGGACGGCGGCGCGATCGGCGTCGTGCAGGAGTCCCGCAGCGGCGACTTCCCCGAGGGGACCACGGTGCTGCACGCGGCCGGCTGGCGGGAGCACGCTGTGCTCGACGCCGCGCGGGTCCGCCCGGTCAACGTGCCCGAGTCCCTCTCCCCGACCGCCTACCTGGGCGTGCTGGGGATGCCCGGCCTGACCGCCTACGTCGGGCTGCTGGACAAGGCCCGGATGCAGCGGGGCGACACCGTGTTCGTGTCCGGGGCGGCCGGCGCCGTCGGCGGCATCGTCGGCCAGCTGGCCAGGATCAAGGGGGCCGCCCGCGTGGTCGGCAGCGCCGGGTCGGCCGAGAAGGTCGCCTACCTCGTCGACGAGCTGGGCTTCGACGCGGCGTTCAACTACAAGGACGGCCCGGTGGCCGAGCAGCTCGCCGGGGTCGCCCCCGACGGCGTCGACGTCTACTTCGACAACGTCGGGGGCGAGCACCTGGAGGCGGCGATCGGCGCGGCCAGCGACTTCGCCCGGTTCGCGCTGTGCGGCGCGGTCTCCTCCTACAACGCGACCGAGCCGCAGCCCGGGCCGCGCAACATGTTCCTCATCGTCACCAAGCGGCTGAGCCTGCAGGGCTTCATCGTCGGCGACAGCGACCGCAGCAGCGACTTCTACCGCGAGATGGTCCCGCTCGTGGCCGAGGGCCGGCTGAAGTTCGCCGAGACCACCGTGGACGGCCTGGACAACGCGGTGGAGGCGTTCATCTCGATGCTGCGCGGCGGCAACATCGGCAAGATGGTGGTGCGCACCGGCACCTGAGACCGCCCGCGCGGGTATAAGTGGCGGGGACGCGGATTTTCCTGTGGATTACCGGGTGTGACCGTGAGAGGACTCCTGCGATGAGGAACCGGAGAAAGGAGCCGATCATGGCCATGCCCGTGATGGTCGAGCCCGATGAGTTCACCGCTCTGGAACTCGCGGCAGACCAGGTGGAAGTGCCCCAAGGCTACCGGGTCGAGATCATCGAGGGGAAAATCCTGGTGTCCGCTTCACCCGCCGGAATCCACGCGCTGCTCGTCCGCCAGGTGAGGTTGCAACTGGAACGGATACTGCCCTCGGGCATGGTCACCGCCGAGAACGTCACCGTAGCCCTGCCGGTCACCTCGCAGCGCTACATTCCCGACCTGGTGGTCTGTCCCGAGGAACTTCTGGACACGGAGGAGTGGACGTTTCCGGCCAATGAGGTGCTGCTGGCCCTGGAGGTCACCTCGCGCTGGAACGCCGACATCGACCGGGAGGTCAAGCCCATGGGGTACGCCTTCGACGACGTCGGGCACTACCTGCTCGTCGATCGCGGGAACCGGTCGGTCACCCTCTTCAGCGAGCCGGAGAAGGACGCCTACCGCCGCCGGATGACCGTACCGTTCGGGGAGGCGCTGCCGCTTCCCGACCCGTTCGACGCCGCGCTCGACACCGCCGGGTTCAAGTAGGTCACGGCCGTCTACGGCCGTCTGTCGGCTGCGCGCCCTGACGGGCGGTCAGTCCGTCAACGCGCGCAGCCGCAGGGCCAGTTGGACCTCCAGTTCGCGTTCGGGTTCGCTCCAGTCGGGGCCGAGCAGGTCGGTGACCCGCTCCAGCCGCTGGGCCACCGTGTTGACGTGGACGTGCAGCGCCTTGGCCGTCCGGTTCAGGCTGCGGCCCCGCGCGAAGTAGCTCTCCAGGGTGCGCCGCAGCTCGGTGCCGCGCCGCGCGTCGTAGTCCAGCACCGGGCCGAGCGTCGCCCGCACGTAGCCGCCGAGGTCGCCGCGGTCGCCCAGCAGCATGCCGGCGAAGCCCAGGTCGGCCATCGCCGCCCCGCGCTCGGTGAGGCCGAGCGCGCGCATCGCCCGCAGGCACCGCTCGGCCTCGGCGTGCGCGTCGGGGATCTGGGCCGGGCCGGTCGCCGGTCCGGCCCCGGCCACCGTGACCGGCGCCCCGGTGGCCTTGGACAGTTCGGCCGCGGTGCTGCGGGCCGCGGCGGCGGGGGAGGCGCCGGGCAGCAGCAGCACCACGTGGTCGCCGTTGCGCCCGCTGATGCCGCCGGAGCGCGCGACCACGCCGCGGGCGCGCTCGGCCAGGCCGCGCCGGGTCTCCGGCGCCCACGCCAGCAGCACCGCGCACGGACCGGCGAGGTCGGCGCCGAGCCGCCGGGCCCGAGCGGCCAGGGCCGCCGGATCGCGCCCCGAGCCGGCCAGCAGTTCGCCGATGAGCTCGCCGCGCAGCCGGTCCTCGGCCTCGGTCGCCGACCTGCGCAGCAGCAACAGCAGCGCGGTGACCACCCCGGCGCGCTCGAACAGCCTGCGGTCGGCCTCGTCCAGGTCCGGCCGACCGGTGAGGACCAGGCCGCCCAGCGGCTCGGAGCCGGCCATCACCGCGCACACCCACGTCCCCTCGTGCGCGACCGCCCTGCGGCGCGTGCGCGAGACCGCGACCGCCTCGGCCAGGCCGTCCCGGGGCGCCGTTCCCACCTGGGCGAGCACCTCGGCGTCGGCGCCGGTCACGGTGATGCCGCCGCCGAGGACCGCGCCGACGGCCGTCGCCACCTCCGTCAGGTCGGCGCCGCGCAGCACGAGGTCGGTGAGCCGGTCGTGCGCCTCCTCGGCGCGCTGGATCGCGGCGTTGCGCGCGCGCAGGCCGGCGTGCGCGGTGTTGCGTTCGGCCAGCGCCGCGCGGGTCTCGGCCAGCAGCTTCGTGCCGTCGATCGCGATCGCGGCGTGCGCGGCCAGCGAGCACAGCAGCGCCACCTCGTCGGGGGTGAACGTCCGGGCCGCCCGGTCGGCGGCGAACAGCACGCCGATCACCCGGTCGCCCAGCAGCAGCGGCACGCCGAGGATGGCCACGAGCCCCTCGTCGCCCACCCCGTGGTCGATCGCGCCGGTGTGGGCGAAGCGCGGGTCGCTGAGGTAGTCGGCGCTGGCGTAGGGTTCGGCGGTCTCGGCCACCAGCCCGCCCAGGCCCTCCCCGTAGCCCAGGCGCAGCCGCTGGAACCGCGGGGAGATCGAACCGTCGGTGACCCGCATGTAGGTGTCGCCGCGCTCCTCGTCGTCCAGCGTCATGTATGCGGTGTCGGTGCCCAGCAGCCGGCGGGCGCGCCGCACGATCGCGCGCAGCACCGTGTCGAGGTCGCGCGAGGCCGCGAGGTCCCCCGACGTCTCGAACAGGGCGGTCAGTTGGGCCTCGCGCCGCCGGTGCTGGGCCAGCGAGCCGTGGATGCGCAGGGCGACGCTGGTCGCGGCCTCGACCTCGGCGATGTCGGCCGGCGGCGCGTCGGCGGCGCGCAGGGACGCGGCCGGCTCCTCGAACGCCTCCACCGGGGCGTTCCCGGCGAGTAGATCGAGGAGCCGGCGCATGGCGGCGGGTGCGTTGGAAGGGCTCATGCCGCCGATGTTCGCACTTGTCCGCACTCAGCGGCCGGCCGCGGACGACCGCGCGCCCACCGCCGCGAGGTCCTGGCCTCGGGTCTCGCGCGAGGACCACACGGCGATCAGGGTCAGCACCGACGCCGCGGCGACGTAGCCGGAGATCGGGAGGCTGGAGCCGAAGGCCGCCAGCAGTGCGGTCGCGATGAGCGGCGCGATCCCGCCCGCGGCGATGGAGGCCAGTTGGTAGCCGATGGAGGCGCCGGAGTAGCGCATCCGGGTGCCGAACAGCTCGGAGAAGTAGGCGGCCTGCGGCCCGTACATGGCCCCGTGCAGGACCAGCCCGACCGTCGCGGCCAGCGTCACCGCACCGAAGGAGCCGATGTCGATCAGCGGGAAGAACGCGAAGCTCCACGCGCCGACGCCCGCGGCACCCAGCGCGACGACCGGCCGGCGGCCCAGCCGGTCCGACAGCGCGCCCCACAGCGGGATCGCCACCAGGTGGACGGCCGAGGCGATCAGCACGGCGTTGAGCACCGGGCCGTTGCCCAGGTCGGTGGTCTGCGTCGCGTAGACCAGGATGAAGGCGGTGATCACGTAGTAGGAGATGTTCTCGGCCATGCGCACGCCCATGGCGACGAGCACCTCGCGCCAGTGGTGCCGCAGCACGTCCAGGATCGGCGCGCGCTCGGCCGACCCGGTGGTCCTGGCGCGGGCCGCGGCCTCCTGGAAGACCGGCGATTCGCTCACCGCCAGCCGGATCCACAGCCCGATCAGCACCAGGACGCCGGACAGCAGGAACGGGACGCGCCAGCCCCAGTCGAGGAACACCGCGTCGGGCATCACCACGGCGAGGACCGCCAGCACCGCGGTGGCCAGCAGGTTGCCGCACGGGACGCCGGCCTGCGGCCAGGACGCCCAGAATCCGCGGTTGCGCTCGTCGCCGTGCTCGGAGACCAGCAGCACCGCCCCGCCCCACTCGCCGCCCAGCGCGAAGCCCTGGACCACCCGCAGCAGGGTCAGCAGCAGCGGGGCCGCGACGCCGATCGCGGCGTAGGTGGGCAGCAGCCCGATCGCGAACGTCGCACCGCCCATCATCAGCAGGCTGATCACCAGCAGCCGCTTGCGCCCGATGCGGTCGCCGTAGTGGCCGAAGACCAGCCCGCCCAGCGGGCGCGCCACGAACCCGACCGCATACGTCGTGAAGGCGAGCAGGGTTCCGATCAGCGGTTCGGACTCGGGGAAGAACACGGCGTTGAAGACGAGGGCCGCGGCGGAGCCGTAGAGGAAGAAGTCGTACCACTCGATCGTCGTGCCGATCAGGCTGGCCACGACGACCCTGCCGAAGGGGGTGCGGTGGTCGGATCGCGACATCGTGTTCACCACTTTGCGGGTCGGAGTGAAAGGGGGATGCGGGCCGGGCGGTCGCGGCTCAGGTGGCCGTCCAGCCGCCGTCCAGGGAGATCGAGGCGCCGGTGAGGTACCCGGTGTGCGGGGTGCACAGCCAGGCGACCGCCTCGGCGACCTCCTCGGGCTCCGCGAGGCGCTTGATCGGCGAGCGCCGCAGCAGGACGCTCTCGGTGACCTCGCCCTCGGCGATGCCGTGCACGTCGGCCTGGTCGGTGATCTGCCGTTCCACCAGGGGCGTGCGGACGTAGCCGGGGCACAGGCAGTTGCTGGTCACGCCGTGCGGCGCGGCCTCGGCGGCGACCACCTTGCTCAGCCCTTCGAGCGCGTGCTTGGCCGAGACGTAGGCCGCCTTGTAGGGGCTGGCGCGCAGCCCGTGCACCGAGGAGATGTTGACGACGCGCCCCCACCCCGAGGCGTACATGTGCGGCAGCGCGCGCCGCAGCAGCAGGAACGGGGCGTGCACCATGAGCGCGTGCATCCGGCGGAACCGCTCCGGCGGGAACGCCTCCACCGGTGCGACGTGCTGCACGCCGGCGTTGTTGACGAGCACGTCGATCGCGTCGGGCAGGGCCGCGACGGCCGCCTCGTCGGTCAGGTCGGCCACGTGGGCCGTGCCGCCGGCCGCGTCGGCGGCCTCCTTCACGGCCTCGGCGTCGATGTCGGCGAGGTGGACCCGGGCACCGGCCTCGGCGAGGCGCAGCGCGCACGCCCGCCCGATTCCGCTGCCCGCACCCGTCACGAGGACCGCGCGGCCGCGCAGGTCGAGGCGCACCGATTCCGCCGGCGGGCCGGATTGGCTGCTAGGGGCTTCCATGCCCGGCACGCTAGACGTCCGGTGTGATCTGTCCCATATCTCCGCCTCACACAGGGAGGCGGAGTTCCATGTGGGACGCACACATCTCCGGGCCCGGGACCTGCGGCGCAGTCCACGCCGACCAGGGGGATCGGCGCGGGAGGACGCGACCCGATTCCGACGCGCCGACGCCGATGCCGCGCTCCGTGCCGAAAATGAAAACGGTCGTCGGTTACGATGCCACCGACCCCCGGAAACCGAATCCGAACGAGGACGTACCGTGCCGGACAGTTCTTCGGGCTCCTCGGTCCCGTCACTCTCCCTGGGCGACTCCCTCGCACACGGATGGGACGGGGACGACGACGGGCTCCCACCCTCTGAATGGGGGCGGCCGCGCGGGCCCCGACGCACCGCGACCGTCTGGGTGTTCGCGCTGTTCATCGCCCTGCTCGCAGTGGGCAACACCTGGCTGTCGGACCGGCTGGACGGCGAGGCGTTCCTCGCCTGGGCGACCATCTTCACCGCGATCAGCCTGCAGGCGCTGCCGTTCCTGGTGTTCGGCGTCGCGCTGTCGGCGGCGCTCACCGCGTTCGTGCCGGCGGCCTTCTGGCGGCGCGCCATCCCGCGCAGGTCCGTCTTCGCCGTTCCGGTCGCCGGCGCCGCCGGAGCGGTGCTGCCCGGCTGCGAGTGCGCCTCGGTCCCGGTCGCCGGAGGGCTGATCAAGCGGGGCGTGGCCCCGGCGGCCGCGCTCACCTTCCTGCTCGCCGCTCCGGCCATCAACCCCGTCGTCCTGGTGGCCACCGCCGTGGCCTTCCCCGGTCAGCCGGAGATGGTCGCGGCGCGCTTCGCCGCGTCGCTCGGCGCGGCGGTCGCCGTGGGGTGGCTGTGGGCGCGCTTCGGCAGGAGCGACTGGCTGCGCCCGCCCCGCCTGCACCACGACCCCGACGCCTCGAAGTGGCGCGTCTTCCGCGAGTCGATGCAGCACGACATCATGCACGCGGGCGGCTTCCTCGTCGTGGGCGGTCTCGCGGCGGCGACGCTCAACGTCGTGGTCCCGCGCGACTGGATCACCGCCGTCGCCGACCGGCCGGTGCTCTCGGTCCTGGTGCTGGCCCTGCTGGCGATCCTGCTGTCGATCTGCTCCGAGGCCGACGCCTTCGTCGCGGCCAGCCTCACCGCGTTCTCGCCGACGGCCAAGCTGGCCTTCCTCGTGGTCGGCCCCATGATCGACCTCAAGCTGATCGCGCTGCAGGCCGGCACGTTCGGCTGGGCCTTCGTGCGCCGCTTCGTACCGCTGACGCTGGTACTGACCCTCCTGTTCAGCTTCGCGATCGGATGGTGGCTGCTGTGAACCGGATCGCTCAGGGCCTGCTCATGGTGCTGCTCGGCGCGGCGGCGCTGAGCTGTACGCTCGCCTCCGACCTCTACCTCAACTACGTGCAGCCGGCGTTCCGCCCGTTCCTCGTCGGGGCCGGCGCGGTCCTGCTGGTGCTGGGTGTCATCGCCATCGTGGCCGACATGCGCGCCGCGGACGGCGGCGGACGGGAGCACGACGGGCACGGCGACGACGGGCACGGCCACGACCACGCGCGCGGGCCGGGCGTGGCCTGGCTGCTGCTGCTGCCGGTCGTCGCGGTGTTCGCCGTCGCCCCGCCCGCGCTGGGCGCCTACAGCGCCGCCACCGGCGCCGCCGCGGCGCCGCCCGCCGAGGCCGACGCCGCGGCCCTGGGCGACCTCGGTACCGAGGCCGCCGCCGGCGAGCCGGTGGAGATGGAGCTGCAGGAGTTCGTGATGCGCGCCTGGACCGACGAGGAGCGGGCCATGGCGGGGCGCGAGATCGAGCTGACCGGGTTCGCCGTGCCCAACCCCGAGGGGGAGGGCTGGTACCTGGCGCGGCTGCAGATGGCCTGCTGCGCCGCCGACGCCATCGTCAACCGGGTGCTGATCACCGACGAGCCGGAGCCGGACAAGGACAGTTGGTGGACGGTCCGGGGCACCTGGGTGGAGCCCGAGGGTGACCTCCAGGCCGTCCGCGACCACCGGATCGAGGTCGAGACGATGTCGGAGGTCGCCGACCCCCCGGACCCCTACGAGTAGACCTCGGCGCGGGCGGCTCAGAAGTCGAAGATCCCGGCGGTCCGCCGGGCGGCGGTGCAGGAGTTGGCGAACTCCTCCTCGTAGTCGACCTCCGACCCGCGCCAGTGGCCCGTGGCCGCGACGGTGACCGGGGCGTACTCCAGCGTGCACGCGCCGGGGTCGGTGGCGAGCCGGTCGAAGTCGCCGCCGGCCTCCTCAAGGGCGGCGCACGCCTCCTCGGCTCTGGGGTGGCCGCCGCCGGCGGGGCCGCACTCCAACCCGACGTAGCGCTGACTGGACGCCTGCTGCTGCCCGTTGTCGCTGCGCTGGGTGATGGTCAGGTCCAGCCGGGACTCCGGGGCCTGCGCGGCGCTCGCCGCGGGGGCGGTGAGGACGGCCGCGAGGCCGGTGGCCGCGGCCAGGACTGCTGCAACGGTGTGTCGGTTTCGCACGGTGCTGTCTCCAGTGTCGTCTTGACTCCCATCCGATCGATGGGCACTGAGAATGATTAAATCGTGACTCACAGTCACGGTGCGGGTCTTTCGGGGAGCCGGGCGGGTTTCACCGAGTCGGTGAGCGGGTGGAGGCGTGCGTCTTGTAAGGTAATGATAATCATTTTCAATCATGAGAAGCGGAGGTGTCCTGATGACACGGCCCGGGACCGCGCGCGTGCTGATCGTCGCCGGACTGCACGGCGACGCCCGCGCGCACGCGGTCGACCAGATCCTGCTGGCGCTGCCCGGCGCCGTCGCCGTGCACCACGACCTCACCGAGATCGGGCGCGGCGTCGTGCACCGGGTGCTGCGCGACCGCTGGGGCGAGCGCGACCGGAGCCGGATCGACCTGGTGCACGCGTGCGTCTCCTGCACGCTGCGGGAGGATCTGGCGCCCCTGCTGGTCGACCTGGCCGAGCGGGGCGAGGACCGGCTTCACGTGGTGGAGGCGTGGGACGGGGTGGAGCCGCGCGCGATCGCCGAGGCGGTGACCGAGACCGTGGTCAACGGCCGCCCCGTCACCCGCTGGCTGCACCTGGGGGCCGTGCTCACCGCGGTGGACGCCGACCGGCTGGTCGCAGACCTGGGCACCGGCGACGACATGGCCGACCGCGGCCTGGACATCGCCTCCGAGGACGACCGCACCGTCGCCGAGGTGCTGGCCCGCCAGATCGAGTACCCGACGGCGCTGACGGTCCACGGGGGCCTGCGGGATCCGGGTGCGGTCGGGCGCTGCGCCGCGGTGCTCGGCCAGCTCAATCCCGCGGCGGTCATCCTGCCCCCGGAACGCGCCCGGCTCGCCGCCCTGGCCGAGGGATCCTTCGACACCGCAGCGGCGGCCGCGCGGGTGGACCCCACCAGCGCCCAGCCGCCGGACTCGTGCGAGGCGGGGGAGGTGCGCACGCTCACCTGGCGGCGGTCCCGCCCGATGCACCCGGGGCGGCTGCACGCGGCCCTCGACGACGTGGTCGGCACCTGCCTGCGTAGCCGCGGCCGGTTCTGGCTGGCCAGCCGCCCCGACACGATGCTGGTCTGGGACGCGGCCGGCGGGTCGCTGGCGATGGAGCCAGCCGGCCCCTGGCTGGCCTCCCTGCCCGACGCCGCCTGGGAGCTGGTCTCCGAGCACCGGCGCACGGCCGCCCAGCTCGACTGGCACCCCGTCGCGGGCGACCGCTGCCAGTGCCTGTCCTTCACCGGGGTCGGGCTCGACGTCGAGCGCCTGGCGGCGGTGCTCGACTCCTGCCTGCTCACCGAGGCCGAACTGGCGGAGACCCGGGAGTGGAACCGGGCCGACGACCCGTTCGCCGAGGTGCTCGACCTGGACACGGCGTCCTGACCGGTCCGCGCCGAAGAAGGCGGACCAGGTCTGCTGTGCGGCCGTGCGGCGGGTGATCTCGACCTTGAGTTGTGACCTCGACCATCGGGGGTCGTGAAGCCTCGGCCCAAGGAGGGATCCGCGGTGGTTGGGCGACGGTGCATGCCGTCCCCGGCCTCAGGGGGTCGAGGTGGAGGGGGCCCACCCGCGCGCCTGCTCCGTCCCGGGGCCGAGGTTGAAACCCAAGGTCGAGATCGGCGAGAGAATCACCGCAGAACGGACACCTTGTGCGCCTGTCCGGACCCGTCACCGCCCTCGCCGCTGCTTTTCCTTCGGGTCAGTGGTGGCCGACCGGCCGACAAGGCCGCACACGGACCCAGGTCGCTGCCTTAGCGGGGCCGGGGAGTGCTGCTCCCCGGCCCCGCCGCCGGTTCGCGGGTCGTCGTCGGCCGCTACCAGCTCGACTTGGTGACGCCGGGCAGCTCGCCGCGGTGGGCCATTTTCCGGAACCGGATCCGGGACAGGCCGAACCTGCGCAGATGGCCCCGGGGGCGGCCGTCGACGGAGTCGCGGTTGCGCAGCCGGGTGGCACTGGCGTCGCGCGGCTGCCGGTTCAGCTCGGCCACGGCGGCGGCCCGGCTCTCGGGATCGGTGCCGGGGTGGCCGATGACGCGCTTGAGTTCGGCGCGGCGCTCGGCGTACCGGGCCACGACGCGGGCGCGCTGCTCGTTGCGGACGATCTTGCTCTTCTTCGCCACGGCCTCAGACCCTTTCCCCGCGGGCGCGGATGTCGGCGACGGCCCGCTCGATGCCGCGCCGGTCGATCACCTTCATCCCCTTGGTGCTCACGCGCAGCCGGACGTGCCGGTTCTCGCCGGGCAGCCAGTAGCGCCTGGACTGGATGTTGGGGTCGAACCGGCGCCTGGTGCGCCGATGGGAGTGCGAGACGCGGTTGCCGAAGGCGGGCGCCTTGCCCGTCACCTGGCAGGTCCGGGACATATGGGTCTCCTGTCCTCGATGTGGGGATCCGGATCAGGGGCCATCTTACCTAAAACGATAACCGTTTTCATTTTCTCCTCGAGGCCGCCGCCCCGAGGGCTTCGCCGAGTCGTCGAGGGGTGTCCCGACGTGATTTTGCGAATGCCGTCTGACCTGGTCCTTTGTCGCCTTTTGGGCGGAATGTCGGGATCTCGCGGGTTGACACGATGCGCACCGTCGTTCAAGACTGGCGGACAGTTGCTTAGGTAAGCGTTACCTTAGTGAGGTTTGCTTCGCCTTTGTCGTGCGCGCGTGGCCGAACGCGGTCCCGTCGCGCTCCACAACGGTGGTGAGGGGGAGAGACGTGGGCCAGAGCGGGATCGAGGGATCGATCGCCGTGGTCACCGGCGCCGGCCAGGGGATCGGGCGCGCCGTGGCGCATGCGCTGGCGGCCGAGGGCGCCGTGATCGCCGCCGTGGACCGCGATCCCGACCGGGCGCGGGCCGCGGCGGCCGAGCTGGAGCAGGCCGGGCGCAAAGCGCTGGGCCTCGTCGCCGACGTGGCCGAGGCCGCTGAGGTGGAGCGCCTCTTCGACGGCGTCGAACGGGACCTGGGTCCGGTCTCGCTGGCCGTCAACGTCGCGGGCGTGCTGCGCACCGGAGCGGTCACCGACTGCTCCGACGCTGACTGGGCCGAGCTCTTCGCGGTCAACGCCACCGGCGTCTTCCACGTCTCCCGCGCCGCCGCCCGCCGCATGCGGCCGCGGGGCGGCGGCTGCATCATCACCGTCGGCTCCAACGCCTCGGGCGTGCCGCGCGCCGACATGGCGGCCTACGGCGCGTCCAAGGCCGCCGCGACCCTGTTCACCAAGTCTCTGGGCCTGGAGCTCGCGCCGCACGGCATCCGCTGCAACGTCGTCTCGCCCGGTTCCACCGACACCCCCATGCAGCGCTCGATGTGGAGCGGCGCCGACGGCGCGGCGCGCACCGTCGCCGGAGTACCGGAGCGCTACAGGGTGGGCATCCCGCTGGGCCGCATCGCCGACCCCGCCGACATCGCCGATGCGGTGTGCTTCCTGGCCTCCGACGCCGCCCGGCACATCACCATGCACGACCTCTACGTCGACGGGGGCGCGACCCTGCGCGCCTGACCCGGCCCCGGCCCGCCGGGCCGCTCCGGCCCTTTTCTCCACTGGACCTACCTGATCAGTGAGCCGCCGCGTCGGCGGGGACCCCGCCGCCCGCGCCCTCGCCCGCGCTCGTCACAGAAAGGCCGATCGGTGCCCCTCCAGCGCGTCGCTCCCGCAGCCACGGCGGCCGGCGACCTCCTCGACGCCTACCGTCCCGGCGCCTCCTTCTTCGCCTCCGCCTCCGGCGCGGTGCTGGGCCGGGGCGCCCTCGCCACCGCCGACCGGCTCGACGACGTCGCGGCCGTCCTGCGCGGCATCGACGGCCCCCGGCCGATCGCCATCGGCGCGGTGCCCTTCGACGCCGACGCACCGGCGCACCTCGTCGTGCCGGAGACGGTGCACCGGGCGCCGTCCCCGGCCGCCGCGCCGGCCGGCGGGCCGCGCCGCAGGCTGCCCGGCACCTGGGACGTCCGGCCGGTGCCCGAGCCCGCGGCGCACGTGCGCGGCGTGGAGCGCGCCCTCAAGCTGCTGGCCGACGCCGACGGCGCCCTGCGCAAGGTGGTGCTCGCCCGCTGCCTGCGGATCACCGGAAGCGAGCCGGTGGACCTCGCCCGGGTGCTGCGCAACCTCGCCTGGCGCGACCCGGCCGGGTTCACCTTCGCGATGAACCTGCCGCCGCGCGGGGAGGAACCGCGCACCCTGATCGGGGCCAGCCCCGAGCTGCTGGTCGCCAAGCGCGGCCGGACCGTCACCTCCAATCCGCTGGCCGGCTCCGTCCCGCGCAGCGCCGACCCGACCAAGGACCAGCAGCGCGCGGTCGCGTTGCTGACCTCGGCCAAGGACCGCTACGAGCACGCCGTGGTCGTCGAGGCGGTCGCCGAGGGGCTGCGTCCGTTCTGCCGCCGACTCGACGTGCCAGCCGAGCCCGAGCCGGCCGCGACCGCCACCATGTGGCACCTGTCCACCCGTATCACCGGCGAGCTGCGCACTCCGGCGCCGCCGGTCCCCGTGCTGGCCGCGGCGCTGCACCCCACGCCGGCGGTCTGCGGCACCCCGACCGCGCGGGCCCGCGCGGCGATCGGGGAGATCGAGCCGTTCGACCGCGGCTTCTACACCGGCGCCGTGGGCTACGCCGACGCCGACGGCGACGGGGAGTGGGTGGTCACCATCCGCTGCGCCGACGTCGCGGGCCGGACCCTCGACCTGTTCGCCGGCGGCGGCATCGTGCCCGAGTCCGACCCCGACGCAGAACTCGCCGAGACCTCGGCGAAGCTGCGCACCCTCCTGCTCGCCCTCGGCGTCAACCAGCCGCTCTAGCACCCGAGGCGTTCGATCCCACGGCACCCGACCCGGAAAGGCCCCACCCCATGCTCGCAGGATGCACGCCCTGGCCGGCGGAGGCCGCCGCGCGCTACCGCGCGGCCGGCCACTGGACCGGCGAGACCCTCGGCGCGTTCCTGCGCGAGCGCGCGCGCCGCTTCGCCGGGCGCACCGCCGTCGTCGCCGGTGACACCCGCTGGACCTACGCCGACCTGGACGGGCGCGCCGACGCCCTGGCCACCGGGCTGGCCGGACTGGGGATCGCGGCGGGCGACCGCGTGGTCGTGCAGCTCCCCAACGTCGCCGAGGTCATCGAGGTGGCGTTCGCGCTGTACCGGCTCGGCGCGCTGCCGGTGTACGCGCTGCCCGCGCACCGGCGCAGCGAGATCGAGTACCTGTGCGCGTTCACCGGGGCGGTCGCGCTGGTCGTCGCCGACGTGCACGCGGGTTTCGACCACCGCGCGATGGCCGCCGAGGTCCGGGGCGCCGTCGAGGGCCTGCGGCACGTGGTCGTCGCAGGCGACGCCGGCGACGCGGACGGCCGCACCGCGCTGGCCGACCTGCGCGCCGACCGCCCCGACCCCGCGGTCCTCGCCGACCCCGACCCGGGCGACGTGGCGTTCTTCCAGCTCTCCGGCGGCACCACCGGCCTGCCCAAGCTCATCCCGCGCACCCACGACGACTACCTGTACTCCGTGCGGGCCAGCGCCGACATCTGCGAGCTCGGTCCCGGAACCGTCTACCTCGGCGCGCTGCCCATCGTGCACAACTTCCCGATGAGCTCGCCCGGCTTCCTCGGGGTCCTGCACGCCGGGGGCGCCGTCGTGCTCGCCCCCGACCCCGGTCCCGGCACCTGCCTGCCCCTGATCGAGGCCGAGCGCGTCACCATCACCGCCGTCGTGCCGCCGGTGGCGCTGCTGTGGCTGGACGCCGTGGCCGGCGGCTCCCAGGCCCACCGGGACCTGTCCTCCCTTCGGGTGCTGCAGGTCGGCGGCGCCAAGTTCGGCGCCGAGGCCGCGCGCCGGGTGCGCCCCGTCCTCGGCTGCACCCTCCAGCAGGTCTTCGGCATGGCCGAGGGTCTGGTCAACTACACCCGGCTGGACGACCCCGAGGACGTCATCGTCACCACCCAGGGCCGGCCGATCAGCGCCGACGACGAGATCCGCGTGGTCGACGACGCCGACCGGCCGGTCGCCCCGGGCGAGACCGGGCACCTGCTGACCCGCGGTCCCTACACCATCCGCGGCTACTACGCCGCGCCCGAGCACAACGCCCGCGCGTTCACCCCCGACGGCTTCTACCGCACCGGCGACGTCGTCCGGCGCACCCCCGAGGGCGGCCTGGTCGTCGAGGGCCGCGCCAAGGACCAGATCAACCGGGGCGGCGAGAAGGTCGCGGCCGAGGAGATCGAGAACCACATCCTCGCCCACCCCGGGGTCCACGACGCCGCGGTCGTCGCGATGCCCGACGTCTTCCTCGGCGAGCGCACCTGCGCCTACGTGATCGCGCGCGGCACGGCGCCCGCGCGCTCGGAGCTGCTGGGCTTCCTGCGCGGCCGCGGCCTGGCCGGCTACAAGATCCCCGACCGGGTCGAGTTCGTGCCGGAGTTCCCCGCGACCGGCGTCGGCAAGGTCAGCAGGCGCGAGCTGAGACGGGCGATCACCGCCGAACTGGCCCGGCGCGCCGACACCTCCTGACCGCGGCAGCCGCCCGAGTCCCGACGCCGCTGATTGGAACCCCGTGACCGAGACCGCCCGCACCGCACTGCCCCAGATCCAGCCCTACCCGCTGCCCGGCCCCGAGGAGCTGCCGGCCAACCGGGCCCCCTGGCGGCCCGACCCCGCGCGGGCCGCGCTGCTCGTCCACGACATGCAGCGCTACTTCCTGCGCCCCTACCCGCCCGGTGAGCAGCCGCTCGCCGCGGCCCTGGCCAACATCGCCGCCCTGCGCGACGCCTGCCGGGCCGCCGGCGTGCCGGTCGTCTACACCGCCAAGCCCGGCGACATGGATCCCGGCCGACGCGGTCTGGAGCGCGACTTCTGGGGCGGCGGCATGCGGGCCGTCCCCGAGCACACCGGCATCACCGAGCATCTGGCGCCCGACGCCGAGGACGTGCTCATCACCAAGTGGCGCTACAGCGCCTTCGTCCAGACCGACCTCGCCGAACGGCTGCGCCGGCGGGGCCGCGACCAGATCCTCGTCACCGGCGTCTACGCCCACATCGGGTGCCTGCTCACCGCGGCCGACGCGTTCATGCGCGACATCCAGGCGTTCTTCGTGGCCGACGCCATGGCCGACTTCTCAGCCGAGGACCATCGCTTCGCCGTGCACTACGCCGCGCGGCGCTGCGCCGTCGTGCTGCCCGCGGCGCGGGCGGCGGACGCGCTGTCGGAGCCGTTCGCCGCGACCGTGCCGACCCGAGCCTGACCCACGCGACACGAAGGGAACACCGTGACCCCAACGCCAGCCTCCCCACAGGTCCACGACCTGGTGGGGATCGGATTCGGCCCGTCCAACGTGGCGCTGGCCGTCGCACTGCGCGAACAGCGCGAGCGCGCGGCCGCCGACCCCGCGGCCCCGGCGCTGAGCGGCGTCTTCCTCGAACGCCAGCCCGAGTTCGGCTGGCACCGCGGGATGCTGCTGGACGACGCGACCATGCAGGTGTCCTTCCTCAAGGACCTGGTCACCACCCGCGATCCCGCCAGCGACTTCAGCTTCCTGTCCTACCTGCACCAGGTGGGCCGGCTGCACGACTTCATCAACCACAAGACGCTGTTCCCGCTGCGCTCGGAGTTCCACGACTACCTCGCCTGGTGCGCGCAGCGGGTCGCCGACCAGGTCGGCTACCACCGCGAGGTGTTCGCGGTGGAACCGGTCCGCGACGGCGGGGGCCGGATCTCCCGCCTGGACGTGCTCTCCCGCGACCCGGCCGGGGCGGTGCGCCGCGACCGCGCGCGCAACGTGGTCTTCGCCCCGGGGCTGACCCCGCGCATGCCCGAGGGCGTCGAGGCCTCGGCGCGGGTCTGGCACAACGAGCACCTGCTGCACCGCCTCGCCGAACTCGGGCCCGACGCCCGCCCGGCCCGGTTCGTCGTGGTCGGGGCCGGCCAGAGCGCCGCCGAGGTCGCCGACCACCTCTACCAGCGCTTCCCCGGCGCCCGGGTCGACGCGGTGTTCGCGCGCTACGGCTACAGCCCCTCCGACGACAGCTCCTTCGCCAACCGGATCTTCGACCCCGAGGCCGTCGACACCTTCTTCGACGCGCCTCGGGAGGTCAAGGCCGAGATCATGGGCTACCACCGCAACACCAACTACTCCGTGGTCGACCCCGACCTCATCGACGCGCTGTACCGGCGGGTCTACCAGGACAAGGTGCGCGGCACCGAGCGGCTGCGGCTGCTCAACACCTCACGGGTGGCCGAGGTCGACGAGACCGGCTCCGGCGTCACCGTCACCGTCGAGCACCTGCCCAGCGGCAAGCACACCCCGATCGAGGCCGACTACGTGGTCTGCGCGACCGGCTACCACCCCAGCGACCCGCGCGGCCTGCTCGGCGAGGTCGCGCGGCACTGCCTCGCCGACGACGCGGGCCGCCCGATGGTGCAGCGCGACTACCGGCTGGCCACCACCGACGAGGTGACCTGCGGCATCTACCTGCAGGGCGGCACCGAGCACACGCACGGCATCTCCTCGTCGCTGCTGTCCAACGTCGCGGTGCGCGTCGGCGAGATCCTCGCCTCGATCGGCGCCCGCAGCACCGCGGTCGACGCGGTCCCCGCTCAGCGCTGAACCCGAACCGAAACCGGCCGAACCGAAAACCGAGCGGAAGGGAACCCCTCCATGTCCGAAACCCAGAAAGACGAGGCGGCGGCGGTGGCCGGAACCGCGGACGCCGGCCTGACCGCGGCCCGGCTGCACGCCGACGCCGCCCGCGTGCTCGGCGAGCGGCCCGAGGACATCGACACCGAGGAGAACCTGCTCGACCGGGGCATGGACTCCATCCGGCTGATGAGCCTGGTGGAGACCTGGCGCAAGGCCGGGGCCGAGACCGACTTCATCACCCTGGCCGAGGAGCCCACCGTGGCCGCCTGGACCCGGCTGCTGCTCGACTGAGCCCGCCCGCTGCGCCCCTCCCCTCCCGTCCCGCCCCCCATCGACCGCGCCCGGCGCGCTAGGAGCACCACGTGAGTGCAACCGAGGAATTCGATGTCATCGTCGTCGGCGGCGGCCCCGCCGGGTCCACCGCCGCCACCCTCGTCGCCCGGCAGGGGCACCGGGTGGCGCTGCTGGAGAAGGAGCGGTTCCCCCGCTACCAGATCGGCGAGTCGCTGCTGCCGGCCACGGTGCACGGGGTGTGCCGGCTGCTCGGCGTCACCGGCGAGCTGGAGGCCGCCGGGTTCATGGTCAAGCGCGGCGGCAGCTTCCGGTGGGGGACCAGCCCCGAGCCGTGGAACTTCCTGTTCGCGCTCTCGCCCGAGCTGTCCGGCCCGACCTCATACGCCTACCAGGTCGACCGGATGACCTTCGACGACATCCTGTTGAAGAACGCGGCCCGGCACGGAGTCGACGTGCGCGAGGAGACCCCGGTGCTGGAGGCGGTGCGCACCGGCGGGCGGGTCACCGGGGTGCGCTGCACCGGCCCATCGGGCGCGGTCGGGGAGCTGTCGGCCGCCCACGTCCTGGACGCCTCGGGCAACACCGGGCGGCTGCACGCCGCGGTGGGCGGCGAGCGGCACCACTCCGACTTCTTCCAGAACCTCGCGGTGTTCGGCTACTTCGAGGGCGGCGGGCGACTGCCCGCGCCCGACAGCGGCAACATCCTGTGCGCGGCCTTCGACGAGGGCTGGCTGTGGTACATCCCGCTCAGCGACACGCTGACCAGCGTCGGCGCCGTCCTCAACCGCGACCAGGCGGCCAGGATCCAGGCCGACCGGGAGCGGACGCTGATGGAATCGGTGGACGCGTGCGCGATCGTGCGCGACCTCCTGGCCGGCGCCACCCGGGTCACCGAGGGCACCTACGGCCGGATCCGGGTCCGCAAGGACTACTCCTACGCCAACTCCGCCTTCTGGGCCCCGGGCATCGCGCTGATCGGCGACGCGGCCTGCTTCATCGACCCGGTGTTCTCCACCGGCGTGCACCTGGCCACCTACGGCGGGCTGCTCGCGGCCCGCTCGGTCAACAGCGTCCTGGCCGGGGAGCTGACCGAGGAGCGCGCCTTCACCGAGTTCGAGGGCCGCTACCGACGCGAGTACGCCGTCTTCTGCGAATTCCTCTCGGCCTTCTACGACATGCAGGTCAACGAGGAGTCCTACTTCTGGAAGGCGCGCAAGGTCACCAATTTCGGCGCCGGCGACCTGGAGGCGTTCGCGACGCTGGTGGCCGGCGCCAACTCCGGGGAGAGGGCGCTGGTGGAGCCGGAGGCGCTGACGGAGCGGTTCACCGCCTCCTCGCGCGACCTGGCCGGCGCCGTCGAACGCACCGGCGCCGCGCGCACCGAGTCGGGGGAGCGGATGACCGAGCTCTTCCGCACGCCGGTCGTCGGCGAGGTCATGACCGAGATGAACCGGATCCAGCACCGCGGCGTGGTGGGGGAGTCCTCCGAGGCCCCTCTGCTGCCCGGCGGCCTGGTGCCCGCCGCCGACGGGCTGCGCTGGGCCGAACCGGCCTGACGCCGAACCGCCCGCCGCCGACCACTTTCAACCGGGAGCAGCACATGACCCACGCATCGGCCGACCGCCTCGCCCTCACCGGAGCGCAGGCCGGCGTCTGGTACGCCCAGCAGGTCGATCCGGACAGTCCGATCTACAACGTCGGCCAGTACGTCGATCTGCCCGGGCCGATCGACACCGGGGCGTTCACCTCCGCGCTGCGCCGCGTCGTGGCCGAGACCGAGGCCCTGCGCTCCCGGATCGTGGAGGCGGCGGACTCGGTGTGGCAGGAGATCGGCGAGCCCTGTGAGTCCGGCGCGTTCGCGCCGCTGCTGCTGGACCTGCGCGGCGAGGCCGACCCGTTCGGCGCGGCCATGGCGTGGATGCGCGCGGAAATGGCGCGGCCGGTCGACCCGGTGGCCGGCCCGCTGTTCACCTACGCGCTGCTGCGCGTCGCCGACGAGCGCCACCTGTGGTTCCAGCGGTTCCACCACATCATCGCCGACGCCTACGCGATCACCGCGCTGGCCCGCCGGGTCGCCGAGGTCTACACCCGCATCGCCGCGGGGGCCGACCCGGGCCGGGGCGGCGGGACCGGCGGGCTGGCCGCGGTCGTCGCCGAGGAGGCCGGCTACTCCGGTTCGCGGCGGTGCGCGGACGATCGGGCCTACTGGAGCGACCTGCTGGCCGACCGCCCCGAACCGGTGCTGCTCAGCGACGCGCCGCCGGTGCAGCCCCGCGCGGTGCTGCGCGCGGAGGCCGGGGTGGACGCCGCGACGCTGGCCCGGTTGGCGGAGGCGGCCGAGGCGGCCGGCGCGAACTGGGCTGAGGCGGTGGTCGCCGCGTTCGCCGGCTACGTGCACCGCCGCACCGGCGCCCGCGACGTCGTCCTGGGCATGCCGGCGATGGGCCGCCTCGGCTCGGCGTCGCTGCGCACCCCCTCGATGGTGGTCAACGTCGTGCCGCTGCGGCTGGGCGTGCGCCCGGGCGACGCGGTCGGCGACCTGCTGCGCCACACCGCGGACCGGCTGCGCGACCTGCGCGCCCACCAGCGCTACCGCGCCGAGGACATCCGGCGCGACCTCAACCTGGTGGGCCGGGCCGCCGGGCTGTACGGGCCGGTGGTCAACATCAAGGCCTTCGACTACGACCTGCGCTTCGGCGGGGTCCGCGGCACGACGCACACCCTGTCCGAGGGGCCGGTCGACGACGCGTCGCTGTCGGTCTACCGCGACGGCGACGGCCTGCGCCTGGAGCTGAACGGCAACGCGGCCCGCTACACCGGCGACGACCTGGCCGAGCGGCTCGCGGAGTTCGGCCGGGTGCTCGCCGGCCTGCCCGGCGCCGACGCGCTCGCCACGCGCCGCGTCGCCGCCCTGGACCCGGTCTCGCAGCGGCGGCGCCGGAGCGCCCTCGACGCCTCGGCCACCGCGCCCGGGGCGCCGCCGGTGCAGCCGGTCGCCGACCGCGTCTCGGATCTCGCGCGCGTGCACGGCGGGCGGGTCGCGGTGCGGTCGGGGGAGCGGGAGGTCTCCTATGCGGAGCTGGCGGCGATGGCCGATCGGTTGGCGGAGCGGCTGCGGGCGTGTGGCGCGGGTCCCGAGCGGGTGGTGGCGGTGGCGCTGCCGCGTTCGGTGGAGCTGGTCGCCGCGCTGCTGGCGGTGCAGCGGACGGGTGCGGCCTATCTGCCGGTCGATCCGGACTTTCCGGCCGGGCGCATCGGCCACATGCTCGCCGACTCCGGCGCCGCGCTGCTGGTCACGACTTCGGACCTGGACCGGGACCTGCCGGTCGGCCCGGCCCGCGTCCTGGTGGACGCCCCGGAGGAGCCCGCGGCCGGTCCTCGTGGAGGAGCCCCGGCCGCCAGGCCGGGCATCCCCGATGAGGCCGCTTATGTGCTCTACACGTCGGGTTCGACGGGGCGGCCCAAGGGGGTGGTGGTCTCGCAGGGGGCGTTGGGCAACTTCCTGGCCGACATGGCCGGGCGGTTCCCGTTGGGGCCGGAGGACCGGTGGCTGGCGGTGACCACGGTCGGCTTCGACATCTCGGCGCTGGAGTTGTATCTGCCGCTGCTGGCGGGGGCGACGCTGGTGCTGGCCGAGCGCGACACCGTGCGCGACCCCCGGGCTCTGGGCGACCTCATCGTGCAGACCGGCGCGACGATCATGCAGGCCACGCCCACGTTGTGGCAGGCGCTGGCCGAGGAGCGGCCCGAGGTGCTGACCGGTCTGCGGGTCCTGGTCGGCGGCGAGGCGCTGCCCCCGGCGCTCGCGGAGCGCCTCGCCGGGAGCGGGCGCGAGGCGACCAATCTGTACGGGCCGACCGAGACCACGATCTGGTCCACGGCGGCGCCGGTGCGCACGGGCGAGCCGGTGGGCATCGGCGGACCGATCGCCGGCACCGGGATCCGCGTGCTGGACTCCGCCCTGAGCCCCCTCCCGGTCGGCCGGGCCGGTGACCTCTACATCGCGGGGGCCGGCCTGGCGCGCGGCTACGCCGGCCGCGCCGATCTCACCGCGGAGCGGTTCGTGGCCGATCCGTTCGGTCCGCCCGGTTCGCGGATGTACCGTACCGGCGACCTCGCCCGCTGGCGCGGCGACGGCACGCTGGACTTCCTGGGGCGCACCGACCATCAGGTGAAGGTGCGCGGGTTCCGGATCGAGCCGGGCGAGGTCGAGGCGGCGCTGACCGGCTGCGGCGGCGTCGCCCAGGCCGTCGCCGTCCCCCGCGAGGACACCCCCGGACGCCCCTACCTCGCCGGTTACCTGGTGCCGCGCGCGGGCGCCGAACTCGATCTCGTGGAGGTGCGCGCCGACCTGGCCGCGCGGCTGCCGGAGTACATGGTGCCCTCGGCTCTGGTGGTGCTGGAGGCCTTCCCGCTCACCGAGAACCGCAAGATCGACCGCGCGGCGCTGCCCGAGCCCGACCTCGCGGGAACGCCTTCGGGGCGCGGCCCGCGCGACGCGGTCGAGGAGCGGCTGTGCGCGGTCTTCGCCGAGGTGCTGGGCCTGGCCGAGGTCGGGATCGACGACGACTTCTTCGCCCTCGGCGGGCACTCGCTGGCCGCCACCCGGGTCGTCAACCGGATCCGCGACCTGCTCGGCGCCGACATCCGCATCCGCGACGTCTTCGACGCCCCCACGGTCGCCGACCTCGCCCCGCGCGTCGCCGCCGCGGACGCCGCCCGCCCGCCGCTCGCCCCGCGCCCCCGGCCCGAGCGCCCCCCGCTCTCGCACGCCCAACTGCGCCTGTGGTTCCTGGAGCGGCTGCACGGTCCCACCCCGACCTACAACGTGCCCGTGGCGTTCCGGCTGCGCGGCGTTCTGGACGCCGACGCGCTGGCCGCGGCGCTGCGCGACGTGACGGCGCGGCACGAGACGCTGCGGACCCTCTACGCCGAGGACGGCCACACCCCCTACCAGCGGATCCTGTCCGCCGCCGACCCCGGGTTGGAGACCGTCGACGTCGCCGAGGCCGACCTGGCGGCGCAGGTGAAGCGCCGCCTGCACCGCCCGTTCGACATCACCCGTGACCTGCCCGTGCGCGCCACCCTGTTCCGGCTCGCGCCGCACGAGCACGTGCTCGTCCTGGTCTTCCACCACATCGCCGTCGACGAGTGGTCCGAGGCCCCCTTCACCCGCGACCTCGACGCCGCCTACGCCGCCCGCCGGGCAGGCCGCGCCCCCGAGTGGCCGACCCGCGAGATCGGCTACGCCGACCACGCGCTGTGGCAGCGCGAACGGCTCGGCGCCGCCGACGACCCCGACGGGCTCCTGGCCCGCCGCCTGGACTTCTGGCGCACCGAGCTGCACGACCTGCCGGGGGAACCGGTGCTGCCGACCGACCGGCCGCGCCCGGCCGTGGCCAGTGGGCACGGCGGCACCGTGCCCTTCGAGCTGGACGCGGCCACGCGCGCCGCGATCGGCGGACTCGCTGCGGGCAGCGGCGCCACGGCGTTCATGGTGCTGCAGGGCGCCGTCGCGGTGCTGCTGCACCGGCTCGGCGCGGGTGAGGACATCCCCATCGGCACCCCGGTCGCCAACCGCGACGACGTCGCCGTGCACGACGCGGTCGGCCTGTTCCTGAACATGCTGACGCTGCGCTGCGACCTGTCGGGCCGGCCGACCTTCCGCGACCTGCTCGCCCGCCTGCGCGGCGCCGACGTCGCGGCGTTCGCGCACGCCGACGCCCCCTTCGACCAGGTCGTGGAGGCGGTCAACCCGGCGCGCTCCCCGGGCCGGCATCCGCTGTTCCAGATCATGCTCACCTACCAGCGCGACCCCGACCGCTCCGGCCTGCTCGGCACCGAATCCGCCGTCGAGCCGGTCGACATCGACGTCGCAAAGCTCGACCTGGAGTTCACCTTCATCGAACGCCCGGGCCTCGACGGGCTCGCGGCCAACCTGCGCTACGCGACGGACCTGTTCGACCGGGGGACCGCCGAGGCGATGGTGCGGCGCCTGCGCGGCCTCATCGCCCAGATCGTCGCCGACCCCGACCGTCCGATCGGCGACCTGGAGATCCTGTCCGCGGCCGAACGGCGCCGGCTGCTGGAGGAGCCCAACGCGACCGGGTGCGCCGTGCCGGAGCGGCCGCTGCACCGCAGGATCGGCGACGTCGCGCGCGTGCACGGTGGGCGGGTCGCGGTGCGGTCGGGGGAGCGGGAGGTCTCCTATGCGGAGCTGGCGGCGATGGCCGATCGGTTGGCGGAGCGGCTGCGGGCGTGTGGCGCGGGTCCCGAGCGGGTGGTGGCGGTGGCGCTGCCGCGTTCGGTGGAGCTGGTCGCCGCGCTGCTGGCGGTGCAGCGGACGGGTGCGGCCTATCTGCCGGTCGATCCGGACTTTCCGGCCGGGCGCATCGGCCACATGCTCGCCGACTCCGGCGCGGTCCTGGCCGTCACCACCACCGCGATCGCGGCCGGGCTGCCCGACGGTACGCCGCACCTGCTGCTGGACGATCCCGCAACCGCGGAGGCCGCCGCGGCGGCGGACGGGGCCCGGAGCGGCGCCGCCGGGACCGCGCCGGACGCGGCCGCTTATGTGCTCTACACGTCGGGTTCGACGGGGCGGCCCAAGGGGGTGGTGGTCTCGCAGGGGGCGTTGGGCAACTTCCTGGCCGACATGGCTGTTCGGTTCCCGTTGGGGCCGGAGGACCGGTGGCTGGCGGTGACCACGGTCGGCTTCGACATCTCGGCGCTGGAGTTGTATCTGCCGCTGCTGGCGGGGGCGACGCTGGTGCTGGCCGAGCGCGACACCGTGCGTGATCCCGAAGCGCTGGCCGCGCTGGCCGCCGCAGAGAGGGCGACGATCGTGCAGGCCACGCCCACGTTGTGGCAGGCGCTGGCCGAGGAGCGGCCCGAGGTGCTGACCGGTCTGCGGGTCCTGGTCGGCGGCGAGGCGCTGCCCCCGGCGCTCGCGGAGCGGCTGGCTTCGGGGGCGCGGTCGGTGACGAACCTGTACGGGCCGACCGAGACCACGATCTGGTCCACGGCGGCGCCGGTGCGCACGGGCGAGCCGGTCGGCATCGGCGGCCCGATCGCCAACACCCGGACCTACGTGCTCGATCCGGGGCTGCGGCCGGTGCCGACCGGGGTCGCCGGTGACCTCTACATCGCGGGGGCCGGCCTGGCGCGCGGCTACGCCAATCGATCGGGGCTGAGTGCGGAGCGGTTCGTGGCCGATCCGTTCGGTCCGCCCGGTTCGCGGATGTACCGTACCGGCGACCTCGCCCGCTGGCGCGGCGACGGCACGCTGGACTTCCTGGGGCGCACCGACCATCAGGTGAAGGTGCGCGGGTTCCGGATCGAGCCGGGCGAGGTCGAGGCGGCGCTGACCGGCTGCGGCGGCGTCGCCCAGGCCGTCGTCACCGCCCGGCCCGACCAGCGGGGCGCCGCGCGGCTGGTCGGCTACGTCGTGCCGCGCGCGGGTGCCGAACTCGATCTCGCGGAGGTGCGCGCCGACCTGGCCGCGCGGCTGCCGGAGTACATGGTGCCCTCGGCTCTGGTGGTGCTGAAGGCCTTCCCGCTCACCGAGAACCGCAAGATCGACCGCGCGGCGCTGCCCGAGCCCGACCTCGCGGGAGTGGTGGCCGGGCGCGGCCCGCGCGACGCGGTCGAGGAGCGGCTGTGCGCGGTCTTCGCCGAGGTGCTGGGCCTGGCCGAGGTCGGGATCGACGACGACTTCTTCGCCCTCGGCGGGCACTCGCTGGCCGCCGCACGGGCGGTCAACCGGGTCCGTGCCGACCTGGACGCCGGCGTCGGCGTCCGGGACCTGTTCGAGGCCCCCACGGTCGCGGACCTGGCGCCCCGGCTGGGCGCCGCCGCGGACGGCGGTCCGCGGCTGGAGCGCAGGGACCGGCCCGCACGCGTCCCCCTCTCGGCCGAGCAGCGCCGGCTGTGGTTCATCGACCAGCTCGACGGCCCGGCCGACACCTACAACGTGCCCTGGTCGCTGCGGGTGAGCGGTGTTCTGGACGCCGACGCTCTGGACGCCGCCCTGCGCGACGTGATCACCCGGCACGAGATCCTGCGCACGCGCTTTCCCGGCGTCGACGGACTGCCCGAGCAGCGGGTCACCGACGCCGCTGACCTGCCCGTTCCGCTGCTGCGGACCGACACCGGCGGCGCGCAGCCGGACGGGCGCCCGGACGAGCGCGTCGCCCGCGCCGCGGCCGAGCCCTTCGACCTGGCCGCCGACCTGCCCGTACGGGCCACGCTGTTCACCGTCGGTCCGGCCGAGCACGTGCTGCTCTTCCTGTTCCACCACATCGCCGTCGACGAGTGGTCGCAGGAGCCGTTCCTGCGCGATCTGGACGCGGCCTATGCGGCGCGGCTGTCGGGGCGTGCTCCGGAGTGGGCTCCGTTGCCGGTGCAGTACGCCGATTACGCGCTGTGGCGGGCCGAGCGGCTGGGCGATCCCGAGGACGCCGGGAGCGTGGCGGCCCGGCAGCGTGAGCACTGGGGCCGGGCGCTGCGCGGCCTGCCCGAGGAGACGGGCCTGCCCACCGACCGACCGCGCCCGGCCGTCCTCGGCACCGACGGCGACGTGGTGCGCTTCGCCGTCCCCGCCGCGCTGTGCGAGGCGGCCGCCGATCTGGCCTCGGCCACCGGCGCCACCCGGTTCATGATCCTGCGCGCCGCCGTCGCGGCGCTGCTGCACCGGCTCGGCGCGGGCGAGGACATCCCCATCGGCACCCCGGCCACCACCCGCTCCGACGCCGCCGTGCACGACGCGGTCGGGTTCTTCCTCAACACGCTGGTGCTGCGTACCGACCTGAGCGGCGACCCGTCGTTCCGCGAGCTGCTGGAGCGTGTGCGTGCCGCCGACCTCGACGCCTTCGCACACGCCGACCTGCCCTTCGATCAGGTCGTGGACGCGGTCAACCCGGTCCGCTCGCGCGGTCGGCACCCGCTGTTCCAGGTGCTGGTCTCCCACCAGATCCGCCCCGATCGCACCGACCGGCTGCTCGGGCTGCGCACCCGCCTCGACGACCTGGTCATTCACAGCGCCCGGTTCGACCTGGAGGTGGCGTTCATCGAACGGCCGGACGGCACCGGCCTGGACGCCGCGATTCGCTACGCCACCGCGTTGTTCGACCGCGACACCGTCGAGCGGTTCGGCGAGCGGCTGCTCCTGCTGCTGTCCGGCGCGCTGGCCGACCCCGACCGCCCGATCGGGGAGCCGTCGGTGCTCACCCCCGATGAGCGCCGCACGCTGGAGGAGGCCAACGCCACCGCCCATCCGGTGCCCGCGACGACGCTGACCGCGCTGCTGGCCGCGGGCACCGCCGACGGCGCGGCCCCGGCCCTCCTGGTCGACGCGGCCGAGCCCGCGCGGCTGACGCGCGCGGAGTTCGAGGCGCGGGTGAACCGGCTGGCGCGGCTGCTGGCCGCCCGCGGCATCGGCCCGGAGCGGATCGTGGCCGTGGCCGCGCCGCGTTCGGTGGAGCTGGTCGTGGCGCTGCACGCCGTGGTCCGGGCCGGGGCGGCCTACCTGCCGCTGGACACCGACCACCCGGCCGAGCGGCTGGCGTTCCTGCTCGACGACGCCCGGCCCGACTGCCTCCTGCTCACCGCGGAGACCGACCCGCTCGTTCCCCGCGCCGACGGGGTCGAGCGGATCGTGCTGGACGACCCGGCCGTCCTGGCCCGGCTGGCCGAGCAGCCGGTGACGCCGATCGGTCCGGCCGAGGCCGAGCGGCCGCGTCCTGACCATCCTGCCTATGTGATTTATACGTCGGGGTCGACGGGGTGGCCGAAGGGTGTGGTGGTGTCGCATGCGGCGGTCGTGAATCGGTTGTTGTGGATGCAGGGCGCCTATCCGTTGACTGCTGCTGATCGGGTGGTGCAGAAGACGCCGGCGTCGTTCGATGTGTCGGTGTGGGAGTTCTTCTGGCCGTTTCTGGCGGGGGCCGGGTTGGTGGTGGCGCGGCCGGGCGGGCATCGTGATCCGGCCTATCTGGCGGAGTTGGTCCGGCGTCACGGTGTCACGGCGGCGCATTTCGTGCCGTCGATGCTGCGGGTGTTTCTGGAGGAGCCGTCTGCGGCCGCCTGTGCGGGGTTGCGTCGGGTGTTCGCTTCGGGTGAGGCGCTGGGCGGGGAGGTCGCTGAGCGTTTCGCGGCGGTGCTGCCGGGTGTCGAGTTGCATAATCTGTACGGTCCGACCGAGGCGGCGGTGGACGTCACCGCCTTCCCCGCGACCACGGCGCGATCGGATGCGCCGACCGCCGAGGGGAGGCCCGGATCACCGACCCCGGTGCCCATCGGGACCCCGGTGTGGAATACCCGCGCGCACGTGCTGGACGGGCGGCTGCGCAGGGTGCCGCCGGGCGTGCCGGGGGAGCTGTACCTCGCCGGTGACCAGCTCGCCCGCGCCTACGCCAATCGATCGGGGCTGAGTGCGGAGCGGTTCGTGGCCGATCCGTTCGGTCCGGCGGGGACGCGGATGTATCGCACCGGTGACCTGGTGCGGCGCAACCGCGACGGGGTGCTGGAGTTCCTGGGCCGCACCGACTTCCAGGTCAAGGTCCGAGGCCTGCGGATCGAACTCGGCGAGATCGAGAGCGCGCTGGCGGCGCGGCCCGACGTCGCCGGATCGGTGGTCACCGCGCCCGAGACGGCCGGCGGCGGTCGGCGCCTGGTCGGCTACGTCGTGTCGCGCGGGCCGGCCGGGGTCGATCCCGAGGTGCTGCGCCGCGACCTGGCCGCGCGATTGCCCGAGTACATGGTCCCGGCCGCCGTCGTGGTGCTGGCGGAGTTCCCGCTCACCGTCAGCGGCAAGATCGACCGCGCCGCACTGCCCGAGCCCCGATCGGCTCCGGTCGCGGCGGACGGACCCGGCCGGACCCCGCACGACCCCGTGGCGGAGCTGCTCCGCCAGGTGTTCGGCGACGTCCTCGGCCTCGACGGGGTCGGCGTCGACGACGACTTCTTCGCCCTCGGCGGCAACTCGCTGGCCGCCGCCCGCGCGGCCAACCGGATCCGCGCGGGCCTGGGGCTCGACGCCGCGGTGGGAGACCTGTTCGAGGCCCCCACCGCCGCGGCCCTGGCCCGCAGGATCGGCGGGAACGCGGGCGGGGCGCGCCCGCCGATCCGGCCCCGGCGGCGGGACGGGGCTCCGCTGCCGCTGTCCGACGCCCAGCGGCGGATGTGGGTCACCGGCCGGGTCGATCCCGACGGCACCGCCTACAACGTTCCGTGGGTGCTGCGCGTGCGCGGCGACCTGGACGCCGAAGCGCTCGACGCGGCGCTGCGCGACGTGATCGCCCGGCACGAGGTGCTGCGTACCGTCTTCCCCGAGGTCGAGGGCGAACCGCGGCAGGAGGTGCGGCCCGCGCCGGTCGCACCCGTCCTGGACGTCGTCGACGCGGCGGGTGGTGACGCCGGTGACCTGGTGGCCGCCGCCGCGCGCCGCCCGTTCGACCTGCGGGCGGAGCCCGCGTTCCGGCCGACGCTGTTCACCGTCGGTCCGGCCGAGCACGTGCTGCTCTTCCTGTTCCACCACATCGCCGTCGACGAGTGGTCGCAGGAGCCGTTCCTGCGTGATCTGGACGCGGCCTATGCGGCGCGGTCGGCCGGACGGGAGCCGGAGTGGGCTCCGTTGCCGGTGCAGTACGCCGATTACGCGCTGTGGCGGGCCGAGTGGTTGGGCGATCCCGAGGACGCCGGGAGCGTGGCGGCCCGGCAGCGTGAGCACTGGGGCCGGGCGCTGCGCGGCCTGCCCGAGGAGATCGCCCTGCCCACCGACCGGCCGCGCCCGGCCGTGCGCACCGCCGAGGGCGGCGCTGTCGGCGTCGAGGTGCCTCCGGAACTGGGCCGCGCGCTCACCGAGCTGGGCCGCGCGCGCGGTGCGACCCCGTTCATGGTGCTCAAGGCCGCGGTGGCCGCCCTGCTGCACCGGCTCGGCGCGGGCGAGGACATCCCGCTGGGCAGCCCGGCCACCACCCGCTCCAACGAGGCGGTGCACGACGCGGTCGGGTTCTTCCTCAACACGCTGGTGCTGCGCGCCGACCTGAGCGGCGCCCCGTCGTTCGGAGAGCTCGTGGAGCGCGTGCGCGCCGCCGACCTCGGCGCCTTCGCACACGCCGACCTCTCCTTCGACCGCGTCGTGGACGCGGTCAACCCCGCCCGCTCCCTCAACCGCAATCCGCTGTTCCAGACGATGGTCTCCCACCAGATCCGCCCCGAGCGCGCCGACCGCCTGTTCGGGCTGGAGACCCGCGTCGACGACACCGCGGTGCAGGGCGCCCGGTTCGACCTGGAGTTCGAGTTCGTCCAGGTTCCCGGGCGGGACGGGCTGACAGCGGCGCTGCGCTACTCCGCCGACCTGTTCGACCGCTCCACGGCCGAGGGCATGGCGGCGCGGCTGGTCCGGCTGCTCGGCGCCGCGCTGGCCGACCCGGCGCTGCCGGTCGGTGAACTGGAGGTGCTCTCCGAGGAGGAGCGCCGCATGCTGGAGGAGGCCAACGCCACCGCCCACCCGGTCGAGGCGGCGACGCTGCCCGATCTCGTGGCGCGCGGCGCGGCGCGACCGGACGCCCTCGCCCTCGTCCTCTCCGGCGAGCACGCCGAGGAGAGGCTGACGCGCGCGGAGTTCGAGGCCCGGGTCAACCGCCTCGCGCGCCGGCTCATCAGCGAGGGCGCCGGTCCGGACCGGGTGGTCGCCGTGGCGCTGCCGCGTTCGGTGGAGCTGGTCGTGGCGCTGCACGCCGTGGTCCGGGCCGGGGCGGCCTACCTGCCGCTGGACCTGGACCATCCGGCGGACCGGTTGGCGTTCATGCTCGACGACGCGCGTCCGGTGTGCGCGCTGCTCGACCCGGTGAGCGCCGAGGTCGTGCCGGACGCGCCCGGCACGGCGCGCCTGGTCCTCGGCACCGCCGAGACCGACGGCGACCTCGCCCGGCGCGACGCCGCCCCGGTCGCCGACGGCGAGCGCCGCGCCCCGCTGCGCCCCGCGCACGCGGCCTATGTGATTTATACGTCGGGGTCGACGGGGTGGCCGAAGGGTGTGGTGGTGTCGCATGCGGCGGTCGTGAATCGGTTGTTGTGGATGCAGGGCGCCTATCCGTTGACTGCTGCTGATCGGGTGGTGCAGAAGACGCCGGCGTCGTTCGATGTGTCGGTGTGGGAGTTCTTCTGGCCGTTTCTGGCGGGGGCCGGGTTGGTGGTGGCGCGGCCGGGCGGGCATCGTGATCCGGCCTATCTGGCGGAGTTGGTCCGGCGTCACGGTGTCACGGCGGCGCATTTCGTGCCGTCGATGCTGCGGGTGTTTCTGGAGGAGCCGTCTGCGGCCGCCTGTGCGGGGTTGCGTCGGGTGTTCGCTTCGGGTGAGGCGCTGGGCGGGGAGGTCGCTGAGCGTTTCGCGGCGGTGCTGCCGGGTGTCGAGTTGCATAATCTGTACGGTCCGACCGAGGCGGCGGTGGACGTCACCGCCTTCCCCGCGACCACGGCGCGATCGGATGCGCCGGTCCCGATCGGCACCCCGGTGTGGAACACCGCCTGCCACGTGCTGGACGAGTGGCTGCGGCCCGTGCCCCCCGGCGTTCCCGGCGAGCTGTACCTGGCCGGTACGCAGTTGGCCCGCTGTTACCTCGGCCGTGCGGGGCTGAGTGCGGAGCGGTTCGTGGCCGATCCGTTCGGTCCGCCCGGTTCGCGGATGTATCGCACCGGTGACCTGGTGCGGCGCAACCGCGACGGGGTGCTGGAGTTCCTGGGCCGCACCGACTTCCAGGTCAAGGTCCGAGGCCTGCGGATCGAACTCGGCGAGATCGAGAGCGCGCTGGCGGCGCGGCCCGACGTCGCCGGATCGGTGGTCACCGCGCCCGAGACGGCCGGCGGCGGTCGGCGCCTGGTCGGCTACGTCGTGTCGCGCGGGCCGGCCGGGGTCGATCCCGAGGTGCTGCGCCGCGACCTGGCCGCGCGATTGCCCGAGTACATGGTCCCGGCCGCCGTCGTGGTGCTGGCGGAGTTCCCGCTCACCGTCAGCGGCAAGATCGACCGCGCCGCACTGCCGGTGCCCGACCCCGCGGCCGACGCCGGGCGCGGCCGGGCCGCCCGCGACGCGGCGGAGGAGACGCTGTGCGCGCTCTTCGCCGAGGTGCTGCGCGTGGACCGGGTCGGCGTCGACGACGGGTTCTTCGCCCTGGGCGGCGACAGCATCCTCGCCATCCAACTGGTCGCCCGCGCCCGGGCGCACGGGCTCGGACTCGCCACCGGCGACGTCTTCCGGCACCAGACGCCGGCGCTGCTGGCCCCCTCGGCCCGCAGGCTTCCCTCGGCGCGGACCGCGGCCGCGGCCCCCGGCACCGAGGACGGGGCCGAGTCGGGGGAGGTCCCGCTCACCCCGGTCATGCACTGGCTGCGCGAGCGCGGCGGCCCGATCGACCGGTTCAGCCAGGCCATGCTGCTGCGCACGCCGGTCGGGGCCGACGAGCCCCGGCTCACCGAAGTGCTCCAGGCGGTCCTGGACCGCCACGCCATGCTGCGTTCCAGGCTGGAGATCGACGGCGCCGGGCGGTGGCGGCTCACCGCAGCCGAGCCCGGCGCGGTCGAGGCCAAGGAGGTTCTGCGGCGGGTCGACGTCGCCGGATGCGGCGCCGCGGCGCTGGAGGAGGAGATCCGCGCGGCGGGCGAGGCCGCCCAGGCCGAACTGGCCCCGGCCGCAGGAGTCGTGGTCCGCGCGGTGTGGCTGGACCCGGGCGCCCGGGAGGCGGGGCGGCTGCTGCTGGTCGTGCACCACCTGGCCGTGGACGGCGTGTCCTGGCGGATCCTCATCGGCGACATCGCCGCGGCGTGGCGCGACGTCGCCGCCGGCCGCCGGCCCGCCCCGGCACCGGCGACGGCCTCCTTCATCCAATGGGCTCGCGGCCTGCACGAGGTCGCGGCGCATCCCGACCGCCGGGCCGAGCTGGAGCACTGGGGCGCGGTCGCCCGGATGCCGGATCCGCCGCTGACCGAACGCCCGCTCGACCCGGCGCGCGACACCCAGGCGAGCACGCTGCGGCTCACCCTCGGCCTGCCCGCCGAGGAGACCGGGCCGCTGCTCACGCGGGTGCCCGAGGTCTTCCGCGCCGGAGTCAACGACGCGCTCGTCACCGCGCTGGCGCTGGCCGTCGCGCATTGGCGGTCCCGGCGCGGGCGCGGCGGCGCGCACCTGCCGGTCCGGTTGCAGATGGAGGGGCACGGCCGGGAGTCCGACCTACTCGGCCTGCCCGACGTCTCCGCCACCGTCGGCTGGTTCACCAGCGTCTTCCCCGTCGGCCTGGACCTGTCCGGGATCGACCCGGCCCAGGCCCGCACCGGCGGCCCGGCCATGGGGCGGGCGCTCAAGCGGGTGAAGGAGGCGCTGCGCGACGTCCCGGCCAAGGGCGTGGGCTACGGGCTGCTGCGCCACCTGGACGCCGCGGCCGCCGAGCGGTTGGCCGCGGCGCCGGAGCCGCAGATCCTGTTCAACTACCTGGGTCGGCTGGCCGTCACGGGGGACGGGCCGGAGTGGACGGTCGCGCCGGAGACGGCCGCGGTTCCGCCCGGGGCCGATCCCGCGCTGCCCGTGCGCCACCCGCTGGAGATCAACGCCGTCACCCACGACCGCGCGGACGGGCCGGTCCTGACCGCCACCTGGATCTGGCCCGAGGGCGTGCTGGCCGAGGAGGCGGTGCGCGAGCTCGCCCGCGACTGGTTCGACTTCCTCGGCGCACTGGTGCGGCACGCCCAGGCCCCCGCGGCCGGCGGGCACACCCCGTCCGACCTCGGCCTGGTGGACCTCAGCCAGGAAGAGATCGACGACCTCGAATCGGAGTGGCTGTGAACAGCGGACCCTGGCCAGTGGGGAGGTCGGAACCTCGGCCCCAGGAGATCTCGAACCTCAACCCCAGGGGGTTTTCAAGGCCCGCCGCAGGAGGAGGGGGTGCGCGCGGGTGGGGGCGCGTGTTCCTTGGCCGCAGGGGGTCTGTAGGGCCCGCCGCAGGAGAGGTGGAAGAGGCCTTGACTTCAGGGGGTGTGAAGGTCCGCCGCAGGAGGGAGGGCGTGCGGGTGGGCGATTCTCTCGCGTGGCCGAAGGTCCGTGGACGCAAAATCGCCTTCCCGCGCGCGAAGCGCACGCCGACGCCGTGGGCGCGGCAGGCGTCGCGGTTTCGGGGCGGTGGTCAGGGCGGCGGTGTGCGGTTGAAGCCTTGGGGCGGGGCTCAAGCCCTGTGGCCGGTGTTTCACGCGCTCGGTGGCCGAGGCGGGCGGGCACGGTGGCCCGCGCCTTCACCGCGCGCCGAAACCATGGTCGCGTCCTGGCGCTCGAGGTGGCGGCGTGGGTGGCGCGGCGCCGGGGCGATCCCTTTGGGGGCCTTCGGCCGCGCGAGAGGATCGCCCGGTCACCGCGGGCCCCTCCTGCGGCTGAGGTTTCACGACCCCCGGTGGCCGAGGAGGGCCCGCACCAGTGTCCGGCCACTGCGGATCCCACCTGCGGCTGAGGTTCAAGCCTCAGTGGCCGAGGTGGGCGGGTCGGCGGCCCCTCGGCGTCCCGCCTCCACCTGTCGTCGCCCGCATCGCCGTCTCAGGGCCGACGGACACCCACGCACCCACGTCAGCGAAGCAGCACCGGTACGACCAGAGCGGAGGCCCGCGTGAGTACGAAATCCGGCCTGGAGGACATCTGGCCGCTGTCGCCGTTGCAGGAGGGGCTGCTGTTCCAGAGCCAGCTCGACGAGGGCGGGCCCGACGTCTACAACGTGCAGGTGGCGATCGACCTCGACGGGGCGCTCGATCCCTCGGGGCTGCGCGCCGCAGCGGCGGCGCTGCTGCGCCGCCACCCCAACCTGCGCTCGGCGTTCCGACGGCGCAAGAGCGGGCAGGCCGTCGCGCTCATCCCCAAGGAGGCCGAGGCGCCGTGGCGCGACGCCGACCTCTTCGGCGCCGACGAGGCCGAGCGGGCGCGCGAGCTGGACCGGCTCGCCGCGGCCGAGCGCGCGGCCCGGTTCGATCCGGCGCGGCCCCCGCTGCTGCGGTTCCTGCTGGTGCGGCTCGGCGCCGAACGGCACCGGCTCGTCCTGACCCACCACCACATCCTGCTGGACGGCTGGTCGCTGCCGCTGCTGGTGCGCGAGCTGTTCGCGCTGCACGCAGCGGGCGGCGACCCGGACGGCCTCGCCCGGCCCGCGCCCTACCGCGACCACCTCGCCTGGCTCCAGCGGCGGGACCGCCCCGCCGCCGAGGCGGCGTGGCGCGCCGCGCTGGCCGGGGTGGAGTCGCCGACCCGGCTCGCGCCGACGGCGGCGCCGGCGGCCGCCGTCCCCGAGGGCGTCACCGCCGAACTGCCCGCCCCGGCCACCGCGTCGCTGCGCGCGATGGCGCGCGAGCGCGGCCTGACCCTGAACACCGTGGTGCAGACGGCGTGGGCGGTGCTGCTCGGCCGGCTGCTGGGCCGCGACGACGTGGTGTTCGGCACCACGGTGTCGGGCCGTCCGGCCGAGATCGACGGCGTGGAGTCGATGATCGGGCTGTTCATCAACACCGTCCCGGTGCGGGTGCGGCTGCGCCCGGCCGAGGCCGTCGCCGACCTCCTCGCCCGGGTCCAGGACGAGCAGGCGCTGCTGCTGGACCACCAGCACCTCGGCCTCGCCGACATCCAGCGCCTGGCCGGCGTGCCCGATCTGTTCGACACGCTCGTCGTGTTCGAGAACCATCCCTGGGGAGGCGCCGACCCGGCCGAGGCCGTGCCGGGCCTGCGCGCGAGCGTCGCCGGGTCCGCCGACGCCACCCACTACCCGCTGTCCCTGGCCGTGCTTCCCGGCGAGCGCATGCGGCTGAACCTCGGGTACCGGCCCGACGTGCTGGAACGCGAGCGGGTCGAGCGCATCGCCGCGTGGCTGGTGCGGCTGCTGGAGCGGATCGCCGCCGACCCCGCGGCGCCGTCGGCGCGGCTGCCGCTGCTCACCGCCGCCGAGCACGACCGGATCGTGGCGGGGTTCAACGACGGCGGCGCGGCCGGCGCCGCCGCCATGGAGTTCGGCACCTTCCCCGAGCTGCTGGAGCGGCGGGTGGCCACGGCGCCCGACACGCCCATGCTGGTGGTGGAGGGCACCGAGCTCACCGCGGCCGAGGTCGACGAGCGAGCCAACCGGCTGGCCCACGCGCTCATCGCCAGGGGCGTGGGGCCGGAGAGCGTGGTGGCCGTCGCGGTGCCGCGCTCGGCCGAGCTCATCGTCGCCCTCGCCGCGGTGCTCAAGGCCGGCGGCGCCTACCTGGCGCTCGACCCCGACTATCCCGACGACCGGCTGGCCCACATGCTGGCCGACGCCGCCCCGGTGTGCGCCGTCGCGGCGGGCGAGCTCGCCGAGCGGGTGAGCGGACTCGCCCCGGTGCCGCTCCTGGTCCCCGACGACGCCGAAACGGCGGCCGAACTCGCGCGCTCCCGCGCCGACGCACCCGCCGACGCCGACCGCACCGCTCCGCTGACCCCGGCCAACGCCGCCTACGTCATCTACACCTCCGGCTCCACCGGCCGCCCCAAGGGCGTCGTCGTCAGCCACGAGGGCGTCGCCAAACTCGTCGCCACGGCGCGCGAGCGGCTGGGGGTGGGGCCCGGCAGCAGGATCTCGCAGTTCGGCTCGCCCAGCTTCGACGTCGCGTTCTGGGAGATCACCATGGGCCTGCTCTCCGGGGGGAGGCTCGTCATCGTCCCGGCGCAGCGCCGGGTGCCGGGCCCGCCGCTGACCGAGTACCTGCGCGCCCACGGCGTCACGCACAGCGGCCTGCCCCCGGCGCTGCTCTCGGCCATCCCCGACGACGTCGAGCTGCCCGAGGGCATGACCGTGCTCGCCGGGACCGAGGCCGTCTCCGGCGCCCTGGTGCGCCGCTACGCCGCCCGCGGCCCGATGTTCAACTGCTACGGCCCGACCGAGGCGACCGTCAACGCCACGCTGGGGGAGTGCGACCCGGCGCACGCCGGCGCCAGGGTGCCCATCGGCCGCCCCGACCCCGGTGTGCGCGCCTACGTCCTGGACGCGGGGCTGCGCCCGCTGCCCGAAGGCGCGGCCGGCGAGCTCTACCTCGCGGGCGCCGGCCTGGCGCGCGGCTACCACGGCCGCCCCGGCCTGACCGCGGAGCGCTTCGTCGCCGATCCGTTCGGCCCGCCCGGTTCCAGGATGTACCGCACCGGCGACCTGGTGCGCTGGACCGGCGACGGGGTCCTGGACTTCCTGGGCCGCGCCGACGACCAGGTCAAGATCCGCGGCGTGCGGATCGAGCCGGGTGAGGTCGAGGCCGTGCTCGCGGCCCACCCCGGCGTGGCCGCGTGCGCCGTCGTGCCCCGTGAGGACGCCTCGGGCTCGCTGATGCTGGCCGCCTACGCGGTTCCCGGCAGCGGCGGCGCTCCCGAGGTGCGCGCGCTGCGCGAGCACGTGGCCGCAGCGCTGCCGGCCGCCATGGTCCCGGCGGCGTTCACGCTGCTGGAGCGCCTGCCCACCCTGCCCAACGGGAAGCTGGACCGCTCGGCGCTGCCGGCGCCCGACCTCGCGGCTCAGGTCGGCGGCCGCCCGCCGCGCGACCCGGTCGAGGAGCTCTTGTGTGAACTGTTCGCCGAGGTGCTGGGCGTCGAGGGGGTCGGCGTCGACGACGACTTCTTCGCCTTGGGCGGGCACTCGCTGCTGGTCACCCGGCTGGTCGGGCGGGTCCGCTCGGCGCTGGGCCGCGAGCTGCCGCTGCGCACGGTCTTCGACGCCCCCACCGTGGCCCGGCTCGTGGAGCGGCTGGAGAGCGGCCGGGACCTGCCCCCGCTGCGCCCGGCCGAGCGCCCGGCCGCGCTCCCGCTGTCCTACGCCCAGCAGCGGATGTGGTTCCTGCACCGCATGGCCGGGCCCGGCCCCACTTACACCATTCCCTTCGTCGCCCGCCTGAGCGGTCCCTTCGACGCCGACGCGCTGCGGGCCGCGCTGGGCGACGTCGCCGAGCGCCACGAGAGCCTGCGCACCGTCTTCCCCGATGACCAGGGCGTGCCCAGACAGCACGTGCTGCCCCCCGAGCAGGGGCGGCCGGAGCTGACGGTGCTGCGCACCGACGAGGAGTCGCTGCCCGGCGAGCTCGCGGCCGCCCTGGCCAGGGGCTTCCGGTTGGAGGAGGAGCCTCCGCTGCGCGCCCTGCTGTTCGAGACCGGCCCCGACGAGCGCGTGCTGATGCTGCTGCTGCACCACATCGCCGGGGACGGCTGGTCGGCCCGCCCGCTGCTGCGCGACATCGGCCTGGCCTACTCCGCGCGCCGCGAGGGCGCCGCGCCGGGCTGGACGCCGCTGCCCGTGCAGTACCCCGACTACGGGATCTGGCAGCGGGAGCTGCTGGGGACGGAGGACGACCCCGGCAGCGTCGTCTCGGCGCAGGCGGCGTTCTGGCGCGAGGCGCTGAAGGGGCTGCCCGAGGAGCTGCCGCTGCCCACCGACCGGCCCCGCCCGGCGATGTCCGGCGGCCGCGGCGCCGCGCTGGAGTGGACGGTCCCGCCCGAGCTCGAGCGCGGGCTGCGCGAGCTGGCGCGCTCCTGCGACGCCAGCCTGTTCATGCTGCTGCAGGCCGCCCTGGCCGCGCTGCTGACCCGGCTGGGCGCCGGCACCGACGTCCCCATCGGCAGCCCGGTCGCCGGCCGCTCCGACGACGCGCTCGACGACCTGGTCGGGTTCTTCGTCAACACCCTGGTGCTGCGCACCGACACCTCCGGCGACCCGACGTTCAAGGAGCTGGTGGCACGGGTGCGCGAGGCGGACCTGGCGGCCTACGAGCACCAGGACATCCCGTTCGAGCGGCTGGTCGAACTCCTCAACCCGGCCCGCTCGATGGCCCGCCACCCGCTGTTCCAGGTGATGCTGGCCTACCAGCGCGCCGGAGCCCTGGAGTTCCCGCTGGCGGGGGTGCGGGCGCGCCGCGAGCCGGTGGACTTCGCCACCGCGAAGTTCGACCTGGCGCTGGAGTTCATCGACCCGCACGACACCGACGGAATCCGGTGCGTGATCGACTACAGCGCCGACCTGTTCGACGCCGACACGGTCGCCAACATCGCGCTGCGCCTGCTCCGGCTGATGGAGGCCGCCACCGCCGACCCGGACCGGCCCATCGGGCGGCTGGACCTGCTCAGCGAGGAGGAGGACCGGCGGGTCGCACAACGCGCGCACGGCCCGAGCCTGCCGGTCGCCGAGACCACGCTGGTCGGGCTGTTCGAGCAGCAGGTCGAGGCCGCCCCCGAGGCGACCGCGCTGGTCTGCGAGGGGCGCTCGCTGACCTTCGCCGGACTCAACGCCCGGGCCAACCGGCTGGCCCGCGAGCTGATCGCCGCGGGCGCCGGCCCCGAGCGGATCGTCGCGCTGCTGCTGCCGCGCTCGGAGGAGACGGTCGTCGCACTGCTGGCGGTCCTCAAAGCCGGTGCGGCCTACCTGCCGATGGACCCGGCCTACCCCGACGATCGGATCGGCCGCATGCTCGCCGACGCAGCGCCGGCGCTGACCGTCACCACCGCGGCCCTGGCCGCCCGGCTGCCCGGCGGCGCTCCGCGGCTCGTCCTCGGACCGGACACGGCACGGGACCGGTCCGGGGACAACCCCTCCGACACCGACCGGACCCGCCCGCTCTCGCCGCTGCACCCGGCCTACGTGATCTACACCTCGGGCTCCACCGGCCGGCCCAAGGGTGTGGTGGTGACCCACCGCAGCGTGGTCAACCTGTTCCACAGCCACCGGGAGACGCTGTACCGGCCGACGGCGGCCCGGGCCGGCGGCGGACCGCTGCGGGTCGGGCACTCCTGGTCCTTCGCCTTCGACGCCTCATGGCAGCCGCAGTTGTGGCTGCTGGACGGGCACGCCCTGCACGTCGTGACCGAGGAGACCCTGCACGATCCCAAGCTGCTGGTCGACTACATCCGCGCCGAGCGCATCGACTTCATCGAGGTCACGCCCTCGCACGCGCTCCAGTTGGCACGGGCCGGCCTGGTCGAGGGCGAGGACTGCGACCTGGTGGCGCTCGGCGTGGGCGGCGAGGCCGTCCCTCCGACGCTGTGGAACCGGCTGCGCGGCCTGTCCGGCACCGAGGCCTACAACCTCTACGGCCCCACCGAGACCACGGTCGACGCGCTGGCGGCACGCGTGCGCGACAGCGAGCGGCCGGTGATCGGCCGGCCGACCGCCAACACCAGCGCCCACGTCCTTGACGCCGGGCTGCGGCCGGTGCCCCCGGGCGTCGTGGGCGAGCTCTACCTCGGCGGGGCCGGGCTCGCGCGGGGCTACCTGAACCGCCCCGGGCTGAGCGCCGAACGGTTCGTCGCCGACCCCTTCGGCCCGCCGGGCTCGCGGATGTACCGCACCGGCGACCTCGCCCGCTGGATGCCCGACGGCAGCCTCGACTACCTCGGCCGCGCCGACGACCAGGTCAAGGTGCGGGGCTTCCGGATCGAGCCGAGCGAGGTCGCCGCCGCGCTGGGCGGGCACCCCGACGTCGACCAGGTCGTCGTCGACACCTGGGAGGCCCGGCCCGGCGACCGGCGCATCGCCGCCTACGTCGTCCCCGCGCCCGGGTGCGGCGTCGACGCAGCGCGGCTGCGCGCGCACCTGGCCCCGGTCCTGCCGGACTACATGATCCCTGCGGCGTTCGTGGAGCTGGACGCGCTGCCGCTGACCGCGCACGGGAAGGTGGACCGGGCCGCGCTGCCCGAGCCGCGCACCCGGGCCCCGGCGGAGGGGCGGCCGCCCCGAGACGCCGCCGAGGCGGTGCTGTGCGCGCTGTTCGCCGAGGTGCTCGACACCGCGGGGGCCGGGCCCGACGACGACTTCTTCGACCTCGGCGGGCACTCCATGCTGCTGGTGCGGCTGCGCTCGCGGCTGGAGGCGGAGACGGGCGCGCACCTGCCGATCGCGGAGCTGTTCGCCAACCCCACCCCCGCGACGCTGGCCGCGCACCTGTCCGCCCGCGCGGACGGCCGGGCGCCGACGACCGCGTCCGGCACCGCCGCACCGGGCACCGCCGTGCTGCGCGCCGGGGGCGACCGCGCCCCGCTGTTCTGCGTGCATCCGGCCGGGGGCTTCGCCTGGCCCTTCGTCGGCCTGCGCCGCCACATCGATCCGGAGCACCCGATCCACGGCATCGAGTCGCCGCGGCTGGCCGAGGCGCTCGGCCCCGGCCAGGACCCGCCCGGCTCGCTGGAGGAGCTGGCGCGGGCCTACCTGCGGCGGGTGCGCGCCGTCCAGCCCGGCGGCCCCTACCACCTCGCCGGCTGGTCATTCGGCGGCGCGGTGGCGCACACTATGGCCTGCCTGCTGGCCGAGGAGGGCGAGGAGGTGGCGCTGCTGGCCCTGCTGGACGCCCACCCGCCGCATGCGGGCGCGCGGCCCGACGCCGCGGCACCGGCCCCGCCGGCCACCCCCGTTGCCGAGGCGGTGGGGCGCGACCACGGCGACGCCGGCTTGCTGGCCGCCAACCACCGGCTGGCCGCGCGGCTGCTCGCGCGGGCCCGGCCGCGCCGCCACCCCGGCGGCGCCGTGCTCTTCACCGCGGCCGAGGGGCCGGGTGGAGCGGGACCCGAGGCGTGGGCCCGCTCCGTGGCCGGGGACATCGAGCACCACGAGGTGCGCTGCGGCCACGACGCGATGCTGGACCCCGAACCGCTGGCGGTGATCGGCCCGGTGATCGCGGCCCGGATCGCCGCGTCCGGCCGGAGGCGGCCGTGACGGACGAGCGCGCGCGGCTCTGCCCGCCGCGCACCGCATCCGGTGACCTCGCAATCGAACACCACCCCGAGGAGCAGACATGACCAGTCCCGACCCGGTGCGCCGGGCCCTCGCCGCGGGCGCCGCGGCCCTGCTGCTGACCGGTCTCACCGCCTGCGGCGCCGGAGCCGGGCAGGCCGAGCCGACCGGTGACCGGACCCGCGCGTTCACCAGCGACCACACCGGGGAGCCGGTGCGGATCCCCGCCGATCCGCAGCGGATCGTGGCCATCGGCTGGGCGGTGACCCCGCTGATCTCGGTCGAGGAGGCCGACCTGGTCGGCGTCACCCGAGGCACCCAGGACACCAGCCTCACCCCCGAGGAGCTGGAGAAGGTGGAGTCGCTGCCCAGCGTCGGCACCGACCTCGACATCAGCGTCGAGGAGGTCGCCGCGCTCGAACCCGACCTCATCGTCTCGGGCCTGGCCGCGGCCATGGACTACGACTACGCCGACCTGGAGCAGGTGGCCCCGGTGGCGGTCGCGGCCATGAACACCCCGGCCGAATGGAAGGACATGAACGACCGGGTCGCCGACGCCGCCGGAGTGGCGGACGCGCACGCCGAGCTGAAGGAGCGCTACGACGAGCGGGCGGCGGAGATCGAGGAGACCCACGCCGACGTCCTCGCCGACACCCGCTTCGCCTCGATCGCGGCCTTCGGGGACGGCAACTGGACGCTGGAGCACCGGGACGCGCACGGGACCACCGTGCCCGCCGACGCCGGGCTGGACTTCACCGAGCAGGCCGAGGGCGGCGCGTTCAGCGAGTCGCTGTCGTATGAGGAGCTGGACCGGCTCGACGACTACGACGCCGTGCTGACCCGGGCGACCGAGGAGGGCGAGCCGACCGAGCAGATCGCGGAGGTCATGGAGCAGGGCCCGTGGCGCGGCGTCGAGCCCGTGCGCGAGGAGCACGTCTACCACGTGCCCCGGCTCGGCGCGATGAGCTACACCAGCGGCCTGCTCGTCCTGGACGAGCTGGAGGAGCGCGTGCTGAGTGATCTCCAGTGAGCCGAGCCGTTGATTCGATCGGAGGTTGAGGCGGTGCCCGAGACGACAGGGGCCCGGCCGGGCAGCGGGCGGGAGCTGCACGACGGGCTGGCGCCCGAGGTGCTGCGCGCCGGCCCGCCGCCGGTGCCGGTGCTGGCGGCCCCGTTCAGCGCACGGACGGCCGACCCAGGGGGATCCGACCTCGACCTGGTCCACGCGTGGATGAACCGGCCGCACGTGGCCGAGTTCTTCGGCCAGGCGTGGTCCAGGCGGGACTGGGCCGGCGAGCTGGCCGGGCAGCTCGCCGGGACCTACTCCCGGCCGTTCGTCGTCGCCCGCGACGGCACCGACGTCGGCTACGTGGAGCTCTACCGCGCGGCCCGCGACGTCATCGCCGGGCACTACCCGGCCGACGCGGGCGACATCGGCCTGCACATCGCGATCGGCTCGCCCGGCGACACCGGCAGGGGGCTGGGCCCGGCCATCGTCGGCGCCTTCGCCCGGGCCCTCTTCGCCGTCGATCCCGCCTGCCGGCGCGTCATGCTGGAACCCGACGCGGCCAACCGCGCGGCCCGCAGCGCGGCCCTGCGCGCCGGGATGCGCCTCCTCGGCGAGATCGACCTGCCGCACAAGCGCGCCGCGCTGTTCGTCCTGCCTCGGACCGAAGAGGATGTACCGGGGTGACGGCGTCCAGAATCCGAACGGAGTCACGTGCAGCTCGCCCGCCTGGTGATCGATCTGGGGCCGCTGAGGGCGGGCGGAGCGTTCCGGATCCTCTTCGCGGCCCGCCTGATCTCGCTGTTCGGCGGCGGTTTCCGGATGGTGGCGCTGCCGCTGCAGGTCTATGCGATGACGCAGTCGTCGTTCCTGGTGGCCAGCGTCGGCATCGTCAACGGGGTGGCGAGCTTCGCCGGTACCCTCATCGGCGGCCTGCTGGCCGACCGGCTGGACCGGCGCCGGCTCGTGCTGGCCGGGCTGGGCACCGAGGCGGCGGTGGTCGCGCTGTTCGCCGTCAACACCTACCTGCCGCCCGAGCCCGTACTGGGGCTGATCTACGTGGGTGCGGCGGTGAACGGGGTCGTCGGCACGATCGGCCTGATCGCCCAGCAGTCGGTGGTCCCGGCCCTGGTCGGCCGGGACCGGCTGGCGGCGGCGGGCGCGCTGTTCGCGCTGACCGCGCAACTGGGCGCCATGGCGGCGCCCGCGCTGGGCGGCGCGCTCATCTCGGCCTGGGGCGTCGGTATCGGGTACGTCTCGACCTCGGTCATCGCGGCCGTGGCCATGGCGGCCGTGTGGTTCCTGCCGCTGCTGCGCCCGACGGGGGACGCGCGGCTCCAGCCGGTCCTGGCCGCCGTCGGCGAGGGGCTGCGGTTCGTGGCCGGGGACGCCATGGTGCGGCCGCTGCTGCTGCTCGGTTTCGTCCAGGTCCTCTTCGCCACGCCCATGGTGCTGGTCCCGGAGTTCACCGACCGGGTGCTGGGCGGCGACGCGGCCCTGGCCGGGCTGCTCTACACGGCCCCGGCGGCCGGAGCGCTGCTGGCCTCACTGACCAGCGGGTGGACCGGGCGGGTCCGGGGCGGCGGCGCCATCGTGACGGGGGCGGTCGCGCTGTGCGGGGTCTCCGTGGCGGCGCTGGGCGCGAGCAGCAGCGCGGTGGCCGCGATCACCGCGCTGATGCTGCTGGGGTTCGGCCAGGCCGTCGAGGAGATCCTGCGTTACGCGCTGCTGCAGGCGCACACGCCGGACGCGCTGCGCGGCAGGGTCAACAGCGCGTGGCTGGCCCAGGCGACGGTCGGCGGTTCGCTGGGCGCCACCGTGCTGGGCCTGCTGGCGGCGCTGGCCGGTCCGGCGGCGGCCCTGGTGGCCGGCGGCGCGCTGTGCGTCGGGGGAGTCGCGGCGATCGCCGCGGCGTGCCCGGGGCTGCGCCGCGGCGGCGCGGGCGGCGGGTGAGCGGGCGGCGTACGCGGTATGCCGATCCTCACCGTCGGGTTGCGCCGCGGGGCTGGTGCGTGCGGGCCGGGCCGTCTAGAGTTCTCAGCAGACTAAGAAGGCTAGCCTTGCCTAATATCTCTATGTCGGGGAGGATCCCATGAGCAATCCGTTCGACGACGCCGACGGCGCCTTCCTCGTGCTCGTCAACGCCGAGGAGCAGCACTCCCTGTGGCCGGAGTTCGCCGCCGTCCCCGAGGGCTGGACCGCCGTCCACGGGCCCGTCCCCCGCGACGAGGCGCTGGAGTACGTGAACGCGCACTGGACCGACCTGCGTCCCAGGAGTCTGCGTGTGGCCATGGGGGAGGCCTGACGGCCGCCCCGGCCCCCGGTTGCGCGTCCCGGCCGGGGGTGGTCCCATGATGGATGGTCGGGGGGCACCCGTGAGGGGCTCCACCACTCCATCGCGAAACGAGGAAACCCGTGCAGCGCACGATGCTCAACGGCAAGATCCACCGGGCCACCGTGACCCGGGCCGACCTGCACTACGTCGGCTCCGTCACCATCGACGCCGACCTCATGGACGCGGCCGACCTCGTCGACGGCGAGCAGGTCCACGTGGTCGACATCGACAACGGCAACCGCCTGGTCACCTACGCCATCACCGGCGAACGCGGCAGCGGTGTCATCGGCGTCAACGGCGCCGCCGCGCGGCTGGTGTCGCCGGGCGACCTGGTCATCATCATCTCCTACGCCCAGGTCGAGGAGGGCGAGCGCGCCCGGCACACCCCCAAGGTGGTGCACGTCGACGCCGATAACCGCGTCGTCGCCCTCGGCGCCGACCCCTCCGAGCCGGTCCCCGGCTCCGGCCAGTCCGGCGCAGCGCTCTCCCGCTAGTGCGGTGAACCTGCGGGCGGGGGCCGACCGACCTCGACGGACACGAAGAAAGGTCCCCGTCCGATGCGTGGAACACCGTGAGAGCAGCCGACCTCGTCATCGACCTCACTCCGCTGCGCGCCAGCCGGGAATTCCGGGTCCTCTTCGCCGCCCGCCTGGTCTCGCTGTTCGGGATCGGCTTCACGATGGTGGCGCTGCCGCTGCAGGTCTACGGCATGACCGGCTCGTCGTTCGCCGTCGCCACGGTGAGCACGGTCAGCGGGCTGTCGATCTTCTGCGGGACCCTGGTCGGGGGGCTGCTCGCCGACCGGTTCGACCGGCGCGTCCTGATCGTCACCGGCCGGGCCGCGGGCACGGCGGCGTTCGCGCTGTTCGCCGTCAACACCGTGATCCCGGAACAGCCGCTGCTGTGGGTGATCTATGCGGGAGCCGCGCTCAACGGCGTCCTCGGCACGTTCAGCGCCGTCGCCCTGCAGGCCGCCGCGCCGGCGATCGTCGGGCGGGACCGGCTGGCCGCCGCCGGCGCGCTGCTCGCGCTCACCAGTGAGCTGGGCTCGGTCGCCGCGCCGGCGCTGGGCGGCGCGATCATCGCGGCGTGGGGTTTCGGCGTCAACTACACCATCACCGCCGTGGCCTCGGCGGCGACCACGGTCCTGGTCATGCTGCTCCCGCCCCTGAAGCCGGGCGGGGATGCGGCGAAGCGGCCGGTTCTGCAGGCCATGGCCGAGGGGCTGCGCTTCGCCACCCGCAGCCCGGTCGTCGGCCCGCTGCTGCTGCTCGGGTTCGTGCAGCTCCTGTTCGCCATGCCCCAGGTGCTGATCCCGGAGTTCACCGACCGGGTGCTCGGCGGCGGGGAGACCGCGGCCGGACTGCTCTACACCGCGCCGGCGGTGGGCGCGCTGATCGGCTCGCTCACCAGTGGCTGGACCGGCCGGGTGCGCCGCGGCGGCGCCGTCCTGCTCGGCGCGGTCGGCCTGTGCGGCCTGGCCGTGGCCGGGTTCGGCGCCAGCCCGCACCTGCCGCTGGCCTTCGCCGTCCTGGTCCTGCTCGGTCTGGGGCAGGTCATCGAGGAGATCCTGCGCTACTCGCTGATCCAGGCGCAGACCCCTGATGCGCTGCGCGGCCGGGTCAACAGCGTCTGGACCGCGCAGGCCACCGTGGGCGGCTCCCTGGGGGCGATGACGCTGGGTGCGCTGGCGCCCCTCCTCGGCCCCGGACTGGCGATCATCGCCGGGGGCACCGCGACCGTCGCGGCCGTGGCCGCCATCGCGGCGCTCTTCCCCGGACTGCGCCGGGCCGGTGCGGCGCAGTCCCCGGAGGAGGCCGGGGCGGCGGAGGGAACCGGGACCCGGCGCGGCAGTGCGAGTTAGCTGAGGCTAAGCTAATATCTGCGTGACGGTCCGAACGCCGGGCCGCGCAGGCTTTCGAGGAGCAGCCCGTATGGCAGTCGCGCAGCGACAGACCCGACTGGAGATGTACCCGCTCAAGCCGCGGGTGCTCGAAGTGCGCTCGGTCGAGCGCATCACTCCGCGGATGATCCGCGTGACGCTGGGCGGCGACGACCTGGAGGGCTTCCGCAGCGACAACCACGCCGACCACGTGAAGCTGTGGTTCCCCGACGAGGAGACCGGCGAGCACGTCCTGCCGATCGTGGAGAACGACCGCGCCCTGAACTTCCGCGCCCCCGGCGTGGTCTTCCGGGACTACACCGTGCGCCGCTTCGACGCCGCGGCCCGCGAGCTGACCGTCGACTTCGTCGCCCACGACCACGGTCCGGCCGGCCGGTGGGCCGGGCGCGCCGAGCCCGGCATGCGCCTGGGCGTGCTCGGACCCCGCGGCACCGAGTTCGTCCCCGACGACTACGACCACTACGTGATCGCCGCGGACGAGACCGCGCTGCCGGCCGCGGCCCGATGGCTGGAGGAGCTGCCGCGCGACGCCGCGGTGCAGGCCTTCCTCGAGGTCGCCGACGCGGCCGAGGAGCAGCGCGTCGACGCGCCCGCGGGCGCCTCGGTCACCTGGCTGCACCGCGACGGGGCCGAGGCCGGCGGCACCGGCCTGCTGGAGCGCGCGATCCGCGACCTGCGGGTTCCCGAGGGCGAGTGCTTCGTCTGGGTCGCCGGCGAGGCCACGGCGCTGCGGCCGGTCCGCCGCCTGCTCAAGGAGCGCGGATTCGTCAAGGGGCGCTCGATGGACGTCGACGGCTACTGGCGGCGCGGCACCTCCAACCTGGACCACCACGAGGAGGACGACTGAGCCGGCCCCGGCTCCCCGCGCCCGGACGGGTCCGGTCCCGGGCGCTGTGACCGCATCCGGTCCCGCGCCCACCGATGCCCTCCCGCGTCTTCCACTGCGCAGCCGCCCCGTGTGAACCTGGTGGGCACAGGCCCACCACGGTGGAGGGAACCCGGTTGAGCGTGGTCGTGTCGTGCCGCAGGCCGATGGCGCCGCCGTGCGCGTCGCGATGACCGGCGGCGGGCCGGGCGGGTCCTCCGAGGCCGATCCGCGCGAGCGCCACGACCCCGACCGGCACGGCGTCGCCGCCCACATCCAGTGGCAGAAGCAGGACGCCTGGCTGGTCATGTGGGGCCCCTACACCCGCCGCTTCTGGGCCTTCGCCCGCTGGCCGGTCCCGCTGGGCGGCGCCGTCGTCTCGGCCCCCGACCCGGCCGGACTCTACACCGAGATGCGCGAGGTGGAACGCCTGCACGGTTTCCTGCGCTGGCGTTACGGCCGCCGGTCCTGACCTCGCCCGGCTCGGCGCACGCGAAAGGTCGATAAGGTCGAAAAGGCGACGAATGGGGGCGGGACGAGGGTGACCACCACTGAGGGGCCGCAGGTCGGAGCGGGCGGCCGGACGATCGATCCGGTCCGGCTGCAGCGCCGCACCGTGCTCGTCCTGATGGCGTCCCAGATCATCGGCGGCGTCGGCGTGGGCTCGGCGCTGTCCGTCGGCGGGCTGATCGCCGAGGAGCTGACGGGGTCGCAGTCCTGGGCCGGCATGGCCACGACCATGATCACGCTCGGCGCGGCGCTGTTCGCGCTGCCGCTGGCCGGTATCGCCGCGCGCCGCGGCCGCCGCCCGGGCCTGAGCCTCGGCTGGTTCGTCGCGGGGACCGGCGGAGCGGTGATGATCGGCGGCGCGCACGCCGGCCTCTTCGCGGTGTTCCTGCTCGGCGCGGTCCTGTTCGGCTCGGGTACCGCCACCAACCTGCAGTCGCGCTACGCCGCGGCCGACCTCGCCGGCGAGCGCAGCCGGGGACGGGACCTGTCGCTGGTGGTGTGGGCCACCACCATCGGCTCGGTGGCCGGCCCCAACCTGACCGGCCCCGGCGCGGTCGTCGCCGGATGGCTGGGCCTGTCCGCGCTGCTCGGGCCGCTGGTGTTCTCCACCGTCGGACTCCTCGCCGCCGCAATGCTGATCGCGGTGCTGCTGCGCCCCGACCCGCTGCTGGCCGCGCGCGGACTGGCCGGCGGGGACGCCGCTCCGACCGCGGCGCGGCGCGGCTCGGGACCCGGGCCGTGGGCCTCCTTCGGCACGATCGCGCGCTCGCCGGGAGCCGTGCTGGCCGTGGTGGCCATCGTGGCCAGCCACGCCTGCATGGTCATGGTCATGACGATGACGCCGGTGCACATGTCGCACGGCGGGGCCACCCTCACCGTCATCGGCCTGACGATCAGCCTGCACATCGCCGGCATGTTCGCCCTCTCACCGCTGGTGGGATGGCTGGCCGACCGGTACGGCCGGATTCCGATGCTGCTCGCGGGCCAGACCATCCTGATCGCCGCCGCGGCCGTCTCCGGAACGGCGGGCCACCACCAGGGCATGGTCGTGACCGGACTGGTCCTGCTGGGAGTGGGCTGGTCCTTCGGCCTGGTCTCGGCGTCGACGCTGCTGGCCGAGTCGCTGGAGCCCCATCAGCGGCCCGGCGCCCAGGGCGTCTCCGACATGGCGATGAGCCTCGGCGGCGCGGCCTGCGGCGCCCTCTCCGGCGTGCTCCTCGGCGCGTTCGGCTTCGGCGTCCTCAACGCCGTCGCGATCGCCCCGGCCGTCCCGGTGATCATCCTGGCCCTGCGGACCCTCAGCGCCCGGAGCCGCGCCTCGGCCCGCTAGGTCGTGTTTTCCGAACCATTTCGGGCTCGCGACCACCAGGCAGGGCCCCCGCTGTGCGAGGCTGCGGAGCTTGCGGAGCAGCGCACAGTAGGGGCCTCTCGCTGCGCCGATGTCGCTTGAACAGCCAACCAGGATGATCTGCGCGAATCGTCTTGCGAGAGATTGCCTGGACGGCCGCTCGCGGGCCCCCGCTGTGCGAGGCTGCGGAGCTTGCGGAGCAGCGCACAGTAGGGGCAGCCGAAAGCCTTCGTCAAACACTCCCTAGGGAGCCAGGGCGGGGTTGCGGATCCACTCCTGGAGCTCGGTGCGGCGCTGGGAGTCGGGCTTGAGCGGGCAGGTCGTGCAGTAGCCGTGCTCGGGATCGCCCTTGTAGTCGAAGCAGCAGGTGCCCCGGACCGCCCAGGTGCCCCTCGGGTGGTTCTCGCAGAACGGGAAGAGCCGCGGCCGGGCGCGGGTCACCGCGCCGGCGTGGCCGAGCGCGTCGCCCAGCCGGTCGGCGCGGTCCCAGGCGGCCTCGGCGTCGCGGCCGAGGAAGCGCGCCGGGTTGAGCATGTAGAAGTGCAGGATGTCCATGACCCAGCCCCACAGCGTCCGCAGGCCCACCCGCGTGTGGGCGTGCACCGCGTCGATGATCGGGGAGAACGCCCGGACCATGCACGCGGCGGCCAGCCGGTCGAGTTCGGCCTCGTCGGCGACCACGACCGCGTCGGGGTGCCCGGCGTGCGGGTCGTCCGGCAGCACCGCGATCCGCGCGCCGGTCACCATCGGGGTGCCGAAGCTGGCGTTGGAGCGCCACGGGAACCACAGGTCGGCCGGGTCGAGCAGCGGCGCGCGCCCGGTGAGGTAGACGCCGGCGGAGACCATGAAGATCGGCTCGCGCAGCAGCGCGCGCAGGAAGTGCGTCGCCGCGGGCAGCAGGTGGCCGGGGCCGTGGTGCGCCGTGATCTGGTCGAACAGGGCGGGCACCGCGTCTTCGGCGACCATCAGGTCGGTGCGGTACCAGTGCTCGGTCCCGGGGTGGTCGCGCACCGAGAGCACCTCGGGGGTGCGGATGTCGGGCAGTGGCGCGAACTTCAGCGGGGCGCAGGCGTCCACCACCGTCTGCAGGGGGTGGTCCGTGCGTGCCATACCGAGAACGTCCCCCTCGCGGCTGAATCGTGGACACGGCTTTCGCGCCCCGTCGCGGGCCGGGACGGGGCGCACGGAACACAGTGGTCCGAAGGCGCCTCAACGGCCCGGCTTCTTAACTGAGGCTACCCTAATCGATTATTCGATGGCAATCGCGGCCCTCACGTCGCGCCGCTCCGGTTGCGTCACCGCAGCAACACCAGGTGGTGCCGGACCAGGGCGCGCACCACCCCGACCGCGGTGGGCAGGGAGGTGTCCGAGCGCTCGGCCAGCTCGCCCAGCGGCAGCGAGCGCTGCGCGGACAGCGCCGCCAGCACGGGCTCGGCCGCGGCGGGGAACCGGTAGCGCCGACCCGAGACCGTGACCGTGACGGCGTCGCCCTCGCGCTCCAGCGGCGGGGGCAGGATCGGGGTGAACTCCACCACCGTCTCCGGACCCGGCTCCGCGTCCTCCACCGCCCACGGCAGGGAGAAGGACTGCCGGCGGGGGAAGCGGGCGTCGCGTTCGGCGAGGAGGGCGTCGACGTCGTGCCGCTCGGCCAGATCGGTCAACCGCCGGACCAGCTCGTGGTGGTGCTTGCGGCGCTCGTCGGGCGAGGCGAACCGGGGCAGGTCGGTGCGCAGGAACTCGATGTCGTGCAGCCGGTCCAGCAGCGCCCGCGCCCAGTCGATCCCGGTGGCCCGGGTGAAGCCGAACGTCAGGTGCATGCTGACGTCGCCGGTGCCCTTCACCGTGTGCCACCAGCCGCGCGGGACGTGCAGCACCTGCCCGGGGCGCAGGACCCCCTCCCAGAGGGTCCGGTCGGGCGGGGTGTGGGAGTGGTCGGCGTCGACCTTCATCGGGTGGGGGCGGCTGCCCTGGCCGTGTACCTGCCAGGACTTGGTGCCGGCCACCTGGACGATGAAGGTGTCGTGGTCGTCCCAGTGGGTGTCGAAGCCGTGCGAGTCGCCCCAGATCAGGTACAGGTTGACCTGCGCGCGCTCGCGGACCAGGCGCATCAGGTCGTCGGTCGCCGCGCGGACGGGCGGGTGCAGCCGGTCGATCCCGTCGATCACCATGCTGGCGCCCTCGCGCAGCTCCCGGTACAGCGCCTCGGGCCGGATGAGCCTGCGGGCCGTCCCCGAGGCCTCGGCCGCCTCGGTGTAGCGGGCCGCGGGGACCGGGGCGCCCTCGCGGTGCAGCCGCAGCCGCGGCGGCTCCAACTGGTGGGTGCTGAGGATGCCGCTGAGCGCGTCGAAGTCGAGCAGCGGGCGCACGGCCCCGGCCCCGAGGTCGGCGAAGACGAAGTCCTGGGACAACCGCTCCCTGAGCAGGTCGTCGCCGACGGCTGCGCGCAGCGTTTCGGTGAACAGGCGGTCGGTCACGGGCGGTCGTCCTCCAGGGCGAGACGGCGGGACGAGAGGTGGCCGCCGGTGGGTGTCGGCCCCCGGCGACCGGTCACGCGATCACTGGATCAGATGAAGTCGGAGCTGGAGTCGGTGCCGTCGCTGTCGCCACCCGCGGTGATGTCCCGCGAAGTGACCTCGGTCAGGTCCTCGACCTCCACCTCGAACTGGTTCGGGTCCATTTCTTTCACCTCTCTTCCTTTTGAAAGTGAGCCGTCCCCGGCGGTGGCGCGGTGCTCAGCGCGCCGGTGACAGCCCCGTCTGGGCGGCGGCGAACGCGTGCGCGTCGGCCGCCAGGTCGACGGCGCGGGTGACGGCGCGGGGGCCGTGCCCGACGCCGCGCTCGTAGCGCAGCAGCACGGGGCGCGCTCCGCCGTTGACCTCCTGCAGGGCCGCGCACATCTTGCGCGGGTGCGCGGCGTCGGTGCGGGTGTCGCCGTGGAACCCGGTGAGCAGCACGGCCGGGAGGTCGCGCCGCCCCTGCTCCAGCGCCCGGTGGTAGGGCGAGTAGGCCAGCAGCGCGGCGAAGTCGCCGGGGTCGGCGACGGTGCCGAACTCCGCCGTCCACATCGCGCCGAGACCGAGTCGTTCGAAGCGGACCATGTCGGCCAGCGGCGCCGAGGCGATGACGGCCGCGCACAGGTCCGGCCGCGCCATCGCGGCGGCGAGCACCAGCAGGCCCCCGGCCGACCCGCCCGACAGGCACAACTGGCCGCGGGTGCAGTGACCGGCCGCCACCAGGGCGTCCCCGGCCGCGACGAGGTCCTCGACCGCGCGGACCTTGTTGCGCCGGGCGCCGCGCAGGTGCCAGTCGCGCCCGGAGTCGCCGCCGCCGCGCACGTGCGCCACCGCGTAGCGGCCGCCCGCGCGCAGCCAGGCCAGCACGGTCGCGCTGAACCCGAACTGCCGGGGCCGGCCGAACCCGCCGTAGGCGTGCAGGATCGTCGGGCGCGGCTCGTCGAAGCCGCGCAGCGAGAACACGCTGACGGGCACCCTGGTGCCGTCGGCGGAGCGGCACCAGGCGGTGCGTCGGCGCACCCGCGAGGGGCGAGGCGGCGCCGCGGCCGCGGGCCAGCGCGCCGGCTCGGGATCGCCGGGCCGGCAGGTGAGCACGGTCTGCTGGGTGGCCACGTCGGCGTAGCAGAAGTGCGCCGAGCCGTCCTCGTCCGGCTCCAACCGGGTCACCATGCCCTCACCGGGCAGCGGCACCCGCCGCGGCGGCCGGATCCCGCGCGGATCGTGCGCGGTCAGTTCGCTGATGCCCAGGCGGGTGCGGGTGACCAGCACCTCGGTGCCGTCGCCCGCACCGGCCACGGCGAAGCCGTCCAGCGTCGCGCCGGGGTCCTCGGCCACGACCTCGCGCCAGTGCCCGGTGCCCGGCTCGGCCGGATCGGCGGCGCACAGGCGGCGGCGCGCGGCCCCCAGCGTGGTGCGCAGGTAGAGCAGTCCGTCGGGGCCGACATCGGCCTCGGATTCGCAGTCGGCGCCGACGTGCACGGGGACCAGGCGCGGCGCCTCCGGGGCGCTCGCGGCCAGGTCGGCGATCCACAGGTCGTTGCGGTGCCCGGTGCCGTGGCTGTGCGAGACCAGCAGCCACCGGCCGCGCCGCAGCCGCACGCCGGGAACGCTGCGCGGTCCGGCCGGCTGCACGAGCACGTCGGCCGCGTCCCGGCCCCGGGCGTCGGCGACGCGGTGCAGCCACACGCCGCGCCGGCCGTCGCCGTCGTCGCGGCGCACGTAGTAGAACGCCGGGGAGGCGGGATCGGGCAGCCAGGCCACGTGGGTGTAGCGGACGCCGCGCACCGGCTCCTCCACCGGCAGCCCGGTCGCGGCGGACAGCACCCGCAGCTCGCCCCGCTCGGTCCCGCCTCGGGAGGTCTGCACCGCCACCAGGGCGCCGTCGGGGCCCGGCTCCCAGGCGTCCAGGGTGGTGCCGCCGCTCGGGTCGAACGCCACGGGGTCGAACAGCACCCGTTCGGCGCCGTCGGCGAGCACGACGAGCCGGGGGTGCTCGGCCCCCGCGTCGCGCCGGGTCGCGAACACCGCGCCACCGCGGCGCACCGGGGGCGACCACAGGTCGGCGGCGACGAGCCCCCGGATGCCGGAGGCCAGCGAGGAGCGCAGCGGCCAGGTCGCGGCGGCAGCGGCGAACTCCCGCTCCCGCTCGGCGAGCCAGGCCAGGGTCGCGGGCGACTCGGGGTCCTCCAGCGCGCGGTAGGGGTCGGCGACGGGCCGGCCGTGGACGGTGTCGACGACCGCCTCCGGCTCCGCCCGCCCGTCGGCGGGGAGCACGAGGCCCCCGTGCACGGCTCGCGCGCTCACCTAGGCGCGCTCCGGCCGGGAACGGAAGCGGGTCGGGCGGCGGGCGAGGACAAGGAGACGGCTTCGCACGGTTCACATACTTCAAGCGCCGCCGCAAACCGGTCAAGTAACTCATTGCTTGCCCATAAGGACAGCAATGTCGCCCCCGGGTAACGTTTGGCGGCGCCGCGGCACGCCCTCACCCGGGCGGCAGCAGCGGCCCGCCGTCCCACTCCTGGAAGACGAGCATGGTCTGGACCCGGGTGATCTCGGGCCGGGCCGTGAACTCGTCGAGGACCAGGCGCTGCAGGTCGGCCACATCGGCCGCCGCGACGAGGACCAGGAAGTCGTCGGGGCCGGTGAGGTGGTACAGCGCACGGGTCTCGGGCCGGGTCCGGATGTGCTCGACGAGCGGTTCCACCAGCGGGCGGCGGTGGGGCTGCACCCGCACCGACAGGAACGCCTGGATGGGCCGCCCCAGCGCCTCCGGGGCCACCCGCAGGGCGTGGCCGAGGATGACGCCGCCCTCGCGCAGCCGGGCCACCCGGTCCAGGCAGGTCGACGGCGCGATCCCGACGGCGGCGGCCAGGTCCCGGTTGGTGATCCGTGCGTCGTTCTGCAGGACCCGCAAAATCTGCAGGTCAACCGGATCAAAACGCAGATTTTCCCTCATGGACCGAATCATATCCGGGAAAGGACAAAGAAGAACGGCACTAATTCATAATGGGTGTGCGTCGGCGGCGGGACTCCGCCCGTGCGTGAACCAGCGGATCGATCCGGTATCCGGAGGAGGGGCGGCATGTCCGAACACCTGTGGGTCTACATCGCGGCGACCGTCACGGTCCTCGTCGTCCCCGGACCGGACTTCGTCCTGGTCACCCGCAACACGCTGACCCGGGGGCGCACCGCGGGCCTGGCGACCGCCGCGGGGATCGCGACCGGGCTGGCCGGCTACACCGCGCTCGCGGCGCTGGGAGTCGCCGTCCTCGTCTCCGCCAGCACGACCGCGCTGGTCGTTCTGCGGTTCGCCGGTGCGGGTTACCTCGTCCTCCTCGGTCTGCAGAGCCTGGCCGCGCTGCGGCGCGGTGCGGGCGGGCGCGCCGCGGCCCCCTCGCCGTCCCGGAGCGGGAGGGGAGCGCCGTTCCTGCAGGGGCTGCTCAACAACAGCCTGAACCCCAAGGCCCTGGTCTTCTTCTTCACCTTCATGCCGCAGTTCGTCGTCCCGGACGCGCCCGTGTGGCCGCAGACCCTGTTCCTCGGGGGCACCGTGGTCGTGCTCGCCGCGGTGTGGTGGCTGCTCTACGTACTGGCGATCGCCCGGCTCTCCGCGCTGCTGCGCCGCCCCCGGGTCCGCCAGGGGATCGAACTCACCAGCGGCGTCGCCCTGACCTCCTTCGGCGTTGCCCTGGCGATGGCGGCCTAGACGTGCTGTCCTGGCACGGTGGTGAGCAGTTCCGTCGCGTCGTGCTCGACGACATCGACAGGGGCGCCCGTCAGGACCGCGAGCGCGGCGCGGTGGTCGGGCCCGGCGTCCAGGTCGCCCAGCCACACGTGTTCCGGCGCGCCGGGGGAGTCCCAGGCCAGCACCGCGGGGTCGTCGGCGGGGCCGCTCACCGCGACCGAGGCCAGCCCGCCGGACAGACCCTCGCCGGTCGCCTTGAGCAGGGCCTCCTTGCGCGACCAGTAGGTGAAGAACCCGGCCGTGCGTCCGGCGGCGGGAACGGCGTCCAGGGCGGTGCGCTCGGCCCCGGTCAGCGCGTAGTCGGCCAGCCCCTCGATGTCGCGGCCCTCGCGCACCTGCTCGACGTCCACGCCGACCGCCGCGCCGCGCGCCACGGCGACCGCGACCCGCGCGCCGGAGTGCGTGATGGACAGCTCCAGGCCCTGGGCCGGTCCGGCCGGACGCGGCTTGCCGTGCGGCTCCGGCCGGTCGCAGTGGCCGCAGTGCAGGGTGAAGGCCACCTCCTGCGGGGCGCATCCCGCCTCGCGCGCGCAGACCAGGCGGGCCAGCGCGTGCGCGGCGGCGTAGCGGTCCCGGTCGGCGGCCATCCGGTAGCGCGCGTGCCGTTCCCGTTCGCGCTCGTCGAGCAGGGCCGGCAGCGCGGCGGGGCCGGCCAGGGCCGGGTCCGCCCACCACACGGCACAGGTCACGGGGTTCGCCGGTCGGATCACCGTCCCATTGTGGCGCCTCCGCCGACCGGGCCGTCCCGCGGAGGGCCGCCGGGCGCCCGCGGGACGGTCGTCGGCGGGGCCGGGGACCGCCTCCCCCGGTCGGGAGAAGAGGCGGATATGGCCCGCCCGGGGGTGTAAGCCGGCTCGGGACCGGGCATGCGTTAGGTGATCTCCCGACCGGCGCGCGGTCGCCACCGTCCGGGAGGACAGCAGGTCAACCCCGGACCTGAAGGAGCGAACGCATGTCGGTCATGGTCATGTTCGGCGTCGCCACTCTCATCGTCCTCGCCGTGCTCGTCACGTCCTTCATCCTGGCCCTCGTCCTGGACTCCGATATCCGCCCGGTCGACGACCTCGTCGACGACGACGTGATCGATGAGGCCTTCGCCGCGCACGGAGTGCGGTTCGGCCAGTAGGCGCCCTCAGGCCGCGCTGCTCTCCCTGACCACCAGGGTGTGCGGCACGACGATCTCGCCGGGCGGCCGCTCGGCGCCCTCCAGCCTGCTCAGCAGCAGGTCCAGCGCGCCGCGGGCCAGGAACGGCTTGTCGGGGGCGACCGTGGTGAGCGAGGGCAGGCTGTAGCGGCCGGCGGCGATGCCGTCGAAGCCCACCACCGCGATCTCATCGGGGACGGCGACGCCCGCCTCGTGCAGCGTCCGGACGGCGCCGAGCGCGAGGTGGTCGTTGAGGCACAGCAGCGCGTCGGGTCGGGGGGCCGCCGAGGACAGCAGCTCCTCGGTCAGCTCCGCGCCGTCCTGCCAGAGGAACGCGCCCGCCGGGCGCACGAGGGCGGGGTCGAACTCCAGGCCGGCGGCCTCGATCGCCTCCCGGTGGCCCTGGGTGCGCAGTTCGGCGGTGCCCAGGTCGGGGCCCAGGCGCCCGCCGAGGACGGCGATGCGGCGCCGGCCCAGCCCGAGCAGGTGCTCGGTGGCCTCGCGGGCGGCTGCGACGTTGTCGATCGCCACGTGGTCGTGCAGTCCGGGGGCGGTCCGCTCGCCCAGCAGCACCACGGGCAGCCGCGCCCGGTGCCGCCGCAGGTCGTCGTGGGCCATGGTGAGCGGGCTGAAGATGAGGCCGTCGGCGAAGTCGGCGTCGAAGCCGTCCAGCGCGGCGAGCTCGCGGTCCCTGCGGCCCTCGGTCTGGTGCACCAGGACCGTGGTCGAGCGGCTCTCGGCCTCCTTGATGATGTGCTTGGCGATCTCGGCGAAGTAGTCCTGGTCGAGTTCGGGCAGCACCAGGGCGATGATGCCGGTGCGGCCGCGCCGCAGGTGGCGCCCTGTCAGGTTGACGCGGTAGCCGAGTTCGGCGATGGCCTCCCTGACGGCGCCGCGGGTCTTCTCCGTGACGTGCGGGTAGTCGTTGATCACGTTGGAGACGGTCTTCTCCGACACCCCCGCGCGCCGCGCGACGTCCTTGATCCTCGGCCTCGTCGCCACACTCACCTCCGAATTCCTGCCAGTCTAGGGCGATTGCGCCCAGTGGGAGCCTGGGAGGAGTGAACGCGGGCGGTCGCGGAGGGCCGCGGAGGACTCCGCTCTTTACATCGATGTAAATCCGTGCTGGCATTGCGGGTGCGGCGTTCGCCGCGCGGCCCGGAGGCGACCGGGCCGCACGTTGCCATGATGAGTCAAGGAGTGGCCCGTGCCTGTTCAGGCGCCTTCCGTTCCCCGCCCGGAGCATCCCCGTCCCCAATTCGTCCGCCCCGACTGGCTCTGCCTCAACGGCGAGTGGCAGTTCGAAACCGACCGCGGGGACAGCGGTCTGGAACGGGGGCTGCGCGAGGCCGAGCTCGCCGGCCGGATCCTGGTGCCGTTCTGCCCGGAGTCGGAGCTGTCCGGCGTCGGCGAGACCGACTTCCTCGAAGCGGTCTGGTACCGCAGGACGGTGACCCTTCCCGACGCCTGGACCGGCCGCCGGGTGCTGCTGCACTTTCAGGCGGTCGACTACGACGCGACGGTGTGGGTCAACGGCGTCGAGGTGGTCCGGCACCGCGGCGGGTTCACCCCGTTCAGCGCCGACCTGCACGGCGTCGCCGAACCCGGCGAGCAGGCCGTGATCGTGGTGCGGGCGCGCGACTCGCGCCACGGCCCCCAGGCGCGCGGCAAGCAGGCCACCTGGTACGCCAATACGCACTGCAACTACACCCGCACCACCGGAATCTGGCAGTCGGTGTGGCTGGAGCCGGTTCCCGACGCGCACCTGCGCCGCCCCCGGATCACGCCCGACTCGGCCGCGGGAGCCTTCCACCTGCGGCTGCCGCTGTCGCAGACCCGGCGGGGGCACCGCGTCCGGGCGGTGCTCAGCGACGGCGGGGGCGTGGTGGCCGAGGCCGAGGCCCCGGCGGACCGGGACCCCGCCCCGCACCTGACGCTGCCGGTTCCGCCCGACCGGCGCCGCGCGTGGTCGCCCGACGACCCGCACCTGTACGGGCTGCGCATCGAACTGCTCGACGCCGAGGGCCGCGCGGTCGACGCCGCCGACAGCTACGCCGGCCTGCGTTCGGTGACGATCGAGGGCAGGTCCGTGCTCCTCAACGGCCGGCGGGTCTTCCAGCGGCTCGTGCTCGACCAGGGCTACCACCCCGATGGGATCATGACCGCGCCCAGCGAGGCCGCCCTGGTCGCCGACATCGAGCTGGGGCAGCGCGCCGGCTTCAACGGGGCCCGGCTGCACCAGAAGGTCTTCGAGGAGCGCTACCTCTACCACGCGGACCGGCTCGGCTACCTGGTGTGGGGGGAGTTCGCCGACTGGGGGTGCGAGACCGGCGGGCACTCCTCGGGCCGCAACCAGCAGCCCGACGCCTCCTACGTCTCCCAATGGCTGGAGGTGCTGGAGCGGGACCACTCCCACCCCTCGATCATCGGGTGGTGCCCGCTGAACGAGACCTACCAGCTCCTGCACGACCGCACCACCGCGCTCGACGACGTGACGCGGGCGATGTTCCTGGCCACCAAGGCCGCCGACCCCACGAGGCCGGTGATCGACGCCTCGGGCTACGCACACCGGGTGCCCGAGACCGACGTCTACGACTCGCACAGCTACGAGCAGGACCCCGCGGCCTTCCGCAAGCAGATGGCCGGCCTTGCGGAGGGGGCGCCGCACGTCAACACCGCTCCGGACGGCCGGGCCTGGTCCGTGCCCTACCGAGGGCAGCCCTACTTCTGCAGCGAGTTCGGCGGGATCTGGTGGAACCCCGAGGCGCTCGGGGAGCTCAGGGACGGCGGTTCCTGGGGCTACGGCGAGCGGCCGCGCGACGCCGAGGAGTTCCACCGGCGCTTCGAGGGGCTGGTGGAGGTGCTGCTGGAGGACCCGGAGATGTTCGGCTACTGCTACACCCAGTTGACCGACGTGTTCCAGGAGCAGAACGGCATCTACCGCTTCGATCGCGGCGACAAGCTGGACGTCGACCGGATCCGCGCGGTCCAGCGGCGCCCGGCCGCGTTCGAGGAGGAGGGGCCGGCCGGCACGTGAGCGGCGGCCGGATGCACCGGGGCGATCGCGCACCGGCGTGGTTGATCACTTGTGACCGGAAATTGATCGAACCTGCTCAAAGAACTCTTTACAGCCCTTATACATCGATGTAAAAAGGGGAAACAGTGTTGCGGGGGTCACATCGCCGGGTCGTGAAGAGACACACGGCCGGTCTCGGGCGACGTGGCCCCCGGCCATCCCCCGCAGGCCCCCTCCGGCGCCGCCGGGACCGGGGCCGAGGTTTGAACGAGGAGGTCGTCGATGGTGCAGCGATCCCATGACGGTGCCGGGCCGCCCGGCGCCGCACGCGGGCAGGCCCTCCTGAGCAGGCGACGGCTGCTGCAGGGCGGCCTCGCCGGGGCCGGGGCCCTGGCGCTGGGCGGGCTGCTGGGCGGGTGCGGCCCCGCGGCCGGCCCCGGCGGCTCGACCGTGCGCTACTGGAGCCTGTTCAACGGCGGCGACGGGGCGCTGATGGAGCGCATGCTCGCCGAGATCGCCGAGCAGGCGCCGCACCTGCGGGTCGAACCGACCGTGCTGGCCTGGGGAGCGCCCTACTACACCAAGCTCGCCATGGCCTCGGTCGGCGGCCGGGCCCCGGAGACCGGCATCATGCACCTGTCCCGGCTGGCCGGGTACGCGCCCGGAGGGCTGCTGGACCCCTTCGACCTCGGCCTCCTCGCCGAGTTCGGGGTCGGGGCGGAGCACTTCCTGCCCGAGCTGTGGGGGCGCGCCTCCCACGACGGCCGGCACTACGCCATCCCCCTCGACACCCACCCCCTCATCGTCTTCTACGACACCGGGACGGCCGACCGCGCCGGCCTGCTGACCAGTGAGGGCGCGCTGCGCGCGTTCGAGTCGCCGGAGGACTTCGTCGAGGCGTCGCGCGAGCTGGCCGAGGCCAGCGGCGACAACGGGGTCGCCTTCGGCCACGTCAACGACGACGCGCAGGGGTGGCGGGTCTTCTTCTCCCTCTACAGCCAGACCGGGGCCGCCATGGAGCTGCCCGCGGGCGGCCCCGCCGTGTTCGACCCCGACGCGGCGCTGCGGGTCTTCACCCTCCTGGCCGAGGTGTTCGACGGCGAGACGTCGTCGAACCGGCTCGACTACCAGACCGCGCTGGCCGGCTTCAGCAGCGGGCGCTCCGGCCTGCTCTTCTGCGGCGAATGGGAGCTGCCCTACCTCAGGGACGCGGTGCCCGACCTCGGGGTCGCGCCGTTCCCCACCCTCTTCGAGCAGCCCGCCTCCTACGCCGACTCCCACTCCTTCGTGCTGCCCCGCCAGTCCGATCCCGACCCCGAGCGGGTGCGCGCCGCGCACGAGTTCGTCGCCCTGATGGTGCGCGCCAGCCTCACCTGGGCCGAGGCCGGACACGTCCCGGCCTACCAGCCGGTGGTCGAATCGGCGGCCTACCGCGGACTCGGCCCGCAGACCGACTACGCGGCGTCGGCCGAGAACCCGGCCCTGGAGCCGGCAGCCTGGTTCGCCGGAGCGGGCTCGGACTTCCAGAGCGACATGGGATCGGTGGTGCAGACCGCTCTCATGGGCGCCGGCCCCGAAGCCGCCGTGGACCAGCTCGACCGCGCCCTGTCGAACTGGGTGGCCAGGACCAACCCGACGGAGGAGAGCGCGTGATGAGTGCGCCCACGGTGACGCGCGGCCAAGACACCGCCCCCCGCTCCCGAGGCGAGCAGGTCGCCTCGGCCCCGCTCCTGCAGCGCCTCGCCGGCTCCCCCTGGAGCTTCCTGCTGCCCTTCCTGCTCGTCTACGGGGCGTTCCTGCTCTGGCCGCTGCTGCGCGGGTTCTGGCTCAGCTTCACCGACACCGCGCTCAACGGCAGCGGGGGCGCCTTCGTCGGCCTCGCCAACTACGCCGAGGCGCTCGGCGACCCGATGATGTGGAACGCGCTCGGCAACACCGCGTTCTTCACCGTCATCAGCACGGTCCCGTTGGTGCTGATCGCGCTGGCCATGGCGCTGCTGGTGCACAGCGGCCTCCCGGGGCAGTGGCTGTGGCGGCTGTCCTTCTTCCTCCCGTTCCTGCTTCCCGTGGCCACCGTCGCCCTGGTCTGGAAGTTCCTGTACAACCAGGACTTCGGTCTGATCAACCAGTTCATCGGGTTCTTCGGCGGCGAGGGCGTGGGGTGGCTCAGCGACACCGGCGTCGCGATGTGGTCCATCGCCCTGACCACCGTGTGGTGGACGGTCGGCTTCAACTTCCTGCTCTACCTCGCCGCGCTGCAGTCGATCCCCGACCACCTCTACGAGGCCGCGGCAATCGACGGAGCCGGCGCGTGGGCGCGGCTGCGCTCCATCACGCTGCCGCAGCTACGGGGCACCACCGTGGTCGTCTGCGTGCTGCAGCTGCTGGCCTCGCTGAAGGTCTTCGACCAGATCTATCTGATGACGATGGGCGGCCCGCAGGACTCGACGCGCTCGCTGCTCCTCTACGTCTACGACGTCGGGTTCACCGGCTACCGGTTCGGCTACAGCGCCGCGGTCTCCTACCTCTTCCTCGCGATCGTCGTCGTCATCTCGATCGTCCAGCTCCGTCTCGCCGCACGCAGGAGGGCATGACATGGCCGTCGACACCGCCACCCGCCCGGCGCCGCCCGGACCGGCCCCCCGCGCCCGCGCGCAGCGCGGCGAGACCGCCCGCAGACAGCGCTCCCTCGTGCTCGGCCCGGGACCGGTCCCGCGGATCCTGGGCATGGCCGCGCTGATCGCCATGGCCGCGATCTGGCTGCTGCCGATGGTCTGGGCCGCCGCCACCTCGCTCAAGACCGAGCAGGACGCGGTCGCGCTGCCGCTGAGCTGGATCCCCGAGACCGGGTTCACGCTGGAGCAGTACCGCGCGATGTTCGCCGAGGGCGACGTCCAGCTCTGGATGTTCAACAGCCTCGTCATCGCGGTCGCGGTCACGGCGCTCACCGTCGTCGTCTCGGCGCCGGCCGCCTACGCCTTCTCCCGCACGGCCTTCCGCGGCCGCAGGACGCTGTTCGTCCTCACCATCGCCGCGATCATGGTCCCGCCGCAGCTCATGATCGTCCCGCTGTTCGAGCAGATGGCGGCGCTGAACCTGGTCGACACCTACGCCGCGGTGATCCTGCCCCAGCTCGTGATGCCGGTCATCGTGTTCATCCTCAAGCGCTTCTTCGACAACATCCCCCGGGAACTGGAGGAGGCGGCGCGGATGGACGGGGCGACGAACTGGCGGATCCTGGTCTCGGTCGTCCTGCCGCTGTCGCGGCCGATCCTGGCGGCGACGTCGATCTTCGTCTTCATCACGGCCTGGAACAACTACCTCTGGCCGTTCGTCGTCATCACCGATCCGGCGCTGATGACCCTCCCCGTGGGCATCCCCAACGTGCTCGACTCCTACGGCACGGTCAACGCCATGCAGATGGCCCAGTCGGTGATCGCCGCCGCGCCGATGGTCATCGTGTTCATGCTCTTCCAGCGCCAGATCGTGCGCAGCGTCGCGACCACGGGTCTCGGCGGCCAGTAGCCGGGGCCGCTGCGGCGCCGCCCCGGCGGCCGGTCGCCGACCGCCTGACCGTTTATGATCGGATTGCACGAACGTTCGCCGGGGCCGGGCCCGCGGCGCGGAACAGCGCGAGGTCGAAGGGCACACCCATGACAGAGGACGGCAAGCCGGCGTTCGCGGCCGAGCGGCGGGAACGGATCCTGGAGCTGGTCCGGGCCAACGGCGCCATGGCGCTGCGCGACATCGCCACGCAGGTGCGCGCCTCGGAGGTCACGGTGCGCCGCGACGTGCGCGCGCTGGAGGCCGAAGGACTGATCGACCGGCGGCGCGGCGGGGCCGCGCTGCCGGGACGGCTGGGCCACGAGCAGAGCTACGCCCAGAAGACCCGGCTGGCCGCGCCGGAGAAGCTCGCCATCGCCAAGGCGGCGGCCCAACTGGTCGAGGACGACGACGCGGTCGTCCTCGGTGCCGGCAGCACCACCGAGGCCCTGGCCAGGGAACTCATCGGACGGCAGAACCTGACCGTTGTGACCAATTCGCTGCTGGTCGCCCAGGTGCTGGCGGGCGCGCCCGGGGTGGACGTGGTGATGACCGGGGGGTCGCTGCGCGGTTCGATCCTGGCGCTGGTCGGCACGGCCGCCGAGCAGTCGCTGGCCGGCCTGCGCGTGCACCGCGCGTTCGTCTCCGGCAACGGGGTCACCGCCGACCGGGGCCTGAGCACGCCCAACCCGGCCGTGGCCAGCGTGGACCGATCGCTGGTCGCGTGCGCCCAGGAGGTGGTCGTCCTGGCCGACCACACCAAGGTCGGCGTGGACACGATGGTGCAGACGGTCCCGCCGGAGCACATCGCGCACCTGGTCACCGACAACCACGCCGACCCCGAGGTGCTGATGACGCTGGAGGACATGGGCACCACGGTGTACGTCGCCGTGCTGGAGATCGACCGCGGGGAGTAGCCGGCCTCCGATCGGAACCGGTCGCGAAGCGCCACGGCGCCGGGCGCGGCCGCACAGCGGAACAAATCGGCCGTTAGCGGTCACGGACTGGGGGGCGCGCGGCCCGCGCCGCGCCCGAATGAGGGCGTACGCTACCCGCTGACGCACCGATGCCGAGGGAGGGGCGCCGCGGACTCCACCGGGAGCGCGTCGCCGCGCGGCACGTTCCCTCGGCCGATCGACACCCTTGGAGGCCGTCCCATGCCCACCCCGGTGACACTGCCCGAGCCCTGGTCCCGGGCCAAGGTGAGCGTCGTCGTGCCGACCTACGACGAGGCCGACAACCTGCCGGTCCTCGTCGAGCAGGTCCTCGGTCTCGGCCTGCCCGGCCTGCGTCTGGTGATCGTCGACGACAACTCCCCGGACGGCACCGGCGAGATCGCCGACAAGCTCGCCGTCGAGCACGGGGGAGCGCAGGACCGGATCACGGTGCTGCACCGCACCGCGAAGGACGGCCTGGGCCGCGCCTACGTGGCCGGCATGACCCGGGCGCTGGAGGACGGCGCGGAGTTCGTCGCGCAGATGGACGCCGACCTCTCCCACCCGCCCGCCTACCTGCCGCAGCTGCTGGGCACCCTGCTGTCGACCGGCGCCGGGGTGGTGATCGGCAGCCGCTACGTGCCGGGCGGCAGCCTCTCCCAGCAGTGGGGCGTGCGCCGCCGCCTGCTCAGCGGCTGGGCCAACGCCTACGTCAAGGCGATCCTGGCGATGCCGATCCGCGATGTGACGGCCGGTTTCAAGCTGTGGCGCCGGGAGGCCCTGGAGGTGCTGGACCTGCCGAGCATCCACAGCAGCGGCTACAGCTTCCAGGTGGAGATGCACTTCCGCGCCTACCGCCGGGGCCAGAAGATGGTGGAGATCCCGATCCACTTCGAGGACCGCCAGGAGGGCGCCAGCAAGATGGACCTGGCCGTCCAACTGGAGTCCGCACTGCGCCCCTTCCAACTCCGCCGCCACGAACGCCACCGGGACCGGTAGGAGCCGCCGGGCCGTCAACGATCTTGACCGTGTGGCTCAGCGTGACGCGGTCGGCTCGGTCCTGCGGTCGCGCAGGACGGTGTCGGCGATGCGCTGGGCGAGGTGTTCGGCCTGGACGCGGATCTCGGGGACGGCGGTGGTCTCGTAGAGCTGGCCGCGGCGCACCGGTCCCAGGGCGAACAGGCGGCGGCTGACCCGTCCGGACGCCGAGACCAGTGCGCCGCGGGGGCAGGTGTCGATCCCCAGGCCCAGGTGGTCGGGGCGGGCCAGGCCGTCGGCGAGCAGCCGCCGGATGACCGGGGCCGCGCCGGGGCGCGCGCCGGTGCAGTCGGCGACCGCGTCGACGGTCAGGCTCGCGCCGTCGGTCAGGCCGGCGCGCAGCCGGCCCGCCGCAGGGAGCACCTCGGCCACGTCCGCGGTGTGCAGCCGCAGGCGGCCCTGCGCGCGCAGCGCGTCCAGCCTGCGGGCGGCCTCGGGGGCCGTCCGGTGCCGGGCCGATTCCCAGTGCGGAGCCAGTCGGGCCAGGAACACCCGCTGCTCGGCCTGGGAGAACCCCTGCCACAGCGCGGGGACGTGCGGCCGCAGCGAGTCGACGACGTGCCGCCAGTCGCCCGGGTACTCCTCGATCGCGGCGCGGACCCGGCGGGTGAGCAGGCGCAGCGACAGCGGGCCGCGCAGGTCGACCAGGCCCGGCGGCGTGACCAGCGGCGGCCGGTGCCGCTGCGGCGCCACGCCGTGCCGCGAGACGGCGTGCACGACGGCCTCGGGGTGCGCCCCGGTCACCGACAGCGCCACGTCGACCATGGTCAACCCGGTGCCCACGGCGAGCACCGAGCGGCATCCGGCGAGCCGGGCGATTCCCGAGGTCGGGTGCCACGGGTCGGCGACCAGGCCCGACCGCGGCGCCTCCGCCGCGCCGGTCGGCGGATCGGCGCGGGCGTCGCCGGTCGCCACGACGGCGGCCGCCGCGTCCAACCGCCCGCCGTCGGCCAGGTGCAGCCGCACCCGGTCGGCGCGGGACTCGACCGCGGTCACGCGCGCCGTGCGCGACTCCAGCCGCGCGTGCGGTTCGGCCCACGCGGCGGTCTCGGCCAGCGTCGCGGCCAGGTAGTCGCCGTAGCGGCGGCGCGGCAGGAACGTCTCGGGCGTGCACGCCAGTCCGCGTTCCCTGGCCCACTCCACCAGGTGCCCGGGCCGGTCGGGCAGGGCCGACATGCCCTTGGCCGGGGAGTCGAGCAGGTGGCCGTCGTCGGTGGTGGAGTAGGCGGCGCCGCGCGCGTGCCGGCCGTGCTCGTCGAGCAGGACCACCCGGTAGCGCAGCCGCAGCCAGGTGGTGGAGCGCAGCAGCGCGATCGCGGTGAGCGCGGCGCTCGCACCGCCGCCCACGAACGCGATGACCGGCTCGGAGTCGGCGTCCATCAGCTCGCGAACCATAAACCTACTCTATCGGTCGGAATTCGGGGCGCCCCGGGTCTTCGGCGGCCTGAAGGATGTGTACCGCACGTGCGGCGCCGTGAAGCCCGTTTCGCCGAGATCGGCCGGAACAGCGCCCACGGCGTTGCCGGCCGCGGAGCCCGGGCGGGCGCCGAAGGGCGGCCCCTCGGCACCGCGGAACCCGCCCCCACCGCGCACAGCAGACACGGGCGGCCCCGCGTGGGGACCGCCCGTGGGACGGGAGGCGGCGCAGCGGCTACTCGGCGGCCAGCGCCCCGGTGATCGAGGTCCCGGCGGCCCTGCGGGCCGGCATGACCGCGGCCAGCAGCCCCGCGACGACCGCCACCGCGATGAACACCGCGATCCGGGCGGCGGGGAGGGTGAACGTCATGTCCCCGATCGCCGTCGCGCCGGCGGCCCAGCCGAACAGCACGCCCAGTCCGATGCCCACGCCGGTGCCGATCACCGAGACGAGCACCGCCTCGATGCTGAGCATCCGGCGCAGTTGCGGCCTGGCCAGGCCCAGCGCCCGCAGCAGCGCGGACTCGCGGGTGCGCTCCAGCACCGACAGCGCCATGGTGTTGGCGATGCCGAACACCGCGATGATGATCGCCAGCGCCAGCAGCGCCGAGACGGTCATGAACATGATGTCCAGCATCTGGGTGTACTGCTGCTTCAGCTCCGCCGAGCCGTCCACCCGGACGGTCGGGTACTCGGCGATCGCCGCGTCGACGGCGTCGCGCGCCTCGCCGCTCGAAACGCCCTCTGCGGCGTTGACGTAGACCCTCTCGTCGGTGTCGGCATCGGGGAACACCGCGGCGAAGTCGGACTCGTCCATCGTCAGGCCCGGCAGCGAGCCCATGTCCGAGACCACCGCGACGATCTCGAAGGACTCCTCGCCGTCGGCGCCCTCCAGGGTGATCTCTTCGCCGAAGCCCACGTCCAGCCGCGACGCCGTACTCGCGTTCAGCGTGACCGCGCCGGGACCGAGGCCGTCGAGGTCGCCGGATTCGACGTCGCTGCTGATGTCGGTGCCGATGTCGGCCCCAAGGTAGGCCGAGGGACGGACGGGCTCGCCGTCGACGTCGGCCTCGGTCGATCGCGAGCTGAAGACCTTGCCGATCTCGGGGGACTCCCGCAGCTCCTCGCCGACCGGGGCGGGGACGCCGCCGCCGTCCTCGCCGAGCTGGGGCATGAGCGCGAAGTCCACCGGGAACTGCTCCTCCAGCATCTCGTTCATCGTGGTCTGCAGCGACGCGCTGATGACGGAGTAGCCGGTCATGAGCGTGGCGCCGACGGTCAGCGCGATCATGGCGGTGGCTGCGCGCTTGGGGCTGCGGCGGGCGTTGTCGGCGGCCAGCATGCTCGGCACGCCGATCCGGCGCATCGGGCGGCCGACCAGGCCGACGACCGCGCGCACCAGCAGCGGGCCGATGATCAGCACGCCGACGAAGCACAGCATCCCCGACGCCACGACCAGCATCAGCGCCTGCTGTCCGGGTTCGCCCGCCAGCGCGCCGCCCAGCACAGCGCCGGAGCCCAGCAGGAACACGGCGGCGGAGCAGACGCGGAGCCGGCCGATCCCCTTCTCCATCCCGTTCGCCACGGCGCTGGTGCGCAGCGCGGCCAGCGGCGGGACCTTCGTGGCGCGCCTGGCCGGCAGCAGGGAGGCGACCAGGGTCACCGCGGTGCCCACGAGGAGGCCGACGCCGACTGCGAGGGGGCTGATCACCGGCGACGCCGGCACCGACGAGCCGTTGGCGAGCAGTTCGCCGCCGACCGTGAACGCGCCCGCGCCCAGCCCGATGCCGACCGCGACGCCGACGGCCGAGGAGAGCAGGCCGATGATCACCGCCTCGACGAGGACGCCGCGGAAGACCTGGCCGCGGGTCGCGCCGACGCAGCGCAGCAGCGCCATCTCGCGCTGGCGCTGGGCGATGAGGATGGCAAAGGTGTTGTAGATGACCAGCGCGGCGACGAACACGGCGATCGCGGCGAACAGCAGCAGCCCGGTGGCCATCACGTCGGCCTGGGCGCCGGCGGCGTCGGCGAGCTCCTCGCCCAGCTCCCGGCCGGTCATGACCTCGGCGTCCCCGCCCGCGACCGCGGCGACGGCGTCCTTGACCTCGGCCGCCGGCGTGCCTTCGGTGCCGATCACGTCGATCTCGGCGTACTCGCCGACACCGGTCATGCGCTCGGTCGCATCGGGGGTGAAGGCCACGGCGCCGCGGTAGCCGACCTCCTGGTCCAGGCCGAAGTCGATCAGGCCGGTGACGGTGAAGGCGTGCTCCTCGCCCTCGGAGTCGAGGACGCCGACCGCGTCGCCGACCTCGTAGTCGCCCTGGTCGGCGCTTGTCGTGGCCAGCGCGACCTCGTCGCCGGCGGTGGGCAGCCGCCCTTCGGCGGCCTCGTAGCGCTCGACGCCGCCGCCGACGGAGATGCCCAGGGTCGGCAGCGTCCCCATCGCGCGGCCGTCGGCGTCCAGCAGCGGGGCGTCGCCCTTGATCACGCCCTGTGCCGCGGCGACCTCGGGCAGGTCCTCGATCTCGGCCAGGGTCTCGGGCGCCAGCCGCGGCACCTCGTCGTCGGGGCCGACGTCGGCGAGGTCCGCCAGCGCGACCGCGTCGAGCTTCTCGGCGGAGCCCATGACCTGGGTGCCGAAGCTTTCGCGGAGGGTGTCGGTGAAGACGAGGGTTCCGGTGACGAACATGACGCCGAGGACGATGGCCAGGGCGGTGGTGAACAGCCGGCTCTTGTGCAGGCGCAGGCCGGCCAGGGTGGTGCGCAGCATCAGGCCTCCGCTTCGAGCTTGACGAGGCGGTCCAGCACGGTCTGGGCCGTGGGGCCGGTGAGGTCGTCGACCAGGCGGCCGTCGCGCAGGAACACCACCCGGTCGGCGTAGGCGGCGGCGACGGGGTCGTGGGTGACCATGACGATGGTCTGGCCCAGCTCGCGGGCCGAATCGCGCAGGAAGCCCAGGATCTCGGCTCCGGAGCGGGAGTCGAGGTTGCCGGTGGGTTCGTCGGCGTAGACGACCTCGGGGGCGCCGAGCAGGGCGCGGGCCACGGCCACGCGCTGCTGCTGGCCGCCCGACAGCTTGGACGGCAGGTGGTCCAGGCGGTCGGCCAGGCCGACGACCTCCACGATCCGCTCGAAGCGGACCTGGTCGGTTCTGCGTTTGGCGATCTGGGCGGGCAGGCGGATGTTCTGCTGGGCGGTGAGCATGGGCAGCAGGTTGAAGGACTGGAAGATGAAACCGATGCGGTCGCGGCGCAGCAGGGTGAGCTGCTTGTCCTTGAGCGTGGTGAGGTCGGTGCGGCCCAGGTGCACGCTGCCCGAGGTGGCGACGTCCAGGCCGGCCAGGCAGTGCATCAGGGTGGACTTGCCCGATCCCGACGGGCCCATGATCGCGGTGAAGGCGCCCCGGGCGAAGGCCACGTCCACCCCGTCCAGCGCCCGCACCGCCGAGTCCCCGGTCCCGTAGACCTTGGTCAACCCGCGGGCGGCCACAGCGGGCGGCGCCTGGGTCTGCGCTGTGGTGTGGACGGCGGTCTCACTCACGGTCTCTCCTGATATCGGTGACGGGTTCGTCGGGAGGAGCGGGCGCTGGTCGCCGTCCGCTCCGGCCGGGGACAACGCTAGGGCCGCCGGGACGGCCGGATCCTCGGCCGCGCAGCCGATTCCGGCCATGACCGAATGGCAGCCGGGCGGGGACGATCGTCGAGGACGGCCGATGCCCGGCACCGACGAAAGTCGGTGCCGGGCGCGCCCATGGGAGCCGGATGCGGTCGCGGTGGCCGTTCTCACCTGCGCCGACCCGCCGCACCGACGAGAGTCGATGCCGGTAAAGGGGCGTCTACCAGCGGTTTTGGCATCTTTTTTGCCGCCGTAGACTCCGCCTCATGGGGTGGAGAGCGACCGGGAGGGTACGGGACGCGTGGCGCCGGGGCTGGGACCGGCGCCACCGGATCGCCGACGCCTGCTACGCGCTGTTCTACTTCCCGTTCGTCGCGATCGGCACCGCGTCACCGGGCGTCGGACTGGTCAAGGAGGGCCTGGGAGCCCCGTTCCCGGAGAGCCTCCTTGCGGTGCCGGCGCTGCTCGCCGTCCCGGTCCTGTTCGCGATCGCCACGATGTACCGCCGCACCCGGCCGGTATGGCTGCTCGGCCTCAGCGTCGCGGTGCTGGCGCTGTTCGGCAACATCTTCCCCATCACCCTGGGGATCTACAGCTACGCCGCATGGTTCGGCGACCGGCGCAGGCTCGCCGCCTGGACCGGGCTCGCGACCGTCGCGATCCTCCTCGGCTTCTGGGGCGTCCCCGAACCGGAGACGATCGTCTCCGTCATCCTCCTCACCCTGGTGCTGCCGCTGCTCGCCGGGCTGTGGGCGGGCACCCGCCGCCAGCTCATCGTCAACCTGCGGGAGCGCGCCGAGCGGCTGGAGCGCGAGCAGCACCTCATGGCCGAGCACGCCATCACCGCCGAGCGCAGCCGCATCGCCCGCGAGATGCACGACGTCGTCGCCCACCGGGTGAGTCTGATGGTGCTGCACGCCGGCGGCCTGGAGGTCTCCGCCGCCGACGACAGGAGCGCCGAGACGGCGGGGCTGATCCGCACCACGGGGCGCGAGGCGCTGGCCGAGCTGCGCGAGATCCTCGGTGTGCTGCGCGAGGACGCGCACGGCCGGGCGCCGACGGCCCCGCAGCCGATGCTCTCCGATCTCGCCGGGCTCATCGGCGGCTCGCGCGCCGCGGGAATGTGGGTGGAGTGGAGCACCACCGGAACGCCGCGCGCGCTCGCCGCGCAGGTGGAGCGCACCGCCTACCGGGTCGTCCAGGAGGCGCTGACCAACGCGGCCAAGCACGCGCCGGGGAGTCCCGTCGCGGTCCGCGTCGACTACGGCGAGCGCGACCTGGAGGCCGTGGTCACCAACGAACCCCCGCGGCCCGGCGGGAACGCGCCGCGGGAGTCCCCTCCCAGCAGCGGCTACGGCCTGGCCGGGCTGCGCGAGCGGGTGGCGCTGGCCGGTGGGAGCCTCTCGGCGGGGCCGTACCCGGACGGGGCGTGGCAGGTTCGCGCTATCTTGCCCGTGGTGGAGGCGTCGCCGCGGGGCGGCGCCGGAATCGGTGCCGAGCAGGCGGGGGAGACGTGATCCGGGTCGTCTTGGTCGATGACGAGCAACTGGTGCGCTCGGGACTGCGGATGATCCTCGACTCCGCGGAGGACATCGAGGTCGTGGGGGAGGGCTCCGACGGGGCCGCCGCGGTGCGGCTCGCCAGGGAGCTGGACCCCTCCGTGATCCTGCTCGACATCCGGATGCCCGGGGTCGACGGGCTCGCCGCGGCGGCCGAGCTGGCCACGCTGCCCGATCCGCCCAAGATCGTCCTGCTGACAACGTTCGACCTGGACGAGTACGTGCATCGGGCGCTGCGCGCCGGCGCGGTCGGCTTCCTGCTCAAGGACACCCCGCCGCGCGACCTCATCGGCGCGGTGCGCACCATCCACGGGGGCAACGCGATGCTCGCGCCCAGCGTCACCCGGCGCATGCTGGAGCGTTTCGCCGCCCCGGCATCCGGCACCGCCGGCGCCGCGGCCAGGCGCCTGGAGGCGCTCAGCGACCGGGAGGGCGCGGTGCTGGTCGCGGTGGCCCGCGGCATGTCCAACGCCGAGGCGGGCCGCGAACTGGGAATGCGGGAGGCCACGGTCAAGGCGCACGTCAGCCGGATCCTGGCGAAGCTGGACATGACCAACCGGGTCCAGGCCGCGATTCTCGCCCACGACGCCGGGTGGGTCTAGCGCCCCTTCGCGTGCGCCGGCTTCGGTTCGGGTTGTCATCGGGACGGTAAATTCCAGTCCATCTCCTCGATTGATTACTTTTAGCTATTAAGTGACTACGGTCTGTTTTCGGGTGGGTGGCTCGGGTATCTGGAGGACTGTGAATCGGTGGCCTCGCCCAACCCGACCGAGTTCGTGTTGCAGGCGAGCGAGCCTCCGAATCCGGACCTGGCGGAGCGTCAGGCAGCCATTAGAGGAGAGGGAAACGCAATGAGGAAGACTCTGTGCCGCATCGCCGTCGTCGGCGTCGCCGCGCCCGCACTCGCGCTCTCGGTGCCGGCCGCCGCGATGGCCGACGTCTTCTACAACGAGCACTTCAAGGCCGCGGGGCACGACGGGGCGATCTCCTACGAGGTCGAGAGCGGCGCCAACGGCGACGACTGGAACGGCGACCGCAAGGACGGCGACAACGGCGACAACGGCGGCGTCTTCTACGAGAAGTCGGTCGAGGCCGCCGGCCCTGACGGTGCCGTCTCCTACGGCGTCGAGAGCAGCGCCGACTAGAAACGGGTCGCGCGGAATCCGGATGTCCCATCCGATCCGCGATCGTGAGCGGAGGCGCGCCGACCGTTTTCCGGCATCCGGGCCGGCGCGCGTCGAGGTCCCGTCCCTGGGGAGGCGGGACCTCGCCCATGGCCCCGATGCGCGGCGTGTCGGCGCCACGGTCCCGTCACCCGGAGTCACCATCCACCATCGTGAGTTGTGACCCGTCGAAAGGAACCAAGGACGTGAAGACGACTCTGCAGCGCGCCGCCGTCATCGGCATCGCGGTACCGGCTCTGGTGATCTCGGCGCCGGCCGCGGCCATGGCCGATGCCTTTTTCAAGCACACCTTCGGCAGCGCCGACGCTGACGGCGCCGTTCTCTACGGCGTGCGCAGCGTCGTCGACGACGACGGCAATGTGCGTTATGAGCAGGTCCGGTACGAGGCCGGCCCCGACGGGGCCAGCGTCGAGAGGCTGGAGAGCTCAGCGGACTGACGCCGGGGCCCGGGCCGCCTGCAGAGCGGACCGGGTCGGCCGGCGGCCGACGGCCACTCCCTGTGTGCGGGGAGTGGCCGTCGCGCGTGGAGGACCGGACCGGGCACGGGGTTTTTCGGATGTTTACCGGAATTCGGCGCTCGATCACCGACGCATGCATCACTGAGTGTATTTGGGTTACTTCGTACAGTAGCGACCGTGGGTCGCAGCGAAGGGGGCAGGCGGATCGCGTGCTCCACGCAGAACCACAACGAAGGAGTCAGCAATGTTGCGTGCCGTCGGCAGGGCGATGGTCGTCGCCGGTCTGGGGGTGGGGGTGGCGCTGCCCGGCGTTCCCGCGCATGCTCTGGAGGCGCCGCCTCCCGGGCCGTTCCAGGGGCCGTTCCAGGGGCCGTTCTGGAACCAGGACGATGAATCGCCCTTGACGATCAAGGTGAAGCTCGGCGAAGAGGACGAGAACTACGAGTTCCATATGTGGACGCCGCAGGGGATGGTGACGTGCACGGTGCCCCGCGAGGACCTCGACGACACCGAGGAGATCCTCAACCTGGGGCCCTTGGGGGTGGCGATCGGTTCGATCGCGCTGCGGGAGCAGGCCGATGGGCCCTCGGGGCTGTCGGTCGGTTCGCTCGGACTGCGGACGTATGCCGATCAGCGCATGAGGTGCGAACACGATTCCGAGGACGAGTGGAACAGTTGGAACGGTTCGAGCACGTCGAGCACGTCGAGCACCTGGGACACTTCGACGAACGACTGGGACGCCTCGACGAGCACCTGGGACACGTCGATGGACAGCGGGGGCACAACGGGCAACTGGTGGGACGACCGGAGAGACCGGACGGGGTCGTAGCGGGCCTCCGCCGGCCGTGACGGTCCGTTGCCGGCGGAGGAGCCTTCCGCCGGCACCGTCTCCCGTGGTGCTCATGTCCAGAGCATGCGGAAGCCGTTCGTCCGCCCCGAACAAACCGACCAGTTGGTCTTATGGGGTGGCATGTTCCGGCCGGAGCGCGAACGGCTCCGAGCCCTGACGGGGCGTCTATCGTGGAACCGGCCCCGTACCAGCGGGGACCGGGCGAGGGCCCGCCGGCCCTCCGTCCTTTTCGACGCGTGAAGAGAGGCTTCGCCGTGGCCGTCCGCGCCCGCGGCGGCCGGGGACGCGGCACGCCGGCCAACCCGGCCGCGGACCCCGCCGCCACCGACCCCGCCGGAAGTGAAGGATCGGTCCCCCGCCGGTTGCTGGCGGTGGCCACCCGGCTGTTCGCAGAGAAGGGCTTCGACCGGACCTCGGTCCAGGAGATCGTGGACACCGCCGGGGTGACCAAGGGGGCGATGTACCACTACTTCGACTCCAAGGACGACCTGCTCGCCGAGATCTACACCCGCGTGCTGCGGATGCAGATGACCCGCCTGGAGCGCATCGCGTCGGGGCCGGGCGCGGTCTCCGAGCGCCTCGGCGAGGCGGCGGCCGACGTCGTGGTCACCTCGATCGCCAACCTCGACGACACCACCATCTTCTTCCGGTCGCTGCACCAGTTGAGCGCGCGCAAGCAGCGCGAGGTCCGGAACGAGCGCAGGCGCTACCACGAGCTGTTCCGCTCGATGGTCATCGAGGGGCAGCAGGCCGGCGTCTTCACCGACCGCGTGCCCGCCGACATCGTGGTGGACTTCTACTTCGGCTCGGTGCACCACCTCAGCACCTGGTACCGGCCCGAGGGGGAGTGGTCGGCCACCGACGTCGGCGGCCACTACGCCCGCCTGCTCCTCGACGCCCTGCGCCCGGGAGCGCCGCAGACCTGAACCCGGCCTCGGCCGGGCGGCGGCGCGCCGCGGAGCCCCATGGGGAATGGGACTCCACCGCTTCAGGCCGGGAACGTCTTCACCGTGGCAGGCGGCGGATGCGTGTCCTGGAGTCGCTCCATGTTCCCGGAGAACACGGCTGCGGCAGCGGCGTAGAAGGTCGTCGGGCCGGTGACCTCGCCGTATGCGATGGCGTTCAGGAGCAGGAACGTCAATATCGCCGCGCTGATCGTAGGCGCGGCGATAGCCGCGGATCCGGTGCCGCCGCCGTCTGCGCCCCGCCGTTTCCGCCGACCGCTGCGGCCGCTCCCTCACTGGTGTCTGACGATCGAGTTCGCACAGGGGAGTGGCTGTCGCAGTGCGCGTAGCGTCGGCGGCATAGCGGGTTCGAGCCCTGGAAATCCCACCCCTGTCCCACGAACGCAGTCGTCAAAGCTCAGTCAGTCACGTGGAGAGCCCGAACCTGACCCGCCGGTCGGGAACCGGCACCGGATCATTCCAGCACGTGCTCCCGGATCGCCCACATCGCCGCCTCCATCCGCGTATGCAGCTGGAGCTTCTCCAAGATGTTCCGCACATGGTTCTTCACCGTGTTCTCCGAAATGTGCAGCACCCGTGCGATATCCCGATTCGACAAGCCCCGAGCGATCTCCTTCAGCACCTCCGTCTCCCTCCCCGTCAGCTGCGGATTCGGCATCTCACGGGGCCGCTGATGCTCCTTCCGCGCGAGCGCCGCGAACTCCCCGATCAGCTTCGTCGCCATCGACGGGTTGATGAACGACTGCCCGTCGCGCACGGCCCGCACCGCGTCCGGGAGCTCGTCGATCGCGACCGACTTCAGCAGATACCCGGTCGCGCCGGCCTTGATCGCGTCGAAGAGATGCTCCTCCTCGTCGGAGATGGTGAGCATCACGATCTTCGCGGACGGTACGGCCGCTTTCACCTTGGCGCAGGCGTCGATTCCCGACATGCCCGGCATCTGAACGTCCATCAACACGACGTCGGGCGTCAGCTCCTCGGCGAGCCGAACCGCGTCGATGCCGTCTCCGGCCTCCCCGGCCAGGTCGATGTCGGGTTCCTCCTCCAGGACGGAGACGAGGCCGCGGCGGAAGAACGCGTGGTCGTCGACAACGAGGAGCCGGATCGGGTCAGCAGTGGGGGGCGCGGTCACGGCAGGTCCTTTCCTCACGGGGTTCCTACTTTGTCACGGGACGATGCACGGTAGGACCGCAACAGCAAAGGAAGCCCCGCACCCTGCCGGAGGGTGCGGGGCCTTGCGCGTACCTGGTCACTCCTCGGGAGTGATACCCGGGAGGAGGCGGATCGGTGGCACGGCGGCGGGCCGGAGCCCCGGGGGCGGGGTCGTCCTCGAAACCGGCCGTGTGAGCTCCGCGCGGCGGGCGACTCGGCCGAGAAGGCTACAGCGACCACCGGTGGGCGCTGTCCGGGGTTTCGTACCAGGCGTGCTGGTCTTCGGGTGTGACGGTCACGCCGAACGCGGACCAGTCCGGCTTTCCGGCGTCGGTCCACCAGGAGTGGGCGTCCTCGACGAGATCCCACAGCCGCCGAGGGCCGCCCTGGTCCACGCGATACGGGCCGCCGGCCGGCTCGATCTCGATCTCGGCCCAGGAGCCGTCCGGCGCCTCCAGGGAGAGATAGCCGATCCCCTGCTCCCTGCGTCCCAAAGAGTGGTGACCTTAATCTAGTGGGAGCCAAAGTGATGGGGAGGGCAGATGCTGTGGATACGGTCGGCTGACACCGGTGACCGGGACGGTATCGCCGCGATGATCGGTGCCCGCACCGCGTGGATGAGTGAGCGGGGTCTGCGGTTCTTCGAAGGCGCAGCCGACACCATCGCGAGGCAGGCCGGCGATCCCGAGTTCCTCGTGTGGGTCCTGGTCCAAGACGGTGGTGTCCTCGGCTGCACGACGGTGTTCGATGAGTCCCCGGAATGGGCGTTCACCGAAACGGAGCGGGCCGAACCTGCGTTGTTTCTGGCCTCCACGTGGACCATGCCCAGTGAGGGGCGACGGCTCGGGTTCGTGATCGCCCGGTGGGCGCTGGACCACGCCGCCCGCTCGGGGAGAACCAGCGTGCGGCGCGGTGCGTTCGAGCAGGGCCTGATGCGCTACTACTGCCAGGTGCAGGGCTGGACGCTGCTGCGCGAGCTGGAACGGCGCGGCCGCACCGCCTACATCATGGCCCGTCCCGCCGAGCTCCAGCCCGATCTTGCGGTTGCGGTACCGACCGGCCGTTGAGGCGACGCAGGCCCGTCTCCAGCATCAGCGGCCGATACACGTCGAACGTGCGGTCGCCCGTTCTGGCGAAGACGCGGGCGGCCCGGCTCAGTTCGGCCTCGTCCAGGTAACCGTCCTGCACGAGCCACGCGCCGCCGTCGAGGAGCATTTCGAGCATGGGGATGCCGTGGCGGCGCATCGCGGTGTCAAGGATGTGCTGGAAATTCTCCGGCAGCCGCGGGTGGACGACGTCGTCGGAGAAGCCGCAGCGGTGCAGCCGGTCGCGCAGCAGGCGTTTGCGCGTCCGCCACTCGGCGGGCAGGGATTCGGCCAGGCGGACGATCTCGGGTGCGGCGAGCGGGTTGATCGGCCACAGGCCGCGTTCCATGTAGTGCGGGTATAGGGCGGAGAAGCATTCCAGGATCGACCACAGGGTGGGGCCGATGGGCGCGACGCCATCAAAGCGGGACGGTAGAAGCCGCCGGCCGTGCTCGCCGAGGAACGCCGGTATGCCGCTGTTGAGGTGCAGTGGGGACGGCGTTGGGTGCGGGCCGGGCGTGATCTCAGTGCTGCGGACCTTCATCGCCTCGTCGCCGCCGAGCCCGGTGAACACCACCGTCTTGCCGTCGGCGGCGTAGGCGTCGAGGAGTAAGTTTCGTGCTTCAGCGTAGGGGTCTTCCTTCGGATCGAATCTTTCACCGCGGGCGCGCGGGCCGCCGGGCGCGAACGGGAGATGGTCCATCATGGCGAGCCGATAGTCGGTGGAGAATCCGGAACGCAGGAGTTCCGTGCGCCGCCGGACCTGCTGGTGCCCGTGGTCTCCGGCGAGCATCATGGCGCCGGTCGCCACCCGGCCGGGGTGAAGCCGGGCGAGGGTGAGAGCGACGTTGGCCGAATCCATTCCCCCGGAGACATCGGCGACAGCGGTGTCGGGAGTGAAATCCCACCGGTCGATGACACGGGCCAACTCGTGTTCGAAGAACGCCACGGGATCGGCGCCGGGTTTGAGGACGCGCGGTAGGGCATGCAGGCCCGGCTCGGGATAGTCGATCCGCAGTCCTTCGTGGCTGTAGGTGGCGGTGGCACGTTCGGTCACCGTGGCAACATCAGCCAGTGGCGTCTGGGCGGAGTAGTGCGGCGTGTAGGTGAGGAAGCGCACCACCTCCGCGCCGTTGAACGACCGCGGGTCGATGTGCGGTACCAGGTCGAGCAGGTTCCATGAGCCGTACAGCGTCCCACTTGGCGCGGTCAGGTGTATGGGGGCCGTACCCCACGAGCTTGCGGTGATCTGTAACGCCTCGGGGCCGTGTTCGATGAAGACGAACCCGAGCGGCCACGCCCGGGCTTCGGCCAGACGCCGGACGTAGACGGCATCGCTGACGGTCTCGTTTGCCGGGATGTTGCACCAGGTCCGGGTGCTGCGGACTCGTTCCCGGTTGACGATGAGCGCGCACCCGTCGGAGCCACGGACTGTCATCCCGTATTCGAGGACTGGATGGGTGAACGGCTCGATCCAGGACCCTCCGGTAGTCCAGCGACCGGCGGAGTCCCATTCCAGTGGTGTGCCGATGTCGGTGTGGCTGATGCGGAGTTTGAACACGCTCGACTCCCTGTTTCGACGGTGGAGGGCGGACACTGCATGTGTCCGCCCTCGTCTGTCCTGTGGTCGTCGGATTACATTTCGTCGTATTTGGTGGGCTGGTCGGAGGAGCCGTCCTTCTTGGTGTACTCCTCGGCGTCGTCCAGGGTCGTCAGGGTCTCTTCGTCGACGAACAGGTCGTTGAGCGTGGGTTCCATGGGGGTGTCCCTTCTTCGGGGTCGGATAGGGCATTCCCGGCCGGAGGCCTATTCCGTCCGGTTGTCCGTGTGTGGTCACGCGAGCAAGGAGTGGTTAACGTCCGACGTCCGACGGCTCGCTGAGCGTCGGATGGTGTCTGCGGGATTCCCGTCCAGGAAAGGAAGGACGAGGTCGGACGGCCGATCGTGGGGCCATCTCCATAGGAGGCGGAAGCCCGTCCCAATCGGGGAGCAGGCCCTTGTCCCGGAGTTCGTACAGGCGGGCGCGCAGCTCGCCCGTCAGCGCCTCGTCCCGCCGTATGGCCGCGTCCACTGCTGACGGGTCCGCGTGGGCGAGGAAAGGCGGCACCAGGCCGCCGCCGTGCGGGCTGATCCTCGCGGCGTGGTACAGGCCCGTCCTCGGACGGTATTCCGCCCGCCAGCCCGGGTTGCGGACCTCCAGCAGCCGCGCGCACGCGTCCTGGGAGTGTCGCCGCCGTCCCATCACCGGGCCTCCCGTTCAGGAGTGGAGGAGCCGGCGGCCCGTCCGGCCCTTCGGGCCGCCTGGTCCACGAGGACCTGGACATCGCGGAGCCACCCGCGGACGTGCCGCGAACCGCAGGGCATCCGCACCTCGTACTCGTAGCCGGTGGGGAGTTCCGCGCGGCTGATCTCGATGCCGTGCTTCGAGGCGCGCTCCGCGAGTGCGCAGAACTTCGCGTAGTGCTCGCCGTGGTCAGGCGGCAGGCGGGACGTGGACGGCGGAGCGGGCAGAGCACTGTGGGGGGTTGCTCGTTCCATGCGAATATCACTCCCGGTTGCGACTGAAGTCGCTACGCTAGCCAATGGCTAGGTGACATCCATCATGAATAGCAAACTGCTATTTAGCAACCTTACAGATCGCAGTTTACGAAAAAAGTGGCGTGCGGCGCTATCATCGACGCATGCGACGTCCCCGTGCCTACAGCCCGTCCGTCCGACGCAGGCGCCTCGCCTCAGAGCTCAGGAAGCTCCGCGAAGCCGAGGCCATGACCGGCGCGGTCGCGGCGAAGACACTGGGCTGGCAGCACTCCAAGATCACGCGGATCGAACGCGCGGACCAGGGCATCAACGGCCCCGACCTCCAACGCCTTCTGGACCTGTACGAGGTGGAGGACCCGGCGGTCCGGGAAGGTCTCACCCAGCTCGCGAAGGACGCGAAGTACCGGGGCTGGTGGACCGACTACCGGGATGTGTTCGGGCCCGGCGCGCTCCCGGATTTCGAGGCCGAAGCGAACCTGATCCAAACGTTCGAAGCGCAGGCCGTTCCGGGGCTGCTGGAGACGCCGGCCTACATCGAAGCGGCGTTCCGGGGAGGCGCGGCGCACTCCGCGGACGTCGTGGAACGGCACATCGAAGCGCGGCTGGAGCGGCAGCGCATCCTGGAGGGCGTGCATCCCACCCGGTTGCAGGCGATCATCGACGAGGGCACGCTGCGGCGCATGGTCGGCGGTCCCGACGTGATGGCCGAGCAACTACAGCACCTCATCAACATGGCGACCCGCCATAATGTGGACATCCGTGTTCTGCCGTTCGTTGCGGGCGCGCACGCGGGGATGCTCGGGTCGTTCCTGATCCTGCATTTCCCGGACCCGCTCGACCCCAGCCTGGCCTTCACCGAATCGGTCGCGAGTAGCCTGTTCGTTGAGGAACCGCACCAGTTGGAGAGGTGCACCGACGTGTACGGGAATCTGCTCGGCTCGGCGCTGCCACCGTCCCAGTCAGTGGACTTCATCGAGCAGGTGAAGGCCGAGATCCCTACCTAGCCGAACGCGAGTGATACCCATGAAGAGCGAGTTCGAGTTCCACAAGTCCAGCTACAGCGCCAACGGTCAGAACTGCGTCGAGGTCGCTGAGAACGTGCCCGGTGTGGCGGCGGTGCGTGACACGAAGAGCCGCGACCGTGGCCATCTCCCCTTCGCGGCTGGAGAGTGGAGCGCGTTCCTGGAGGCCGTGAAGCACGGCGAGCTGTAGATCCTGTGACACGAAGGCCCCGCACCCTGCCGGAGGGTGCGGGGCCTTGCGCATACCTGGTCACTCCTCGGGAGTGATACCCGGGAGGAGGCGGACCGGTGGCACGGCGGCGGGCCGGGGTCCGGGACCCCGGCCCGAGGTGGTCAGGCCGTGGTGGTCAGGCGGCGGTTGCGGCGGCGGACCAGCATCCACACCGACAGCAGCGCGATGGCCGACAGGGCCATCAGGTAGAACGAGACCGACAGCGAGGAACCGGTGGCGTCGAGCAGGAGCACCATCGCGAAGGGGGCGAACCCGCCGCCGACCACGGAGCTGAGCTGGTAGCCCAGTGAGGCGCCGGTGAAGCGGACCTCGGGCTCGAAGAGCTCGGCGAACAGGGCCGCCTGCGGCGCGTACATGATGCTGAGGAAGATGCCGCAGACGAACATGCCGATCGCCATGACCCAGAGGTTGGCGGTGTCGACCAGGAGGAACAGCGGGATCGACCAGAGGAACAGGCCGATGATGCCGAAGGAGTAGACCTTGATCCGGCCGATCCGGTCCGAGACCGCCGCAGCGGCCGGCATCAGCGGGAGCTGGAAGACGCTCAGCCCCAGGGCCACCAGCAGCACCGATTCGCGGGTGAGCGCCAGCTCGCGCGTCGCGTAGTCCAGGATGCCGGTGATCAGGACGTAGAACGTCGCGTGGTTGACCATGAACGACCCGCCGGCCAGCAGCACGGTGACCTTGTGCGAGCGCATGATCTCCCGCAGCGGCGAGCGCGGCTCGGCGTTGCCCGCCGCGGCCTCGCGGAACTCCGGCGTCTCCTCGACGTAGCGGTGGATCAGCCAGGCCAGCACCAGGATGAGCGCGCCCATCAGGAAGGGCACCCGCCAGCCCCACGCCAGGAAGGCGTCGGGGGCGACGGCGGCGCTGATCGAGAAGTAGACGGCGTAGGCGACGACCAGCCCGATCGGCACGCCCATCTGGACCAGGCTGCCGTAGAGGCCGCGCTTGCCGGGCGGGGCGTACTCGGTGGCGAGCAGGGCGGCGCCGCCCCACTGCATGCCCACGGCGACGCCCTGCACCAGGCGCAGCACCACCAGGATGACCGGCGCGAGCACGCCGATGGCGGTGTAGGAGGGCAGCAGGCCGATCAGCGTGGTGGCCGCGCCCATCGCCAGCAGCGCCCACACCAGCGTCGGCTTGCGGCCGTACTTGTCGCCGAGGTGGCCGCCGATGATGCCGCCGAGCGGTCGGGCCAGGAAGCCCACGGCGAACGTGGCGAAGGACGCGAGCACCCCGGCCACGGGATTGAAGTCGGGGAAGAACAGCGTGCCGAACACGAGTGCCGCCGCAACGCTGAACACGAAGAACTCGTACCATTCGACCGCGGCGGTCGCCGCGGCCGCTGTGGCGACGACGCGCCGGGTACGGGTGTCGACGCCGCCGGGGGCGCCGCCGGCCGGCGGATCGTGCGGTGTCTGTGCGGTCATGGCCTGGCCTCCGGGAAGTCGGGGGGAGCGGTCAGGGGGCTGCGAATGGGAGGACACGTGTCGCAGGTCACGAAAATCCCTATGCGAAGCGTGAAACCGACTGGATGGTATGTCAATGCCAATCCTCGCTTTTTTGCCTAATTGAGCTGAGGTATATTGCCTACGGCCGACCGGCGATACCGCCCGGTCGGTCAGCGTGCCCGAAGGACGACGCCCCCCCCGTCGGCACGGTGCGACGGGCGGGCGGAAGGAGCTGATGGCTGTGACGAACCCTCCGGGGCTGGACCTGCGGCGCCTGCGCGACCACCTCGACGCCGAGCGGCCCGGACTGGTGAGCGGGGACCTCTCCGCGGACGTCATCGCCGGTGGCCGCTCCAACCTCACCTACGCCGTCACCGACGGCGTCCGGCGCTGGGTGGTGCGCCGGCCGCCGCTGGGCCACGTCCTGCCCACCGCGCACGACATGGCCAGGGAGTACCGCGTCATCTCCGCGCTGGCCGGGACCGACGTCCCGGTGCCGCCGACCGTGCTGCTGTGCGAGGACCCCGACGTGATCGGCGCCCGCTTCTACGTCATGGACTTCGTGCCCGGCACCCCCTACCGCACCAGCGAGGAGCTGAGGGAACTCGGCGCCGAACGCACCCGCGCCGTCGTGCTGTCCATGATCGACACGCTCGTCGACCTGCACGCCGTCGACCCGGCGTCGGTGGGCCTGGCCGACTTCGGGCGCCCCGAGGGCTTCATGGAGCGCCAGTTGCGCCGCTGGAGCAAGCAACTGGCGGCCTCGCGCAGCCGCGACCTGCCCGGCATCGACGAACTGCACGCCCGGCTCGCCGCGGCGCTGCCGGAGTCCCCCGAGCCCACGATCGTCCACGGCGACTACCGGCTGGACAACATCCTGGTCGACACCGACGACCGGATCACGGCCGTGCTCGACTGGGAGATGTCCACGCTCGGCGACCCGCTCACCGACCTCGCCCTCGTGGTCGCCTACACCAGCAGGGAGCTGCCCGCCGACAGCGGCGTCAGCAACGTCAGGGAGGCGCCCGGCCACCCGGCGATCGACGAGCTCGTCGCCCGCTACGCCGAGCGCTCCGGCCGCGACGTCTCCGCGCTCAACTGGTATGTGGGCTTCGCCTTCTTCAAGCTCGCGGTGATCCTCGAGGGCATCCACTACCGCTTCAGCCAGGGCAAGACCGTGGGCGAGGACTTCGACCGGATCGGCGAGGTCGTGCCGACCCTGGTCACCGGCGGGCTCAAGCACCTCGCCCAGGACTGAAGGCCCGGAACGGGGGGAGGAGGGACGGCTCCGCCGGAAGGCCCCGCTGCTCAGCGAGCTTCGACTGTCGAGTCCGCGGGGCGAGGCGGGACTTCCACGGCGCGGATCCGCTGTGCCGTCGGCGGCTCGCGCGCACTGCGGCGGCCGACCCCCTGTGCACACCCGATCGCCGCATAGCGATCAGGTGCTCATGCGCTCAACCTCGCGCGGTCGTGCGGCGCGTCGAAGTCCAGCACCGGGCCGACCGGCACGATGCGCTTGGGGTTGAGCGCGGCGTGCGTGGTGTAGTAATGCCGCTTGATGTGGCCGAAGTCGGTGGTGTCGCGGAAGGCCGGCAGCAAGTACAGGTCGCGGGTGTAGCCCCACAGGTTGGGGTAGTCCACCAGACGCCGCAGGTTCACCTTGAAGTGCGTGGAGTACACCGGGTCGAACCGCGCCAGCGTGACCCACAGCCGGACGTCGGCCTCGGTGATCCGCTCCCCGGTCAGGTAGCGGCGTCGGGAGAGCCGCTCCTCCAGCTCGTCCAGCGTGTGGAAGACCGCGGCCACGGCCTCCTCGTAGGCCTCCTGCGTCGGCGCGAACCCGCACTTGTAGACGCCGTTGTTGACGGTGGCGTAGACCAGGTCGTTCAGCGCGTCGATCTCGGTTCGCAGGTCGGCGGGGTAGAGGTCGATGTCGTTGCGGGCCCAGGCGTCGAACCGGGCGTTGAGGTCGAGGGTGATGTCGGGGAAGTTGTTGCTGACGATCCGCCGCTCCCGCTTGTCCCACAGCACCGGCACCGAGACGTGGCCGTCGTAGCCGGGCTCGGTCGCCTCGTAGACCTCCCGCAGCGTCGCGAAGCGGCCGACCGCGTCGGGACCGTGCCCGGGCCCCTCGCGGAACGCCCAGCCCCGGCCGTCGCGCACGGGGTCGACGATGCCGACCGAGACGGCCTCCTCCAGGCCTTTGAGCGCCCGCACGATCAGGCTGCGGTGCGCCCAGGGGCAGGCGTAGGAGGCGTAGACGTGGTACCGGCCGGCCTCGGCGGGGAACTCCGCCGAGCCGATCCTGCCGCGGAACGGGTAGGGCGGGCGCTCGAACGCCGGCCCCTTCGGCCTGGTCATCTTGGCGCCGTAGTCCCCGTAGGCCTCGAAGTCGACGGGCGTGGCGACGATCGCTGTCGGCATTGCGCAACTCCTGCTCCCCGCGGCCCCTCCCGCCGGGCCGCCGTTCTCCGTGACCACTACCCGCCCGACCCGCCCCCCAACGCGTCGCACCCCCGGCGGGCGATCGTTCTCACAGGAAGAGGACGCCTTTCAGTCGGCCTCGGTTGGGGCTACCGGTGGGTAGCTGGATACCCTGCTGTCCGTTCTCGACATGGTTCTCGCTGCGTTCGGCAGCACACTGGAGGTGCCCTTCATATGTCCCGCTCGGTACTGGTCACCGGCGGCAGCCGGGGGATCGGCCTGGCCATCGCCCGCGAGCTCAAAGCCGGCGGCGACGACGTCGCCGTGACCTACCGCTCCGGTGAGCCGCCCGAGGGGCTCTTCGGCGTCCAGTGCGACATCACCGACACCGCCCAGGTCGACGCGGCGTTCAAGCAGGTCGAAGACGAGCAGGGGCCGGTCGAGGTGCTGGTCGCCAACGCCGGCATCACCAAGGACCAACTGCTCGCCCTGATGAGCGAGGACGACTTCTCCTCCGTCCTCGACACCAACCTCACCGGCTCCTTCCGGGTGGCCAAGCGCGCCGTGCGCGGCATGATGCGCAAGCGCACCGGCCGCATCGTCCTCATCTCCTCGGTCGTCGGCCTGCTCGGCTCCGGCGGCCAGGCCAACTACGCCGCCTCGAAGGCCGGCCTGGTCGGCTTCGCCCGCTCCCTCGCCCGCGAGCTGGGCTCCCGCAACATCACGGTCAACGTCGTGGCCCCCGGCTTCATCGAGACCGACATGACCGCGGCCCTGCCGGAGGAGCGGCAGGCCGAGATCAAGAAGAACGTCCCGCTGGGCCGCTACGGCTCGACGGAGGAGATCGCCAAGACGGTGCGGTTCCTCGCCGGCGACGGCGCCGCCTACATCACCGGCGCCGTCATCCCCGTCGACGGCGGCCTCGGCATGGGCCACTGAACCGCCCCACTCGGGCGCGCCCGGCCACCATACTTCCAAGAACAGGACGAAGGACTCCATGGGAATTCTCGAGGGCAAGCGCATCCTCGTCACCGGGGTGATCACCGACAGCTCGATCGCCTTCCACGTGGCCCGGCTCTGCCAGGAGCAGGGCGCCACGGTCGTGCTCACCGGCTACGGGCGGCTCAGCCTGGTCGAGCGGATCGCCAAGCGCCTGCCGGACGCCCCTCCGGTGCTGGAGCTCGACGTCACCGACGACGACCACCTCGCCAGCCTGGCCGACCGCATCGGCGAGCACGTCGACGGCATCGACGGCGTGGTGCACTCGATCGGCTTCACCCCCCAGGACGCGCTGGGCGGCAACTTCCTCAACACCACGTGGGAGGACGTCGCCACCGCCATGCACACCTCCACCTTCTCGCTGAAGGCGCTCAGCACCGCGGTGCTGCCGCTGATGCGCGACAGCGGAGGCTCGATCGTGGCGATGGACTTCGACAACAGCGTCTCCTACCCCATCTACGACTGGATGGGCGTGGCGAAGTCCGGCCTGGCCTCCACGGCCCGCTACCTCGCCCGCTACCTCGGCGAGCACGACATCCGGGTCAACCTGGTCTCGGCCGGCCCCCTGCGCACCATGGCCGCGCGCAGCATCCCCGGATTCGACACGCTGGCCGACTCCTGGCCGCAGCGGGCCCCGCTGGGCTGGGACACCGGCGACCCCGAGCCCGCGGCCCGCGCCGTCGTGGCGCTGCTGTCGGACTGGTTCCCCGCCACCACCGGTGAGATGGTCCACGTCGACGGCGGTTTCCACTCCACCGGCGCCTAGGCCCACCGGGCATAGGCTGGACCGGCAGGCGCGCATCGCGGGCGTCCCCGAATGGGGGGCGCCCGCGATGCGGGCCGCCGCGGTCCGTTCCGCGGTCGTCGCATCAGGTCGCATCAGGGGGGAGAGCACATGGATCTCGGACTCGACGGAGCCAAGGTCGTGGTCACCGGCGCGAGCCGCGGCATCGGCCGGGCGATCGCGCAGACCTTCGCCGAGGAGGGGGCCGACCTGGCCATCTGCGCCCGCTCGCCCGAGCCGCTGCGGCAGGCGGCCGACGAGCTGCGCGGCACCGGCCGCACCGTCCTCGCCGAGGCGGTCGACGTCGCCGACCCCGATGCGCTGCACCGCTTCGTGGAGCGCGCGGCCGTGGAGCTCGCAGGCATCGACGTGCTGGTCTCCAACGTCTCCGGCGGCGGCAGCGCCACCGAGGACCAGTGGGAGCGCAACTTCGCCACCGACCTGATGCCGTTCGTGCGGATGACCGAGATCGCCGAACCCTACCTGTCGGTCTCGGAGCTGGGCGGCTCCGTCGTGCTGATCTCCACCACCTCGGCGCTGCACACCGGCGCGCCGTCAGGGCCGAAGGCCTACGGCCCGATCAAGGCGGCCCTGAACCACTACGCGGCCTCGCTGGCGCGCACCCTGCCCCAGAAGGGGATCCGGGTCAACACGGTCTCGCCCGGCCCCATCGAGTTCGAGGGCGGCGGCTGGGACCGGCGCCGCGAGAGCGACCCCGAGTTCTACGAGAGCATCCGCGCCCGGATCCCGTGCGGCCGCCTGGGCCGCCCCGAGGAGGTCGCCAACGCGGTGGCCTTCCTGGCCAGCCCGGCCGCCTCCTTCATCACCGGAACCAACGTGGTCGTGGACGGCGGCTTCGTGGACCGGATTTAGGGCTTTCCTGAAGGAGACCTAAAAGCACCTTCTTTTGTCTAGTGAGTTAGACACTTGACTGTCTATCTCACTAGACTTGTCGTATGGCCAACGGTACTCGAAGTGCTCGACAGGTCTTGGCCGCGGTTCGCACACATGCGCGGCGAAAAGGGTGGATCGTTCGACGCCTGCCCAAACGAGGCAAGGGCTCGCATGAGATATGGGGGCGTCATCGATCCGGTGAGAGGTGAACTCGGCCGGGTGTGTTGACCGGGCATCCCGGTCAAATGACACAGACGGTCACTCGTTCGTGCGAGGACGCCCTGGAACCGCTCTTCGGGAAGGGGTGGCTGGACAAATGACGACTTTCCGGGTGGGCGTCACCCGCGAGGACGGACGCTGGGTGGCGGTTGTCGACGGACTGCGCGGCGGGGCGACGGAGACGCGGACATTGATCAACCTCGAAATTGAGGTCCGTGACCTGATCTCGGGTCTCACCGATGCCGAGCCCGATTCCTTCTCCTTGGAGTGGCACTGGGAGGAGGCCGTGGGAAGCGACTCGGCCGCGGCCATGGCCGAGTTCACCGAGCTGCGAAAGCAGTTGGAGGAGACGAAGGCCGGTTACGAGCGTGCTCAGCGCAAGGCAGTCGTGAGCCTTCGGAAGCAAGGTGTGTCCGTCCGCGACGCCGCCCGACTGCTGGGGTTGTCGTTCCAGCGTGTCCAGCAGCTCGACAAGACATAAGAGCGCAAAACCCGGCTCGCCCACCGTCCGGAAGGTCGCCGGGTCCACTTCACGCGGCTACTGCCACACACAGGTCCATTGCGAATGACAGAAGGACCTGCATCGAGCCTTTTCGGGCTCACCCCTCCCTCAGCACCTCCGCCAGGCGGGTGTGCCTGGTGATCGCCGGGACCTCGCGTACGGCCCGGGCCAGGGCCGGGCCGGCCGCGTGCACGATCGAGAGGTGGCGCTCGGCGCGGGTGAGCGCCGTGTAGACCTGGGGCCGCGACCCCTTGGTCTCCGGCGGGAACACCGCGACGACGGCGGGCCAGACGCCGCCGTGGGCCGCGGCGACCGGGATCGCCCAGCCCGGGCGCAGGTGGCCCGGATCGCCGACCGTGACCGCGGTCCCGTCGGCCAGCTCCACTACGGCGCCGTCGTCGCCGGCCTCGCGCAGCAGGCCGGTGTCGCCCGGCGCGTAGCCGGGGCCGTGCCCGCCCAGCAGCACGCGGTCGCCGGGGTCGAGGCCGTTGAGCGCCCCCGGACCGGGGTTGAGCCGGGCCTTGCACGCGCCGTTCACCGCGTCGGCTCCGGCCTCGCCGCCGCGTGTCGCGGTGATGATCTGCACGTCGTCGGCCGGGATCCGCAGCGCGCGCGGGATGGAGTCGGTGATGAGCTGCACCGCCCGGTGCGCGGCCTCGCCCGCCGAGTCGGCCGGGACCACCACGACCTCCCTGCCCGGCGCCTCGACCTGCTCCAATTCGCCCTCCGCGACCCCGCCGGCCAGCCGGGCGAGCGGGCCGGGCGGGTCGCCGGGCAGCGCCGCCACCGCGACCGTGCGCGAGGCGATCAGGTCGGTGACCACCTGCCCCGGCGCCGCCGAGGGGGCCTGGGCCGGATCGGCCACGAGGACGAGGTGGGTGCCGTCGGCGCAGGCGTCGACCAGTGCGGCGGCGGTCTCCACGTCCAGCGCCATGGCCTCGGTGACGACGACCAGACCGGCCTCGACGGGGCGCTCGGCGCCGCGGCCGTAGACGCCCGGGCCGTGCGACTCCAGCAGGGCGGCGACGGAGGCGACGTCGACCTCGGCGCCGACCGCGGCGAGCCGTTCGCGCAGCGCCGCCGCTCCGCGCGCCGTGGGCGCGGCCACCGCGACGCCGACCTCGCTGTCGGCCGCGATCGCGGCGGCGTAGGAGACCGCCTCGGCCACGCCGCCGGCCGCCCCGGGGCCGTGGGTGAGCACGCACACCCCGCGCAGCGCCACCGTGACCAGGGCGGCGGCGATCTCCGGGACGAGCGGGCGGCCCAGTCGCCGCGCCGCCTCCTCGACCGTCTCCGCGGCGGTCGCCGAGTCCATGATCGGTTCGCTGGTGCCCGACAGCCGGACCAGGCCCTCGCCGAGGTCCTGCTCGGCCAGGCCGATGCGGGCCAGGGCGAAGAACCGCTCGGGGTCGGGCATCTCCGGCACGGCGTCGCCGTCGAAGTCGTCGTCGGAGTCGGGCATGACCTCGAACACCAGCACGTCGCCGTCGTCCAGGGCCGCCGTCATCGCGGGCTCGGTCGAGCGCACCCCCAGCGAGCGCAGCGCCCCGGCCAGGCGGGTCTGGTCGATGGCGGTGTGGCCGTCGCGGGTGGCGCGGCGCAGCAGGTGCCCGACCAGCGCCCGGCCCCGGCGCGGGTCGTCGGCGCTCGCGGCGTCGCCGAGCAGCCGGCGCGCGCAGTAGTCGGCCTGCTCGGGCGTGACCCCCGGCAGCACGAGCAGCCGCCACGGATCGTCGCCGAGCTGTTCGGCCGCGCCCGGCCCGAGTGCGCCGACGAGCCCTTCGGCGAGGTGAGCGGAGGCGCCCATCCGGGCGAGCACGGCACGGACCCGTTCGACCGCGTCGGTACCTCCCGGCTGCGCCGCGGCATCGGGCAACGGCGACGATGACGGGTCGACCACGAAGTGAACCTCTCCTCGGCGACTGCTCCGGCCCGGGCGCACCGCACGCGCGGGCGCCACGTGTGGTGAGCTTAGCGATCCCGCGGCGATCCGGCGCCACGGCCGGCTCGGCCTGGGGACGTCTTCCCTCCCCCGCAGATCCCGCGGGATCGGCGGAGAACACCTACCACTACGTTCTACTGCGTCGGGGAGGAGGCGTCGTCGAGGGCCTCGCGGATCTCGCGGGGCAGGACCACCCCCTCGGCGGAGAGGACGCCGCCGAGCTGGGCGGCGGTGCGCGGGCCCACGGTGGTGGTCGCGACGTTGGGGTGGTCGCGCACCCAGCTCAGGGCCACGGCGAGGGGGGAGACGCCCAGGCCGTCGGCCGCGGTGCACACCGACTCCACGACGCGCCTGCTGCGCTCGTCGAAGTAGGGCTCGACGTAGGGCGCCATGTGCGGCAGCGCGGCGCGGGAGTCGCTGGGGACGCCGTTGCGGTACTTGGCCGTCAGCACCCCCCGGCCCAGCGGGGACCACGCGATGAGTCCGGCGCCGCAGTCGGCCACCGCGGGGAGCTGGTCGATCTCGGCCCGCCGGTTCAGCAGCGAGTACTCCGCGCCGAGGGAGACGATCGGGGAGCGGCCGGCCGCCTGCCCCGCCCGCTGCCAGGTGGCGTACTTGGCGAACTGCCACGCGGCCAGGTCGCCGACGCCGACGTAGCGGACCCGGCCCGAGGCCACCGCGGCGTCCACCGCCGCGAGCGTCTCCTCCACCGGGGTCTCGGGGTCGTGGACGTGCAACTGCCACAGGTCGATGTGGTCGATCTGCATCCGGCGCAGCGAGGCGTCCAGCGTGGCCAGCAGGTGTCTGCGGGAGGTGTCGCAGGGCCGGTGCCGCTCCGGGGTGTGCCCGACCTTCGTGGCGATGATCACATCGTCGCGCCGTACGACGGTGCGCAGCAGTCGGCCGACGATGCGCTCGCTGTGGCCGCCGGTGTAGATATCGGCGGTGTCGATAAGGGTGCCGCCGGCGTCCACAAACGCGGCGAGCTGGTCGGCGGCCTCCTCCTCCTCGGTGTCCTTGCCCCAGGTCATGGTGCCCAGAGCGGTCCGAGAGACCCACAGGCCCGACCCACCCACCTGTCGCTGTTCCATGGCGCGGAGAGTACCGCCTCCCGGTGTCGGCGGCGTTGTGACGGGCGGAAAACGTGCCGGCGGAGCAGGGCGCGGGACAGCGAGCACCGTCCGTCGACGCGCACCGCGCGCACCGGCGGCCCGCGCCCCGTCGCGGCGGGAAACGCCTGGGGCTGCCGGAGCGGGCGGGCACGGAGTAAGCTGCCGGGGTCCGCCCCCTAACTCGTCGAGCCGGTGCCGCGCGCCCCCTCGAGGTATGTCCAGCCCTATCTCGAATCCTCCGCCCAGGACCGCTGCGCCGCCGCGAGGGCGACCGGTCGGCTGGGAGCCGCCGTGGGCGCCGGCCGATCCGGCCGCGCGGTCCCCCGTCCCCGGCACGACCGCCGCCACAGCAACGACCAGCCAGGAGTCACTTCCGCCGTGTCCATCTTCGAGGCCATCATCCTTGGACTTGTCCAGGGATTGACCGAGTTTCTGCCGATCTCCTCCAGCGGCCACCTGCGGGTCGTCGCCGCCTTCTCCGGCTGGCCCGACCCCGGTGCGGCGTTCACCGCGGTCAGCCAGATCGGCACCGAGCTCGCCGTCCTGATCTACTTCCGCAAGGACGTCTGGAACATCCTCTCCACCTGGTTCCGGTCCCTGGGCAACAAGGAACTGCGGCGCAACATCGACGCCCGGATGGGCTGGTACATCATCATCGGGTCCATCCCGATCGGCGTGGCCGGGCTGCTGTTCGAGGAGCAGATCGCCGCTCCCTTCCGCGATCTGCGGCTGATCGCGCTCACCCTGATCGTCTTCGGCGTCCTGCTGGGCATCGTCGACCGCTACGCCCGCAAGCACCGCGAGCTGACCGACCTCAACGTGCAGCGCGGCGTCGTCTACGGCCTGTTCCAGATGCTGGCGCTGATCCCGGGCGTCTCGCGCTCCGGCGCCACGGTCACCGGCGGCATGCTGCTGGGCTTCAAGCGCGAGGCCGCGGCCCGCTACGCCTTCCTGCTGGCCATGCCGGCCGTGTTCGCCTCCGGCGTCTACAAGCTCAAGGACATCGGCGGCGACCAGTACGCCGGCGCGGCCGCCACGATCATCGGCACCGTGGTCGCCTTCTTCGTCGGCTACGCGGTCATCGCCTGGTTCATGCGCTTCATCTCCACCAACAGCTTCATGCCGTTCGTCTACTACCGCATCGCCCTGGGCATCCTGATCCTGACGCTGGTGAGCTTCCGGGTGCTCGACCCCCAAGGCGGGGCGGAGGCCGAGGCCGCCTCCGGCGCCCGAGAGACCGTCCAGGAGGCGGAGTCCGAGTCCTCCGAGAGCCCCGAGCCCTCGCCCTCGGCCGAGCCCAGCCCGTCGGCGAGCGTGGACCCGGATACGGGCTGGCCCATCGACGCCGAGACCGGGCTGGCCAGGGACCCCGAGACCGGGCAGCACAAGGACCCGGTCACCGGTGAGCTCGTGCAGATCGACCCCGGCACCGGGCTGCCGATCGACCCCTACACGGGCCGGCCCTACGATCCCGCGGTCGTCCACGGCGAGCAGACCCCCGCCGCCGGATAGGGCCCTCCACGGCGCGGCGCCGCGCTCCGGACCGGCTCTCCTCCATCGCGGTCCGGACCGATCCTTTACTAGGGTTGGCTGCCATGGCCATCCAACCGAAGGAGCCGGTGCCGGAGCGCGGCGCCGCCACCCTGCTGCTGGTCCGGCACGGACTCACCGCGGTGACGGGGAGCACGCTGGCCGGCTGGACCCCGGGAATCCACCTCGACGAGCGCGGCCGCGCGCAGGCCAAGGACGCGGCGGAGCGCCTGGCCGGACTGGACCTCGCGGCGATCGTGTCGAGCCCGCTGGAGCGCTGCCGCGAGACGGCCGAGGTGATCGCCCAGGCCCGCTCCGGCGGCCCCGATGCCGTCGTCGACGACCGGTTCGGCGAGTGCCGCTACGGCGACTGGACCGGTCGCCCGCTCAAGGAACTGGCCGCGGAACCGCTGTGGAGGGTCGTGCAGGCCCACCCCAGCGCCGCGCGCTTCCCCGGCGGGGAGAGCCTCGCCGAGACCTCCGCCAGGGCCGTCGCGGCCGTGCGGGACTGGAACGACCGGCTGCTCGCCGAGCACCGCGACCCCGTCTACCTGGTGTGCAGCCACGGCGACGTGATCAAGGCGATCGTGGCCGACGCGCTCGGCCTGCACCTGGACCAGTTCCAGCGCATCCAGGCCGACCCCTGCTCGATCACCGCCATCCGCTACACCCCGACGCGCGCGTTCCTGCTGCGCCTCAACGACGTCGGCGAGTCCGCGGCGGGCCTGGCCCCGGCCCCGGGCGAGGCCTCCGGCGACGCCACCGTGGGCGGTGGAGCGGGAGCCCCCGCGCCCGGCGCCGCGCGGGAGACCGGAGCCGGTGAATCGCCACGGTAACCATGATCCTCTAGGGTGCTAGGCATGCCCGTGTTCCAATACGACCCTCCCGAGCGATTCGTGGCCGGCACCGTGGGCCAGCCGGGAGAGCGCACATTCTTTCTGCAGGCCACCGGTGGTGGCCGGATCACCAGCGTCGTGCTGGAGAAGGCCCAGGTGGCCGCGCTCGCCGAGCGCGTGGAGGAGCTCCTGGAGGAGGTCCGGCAGCGCTTCGGGGAACAGACGGGCGAGCCGACCGAGCAGGACGAGATCGACGACGCGCCCCTGGAGCAGCCGATCGAGGAGGACTTCCGCGTCGGCACCATGGCGCTGGCCTGGGACGCCGACTCCGGGCGCGTCATCATCGAGGCCCAGCAGTTGGACGAGAGCGCCGCCGAGGGCGAGGGCGAGGGCGAGGCCGAGGCCGAGGGCGAGGAGATCGAGGTCTTCGCCGAGGACGTGCCCGAGGCCCGCGACGTGCTGCGCGTGCACCTCACCCCCTCGGCCGCGCGGGCCTTCGCCGGCCGGGCGATGAAGGTCGTCGCGGCCGGCCGGCCCAACTGCCCGCTGTGCGGGCAGCCGCTCGATCCGAACGGGCACATCTGCCCGCGCCAGAACGGCTACAAGCCCATAGGGCTGTAGCCGAGGGGCCGCTCCGCGCGCCTGCGCACACCCGGCCGCGCGGTGCGCGGCCGATGGGCGACCATGGTGGGGGCGCGCCGGCGGATCCGGCCGGCCGACATTGGGGGTGTCATGACCGCGTCGTTCGATCGCCGCACGGCGACCGATGCCCTGGCGCTGCTGCGCACCGGTGAGCTGACGATGGTGGGGCGCCTGACCGACGCCTCCAACATCACCCTCTACTGCACGGTCGCCACCGACACCGCCGAAGCCGCCTGCGTCTACAAGCCCGTGGCGGGGGAGCGCCCGCTCTGGGACTTCCCCGACGGCACGCTGGCCGGCCGCGAGATCGCGGCCCACGCGATCTCCGAGGCGCTGGGCTGGGCCATCGTGCCGCCCACCGTGTACCGCGACGGCCCCTACGGCGAAGGCATGGTGCAGCTCTGGGTGAACGGCGATGAAGCGGTCGACCTCGTCGCCCTCTCGCGCGACCGCGGCCACGCCGGCCTGCGCCGGATGGCCGTCTTCGACGCCGTCATCAACAACTCCGACCGCAAGATCGGGCACCTGCTGCCGGTCCCCGACGGCCACCTCTACGGCTGCGACCACGGCGTCTCCTTCGCCGAGGACTACAAGCTGCGCACGGTGCTGTGGCAGTGGCAGGGCGAACCGCTGCCGGCGGAGGTCCCGGCGGCGCTGGCGGCGATGCGCGACCGGCTGCTGGACCCCGGTGACCCCTTGTCGGTCGAACTCGCCGCCCACCTCACCGAGGCCGAGCGCTACGCCCTCCGCAGCCGGGTGCAGATCCTGTGCGAGCACGGGGTGCACCCCTATCCCTCCCCCGACTGGCCCTCCGTCCCCTGGCCGCCGATCTGAAATCCGAGGCCGCGAAGTCAACGGTTCGGCGAGTCGACGTCAATCGATGTCCCGCAGGTCTCCCTGTGATCGAGCGTGCCCGGCAGGGCCGCGGTCAGCGCGCAGCGGTGGCCGCGCGAGAGGTCTCGCTCGGCTTCTTCGCGCTGGAGCCCGACCACCGGACTCGCGCCGGCGCTGACACCGCGGCCTTTCACGTCGCCGGCGCGCTGACGACAGCCTGATCCCGCAGGCTCCGGCCGGGGAGCTCTGGACCTTCATGTTCCTTGGCGACCGTCACCCGGCCCTGAACTTCGCGGCATTGGATTTCAGCGCTCAGCCCCCTCCTTGCGGCGGACGAGGCGGTCGTCCACCAGGCGGACGACGGTGATCAGCGCGGCGGCGACGGCGGCGACGGCGAGCGCGGTGGCCACCTTGGCCGGATCACTGACGTCGAGCGCGAAGAAGGCCCGGCCGACGGGGGTCAGCATGGCGGTGAGCAGCAGGCCGACCATCGCCGCGACGAGACCCGCCTTCCACCACACGTAGGGCTTGGCCACCAGCAGCAGCACCCACAGCGTGGTCGCGCACAGGGTGATGACGACCGCGGTGCGGTCGGTGAGTTCGGGCGTCGCCGCACCGTCCAGCACCATCAGGTAGGTGGTGATCGCGGCCGCGCCGCTGATCAGTCCCGCGGGAACGGCCAGGCGCAGGGTGCGGGAGACGAAGCCGGGGCGGGCGCGCTCGACGTTGGGGGCCAGCGCGAGGAAGAACGAGGGGATGCCGAAGGTGACCGCGTTGATGAGGGTCGCGTGGCGCGGGAAGAAGGGGTAGGCCACGGCCAGCACGCCGACGATGCCGGCCATCGTCATCGAGTAGACGGTCTTGGTCAGGAAGAGGTTGGCGACCCGCTCGATGTTGCCGATGACGCGCCGGCCCTCGGCCACGACGTGCGGGAGGGTGGCGAACCTGTTGTCCAGCAGCACGATCTGGGCGACCGAGCGGGAGGCGGGGCTGCCGGAGCCCATGGCGACGCCGATGTCGGCCTCCTTCAGCGCCAGCACGTCGTTGACGCCGTCACCGGTCATCGCCACCGTGCGCCCGCGCTCGCGCAGGCCGCGCACCATCGACCGCTTGCGTTCGGGGGAGACCCGGCCGAAGACCGAGCCCCCGTCCACCGCCTCGGCGAGGCGTTCGTCGTCCTCGGGCAGGTCGCGGGCGTCGGCGGGGGAGTGCGCCCCGGGCAGCTCCAGTTCTCGGGCGACCGCGCCGACCGAGGTCGCGTTGTCGCCCGAGACGACCTTGACCTCGACGTCCTGGTCGGCGAAGTAGCGCAGCGTGTCGGGGGCGTCGGCGCGGATCCGCTGGTCCAGCACGATCAGCGCCACCGGGGTCACGGGGCCGGGGGCGCCGGCGGAGTCGACCCGCTCCTCCCCCCGGCCCAGCAGCAGGACGCGCAGGCCCCGCGCGCCGATCAGCTCGGCCTGCTCGGCCGCCGGGCTCTCCTGGGCGGCGAGCACGTCGGGGGCGCCGATCACCCAGTGCCGCTCCCCTTCGGGCGTGCCGAAGCTCGCGCCGCTCCACTTGCGCGCGGAGGAGAACGCCGCCACCGCGGTGACCGGCCACGGGGGGACGGCGGGGTGGGCCTCGGCGACGGCCGCCATGCTCGGGTTCGGGTGCGGGTCGGCGCAGGCCAGCGCGGCCAGGACGGTGTCGACCGGGTGCGCGCCGTCGTCGCCGTCCAGCGCGAGCACCTCGGTGACGCGCATGCCGTCCTCGGTGAGGGTCCCGGTCTTGTCGGTGCACACGACGTCGACGCGGGCCAGCCCCTCGATCGCGGGCAGCTCCTGCACCAGGCAGTGGCGGCGGCCCAGCCGCACCACGCCGACGGCGTAGGCGATGCTGATCAGCAGGACCAGCCCCTCGGGGATCATGGACACCAGCGCCGCGACCATCCCGCGCAGCGCGTCGGCCAGCGGGCCGGAGACGGTGCCGCCCAGGGACTCCTCCATGGTTACGGTGCCGCCGAGGAACAACTGGCTGTAGACGAGCAGCGCGCCGACGGGGAAGAGCGCCCAGGTGATGAACTTCAGGATCCGGTTGACGCCGGAGCGCAGCTCGGAGTGGACCAGGGAGAACCGGCTGGCCTCCTCGGCCAGCCGCGCGGCGTAGGCCGCGCGGCCGACCTCGGTCGCGCGGAACCTGCCGCTGCCCGCGACGGCGAAGCTGCCCGACATGATCCTGTCGCCCGGCCGCTTCAGCACCGGATCGGCCTCGCCGGTGAGCAGCGACTCGTCGACCTCCAGGCCGGCGGCCGAGACGACCACGCCGTCCACGACGGCCTGCCCGCCCTGGACGAACTCGATGACGTCGTCGATGACCACGTCCTGGGTGGCGACCTCGACCACCTCGCCGTCGCGCAGCACCCGGGGGCGGACGGCGTTGACGATCGCCAACCGGTCCAGCGTGCGCTTGGCCCGCAGCTCCTGCACGATGCCGATCAGCGTGTTGAACACGATGACCAGCGCGAACAGTCCGTCCTGCACGGGGCCGATGACCGCGATGATGGCGAACAGCACGGCGACCATGGCGTTGATCCGGGTGAACAGGTTGGCCCGGACGATCTGGCCGATCGTCCGGCTCGCCCTGACGGGGACGTCGTTGGTCCGGCCCGCGGCGACGCGGTCGGCGACCTCCGCGGCCGTCAGGCCGCGCACCTCGTCGAGGACGGGTGCTCCGGCGAGCATCGGTTCACCTTGCTGGGGCATCCGTTCTCCATATCGTGTCCGTCCGGGGCGACCGGGAAGGGGCCTCTCGGCGGTCGGTCGGGGCAGGCGAGCCCGCGCCGCCGCGGTGGGAGCCGCGCGGCGGCGGCGCGCACGTGCCGAGCCTAAGGGAGCGCGGACCGCCGCCGCGGCGATGCCCGCACCACACGCCGGGGTGTGTCCGCACTCCACTCCCTCTGCGGAAAACCACAGACGCCGTGTCGCGGACGGCTTTTATCCGGCTCTTATGTCGCGACTCTCTCGGGTGATGCGGCCGCCGCCGACACGGTCGCGGCCCGATTCCGCCGGTCAAGGCGGTACGGCGGCCGGACCAGCCGAAGGCGGCGACGGAGATCCGATGCCGGGACGCGTCCGGCGGCACGCGGTGCCGATCGCCACGCCCCCTCCGGCGTAAACCGCAGGAAGATCGCACACGTCTATTTGAGGCCGATCCGGAAATGGGACGGCTGATCGCATCGTGTGCACCGTCGCGGCCGTATCCGCGTGGGTCGTGCGGGGTAAGGAACTGCGAGTCCAACGTGCTCAATCGACGACTGCGCCGGCGCGGAACCGGCGGACGAGACGGCCCGGAGCGTTCCGCGGCAGGGCCGTGCTGGGAGCCCGCCTCCTACTGGCTGCTGTACGTCGTCGCGCTGGCCGCCGCGCTGTGGCACTGGCGCTACGGCAACGACGTGCTGGCGGTGCTGTGCGTGCTGGCGGTGCTGTTCAGCGTCAGGCTGATCACCACGCGCAAGCGCCCCCGGCGCGGCCTGTGACGCCGGCATCGGCGTGCGGCGGCCCGCCCCGGAGGGGGATTCGTCTCATCCGGAGGCCTCCCCGCAGGGGGAAACCGCCGAGATGGGCGGATAGTCTCTTGGTATGCGTTCTTGGTCTGCGCCCGACATCGTCCGCCTGCCCGGAAGCGGCGGGCCGCTCCGCGTCCACGACACCGTCACCGGCGCCCTGCGCACCACGAGTCCCGGGCCGACCGCGCGAATGTATGTCTGCGGCATCACGCCCTACGACGCCGCCCACCTCGGCCACGCCTTCACCTACCTGACGTTCGACCTGGTCAACCGGGTGTGGTGGGACGCGGGCCACGACGTCGACTACGTGCAGAACACCACCGACATCGACGATCCGCTGCTGGAGCGCGCCGACTCCAACGAGGAGGACTGGCGCGCGCTGGCCGAACGCGAGATCCAGGTCTTCCGCGACGACATGACGGCGCTGCGCATCCTGCCGCCGCGCGCCTACGTGGGCGTCGTCGAGTCGATCGACCTCATCGTGGAGTTCATCGAGCGCATCCGCGAGCGCGGCGCGGCCTACGAGCTCGACGGCGACATCTACTTCTCCGCCGCGGCCTCGCAGGGCTTCGGCGAGGTGAGCGGGCTGAACCGCGAGGAGATGCTGGAGCTGTTCGCCGAACGCGGCGGCGACCCCGGGCGCAGCGGCAAGAAGGACCCGCTGGACTGGCTGCTGTGGCGGGCCGAGCGTCCCGGCGAACCCGCCTGGGACACCTCGCTGGGCCGCGGCCGGCCGGGCTGGCACGTCGAGTGCAGCGCCATCTCGCTGCGCGAGCTCGGCATGGGCTTCGACCTCAACGGCGGCGGTGACGACCTGGTCTTCCCGCACCACGAGATGGGCGCGGCCGAGGCGCGCTGCGCCACCGGCACCCGCCCGCACGCCCAGAACTACATGCACGTCGGCATGGTCGGCCTGGACGGCGAGAAGATGTCGAAGTCCCGCGGCAACCTGGTGTTCGTCTCCGGGCTGCGCGCCGAGGGCGTCGACCCGATGGCGGTGCGCCTGGCCATGCTGGGCCACCACTACCGCACGGCCTGGGAGTGGACCGACGCCGAGCTCGCCGGCGGGGTCGAGCGCCTGGAGCTGTGGCGGTCCGCGGCTGCGCTGCCGGCCGGCCCCGACGCGATGCCGCTACTGGAGCGGGTCCGCGCCGCGCTGGCCGATGACCTCGACACCGCCACCGCCCTCGCCGAGGTCGACGCCTGGGCCCGCACCGCGCTGCCGGCCGGATCCGGTGACCCCGCGGCCCCGGCCCTCATGCGCGACACCGTCGACACCCTGCTGGGGGTCCGGCTCTAGGATCGCGGGCCCCGGCCCTTCGACGGCCGGGCGGCGGTTATCCGCTGTCCTCGGCCACCGGGGGTCTTCGACCTCAGCCGAAGGAGGGATCCGCACGCCTCTCCGTCCTGGGGCGGGCCTTACCAACCCCCTGGGGCCGGGGCCTCCTTCGGCTCCCCACGACCGTGGCCCCGACCGGACTGGCGAAATGTCATCGAGCGGTGGCCTTCCGTGGTGAGATAGAGCCATGGCAACCCCTACCACGAAGAGCACCGCAGCGGCTCTCATCCACGCCTTCATCGTCACCGGCGACGCGCTCGGCGACCGGGCCGATCTCGCCCGGTTCCTGCGCGAGCAGCGACTCGTCCCCGAAGGCGCGATTCCCATCACGCTCGCCGACTTCGACGAGGCCGTCGCGCTGCGCGACGGTCTGCGCGCCCAATTGGACCAGGCGGCGGGGCGGCCCGCCGACACAGAGGCGATCGCCCGGGGGCAGCGGATCCTGGACGGCCTGCGGGTGACGGTGCGCATCGCCCCCGGCGACGCCGGGCTGTCGCCGCTGGCGCCGGCCGTCGTCGACGAGGTCCGCCGCGGCCTGGCCCGGATCGCCGGAGCCTGGGCTGCGGTCCTGGCGACGGGGGAGTGGCGCGAGATCCGTCGGTGACGGCGGCGGCCGGGAGCGGCGCCGCCCCCGGCCGCCGCTCGCGCGGTGCCGGGGCGGCGCTATCCCCGGCCGCGGCGCTTGAGGTAGCGCTCGAACTCCCTGGCGATGGCCTCGCCGGTGGCTTCGGGGAGTTCGGCGGCGTCCTTGGCCTCCTCCAGGCTGCGGACGTAGCCGGCGATGTCGGAGTCCTCCGAGGCGAGCTCGTTGACGCCGTGCTCCCAGGCGCGGGCCTCCTCGGGCAGGTCGCCCAGCGGCACGGTGACGTCGAGGATGTCCTCGACCCTGCGCAGCAGCGACAGGGTGCCCTTGGGGCACGGCGGCTGCGCGACGTAGTGCGGCACGGCGGCCCACAGCGAGACCGTCTCCAGGCCCGCGGAGCCGAAGACCTCCTGCAGCACGCCGAGGATGCCCGTGGGCCCCTCGTAGGTCGTCGGTTCCAGGTGCAGCCTGCGTCCCAGCTCCGGCGGCGAGGCCACGCTGGTCACCGGCACCGGCCGGGTGTGCGGGGCGTCGGCCAGCAGCGCGCCCAGCAGGATGACCCTGCGCACGCCCAGCTCGCGGGCCACCGCCAGCAGGTCGCTGCAGAAGCCGCGCCAGCGCATGTTGGGTTCGGTCCCGCGCACCAGCACGATGTCGTGCCCGCCGCCGCGGGGCCGGGCCACCGAGACCTTGGTGGTGGGCCACTGGATCCTGCGGCTCTCGCCGTCCAGCGTCTCCACGCGGGGGCGCGAGACCTGGAAGTCGTAGTAGTCGTCGGATTCGAGGGAGAGCAGTTCGTCGGTGTCCCAGGCCGCGGCCAGGTGTTCGATGACGGCGCTGGCCGCCTCGCCGGCGTCGTTCCAGCCTTCGAACGCGGCCACCATCACGGGCTCGACGAGCTCAGGAACGCTGTCGAGCTCAGGCACAGGCCGCCTCCTCACATTCCGGATTCCCGGCCTCGGGCCCTCCGGTCGACAACACCAACACTGACGCGGTCTCCAGCCCTACCATGATCGCCCGCCGCGAGGACAGCGAAATGCCGTCGCGGTGGCCGAAGCGGGCTCGGCCGGACAGGACCACCCTATGTCCTATGCCCCACGGGCCGCAGAGGGCGCCGGGCAAGTGTCGGGCGGCCCACCGCACGGGGCTGGGCGCGGCCGCGCCGACCGGATCGCTGTACATCACCCTGGGCACAACAGCGCGGCGCCGCATGTTGTTCCGCCGTGCCGCGCCGACCAGCGGGGCCGGGGCGGGGGAGAGGCGGCCGGGCGCGCGCCGGCCGTGCGCTATCGTCGGGCCGGGCCGGATCCGGACACGACCGCGCCGACCACCGCTCTCTTCGCCGGGGCGATCCTCTGCGCCGCCCGCCTCCGACGGGGCCGGTCCCCTGACACTACAGTTAAGGATTATGAGTTCTCGACTCTCCTTCCGGGATGCCCTCGCACAACGCGTCATCGTGGCCGACGGGGCGATGGGCACCATGCTGCAGGTACACGACCTCGGTCTGGACGATTTTCAAGGGCACGAAGGCTGTAACGAGATCCTCAACGTCACTCGCCCTGATGTGGTGCGGTCCACGCACGCCGCATTCTTCGACGTGGGCGTCGACTGCGTCGAGACCAACACCTTCGGCGCGAACTTCGGAAACCTCGGCGAATACGACATCGTCGAGCGGACCTACGAGCTGGCCGAGTCCGGCGCCCGACTGGCCAAGGAGGTCGCCGACGAGTACTCCTCGGCCGACCACCCCCGCTACGTGCTCGGCTCGGTCGGCCCCGGCACGAAGCTGCCCACGCTCGGCCACGCGCACTTCACCACGCTGCGCGACTACTACGAGCAGTGCGCCAAGGGCCTGATCGACGGCGGGGCCGACGCCATTCTGATCGAGACCTGCCAGGACCTGCTGCAGACCAAGGCCGCCGTCGTCGGCGCGCAGCGGGCGCGCCGCGCGGCGGGCTCCGGCATCACGATCATCGCGCAGGTCACCATCGAGACGACCGGCACGATGCTGATCGGCTCGGAGATCGGTGCGGCGCTGACCGCGCTGGAGCCGCTGGGCATCGACGTGATCGGGTTGAACTGCGCCACCGGCCCCGCGGAGATGAGCGAGCACCTGCGCTACCTCTCCCAGCACGCCCGGGTGCCCATCTCCTGCATGCCCAACGCCGGCCTGCCCGAGCTCGGCACGGACGGCGCGGTCTACCCGCTGCAGCCGCACGAACTGGCCGACGCCCACGACACCTTCACCGGCGAGTTCGGGCTGTCCCTGGCCGGAGGGTGCTGCGGCACCACCCCCGAGCACCTGCGCCAGGTCGTCGAGCGCGTGTCCGGGCGCGGCGTGAAGAACCGCACCCCCCGCACCGAGGCCGCCGCGGCCTCGGTGTACCAGAGCGTGCCGTTCCGCCAGGACACCAGCTACCTCGCCATCGGCGAGCGGACCAACGCCAACGGCTCCAAGCTGTTCCGCGAGGCCATGGTCGCGGAGCGCTACGACGACTGCATCGAGATCGCCCGCGACCAGATCCGCGACGGCGCCCACCTGCTCGACCTCAACGTCGACTACGTCGGCCGCGACGGCGCGCGCGACATGCGGGAGCTGGCCTCCCGGCTGGCCACAGCTTCCACCCTGCCGCTGATGCTCGACTCCACCGAGCCCGACGTCCTGCAGGCCGGTCTGGAGATGATCGGCGGGCGCGCCGTGCTCAACTCCGTCAACTACGAGGACGGCGACGCCTCCGGTTCGCGGTTCGACAGGATCGCCTCGCTCGCGGTCGAGCACGGCGCGGCCCTCGTCGCGCTGACCATCGACGAGCAGGGCCAGGCGCGCACCGCCGACAAGAAGGTCGAGATCGCCCAGCGGCTGATCAGCGACCTGGGCGGCAGATACGGCATCCGCGAGTCCGACATCCTCATCGACTGCCTGACCTTCACCATCGCCACCGGTCAGGACGAGTCGCGCCGCGACGCGCTGGAGACCGTCGAGGCGATCCGCGAGCTCAAGCGGCGCCACCCCGACGTGCAGACCACGCTGGGGCTGTCCAACGTCTCCTTCGGCCTCAACCCGGCCGCGCGCATCGTGCTGAACTCGGTGTTCCTGCACGAGTGCGCCGAGGCGGGCCTGGACTCCGCGATCGTGCACGCCTCCAAGATCCTGCCGATGAACCGGATCCCCGAGGAGCAGCGCCAGGTCGCCCTCGACATGGTCTACGACCGGCGCACCGGGGACTACGACCCGCTGCAGAGGTTCCTGGAGCTGTTCGAGGGCGTGGACGCCCAGCAGCTCAAGGCCTCGCGCGCCGAGGAGCTGGCCGCGCTGCCGCTGTGGGACCGGCTGGAGCGGCGCATCATCGACGGCGAGATGGTCGGCATGGAGGCCGACCTCGACGAGGCGCTGACCCAGCGCCCCGCGCTGCAGATCGTCAACGACACGCTGCTGGCCGGGATGAAGGTCGTCGGCGAACTGTTCGGCTCCGGCGAGATGCAGCTGCCCTTCGTGCTGAAGTCGGCCGAGGTCATGAAGGCCGCCGTGGCCCACCTCGAACCGCACATGGAGAAGAGCGACGACGACGGCAAGGGCCGCATCGTGCTCGCCACGGTCAAGGGCGACGTGCACGACATCGGCAAGAACCTCGTCGACATCATCCTGTCCAACAACGGCTACGACGTCGTCAACCTCGGCATCAAGCAGCCGGTGTCGGCGATCATCGAGGCGGCCGAGGAGCAGCGCGCCGACGTCATCGGCATGTCCGGCCTGCTGGTGAAGTCCACGGTGATCATGAAGGAGAACCTGGAGGAGATGGAGTCCCGCGGGCTCTCCGACCGCTTCCCTGTGCTGCTGGGCGGCGCCGCGCTCACCCGCTCCTACGTCGAGCAGGACCTCGCCGAGATGTTCCCCGGGGAGGTCCGCTACGCCCGCGACGCCTTCGAGGGCCTGCGGCTGATGGACGCGTTCATGGCGGTCAAGCGCGGCGTCGAGGGCGCCGAGCTGCCCGCGCTGCGCAAGCGCCGGGTCAAGAGCGCCGCCAAGCTCCAGGTCACCGAGCCCGAGGACATGCCGGAGCGCAGCGACGTGGCCGTCGACAACCGGGTGCCCGAGCCGCCGTTCTGGGGCGACCGCATCAGCAAGGGCGTCCCGCTCGCCGACTACGCCGCCTACCTGGACGAGCGGGCCACGTTCATGGGCCAGTGGGGGCTCAAGGGCTCGCGCGGCGGCGGCCCGAGCTACGAGGAGCTGGTCGAGACCGAGGGCCGGCCGCGCATGCGCATGTGGCTGGACCGGATGCAGACCGAGGGCCTGCTGGAGGCGTCCGTCGTCTACGGCTACTACCCCTGCCACAGCGAGGGCGACGACCTCGTGGTGCTCGACGACGACGGCTCCGAGCGCACCCGCTTCACCTTCCCCCGGCAGCGGCGCGACCGGCACCTGTGCCTGGCCGACTACTTCCGCCCGAAGTCCTCGGGCGAGACCGACGTGGTGGCCTTCCAGGTCGTCACGGTCGGCAGCGCGATCAGCAAGGCCACCCAGGAGCTGTTCGAGAAGAACGCCTACCGCGACTACCTGGAGCTGCACGGCCTCTCGGTGCAGCTCACCGAGGCGCTGGCGGAGTACTGGCACACGCGGGTACGCGCCGAGCTGGGCTTCGCCGGGGACGACCCCGCGGAGCTGGAGGCGTTCTTCAAACTGGGCTACCGGGGCGCGCGGTTCTCGCTGGGCTACGGCGCCTGCCCGAACCTGGAGGACCGCGCGAAGATCATGCGGCTGCTGGAACCCGAGCGGGTCGGTGTGACGTTGTCCGAAGAGTTCCAACTTGTTCCCGAACAGGCCACCGACGCGATCGTCATCCATCACCCCGAGGCGAAATACTTCAACGCATGACCTTCACCGATCCTTCCGTCGCCGCGCCCCCCGTCCCGGACGACACCGCCCTGCAGGCGGTGCTGTTCGACATGGACGGCACGCTGATCGACACCGAGGGCATGTGGATGGCCGCCGAGAGCGAGGTGGTCGCCGAGCTCGGCGGGGTCTGGACGGTCGAGGACCAGCGGGCCAACATCGGCGGGTCGGCGCAGACCGCCGCGGCCTACATCGTCGAGCTGACCGGGGCGCCGATCGGGCCCGATGAGGTCATGGCGATGCTGGCGGCGTCCATGCGCCGCCGCCTGGCCGCCGGCCCCGAGCTGATGCCCGGGGCGAAGAGGCTGCTGACCCAGGTCAGCGAGTCCGGCCTGCCGAAGGCGCTGGTGACCTCCACGCACCGTCCGCTGCTGGAGGTCTCGATCACCGCGATCGGCGCCGAGCACTTCGACCTCACCGTGGCCGGCGACGAGGTCGAACGGAACAAGCCGCACCCCGAGCCCTACCTGAAGGCCGCCCGGCTGCTGGGCGTGGACCCGGCCCGCTGCGTGGTGCTGGAGGACTCCCCGGCCGGCGTCGCCGCCGCCGGGGCCGCCGGCTGCGTCACGGTGGCGGTTCCGCACCTGGTGCCGGTCGAACCGGCGCCGCGGCGCGTCGTGCTCGACTCCCTGGAGGAGGTCGACCTGGACCGGCTGCGGCGGCTGGCCGCGGAGTCCGGCGCCGCCTGATCGAGCTTTGACCGCCGCGTTCGCGGGTCGGGGTGAGATTCCCAGGGCTCGGACCTGCTGTGCCGCCGGCGCTGCGCGCACTGCGACAGCCGGCCCCTGTGCGAACCCGATCGTCAAACATCAGTGAGGCGGCCGCTCACCGCCTGTTCGGAAGGCTGCCGCGAGAGTGCGGGCCCATTGGGTCCGCACTCTCGCTGTTTCGCTCATCCGGCGGCCCGCGGGTCGGCCGGACGGCGAGGGGAGCCGGTCAGGGCCGCGCTCTTCCGGCAGCCCTGGCCGGTGGCGGCACGCGGCGGGCGGGGCTGCGGGGGTGCAAAGACCGGTAAATCAATCCCTTTTACCGGAATTTCGGGCGAATAGGCTTTCCGTCACGATTCGGTCTCACCCCGTAAAAGCGGGCGCAGTGCAATAGAGTGCCGCATGAGCTGACCGAGCGTCATTCGCCCGGTCGGGTCGGTGACCGCGCCTCGCCTGGCGGCGACTTCGTGGGATGACCGGATCCGGCGCGCGCAGCGCGGCGGCACCGGCGTCCGCGGGAATTCGCCCCGCCCCGGACCCCCATGAGAAAGGGGATAAAAGTGAACAAACGAGCGTTGTCGTTCGCCGCGGTGGGTACCGCGGCGATGCTGCTTCTGGGCGCCTGCGGCGGCGGCGGTGACGGAGGCGGGGACACCGCGGGGGGTGAGTTCAACCAGGGGGTCGCCGAGGTGGTCAACCCCTCCGACCAGACCGGCGGCACGCTGCGCTACGCGATCGCGGCCAACATCGAGAGCACCGACCCCGGCAACACCTACTACGGCTACGTCTGGAACTTCAGCCGGTACTACGCGCGCACGCTCTACACCTACGCGGCCTCGCCCGGCGAGGCCGGCCGGGAGGTCGTCCCCGACCTCGCGGCGGACCTGCCCGAGGTCAGCGAGGACGGCACGACCTGGACCGTCCGGCTCAAGGAGGGGCTGAAGTACGAGGACGGCTCCGAGATCGTCGCCGAGGACGTCAAGTACGCGATCGCCCGGGCCAACTTCGGCGACCAGGCGCTGCCCAACGGCCCCAAGTACTACCAGCAGCTGCTCGACGACAGCGACGACTACGAGGGCCCCTACACCGACGCCGATGACCCGCTGGCCGGCTTCGACGGCATCGAGACCCCGGACGACCACACGCTGGTCTTCCACCTCAAGGAGCCGTTCGTCGACTTCACCTACGTGATGGTCCAGCCGCAGAGCGCGCCCGTGCCCGCGGAGGCCGACCAGGGCGAGCGCTACCAGACCCAGGTGGTCTCCTCCGGGCCCTACAAGTTCGAGGGCGAGTGGAACCCCGGCAACGGGATCACCCTGGTGCGCAACGAGGAGTGGGACCCCGAATCCGACCCGATCCGCAGGGCGCTGCCGGACCGGGTCACCGTCGAGGAGGGCGTCGACCAGAACGAGATCGACCAGCGCCTGGCCAACGGCGAGCTCGACGTCGACCTGGGCGGCACCGGCCTGGGCCCGGCGATGAAGGGCCAGGCGGTCCCCGACGAGGAGACCAGGGTCCACCTCGACAACCCCGAGACCAGCGCGCACTACTTCGTCAACCTCAACGTCCACGTGGAGCCGCTGGACGACCGGGCGTGCCGGCAGGCGGTGCAGTACGCGGTCGACCGCAACGCCGTCCAGCGGGCCTGGGGCGGCGACATCGGCGGCACCATCGCCACCCAGGTGCTGCCGCCGGCGGTCGACGGCGCCGACCCCGACCTCGACCTCTACCCCTCGGAGAACAACGAGGGCGACATCGACAAGGCCGGGGAGAAGCTGGAGGAGTGCGGCCAGGAGGACGGCTTCTCCACCAATCTCGGGGTCCGCTCGGACCGGCCGGCCGAGGTCGCGGCCGCCGAGGCGCTGCAGCAGGCGCTGGCCCGCGCCGACATCGACGTCGACATCGAGCAGTTCCCCTCCGACACCTTCACCAACACCCAGGCGGGTTCGCCGGACTTCGTGCACGACAACGAGCTCGGCCTCAACATCTACGGCTGGATGCCCGACTGGCCCAGCGGCTACGGCTACATGAGCCAGATCCTCGACGGCGACTCCATCAAGGAGGCCGGCAACTCCAACATCTCCGAGTTCGACGACCCCGAGGTCAACGAGCTCTTCGACGAGGTGGTCACGGTCGAGGACCCGGCCGGGCAGGCCGAGATCTACGCCCGGATCGACGAGATGGTCATGGAGGAGGCGGTGATCGTGCCGATGATCTTCCAGAAGTCGGTGCTGTACCGGCCGGAGAACCTGACCAACGTCTACTTCAACCCGAGCTGGAAGATGTACGACTACATGGCGCTGGGGACCACCCGCGAGTAGCCGCGGCGGCGGGAGCCGCGACGAGGACCCGGGGCGGCGGTGCGGGACGCACCGCCGCCCCGGCGCGTCCCCGATCCGTCCACTAGGGGAGTCGCCCGATGGCCGGATCCGCTGCGGAGTGCGAGACTGGGGGCATGCCGACACAGATCCCGTTCGAAGGTCCGATGCTGGGAGCGGCCCTCACGGTCGTGGGGCTGATCATTTCCTGGGTGGTGTGGCGCCGCAGGGGCGCCGCGGCCGGGCTGCGCGGGGTGGCCTGGTCGCTGCTGCCCCTGGCCGCGGGGCTGATGGGGCTGATGACGATCCTGTGGCGGCTGGTCGCCGACCTCGTCGGCTTCTTCGTCGGCATGGTGTTCAACCCGGTGGTGTGGGCCGGCGTGGCCGTCGCGGGCCTGGCCGTGGTGCTGTGGGTGGTCTCCGGGGTCATGCGGGCGCGCAACATCGGCGTCACCGACCGCGGCGGCCGCAAACGGCGCGGGTCCGCCGACGCCGCGGGCGCGACCGATCAGGCCGGCGAAGCCGGTGCGGCGGGCGGCCGTCCGCAGGTGGGCGCGCCCGCGCCGAAGCCGGAGAAGAAGTCCTCGGGCGGGGGCGACGACGACTTCAGCGACATCGAAGAGCTGCTGCGCAAGCGCGGCATCGGCTGACCTCCTCGCGGGTCCGGCCGTAAGCCCGACTGAACACCCGCCCCTACCGCCGGTTCGGCATCGCGCCGCCCGTCCCCGTGGACGGGCGGCGCCGCCGTGTCCGGGCCCGCGGTGCGCGCCCCGTAACGAATCGCCCCGTCCTGGCGCGCCTGTGGGCACTCGGCCGATCGATCATGCACACTCTGTCGCGAACGCTTCTCGGTGAGTCGCCTTTCTCGTAAGTGACGGGAATATCAGGCTCGCGTCACAATTGGGCCACAACCTGGCGAATTGGACGAACGGCAATGTACCGGCGCGTAAATTATCCGTCGTGCGCTACTCGGCGCACGGCGCGCGTTAGCTGTGTTTACCCCGAGCGTTAAGCGGACCGCGATCGCGCGTCCCCGGCGGTGGGAGACCCACCCACCGTCGGTCACGGCTGTCCACCGGAGAGCGCGAAGCGGTTCACGCGCGGTGCCCGGGGCGCCGAACGTCCGGGAGATCCACCGGAGCCAACGCCGCAGCCAAAAGCGGGAGTAGTGGGGGAGTAGTGGTGTCATGACCGCGCCTTTGGACGCACCCGAGTCGGCGCAGCACGCCGAACCAGAGGCGATGACCGAAGGCGTTCGCGGTTCCGCGAACCGGTCCCTGCGCCAGATCGCCTGGCAGCGGCTCAAGCGGGACAAGATCGCCCTGGCCGGCGGGATCGTCGTCATCCTGCTGATCCTGATCGCGATCCTCGCGCCGCTGCTGAGCAAGCTGTTCGGCTACCCGCCCAACGAGTTCCACCAGGACCTCATCGATCCGCTCACCGGCGGCGTGCTGGCCGATCCGAACAACCCCATGGGCGGACTCGACCCCCTCGGCGGCATGAGCGGCGACCACCTGCTCGGCCTCGAACCCGTCAACGGGCGCGACATGTTCAGCCGCATCGTCTACGGCGCGCAGATCTCGCTGCTGGTCGCCTTCGCCGCGACCCTCCTCTGCGTCTTCATCGGCACCGTCCTGGGCATCATCGCGGGCTACTTCGGCGGCTGGGTCGACACCGTCATCAGCCGCGCGATGGACATCTTCCTGGCCTTCCCGCTGCTGCTGTTCGCGATCGCGCTGGCCGGCGTCATCCCCGACGGGGCGTTCGGGCTCAGCGGCAACGGTCTGCGGATCGGCGTGCTGATCTTCATCATCGGGTTCTTCAACTGGCCCTACATCGGCCGGATCGTACGAGGCCAGACGCTCACGCTCAAGGAGCGCGAGTTCGTCGAGGCCGCCCGCAGCCTGGGCGCCAGCAACGCCCACATCCTGTTCCGGGAGCTGCTGCCCAACCTGGTGACGCCGATCCTGGTCTACTCGACGCTGCTGATCCCCACGAACATCCTGTTCGAAGCGGCACTGTCCTTCCTCGGCGTCGGCATCAACCCGCCCACGCCGACCTGGGGCGGCATGCTGTCCGGGTCGCTGCAGTACTACACGACGTCACCGCACTTCGTGCTCATCCCCGGCCTGGCCATCTTCATCACCGTGCTGGCGTTCAACCTGCTCGGCGACGGCCTTCGGGACGCATTCGATCCCCGCTCCTCCGACTAAAGGGCGCACCGGCCCCCACAAGGGGCCCGCTCTTCGGAGAACCCATCCCGCAGCCCGCGAGAAAGGCAGATCATTGAGAAAACGTGCGTTGGGGTTCGTCGCGCTCGGCGCGGCCTCGGCCTTGCTGCTGTCCGCCTGCGGCGGTGACGGCGGCGGCGACGGCGGCGGCGGCGGTTCGGCCGACGTCGCCTACGACCAGGGCACCACCGAGATCGTCAACCCGTCGGACCAGCAGGGCGGGACGCTGCGCTACGCCATCTCGGCCGACTTCGACTCCCCGGACCCCGGCAACACCTACTACGGGTTCAGCTGGAACTTCAGCCGGTACTACGCGCGTACCCTGCTCGCCTACAACAGCGAGCCGGGCGAGGCGGCGACCGAGCTGGTCCCCGACCTCGCCGTGGACCTGCCCGAGTCCAACGACGACGGCACCGAGTGGACGGTGGAGATCAAGGAGGGCCTCACCTACGAGGACGGCTCCGAGATCGTCGCCGAGGACATCAAGTACGCCATCGCGCGCAGCAACTTCGGCGACCAGGCGCTGCCCAACGGCCCGAAGTACTTCAGCGACCTGCTGGCCGACAGCGACGACTACGAGGGCCCCTACGCCAACGCCAGCGACCCGCTGGCCGGCTTCGGCGGCGTCGAGACCCCGGACGACCACACGCTGGTCTTTCACCTCAGCAAGCCGTTCTCGGAGTTCCCCTACATCCTGATCCAGCCGCAGACCGCCCCGGTCCCGGCCGAGGCCGACACCGGTGAGCAGTACCAGAGCCACGTGCTCTCCTCCGGCCCCTACAAGTTCGACGGCGACTACGAGCCCGGCAGCCACCTCAACCTGGTGCGCAACGAGGAGTGGGACCCCGAGTCCGACCCGGTCCGCCCGGCGCTGCCCGACCGCGTGACCGTGGAGCTGGGCGTCGAGCAGAACGAGATCGACCAGCGCCTGGTCAACGGCGAGCTCGACGTCGACCTGGGCGGCACCGGCCTGGGCCCGGCGATGAAGGGCCAGGTCGTCACGGACGATTCGCAGAAGCCCTACCTGGACAACCCGCCCACCGGCGCCCTGCGCTACTTCAACGTCAACACCGTCGTCGAGCCGCTGGACGACCTGGCCTGCCGCCAGGCGATCATGTACGCGGCCGACCACGAGGCGATCCAGCGCGCCTGGGGCGGCGAGATCGGCGGCGAGATCCCGACCCAGATCATGCCGCCGCAGCTCCCGGGCGCCGACGACAGCATCGACCTGTACCCCTCCGAGGACAACCAGGGCGACGCGGACAAGGCCAGGGAGAAGCTGGAGGAGTGCGGCGAGGACGACGGCTTCAGCACCGGCCTCGGCGTCCGCGGCGACCGCCCCACCGAGGTCGCGGCCGCCGAAGCGCTGCAGCAGTCGCTGTCGGAGGTCGGCATCGACATCAACATCGAGCAGTACCCGTCGGACACCTTCACCAACACCCAGGCGGGCTCGCCGGACTTCGTGCACGACAACGAGATGGGCCTGAGCGTCTACGGCTGGATCCCCGACTGGCCCAGCGGCTACGGCTTCATGAGCAAGATCGTCGACGGCGACTCCATCGTCGACGCGGGCAACTCCAACATCTCCGAGCTCGACGACCCGGAGATCAACGAGCTGTTCGACCAGGTCGTCGAGACCGAGGACCCGGCGGAGCGGTCCGAGATCTACAGCCAGATCGACCGGCTGGTGATGGAGAACGCCGCCATCCTGCCGGGCGTGTTCGAGAAGTCGGTGACCTACCGTCCGGAGAACCTGACCAACGTCTACTTCCACGCGGGCTACGCCATGTACGACTACATGGCGCTCGGCACCACGAACGAGTAGACCTCGCCTCGACCAGTTGAGATAGGCAGGTGAAGGCGGCGGACCCGGCCGCGTCCCACGAGGACCGGCCGGGCTCCGCCGCCGGCCACGATGCTGACATACATTCTCCGTCGCCTGGGCGCGGGCGTCCTGCTGCTCGCGGTCGTCACCCTGGTGACCTTCCTCATCTTCTACGTGGTGCCGCGGCTGGCCGGGCAGACAACGGAGCAGCTCGCCACGATGTACGTGGGCAAGGCGCCCACGCCCGAGGCCATCCAGGCCACCATCGACCGGCTCGGGCTGGATCAGCCGCTCGCCCTGCAGTTCTGGGAGTTCGTCAGAGGCATCTTCGTCGGGGCCGAGTACCAGTTCGGCCGCGACACCGTGCAGTGCTCCGCGCCGTGCTTCGGCTACTCCTTCCAGAACTACCAGGAGGTCTTCCCCGAGCTCGTCAAGCGCCTGCCGGTGACCTTCTCGCTGGCCCTCGGTGCGGCCGTCATCTGGCTCGTCGGCGGCGTGGCCGTCGGCATCCTCTCCGCCATCAAGAAGGGCAGCATCTTCGACCGCATCGCCATGGGCGTCGCCCTGGCCGGGGTCTCCCTGCCGATCTTCTTCACCGGTCTGCTGTCGCTGGCCTTCCTGGTGCACGCCTGGGACCTCTTCCCCAACGCCGACTACACTCCCTTCACGGAGAACCCGCTGGCGTGGGCGTCCGGCCTCATCCTGCCGTGGCTGACGCTGGCCTTCCTGCACGCGGCGCAGTACGCCCGGCAGACCAGAGCGGGCATGCTGGAGACGATGGGCGAGGACTACATCCGCACCGCGCGGGCCAAGGGGCTCAGTGAGCGCACGGTCGTGCTCAAGCACGGGCTGCGCCCCACCCTGACCCCGATCCTCACCATCTTCGGCCTCGACATCGGCCTGGTGCTCGGCGGCGCGGTGCTGACCGAGCAGGTGTTCTCGCTGAACGGCATCGGCCGCTACGCGGTCAACGCCATCGTGCAGAGCGACCTCCCCGTCATCCTGGGCGTGACCCTGTTCGGCGCGTTCTTCATCGTCGTGTGCAACCTCATCGTCGACCTGCTCTACGCCTGGGTGGACCCCCGGGTCAGAGTCGCCGGCTAGCGAGCCGGGGCCCGCCGGGCACGAGCCGGCGGGTCCCGCAGACCAAAAGGACGATCACTCTCCTGCCCCGACGGGCAACCGAGCCGAAGGAAGACGGCAATGACCACACCGGGAACCGGACAGGAACCCGCAGCGAGCACGGGCGCGGCCGTCAGCGTCCGCGACCTCACGATCACCTTCCCGACGATGGACGGCGACGTCCACGCGGTCGACGGGCTGTCCTTCGAGGTGGCTCCCGGTGGCGCGCTGGGCATCGTCGGCGAGTCGGGGTCGGGCAAGAGCGCCACGTCACTGGCCCTGATGGGGCTGCACCGCGGCACCAAGGCCAGGATCACCGGTGACCTCACGGTCGCCGGCGTCGACATCGTCAAGACGGTCAGGGAGTCCGAGGGCAGGGACAAGGACGGCGGACCCCTGCCCCCCAAGATCGTGCAGGCCCCCGACGCCCGGCTCCGGGCGATGCGCGGCAACGACATCGCGATGGTCTTCCAGGACCCGATGTCGTCGCTGCACCCGCAGTACACCATCGGCAACCAGATCATCGAGGCCTACCGCACGCACCGCCCCTCGGCGAGCGTGGGCGAGGCGCGCAAGCGCGCCGTCGACGCGCTGGGCCGCGTGGGCATCCCCGACCCGGACAAGCGGATCAACTCCTACCCGCACGAGTTCTCCGGCGGCATGCGCCAGCGCGTGCTCATCGCCATGGGCCTGGTCTGCGAGCCCAAGGTGCTGCTGGCCGACGAGCCGACCACGGCGCTGGACGTCACCGTGCAGGCCCAGATCCTCGACCTCCTCGACGACCTGCGCCAGGACCTGGGCATGTCGCTGATCCTGGTCAGCCACGACCTCGCGGTCGTCGCCGGGTCGGTCGACGAGGTCCTGGTGATGCAGAAGGGCCGGGCCGTCGAGCGCGGGGACGTGCGCAAGGTGCTGTCGCAGCCCGAGCACTCCTACACCCGGTCGCTGCTGGCCGCCGTGCCGCGGGTCGAGGTCTCGCGCGCCCAGCGCCGGGCCCAGGTCCGGGCGGACCGGGCCGCGGCCAAGGGCGGCGCCGCACCGGCCGAACCGGCCGAGCAGTCGGCCGAGCGGACCGCGGCGCCGGCGGCGCCCCGGGAGCCGGCCGCGGCCTCCCAGGCCGAGCCGCTGCTGAAGGTGTCCAACGTCCGCCAGCGCTTCAAGGTGCGCGGCGGGATGTTCGGCGGCTCCACCGACTTCTACGCGGTCGACGACGTCTCCTTCGAGCTGTACAAGGGCGAGACGCTGGGTGTCGTGGGCGAGTCGGGTTCGGGCAAGAGCACGCTCTCGCGGATGATCATGCGGCTGCTGCGCCCCACCGCCGGCAGCATCGTCTTCGAGGGCCGCGACATCACGCACCTGCCCGACCGGCGGTTGCGCCCGCTGCGCCGCGACATCCAGATGATCTTCCAGAACCCCTACTCCTCGCTGAACCCGAGGCTGACCATCGGCGACAGCATCGGCACCGCGCTGCGGGTCCAGGGGGAGCGCAACACCAAGCTCATCAAGAGCAGGGTGCAGGAGCTGCTGGAGCGGGTCGGCCTGGAGCCCACGCACTACAACCGCTTCCCGCACGCGTTCTCCGGGGGGCAGCGCCAGCGCATCGCGATCGCCCGCGCGCTCATCCTCAAACCCAAGCTGATCATCTGCGACGAGCCGGTGTCGGCGCTGGACGTCTCCACCCAGGACCAGGTGCTGCGGCTGCTGTCGGAGCTGCAGGACGACTTCAACCTGACGCTGATCTTCGTCGCCCACGACCTCGCGGTCGTGCGCCAGGTCAGCGACCGGGTCGCGGTCATGCGCAAGGGCCAGATCGTGGAGATGAGCGACGGCGACTCGGTCTATGAGAACCCGGAGCACCCCTACACCAGGCAGCTCCTGGCCGCCGCGCCGGTGCTCGACCCCGACGAGGCCAGGCGGCACCGGGCCGAGCGGGCCCGGCTGCGCGGCCAGGCCCAGGAGAGCCTCGCCTGAGGCACCCCGGCCCCACACGTCGGCGGACGAAACAGGAAGGCCCTCCCCGCCGGAGCGGGGAGGGCCTTTCGCGCGCGCGGCCGGTGGAGCCGTCAGTACCCGCCCCTGGTCCTGCGGGCGGCGGGGCGGCCGCGGCGGCCGGCGCCGGCCAGGCCGCCACGCTGGAAGGCGCGCACGAGCTCGCCGCCGAGGTTGGCGCCGGCACCCAGCGCCAGGCCCACGGCGACGGCCTCCGACAGGCTGAGCAGACCCGCGACCGGGTCGTCCAGGCTGAGCTGCAGCAGACCCCGGTACAGGATGCTCCCCGGCAGCAGCGGGGCGATCGAGGGGATGATGAAGGGCAGCACCGGGCTCTGGGTGCGCCGCGCCAGCCAGTGCGAGATGACGCCGACGGCCATCGCGCCGGCGACGGTGCCCACGATCGGCGGGACGTCCAGCAAGCCCCGCAGACCGGCGTAGGTCACCCAGATCAGCACTCCCATCAGGCCGATCGCGGGCAGCATGCGGATCGGGACGGCGAGGGAGACCGCGAAGGCCACCGCGATCCCGGCCGCGCCGATGAGCACCGGCAGATCCATGTCGGTACCGGCCGAGGGCAGGTTCTCCAGGTCGATGCCGACACCCAGGCGCACCGCCGTGTAGGCGACGGCGCCGACACCGGAGACGATCGCGCCCAGGGTGAAGAACACCTCCAGCAGCCGCGCCGCCGAGGAGACGTAGCTGCCGCTGATGCCGTCCTGCAGGCTGGAGACCAGCGGGCGCCCCGGAAGCAGGGCCATGATGTTACCGGTGATGACCGCGCCGGCCTGCAGGCCCAGGTCCAGCTCCGAGCTCGCCCACAGCAGCGCGGCGCCGATGCTGGAGGCGATCACCGCGGCGGCGGCCATCTGGTAGAACTCCGCGATGCCGCGCTTGGCCAGGAACACCGAGGCGCGGTCGCCCAGCACGGTCGCCACGAACGCCGCGGTGGCGACGATGAGCTGCCCGCCGACCATGAGGCTGGCGCTGGAGGCGATCAGCCCGAACCCGCTGACCAGCAGCCAGTTGGGGTAGGGCGGGTTGGCCCGCTTGATGGTGCGCAGCCGCGTGATCGCGCCCTCCAGCTCGACCTGGCCCAGCGCGGCGTCCTGCACCAGCGTGTGCAGTTCGCTGACCCGGAAGTAGTCCAGGGTGCGCCGCCGCACGACGCGCTCGCCGGTGATCGGCGGGTGGTCGCCGCCGGGGTGGCAGGACAGCGTGATGGCGGTGAAGGTCACCGAGACCTCGGTGCGCGGCAGCTCGAAGGCCACAGAGAGGCTCAGCATCGCCTCGCTGACGGCCTCCGTCCCCTCGCCGCTGGCCAGCAGCAGCTCGCCGACCCGCAGCACGAGGTCGAGCGCACGCGGATCGGGCAGCTCCACGGCCTCGTCGTCGAGGCCGTCGGCGTGCAGCTCGGACTCCCTGGCCGCGCGCCAGTCCCGCAGCCTGCTCAGCAGATTGTTGTCGTTCAGCGGGGCCGGCCGCTGGATTCGCTGCGCCATTGGCGGTTCTGACACCTCCTCGCGAGAGACTCGCTGCTCGGACCGGGCACGGCCGCAAGGACACCCGGATCGGTCATGGGACCACATACCCCCTGTGCGCCGGGCATGCTCAGAGGCCCGTGCGCACGGGAGAAAGTGGGAGTGGGGGCGCCCGCATCGGCGGCGCCACACGGTGAGACGTGTAGGGAAACGCTCGGGTTGACCGGCTCCGTCCTCACCCGGAGGTGAACTCCGTCACGGCGCCGACCGAGGCGGGGCGCCGGCCGGTCCGGCCCGCGCCGTCCGGCGCGGAGGCGGCGCAGGGCCGCGGAAGCCGACCGGCGGCGGCCGCGTCAGGGATGCGCCTCGTCGGCCTCGCCGGGGTGCACGATCCCGGTCTCGTAGGCGTAGACGACCGCCTGCACCCGGTCGCGCAGGTCGAGCTTTGTGAGGACGTTGCCCACGTGCGTCTTGACCGTGGTCTCGCTGACCACCAGGTGGCGCGCGATCTCGGCGTTGGACATGCCGCGCGCCAGCAGCCGCAGCACCTCGCGCTCGCGCTCGGTGAGCCGCTGCAGGCCGGGCTCCGGCGCCCGCCTGGTCGAGGGCAGCTTGGCGGCGAAGCGGTCCAGCAGCCGCCGGGTGACGGTCGGGGCGACGATCGCGGCGCCGTCGGCCACCACCCGGATCGCCGAGACCAGCTCGTCCGGCGGAACGTCCTTGAGCAGGAAGCCGCTGGCTCCGGCGCGCAGCGCCTCCACGACGTACTCGTCCAGGTCGAAGGTCGTCAGGACGAGGACGCGCACCCGCTGCCCGGCCCCCGAGGCCCAGGCGAGGATCTCGCGGGTGGCGTCGATGCCGTCCTTGCCGGGCATCCGGATGTCCATCAGCACCACGTCGGGCAGCAGCCGCCTGGTCGTGGCCAGCGCGTCGTGGCCGTCGGCGGCCTCGCCGACGACCGAGACCTCGGGTTCGGACTCCAGGATGAGCCGGAAACCCGTCCGGAGCAGCGGCTGGTCGTCGACGAGCAGGACGCGAACGGACATGGGGACGATTGTCCCCGATCAGGAGAGGCGGTGGGGCGTGCGGCCCCGCCCCCGGCCGGATCCGGCCGGAAGGCGCCAGAGGGCGGGGCCGGTGCCGCCTCCGGGCGGTCGGCCGCCCGGCCCCGCGTGCCAAGGGTCAGCTCCCGGCCGGGCCGCCCGACTCCAGGGGGACCCGGGCGCGCACCGAGAAGCCTCCCGCCGGCCGGGGGCCCGCCTCCAGTTCGCCGCCGAACAGCGCGATCCGCTCGCGCATCCCCAGCAGGCCGTGCCCCGGCTCGTCCCCGCCCCTCGCGTCCGCGAACGGGCCTGCGCCGTCGTCCTCGACCTCCACGCGCACCGCCCGGTGCTCGAAGCACACCCGGACCTCGGTGCGGGTGCGCTCGCCCGCGTGCTTGAGGACGTTGGTCAGCGACTCCTGCACCACCCGGTACAGCGTCAGGTCCAGCCCCGGGGGCAGCGGGACGCGGCACCCCTCGGACCGCAGCGTGACCGCCACGCCGGTCTCGCGCACCTGGCCGACCAGCTCGGTCAGGTCGCCCAGTCCGGGCTGCGGGCCGCGCTGGGCGTCCTCGGTGCCGGACGTACGCAGCACGCCGACGATCCTGCGCATCTCCGACAGCGCCTGCCGGCCGGTCGCCTCGATGTCGGTCAGCGCCTGGCGGGCCCGCTCCGGATCGCGGCCGATGACCCGGCTGCCGGCCGTGGCCTGCACGGTCATCACGCTGACGTGGTGGGCGACGACGTCGTGCAGCTCGCGGGCGATGCGGGAGCGCTCCTCGGCCAGCACGGCGCGGGCGTGGGCGTCACGGGCGCGCTCCAGCCGCTCGGCGCGGGCCCGCAGCTCGGCGACGTGGAAGGCGCGCATGCGTACCAGCCGGCCGATCCACCAGGCTCCGATCAGCCAGCCGACGTAGAAGGCGTAGTCGGGCCAGACCGAGCCCGTCGCCGGTGACAGCGCCGTCGAGGCCAGATCGACCACCAGGCCCGCCAGAAGCCCGATCAGCGAGCGGACCAGGGCGTGGTGGCGGCCGATGGAGTAGGCGGCGATCGCGATGGCGGGCCCGACGCCGCCCCAGGTGAAGAGACCGGCGAGGTCGGCGCCCAGGCCGCCCAGGGCCAGCACGGCCAGCACCGTGAACGGGAGGGAGCGCCGGGCGAAGAGCGCCAGCAGCAGCACGGCGCCGACGATCTCGCTGGCGGGTCGACCGGGCTCGTAGGGCACCCAGCCGCCGGACTCGCCGGCCAGCAGCGCCACGGTCGCGGCGTTGCCCACGGCCAGCAGCGCCACGATGAACGCGTCGGTGAGCACCGCTCCGGACAACAGGATCTTCCGCGCCCGGGCCGCAGCCCCGATCCGCCGCTTCGGCTCCGTCACCCCTCAACGCTAGATCCGGCCCGCCCTGAAAGGCGCCCTTCCCCGGACCGAACCGCCCTCCTACGCACGAACGAGACCGGCCGTTCCCGGCCCAGGCGCTGCGGACGGCGAGCCCGCGGCGGCCACGCGAGAGAATCGCCCACCCGCGCGCAGCTTCCTCCTGGGCGGGTCTTTCCGGTCTCCTCGGGCCGGAGTGGGCGTGTTCCCGCCCGCACGGCCTGCTCTGGGCCGAGGTCCACGATCCTCTGGAGCCGAGGTGCGTGCCCCGGTGGTACACCTAGCCCGTCGGCAGGGGCGGGGGAGTGCCGCCGAACTCGGGACAGTGGGCCTGGTGGTCGCACCAGTCGCACAGCCTGCTCCTGCGCGGCCGCCACTCGCCCGAGCGGGCGGTCGCCTCGATCTCCCGCCAGATCGCCGTGATCTCGGCCTCGGCGGCCACCAGTTCGGCCTCGGTCGGCTCGTACCAGCGCACGCCGCCGTCGCCCAGGTACATCAACTGCAGCCGCGTGGGCACCTCGCCGGTCTCGCGCCAGATCATCACCGCGTAGAAGAAGATCTGGAACTTCGCCTTGTCCTCGTAGCGGGGGCGCGGCGACTTGCCGGTCTTGTAGTCGACGATGCGCACCTGCCCGCCGGGCGCGACGTCGAGCCGGTCGATGTAGCCGCGCAGCCGCAGCCCCGACTCCAGGGTCACGTCCAGCCGCATCTCCCGCTCGCGGGGCTCCAGGCGCTGGGGCAGCTCCATCTCGAAGTAGCGCCGCAGCAGCGCCCGCGCCTCCTCCAGCCACGCCGCCTGCTCCCCCTCGTCGGCGAACAGCTCTCCGACCTCGGGCCGGCCGGCCCGCAGCTTCTCCCACTGCGGCTCCAGCAGGCTCAGCGCCGAACGCGGCGTGCGCACCTCGGCCGGCAGCTCGAACAGCCGCTCCAGCACGGCGTGCACCAGCGTTCCGCGCACGGCGGCCGCGCTGGGCCGCTCCGGGAGCTTGTCGATGACGCGGAACCGGAACAGCAGCGGGCACTGCAGGAAGTCACCGGCCCGCGACGGTGACAGCGCCGGGACCAGCGGGGCGGCGTCGTGCGGGGAGCTCATGGTCATCAAGCCTATGCCGACCGGGTGACTCCGGCACCGGATCCGCTCGGTCCGGGCAACGGGCGGACGCCGGAGCGCACCGGCGCGCACCGCCGTGCGGCGGCGTGTGGCCGGACCGGACCACGTAGCCTGGAGGTGTGACGCAACCAGGCAGCGGAAACCCTTCGGTCCGGCCCGAGCCCGACGAAGCCCGGGGCCGCGGAAGGCGGCCCGGCCTCCTCATGGGGCGCCCCTTCGGCATCCCCGTCCACGTCTCCCCGTCGTGGCTGATCATCGCCGCGATCATCACCGTGCTCTACCAGCCGATGGTCGAGGGCGCGCTGGCGCTGGGCCCGCTGTCCTACCTGGTGGCCTTCGTCTTCGCGGTGCTGCTCTACGCATCCGTGCTCGTCCACGAGCTCGCGCACTCGGTCGTCGCCCGCATGTACGGACTGCCGGTCCGCCGGATCACGCTGTACATGCTCGGGGGCGTCTCCGAGATCGAGCGCGAGCCCCAGACCCCCGGCCGGGAGTTCTGGGTGGCCTTCTCCGGGCCGCTGCTGTCCCTGGTGCTGGCCGCGCTGGGGTTCGTCGGCTACCTGTTCGTCGAACCCGCGACCATCGTCGGCGTGCTCGTCTGGCAGCTGTGGGTGGCCAACCTGCTGGTCGGCGTGTTCAACCTGCTGCCGGGGCTGCCGCTGGACGGCGGTCGGCTGCTGCGCGCCGCCGTGTGGGGCATCACCCGCCGCCCCACGGCCGGGACCGTGGTCGCCGCCTGGGTGGGCCGCGTGCTCGCCGCCTTCGTGATCGCCCTGCCCTTCCTGCACTCCTGGAACCAGGGGACGGCGCCCGACGTGTTCGCGATCCTGTGGGCCGTGCTGCTGGGCTCCTTCATCTGGATGGGCGCCACCTCCTCGCTGCGCGCGGCCCGCTTCCGCGAGCGGCTGCCCAGGCTGCGCGGCCGGCGGCTGGCCCGGCGCCCGGCGCTCGTCCCCGCCGACACCTCCGTCGCCGAAGGGCTGCGCCGGATGGCCGAGGAGGGGGCCGCGGCCATCATCGTCACCGACTCGGCCGGCACGCCGACCTCGATCGTCAACGACTCCGCCGTGGCCGCCGTGCCGAAGGACCGCCGACCCTGGGTCCCGGTGTCCAGCGTCGCCCGCGCCATCACCTCCGGCATCCTGGTCCCCGTCGACCTGGAGGGCGAGGAGCTGCTGGAGGCGCTGCGGGACCACCCCGCCTCGGAGTACCTGCTCGTCGAGGAGGACGGCAGCCCCTTCGGCGTGCTGCGCGCCGCCGACGTCCAGGCCGCCTTCGCCGGGGCCTGACCGGCCCTCGCTACCGGCGGGCCCCCGCCGGCCAGACGACGGTCACCGGCAGCTCCCTGCAGCGGGCGTATTCGACGATGTCGGCGGTACCGCCGAGGCCGCGGGCGGGCTCGCCGTTCCACACGGCGAGGAGCTCGTCGCAGTGGTCGGCCATGTACCGGCCGGCCGCCAGGTGCGCCTCAGGCGTGGACTCCAGGAACGGCAGCCGGTGCACCAGCGCGGCCCCGGCCAGCAGGGCGTCGTAGGCCGGGCGGTGCTCCTGCGGCAGGCCCTCGCGGTAGTACTCCGCGGGGACGATCGCCTCCAGGGTGCCGCCCGCCTCCAGCACCGCGCGGGCGAAGACCGTGTCGGCGCCGTCGGCCAGGCACGACAGCCCCACGAGGGCGGGGCCGAAGGCGCCCAGATGGCCGCGAACGGCCGTGTCGATGATCTGCTCGACCTCCGGGGGCAGCCCCCGGTGCCCGGTGATCGCGATGCGCCGCACAGCACAACTCCTCGGTTCGTCCCGCCCTTCACGACGGGAGCGGGTGCGCCACCCGTTTCCCCGTCTCCTACCCCCGTCCGGCCGGCGGCGACCCTCCTGTCAGCAGCGCGGTGAGCTGCTCGTCCAGCGCGCTCACGCACCGTGCGCGGGGTCCCCGGTACCCGCGGCGGAACCGCCGCACCCGACCGATGATCCGCTCCGAACGGAACGCCGCACCGGTGCGCAGCGCCTCCGAGGCCAGCCGGAACGCCTCGTCCACGTCGCCGGCGTCGGCGTGCGCCGTGGCCAGCTCCACCAGCAGCACCGCGCCCTGCTTGGCGCCGGGCCGGGTGCCCCCGAAGGCGTCGGAGAAGGCGGTGCGGGCGTCGCCGGGGCGGCGCAGCCGCACCGCGGCCAGCGCGCGGTAGCCGGCGACCTTGGCGTCGTCGAATGCGAACACCCACGGCCACGGGGGCGCGGCGTTGTCCGGGCGCCGCACGGCCGCCTCGGCCCGCGCGATCTCGCGGTGCGCCGCCGCGGCGTCGCCCATCCCCGCCCGGCCCAGCGCCCGCACGCAGGCCAGCCACGCCTGGGCGGTCGGGTGCGCGTCGTCGCCCATCCGCCGGCCCGCCTCGACGGCGAGGGTCAGGCCCAGCTCGGGGTCCTCGGCGTCGATCTCGAACGAGGCGAGGCTGCCGAGCATGTAGACGTCCAGCAGGCCGTGCCCCGACTGGCGGGCGCGCTCGACCGCGGTCCGGTAGTAGGAGCGGGCCGAGCCGGCGTCGCCCATGTCGGCGTGCAGCCACGCGGCGAACCCGGCCGCCTCGCTGGCCGCCGCGGCGACGTCGGCGGCGAAGGGCGTGCGGCGCGCCCGCGCCAGCGTCCTGCCCGACAGCTCCAGGTGGGCCACTGCCGCCTTGGCCAGGTCGCGGGCGGGGGACGAGGCGTCCAGCCGCCGTTGTCCCCCGGTGATGGCGCGCAGCGTGAGCGCCGTCGTCTCGTCGATGTCCCCGCAGCCGGGCGCGGCCGGCAGCGGCAGCGCCGTCATGGCGACGGCCTTTCCGAAATCCCTGCGTCGCGTGGGATCCGCCCCCTTCCCCTCACCCGCTGCGCGCACGGCGGCGGGGCGCGGCGGCGCGGTGGGAGCGGGGATGGGCCCCGAGCTCGCGAACCGGAGCAGGTGGACGGGGATGTCCAGCCGATGGGCGACCTGCCGGACCTGGTCGAGGGTCAGGGACTGCTGGCCGTTGACCACCCGCGAGACCCAGCTCTGGGAGTAGCCCACGCTGCGGGCCAGTTCGGCCTGTGACCAGCCACAGGAGAGCCTGATGGCCTCCACGATGGCGGCCATGTCGCACGAAGCCAGTGCGGCGGCCATGGCGGGACGTGTCCAAAACTCCGGCGGTAAAGCGCCGTCACGCTGGGGCATGAGCCTAGATTAGGGACACCACCAGCCCTTCGTGGCTATGTGTAATAAGAATGATGCTATGCGTGACATGCATGGCGCTTTCGCCGAAATACCGCGACGGGGCAGAGTCAAGGGGCCAAAGCCCTTGTTCCGTGGGAAATCTCGCCTGAAGTGGATGCTCCGATGACCCTTGAGACGCCCCCCGCGGGCACCCCCGGACTGGCCGGAGTCGGCCATGATCTTGACTTCGGGGGAAGTGATGCGCCATGGGCGCGCGCACTGCGCGTTCTGACCGCCGAGTTGCAGGCCCGCGGGGTGGACGCGCTCGCCGACGACACGATCGGCGCCGTCGACGCCGCCCTGCGCGGTCCGCTCCGCCCGGGAGGACGCCGCGGAACCCAGCGCGCCGTGCTGCGGCCGCACCGGGGACGGCTGTGGTGGTGGCTGCACGCGTTCCCCGAACACGGTGCGGCCGCCCCGCTGCCGACCCCGCTCGTCCCCGCGGCCGACAGCGCCGCCGCCGCGCGCCGCATCGCACGGATGCTCCGGCGCGCCGGCACCGGCCCTCCGGGCGGGCGGCCGGGATGACTCCGCGCCTGCCCGCCGCCCTTGGCCAGTGGGGGATTTGAAGCTCAGCCACACGGGTTGGCGGTGAACGGGCGGCCCGCCGTGTGGCCGCAGGCCCGTGCGCGGGGTGCCCGGCTCCGCGCGGACCCCCTCCTGCGGTCGGGTTTCAAGACCCCTGAGGCCGGAGCCTCCTTCAAGCCCTCTTCCCGAACCGCTCCATCGCCAGGATCGCGGCGCCGACGATGCCGGCGGTGTTGCGCAGCTTCGCGGCCACGATCGGGGCGCGCAGGTGCAGGTACGGCAGGAACTTCTCGGCGTCGCGGCTGACACCGCCGCCGACCACGACCAGGTCCGGCCACAGCAGGTCCTCCACGACGGAGTAGTAGCGCTGCAGGCGCTCCTCGGCCCACTCCCGGTAGGACAGGCCCTCCCGGTCCTTGACGCTGGAGGCGGCCCTGCTCTCGGCGTCGTGGCCGTCGATCTCCAGGTGCCCGAACTCGGTGTTGGGCACCAGGCGCCCGTCCAGCAGCATCGCCGTGCCGATGCCGGTGCCCAGCGTGGTCATCAGCACCACGCCCTCGGCGCCGGCCGCGGCGCCGAACCGGTGCTCGCCGACCGCGGCGGCGTCGGCGTCGTTGACCACGTACACCCTGCGCCCGGTCTCCTCGGCGAGCAGGCGCCCCGCGTCGAAGCCGATCCAGGACCGGTCGACGTTGGCGGCGCTGCGCGCCACCCCGTGCTGGATGACGGCGGGGAAGGTGACGCCCAGCGGGCAGTCCGGATCGACCTGGTCGAAGGAGCCGGCGATCTCGGCCACCACCTTGGCCACCGCCTGCGGGGACGACGGCTGCGGGGTTGGACTCTTGAGCCGGTCCACCAGGAACGTCCCGGTCCGCAGGTCGACGGGCGCGCCCTTGATCCCGCTGCCGCCGATGTCGATGCCGAGTCCGACCTCGTTGTTCACCATCGCTCGCATGCCTTTCTGCGTTCCCGGGCGGTCCGCGCTCCGCGGTGGGAGCGCCTCTCCCCGTATTCAACCCTCTGAGCGGAGTGCCCGTGTGACCCCGGGCACGCCGGACGGCCGCCCCATTCGCCGATTACAGCGTGGCGGACCAGGGCCGATACGCTTGGCCACTGCTCTTGCGATCCATGATGTGGGGGAGACGAGAACACCAGTGACCGGCATCCACGGCCGCCGCGGACCCTTCGAAGACGGCGACATCGTGCAGTTGACCGACCCGAAGGGGCGGATGCACACCATCACCCTGCGCGCCGGCACGGCGTTCCACACCCACCGGGGCCGCCTGGACCACGACGACCTGATCGGCTCGCCCGAGGGCAGCGTGGTGCGGGCCACCTCGGGGACCGCCTACGTCGCGCTGCGGCCGCTCCTGGCCGACTTCACCCTGTCGATGAAGCGCGGCGCGACCATCGTCTACCCCAAGGACGCCGCGCAGATCGTCGCCCAGGCCGACATCTTCCCCGGAGCCCGGGTGATCGAGGCCGGGGCCGGATCGGGCTCGCTGTCGTGCTGGCTGCTGCGCGCCGTCGGCGAGGAGGGCCTGGTCTCCTCCTACGAGCGCCGCGCGGACTTCGCCGAGATCGCCCGCACCAACGTCGAGCGCTTCTTCGGCCGCCCGCACCCCGCGTGGCGGCTGACCGTCGGAGACCTCGCCGAGTCGGTCGCCGACACCGACGTCGACCGGGTCGTCCTCGACATGCTCGCGCCCTGGGAGTGCCTGGACGCCGTCGCCAAGGCGCTCGTCCCCGGCGGCCTCGTCTGCGTCTACGTCGCCACCACCACCCAGGTGTCGCGGGTCGTGGAGGGACTGCGCGACCACGGGGCGTTCTACGAGCCGGCCGCCTTCGAGACCATGGTCCGCACCTGGCACGTCGAAGGCCTCGCGGTGCGCCCGGACCACCGGATGATCGGCCACACCGGCTTCCTGGTCACCGCGCGCCGGCTCGCCGACGGCGCCCGGGCCCCCGAACGGCGGCGCCGCCCGGCGAAGGGGGCCTACGGCGAGGACTGGGCGCAGCGGGCACCGTCGGCATCACCGGCGCCGCCGGCGCCGTCGGGGGGAGCGCCCCCCGACGCCGGGGCGGCGGGGCCGGCGGACGCGGAGCCGCGGACCGAGTCCGAGCGGGACTGATCCGGGAGCCGGCCGGAGACCGCCGGACCGGCCGCGTAAAAAAACGGGCACGGAGTCCGGAACCGGACGTTACTTTCTCATTACGCTGCTCCACGCTCTACCAGTCTGAGCTCGGGCTTCTCAAGATCGAAAAGTGAGTCCTTCGACACTGGACGTCGCGGGCAGGTTAGGAATAGACCATGGGTAGGTAGGGTTCCGAGTAGTCGTCCTCTTATAGGGAGGTGGCGGACGTGGCCGATCGCGACGACGAGCGTCAGGCGGAGCGCGAGCGTGTGGCAGAGCTCACCGCTCAGGTCTCCTATTTGGAAAAGGAACTCAGCGTAGTCCGGCGCAAACTCGCCGATTCCCCTCGACACGTGCGGCTGCTCGAAGATCGTCTCCGTGAGGCGCAGGCCAGCCTGGCCGCCGCCAATGGGCAGAACGAGCGGCTGGTGACGACCCTGAAGGAGGCCCGGGACCAGATCGTCGCGCTCAAGGAGGAGGTCGACCGGCTGGCGCAGCCGCCTTCGGGCTTCGGGGTCTTCCTGGAGGCGCGTGACGACGACACCGTCGAGATCTTCACCAACGGCCGCAAAATGCGGGTCAACGTCAGCCCATCGGTCGACATCGGCGAGCTCAGGCCCGGCCAGGAGGTCATGCTCAACGAGGCGTTCAACGTCGTCGAGGTGCAGTCCTTCGAGACGATCGGCGAGGTCGTCATGCTCAAGGAGCTCCTTGAGGACGGCGATCGGGCCCTGGTCATCTCCAACCACGACGAGGAGAAGATCGTCCGGCTGGCCGAGCCGCTGCGCGACGAGCCGGTGCGCCCGGGCGACTCCCTGCTGCTGGAGTCGCGCTCGGGCTACGTCTACGAGCGCATCCCCAAGTCCGAGGTCGAGGAGCTCATCCTCGAAGAGGTTCCCGACATCGCCTACACCGACATCGGCGGCCTCGGCGGGCAGATCGAGCTCATCCGCGACGCGGTCGAGCTGCCCTACCTGCACAAGGACCTCTTCTACGAGCACCAGTTGCGCCCGCCCAAGGGCGTGCTGCTCTACGGGCCGCCCGGATGCGGCAAGACGCTCATCGCCAAGGCCGTCGCCAACTCGCTGGCCAAGCAGGTCGCCGAGAAGACCGGCCGCGACGTCGGCAAGAGCTTCTTCCTCAACATCAAGGGCCCGGAGCTGCTGAACAAGTACGTCGGCGAGACCGAGCGCCACATCCGGCTGGTGTTCCAGCGGGCCAGGGAGAAGGCGGGCGAGGGCACGCCGGTCATCGTGTTCTTCGACGAGATGGACTCGATCTTCCGCACCCGCGGGTCGGGCGTGTCCAGCGACGTGGAGAACACGATCGTGCCGCAGCTGCTCAGCGAGATCGACGGCGTCGAGGGCCTCGAGAACGTCATCGTGATCGGCGCGTCCAACCGCGAGGACATGATCGACCCCGCGATCCTGCGGCCGGGCCGGCTCGACGTCAAGATCAAGATCGAGCGTCCCGACGCCGAGGCCGCGCGCGACATCTTCTCCAAGTACATCACCGACGTGCTGCCGCTGCACGCCGACGACCTGGCCGAACACGGCGACTCGGGCAAGGCGACGGTCGACGCGATGATCCAGCGGGTCGTCGAGCGCATGTACACCGAGACCGAGGAGAACCGGTTCCTGGAGGTCACCTACGCCAACGGTGACAAGGAGGTCCTGTACTTCAAGGACTTCAACTCCGGCGCCATGATCCAGAACATCGTCGACCGCGCCAAGAAGATGGCCATCAAGGACTTCATCGAGGCCGGCGCCAAGGGTCTGCGGGTCACACACCTGCTCCAGGCCTGCGTGGACGAGTTCAGCGAGAACGAGGACCTGCCCAACACCACCAACCCCGACGACTGGGCCCGCATCTCCGGCAAGAAGGGCGAGCGCATCGTCTACATCCGGACCCTGGTCTCGGGCAAGAAGGGCGCCGAGTCCGGCCGCTCCATCGACACCGTGGCCAACACCGGTCAGTACCTCTGACCGGCCGCCCACCGTCACCGCGGACGACGCGCGGCCCCGCCGACCGGCGGGGCCGCGGCCTCGTTGCACGGCCGGATCCAGCCGGATTTCCGTACAACCGGGACAAGGGGCACCATTGAGCCACAATTCGCCGCTCGACGTTCGAAACGCCGTAACGCTGGATACCCTCTTGACATGACTGTGCGGCGGATTATGGGCATCGAGACCGAGTACGGCATCTCCGTGCCCGGCAATCCCGGAGCCAATGCGATGGTGACCTCCACGCAGGTGGTCAACGCCTACCTCGCGGCCTCGGCCGCCCGGGCGCGCAAGGCCCGGTGGGACTTCGAGGAGGAGAACCCGCTGCGCGACGCGCGCGGATTCGACCTCGCCAGGGAGGTCGCCGACCCCACCCAGCTCACCGACGAGGACCTGGGCCTGGCCAACGTCATCCTCACCAACGGCGCACGGCTCTACGTCGACCACGCCCACCCCGAGTACTCCGCGCCCGAGGTCACCAACCCCATGGACGTGGTGCTGTGGGACAAGGCGGGGGAGCGGGTCATGTCCGACGCCGCCCGGCGCGCGGCCGCCATCCCCGGCATCGACCCCATCCAGCTCTACAAGAACAACACCGACAACAAGGGCGCGTCCTACGGCTGCCACGAGAACTACCTCATGCGCCGCGCGACCCCCTTCGCAGACATCGTCCGGCACCTGGTCCCGTTCTTCGTCTCCCGCCAGGTCGTCTGCGGCGCCGGCCGGGTCGGCCTCGGCGCCGACGGCCGCGAGGCCGGCTTCCAGATCAGCCAGCGCGCCGACTTCTTCGAGGTCGAGGTCGGACTGGAGACCACCCTCAAGCGGCCCATCATCAACACCCGCGACGAGCCGCACGCCGACCCCGACAAGTACCGGCGGCTGCACGTCATCATCGGCGACGCCAACATGAGCGAGATCTCGACCTACCTGAAGGTCGGCACCACCGCCATCGTGCTGGCGATGATCGAGGACGGCTTCATCAGCGTCGACCTGTCGCTGGAGACCCCGATCGCCGACCTGCGCGCGGTCTCCCACGACCCCGGCCTGACCCACGCCGTGCGGCTGCGCGACGGCCGGCGCATGACCGCCCTGCAGCTCCAGCGCGAATACCTCGACCAGGCCCGCAAGTACGTCGAGGACCGTTTCGGCGCCGACGTCGACCCCGGCACCGCCGACGTGCTCGACCGGTGGGAGTCGACGCTGGAGCGCCTGGCCGACGACCCCATGCGGCTGTCCGAGGAGCTCGACTGGGTCGCCAAGCTCAAACTCCTCGAGGGCTACCGCTCCCGTGACGGCCTCGACTGGGGCCACCACCGGCTGCAGCTCGTCGACCTGCAGTACTCCGACGTGCGCGAGGACAAGGGCCTGTACAACCGGCTCGTGGCCCGCGGCAGGATGCAGCGGCTGCTGCAGGAGTCGGAGGTCGAGCGCGCGATCACCGAGCCGCCGCACGACACCCGGGCCTACTTCCGCGGCCGCTGCCTGGCCAAGTACGCCGACTCCGTGGCCGCGGCCTCCTGGGACTCCGTCATCTTCGACCTGCCCGGCCGCGACTCCCTGCAGCGCGTGCCCACCCTGGAGCCGCTGCGCGGCACCAAGGAGCACGTGGGGGCGCTGCTGGACCGCTCGGCCACGGCCGCCGACCTGGTCGCCGTCCTGACCGGCGAGCGGCGCTAGGCGGCGCCGGGGCGCCGGAACCGGGACCGGCCCCGGCGCCCGCGGCCCGGCTCAGGTGGCCGCGGCCGCGCCGAGGTCGCGGGTGAACTCCTCGCGCATCTGCACCTTGCGGACCTTGCCGCTGACCGTCATCGGGAACGACTCCACGACCCGCACGTGCCGCGGCACCTTGAAGTGGGCCAGGCGCCCGCTGCAGAACTCGGCCACCTCCTCGGCGGTCAGCGTGTCGCCGGGGACGCGGGGAATGACGCAGGCCATGATCTCCTCGCCGTACTTGTCATCGGGCACCCCGATGACCTGAACGTCGGAGATCTTGGGGTGGGAGTACAGGAACTCCTCGATCTCGCGCGGGTAGACGTTCTCGCCACCGCGGATGATCATGTCCTTGATCCGGCCGACGATGTCGACGTAGCCGTCCCCGCGCATCACCGCCAGGTCGCCGGTGTGCATCCAGCGTCCGGCGTCGATGACCTCGGCGGTCTCCTCCGGATTGTCCCAGTACCCCAGCATGACGGAGTAGCCGCGGGTGCACAGCTCCCCGGCCTCGCCGCGCGGCATCGTGGTGCCGGCGACCGGGTCCACCACCTTGACCTCCAGGTGCGGCAGCACCCTGCCGACGCTGGAGGTGCGCCGCTCCAGGTCGTCGGCGCGCCGGGTCTGGGTGGAGACCGGGGAGGTCTCGGTCATGCCGTAGCAGATCGCGACCTCCTCCATGTGCATCTCGCCGATGACGCGGCGCATGATCTCCACCGGGCAGGGCGAGCCCGCCATGATCCCGGTGCGCAGCGAGGACAGGTCGTAGGAGGCCAGGCCGTCCAGGCCGAGCTCGGCGATGAACATCGTCGGCACCCCGTACAGCGACGTCGCGCGCTCCTGCGCCACCGCCTCCAGCGTCGCGGCCGGGTCGAAGGTCGGCGCCGGGATGATCATGCACGCGCCGTGGCTGGTGGCCGCGAGATTGCCCATGACCATGCCGAAGCAATGGTAAAACGGCACCGGCAGGCAGATCCGGTCGTGCTCGTCATAGCCCAGCAGCTCGCCGACGAAGTAGCCGTTGTTCAGGATGTTGTGGTGGGAGAGCGTGGCGCCCTTGGGGAACCCGGTGGTGCCCGAGGTGTACTGGATGTTGATCGGGTCGTCGAAGGACAGCTCCCGTTCCCGTTCGGCCAGCCGCCCGGTCGGTACGCCGGAGCCGCGTTCGACCAGCCGGTCCCAGGTGGGGTCGCCGATGTAGACGACCGTGCGCAGCGCGGGGCGGGCGGCGCGCACCCGCTCCACCATGGAGCGGTAGTCGCTGGTCTTGTACTCGGTGTAGGAGACGAGCAGGCTCACGCCGGCCTGGTCGAGCACGTACTCCAGCTCGTGCAGCCGGTAGGCCGGGTTGACGTTGACCAGGATCGCGCCGATCTTGGCGGTCGCGTACTGCACCAGCACCCACTCCGGGCAGTTGGGCGCCCAGACGCCCACCCGGTCGCCCTTGGCCACGCCCGCGGCCAGCAGTCCCAGGGCGACCTCCTCGACGGCGCGGCCGAACTCGGCGTAGGTCCAGCGCCGCCCGCTGGGCCGGTCGACGAGCGCGTCGCGGTCGGGATGCGCGGCGATCGCGCGGTCGAGGTTGGCGCCGATGGTCTCGCCGAGCAGCGGGATGTCGGAGACACCGCTGGCATAGGCCGGTGACGGGGTCATCTTGCGTCCTTTCAGGCGTGCTCTTCCGGTGGGTCCGGTGCCGTCTCGTCGAACGTTGACCGCTGTGTTCGCGGGGCGGAACCTCCATGGTTCCCGCCGTGCCGCCGGCGCTGTGCGCACTGCGGCGGCCGACCCCTGCGCGAGCGCGGTCGTCGGACACCGGTCAGGCCCGCGGGCCGGTGAGGTCCTCCTCGCGGAACTCCCCGTCGGGCAGGGCCGTGGCGGTGCTGTCGTCGCGCTGCTCGGCCTCGCGGGCGCGCAGCTCGGTGCGGCGGATCTTGCCCGAGATCGTCTTGGGCAGCTCGGTGAACTCCAGCCGCCGGATCCGCTTGTAGGGCGCCAGGGCCTCCCTGGAGTGGGCGAAGATCGCGCGCGCGGTGTCCTCGCCCGGCTCCCAGCCCGCGGCCAGGACGACGAACGCCTTGGGCACCGCCAGCCGGATCGGGTCGGGGGAGGGCACCACCGCGGCCTCGGCCACGGCCGGGTGCTCCAGCAGCGCGCTTTCCAGCTCGAAGGGGGAGATGCGGTAGTCCGAGGCCTTGAACACGTCGTCGGTGCGCCCGACGTAGGTGATGTTGCCGTCGGCGTCCCTGGAGCCGATGTCGCCGGTGTGGTAGTAGCCGTCGCGCATCGCCTCGGCGTTGCGCTCGGGGTCGCCGTGGTAGCCGACCATCAGGCCGAGCGGCCGCTGCGACAGGTCCAGGCAGATCTCGCCGGCGTCGCCGGGGGCGCCGGTGGCCGGGTCGATCAGCTCGACGGCGTAGCCGGGGCAGGGCCGCCCCATCGAGCCCGGCCGGACCGGGGAGCCGGGAGTGTTGGCGACCTGCACGGTCGTCTCGGTCTGGCCGAAGCCGTCGCGGATGGTCACCCCCCACGCCGAGCGGACGTGCTCGATCACCTCGGGGTTGAGCGGCTCGCCCGCGCCCACGACCTTGGCCGGAGGGGTGCGCAGCCGGGAGATGTCGGCCTGGATGAGCATCCGCCACACGGTGGGCGGCGCGCAGAAGGAGGTCACCCCGCAGCGCTGCATCTGGTCGAGCAGGGCGCCGGCGTCGAAGCGCGTGTAGTTGTGGATGAACACGCACGCCTCGGCGTTCCACGGCGCGAAGACGTTGCTCCAGGCGTGCTTGGCCCAGCCGGGCGAGGAGATGTTGAGGTGCACGTCGCCCGGCTCCAGGCCGATCCAGTACATCGTGGACAGGTGCCCGGCGGGGTAGGAGACGTGGGTGTGCTCGACCAGCTTGGGCCGGGCGGTGGTGCCCGAGGTGAAGTACAGCAGCAGGGTGTCCTCGGCGCGGGTCGCGCCGTCGGGCTCGAACGCGTCGGGGGCCGCGGCGGAGTCGGCGTGGTCGAGCCAGCCCGGGACCGGCGCGCCGACGCTGATGCGGGTGTAGTCGCCGGGCAGGGCGTCGAACTTCGCGGTGTGGTCGGAGCCGACCACCACGTGCCCGGCCCGGCCGCGTTCCAGGCGGTCGCGCAGCTCGGCCGGGCCCAGCAGCGTCGTGGCGGGGATGACCACCGCCCCGAGCTTGGCCGCTGCCAGCAGCGTCTCCCACAGCTCGACCTGGTTGCCCAGCATCAGGATCAGCCGGTCGCCGCGCCGCACGCCGTGGCCGCGCAGCCAGTTGGCGACCTGGCCGGAGCGCCGCGACATCTCGGCGAAGGACCAGCGCCGCTCCGAGCCGTCCTCCTCCACGATCCACAGTGCGGGCCGGTCGTTGCCGCGCGCGATCACGTCGAACCAGTCCAGCGCCCAGTTGAACTCGGTCAGCTCCGGCCAGCGGAACCCCGCGCGGGCGCTCTCGTAGTCCTCCCTGTGGCGCAGCAGGAAATCCCTGGCCTGGCGAAAGACCTCCGTGGCACCGCTCACCGACACGTCTCCTCCTTCTGGCGGCCCGATTCGATGGGTCCTACTATCGTGAGCGGAGTGAGCCAGGTCTCACCACCCCCGAACGGGGGGAAGCGCAGGCCGCGTGGAATGTGGGAAGTGCATGGCAGTCGCGACGACGTACGGTGGTGAGGCCGGGGCGATCCGCACGGCGGTGCTGGCGCTGCGGCGCGAGACGCACCTGCCGGTCGCCTTCGGCGGCGCGATGGGCACCGGGCGGCGGCTGCGCCTGACCGAGCTGAACGGGGCGGCCACCGACTCGCTGCGCGGCCTGGTCGTCACGCCGGGATCGGGGCTGGGCGGCAAGACCATCGCGCTGGCCCGTCCGCTCGCCGTGGCCGACTACGAGAGTGCGCGCTCGATCAGCCACGAGTACGACGGGCCGGTCGGCGCCGAGGGGCTGCGTTCGATCGTCGCCGTGCCGGTCGTGGGCCGGCGCGGCGTGCGCGCGGTGCTCTACGGCGCGCTGCGCTGCGCCCGGCCGCTGGGCGACCGGGTCGTCTCCGCCGCCGTGGGCGCCGCGCGCGGGCTGGAGCGCGACCTCGCGGCGCACGACGAGGTTCAGCGCAGGCTCGGCACCCTCGACCTGGCTGCGGCGCACCTGCCCGAACGAGGGGCCGGCGGGCGCGAGTGGGAGGAGGTCCGCCGGGCCCACGCCGAACTGCGCACCCTGGCCCAGCGCAGCGGCGACCCCGAGCTGCGGACCCGGCTGCACCGGATCTGCGCCCGGCTGGCCGGCGCCGGAGGCCCGCCCGGCCCGGCGCCCGCGCCCCGGCTGTCGCCGCGCGAACTCGACGTTCTGGCCTGCGTGGCCCTGGGCGGCACCAACGCCGAGGCCGCCGAACGGCTGGGCCTGCGCCCCGAGACCGTCAAGAGCTACCTGCGCACCGCCATGCGCAAGCTCGACAGCCACACCCGCATGGAGGCCGTCGTCGCCGCCCGCAGGGCGGGCCTGCTGCCCTGACCGGAGACGAAGCCGCCCGAGGGGGTGAGGAGGCCTTGGCCGCCGGGGGGCTGTAGGGCCCGCCGCAGGAGAGGTGGAAGAGGCCTTGACTTCAGGGGGTGTGAAGGCCTGCCGCAGGAGGGAGGGCGTGCGGGTGGGCGATTCTCTCGCGTGGCCGAAGGCCCGTGGACGCAAAATCGCCCAGTCACCGCGGATCCCACCTGCGGCTGAGGTCAAAGGCCCCTGAGGCTGAGGACGGCTGCGCGGTCGTCCTGGTCACCGCGGGGCTCCAGCGCCTACCGAGGTTTGCAGAAGTTGTGCGGGGTGGGATGGCGGGGAGGCTGCGGCGGGAGCGCGGCCCCTTTCCTCGGGCGGGATGCTTTATCGCCGCCGGTGGGCCGCGCCCCGCCGCCGAAGCAGGCGGCAAAGGTGTGCGCGAACCCGCGCCACCGCTTCGGCCGGGAGGCGCGGCCCCACGCCGGGCTCACCGGTGAAGGACGCGCCAAGAGGGCCGCACTCTCCCGGCGACCTCCCGCAGAACCGTCCCTGCACCTAAAGGCCCACTCGACTTCTGCAAGCCTCAATAATGCGCCTCCTCCCCGTCCAGCAGGGCGGCGGCGCGGGTGCGTTCGGGCGGGGTGAGGTAGTCGGCGTAGTACTCGAAGAGATGTCGGCGGGCCAGTGCGGCGGCGCCGGCGGAGTCGCCGGCGGCCACGGCGTCCAGTACCAGTCGGTGCCGGCGGACGCTGTCGCGCATCTGGGCCTCGCTGTTGGGGGCCTGCTCGATCTTGGTGGCCATGAGCCGCAGCACCACCGAGCGCACCACCTCGTCGGAGATGCGCAGCAGCCGGTTGCCGGCGATCTCGGCGACCAGGTCGTGGAAGGCCATGTCGGCCGCGCTGAACGCGGCGTGGCCGCGGGCCAGGGCCGCCTCCATGGCCGAGATCGACTCCTCCAGGCGGGCCAGTTCGGCCTCGGTGCGCAGCACGGCGGCGAGCTGGTTGGCGCACCCCTCGGTCAGCATGCGGAACTGCAGCAGCTCGCCCAGTGACAGACCCTCCACCAGAGCCAGGGAGGACAGCGCGTCCTTCAGCGCGTCGGTGGTGAAGGGCAGCACGACCGGACCGCCCCGGTCGCCGTGCCGGGAGTCGACCAGGCCCCGGCTGCGCAGCACGCGCAGCGCCTCGCGGACGGTGCCCCTGCTGACGCCGAACTGCTCGCTGAGCATCCGCTCCGATGGCAGCCGGTCGCCCGGTGCGAGCCGCCCTTCGAAGACGGCCGACTCGATCTGCTCCACGATCCGCTCATAGGCCCGGACCGGATGCACCCGCTCGAACAACACGGCCTCCGTTCGATTGCCGGACCGGCCGGGGCCGACGGCGGTCCCTGACCCTTCCCGACCGCTACTGTAGTCCACTGGTCGGACCAGTGAGCGTGAACTCTTGACCGTCTACCTGCGGCGTGCCAATGTTGTCGGTCAACGGCCGACTGGTTCGACCAGTGGCCAGGCGGTAAGGACGCTGCCGAGGACCGAGGAGGACCAGCGTGCCCGCAAGCATCCTCCGGCGCGCAGGCGCCCTGCTCGCGGTCCTCGCGCTGCTGCCCGCTGCGGCCTGCGCGGCCGGCTCCTATGAGGCCGGGCCGCGCAACACGCTCAGCATCGGGTTCACCGCCGAGCCGGCCAACCTCGACTTCACCACCACCGAGGGCGTGGCGATCCCCGAGGTGATGCTGACCAACGTCTACGAGGGCCTGGTCGAGCTGGGCGCCTCCGGCGAGATCGAGCCGCTGCTCGCGAAGTCCTGGACGGTCAGCGAGGACCGCACGGTCTACGACTTCACCCTGCACGACGACGTCGTCTTCTCCAACGGCGAGCCCTTCACCGCCGAGGACGTCGAGTTCAGCATCGAGCGCGTGCCCACCGAATGGACGCTGGCGCTGAAGTCGAGCATGGACGTCGTGGACGACGTCGAGGTGCTCTCGCCCACCGAGGTCAGGGTGCGGCTGAAGCGGCCCAGCAACAAGTGGCTGTTCGACATGACCACCCGCGTGGGCGCCGTGTTCTCCCGCGAGGGCGTGGCCGACCTCGCCAACGACCCCGTGGGCACCGGCCCCTTCGAGCTGGCCGAATGGGTGCGCGGCGAATCGATCACGCTGCGCGCACGCGACGACTACTGGGGCGAGGCCCCGCCCCTGGACGGAGTCGTCTTCCGCTACTTCAACGACGCGCTGGCGCTGAACAACGCACTGCTCACCGAGCAGATCGACGTCATCAGCTCGGTGCAGGCGCCCGAGACGATCGAGCAGTTCACCAGCGAGGAGCGCTTCCGGCTCATCGAGGGCACCACCAACGGCGAGGTCGTGCTCGCGCTGAACAACTCCCGCGCCCCGCTGGACGACGTCCGGGTGCGCCGCGCCGTCAACCACGCCGTCGACCGCGAGGCGCTGCTGGACACGGTCTGGGCCGGCCACGGCACGCTGATCGGCAGCATGGTGCCGCCCACCGACCCCTGGTACCAGGGCCTGTCCGGCTACGAGCACGACCCGCAGCGGGCTCGCGAGCTGCTGGCCGAGGCCGGGCAGGAGGACCTCGCGCTGGAGTTCCGCGTCCCCAACCTGCCCTACGCCGTCGCCTCGGCCCAGGTGATCCAGTCGCAGCTCAGGCAGGTCGGGATCACCGCGGAGATCGACGTGCTGGAGTTCCCCGCGCGCTGGCTGGAGGAGGTCTTCACCGGCCAGGACTACGACATGTCGGTCATCCAGCACACCGAGCCGCGCGACATCGTCACCTTCGGCGACCCCGACTACTACTGGCGCTACGACAGTCCCGAGCTGCGCGACCTGCTCGCCGAGGCCGACCGGGGCAGCGAGGAGCAGCAGGTGGCGGCCATGCGCGAGGCCGCGCGACTGCTGCACGACGACGCCGCGGCGGTCTTTCTGTACCTGCAGCCCAACCTGATCCTGGCCCACGAGGACGTCCTCGGGCTCCCGGAGAACAGGATCACCGAGTCCTTCGACGTGACGGAGCTGTCATGGGCCCGATCCTGACGTGCGGGGAGGTGGCGGCGCCGTGCTCGCACAACTGATCCGCAAGGCGCTGGTCCTGGCCGCGGGCCTGCTGGTGGCCTCGGTCGTGGTGTTCACGTTCATGGCCGTGCTGCCCGGCGACCCCGCCCAGGTGGCCCTCGGCGTCAACGCCACCCCTGAGGCGGTGCGCGAGATGCACGAGCGCTTCGGCACCGACCGTCCGCTCGTGGTGCAGTACCTCGACTGGGCCGGCGGCCTGCTCACCGGCGACTTCGGGCGCTCCTACGTCACCCAGGAGCTCATCGCGCCCTACATCGCCGACCGGTTCCAGGTCACCCTGTGGCTGGTGCTCACGGCGATCGCCGTCGCACTGGTGATCGCGCTGCCGCTGGGCGTGGTCTCGGCGGTGCGCCACCGCGGGATCGGCGGCATGGCGCTGTCGGGCCTGAGCCAGGTCGGCGTGGCCGTGCCCAACTTCCTGGCCGGGCTGCTGCTCATCGCGCTCTTCGCCGTGCAGTTGCGGCTGCTGCCCTCCGGCGGCTGGACGCCGCCCATCGAGGATCCGGTGGCCTTCGTCCGCCAGCTCATCCTGCCCGCGGTGTCGCTGGGGCTGGTGCAGGCCGCGATCCTGACCCGGTACGTGCGCTCGGCTGTGCTGGACGTGCTGCGCGAGGACCACCTGCGCACCGCGCGGGCCAAGGGGCTGACCCCCTACCGCGCGCTGGTGCGCCACGGCCTGCGCAACGCCGCCATCCCGGTGGTCACGGTCCTGGCGCTGCAACTGGCCACCCTGCTGGTGGGCGCCGTGGTGATCGAGCGCGTCTTCGTGATCCCGGGCCTGGGCAGCCTGCTCTTGGACGGCGTGGCAAACCGCGACCTGCTGCTGGTGCAGGGTGTGGTGATGGTGCTGGTCGCCGCGGTGCTGCTGATCAACTTCGCTGTTGACGTCCTGTACACGGTGCTGGACCCGAGGATGCGGAGGGCGCATTGAGCGACGCGACCGATCCCGCGGCGCCGGTCCCGGAGGCGCCGCCGGCGCGCCGCCGCGCCCGGCGCTCCCCGGCCCTGCTCCTTGGCGGCGTCCTCGTCGCCGCCGTCGTCGTGGCGGCGGCGCTCTCCTTCGCCTGGACGCCGCACGACCCCGTCCTGGTCGACGCCTCGGCCCGGCTTCTCGGCCCCGGGGCCGACCACTGGCTGGGCACCGACAAGTACGGCCGCGACGTCTTCAGTCGGCTCATGGTCGGCGCGCGCACCACCCTGTTCGTCGGCGTGGTCGCGGTGGGCGTCGCCGCGCTGGCGGGCACGCCGCTGGGGATCCTGGCCGGGATGGCCGGGCGCGGCACGGGCGAGTTCGTGATGCGCGTCAACGACCTCGTGCTGGCCTTCCCCGCGCTGCTGCTGGCGATCATGTTCGGCGCGGTGTTCGGGGCGAGCACCCTGACCGCGATGGTCGCCATCGGCATCGCGACGATCCCCTCCTTCGCCCGCATCGCGCGCGGGGCCACGCTGCAGGTGATGGGCACCGACTACGTCCTCGCCGCCCGCGCGGCCGGGCGCCGGCCCGTCGCCATAGCGGTGCGGCACGTGCTGCCCAACATCTCCAGCCTGCTGATCGTGCAGTCCTCGGTGTCGTTCGCGATCGCCGTGCTCGCCGAGGCCGCGCTGTCCTTCCTGGGCTTCGGCACCCGCCCGCCCACGCCGTCGTGGGGCCGGATGCTGCAGGAGTCGCAGGAGCTGCTCTACGTCATGCCCTCGCTCGCGCTGTGGCCCGGCCTGGCGATCGCGCTCGCCGTGCTCGGGTTCAACCTGCTCGGCGACGGGCTGCGGGACCGACTCGACCCGAGACTGGAGGGCCGGCGATGACCACCGTTGACGAGACCGCCCCGGCGCCGCCCGACGGGCGCGGCGGCCCGGCGCTGGCCGTCGAGGGGCTGCGGGTGGGCACCGCGGAGACCGAGCTGGTGCACGACGTCTCCTTCACGCTGGACCCGGGCGACCGGGTCGGCCTGATCGGGGAGTCGGGCTCGGGCAAGTCGCTGACCGCGCTGGCGGTGATGGGGCTGCTCGACGAGGACGTGCGCGCGCACGGGTCGGTGCGGCTGACCGGCGCGGACTTCGACCTCGTCGGCGCGCCGGAGCGGCGGATGTCGCGGCTGCGCGGCGCCGAGATGTCCATGGTCTTCCAGGAGCCCATGACCGCGCTCAACCCGGTCATGCGCGTGGGCGAGCAGGTCGCCGAGGTCATGTGGCTGCACCGCACCCGGCCCGACCGCCGCTCGGCCCGCGAGGCCGCGGTGGAGCTGCTGGAGCGGGTGCGGCTGCCCGACCCGCAGCGGACCGCGCGCGCCTACCCGCACCAGCTCTCCGGCGGGCAGCGCCAGCGCGTCATGCTGGCCATGGCGCTGGCCAACGACCCGGCGGTGCTGCTGTGCGACGAGCCCACCACGGCCCTGGACGTGACCGTGCAGGCCCAGGTGCTGCGGCTCATCGAGGAGGGGGTGGCCCGGCGCGGCACCGCGCTGCTGTTCATCACCCACGACCTCGCGGTGGTCGCCACCGTGTGCGAGCGCGTGCTGGTCATGTACGGCGGCCGGATCGTGGAGGCCGGACCGGTCTCCGAGGTCTTCACCCGCCCCCGCCACCCCTATACCCGGGGCCTGCTCGACGCCTCCGACCTGGAGTCCACCGACGAACGGGGCCGGCTGCGCACCATCGCCGGCTCCGTGCCCGACGCCGGCCGCCTCCCCGGCGGCTGCGTGTTCCGCGACCGCTGCCCGCGCGCGACCGCCGAGTGCGCGGCGGCCCCGCCGCCGTGGTCGGGCGCGCCCGCGGCCGGCCACGCCTGCCTGCACCCCGTGGGAGACCCGACGTGAACCCTCAGTCCGCGGCCCATGAGGCGGCACCCGCCGCACCCGCCGAGGCGGCCCCGCCGCTGCTGCGCGTGCGGGACCTGCACCGCGACTACCGGCGCCCGCGCACCTCGCTGCTGCGCCCGGCCCCGCGGGTGCACGCCCTGCGCGGGGTGTCCTTCGACGTCGCCGCGGGCCGGCGGTTCGGGATCGTGGGCGAGTCGGGGTCGGGCAAGTCCACGCTGGCGCGGCTGCTGTGCGCGCTGGACCGGCCCACCTCGGGCACGGTCGAGTTCGAGGGCCGCCCCGTCACCGGACGGCCGGAGCGCCACCTGGGCTTCCTGCGCGAGCGGATGCAGATCGTGTTCCAGGACCCGATGGGCTCGCTGGACCCGCGGATGCGGGTGCGCGACATCATCGCCGAACCCCTGGTGGCCCGGCGCCACACCGACCCGGGTGCGCGGGTGCGCGAGCTGCTCGCCGACGTCGGCCTGCCGCCCGACAGCGCCGCCCGCTTCCCGCACCAGTTCTCCGGCGGGCAGCGCCAGCGCATCTCCATCGCGCGCGCCCTGGCCACCCGGCCCTCGGTCCTGGTCGCCGACGAGCCGGTCAGCGCGCTCGACGTCTCGGTGCGCGCCCAGATCCTCAACCTGCTCGCCGACCTCGTCGAAGACTACGAACTCACCCTGGTGTTCATCTCCCACGACCTCTCCGTGGTCCGGCACGTCTGCGACACCACCGCCGTGATGCACCAGGGGCGCGTCGTCGAACTCGGCCCCACCGATCGGGTCCACGACGCGCCCGAGCACCCCTACACCCGCAGCCTCGTCGCCGCCGTGCCGACGCTGCGCCGGGCCCTGGCCGGGGCCACGGCCGCCGACCTGGCCGGTGAGCCGGCCACCACCGACAAGGAGGTCCGATGACCACCGCGCCGTCCCGACCGTCGCGCCGGTTCCCGATCGACGCCGAGGGCGTCGTGGAGTTCACCCGGCGGCTGGTCCGCGTCCGCAGCGTGCACGACCCCGAGCGGGGGACGGCCGAGGCGGAGGCCGCCGCGCTGGTCGAGGCCAAGATGCGCGAGTTCGGCTGGGAGCCGGTCGTCACCGAGGTCGCCCCCGGCCGGCCCAACGTGGTGGCGGTCGTGGAGGGCGGCGGCGGGCCGGGCCCGACCCTGGCCTTCGAGGGCCACACCGACGTCGTCACCGAAGGCGGGTCCGCCGAGTGGAGCGTGGACCCCTTCGGCGGCGAGATCCGCGACGGCCGCCTCTACGGCCGGGGGGCCGCCGACATGAAGTCCGGCGTCGCAGCGATGCTCTACGCCGTGCACGCCCTCCACCGGGCCGGGCCGTTCCCCGGCCGCGTCGCGGTCTGCGCCCTCGTCGACGAGGAGGGCATGATGATCGGCGCCAAGCACTTCGCGGCCTCGCGGCAGGCCTCCGGCATCGACGGCGCGGTCATCTGCGAGCCGGAAGAGGGCGAGATCTGCGTCGTGGCCAAGGGCGCGATCCGGATCCGGACGGACTTCACCGGCACGATGGCGCACGGCGCGATGCCCCAGCACGGCCGCAACCCGCTGGCCGCGGTCGGCCGGCTGCTCGTCGCGCTGGAGCGCTACCAGCAGGAGCTGTGGGCCGAGCACGGCGCGCACGAGCACCTGGGCCGCGTCTACCTCACGCCCACCGTCGCCGACGCCGGGTCGGCGCAGCAGATCAACGTGATTCCGGCGTCGGCCACGGTCTGCGTCGACGTGCGCACGGTCCCCGGCGTCGACCACCAGGCCCTCGTCGAGCGCGTCGCCCGGCTGGCGCGCGAGGCGGCCGAACCGGAGTCGGTGACCGCGCGCACCGGCGTCGTCGACGACCGGCCCGCCGTCGCGGTGGACCCGGACTCCCCGCTGGTCACCGCGCTGGCCGCGGCGCACGAGGCGGTCACCGGCGAGGCCGCGCGCTACGGCGGCGTGCCCGGCGCGACCGACGGCACCATCCTGACCCGCGACGCCGGCATCCCGACCGTCGTCTACGGCCCCGGCGGCAAGTGGATCGCCCACCAGGCCGACGAGTTCGTCGAGGTCGACGACATCGTGCGCTGCGCGCACGTCTACGCCGAGGCCGCCGAGCGCTTCCTCACCGGGGGCGCCCGATGAGCGCGCTGCCCTCGGGCCACGTGCCCGTGCCCGGACCGACCAACGACCTCACCGACGTCACCGGAGTGCGGGTCGGCCACCGCACCGCGGTCGGCGCGGGCCGGCTGACCGGGACCACCGTGGTGCTGGCCCCGCCCGGCGGGGCCGTCGGCGGGGTCGACGTGCGCGGCGGCGGCCCCGGCACCCGCGAGACCGACCTGCTGGACCCCCGCAACGCGGTCGAACGCGTCAACGCGGTGCTGCTGGGCGGCGGCAGCGCGTTCGGTCTCGCCGCCGCCGACGGGGTGATGGAGCGACTGCTGGCGGCCGGAGAGGGCGTGCGGGTCGGCCCCGGCGACGCGGTCATCGTGCCGATCGTGCCCGGCGCGGTCGTGTTCGACCTGGGGCGGGGCGGCGACCCCCGGGCCAGGCCCACCGCCGACTTCGGCTCGGCGGCCTACGACGACGCCGGGACCGGGCCCGTGCGGCAGGGCTGCGTGGGGGCCGGGACCGGGGCGCTGGTCGGCCGGATCAAGGGCGCGGTCGGCTCGGCCAGCGCGGTCCTCGCCGACGGCGGCACGGTCGCGGCCCTGGCCGTGGTCAACGCGGCCGGCTCCGCGTTCGACCCCGACACCGGGGAGCTCTACGCCGCCCGGTTCGCGCTGCCCGGCGAGTTCCCCGGCCTGGGTCGGCCCGACCCCGCCGAGGCCGCCGCGTTCGCCGCCCGCCCGGCCGGCCCCGAGACCACCCTGCACACCACGATCGGCGTGGTGGCCACCGACGCGGCGCTGACCAAGGCCCAGTGCGCCAAGGCCGCCGGGATCGCCCACGACGGCCTGGCCCGCGCGGTCCGCCCCGTGCACACCATGCTCGACGGCGACACCGTCTTCACCCTGGCCACCGGGCGGCGCCCGGCACCGGACCAGCAGGGCTTCCACGACCTGCTGGCCGCGGCGGGGGACTGCTTCACCCGCGCCGTCGCCCACGCCGTGCTCGCCGCGACCTCGGTGCGCACCCCCGCGGGCGCGTGGCCGGGCTACCGCGACGCCTTCCCATCGGCGTTCACGTCCGAAAGGTGACCGATGACATCGCCGACGCAGCACCGCCCGCTCCTCGCCGACCCGCCGTTCCCCGGCGGACTGCCCATCGGTGCGCGCTGGGTGGACCCGCGGCGCACCGAGACGGTGCGCTTCCCCTACGACGGCTCGCCGGTGGCCGAGGCCCCGGTGGGCTCGACCGAGCACGCCGCCGCGGCGATGCGGGCCGCCGCCGCGGTCGCTGGAGAGGTCGCGGAGCTGCCCTCGCGCGTGCGCCGCGACGTGCTCGCGCGCACCCGCGGCGCGCTGGCCGAGCGGCGCGCCGACGTCGAGCGGCTGCTGGTGCTGGAGACCGGCAAGCCGCTGGTGGACTGCCGGGTCGAGGTGGAGCGGACGCTGGTCACGCTGGAGGCCGCGGCCGAGGAGGTGGCCCGGCTGCACGGCGAGACCGTGCCGCTGGACCTGCTCCCCTCGGGCGACGGCATGTTCGGCTTCTGGGTGCGCAGGCCCGTCGGCGTCGTCGTGGGCATCGCCGGCTTCAACTACCCGCTGCTGCTGGCCGCCCACAAGATCGCCCCGGCGATCGCGGCCGGCTGCCCGGTGGTGTGCAAGCCCGCCCCGCAGGCCCCGCTGGCCACGCTGTGGCTGGTGCACCTGGTCCGCGAGGCCGCTGCGCGGGCCGGAGCCCCCGCGGCGGCGGTGCAACTGGTCACCGGCGACGCCGACGTCGGCTCGGCGCTGGTGACCGACCCCGGGGCCGCGGCGGTGTCCTTCACCGGCTCGGCCGCCGTCGGCCACGCGATCGCCCGCGCCGCCGCGCCGCGCAAGACGCTGCTGGAGCTCGGCTCCAACGCGGCGCTGTGCGTCGCCCCCGACGCCGATCTCGACGCCGCCGTGGCGGCGGTCGTCAAGGGCGGCTTCTACGCCTCGGGCCAGGCGTGCATCTCGGTGCAGCGGGTGCTGGTCACCGAACCCGTGGCCGAGGAGTTCCTGGACCGGCTGCTGGCCGCCGTCGGCGAGGTGGCCGTCGGCGACCCGCGCGAGGAGGGCACCCGGGTCTCGGCCCTCATCGACGAGCGCTCCACCGAGCGCGTGCTGGAGTGGGTGCGCGCGGCCGCGGCGGCGGGTGCGCGCGTGGCCGCGGGCGGCGGGCGCGTCGGCACCGCCGTCGCCCCCACCGTCCTGACCGGCGTGCCCGACGGCGTCGCGGCCTGGGACGAGGAGGTCTTCGGCCCCGTGGTGTGCGTGCGCACCGTCCCCGACGTCGAGGCCGCCTTCGACGCGGTCAACGCCTCCCGCTACGGCCTGCACGCCAGCGTCTTCACCCGTTCGATGGCGACGGCGTTCGCCGCCGTACGCCGTCTGGAGGTGGGCGGCGTGGTCGTCAACGAGGTGCCGGGGTTCCGCTCCGACACGATGCCCTACGGCGGCGTCAAGGACTCCGGCATCGGCCGCGAGGGCCCGCGGTTCGCGGTGGAGGAGCTGACCGTGACCCGCATGGCCGTGATCCGCCCCGAGTAGGCGCGGCGGGAAGGAAGGGGAAAGGGAGGGGACGGGCATGGACTACGCGCGGCTGTTCCGGCTGGACGGCAGGAGGGCCGTCGTGGTCGGCGCGGGCAGCGGCATCGGCAGGGAGTCGGCGCTGGCGCTGGGCGCCCACGGCGCCGAGGTGGTGTGCGCCGACCGCGACGAGGCCGCCGCGGCCGGTACCGCCGCCGAGATCGAGCGCGGCTGGGCCCTGGGCCTGGACGTGCTGGACGCCGGCGCCGTCGAACGGGCCGCCCGCGACCTCGGCGACGTCGACGCCCTGGTGTTCACCGCGGCCACCAACGTGCGCAAGCGGCTGCTGGACTACACCCCCGAGGAGTTCGACCGGGTCACCGGGCTCAACCTGCGGGCCTCCTTCGACCTGGTCCGCGCCTTCGGCGCCCCCATGGTGCGCCGGGGCCGCGGCAGCATCATCGGCTTCTCCTCCATCCGCGCCTTCAGCGTCGAACCGGGCCAGGGCGTCTACGCGGCGACCAAGGCCGGTCTGATCCAGCTCCTGCGCACCGCCGCGGCGGAGTTCGGGCCCTCGGGGGTGCGGGTGAACGCCGTCGCCCCCGGCGTGGCGGAGACCCCGCTCACCGCCCAGATCAAGAACGACCCGGCCTGGTACGACGCCTACGCGGGCAAGACCGCGCTGGGCCGCTGGGCCGGGGCCGAGGAGCTGGCCGGCGCGGTGGTCTATCTGGCCTCCGACGCCGCGAGCTACGTCACCGGGTCGGTGCTCACCGTCGACGGCGGCTGGACCGCCGTGGACGGCCGCTACGACCCGCCCGGAGCCGGCTGCTGAGTTGGGTGGCCCGACGCCGATCCCGACCTTGTGGGGGTTACCGCAGCGCTTTCAGGCCCACAAGGTCGGGATCGGCGAAAAGAGGCGGCCTCCCGGGCAGGTATGAACCCACCTCCGCCGGTTAGGGGAAGGGCCGGAACCGATCCGAGGCGGGAGGCCACGTAATGAACGACCGGATCGCCGACCCGTGGGGGCCGCGCACCCCCTACGGCCCGTCCGCGCCGGGCGCCGACGACGCCGTCTGGCCGGAGCGGGTGGACACCCTCCTTGAGGAGGGCGTCGCAGAGGACGACGTGGAGGCCTGGACCCGGGCGGCCTCCATCCTGCACTCCAACGGCGACGCGATGGACATCGCCGCCAGGGGCGGGCGCATCGTCGGTGTGCGGGGCCGCGCCGACGACCGCGTCAACCGCGGCCGGCTGGGCCCCAAGGACCTGTACGGCTGGCAGGCCAACCGCAGCGCCGACCGGCTGACCGCCCCCCTGATCCGCAAGGGCGGCGAGCTGGTCGAGACCGACTGGGACACCGCGATGGAGCGCATCGTCGCGCACTCCAAAGAGCTGCTCTCGCAGCCCGGAGGCTGGGGCCGGTTCGGCTTCTACACCAGCGGCCAGTTGTTCTCGGAGGAGTACTACACGCTCGGCGTGATCGGCAAGGCCGGCATCGGCACGCCGCACATGGACGGCAACACCCGGCTGTGCACCGCGACCGCCGCCGCCACGCTCAAGGCGAGCTTCGGCACCGACGGCCAGCCCGGCTCCTACACCGACGTCGACCACTGCGACGCCATCGCCCTGTGGGGCCACAACGTCGCCGAGACCCAGACGGTGCTGTGGGCGCGCATGCTCGACCGCAGGCGCGGCCCCAACCCGCCCAGGATGCTCGTGGTGGACCCGCGGCGCACCCCCGCGGCCAAGGAGGCCGACCTGCACCTGGCCGTGCGCAACGGCACCAACCAGGCCCTGATGAACGCGCTGCTGCACCTGGTCATCGCCGACGGCCGCTACGACGAGCGCTACGTCCGCGAGCACACGATCGGCTTCGAGCGGTTGCGCACGACCGTCGCCGACCACCCGCCCGAGCGCGCCGCCGAGATCTGCGGGGTGCCCGAGAGCCAGATCCGCGAGGCCGCCGAGCTCCTCGGCACCTCCCGCCGCCTGCTGTCCACCGTGCTCCAGGGCTTCTACCAGTCCAACCAGGCCACGGCCGCCGGATGCCAGGTCAACAACCTGCACCTGATCCGGGGGATGATCGGTCGGCCCGGCGCGGGCGTGCTGCAGATGAACGGCCAGCCCACCGCGCAGAACACCCGCGAGACCGGTGCCGACGGCGACCTGCCGGGCCTGCGCAACTGGGAGAACCCCGACCACATCCGGGAACTGGCCGAGCTGTGGAACGTCGACCCGATGACCATCCCGCACTGGGCCGCCCCCACCCACGCCATGCAGATCTTCCGCTACGCCGAGCAGGGCTCCGTCAAGCTGCTGTGGATCTCGGCGACCAACCCGGCGGTGTCCCTGCCCGACCTGCCGCGCATCCGCCGCATCCTGGCCAAGGCCGGCCTGATGGTGGTGGTCCAGGACCTCTACCTGACCGAGACCGCGCGCTTCGCCGACGTGGTGCTGCCCGCGGCGACCTGGGGCGAGAAACTCGGGACGTTCACCAACGCCGACCGCACGCTGCACCTGTGCGACAAGGCCGTGGAACCGCCCGGCCAGGCGCGTTCCGACCTCGACATCTTCCTGGACTACGCCCGGCGCATGGACCTGCGCAACGCCTCCGGCGGCCCGCTCATCACCTGGCACGATCCGGAGTCGGCGTTCGAGGCGTGGAAGGAGTGCTCCCGGGGGCGCCCCTGCGACCAGACCGGCATCACCTACGCTCGGCTGCGCAGCGAGGGCGGCATCCAGTGGCCCTGCACCGACCCCTCCGAGCCCGGGGCCGAGCGCCTCTACTCCGACGGCCGCTTCAACACCGACCCCGAGTACTGCGAGACCTACGGCCACGACCTCACCACGGGGGCGGTCGACAGCGCCGAGGACTACCGGGCCAAGGAGCCCCACGGCCGCGCCTTCCTGCACGCCGAGCCCTACCGGCCGGGCCCGGAGCTGACCGGGCCGCAGTACCCGCTGCTGCTGACCACCGGGCGCACCGTCTACCACTTCCACACCAGGACCAAGACCGGCAGGACGCCGCAGTTGCGCGAGGCCGCTCCCGATGCATGGCTGGAGATCTCCGCCGAGGACGCCGAGGAGCTGGGCGTGATCGAGGGCGATCCGGTGTGGGTGGAGTCCGAGCGCGGCTCGGTCCTGGTCCGGGCCCGGGTGTCGGGAATCAGGAAGGGCGTGGTGTTCATGCCCTTCCACTACGGCTACTGGGACCACGGCACCGCGGGTCCGGACGGCGGCAGGCCGCGCGCAGCCAACGAGCTGACGGTGACGAGCTGGGACCCGGTCTCCAAGCAGCCGCACTTCAAGGTCGCCGCCGTGCGGGTGACCAAGGCGACGCAGACCCACGGCGGGGACATCTTCGAGTCGGACTTCGGCACCGCCCGGGGCGGGTCGCCGGTGCTCGCCGGACCCGCAGCGGGTGGGACCACCGACGTCGAGGAGGACTGATGCAGCTCGCCCACTACATCGGACTGCTGCACCGTGCCGAGGACGCGCTCGCCTCGGCGCTGCGCGAGATCGCCGAGGCCCACGCCGACGAGCACGACATCGCCCACATCTGCCGGATGCTCGCCGGGCAGTGCGAGGGGCACGTCGAGCGGCTCGCCCCGTTCGCCGAGCGCTACAGGGAGGAGGCCGACGAGGAGCCCGAGCGGCTGCACTCGGAGCTGTTCCGCGGCAGACGCCAAGGAGGCCTCGGCCTGCTGCGCGACCTGCACGACCTCTACCTGATGGCCGCGGAGTGCGACGTCGCCTGGACCATGATCGGCCAGGCAGCCCAGGGCGCGCGCGACACCGAGCTGTTCGCGGTGGTCACCGCCTGCGAGGGCGAGACCGCCACCCAGCTCAAATGGCTCCGCACCCGCATGCGCGCCGCGGCCCCTCAGGCCCTGGTGGTGGCGGAGTAGCGGGGGTCCGCGCGAGAGGTGTCTCAAATACGGAGAACAGAAATCTGATTATCAGATATGATTTCCGTATGCGAACCATGACCGCAACAGAGGCATCTCGAAAGTTCTCTGATCTGCTCGATGCCATCGAGCACGGCGAAACTGTGACGATCACTCGCGGCCGAGTCCCCGTGGCCGAGATCGGCCCGGCCCGACACAGAACAGGAGCCGATCTACGGGCGGCTCTGCGTGATGTGTCGCCACCGGACGACCGCTTCGCCGAGGATGTCGCCAACGCCCTCACTCTGGTCACGAACGAGGAGAGGGACCCGTGGGCCGACGCCTGATCCTGGACACCAATGGCCTGATCGCTTATGAACGCGGCACCATCGACAGGTCGACGCTGGATTCCGATGAACTCGCCATCGCTTCGATCACCGTCGCGGAGTACCGGGTCGGCATTGAACTCGCCGATTCGGCGGCGCGTGCGGCTGAACGCGCCCGGGCTCTCGCCGCGATCACCTCGGTGGTCGAGGTCCTCGACTACACCGAAGCCACTGCGGCCCACCATGCCGGTCTGATCGCCCATGTCCGTCGTGCTGGGACACCTCGTGGTGCGCATGACCTGATCATCGCGGCACACGCCGCGCAGACCGGCCGAACCGTCATCAGCCGCGACGCCAAGGCCCGCTTCGCCGATCTTCCGGGTGTGCAGGCGGAGGATGCCTGATAGGGGTCAGCGGCCCTCCCGGTCGGCCTGTTCCTCCTGGTAGCGCTCCCACATCTCCTGGAGCTCCTCCTCGCTGGGCCACTCCTGCGGCCACTCCGCCGGCCGGTCCAGCGCGGGGTCCGGCGTCTCCTCTGCGGCCTCCGGCGCGGCGTCCTCGGCCGGGGACTCCGCGGGGGCCGGCGGGGGCGGGGCCTGCTCGGTGGTGTCCGTCGCGCTCGACTCCGCCTGCCGCTCCTCCGCAAGGGTCGCCCGCAGCCCCTCGGGGCTGGGCGCGGCCGGGCCGGGCGTGCCCGTCTGCGACGTCGCGTCCTGCGCGCCGCTGCCGACCGCGGGATCGGGAGCGGCGGCCGACGCGGTCGCGGCGTAGAGGGCGCCGCCGGCGGCGAGCGCGCCGGTGGCGATCCACGACCACCGGGGCAGCCCCTTCACGAATCCGATCACCCGCCGCCTCGCGGAGCGGCGGGGGCCCGGTCCGGGCGGGATGGAAACGTCCAGGTTCATGGCGGGTCTCTTCAGGGAGAGGGGAGGGAGAGAAGGCGGACAGCTCAGAAGGCCGGTGGAACGGCCGAGCCGAGAAATGATTGTTCGAAGAGTAGTGAACCGATCACTCCGGACGCAAATGTCGGTGGTCGCGGCCGAACCGCGGTCGGCCGGGTAGCAGGATGGACCGTACCGAAGGCAGTACGCGAGCGGCGCCGCGGACCGGCAGCGGTCCGCGCGGCGCGAGAACAGGAGTCGCACACATGACGACCATCGGATTCATCGGACTCGGCGTGATGGGCGCGCCGATGGCCGCCAACCTCGTCGCCGCGGGGTACGACGTCGTCGGCTTCAACCGCAGCCCCGCCAAGGTCGAGGCGCTGGTGGCGGCCGGAGGGCGCGGGGCCGGATCGGTCGCCGAGGCGGTCGTCGGCGCAGACGTCGTCATCACCGTGCTGCCGGACTCGCCCGACGTCGAGGAGGTCGTCCTCGGCGACGACGGGGTGCTCGCCAACGCCGAGCCCGGCGCGCTGCTCATCGACATGAGCACGATCCGGCCCGACGTGGCGCGGCGGCTCGCCGAGGCCGGGGCCGAGCGGGACGGCGGCGGGGTGCGGGTGCTGGACGCCCCGGTCAGCGGCGGCGAGCAGGGGGCGATCGACGGCGTCCTGTCCGTCATGGTCGGGGGAGAGGCCGCCGACTTCGACGCCGCGCGGCCGGTATTCGACGTGGTCGGCGGCACGGTCGTGCACGTCGGCCCGGCCGGGGCCGGCCAGACCGTCAAGGCGGCCAACCAGTTGATCGTCGCGGGCACGCTCGAACTGGTCTCGGAGTCCCTGGTCTTCCTGGACGCGCACGGCGTCGACCTGGAGTCCGCCGTGCGGGTGCTCAGCGGGGGTCTCGCGGGCAGCGCCGTACTGGAGAAGAAGGCGCCGGGGATGCTCGCCCGGGACTTCACCCCCGGGTTCCGGGTCGACCTGCACCACAAGGACCTGGGGATCGCCGCGGCGGCCGCCAGGGAGGCGGGCGTCGCCACCCCGGTCGGCGCCCTGGTGGCCAGCCTGCTCGGCTCCCTGCGCGCCCAGGGCCACGGCTCCCTCGACCACACGGCCCTGCTCCTGCAGACCGAACTGCTCTCCGGCAGGCGGCGGCCGGAGGCCGAGGGCGGGTCGAAGGGCGAGAAGGCCGACTAGAGGCGGTTAGAGCAGACCGGAGCGGGCGGCGGTGAGGAAGGCGTCCCACTCGGTGACGGGAAAGGCGAGATGGCCGAGAACGGGGTGCTTGGAGTCGCGCACCGCCGCCCCGGAGGGGAGGCCGGCGACCTCGACGCAGTTGGGAGCCTGTCCGCTGTAGCTGCTCTTGCGGAAAACCAACTCGTCGATCATTGTTCGCTCTCCAGGGATCTGAGCAGGTCGGTGATGAACCGGGCGCTCTGCGAGGTGCTGATGGCCGTGCCCTGGATGTCGCCGAATGCCACGCTATAGCGCTCAACGTCTCCGGGCTGTTCGAAGAATACTGAATCGGTGACGGTATCGACATGGACGATCGGCGGATCCAGATGCTCGGGGAACTCCAGGATGCTGAACGGGGCTACGAGCGCCGCGTGGGACCCGGCCGAGAAGGGGAGGAGCTGGATGTCGATGTTGGGCAGTTCGGCCATGTAGAGCAGATGCCGCAGCTGCGCCAGCATGGCCCCGTGACCGCCGATCATGCGGCGCAGCGCGGCTTCGTCCAGGACCACGCGCAGGCGCACCGGATTGAACCGGGTGAGGATCTCGCGCCGCGCCATGCGAGCTTCGACACGGCGCTCGATGTCCTCAGGCCCGGTGTACCGGCCGCCCTGGAACAGGGCTTCGGCGTACTCAGGAGTCTGCAGCAGTCCGGGAATCACGAGACCTTCGAAGGTGCGAATCACCGACGCTTCGGCTTCGAAGTCCGGGAGTGCCTGGGAACCGAAGATCTCCCGGTACTTCGACCACCAGCCGCGTTCCTTGGCGTCGCGGGCCAGCGCCTGCATGGCCTCGCGCCTGGCGGGATCGCGGATCTTGTAGAGATCCATCAGCCGGTCGAGATCGGCGGCCAAGATCCGCTTGGTCTCGGTGGTCTCGATCTTGCTGATCTTGGAGGCGGTCCAGCCCAAAGCCTGTCCGGCCTGAGAGACCGTGAATTTCGCGTTCTCGCGGCCCTGTTTCAGTTCAGCGGCCAGTCGTCGCAGCCGGAGCGTGGGGCTGTGGGGGTCTCGCATACTCGAAGTCTAGAACTTTTTTCTCGATAATGTCGAGAAATCTCTTGAGTTTCGACAATGTCGAGCTAGTCTGAGTGTGTGGCCGGTGATTGGCTGATCACCTGGAGTCCACCTGGTCACGCTACGCCGCGTCCGCCGCCATGTCCGGGAAACGGGCCGATTCGCGGGCGCTCCTCCTGTCCTCCCGCATCCGTGCGGCCCGCCTGAAGGAGTCCGTCATGCCCGCGCTCACCCCCGTCCCTCCGCTGCCCGAGACGACGATCCCGCTGGACCTGGTCATCCCCAGCGGCTACGAGCACTACTTCGACCGCGGCTCCGACCGCCGCTACTACACCCGCCGGGCCTTCGAGTTCCGCGGCGAGCCGGTGTTCCTGCCGCTGGTGCACGCCTTCCTCGACACCTGCGCGGCAACGCGCGACGAGGAGTACCGCTACCTGTTCGACCTGCTCGGCACCGAGCTGGCCACCAACGCCATCAAGCACTCCTGCTCCGGCCTGCCCGGCCGGACCTACACGCTGAAGGTGGACCGCTCGGCCGAAGGGCTCACCCTCACCTGCCGCGACGGCGGGGCCCTCGACGCGCGGCGCGACGGTCCCGGCGAACGCAGCCACCTGGCCGCCGCGCGGTTCGGCGAGCGCCTCACCGCCGAGGCGGGCCGGGGCCTGGCCCTGGTGGACAGCATCGCCACCGCCTGGGGCGACAACGGCCACCCCAGCTTCCGCCAGGTGTGGTTCCACCTCGCCTACGACCTGAACGGCAGCTCCTGGCCCGCCGCGTGAGCCAGGGCACCGGCCAGGCCGGGCCTGAGGGGGAGCGTGGGCAGCAGCACCGCCTGGTAGGCGTGGTAGACGTCGGGCTTGCCGTCCCAGACCGTGGCCGCGGGCCGGTTGGCGGGGTCGAGTTCGTGGTGCCAGCCACCCGCGCCGGGATCGATGAAGAACCGTGCGGCGTGGTCCCACCAGAGCCGGTACAGCTCCTCGTAGCGCGGCCGGCCGGTGCGCCGGTGCAGGACGGCCGCTGCGGCCACGGCCTCGGCGATCACCCAGTGCATGCGCTCGCGCACCACCGGGGTGTCGTCCCAGTCCAGGGTGTAGACGAATCCGTCGGCGCCGTCGGCGTGCCAGCCGGTGGCCACCGCGGTGCCGAACATCGCCTCGGCGCCCTCCAGCAGCCAGCCCGGAGGATCGGTGAGCCCCGACTCCAGGTGCAGCAGCAGCCGCGCCCACTCCAGCGCGTGGCCGACGGTGGCCCCGTAGGGCCGGAACGGGTGGGCGCGTTCGCCGCTGTTGTAGTCCAGCCGCGGCTCCCAGTCGGCCGAGTAGTGCTCCGGCAGCCGCCAGCCGTGCCCGCGGGCGGCCTCGTCGATGAAGAACCCGGCCATGCGCAGGGCCCGCTCCAGCCACACCGGGTCGCCCGTGGCGTCGGCGGCGGCCAGGAACGCCTCCACCAGGTGCATGTTGCTGTTGGCGCCCCGGTAGTCCTCCGTGCCGCTCCACGCCCGGTCCCAGCTCTCCAGGCACCGCCCTTCGGCCTCGCGCCAGAACCGCTCCTCGATCACGGCGATCACGTCGTCGAGCAGCTCGCGGGCGCCGGGACGGCCCGCCGCGGCCGCGCTGGACGCGCTCAGCAGCACGAAGGCGTGGTCGTAGGCGTTCTTGCCGTCCTCGGCGGGGCGGCCCTCGGCGTCCAGCGCGGAGTACCAGCCCCCGTGCTCGGGGTCGCGCAGCACCGTCCGCAGCGCCCGGACCCCGTGATCGGCCAGCGGCCCCGCACCCGGGACGCCCCGCAGGTGCGCCAGCGCGAACACGTGCGTCATCCGGCAGGTGATCCAGGCCCGCACGCCCCGCTCCGGTTCGGGGCGGCCCTCGGCGTCCAGCCAGGCGAACCCGCCGACCGGGTGCCGCGCCGCGGCGGCGAAGGACAGCAGGCGGGCGGCCTCGGTCTCCAGCCAGTGCCGGTGGCCGGGCAGGTCGGTCCAGGATGGGGTCATCTGTTCTCCGGCGTGCGGCCCCCGCTCTCGCGCGGGGGAGAAGACGCCGTCCCTCCTCGCAGAAGTTCGGTGGCGTGAAGCGCGGACCGCGGTGCGGACGCGCGGACGCGGGACGACCCGGACGCCCGGACCGTTTCTACCGCACGCGCACCACGCCGCCCCCTTCCCCGGACCGGTGCGGGGGAATCAGGGGCCGTCCCCGCCGCGTTCGGACGGGTGTACGGACCCCGCTGCGGGGAACGTGGCCAAAACAGACGTCGGGATCAAGGTTGAGCCGGGCGTCGATGGGCCAATATAAGGGCGAGAGCCCATTGACCGGGAGGTTGCGACAGATGGCGACGAACGAGGGCGGCGGTCAGAAGCACACGACCCGCCGCGACGAAGAGGTCGACGAGGTCGAAGCCGGCACCGATGTGCAGGAGCGCAACGAGAAGCTGGACGAGGACGTCGACGACATCCTCGACGAGATCGACGAGGTCCTGGAGAGCAACTCCGAGGACTTCGTCCGGCAGTTCGTCCAGAAGGGCGGGCAGTAAGGCCCGGCCCGGCTCCCCCGGACGGGGCCGCCCGGCTCGGGCCCTGCGGCCCGCGACCGGGGCGCCCCGCCGGACACCGGCCGCGGATCGGCCGGGTCGGTTCGCCCACAGCGAGATGGCGGATGAGGGAGGCGCCGCCGCCCGCCCGCGTCAGTAAGGTCGAGACACCTGCCAACCGAACAACCCACCATGCCCCCGCCCACCCCCTCGGTCGCGGCGGGGCGCCATCGAAGGGAGTCGCGTGTCCGAAGCGTTTGAGGGCAGCGGGCGACTGGCCGCTGCGTTCGTGAACCGGGGAACGTCGTCGTTCATCGACTTTCTCGGCGCGGTGAACCCGGATCTGCTGCCGGGCCGGCGCGAGCCGTTCCAGGGCGACTCCTCCCGCCTCACCCCCGAGGCCACCACGATCGTGGCGCTGACCTTCCCCGGGGGCGTGGTCCTGGCCGGCGACCGGCGGGCCACCTCCGGCAACATCATCGCCAACCGCGACATGGACAAGCTCTTCCGCACCGACGAGTTCTCCGCCGTGGCCATCGCGGGCGCGGCCGGCATCGGCATCGAGCTGGCCAAGCTGTTCCAGGTGGAGCTGGAGCACTACGAGAAGATGGAGGGGCGCTCGCTGTCGCTGGAGGGCAAGGCCAACCGGCTGTCCACCATGATCCGCGGCAACCTCGCCATGGCCATGCAGGGCTTCGTCGTGGTGCCGCTGCTGGTGGGCTACGACGACTCCCGCGAGGAGGGCCGGATCTTCAGCTACGACGCCGTGGGCGGCCGCTACGAGGAGCACCGCTACCACTCCATCGGCTCGGGCTCGGTCTACGCGCGCGGCGCCCTGAAGAAGCTCTACCGCGACGACCTCGACGAGGAGGGCGCGGCCGTCGCCGCCCTGCAGTCGCTCTACGACGCCGCCGACGACGACTCCGCGACCGGCGGCCCCGACGTGTACCGCAAGATCTTCCCGCTGGTCGACGTCATCACCGACGACGGGCACCGGCGGCTCCCCGCCGAGGACGTCGAGCGACTGGCCGAATCGGTCGTGCAGGGCCGCTCCGAGCGCCCCGACGGTCCGACCGCGCCGCTGCGCTGACCAAGACATTGATCACCGGGTTCGCACAGGGGGGTGGCCGCCGCAGGGCGCGTAGCGCCGGCGGCACGTACCTTCGGTCCTTGACCGCTCGCCTACGGGCCCGCGGCCCTGTTGATCAGAATCCGGTGGGCCCCGACCGCCCCGACTCGACCAGTAAAGGAAACCTCCGCGGTGTCGATGCCGTTCTACGTCTCGCCCGAACAGATCATGAAGGACAAGGCGGACTACGCGCGCAAGGGGATCGCGCGCGGCCGCAGCGCCGTCGTGCTGCAGTACGACGGCGGCATCCTGTTCGTGGCCGACAACATGTCCCGGACCCTGCACAAGATCAGTGAGCTCTACGACCGCATCGCCTTCGCCGCGGTCGGGCGCTACAACGAGTTCGAGAACCTGCGCCTGGCGGGCGTGCGGATCGCCGACTCCACCGGCTACGCCTACGACCGCCGTGACGTCACGGGGCAGGCGCTGGCCAACGCCTACGCCCAGCACCTGGGCACGGTCTTCACCGAGAGCAGCAAGCCCTGGGAGGTGGAGATCGTGGTCGCCGAGGTCGGCGACAGCGCCGACACCGACCAGATCTACCGGATCACCTTCGACGGCTCGGTGGTCGACGAGCGCGACTTCGTGGCGATGGGCGGATCGGCCGAGCGTGTCACCGGGGCCCTGCGGGAGCGCTACGACAAGGACGCCTCCCTGGCCGACGCGCTGTCGGCGGCGATGCACGCGCTGACGCACGAGAACGGCGAGCAGCGGGAGCTGGAGGCGGCCGGCCTGGAGGTCGCGGTGCTGGAGCGGGCGCGCGAGCACCGCAAGTTCCGCCGCATCCAGGGGCCGCGGCTGAACCGGCTGATCGAGCAGGTGCGCGGGGGCGGCGGCGGAGAGAGCGAGGACGGCGGGGAGTCGGCCGAGGCCGGAGACGACGGCGCCCAGTCCTGATGCGCCCGCTCCGCCAGGGCGACACGGGCACATAGTGTGAGTTCGTGGAGCGCCGCGGACCCCGGTCCGCGGCGCCGTGGGACGGAAACTAGGTGAGGCCGCGTGGAACGTCGGATCTTTGGTCTTGAGAACGAGTACGGGGTCACCTGCACCTTCCGGGGGCAGCGGCGCCTGTCGCCCGACGAGGTGGCGCGCTACCTGTTCCGCCGGGTGGTGTCGTGGGGGCGCAGCAGCAACGTGTTCCTGCGCAACGGTGCGCGGCTCTACCTCGACGTCGGCAGCCACCCGGAGTACGCGACCCCCGAGTGCGACAGCCTCATCGACCTGGTGGCGCACGACAAGGCCGGCGAGCGCATCCTGGAGGGGCTGCAGGTCGACGCGGAGCAGCGCCTGCACGAGGAGGGCATCGCCGGCGAGATCTACCTGTTCAAGAACAACACCGACTCCGCGGGCAACTCCTACGGCTGCCACGAGAACTACCTGGTGGGGCGGCACGGCGAGTTCGGGCGGCTGGCCGACATCCTGATCCCGTTCCTGGTGACCCGCCAGATCATCTGCGGCGCCGGCAAGGTGCTGCAGACCCCGCGTGGCGCGCTGTACTGCGTGAGCCAGCGCGCCGAGCACATCTGGGAGGGGGTCTCCTCGGCGACGACCCGCTCGCGGCCGATCATCAACACCCGCGACGAGCCGCACGCCGACGCCGAGCGGTTCCGCCGGCTGCACGTGATCGTCGGCGACTCCAACATGAGCGAGATGACCACGCTGCTCAAGCTGGCCTCCACCGACCTGGTGCTGCGCATGGTCGAGGCCGGCGTGGTGATGCGCGACTACACGCTGGAGAACCCCATCCGGGCGATCCGCGAGGTCAGCCACGACATGACCGGGCGGCGCAAGGTGCGGCTGGCCAACGGGCGCGAGGCCAGCGCGCTGGAGATCCAGCGCGAGTACCTGGACAAGGTGCAGACCTTCGTCGACCGCAACGGCACCGACGCCACCGGCAAGCGGGTGCTGGAGCTGTGGCAGCGCACGCTGGAGGCGATCGAGACGGGCAACCTCGACCTGGTGGCCGGCGAGATCGACTGGGTGGCCAAGTACCAGCTCCTTGAGCGCTACCGCGCCAAGCACTCCCTGTCGCTGTCGTCGCCGCGGATCGCCCAGCTCGACCTGACCTACCACGACATCCACCGCGACCGCGGCCTGTTCTACCTGATGCAGCGCAAGGGGCAGATGGACCGCGTGGTCGGCGACCTGAAGATCTTCCAGGCCAAATCGGTGCCGCCGCAGACCACGCGGGCGCGGCTGCGCGGGGAGTTCATCCGCAGGGCCCAGGAGAAGCGCCGCGACTTCACCGTCGACTGGGTGCACCTGAAGCTCAACGACCAGGCGCAGCGCACGGTGCTGTGCAAGGACCCGTTCAAGGCCGTTGACGAGCGGGTGGAGAAGCTGATCGCCGGCATGTAGCGTCGGCGGCGCCGGGCGGCGAAGGACCGCCCGGTGCGGACGACGGCCGGGAGGGCGCGCCGGGGGTGCGCCCTCTTACCGCGTTCTTACCCGGCCGGGGCAGTATGGCTGTTTCGGTAGTGTGTCGGAGATCCTGGCCTGACTCTTGAGGTAGTGACATATGCGTCGACGTGCCGCCGCGGCCCTTGCGGTGCCGTTCTCAGCCGTGATGCTGGCGGTCTCCAGCTGCGGATCCATCCCTGAAGACTGGAAGACGCCCGCCTTCCTGCAGTCCGGAGAGGAGGAGGTCGATGAGCGGCTGCCCACGGTGACCGGTCCGGTCGGCGAGGAGCCCGAGGTCTCCTTCCCCGACATCGCTCCGCCCAGCGAGCAGATCTCCGGCGTGGTGCATCAGGGCGAGGGCGAAGGGGAGCTGGTGCGCTCCGACGACCTGCTCCTGGCCGACATCGTCGATTACCAGTGGACCGCCGAGGGCGAGGCGGAGAAGACCCAGTCCACCTACGACACGGGCGCCCCGGTGCTGCTCCAGTTGTCGCAGATGAACGAGGAGATGAGCGCGGACCTGGTCGACCAGCCGCTGAACAGCCGCGTGGTCTACGTCTTCCCGCCGCAGGACCCGGCCCAGGCCCAGCAGATGGGCCAGCCGTCCCCGGAGCCGGGCTCGACGGTGTCGATCGTGGACATCCAGGGCCGCTACGGCAAGGGCCAGACCGTTCCCGGCGAGCAGACCGGCAACGGCGGCGGCGACCTGCCCACGGTGGAGGACGCCGGCCACGCCATGCCCGAGATCACGATCCCCGAGGACACCGATCCGCCCGAGGACCTGGAGACGGTGCCGCTGGTCGAGGGCGAGGGGCCCGAGGTCGAGGAGAGCCAGCAGCTCGTCGTCCAGTACACCGGTGTGACCTGGAGCGACGGCGAGGTCTTCGACTCCACGTGGGTGGCGGGCAAGGACGGCACGCCCTTCACCTTCATCGCCGGCGCCGGCCAGGTCATCGAGGGCTGGGACACGGGCCTGGTGGGCCACGAGGTCGGCAGCCGCGTGATGCTGGTGATCCCCGAGGAGATGGCCTACGGCGAGGACGCCGCGGCGAGCGGCGCCCCATCGGGGACGCTGGTCTTCGTCGTGGACATCCTCGGCGCGGTCGACAGCCAGCCCGCCCCCGAGGAGCCGGCGTCCCCGCCCGCGGAGCCCGAAGAGGAGTAGGGCCGGGTCGGCAGACGTCCCGCGGTCCCCGTCCGGCGGTCCCCGGCCGGGGACCGCGGCGGTTCAGGCCAGCAGCCGTGCCGCGTGGCGGCCGGCGGCGGCGGAGGCGAGGAAGCAGGCGAGGTCCTCCTCCAGGGACCGGCCCATGGTGGACATCGGTACCGGTGACGCCCGCAGGGCCTCGTGCAGGCCGTCGACCTCCACCTCCACCAGGACGTGGCGTTCGGCCAGCGCCGCGGCCTCGGCCCGGACGCGTTCGCCGAACGCGCCCGGCAGCCGCGGCACCACCACGTCGGCCGACGCCAGCGCCACGCGGCCGTAGGCGGTGATGCTGTGGTGGGAGACGCCCCGGTGCCGCTCGCGCGGGTCGGCCTCGCTGACCCGCAGGGCCGCCACCGGCCGCCCGGCCAGGGCCGCCGCGGCGTTGACGGCCTCGCCCGCGCAGACCCCGGAGAAGCCCCACGGCGTGCCGGTGCCCAGATTGCCCGGCCCCTGGGCGACGACGGCGATCTCGGCGCCCAGCACGTGGCGGGCCGCCAGCAGCCCGGTGTGGGTGGTGACCGCCTCCAGGTCGCCGCCGAAGGACTGGCCGACGGTGACGGTCGCGGCGATCCGGTCGGCCGCGCGCAGCTCGGCCACCGCCCGGGAGAACCGTGCGGGCAGCGCGCCGCCGTCCAGCATCACGTGCACGACGCGGGTGCCGGGGCGCTCGGCCCCGATCCCCGCGAGGACCGCGGGCAGCGCCGAGTGCAGGTCGGCGACCACCACGGGCATGGCGGCGACGTCGGCGGCCTCGCGCAGCGTCGCGTGGTGGGGGGAGTCCTGCTCGTCGACGCCGAGTACCGTGGTCTGCAAAGGCGTGTACCGGGCCTTGACGAGGTGGCCGGGTCCGGCCGGATCCGGCGGCAGACGGTCGGGGACGGCGACGACCATGGCGTAGCCGCCGGTGCCCAGCCCCATGGCCAGGGCCGTGGTGTTGAGCAGCACCCGGTCGCCCACCCGGGGGCGGCCCACCAGCTCGGTGTAGGCCAGCGCCCGGCAGGCCGAGGCCTCGCCCCGGATCGCGACGTCGAGTTCGGCCACACCGGGCCGTTCGCCGCGGATCCCGGTCACCTCGCCGTCACGCCATCTGATCACGCTGGCACGGTACCGTTTTGGACCAGGCGAGCGGGTGGACTCGCGCGAAAACGGTGATCCCGAAAGAGAGCACGGCGATGTCGCAGGAGAAGACCGAACGTCAGCTGAACCTGGTGATCTGCCTGCTGGCCACGCGGCGCTTCCTGACCGCCAGGGAGATCCGCGCGACGGTCTACGGCTACGGCCGGGCCGAGAGCGATGCCGCGTTCAAGCGCATGTTCGAGCGCGACAAGAAGGAGCTGCGGGAGGCCGGCATCCCGATCGAGACGGGCGGCGGCGACCTGTGGAGCGACGAGGAGGGCTACCGGATCTCCCGGGCCGACTACGAGCTGCCGCCGATCGAGCTGCGCGCCGACGAGGCGGCCGTGCTGGGCCTGGCCGCGCGGGCGTGGCGGCACGCGGCACTGGGTGACGTCGCGGCCGACGCCCTGCTGAAGCTGCGCGCCGCGGGCGTCCCGGTGGACGGCGACGCCACCTCGGGGATCACGCCGGTGCTGGGCACCAACGAGCCGGCGTTCCTGCCGATCTGGCAGGCCGTGCGCGACCGCCGCCCGATCGTCTTCGACTACCGCGCGCCCAACCGCGACCTCGCCCGCCGCGAGCTGGAGCCGTGGGGCGTGGTCAACGTGAACGGCCACTGGTACGTGGCCGGCTACGACCGCGACCGGCGCGACCGCAGGGTGTTCCGGCTCAGCCGGATCGTCGGCGAGGTGCGGGTCGTGGCGAGCGGTCCGGCCGTGCAGGTGCCCGACGGCGTCGACGTGCGCTCGGTGGTGAGCGGCAGGCACGGCGAGGTCGAGCAGATCGCCACCGTGCTGGTGCGCGCCGACTCCGCGCACGAGCTGCGGCGCGGCGCGCGCCGGATCGTTCCCGGCGAGCGCTCGACGGGCGAGCCGGGGTGGGACCTGCTGGAGTATCCCTTCACCGATGTGGCGTCGCTGGTGGGGCGGGTGGCGCAGTTCGGCGACCGGGTGGTACTGCGCGAGCCGGCGCAGGCGCGCGCGGCGGTCGAGGAGCACCTGCGCGCGGTGGCCGAGCGCGAGCCCGCGGCCGGGACCGAGCCGGCCCCCGAGCCGGAGCGGGCGCCCGACCCGCAGCCGCGGCGCGGCGGCACCTCCTCGGAGCAACTGCGCCGGCTGCTGATGCTGGTGCCCTACGCCCTCAGCCACGACGTGCGGGTCTCGGAGGTGGCGGCGCACTTCGGGCTGACCGAGAAGCAGGTGCTCAAGGACCTGGGCCTGCTGTGGATGTGCGGCCTGCCCGGCTACACCCCGGGCGACCTGATCGACGTCGACCTCGACGCGGCCCAGGCCACCGGCGAGATCATCATCGCCAACGCCGACACGCTGGCCGCGCCGCTGCGGCTGACCGCCGACGAGGCCGCGAGCCTGGTCGTGGGCGTGGAGCTGCTGCGCGAGATGCCCGGCGTGGCCAGCGACGCGCTGAAGCGGGTGGGGGAGAAGCTGCGCGCGGCGGCCGGCGTCGCGGTGGACCGGCTCGCCGACGCCGTGGAGGTCCGCATCGAGCAGACCGACGAGGTCAAGGAGGTGCAGCGCCGGGCGGGCGATGCGCTGCGCGCGGGCCAGCGGGTGCACCTGCGCTACCTGTCGGGCTACCAGGACCAGGTCACCGAGCGCGACGTCGACCCGATGCGCCTGGTGGTCCAGGACGGGCACGCCTTCCTGGAGGGCTGGTGCCGGCTGCGCACCGACGTGCGGCTGTTCCGGCTGGACCGGGTGCTGGACCTGACGGTGCTGCCGGTCGCCGCCGAGGTGCCGGGCCACGCGCGCGAGCGCGACCTGCGCGGCGGCCTGCTGCAGCGGTCGGCCGACGACGTCTACGTCACCCTGGACCTCGCGCCGGGGGCGCGCTGGGTCACCGAGGAGTACGTGTGCACCGACCTGCGGGAGCTGGCGGACGGGTGGCTGCGCGCGACGCTGCGCACGCCCGCTCCGGCGTGGGTGCGCCGGCTCGCGCTGCGGCTGGGCCCGCAGGCGCGGGTGGCGGCCCCGGCCGAGCTGGCCGAGCGGGTCCGCGCCGACGCCGCCCGCGCCCTGGTCGGCTACTAGCTTGGGTTTCAACCTCGGCCCTGGGGGCGGAGTGGACGCGCGGGTGGGCCCCTTCCACTTCGACCCCAGGGGGTCGTGAAGGCCCGCCCCAAGAGAGGTGGAAGAGACCTTGACTTCAGGGGGTCGTGAAGGCCCGCCCCAGGAGGGAGGGCGTGCGAGAGGATCGCCCGGTCACCGCGGATCCCTCCTGTGGTTGAGGCTTCAAACCCCCTGAGGCCGGGGGCGGCGTGCACCGTCGCCCGGTCACCGCGGGTCCCTCCTGGGGCTGGTGTCGAAGACCCCCAGTGGCCAAGGTCAAAACTCAAGCTAGAGGATGTCTGAGAAGGGTCAGGGTGGGGCAGACCGGCTGGTGAGACCCCGCTGATCCCTGAAGTCAGGCCTGGCGGGGACCGGCACGGACCCGTGCGGCGCGCCCTTTCGCCCCGCCGGCGTCGGCGCGCTGACGGCGGCCTTCCGAGGTCACCGGCGGTGAACGGGAGGCTGTGGCCATAGCCTCCCACCTTCCATCAACGATCTGAGGGGGCGATGTCGCTCCCGGTTAACCGGGGGGTTACTGGCGTTCGGCGAACCATTGAGTAGGCTCGGAAGCGTGTTCGCCATCGCCGGTCTCGTCACCGTCTCCCTCCTCGGCCTGCTCGTCATCGGGTTCTTCGCCCTCCGGATGGTGCGGCAGCTCAGGTCACTGGAGTCCCAGGTGGCGCGGACCAGAGCCGAATTGGAGCCGCGCCACGCGGTGCTGCGGGAGCTGAGCGAGCGCGCCCGGGCGGGAGCCCGGTGAATTCCGGTCGGACAGGGCGTACCATCGATGGCGCAGGTAGCGCCCTGGAGAGAGGTTGAGACATGGGTATCGGACCACGCGAGATCCTCATTCTGCTGGTCATCGCCCTGCTGCTGTTCGGAGCGAAGAAGCTGCCGGAACTGGCGCGGTCGATGGGGCGCAGCGCACGCATCCTCAAGGCCGAGGCCAAGGGGCTCGGCGACGAGGACAACAACGAGGAATCGAGCCAGAAGGCCCAGGCCTCGGGCGAGGACCCGGCCCGGCAGCCGGGGTCCCAGCAGCAGCACGACCAGGGCTACGGCCAGCAGTCGCAGCAGAACGGCTACCCGCAACTGCCCGCAGGTCAGCGCATCGTGAACGAGTCTGGTGAGCCGAGCCGCCACCAGTACGGCGGCTGATACGGCGACTGAGTCGGCCACGGGGCCGGATCCGAGCCTGTGCGGCGCCGAGGCGCGGCGCCGCGCGAATGACCCATGGACTGGCGGAGAGAGAAACCGATCATGCGGCTGAGGCGACGGCGGGCCGAGGCGAATCCCGACGGCAGCATGCCGCTGATGGACCACCTGCGCGAACTGCGCAAGCGCGTGGTCAAGGCGGCGATCTTCATCGCGCTCGGCATCGTCGCGGGCTTCATGGTCTTCGAGCCGGTGTGGGAGTTCCTGAAGGCCCCCTACTGCGCGCTCCCCGCTGAGGTGCGGGGCGGCACCGAGGGAAGCTGCGACCTCATCTTCACCGGCATCTTCGACGCCTTCTTCCTGCGGTTCAAGGTCGCGATCATCATCGGCCTCCTCGTGTCCTGCCCGTTCTGGCTCTACCAGCTTTGGGCGTTCGTCGCCCCGGGCCTGCAGGGCAGGGAGAAGGGCTACACCTACGCCTTCGTCGGGTTCGCGGTGCCGCTGTTCCTCGGGGGATCGGCACTGGCCTACTACGTCACCCAGAAGGGCATGGAGATCATGTTCGGCTTCGCGCCCGAGGGCACGACGCCGCTGATCACCATGGACAACTACCTCAGCTACATCATCATGATGCTGCTGGTGTTCGGGGCGGCGTTCGTGCTCCCGCTCATCGTGGTGCTGCTGAACTTCCTCGGGGCGCTCTCCCACGCCACCATCGCCAAGTGGCGCCGGATGATCCTCTTCCTGGCGTTCGTCTTCGCCGCCATCGCCACCCCCGGCGGCGACCCCATCACCATGCTGGCGCTGGCCGTCCCGGTCGTGGTGCTGTTCGAGATCGCCGAGCTGGTCGCGTTCCTCAACGACCGCCGCAAGGGCGTGGCCGAGCCCTACGGCGACCTCGACGACGACGAGGTCTCCCCGCTGGAGGAGGACGAGACCTCCGAAGCGGCGCCGAAGCGCTAAGGTCGTCCTCGAAACGCCGCACGACCGCAGGGAGGGACCGACCATGGGCGAGCAGAATCCCGACGAGCAGGCCCGCGAAGGCGAGGGCGCGCGCGATCTGCCGCCGGAGGCGCAGGGCAACGAGAAGTGGCACGACACCACCGACGCGGTGTGGATGCGTTCGTCGCTGTCCAACGAGGAGTCCGACGCGATCGTGGAGGTCGCCAAGTTCGACGACGGCTTCCGCGCGGTGCGTGACGGCAAGAACCCCGACAAGGGCATCCTGTTCTTCACCCCCGCCGAGTGGGAGGCGTTCGTCCTGGGCGCCAAGGACGGCGAGTTCGACATCCCCGAGGAGTACCTGACCCCGGAGGAGGCCGCGATGCAGCGCGGCGAGGTCCCGGTCCGGGCGGTGCCCTCGCCGAACAACCCCGGCTCCGCCGGCGCCGAGTAGTCCGGCCGCGGTCCGCCCGGTCCCCGCGGTCCGCCCGGCCGCCCGGCCGCCCGAGGCGCGAACACCTGCCGGACCTTCTAGGCTTACTGGATATGAGTACTCACGCCGCGCGCTACGCCGCGTTCCGTCGGCGCCAGAAGGAGTCCAGCACCGAGATCGAGGACTTCCAGGCCCTGTACGGATTCGAGTTCGACGACTTCCAGATCAGGGCCTGCAAGGAACTGGAGTCGGGCAACGGCGTGCTGGTCGCGGCGCCCACCGGATCGGGCAAGACGGTGGTCGGGGAGTACGCGGTCCACCTGGCGCTGCGCGACGGGCGCAAGTGCTTCTACACCACGCCCATCAAGGCGCTGTCCAACCAGAAGTACAACGACCTCGTGCGCCGCTACGGCGCGGAGAAGGTGGGCCTGCTCACCGGTGACAACAGCGTCAACGGCGAGGCCCCGATCGTGGTCATGACCACCGAGGTGCTGCGCAACATGCTCTACGCAGGCTCCCACACCCTGGGCGGGCTGGCCTACGTCGTCATGGACGAGGTGCACTACCTCGCCGACCGCTTCCGGGGCGCGGTGTGGGAGGAGGTCATCATCCACCTGCCCGAGTCGGTGCGGATGGTGGCGCTCTCGGCCACGGTGAGCAACGCCGAGGAGTTCGGGCAGTGGCTGCTGCAGGTGCGCGGCGACACCGCGGTCATCGTCGACGAGACCCGGCCGGTGCCGCTGTGGCAGCACGTCATGGCCGGAATCCGCATCCACGACCTGTTCGTCGAGACCGAGGCGGCCGAGGACGGCGGCGAGTCCGGCAGGCCCGGCAAGCGCAAGCGCCGGCGCGACCGCCGCGAGGCCGGCGGCAAGACCGCCGAGATCATGGTCAACGGCGAGCGCCTCCAGGTCAACCCGCGGCTGATCCGGCTGGCCCAGGAGGACGACCGGGTCACCCAGCTCGCGCACCGGCGCCGCCACCCGCAGACCCGGGCCCGCGGCGGCACGCCCCGGCCGCGCTCCAAGTTCGCCCCGCCCAGCCGGGTGCAGATCGTCGACGAACTCGACCGCGAGGGCCTGCTGCCCGCCATCACCTTCATCTTCAGCCGCGCCGGCTGCGACGACGCGGTGCGCCAGTGCATCCACTCCGGCCTCACCCTGACCACCGAGGAGGAGACCGCCGAGATCCGCGAGTACGCCGAGCGCCAGTGCGCCGACATCCCACCGGCCGACCTGGCGGTGCTGGGCTACTCCGAGTGGATCCTGGCGCTGGAGCGCGGGATCGCCGCACACCACGCGGGCATGCTGCCCACCTTCAAGGAGATCGTCGAGAAGCTGTTCTCGCGCGGCCTGATCCGCGCGGTCTTCGCGACCGAGACGCTGGCGCTGGGCATCAACATGCCGGCGCGCACCGTGGTGATCGAGAAGCTCGACAAGTGGAACGGCGAGACCCACGCCCCCCTCACCCCCGGCGAGTACACCCAGCTCACCGGCAGGGCCGGGCGGCGCGGCATCGACGTCGAGGGCCACGCCGTGGTGATCTGGCAGCCCGGCACCGACCCCGAGGCCGTGGCCGGTCTGGCCAGCACCCGCACCTACCCGCTCAACTCCAGCTTCCAGCCCTCCTACAACATGGCGGTCAACCTGGTCGGCCAGGTCGGGCGCGAGCGCAGCCGCAACATGCTGGAGTCCTCCTTCGCCCAGTTCCAGGCCGACCGGGCCGTGGTGGGCCTGGCGCGCCAGTTGCACAAGCACGAGGAGGCGCTGGAGGGCTACGCCCAGGCGGCCCAGTGCCACCTCGGCGACTTCATGGAGTACGCGGCGCTGCGCCGCGAGCTCAGCGGCAGGGAGTCCCAGGCGTCCAGGAACAAGGGCGCGGTGCGCCGCCGCGAGGCCGTGCGCAGCCTGGAGTCGCTGCGGGTCGGCGACGTCATCCGGGTCCCGGCCGGGCGGCACTCGGGCTTCGCGGTCGTGCTGGATCCGGGCGTGCGCGCCGGCGAGGACCCGGTGCCGCTGGTGCTGACGATCAACCGGCAGGCCAAGCGGGTGAACTCGGCCGACTTCCCGGTACCGGTGCAGCCGGTCGGGCGGCTGCGCGTCCCCAAGAACTTCTCGGCCCGCTCGGCCCAGTCCCGGCGCGACCTGGCCTCGACCCTGCGCAACAAGCTGGACGACATGGACACCGCGCCGCCGCCGCGGCCCCGCCGCGGAGGAGGGGAGGAGGATCCCGAGATCGCCCGGCTCCGCGGCGAGCTGCGCGCCCACCCCTGCCACGGCTGCGCCGAGCGCGAGGACCACGCCCGCTGGGCCGAGCGCCACTTCCGGCTGCGCAAGGAGACCGAGGGGCTGCGCCGCCGGGTGGAGGGCCGCTCCCACGTGATCGCCCGCACCTTCGACCGGGTGTGCGGGGTGCTGCAGCAGCTTGACTACCTCGACGGCGACAGCGTCACCGAAGAGGGGCGGCTGCTCGCCAAGATCTACTCCGAGCTGGACCTGCTGGTCGCCGAGTGCCTGCGCCGCGGGCTGTGGGAGGACCTGGACCCGGTGAACCTGGCGGCGTGCGTGTCGTCGCTGGTCTATGAGTCGCGCCGGTCCGACGAGAGCTACCCGCGCATCCCCCCGGGCCCGTCGGAGGAGACGCTGGCCGAGATGGTGCGGCTGTGGGGCGAGCTGCACGAGACCGAGCGCGACCACCGGGTGTCCTTCCTGCGCGAACCCGACCTCGGCTTCGTCTGGACCACCTACCGCTGGGCCAAGGGCGACCGGCTGGACCGGATCCTGTGGGAGGCCGACATGCCGGCCGGCGACTTCGTGCGCGCCACCAAGCAGCTCATCGACATGCTCGGCCAGATCGCCGACGCCGCCCCCGAGGGCAGCAGGGTGCGCCCCAACGCCCGTACCGCGATGGACGCGGTCCGCAGGGGAGTGGTGGCCTACTCCTCGCTGAGCTAGTGTGCCGAGTCTGGAGTCCGACGTGTATTCCGGTGGGGGAGAGCGCTCAGGTCATCGGGTGGGGGCGGGGGATTCGCCGCTGCGGCCCTGACGACCTGAGCGCTCTTCCTCAAGAAATCTACGTCGTAAAGGTGGCAGCTCGAAACAGGTCCGGCCTCGGGTGTCCCGGGGCCGGACCCGTCCTGTCCGAGTGTCGCTACCTGCGCAGCCAGGCCGCGGCGTTGGCGGGGAGGGTGCGGTCGCCGCCCAGGGCGACGCTGGAGACCACCACGTCGCCCTCGGGCAGCGTGACGGGGGTCGAGCCGGTGTTGACCAGCACCAGCCAGTGCTCGCCGCGCCAGAACGCCAGCACGTCGCCCTGGTTCAGGTCGTCGTCCCAGGCGAGGGACTCACCGGGGGAGAACTCCCCGGTGAGCTCCCTGCGCGCCCGCAGCACCGCGCGGTACAGCTCCAGCGTCGAGTCGGGGTCGCCGGTCTGGGCCCGCACCGACAGCCCGCCCCAGTCGTCGGGCTGCGGCAGCCAGCCGGGGGCGTCGCCGAAGCCGAACGACGGGCCGTCGACCTCCCACGGGATCGGCACCCGGCAGCCGTCGCGGCCCTTGGCGGTGTGGCCGGTGCGCTCCCACTTCGGGTCCTGCAGCACCTCGGCCGGCAGGTCGGCCACCTCCGGCAGGCCCAGCTCCTCGCCCTGGTAGATGTAGGTGGACCCGGGAAGGCCCATCTCCAGCAGCGCCGCGGCCCGCGCCCGGCGCCGGCCCAGCTCCACGTCGACCGCTGGCTCGGTGCCGTCGCTCATCAGCCAGGAGTTGAGGTCGGCGCCGTTGGGCAGGCCCAGCACGGAGGCCGGGCGCACCACGTCGTGGTTGGACAGCACCCAGGTCGCCACCGTCCGCACCGAGGCGGCGTCGGCGATGCTGGTGTCGATGACCTTGCGGTAGGCGTCGGCGTCCCACGCGCAGCGCAGGAACTCGAAATTGAACGCCTGGTGCAGCTCGTCCTCGCGCAGGTAGTGCACCAGCCGGTCGCTGGGCAGCCACGCCTCGGCCACGGCGACGCGCGGCGGATCGAACTCCTCGAACACCCGGCGCCACTCGCGGTAGATGTCGTGGGTCTCGGGGCGGTCCCAGTGCGGGTGGTCGGGGTTGACCGCGATGTCGTCCAGGCCGCTGCCCTCGGGCACCACCACGACGTCGCGCAGCGGCTCGGTGAGGTCCTTCATCAGCGCGTAGGCCACGTCGATGCGGAAGCCGTCGACGCCGCGCCGGCTCCAGAACCGCAGGATGTCCAGGAACTCCTCGCGGACCTCCGGGTCGGCCCAGTTCAGGTCGGGCTGTTCGCGGGCGAACAGGTGCAGGTACCACTGGCCGTCGGGCAGCCGGGTCCAGGCCGGTCCGCCGAACCTCGACTCCCAGTTGCTGGGCGGCAGCGATCCGTCCTCGCCCCTGCCGTCGCGGAAGACGTAGCGCTCGCGCTCCCTGGAGCCCGGTGCGGCCCGCACCGCCTCCTGGAACCAGGGGTGCTGATCGGAGGTGTGGTTGGGGACGATGTCGACGATGATGCGGATGTCGCGCTCGTGCGCGGCGGCGACGAGCGCGTCGAAGTCGGCCAGGGTGCCCAGCAGCGGGTCGACGTCGCGGAAGTCGGCGACGTCGTATCCGCCGTCGGCCCAGGGCGAGGGGTAGAAGGGCGACAGCCACACGGCGTCGACCCCCAGGGCCGCCAGGTGGTCGATGCGCCGGGTGATCCCGGCGATGTTGCCGACCCCGTCGCCGTCGGTGTCGGCGAAGCTGCGCGGATAGATCTGGTAGATGACGGCGTCGCGCCACCAGTTCTCACTCATGGCTTCCCTTCGCGGTCGGGGAGGGGCGGCGAGCGGGCGTTCGGGGGTGTCCGGCGGCCGCCACGGTTACGGATGAAATCACGTCTTCGGCGCAACTGGCAACGATCTCAATTGACCCGGTGGAAATACGGGCCGGTTTACTCAGGCATTTGTTCACCTCGTGTTGACTCGGCCACACTTCTGATGGCAGCGTTTGCAGCCACTTTTGACGGTCCGTCGCCAAGGAGCAACGACATGCGGCTGTCGCGTAGATCCCTGCTCGCCGGTGGTGCGGCCCTGGCGGCGGCCTCGCTGGCCGGCTGTGCCCGCGAGGCCGGCGTCGCCGACCCGATGGCCGGGCGCAGCACCGAGCTGCCCGAGGAACCGGTCACCATCGACTGGCTGTCGCAGGAGCTGTCCGACAACGAGGGCAACGACCTGCGGCGCACCCTCATCGAGGCTTTCCACAAACGCCACCCCACCATCACGGTGCGCCTGGTCCAGGTGCCGCCGACCACCGACGTGCGCCGCACCACGCTGACGACGCAGATCGCGAGCGGAGCGGTCACCCCCGACGTCTACCTCGGCGACTGCGCCTGGCCGGCCCAGTTCGCCCACCACTCGCTGGCCATGCCGCTGGGCATGCTCTCCGACGGCGCCGATTTCTGGTCCGGCTACCCCGACCCCATCGTCACCGCGGTCAGCTACGAGGACCGGGCCTGGGCCTTCCCGATGTATCTGGACATCGCGTTCCTCTACTACCGCGCGGACCTGCTGCACAAGCACGGGCTGGAGCCTCCGGCGACCTGGGAGGAGCTGCACCGCACCGCGGGCAGGCTCACCGAGGCCGGCGACGTCCGCTACGGCTTCGTCTGGCAGGGCGCATCCTCGGAGACGCTGACCTGCAACTTCGCCGAGATGCTGGCCGACGCCGGCGGCGCGCTGATGGACGAGCGGGCCGAGGAGGTCCTGGTCGACTCCGACGCCGGCCGGCGTGCGCTGGAGTTCATGTCCGGGCTGGTCGCCGACGGGGTGTCTCCGGCGGCGGTGGGCACCTTCGCCGAGGAGCAGGCGATGACGGCGTTCTCCGGCGGCCAGTCGGCGTTCCTGCGCAACTGGTCCTACGCCTGGGGTGCGGCCAACGCGCCCGGGGGTTCGGCGGTGGCCGGCAAGGTCGGCGCGACGCTGCGCCCGACCTTCGAGGGCTCGGGGCGACCGCGGCTGTCCACGCTCGGCGGCTGGCACAACTTCGTGAACCCGCACACCCGGCACCTCGGCGCGGCCCTGGCCTTCGCCCGCTGGGTCGCGCAGGAGGAGGCGCAGACCATCATGGCCACGACATCGCCCTACACGCCCACGCTGTCCAGCGTCCTGGCCGACCCCGAGGTGGTCGGCCAGGACAATCCGACGTTCGGGCTGTCGGCCGACGCCGAGTTCGTGGTGCGGCCGACCCAGTCGCCGCACTACCCCCAGATCAGCAAGGCGATCTACACCACGGCCAACCCGCTCATCGTCGACGGCGGCGGGGACGCCGGCGCGGTGCTTTCGGAGATGGCCGAGGGCATGCGGCGGGCCCGCGACGGGGAGGCGCTGTGACGACCGGACTGAGCAGGCCGACGGCTCCGGCGCGGCCCCGCCCCGACCCCGGCGGCGGCGCGCCCCGCCGCGGTTCCGGAACGGTGCGCCGCGACGCCGTGGAGCGGCGGATGGCCAGGACGGGCTGGCTCTACACCGCCCCCTCGCTGCTGGTCATCGGCGGCGTCACGATCTTCCCGATCGTGTTCTCCCTGGTGCTGAGCTTCTCCCAGGTCCGCATCACCTACGACGGCTTCGCCATCGACGCGCTGACCTTCGGCAACTATGTGGCGCTGCTGTCCTCCTCCGACTGGTACTACGCGCTGGGCTTCACGGTCTTCTACACGGTCGTGACCGTGGCGGTGGAGGTGGTGCTGGGCACGATGGCCGCGCTGGTGATGGAGCGGCTGGGGGCCGGCCGGGGCTGGATCATGGCGCTGCTGCTCATCCCGTGGTCCATGATCACGGTGGTCTCGGCGCAGTTGTGGGCCTACATGTACAACTCCTCCTACGGGGTGATCACCTGGGCGGTGGAGGCGGTCACCGGTTCCACGCCGCTGATCCTGGGCCAGCCGGCCCCGGCGATCGGGGCGATGATGGTGGCCGACATCTGGAAGACCACCCCGTTCGTGGCGATCATCGTGCTCGCCGGTCTGGTCATGCTGCCGCGCGACGTCTATGAGGCCGCCGAGGTCGACGGCGCCAACGCCTGGACCACGTTCTGGCGGGTGACACTGCCGCAGTTGCGTTCCACGATCGCGGTGGCGGTGCTGTTCCGGATCCTGCAGGCGTTCGGCGTGTTCGACCTGCCGTTCGTGCTGACCGGCGGCGGCCCGGGGATCGCCACCCAGTCGCTGGCGGTCATGGGCTACAAGGTGCTGTTCCAGGACCTCAACATCGGTCCGGGCGCGGCCGTGGCCACCACCACCGGGCTGCTGGTGGCGGGGGCGTGCCTGCTGTTCCTCAAGGCGTTCAAGGCCCAGGTGGGCAAGGAGGAGGTGGCATGACCGCGCGCGGGCGGCGCGGCGTTCGCCGCGTGTTCAACCTGGTCAACCTCGGTGCGCTGGTGCTGGTGGTGTTCACCTCGCTGCCGCTGTACTGGCTGGTGGTCAACTCGGTCAAGCCCGCCTCGGAGGTGGGGCGGGTGCCGCCGACGGCGTGGCCGGACGAGGTCACCGTCGCCAACTACGTCGACGCCTTCGTCAGCGTCGGGTTCGGCCGCTATATCGTCAACAGCCTGGTGGTGTGCCTGTGCGCCACGGTGGTGGTGGTCGGCCTGGCCACCTTCGCCGGCTACGCGCTGGCCCGCACCCCCATGCGCGGGCGCGGTCCGGTGATGATCGCGCTGCTGATGATCTCGGTGTACCCGTCGATCGCGGTGCTGATCCCGCTCTATCTGATGGAGCGCCAGTTGGGGCTGCTCAACTCGCACATCGGGCTGATGGTCCCCTACATCGCGTTCAACCTGCCGTTCGCGATCTGGATCATGCGCAACTACATGCTGGGGGTGCCCCGCGGGCTGGAGGACGCCGCCAGGGTGGACGGGGCCTCGCCGACGCGCACCGTGCTCTCGGTGATCCTGCCGCAGGTCAAGCCGGGCCTGTTCACGGCGGGGGTGTTCACCTTCACCGCGACCTGGACCGAGTTCCTGATGGCGCTGACCTTCAACTCCCAGGACGCCTTCCGCACGATCCCGGTCGGCATCGCCCTGTACGGCACGACGTTCGAGGTCCCCTACGGCACGATCTTCGCCGCCGCGGTGTCGGTCACCGCGCCGATCGCGATCCTGGTGCTGGTGTTCCGCCGCTTCGTGGTCTCCGGCCTGACCGCCGGAGCGGTCAAGGGCTGACCCCTCCCGCGCCGGCCCCGGTCCCGGTCTTTCGGGCCGGGGCCGTTTCCGTCGTTCTCGAAACTATCGGCGTGCGGGCGGGGCAGTGCTCTGCCGCACGACCAGGCTGGTGGCGAGGTCGAGGCGCAGGTTGGCGGGGCGTTCGCCCCGGCTGAGGCTCAGGGCGAGCCGGGTCGCCTCCTCGGCCATCTCGGTCAGCGGCTGGCGCACCGTGGTCAGCGGCGGGCCGACCCAGCGGGCCAGGGGCAGGTCGTCGTAGCCGACGACGCTGATGTCCTCGGGCACGCGCACGCCCAGTTCGCGGGCCGCCTCGTAGAGGCCGAGCGCCTGCAGGTCGCTGCCGGCGAAGACCGCCGTGGGCGGGTCGTCCATGAGCAGAAGGTCGCGGCCGTTGTCGCGGCCGCCCTCGACGTGGAAGTCGCCGGTGCGGATGAGGCGCGGGTCGACGGGCATCCCCGCGGTGTCGAGCGCGGCGCGGTAGCCGTCGATCCTGGCCCGGCTGCACAGGACGTCGCGGGGCCCGCCGATCACCGCGATCCGCTCGTGGCCGAGCTCGATGAGGTGGCGGGTCGCGGCCAGGCCGCCGTTCCAGTTGGCCGATCCGATCGAGGGCACGTCGTCGCCGGGGTCGCCGGTGGGGTCGACGACGACGAAGGGGATGCCGCGCGCCGACAGCCGCGCCTGCTGCGCGGGCTCGAGGTCGGAGAGGACCAGGATCACGGCGGCCGACTGGCGGGCGAGCACCGACTCCACCCATGAGTCCTGCGGTGTCTGCGCGCCGCCGGACTCCGAGAGCACGACGCTGAGCCCTTCGGCGCGCGCGACGCGCTCCACCCCGCGGATGACCTCGATGGCCCAGGCGCTGTCGAGCTCGTGGAAGACGAGGTCCAGCGTTGTCGAGCGGCCGCCGCCCGGGCCGCGGCGGCGCCGGTAGCCGTGCCGGTGGATGAGTTCCTCGACCCGGGACCGGGTGTCGGGTGCGACATCGGCGCGGCCGTTGAGGACCTTGGAGACCGTCGGGACGGATACGCCCGCGGCTTCCGCAATTTTCGAGATCGTTATGGTCTCCGTGTCGGCCGCGTTTCGGTGGTTCGGCCCCGCTTCTGCAGTCACGATGCCCAATTGTACTGGCATCTTCGGAAAACGCGACGTCGGGAGTGGCGAGTGTCTCATTAAGGTCTTGACGTTCGTTGTTTCGACAACGTAGCTTCTGGCCTCAAGCATTTCGGTAAAAGTACCGATAGTTTCGAGGGAGATCTGATGGCGGCGATGAGGGCGGCGCGGGCGATCGCGGTGGCAACCGCGCTGGGCGTGGTGGCGACCGCCTGCGGTTCGGGTGGCGGCGCCGCGGGCGACGAGACCCTGGACGTGTGGATGTACCAGGACAGCCTGGTCGTCGTGCAGCAGGGCGCCGTGGAGCGGTTCAACGAGGGATCGGGGGCCCAGGCCGTGATCACCGAGGTCCCCGGCGACAGCTACCAGGACAAGCTGCGGACCTCCATGGGCTCGGGCGACCAGCCCGACGTGTTCTTCAACTGGGGCGGCGGCAGCATCCGCTCCTACGTCGAGGCCGACATGCTGCTCCCGCTGGACGACATGATGGAGGCCGACCCGGAGTTCCAGGAGTCGTTCATCCCCTCCGTCATGGAGGCGGGCCGGATCGACGGCGTCCAGTACGGCGTTCCGATGCGCGGCACCCAGCCGGTGATCCTCTTCTACAACGAGGAGCTGTTCGAGCAGGTCGGAGCCGAGCCCCCGGAGACCTGGGAGGACGTCCTCGCGCTCGTCGAGACCTTCACCCAGGAGGACATCACCCCCTTCGTCCTGGCCGGCGCCACGGCCTGGACCGAGCAGATGTGGCTGCAGTACCTGGTCGACCGCAACGGCGGCGCCGAGGTCTTCCAGCGCATCCAGAGCGGTGACCCCGAGGGCTGGCGCGACCCGGCGGTCCTGGAGTCGGCCCAGATGGTGCGCGACCTCGTCGACAGCGGCGCCTTCGGCGACAACTACGGCTCGGTCAGCTACACCGAGGGCGCGGCCTCGGCGCTGCTGGCCCAGGGCGAGGGCGCGATGCACCTGATGGGGTCGTGGGAGTACTCCACCCTGCTGGACCAGGCGCCGGAGTTCGCCGAGGACGGGCTGGGCTACGTCGCCTTCCCCGCGATCTCCGGAGGCGAGGGCGACCCCGCCAACGTCGTGGGCAACCCGGCCAACTACTTCTCGGTCAGCGCCGACAGCCCCGTCGAGGACGCGGCCGTCGACTTCCTGAAGCAGACCTCCAGCGACGCCTACGTGCGCGACATGATCGAGAACGGCGAGGTGCCGACGACGACCAACGCCGCCGACCTGCTGGACTTGAGCCCCAGCCCCGACTTCGCGACCTTCCAGTACGAGATGGTGCAGAACGCGCCGCACTTCCAGCTCTCCTGGGACCAGGCGCTGCCCCCCTCGGTGTCCGAGGGCATGCTGACCGAGATCCAGAAGCTGTTCAACGGCCAGAGCACGCCCGAGCAGTTCGTCGACGCGATGGCGGGGCTGCAGTGAGCGTTTCCGCGCCGCTGCGGACGCCGCGCCGCCGCCCGGGCGGCCCCTCAGTGGGCCGGCCGGGCGCCGTCTGGGCGCTGCCCGCAGCGCTGTTCTTCCTGTTCTTCGCGGTCATCCCGATGGGACTGGTCGCCTACCTGTCCTTCACGTCGTGGAACGGCCTGGGCACGCCCCAGTTCGTCGGCGCGCAGAACTGGCAGCGGCTGGCCGGCGACCCCGTCATGCACCAGGGGGTCCTGCTCAGCCTCGGCCTGACGGTGGGGAGCTGGGCGGTGCAGACGCCGATCAGCATGCTGCTGGGGGTGTGGGCCGCGGGACCGCAGCGCAACCGGGCGGTGCTCGCCGCGGTCTTCTTCGTCCCGCTGCTGCTGTCCTCGGCGGCGATCGCGATCATCTGGAAGGCCCTGCTCGACCCCAACTTCGGCCCGCTCGCCAGGATCGGTCCGTGGCTGGGGCTGGACAGCGTCAGCCTGCTGGGCAGCCCTTCGGGGGCCTTCGCCGTCATCGTGTTCGTCAGCGCCTGGCAGTTCATCCCGCTGCACATGCTGCTGTACCAGGGCGGCGCGCGCCAGATCCCCGCGTCGCTGTACCAGGCCGCCGAGATCGACGGCGCGAGCGTGCCGCGCAGGTTCCTGCACATCACGCTGCCGCAGCTGCGCAACACGATCACGACCTCGTCGGTGCTCATGGTCGTGGGCTCCCTGACCTACTTCGAGACCGTGCTGATCCTGACCGGCGGCGGTCCGGGCACCTCCACCTCGATCGTCCCGTACCTGATGTACCGGTTCGGGTTCATGGGCTACGAGATGGGCTACGCCAGCGCCATCGCGTTCACGCTCGTGATCGTGGCGACGGCCGTCTCGCTCGTCATGGTCCGGCTCACCGGCTTCGGTTCGATGCGCAGCACCCGGGAGGGGATGTGAGGCAGATGGCTCCGACGCGTTCCGCGCCCGCCGCGGCGGCCCCCGATCCGGGCCCCGGTCCCGGCACCGCCCGGCGCCGGGCCCCCGAGCCCCGGCGGCGGACCCGGCGGCGGACCCGCGCCAACCCGCTCGCCGGTTTCGGCGCGTTCATCTGGCTGCTCGTCGTCGGCGTGCCCGTCTACGCGCTGCTCGTGGCGACCCTGCAGCGCAGCGACCGGTACCTGGAGTCGGGGCCGCTCACGCCGCCCGGCGACCCGACCCTGGAGAACTACACCAAGGCGATCGAGAACGGCTTCCTGGTCTTCGTCGGCAACACGCTCCTGGTGACGGCCGGGGTGGTCGCCCTGGTGGTCGTCCTCGCCGTCCCGGTCGGCTACGCGGTGGTGCGGGCCAGGACCAGGGGGACCGACGCGCTCTTCCGGTTCTTCCTGCTGGGCCTGGCCATCCCGGCGCAGGCGGTGATCATCCCGGTCTACCTGATCATCAGGGAGCTCGGCCTCTACGACACCCTGCCGGCGATCGTCCTGCCCACGGCGGCCTTCGCGCTGCCGGTGTGCGTGCTGATCCTGACCGGGTCGATGCGCGACATCTCCGACGACCTGTACGAGGCCATGGCCCTCGACGGCGCCGGGCAGGTGCGGACCTTCTTCCGCCTGGTCGTCCCGCTGTCGCGGTCGGGGATCAGCACGGTGGCCGTCTACGCCGCGCTGCAGGCCTGGAACAACTTCCTGTTCCCGCTGATCCTGACCCAGTCGCGCGAGCAACGGGTGATCACCCTGGGGCTGTTCGACTTCCAGGGCCAGTACCGCGTGGACATCCCCGGCCTGCTGGCCGCCGTGGTGCTGTCGGCGGTGCCGATCTTCGTGATGTACCTCATCGCCCGCCGCTCCCTGGTCAACGGCCTGATGGGCGTGGGCGGCAAGTAGCGGCGCCCGCGCGGCCCCTTACCGCGGCCGCGGGCGCACGACCACCGGCTCCGCGATCCGGAGCCCTGTTTCTTCGAGAAGGACGAGGTATGACGCTCTCTGCCGACGATGACCGCCGGACGGCCCCCGGACCGGGCGACGCCGAGGAGGGGGACGCCGCCTGGCGCGACCCCTCGCTGCCGGCCTCCGAGCGGGTGGAGTACCTGCTGCGGCGCATGACGTTGGAGGAGAAGGTCGCCCAGCTCTACGGGGTGTGGGTCGGCGCGGAGGAGTCCGGTGAAGGGGTCGCGCCCCACCAGCACGACATGGCGGAGGAGCCGCCGGACTTCGACGCGCTGATCGCCGACGGGCTGGGGCAGCTCACCCGGCCCTTCGGCACCGTACCGGTCGATCCGGCGCTGGGCGTGCGCTCCCTGGCGCGCTCCCAGGAGCGGATCGCCGCGGCCGGCCGGTTCGGCATCCCGGCGCTGGCCCACGAGGAGTGCCTGTCGGGCTTCACCGCGTGGACGGCGACGATCCACCCGACCCCGCTGGCCTGGGGCGCCTCCTTCGACCCCGGCCTGGTCGAGGAGATGGCGGCCGCCATCGGGGCGAGCATGCGCGCCGTCGGCGTGCACCAGGGGCTGGCACCGGTGCTGGACGTGACCCGCGACCCGCGGTGGGGGCGCACCGAGGAGACCATCGGCGAGGACCCCTACCTCGTCGGCACGCTCGGCACCGCCTACGTCCGGGGGCTGCAGTCGGCCGGCGTCATCGCCACCCTCAAGCACTTCGTCGGCTACTCCGCCTCGCGCGCCGGACGCAACCTCGCCCCGGTGTCGGTCGGGCCCAGGGAGCTCGCCGACGTGCTGCTGCCGCCGTTCGAGATGGCGCTGCGCCTGGGCGGCGCCCGGTCGGTGATGCAGGCCTACAACGACAACGACGGCGTCCCCGTCGCCGCCGACCCGTCGCTGCTGACGGAGCTGCTGCGCGAGGAGTGGGGCTTCGAGGGCACGGTGGTCGCCGACTACTTCGGCGTGGCGTTCCTGCAGACCCTGCACCGGGTCGCCGGGTCGCCGGCGCAGGCGGCGGGGCTCGCGCTGGCCGCGGGCGTCGACGTCGAACTGCCCACGGTGCGCTGCTTCGGCGAGCCCCTGATCGAAGCGGTGCGCGCGGGCGAGGTGCCCGAGGCGCTGGTCGACCGCGCCGCGCGGCGCGTGCTGGTGCAAAAGTGCGAGCTGGGCCTGCTCGACCCGGACTGGTCGCCGATGCCCGCGGCGCTCGCCGGCGGCGCGCCCGATGCGGACGCGCGCCAGGTGCGGGGCAGCGTCGTCCTCGACCCGCCCGAGCACCGGGACCTCGCCCGCCGCCTCGCCGAGGAGTCGGTCGTCCTGCTCGCCAACGACGCCGGCGCGCTGCCGCTGGAACCGCAGCAGAACCTGGCCGTGGTCGGGCCGCGCGCCGACGACCCCATGGCCATGCTCGGCTGCTACTCCTTCCCCAGCCACGTGGGCCCCCAGTACCCCGGCGTCCCGATCGGCGTGCAGGTGCCGACGCTGCTGGAGGCCCTGCGCATGGAGCTGCCCTCCAAGCGGATCGAGCACCAGGTCGGCTGCGGGGTCGACGACCCCGACACCTCGCGGATCGCGGCGGCCGCGGCCGCCGCGCGCTCGGCCGACGTGTGCGTGGCGGTGCTGGGCGACCGGGCCGGTCTCTTCGGCCGCGGCACCTCGGGGGAGGGCTGCGACGCCGAGGACCTGGCGCTGCCCGGCGTCCAGGAGCAGTTGCTGGAGGCGCTGATCGAGACGGGCACGCCGGTGGTGCTGGTGCTGCTCACCGGCCGCCCCTACGCCCTGGGCGCCGTCGCCGACCGGCTCGCTGCGGCGGTGCAGGCGTTCTTCCCCGGTGAGGAGGGCGGCCCGGCGATCGCCGGGGTGCTCTCGGGCCGGGTGGGCCCGTCGGGGCGGCTGCCCGTGGGCGTGCCCGCCAGGCCCGGCGGGCAGCCCTCGACCTACCTGGCGCCGCCGCTGGGACTGCGCAGCGAGGTCAGTTCGGTCGACCCCACCCCGCTGTACCCGTTCGGGCACGGGCTGTCCTACACGCGGTTCGCGTGGGAGGAGCCCAGGCTCAACGGGGTGCCGCAGGCCGAGGTCGACGCCGCAGCCGTGGGCACCGACGGCGCGGTCACGGTGGGCTGCGCCGTGCGCAACGCCGGCGACACCGCGGGGACCGAGGTCGTCCAGCTCTACCTGAGCGATCCCGTGGCGCAGGTGACGCGGCCGGTGCGCCGACTGGTCGGCTACGCCCGCGTGCACCTGGAGCCGGGCGCGGCGCGCCGGGTCGAGTTCACGGTGCCCGCCGACCTCGCGGCCTACACCGGGCGCGACGGGCGGCGCATCGTCGAGCCGGGCGACATCGAGCTGTGCCTGGCCGCGTCAAGCGCCGACGTGCGCCACCGCGTCCGGATCCGCCTGGAGGGCGAGGTCCGCGCCGTCGACCACACCAGGCGGCTGGTGAGCGAGGTGTCGGCGGACTGATCGGACCCCGACGGCCGCGTTCGTGGAGCGAGCCGGGATCTCCAGGGCCTGGACCTGCTGTGCCGCCTGCGGCTTGCGCGCACCGCGACAGCCGCCCCCCGTGCGAGCGCGGCCGTCGGACATCAGTGAGCCGCCGCAGCGGGCGCGCCCGGAGCGCGCGCCCGCTGCGGCCCGGGTGGAAGACCGTCCACATCGCGAGATACAGTGCTGCGCGTCACCATATAGTTGGATGACCTAGTAAACGTTCCGGGCCCTCGCGGGCGCGACGATGTTGGGGGATGGCATGGCCGTGGAACGCACCCTTCCCACCCGGGAGGCCGCCGACCTGCTGGAGCTCACCAGGGACCTGGCGGTCAAGGAGATCGCCCCCCGCGCCGCGGGGGACGAGGAGGCCGGAGCCTTCCCCCGCGACCTGTTCACCCTGCTCGGGGGAGCCGGACTGCTCGGCCTGCCCTACGCGGCCGAGTACGGCGGCGGGGAGCAGCCCTACGAGGTCTACCTCCAGGTCGTCGAGGAGCTCGCGAGCAGTTGGCTGGCCGTCGGACTGGGGCTGAGCGTGCACACCCTGTCCTGCTTCCCGCTCGCCGGCCACGGCACCGAGGCCCAGCGCGCCGCGTGGCTGCCCGACATGCTCGGCGGCGACCTGCTCGGCGCCTACTGCCTCTCGGAGGCCGACTCCGGATCCGACGCCGCGGCGCTGACCACCCGGGCCCAGGCCGGTCCCGAGGGGTACCGGATCGACGGCGCCAAGTCCTGGATCACCCACGGCGGCGCCGCCGACTTCTACACCCTCTTCGCCCGCACCGGCGCCCCCGACTCCGGCGGCCGCGGCATCAGTTGCCTGCACGTCCCCGCCGGAACCGAGGGCGTCTCGGCCGACGCCCCCGAGGCCAAGATGGGCATGCGCTCCTCGCCCACCGCCGCCGTCCGCTTCGACGGCGCGCGGGTGCCCGAGGAGGCCCGCATCGGCGCCGAGGGGGAGGGCTTCGCGATCGCGCTGGCCGCGCTGGACTCGGGCAGGCTCGGCATCGCCGCATGCGCGGTCGGCGTCGCCCAGGCCGCGCTCGACCTCGCCGCCGGCTACGCGCGCCGGCGGCGCCAGTTCGGTCGGCCCATCGGCGACTTCCAGGGCCTGTCCTTCATGCTCGCCGACATGGCCACCCAGGTCGAGGCGGCCCGCGAGCTCTACCTGGCCGCGGCCCGCCGCCGCGACGCGGGCCGGGCGTTCGGCCGCCAGGCCGCCATGGCCAAGCTGTTCGCCAGCGACGCCGCGATGCGCGTCACCACCGACGCCGTGCAGGTCCTCGGCGGCTACGGCTACACCGTCGACTTCCCCGCCGAGCGGCTCATGCGCGAGGCCAAGGTGCTGCAGATCGTGGAGGGCACCAACCAGATCCAGCGCATGGTCATCGGCCGCCACCTGGCCAAGGAGCACGAATAGCGCCCCCTTCCCGCCGACACTTCTTGACCTTGGGTTTCAACCTCGGCCCCGGGACGGAGCAGGCGCGCGGGTGGGTCCCTTCCACCTCGACCCCAGGGGGGCGTGAAGGCCCGCTCCAGGAGGGAGGGCGTGCGAGAGGATCGCCCAGTCACCGCGGGCTTGCGTCCTCGGGCTGAGGCTTCACAAGCCCCGGTGGCCGAGGTTGAGACTCACGTTGACCTTGTGGGGCCTGAAAACGTCGCGATCACCCCGACGAGGTCAAGACCGCCGAGAGAACCGCCCGGCCGCTCCGGATGGATTGACCGCAGACTTCACATGCGTCACATGACCTTACAAACGCCACTCTGAGCTGCTCGTTTCTCTCTGTGCACGCGTGTGGCTACGGATTGGTAACAGCGATCGTGCCGATCTGTTCCCCGGTCTCAAACGCTGATACGACAGTTTCCGTGAGGCGCTGCGGCCTGACGCGCACGGCATCGCGTCTCCACCGAAAACGAGACGGTTTCGGCTGACGAGACTGGGGAGACGCGCCGTGGCGAAGGTCCAATTGGCCCAGGTCAGCAAGGTCTATCCCGATGGCACCCGCGCGGTGGACGGCCTCGACCTCGACATCGCCGAAGGCGAGTTCCTCGTCCTGGTCGGGCCGTCGGGCTGCGGCAAGACCACGGCGCTGCGCATGGTCGCCGGGCTGGAGGAGATCAGCACCGGGCAGTTGCGCATCGGCGACCGCGTCGTCAACCAGGTGCCCGCACGCGACCGCGACGTCGCCATGGTCTTCCAGAGCTACGCGCTCTACCCCCACCTGTCGGTCCGCAACAACATCGCCTTCGGCCTGCAACTGCGCAAGACCCCCAAGGGCGAGATCGACCGCAGGGTGGAGGAGGCCGCCCGCACCCTCGGGCTCACCGAGCACCTCGACCGCAAGCCGCGCAACCTCTCCGGCGGTCAGCGCCAGCGGGTGGCCATGGGCCGCGCCATCGTGCGCAAGCCCCAGGCGTTCCTGATGGACGAGCCGCTGTCCAACCTCGACGCCAAGCTGCGGGTGCAGATGCGCGCCGAGATCTCGCGGATCCAGCGCGGCCTCGGCGTCACCACCGTCTACGTCACCCACGACCAGGTCGAGGCGATGACCCTGGGCGACCGGGTCGCCGTGCTGAAGAAGGGCGTGCTGCAGCAGGTCGCCCCGCCCCAGGAGCTCTACGACCGCCCCACCAACCTCTTCGTCGCCGGCTTCATCGGGTCCCCGGCGATGAACCTGCTGCGCGGCGCGCTCTCGGCCGACGGCGACGCGGCCGCGCTGGCCATCGGCGGCCAGGGTCTGGCCGTGCCGGCCTCGCTGCTGCGGGCGCGCCCGGGGCTGCGCGACTACATCGGCCGCGACGTCGCCGTCGGCATCAGGCCCGAGGACATGGAGGACGCCGACATCGGCGGCGCCGGCGCCGCCGATGGGGCCGTGCTCACCTCCACCACCGAACTGGTCGAGGCGCTCGGCTCCGAGCTGCTCGCGCATTTCCGCATCGACGCGTCCCCCGTCGTCACCGAGGACACCCGCGAGCTCGCCCGCGACGCGGGCGCCGACGAGGTCGACGACGCCGACCGGGCCGGCAGCGACATGATCGCCCGGTTCAGCCCGCGTTCCACCGCGGCGATCGGCCGCCCGGTGCGGGTGCGCGTCGACACCGAACGGCTCTACTTCTTCGATCCCGATACGGGCGCGGCGATCTGGGGGGACCCCGCCCACCCCGTGCACCAGAAGAAAGAGGGAACCCATGCCTGAGCACAAGAGGAACGCGCGCGCCGTGCCCGCGGTCGCGGCCGCGGCCGCGGCCGCGGTGGCGCTGGCCGCCGCTGCCTGCGCACCGGGCGGGGGCGAGAACGGCGGCGGGACCGCCGGCGGCGGCGACCTCGACGGCGCCGAACTCCTCGTCGCCGCCAAGTGGACCGGCGTCGAGCAGGAGAACTTCGAGCAGGTCCTCGACCTGTTCGAGGAGCAGACCGGGGCCACCGTCACCTACGACTCCACCGGCGAGGACACCGGGGCCTACCTCGGCCCGCGCATCGAGGGCGGCAACCCTCCCGACGTGGCGATTCTGCCGCAGCCCGGCCTGGTCTCGGAGTACGCGGCCCAGGACGCCCTGTTCCCCCTGGAGGGCGACGCCGAGGCCGCGCTGGCCGAGAACTACAGCGACTACTGGCAGGAACTGGGCTCGGTCGACGACCAGACCTACGGCATCATGCTCAAGGCCGCGCACAAGTCGATCATCTGGTACCGGCCCGAGGCCTTCGACGAGGCGGGGGTCGAGGCGCCCCAGACCTGGGACGCCCTGGTCGACGACACCGCGGGCACCCTCTCCGACGCCGGCATCACCCCGTTCGCGATGTGCGGCGCGTCCGGCTGGACGCTGACCGACTGGTTCGAGAACGTCTACCTCTCCCAGGCCGGCCCGGAGAACTACGACCGGCTCGCCGCGCACGAGATCGAGTGGACCGACGACAGCGTCGTCCAGGCGCTGGAGACCCTCGCCGACGTCTGGGGCGAGGAGAGCCTGATGAACGGCGGCACCGACGGCGCGGTGCAGACCGACTTCCCGACCTGCGTCACCCAGGTCTACGGCCAGCAGCAGGCGGCGATGGTCTACGAGGCCGACTTCGTGGCCGCCAACGTCGTGGAGTCCGGGGCCGAGGTCGGCGTCGACGCCCTGGCGTTCCCGTTCCCCGCCGTGGGCGAGGCTCCGCCGGTGGTGGTCGGCGGCGACATCGCCGTGGCCATGAGCGAGGACGAGGGGACCCAGCGACTGCTCGCCTTCCTGGCCTCGCCCGAGGCCGGCACCACCTGGGCCGAGCTGGGCGGCTACCTCTCGCCCAACGGCAACGTCCCCGCCGACGCCTACGCCGACGAGTTCACCCAGCAGCTCGCCCAGACGATCCTGGACGCCGGCGAGGACGTCCGCTACGACCTCTCCGACCAGGTCCCCAGCACCTTCGGCGCCACCGAGGGGTCGGGCATGTGGGCGATCCTGCAGGACTTCCTGCGCGACCCGAGCGACCCGGAGGCGGCGGCCGAGCGGTTGGAGCAGGCCGCCTCCGACGCCGATGAGTGACGCCCCGCACGGGGCCGACCGCGAAGGAGCGGGGGCCGCGATGCCGAAGACCGGGAGGCCGAGGGTCGTGACGCCGGTCGCGACCGCCGGTGCGGCCCCGCGGGCGTCGAGGTCGGGCCGGCTCGGCCCGCCCTCGTGGCTGGCGGCGGTGTTCCTGCTGCCCGCGCTGCTGTTCCTCGGCGCCTACATGGTCTATCCGATCCTGTTCTCGATCTACCGCAGCCTCTGGGACGCCACGGGTCTCGACTTCGTGGGCCTGGCCAACTACGCGGAGATGTTCACCGACCCCAGCACCTTCGTGGCGCTGCGCAACAACGTCGTCTGGGTGGTGGTCGCCCCGACCGCGGTCACCGTCGCCGGCCTGATCTTCGCGGTGCTCACCGAGCGGATCCGCTGGTCGACGGCTTTCAAGATCGTGGTGTTCATGCCGATGGCGATCTCCTTCCTCGCCTCCGGCGTCATCTTCCGGCTGGTCTACGAGCAGGATCCGGAGCGGGGCCTGGCCAACGCGGTCCTCACCACCGTGCGCGACACGGTCGCGCCCACCGCCTCCCACCCCGACGCCCGGCCGCGGCCGGAGGCGCCGCTGACCGAGGCCGAGGGCGGCGGCTACGAACTGGACCGGCCCGTCGCCGCCGGCGCCGACCCGGTCCTGCTGCCGCTGGTCGGCGTGCAGGCCGACTCGGTCGGCGACGCGGTGCCGGCCGCGGCGCCGCAGGCAACCGGCGACGGCGTCTCCGGCACCGTCTGGGTGGACTTCACCCGCGGCGGCGAGGGCACCCCCGGCACCATCGACCCCACCGAGGCGGGCCTGCCGGGCGTGCGGGTGCAGGCGGTGCGCGACGGCGAGGTGGCCGCGACGGCCACCACCGCCGACGACGGCACGTTCGCCCTCGAAGGGCTGGGGGAGGGCGAGTACACCGTCCGGCTGGCCGCGGACAACTTCACCGAGCCCTACAACGGCGTCAACTGGCTGGGCCCCACCCTCATCACCCCCGCCATCATCGGCGCCTACCTGTGGGTGTGGGCCGGGTTCGCGATGGTGCTGATCGCCGCGGGCCTGGCGGCGATCCCGCGCGAGGCGCTGGAGGCGGCACGGGTCGACGGCGCGACCGAGTGGCAGGTGTTCCGCAGGGTCACGGTGCCGCTGCTGTCGCCGGTGCTGCTGGTCGTCTTCGTCACGCTGATGATCTACGTGCTCAAGATCTTCGACCTCGTGTTCATCATCGCGCCCGGGTCGGTGCAGGCCGACGCCAACGTGCTCGCCCTGGAGATGTGGCGGGTGTCCTTCGGGGGCGGCAACGACCAGGGGTTGGGCAGCGCACTGGCGGTGTTCCTGCTGCTGCTCGTCGTCCCCGCGATGATCTTCCAGATCCGGCGGTTCCGGCAGGAGAACCAGTGACCACATCATCGGAGAAGGCGGCGCAGCGGCCGCGCGAGCACGGGAGCGACGCCGGCGCGGGCGAGGCCGAGGCGCCGCGCCGGTCGGTGGCGAGCCGGATCGTGAACCGGCTGGGATCGGGCGCGGTCCAGGTGGTGCTCGTCGTCATCGGCGTGTTCTGGCTGCTGCCGACGCTGGGGCTGTTCGTGGCCAGTCTGCGCAGCCCGCAGGACAACAGCGCCGGCGGGTGGTGGACGGTGTTCCTGGAGCCCTCCCAGTTGACCCTGGAGAACTACGCCGGCCTGCTGGCCAACGACACCTTCGTGGCCTCCTTCTGGAACACGATCGCGATCACGGTGCCCTCCACGGTCCTCATCGTGGTCATCGCCTCGCTGGCCGCCTACGCCTTCGCCTGGCTGGACTTCCCCGGCCGCGACTGGCTGTTCCTCGGCGTGGTCGGCCTGCTGGTGGTCCCGCTGCAGGTGGCGCTCATCCCGATCGCCCGGCTCTACGGCTCGGTGGGCGTCTTCGGCTCGATCCCCGGCGTGGTGCTGTTCCACGTCGGCTTCGGCCTGCCGTTCGCGATCTTCCTGCTGCGCAACTTCTTCGCGGGCATCCCCCGCGACCTGCTGGAGGCCGCGCGCATGGACGGCGGCAAGGAGTTCACCATCTTCCGCAGGGTCATCCTGCCGCTGGGCGGCCCGGCCATCGCCTCGCTGACCATCTTCCAGTTCCTGTGGGTCTGGAACGACCTGCTGGTGGCGCTGGTGTTCGCCGACACCTCGGCCCAGCCCATGACCAAGGCGCTGCAGTCGGAGATGCGCCAGTTCGGCGCCAACATCGACGTGCTCGCCTCCGGGGCGTTCCTGTCGCTGGTCGTCCCGCTGGTGGTGTTCTTCGCCTTCCAGCGCTACTTCGTCCAGGGCGTCATGGCCGGCGCGGTGAAGTGACGGCGGACGCGGCGGCGATATTCACGGGAGCGGTTCCCAGAGGAGGCTGCCGGGAGAGTGCGGCCCTGTCGGTCTGTCCGATGCTGTCGCGTCGATGCTGTGAGGGCCGCGCCTCCCGGCCGAAGCGGTGGCAGGGGCTGATGGGAGACCCGAGCGCCTGCTTCGGTAGCGAGGCGCGGCCCACGATGCCGGAAAAGGTGCGGCCCCGCTTGCGGGGCCGCACTCTCGCCACAACCTCAGCGGCGGTCCCGCCTAGACGGCGGCCGCGGCCCCGACGTTGGCCGGGTGGCCGATGGCCAGGCCGGTCACCTTGTCGAAGTAGTGCAGCTGGCGGGTGTCGATGGCCAGCGTGATGGGCTGGCCGGGGCGCACGCCGCTGCGCGGGTTGACGCGGGCGGTGAAGAAGGACTTGTCGCCCGCGAGCGGCAGCGCCGCGTCCTCGTCCTCGCCGTCGGCGGCGTCGGCGGCCAGCGCGGCGGCGTCCTCGTGCTCCAGCGGCGGGGCGTCGACGGTGAAGATGACGTTGATCTCGGTACCGAGCTCCTCGGTGATCTGGGCGACGACCTCCATCGTGCCGCCGCCGTGCACGGCCAGGTCGGCGTCGTCGAAGTCGGAGGGCCGGATGCCCAGCACGATCTCGCGGCCGAGGTAGTCGCGCAGGCCCTGGCGGGCCTGGAGGTCCTCGGACGTCACCGGCAGGCTGTGGTCGGCGAACTTCAGGACGGCGCCGTCGCCGTCCTGCTCAAGCTGCGCGGACACGAAGTTCATGGCGGGGGAGCCGATGAACCCGGCGACGAACAGGTTGACCGGCTGGTCGAACAGGTTCTTCGGGGTGTCGACCTGCTGCAGCCTGCCGTCGCGCAGCACCGCGACCCGGTCGCCCAGGGTCATCGCCTCGGTCTGGTCGTGGGTGACGTAGACGGTGGTGACGCCCAGGCGCTCGTGCAACTGGTTCAGCGAGGCGCGCATCTGCACCCGCAGCTTGGCGTCGAGGTTGGACAGCGGCTCGTCCATCAGGAACGCCTGCGGCTCGCGGACGATGGCGCGGCCCATCGCCACGCGCTGGCGCTGACCGCCCGACAGCGCGGCCGGCTTGCGCTTGAGGTAGGGCTCCAGGCCGAGCATCGCGGCGGCCTCCTTCACCCGGCGCTCGATCTCGGTCTTGGAGGTCTTGCGCAGCTTCAGGCCGAAGGCGAGGTTCTGCTCGACGGTCATGTGCGGGTAGAGCGCGTAGTTCTGGAAGACCATCGCGATGTCGCGGTTCTTGGGGGGCAGGTCGTTGACGACCTTGTCGCCGATGGCGAGCGTTCCGTCGGTGATCTCCTCCAGGCCGGCGATCATCCGCAGCGCGGTGGACTTGCCGCAGCCCGACGGACCGACGAGCACCATGAACTCGCCGTCTTCGATCTCCAGGTTCAGGTTGTCAACGGCCTTGACGCCGCCCGAATACACCTTGTCGACACTGTCGAGGACGATCTTGGCCATGGATGAACAGCTCCCGTCTGGCGTGCAGCCGATGCCCGGCCGTCGGCGCCCGAGGAGGGGCGCTCCGCTCGGTCGGCATCGGGCGGGCCCGATTCCGGTCCGGCCGGGGGCCGAACGTTGTTTTCGATTGATGATCGGTTCGTATCGAATCGATGCTCATATCGAACACCATTCCCGACCGTTTTGTCGATAGTGCGCGGCCAAACAGGTCAATGGTGTCCACATCGTGAGACAGGTGAGAGTCTGCGCGGCTATACGGGGGAGCGCTGATCGTGTTGCTGATCGGTCGATCCGAGAACGATCGAGAGGAATCGCCGCAGATGTCGGCCGCTCCGGCCGCGGGTCCGAGGGGGCCCGGGCGAGGACCGGCGAGGACTGGCGCGGTCATCCCGGGTGCGTTAGCCTGGCGGTCGGTCGCCCGGGCAAGGCCCGGCCGCACTCGCCGCACCGGAGCTTCTCACAGGGATGCCGACACGAGGTGGCGATCGAAGCGGTCCAACACGAGTCTGGGTAGGCTACTGACCAGTCCAGCACTGGACGGACCGGTCGAGCGGTCCGGTTCTTGCCTCGCTGGACGCCGTGCCACGCACCAGGTGCGGCGCAAGGCGTGTGGAAGAACCGGTTTTCGCGACCGGGCGGGGGGTTGGACCCGGAAAAGGCCCGAACATCCAGTAGACAACGGTCTCCGCGCTCGCCGCCTACGAGACGGATCCGGTCCGAAGGGTGCTCGGGCCTTTTTCCGTGTCCCCCCATACCGCCGCCGCGCCGCGCGGGCGTCGGCGGTCCCGCCCCCGGCGCAGCCCGGCGCCCCCGTCCGACCCGGCCCATTAGGCTGCAAGGCGTCGACGTCATTGCCGGGACTGTTCGGGATTGTCAGGTGGAGGGCGAGCCAGGCGTGGTAGCTGAGGGCACCCAGCCCGTGGAGGAGCGGTCCTCCGGGAGCGGGAGCGATGCCGGTACCGGAGGAGTCCCCGCGCGGCGCGGGCGCCTCGGCCTCCTCCTGCGGGCACTGGCCGCGCTCGCCTCCGGCCTGGCCCAGCTCGCCGCGCTGCCGCCCTACGGCCTGTGGGTCCTGGCCCCGCTGAGCGCGGCGCTGCTCCTGTGGGCCGTGCACGGGGTGCGGGCGCGCCGAGCCGCGTGGCTGGGCCTGCTCGCGGGCGCGGCCCTCATGGTGCCGCTGATCAAGTGGCAGGAGGTCTTCGGCGCCGACGTCTGGCTCGTCATCGCGGCGGCCGAGACGGTCTACTTCGTCCCCATGGCCATGGGGATCGCCCTGGTGTCCCGGCTGCCCGGCTGGGTGGTGTGGACCAGCGCCCTGTGGGTCGCCCAGGAGTTCGTGCGCGCCCGCTTCCCGCTGGGCGGCTTCCCGTGGGGCAAGCTGGCCTTCAGCCAGCCCGACACCGTCTTCACCGGCTACGCCGCGCTGGGCTCCTCGGCACTGGTCACCTTCACCGTCGCGCTGACCGGAGCGCTGCTGGTCGCCGCGGTGCGGGCGGTCGCGCGCGCCCGCCGCGGCGGCGACCCGGCCGGCGGGGTCCGGTCGCTGGCCAATCACCTCGTCGTGATCCTGGCCGTCGCGGTCGCCGGGGCCTTCGCCCCGGCCATCGGCGCGCCGGAGCGCGACCACACCGCCACGGTCGCGCTCGTGCAGGGCAACGTGCCCGGCGTGGGGGAGATGAACATCCTCGGCGAGCGCATGCAGGTGCTGACCAACCACGTCGAGGGCGTGCACGAACTCGCCGAGCGGGTCCGCGCGGGCGAGGTGGACCAGCCTGATCTGGTGGTCCTGCCGGAGAACGCCAGCGACATCGACACCTACGCCGACCCCGCCGCCGCCGAACTCATCCAGCAAGCCGCCGAGGACGTCGGCGCGCCCCTGCTGTTCGGCATCACCAGATACAGCGAGGACGGCACTCAGCGCTGGATCCGCAGCGTCGTGTGGGACCCCGAGGACGGGCCCGGGGAGTACTACACCAAGCGCTACCTGGTGCCCTTCGGCGAGTATGTGCCGTTCCGGGACTTCTTCGCCTCGATCGTGTCCCGGCTGGAGCAGGTCGGCAGCGACGCCGTGCCCGGGACCGAACCGGGGGCGCTGCGCATGGGCGACACCACCGTCGCCACCGCCATCTGCTTCGACGTCGCCTTCGACCGGCCGGTGCGCGAGTCGGTGGCCGCGGGCGGACAGATCATCGCGGTCCCCACCAACAACGCCAACTACAACTTCACCGGCCAGTCCGACCAGCAGTTGGCCATCACCCAACTGCGCGCCGTCGAGCACGGCCGGCCCGCGGTGGTCGCCTCCACCAGCGGCGTCAGCGCGGTCGTGGCCACCGACGGCACCGTGACCTACCGCTCCCCGGAGGCCGAGCCGGCCGTCCACGTCGCCCAGGTGCCGGCGATGGCGGGCCTGACCCCGGCCACCAGGCTGGGCGTGTTCCCCGAGGCGGTCCTGACGCTGCTCGGAGTCGGCGCCGTCGCCGCGGCGGTCGCGCTGGAGCGCCGCTCGCGCCGACCGGGGCCCCGCCTCTGGGCCAAGGGATCTTGAACCCCGACCACAGGAGGGATTCGCGGTGACTGGGCGATCCTCTCGTGTGGCCGCAAGGCCCATTGCAGGGATCGCCCCGGCGCCGCGTCGCCCACGCCGCCACCTTGAGTGCCAGACCGAAACCACGGTGTCGGTGTGCGCTCAAGGCATCGGGTCTGCTCCGCGTGCGGGTGGGCGGTTTCCGTCCACGGGCCTTCGTCCACGCGAGAGAACCGCCCACCCGCACGCGACTTGGGGCGGGAACGAAATCGGGCGGTGGGTCGTTACCGGAAGGGACGTCGAGATTATTGGATGGTGGCCATGCCGCTGCTTATCGGAATCGCACTGATGGCGCTGCCGTTCCTGGAGATCTGGGCGATGATCCTGGTCGGTCAGCAGATCGGGGCGGCCTGGACCATCGCGGCCCTGTTCGCGCTCAGCGTGGCCGGGATGCTGGTGATCAGGCGCGCCGGGACCCGGGCCTTCCGCGACGTCGACGCGGCGATGCGCACCGGGACCCCGCCGCGCACCGGCGGCCTCGACATGCTGATGCTGTTCGTCGGCGGCGTCCTGCTGGTCGTCCCCGGCTTCATCACCGCCGTGCTCGGGCTCGCGCTGTCGCTGCCCTTCACCCGCCCCGCGCTGCGCTGGGCGTTCACCGGCTGGGCCCGGCGCAGGATGGAGCGGATGAACGCCACCGTCGACGGCGACGCCCGCAACGGCCCCCTCGGCGCGCACCTGGGCGCCCGCCGGCCGGACGCCGCCGCCCGCCCGCCGGGCAGCGGCAAGGTCGTCCAGGGCCACGTGGTCACCGAGGACGAGCACCGCGACTGACGCGCCGGACCGCCGCCACGCGAGCACCGGACGCCTTCCACCTCCCCCGGTACCGCCCGGGATGGAACAATCGGGGGTGTGATGAGTGAAACCGGTTGGAACTACCTGATGGACATGGACGGCGTGCTCGTGCGCGAGGAGCAGCTCGTCCCCGGGGCCGATGCCTTCATCGGCGAACTGCGCGACAGGGGCACCCCCTTCATGGTGCTGACCAACAACTCCATCTACACGCCGCGCGACCTGCGGGCCAGGCTGCTGCGCACCGGCCTGGACGTCCCCGAGGGGTCGATCTGGACCTCGGCGCTGGCCACCGCCCAGTTCCTGGACCAGCAGCGGCCCGGCGGCTCGGCCTACGTGGTGGGGGAGTCCGGGCTGACCACGGCGCTGCACAGCGTCGGCTACGTGCTGACCGACCGCGACCCCGACTACGTCGTGCTGGGCGAGACCCGCACCTACAGCTTCGAGGCGATCACCCGCGCGATCCGGCTGGTCGAGAGCGGCGCGCGGTTCATCGCCACCAACCCCGACGAGAAGGGGCCCAGCCGCGAGGGCCCGCTGCCGGCCACCGGGGCCGTCGCCGCGCTGATCGAGAAGGCCACCGGGCGCGCCCCCTACTACGTCGGCAAGCCCAACCCGCTGATGATGCGCTCGGCCCTGCGCGCGATCAAGGCGCACTCGGAGAACACCCTGATGATCGGGGACCGGATGGACACCGACGTGCGTTCGGGCCTGGAGGCCGGGCTGCAGACCATCCTGGTGCTCAGCGGCATCTCCGGCGCCGAGACCGCCGAGCTCTTCCCCTACCGGCCCACCACGGTCCGCGGATCGGTCGCCGACCTGATCGGCCGCACCGAGAACCCCTTCGACCCGCAGGACTGACCGGCCCGCGAGGCCGGCGCCCCGGGGAGGGGCCCCGCCACCGCGCGCACGAAGGGCCGGCGGCGACCGATGTACGGTCGCCGCCGGCCCTTCACTTTTCCCGCCCCGGGCGCCCTAGCGCTGCCGGGCCAGGCTGTGCAGGTGCTCCTGCTCCTCCTTGCGGCGCGCGCGCAGCAGCGCCAGGCGCTCGGCCAGGACCTCTTCGAGGTCCTCCATGCTGCGGCGCTCCAGCAGCATGTCCCAGTGCGTGCGCGTGGGCTTGGTCTTCTTCTGCTGCGGCTGCTCGCCGTCGACCATCAGCGCGTTGTCGCCGCAGAAGCGGCACTCCCAGCTCGACGGGATCTCGGCCTCGGTCGCGAAGGTGACGGAGAAGCGATGACCCCGGGGGCAGTCGTAGGTAACCTCTTGGCGCGGTGCCAGGTCGGTGTTGCGGTCGTTCTCGTAGCTGGTCGCCCCGAGTCGTGTCCCGCGAAGTGCTCGCTCGGCCATCGTCTGTCTGCCTCCAGGCGCTCTTGCGGTCTCGTGGGTGTAACACGTCGATCCGTGTCAAGATTCCCCGGACGCCATCGATCCAACCGTGCGACAATACGCGGCCGCCCGCGGCGCGGGCCCGGTCAAGGGCCGTTCGACTCCGAATCCCGGTGCGCGGGGCCCGATTCGGACGGAGATGGTGCACCGCAGGTCATGATGGTGTTGACGGAGTTTTTGCGGTGCCTTTGTGGTCATCGCCGCAATCACCGGAACCGGTTTCTCCGGGTTTTTCGATCATCGCGCGAATACCGCCGATTCGGCCCGCGCCGTCCCCGTCGTCCCCTCCGGCGGTGCGGGGCCGCGCGACCCCGCACCGCACGGTCGGGCCCGGATCAGTCCCGCCGCTCCAGGATGACGACGGGGATCGGCCGGTCGGTCTTGGTCTGGTACTCGTCGTAGTCCGGCCAGACCTCGGCCATCCGCGGCCACAGCCGCGCCTTCTCCTCCTCGGTGGCGGTCCTGGCGCGCGCGGGGAAGCGGTCGTCCTTCACCTGCACGGTGACCTCGGGGTCGGTCGACAGGTTGTGGTACCAGGCCGGGTGGCCGGGCTGACCGCCGGCCGAGGCGACGATGACGTGGTCGGCGCCGTCGCGGCGGTAGATCAGCGGCGTGGTCCGCTCCCGGCCCGAGCGGCGGCCGGTGGTGGTGAGCAGCAGCGTGGACACGCCCTGCCAGTCGTGTCCGACCTCGCCGCCGGTCTCCCGGTACTTGCGCACGTGTTCGTCTCCGAAAAGCACGGTTCTCCCTGGTTCGATCCGTCGGTCGGTTTCCTGCGCCCGCACCGGCCCTTCGGCCGGGGCTGGCCCTTCGCACAACCGGATCTGGCGCCGATCGCTTCCCGGGTGCGACACTCATGGGCGTCATGCTCTCCCGGACAGGAGCCGCGCATGTTGAGATCCCCCACGTCCCTGTGCCGCGCCGCGGGCGCACTCGTCCTGGCCCCGCTACTGGTGGCGGGGTTCGCCGCACCGGTCGCCGCCGATCCGGCGCCCCGGTCCGGCCGGGACGGCAGGGCCGCCTTCACCCTCACCCTCCTGCACAACAACGACGGCGAGTCCCAACTGCTCGGGGCGCCCGCCGACCCCGACTACGGCGGCGCCGCGCGCTTCGCGGCCCTGGTGCGCGGGCTGCGGACCAGTGAACTGCGGCCCTCGTCGGCCGAGGAGGACGAGTCGCGGCGCCGCGGCGTGCTCACCCTGTCCTCCGGCGACAACTACCTGGCCGGGCCGCAGTTCGCCGCGAGCCTGGACAAGGGCGTCCCGTTCTACGACTCCCTCGCCGCCGGCCGGATCGGCTATGACGCGATCGCCATCGGCAACCACGAGTTCGACTTCGGCCCCGACGTGCTGGCCGACTACATCTCGGGCGTGCCGGGCGAGCCCCCGTTCCTGTCGGCCAACCTGGACGTCTCCCCGGAACCGGCGCTGGCCGGGCTGGCCGAACAGGGCCGGATCGCCGCGAGCACCGTGGTGCGCGAGCGCGGCGAGCGCATCGGCGTCGTCGGCGCCACCACACCGGCGCTGGCCGCCGTATCCAGCCCGCGGGGCGTGCGGGTCGACCCCGACGTGCGGGCCGCCGTGCAGCAGGAGGTGGACGCGCTCACCGCCGACGGCGTCGACAAGATCGTGCTCGTCTCGCATCTGCAGAGCATCCTGGAGGACCGCGCGCTGATCGGGGAGCTGCGCGACGTCGACGTCGCGATCGCGGGCGGCGGCGACGAGCTGCTGGCGGGCGAGGACGACCCGCTGGTGCCCGGTGACACGGTCACCGTCGACCCCGAGACCGGGGAGCCGCTGCGCTACCCGCTGCACGTGCCCGACTCCGAGGGCGTCGACGTCCCCGTGGCGACGACGGCCGGCGACTACAAGTACGTGGGGCGGCTCGTGGTCAGCTTCGACGCCCGCGGCGGCGTGACGTCGGTGGCCGAGCGCTCGGGCCCGGTTCGCGTCTCCGGGGTCGGCGACGACGCGGTGCGGCCCGACGAGGTGGTCCGGCGTACGGTGACCGAACCGGTCCGGGATCACGTCGCCGACCTGGAGGCCAACGTCTCGGCCGTCAGCGAGGTCGCCCTGGAGGGGCGGCGCGACCCCGGCGTGCGCACCGCCGAGACCAACCTCGGCAACCTGGTCGCCGACGCGCTGCTGGACGCCGGGCGGGACCGGGCGCAGGAGTACGGCGTCGCGCCGCCGCAGATCGCGCTGCAGAACAGCGGCGGCATCCGCAACAACTCGCTGATCCCGCCCGGCGACGTCACCGAGTACGACACCTACGCGATCGCGCCGTTCGCCAACTTCGTCGCGGTCGTGCCCGATGTACCGCGCGCCCAGGTCAAGGAGCTGCTGGAGAACGCGGTCTCCTCGGCGCCCGCGGCCGACGGCAGGTTCGCCCAGGTGGCGGGCGTCAGCTTCGAGTACGACGCCTCGGCGACCGCGCAGCAGGTCGACAACGACGGCACCGTCCTGCGGCCGGGGGAGCGGGTGCGCGAGGCGGTCCTGGACGACGGCACCGTGATCGTCTCCGGCGGCGAGGTCGTCGAGGGGGCCGGGATCTCCGTGGCCACCAACGACTTCTCCGCGCGCGGCGGCGACCAGTACCCGTTCCGCGGGCTGCCGTTCACCTCGGTCGGGGTGACCTACCAGCAGGCCCTGGTCGGCTACCTCACCGACGACCTCGGCGGCACGGTGCGCGCCGCCGACTACCCCGAGGGCGGGCAGGGCCGCATCACGCGGACCGGCTGAGCCCGCGCCGCCCCCGGGGGCGCGGCCCCGCGCCCCCGGGGGGGGCTCACTCGCCGGGCTCGAACCGGTAGCCCATGCCGGGCTCGGTGATGAGCCGGCGCGGGCGGGCGGGGTCGGGTTCGAGCTTGCGGCGCAGTTGGGCCAGGTAGACCCGCAGGTAGTTGGTCTCCTTGGCGTAGGCGGGCCCCCAGACGTCGTGCAGCAGCCTGCGCTGGCTGATCAGGTGGCCGGGGTTGCGGGCCAGGATCTCCAGGATGTGCCACTCGGTGGGGGTGAGCCGCACCTCCGCGCCGTCCCGGATGACGCGCTTGGCGCCGAGGTCCACCGTGAAGTCGGGGGTGCGCACGACCGGGGCCTCCTCGACGTGCACGGAGCGGCGGGCGGCCGCGCGCATGCGGGCGAGGAGCTCGTCCATCCCGAAGGGCTTGGTGACGTAGTCGTCGGCCCCGGCGTCCAGGCTGCGCACCTTCTCGGTCTCGGAGTGCCGGGCCGACAGCACGATGACGGGGGCCGAGGTCCGGTTCCGCAGCCCCTCCAGGACCTCGACGCCCTCCATGTCGGGCAGGCCGAGGTCCAGCAGCACCAGGTCGGGCGGGCGCTCGCCCGCGACGGCCAGCGCGGTGCCGCCGTCGGGCGCGGTGTCGACGCCGTAGCCGCGCGCCCGCAGGTCGATGCGCATGGCCCGGACGAGTTGCGCGTCGTCATCGACGACCAGGACCCGCATCCGATGCTCCGTTCCGGGGTGGGTGTTGGCTCCGCTGCCGCGCGCGGCCGGCCGTCCGCGCGCCGGTGAGGCCGAAGACCATGGTCAGGCCGCCGCCCGGGGTGTCCTCGGCGGTGAGCGTTCCGCCCATGGCCTCGGTGAAGCCCCGGGCCACGGCCAGGCCCAGCCCGAGTCCGCTGCCCCTGGGCGCGTCGCCCAGCCGCTGGAAGGACTCGAAGATCCGCTCCTTGGACTCGTCGGGGACGCCGGGGCCGTGGTCGACGACGCGCAGTTCGACGGTGCCGCCCAGCGCGCTGCCCGCGACCCGCACCGGGCGGGGCCCGCGGTTGTGGCGCAGGGCGTTCTCGACGACGTTGGCGACGGCCCGCTCCAGCAGTCCCGGATCGCAGCGCACCCGGGGCAGGTCGTCGGGGACGTCGATGTCGACGCCGTCGGCCGCGCCGCCCAGCAGGGCGGCCGGCACGGCCTCCTCCAGTCCCACGGTGCGGTGGACGGGGGTCACCGCACCGGTCTGCAGCCGGCTCATGTCGAGCAGGTTGGCCACGAGGGCGTCGAGCCGGTCGGCGGAGTCCTCGACCGTGGCCAGCAGCTCCGAGCGGTCGTCCTCGTCGAGGTCGATGTCGGTGGCGCGCAGGCTGCCCACGGCGGCCTTGATGGAGGCCAGAGGGGTGCGCAGGTCGTGGGAGACCGCGGCGAGCAGCGCGGTGCGGATCTTGTTGCCCGCGGCCTGGCGGCGCGCCTCGGCCGCGTCGCGCTCCAGCCGCCGGCGCTCCAGCGCGATGCCGACGTGCGTGGCGAACGCCCCGAGCACGCGCCGGTCGGCGGCGGCCAGGACGTGGCCGCGCAGGGCCAGCACGAGGGAGTCGCCGACGGTGACCAGCGCGTCGGCCTGGTCGGGGTCGCCGCACGGGCCGGGGCCGACGCTCTCGACGGTGCTCCAGGTCCCGCCGTCGCCGCACCGCAGCAGCGCGGCGGAGCGCTGGCCGAAGGTCTCGCGGACCTGCCGCAGCAGCGAGGTGGTCGGCCGGGGGTCGCCCAGCAGGCTGGTGGCGAGCAGGCTGAGGGTGGTGGCCTCGGCGCGGGCGTGCGCGGCCTGGTCGGCGCGGCGCCGGGCCAGGTCGACGACGAGCGCGACCGCTATGCCGACCAGTAGGAAGACGGCGAGTGCGATGACGTTGTCGAGGCCGGCGACGGTGAGCCCGTAGAGCGGATGGGTGAAGAAGAAGTTGAGCAGCGCGGTGGCCCACAGGGCGGCGAACACGGCGGCCCGCAGCCCTCCTGCCAGCGCCACGGCGACGGTGGCCGGCAGGAACAGCAGCACCGCTGTGGTCATCCCCAACAGGTCGGGACCTGGCAGGTGCAGCAGCACGGTGACCAGGGGCGGGCCGAGGACGGCCATGGCCCAGACCCGCGCCGTCCGCCGTCGGCCGTGCCGGTGGGACCGGGGCGGCAGCAGCCCGCGACCGCGGCCGATGTGCTCGTGGGTGACGATGTGGACGTCGATGTCGCCGGACTCGCGCGTCACCGTCATGCCCACGCCGGGCCCGAAGACGTGCTGCCAGCTGCGGCGGCGCGAGGAGCCGAGGACGATCTGGGTGGCGTTGACCCCGCGGGCGAAGTCCAGCAGCGCCGCCGCGACGTCGTCACCGATGACCTGGTGGTAGGTGCCGCCGAGGCTTTCGGTGAGTCGCCGCTGGCGCGCGAGCGCGTCGGGCGTGGCGGAGGTGAGTCCGTCGTCCTTGACCACGTGCACCGCCATGAGCTGGCTGGGCTGCGGCCGCCCGGCCCTGGACCGGGCGGCGATGCGCGCGGCGCGGCGGATGAGGGTCTCCCCCTCGGGTCCGCCGGTGAGCGCCACGATGACCCGCTCACGCGCCTCCCAGGTCGCGCGGATCCCGTGCGCACCCCGGTAGCGGGCCAGCCCTTCGTCCACGCGGTCGGCCACCCACAGCAGGGCGAGCTCCCGCAGCGCGGTGAGGTTGCCCTCCCTGAAGTAGTTGGACAGCGCGGCGTCGATCCGCTCCGCGGGGTAGACGTTGCCATGCGCTGGCGCAGCGCGTGCGGCGACATGTCGCACAGCTCGATCTGGTCGGCCTGGCGCACCGTCTCGTCAGGGATCGTCTCCCGCTGGCGCGTTCCGGTGATCTGCTCGATGACGCCGTTGAGCGACTCCAGGTGCTGGATGTTGAGGGTGGAGATGACGTCGATACCGGCGTCGAGGATCTCCTCGACGTCCTGGTGGCGCTTTGCGTTGCGCGATCCGGGCACGTTGGTGTGCGCGAGTTCGTCGATCACCGCCACCGCGGGCCGACGCCGCAGCACGGCGTCGACGTCGAGCTCCTCGAAGGTGGCCCCGCGACATGCCAGGACCCGCCGGGGCAGCACCTCCAGCCCGTCCAGCAGCTCGGCGGTCCTGGCGCGGCCGTGCGCCTCGACGTATCCCACGGCGATGTCGGCGCCGCGCCCCCTGCGGCGCCGCGCCTCGTCCAACGCGGCGTAGGTCTTGCCCACCCCGGGCGCCGCCCCCAGGTAGACGCGCAGTCGTCCCCGTGCCCGTGTCACACCCTTCATTGTGGCTCCGCGGCTCCTCTCTCCGCGCGGTGCCCACGGTCCGGGTCAGTCGCCCGAGTGCCGGAACAGGTAGTTGCGGATTCCGGGGACGACGCGGGTGACGGGGTGCCAGCCGGTGCCCCGCAGCGCGTACATGCGGTAGCCGCGCGCGCTCAGCCACGCGGTGACGTCCTCGGGCTCGTGGCCGTAGCGCCGGGTGTGCCGCGCCTCGATCTCCAGCAGCAGGGCCGGGCGGTGCGACTCGATCGTCTGCTCGGCTCCGTGCAGCAGCGCCAGCTCCGCGCCCTCGACGTCGCCCTTGATGAAGTCGACCCGTTCGATGCCGGCGCTCGCGCACAGGCCGTCCAGGGACTCCACCCGGACCCTGACGTCGATGTGGGCCTCGAACTCGTCGTTGGGCCCGACGCCGAGGGCGTCGCGCTCGATGAAGGAGCGCCCGGTCACGAGCCCGCCGTTGCGCACCGGAACCCGGATCACGGTCTCGTCCGAGGCCGCTCCCAGGGCGAGGGCGTGCCGACGGACGTTGGCGCCGCTGCGCGGCCGCAGCAGGGCGCTCATCGCCGGGTGCGCGAACAGCAGCGGCTCCACGCTGTGCACCGTGCCGCGCGGCCCGGCGAGGTCGGACAGCACCGCGGTGTAGAGCCCCAGCGCCGCACCGGCGTCGACGCACACCATCCCCGGGCGCACGACCCTGCGCAGCCCGAGCACCTCCGACTCCACCCACGGCGTCGTGCGGGCCAGCAGGCGCAACATCGCGGACAGGGCCTTGGTCCGCGCGCCGCGGACCGGGGAGGGGGAGTCGCTCATGCCGAAAAGGCTATCCCCGCCCGGGCGGGCGCACCCCGGCAGCGCGCCGGGGTGCGGCTCCTCCCGCCGGAGGCGGGGCCGCGGGCGGTCGGGGGAGGGGAGCGCGGGGATGCGGGGGTCAGGACGTCGGCGCGCCCCGCGCTGGGGGCGGGGCCGCGGGGAGCGCGGAGCTGGCCCGCACCCGCAGCCGGGGCCGCAGCAGGTGCACGCCCGGCCGCGGTTCACCGCCGAGGCCGCGCATCACCGCCCGCACCGCCGAGCTGGCGATCTCCTCGGCCGGGATGGCCACGGCGGTGATCGGGACGGGCAGGCTCTCGGCCTGCTGGTCGGAGCAGATCGCCACCACGGACAGGTCGTCGGGGATCCGCACGCCGTCGGAGCCCAGGATGTCCAGCAGCGCGGGCAGCGCGTCCTCGTTGTGCACGACCAGGCCGCTGGGCTCCGGCCCGGCCGCCCGCAGCTCCGCCAGCGCCCTGCGGACACCGGTGTGGTCGGGCGTGCACGCGACGCTGGCCGCGGCGGCCCCGTGCCGCTCGGCCGCCCCGCGGAACCCCGCGAGGGTGTGCCACGCGAAGCTGGTGCCGCGCTCGTAGACCTGAGCGGGGGCGCCGATGAAGCCGATCCTGCGGTGGCCGAGACCGGCCAGGTGGTCGACGCACACGGCGCCGGCGGTCTCGAAGTCGAGGTCGACGCAGGCCAGGCCGGACGGGTCGGCCGGCACGCCGATGAGGGCGCTGGGCTGAGGGAGTCGGCGCAGGACCTCCAGCCGGGGATCGTCCTCCTCGATGTCCATCACGATGAGGGCGTCGGTCATGGCGGTGCCGGCCACCCGCCGCAGGCCCTCGACGCCCTCGTCCTGGGTGAGCAGCAGGACGTCGTGCTCGTGCGCCCGGGCCGCGGTGACCACGCCGGTCACGAACTGCATGAGGACGGGCACGTGCATGTCGGAGCGCAGCGGCATCACCAGGGCCAGGACGTTGGTCCGGCTGCTGGCCAGCGCACGGGCCCCGGCGTTGGGGCGGTAGCCCAGCTCGCGGATCGACGCCCGCACCCGCTGCTCGGTCTCGGCGGAGATGGAGCGCTTGCCCGAGAGCACGTAGGAGACCGTGCTGATCGAGACGTGGGCGTGGCGGGCGACGTCGGCGATCGTCACCACGGGGCCTCCCGGGGGTGCGGCGGGGTCGAAGCGCTTCGAAAGTGGTCCGCACCATAGTCCAGAGCGGAGTGTGCCGCAATGGGCCCGCGGCGGCCCTCGTCGGAGGGCTGCGCACGCACCGGCCGCGGCGCACGTGACCCATTGCGCACACATTGTGAGCGACGTAACATCCAACCCGAATCGAAGCGCTTCGAGACCTGGAGCCCCCGACCCCACCGCGCGCGCACCGAGAGCCCCCGGCCGCCGCCCGAGCGGCCGCGCCGGTGCTGTCGAAGCGCTTCGACGGTGCAACGGCGCACCCGGCCCGGCGGCCCCGACCGGACCTCTGCCCCGCAATCCGGTCCGCGACCCCGACACGGGCCCACCCGACGCCCCGGTTCGATGCCCCCGATCGAAGGAGCACGTTGGCCGTGAAACCGAGATCCCCCCACCCGACCGGCGCGCGGCGGTTCCTGCGTCGGCTCACCGCACTCGCCCTCGCGGCCTGCCTGCTGGCCGCGCCGGCGAACCCGGCGGCGGCCCAGGAGACCCTGCCGTTCCGCGATCCCGGCCTGCCGCTGGAGGAGCGGGTGGCCGACCTCCTCGGCCGCCTCACCCTCGACGAGAAGGTCTCGCTGCTCCACCAGTACCAGCCCGCCGTCCCGCGCCTGGGGATCGAGCCGTTCCGCACCGGCTCCGAGGCCCTGCACGGGGTGTCCTGGCTCGGGCCGGCGACGGTGTTCCCGCAGTCCGTCGGCCTGGGCAGCACATGGGACCCGGAGCTGGTGGAACGGGTCGGCGACGCCGTCGGCACCGAGATGCGCGGCTACCACGCCCAGGACCCCGCGGCCAACGGCCTCAACGTCTGGGCCCCGGTCGTCGACCCGCTGCGCGACCCGCGCTGGGGCCGCAACGAGGAGGGCTACTCCGAGGACCCGGCCCTCATCGGGGCGATGTCCACGGCCTACGCCGGCGGCCTGCGCGGCGACGACCCGTTCTACCTGAAGACCGCTCCGACGCTGAAGCACTTCATGGGCTACAACGTCGAGGCCGACCGCGACCGGCTCTCGATCAGCGTGCCGCCGCGGGTCATGCACGAGTACGTCCACCGGGCGTTCCGTCCCGCCATCGCCGCGGGCAACGCCACCGGGGTGATGGCCTCCTACAACCTGGTCAACGGCCGCCCGGCGCACCTGGCGCCCGAGATCAACGACGCGGTGCGCACCTGGACCGACGAGGAGCTCATGGTCGTCAGCGACGCCTTCGGGCCCTCCAACGTCGTCAACACCCAGGAGTACTACCAGAGCCACCCCGAATCCCACGCCGCGATGCTGCGGGCCGGGATCGACAGCTTCACCGACCAGGGCACCGAGTCGGAGTTCACCATCGAGCAGATCGAGGCCGCCCTGGACCAGGGGCTGGTCTCCGAGGCCGACGTCGACACCGCGGTCGGCCGCATCCTGTCCGTGCGGTTCCGGCTCGGCGAGTTCGACCCGCCGGAGCTCAACCCCTACGCCGACATCACCGCCGATGCCATCGACTCCCCCGAGCACCGCGAACTCGCGCGCGAGGCGGCGCGCGAGCAGATGGTGCTGCTGAAGAACGCCGACGGCGCCCTGCCGCTCGACCCGGGGAAGGACCGGGAGGTCGCGGTGGTCGGGCCGCTGGCCGACACCCTGTACGAGGACTGGTACAGCGGGACGATGCCCTACGAGGTCACCCCGGCCGACGGCATCGCGCGGCGGCTCGGCGAGCAGGGGAGCGTCGTCTCCAGTGAGGGCGCCGACCGGATCGCGCTGAAGACCGCCGACGGCCGCTACGTCACCGCGGCCTCCGACGCCGACGGCGGCCCGCTCCGGGCCGACGGCGACGGCGCCGAGGACGCCCGCGCCATCAGCGTGTTCGACTGGGGCGAGGGCGTGGTGACCCTGCGCACCGAGGCCAACGGCAAGGTCGTCGGCCTGGGCGAGGGCAACCTGCTGTACAACGACCAGGAGCAGCCCAACGGCTGGTCCGTCCAGCAGCTCTTCCGGTTCGAGGAGCGCTCCGAGGGCCGCTACGTCATCAAGTACGCCGGCTACGACACCTGGAACCGGAAGTACGTGGTCGTCGGCGACGACGGGACCCTGTCGGTGAGCGCGGAGACGGCCGAGGAGGCCACGGAGTTCACCCGCGAGACGCTGGCCGACGGCACCGAGGAGGCGGTCGAGGCCGCGGCCGCGGCCGACACCGCGGTGGTCGTCGTCGGCAACATGCCCTTCATCAACGGGCGCGAGACCGACGACCGCGAGGACATCGCGCTGCCGTCGGCCCAGCAGGAGCTGGTCAAGGCGGTCACCGAGGCCAACCCCGACACCGTCCTGGTGGTCGAGAGCAGCTATCCCCAGGCGATCACCTGGGCCCAGGACCACGTCCCGGCCGTCCTGTGGACCTCCCACGCCGGGCAGGAGACCGGCAACGCCCTGGCCGACGTGCTGTTCGGCGACCACAACCCCGGCGGGCGGCTCCCGCAGACCTGGTACCGGTCGGTCGAGGGCCTGCCGGACATGCTGAACTACGACATCATCGACTCCGGCCACACCTACCAGTACTTCACCGGCGACCCGCTCTACGCCTTCGGGCACGGACTCTCCTACACCGGGTTCGAGTACGGCAGGCCCGAGCTCGACGACCGCCGCATCGACGCCGACGGCGAGGTGACGGTGCGCGTGCCGGTCACCAACACCGGCGACCGGGCCGGCGACGAGGTGGTCCAGCTCTACACCCGGCAGAAGAGGTCACGGGTCGAGCAGCCGCTGAAGACGCTGCGCGACTTCGAGCGGATCCACCTCGACGCCGGGGAGACGGCCACCGTGGAGCTGCGGGTGCGAGCGGCCGACCTCGCCTTCTGGGACGTGACCCGCGGCCGCTCCGTTGTCGAGGACGCGGCCCACGAGGTGCTGATCGGCTCCTCCTCCGACGACATCCGGCGCAAGGCCGGGATCAGGGTGCACGGGGAGGACATCCCGGCCAGGGACCTGTCGAAGGAGACCCGCGCCGTCGACTTCGACGACTACTCGGGCGTGCGGATCGTCGACGAGACCAAGGTGAGCGGCGACGCCGTCGGCACGGGCGAGGAGGGCGGCTGGATCTCCTTCGCGGAATCGGACCTGCGCTCGCGTCCGGACACCCTCACCGCGCGGGTGGCGCGCGCCTCCGGGGGCGAGGCGGCGATCGAGGTCCGGCTCGGCTCGCCGACCGGCCGGCGGATCGGACGCGTCGAGGTCCCCGACACCGGCGGCGCCTACGCCTGGGAGACGGTGTCGGTGGAGCTGGACGGCGCGGCCGGCATCCGCGACGTCCACCTCGTCCTCACCGGGGAGCTGCGCGTGAGCTCCTTCTCCCTGACCTGACCGGAGTCCTCTTCCCCCGCCGATCTTGACCTTGTGGGGCCCGAATCCGCTGATTCGTGCCCCACAAGGTCAAGATCGGCGGAAAACCCGCGTGGTCAGGGGTGGAACAGGACCTTCACCGCCCCGTCCTGCTTCTTCTGGAAGGTGTCGTAGGCCGCGGGCCCCTCCTGCAGGGGGACCCGGTGGGTGGCGAAGTCGTCGACGCCCAGCGGGTCGTCGTCGGTGAGCAGCGGCAGGATGTCGTCGATCCAGGGTTTGACGTTGGCCTGGCCCATGCGCAACTGGATCTGCTTGTCGAACAGCGTGAGCATGGGCAGCGGGTCGGTCATCCCGCCGTAGACGCCGATGACGGAGATGGTCCCTCCGCGCCGCACAAGGTCGATGGCGGTGTGGAGGGCCGTGAGGCGGTCGACGCCGGCCTTGCTCATGAGCTTGGCCGCCACGTCGCCGGGAAGGAGCTTGACCATCTGCTGGGCGAGTTTGCCCGCGGCGGTGCCGTGGGCCTCCATCCCCACGGCGTCGATGACCGCGTCGGGGCCGCGGCCCTCGGTCCGTTCGCGGATGGCCTCGACGACGTCGTCGCTCCCGGTGACGTCGAAGGTCTCGGCGCCGTACCTGCGGGCGCGTTCGAGCCGCTCCGGCACCAGGTCGACGCCGAAGACCCGCTCGGCGCCATGGTGCCGGGCGATGCGGCAGCACATGTCGCCGATGGGGCCCAGACCGAGCACGGCGACGCTGCCGCCCTGCGGGACCCCGGCGTACTCGACCGCCTGCCACGCGGTCGGCAGCACGTCGGAGAGGTAGACGAAACGGTCGTCGGCCGGCCCTTCGGGCACCTTGATCGGCCCGAACTGGGCCTGGGGCACCCTCAGGTACTCGGCCTGGCCGCCCGGCACCGCGCCGTAGAGGCTGGTGTAGCCGAACAGCCTGGCCCCCATGCCCTGCTCGCGGACCTGGGTGGTCTCGCACTGGGTCGTCAGCCCCTGGACGCACATGAAGCAGCGCCCGCACGCGATCTGGAACGGGACGACCACCCTGTCGCCGGGGGCGAGCCCGGTGACCTCGCCGCCGACCTCCTCGACCACGCCCATGGGCTCGTGGCCCAGGATGTCCCCTGGACTCAGGAACGGTCCCAGCACGTCGTAGAGGTGCAGGTCCGAACCGCACAGCCCTGATGTGGTGATGCGCACAACGGCGTCGGTGGGCTCCTGGATCGTGGGATCGGGCACCTCGTCGACGCGCACGTCGCGTGCTCCGTGCCATACCAGCGCCTTCATCGGTCTTGACCTCCGCTTCCCGGGGACGTGTGCGCGGGCGGTCGACCCGACAGCCCGTGTATCGCCGCCGCTGCCCAGCGAGCCGCCGTTTAACCCACGGGCACGGGAAACCGGCCCGCGGCGCCACACAGGTCACACGGGGTGATCAATGCACCATTTCGCCCATGTTTGACATAAGACGCGGCATAGGTAGTGTGCGTATCGGCCAGTTGCCAGAGCGCGCCGACAGAAAGGTGCACGACCACTTTCCACAGCGCGAAGACCACCGCGTTCCCGCGGTGCCCCCAGGACAACGGCGCGATGTGGCGTCCGTACCTGACCCTTCCTGGGACATTCCGGCGGAGCCTCCCGAACTCCCGATCATGATGCACGGGACCTCCGTCGCCAACGGCTCTGCCCCGCAGAGCTCCGTGGCCCGGTCCGCCCCTGACCTGCGGACCCTGTGGCCCTGATCACGGAGCGGGCGAAAAAGAACCACCCTCGCCGACGGCTTCGGTAAAGCCGGGGGGCTTTGCGCGCCGTCGTCGCCCGCTCATTCCTTTTCCGCATTCGCGCCCGCGCCGCGCGCCTTTTTCCGTGCGCGGCACGGGCCATCGACCGGTGCCCATCGGGCCCGGCCGCGTTCCACCCATGGGGGAGAAAATGAATCTGCGTTCCCGCGATGAGAACGGTCACCTCCGGCGCCGCCTGCCGGCCGCCGCACTGTGCGTCCTGGCGACGTCGGGCACGCTGGGGCTGCTCTCGGCCACGCCGGCCCACGCGGCCACCGACGTCACCGAGGAGGCCGTGGACAACGCCGAGAGCAAGATCGGCACGCCCTACTCCTACGGGGCCGAAGGGCCCGACGCCTTCGACTGCTCCGGGCTGGTCCAGTGGGCCTACGGCGAGGCCGGGGTGGAGCTGCCGCGCACCACCTACGACCAGGTCGACGCGGGCGAGAAGGTCTCCACCTCCGACCTCGAGGTCGGCGACCTGCTCTTCTTCTACAACGGGCCCAGCCACGTCGGCATCTACGTCGGCGACGACCAGATGGTGCACGCGCCCAACTCCGACAGCTCGGTCGAGACGGTCGACCTGTCCGGCTACTATGAGGACAACATGACCTCGGCCGTCCGGGTCGCCTGACCGACGCCCCCGTCCGATCCGGTCGCCGGTCGGCGGGCGCTCCGTGCGCCCGCCGACCGGCGCGGGTCAGCTCTCCTGCGCGCCGGCCTCGGCCACGCGCAGGAGGCGCACGCCGTCGGCGAACGTCGGGACGTCGGGGTCGGCCGCGCCCGTGCGCAGGTCCCGGGCGACCGCGGTGAGCAGCCCGGCCAGGGCGTGGTTGGGGGAGCCGTCGGTGATACCGCCGACGCCGACGCCGTCGTCGGGGTCCGGGGCGAGCCGGGCCTCGGCCGGATCGTCGTGCCGGGCGCCGGTCACCGTCACGGGGAAGTGCCCGGTGTGGCCGGTCGCGCTCGCGCGCAGCACGCCCTCGTCCCCGTAGGCCTCCAGCGTCCACCCGCCGCCGTGCCGGGCCACCCACGAGGTGTGCAGGGAGAACACGGCGCCGTCGGCGAGCCGGCCGATCATGGCGGAGGAGTCGGCGCTGCTCGCCGGCACCGGGCCGTCCTCGCCCGGCCAGGCGGGGCGCAGCGTCGCGGTCCGCACGGCGGTGTCGGCGACCTCGCCGAACATCCAGCGGATGAGGTCGAGGGTGTGCAGCCCGTGCACGCGCAGCGAATCGGCGCCGTTGGCGGCATCGGCGCACCACAGCGACGAGCGCACGGCCTCGGGCCGGGTGAAGGTCGGATAGAAGGCGCTCGCGCGCACGTTCTCCACCCGGCCGATCCAGCCCTCGCGCACCCGTCGGCGCAGCTCCCGCAGCCCGGTGGAGAAGCGCGACTGCATGTCCACGAACCCGCGCACCCCGGCCCGCCGGGTGGCCGAGAGCATCCGCTCGGCCTCGGCGGCGGTACCGGCCAGCGGGGCTTCGCACAGCACGTGCCGGCCGGCCTCGACGGCGGCCAGCACCATGGGCTCGTGCAGGCGGGGCCGGGTGACGACGTCGACCAGGTCGACGTCGTCGTCGCGGCACAGGTCGCGGTAGTCGCCGTAGGCGCGTTCGACGCCGAACCGGTCGGCCGCGGCCCTGGCGCCCTCGATGTGGCCGGTGGCCACCGCGACGACCTCGAACTCCGACAGTGCGGCGTAAGCGGGCAGGTGGGTGGCCGCGCCGTAGTTGGCGCCGATGACCCCCACGCGCACCGGCCGCTGCTCGACCATGACACCCCTTCCTCCGAAAGCCTCGTCGCCCTCGACCCTAGTGACGCCTGGACCGCGGGCTCAGGGGTTCGCCCCGCTTCGCGGGGGACCCGGGCCGCGATCGGCGCAGAAGCGGCGGAGCGCTACCGGAACCTGCCCGCGACGTCGGAGGCGAACAGTTCCATGGCGTTCAGGACCTTCGACTGCTCCGGGCCGGTGGGGTGGCGGAAGATCAGCATGAAGTCGTCCACGCCGGCCTTGGCGCGGAACCGCTCGACGGTCTCGGCGCACTCGTCCGGGGTGCCGAAGACGATGCGGTCGCGCACCGCGTCGGCCAGCGTGATGTCGGCGGCCGAGGACACCTCGGGCATGTCTCCGATCGCCCCGTACTCCCACAGCGTCCGGATCATCGCCAGCGCCGTGGCGCCGAAGTCGCGCTCGCCCTCCTCGCGGCTGAGGGCCGGCCAGCAGAACCGCACCGCGGTGACGCGCCCGGGCCTGCCGTGCCGCCGGGCCTCCTCGCGGTAGGCCGAGGCCATCTGCGCCATCGTGTCGACCGACATCAGCGCGTTGCTGATCCACCCGTCTCCCAGCCGCGCCGCGCGCCGCAGTCCGCCGGGCGTCCAGGCGCCCAGGTGGATCGGGGTGCCGGGCCCCTGGCGGGGCTTGGGGATCACCGAGACCTCGTCGAAGGCGTAGTGCCGGCCGGCGAAGGAGAAGCGCTCCTTGGTCCAGGCCTCGCGGATGACGCGCACCCCCTCGTCCAGGCGCTGGGCGCGCTCGCCGAAGGGGATGCCGACGGTGCTGAAGTCCTCCTCCAGATAGCCCGCTCCCAGCCCGAGGAAGAGCCGGCCCCCGGAGAGCTGGTCGAGCATCGCGGCGTCCTGGGCCAGCTCCACGGGGTTGTACAGCGGGCCGATCGCGATGCTCGTGCCCACCCGGACCCGTTCGGTGCGCGCGGCGATGGCGTAGGCCAGGTGCAGGGGCGAGCCGAAGTACTCCTCGGAGTACTTGTGCTCGGTGGTCAGCGCGGCGTCGAACCCCAGCCGGTCGGCCGCCGATGCCTGCTCCAGGATTTCCCGGCTCACCTGGTGCGGGTCACCCGAGACGACTCCCTGCGTGAAAAGGACACCGAACCCCATCAGCACTTCCTCACGACCGTGAAACGGCACATCTTGAGATGAATCAGCGGAAGAAACGCTATACCCGGTCACGGGTGCGTCGGCAACAGTCGGATCCACGGTTCCGGTCCCAAACCGGGGAAACGGCCGATATCATGTGTCCGTATCGCGTCGGCGCATTGCCGGACGCACGCTGAAGAACGGTTGAAGACGTACGTCGCGGCGGTGGTGAACGCCCCGGCCGGGGGTGCACCCGCGCGGGGCCGCCCGCCGCCGCCACGGGCATCTCGGAGGACGTGGGGCATGGGTGCGATGACACCGGACTGGATGCGGCGCACCGGTGCGGCGCGGCCCGGCTGGCAGCCGCCGGCGGTCGATCTGCAAAAGCCCAGCCCGGCCCGCATGTACGACTATTACCTGGGCGGAAAGGACAATTTCCAGGTCGACCGCGACGCGGTCCGGGAAATCCTCGCCGACGTGCCGGAATTGTTCCAGACCGCGCAGGAGAACCGTTCCTTCCTGCGCCGGGCGGTGCGCCTGCTCGCCGAATCCGGAATTCGGCAGTTCGTCGACGTCGGGGCCGGCCTGCCGACCCAGGGCAACGTGCACGAGATCGCCCAGGGCGTCCGGCCCGACGCCCGCGTCGTCTACGTCGACAACGATCCCATCGTCCTCGCCCACGCCCGCGCGCTGCTCGCCGACAACGGAGGCACCAGCGTGGTCCGCGCCGATGCGCGCGATCCCGACGCCGTCATCGGCCAGGTCCGCGACGAGGGCCTGATCGACCTGTCCCGGCCCGTCGCCGTGCTCTTCGTCGCCGTGCTGCACTTCGTCTCCGACGAGGAGGACCCCGCCTCGATCGTCCGGCGGTTCCGTTCGGTCATGGCCCCCGGCAGCCACCTGGTGATCGCCCACGGCACCCGCAGCGCGGGCGACAGGGCCGTGGACACGATGACCCAGACCTACAACCGCGCCACCGCACCGGTCCACCTGCGCGATCCCGAGGAGATCCGCGGCTTCTTCGACGGGTTCGACCTGCTGCCTCCGGGAGCCTGCCACCTCCCCTGGTGGCGCCCCGACCCCGCCGGCGTCCCGGCCGACGCCACCCGCTGGCACTACGGCGGCGTCGCCCGCCTGGCCGACTGACTCCGACCGGCTGCTCCCGGCCTCAATCGGATCCGCCTCGAGGGCGGTCGGGGCCGGACCCGCACGCATCGGAGTTGAACACTTCGACCGCTCCTGACTGCTGTTGGTGAAACCGGCTCCGATCACCGTATTGGAAAGCCCTTACCTAGTGAATAGGATCAGCATTGAGCTTGATCCGATCAATTTCGGTATACAACAGTGCTGTTCGCTCGTCCGTGCGCCCCACGGACCGGACCGGCGGGACGGCCGAGCGACCACGACGCCACCCCGGCCCCCGGGCCGCCGACACTCCCACGGAGCGCGCATGACCGGCCGCCACGACCGCATCCGCAGCCTGCACCGCCGCCTGGGCGGGATCGGGTTCGGCGGCGACTACAACCCCGAGCAGTGGCCCGAGGAGGTCTGGGCCGAGGACGCGCGGCTGATGAAGGAGGCCGGCGTCAACCTGGCCACGGTCGGCGTCTTCTCCTGGGCCGGGGTCGAGCCGCGGCCGGGGGAGTTCGACTTCGGCTGGTTCGACCGGGTCATGGACCTCCTCGCCGAGAACGACGTGGCCGCCGACCTCGCCACCATGACGGCCTCGCCCCCGCCCTGGCTGGCCCGGACCCACCCCGAGACGCTGCCGGTGACCGCCGACGGCACGCGCCTGTGGCCGGGTGGGCGGCAGCACTACTGCCCCAGCAGCCCCGTCTACCGCGACCGCGCCGTGCGCCTGGCCGAGCAGGTGGCGACCCGCTACGCCGGGCATCCGGCGCTGGCCATGTGGCATGTCGGCAACGAGTACGGCTGCCACGTCCCCGCCTGCTACTGCGACGTCTCCGCCGCCGACTTCCGGCGCTGGCTGCGCGAGCGCCACGGCGACATCGACGCGCTCAACGACGCCTGGTCCACCGGCTTCTGGTCGCAGGGCTACGCCGACTTCGAGGAGGTCCAGCCGCCGCGCACCGCACCGACCTTCCCCAACCCGGCCCAGCAGTTGGACTACGCCCGCTTCACCGACGCCGCGCTGCGCGCCTGCTACCTCGCCGAACTGGAGGTGCTGCGCCGCGTCACGCCCGACGTGCCGGTCACGACCAACCTCGTCGCCGCGCACAAGGAGGTCGACGCGTTCACCTGGGCGCCGCACATGGACGTCGTCTCGCTGGACAACTACCCCGACCCCCTCGATGCGGCCCCCGAGGCCCGGTCGGCGCTCGTCTTCGACATCACCCGCGGCGCCGGGGCCGGTGAGCCGTGGCTGCTGATGGAGCAGGCGCCCAGCGCGGTGAACTGGCGGCGGCACAACGCGCCCAAGCGCCCGGGGCAGATGCGGCTGTGGAGCTGGCAGGCCGTCGCGCAGGGCGCCGACGCGGTGCTGTACTTCCAATGGCGCGCCTCCCGCGGCGGAGCCGAGAAGTACCATTCGGCCATGGTGCCGCACGCAGGACCCGACACCCGCGTGTTCAAGGAGGTCAGCGCCCTCGGGGCCGAGCTGGCCCGGGTCCCCGGCGTGCTCGGCGCGCGCAGCGGCAACGACGTGGCGCTGCTCCTGGACTGGAACAGCTGGTGGGCGCTCGAGTTGGACTCCCACCCCGCCGAGCTGGACCAGATCGACGAGGCGCTCGCCTACCACACCCCGCTGCTGCGGGCCGGGATCGGCGTCGACGTCGTCCCGCCCGACCGCGACCTGTCGGGGTACCGGCTGGTGGTCGCCCCCTGCCTGCACCTCCTCGACGAGGCGACCGGGGCGCGCATCGCCGACCACGTCCGCGGCGGAGGGCATCTCGTGGTGTCCTACTTCAGCGGGATCGTCGACGGCGACGACCGGGTGCACCTGGGCGGCTACGGCGGCCCGCTGCGCCCGGTCCTGGGGACGCGCACGACCGAGTTCTGGCCGCTGGGGCCAGGGGAGCGCGTCGAGCTGAGCGGTGATCCGGCCGGTGGCACGGACAGCGGCGGGGCGCCGGGTTCGGCCACGCTGTGGTCGGAGGAGGTCCTGCCGGAGGGCGCCGAACCGGTCGCGCGGTTCGCCTCCGGCGACCTCGCCGGCGGCCCGGCCGTCACCCGCCACCGCTTCGGCGACGGCGTCGCCACCTACGTCGCCACCCGGCCCGACCCCCTCTGGCTGCGCGCCCTGCTGGAGCGGGCCGCCCGCGACGCCGGGGCCGAACCGGTGCTGGCCGACCTGCCCGAGGGCGTCCAGGCCACCCGCAGGCACGGAGCCGAGGAGACGTTCACCTTCCTGCTCAACCACACCGGGCAGGACCGGGCGGTGGCGCTGCCCGAGCCGATGACCGACCTCCTGGCCGACGCGGCGGCGACGACGCAGGTCACGCTGCCCCCGAGAGGCGTGGCCGTCCTGGTCCCCGAGCACTGGGATCGCTGATGGGGGTTGGAAGGTTGTGGTCGCAGTCTTCCATTCCCCCTGGTGACCTGGGAAGGCTGCCGTCAGCGCGCCGGCGGTGGCGGTACGAAAGGTCGCGCTGTATCCGTCCGCGCCGGTCGCCCGCCACAGGCGGCCGGGACCTCGGTCAGCGGCGATCCACGCCTTTTCGCGTCGCCGGACGCTGCGCGCTGACAACAGCCCCACCAGGCCCGCAGGAACACAGCAGGACCTGGAGACAATCCCGGCCCTTCCCCGTCAACGATCTGAGACCGGATGCGGCGCGGGGTCTCTCCCGGGTCAGTCGACGGCCCGCACGCGCAGCAGGAACGCCTGTTCGGGGGCGAGCAGGGGGACCGGCACCCCTGCCGAGGCCAGGACCGCGCCGGGCAGCGTGACGGAACCCTCCGTCACCCAGGCCGGGTCGCGCCGCTCCGGCCCGGCCGGTCGGCCCGTGGGGTCGACGGCGCTCACCCGGTAGCGCCGGGAGCCGTCGAGCCCGGGCAGCCGGGCCGGCGCCGGCAGCACGTCATCGGGCGCGGCCGTCCGGGCGTAGCAGAAGACGGCCTCGGAGCGGTCCGCGGCCACGACGCCGTGCAGCAGCACCGAGGGGTCGATGTGGTCGGCGCGGACCACGTCGCCGCTGTGCAGCAGTCCGCGCAGCTCCTTGTACACCGACACGGCCCCGGCCAGCTCCGAGAGCTCCCGCTCGTCCAGCCGGGAGACGTCCCATTCGATGCCGAAGTGCCCGAACAGCGCCGTCGCGGCCCGGAAGCCCAACCCGTGCACCCGGCCCGTGGTGTGCGCCGGGGCGGCCCCGATGTGGGAGCCGACGAGCTCCGGCGGCAGCAGCAGACCGGTCCACAACTGGATGGACTGCCGTTCGAGGGCGTCGATGCAGTCGCTGGCCCACACCCGGTCGGTGCGCTCCAGGATCTCCAGGTCGATCCGGCCGCCCCCGGAGGAGCAGCTCTCGATCTCCACGCCGGGGTGGCGGGCCCGCAGCTCGTCCATGAGCCGGTACAGCGCGGCCGTCTGGGCGTGCACGCCCGGGCGCCCTTCGTGTCCGGCCTCGATCAGGTCGCGGTTGTGGTCCCACTTCAGGTAGCCGATCTCGTACTCCTCCAGCAGGGAGTCGAGGCGTTCCAGGATGTGGGCGTAGGCTTCGGGGTTGGCCAGGTCGAGCACCTGCTGGTTGCGCCACGACGGCGGCAGCGCGTCGGCCGTGCGCCGCAGCACCCAGTCGGGGTGGGCGCGGTAGAGGTCGGAGTCGGGGTTGACCATCTCCGGCTCGACCCACAGCCCGAACTCCATGCCCAGCCCGCGCACGTGGGAGATGAGCGGTTCGAGCCCATTCGGCCACACCGTCTCGTCCACGTACCAGTCGCCCAGCCCCGCGCTGTCGTCGCGCCGGTGCCGGAACCACCCGTCGTCCAGCACGAACCGTTCGGCCCCGATCCGCGCGCCCCTGTCGGCCAGCTCACGCAGCCGGTCCAGGTCGTGGTCGAAGTAGACCGCCTCCCAGGTGTTGATCACCACCGGGCGGGGGCGGTCGGCCCCCGGGTGGTGGGGGCGCGAACGCAGCCGGCCGTGGAAGGCCGAGCTGACGCCGTCCAGCCCGCGGCCGCTGTAGGCGGCGTAGAGCCACGGCGTCGCGTACTCCTCGCCGGAGTCCAGCACGATCTCGCCGGGGAGCAGCAGCTCGCCGCCGCCCAGCAGCGCGGTGCCCTCGGCCATGCGCTCGGCGTAGCTGACGTGGTTGCCGCTCCAGGCGACGTGCAGTCCCCACACCTCGCCGTGGCCGAACCCGAACCCCTCGGTGCCGGCGAACAGCCCCAGCGGGGCGTCGTGCCCGGTGCGGCCGCGCCGGACCTCGCGGACCCACGCGCCCGTGCCCAGGGGGCGGCGCTGCGGCCGGCGCTCCTTGGCCCAGCGGCCGGCGAGGTCGAGCAGTTCGCGTGCGTGGCCGGGCACCGGCAGTGCCGCGTGCAGGCCGTCGACCACGTAGGGCCCGATCCCGGTGTTGCGCAGCCGGTGCCGCATCCGCAGCAGCCCGGAGTCGGCGAGCTCGACCTCGCCGGTGAGGGCCAGCCCGGCCTCGACGTCGACCGCCTCGAACGCCACCGACCGCGGTCCGGGCCGGGCACGCCGGTCAGGGTGAACGCCGGCGCCCAGTCCGCGCCCAGCCGGTGCCCGCTGAGCCCCGCGCGCCCGGCGTAGCCGGTGCCCGGTTCGGGCAGCAGCCCGATCCGGATCGGGGCATCGGGGGCGTTGCCGGCGGGCATGGCGGGGCGCAGGGCGTCGGCCATCGCCGCCAGGTCGGCCGCGTCCGGTCCGCCCAGCGGAGCGCCCCAGTGCACGACGAGGGGCAGTCCGGGGCCGCGGGCGTCGAGCACGGCGCTCACGTCGTCGCTGTGCAGGTGGATGATGTCGGAAGGGTTCATGCGGTCGGGTATCCCAGCCTCTGTCGCCGCGGTCGACGTGATTGAACGATTCTGACCAACTCGGCTCATATTCGATCGATAGTCGTGATTCTGTCAAGGTAAGCTCGGGGACCCCGCCGACCGGCTCGGCGCCGAAGCCGTCATTGGCGCTCCGATGGCGACGGCCGTGCCGCGACGACCTGGCGCTTGTCGACTGCTGTCCGATTCCGACCCGTAATGACCGGGAAGGGCGGAGCGATCTCCGCCGTCCCCGGACGGGAACGGCGCCGACGCGGGCGGTCCCGCCGGGTTTCCCGATGTTTTCCGGTACTTCCCCGCGGTGGGGCCCGGGGTCCGTAGGATGCGGGAAAACCGCATAGGACGGAGCCCCCGATGACCGACTTCCCCCGGATACACGCCTCCCCTCAGTCCACGCCGCCGGAGATCGACATGGCCAGGCCCTCCGTGGCGCGCTCCTACGACGCGATGATGGGCGGCAAGGACAACTTCGAGGTGGACCGGGACCTGGCCGCGCAGGTGCGCGAACTCGTCCCGGAGATGCCGCTGGTCTGCAAGGACAACCGCGAGTTCCTGATCAGGGCCACCCGCTACTTCTCGCGGCTCGGCATCGACCAGTTCCTCGACATCGGCAGCGGACTGCCCACGATGGAGAACACCCACCAGGCCGCCCAGCGGATGAACTCCCGGGCCCGAGTGGTCTACGTCGACAACGACCCCATCGTGCTCGCGCACGGCCGCGCGCTGCTGGAGGAGAACGACCAGACCGCCGTGGTGGTCGCCGACATGCGCGACCCCGACGCGGTCTTCGGCGACGAGACGACCCGCAGGCTGCTCCGGCTCGACCGGCCGGTCGGCCTGCTGCTGATCAGCATCGTCCACCACCTCGACGACGCCGACGACCCCCACGGCCTGGTCCGGACCTACCTGGACCGGCTGCCCTCGGGCAGCCACATGGCCGTCTCCCACTTCCACAACCCCGGCGGGGAGTTCGACGAGCAGGCCCGGCGCACCGAGGAGATCTGCCTCACGGGCCTGGGATCGGGCCGGTTCCGCAGCCGCGAGGAGATCACCGCCCTGTTCGACGGCACCGAACTGGTCGAGCCGGGGGTCGGCTTCCTGCCCCACTGGTGGCCCGACGGCCCTCCGCCGCAGCAGCTGCGCGGCGACCAGCACCTGCTGCTGTGCGGAGTCTCCCGCAAGCCCTGACATCGGGACCCGGCGCGGCCGACGCCCACGCCGACCTCGACGGTGCGCACATGGTGGACTACGCGCAGTGGAAGAGCGAGGAGGCCTTCCGGGCGGTGCTCGCCGACCCGGCCTGCCATGAGCACATGTCCGCCGCCGACCGGATGGCCGAGGCGCAGCCCTCACTCCACACCGCGGAGTCCAGGCGGGCCAGACGGCTGTTGACGTTGCCCCGGATGCGGTCGACGTGCAGGTCGGGGCGGTACTTCAACAGTTGGGCCCTGCGGCGGACCGCGCCGGTGCCGCTGGAGGTGCCCGGCGGCACCTCGTCCAGCGACCGATAGGGGGAGTCCTCGCGGAACACCGCCACGTCGCGCACGTCCCCGACCGGTACCGCGACGCCTGGCTGCGCGGTTACCGCCGTGTCATGGGCTTCGGCTACCTCGCCCTGGGCGTGCCGGACTCCTCCGTCCGATCCTGAAGTCGTCGGTGAGTCACCTCTTGCGGGTTCTGCGGTTGCCCCTCGGCCGATTGGCGCAGTCCGGCCGCACGGCCATTCCGATTCGGCGTCGCCGAGGGGCCGGGCCAGGTATTGAACCAAGCGTTCCAAAACGTGTACGGTTCCACCATGGCCCGACCGAAGAAGTTCGACGAGGAGCGGGCGGTCGACGCGGCGATGCGCGCGTTCCGGGCCGTCGGCTACGAGGCGACGTCGACCCAGGACCTGTGCGACGCCACCGGCCTGGGGCGCAGCAGCATCTACAACACCTTCAAGAGCAAGCGCGACCTGTTCGACAAGGCGCTGCGGCACTACATGGAGACCGCCACCGGACGGCAGATCGAGCTGCTGGAAGGCGACGGGCCCGTTCGGGAGAAGGTCCGCGTCCTGCTGGAGCAGGTGATCGACGACGAATGCGGCGACCGGCTCGGCTGCCTGGTGGTCAACACCGGCGTCGAACTGGCCGAACGCGACCGGGAGATCGCGCGCCTGCTCGAGCGCGACTACGGCCGCCGGGTCGAGGCCCTGCGGACGGCCATCGAGGCCGGGCGGATGCGCGGCGAGATCGGCGCGGACAAGAACGCCGGCGTCCTCGCGCACTTCGTGACCGCGACGGTCAGCGGCATGCGCGTCGCCGCCCGCACCGGTGCCGATCGCAGCGCGCTGGAGGGGATTGCCGGCACCGTGCTCGACGCGTTCTGACTGGTGTTTGACGACCGGGTCCGCGCAGGGGGGCTGCCGCAGTGTGCGTAGCGCCGGCGGCATAGCGGGTTCGAGCCCTGGAAATCCCACCCCTGTCCCATGAACGCAGTCGTCAAAGCTCAGTGAGGCGCCGCAGCCTCCTCTTTTTTATGCCCTTGTTTTGAACTGATCGATCCAAAACTTCTGCGAAACGGAGCTGACCACCATGCCCCTGGCTGTCTACGTGCTGGGACTCGGGATCTTCTCGATGACCACGAGCGAATTCATGGTGTCGGGGCTGATGCCCTCACTCTCGGCCGAGTTCGGGGTGTCGGTGGCGGCCGTCGGCTACCTCATCTCCGCCTACGCGGCCGCGATGGTCGTCGGCGGCCCCGTTCTCACGGTCGGACTGCTGCGGATCCCCCCGAAGGGGGCGCTGCTGATCCTGGTGGGGGTCTTCCTCGCCGGGCAGACCCTCGGGGCGCTGGCCCCGGACTACGAGGTCATGATGGCCGCGCGGATCATCACCGGCGTCGCGGCATCGGCGACCTTCGGGGTGTCGCTCGCCATCTGCGCGCAGATCACCGGCCCCGCGCAACGCGGCCGGGCGGCCTCGGTCGTGCTCGGCGGGCTGATGGTGGGCACGGTCCTCGGCCTTCCCGCGGCCACCCTGATCGACCAGCACTTCGGCTGGCGTGCCAGCTTCTGGGCGGTCGATGCGTTGACGCTGGCGACCGGGCTGGCCGTGCTGCTGGTCATTCCGCGGTCCTTGCGCGGGGAGGCACAGAGCCTGCGCACCGAACTCACGGCCTTCGCCAACGGGCGGCTGTGGGCGGCCTACGCCACCAGCGCGCTGATCATCGGCGCGGTGTTCGCCGTGTTCAGCTACTTCACGCCGATCTTCACCGAGGTCAGCGGCTTCGCCCCGGCCACGGTCCCGCTGCTCCTCGCCGGCTACGGCGCGGCTACCGTCGTCGGCAACGCCGTCGTCGGCAGGCTCGCCGACCGCCACGCCGTGCCCGTGCTGGCCGCCGGGCTCGCCACCGTGACGGCGGCGCTCGCCGTCTTCGGCCTGTTCGCGCACGACCCGACCGTCACGGTCGCCGCCGTCGCCCTGCTCGGCCTGGCGGGCGTGTCCATGACCCCCGCCATGACGGCCCGGGTGATGCGGGCGGGCAACGACCGTCCCCTGGTCAACACGGTGCACACCTCGGTCATCAGCGCCGGGCTCGTCGCGGGGTCCTGGATCGGCGGCCTGGGCATCGAGTCGGGGTACGGCCTCACCTCGCCGATATGGGTCGGCGCCGCCCTGGCCGCAGCGGGCCTGGTCACCCTCCTCCCGGTCCTGCGGAGGGAACGGTCGGCCCGGCCGTCCGGATCGGCCCGGCCGTCCGGAGCGGCCCGGCCGTCCGGAGCGGTCCGGCCGGCGCATCCGGCCGACGACCTGGCCGCGCGCCGCTGACGGCGACGCGCGCCCGCCCGGTCACGTGCCCTCCATCGCCTTTCGACAATCGACAGTGGATCTGGTAATCATTTCCAGGTAGTCGATTCCCTCGCGGTGCGGTCGGTCGGCCTCCGCGATCGGGAGGACCCGGTGGACCGTTCGCGGCGGTAACGCCCGCGGCCTTCCCCTCCAGGGCGCCCTCCCCCTCCCCCTCTGCGGGGGAGGGCGCCGTCCCGGCCGCCGCCGACGGCGCGCCTCGGCGATCCGCCGCGCGGCCCTCCGGATTGTCATCGGTGGGCAATAGCGTCGGTTGCGTGGTGAGGGCGGCGCACCGGCGCACGCCCGCCACGGCATCGGTCCGCAGGGTGTCCCGGACACCCAGGACCACCATGGGTACGCCGCCGCGGAGGACGGCCGCGGCGGCGCACCCGTCGGATTCCGGTCCGGCGACCGCACGGCCGAGGTCGGCGGTTTCGCGTGGTGGCCGCACGGCCCCGTGAAGCCACCGGCCGGGCATCCTCCGGAACCCCGCTCCGTCAGTGGGCGGTCACGTCGGCCAGGGCGTGGAAGATCAGGGCGGTGGAGGCCGCGCCGGGGTCCTGGTGGCCGATGCTGCGGGCGCCGAGGTAGGAGGCGCGGCCCTTGCGAGCCTGCAGCGGGGTGGTGGCCTCCAGTCCCTCGGCGGCCGCTTCGGCGGCGGCCCGCGCCGCGGCGGCGAGGTCGCCGCCGGCCTCCACGGCGGCGCGGAAGGCGTCCAGCGCCGGGGAGAAGGCGTCGACCATGGTCTTGTCGCCCACCTGGGCGGCCCCCAGCCCGCGCACCCCGTCAAGACCGGCGGCGAGCGCGTCGGCCACCTCGCCGGCATCGGCCTCGGGGCCGGTGAGCCGCTTGCCCGCGGTGCGAAAGACCGTCCCGTAGAGCGGACCGGACGCGCCACCCACGCGGGAGATCAGCGTCGTCCCGGTCTTGACCAGAACGTCGCCGACGGTGGCCGCCTCGTGGCCGTCCAGCGCCTGCAGCACGGCGGAGAACCCGCGGTGCATGTTGTTGCCGTGGTCGGCGTCGCCGATCGCCGAGTCCAGCCGGGTGAGGCGCTCCTTGTCGCCCTCGATGGCCGAGGCGATGGCCCGGACCCAGGCTCGGGCGAGCTCGATGTCCATCCGCTTCTCCGTTCTCCCGCCGGTCCCGAGGCCGCGGGGCCGGAACCGGCGGTACCGATGACGTCGGGATCGGTGGGAAGCCGTTCAGACTCCCCAGCGCAGGGCCGGCGTGTGCACGGGGGCGTCCCACAGGGCCAGGAAGGGCTCCTCGGCCTTGCAGACGGTGATCGAGCACCCGGCCATGTCCAGGCTGGTCACGTAGTCGCCGACGAGGTTGCGGGCGATGCCGACCCCCTTCTCGGCGAAGATCGAGGCGAGTTCGCCGTAGACGAGGTAGAGCTCGCTCAGCGGGGTGCCGCCCATCCCGTTGACCATCACGATGGCCTCGTCGCCGGAGGCCAGGTCGTGGTCGTCCAGGATGGCCCCGACCGCGTCGGCCACGATCTCGCGGGCGGGCCGCAGCTTCTCCCTGCTGCGGCCGGGCTCGCCGTGGATGCCCACTCCCACCTCGATCTCGTCCTCGGGCAGGTCGAAGCCCGGCTCGCCGGAGCCGGGCGTGGTGCAGGCGGTCAGCGCCACGGCGAAGGACCGCGAGGCCGCGTTGACCCGGCGCCCCAGTTCCGCCACCGCGGCGAGGTCGTCGCCCCGCGCGGCGGCGGCCCCGGCGATCTTCTCGACGAAGACGGTCGCCCCCGTGCCGCGCCGCCCCGCCGTGAACGTGGAGTCCTGGACGGCGACGTCGTCGTTGACCAGCACCGTCTCGACCGCGATGCCCTCGTCGCCGGCGAGTTCGGCGGCCATCTGGAAGTTCATCACGTCACCGGTGTAGTTCTTCACCACGAAGACCACCCCGGCGCCGCCGTCGACCGCCTTGGCCGCGGCGAGCATCTGGTCGGGCACCGGCGAGGTGAACACCTCGCCCGGGCAGGCCGCGTCGAGCATCCCCGCCCCGACGAAGCCGGCGTGCAGCGGTTCGTGCCCCGACCCGCCGCCCGAGACCAGGGCCACCTTGTTCTCCGTGGCGCCCCGGGCGCGCGTGACCGTCCGGGCCTCCAGGTCCACCCGCAGGTCGGGGTGTGCCGCGGCGAGCCCGGCGAGGGCGTCGGGCAGGAAGGAATCGGCGGTGTTGAGGAACTTCTTCACGGCTGGGCTCCTCCAGCGGCCTCGGCGGACGGGACATGCGGCGCAAACCCGAGGTGTTCGTCAATGATGAACGGTGTATCGGACAGTAAGTGTGCCCCGGGTCACTGTCAAGGACGGCGGGGCCGCGCCCCGGGGCCTCCAGGGCCTTCCATGCCCGACTGCGCGGGACCTCATGCCCGATCCCACCCGTCCCGCCCGCCGTAGCCCGTCCCGCGGGGGGCGCCCAGGTCGCGGGAGAGGTTGCGGGCGGTCTCGCGCACCGCGACGGCGTTGTCCTCCGCCGCCGGCTCGGCCAGGACCCGCTCGACCGGGCCCACGACGCCGATGGCCCCCGCGACCTCGCCGGAGCCGTCGAACACCGGCGCGGCGATCCCGGCGTCGCCCAGCGCCGACTCCTGGTCCTCCACGGCGTAGCCCCGGCGCGCCACCTCGCGCAGTTGCTCCGCCAGGACCGCGGGGTCGGTGATGCTGGATCCGGTCAGCACCGGCGGCTCCTCGGCCAGCAGCTCCCTGCGGCGCGGGCCGGGCAGGAACGCCGCGATCGCCTTGCCCAGCGCGCACGTGCTCCACGGCAGCGTGGCGCCGACCTCCAGGATCTGCACCGCGCCGTCGGGGCGGAAGGCGTGGTGGACGACGAGGACCCGGTTCTCGGCCGGAACCGCCACCCAGACGGCCTCGTTGGCGCGGGCGGCCAGCGCGTCGGCCCACGTCAGCGACCGCGTCCGCAGTTCCTGGCGCTCCAGGTAGGCGTTGCCCAGCTGCAGCAGGCCCGGGCCGGGGCGGTACCTGCCGGACCCGCGGTCGCGCATCACGAGCCCCTCCGCCTCCAGCGTCCGCAGCAGCGCGTGCGCGGTCGGCTTGGCGATCCCGAGCCGCCGCGCCAGCTCCGTCACCCCCAGGCCCGGCCCTTCGGCGGCCAGCTCGCGCAGCATCAGGACCGCGCGGCGCACCGACTGCACCATGGGGAGTCCCCGCTTTCGCTATTGCTGAACAGCGTTCCGGTATCTAACCTAAGTGTTCATGAGCACGTCTGTCGGCATCGTACTCGTGTCCCACAGCGACCGGCTCGCCGCCGGCCTGCGCGACCTCCTCGCCCAACTCGGCTCCGACGCCGTACCGCTGGTCGCCGCGGGCGGCACCGACGACGGGGGCATCGGCACCAGCTACGACCTGATCGCGTCGGCCGTCGAGCAGGCCGACCGGGGCGGCGGCGTCATCGTCCTGCCCGACATCGGCAGCTCCGTACTCACCTCGCGCGCGGTCCTGGAGGACCATCCCCGCTCCGACGTCGTCCTCGTCGACGCGCCCTTCGTGGAGGGCGCGGTCGCCGCGGCCGTCACCGCAGCGGGCGGAGCCGACCTGGGCGCCGTCGTCGCCGCCGCCGAGGAGGCCCGCGGGGCCGCCAAGTTCTGATCCGCCTACTACCATCCTCGGCAGCAGCCGGTGCACGGACCGTTCGATGATTCAGGTGAGTGGCCATGGCGGGGGACGCGGGTCCGGACGATGCCCGTGAGGAGGCGCTGCGCGGACTCGTCGAGCAGGGCGTGCTCTCGGGGGCCCAGGCGGCCGCGGTCCGCGAGGCCCTGGACGCCGCGGAGCCGGAGCGGTCCGGCGTGCGCTGGATCGAGGTCGTGGGCTACCTCGGCGGCGGGCTGGTGCTGGCCGGCGCCGTCGTCCTGGTCGGCGCCTCCTGGGACGAGCTGACCCGCACGCTCAAGGTGGTGCTGCTGGCGGCCGTCACCGCGGCCGCGATCGCCGCGGGCGTGCTGACCGCCGGCGGGGTGCGCGACGTCGCCGGGA